>CAWHSC010000002.1:0-263155 GCA_963831945.1 uncultured Solirubrobacterales bacterium | reverse complement strand
ACTGCGACCCCGCCTTGATCGTGCACACCGAGGAGGACGTGGCACGACTGCTTGAGCGGCCTGCGTTCTCCAGGTTCGGGCGTGCCGTGGTCATCGACGCCGACGGCCGACCCGTCGGGCTGGTCTCGATCACCGACGTACAGCGCTCACTACGCGCCTACAAGCTCACCGGCCCCAACGGTCATGGGCACGCGCACGCCGCCGCCGGTTGACGCATTCCCCAGCGGGCTCAGGCTCGCGGAGATGAGGAGCGAGCGATAGTGATGTACCAGTAGCCACCCGCGAGGTTCAGCACGCCAATAACCAGGAAGAAGGCTCCCCATCCGTAGGCGGCGTAGGAGAGGCACACGACGCCCGCGGTGGCCGCAACGAAGCTACCGGCAATGCGCGTGAGGCCAAAAGCGCGGAGGTGGCGGTACTCCCACGGATTGATCAGGCGTTGCAAGCCGGATCGCGGAGGGGATGCCCACCACCCGCGAAGACCTGTCCGCGCGGCGTTGTCGTTGGCTGCGTGCATCGGGGGCGTTCCGCTCATGCTCGCTTCACGAACCTCAAATAGAACGCCGCGAACACCAGGACAATCCCGACGTTGACGATCAGGCGCTCCCAGAACCGATGCCTGAAGAACAAGACGTCCACGGCGACCACGACGGCTACCAGCGCGAGCACGTAGAGCACGACGCCTGCCTGCCTTCCCATCCGTTCCACTCTACTGCCCGATAGGTCTTTCACATTCTGTCTCGTCGGATGTTCATACATCCTCGGGGATCATCTCGATCGCACCACAGGGGCACTCCTGCACACAGATTCCACAGCCCTTGCAGTAGTCGAGATCGAACGCATAGCCATCGCCCTCATCGACCTTGAGGACCGCGTTATCGGGGCACACGCCATAGCAGTTATCACAGCCGAAGCAATTGCCGCAGGACAGGCAGCGACGCGCCTCAAACAGCGCGTTGGTCTCATCCAGGCCCTGTGTCACCTCATCGAAGGTGGACTGCCGGCGGATGATGTCCAACTGCGGCGCGACGGTCAATGGTGCGTCGGCGTAGTACCAGGTGTTCAGCGTCGGGAAGTCTGCAAGCTCTCCGACCGCAGGGTGCGTGAACTCGCGGCCGGCAAGCCAGGCGTCGATGTTGCGGGCGGCCTGCTTGCCGTGCCCGATGCCGACGGTAACGGTGCGCTCGGCCGGCACCATGTCCCCGCCGGCGAAGATGCCCTCGTGGCCGGTCATCATGCGCTCATCGACCTGAACGACACCATCCTCGACCTGTAGGCCCGGCACGCCGTCGAGCAGCGAGAGGTCGGCTTCCTGGCCGAGCGCGAGCACCAGCGAGTCGGCCTGCAGCTCCTCGGTCTCGCCGGTGGGCTGCGGAAAGCCCGTCTCGTCCAGCTCCATCCGCTCCAGCAGCAGCTTGCCCTCATCGGCGTGCTTGATCGTGGAGAGCCACTTCATCATCACGCCCTCCTGCAGCGCCTCCTCGACCTCGAAGTCGTGGGCGGGCATCCGCTCGCGTGTGCGGCGGTAGACGACGATCGCATCGCTCGCCCCGAGGCGCTTGGCGGTGCGCGCGGCATCCATCGCCGTGTTCCCGCCGCCGTAGACGACCACGCGACGGCCGAGCAACGGGCGCTCCTGGCCCTCCATGCTTGCCAGCAGCGTCACCGCGTCCAGGATGTGCGCGGCCTCCCCGGCGGGAATGTATGCACGCCTGCCGATGTGCGCACCGACGGCCAGAAACGCCGCGTCGAACCCGCCGTCTCGCATCGCATCGAGGATGCTCGTGACCTTGCTGTCCAGTTCGAGCGTGACCCCGAGGTCAAGGATGCGCGCGATCTCGGCGTCCAGAACATCCCGCGGCAAACGGTATGTGGGGATGCCGAAGCGCATCATGCCGCCGGCGACCGGCCCCGCGTCGCGGATCGTAACCTCGTGCCCGCGCCGCGCGAGCTGGTAAGCCGCCGACAGGCCGGAGGGACCGGCGCCGACGACGAGCACACGCTTGCCGGTCGGCTCGGCGTCTACGGTCAGTCGCCAGCCCTGGCGGATCGCCTCGTCGCCGAGGAATCGCTCGACGCCGTGGATGCCTACGGGATCGTCCAGCTGCGCGCGGTTGCAGGCGGTCTCGCATGGGTGGTAGCAGACGCGGCCCATCACAGCGGGCAGCGGGTTGTCCTTGACCAGCTCCCGCCACGCGGTCTCGTAGTCGCCGGACTCGGCGTGGTAAAGCCACTGCTGAATGTTCTCGCCGGCCGGGCAGCCGTGATTGCACGGCGGCAGCCTGTGCACATACACGGGCCGCTCCTGCCGCCAGGAGCCCGTCTTGTTGGCAAGACTCGATCCAACGTCCAGCGTGATCGCAAACGGCTTATCCACCGTTGCTCACCGCCCCTTGCTCGTCACGGCGCTCAGCGAGGCCGGGGCGCCCGCCGAGCAGGCCGAAGCGGCGGATGTTGCGATCCGCGCCGGCCTGGATGCGCGCGATCACCCCGCTGTGCAGCTCGGGCTCGAATAGGTGCGCGAAGCGCTTCTGTGGCCGCAGGTACTCCTCGACGGGCACCTGCCGACGAATCTCAGAGACACCGCACAGCTCTCCGTCGCGCGCCTCGAACACCGGGAAGATGCCCGACTCCTTCGCCAAACGGGCAATCCTGATCGTGTCCTTCGACGCGCTGCCCCAGCCCAACGGACAGGGGACGAACACGTGCAGGTAGCGCGCGCCTCGCAGCCCCATCGCGGTCTGCACCTTCGCCTCCAGGTCGCGCAGCTCGGCGACGGTCGCAGTCGCCACGTAGGGGATCTCGTGCGCCATCGCAATCAGCGGCGCGCTCTTGCCCTGCCCGAACACATTGCCCGGCTCCGGGCCGACGGCCTGCGTGGTCGCTGTGCGCGCCGCGGGCGGCGTCGCGCCCGAGCGCTGCACGCCCGTGTTCATATACGCCTCGTTGTCGTAACAGATGTAGAGCACGTCATCGTTTCGCTCGAACATCCCCGACAGGCACGCCATCCCGATATCGACGGTGCCGCCATCACCGCCCTGACCGACGACCCGGATGTCCTCACGGCCCTTGGCGCGCAGCGCGGCGGCGATGCCCGTCGAGACGGCGGGCGCGTTCCCGAACAGCGAGTGAATCCACGGTATCCGCCACGAGCTCTCCGGGTAGGGCGTCGAGAACACCTCCAGGCAGCCGGTCGCATTCGCGGCGATCATCCGCCCGCCCGTGGCTCGCATCGCCGCGTCAAGCGCATAGCGTGCGCCGAGCGCCTCCCCGCAGCCCTGGCAAGCACGGTGCCCGCACGTGATCGAGTTGGTGCGCTCATCACCCGCCTGCACCGAGCGCTGCTCAGGATCGAGCAGCCGGTTGCCAACGGCGAAGCTGCCGGTCTGGTAGAAGCGAATCGCGGGGGCGGTCATGCCTGTCTGCTCCTCACACCGGCCCCGCGGCGACCGTGCCGAGGTCGCGCAGAATGTTCTCGGCGTGCGGACCCGAGGCCCGCGAGGCGCCCATCCGCTCAAGCTCCCGGTTCACGACATCCCAGTCCATGTCCAGGAACGTCAACGCCTCCAGACGGTCGGCTGCCGCGTCGGTGAACAGACTGTGCAGCGAGGACTTGGTGATCGGCCGTCCGCCGAGGCCAGCGATCACCGTGTAGCCGTGCAGTTGGATGCCGGCGAGCGCCATGCGCACGTTCGCGGAGACGATCCCGCCGATGCCGACCGCGAGCGCCTTCTCCAACACCACCACACGCTCGGCATGACCCACCGCCGCTCGCAACGCATCGAGCGGGAAGGGCCGGAAGGAGCAGATCCCGACCGCCCCGATCTTCACGCCCTGCTCGCGCAGCTCGTCGATCGTGTCCTTGATCGTCCCCAACACCGACCCGAGCGCCACCACAATCGTGTCGGCGTCCTCGCTGCGGTAGGTGCGAATCAGGCCACCGGAGTCGCGTCCAAACGCGCGCTGAAACTCGCCGGCGATCTCGGGGATCAGCTGCAGGGCCTGCATCTGCTTGGCGTGCGCGAGGTACTTCACCTCCATGAACGCCTCGGGGCCGACCATCGCGCCGATCGACACCGGCTCATCCGGGTCGAGCACCTGCCGCGGCTCAAACGCCGGCAGGAACCCATCGACCTGCTCCTGCGTGGGAATCTCCAGACGCTCGACGGCGTGCGTGAGAATGAATCCGTCCATGCAGACCATCACCGGAGTGGAAAGCTGCTCGGCCAGGGCGAACGCCTGGATGTGCAGGTCGAGCGCCTCTTGGTTGGTCTCGGCGTAGAGCTGTATCCAGCCCGAATCTCGCTGCGACATCGAATCCGAGTGGTCGTTCCAGATGTTGATCGGGGCGCCGATCGCGCGGTTGGCGACAGTCATCACGATCGGCAGACCGAGCCCCGAAGCGTTGTAGAGCGCCTCTGTCATATACAAGAGCCCCTGGCTCGCCGTCGCCGTGTACGCCCGCGCGCCGGTCGCTGATGCGCCGATCGCCACCGACATCGCGGCGAACTCCGACTCAACGTTCACGAACTCGCACGGCGAAAGCTCGCCCGTCTTCACCAGCTGGGAAAGGTTCTCCACGATGTGCGTCTGCGGCGAGATCGGGTAGGCGCAGATGACCTCCGGCCGGCACAACGCCACCGCCTCCGCTACCGCACGCGATCCCTCAACCTGACGCAGCACCGCTCAACTCCCTACGCTCGTCAGCGACCCAGGCGTAGGCTGCCATCGCCGCCGCCACATTGCCCTCGCCGATATTCCCGGTGAAGCGCTCGCGGATCGCCTTCACTACAGCGTCCAGCGAGACCAGCCCGCTGAGCGCCGCGAAACCGCCGAGCAGCGCTGCGTTGGCGATTGGCCGCCCAGCGTGTTCGCGTGCCAGCTCGCCGGCGGGCACGGTCAAGAGCCGCTCGTGACGGAACCCTGCCACGAACTCGCCCAGGCCGAGCTCGTCAAAGCTCCGTGTGGTGTTGATGAGGATGAACCCCTCCGGGGCAAGGCCGCCGAACACGTCCACCTGGTGCAGCAGCGTCGGGTCGATGACGATCAGCACGTCGGGCGCCATCACAGGCTCCCGCACACGGATCTCACGCTCGTCGATCCGGCAGAACGACACAACGGGCGCACCCATACGCTCTGAGCCGAAGCTCGGGAACGCCTGCGCGTAGCGGCCCTCATCGAACGCCGCGAGCGCCAGCAGCTCCGCGGCGGTGACGACGCCCTGCCCGCCGCGGCCGTGGATACGGACCTGCAACATCACCGGGTCCCGAGATGCGCGCCGGGAACGGTGGCCCGCTCAGCAGCGGTGTCGTGCGCGCGTGCGAAGTCGAGCATCACGCGCTGCTCCGCCGCGGCCACCAGCGCTCGGGTGCGGTCGATCACATCGACGTTGACTGAGATCGCGTCGATGCCCGCGCGCACCAGCAGCTCTGCGTACTCGGGATACACCGACGGCGCCTGCCCACAGATCGAGGTGCGCAACCCCAGCCCGCGGGCACGCGGGATCAGCTCCCGCAAATACGTCGTGACCGCAGGGTCGCGCTCGTCGAACGTTTCAGCCAGCACCTCGTTGTCACGGTCGGCGCCAAGCAGCAGCTGGGTGAGGTCGTTGGAGCCGATCGAGATGCCGCTCACGCCGAGCGCCGCGTACTCGGAGAGGTTGAACAGCACCGAGGGGACCTCCGCCATCACCCACAGCTCGAAGCCGGGCCGGTCAAGCAGCCCCGACTCGGCGATCAGGTCACGGCAGCGGCGCAGCTCTCGGGCGGTGCGCACGAACGGGAGCATCACGTGCAGGTTGTGCTGGCCGGCGTCCCACACCCTGCGCACCGCCTCCAGCTCAAGCGCGAAGACATCCGGCTCGCGGGTGTAGCGCAGCGCGCCGCGGTAGCCGATCATCGGGTTGGCCTCCTGGGGCTCAAAGCGCTCTCCGCCGCGCAGCCCGGAGAACTCGTTGGTGCGAAAGTCGATCGTGCGGTAGGTCACGGGCCGCGGCGCGAAGCCGACCGCGAACGCGCTCAAACCCTCGGCCATGCGGGCGACAAGCTCCTCGCCCCGGCCCTCCTCGAGCAGCGTGCGGGGATGATCGCCCGCCAGCGCCTCCAGCACCATCATCTCCGCCCGCAACAAGCCAACACCGTCGACCGGCAGGTCCTTGACCCGCTGCACCTGCGAGGGCTCAGATAGGTTCACGAGGATCTGCGTCGCCGTCACGGCAGCCGCCGAGGATGCACCCAGGCTGACCCTCGCGGCCTGCTGGCCACCGGAGGGCACCCGCGCGAGCTCGGGTGCACATGCGCCCTCCAATACGAGCCCGCGAGTCGCATCGACGGTCACGATCTCGCCGTCGCGCAGCTTGCTGGTCGCTTCGCCGGTGCCGACTACGCAGGGGATGCCAAGCTCGCGTGAGACGATCGCGGCGTGGCAGGTCATGCCGCCCGAGTCGGTGACGACGCCGGCCGCGCGGCGCAGCAGCGGCAGCCAATCAGGGGAGGTCATGTGGGTGACAAGCACATCCCCGTTGCCGAGCGCGGCGGCGTCGGCGACCGAGGTGAGCACGCGAGCGGCGCCGCTCGCGCTGCCCGGCGCTCCGCCCAGCCCACGCAAGAGCACCGTCTGCGGCTGCTCAGACCGCGCTACGCCAGCGCTGGGTATGGGCTGCTGCTCGTCATGGAGCGTGGTGATCGGACGGCTCTGCAGCATCCACAGCTTCCCGTCGGGGTCAAACGCCCACTCGGTGTCCTGCGGTGAGCTGTAGTGCTCCTCGATGCGCAGGCCAAGCGCGGCCACAGCCATGACCTCCCGCTCATCCAACGTGGGACGCAGACCCTCCTCGTGCGAGAGGGGCCGCGTGCGAGTGCCACCCTCAGCGTCATATTCGATCGCCAGCTCCTTGCAGTGAACGTCGCGGCGCCACACCGACGCCGGGTCCTTCCTCACCACGTAGCGATCGGGTGAGACCGAGCCTGAGACGACGGCCTCGCCGAGACCGAAGGACCCCTCGATCACGAGCTCGTTGCGCTCGCCCGTCGCGGGGTTGACGGTGAACATCACGCCGGCGCGCGTGGAGGCTACCTGGCGCTGCACGACGACCGCGATGTCCATATCCGCCTGTGCGAAGCCGTTGATGCCGCAGTAGTAGATAGTGCGCGTCCCAAACAACGACCGCCAGCAATCGCGCACCGCGTCGATCACCGCGTTTGAGCCGCGGACGTTCAGGAAGGTCTCGTTCATTCCCGCGAACGAGGTCTCGGCGGTGTCCTCCGCCGTCGCTGAGGAGCGCACGGCCACAGGCCCCTCGGCGTCCTCGCCCACAAGCTGCTCGTAGCGCGAGCGTATCTCGCGCTGCAGAACCTCCGGCATCGGGGTAGCGTCGACCATCTCTCGTGCGGCAACGCTCGCCGCCTGCAAAGCCGCGGTGTCCTCGACATCCACGTCGTCAAGCAACTCCGCGAGGCGCTCGCGCAGCCCGCTCTCAGCGCAGAACGCCGCGTAGGCTGGGGCACCGATGACGAAGCCCTCTGGCACGGGCAGACCCGCGCGGGTCAGCTCACCCAGGTTCGCGCCCTTGCCGCCCGCGAACTGCACATCCTCACGGCCGAGCTGCGCGAACGAGCGGACCAGCTCCAGGCCGGACATGGCAGGTGCTGGGGGCGAGACGCTCATTGTTAGTTCCTCCTGTGTCGTGGCTGCTCGATCGCGGTCGCTCTGACCGCTTACAAGTCAACTCGCCGCCGGCGCGGGCGCCTACCGCACTCCTCCCTGAACGAACTCGGTAGTTCCCACCCATGACCGTGCTCGCCGCGGGCGCGTAGTGTTGAACGTCGGATGAAGGTGATCTCCCAGCGCGACTTGCACACGGCGCTCGCCGCGCTTAGCGCCGGCGAGCCGCGGGTAGTCGCCAGCGGGAACCTCGGGACCCCTCGGGTCCTGCTCGACGCCCTGGAGGGCGCGGTGGAGCGCTACCGCCTGTTCATGCTCGCCGCTCAGGCCCCGTTGCCCGCCCGCGAGGGCGTCATTTTCGAGACGCCGTTCGTGGGGCCGGGGATGCGCGACACCGGCGAGCGACTGGACTACCTGCCGATGCGCCTCTCACTCGTACCCAGGCTGTTCAGCACGCTGCGCCCGCCCGACGTGGTGCTGCTGCACACCTCCACGCCACACAAGGGGAAGGTCTCGCTCGGGATCGAGGTGAACATCCTGCCGGCGGCCGTCGAGCATGTACGCGCCCGCGGCGGGCTCGTCATCGCCCAGCTGAACTCCGACATGCCCTACACCCTCGGCGACGGCGAGCTGGCCGAAGACCTCATCGACCTCGCCGTCGAGGCCCAGCAAGACCTCCCGACCCCGGCCATCGGCGCCAACCACGACTATGCGCAGACGATCGCCGAGCGCGTCGCCGATCTCGTGGGAGACGACGCCACCCTGCAGCTCGGGATCGGCCAGGTCCCCGATGCGACGCTGCGCGCACTCGTCAGCCGACGCAACCTGGCGATCTGGTCGGAGATGATCTCCGACGGGGTGATGGGCCTCGAGCAAGCCGGGGCACTCGACCGTAAACGGCCGATCGTGTGCTCCTTCATGTTCGGCTCCAGGGAGCTGTACGAGTGGGTTCACCACAACCCCAGGCTTCGCATGACGCGCACCGAGACGACCAACGATCCCTCGCGGATTGCGGCACGAGCTCAGATGATCTCGGTCAACACGGCGCTGCAGGTCGATCTTCACGACCAGGCCGGCGCAAGCCACATCGGCGGGCGCGTTTACTCAGGTTTCGGTGGCCAGCCCGACTTCGTTGAGGGCGCCCTGCACTCGCCCGGCGGGCACGCCGTGATCGCGCTGCGCTCCTGGCACGAACGCAGCGACACCTCGACAATCGTGCCCCACCTCGACGGACCCGTGACCTCCTTCCAGCACTCCGCGGTCATCACCGAGCAGGGCGCCGCGCACATCTTCGGACGCAGCCAGCGCGCCCAGGCCCGCCTCATCATCGAGCACGCCGCGCACCCCGACGCCCGCGATCAGCTACGCGAGCACGCCGCGCTGCTCGGGCTCGGCACTACGCCCGAGCATCCGATGCGAAGCGTTTGTGAGCCAGTCGCCAGCCCGCGGTGAGGAACTCGACCCTCTGCTCCGGCCCATCGTGGCGTACCACACGCCCATCGAAGCCCTCTCGAAAGACATCCAGCATCGCCCGGTTTTCACAGAGAACCTCGGCTACGAAATGCGTGATCCCACGCTGCTCGGCGACGATCGCCAGCTGTTCGATGAGGATCGTCCCGAGGCCGCGGCCGTGGAGATGATCGGCGACCTCGACCGCGACTTCCGCCCGCGTGCCATCCAGCTGGATATACAGGGCGTGAGCGACCATCGCCCCCATCTCGTCATGGGCAACCAGCCCGAAGCGACCCGTGCTGGTGTCCGCCGCCAAATGAGCAGCACAGCCTATGTCCACGGCGCCGCTGAAGAACCGCAGACGCCGCGCCTCCAGGCATAGTCCCGCCAGGAACGAGCGCAGCGCGGGCTCATCGGTGGCCGTAGTGGGACGCAGCGTGACCAGCGAGCCATCGCGCAGCCGGACAAGCTCGGGCTCGTCGACATCTGCGACGGCGCTGGGTGCCTGTGACAGTGAAGTAACCGTCATGGTGTTCGCAGCCTCGCGCCCGGCGCCGCCCGGTGCATCCGTTGCTGCCCCTGGCGGTGGCGGGGAGAAACTACGTGGACGGCGAGACCGACCGACCTCGATGCGTGCGCTGTGCTCATGCGGGGGGCAACGCTGCTACAGAGGCCAGTAGTGGCCTACGTGCGCCGCGGCGCGCGATGTCAAAAGCGGCTCCGGCGCCGCCGATTGCGCCGGCTCAGCGGAGGCGAGCGCGGCAAGCGTCTCCCGAACGCACTCCGCCAGCGCAACCGGCTGATAGCCGCCCTCCAGAACGGCTCCGAGCGGCACGCCGAGCGATACGGCCAGTCCCCGCACATGGCGGGCCATCTCCGCGAATGAGCCGGCCTCCAGACGACAACCAGCCAGCGGGTCCTCACGGTGCGCGTCAAAGCCGGCGGAGATCAGCACGAGCTCCGGCGCAAAGCTCTCGGCGACCGGAAGCACGATGTGCTCGATCAGCGACAGCCACAGCTCCTCCTCTGAGCCGGCCGGGACAGGCAGGTTGATCGTGTAGCCCTCGCCCGCACCCGAGCCCACGTCGCTCATCGAGCCCGTGCCCGGATAGATCCCCGCCTGATGGATGCTCACGAACAGAACATCCGATCGGCGCCGGAACGCCTCAGCGGTCCCGTTGCCGTGGTGCACATCCCAATCCAGGACCAGCACCCGCCGAGCGCCCAGCTCTCGGATCGCCAGCTCCGCGGCGATCGCAACGTTGTTGAACAGGCAGAAGCCCATCGCGCGATCCGGTTCGGCATGGTGGCCAGAAGGACGCACGCCGCAGAAACCGAGCCGTGCCTCACCCGCCAGCAGCGCTCTGGTCATCTCGCACGCGCCGCCGGCGGCGTGCAGCGCCGCACGATAAGAAGGCTCGCCGACGAACGTGTCCGGGTCGATCGCGCCGCCACCGGCCAGCGACAGCTCCTTGATCCTCTGCACATGGCGAGCGCTGTGGATCAACTCCAGATGCGCCCCCTCGGCGGGCGGCGCCGCCCGGCGCTCCCAGCCCAGCCAGTCGTGCTCGGCCAGCATCCGCTCGATCGCCTCCAGGCGCTCTGGCGTGTCCGGGTGCTCAGGCATGTGCACCCGCGGATCGTGTTCGAGGCAGGCCGGGTCGCTGAAGTAGAGGCCCACCGACCCCGAGCCCACAGAGCCCTGTTCGGTTACGGGCGCACCCTGTCGACGACGCGATGACACGGAACGCGCTCGCCTCGGCTCGCTACGCCGCGCGGGCGGCGGCACTCCACTCGCGCCGCTTGCACTCGTACTCAGGCGGCAGCGTGCCTGTGAGCGCCTGTGCGGCGTCGAGCGCGTTCAGCGCGGCTGCGTAGTCACCCCAGCGGGCATCGCAGTCGGCCAGCAGCAGCGCCAGCTCAAGCGCGTCCTGATCTTCGGCCTCGGAGGCTGGGCTGCCTGGAACAGCGATCCGGTCGGCCAGCAGCTCGGAGGCGAGCGGCTCCGGGCGCGCGGTGGCAAGGAACGGGCCGAGATAGCGACCGGCGATCTTCGCCGGCGGCCACCACAACGGCTGGCCCGCAGCGGCAGACGCATCGCGTGTGGCACTCCGCGGCCGGGTGGCCTCGATCGCCACCGTCGCGTGGCGCGGCAGCCGCTGGGGCTCAGCGCGGAGGTAGAGCGGCGCACCGCCGGTCAAGAGCAGGCCGCGCAGCACGGGGGCGAACGGCACGGGCGTGATCGGGACGCCCAGCTCGGCAGCGATCGACTCGGCCACAGCGTCCGCTTGCTGAGCCGCGAGACCTCCCTGCTTCAGCGGGAAGGCCGTGGCGTCACCCGCCGCGTACACGTCATCGACGCCTCGTACTCGACCGTGGGCATCTGTCGGGAGGAAGCCGTGCTCATCGCACGGTAGACCGGCCAGCGCCGGCCCTTCCAGCTCCGGCAGCGTTATCACCCGGTCGACGGAAACTTCTCCACCGCCCGCTAGGACCAGCGAATGCTCGCGCACGAGCGCGGGACGGGAGGAGGTCCTGAGCCTGATCCCGCGGGCGGCGAGCATCGGCTCGATCGCCTCCGCGGCAGCAGGTCCGAACAGCTCAAGCGGCTCCTCCTCGGGCGTGATGAGCCACACCTCCGCGTCGGAGCCGCGGTCGCGCAGGCGGGAGGCGGTCATCAGCGCCAGCTCATAGACCGGGAGCGCCCACATACGCTGGGAAGGCATCGTGAAGGCGACCGACCGGGCGCGGCCGTCGGCCAGCTCATCCAGTACATCGCGCAGCGCGTCAACGTCCGGGCGGCCCCGAAAGGTGAGAGCGCCGGGCAGCGGGTCGCGCGGACGCCCGCCAGCGGCGACGATCAACGTGTCGTAGCTGATCCGCTCGCCACGGCCGGTCAGCGCGACTCGATCGTCGGGCTCGACGCGCTCAAGCACGTCCGACACGAGCCGACCGTCGCCCCGGTTGCCGACGATCTCGATGAGGGAGTACGCCCGTGCCTCGCCGCGGCCGAACGCCTCGGCGACCGTCACCGGGCGATAGAGGAACTCCCGCTCGGGGGAGACGAGCGTCAGCTTGACGCGGTGGCCGGCAAGTTCATGCAAGGCCAGCAACGCCTCGACGGCGGCGACGCCACCGCCTGCAATCACGACCTGATGAGGGTTGGAACTCATCCTTGGGCGAGCCTACGTCCCCGTCCCTCCTCAGCCCATCCGCGCCCGACCGTGTACGGCACGCGGGTTTCTACCGATCCCCCGAAACCGGCCCGGCACGGCATCGGCTCGCCAGCAGCTTCGTCGATGCACGTCAGACCCCCTTAGCTGACGGCAGAGCAAACTCAGCCGGCGAGCAGGCTCCGCGCTCCTGGCGAACATATGGCGAACATCTCGACGGGAAAGAGGGGGTATGGCTGGATATGCAGCGCACTCGTCACGACCCCGTTTTGCCAGTATCCATGCCCTTTTCGTGCCCATTGTTGCCCGCTAGTTCCCACGCCGGCCCGCCTCGACAAGGCGGAGGTCACTGGTTCGAGCCCAGTATCGCCCATCCGAGGAAACCCCTGCTAACGCGGGGGTTTCCTCGTTAAGGGGAGGGCGGCGGCGAAGTCCTCCAGGGCCCGTTTTCCCACATTCTTCCCACACAAAGCCCCACAAACTCCCCGAGAGCCGAGGCCTACGGAGGGATGGACTGCGAGGTTGGTCCTACTCGCTGCGCCTGGCGTCGCATCGCGCGTCGAGCAGGTCGTGACGCTCCACGCGTAGCGGCCGTCGCTAAGTGTCAGGCCGGGGGGCCGATCAGGCGCTCGGGTGTTCCGATGTTGCGCAGGAACTCGGCCTCGGTGGCGTTGCGCGGTTTCTCGCGTCGCGCCGGCCCGAAGCGTGCAAGAACCTGTGCGCTCTTGGCACGTAGCTGGGGCGCTTCGCGGCGCCACTGCTCGAAGGAGATCGTTTGCGTCTTCATGGTCTCTTTGGAGGGTACTCGCTGTGGAGGGCTTCCCGGGCGATTTCGTGTAGCTCGCCGCTGTCTGGCGGAGAGCCGCCCGCCTTGAGGTCGTCGGCGAGCTCGCGCATGACTTTGAGGATGGTTCCCACGCGGCGGTTGGATGCGCGGGCATCGAGGTGGTTGGCTTCTGTATCGGATAGGCCGGCGAGGAGCGCGAGCGCCTGCTGCGCGGGGGTTTCGTGGCCGGTGGCCTGGAACTCGGCGAGACGGTCGAGGAGGATGTCTATGCGCGAAAGGACCTTCGCTGTTCGGCCCGATTGCAGCTTGATCTCGGCCACGACAGTGTCCGCGTCGAGGTACGCGCCGGGCGCCTCCAGGAGGATCTCGGTGCCCTCCAACACCCAGTGTCGGCCGTCCGTAGCACGGGCGAATCCGAGTTCGGTGAGCTTCGCGGCGAGCTCGTCGGGGACTTCCATCACAACGTCGATGTCGTACGTCACGAATTCCTCGCTGGCAGTCCAGAAGTAGACGGCCATGCCCCCGACGACGACCGGATGGATGCCCAGGGGAGCAGCCACGGCCTCGACCACGGCAACGACTTCAAGCGTGCGCTCCGCCAGGTCGGTACTCCGTGCCGCGCGGGCAAGCTCGGCACGCAGGCTCGAAGCCTCGGGCGCGTCGCGGTCGCTCATGCAGCCAAGCTATCGTTGGCTCCGGCGGCTCTGGTCTGCTCGCCGCCTCGTGGTGGACGACGTTTGCCTCAGCGACGACTGCGGGAGGCAGCGAAATCGCCGAGCACCCGTCTCGCACCGATCTCGCACGCGTCCGACAGCTCGACGGAACTGCAAAGTCACGGTCGATCGTCCGCCGCTCTTGCACCAAAGAGTGCTTGCTTTGCTATTTTTGCTCTGAGTTGTCTACGACCGAGCAGCAGATCCTGACCGTGCCTCAGGTCGCCGAGGAGCTCCAGGTGACCGCTCAGACGATCCGTAACTGGATCGATAGCGGCGCGCTGCCGGCAGCGAAGATCGGCCGCGCCTTCCGGATACGACGCGAGCACGTTGACGCGCTGCTCGCACGCGCGCAGGCCGACAGCAGCTCGCTGGCTACACGCCGCGATCTCTGGGCGCCCGAGACCCTCGGGTTGCCCCACCGCCGCCGCGATGCCGAGCGTCCGGTGTCGGTGTGGGATGAGACGGCCGTCCCGGTGGTGCCGTCCAAGCGCTCCTGAGCCGCTCGGACGCGACTGCGAGCGAAGTCTCCCCGGGTCAGGCTGAGCGACGTGCGCGGGAGCGTGGCCGCTGGCCGCTCGCGCCGTCTTCGCGCTCGACCGCCTCTGTGAGTTCCGCGGCGGCGGCGGCGAAGTCCTCAAGGTCTCTGAGCAGACGGTGCACGTCTCGATCGGGTCGTTTCTCGATCTGCGCTATCGGCTTGACGCCCAATGAGGAGCGCCATCTCGAGCCACTTCCAGTAGCAGTCGACGTCGTCGAACCCGAGGGCGCGCAGCCACTCGAGCTGGGTGTGCACGTCGAGCAGGCGGTCGGACGGGTCCTCGTCCTCGATCGGCTCGCCGATCGCCGCAAAGAACGCCAAGTGCAGGCATTGGGTTGCCGACGCCACGTGCTCGAAGTTCGCGAACACGCCGCCGGGCTCAAGCACGTCGAAGACCTCGCTATAGAGCGAGCGCTTGCGGTCGTGCTCGAGATGGTGGATCGCAAACGACGAGATGACGGCGTCGAAGCGTCCGAGCGCGGGGAGCGGCGCGGTCAAGTCGTACTGGACGAGCTCGACGCGCTCATCGCCGGCGAATCGCTGTTATGGATGGCGGTTTGTCAAGTTCTCAGCACCGGATGCCCGCGGCGGGGGCGGGCTTCCTTGTCGGTCAAGGGGGCGGTGGGCCTGGCGGGAGCGCGACGCGCGGTCAGGCTGTTATGCGCGGGTTGGGTACCGCAGGACCGGGTTTCGTCGTGAGAGCCCGCTGTCTTGAGATCGAGCGTGGCCCCGGTTGGGGTTGCTCAAAGCGATGTCGCGGGTGCTCTCGCGCGTGGTTGGGCCAGGTTTGTTCCCGCCGCCTCCTTGACCGACGTGGTGCACGGTTGGTCAGTCGGCGTTGGCGATCGCCCAGCAGAACCCGGCGAGTTCGCGGGCGACAGCGACCGCGACGATCGTGCGGCGCTTGCCTCGTTCTGAGTCCAGGCGCCGCCAGGTGCGGTGCAGGCGCTGCTGTGCCTTCCAGGAGAGCGCGATCACGTGCTGGTCTTGGCCGTCTTGGCGGCGGCGCAGCGCGAGGCCCTTCGCTGGCTTGCGGCGGTAGTGCCAGGCGGCCTCGACGAGCAGCCGGCGGGCGTGACGGGACCCGGACTTCGTGATCGCGCCCTGGCGGCGCTGCTCACCGCTTGAGTTCTCTGAGGGTACGACCCCGAGGAAGCTCATCAGCTGCCCCGCGCGCTGGAAGCGCTCCCAGTCGCCGATCTCCGCGCACAACCCGACCGCGCTGAGCGTGTCGATGCCGCGCAGGCAGCGCAGGCGGGCGACCGTCTGCGCCCACGGCGAGAGGAGCACGAGTTCGCCGATCGTGCCCTCAAGCGCGTCGCGGCGGACGAGTAGAGCGTCGATCGCACCGAGATAGTCCAGCAGCGTCACTTGGGCACCGCGATCCGGGAGCTCCAGGCGCCCGAGCCACTCCCGGTGAACGCCGCTCCAGTTCACGCCCGGCCCATCGAACCTGATGTCGTGGCGCAACAGCAGCTTGCCCAGCCGGTGACGTGCGCGCATCAGATCACCACGCACGTCCTCGCGTGCCCTGACCAGGTCACGCAGCGCCTCCTCCCCGGGTGCCGGAACCCTGACCGGGTGCAGACCATCGACCATCAACAGCCGCATCAGGCGCTCCGCGTCACGCCTGTCGGTCTTCACCCTGTCCTGGGAGGGCCGCTCGATCTTCCCCGGCGCAGCGACCACGCACTCGATCCCAGCCCCCGCGAGCGCCCGTGCGAGCGTGAACCCCGTCGGCCCCGCCTCATACGCCACCCTCATCGGGCCCGGAAGGCCAGCGCAGAACTCGACCACCTCACCAGTCCCGCCCGGCAAGCGCCGCGACCGCAGCTCCCCAGACTCACGGTCCGCACTCACCGCTACCACCTTCGCTACGTGAACATCCAACCCGACAAACGTCCTAACCTGCGCCATGGTCGGCACCTCCATGATTGCGGTCGGCGCCCAGGCCAATCCTGGACGCTCAACCCGCGCACCTCATGCGCGGGTGCCGACCCTCACACCACCAGCGGACGGAGGGCCGCCGCCCATATGGTCTTGCGTGCCGCGGCGAGCATAACCTCGGAGAAGTCGAGGCCGACGCCGACGATCTCTGGACGATCGCGTTTGAGGAGCGCAAGCAGGCGGCCGTCCCCCGTCCCGAGGTCGAGGACACGACGAGCGTCCTCGGGGATGTGTTCGAGCAGGACGCTCTCTCCCTCGGCTCGGTGCGGGAACCTATCCGCCCGGTCGAGATAGCAAAGGACACGCTCGGGGATGGTCCACTCGCTGGGCGGCACGCTTGCATTATCGCGCGGTCGCGCCACCCACCAGACCTTCTGGCCCCGCCTCGCGGGGAGAGTTGGTTTCAGAGGGGCGAACGCTCGTCGGCCACGCGACGTTCATCCGGCCGCGCATCACTCCTTTCGGGTGGCACCAGACCCGTCGCTTGCCGACCTTGGTCACCTGTTCGTCAAGCCACCGTACTGGGGGTCGGATGTGGCGACGCACCTGCTCGGCCACGCGGAGAGCGCCGCGGCCGGTCGCGGGTTCGGGGTCGTGCGCCTGTTTGTTCCCGCCGGCCAGGCGCGCGTTCGACGTTTCTATGCGCGCGAGGGTTTCGTCGCGGTCGGCGAGCCGTTTGAATTCGGGCTCGGTCTGCCCGTGCTCGAATATCAGCGCCCGCTCGAGTCCCCGGCGGAGACCGCCACCGCTTGTGGGATCCGAGCGGGTCAGCCTGGGCAGTCGATCCAGCGGTAGATCAGCCCGTCACGAACCTCGTGGAAGGAGGGTGGGGCCGGCGGCGGGTCGCTTGAGAGTCGCGCGATCACCTCGCGTGGGCCGTGCAGATCCTCTTCGGCTGCCGTCGTCCAGTGGATCTCGGGGTGTAGCAGCCCAGCCAAGCGCTCCCAGCGGCGGCGTTCGATCGTATCGAGAACATCACATACCGCCGGAACCTGCTCTGCCACGACGCATATTTTACCCGCGCAGTGGCTCGATGATCTTCAGCGCGCGAGTGTCAGCTAACGTGTTGGTGATTCTTCGCGGAGGGCACAGCTATGTGATGGGGCGTCGACTTCGGCGTCCCAGGTGGACTCCAGCAGGTTCACTCACGGCAGGACATCAACTGATATCATTATCGATATCTCAGCGGATGCGAGTCCCCTGTTCGTGCGGCTTCCCAGCGAGGATGCGCGGCATCTGGAGCGGGCGGTCGCGGCGTCAGGCAAGAGCAAGCGCCGGCTCGTCAGTGAGGCTGTGCGCGAGCACCTGACCGACGATGGGCTCGTGGTCGGTCACGCCGCGCTACGCCAGACGGGTGATGAGGTGATGACTGCCGGGGAGACGGCTGCGCTGCTGAAGCTCGACGAGCCGGCGGTGCTGGCCGCCGCCCAGGGCGGCGATCTTCCCGGCCGGCAGATCGGTGGCCATTGGCGCTTCTCACGCGGCGCGATACTGGCCTGGCTGGGGGGCGACGATCAACGCCTGGAGTCACACCACGGTCAACAGCGCCACGATCTTCAAGGATGCTGAGGGCCGAAAGTGCCTACTGACCTGAAGGCGCGGTGGGCAACGTCGTGATGACGTCTTGGAGGTGGCCCGGCATAGGATGGACGATCTTCCCTCCCGCTTGCCTGCTGACCTGGACAGGGACTACTCGGCAGGCGAGCAACCGGACGCCGAGAAGCGAGCGCTTGAGGGGCGGCATTGCGACCCGGCCGCCCGCGAGCCGTTCATCGCCGCCCTCGCCTCAGCCGGCGTCGAATTTGAACATCGGGGGCCGTGGACAAGACAAGTCGCGGCTCGCACGGCGGGCGAGGAGCCAGTAGGCCAGGAGGCCCGCGCCAGCGAAGGGAGCAGCGCAGGAGAAACCGCCGAGCAGGTTCGCGGTGAGTATCCCGGTGCCGGTCGCTGCCCGCACAGCGGCGGGGCCGCCGAAGCTCGACACCGACGCGAGGAACGTTGCAACCAGCAATGCTGCGCCCAGGAGCGAGATTGTGGAGCGCGTGATGCTGGGCGGGGCGAGCGCCGGCTGCCTGCCTGTCTCCAGTTGGATGACGCGAACGTTCAGCAGTTCGGGACCGCCGATGGGGGCAGCGATATCGAGCTCGCTCCAGTCGGGACTGCCGACGACCTTCAGTAGCGCTCCTGCGAGGGGGCTGCGCCCACAGACCGTGACTGCGCGCCGGTCAGCCGCAAACTCACGACCAGCTACATAGCGGACGCGCAGGGCGTCGAGAGCCGGCAGGAAGAACAACGCCGCCGAGAGCGCCTGCACCAACACCGCCTTGAGTGGGTCGAGGTTGCAGACGTGGTAACGCTCATGCTCAAGCACGGCCTGCAACTCCCCACCCGAAACACCCTCAAGCAGTCCACGACTGACCGCGACGCGGGGAGTCAGCACTCCATAGACGAACGAGAACGACTCGGACGTATCCACGAGGACGACGCGTTCACCCAGTCCGGCCTGCGTGGCCGCTCGCGTCAGCTGGTCGGGGAGCGCCCGAGCCAACCCGCGCACGCGATGCGCGAGCCGGTGAGAGGCGAGCACCTGCCGAGCGAGCGAGCGGCCCGCGAGTGCGAGGCCCACGGCGACCAAGACGACGAACGGGAGCGACGCCAGCAAAGATGCCCCGTCGCCGAGCAGCCCGGCGAGCCCGCCGTGAGATACCCGCGCCAGCAGGAGCGGCACGAACACGCCCCCCACGGCTCCGCAGAGCACATACGCGCCCAAGAGAAGCGCGACCCCCACGAAGGCGAGGAAGCTGCGGTTGGCGCTGTCCAGACTCATCGATCCTCCGCGAGCAGCGCCCGCAGGCGGCGCAGTACTCCGGGGTCCGCGCGTGCCTCATCCACGAAATGCGCGACCGCGGCATCCCCGTAGTCACGGATCACACCGCGTACCGCGATCCCAGCGGCGTCGGTGGCGGTGGCCTCGTACACGTAGCTGCGTCGCTCTCCGTGACGGTTCAGCACGCCCTTGGCGGTGAGCCGGTTCATCACGGTCATCACGGTCGTATAGGCCAACGGCTCGCCTCGGCGCTCGTTGAGCGCATCGAGCACCTCGCGGACGGAGACCGGATCGCCGGCCGCCCACACAGCGTCCATCACCTCGGACTCAAGCGGAGCGAACCCGCTGCTCGTCCTCTTTGGCCTTCCCGCCACACGCTACACATTACTACATTTCTGTCGTGTATGCTCGGAACTATGACCACTACCCAACATGACTACGCCGCACAAGCCCGCCAGGCCATAGAGATCGTCTGCTCTGGTGACCTCTCCCGGATGGAGGAGTTCTTCAGCCCCGACTTCGTGGATCACGTCAACGATGCGACCTTCTACGGCTACGACGGAGGACGCGAATCGGTCGCCTTCTACCTCGCCATCTTCAAGAACCTGCGGATGGGAGTGGAGGAGCAGGTCACCGAGGGCAACCGAGTTGCGTCCAGGTGGGTTCTCAACGGCACCTACCACCGCCGCCCCGTCGTTCTGCGGGGCATCACGATCAGCCACTTTGGCGAGGACAGCAGAACCCTGGAAGACCACGGACACACTGACTCCATCAGCCTCCTGCGCCAGCTCGGCGTGGTCCGCACTCTCGTCCTCGGCCTCGAAATTCTCACCCGCCGCGTCAAGCTCCCCAAGGGCGCCCTCAAAGCGAGCTGAAGCGGCACACACCGCCGCGCCCAGGCACGGCGCCGGGCGACGGCGTGGTCCCGGGAAGGCCGTCTCCCCGCCGCCGGGAGGATGCCGCCAGGCAGCGTAGAGTGCCGCGCAGAAATGGCGGATGATCCTTCCAGCGGGGCGAGCAGGCTTGCCGTGGTATCGCTGTTCAGCGGCGGTGGCGGTCTCGATCTCGGACTCGAGCAGGCGGGGTTCGAGACCCGCGTGTGTGTCGATCTGGAGCACTATGCGTGCGAGACCCTGCGTCGCAACCAGGGTTCCGAGATGGGCGACGAGCGTCGCTTTCTCGCGCGGGCGAAGATCATCGAGGGCGACGTTTGTCGAGTCAACGGTGCGGAGCTGCTGCGCGCCGCCGGGCTGCGCAGCGGACAGGCTGCGCTGCTCGCAGGAGGTCCGCCGTGCGCGACTTTTAGCATCGCCGGGCGACGCACCGGGCTGGCGCACCAGACCGGCAGGCTCTTCGAGGAGTATGTCCGGCTGCTGCGCGCCGTGCGCCCGAAGGCTCTGATCTACGAGAACGTCAAGGGTCTGCTCTCTGCCGTGGATGAGGACGGGGCTCCCGGCGGCGCGTTCGGGCGGATCTTCGGCGCCATCGCCGCAGAGGGCTACGCGCTCTCCCACCTCACGGTGAACATGGCCGACTACGGGGTGCCCCAGGCTCGCGAGCGCGTGATCATCATCGGTCGCCGTGGCCGCAGGCCCCCCGCCTTCCCGCCGGCCACTTGCAGCGATCCACGGAGGCCGCGCTTGGGGGCAGGCGGCTTGCCGTTGCCGCCGTGGCGAGACGTCGCCTGGGCGCTGCGTGGTCTGCCGGCCGCCGCTCCAGCGGGCACGAAGGACCCAGCGGTTCCCAACCATGTCGCTCGCGCTCACAGCGAGGACGTGATCGCCTCGTTCGCCCGGACTCCCGCCGGGCGGCGCAACCAACGCTACAAGCGCGACCGCCTGCTCTGGGATCGGCCGTCCAAGGTGATCCGTGCGCAGGGCAAGCTCAAGCCGGACGGATCGGGCCAGAAGCACAGCTCCCACCAGTCGTTGCACCCCTCCGAGCATCGCCAGCTCACGCCCCGTGAGTGTGCTCGCATTCAGACCTTTCCCGACTCGTACTGGCTGCCCTCGCAGTTCGTCAACGCGTACAGGGTCGTCGGCGACGCCGTGCCACCCACGTTCGCTCGTCTGCTCGGCAAGTCCCTGCTCGATGCCACCCGCTAGGTTTGCGCGGACGTTTCGCGAGCGGCTGACGGGTAGCTGGGCGGCACCGACGCAGTGATGCGCGCACGGGGCTACTTGACCGTCAGCGTGCCTTCCATCCCGGCCATGCGGTGCCCGGGAACCGAGCAGAAGAACTTGTAGGTGCCCGGCTTCAGGTTCAGGGTGAGCGTCTTTGAGCCGCCCTGGAAGGTGGGGGTCGCCGCGAGGATGGCGCCGCTGGAGGATTCGATCGTCATGTTGTGACCCAGCGGAGCCATGTTGGTGAACGCGATGGAGACCTTGCCCGCGTTGGCGCTCAGCGAGGTCTTGTTGTATTTCAGCTGGCCTTCGGGGTTGGCTTCGAGGCTCAGCGCCTGCCCCGCGCTCGCGCCGCCGCCCGCCGGGGCGGGAGTCGAGGACGTCGCCGGGCTCGATGCCGCCGGCGTGGAGGTCGAGGAGGAGGAAGAAGAAGTGGAGCTCGACGAGCTGCCGCAACCGGCCAGCGCGAGCAGACCGACGGCGAGAGCGAGGATCGATGATCTGGGCACGGGCGTGGCTCCTGTCGTTTGATGTCAATCCGGTGCTGCCCCTATTGACTCCGTGACCGCGGATTACTTCCCGGCGCGGAACGGTGGGGGCGATGGACGGGCGCGATATAGGCAAGACTACGCGTGCGATGAGAGCGAGCGTCGTGGCGCGATGAACGAGTGGGCTGCACAGCGAGAGCTGGGCCGTAAACCCCGCGCGCGCGAGCTGTTCGCGCCGCTGCCGCGCCACTACGATCGCGTGGCGACGGTGCTCAGCTTCGGGCAGGACCCCCGCTGGCGTCGCGCGATGGTGGCCGCGGTGAACGCGGCGGCGGGGGAGCGCGTGCTCGACGTGGCGACCGGCACGGGGATGGTGGCGCAGGAGCTCGTGCGCCGGTACGGGTGCTCGGTGGTGGGCCTCGACCAGAGCCCGGAGATGCTCGGGGCCGCGCGGGCGCGGCTGGCGCGCGACCTCGCGCTGGCGGCGCGGGTGACGCTCGTGGAGGGCGAGGCCGAGCACCTGCCGTTCGCCGACGAAGAGTTCGACCACCTCACCTTCACGTACTTGCTGCGCTACGTCGAGGACCCCGCCGCGACGCTCGCCGAGCTCGCGCGGGTCGTGCGGCCGGGGGGCCGGGTGGCGATGCTCGAGTTCGGGGTGCCCCCCAACCCCGCGTGGCGCGCTGCGTGGAGGCTGTACACCCATGTTGGCCTGCCTACGCTCGGGCGCGCGGCCTCGCGCGAGTGGGCGCAGACCGGAACGTTCCTCGCACACAGCATCCCCGACTTCTATGCCCGGCACCCGCTGGAGGAGATCGTCGCCATGTGGCGGGCCGCGGGGATCGAGGCGGTCTACGCCCGCCGCATGAGCCTCGGCGGGGGCGTGGTGGTGTGGGGGGAGAAGGGCGCCGCGTGACGGCGAAGCCGCTCGAGCGCCCCGCCTTCTACGCGCTGCGCCCGGGCGGGTGGCGGGATCTCGTGACGCTGCTGCATCCTCCCTACACCGCCTGGAACCTCGCCAACGTGGCGATCGGCGCGGCGGTCGCGCCGCACCTGTACGGCGACCGTCTGCTGGCGACGCTGGCCGCGTTCCTGCTCGGCGTGGGCGTCTGCGCGCACGTGCTAGACGAGCTCAACGGCCGGCCGCTCGGCACGCACCTCTCCACGCGTACGCTGGTGGCGCTGGCCGCGCTCTCGCTCGCGGGCGCGGTGGTGATCGGGTTAGTGGGGGCCGTCAGCGTCTCGCTCACCCTGGCCCCGTTCGTCGCCGCGGGGGCGTTCATCGTGCTCGCCTACAACCTCGAGTGGTTCGGCGGGCGCTTTCACACCGCGTTCTGGCTCGCCGCGGCGTGGGGCGCGTTCCCGGCGCTGACCGGGTACTGGGTCAACGAGCAGCAGTTGCGCGCGCCCGTGGTGCTCGCGGCGGGGGCGTGCTTCACGCTGACCCTAGTCCAGCGGCGCCTCAGCACACCGGTACGCGAGCTGCGCCGGCGCACCGTGTCGCTCAGCGGCGAGCAGCGCCTCGCGGACGGCTCGACGGTGGCGCTCGACGCCGCGCGCCTGGCGGCGCCGATGGAGGGCGCGCTGGGGGGGTGCGCGCTGGCGATGGTGCTGCTCGCGACGGGGCTCGTGGCGGCGCGGCTGTGAGCCCTGGGGCGCGCGTGGGCTGCGCCACCACTCGCCTGGATCACCACGGTTTGTGCGGCTTGCCGGCCATGGTGGTTGGCACCTACACGCCAGCCCGAGTTACCGAGTCGGAGAGGAGCGCGTGGTCTCGATGGCCGAGGCAAGCAGCCCGATGAGGGCGTTCCCGCTGCTAGCCGTACCCAACGTCTCTGAGGGCCGCGACTCCGCCGCGGTCGAGGCGATCGCGCGCGCCTTCACCGCCGACGGCGCGCGCGGCTGCTGGACACGCACGCCGACGCGCGACCACCACCGCGCGGTGATCACGCTCGCGGGCGCGCCCGGGGTCGCTGGCGGGCGCGCTGGCGGCGGGCGCGGCGGAGGCGGTGCGGCGCATCGACGTAGGGGAGGGCGCCGACGGTGAGCACCCCTACGTGGGCGCGGTGGACGTGGTGCCGGTCGTGTACCTGGACCCGGCACAGCGCGGTGCCGCGTGCGCCGAGGCGCTGGTGGCCGCCGAGCTGATCGGGGGGCTGGGGGTCCCGGTGTTCGTGTATGGCGAGCTGGCGGGGGTCGACCGGGAGCCCCCCGCACCCGCGCGGAGCTGCGCCGCGGCGGCACGACGGGTCTCGCGGAGCGGATGCGCGCCGGCGAGCTGCGACCCGACTTCGGTCCCCGCGCGCCGCACCCCACCGCGGGCGCAACGCTCGTGGCGGCGCGCCCGCCGCTGGTGGCGTTCAACCTTGAGCTGGCGCCCCCCGCAACCGTGAACGACGCGCGCCGGATCGCCGGCCTGATCCGCGAGGGCGGCGCCGAGGGCCTCCCGGGGGTGCGCGCGATCGGGGTGGCGTTGCGCCGGGAGCCAACCGCGGGGCGCGCGGGCGCGCAGGTCTCGATGAACGTCGAGCGCCCTGCCGAGACGCCCCTGCGCAGAGTGGTCGAGGCGGTGCGCAGGCACGCCGAGGTGGCGTGCGCGGAGCTCGTGGGCCTGGCGCCCGCGGCGGCGTGGGAGGGCTTCCCGGAGGACCTGCCGGTGCCCGGCTTCGACCCCGCGCGCCACGTGATCGAGAACGCGCTCCTTGAGTGGGAACGCACCGGACCGAGAACGCACTAGGCTTAGCGGGATGGCCCACGACCAAGCGCAAGACCAAGCACCGCGGCAACGCGGCGGGGATGGTGGAGTCCCGCGGGCGCACCGGGCGGCGGCCGACCGCCGCGGAGCGCAGCGGGAGCGCCCGGGAGAAGGCGAAGGCGAAGGAGCAGCGCCTGCAGCAGGTACGACCGCCCGCCCACGTGGCGGGGCGCGTTCTACCGCGCGGCGGTCGCCGCGGTGCTGATGCTGCTGGTCGGCATCGTCCTGATCAAGAACTCCGCGAGGCGATCGCGCTGTTCCCGATCGTGCTCGCGCTGTACGTGCCGATCAGCTACTACACCGACGCGTGGCTCTACAAGCGCCGGATGCGCCAGCAAGGCGAGGCGCGAAGGAGGCGCCGCGCCGTGAGCGGCTGGACGTGCGGATGTTCACGGTCGGGCCCGGTGCAGGAGAACGCGTACATCGTGAGCGCCGGCCGAGAGAGCGGGCGGGCGGTGATGGTCGACCCCGGGGAGGAGTCCGAGCGGCTGCTGGCGGCGGCGGACGCGCTGGGGGTGAAGATCGAGGCGATCCTGATCACCCACTGCCACTTCGACCACATCGGCGCCGTGGCGCCGGTGGCGCGGGCGACGGGGGCGCCGGTGTACTGCCCGGAGATCGAGCGCGCCGCTGCTGAGCGACATCATGACGTGGGTGCCCCCGGGGTTCGGGCCGTTCGAGAGCTGGGAGCCCGAGCACACCGTCAAAGGCGGCGAGCGCCTCACCTGGCGGGCCTCGAGATCGAGGTGGTGTCCACCCCCGGCCACAGCCCGGGGCACGTGACGTACGCGATCGCCCCCGCCGTCTGACCCGGCCGCGGCGCCGGCGCAGACGACCCCGCCGGGCGAGGCCCCGGCGCTGCTCTCCGGCGACGTGCTCTTCCAGGGCTGCGTCGGGCGGGTGGACCTCCCGGGCGGCGACTGGAGCGTGCTGGAGCGCTCGATCGCCGACGCTCCTGGAGCGCTTCCCGGCCGAGACGGTCGTCTACCCGGGGCACATGGGCGTCACGACGCTGGGGCGCGAGCTGCAGACCAACCCGTTCCTCGCCGAGCTCCGCACCGCGGCGAGCGGCCGCCGCGGTTGAGCGCCCCGAAGCTCAGGGCCCCGCGGGGCACCCACGATGTGCTGCCCGAGCAGGCCCCCGCGCGGGCGCGCGTGGAGGAGCCGCGCGCGGGCGCTGCTGGAGGGCGCGGGCTACGAGCGCATCGAGACGCCCGACGTTCGAGTCCACCGAGCTGTTCGCGCGCGGCGTGGGCGCCTCGACGGACATCGTGCAGAAGGAGATGTACACCTTCGAGGACGGCGGCGGGCGCTCGCTGACGCTGCGCCCGGAGGGCACCGCGCCGGTCTGCCGGGCGTACGTGGAGCACGGGATGCACAAGCTGCGCCAGCCGGTGAAGCTGTGGTACCTGTCGAGCTTCTTCCGCTACGAGCGCGCCCAGGCGGGCCGCCAGCGCCAGTTCTGGCAGGTCGGCGCGGAGGCGCTCGGCTCCGAGGACCCGGCGGTGGACGCGGAGTCGATCGTGCTGCTCGCGCGGCTGCTGGAGGAGCTCGGCGTGGCGGAGGTGCGCCTGCGCCTGTCGAGCCTCGGCGGCCGGAGGCCCGCGCGGAGTACCGCGAGCGCCTGCAGGCGCACCTGCGCGCGAACGAGGCCAGCTCGCCGCGGAGGTGCGCGAGCGCATCGACCTGAACCCGCTGCGGGCGTTCGACTCCGAACACCCGGGCACCCGCGCGGTGATGGAGAGCGCGCCACGCCTGCTCGACCACCTGAGCCCCGAGGACGCCGACCACTTCGCGGAGGTCCGCGCGCTGCTGGACGAGGCGGGGGTGCGCTACGAGATCGACCCGACGCTCGTGCGGGGCCTCGACTACTACACCCGCACGGTCTTCGAGCTGACCTCCGAGAGCTCGGCGCCCAGAGCGGCGTGGGCGGCGGCGGGCGCTACGACGGCCTCGTGGCAGAGCTCGGCGGCCCCCCGACCCCGGGCATGGGCTGGGCCGCGGGGATCGAGCGGATCCTGCTGGCAGGCCAGGCGCCGGCGGCGGGGACGCCGGCGATCGACCTCTATTAGCCTTCGAAAAGCATTTTGATGAGGACCCCCCAGGGGGGGTCCAGAGGGCGTGTGTAGCGTCCGAAACACTCAAGGGCGGGCCGGGTGCGACGGCCGGTGCACGTCCCACGGAGCACAGCGCCAGGGCCGCGTTCGGGGTCCTGCACGAAGCGCGCGGCGCGGGCCTGACGGCGCAGATGGAGCTGGCGGGCCGCTCGCTGAAGAACCAGCTCGCCCACGCGGCCGCCTCGGCGCGCGCTACGTGGCGATCGTCGGCGCCGGCGGGGTCGCGGAGGAGACGACGCTCGAAGGACGTGCAGGCCCGTACCCAGGGCGGGAAATCCCCACGGAGACCGTGGTGCACGCGGTCCTGCGCGGCCTGCGCGAGCATCTGACGGTCGGCCGACGAGCCGTCCGACGGCCGATCGCAACCGTCCAAGGCCCACATGTGGGGCTCAACTCGCGTGGCGGGAATGCCGAAGTTGGGAGAGATGGCCCAGTTGTCGCGTCCATTTCAGATCGCTCTGATCGCGCTGCGAGTGTTCGTGCTCGCGTGGTTCGCCGTGCTGCACCGCCCCGGCGGGTCGTCCACGAGCTCCCCGTCCCCGAGCGTCTCCTCCTCGGCCAGTGCTTCGACCCACTCCTCCCGGCTCCGCCTCCAACGGCTCGGGCGCCGCGGCTCGAGCTCGGTCTACCACGGCCCCGCCCCGGCCTCAGGGCTGACGCCGGACTCAACGCGCACACGGCGCCGCCGCCCGGTGGAAGGCAACGGCCGCGAGGTCCAGAGCAAGGCCGCGCAGGGCAGCGGGGAAGCGCCCAGCGGGGGGACACCTGCCGCGGCGTCGCACTCCACCGCGAGCGCGCACGCCGCGGCCGCGTCGGCGTCACGGGCTCCGCGGCCGCCGGGTCTCACGCCCTGACACACGCCTCCAGCGGCTGCCGCCTCGACCTCGGCGTCGAAGACGCCCCGGGCGCCGCACGGCGAACGCACATGCCGCAAAGCGGCTCTGTCGCGGTTGCGCCATCCGACTCGAAGCCCACCACCGCGGATGCCGTCGCCGCCGAGCTCAAGCAGGGCAAGACTGTGCTGCTGCTGTTCTGGAACCCCCACTCCTTCGACGACAGGCCGTCGCGCCCGAGATGCAGGCCGTCGCGCCCACCGGTTGGGTCACAGCGTCGCCGTGCACTACGCGCTCGCCAAGCAGGTCAACTCATTCGGGTCGATCACCCGCGACATCCAGGTCTACCAGACCCCCACGCTGCTGATCGTCAACCCCAAGCGCCAGGTCACGACGCTGACCGGCTACACCGACAGCCTTCGCGATCGAACAGGCGATCGCCGAAGCGCGCAAGTAGGCTCGCGGGGCAGTGGCGGGCGTCCAAGGCCCGCACGGTGGTGCGGGCGTCGCAGCCGGCGGCTGTACCGATGGGCCCTAAACTCGGCAGCGATGCTCGCCGAGGCGCTTCGCCGACCACCTGGAGCGCCCGCTCGGGCGCGGACACACCCCCGCGGACTCCTTCACCGGCGCGGCCGGCGGCGCCGCCTGCGGCGACCTCGTGCGCGTCTCGCTCGCGCTCGACCCCGACCTCCCCGAGGGGCTCGATCGTGGACGCCGGCTTCGACGCCTCCGGCTGCGGCGCCGCGCTCGCCGCCGGCAGCGCCACCGTCGCGCTCGTGCGCGGCGCGCCGCTGCTGCGACGCGGCGCGCGTCGGGGCCGAGGAGATCGCCGCGCGAGCTCGGCGGGCTCTCGCCCGCCAAGCGCCACGCCGCCGAGCTCGCCGCCGACGCGCTGCACCGCGCGCTCGGCGCGGCGCGCGCGCGCGCGCCGCGCTGGCGCTCGCGGCCGTGCAGCGGCGCACGCTGGTCGCGATGAGCGGCGGCGTGGACAGCGCCGTCGCGGCGCTGCTCACCGCGCGCGCCGGCGCGGAGGTCGTCGGCGTCACGCTCGAGCTGTGGTCCGACCCCGAGAACGACGGCGAGCGCTCCTGCTGCTCCGCGCAGGCCGTCCGCGGCGCCCGCGCGCTCGCGCACGCGCCAGGGGCTGCCCCACCTCTCGATCGACCTGCGCGAGGAGTTCCGCGCCGGGCGTCGTCGAGCGCTGGCTGGAGGGCCACGCGCAGCGGGTCGACGCCCAACCCGTGCGTGCGCTGCAACGGCTCCGTGCGCCTCGACGCGATGCTCGAGCTCGCCGCACGGCTCGGCGCCGACGCGGCTGGTCACCGGGCACTACGCGCGCGTGCATCGACCGGCCCGTCCCGCTGCTGCGCATGGCGCGCGACCCGCTCAAGGACCAGAGCTACGTGCTCGCCGGCGCTCGACTCCGGCGTCGCTCGCGCGGCTGCGCTTCCCGCTGGGGGACATGACCAAGGCAGAGGTCCGCGAGCTCGCCGAGCGCGAGCCGGGCTGTCCGTCGCGCGCAAGCCCGACTCGCAGGACCTCTGCTTCCTCGCGGGCACCGGCCTGCCGCGCTTCCTCGCGCGCCACGGGGACGGCTCGACGCGCGCGCGCCCGGCGAGGCATCCTCGACCGCGAGGGCGCCGCGCTCGGCACCCACCGCGGCGCGCACGCCTTCACGATCGGCCAGCGCCACGGCCTCGGCATCGGCGGCGGCCGAGCCGCTCTACGTGCTCGGCACCGACCCCGCGCCAACACCGTCACGGTCGGCCCGCGCGAGGCGCTGATGACGCGCACCGTCGCCGTGCGCGACGTGACGCTGCGCCGCCCGGCGCGCACGGTCGACGGCGTGCGGGTGCGCTCCCACGGGCGCCTGCACCCCTGCCGGCTGGCGTCGACCCCGGGCCCGGTCGGCACGCGGGCGTTGAGGTGCGGCTGGAGGAGCCGATCACGCGCGCCGCGCCGGGGCAGATCGCGTGCCTCTACGAGGGCGACGTGATCCTCGGCTACGGCACCGTTGCCTGACGCGGCTGTGGCGGCATCGCCGCGTCACGTCGCCAGTCGCGTCGGGCCTGCTCGCTGGGGCGGTGATCTCTGGGACCCGATACTGGGCCTGATGGGCTTCATACATGGGGCCCGTCGGGGCGACGGGGCTCCGGCGGATGAACCCTAAGATCATCCGACGATGACCTCGGACGAGATCCGCGAGCGCTACCTGGCCTTCTTCGAGGAGCGCGGGCACCGGCGGCTGGCCTCGGCCTCGCTCGTGCCGCCCCCCGACGACCGCTCGGTGCTGCTCACGACCGCGGGGATGCAGCCGCTGAAGCCGTACTTCCTCGGGCGCGAGACGCCGCCCGGCGCCGACGCTGACGAGCTGCCAGAAGTGCTTTCGCACGCCCGACATCGAGAAGGTCGGCTCGACGCTGCGCCACCTGACGTTCTTCGAGATGCTCGGGAACTTCTCGATCGGCGACTACTTCAAGCAGGGCGCGATCGAGCTCGCGTGGGAGCTCTCGCGGGAGGTCTTCGGCTTCCGCGGCGAGGACATCTGGGTGACGGTCTTCGAGGGCGACGAGGCGCTCGGGCTCGGGCCCGACGAGGAGGCGATCGAGCTGTGGGAGGCCGTCGGCGTGCCGCGCGAGCGGATCGTCGGCTGCCCCCGCTCGGAGAACTTCTGGGAAGCGGGGCCGGTCGGGCCGTCCGGGCCGTGCTCGGAGCTCTACCTCGACCGCGGCCTTGACTTCGGCGCGGCCGAGGACCTCCCCGGCGGTGAGAACGAGCGCTTCCTGGAGTTCTGGAACCTCGTGTTCATGCAGTACAACCAGGAGCCGCACGACCACCTGAGCGAGCTGCCCGACGCGCAACATCGACACCGGCCTCGGGCTCAACCGCATGGCGGCGATCCTGCAGGGCAAGAGCTCGGTCTTCGAGACCGACCAGTTCCAGCCGCTGCTCGACCTCGGCCAGGAGCTCTCCGGCCGGCGCTACGGCGAGGAGCACCCCACCGACCGCGCGCTGCGGATCCTCGCCGACCACGCCCGCGGCATGTCGTTCATGGTCGCCGACGGCGTCGTGCCCTCCAACGAGGAGCGCGGCTACGTGCTGCGCCGCGTCATGCGCCGCGCGATCCAGCAGGGCCGCAGCCTCGGCATGGGGAGCGGCTTCCTCGTGCGCTACGCGGCCGTGGTGCGCGAGCTGATGGGCGGCGCCTACCCCGAGCTGGCGGCGCAGCGCGAGGCGATCGAGAAGTGGCTCGCCTCCGAGGAGGAGTGCTTCGGGCGCACGCTGGAGCAGGGCACGCGGCTGCTGGAGGAGCTGATCGCCCGCGCTGCGGACGCCGGCGCGGAGGGGATCGCCGCCGCCGACGCCTTCACGCTGCACGACACCTATGGCTTCCCCTTCGACCTGACGAGAGAGCTGCTCGCCGAGCGTGGCCTCGGCGTCGACGCCGAGGGCTTCGAGCAGCTGATGGAGGGCCAGCGCGCCCGCGCTCGCGCGGCAGCAGCGCGCGGCCGCCGCGGGGCGGCGGGGTGGGTGGGGACCTCATCGCGAGCGTGCGCGCGAGCTGGCCGCAGGCGCGGGCTTTCAGACGCGCTTCACCGGCTACGAGACCGAGACGCCAGCGCACCTCCGTCGGGGCCGTCTGGCGACTCCAGGTGGACGCTGACCGCCGTCCTGGTCAAGCTCGCCGAGTCCCCTTTCTACCCCGCCGGCGGCGGCCAGGTCTCCGACGTCGGCGTGATCGAGTGCGAGCACGGCGACTGCCGCGCGCGGGTGGAGGGCGTCTTCCGCCTCGGCGACGACCAGGCGCTCGCGGTCGTGCTCGAGCAGCGGAGCGCTCGACCCCGAGGAGCCCGTGCTCGCGCGCGTCGACCACGCCGCCCGCCACGCCACCGAGTGCAACCACACAGCGACCCACCTGCTGCACGCCGCGCTGCGCGAGCGCCTCGGCGCCCACGTGCGCCAGGCCGGCTCCTACGTCGGCCCCGACAAGCTGCGCTTCGACTTCAGCCACTCCCAGGCGCTCACCGCCGAGGAGCTGCGCGACGTCGAGGACCGGGTCAACGCGTGGATCCTCGCCAACGACCCCGTGCGCCCGATCACCACGACGCTGGACGAGGCCCGCCGGCTGGGCGCGATGGCGCTGTTCGGCGAGAAGTACGGCGACGTGGTGCGCATGGTGCAGATCGGCGAGGGCGAGTACTCGCGCGAGCTGTGCGGCGGCACCCACGTGCGCTCCACGGCCGAGATCGGCCTGTTCCACATTCAGAGCGAGACCTCCAGCGCCGCCAACGTGCGGCGCATCGAGGCGCTCACCGGGCCCGCCGCGGTGGAGCTGCTGCGCGCGCACGACCGCTGGCTCGACGGAGGTCGCCGGCGACGCTGCGCACCCGCCCGGAGGGCGCGCCCGAGGCCGTGCGCGAACGGGAGCTCGAGCGCCGGCGGTTGGAGAAGGAGCTGCAAGGAGCTTCGCAGCGGCGGCGGTGCCGGTTCGAGTGGCGACGGCCCCGGGGTCGATCTCGACGCGCTCGCCGCGCAGGCCACCGAGGTCGGAGGCGCGCGCGTGCTGAGCGCCACCATCGACGCGCCCGACCCGAAGGCGCTGCCGGAGCTCGTGGACCGCCTGAAGGGCAGGCTGCCCGACGCCGCGATCGTGCTCGGCGGCGCGCTCGACGGGCGCGTGCACCTGATCGTCGGCGTCGCCCCCTCGCTGGTTGCCCGCGGTGTCAAGGCCGGCGCGATCGTCAAGGCCGCGGCCGCGGTCGTCGGCGGAGGGGGAGGGGGACGCGACACGCTGGCGCAGGCGGGGGGCGCGATCCGCAGAAGCTGCGGGAGGCGCTCGACGCGGCACGGGCCGCGATCGAGGCCGCGCTTGTGAGCCCGCCCGCGGAGAGCACCCTGCGGAGAGCCCGCCCGCGGAGGGCGCGCCCACTTGATGCGCGTGCTCGGCCTCGACTACGGCAGCGCCCGCTGCGGCTGCGCGCTGGCGACCCGACGGGGACGCTCGTCACCCCGATCGAGGCGATCGCCCGCCCGGCGACCCGCCGCGGGATGGACGCGCTGGTCGCGCTCGTCGCCGAGCGCGAGGTGCGGCGCGTGGTCGTCGGCCTGCCGCTGTCGCTGAGCGGCGAGGACACCGAGCAGACGCGCGAGACCCGGGAGTTCGCCGCCCGGCTCGCGCGGCGGTTGAGTGCAGAGACGGCGGGGGAGGGAGTGGTGCCGGTCGAGCTGCACGACGAGCGCTTCACCACGCGCATGGCTCAGCAGCGGATGAGAGCGCACCCACCCGCCACGACGTCCGAGGATTCCCGCGCCGCCGCGGTGATGCTGGAGTCATGGCTGTCAAGGTGAGGGCCCGATGAGGCGCCGCCGCGCGGTGGCGCTCGTCGCGGTCGCGGTCGTGGCGGTGGGGGCGTTCGCGCTGGCGCCGGCTGATGCCCGGCTCAAAACCCGCGCCGCCCCCGCCGGCGCCGCTGCAGATCGTGAGGATCACGATCCCCGAGGGCGAGACCCGCGCGCAGATCGCGCTGATCGCCAAGGAAAAGGGGCTGACGGGCAGTCTACCTGGAAGCGGCCTACCGAGCCGCGACCGGAAGCAGGGCGCTACTCAATCCCGCGCGCTACGGGGCGCCGCGGGACACGCCGAACCTCGAAGGCTTCCTGTTCCCCGCGACCTACGAACTGTACGCTGGCGTCCGCGCCAGCTACCTGGTGGCCGAGCAGCTGCAGGCGTTCAGAGAACGCTTCGGCCCGCGCCTGATCGCCCGGGCGCGGGCGCTGCACGAGACGCCCTACCAGCTGCTGACCGTCGCCTCGATGGTCGAGCGCGAGGCGCTGATCCCCGGCGACCGGGCGAAGATCGCGGCGGTGATCTACAACCGGCTGCGCCTCGGGATGCCGCTGGGGATCGACGCCACGATCTACTACGCGGTCGAGCAGCAGCTGAGGATCCCGACCTACACCGGCGAACTGACCGAAGCCCAGCTGCACATCGACTCCCCCTACAACACGCGCACGCACACCGGCCTGCCGCCGACCCCGATCTCCAACCCGGGCATGGCCTCGATCGAAGCGGCCGCCCACCCCGCCCACGTCCCCTACCTGTACTACGTCGCGGGCGCGGACGGCTGCGGCGAGCAGGTGTTCTCGAACACCGCGGCGCGAATTCGAAGCGAACGTCGCGGCCTACCAGGCGGCGGTGCAGCGGGGCGGCGGGCGGCCCCCGACGTGCAAGAAGCACCACGGATGACGCGCCTCGGCGTGCTGGGCTGGCCCGTGGCGCACAGCCGCTCGCCGGCGATGCACAACGCCGCGCTGCGCGAGCTGGGCCTCGCGCAGTGGCAGCTACCAGCGGCTGCCGGTGCCGCCGGAGCTCTTCGAGGAGACCGTGCGCGCGCTCGGCGGCGCCGGCTTCGTGGGGGCGAACGTGACGATCCCGCACAAGCAGGCGGCGCTCGCGCTCGCCGACAGCGGCGAGCGCGGCCGCGCGGGAGATCGGGGCGGCGAACACGCTCACCTTCGACGCCGCCGGGGGGATCGCCGCGGAGAACACCGACGCCCCGGGGCTGATCGCCGCGATGGAGCGCGCCGGACGCTCCCCGCGGGGTCTCACCGCGCTGGTGCTCGGCGCGGGGGGCAGCGCGCGCGCGGCGGTGTGGGCGCTGCGCGAGGCGGGGGCGCGCGAGGTGTCGGTGTGGAACCGCACGGCCGATGCGAGCGGCGCAGCTCGGACGGTCGCTGGGGGTTCGTACGGTCGCGTTGCCCGAAAGGGCCGACATCCTGATCAATTGCACCTCGGTCGGGCTAGTACGCCCGGCTAGCGATGTGGAGAGCGGCCTCAACCTGCTGGGTCTAACGCACGATCTGATCGGTGAGTCCTCTTATGTCATCGATCTGGTCTACAGAGAAGGCAGCACGCCGCTGCTCGCCGCTGCCCGCGAGCGGGGAGTGCCGACGCTCGACGGCCTGGAGATCCTCGTCGCCCAGGGAGCGCTCAGCCTCGAACTGTGGACCGAGCGCCCCGCTCCGATCGAGGTCATGCGCCGCGCTGGCCGAGCTCCGATCGGTCGCGAAGCGTAGAGGGAGGTGGGCGCCGTGAGCGGCCTGACGGTGGCACCGACTTGAGTGAGATCTTCGGCGTCGAGGAGCAGCCCGCGGTGGTCGTGACGCTGCCCGAGCGTCGAGCCGCAGGAGCCCGCGCTGGAGGCCCCCAAGGCGGCCGGCGGGTCGGGCGAGGCGCCTGGCGAGGGGCGCGTGGGTATCACTTCGCCGACGCGCCGCGGCTCCTCCTCGCGCTTCTTGACGGATGTGATCGTGGACATGGGCCTTGTGGCGCGCGAGCGCGTGGACGAGGCGATCGCGGCCTCGCGCAGCTCGGGCACGACGCCCGAGCGGGTGCTGGTCGAGGAAGGGGCGCTCAACAACGACGGCCTCGCGCGGGCGCTCGCGGAGCGCTACGGCCTCGACCACCTCGATCTTGGGGTCTTCCAGGTCGACATGGGCGCCGCGAACCTCGTGACGACTGCGGCGGCCAAGCGCTACCAGGCGGTGCCGGTGGCGTACGTGGACAAGCGCACGCTGCTCGTGGCGATGACCGACCCCTCCAACGTGCTGGCGGTCGACGACATCGCGATCATGACCGGCTACGAGGTGCGCGTGGCGGTCGCCGCGCCGGAGGACATCGTCGCGCTGATCTCGCGCCTGGACCGCCTGGAGGACGTAGTCGCGGGCACTGCGGAGCTCACCGAGGAGGCGGAAGCCCAGCGAAGTCGTCGACCTGCACGAGACCGACGACGACGCGCCGGTCATCAAGCTCGTCAACCAGATCGTCGCGCAGGCGGTCGAACAGCACGCCTCCGACATTCACATCACACCCGACGGCAAGGAGACGCGGGTGCGCTTCCGCGTGGACGGGGTGCTCCCGGACGTCACCACGGTGCCGCAAACGGATGGGGCCGGGGGTCGTCTCGCGCGTGAAGATCATGTCCGAACTGGACATCTCCGAGCGCCGCCTGCCCCAGGACGGGCGCGTCGGGCTGACCGTCGACGGGCGCCACGTCGACCTGCGCGTGGTGACGCTCCCGAGCGTGCACGGCGAGTCGATCGTGATGCGCATCCTCGACAAGGACTCCGTCGTGATGAAGCTCGAGAAGCTCGGCATGGGCGACGAGGACCGCGAGCGCTTCGAGCACGCCTTCCACCAGACCCACGGCGCGGTGCTCGTCACGGGCCCCACCGGCTCGGGCAAGTCGACCTCGCTGTACGCGGCGCTGCAGGAACTGAACACCCCGGAGAAGAACATCATCACCGTCGAGGACCCCGTCGAGTACCAGGTCGAGGGCATCACCCAGGTGCAGGTCTCCCCGAAGGCCGGCCTGACCTTCGCGACGGGCCTGCGCGCGATGGTGCGCGCCGACCCCGACGTGATCATGGTCGGTGAGATTCGCGACCACGAGACCGCGCAGATCGCGGTGGAGTCGGCGCTGACGGGGCACCTGGTGCTCTCCACGCTGCACACCAACGACGCGCCGTCCGCGATCACGCGCCTGATCGAGATGGGCATCGAGCCGTTCCTGGTGGCCTCCGCGCTGGACTGCGTGCTCGCGCAGCGGCTCGTGCGCACGCTCTGCTCGCACTGCAAGCAGCGCACGATCATCTCCGCGGAGGTGCTGCGCCAGAACGGCTACAAGGCGCTCGTCGACCTGGAGGCGTACGAGCCCAGGGGCTGCCGGCGCTGCGGCGGCTCGGGCTACCGGGGCCGCGCGGGGATCTACGAGGTGATGAGCGTCACCCCCGAGATCCGCCGCCTGGCGCTCGAGCGCCGGTCCTCCGAGGATCTGCGCGACGTGGCGATCCAGCAGGGGATGCGCCGGCCTGCGCGACGACGGCCTGGAGAAGGTCCGCCAGGGGCGCACCTCCATCGCAGAGCTTTCGCGGGTACTTGGAAGCTGAGCTGCAAGATCCCGTGCAGACCAGCCGGCCGCTCGTATTTCCGTCCACTGACGCCACGGACGGCCGCGAAATCGGGTAGCGGGGTCGATGGGCAGGGCGATGGGCATTGACTTCGCAGACCTACTGATGGAGGTCGTCTCGCGGCGCGCCTCGGACCTGCACCTCTCGGCGGGGGCGCACCCGACGATCCGCGTGCGCGGGCGCCTCACGCCGCTGGAGGAGTACCCGAAGCTCTCCGGCACGGACACCCGCGAGATCGTCTACTCGATCCTCACCGGCGACCAGCGCCAGCGCCTGGAGACCGACTGGCAGCTCGACTTCGCCTACTCGGTGCCCGGCCACGCCCGCTTCCGCGTGAACGCGTACTACCAGCGCGGCGCGATCGGCGCGGCCTTCCGCCTGATCCCGGTCGACCTGACCTCGATCGACGAGCTCGGCCTGCCGGCGACGGTGCACGAGTTCACGCGCAAGCCGCGCGGGTTCGTGCTCGTCACGGGCCCGACGGGCTCGGGCAAGTCGACCTCGCTGGCGGCGATGATCGACGAGATCAACCAGACGCGCGACGAGCACATCATGACGATCGAGGACCCGATCGAGTTCCTGCACCCGCACAAGCGCTGCCTGGTCAACCAGCGCGAGCTGGGCGCCGACGCGCAGAGCTTCTCCGCCGCGCTGAAGGCCGCGCTGCGCCAGGACCCCGACGTGATCCTCGTCGGCGAGATGCGCGACCTGGAGACGATCTCCACGGCGCTGACCGCCGCGGAGACCGGCCACCTCGTGTTCGCGACGCTGCACACGCAGGACACCGCGCAGACGATCGACCGCGTGATCGACGTGTTCCCGCCCCACCAGCAGGGGCAGGTGCGGGTGCAGCTGTCGGTCTGCCTGCAGGGAATCGTGACCCAGCAGCTGATCCCGACGGCGGACGGCTCGGGCCGGGCGGTGGCGTGCGAGGTGCTGGTGCCGACGCCGGCGGTGCGCAACCTGATCCGCGAGGGCAAGACCCACCAGATCTACTCGACGCTGCAGACCGGCACGGCCCACGGGATGCAGACGATGGACGCCTCGCTGGCGACGCTCGTGCGCCAGAACACGATCTCCCAGAAAATGGCCGAATCGCGCTCGTCCACCCCCGAGGAGCTGCGGCGCCTGTTGGGCGCCGGCTCGCTGGCAGCATGACCCGGCGGCGCCTCATCGCCCCTGGCGGCGTCCTCGGTCGCTCGCGTGCCAAGCACACTTCGCTCCCTGCGTCCTTGCCAGGAACGATGATCCATCCGCCGGGTGGCGGGCGGTATTTCACGTGGAGCGTCACACATGAGCACGTACGTCTTCAAGGCGATGGACCTCGCCGGCGTGAAGGCGCGCGGGGAGGTCGACGCCGACTCCAAGCAGGCGGTCTCCGACCAGCTGAAGGGGCGCGGGCTGATCGTCCTGGAGATCGCCGACAAGCACGCCTCCAGGGAGATCCAGTTCGAGTTCATGAAGAGCGTGAAGGCGGCCGATCTGGCGGTCTTCTCGCGCCAGCTCTCGACGATGATCTCCTCGGGCATGAGCATCCTGCGCGCGCTGTACGTGCTGGAGGATCAGACGGAGAACAAGTTCCTCAAGGAAACGATCGTGGCGGTGCGCAAGGACGTCGAGGCGGGCCTGCCGCTGAGCGACTCGCTGGAGCGCCACCCGAAGGTGTTCAATCCCGCTGTTCGTCGCGATGACGCGCGCGGGGGAGACCGGCGGCGTGCTCGAGGGCGGGCTGCTGCGCGTGGCCGACCAGCTGGAGAAGGACGCCTCGCTGCGCCGTCAGATCAAAGCGGCGATGATCTACCCGACGCTGGTGCTCGTCTTCGCGGTCGCGGTGATGATGGCGCTGGTGGCCTTCCTCGTGCCGGTCTTCTCGAGTGTCTTCAAGGAATTCGGCGGGGAACTGCCGAAGATCACCAAGTTCTCGGTGTTCCTCTCGCACATGGTGATCGGCTACTGGTGGCTGATGTTCGCCTCGGCCGGCGGGGTGGCGGTGGTGTTCATCAAGTGGAAGGGCAGCACTTGGGGCCGCCCGCAGTGGGACCGCTTCCGCCTGCGCGTGCCGATGAAGATCGGGACGATCGTGCAGGAGGTGGCGATCGCCCGCTGGTCGCGCACGCTGGCCTCGCTGACCGCCGCGGGCGTGCCGCTGCTTGCAGGCGCTCGAGATCACCGGCCAAACCGGCGGCAACATCGCGGTCGAGGAGGCGATGGACGGAGTGATCGCCTCGGTCAAGCGCGGCGGCACGATCGCCGCCCCGTTGGGCCAGGCCTCGATCTTCCCGACAATGGTCTCGCACATGGTCGGCGTCGGCGAGGAAACGGGCGCCCTGGACGCAATGCTCGACAAGGTCGCGGACTTCTACGAGGACCGCGTCGACGCCTCCGTGAAGGCGCTCACCTCAATCATGGAGCCGATCATGATCATCGTCATCGGCTCGATCGTCGGCTTCATCGTGATCTCGATGTACATGCCGTTGTTCACGGTGTACCAGCACATCGGCAACTGACCTCGACTCGCCCGGTGCGAACCGACAGCGACACGCGCCCGTCAAGCAGCTCCAAAAGCTCCGCGCCGACCAGCTCCCGCCGCCACCCGCGCAGCGTGCGCACGTCGGGCTCCGCGCCGCCGGTGCGCCGGAAGGCGACGATTGCCTGCAGGTCCGAACGCGCGGCGATCAGCTCGTAGGCGAGGTCGGATTCGCGCGCGCGGGCGCGCACCAGGGCTTCGCAGAGTGCGACCAGAGGCGCGTCCGCGGGGTCTGGCGGCGTGTGGCGCGGGAGGCGATCGAGCGGGGTCTGGGGCCCACCCACCCGATTGGTCCCGTCGCGCACGGCCTCAAGCAGTTCCGCGCCGCGGCGGCGCAGGCCGCTGTTGGAGAAGCCGCGGATCTGTTCGAGATCGCGGATAGTGGAGGGGCGGCGCTTGGCCAGCTCGATCAGGGCGGCGTCGCCGAGCACGCTCTGCACGGTGCGGTCCTGTGCGGAGGCGGTGCGCTCGCGCCAGGCGACGAGCTCGCGCGCGATCGCCTGCGCGGCGGCGCTCAGGTTGCGTATGCGGGGAAGGCGCGCGAAGATATCGTCCTCGTTGCGCTCGTCGTTGGCCTGCTCCAACGCGCGGCACTCCTCGCGCGCCCATTGCAGACGCCCGGAGGCAGACAACCTGCGCTGCAGCTCGGAGGCGAGCTCCAGGAGGTGAACCACGTCCTCGCGCGCGTAGGCGAGCTGCTCGCGCGTGAGCGGCCGGGTGTCCCAGCGGGTGAAGGAGGCGCTCTTGGCGAGACGGACCCCGAGCAGCTCGGCGAGCAGTGTCTCGTAGGAGGTCTGTGCGGCCAGGCCCGCAAAGCCGGCCGCGATCTGCGTGTCGAAGATGTTGCAGATCGGGGTATCGAAACGCCGACGCAGGAGCGCGACGTCCTGGCGGCCGGCGTGAACGACCAGCTCCACATCAGGGTCGGCCAGCACCTGCGCGAGCGGCTCCCCGTCGAGGGATTCGAGCAGCGGGTCGACGAGCTCGATGCGCAGGCCGGCGGTGTGGTCGGGGACCGCTAGCTGGATCAGGCAGAGCAGGGTGCGGTAGCGCCCCTCACCCATGAACTCGGTGTCGAGCGCGAGGTGCCCGGAAAGCCGCGCCTGCGCGGCGATCGCCGCGAGCACGTCCGAATCGTCACTCATATATATGTCGCTCCTCGCCCAGAATTGCGGCGGACGGGAGACGCAACTGAAAGCGGGCCCCGCCCTCCACGCCAGCGCCGGCGTCCAGCAGTTCGAGCGCTCCGCCCATGCGCACGGCCAGCTCCCGCCCGATCGCGAGGCCGAGGCCGAAGCCGGAGCGCCCGCCCGTGGACGAGCCGCGCTTGAAGCGCTCGAAGATCAGAGAGCGCTCGGAGGGCGCGACCCCGGGGCCGCGGTCGCGGACGGTGAGCGAGGCATCAGGTCCATCGAGCGCGGACTCTAGCTCGATGCTCGAATTCGCCGGGGCGATGCGCAGCGCGTTGTCGAGCAGGATGCGAACGATGCGCGCGACTGCCCCGGGGTCCCCCTGCGCCCAGCAGGGATCGGGCGGGGGCGGCGCGAGAATCGCCACGTGGCGCCGGTTGGCGTCCAGCTCCAGCTCGGCGGCGACTGCGCGGCAGAGCTCGCCGAGCTCCAACGGCTCATTGCGCAGGGCGACCTCGGCGTCCAGGCGGGAGAGGTCGAGCAGGTCCGAGGCCAGGTGCGAGAGCGTGCGGGCCTGCTCCCGCGCGCTCGAAGTGCGCTCGCGGGCGTCGTCGAGGTCGAGCTGCGCGGGATCGAGGTCGTCCTCGAGCAGCTCGAGCATCCCGTCGAGCGAGGCCAGAGGGGTACGCAGCTCGTGCGAGGCGGTCGCGACGAACGATCGCCGGGCGGCCTCCTGCCCGCGCAGGCGGGACTGCATACGCGCAAATGCGCGCGTGAGCTCGCCGATCTCGTCGAGGCTGCGGTCCTCGGGCAGGGGGTCGGCCTCGGACCCGCGGCGCTCGAGCTCGCGGGCGGCGTCGCTCAGGCGCTCCAGACGGCGCAGCAGCGTGGTCGCGATGCCGATGCCGAGCAGCAGAGCGACGAGCAGGCCGGCCGCGGCGGCCTCGATGAAGGCGGTCCGCACGACGTGCACGGCGGAGGCGACGTAGTCGAGGCGTCGGGTCAGTGCGACGACGTAGCGCCGGCCGGCGATCTTGAGCGGCTCTGCCACCACCAGCTCGTCCCCGACGAGCGTGTGGACGGGCGTGTGGGTGCGCAGCGCGAGGCGCACCTGGCCGTAGTAGTTGGGCACGTTGAGGCTCGCGGACGGGGTGGCGTACAGCACGAACAGCGAGCTGTCGAGGATCGCCACCTCGGCGTCCGAGCGCCGCCGCAGCGTGATCGACCGCGGCACGCACTTCCGCTTCGGAGGGCCGCCCCGTCGCGGGGTCGATGCGGATCTCGGCGAGCTCCGGGTGCGAGGCCCCGAGCGCCGTTTTGACGGTCGCTTCGCCATCTTCGCGCAGCCGCTGCTCGAGCGGCGAGAGCAGCGCGAGCGCCGCCACCGCGAGCGTCACGACCGAGCTCAGGAGCATCGCGGCGAGCAGCCGCGGGCGCAGCCCAAGCAGCCGTGGGGACAGTGTGCGAGCCCCGTGCGCGCGGCCCCATCACTGCTCGGCGAAGCGGTAGCCGGCCCCCCGCACGGTCAGGATCAGCCGTGGCTCCTCGGGATGCTCCTCGAGCTTCTCGCGCAGGTGGCGGATGTGAACGTCGATCGCGCGAGGGTCGCGGTAGGCGGAGTCCCCCCAGATCGCACGCAACAGCTCCTGGCGGTTGAGCAGCCGGCCCGGTTCGGACATCAGACGCGCGAGCAGCTCGAACTCGGAGAAGGTAAGACGCACGGGCTCCCCATGCGCGCTCACCTCCCGCCGGCCGCGGTCGAGCGCGACAGGCCCGACGCTCAGCACCTCGCGCCCCAGCGCGCGCGGCCCGGAACGCCGCAGCACAGCGCGCACCCGACTACGCAGCTCGGCGAGGCCAAAGGGCTTGGTTACATAATCATCCGCGCCGGCCTCCAACCCCTGCACCGCATCAGCCTCGGTGTCCAGGGCGGTGAGCATGATGATCGGCACCACATTGCGCTGCTCGCGCAGCGTGCGACAGACCTCATACCCGTTGGGCCCCGCGCCGAGCGCGACATCGAGCAGAACGACATCGAACTGCTCGGCGCCCGCGCGCGCGATCGCCTCAGCCCCGGTGCCGACCGCCTCGACGGTATGCCCCTCCCGCGAAAAGGAGCGCGTCAATGTCTCACGCAATGTCTCCTCATCGTCGACCACAAGGATCTTGAGCGAGGGTGGCGCCTCAATGGTGTTCATTTGGGATCGTCCACGTGTGTTTTGGAGGTCAACGGGGCGTGTGTGCGCCGAGCCTCCATGCCCGGCGTCGGCGCGTTGCGCGTCTTCCAAGCGTGCTCACAGCCAGCACGCTACCGCTCGGACCCACCGTAGTCCCGACTCGCCGCGCCTGGAGCCCGAGTCGCCTGGTTCGCACGATAGAATCTGGGGTATGACCGCAAAGGAGCTGGTGCTCCAGGAGGCTCCCACGTGGAGTGAGGAGCAGGCTGAGCGTGCACTCCGGGCAGCCCACGTCGAGCCAGGGGACGTCATCGACGACTGGGGGAACCTGTCGGCTATGGCCCGTGCGTCCACGTCCCGGGCGATGCACCGAATGGCCGAGGAAGAGGCCGCTGCCGGGTTCTCCTGGGACGACCACCTCCCGTCGTGACACGTGGCGAGGTTTGGCGATATGAGCCGCCCTCGGACAAGCGCCGACCAGTGTTGATCCTCACCCGCGACGAGCACATCGAGCGCCAGTTCGACGTCATCGCCGTGCCCGCCACCGGCACCGCTCGCGGCTGGGACACCGAGATCGAGCTCGGACCCCAAGACGGAATGCCCACCAACTGCGTGCTCGCCGTCCACAACACACTGCTCGTCCAGAAGGCATTCTTGACCAAATACGTCACGACCCTCGATTCGGTACGGATGTCGGAAGTCTGCCAAATGCTCGCTTACGCGACCAACTGCTGAGATTCGGGGCCGTCCGAGGGGGTATGTCACGGCAACCGCCACAACATCCCGGCGCGCGGCATCCCGGCGGCCTTCGATATGTCGGTCCCGTGCGCGACCACCCAGCGGGCCGGCGCCGAGCAGTCGGGGTCGGTTGAGGCCGAGTGCGGCCCGCACCCTTCGTCGATGAAGGCGTAACGGACCTTCCCAGCGGCGGCGAGCGCGCGCAGTCGGGCGACCGATGTGAAGACGCGTCCGTTGAGCGTCGTGAGCACGAGGATCGGGCGGGCGTCGTGCACGACCAGTTCGCCCATCTTCGTACCGGAGTCGAATGCGGCCTCGTAGTAGGCGGAGCCCTGATGGGCGCGCAGATAGGCGCTGAGCGGCTGAAGCTCACCGGGGTGCAGTACGCCGAGGCGGTTGGTGTCCGACACGTTTTCATGGACAACTCGCAATGAGGACCACATTGGGATCGAGAGCAAGCAGATGAGCGCGAGCGCCAATGCGCCGGTATGCAGTGCCTCGCCATCGGGCCGGCCGATCCAAGCGAGCGCCAGTGCCCCAACCGCCCCGATAGCTGCGATCCACCACACCGCTGTGGTCCCGAACAGCAGCCGCTCGGCGTATATGGCCACCGCGAGCAGTGTCACGCTCAATGCGAGCAGGCGCGCGAGGCTATGTCGTTCGGTCGCCCAGGCGACGCCGATCCCCAGTGTGGCGGCGACGGCGGGCGTGAAACCTTCGGTGTAGCGGGGGTGCAGGCGCCCCATGTCGCTGAACAGCAGGATGCCCACGAGCAGCCAGAGCATCAGGCCGGCTGCCAATGCGAGCTTCAGGCGATCGCCGTCGGAAGGCGCGAGCTTCAGGCGCTCGCCCTCGGTCGGCGCACGCTCATCCCCGGCGCTCCTTTCCCAAAGCAGCGATCCGAGCAATGCCCCCCCCAACAGCAGGCCGGCGAGCACCTCCAGGCCGAGCCGCTCGCCCGAGAGTGGGCCGACGCGGGCCAGCAGGCGGGTGGGGGATGGGGGGACAATCGGGATCGCGTCGCGCTCGGCCTGGGTGGCCTCGGGGTAGGGATATCCGACGATATAGCCGGCCTGGGCGCCTTCGTTGGCCTTGCCCTCCAACCGTTCGAGGCCGTTGAAGACGAACGCGGCATCCCAGGCGCTGCCGTTGCTGGAGCCGTACGCCCAGGGCCGGTCGTGCGCGGGGTAGAGCAGCGTGGCGGTCAGCCATGCGAGCGCGACCGCGACATACACGACGCCCGCCAGCGCGAGCTGCCCCACCCGCCGCCGCCTGCCGCCGGGCAATCCAAGCCAGGCGAGCAACGCGATCCCCGGCAGCGCGACCAGCGACTCCAACAGCTTGACATCGAACGCCACCCCGAGCGCGGCGGCGGCTCCCAACAGCCAGATAGTGCGCCCCGTCATCGTCGCGCGCACCGCGAGCGCGAGCGCAAGGACGGTCAGTACCATCATCACCGCGTCCATCGTGTCGCTGCGAGCGGTGATCACCTCGATCGGTAGCACTGCGAGGGCGAGCGCGGAGGCGAGCCCGGCGCGCGCGCCGAAGACCGGCATGACCGCCGCAAAGAGGAGCGGGACCGCGATCGTGCCTGCGAGCGCCTCGGGCAGCTTCAACGTCGTCGAGCCGAAGCCAAAGAGCTTGACGCTGGCGACCTGCAGCCAGAGATCAACCGGGGGCTTGTCGATCGCGACCGCCCCCGAGGGCTCGACCGCCCCGAAGAAGAAGTTATGCCACGAGAGCCCCATGCTTCTGACGGCGGCATCGTAGAAGGGGTCGCTGACGACCTGCCCAAGATGCGCAAAGCGCAACACCGCGGCAAGGATCGTGACCGCGGCGAGCGCGACCCACACGACTGCTCGATTGGATGTCCGGCTGGCGATGGCGCTATTCTCGCCGTTCGATGCCCAAGAACGATGAGCCCCAAGCGTGTATGCCCTGCCGGGGCACCGGCAAGGTGATCTCCAACCTCGGCGGAGAGGCGCGCGACATACCCTGCCCCTGGTGCCAGGGCGATGGCGTTCGCCACAGCGGCATCGACGCGCAGGCCGCGTGGCTGGAGGGCGACGTGGCCGCCAGCGGTAGCGCGGAGGCCCCCACAGGGCCGGCCGCCGACGTGGTCGCGTAGGGCCTGGCCGATAGGCTGCCGAACCGAAGGACCGCCCGCGTACGTCTATTGCGCCCGCCGCGTCCCTGGGCCTATGTGTCCAAGGGCACTTGCGCGGCTCAAGCGCGGTATATGCCTGCCGATGCTGAGCCCAACACAAGAGCCAGCCAGAGGTTTCCAGGGCAGAGCATCCAGAAGGTGCGTAGCAAAGCCGGCGACCCTCATAGGCCGATCGAGAATCGACCCGCGGGGGGCGTATCGCCATTAGGGCGATGGGACCAAGGGGCTGGCGCCCTATACCCGGATCCTAGGAGGATTCAATGTTTTATCGACTGCGCCAGCGCACCCAGGGTGAGGGTGGTTTTACCCTCATCGAATTGCTGGTCGTTATTCTCATCATCGGCATCCTGTCGGCGATCGCCATTCCGGCATTCCTGAGCCAGAAGAGCAAGGCCAACGACGCGTCGGCGAAGGTCCAGGTCGGCACGCTGCAGACGGCGATGGAGACCTACTCGACCGAAAATAGCGGCAGCTACAAAGGCGCGACGCTGGCGCTTCTGGAAGCGATCGAGCCGACGCTGAAAGAACACACCCAGAATACTCCGGGGGTCGGCACGGAGACCGCGGAAGAATACGAAGTCACATCGACCGCGGGCACCACCGGCGACGTGTTCAAACTGAAGAACATCGCCGGCACAATCACCCGTACCTGCACGACAGCAGGCAAGGGCGGCTGCCCCGCGGCCGGCACCTGGTAGAGGCGGCCCGCTCGACCCGATCGAGCGACGTTTCATCAGCATTCATCGGGGGCGGCCTACGGGCCGCCCCCTTTGTATGTGTCGGCAGGCCGCCTCGCGGCCCGCGCCAACACTGCGCGAGCCTCCCTCAAGCGATCCTGCCCGGGCGCCGATCATCTCCTCATGGAGGCCACCTTCGCCGGCGTGATGGGCGCGCTCTTCGGCTCGTTTCTGAACGTCGTCGCCTACCGCCTGCCGCGGCGCGAATCGCTCGTCAAGCCCCGCTCGCGCTGCCCCTCCTGCGGGGCGCAGATAAGGCCGTACGACAACGTGCCGGTGCTCTCGTGGCTGATGCTGCGGGGCCACTGCCGCAACTGCTCGGCGCGCATCTCACCGCGCTACCCGCTGGTCGAGGTCACCACCGCACTGCTATGTGCCGGCGCGGTGCTGAGCAACGACACGGCGGCCGGAATCGCGCTCTCGGTGGTGCTCATCCTACTGCTCGTTCCCGCGGCGTTGATCGACCTCGACCACCGCATCATCCCCAATACGCTGACGGGCGCCGGGGCGCTGCTCGCGCTCGGATTGGGGACTGCTCTCGATCCCAGCGGTGAGCCGACGCGGCTGATCGCCGGGGCTGCCGCGGGCGGCTTCCTGCTGCTCGCGGCGCTCGCATACCCCGGGGGGATGGGAATGGGCGACGTCAAGCTAGCGGGGGTGATGGGGCTCTTCCTAGGAACCGCGGTCGCGCCCGCAATCCTGATCGCGCTGATCTCCGGCGTGCTCGCCGGCGGGGTGATCGCCGCCCGCAAGGGCGCCCGCACAGCCCGGAAGACCGCGGTGCCCTTCGGCCCCTTCCTCGCATTCGGGGGGATCGTCGCGATCTTCGCGGGGCAGCCGATCGTCAGCTGGTACTCCCAGACCTTCATCCACTGACAGTGCCCGTGAGCTCCCAGCGCGATCTCTCTCAACTGGCCGCGGCTCTGGACGAATTGGCAATTGGCCCAGCACCTATACAGCGATCCGTGGATCAGGCCGATGATAGGTCCGTGAAGTTTCAACGATCGTGGTGCGAGCTGCCCGAGGGCTGTCGCCGATAACCAGATTTAGGAGGATGAAATGTCGTTTCGACCGCGCCGGGGCACTAAGGATGAGGGTGGTTTCACGCTCATTGAATTGCTGGTCGTCATCCTCATCATCGGCATCCTGTCGGCGATCGCGATCCCTGCGTTCCTGAGTCAGAAGGGCAAGGCCAACGACGCGGCGGCCAAGACCCAGATCGGGACGCTGCAGACGTCGATGGAAACCTACTCGACCGAAAACAGCGGCACGTATGTAGGCGCTACGCTCGCGAAGCTGGAAACGATCGAGCCTTCGCTGAAGGATCACTCCGGGGCGACCCCTGCGGTCCTCAAAGGCGAAAAAGAAGAATACGAAGTGGAATCTGTCAGCGCCAGCGGCGACAAATTCAAATACCTCAACAAAGGCGGCGAAGCCAAACGTACCTGCTCGCCTGTAGGCAAAGGCGGCTGCACTGCAGCCGGCACCTGGTAGAGACTTATCGGTAGGGGCCTTGTGCCGCTACCAAATCTGTGACGCCCGCTCGGTCGACTCGGACCCGACCGCCGGCGACCGGACGGCTCTCGCTGCTTCCCCCTCCGCGGTCACCGCTTAGCCCTTTCGCCCTGAGGCATGAACAGCGCGACGGCGAGGAACGGGAATACCCACGGCAGGTAGGACCATGTCCAGTAGTTGGCCGCGATCTGCACACCCAACAGCAGAGTGGCCGCGAGCGCACTCAACCGGACGAGATCAGTGCGGGCGGAGCGGTCGGCTCGCAGGCATAGGATCGAGGCCACCAGGATTGCGAGCACCATCGCCTGCGCCAGCGGCTGCAGCCACAGAAGGTGGAACGTGTACCACGGGGCGAAGAAGGAGCCGCGCTGGAACTGGAAGGAGATCGCATGGACCATCGCGGCGATAGCACCCGGACCCCCGAGGAGCAGCAGGAGGACCGTCAGGGCGGCGGACAGTACGAGTCCCGCTGCGCAGGCGCGCCATATCCCGCGACGGCGGTAGGGAACCCAGATCGCCAGCAGGATCAGCGGCACGAGCTTGACCCACACGCCCATCGCCAGCGCCAATAGCGACACGGCGGTTCGCGTGCGGAGCGCGAGCATCCACGCCAGGCAGGCCGCCAGCACCAGGTCGTTCGCGCCGCCCGAGGCAGCGAGCAACACCGGCGGAAAGGCAAACCACATGAGCGTCGCGCGCAGGCGGTTGTAGGTCCGGGGCCCATCTGTGCCGCCGAGCTCGCGGCTCCCCGCGATCCGGTACAGCGCCCAGCCCACAAGCAGGCTCGCGACGGCAGTCGTAACCAGCGAGCCCGTCAGGTCGCTGAAGACACTGCTCACCGGAAGCCACAGTGCCGCGGGGACGTAGAGCAGGTAGTTCAGCAGGGGATAGGTGTCGCCGTGGAACGCCAATTGGATGTGCCCGTAAGGGAGCACCCCGTGCAGAATGTCGGTGGCGCCATCGAGCGATGCCGCAGCGACATCGGTGTAGCCGCTCGATGTGAGCGTGATCATCAGGAACGCGAGGATCGTGGCGAGCACAAGCAGACACAGCATCCGCGTCCGTTGCCCAGGCTCCCATCCAGCCCACAGCCAGTCGAGCAGCGGCGTACCCGCGGACGCGGCGCGCGCCTCTCCAGGCTTCAGGCCAACCAAGAGGCACCTGACCATCAGGTAGCAGAGCGCCGGCGTCGCGCAGAGCACGCTCGCGGCGACCAGGCGCGCGTTGATGAGCGGCACGGTCAGTGTGAGGCTCGCGAGTACAAGCGCGTCGAGATTCCGAATGCGCCCGAGCGGGACAACGAGCGTGGCGAGCAGAAAGAGCACGCTCAGGAGGCCAAGGACCCACGGCGAGTTGGCGAGCGCGGCACCGGAGGCGGGCACGCCGGGGACATGTTCCTCGCTGGCCACCACTTCGCCGTGCTCTCCGACCGCCGCGTCCAGCACGACCCGCGGCCCATCGAAGAACGTGACGCGCTGCACCGTGGCGTCGAGGGGTATCACCCGAGCGCTGGTGGTCGGATGGTGCGCCAGGAATTCGCGGTCGCTCTTGTTCGCACGCGCCGCCGCGATAGCCGCCGTGGGGCTGAGGCGATAGTGCGGCCTGGTCTGTTGGTGCAGGACCCACAGGCCGGCTGCGCACAGCGCGAACACGACCGCGATGGTGAGTAGGCGCCGATGGGTGGTAGCCAACCTGGACAGGGCGAACGGCGCGTGGAGGTCCGCGGGCGCAACGAGGGCAGGGGAAGACCCACGCAGCGCGGAGCCGTGCCGAGTTGGCCTCATGCAGCAAGCATCGACCCGCATGGGGTCTGGCTTGATCGCGCAAACCGCCCTCTGTCAGACTGCGACCACCTTCAGCGCTGGGTGTGCCTGGGCAATGCGGTCGTAGTCGTCGTCCTGGGTGACGACTGGGAGCCCACGCTCGATCGCAGTCGCGGCGATCAATGCGTCGGTGAGCTTGACGGTTCGGTGGATGCCTGCGCGGCGGCAATCAGATACGAGTCGCGCCCACGCGACCATCGCCGCCTCGCTGAGGGGAATTGGGTCGGCGGCTCTGGCGAGGGCGAGGGTGTCGGCGCGGCGTGCCCGTGCGGCATCGTCCGCGGCGGTCAGCACGCCGAGCTGAAGCTCGCCGATCGTCACGACTGAAACGGCCACGTGCGGCGGGAGCTCCCCCAGGGACCGTCCGGTCTCGCGCGCGATGAACACTGAGGTGTCCAGGAGGCCGTTGTCGGGCGCGCTCAAAGCTCCTCGAGCGTCTGGCCCGCGAGCTCGTCAAGCTCATGTCGAAGAGCGGGATCGGCGGCGCGGTAGGCGAGCTGCGCGCGCAACTCCGGCCCAGAGAGCCAGCGCGCGCGGCGTTCGTGAGGCACGATGTCGGCCACTGGCTCGCCGTGCACGGTGAGGATCACGCGCTCGCCTCCTCTGACGGCGTCGATGACCTGTCCGGTGTGGTTGCGTAGATCGCGTACCCCGACGTTCATGTGCGACAGCGTAGCATATGGTGTGCGGCTCAAACGGGCAGCGGCAGCGGCTCGTCGGCCGACGCGGGGACTCGCTCGAACCAGTAAGATGCTATCTTACGCGGTATGCGTACCACCATCTCCACGAAGGGCCAGATCGTTCTCCCTGCGGAGTTGCGTGCGGCGGATGGCATCAAGGCGGGGGAGGAGTTCGAGGTCGACCGGATTGGACCTGATGAGTACCGGTTGACCCGGCAAACGCCGCCGCCGAATCGCGGTTTGGTCGAGTGGTTGCGGTCGTGTCCGGATGACGGCTGGTTCGTAGAGATTGAATCGGAGTCAACCGACTCGCTCGGCTGATCGCTTTGGCGCGCTATCTGGTTGACGCGAACGTCCTCTCGGAGGCGACCAAGCCCGCCCCCGACCAGCGTGTTATCGATTGGCTTGCTCACAATGAGCCGGAGCTCGCCGTGGACCCCGTCATCCTCGGTGAGATCCGCTTCGGTATCCTGCTGCTCCCACGTGGCCGCCGAAGAAGCCGGCTCGAGCGCTGGTTTGACGAGGGAGTACAGAGGTTGCAGTGCATCCCGTGGGAGGCCTCGACGGGACTGCGCTGGGCCGAGCTGCTCGCGACACTTCGCGCACAGGGGCGCACAATGCCGATCAAGGACAGCTTCATTGCCGCCACTGCGCTGGCGCACGATCTGGCGGTTGTGACCCTCAACCGACGCGACTTCGATGCAGCAGGTGTGACAGTCGTCGATCCACTGGTAGAGCCTGGAGCGCCCCGGTAGCACGACTCCCGGCCTCAGGGGCCGCCTTTGGACGAATAGGCAGTCGCCTGAATTGCCCCTATAGCGATCCGCGAATCGGGCCGATGACGGGTCGTGAAGCTCCACCGTCGCCGCGCGAAGCGCTCCCCGCTCGAATGCGTAGGCGAACGCAGCTAATCCCCTTCCAATGCCCAAGCTCAGCGCACTGACCAACATCCGTCTCCCGATCGGCGGCCATCGCGGCGCGGATATCGTCGGCCTCGATATCCAGCCCGGGTATGTCGCTGCCGTGAAGGTGCATGTCAATGGCGGAATCGTCGTCGAGCAGGCGGCCGGCGCTCCGCTGCCGCCCGATACGGTCCGCGAGGGCGAGGTATATGACGAGGCCGCGCTCGGCGAAGCGCTGCAGGAGCTCTTCAAGGACGGCCGGCTCGGCAAGCGCGTGAGGATCGGGCTCGCCAACCAGCGCACCGTCTTGAGGATGTTGGAACTGCCTCCGGTGACCGATCGCAAGGAGCTCGCCGCCGCGGTGCGCTTCCAGGCTGAGGATCAGGTGCCGATGCCGCTCGCGAGCGCCGTGCTTGACTTCCACTCGTTGGGGGTGTTCGACACCCCCAACGGGCCGCGCCAGCGGGTGATCGTGGTGGCAGCCCAGCGCGAGATGGTCGAGCGCCTGTTGCGCGCCGTGCGCCACGCCGGACTGCGGCCCGAGGGCGTCGATCTCTCCGCGTTCGCGTTGATCCGCTCCCTATATCGCCCCGGTAATGCGCAGGCTGCCGCGCACGGCGAGAACGGTGAGGACGCCGCCGCAGAGCAGCAGCTCGAACGCGTGCTCTATCTGAATGTCGGCGGGCTCACGAACATGGCGATCGCCGAGGGGACACTGTGCCGCTTCACCCGCGTCGTCGGCGGTGGCCTCGAGGCGATGGCGAGCGAGATCGCCGAGCGGCGCGGAATCCCGCTCGTCGACGCCCGCGCGCTGCTGGCCGCGTTCGAGCTGAATAAGCCTCCCGTCGAAATGCTTCTTCCCACCCCAGCTCCGAGCGCTCCCGAGCCCCCCGCCGACGAGTCGGAGATCGACCACCAGCCGCAGGATCTCGAGGAGGGCTCGACCCCGCCGGAGGCCGAGCGGGTCGAGACGTGGGCGCTCGCCCAGGGCGCCGGCGCGGAGCCGCAGGAGACCGCCGCGCCCGCACCGGCCAAGCCCGACCGAGCGCAGAGCGACCGAGCGAAGAGCGGCCAGCAGCGGTCGGCCGCCGAGCAGCGAGCTGACACCGACGCCGAGGTGCGCATGGTGCTCGAGAACGGCATCCGCGAGATCGTCGGCGAGGTGCGTAACTCGCTCGACTTCCACCGCTCCCAGGAGGGCGGCGGCGAGGTGCAGAGCGTCGTGCTCAGCGGCCCGGCGTTGGAGCTGAACGGCTTCTCCGAGGCGCTCGAAACTGACCTTGGGATCGCCGTGCGCCGTGAGGCCGTGCACTTCGCCACCGGCGGGGCTTCCGATCCCGCCCACCCAATTTCCGCCCACCGTCTGGCGATCGCCACCGGGCTCGCCACCGAGGAGGCGTCCCGATGAGGGCCGTCAACCTGATCCCCGGCGACCAGCGCTCCGGGGGCACCGTCGGGGCCCGCTCCGAGGGCGCCGCGTTCGCAGTGCTCGCCCTGCTCGCAGGCCTCGCGATCCTCGTGTTCATGTACGGGAGCGCCCACCACCAGATCGCAGGCCGCCGCGCCGAAGCGGCCACGCTTACCACCGAGGCGCAGCAGCTGCAGTCTCAGGCATCGCAGCTCGCCTCGTACACGAGCTTCGTGGCGATGCGCGAACAGCGCCTGCAGGCGATCGCCACGCTGGTCGGCTCCCGCTTCGACTGGGCTGGCGCGATGGGCGAACTGAGTCGCGTGCTGCCGAGCGACGTCTCGCTCAACTCGCTGCAGGGAACGGTCGGCTCCACCACGAGCACCAGTAAAGCCCCGGCGTCTGTCACCAGCACCTCCACCGCCTCTGCCTCGAGCAGCGCCGTCAGCTCCGCGACGCCTCCCGGCACGGTCCCCACGTTCACGCTCACCGGGTGCGCCGCCAGCCAGGCGGTGGTCGCCCAGATGCTCGTGCGCCTGCGCCTGATCAGCGGCGTCAGCGACGCCACGCTGCTGAGCTCCACCGCGTCCACCAGCGGCGGGGGCGGCAGCAGCGGCTCGTGCGCCGCCGGCGACCCCCTGTTCTCGGTGCAGGTGAGCTTCGAAGCACTGCCCACACCGCCGAGCTCGAGCGTCAACCAGCTCGAGTCGACCGCGTCCGCGTCGTCCTCCAAAGGCGGGCAGCGCCCGGTCTCGGACCCCGCGACGGGAGCGAAGCGATGACCACCCGCGATCGTCTTGTACTGATTGGGGTAGTCGTGCTCGTAGTGCTCGCCGGCGGCTACCTGCTCGTCGTCTCGCCGGAGCGCAAGCAGGTCGCCCAGGCGGAAACCCAAGTGCAGAGCGCCCGCCAGCAGCTGGAAAGCGCCAGGACCGCGGCTGCCGGCGCGAAGGCAGCCGAGCAGCGCTACACCGCCGCCTACGACTCCGTCGTGAGCCTCGGCAAGGCGGTCCCGCCCGCCACCGAAGTGCCCTCGCTGATCTACGAACTCGACCAGGCGTCCAACCAGCGCGACGTCGACTTCACCTCGATCACCACCACCGCCAGCGGCTCCGCCCCCACCTCGGCCGCATCCAGCTCCGCCGCGGCCTCCGCCACGCCCACAGGCTTCACGCAGATGCCGTTCACGTTCGTCTTCAAAGGGAGCTTCGAGGGGCTCGCCCACCTGCTCGGGCAGGTCGACGGCTTCGTCGAGCGCACCAGCGCCGGCGAGCTGCAGGTGAGTGGGCGCCTGCTCACGATCCAGGGCGCCGACCTCACGATCGAAGACGCCAGCGGTGCGACCGCGAGCGGCGCCAAGGTCAACCCCTTCTCCCCGCCGCTCACCGCGACGATCACCGCGACCGCCTACGTGCTGCCCGCCAGCCAGGGGCTGACCGGCGGCGCCACGCCGATCCTCCCGGGCTCCACCGGCTCCGCCTCCTCCAGCTCCACGACCCCCGCGCTCATCAGGGTGACCCCATGAACGAGATCCTCCAGTCGCTGAAGTCGGACCTGCTCGACCGGCGGATGCTGCCGATCGTGGTGCTGCTCGTCGTCGCCCTCGCGGGCGCGGTCGCCTACACGGTGCTCGCCGGCAGCGGATCGAGCAACACCCCCGCGTCGGCCGCCGTCGGCCCGGTCACCCCGCCTACACAGGGCCCGACGCTCGCGGTGCAGCAGGCCCCCGCGAACCCCAACGGGGCCCTCGCCGAGACGACCGACGGCGCGCGCTACCAGCACAAGGCGGGCAAGCACAACCCGTTCACCCCGCTCCCCGGAGCGGTCAAGGTGGAAGTGACGAACACTGCGACCACGCCCGCCGCGAGCACCCCATCTTCTGAAAGCAAATCGAGCTCCTCGACCGGCGGTAGCTCCACCACGCCCACCCAGCCGACGCAGCCCACCAAGCCGACCACGCCCACGAAGAAGCCCAAGCCCAAACCGGCCTACATCGTGAACCTACAGTTCGGGGCGCTGCCCACCACCCCCGGAGCGCCCGTCGAACTGGTCCCCTACGAACTCCGCGCGCGTAAGCAGCTGCCCTCCGCGAGCGATCCGCGGATCATCTTCACCGGCGTCCACGGGAGCCCCTTCGCGGCCATCTTCGCGCTCACCGCCGAAGTGATCCCCAAGCCCACCAGCCAGGGGATCTGCGTGCCCAGCACCTCGCAGTGCGAATCGATCGAACTCGCCGCGGGCAAGAGCGAGCAGCTCGAATACCTCGAACCGACCGGGCAGAGCGTCGTCTACGAACTGAAGGTCATCAGCATCTCTAGGCCGGAAGGCGCCTCGGCCGCGCGGATCGCGCGCCGGCGGCACCATCACCACCATCACCACCACGGGTAGTACGGGTAGTCCTCGCTCCTCCGTGGTGGACGCCCCACAGCGGACGCGGGGGCACGGAGGCCCCAGCGCACACGCGCCCGGTGGCTGTACCCACTCACGCGGACGATCCCCCCTCACCCCTACGGCTCCACGCAGGCTGCGGCCCGGAGGTGCGAGCCCATAAGCTGAGCGGATGAGCCTCCGCCTGACCACCGCCGGGGAGTCCCACGGGCCCGGCCTGACCGCGATCGTCGAGGGCCTGCCCGCGGGCCTTGAGCTGCGCCAGGAGGACCTCGACGCCGACCTCGCCCGCCGCCAGCTCGGGCACGGGCGCGGGGGGCGCATGAAGATCGAGCGCGACGCTGCCGTCGTGACCGGTGGGGTGCGCCACGGCCGCACGCTCGGGGGCCCCGTTGCGCTGCAGGTCGCCAACCGCGACTACGCCAACTGGGAGGAGCGCATGAACCCCTGGCCGGTCGCCGAGGAGATTCCCGAGGTCCACCTGCCCCGGCCCGGGCACGCCGACCTCGTCGGGACCTGGAAGTACGGGCAGACCGACGTGCGCAACATCCTCGAGCGTGCCTCCGCGCGCGAGACCGCCGCGCGCGTCGCCGGCGGAGCGCTCGCCAAGGCGTTCCTGCGCGCGCTCGGCGTCGAGGTCCGCTCGCACGTCGTGCAGATCGCCTCCGTGCACGCCCCCGCGCGCGAGGGCGGGCGGGCTCCGCTCACCGTCGAGGACTTCGCCGCGGTGGACGCCTCCCCCGTGCGCTGCCTGGACGCCGACGCCTCCCGCGCGATGGTCGCCGAGATCGACGCGCTGCGCCGCGCCAACGAGTCGCTCGGCGGGGTCTTTGAGGTGCTCGCGTTCGGGTTGACGCCCGGCCTCGGCTCACACGTCTCCTGGGAGGAGCGCCTCTCCGGGCGCCTCGCGCAGGCGATCCTCTCGATCCACGCGCTCAAGGGCGTCTCCGTCGGCGACGGCTTCGACCTCGCCGGGGTCCCCGGCTCCCACGCCCACGACGAGATCTTCTACTCGCCTGAGCGCGGGTTCTACCGCGAGACCAACCACTCCGGGGGCCTTGAGGGCGGGATGACCACCGGCGAGCCGCTCGTCGTGCGCGGCGCGATGAAGCCGCTGCCGACGCTCACCAAGCCGCTGCGCTCCGTGGACCTTGCCACCCTTGAGCCGGCCGAGGCTTTGCGCGAGCGCACCGACTCCTGCACCGTCCCCGCCGCCGGGGTTGTCGGCGAGGCGATGGTCGCGCTCGTGCTCGCCGACGCCTACCGCCTCAAGTTCGGGGGTGACCACATCGACGACGTGCGCGCTTCGCTGCGGGCGTACGAGGAGCGGATCGGTTGGCGCCGTTGAGCGCCGCGAGCTCACGAGGGCGGTGACGTGGCGCTCGTCCTGATCGGTTTCATGGGCGCGGGCAAGTCGAGGCTCGCCGGCCGCCTAGCCGCGCTGCGTGGGCGCGCGCCGATTGACGGCGACGCGCTGCTGGTGGAGCGCTTTGGGCACTCGGTGGCCCGCGAGTTCGATCTTCACGGGGAACAGGCGTTTCGCGCGGCGGAGGAGGAGGTCGCGTGCGGGCTGCTGGGGAGCGCCGACGCCCGCGACGTGATCGCACTCGGCGGCGGCAGCGTCCTCTCCGCGCGCGTGCGTGCGGCGCTTACAGACCACACGACCGCGCTGATCGAGGTCGCGCCGGAGGTCGCGTGGGAGCGCGTACACCGCGACGGCGCCGAGCGCCCGCTGGCACGCGACCGTGACGCGTTCGAGGCGTTGTACGCGCAGCGGCGCGGGCTCTACGAAGAGGTCGCCGACGCCTGGCTGGTGTGGGCCGAGTCGGCCTCCGGCGAGTACCCGGTGCTGGTCGGGCGTGGCCTGCTCGGCGAGCGCCTCGCTGCCGTATGGCCCTTCGACCGCGCCGTCTCGCGGCCGTTCTGCGTCACCGACGAGACCGTTGGCGCGCTGTACGCGGAGCCGTTGGGGCCGCTGGCTGCGTCGTGTCGATCCCCCCGGGGGAGTCCCACAAGACGCTTGCCACCGCCGAGCGCGTCTGGCACGAGCTCGCGGCCTCCGGCATGACCCGCGCCGACCACCTCGTGGCGCTCGGTGGCGGGGTTGTGGGTGACCTCGCGGGCTTCTGCGCGGCTACCTACCAGCGCGGGGTGCCCGTCGTGCAGGTACCCACGACGCTCGTCGCTCAGGTGGACTCGGCCTACGGCGGCAAGACCGGCGTAGACCTCCCCGAGGCCAAGAACTACGTCGGCGCTTACCACCAGCCGGCCGCGGTGCTCGTCGATCCCGACACGCTCGACACGCTGCCCGCGGCCGAGTTGCACGCGGGTTGGGTCGAGGTCCTGAAGACCGCGCTGCTCGCGGGCGGCGAGCTGTGGGAGCACGTCGCCTCCGAACGGCCCCCGCTCGCGGAGGAGCCCGCTTCGCCCCCCGACGAGCGCACGATCCTCGCCTGCGCGCGTTTCAAGCTCGCGGTCGTCGCCGAGGACGAGCGCGACGGTGGCCGGCGCCAGGTCCTCAACCTTGGGCACACCGTAGGTCACGCGATCGAGACCGCCACCGGCTACACCCGCTACCGCCACGGCGAGGCCGTCGGCCTCGGCCTGCTCGCCGCGCTGCGGCTCTCCGGCCAGGAGGCACTGCGCGCCCAGGTGCGCGAACTGCTGCGCGTCCGCCGGCTGCCCGTTGCGCTCCAGGGCGTTGCTGTCGATGAGGTCGTGGCGGCCGTCGCGCACGACAAGAAGCGCCTCTCCGGCTCGACCCCGTTCGTGCTGCTCGACGCCCCCGGCGAGGTGCGCACCGGCTGCGAGGTCCCCGAGGCGCAGCTGCGCGCCGCCGTCGCCGAGCTGGCCTGAGCGGACCGCCGCCGTCGCTGAGCTCAGGGCCGCAGGCCCCAAGCGGGCATCTCGGGCATCTATATAGGCTGTTTGGAATGGGTGACGCCTCTTTTCGCATCGTGGTCATGCACGGGGTCAACCTCGACATGCTCGGCCGCCGCGACCCGGCGCACTACGGCACGCTCACGCTCCCGGAGCTCGAACTGCGCGTGGAGAGTTACGCGGTCGAGCTGGGGCTGCGGGCGCGCTTCTTCCAGACCAACGCGGAGGTGGAGCTCGTCGAGCGCCTGCACCGCGTACGCGAGGAGGCCGACGGAATCATCCTCAACCCCGGCGCCTGGACCCACTACGCGTGGGCGCTCCACGACGCGCTGGAGATCGCCGCGCTGCCCACAGTCGAGGTCCACCTCTCCGACATCCGGGCCCGTGAGCCCTGGCGGCGGGTCTCGGTGATCGAGGACCTCTGCGTCGCCTCCGTCTCCGGACAGGGCGTCGAGGGGTACCGCCTCGCGCTGCAGCGGCTGCGCGCCGTGCTCGAAGGCGCCGCGTGAGCGACCCGGCCGAGGTGCAGCGCACCCTGCGTCTGGCCGCGCTCCTGCGCGAGCGTGGCGTCGATCTGCTGCTCGTCACCCACCCCGTCAACCTGCGCTACCTGACCGGCTTCACCGGCACCAACGGCCTCGCCCTGATCGCCGCCGGCGGGGACGGCGCCCCGGGGGAGGGACAGGAGACGAACCGGCTGGGGGAGGGGCAGGATGCGGGTCGGTTGGAGGAGGGGCGGCTGGGCCTCTTCCTCACCGACTTCCGCTACGACACCCAGTCCGCCGCCCAGGTCCCGGCGCTGTTCGAGCGGCGCATCGTGCCGGTGGACTTGCTGGAGGCCGCCACGGGAGAGCTGGCCGAGCGGGAGGTGGGCCGCCTGGGCTTCGAAGAGGGTGTCCTCACGGTCAAGCAGCACCTGCGCCTGCGCGAGCTGCTGCCGGAGCCGTGGGAGCTCGTCCCCGGCGGGGGCCTCGTCGAGGAGTTGCGCGAGGTCAAGGAGCCGCCCGAGATCGCGCGCATCCGCGCTGCCGCGGAGCTCGCCGACGAGGCGCTGCGCGGGGTCCTCGAAGCGGGGCTCGCCGGGCGCTCCGAGCGTGCGGTCGCGATCGAACTCGAGCTGCGTATGCGCCGCCTCGGCGCCGCTGGCCCGAGCTTCCCCTCGATCGTCGCCGCCGGCGCCCACACCGCGCTGCCCCACGCCGAGCCGCGCGACGCGCAGATCCCGCGCGACACGCTTGTCACGATCGACTGGGGAGCCCTCCACGACGGCTACTGCTCGGACTGCACCCGCACCTACGCCACCGGTGAGCACCTCCCCGACGAGGCCCGTGCCGTCTACGAGCTCGTGCTCGCCGCCCAGCTGGCCGGCCTCGCCGCGGTGCACGCGGGCCCGAACGGCAAAGAGATCGACGCCGTCGCCCGCGCGGTGATCGAGGCCGGCGGCCACGGCGAGCACTTCGGCCACGGCCTCGGCCACGGAGTGGGCCTCGAGGTCCACGAGGCCCCCCGCCTCTCTCGCACTGCGGGCGAGCAGCCTTTGCGCGCCGGGTCCGTCGTGACCGTCGAGCCGGGCGTATATATCCCCGGCCTCTTTGGTGTTCGCATCGAGGACCTTCTCGTTGTCACCGACGACGGGTTTGTCGTGCTCACCGGGCTGCCGAAGGAGCTGACCGTCGTCTCGTGACCGCGCGGTGCTGTGCCCGCTACCCTGCGAGACCGTGATCACAACCAATCAGTTCCGCAACGGCAGCCATATAGAGGTCGAGGGGACGGTCTTCAAGATCGTGGAGTTCCAGCACGTGAAGCCCGGCAAGGGGGGGGCGTTCGTGCGCACCAAGCTCCGGCGGGCATCCGATGGGGCGGTGATCGATCGGACGTTCAGGGCGGGGGAGAAGTTCCGGCCCGTGCGCACCGAGGCGCGGCGGATGCAGTTCCTGTACGCCGACGGGACCGATGCGCACTTCATGGACATGGAGTCATATGAGCAGCTGGAGGTGCCCGAGGGGAGCGTCAGCGAGGCGCTGCGCTGGACCAAGCCATCCAGCGAGGTCGACGTGCTGTTCATCGACGAGCGGCCCGCCGACGTGCAGCTGCCGAGCGCCGTGGATCTCGAGGTCACCGAGACCGAACCGGGCCTGCGCGGGGACACTGCCTCCGGGGGCGGCACTAAGCCGGCGACCCTCGAGACGGGCGCCACGCTCCACGTGCCGCTGTTCGTGAACGTCGGCGAGCGGGTGCGGGTGGACACGCGCTCGGGCGAATATGTCTCGCGCGCCTGAGTACCGGGCGGGCGGTTAGCGTGCGGCGCTCCGAGCAGCGGCGGGCGGCGGTGTTCGCGCTCTACCAGCACGATCTCACGGGGCGGGAGCTGGCGCTGCCCCCGGGGGCGTCGCTGTTCACGCGCGCGCTCGCGCACGCCGCCGCGGACCGCGCGCCGGAGCTGGACGCGGTGATCGACCGCCATGCCCACGGGTGGTCGGTGGATCGCATCCAGCCGCTTGAGCGCTCGATCCTGCGGGTCGCGCTGATCGAGATCCTGCACCCCGACGCCGCCCCCGGCGAGGCTCCGATCCCGCCTGAGGGGGCGATCGAGGAGGCGGTCGCGGGCGCGAAGACGTTCTGCGGGGCGGACGCCCCGGCGTTCGTCAACGGGGTGCTGGCTGCGGTCTTGCGCGAGGTACGGGAGAATGCCCCGATCCCATGACCGACGCCGCGGACTCCCTCGACGATCTGATCGCACGCCTGGAACGCGCGGCGGAGCAGCTGCGCTCGGGCGAGCTCTCCGCGGACGCGGCTGCGACGCTGGTGGACGAGTGCGCGGCGCTGGCCAACCGGGCGGGGGCGGAGCTCGAGCGCCGCTCGCGCGCAGAGCCGTTCGCACCACCGCCCGGCCAGGACTCGCTGCTGTAGTCGTGGCGAGCGTGAGCGCACACGAGTCCACAGGCCCGCAGGGAGGCGGTGAGATGCCCGCTCACCCGGGAGAGCCCGCCCTGTCGCCCACCAACCCGTCTGACCACCCGGCGTCCGCGCCGCTCGCGGCGGGTCCCCCCGAGGCGGCCTACCCGGAGCACCTGCGGGTGGAGGTGGAGCGCTACCTGGAGCGGATGCGCTTCTCCGAGGAGCCGCTCACGGCCGGCCTCGACGAGGCGATGCGCTACTCGCTGCTGGCGGGCGGCAAGCGGATCCGCCCGGTGCTGGCGCTGGCGAGCGCGCGCGCGGTCGGCCTGGAGCGCAGCGAGGCGCTGCCGCTCGCGGGGGCGATCGAGCTGATCCACACCTACTCGCTGATCCACGACGACCTGCCCGCGATGGACGACGACGCGCTGCGCCGGGGCCAGCCGACGTGCCACGTGACGTTCGGCGAGGACGTGGCGATCCTCGCGGGGGACGGGCTGTACGCGGAAGCGTTCCGCCACCTGCTGAGCAACCCGCGCTCGGCGCCGGAGAGAGTGCTCGCGGCGGCGGCGGAGCTCGCGGCGGCGACGGGGGCGGGAGGAATGGTGGGGGGCCAGTACGCCGACGTCCGCAACACTGCGCCGCGGGGGCCGGCGGGCCTGCGGCGCCTGCACGAGCTCAAGACGGGGCGGCTGATCGGGGCGTCGGTCGTGTGCGTGCTGAGGTTGGCCGGGGTGGACGGACCTGCGACAATGGCGTTCAGCCGCTTCGCGGCGGAGCTGGGCGTACTGTTCCAGATCGTCGACGACATCCTCGACGTGACCGGGACGGAGGACGCGCTCGGCAAGCCGCGGGGCAGCGACGAGCGGCACGGCAAGCGCACCTACGTGAGCGAGTTCGGCATCGACCAAGCGAAGGATCTCGCCGGAGAGTCCCACCAGCTGGCGCGCGTCGCGCTGGCGGAGGCCGCGCGCGCGGGCGTGCAGGCGCCGCGGGACACGGTGGAGCTCGAGCAGATCACCGACTTCATCTACACCCGCACCTCGTGACCCACGCCTACCTCGTGACGACGCTCCCTCGTGAACCCCCGCCCACGTCGTGAAGACCCCTACCTCGTGAACACTCGCACCCCATGAGTGACGATCCGATCCTCCCCCGCATCGAGGGGCCGCAGGACCTGCACGGGCTCTCCGAGGAGGAGCTGCAGCGTCTCGCGCAGGAGGTGCGCGAGCACATCATCGACACCGTCGGGGAGATCGGGGGGCACTTCGGGGCCAACCTCGGGACCTGCGAGCTGGCGGTGGCGCTGCACTCGCTGCTCGATTCACCGCGCGACAAGATCCTCTGGGACGTCGGCCACCAGGCCTACCCGCACAAGGTCCTCACGGGCCGCCGTGATCAGCTACACACGATCCGCCAGTACGGTGGCCTCGCGCCGTTCTGCTCGATCGCCGAGTCCCCACACGACATCATGGGTGCCGGACACGCCTCGACGTCGGTGGGGTACGCGGTGGGGCTCAGAGAGGGTATGCGCCGCCTCGGCTGCAGCGACCCCGGCAAGGTGGTGGCCGTGATCGGCGACGGGGCGATGACCGGCGGGGTCGCGTTCGAGGCGATCGGGCAGGCCGGCGGGCTCGGGACCCCGATGGTGGTCGTGCTCAACGACAACGGCATGTCGATCGCCCCCAACGTCGGGGCGCTCTCGCGCTACTTCAACCGGGTGCGGCTGAACCCGAAGCTGTGGCACGCCCGCGAGGGCGTCGAGGGTGGCCTGGCGCGCCTGCCAGGCGGGATCGGCGCGGCGTTCGAGCGTCTCGGCCCGCAGCTGAAGGAGTCGCTGAAGGCGTTCTGGGCGCCGGGGCTGTGGTGGGAGGAGCTGGACTGGGCCTACATGGGGGTGATCGACGGCCACGACGTGCGCGCGCTGCGCAAGGCGCTGCGCGAGGCGCTCGCGGCGGACCGGCCGGTGGTAGTGCACATCGCGACGGTTAAGGGCAAGGGCTTCGCCCCCGCGGAGGATGGGGGGCTAGAGGGAATGGAGAAGTGGCACGCGGCCAAGCCGAAGTCGATCCTCAACGGGTCCCCGACCGCTCCTGTGAAGGTTGCCGGCGCAGCGCAGCGCAGCCCAGCGCCCGCCCCGCAGTACACCCAGGTCTTCGGTGAGGCGCTGGTGCGCGAGTGCGAACGGGACCCCCGCGTCGTGGGGATCACCGCGGCGATGAACTCCGGGACGGGCCTGAACATCCTGCAGAAGGCGCTGCCCGAGCGTTACTTCGACGTGGGGATCGCCGAGCAGCAGGCGATCCTGTTTGCGGCGGGCCTGGCGCTTGAGGGTTGCAAGCCGGTGGCGGCGATCTACTCGACCTTCCTGCAGCGCGCGTACGACCAGATCGTGCACGACGTGTGCCTGCAGCGGCTGAACGTGGTGTTCGCGATGGACCGCGCGGGGCTCGTCGGTGACGATGGCCCCACCCACCACGGCGCGTTTGACATCGCCTACCTGCGATGCCTGCCAAACATCGTACTGATGGCCCCCCGCGACGAGGCGATGCTGGTCCACATGCTGCACACTGCGCTGCTCCACGACGGGGGCCCGATCGCGCTGCGCTACCCGCGCGGGGAGGGCGTGGGCGTGCCGCTGCCCGCGCAGCCGCAGGCGATCCCGATCGGCACCGGGGAGATTCTGCGCGAGGCGGGTGGCCACACGCCGACCGGTGGGGGCGCCGGCGGCGAAGCTGCCAAGGAGCGAGCCACACGGGTGGCGCTGATCGGCTACGGCAGCGGGGTGGCCAAGGCGCTCGAGGCCGCGGCGCTGCTGGAGGAGCGCGGCGTGAGCGTGACGGTTGCAGACGCGCGCTTCGCCAAGCCGATCGACGCGGGCCTGATGGCGCAGCTCGCCGCGGAGCACGACCTGCTGGTGACCGTCGAGGAGGGCGTGCTCGCGGGCGGCTTCGGCACGGCCATCTGGGAGACCCTCAACGACACCGGAATCGCGGGCGCGGGCGGCGTGCGGATCATGCGAGTCGGCCTGCCCGACCGCTACATAACCCACGGCAAGCCCGCCCTGCTGCACGAGGAGGTCGGCTTCACCGGCAAGCGCATCGCGGAGCGCATCGAGGCGGCGATCCTCGACCGCGACCCTGCGGCGGTGGAGGCGTAGGCCGGGGTGCGGGTCTGACGCCGCGAACATACGTGCGTCTTGTCACTTAGGCAAAGGTCGAACATGTGTGCGCACACGCACACACAAAGGTGGGTGGAGTGGGCATTATGACTTCAGACCCGAAGTACAGCAGCATCCCTCCTCCCTCGAAGTGGCCCGTCTCCCCAGGCGGGCCACTTCATTTAAGGGGAGGGGGCCTTGGGGGAGGGCCTGCCCTCCCCCAACGGCGACGAAGTACAGCAGCATCCCTCCTCCCTCGAAACGGCCCGTCTCCCCAGGCGGGCCGTTTCATTTAAGCCGACACCGCTGTAGGGGCCGCGTGAGCGGATACCGTTCCGGGCGATGGCAAAGCAGAGGATCGACACACTCCTGGCCGAGCGCGGCGTGTTCGCCTCGCGCAGCCGCGCCGCGGCGTCGGTGATGGCGGGGGAGGTGCGCGTCGGGTCCGCGGGCCGGCGCGCGGAGAAGCCGGGGGAGATGGTCCCCGCGGATGTGCTCGTAAGTGTGGATGAGCGACCGCGGTATGTCTCGCGCGGGGGGATCAAGCTGGAGAATGCGCTGCGAGGCACCGACCTCGCGGTGGCTGGGCGCAGCGCGCTGGACGTGGGGGCGTCGACGGGGGGGTTCACCGACTGCCTGCTCCAGCACGGAGCCGCGGAGGTGCTCGCGGTGGACGTGGGTTATGGAGAGCTCGATTACGGGCTGCGCACCGATCCCCGCGTGCAGGTGCTCGAGCGCACCAATGCGCGCTCTTTGACCCCCGAGATGGTGGCTGCCGCGGTGGCTGAGGGTTCGGTGGGGCGCAGCAACATAGGGATGGATGGATCCCCCGACCTCGCGGTGGTGGACGTCTCGTTCATCTCCCTGACTAAGGTTCTCCCCGCCGTGCTTACATGTCTCGCCGAGACCTACGACGTGCTCGCGCTCGTCAAGCCCCAGTTCGAGGCCCCTAGGGAGATGATCGGCAAAGGCGGTGTCGTGCGTGACCCAGCCGTTCGCCGCGCGGCGCTGGTGAGCGTGGGGCTCGCGGCCATGGAGGTCGAAGGCCCCGCCCAAGGGGGCTCGCCCTCCGGTCCGCCCGCCGTCCTCGGCTTCTGCTCCTCCGGGCTCCCCGGGCCGAAGGGCAACCGCGAGACCTTTATCTGGCTCGCCGAGCACGGACGCCCCGGTGCCGCGCAGGGCGCCGAGGAGATCGAGCGCATGGCCCTCCGGGAGGAGCCGTGAGTACGAAGCGCGTCGCGGTGCTGACGCACATGCGCATCGAGGAAACCAAAGAGGCGATGAAGCGGCTGATCGAGATGGCCGGGGAGGCGGGCGTCACCCTGTGTTTCAACTCGGAGGAGACCGCCAAGCACGGCCTGCAGGCGGGGCCGGGCGTGGAGGTGGACGCGCAGATCGGCACCGAGGAGCAGCTGTGCGTGGTGCTCGGCGGCGACGGGACGATCCTACGCGCGCTGCGGCTCTATGCGGGCACCAAGGTGCCGGTGTTCGCGATCAACTTCGGGGAGATCGGGTTTCTCGCCACGGTCGAGCCGCAGGAGATGGAGGAGGGCGTCGCCCGCGCCTTCGACGGACGCTTCGAGCTGCTGCGCCTGCCCGGGATCGCGCTACAGACCCCCGCCGGCGGGGTGGAGACCGCGATTAACGACATCGCGATCCACCGCCGCGTGGGCGAGCGCGTCGCCGAGCTCGCCTACACGCTCGACGGCGAGGAGGTCGGCTCCGTGCGCTGCGACGGGCTCGTGCTCGCCACCCCCGCGGGCTCCACCGGCTACAACCTCGCCAACGGCGGCCCCGTGATGGCGTGGGGGGTGGAGGGGTTCGTGGTCTCCTTCATCGCCCCCCACTCGCTCACCGCGCGCGCGCTCGTCGCGGCCCCGGGGGACCCGATCACGATCCACAACCGCTCCCGCGAGGCGCTCGACGTGTCCGTCGACGGGCGCCCCGTCTGCGACCTCGCCCCGGACGCGCGCATTCGCGCAGGGTTCGTCGACGAGGTCGGCACGATCGCCCAGCTTCCCGGCTCCTCCTTCTACCGGCGGCTGCGCGAGAAGTTCGGGCGCCTCGCGAGGTAAGGGCCCCCACCCGCCCCCCGCTGAGGCTCAGGCCGCTCGCTGGGCGGAGCGCGCTCCGACGTCGCCGCTGTGCTGCAGCGAGTCCACGAAGCCGTCGAGCTGCTCGCGCGAGAAGCGCCGCTGCCCGCCGGGCGTGCGGTAGCAGTCCAGGTGGCCCGCGTCCGCCCAGCGGCGGATCGTGGCCAGGGAGACGCCCAGGTAGCGCGCCGCCTGGGAGCTCGTGAAGACCAGCTGGCTGTCGTGGTGGGCGGGGGGGTTGGGTGCGAAGGGCATCGTCTGTGTCCTCTCGATGATGTCTGGAGCGCGTCCGGGTGCGCCTCTATGCGTCGAGTTTCGGCCCGATGGCCCCGGAAGCCCAGCGCGGCACACCTTTGTGGACGTTTGGTCTACTGATCCCGCAGAAAGGCTTCCGAGAAGTCCTGCATCTGCAAGAAATCGTGCACAAGTTTGTCAATCGTTTATCCAAACTGCATAATTCGCACGGTCCTGGTACTATCCTCCGTAAACCTACTCAAATCGTAGGTGCAGTTGTCCTGGAGAGGGTAGGTGTCCGGGGCCGCGATCCCCTGCGGCCCCCACCGGTCCGAGCGAAGGAGCAGACGATGGGTTGGAAATAAGCCGGCTGCTACCAACGATCAAGAAGCTGTTTGAGAGGTCGCCAGGTTTTGACCTCCGCCCGATAGGCGCCTGTAGTGGGCGTCTTTCGGCGTTTAAGAGAGAGGTGGCGGAGGTGAGGTAGCGGTGCAGGGAGGTGTTCCTGGGGGCCGGCTGCAGGGGAGTCCTACTGGGACACCGGCTGCGCGATCGCCCGCGCCCGCCGCTCGAACGCGAGCTCCGCCTCGAAGTCCACCTCGTCCCCGCGCGCGAAGATCGCCGGGCCTTCGCGTTCGACCATCGCGACGAACCGGCCGACCAGCTCGGAGTCGAATTGGCGCCCCGCCATCCGCCGCAGCTCCGCGAGTGCGTCCTGCGCGGTCATCGGCGAGCGGTAGGAGTCGCGCGAGGTCATCGTGTCGTAGGCGCTGCCGATCGCGAGGATGCGCGAGAGCAGCGGGATCTCGTTGCCGATCAGGCCCGCCGGGTAGCCGCTGCCGTCGATGTGCTCGTGGTGGTAGAGGATCGCGTCGGCGATCGGGCCATAGCCGTCCAGGCGCCCTACCAGCGTCGCCCCGTCCTGGGGGTGGCGACGGATCTGCGCCCAGTCCTCGTCGGAGAGCACCTCCGCCTTGAGGATGCGGTCGGGCAGGGCGAACTTGCCGATGTCGTGCAGCAGCCCCGCGGTGTGCGCGACGTCCTGTTCGGCCTCGTCACAGCCGGCCTCGCGCGCTAGCGCCCGCGCGAAGCGGGCCACCGCCGCGGCGTGGCGGGCGGTCCCGCGGTCGCGCAGGGCGAGCGTCTCGACCAGCGTCACCAGCACGCCGAGCTGCAGCGAGGCGAGGTGCATCGAGCGCGCCTCCAGCTGGTCGGCGCGGTCCTCCGAGCGCAGCAGCGCGACCGCGAGGTATTGGAAGATCAGGATCACCAGCACCAGCCCCAGCAGCACCGGGTAGCCGAGGTTGGTGTACGCGACCGCGACCAGCGCCGCGAGCGCTCCGACCGCCACCTGACCGGGCAGCATCGGCATCAGCAGGTAGCGGGTCTGGTCGACCAGACCACGGCCGCTGAAGACCCGCTGGTGGGCGGCGATCATCGCGAAGTTGAGCAGGTTCGTACCGATGAACACGCCGAACACGATCAGCGCGAATTCGACGCTGTGGCTCGCCTGGGCGTTGGCGGGGTCGTGCACGTCGAGCAGCGTGCGCGCCAGCAGGCCGCCCGCGAGCGGGAAGACCGAGTAGGTGGCCAGGTTGTTGATCCACCGCGCGCTCGAGAGCCCACGGACCCGCGCGTCGACGACCACGACGACGATCCCGATCGCCATCGCCGGCAGCGGCCCCAGCAGGGTCATCGCCAGTACGAGCGCTACGAAGGCCGCCGAGAGGTTCTGGTTGCGCACCGTCACCGCCAGCCGGTCGCCGCCCACGCCCAGGAGCAGGAGCAGCAGGAACAGTTCGATCGGATGCCATTCCTCGGGACGCGAGAGCACCACCCCCGCGGTCAACGCGCCCGCGAGCAGGGCGCACTCGAAGGCCGTGTACAGGTGCGTGCGACGTATGTGACTCATGGGTGCCAGGGGGGAGGTCCTTCTAGTGCCAGGGGGGAGAGTCCTTCTAGTGCCAGGGCGGAGCCAGGGGCCCCATGTCGTTCTTAACGACCCACGTCCAGTCGTACTTGAGGAACCTCCGGTTGGGGAAACGAGTCCACTAGCGGTTCAGAGTCCACCAGTGGTCCATCGTGTGAGGGGCCGGCGTCCTGCGCAGTCACCGTCGCCTCCGCGGGGAGCTCGAGCCGGAAGCTCGACCGCGAGATCCGTACGAACAGGCCCGTGATCGCCGTCGCCGCCACGCCCGCCACCAGCATCGCCACGCGGGGCGAGCTGAGCGCCGTGATCGCGCCGCCGAGCGCGAAGCCGATCGCGGGGCAGAGCGAGCCGATCGATTCCACCGCGCTCATCAGGCGGCCGTGCAGCGCTTTCGGCGTGAGCTGCTGCACCGCGCTGATCAACGACGGCCACTGCGCGCCGTTGCCGGCGCCGCCCACGAGCGCCGCCGCGCAGGCCACCGCGAGCGTCGGGGCGAGCGCGAAGCCGAGGTAGGCGAGGCCCACGAGCAGCGTGCCCACCACGAGCATCGGCCCGAGCGGCCGGCGCACCGCGCGGGCGAACACGACGGAGCCGAGCACCATGCCGATGCCCCACACGTCCACCAGCAGGCCGTAGCCGCGGTCGCCCACCGCGAGCGTCTGCTTGGCGTAGAGCACCTCGACCGGCTCGACCGAGGCGAAGAAGACGACCGCCACCGCCTCGATCAACAGCAGGCTGCGCAACTGCGGCATTTCGTTCAGGTACCGCCACGCGGCGAGCAGCCGCGCGCGCACCGACGTCCCGTCGGCGTCCTCCGCGTGCGGACGCACAGCACCGAGCAGCGCCGCGCACGCCACGAACGTCGCCGCGTTGATCAGTAGCGCCGTGGGCGCTCCCGCCGTTTCGACGACCAGGCCGACGACTAGCGGAACCACCGCGAGGGTGCCCGTGAACGCGAAGTTGAACGCCGCGTTGACCTTGCGCTGGGCGACCTCCACGTCGTCAGCCTCGTCGGCCTCCTCGGCCGCCACGTGCGCCCCCGTGGCGCGCAGCAGCGCGCTCGCCGTCAGTGCCGCCGTGCCGTCGATCGCGACGAGCACGAGCAGGCCCGGCAGCCAGAAGTGCGAGAGCAGCCCCGCGAGCCCGAGCGCGGCGAGCGCCTCCACGAGGTACAGCCGGCTGAGGCCGCCGCGGCCCTCGAACAGTTCCGTGGAGGCCACGAGCGCCGGTGCGAGCAGCGCGGGCAGCCCGCGCGCTGCGACGAACATCCCCGCCACCGCCAGCGCGGAGTGGGTGTGGTCGTAGATGCCCAGCGACAGCGCGAAGTACCCGAACCACGTCCCCAGCTGGTTGACGGTGTAGGCGAGTAGGATCCGCCGCAGCCGGGGGGAAGGAGGCAACGCGAACACGCCGCCACGCTAACGCTTGACCGCGACGAGACAGGGCCGTCTGGACGGTTTGGTCGATTTCGTGCAGCGCGCGTGCAGTGCGACTCAGGCCGAGACGGCAGCGTGGCCGCCACGGCGCGCGGTGAGGCCGAGCGCGATCACCGGCAGGCTCGGGTGGCGGCTGCCAAGTGTCTGCATCAGCGACTCGGCCGAGACCTCGCCGAGGTCGCCGGCGAGCATCACGACGCTGGAGGAGGGTGCCTGCTCGAGCACCTCCCACGCCGCGCCCGCCTCTCCGATCTGCGTGTCCGCCGGCAGCGCCTCGCTGAGGTCGTGGCGCACGGCCGCGCGTTGATCGGGGTCCGCGCCCGCCACCAGGATGCGCGAGCACGGCTCCGTGGTGAGGGTTGCGGGGGTCATCTCATGTAGCTCGTGTCGATCAGTTCGGCCTCGCCGACGATTCCCAGTTCAGCCTCCCCGGACGCCGCGAAGCGCGCGAGCGCCGACAGTGCAAGGAAGGCGACCGCTGCGATCGCCAGCCAGATGAGTGCGACGCCCACGACGGTCATCGCTGCTCACCCCGGCTCGTCTGCTGTGTCATCCGTGACGTACGCATGTGGTCCTCGACTCTTTCTGCGGCGCCTCTCGGCTCAGGGCTTCTCCGGAAGGGGGCCGTTTGAATAAAAGACTGCACGTGACATGGTGCCCCCCTCGCGGGTGTTTGTCTGCCGTCCGGAGGGTGCCGATCGTGTCGTCCCAAAGGTGCCGATCTCTGTCGTCCCGGGGGGACCACCTCCGGCCCTTGGTGAGAGCCCTTGGACGACATGTCCAACCTGGTCGATATGTTTTGACCAGCCTGTCTGAGCCACAGGATACGGGGCGGGAGAACGTGCGCTGCCTCACGGTGGTGCCGCCCCCGCGGTCGCTACGGTGTGCGGGATGGAGAACAGCACCCCCGGCGTGGACCGCCCGATCGAGGTGATCATCGCCGACGACCACAGCGTCGTGCGCGACGGCATCCGCGCCGTGCTCGAGCGCGAGGCGCAGGAGTTCCGGGTGGTCGCCGAGGCCGCCGACGTGCCCGCGACGATCCGCGAAGTGCGCGCCCACAAGCCCGACCTGCTCACGCTCGACCTGACGATGCCCGGGGGCTCGAGCCTCGCGGCGCTGCCCCAGTGCTTCGTCGCCCACCCCACGCTCGCCGTCGCGATCCTGACGATGCGCGAGGACCCCGAGTACGCCCGCCAGGCGCTCAGAGCGGGCGCGCGCAGCTATGTACTCAAGGAGGCCGAGCCCGCGGAGCTGCTGCAGGCCTTCCGCCTCGCGGTCGCCGGCGGTAACTACCTGCACCCCCGGCTCGGCGCGCTGATGGCCACCGGCGGGGAGTCCGCGCAGGAGGGGCCGGCGCTCTCCGAGCGCGAGCGCGAGGTCGTGCGGCTGATCGCGATGGGCCACACCAACCCCCAGATCGCCGAGCAGCTGCACGTCGCCGAGCGCACCGTCAAGACCTACCGCGCGCGCGCGATCGAGAAGCTCGGGTTCTCCTCGCGCGCGGAGATCACAGCGTACGCGCGGCGCCTGGGGCTTGTGGACTAGCACGCGCTGGCCGGCGCGCTGCGGCGTCCTCGGTCAGCTCGTGGCGAGGCACTCGCTCGGTCCGGCACGCTGCCCAGCGAACGCGCTAGGGGGTTAGCGTCAGGTCCGCCGGTACGCCGTCGGGCGCCCGCCAGCGGGACCGTGAGGCGCACCGTGGTCCGCGCCGCAGCCCGAGCTGGAGCTCGCCGCCCACGAGCTCCGCGCGCTCGCGCATCCCCGACATGCCGAAGCCGCCCTCCAGGCCGTCGCCGCGGGGGCCGAGGCCCACGCCGTCCGCGGGCAGGCCGCGCCCGTCGTCGGCGACGCTCACACGCACCGCGGAGCCGTCGCCGAGGCGCGTCACGCTCACCACCGCGCGCGTCGCCTGCGCGTGGCGGGAGACGTTCGTCAGCGCCTCCTGCACGACGCGGTAGATCGGTGCTCTCGAGCTCCGCGTCGAGCCGCTCGTGGGCGTGGGCTGGGTCGAGGTCGAGCTCCGTCTGCACGTCCAGACCGTCGATCGCCTGCGCGCGGCGCGCCAGCGCCTGCAGGGCGGGCACCAGGCCGAGGTCGTCGAGCGCCGCGGGACGCAGCTCGGTGATCAGGTGGCGCAGCCCTTCGATCTCCCGGCCGAGGCCCTCGAGCACCTCGTCCACGGCCGCGTCGAGCGCCCCGCCGCCCTCGTCGTCGGCGCCCCCGATCGACCCCTGCGCGACCCCCTCCCGCGGGCCGCGTGCCGGCGCCTCCGAGCGGGCGGCCTTGGAGCGGTCGCGCTCGTCGCGCGCGGTGGCCAGCTGCAGGCGCAGCGCCCCGAGGCCCTGCACGGTCTCGTCGTGGATCTCCCGCGCCCAGCGCGTGCGCTCCCGCTCGCGCGCCTCCATCCCGTAGCGCAGCCGCTCGATCTCCACCGAGCGCTCCGCGGCCAGGCGCTGCGCGACGCTCGTCGCAAACGCCTTGAGCGCCTGCCGGTCTGGCCCGCGGAAGCCGCCGTCGCGGCGCAGCGCGATCACGAGGCCGCCCCCGTGGCCCTCCATCGAGAGCGGCTCGACCAGCGCCGCGCGCGCCTCGAGGCCGAGCTCGTGCAGCCACGCCGCGTCGGGACCCCGCGGGCGGTCGAGCGCGAGCGGCTGCCCGGTGCGGTACAGGGCACCCAGCGCGGAGCCCTCCACCGGCATGATCCGCAGCCGCGGCGTGCCCTCGCCGGAGGCCGCCGCGACGCGCAGCTCGCCGCGCTCCTCGATCACCATCAGCAGCGTGCTCGCGTCGAGCAGCGCCAGGCCGCGGTCGGCCATCAGGCGCAGCAGCCACAACTCAGAGCCGGAGAGCATCCGGGAAACCTAGCTGGCCGACCCCCGGTCGGTCGCCGCGCGCGCTCCGCAGAGCAGTGCGACCGCGCTCATCCCCTCGCGCCAGGGTGCGAGGCCGACCGCGAAGCGCAGCGAGCGACGCTCCCCGCCGGCCTCCAGCTTGAGCGCGCGCAGCCGGCCCAGCATCCGCCGGGCCACGACCTCTCCGCGCGGCCCGTCCGCGCCGGGCAGCACGACCAGCAGCTCGCCCTCCGCCGAGCGCCCGACGCGGTCGAAGCGGCGCAGCTCGCAGCGCAGCGCAAGCTCCACGTAGGCGGCGAGGAGCTCGCCGAGTAGAGCGCCGTGCGTGCGCTGCACGTCCCTCAGGTCCTCGATGTCCAGCAGCAGGCAGCTCAGCGGCGTGCCGTGGCGCGCCGCGCGGAGAACCTCCTCCTCCAGCCGTTCGCGCAGCGCGGAGGCGGAGAGGTAGTCGATCGGCCCCTGCAGAGAGTCGGGGTCATCGGAGTCGGTGGCAGCCATGCCGGGGTGGGGGTCTGAGAGGGTCACCGTCGTGGTCACCCTAATAAACGCAAGTCTAGGGGTTGCGCTCCCGCCGACCAAACCGAGCGTCTCGCCTCCGGACCGTGCGAGTGGGAAGCGGGTGGGGCAGGGGGGGATCGTCCACGCGTGTGAGTGGGGGCCACCACGGCCGTGTGCGCGGGGCATCGTGCCCCGCGGCTCGGCGCCCACGACCCCCGCCGCAACGGCCTCGACACGCGCGCGAGCGATCCGTCGGTGCCCGCTGATACACCTGCGGGCGTGATACACGAGCTGCGCGTCGAGAACTTGCTGCTGATCGAGCGTGCCGAGCTGCGCCTCGCGGACGGGCTGAACGTGCTCACCGGCGAGACAGGCGCCGGCAAGACCGTGCTCGCGCACGCGCTCGACCTGCTGCTCGGCGGGCGCGCCCGCGCGGGGATCGTGCGGCCCGGCGCCGCCGAGGCGTACGTCGAGGGAGTCTTCGCGCTGCCCAGGACGCTGGAGAGCGAGCGCGGCGAGCTGCTGCCCGCCGACGCCGAGGAGGTCGTGCTCGCCCGACGCGTCGGCGCCGACGGGCGCACCCGCGCCCAGATCAACGGACGCACCGCCGCCGTCGCAGACCTACGCCGGCTCGGAACGGAGCTGCTCACGTTCTACGGCCAGCACGAGCACCGCAAGCTGACGCTCGCCGCCGCGCAGCTGGAGATCCTCGACGGCTACTGCGGCTCCGAGCAGGCCGCCCGCCGCGTCGCCTGCGCCGCCGCCCACCGCGAGGTGCGGGCCCTGCGCGAGCAGGCCGAGCGGCTGCGCGAGCTGGAGGACGCGCGCGAGCGGGAGCTCGACCTGCTCGAGCACGAGCTCGCCGAGATCGAGCAGGCCGCGCCCCAGGAGGGGGAGATCGAGCGGCTGCGCGTCGAGCGCGAGCGCCTGCGCCAGCTCGACGCCCTGCTCGCCGCCGCGGGCTCCGCGTCCGAGGCGCTCGCGGGCGGGCAGGGCTCCGACGCTCAAGACGCGCCCGGCGCCGCCGCGCTGAGCGCCCAGGCGACCGCAAGCCTGGAGGGCGTCGCAGGCGTCGACCCGCAGCTCGACGCGCTCGCCGAGCGCGCTCGCGCCCTCGCGATCGAGGCCGGCGACCTCGCCGGGGAGCTGCGCGGCTACGGCGAGCGGCTGGAGGACGAGGCCGGGGGTGCGCAGGCGCAGGACGCAGAGACGCAAGGGCAGGGGGGCGTGCCGCGGGCCGGGGGGGTGCAGGCCGCAGGGGTGCAGGGCGGCAGGCTCCAGGCCGTCGAAGAGCGGCTGGCCGCGCTCGAGTGCCTGCTGCGCAAGCACGGCCCCACGGTCGCCGCCGTGGAGGAGCACGCCGAGCGGTCGCGCGCCCGCCGCGAGGAGCTGCAGGGAGCCGCCGACGCGCTGCAGGAGACCACCGGGCGCCTGCAGGCCGCCCTCCAGACGTTGCAGGAGCACGTGGACGCGCTGCGCGCGGCGCGCGTGCAGGCCGCCCCGCGGCTCGCCGAGGCGGTGCGCGAGCAACTCGCCGCGCTGGCGATGCCCGAGGCTGCCTTCGCCGTGGAGCTGACTCCGCGCGAGCCCGGCCCGAACGGCGGCGACGCGGTGGAGTTCGAGATCGCGCCAAACCCCGGCGTCGCCGCGGGCCCGCTGCGCGAGATCGCCTCCGGCGGGGAGCTCTCGCGCGTGATGCTCGCGCTGAGCACCGTCAGCGCCGAAGGCGCGGGTGCCGCCGGCTCCAACCAAGGCTCCAGTCCCAAACCCGGCCCCGGCTCAGGCTCCAACTCCGGCTCCGAGGCCAACTCCAGCCCCGGCCCCGGCTCCGGCTCCGAGGCCACGCTGGTCTTCGACGAGGTTGACGCCGGGATCGGAGGCCACACCGCGCGCACCGTGGGCGAGCGACTGCGCGACCTCGCCGCGACTCGCCAGGTGATCTGCATCACACACCACCCTCAGATTGCCTCGCTCGCCACGCGCCACTTCTCCGTGGTCAAGGAGTCCGCCGGTGGCCAGACGCGCACCAGCGTGGAGCAGCTCGCCGAGCCCGAGGTCCTCTCCGAGCTCGTGCGGATGTTGGGCGCCCCCGAGCGCGACACGGCCGCCCGCCGCCACGCCCGCGAGCTGCGCCGGGCGGCGTGAGAAACACAGTGGGGAATCTGGAGAAAAAGTTTTAGTGATTTTTTCGCCACAGCCACGAGGGCTCTCACCCGCCGTTTGACGGGCGTGCGCGGTCGTGCCAGCGCCCGGGTCTCGCCGCGAATTTTCAATGCTGGTACGGGTTTTGCGGCGCCGAGCGTGGCCTCCGTGGGGGGCCGTGGGAGCTGTTGGATCCCTTCGGCGGCCAGTCGAAGACATTTTTTCAGTTCTTCATGTGGCCACGAGCAGGAGACAGCTCTTGATTTCCCTTGACGGCCTCGTAGACTTATGCTTGCAGTCTCGAATCGCGCCCTGAGTGCCAAGCGAAGCGAAGCGGTCGGGGTTCGAGGAGGGACCGCGAAAGACCAGACCACAGAGACCCAGAACGAAAGGAGAGATCAGACAAGACCACACCAGACAAAAGACTTACATACACAAGACATACGAAGCCGGCGTCGGAGCGTCTTCGCCTTGAGTGGGGTCGCCTCGGGATCGGCTGACAATCATAGACAAACATCTAGATCAAAGATCGGAGTAGGAAACAAAATGAAACATCTCAAGATAGCGGGGCTCTGCCTCGCCGCCATGTTCGTGATGAGCATGGCGATCTCATCTACCGCTTCGGCGGCTGGAGTCTGGGAACAATGCTCAGAAGGAGGATCTGCTACCAAATACACAGAACATCAATGCCTCAAAGCTGAAGGATCCGGCAAATGGCAGTGGAATGAAGTCAAAAACACGGAGCCAATCAGAATTTTAGCTATGACCCTGACGCTGTCCGATGAAAAAACACTGCTAGGAGTATCGACAGTCCGATGTGGTCACCCTGCTGAGCTGGAAGAAGCAGTAGGGTCGGTTGGTCCCGGGGGTAAAGGCAGAATCACGGTCGCTCATGTAAAAGAACCCAAAAAAGAATGCGAAGCAGTCAAAGTCTGTAAAGCGGGAGAAGTAAACAAAGTGGCGGGAGTCGACCTGCCGTGGCAAACCGAACTGTTTTTGACAGAAGGCAAATTACAGACACACATTGAAGGCACCGGCAACGGTGAACCAGGATGGGAAGTTGAATGTAACACGATCGGTGGCGACAAAACGGATATCTGCAAGCAGGAAGCAGGTAAACCGGAAACGTTGACACTGGAAAACGTAAAATCCAAAAATGCTGCAGGTGAAGAATCGTTATTAGTATTAGCGACCTTCTTAAAGAAGTTTAAGGCAGACTGCAGCGAAGGAGGTAAAGAATCAGGTGTAGTATCAGGTCAGCTTGCAATCTTAAAGGAAAATGGTTGGGGGCTGCGGGTGTCGTAAAGGCACCTGGGCTTGAAGGTTTGGGTGGGGTCGGCATTACGCCGACCCCACCTAGACTGACGACGAGGGATTGGAGAGTGCGTATGGGATGGTGGAGGCGCAAGGTTGGTGGGACACCGAGGGGAGGGGTGTGTCCCAGTTTCAGGGTCGCCAGGCGAGTGCATTGGGTGGACAATAGGAAGTTGTGGGTGGGACTCGTATGTGTCTGTGTGGCGGGGTTGATGGGTAATACTCTGGTTGCGTCGGCATTCGCATGCGAAAATGAAAGGTTTCGTAGCGGGCGTTCGGCCAGTCTCCCCAACTGCCGCGCATATGAGTTCGTGACACCCACAGAACTCGGCCGAACGGAGGACATGACATTCACAGACAACGATAAGGCGACGCCCTCCAGCGAAGGTGAACATATTGCGCTCCAAACGCTGACGCCTATCGAACCGAATGTAAGCACCAGCGCGGATGTGGTAGGTACTGCTGCTGTCTTCTCGCGCACCCAGGAAGGCTGGACGATGCGCTCCGCCACTATGCCCGGCACAGCCGCAGACCACCTTGAGATGACGCTTTTCAGCCCCGATCTTTCGCAGGTCGCGCTCACGTCGTATACCGCACTGAACGAAGGTGAAGCGAAGGAATTGCCTATTACATTGCAGGTTGGTGTCGTGGGTGGACCGTACGCGACTCTGGCGACTGTGCCGGACAATGGCCAGACGAGCTTTGAAGGTGCCAACGCGGGCACCGCCAGCGTTCCTGCGTTCAGCGATGTGCTGTTCACTTCGACCGACCATGCCCTCCTGCCCGCTGGACCGGAACGCACCGCCGCGGAAGACGCAGTCGAAGGGGCCTCCGACCTGTATGACTGGACAGGCGGGCATCTGCAGCTCGTTAACGTCGAAGGCGAAGGCTCGCAGGTCAAACTCGTCAACCGCTGTGCCGCTCGCCTCGGGGGACCCAACGGCCAGGGCCCGAACCAGATCAACGCGGTCTCTGCGGATGGCTCCAAGATCATCTTCGAAACCGAACAATCGGGAGGGAACTGCGAACGGCCGTCGCGCCTGTATATGCGCCTCGATGGCACGGACACAGTGGAAGTGTCGGCTCCCAACGAAGGTGTATCTCTCGCTGAACCCGAACGCTACAGTGTAAAGTACGCTGGCGCAACCCCGGACGGCTCGAAGGTGTTCTTCACCACCGAAACCGCGTTGACGGTCGGCGCTCCGAAAAGTACCCAGCAGAAGCTCTATCAGTATGACACCGAAGCTCCTGAAGGACAGAGGCTGACGCTCATCGCCAGTGGAATCTCAGTGTTCAGCGGGGATACGCGAACCTTCCTCCTCTCCGAAGACGGATCTACCGTGTATTACAGCAAAGAACCAGGAACACATCTACCGTTATGAAACGGGGACGGGGAAGATAAGCTTTGTCGCCACAGCAGCTGAACCAAAGGTCGAAAACGAAGCCTTCTACACGACGCCGAACGGCGAATTCCTCGTGTTTCCCGCTGGCCCGGGCGGCGTCACAGTTGAAGGTAAACCTGAACCCGAACCGCGTGGCGCGGGTCACAACGAGCTTTACCGTTACGATCATGCGACCGAAAGCGTGATGTGCGTCTCCTGCGGTGACGGCGTGGCCCCCGCGAACGGCGAAATGTTTGTGCCCAACCATGGTATCGAGAAGGGTCTGTTGGAAACTGCAGATGATACGCCGCCATTGATTCAGATGTCTGAAAATGGTCAGGAGGTGTTTTTTCAGACGACCGCGCGGCTTGTGCCGCAGGACACGAACAGCACTCTGACAGGGTCTAGCATAAAGGGGAGAAGATGCCGGGGATGGATGTATATGAGTGGGAGGCTGATGGGGCCGAAGAAGCGCCTGGTATTTTTTGTCGTATCGCGAATGGGTGCACGCATCTGCTTTCCTCGGGTGAAGATGTGGGTCCGGCGGTGTTCTTGGGTGCGAGTAAGGATGGCAGTAATGTGTTCTTTGCGACAGCGGCGCAGTTGGTGCCGCAGGCTACTCCTGAATTTTCGAATATTTACGATGCGCGTGTGGGTGGTGGCTTTCCGCCACCAGCCTCCAGTATCTGAATGTTTGAGTTGTCAGGGTGTGGGCAGTCCGCCACCGTTGTTCGGTACGTCGGCGAGCGGGTCGTTTATGGGTGCTGGTAATCCGGTCTTTCCGGCCGTGGAAGAAAAACCAAAACCGAAGTCGGTGAAAAAGAAGCCAAAGTTGAAGAAGAAGAAGAAGGGGAAGAAGAGGAAGGGGCCAAAGAAATCCAGTTCTTTTCTCGTGGCGCTCGAGTCAGGGGGGGATTCCAGGATTATTGATATTGATGATGTCGATGCTGATGACGAGGAGAGGAAGAGGAAGAGGCGGATGAGGGCTTTGCGTGTGAGGGGGGGTTGGTAATGACGGTTGGTCGGTTGTGGTTATTGGTCCTGGGTGTTGTGTTGGGGTTGGTCTGTGGTTGTGTTGTGCCTGTTGCGGGGTTTGGGTTTGAGATGGTGCCAGGTAGTTTTGTGGTGAGTACGTCGAGCGATCGGGCTGGTGCACATGCCGATCTGACGACGAGTTTTGCGTTCACGGAAAATGGACAGGGAGCCGTCGGTGGGCTTTTGCGTAATGCGGAAGTTGTTTTGCCGGTTGGGTTTGCGGGTTATCCAGCAGCGGTGAAGACGTGCGCGCCTGTTCAGTTGCAGCTTGAAGAATGTCCGGTGGATTCGCAGATTGGGACGATCGAAACCGAAATCAGGCCGGAACCTGGTTTTGATATCAAAGATGTTTATCCTGTGTATAACATGGTGCCGCCGCCGAATGAGACGGCTGTGTTTGGTTTCGTCGTTCATCGGACCTCATGTCCGCGCAATATCGTTCTGTCCGTTGGTCCTGACTATAGGGTGCACGCGAAGGCGACAAATGTGATTACCGCTGTGGAACTTGTGCGTCAGTCGTTGACGGTGTGGGGCGTTCCGGCCGACCCGAGCCATAACGCGCAGCGTGGTGACGGGTTCAACTGTCAGAAATTTGGGGGGTACCCAGAAGTATGCACCGGTGGGGGTGTCGCGGCAAATGAAAACCCGGTGCCGTTCCTGGTGAACCCGACGGAGTGCACGAGTAAGCCGTTGACGGCGGAATTGAGGAAGGTCGAATCGTGGGAGGGCGAAATGCTGCCTACCGCGGAAGCCTCTGTCGGCCCGTTCACAGGTTGCGAATCGCTGAAGTTCGCGCCGACGATCTCGGTCCAGCCGGAAGAGACGCAGGCGACGATCCCGACGGGCTATGAAGTCGATCTGAAAGTGCCGCAGACCGAAGGCGCGGAAGGTCTCGCGACGGCCGATCTGCGTGACGCGGTCGTGAAGATGCCGGCGGGTGTCGTGCTCTCTCCCTCGGCGGCGACGGGTCTGGTGGCCTGCACCGAAGCGCAGGTCGGGCTCGGCACCGAACAGCCGGTGGAATGCCCGAACGCATCGAAGCTGGGCGAGGTGTCGCTGATCACCCCGGCGTTGACGGGCGAACTGAAGGGCGCCCTGTATCTCGGAGGGCCCGCCATCGGGGTCGATCACAGGCCCGCCCTTCACGGTGTATCTGACGTTCGCCGGTCACGGCGTGCTCGTGAAGATCAAGGGAACGGTCGTGCCGGACCCGGTGACGGGCCAGTTGACGACGACGTTCGACCAGAACCCGGAGCTGCCGTTCAGCGAACTGAAAGTGCAGTTGAACGGCGGGTCCAGGGCCACGGTCGCGAACCCGAGCGTGTGCGGCTCCTACAGCGCCGAAAGCGATCTGACGCCGTGGAGCGCGCCGTTTGAGCCGGACGCTCTGCCGTCGAGCCTCCCGTTTGAAATCACCGGCTGTCAGGCGCCGCGGTTCAGCCCGGCGTTCGCGGCGGGTACGACGAGCAACCAGGCGGGCGGGTACAGCCCGCTGAGCGTCACGTTCTCGCGGGAAGACGCCGATGAGGACCTCGGGGGGCTCTCGGTCACGACGCCGCCGGGCCTGTCGGGGAACCTTTCGAAGATCCCGCTGTGCGGGGAACCGCAGGCCGCGCAGGGGCTGTGTCCGGAAGCGAGCAAAATCGGCGAACTGACGGCCGGCGCCGGCCCGGGTCCCGAACCGGTCTTCATCAAAGGCGGCGAGGTCTACCTCACCGGCCCCTACGACGGCGCGCCGTTCGGCCTCTCGATCGACGTGTCGGAGAAGGCCGGCCCGCTCGACCTCGGGACCGGCCCGTGCGACTGCGAAGTGGTCCGGGCGACCGTGAACGTGGACCCGCACACGGCGCAGCTGACGGTCTCCAACGGGGCGCTGCCGACGATCAAGGACGGCATCCCCTTCCAGGTGAAGTCGGTCAACGTGACGATCAACCGGCCGGAATTCGTGTTCAACCCGACCAGCTGCGACCCGATGAGCGTCGACGGGCGCCTGTCGAGCACCGAGGGAGCGGTCTCGCAGCAGGGCGTACCACTTCCAGGTCACCAACTGCGCCGCGCTGGCTTTCAAACCCGCGTTCAAGGTCTCCACGTCGGGGAAGACGAGCCGGGAAGACGGCGCGAGCCTGACCGCGAAGCTGACCTACCCGAGCACGCCGCAGGGCACGGAGGCGAACATCGCGAAGGTTAAAGTCGAACTCCCCAAGCAGCTGCCCTCAAGGCTGACGACGCTGCAGAAGGCCTGCCCCTCGGCGACGTTCGAAGCGAACCCCGCGAACTGCCCCGCGGCGTCCGTGGTCGGGCACGCCACGGCGGTCACGCCGATCCTGCCGGTCCCGTTGACTGGTCCCGCGTACTTCGTCTCCCACGGCGGCGAAGCGTTCCCGAGCCTGATCGTCGTTCTGCAAGGGCTACGGCGTCACGGTCGACCTGGTGGGTACTACGTTCATCAGCAAGGCGGGGATCACCAGCAGCACGTTCAAGACCGTCCCGGACGTCCCGGTCGGCACCTTCGAACTGACCCTGCCGGAGGGCAGGTTCTCCGCGCTCGCGGCGAACGGCAACCTCTGCAAGAGCAAACTGGCGATGCCGACCGAATTCGTGGCGCAGGACACCGCCACGATCCGCCGCAGCACCACGATCGCCGTCACGGGATGCCCGAAGGCGCGCAAGGCCGGGCGGGCGCGGAGGGGTTGAGCCTGAGCGACGGGTTCCCGGGCGCTCAGGTTTCCGTGGCCGCGGCGACTAGACTCCCCTGACAGGTACATGAACCGCCCTGCGCCAGACCGCCACGCCGACCCGCCGGCCAAGACCCGGTTCATCTTCATCACCGGCGGCGTGGTCTCCTCGCTCGGGAAGGGCATCGCCGCGGCCTCGCTCGGGCGGCTGCTCGTCGCGCGGGGGCTGACCGTGGGGTTGCAGAAGTTCGACCCCTACATCAACGTCGACCCGGGCACGATGTCCCCCTACCAGCACGGGGAGGTGTTCGTCACCGAGGACGGCGCCGAGACCGACCTGGACCTCGGGCACTACGAGCGCTTCACCGACGCCAACACCTCGCGCGCCTCGAACGTCACCGCGGGGGGCATCTACGACACCGTGATCCGCCGCGAGCGCCGCGGGGACTACCTCGGGGGCACCGTCCAGGTGGTGCCGCACATCACCGACGAGATCAAGCAGCGCATCGCGCTGATCGCCCAGTCCTCCGACGTCGACTTCGTGATCACCGAGATCGGGGGCACCGTCGGGGACATCGAGTCGCTGCCGTTCCTCGAGGCGATCCGCCAGTTCCCTGTGGACGTGGGGCGGCGGCGCTGCATGTTCATCCACCTCACGCTCGTCCCCTACATCGGCCACGCCGGGGAGCTGAAGACCAAGCCCACGCAGCACTCCGTCAACGAGCTGCGCCGCATCGGGATCGCGCCCGACATGCTGATGTGCCGCTCGGAGGGCTCGCTCTCGCAGGAGATCCGCAAGAAGATCGCGCTGTTCGCGAGCCTCCCGCCGTCGGCGATCGTCTCCGCGTGCGACGTCGACAACATCTACAAGGTCCCGCTCACCTTCCGCGAGCAGGGCGTCGACGACTTCATCCTCGAGCACTTCGGCGTCGAGGCCCCCGCGCCCGACCTCTCCCGCTGGCAGGAGCCGATCGAACGGGCCGAGCGGGCGGTGGGGAGTGTGGGCGCACGGGTGGGGCCGGCGACACCGTGCGCATCGCGATCGTCGGCAAGTACGTGCAACTCGAGGACGCCTACCTCTCCGTCTCGGAGGCGCTGCGCCACGCCGGCGCGCTGCAGGACGCGCGCGTGGAGATCGAGTGGGTTGACTCCGAACGGCTGGAGGGCGGCGGGGCCGAGAGGCTCGAAGGTGCCGGCGGCACCGAACGGCTCGGGGGCGACGGGGCCGGGCGGCGCGACGGGGAGGAGCGCGAGCGCACGCGGGAGCTCCTGGCCGGCGCCGACGGCATCCTGATCCCGGGCGGCTTCGGGGGGCGCGGGATCGAGGGCAAGATCGCCGCCGCGCGGATCGCGCGCGAGCAGCGCATCCCCTTCCTGGGGATCTGCCTCGGGATGCAGGTCGCCGTCGCCGAGTTCGCGCGCCACGTCGCCGGCATGGAGGGCGCCAACTCGACCGAGTTCGACCTCGAGACGCCCTTCCCGGTGATCGACCTGCTGCCCGAGCAGAAGGAGGTCGCGGACCTCGGCGGCACGATGCGCCTGGGGGCCGACCCGATCAAGCTGCACGAGGGCTCCCGTGCGCGGGCCGTCTACGGCGAGGCCGTCATCTACGAGCGCCACCGCCACCGCTACGAGGTCAACAACCTGCTGCGCAAGCGCCTGCAGAGCGCCGGCCTCGGCATCGCCGGGACCTCCCCCGACGAGCGCCTCGTCGAGGTCATCGAGCTGCCCGGCGGGGAGGGTGGGCACCCATTCTTCCTCGCCTCCCAGTTCCACCCCGAGTTCAAGTCCCGCCCCGAGCGTCCCGCGCCGCTCTTCCGCGAGTTCGTCGCCGCCGCGCTGGCCCGCGGCACGGGCTGGGACGGTGGCGGTGGAGCCGTGAGCGCCTCCCGGGCGTCCTTGGCGCAGAGCGAGGGCTCTCCGGGCGAGGCCGAGGGCGAGGCTGATGGGTCCGCCGCCGGCTCGGCGTCCGGGACGGGCTCCCAGGTGCTCCCCGGCAGCCGGTGAGCGTCTCCCTCTCCGCCCGCGGCGGCCCGCCCGACGAGCTCGAGCGCCGGTACCTGTCCGACACCTTCGCCGCCCTCTGCCGCATCGAGAGCCCCTCCGGCCGCGAGCGCGCCTGCGCGGAGTGGATCGCCGCGGAGCTGCGCGCGCTCGGGATCGAGGTGCAGGAGGACGACGCGGCCGGCGCCGCGGGCTCGGACTGCGGCAACCTGCTCGCGCGCCTGCCCGGCGGTGGGGCGCACACGGGGGATGTGAGTGGCCAGCGCGACGTGAGTGGCCAGCGGGGTGGGCCGGGTGGGCGGGGGTCGATCCTGCTCTGCGCGCACATGGACACCGTGCCCCTCCAGGCGCCCGTGGAGCCCGTCGTGTCCGACGGCTTCTGGGAGAACGCCCACGAGGGGATCCTCGGGGCCGACAACAAGGCCGCCGTCGCCGTGCTGCTCACGCTCGCGCGCCGCGCGCGCCGGGAAGGGCTGGAGGGGGTGGGCCTGCCCGTCGACCTCGAGCTGCTCTTCACCGTCGGCGAGGAGCGCTCCCTCGCGGGCGCCCGCGCGTTCGACGCGACGCGCCTGCGCAGCCGCTTCGGCTACGTCTTCGACCACTCCTCGCCCGTCGGCGAGGTGATCCTCTCCTCGCCCACCCACCACCGCCTGGAAGCCGTCTTCCGCGGCCTCGCCGCCCACGCCGGCGTGCGCCCCGAGCAGGGCCGCTCCGCGATCCTCGCCGCCGCGCGGGCCGTCGCGGACATGCGCCTCGGGCGCCTCGACAGCGATACGACCGCCAACGTCGGCACGATCGCCGGGGGCTCGGCGATCAACGTCATCCCCGAGCGCTGCTCGATCCTCGCCGAGGTCCGCTCGCTGCGCGAGGAGCGCGGCGAGGCGATCCTCGCTGAGCTGTTGGACTGCGTGCACGAGGCCGCCAACCTCCCCGAGTGCGAATGCGACGTCGACGTCACCGTCGAGCGGACCTTCCGGGGGTACCGCACCTCCCCCTCCACACCCGCGGTGCGCGCCGCCGAGCGGGCGCTGCGCGCCTGCGGCTACGAGCCGGTGCGGATCTCAAGCGGCGGCGCCTCGGACGCCAACGCGCTGATCGCCGCCGGCCTGCCCGTCGTCAACCTCGCCAACGGCACCGAGCGTAACCACGAGCCGGGCGAGCGCGTCTCCGTCGCCGCGCTGGAGGCGACGCTCGAGGTTGCGCTCGCGCTACCCGCCGCCGCGGTCACATGATGCAGGAGTAGCTCCATGCAGGGCGAAATGCCCAGACCGTGAGCACCACGACTACCGACGCGAGCATCGAGAGCCTCTCGCTCGACTTCCTCGCCTATCTGGAGCTCGAGCGGGGGCTCTCGCGTAACACGCTTGAGGCGTACCGCGCCGACCTGCTGCAGCTCGGGGCGTTCCTGCGCCGCCGTGGGGTGCGCGCGCTCGACGCCACCCACGGCGACCTCGCCGCGTTCCTCTCCGAGCTCGCCTCTGGCACCGCCGAGCGGCCCGCCGTCGCCCCCGCCACGCTGCAGCGCAAGGCCGCCTGCCTGCGCTCCTTCTACCGCCACCTCCGGCGCGAGGGGCTGCTCGCCCACGACCCCACCGCCGAGCTGCGCGGGCCCCCGCGTTTGCAGCGTCTGCCCTCGGTGCTTACTCGCGAGGAGGTCGCGCTGCTGCTGCGCCAGCCCTCCGGCTCGGGTCCGCTTGCGCTGCGCGACCGCGCGCTGCTGGAGGTCCTCTACGCCTGCGGCCTGCGCGCCTCGGAGGCCGTCGTGCTGGCGCTCGGCGACGTCGACCTCGACGAGGGGCTTTTGCGCGCGCGCGGCAAGGGCTCCAAGGAGCGCATCGTCCCCGTCGGGCGCGCTGCCCTCGCCGCTTTGGGCGTCTGGTGCGAGGGCGGGCGCCCCGCTCTGCTGGCCGAAACGGGGATGCGAGCCGGAGGCGAGTGTCGCCCGGCTTCGGTCGGAGGCGGCGGGGCGCTCGCCGCCTCCACGACGCTCTTTCTCAACCACCGCGGGCGGCCCCTCACCCGCCAGGGCCTCTACAAGATCGTGCAGGGCCACGCGCGCAGCGCCGGTCTCGCCGAGCGCATGTCACCCCACACGCTGCGCCACACCTTCGCCACCCACCTGCTGGCCGGCGGCTGCGACCTGCGCTCGCTGCAGGACATGCTCGGCCACGCCGACCTCGCGACCACCCAGATCTACACCCACCTCTCCGCCGAGCGCCTCAAGGACGTCTACTTCGCCGCGCACCCGCGCGCGCAGCGGTGACGTTCGTGCCAGTCGGCGGGGTGCCGGCCTCGGTGCGGCGGCCTTGTGGATTAAAAATGGAGCCTATATATAGGGGGAGCAGGCTCTGCGAGGCCCTAAGCTGGGCTCCTTGCCCGAGCTCCCCGAGGTTGAGACGATCCGCCGCCAGCTCGCCCCCCTCGTGGAGGGTCGGCGCTTGGCGCGCGTGGAGGTCCTCGACCCCCGCTGGTCGCGCCCGCTCGCCCCCGAGGAGCTGGCCGACGCGCTCGTGGGGCGGCGCGTCGAGCGCCTGCAGCGGCGCGGCAAGTACCTCGTCTGGCGCCTCTCCGATGAGGTCTTCCTCGTCCAGCACCTGCGGATGACCGGCGCGGTCCTCTGCGAGCCTCGGCCCGAGCCGCCCCACGTGAGCGCGCGGTTGGAGCTGGGGGGCCGGAGCGGTGGTGGTGGCCCTCGCCGCCGGCGCCTGGTGGTCGTCGACCCGCGCCGCTTCGGCACCGGCGAGCTGCTGCTCGGCGAGGCGGCGCTCGAGGAGTTCTTCGCTGCGCGCCTCGGGCTAGAGCCGCTGGACGAGCGGTTCACCGCCGCCCACCTGCGTGCGCTCGCGCGCGGGCGCACCGCCCCGATCAAGGCGTTCCTGCTCGACCAGCGCCGCGTCGCGGGTGTCGGCAACATCTACGCCGACGAGGCGCTCTTCCGCGCGGGCGTCCACCCGCTGCGCCCCGCCGGGCGGCTCACCGGCGCGCAGTACGCCCGCCTGCGCGAGACCGTGATCGAGGTCCTGCTCGACGGGCATCGACGCGCGTGGGGCCACGATCGACGACTTCCGCCACGTCGACGGGGTGCGCGGCTCCTTCCAGGACCGCTTCCTCGTGCACCGCCGCGCCGGGGAGCCCTGCCCGCGGTGTGGGCGCACGATCGTGAAGCTGGTCGTCGGCGGGCGCGGGACCTACGTCTGCGAGCGTTGCCAGCCCCGGCCGCAGGGGGCGGGCCGGCGCCGGTGAGCGCGGGACCGACCGGCGCGGGCTCAGGCCGTGAGCAGTTCCTCCAACCGGCCGCTCTCGACGGCCGCCTGCGTCTCGTTGAAGCTGCCCACGAGCTGGTCGCCGACGACCACCTGGGGGAAGGTTCGCATCCCCGTTTTCTGCGCCAGCGCGACACGCCCCTCGGGGTCCTTTGAAAGGTTGACCTCGGAGAACTCCAGGCCGCGGGACTTCAGCAGGCCCTTCACGCGGGCGCAGTAGCCGCACGGCTCGGTCGTGTACACGGTTATTTGGCTCATTACTTCACTAAGTATAGGAAGGGCCGGTAGTGGTGTGCCCCAGTTTGGTCGGGACCCGCAGACCCGCGAGAGCCATAGTGCGTTTGGGCGAACATATAGCTAACTGGACCTCTCTCATAACTGCCATCTGGTTGCTACCCACAGGTCCAGTCGGTGATATACCCCCCAACTGATATACCATCCCGCCGACGCCGCTCTTAGACTCGGCCCCTATGGCCGGGCCGGTCAAGACCGAGGCGGTGGTGCTCCGCTCGATGCGCTACGGGGAGGCGGACCGCATCCTGCACGTCTACACCCCCCACCGCGGGCGGGTCAGCGCGATCGCCAAGGGCGTGCGGCGCACGCGCAGCCGCTTCGGGGGGCGCCTGGAGCCGTTCTTCCGCCTGCGCCTGGAGCTGCACGAGGGGCGCGGGGAGCTGCTGACGGTCACCGGCGCGCACACGGTGGATGGGCACCCCCGCCTGCGCGAAGACGCTCACGCGCTCGACTCGGCCGCGCGCGCCTGCGACGCCGTGGGGCGCCTGTTCGAGACCGAGGAGCCCCACCCCGGCGTGTTCAACCTGCTCTGTCGCAAGCTCAGCCTGCTCGACGCCCAACCTGCGGCGGCCACCCGTGCGGGGGGGCTGCAGTTCCGCCTGAAGCTGCTGCACGCTGCCGGCCTCGCGCCCCAGTTGGGAGCGTGCGCGCACTGCGGCGAGCCCGAGCACCTGGTCGGCTTCTCCGGTGCCGCGGGGGGCGTGGTCTGCGGTGCGTGCGAGGCCGGGTCGTTCCCGCTCGCCGAGGACGCCCACGGCTTCATGACCCAGGCCCTCGCCCAGGCGCTCGCCGAGGCCCCCTCGGCCTCCGAGCAGACGCTCGGGCAGGTCGAGCGCGCGATCTCCGAGACGCTCGAGCACCACGCCCACTTGCGGCTGCGACCTCTGGTGGGGCGCGCGGGTTGAACAACACCGGTATCGTGGCCCCCGTGGACGAGGGCCTGCCGATCGCCTACCAGCTGCTCGACGCCGGCGTGTCCGTGCTGGCGTCCGACGGCACCCCCGTGGGGACCGTGGTGAGCGTGCTCGCGGCCCCCGAGAAGGACGTCTTCCACGGGCTCCTGGTCAAGACCACCGGCCGCACCGTCCACTTCGTCGAGGCGGCCGACGTCGCGTCGATCCACGAACACGGCGTCGACCTGCGGATCGACACCGCTGCCGTGATGGGCCTCCCCGGGCCGGAGCACGCGGCGCCGGTCTACAACGAGGACCCCGGCGACCAGGGGCGCTGGCACCACTGGGTCCACCGTCTCTCCGGGCACGGCGACTGGCACCACGAGCGCTGAGCGCGGCCGTTCCCGCCGCCGAGTTGCCCTCCGCGGTGCGATCTACCCGAGCCGACGACCGGCTTGCGGGCGGGCTCACCGCCGGAGCCTTGCGCCGTCGCCGGGCGGTGCCACAATCGAAGGCATGAGCGTCGCGACGCACGAGGACACAGCGGCTGAGGGCACGGTGGCGGCGGCCTTCGCGGCACGCCGGGCGGAGCTCGAGGAGCTGACGCTCGCACCAGGGGCGGCGCGCTCCTACCCCGCCCGGCGCGCGCGGGAGGAGCCCGACTGTGGCCTGCGCACCCCCTTCCAGCGCGACCGCGACCGGATCGTGCACTGCAAGGCGTTCCGCCGCCTGAAGCACAAGACACAGGTGTTCGTGGCGCCGCTGGGCGACCACTACCGCACGCGGCTCACCCACACGCTGGAGGTGACCGGGATCTCGCGCACGGTGGCGCGCGCGCTCGGGCTCAACGAGGACCTGACGGAGGCGATCGGCCTCGGCCACGACCTCGGGCACCCGCCCTTCGGGCACATCGGCGAGGAGGTGCTCGACGCCTGCCTGCACGAGCGCTTCGGCGGGGGCTTCCGCCACTACGAGCACTCCCTGCGGGTGGTCGAGCGCCTGGAGCGCGACGGCGCGGGCCTCAACCTCACCGAGCAGGTGCGCGACGGCATCGCACACCACTCCTCCCGCGCCCCGGAGCCCGCGACGCAGGAGGGGCGGATCGTGCGGGTGATGGACCGCGTGGCGTACATCAACCACGACATCGACGACGCCGTGCGCGCGGGCCTGCTGGACGAGCGCGACCTCCCCGCCGAGCCGCTGGCGGTGCTAGGGCGCACGGGCTCGGCGCGGATCGACGCGCTGGTGCACGACATGGTGGAGCGCTCCGCGCGCGCCGGGGAGATCGTCCAGGGGCAGGAGGCCGCCCAGGCGATGGGGGCGCTGCGGGAGTTCATGTTCGAGCGCGTGTACCTAGGCCCGGAGGTGCGCGCCGAGCGCGAGCGCATCGAGGCGGTGGTGCGCAGGCTGTTCGAGCACTACGTCGCCCACCCCGAGCAGATGCCGGGGTCGCCCACCCTTGGGGCACAGGCTGCGCGGGCGCGGAGCGTCGAGGACGCAGAGGCAGACCTCGCCCAGCGCGTGACCGACTACCTGGCGGGGATGACCGACCGGTACTGCATCAGGGTGTACACCGAGCTCCAGGTGCCCCGCGCGTTCGCGGGCTGATGGCCGCCCGCCCGGAGAGGCGTGCCACGAGCGCCGCGGGCGAGTGCCGGTGCGGCTGGCTGCGCGCGGCGAGCACGAGCGGCTAGCGTAGACCCGTGGCCCGCTACACACAGGCGTCCAAGGACCGGGTGCGCGACGCGGTGGACTTCGTGGAGCTGGTCTCCACGCGCACCGACCTGCGCCGCGCCGGCCCCAGCGCGTACGAGGGGTTGTGCCCCTTCCACGACGAGCGCACCCCCTCGTTCGGGATCAACCCGGCCAGCAAGGTGTACTACTGCTTCGGCTGCCAGGCGAAGGGGGACGTGTTCACGTTCGTGCAGGAGACCGAGGGGGTGGACTTCAAAGAGGCGCTGGAGTTGCTCGCGGACCGCAGCGGGGTGGAGCTCGAGCGCGAAGCGGAGGACCCCCGCGAAGCGGAGCGCCGTCGCCGCCGCGAGCGCCTGGGGGAGCTGCTGGCGCGCACGAGCGCCTACTACGAGCGCTGCCTGTGGGAGTCCACGCGAGGCCGCGCGCGCGCGGGAGTACCTGGAGGGCCGCGGCCTGCGCGAGGAGACGCTGCGGGCGTTCCACGTGGGCTACGCCCCGAGCGCGTGGGACAAGGTGCTGGTGGCCTCGCGCCGGGGCGGCTTCACCGAGCAGGAGCTCTACGCGACCGGCCTCGCGCAGCGCTCGGCGAGCGAGCGGGGGCGCGTGTACGACCGCTTCCGCGCGCGGCTCATGTTCCCGCTGGCGGACACCCGCGGGCGGGTGCTGGGCTTCGGCGCGCGCGCGCTGCGCGAGGAGCAGAAACCGAAGTACCTCAACACCTCCGACAACGACGTGTACCACAAGGGCCGCCACCTCTACGGCGCAGACCTCGCCCGCGCGCACGCCGCCCGCGCGGGGCGGACGATCCTGTGCGAGGGGTACACCGACGTGATCGCGATGCACCAGGCGGGGTGGCCGAACACGGTGGGCCTGATGGGCACGGCGCTGACGGCCGAGCAGGTCGGGGAGCTCGCGCGGATGGCCCCGACGGTGCTGCTCGCGCTCGACGCGGACACCGCCGGCCAGGAGGCGATGCTGCGCGCGTCCCAGCTCGCGGCGCGCCGGCGCCTGGAGCTGCGCGTGGTGAGCCTCCCCGGCGGGTGGGACCCGGCGGAGCTGATCCAGCGCGAGGGGCCGGAGGGGATCGCGGCGGCGGTGGAGGAGGCCAAGCCGTTCGTGCGCTTCCGCGTGGAGCGCGTGCTCGCCGCGGGCGACCACGGCAGCCCCGAGGGCCGCGACCGCATGGTCGATGAGCTGCGCCCGGTCTTCGCGACGCTGCCCCCGAGCGCGATGCGGATGGAGCTCACGCGCCTGGTCGCGGGACGCCTGGAGCTGCCGGAGAGCCTCGCGGAGCGGCTGCTCTCGGCGCCGGCGAGTGCCGCGTCGCGGGCGGGCGGCGAGCGGACCCGAGCAGGCACCGGCTCGCCCGACGGAGCCGTCGCGCGCGCACCCCGTGGGGGAGCGGATGGGATGGGGGCCCCCGCCCGGAGGGCGGGGCCTGGGGCTGCGTTCGCGGGGGGCGAGTTGGCGCGGCGTGCAGAGACCGAGCGGACGTTCCTGGCGCTGTGCATCGCCTCACCGGCGGAGGGCGAGCGGGCGCTGGCGGAGCTCGACCCCGAGGAGCACTTCACCAGCGAGCGGCTGCGCCGCGCGGCGGCGCACCTGCGCGCGGGGAGCCTGGCCGAGCCGATGGGGGGTGTCGCGGAGGAGGACCCCGAGCTGACGGGCGTGCTCGCCGAGCTCGTGGTGCAGGCCGGCCGCTGGCCGTCGGCCGCGGCGCCGGCGATGCTCGAGGTGCAGCGCATGCAGCTCGACCTCGCGCGCCTGGACCGCCGCATCCTCACCGCGCGCGCCCAGGGCAGCGGCGAGGTCAGCGATCTGGCCCACCACCGCGCCGAGGTCAAGCGCGCGTTCGAGCAGGCGTACGAGCGGGCGCTGGCGGAGACCGGGGGGTAGGGAGGACGCAAGCGATAGCCTGAGAGCAGATTCCGAGGAGGGGGTCCGATGTTCGAACCGACTTTGTTTCGCGATCGTCAGCGTCCCGTGCAGATCGTGCTGGGAGGTGTCGTTCCCGCGGTTGCCGGCGGGGTGGCCGGTGTGCTGGTCGGAGTCTCCAGCGGCGCCTACTGGGCGTTCGGCGCGCTCGCCGCGGTGGGCGCCATCGTGGCCGGCTTCGAGCACCAGGACGGGTGGGGTGGGGCCGACCGCGGTCTGGTGGCCGGCTTGATCTACGGGATCGCGCTGCTCGTGGTGCACGCGATCGTCGGCACCCACGCGAAGGTCTCGCTCGGCAGCTTTCCACCGCTGCTCGCGGTGGTTACCGCGATCGCCGGCATGTTGCTGAGCGCCCTTGGTGGACGGATCGCCCGCCTGCAGCGGGAGCACAGAACCCCGTCCGGCTGAGACTGAGTGAAGCCCGGCCATGCGCCAGTAGCGCCCGCCAGGTCACTCGGATAGCCGCCGCCGCCGCTCACCGAGGCTAGTGAACTGACGCCGGGCACCGCCCGGCTACGTCAACTGCCGGACCTTGGCGGAAGCCTGCCGAGCGAGCGCCGCGCGGTGGCGCTTGGCGCCGCCGAGCAGCGCGGCGTCCAGCTGCGCGCGCTTGAACAGCCAGTGCACGTCGGCCTCCCAGGTGAACCCGATGCCGCCGTGCATCTGGATCGCGCTGGCGGTGACCGACGGGCCGCCTGCGGCCGCCGCGGCGGCCGCGAGCGCCGCCGCCTCGGGCAGCAGTTGCGGGTCGGCGTCGGCGGCCCAGGCCGCGTAGTAGGCGGTGGAGCGGGCACTCTCGGTGTGCAGCAGCATCTCCGCGCATCGGTGCGAGACGGCCTGAAAGGACCCGACGGGAACGCCGAACTGCTTGCGCTCCTTGACGTAGGCGAGCGTCATGTCGAGCGCGCGCTGGCAGACGCCCACGAGCTCGGCCGCGATCGCCGCGCGCATCGCTGTCGGCGGCGCCGGGGCCGAGGGGCGTCGCCCTCGCCCGCAACGGTCGCGAAGCGCCGGGTGGGATCGATCGAGACGAAGTCGCTCGGTCTCGGGCGAGGCGATCAGCTGCGCCTCGTCACCGTCGAGCACGACGCACGACCGCGGCGCCCGCGGCGTCGGCGGCCAGCTCGCGCGTGCCGATCCCAGCGGTCAGCTCCCCCGAGGCCAGCCCCGGCAGCCACCGGGCCCGCTGCTCGTCGGTGCCCGTGGCCTGGATGACTGCGGCGGCCGTGGCGGTGGAGAGGAACGGCGTAGCCGCGCACGCGTACCCGAGCTCCTCGAGCAGGACGGCCAGCTCGACCGCGCCGAGCCCCTGGCCGCCGTACTCCTCGGCGACGGCGATGCCCGGCCAGCCGAGCTCGACCAGCTCGCTCCACAGCGCGGCGTCGTACGTGTCGGCCTCGGCCGCCTCCCGCACCTTGGCCAACGGCGAGCGCGCGGCCAGCAGCTCGCGGGCGACGTCCTTGATCTCGCGCTGCTCGGCTGAGGTCGAAATCCATGCGGCCTCCTAACGGGACTTGGGAAGGCCGAGCACGCGCTCGGCGACGATGTTCTTGAGCACCTCGGTGGTGCCCCCCTCGATCGAGTTGCCGCGGGCGCGCAGCAGCTCGTACGCCCACGGATCGCCCGCCCGCAGCGCGCGGGGACCGAGCAGATCGGCGGCGAGCTGGGTGAGCCGCTGGTTGGTGTCCGACCACATCCACTTGGTCAGCGACCCCTCGGGGCCGGGCTGGCCGTACTTCTCGATCGCGGTCAGCCCGCGATAGGCGGTGAGCCGCACGATCTCGGTGCGCAGGTGCAGCTCGCCGAGGCGGTCGGCGACGACCGGGTCCTCGAGCAGCCCTTCGCGAGCGGCCTCCTCGATCACGCGGTCGAGCAGCTGGCGCAGGCGGACCTGCAGGAAGAACCCCAGGCCGGCGCGCTCGTTCATCAGCGTCGTGAGCGCGACCTTCCAGCCGTTGCCGACGCCCCCCAGCACGTTCTCGTCCGGGACGCGGGCGCCGTCGAGGAACAGCTCGTTGAACTCGGGCTCGCCGGTGATCTGGCGCAGCGGACGGATCTGCACGCCGTCCTGCTCCATGTCCAGCAGGAAGTAGGTGAGCCCCTTGTGCTTGGGTGCGTCGGGGTCCGAGCGCGCGACCAGCATGCACCACTTCGAGTACTGCGCAGCGCTCGTCCACACCTTCTGACCGGTGATCACCCACTCGTCGCCGTCGCGCACGGCGCGCGTCTTCAGGCTGGCGAGGTCCGAGCCGGCGTCGGGCTCGGAGAAGCCCTGGCACCAGATCTCATCCGCGGTCAGGATCGGCGAGAGGTAGCGCTCCTTCTGCGGACTCGGTGCCCCACGTCATGATCGTCGGACCGGCGAGCAGCAGACCGAGCACGTTGGCCGGCAGGGGAGCGCCGGAGCGCCCCAGCTCCTCGAAGAAGATCGCCGATTCGGTCAGCGTCGCACCGCGACCGCCGTACTCGCGCGGCCAATGCACTGCCGCCCAGCCGCCCTCGGCCAGCCGCCGCTGGAAGTCGCGCCGCCACGCATACCGGCGGTCTTCCTCGCCGTCCGGCTCCTCGCCCGGGTCGTTCGCGGCGAACCACGCGCGCAGCTCGTCGCGGAACGCGATCTCCTGCTCACTGAATGTCAAGTCCATGGATTCCTCTCCTCCGCGGTGGCCGCACTTTGTGCGTCCGCCCGATGTCCTCGATCGTGCCAGGCTATCTCGTTTCACAACGAGGACACGGAGAGGACATATATCGAACATGTGTTCGTGTTATCCGTCCGATCCATAGCAGACAATGGGGTGCATGGATCGAGCGTCATTGGAGCAGATGCTGGACCAGGGCCTTTCGCTGGCGGAGATCGGGCGGCGCTTCGGGAAACACGAAGCGACGGTCGCCTATTGGATACAGAAACATGGCCTCGCGGCCACCGGCAAGGAGAAGTACGCCCCGAAGGGTGGGCTGCGCCGGGAGGAGCTGGAGCCGCTGGTCGCGGAGGGAGCATCGCTTACGCAGATAGCGGATGCCGTCGGGCGCAGCACGGCAACCGTGAGGCATTGGCTCACGAAGTACGGCCTGCGTACGCAGTGCCCCTCTCGCGGGCCCCGGCGCCCAGGAGCACAGCGGGCGCGGAGCGAAGGCCTTCAGGAGGCGGTGGTCGTATGTCCCGAGCACGGAGCGGTCGAGCACGTTCGCGATTCGCACGGGTCCTACAGGTGCCGGCGGTGCCGTGCCGAGGCCGTCGTGCGCCGCCGCCGCAAGGTCAAGCAGATCCTCGTCGCGGAGGCGGGCGGGCGCTGCCGTCTCTGCGGTTATGACCGCTGCGTCGCGGCGCTGGAGTTTCATCATCTTGACCCGACCGCCAAGGAGTTCGGCTTGTCGCGGTGCGGGGCGCACAGCATCAAGAAGCTCCGCGCCGAGGTCCGCAAGTGCATGCTGCTGTGCTCGAACTGCCATGCCGAGGTTGAGGCAGGGTCCGTCAAGTTGTCGTAGAATGACCTGGCTACATCGGAGTTTCCGAGATAGCACGGTCCGGGGTGGCGCAATCGGTAGCGCGAGACCCTGTTAAGGTCGAGGTTGTGGGTTCGAATCCCACCCCCGGAGCTTCTTCCCACACCACGCCACGCCATGCCATGCCGTCGCTTTGGAGCAAGGTGGTGATGGACCCAGTGATCTGAGGCCGATTTTCGGTCTTGTCGGAGGCCAAGCGCCGATCGAAGGCATCGAAGAGCGGGGCGTATCGCTGCTGGCGAGGCGTTCCGCAGAACCTCGGCGAGGTCAGGCAGTCTCTTCAACGCCGCTCCCATGTCTGCGCGGTTGTTGGAGCGTGGCGAGGCAAGCCTGCGCGGTGGCCTCCTCAGCCTTGAGTTCGACCCGTACTTGGACCGCGTCGGGCTCGACTCCGGCCTCCAGAGTCCGCGGTTGGATGACGATGGGCCGGTCGGCCTCCGCGATCTGCGCCTGTAGTCTGGCAACGTCTTCTGCGCGCAGGCCGACCCGGCCGAAGCGCAAGCCGGCATCGTAGCGATGGCCGACTCATCGGCCGAATCAAAGAGGGCGACTGAGGCTCGAGTGAGCCCTATTTCGCCGCGACGGGGCTACCATCGTACTGGTGCCAAAGCGGACCAACCTCTTCCAGCAGGTCGTCGCACTCCTTCACAACTCGGTGAAGGATGCCGCGACCACCGTAGTTGAATCTGAAGAACTACCTGAACGCGGTACCGGGATCATGCGTGAGGTGGATGTCGTGATTCGCAGAGTGGTTGCTGGTCACGAGGTGGTCGTGAGTGTCGAGGCGACGGCAACGAGCGAACCCGCCGCCGTTACCTGGGGTGGATGAGATGCTCGCAAAGCACGCGGATCTCGCAACATCAACCCTCGTGCTCGTGTCGGAGGCCGGCTTTAGCGCTAATGCGTTGGCGAAGGCTGAGGCACGCGGCGTCGTTACCATGTCTCCGACAGACCTCGACGGCAGCGACTTTGAGGGCAAGATTGTTGGCCGACTCGAAAAGATCTGGCCGAGATCAGTAGCTCTCACCATTGAAAGTCTCCACATCACTGCGGAGACACCGACTGGCTCTGTGAGACGGAAGGTGCCATTCGATGTCGCGTTGTATCGCGAGGACGGGACAGAGGCATGTAATCCGCTGTCCATCTTCGAACGCTGGCTCGATGTCGACTTCCCGGTAGCGGCAGCGATGATCGGGCTGACCGAGATCACCGAGAACGTGGATCAGTGGTTCAAAGGAGGCGGCAATCCGCCGTGGAACTTCGATGGGACCGAGGTCGAGAACCTCTATCTCCACGACACCACGACGGGTGAGGTGGAGTATCATCGGCTCCTGAAGTTCGAGATCTATGGCCGCGCCTCGATTCGGGTGGGCGAAGTAGCGCTCACACACAAGCGTCTCGGCGAGGTAGAGCTTGCATACGGGCAGACGACCTTCGATGGCAAGCCGACCAGCTTTGTGGCGCGCGCAGGCGCGGACGGGGAGGCGGCTGCAATCGTGTTCGCTTCCGCCGTCGTTCCTCTCAGAAAAAGCAGCTGAGTCGGACGGCGAGTGCGTACTCGTGCGAAGTGCAAGCCGGACCCCGGAGCTTCAAACTTGTTCCCCCCCGGCCCTGGTGTGTTGTCCGCCATCACCGAGAGAGAGAAGTAGGTAAACCCTGGTGGGCCGTCCGGGATCGGCGGATTGGGAGTTTTGGTTTCAAGTCCACCGCCGGAGACTCGTGTCAAGCGCCAGAGGCGTAAGCGGGGTCCTCGTGGTCTCCAGTTCGAAATGTCTGCCGTTCCCTGCAGCCAGATCCTCCAGTAGCGCGGCGGCAGTATCCGCAGGGTCGTTCGTCTCCCACCACGCGGCCAGCTCCCGCGCACGGGAGCGGATCGCGGGGTCAGCGAGGGCGCGCTCCACGGCGAGGCGCAGGGGCCGCGGGGCGATGAAGCGGCGGGGGAGACGCACTCCGGCGCCGGCCCAGTCCAGGCGGGCGGCGTTCTCGCTCATGTCGCCCAGAACAGGGCAGGCGACCACCGCGCAGCCGCTGGCAAGAGCGCGCGCGAGCGTGCCGTGGCCGGCGTGGCAGACGACGACGTCGCAGAGGGGCATCGTGCGCGCGTAGGAGAGCCACTCCACGACGCGGGCGTTGGCGGGGACCGGCAGCGGCGCCGGAGGGAGTCGGCGGTTCCAGGTGGCGAGCACACGCACCGGCGCGTCGGCGAGACCGCGCAGCGCGGCTCCCAGCAGGCGGTGCTCGGGGTCCTGGGCGGTCGAGGGGGCGATCAGCACCAGGGGGTCCTCGCCGGGCGGGAGCTCGACGTCCTCCGTGGGAGGCTCCCAGATCAGCGGCCCGACCACGTGCGTGTGGGCGGGCCAGACGCGGGGGTACTCGAGCTGGGGGAAGGTCCCCACCAGCGCGAGCTCGCGGCTCGTGCCGCCGTGGACGTGAGCGAGCGGCGGCAGGCCGAGGCGCGCACGGACGGAGTTGAGGTCCCTGCGACCGAGCTCCAGGCCGTGCTCCACTGGCCGCGTGGCGCGTCGCCAGAAGGCGCGGCCGAGCGCGGTGCGGGGCAGGCGGGCGCCGATTGAGTAGATCGGGGCGCCGGCGGGTGGGTGGGGGTGCACGTGGGGGATCAGCGTCGCCCAGGGGACACCCTGCAGCTCGGCGGCGAGGGCGGGGGCGAGCGTGAGAATGTCGGCCACCACGACCTCGGGCTCCAGGTCGCGCACGAGCGGGAGCGTGTCGCGCGTGGCGTGTACCACCGCCTCGTAGAAGTCCAGCGGCGGAGCGCCCGGCCCCCCGTTAGGGAAGACGTGGTACTCGGGGGCGGCGGCGAAACGCAGGCCCTCGGCCTCCACGGGCTCGCGCCAGCGCGTCCAGGTTTGCAGCGTGACGTCGTGTCCGCGCGCGGCCAGGCCTCGCCCGAGCGCGATCATCGGGAAGGCGTGGCCGGGGTCCCCGAAGGCGCCCAGCAGCACCCGCCGCGAGGAAGCGTCGGTGCACCGGCCGTGGTTGCCACCGATTGGGGCTTGCTCTACACGCTTGGTCGCCACCGCACCCAGCCCCGGTTTGCAGTCACGCAACCCATCCCTTAATCAAAAAAATCCCGTCTGCCGTACGACCACCTGCGTTCCCCGAGCTACGCCGCGGCGAGCTCCGCCACCAGGCGCAGCTGCGTGAGGCGGTCCTCGGCGGTGAACGCGAGCGGGGTGATCCCCAGGGTGCCGACGCCCGCGTCGCGGTAGACCGCGAGGCGCTCGCGCACCACGTCCGCCGGGCCGCACAGGGAGACCGTGTCGATCAGGCGGTCCGGGATCGCCGCCATCGCCTCCTCGCGCTTGCCTTCGAGGTAGAGGTCCTGCACCGTTTTCGCCTCCGCCTCGAAGCCGTAGCGCTGCACGAGGTTGTTGTAGAAGTTCTGCTTGCGCGAGCCCATCCCGCCGACGTAGAGGGCGATGAACGGCCGCATCGCGTTGCGCGCGCCCTCGAGGTCGTCGGTGATGAACACGTTGGTCGTGGGGGCGATGTCGAAGCCCTCCAGGGAGCGCCCCGAGCGGGCGGCGCCCTCCTCCAGCAGGGGGCGCAGCTCGGAGACGTGCTCGGGGGAGAACAGCGTCGGGATCCACCCGTCCGCGATCTCGCCCGCGAGCGCGGTGTTCTTCGGGCCGATCGCCGCGAGGTAGATCGGGATGCGCTCCTGCACGGTGCCGATCGTGAGCTTCAGCGCCTTGCCCGGGCCGTCGGGGAGCGGGAGCTCCAGGGTCTCGCCGTGGAAGTCCACGCGCTCGCGGGCAAGCGCCATGCGCACCACGGCGACGTACTCGCGCGTGCGCTGCAGCTGGCGGGCGAAGCGCTGCCCGTGCCAGCCCTCGGCGACCTGCGGGCCGGAGGAGCCGATCCCAAGGACCATGCGCCCACCGGAGAGCTGGTCGATCGTGGCCGCGGTCATCGCGGTCATCGCCGCCGAGCGGCCTGGCATCTGGAAGATCCCCGAGCCGAGGCGGATCTTCGAGGTCTGCCCCGCCAGCCAGCCCAGCACGGTGGCCGCGTCCGAGCCGTAGGCCTCCGCGGTCCACACCGAGTCGTAGCCGAGCCGCTCCGCCTCCTGGACGATGTGCAGCTGGTCCTCCGAGGTGAGGCCGAGGCCCCAGTAGCCGATGTGAACGCCGAGCTTCATGCGCAAGTTTCCTTTCAGCGGAAGGGGGAGCGTTGCCAAGCGCGAGCCCATCTCCTACGCTGGGGGGCGCGCCCGTCCGGAGCCATCGCGGCCCCCGACGAGTCACAGACTATGCCAACCGCCCGCTCTCGCAACGCCCAACCGATCGAGGAGCTGCGCCTCGCGGTCGAGTGCCTGCCACTCCACACCCGCGAGGCGATGCTCGAAGGGGTGCTCGCGAGCCCCCGCATCATCGTCGGCGCCTACACCGACCGCGAGGGCGGCGTGTGTCCGATGCTCGCCGCGCACCGCCGCGGCGGGCGCACCAACTTCCTCTCCTTCGCGCGCTCGTGGGATCGCTTCACGCACGCCCGGCGCCGCCGCCGGGCTACCAGGCACGAGCTCGCGGTCCTCGTCGGCCTCCTGCGCGCGAGCCTGGCGGACGAGGAATCGTGCGACCTCGCCCGCGCGATCGACGAGCACAGCGAACTGCTCGCGCGCCACCGGCGTGCACGCACCGCCGATCCGACGGCCGATCCCAGCGGCGAGATCGTCGCCCGCCGCCTCCGCCCCCCGCGCTGGCTCGGCCGCCGCCGCGAGCGCGTCTCGGCGTAGCGACAACCTAGCGCTACAGCAGGTCCCCGGGCCGCAGGAACATCATCTCCGGGACGATGCAGGCGGGGGAGACGCGCAGCAGGTAGCGCACCGCCTCCGCGACGTCCTCGGGGCGGATCATGTCCTCTGCCTTGACGTGCTCCTTGACGTAGTCGGTCATCGGGGTGTCCACGAAGGCGGGGCACAGCGCGGTGGACTTGATGCCTTGCTGGCCGAGCTCGGCGTGCATCGAGCGCGTCCAACCGACCACCCCGTGCTTGGTGGCCGAGTACACCGACGTCCACGCCGCCCCGTGCTTGCCGGCGATCGAGGCGGTGTTGACGACCAGCGCGCTCCGGTGCTCGGCGCCGGCCGCCAGCAGCATCTCCACGCACTCCCGGTAGAAGATCACGATCGCCCGCAGGTTGATGTCGAGCTGCATGTCCAGGCGCTTGGTCTGGATGTCTCCAACCGGCGCCCCGATCCCGATGCCCGCGTTGTTGACGAGCACGTCGAGCCGTCCGTAGCGCTCGCGGTGCGCCGCCACCACCTTCTGGATCTCGGCCTCGTGGGAGACGTCCGCGGGGACCCCATGCACCTCCAGGCCCTCCCTGGCTAGTTCCGCCACGGCCCCCTCGAGCTTCTCCGGCCGGCGGGCAGCCATCGTCACCGCGTGCCCCTCCTGCCCCAGCACCCGCGCGATCGCCAATCCGATCCCGCTCGAAGCCCCCGTAACGATCGCCGCCCGCTCAGCCATATATCCGCCCCGTCCTCGTGGTCGTTGACAGGCGCAATCAAACCATCTGCGCCTTCCGGCTGCATCCAGGCATCCCACTGGTACCGTCTGCCCCACCGCGCGGGCGCCCGCGCGGGGCGGGCCCGTAGCTCAGCTGGTTAGAGCTGGCGACTCATAATCGCTAGGTCGCAGGTTCGAGTCCTGCCGGGCCCACAGCGGAAAAGCCCTGCTCACGCGGGGCTTTTCTGTGCTCGGGTGTGCGTCTGATGGGCGGGGTGGGCCACAGAATGGGCCACATGAAGCCCCGGGTGGTCTTGCTTCACGCGCAAGGGGACAGGCCGGTGCGCCGACTTGACGGACCATGCACCCCGGTAGAGCGCCTATCAGCGCAGCGTCTCGCCAGCCCGAGCGCCGAGCAACGGCGCAGCGCGCCCAGTTGAAACGAGTCAGTCCCGCTTCGCCGGCGTGGGAGGCGGTGCTGGGGCGGGGGACGCGGTGCGCGATCTGCCGTTGCGGTGGAACCGACGCCACAGCCCGTCGAGCGACGGCCCGGTCGGGATCTTGACCAAGGGAACCCCGGAGGGCGGGGGCAGAGGTGCTGTCGGCTGCTTCTCCATACGCCTCATCATAATCCGCGTGTCGGGGGTTCGAGTCCCTCCTCCGGCATCACTCAATCACCAGTGCTGGAGCCAATCCACGGGCGCCAGTACTCGCCGGATCGGCCGGGTGGGCAACAGAATGGGCAACACGGCCGAGTCTCGGCAACGAACGCTCTGGGTCGCCCAGAGCGCTTGGTAGGCATCTCCGGAACGACGGAGCCCCAGGGGGATCACCGCCGAAGCGGGAGAGCCTTACCTGGGGCATTCACCGACCAGTGTAGGTGAGCGCCGTTGACCCGGCCGGCGCAACCCATTCCCGGCGCTGGGGGTTCCATTGTCCACTGGTGCGCCCGGCGAGTACGGGATCGAGGAAGGCGGCGACCCGGGCGAAGGCAATGGAAAGGTCGCCCTCGATGTTGACGGTGTCGGCCAGGCGTTTGTAGGGGTCTGCCCAGGTGGCCGGGGGCGGCGGGAGGCTGGTGGGTAGTGGCTGGCGGGCACGCTCGGCGAAGGTGCTCTCCAGCGCGTGCCTCAAGGGGCCGGCGTCGATCGTTGTCGAGCTCTCGATCAGCAGGATGTCGACGAGATCCTTCGGGCGGGTGCTTGGTTGTCCTGAAGCTCCGTATCTGCGGGTGTAGGCATGGACCTTCTCGGCGAGGTGTCGCGGGAGGGGGATCGCTGGAAGCGCGAGAGGCTCGATGCCGGCGAAGGAGAGCAGGTCTGATGTGTGGATGGTGTCGGGTGTCCAGGAGATCGTGTCGCTGAAGCCGATGTCCACGAGGAACTGCTCGAAGGTGCGTCCGGCGAGCTGGGCGGTGACGTGGAAGCGCACGGCGGAGAACTCGTCGGTGTCATCCAGCTCGTTGGTCCTGGTGGCGGCGAAGGTGAAGAAGTCGTCCAGCGCGAGCTGCTGGGCGGCGGTGATGTCGAGGATCGCGGCGGCCTCGTCGTCGTCGCGGCCGAGGTCGATGTCCTTGGTCGAGCGGGTGGTGGTGGCGAGGCGGAAGTCCAGCGCGAGCGCGCCCTTGAGCACCCAGCGATCCGGCGCTACGGCGAGGAGTCGGCGCAGGAACAGCTCGAACGCAACGCGCTTGCGCAGGCGAGCCAGTCCGAGGCCGGTGTTGGTGGCTTCGTTCTTGAGGCGCTGCTCAAGCGCCTGGCGGAACGCTGCGGCGCTCGCATACTTCACGTGCTCGTCTCGGTGGAGATGATGGCCTCGATTGTGTGCCGCTTGTGGCGCCGCTCGGCTTCCTCCCCTAGCTGGCCGGCTGTTAGCAGCCCGCGGCGCAGGGCCTGTCTCACGGCCATCGAGAGCTGCTCGGGCTGTATGCGATCGGCGACATCGAGCAGCGTGCGCGCGGGGGCGGTCAGCGGCAGGCCGTCCCGCCATACGGTGGCGACCTTCTCGCTGTTGGGGTGCGTGTGGACGATGACGCCAGGGGGCCGGCGCAGTCCGCGGCGGCGGCGTGGGACGAGGAGGTGGACGGCGTCGGGGATGCTGTCGCTGAGGTCCAGCAGCGCGAGCGCGCTGTCGTGGGAGAGGAGCGCATCGGCGCCGCCAACGGCCATCCATGCCTCGCGCATGTCGTCGTGCTCGGCAGTTGGGAAGCCCTGGACGCGGTACAGCCCACGGCGGATGCGCTCGAAGCGTCCACGGCTTACGTGGTGGTCAAGGAGCTGGCGACTGATTCCATGCGCGCGGGCCTGGCCGGCGTCGAAGTAGCCGCCCTGCTGGTATGCCTCGACCTCCAGACCCAGCACGTCAGGTTGTAGCGTGTCATACATAAGACAAGTATAGCTTGACTTTCGCGGACGCTGTGGGGTGGTTGCGTTCGTCGGCTCCGACGATCACCCGGCCTCGATTAGCACGGTGGTAAGAAGCGGGTTCTAGGTCGCGGCTATGCGTCGGGGCCTGTAGATCGTTGTTGGAGAATCAGGCGCACCCACCGCTCATACTCGTCCCCTAGCTTGCGGTCCTCCACAACGGTGTGGCGCATCATCTGTTCCAGATCGTCGCTGGGCATCTCAACAAGCTGTTCGATGAGCTCAGCCACCGCCTGCTCGCGCCTAGTCGATTCCAGCCCCTTCAATCCCGTGGCCTCCGCGAAGGTGCGAACCGCAGTCATCGTCGGCAGCAACTCGCGCTGGCGAAGCTTCCGCCACATCTCTTCAAATAGGTCAGCCCTAGCAGGGTCGTTGTCGCGAATCCTCGCGAGAGTTTCGCGAAGTCGTGGCGTATGAGGGGGCTTTCGCTTTCTGACCGCGGATCTATCTCGGCTCGCCTGACTTGTGGCTGCTAGCTCACGGAGAAGTTTGCTCGCTTGGCCGCGACGTCGCCTGTCTTCGAGACACTCGATAAGCCGTTCCCAGTCCTCCGGGGAATAGCGGACTGCCAACCGGGCCAAGTCAGCCATCATCTGCGGATTGAACTCCGTCATGGTGTCAACCTTCCGACGAACTCTTCGGCCACGGCGTAGAAGTCCTCGATCTTCCAATAGCGTGCGTAGTCCGTCTGGAAGATTGGTGTCCCGGAGCGGGAGCCCTTCGGGTAGGAGTCGGAGTACGACATCTCGTTGCGGAAGACATACCAGCCGTGCTCCTTGGCGACCTTCGTCACGAACGAGCGGGATCGGTCGTGCTCAAGCTTGCCAGCCGACGCATTGAACACGATCCCTAGAACATCGACCGATTGCTTGTATAGTCGTCCGAAATCCTCAAGCGACTTTACGACGAGGGGAAGCCCGATAGTTGAAAGGAACTCGGGCTTCACAGGGATCAATACGGAATCGCTCGCGAGGTATGCCGCTGTGGTAAGCATCGACTCCGTCGGTGCACAGTCGATGAGTATGAGGTCGTAGGACGATCGAACTTCATCGAGGAAGAGTGTCAGTAGCTGCTCCTTTCCGCTTGGGTTCTTCAGCGTCCAAGAGAGTTCAAGAGACGACGGAATGAGATCTATACGGCTGCCGTCGGCCCAGGACTTGATGGGTGCGATGATGTTCTCCGGCTTGACCTCACGCTTATTCGCTTTCCCCGAGACGCTCGGCGGGGTCGCCTGCTCGAAGATGTCCAAGACCGTGCCCTTGTCCGCCTCAAGGTGTTTCTCATAGCCAGTTGTTCCCATCACGTACTGGCTGAGATTGAACTGTGGGTCGAGATCTACTAGGAGGATGCGCTGGTCCTTCTTCTGGGCGCAGAACCAGCCGAGGTTGGCCGTTAGAGTGGACTTGCCGACACCACCCTTCATATTCATGAGTGCGATCGTGGCTCCAAGCCCGTTGAAGGTCGTGGTGTCGTCTTCCTCGTCGTGCTCCGCCACAATCACCCCGTTCTCGTTTGCCCACTCGACGAGGTTAGCTCGCCGCCATACTGGCCCGCTCTTGAGTTCGGCTATTGGTTGTGGGAAGCCCTCCCGCCTCTGCCGCCAGTTAGCCAGAGCCTGGCGAGATGTGCGGAGTAGGTCGGCTGCCTCCGAAAGCCCCAACAGCTGATCGTCCTCTGGCGTCTTGCACCTCCTTGTCGTGAATGGAAGCAACATAATATCCTATGCGTGAACAAAAGTCAAATGGCCCCAAACTCCCCGCGGGCAGCGAGTGGGTGCCATGACGATCGGCGGAAGCAGGACGACTCATCGGCGTCCGCGATCCGCGCCTCGCCCAGGCGTGCGATCGAGATTCCGTGTCGGTGGGTTGAGCCAGCGCGCGAGGCGCAGTGGCCGAAGCCGAGCGAGGTCGAATCGTGGTCCCCAGCGGGGATCGGGCAGCTCGCGGTGGGCGAGCGAGGGTGTCTGGGCGCGGCTGCCGCTCATGCGCTGTGCGAGCCGTGCGATGCGTTGGGGGTCCTGCCCCTCGTTGCCGAGGTCGTCGCGTGCGATGAACCAGTCGGTGCGGTGGTGTGCCCTGGTCGCCTCGACGTAGGCGGTCTCCTTGCTGGTCTGCCAGTCGCCGGTGAGCACGACGGAGCGCTCGACGGTTGCGCCCTGTTGGCGGTAGACATGCTGCGCATACGCGAGCCTCAGCGACTCATAATCGCTAGGTCGCAGGTTCGAGCCCTGCCGAGCCCACTGCGGAAAAGCCCTACTAACGCGGGGCTTTTCTGTGCTCACGTGTTCGCCGGATCAGCGGGGTGGGCCACAGAATGGGCAACACGAGGTTTCCGGGGGCGCCCGAGACATATGCTGGGATCTCCTGGGACATAAGGAAGCGGATGATGGGACTCGAGCCCACGACCTCCCGTACGGCAAGCGTCCCTGTCGAGTGCCCGCCCCGCCGTCAGCGCGGACACGGGGCGAAGCCGACGCCACCGTAGTTGTCCTGGGCCGGAGTCGATCGGGTGCTCGGCAAGCGGGACCAGGACCCCGGCACACGGGTCGGCCGGCAAGCTCTGCTCCAGAGCTTCGTCGGGTTGGGTGCGTATCATCGACTTGTGCTTACGGTTGTTAAGGCAGCGCAGCGGGTGGGTCGGAGTCCCGGGACGGTCCGTCGGTGGATACGCGAGGGCCGGCTGCAGGCTGAGACGGTAGGTGGGCAGCACCTGATCGATCCAGGCGCCGTTGATGAGGTGCGGGACGAGATGTATCCGATGCTGCCCCTGCCGCCTGAGTGGCAGAAGCTGGAGGATGGGACGCCGGCACCGAATTGGGTCGCGGCTGTCGCGTTGTCGCGACTCGGGCGTTGAAGCTCGTCATCGACGCTAGCGTCGCGGTTGCCGCTGCCTCGAATCCGGTCGGCTTCGAGCCGGCCGAGCGTGCCGCTTGATGAAGTCGCTCTTGGCATCGGTGTAAGCCTCGCGGTCGTCGCAGTAGCGCTTGGCGAGCGCCCGCTTGAGCGCCACGTACTCGTCGGCGAGCAGAGGCTCAGCGCGCAGACGGTCGCGGAAGCGCAGACGACGGTCGAGCTCCCCGGGCTCGTCCACGAGGTGCAGGTGGTGGGTGCGGTGGGTGGCTGTGGGGTAGCACAGGAACCGCCTGTGGGTGAGCGTCGCGTTGAACGCTGGGGGGTACTGGTAGCCCGCGTGCCGCACCAGCGCGGCGATCGGCGCGTCGAGGTCCTCCACGAGCGCGATCATGTCGATCACCGGCTTGGCCGCCAGACCCGGGACGGCGGTGGATCCGAAGTGGTGCAGCTCCACCCCGTCTCCCAGCAGCGGCGCGAGCCGCTCTCGCTCGGCCACGTAGGCAGCCGGCCACGCGGGGTCGTACTCGACGATCTCCACGGGAGCGTCACGCAGACCGGTGCGCGCGAGATCCTCGAGTGCTGCGTGACGGCGCTCTGGGGGCCCCATACCCCCATCGTCTCACGACGCGGTCTCGCAAGGCAGGCCAGCGCCTGTGCGCAACGTGGCTCTCCGCTCGAAGCGCCCGCGGTTTGACGGGCTCTGCACGCGGGTAGCCTCATGGGAGGTTCCGAGGCGTGCGGATCGAAGAAGGGAACGAGTGGGTACTCAGGGCGATGGCAAAGGTGACACCTTGACGGTGAGCCACCCGGGCAAGCGGGCAAGACGTGAGGAGCCGGCTCGCCGGCGGGCCGGGCGCGAGGAGCCGGGTGGCCCTCAGGGCAGGCGCGAGCGGCCGGCCACGCCCGACCCTACACGCCGGGCAGCCCCGCCGGCGACGACGACGCTGCCCAAGGAGGAGGTCGTGGTCCGCCTGTTCGACGCCTTCAGTCGCCGGGACGTGGAGAGCGCGCTCGCGCTGGTGCACCCCGAGGTCGTCTTCGAGCCGATGACCGCGGCGGTCACGCGGGCGGGTGAGCCCTACCGCGGGCACGAGGGCATCCGCCGCTACGCGCAGGACGTCGAGTCGCACTGGGAGGTGTTGACCGTCCAGCCCGCCCAGATCCGCGCCGCTGGCTGCGCGGTGGTGGCGCTCGGCCTGGTCAGCGGGCGAGGTCCGGGGGGGTCCTTCCAGGACGCGCCGACCACGTGGGTCGTGAAGTTCAAGGATGGCGTGGTGGCGCACGCCCGGATCTTCTCCGACGCGCGCAACGTGGTGAGCGCGCTGGCCGAAACGGGGATTCGGGCCGAAGGCCCGTGTCACCCGGCTTCGGCCGAAACGGGGACCGATTAGGGAGACACTCGCTTTGCCGAAGCCGGGGGACGCTCGCCTTTGACGAGCATCCCCGTTTCGGCCAGCATCCCCGAATCGGCCAGCCCCGAAGGCCCGTGTCACCCGGCTTCGGCCGGCGAGGACGCCTGAGCGAGAGCCCCCACGAGAACCCCCGAACCGCCGAACGCCGGGGCCCCGCGGAGCCCTCCGCCCCGGGGAATACCCTCAAAGGGTGCACAGACGCGAGCGCCTCGCCGTGGTCGACCTCGGCTCGAACTCGTTCCGGCTCGTGGTGTTCTCCGCGGCGAACGGGTGGTGGCAGCGCACCGACGAGATCTACCAGGCGGTGCGGATCGGCGAAGGGATGGCCGCCACCGGCCGGCTGGGCGAGGAGCCGATCGAGCGGGCGCTGGCGACGCTCGACGTGTTTGGGCACTTCTGCGAGGCGGCGGGTCTGCTGGACCCGCCCACCCCGACCGCCCCCGAGGCGGCGGTCGACGCGGTGGCGACGAGCGCCATCCGCGACGCGGAGAACGCGCCGGCTTTCCTGGCGCAGGCGCGAGCGCGGACGAGCCTGCCGATCCGGGTGCTGAGTCGCGAGGAGGAGTCGCGGTACGGGTACCTGGCGGCGGTGAACTCGACCACGTTGAGTGAGGGCTGCGTGCTGGACCTGGGCGGGGGCTCGCTGCAGCTCGTCCGGGTACAGGAGCGGCTCGCGCGGGAGGTGGGCTCGTGGCGGGTGGGGGCGGTGCGGATGACCGAGCGCTTCCTGCCCAACGGGGGCCCGGCGAAGCCCCGCCAGGTGCAGGCGCTGCGCGAGCACGTCGCGCAGGAGCTCGCGAGCGCCTCGTGGCTGTCGCAGACAGGCCGGCGGCTGGTGGGGATCGGGGGGACGGTGCGCAGCCTCGCGACGGTAGCCCAGCGCGCCGCGGGACTGCCCACGAACGGCGTGCAGGGCGCGATCGTGACGCGCGAGGCGCTGGAGGAGATCGTGGAGCGCCTGGCGGCGCTGGGAACAGCGGAGCGCGCGGGCGTGCCCGGGGTCAAGCCGGCGCGCGCGGACCTGATCCTGGCGGGGGCGGTGGTGGTGGAGGGGGCGATGCGGGCGGGCGGCTTCGAGGAGCTGGAGGCCACCGAGGCCGGCCTGCGCGAGGGCGTCTTCTTCGAGCGCCACCTGGCCGGGAGCGAGCCCCCGCTGTTCGAGGACGTGCGCAGGGCCTCGGTGGCGAACCTCGCGGCGCGGTACAAGGTCGAGCGCGCTCACACCCGCCACGTGGCGGCACTCGCGCTGGGGATGTTCGACCAGCTCGCGCGGATGGGCCTGCACGCCGGCGACGAGCGCGAGCGCGAGCTGCTGTGGGCGGCGTGCACGCTGCACGACATCGGGATGTCGGTGGCCTACGACGACCACCACAAGCACTCGCGCTACCTGATCCTCAACGCGGGCCTGCCGGGGTACTCCCCGACGGAGGTGGCGATCATCGCCCAGGCCGCCCGCTACCACCGCAAGGGCCTGCCCGAGCCGGGGCCGCTCGCGGCGCTGTTCGGGGAGGGCGACGCGGCACGCCTGGACCGCTGCGCGGTGCTGCTGCGCCTGGCAGAGGACTTGGAGCGCTCGCGCGACCAGTTGGTGCGCGACACGGTTCTCAGCGCCCGCAACGGCGAGGTGCGCCTGCAGCTGGTGGCCGAGGGCGGCGCGGCGGTCCCGCGGTGGGCGGCGGCCCGGGAGTGCGAGCTGTTCGAGCGCGCGTTCGACCGCGGGCTGTCGGTGGTGGCGTAGGCGAAAGCGGGCGAGTCCGAGGGGGTTCTGGGGGGATCGTCCGCGCGGGTGGGTGAGTCCATCAGGGCGAGTGCGCACGGAGCCTCCGTGCTCCGTGGCGGCGCGCAGCGCGTCCGTCAGGGCTTCTCAGGCAGCCGCCAGGCGTCGCTCGGCCCCGGCGCAGTCGTACAGCGTGAGGCTGTAGATCGAGAAGCGTGGGAAGTGAAGCCAAACCTGGGAGGGGATGTAGCGGCAGGCACGGATCACCGCCTGGGTGGCGAGGTTGCCGCCGCGGCTGGAGTACGCGCCGCCGAGCACCACGTACCGCGCTTCGTGACGGGCTACGAGGCGCGCGAGGCCGGGCCCGTCGAGCGCGGGGTCGGTCCCGGAGTAGCCGCCGACCGCGCCGGCGCGCCAGCCGAGCAGGATCATCGAGGCGGCGGTGTTGGAGGAGACGGTCAGCACTTCCCAGCGGTGGGTGGGGTGGTGGGCGTCGATGTAGCGCAGCAGGTCGCGGTCGACTTTGACGTCGTGTGCGGTGATCCCGTAGGGCCCCAGGGAGCCGGCGACGCGCGGCCCGGCGGCGGGGAAGGTCCCCTCGACCGGGATCGACCACGTGGTAGTCGCGAAGGCCGTGGGGGCGACGAGCAGCACGGCGAGCACGAGCACCATCGCGGGAGCCGCGAGGCGGCGTACGGCCAGCAGCGCCAGCACACCGGCGGCGGTGGCGGCGATCAGCACGGGCGGCAGCCAGTGGGCGTAGTGTTCGCGGCGCAGCAGCACGAGCTGCACGGCGACGGTCGCCCCGACGGCGAGCGCCAGCAGCACGACGCGCCAGTCGCGCCCGCGTCCGAACTGCGCGAAGGCGACCGCCCCGGCGCCGACCATCGCGGCGGCCCCGGGGCCAAGGGCGGAGACGTAGTAGGGGTGCACGATGCCCTTGGAGAAGTCCAGGATGAAGGCCTCCGCCAGGAACCAGCCGCCGAGCACGAACAGCCCTGCGGTGCGCGGGTCGCGCCGGATGCGCTGCAAGCGGGAGCCGTCTGGCTCGGCCTCGACCGGGGCGCTCCCCCGGGCCGGCCAGAGGACGGACAGGGCGAGCGCGAGCAGCCCGAGCAGCGCGAACGGCAGCATCCAACCGCCCTGGCCGCCGAGGCCGTAGTGGAATAGGCGCATCGGTCCGGTGGGGCCACCGAAGGGGGTGGGGTTGGCGTAGTGGTCGTCGGGCAGGATCGGGTCGGGGACGACTTTCGGCGCGGCTTTGCGCTTGGCGGTGAGGTCCGTGCGCACGCGGGCCGGGAAGGGCGCGACGGCGCCGAGGCGGATGAAGATCTCACCGGGCCCCCCGACCTGTCCTTCGACGCGGCCGAGGCCGTTGTAGCCGAAGGTGAGGTTGAGCTCGGTGTTGTTCGTGGAGCCCCCCACGTAGGGGCGCTGGGAGGCGGGGGTCTCTTCCACGAGGGCTGTCCACGAGAGGGAGACCGCGGCGAGCACCACCCCGGCGGCGAGCAGTTTGAGCACCCGGCGTGGCAGCGGCCCTGGCGCGCAGAGCAGGTAGCCGAGCGCGATTCCGGGGACGACGAGGTAGGCGGCGAGGGTCTTGGCGTTGAACGCGAGCCCCACCAGTGCGGCGCAGGCGAGCAGGGGCAGCCAGTGGCCGCCGCGGATGGCGCGCAGGGCGGCGCCGCAGGCGAGGATCATGAGCAGGATCAGAAAGGGGTCCACGCCGTTGTCGCGGGAGGCCGCGACGTAGGAGGGGAAGACCGCGAGCGCGAGCGCGCCGCCGAGCGCGGCGAGCTGCCCGAAGGGCCGGCGCATCGCGCCGTAGAGCGCGGCCACCCCGAGCACCCCGACGATCGCCTCGGGGAGCAGCAGGCTGAGGGGGGAGAAGCCGAACAGCCGGGCGCTCGCCACTTGCACCCACAGCGAGAGGGGGGGCTTGTCGACGGTGACGAGCCCCCCGGGGTCGAAGGAGGCGAACAGGAAGTTGTGCCAGGAGCCGAGCATCGACCGCACGGCAGCGGCGTAGAAGACGTTGGCGTAGCCGTTCTGGGAGAGTCGCTCGGTGCCGAGCACCGCGGAGAGCGCGAGCACCGGCGTGAGCGCCACCCACCCGAGCGCCGAGCGCAGGTCGGGCGTGCGGAGCGTGCGCCGCGGGCTCGGCGCGGGGGGAGTCGAAGCGTCCGAGGAGTCGAAGCCCGGCACACCCGCGGGTGGCTCGGGAGCGGACGGCTCCGGAACGGAGGGCGCGGGGACGGGAGCGTGAGGGGCGGGCGTCGGGGGGGGCGAGGTGCTCATCGGGGGGCGTCTGTGGTCGGGAGGCGCGGCGGAGCCTCGCCCGCGCGAGGGAAAGCAAAGCGGAAACTGTGCTAAGAGAGCATTAAGACCTAAGAGTGCAGTAAGAACGTCGCTGGTGCCGGCAGGTCCCTTGCACTTTGGCCCACGTGCTGTCTACCACCTGAGCCGGGTCTACCGGATGCGCATAGCCGGCCGTGCCATCGCCCCGAGGGGCCTCACCGCTCCAACGCGTCGAGCAGACGGTCCAGGTCGCCCTCATCGTTCCACGCGCCCACGGAGGCGCGGAGCCAGGGTCGCCCGGGGATGTCCCGTAGGACGACTCCCTGCGCAGCGAGGCGCTCGCGCTCGGCGGGGGGGTCGGGGCTGGCGAAGGTGACGAGCGTGCCGCGGTGGCGGGCGACGACCTCGCGCCCACGAGTGGCGAGCCGCTCGGCGAGCTCCGCGGCGAGCAGCCGGGCGCGCTCGTGCACGCGCGCCCAGCCGGCGCGCTCGAGTACCTGGAAGGCGGTCAGCGCACAGGCAACGGTCTCGGCGCCGAGCGAGAGGGTGTCGAAGCGTCGCGCGTCGGCGTGCAGGCCGGCGTCGAGCCCCGCGCCGGGGTCGGCGAGGTTGGCGTAGCCGCGGCGCGCGACCGCGAGCCGCTCGCGCAGGGCAGGCGCGACGTAGAGCAGGCCGGTCCCGTCGGGGCCGCACAGCCACTTCTGGCCCGCGCCGGCGTAGGCGGCGCAGCGCAGCGTGCGCACGTCGGTGGGGACGGCGCCCACCCCCTGGGCGCCGTCGAGCAGCACGGGGACCCCGGTGTCAGCGAGCGCCGCGGTGGGGGCGAGGCGCCCGGTCTGCCAGCTCACGTGCGAGACGGCCACGAGCCGGGTGCGGGGGCCGACGGCAGCGGGCAGCTCAGACCACGGTGCCACGCGAACCGCTACGCCGCGCAGCTCGCGCTCGGCGGCGAGCGCGCCGAGCAGGCCGGGGTGCTCCTCGTCGCTGGTGAGGATCTCCTCGCCGCGGCCCAGCTGCAGGCCGCCGAGCACCACCGCGAGGCCCTCGGTGGTGCAGGTGGTGAGCGCGAGATCCTCGGCGGGGCACCCGAGCAGCGAGGCGTACGCGGCCCGCAGCGAGCGGTTCAACTCTCCGCGACGCTCGAAGTGGCGCCCGGCGCGGCCCTCCTGCGTCTCGCGCCGCAGCTCTCGGGCGGCGGCCTGTGCGGCGGCACGGGGCAGCGGGCCGTCGGTGCCCGCGTTGAGGTACGCGACGCTACGCAGGACGGGAAACCGCTCGCGCAACGCGCGGGCGGAGGAGGGACTCAGTGCCCGCGCAGCGCCGGGGGCGTCCGTCGGCAGGCTCGCGGCCAGGGGCGGGCTTGGGGCGACCGATCGGAGGGCGGCCGGCGGGGAGGAGGCGTCCACGGGTAGGGAGGATAACCGCGCGAGTGCGCGCGCCCTGGCATACTGAGGTTTCGCAATATCCGAACCACTTGGAACGAGTCGAAAGAGTGGCAGGCTCCCGCGCCGGGACAGTCGCGGGAGCGCAGGGACGAGCCGTGGAGGGGCGATGCGCGAGGCGGGGTGGGAACGGGACGGAGCGGTCGGGGAGGCTCGGCGAGTGAGGTGGGAGCGGGACGGAGCGAGCGGGGCGACGCCGTGAGCGGCGGGGACCGACCCGGTCCTTCGGACCGTGTGCCCCCGGGCGGCCGGCAGACCCCGCTGTGGACACCGACCCCGCAGCAGCGCGAGCGCGCGAGCATGACCCGCTTCATGCGGTGGGTGGGGGAGCGAGAGGGTCGGGAGTTCGAGGAGTACGAGCAGCTGTGGCGGTGGTCGGTGCAGGAGCTTGAGCGCTTCTGGGCGGCGATCTGGGAGTTCTGCGGCGTGCGGGCGACGCGCCCCTACGAGCGGGTGCTGCCCTCGCGCGCGATGCCGGGTGCGCGGTGGTTCGAGGGAGCGGAGCTCAACTACGCGGAGAACATGCTGGCGCCGGACCGCGAGGGTGGGCGGGGCGGGCGGGATCCCGATCAAGTCGCCGTGCTCCACGCCTCCGAGTTGCGTCCCCTCGCGCAGCTGACGTGGGGCGAGCTCTCTGCGCAGGTGGCCGCGGTGGCCGGCGGGCTGCGCGCGCTGGGAGTGGGGCGGGGCGACCGGGTAGTGGCGTACGCGCCGAACATCCCGGAGACGCTCGTCGCGTTCCTGGCGACGGCTAGCGTGGGCGCGATCTGGTCGAGCGCGGCGCCGGAGTTCGGGGCGCGCAGCGTGGCCGACCGCTTTGGGCAGATCGAGCCGAAGGTGCTGCTGGCGGTGGACGGGTACCGCCACGGCGGCAGGGACTTCGACCGTCGCGCCGTCGTCGGGGAGATCCTCGCCGAGCTGCCCACCGTCCGCCACACGGTGCTCGTGCCCTACCTGGTGCAGGCTGCGCCCGAGGTTCCCGCGTCCTGGCCGGGGGGCCTCACGTGGGGCGAGCTGTGCGAGCGCGGCGCGAGCGGGCAGAGGGCGGCCGAGCCGGTCTTCGAGCAGGTGCCCTTCGACCACCCGCTGTGGGTGCTGTACTCCTCGGGGACCACGGGTCTGCCGAAGGCGATCGTGCACGGCCACGGCGGGATGCTCGTGGAGCAGCTCAAGAAGAGCTACCTGCACCTCGACCTGCAGGCGGGGGACCGCATGTTCTGGTTCACCACGACGGGCTGGATGATGTGGAACTTCCTGATCGGCTGCCTGTTCACGGACGCGGCGGTGGTGCTCTACGACGGCAGCCCGGCCCACCCGGACGTGGGCGCGATGTGGGAGCTGGCGCAGCGCACGGGGATGACGTGCATGGGCGTGAGCGCGGGCCTGCTGAGCGCCTGCGAGAAGGCGGGCGTGCGTCCGGGCGAGGAGTACGACCTGAGCGCGTTGCGCGCGCATCGGCTCGACCGGCTCGCCGCTGGCGCCGGAGAGCTTCGCGTGGGTGTACGACCAGGTCAAGCCCGACGTGTGGCTGTTCTCGACGAGCGGTGGCACCGACGTGTGCACGGCGTTCGTCGGAGGCTGCCCGCTGCTGCCGGTGTACGAAGGCGAGCTGCAGTGCCGCGTGCTGGGGTGCGCGGTGGAGGCGTGGGACGAGCAGGGCCACAGCCTCACCGACGAGGTGGGCGAGCTGGTGCTGACCGAGCCGCTGCCCTCGATGCCGCTGTTTTTTTGGGGAGACCCACCCGCCCACGACCGGGCACACGATCCGCAGGATCGGGTCGGGCCGGAGTCGCGTGCGGGACCGCGGTACCGGGAAAGCTACTTCTCGATGTACCCCGGGGTGTGGCGCCACGGCGACTGGATCAAGATCACCCCGCGCGGCGGCGCGGTGATCTACGGCCGCTCGGACGCGACGATCAACCGCCAGGGGGTGCGGATGGGCACGAGCGAGATCTACCGGGTGGCGTGCGCGGTGGAGGAGGTGGTGGACGCGCTCGTGGTGGACATCCCGCCCAGGATCGAGGCCCACCCGACCGGCGCCGGCGCGCCAGAGTTGCAGATGTGGCTGTTCGTCGTGCTGAGCCCCGGGGTAAAGCTGGACGTCGCGAGGGCGGACGCGATCAAGCGGCGCATCCGCGAGGACTGCTCGCCACGGCACGTCCCGGACAGGGTGCTGCAGATCGAGGAGGTGCCGCGCACGCTCTCGGGCAAGGCGCTCGAGGTGCCGGTGAAGCGCATCCTGATGGGCGCCGAGCCGGGCGAGACGGCGAGCGTGGACTCGCTCGCAAACCCGCAGGCGCTCGACTACTTCGTGCGCCTCGCGCAGACGTTGCGCTGAGGGCCTCGCGGGAGCCGGGCCGAGGAGGTCCTTGTCGCCTAGCGCCGGCGAGGACCGTGCGTCGCCCTGAAGATCGCAGGCGCCGCGGGAGGAGTCCGAGCCACAGGCGTCGAACAAGGGGGCCGTGAAGCGAACAGCCGCAGCCCCGACGGTCGAGGTGCCCCTGAACGGCAAGGCCGGCGAGAACCAGAGCCTCTCGAAGTACATCCAGACGCGCTTCGACGGGTGCTCGCGCTCCCAGAAGGACGTGGCGCAGTACATCGTGGACCACCTCGATGAGGCGGCCTTCCAGACGGCGGAGGAGCTCGCGCGCCGTGCGAACACGTCGAGCTCGACGGTCGTGCGCTTCTCCCAGGCGCTGGGGTTCGAGGGCTTCCCGGAGCTGCAGGCCGCGGCGCGCGAGGAGTACCGGCGCGTGCACGCGAGCCCCGCCCAACCGACGACGGCGGCAGCTCGACGCCGCTGTTCTCGCTCGACCAGACCGAGTTCGAGGCGGCGCTCGCGGCCGACCACCTGAACGTGGAGGAGACCGCGCGCAAGGTCTCCCGCGAGTCGGTGGACGCGCTGATCGACGCGGTGGTGAGCGCCGAGAAGGTGCTCGTGGCGGGCACCGACCAGATGGCGTTCTTCGCGAGCTACCTGCGCCACCTGCTGATGCTGCTCGACCTGCGCGTGGACGTCGTCGCGAGCCCCTCCCAGGAGGCGCTCAGCCGCCTCGGGCGGATCGACGAAGGGACGCTCGTGATCGGTCTCTCCGCGGGCCGCCCGCACCCGCTGGTGGTGCGCGCGATGAAGCTCGCACGCCACCGCAAGGCGCGCACCGCGGCGGTCACCGACGCGACCCTCTCGGAGGTCGCGAAGCTCGCGCAGATCAAGCTGTACTACTCCTCCAACAGCCCCGCGTACGTGCGCTCCCACGCGGCGCTGCTGAGCCTCATCCAAGCGCTGGCCTACGGCGTGTACTCGCGCGACAGCGCCTCATACGAAGACCGCATCAAGGCGTTCCGCCTGAAGTAGGAGGTGTTGGGGGCCCTTGCCACATGTGGCAAGGGCAGGAGGGCCGCATGCGGCCCTCCTGGAACGGCCACATGTGGCCGTCCCGGAACGGCATCCACATCAAGCGCACACCCGACCGCACTGAAACATCCCAGCGGTCCGCACCCTGCCTCTGCCGCCTCGGCGCGACGCCCTGCCGCCGGACGCGGACCCTGAACTCACCAATCGGGCTGGCGGATGCGACTCCGCCGGGAGCGCTTCACATTCGACACGTGAGTCAGGGCGCCAGTTTCGGCGGCAGCCCCGATCCGGAAGCAGCCTCGCTCAGGCAGGGCCGTTTGCGCGCGCAGACCCGCGATAGACTGCATCCCATGCGCGACGAGGCGACGTTCACGGTCAAGGCCGGGCTGGCGGAGATGCTCAAGGGCGGGGTGATCATGGACGTGGTCACCCCCGAGCAGGCGAAGGTCGCCGAGGACGCCGGCGCCGCGGCGGTGATGGCGCTCGAGCGGGTGCCGGCGGACATCCGCCGCGACGGGGGGGTGGCGCGGATGTCCGACCCGGAGATGATCGCGGGCATCCAGGAGGCGGTGTCGATCCCGGTGATGGCCAAGGCGCGCATCGGCCACTTCGTGGAGGCGCAGGTGCTCGAAGCGCTGGACGTGGACTACGTGGACGAGTCGGAGGTGCTGACGCCCGCGGACGAGGCCAACCACATCGACAAGTGGGCGTTCAAGGTGCCGTTCGTGTGCGGTGCCACGAACCTCGGCGAGGCGCTGCGCCGCATCGGCGAGGGCGCGGCGATGATCCGCTCCAAGGGCGAGGCCGGCACCGGGGACATCGTCGAGGCGGTGCGCCACATGCGCCTGATCACGGGCGAGATCCGCCGTCTGGCCGTCCTGCAGGAGAGCGAGCTCGCCACGGCCGCCAAGGCCGCACGGGGCGCCGCTGGAGCTCGTGCGCCGGCGTCGCCGCGGAGGGGCGCCTGCCGGTCGTGCTGTTCTGCGCGGGCGGCATCGCGACGCCCGCGGACGCCGCGCTGATGATGGCGCTCGGCGCCGAAGGCGTGTTCGTCGGCTCGGGCATCTTCAAGTCCGAGGACCCCCCCGGCCGCGCGCGCGCGATCGTGGAGGCCACCACGCACTGGCAGGACCCCGCGCGCGTGGCGGGCGCCTCGCGCGGCCTCGGCACCGCGATGGCGAGCCTGGAGAGCTCCAAGCTCGAGGACGAGCAGCTCCTGGCCCAGCGCGGCTGGTGGCGGCAATGGCCGCAGACCCTCTGCCGTCCTACGGCGTCGTTTTCTAACGGGCGTGCCACGTGCAGTGGGAGACGACGGCGCGCCGCTGGTGGGGGTGCTCGCGCTGCAGGGCGGCTTCGAGGCGCACGCGCGGGTGCTGCGCGGGCTGGGGGCCACGGTGCGCGAGGTGCGGGTGCCCGCCGACCTGGAGGGCCTCGACGGTCTCGTGATCCCCGGCGGGGAGTCCACGACGATGACGCTGGGGATCGAGCGCGAGGGCCTGGCCGAGCCGCTGCGCGAGCTGGCCGCCCCGCCGCCGGGCGGCCGGGGGGTGCCCGTGCTCGGCTCGTGCGCGGGGCTCGTCATGCTCGACCGCGAGCACCTGGGGCTGATGGACCTGCGCGCGCGGCGCAACGCCTTCGGCCGTCAGACTCCGAGCTTCGAGGCGCACGGTGCGGATGCGGGGGGTCTCGGACCCGCCCGCCCGTCCGCTGCCGGGGTCTTCATCCGCGCTCCGTGGATCGCCGAGTACGGCCCGGGGGTGGAGATCCTCGCGGAGGTGGACGGCCACCCGGTCGCGGCCCGCGAGGGCGAGCGCCTGGCGGTGGCCTTCCACGCGGAGCTCACCGCCGACGACCGAGTGCACCGGCTGTTCCTGGAGGCCGTCCAGCGCCGGCGGGCGCAGGGGACGGGGGCTCTCCGGGCAGGTACGCAGTAGCCACTCCCTGGGCGTGCGGCCCGCCGTCTACGGCCAGTCGATCCGCTGGGCGAGCTCCGCCGGTCCGAGGTCGACCAGCCCGCTGCGCTGCAGCTCGCGGTACTCGCCGTCGGCGAGCCCGAGCCAGTGGATGGTCCGCTCGGTGGGGTCGACGATCAGCACCTCGTCCACGTGGTGGGCGGCGTAGAACGGGAGCTTCTTCCAGCTCTCGTCGCCTGGGGAGACGATCTCGACGACGAGCGCCGCGGTCGGGAACCACAGCTCGCGCGGGATCGCGCGGTGCAGGGCGCCGTCCGGCACGCGGTAGTCCTGGATGGACTCGCCCAGGTTGAACTGCTGCATCGCCGGCACCAGGCCGGCGGCACGCGCCGGGCCGTCCAAGAGCACTGCGAGCTGCTGGCCAAGATACGCGTGCGGGCCGGTGGGGGCGGGGACCATGTGCAGCACACCCCCCACACCTCGTCCCGCTGGTCTACGCCGGAGACGCGGCGGCGCTCCATCAGCTCCTGGATCTCGGGCGGCGGCGGGTCGTCGAGCACCAGTGTCGGCATACCCACATCGTAGACGCTCCCACCGTCGAGGCTCCTAGCCGAGAGGCTCCCAGCGCAGAGGCTCCCAGCGACCTGTCAGCGCGGGTTGAGTGGATCTCAGTGAGGGAATTGTTGGGTCAGCGGTGGCGTTTCACGCGCAGCTCACCGCAGATGACTGAGCACGCCGGCTGTGGCTCCTTGAGGTGCTCCACTGTCGGTGGGCGCGGCGATCGGGGGCTCTTCGAGCAGGTCGAGCACCAGGTTGATCGCGTCGCGGATCTCCCCTGCGAGCAGGCCCTCGTCGTCGAGCCGGCTGGCTTCCTCGAACGGCCACGCGCGCGCCACGTGCAGCGACGGACGCAGGTGCGCGGCGCGGCGCCCGAGCGTGCGCAGGAACGCCTCCAGGCGGGCTTTGTCGCGGGCGGAGGCGTAGCGGCGGCGCAGCATCCACGGCCACAGCTCGGTGAGGATCGTGTCGGGGGGGTGGGCGCCGACCTGTTTGAAGTCCTCGCCCTGCCAGCGGTGCACGTAGGTGGCGGCGTCGAGGCGACACGTGAGGTACACGCGGGTGCGGGCGGGCGCGTTGCGGAAGCCGAGCTGTGGCTGGGGCTCCACGCGCCAGGGCCCGGGGGTGTCGGCGAGCTCGCCGAGGCGTGTGGCTAGGCCGGAGCTGTAGAGGTGGTCGGCCTGGCGCTTGAGCTCGCCGGGCCACATGTGCAGCAGCAGCTCCTGCCCGTCGAAGTCAAGCGCCGCGCGCTGCACGGTGACCGCGCCGAGCGCGGTGTCCAGGCGCACGTGCGCGAGCCCGATGCGCTCGGGGGCGAGGCCGGTGGCTTCACGCAGCAGCGCGCGCAGGCGCCACTTGCGCCGCACGGGGTCCTCGCCGACGCGCCGCAGCGAGCCGAACGGCAGCAGGTGCGCGAAGTCCTGGTGGGCGTACGCGAGCATGTCCTGCACGAGCGCGCGCTCGGCGGGGGAGAGGACGCCGAGCTCGACCAGCCGCCACCACGACTCCAGCAGGTCGTGCCAGCGCAGCACGCACGTGCGCCGCTGTGCGAAGCGGGCGCTGCCGAGGTTGAGCTCGCCGACGCGGTGGCCGTTGCGCCGCGCCCACCGGGTGCAGACCTTGCTCTCCAGCAGCACCACGAGCTCGGGGTCGAAGCGCAGCACGCCGTCGAAGCGCTGCCCGCGGCTCGTGTCGCGGACCTCGCCGTCGGGCTCAGCCGCTTCGGAGTCGGGGGTCAGGAAGACCGAGACCAGCCGCCCGCGCTTGACCTCCCCGCCGGTCGCGCTCTCCTCGGAGGCGTCGACGATGTGGGTGGCCTGCATGTCCACCGTGCAGTCGGGCAGCTCGCTCTGCGAGGGCTCGCCGATCGCTCGCAGCAGCGTCTCGCGCGCGAACGGCACGAGCCGCAGGACGATCATCGCGGCGCGCGTGAGCTGGTCCTCGTGCGTGCGCCCGAGCTCCCTGTAGGGGTCGAAGACGTTCAGGTGTGGGTTGGCAGTGGCGCTGTCCACGGCCCTCTCCCCGTTGTCGTGTGCGACCCCATACGACCCTCGCTTCCAGCCCTGCCGACCGTGCTGATCCTGTACAGACAATCAGCGAATTGTCAAAGACTTTAGCGCACGCTGGCGTTTCGGAGGGACTCGGTGCTGGGCCGACAGCGCCGGCCGTGAGGGAGATAGCATGGTGAGCGTGAGCGGTGGCCGTTATCGGCTCAGGACCTGGCTGCGTGGTCGTCTACCCGGTGCGCTGGCAGATCTCGTGCCCAAGGGTGGTCGCGACTGCGGTGCCCACGAGTGGTATCGCGCTGACGAGGGGACTTGGCGTTGTTACCACTGCGAGCCGGCGCTCGCCAGATCCTCGCCGTGGACGCGCGAGGAACATCTTCAGCACACGCTCGGCGGGATCAGCTCGACGTTGCGGATGATGGCGCTTGCGGGTGAGCCACGCGGCGACGAGGAGCTCATCGAGTTGCGCCGGCTGATCAGGGAGGCACTCGCCGCGTTGCCGGACGAGGAGCACCGCCTGCAGCGTCTGGCCGCGGCCCCCGCCGCGGAGCTTCCGAGACTCGTACGAAGCCTGCAGGTCAGCTGACCGGGCGTCCAGCGGGCCGCTCGAGAGCCGTCTGCGGATGAGCCCTTACGTGGCCGAGAACCGCGCGATCCCGTCGTCCTCGTGTTCCACCGTGCGGCCGTCTTCGAGCAGCAGGTCGACGTGGCCGAGGACCTCGGAGATCGTCAGGTACGCCTGGGTGACCGCGACGTTGCCCCACATCTCGCAGGCCAGTTCGTAGGCGGTGCGGGGCCGCTCGGCGATCAGCCGGCGGATGCGCTCCGCGCGCCGCTCGTGCAGGCGCAGGCGCTCGTCGATCAGCGCGGCGTGGTCGGTGATCGGGACGCCGTGGCCGGAGAGCACGAGCTCCAGGTCCATCGCGCGGGTCTTGCGCAAGGAGTCGATGTAGGTGAGCAGCGCCTGCGGGCGGGGGCCGTCGTAGTCGCCCTGCACCTCCAGGGGCCTGGCGATCAGGGGGTTGGAGGAGATGTGCGAGAGCAGGTGATCGCCGGCGATCACCAACGAACGCTGCTCGTCCCAGAAGAGGGTGTCCGAGGGGCTGTGGCCGGGTCGGTGCAGGACCGTGAGGGTGCGGTCGCGCAGCTCCAGGGCCTCCCCCGGGGCGAGCGGGCGGTCCACCTCCACCGTGCACCCCCACGCGCGGAAGCTCGCCGACACGGCCCGCAGGGCGGTGACGACGTCGGTGGGGACCCCGTGGCGGAGCATGACGCGCGCCGCGAAGCGGTCGTCGAGCTCGGCGTCCGTGCGGAAGTCGCGCAGGCGGTGGTCGAGGCCCTGCAGGGCGGCGACCTGCGCGCCGGAGCGCCGCGCGAGGATCGCGACGAGGCCGAAGTGGTCGATGTGCTGGTGGGTGACGACCAGCAGCTCCAGATCCTCGATCGCGTGCCCTCGTGCTGCCAGAGCCTGTTCGAGCTCGTCGAGTGCCTTGGCGGAGTTCGGCCCCGAGTCGATCAGCGTGAGCGGCTTGTCCTCGATCAGGTACGCGTTGACCCGTCCGACCGCGAACGGAGTGGGGACCGCGAGGCGGTGGATGCCCTCCTGCGCGGCCCGCTCCAGGGCGGCGGCCTCGTCGGCTGCGCCCCGCTTGGCCGCTTTCGCGCCGGCGCTGGCGCCACGTTTTGCGCCGGCGGCGCCGCGGGCTGGCTTGGTGGCGGACCTGGCCGGCTTGGCGGTGGATGCGGCCGGCCTGGTGGTGGTCGCTGGCTTCGCGTTGGGCTTGGCTGCCTTGCGGGGGCTCATGAGCGGATCAGCGCCAGCACCTCGTCGCGGCGGCGCTCCATGTCCTCGTGGGAGCGCAGCGACTCCAGACAGAGGCGCAGCAGCGGCTCTGTGTTGGAGGGCCGCACGTTGAAGTGCCACTCCTCGTAGTCGACCGAGATCCCGTCGAGGCGGCTCTGCTCCGCGTCGGCGTACCGCGCGGCGATCTCCTCCATCTTGGCCTGCTGGTCTGCCACCTCGGAGTTGATCTCCCCGGAGATGAAGTACCGCTCGCGGTAGGGCCTCAGCAGCTCGGACATGCGCTTGCCCGGTGCGCGAGAGGTGCTCGAGGATCAAGCAGCGCCGGCAGCGTGCCGGAGTCCGCGCAGTAGAAGTCGCGGAAGTAGTAGTGCCCGGAGACCTCCCCGCCGAACAGCGAGCCCTCCTCGCGCATCCGCGTCTTGAAGAACGCGTGCCCCACGCGGTTCACATAAGGCGCTGCCCCCGGCCTGTGTCGACCGTGTCTGGCACCGCCCGCGAGGCGCGCACGTCGTAGAGGATCGCCTCGGCGGGCTGGGCTCCGTGCCTTGCGCAGCAGCGACTCCGCCAGCAGCGCGGTGAGGAAGTCCCCGTCGACGAAGCGCCCGGTGTCGTCGATGAAGAAGCAGCGGTCCGCGTCCCCGTCCCACGCGATCCCGAGGTCCGCGCCGGTCTCGCGCACCCTGTCGATCAAGAACTGCCGGTTCTCCGGCAGCAGCGGGTTGGGCTCGTGGTCGGGGAAGCTGCCGTCCGGGGTCCAGTACGTCTCGATCGGCTCGAGCCCCAGGCGCTCCAGCAGCGGGCCGACCATCGGGCCGGCCATCCCGTTGCCGCCGTCCACCACGACCTTCAGCGGCGCTCCACGATCGCCCCGGGGTCGATGAAGCGCAGCGCGGCCTCCCGGAACTCCGCGGCGACGTCCACCTCCTCGACCGACGCCGCGCACGACTGCCGCGCTCCCGGGCGCGTCCAACCCGGCCTCGATCAGCCGGCGGATGTCCTGGATGCCGCTGTCGCCCGACAGCGCGAGCGCCCCCGCGCGCACGAGCTTGGCGCCGGTGTACGCCTTCGGGTTGTGCGAGGCCGTGCACATCAGCCCGCCGTCGAGGCCGCGCGAGCCGACGAGGTAGTAGAGCATCTCGGTCCCCACCTGCCCCGACATCGAGCACGTGCACGCCCTCGGCGACGAGCCCCTCCCGGTAGCGCGCCGCGAGCTCGGGCGCGGTCAGGCGCATGTCGCGCCCCAGGCCCACGCGCAGCTCGCCCGTGGGCTTGCCTTCGAGATCCGAGAGCACCCGCGCGAACGCGCGGCCGATCAGCTCGGCGGTCTCGCCGTCGAGCTGCTCGCCGTACAGGCCGCGGATGTCGTAGGCCTTGAAGATCTCTGGGGAGGGAGCGCGCACGCGCTCTCGCATCCTAAGCTCTAGGCCATGTCAGGGCACTCCAAGTGGTCGAGCATCAAGCACAAGAAGGCCGTCGTCGACTCCCGCCGCGGGGCGGCGTTCACGAAGCTGGCGCGGGCTGTCACCGTGGCCGCACGCGAGGGTGGGGGGGATCCCGGACTCAAACGCGGCGCTGGAGAACGCGATCCGCAAGGCGAAAGCCGCGTCGATGCCGAAGGACAACATCGAGCGCGCGATCGCCAAGGGCACCGGCGAGGGCGGCGACGCGGACGCGCTGGAGACCGTGATCTACGAGGGCTACGGCCCCGCCGGGGTGGCGCTGCTGGTCGAGACCGTCACCGACAACCGCAACCGCACCGGGCCGGACGTGCGCAACCTCTTCACCAAATACGGCGGCTCCCTCGGCGAGCCGGGCTCGGTGGCGTACCTCTTCGACAAGAAGGGCGTGATCGTGCGTGGACGCCTCGCGCTACACCGAGGACGACCTGCTCGTCGCGGTGGAGGCCGGCGCGGAGGACCTCTCCGAGGACGAGGACGTCTTCGAGGTCATCACCGCGCTGGGCGACTTCACCGCGGTGCGCCGCGCGCTGGAGGAGGCCGGGATCGAGCTCGAGAGCGCCGAGCTCACCTACCGGCCCTCGAGCCTCGTGCCGATCGAGCACGAGGGCCAGGTCGTGAAGCTGATGAAGCTGATCGACTCCCTCGAAGAGAACGACGACGTCTCAGCGGTGCACGCCAACTTCGACGCCCCCGTCGACGAGCTGGCTGCGTCGCCGGGTAGCCCGCAACGGGTGCATGGAAGCCCGACCGGCACGATCGGCCGGAGGGCGCGCGCCAGGTAGCGCCGCACCCCGACACAGCGTCGGACGATCCCGCATCCATGAACCAGACGGTCCTGCCACCCGTCGTGATCCTCTGCGGCGGGCGCGGTACACGGCTGCGGGAGCGCACCCGCGAGATCCCCAAGCCGCTCGTGGAGATCGGGGGCCGGCCGATCGTCCAGCACGTGATCGAGCTTTACGCCGCTCAGGGGTTTCGCCACTTCCTGCTCGCCACCGGCTACCGCGGCGAGCTGATCGAGCGCTTCGCCGCGTCCCGTCGCTGGCCGGAGGGGGTGCAGTGCAGTGCGTGGACACCGGCCTCGACACTCCCACCGGCGGTCGTCTGAAGCTTGCGGTGGAGGCTGGCCGGGACGGCTTGAGGGGTGGTGCCGAGCTGGACGGCCAGGGGTGGGGTTGAACTTTTGGGGGCCCGTGTCGTGGGCGCGCGCGCGACGCGCGCGAAGTGGATTCATTTTGCGCCACCTACGCCGACGGGCTCGCCGACATCGACCTCGCGCGGCTGCTCGCCTTCCACGAGGGCCACGGCGCGCTCGCCACGATGACCGTCGTGCGCCCCGAGCTGCCCTTCGGGGTCGCCGAGCTCGACGGCGGGCGACGGTCGCGTGCTCGGCTTCCACGAGAAGCCCCGCTCCGAGCAGTGGGTCAACGGCGGCTTCTTCTGCCTGCGCGCCGGCGCGCTGGAGTACCTGGCGCACGACTCGCGTGCTCGAGCGCGAGCCGCTGGAGCGCCTCGCCGCCGCCGGTGAGCTACGCGCCTACCGCCACGAGGGCTTCTGGGAGTGCATGGACACCTACAAGGACGCCGTCGCGCTGAACGACCTGTGGGCGTCGGGCGCCGCGCCCTGGGTCCGCTGAGCAGGCGTCCGACCGCCCGCGCAGAATCACTGCCTGTGATCGTCCTCGGCATCGACCCCGGCCTCGCCAACGCCGGCTACGGCGTGGTCGCCCGCCGTGGCCGGCGACTGGCCGCGCTCGACGGAGGCGTGATCGACACGCCTGCCGGCCTCGCCCTGGAGTCGCGCCTGGCGCGGGTGCACGGCCGCGTGCTGGAGTTGCTCGACGAGCACGACTGCACCGCGATGGCGCTGGAGCAGCTGTACTTCGGCCAGAACGTGCAGACCGCCTTCGCCGTCGGGCACGCCCGCGGGGCCACGATGCTCGCGGCCGGGCAGCGCGGGGTGCCGTGCTTCTCCTACACCCCCCAGCGCGTGAAGTCCTCCGTCTGCGGCAACGGCCGCGCGGCCAAGGACCAGGTCGCGCGGATGGTGCAGACGCTGCTGAGCCTCCCCGAGCTGCCCCGACCCGACCACGCCTCCGACGCGCTCGCGGTCGCGCTCTGTCACATGAACGCCGCGCCGCTCGCATCCGCTGTCGCCGATGCCGAGGCGGTGGGGGCGCGGTGATCGTGTCTTCTTTTGCGTGCCCTATGTCGAGCGCCGAAGGGCGCGCATGATCGCCCTGCTGCGAGGCGAGGTCGCGGTGCGCCGCTCCGACTACGTCGTGGTCCTCTGCGGCGGGGTCGGCCACCGCGCGGCCGTCTCCGCGGAGACGCTGCGTCACGTGCCCCGCCGTGGGGGGCGAGGTCACGCTGCACACCCACCTGATCGTGCGCGACGACGCGCTGGCGCTGTACGGCTTTCACTCCGAGCCCGAGCGCGACCTCTTCCTGATGCTGCTCTCCGTGCAGGCCGTCGGCCCCAAGGTCGCGCTCGCGGTGCTCTCCGCCGGCACCCCCCGCGAGCTGCTGGCCACGCTTGCCGCGGGCGACGCCGCGCGCCTGCAGGCGGTGCCCGGGATCGGCAAGCGCACCGCGGAGCGCATCCTGGTCGAGCTGCGCGAGAAGGTCGGGGTCGTGGCGGACATCGACGTGGGCGCGGTGGCTGGCGGCGGGGCGATCAAGGCGCGCCGCGTCGAGAGCCCGCGCACGCTCGCCCGCGACGGGCTGCTGGAGCTCGGCTACTCCCACGGCGAGGCCGAGGCTCTGCTCGACGGTGCCGTCGGCGAGAGCGCCGAGGAGTTGCTCTCCCAAGCGTTGCGCACGGCGCGGGCGGGAGGGTGAGCCGATGAGGCGCCCTGAGCTGCGCAATCACTCGCCTGGACCACCACGGCTTGTGCGGCTTGCCGGCCAAGGTGGTCGGCCCGTTGACGCCAGCCGAGTTACGGAGTCGTTGACGAGCGCGGGGTCACGACGGCCGAGGCGACGATGACGCCCGCATCCAGACTCCCGACCTCGACGAGGACGACGAGCTCGAGGAGGAGCTCGAGCTCTCGCTGCGCCCGCGGCGGCTGAGCGAGTTCGTCGGGCAGTCCGCGCTGCGCGAGCAGCTCGCGGTCGCGATCGAGGCCGCGGTTGCGCGGGGGGAGGCGCTCGACCACCTGCTGCTCGCCGGCCCACCCGGGCCTCGGCAAGACCTCGCTCGCGCAGATCGTCGCAGGCGAGCTCGGGGTGCCGTTCGTGCAGACCGCGGGGCCGGCACTTGAGCGAAAGGGAGACATCGCGGCGTTCCTCACCGCCCTGGAGCCGCGCTCGGTGTTCTTCGTGGACGAGATCCACCGCCTGCCGCGCACGCTGGAGGAGACGTTCTACCCCGCGATGGAGGACCGCCGCCTGCCGATCACCGTCGGCCAGGGCGCCGGGGCGCGCGTGGTGACGCTCGACCTGCCCCCGTTCACGCTCGTCGGAGCGACCACCCGCACGGGCCTGCTCACCACCCCGCTGCGTGACCGCTTCGGCATCCAGGCGCGCCTTGAGCCCTACGCGAGTCGAGGAGCTCGTGGCGATCGTCGCGGCGCTCCGCCGGGATCCTCGAGATCCCCCTGGAGGACGGCGGCGCGGAGGCGATCGCGGCGCGCAGCCGCGGCACCCCGCGCGTGGCCAACCGGCTGCTGCGGCGCGTGCGCGACTACGCGGAGGTGCGCATGGCGGGCGTCCTCACGCGCAGACGCCGCGCGCGCGGCGCTCGAGCTTCTGGAGGTCGACGAGCGGGGCCTCGACCGCCTGGACCGCGCGATCCTGCGCGCGGTCTGCGAGAAGTTCGACGGCGGCCCCGTCGGCCTCTCGACGCTCGCGGTCGCGGTAGGCGAGGAGCAGGACACGCTGGAGGACGTCTACGAGCCCCACCTGCTGCGCGAGGGCCTGCTCAAGCGCACCCCGCGGGGCCGCGCCGCCACCCCGGCGGCGTTCGCCCACCTCGGCCTGGAGGTCCCCGACGGCCTCTCGCAGGCGCCGGCAGGCGGACGACCGGACGGGCCGGCGACGGCCCACGAGCGCCGACCGGGCGCTTCTCTCCGAGGGCCCTGCCACGAGCGGAGCCTGTGTGCAGCGCCTACCCTAGTCTTAGCGGGCCCCCACCAGCCGTGCCCATGACACATCCCTTCATCTGCCCCAACTGCGGCCACCGCTACAGCGAGCTGGACCGCAACCTCGGCTTCACCCGCCAGCCGAAGGGCTGCTCGAAGTGCGGGTTCGCGTTCCTCTTCGAACTGCTCGACGACTACTACCCCGCCCCGGACGCGGCGTTCTTCGTGTGCGACCGCGAGGGGCGGGTGATCGGCTGCGGCAAGAACTCCTTCGCGCTCACGGGCCTCGAGGAGGAAGCGGTGATCGGCCGGCCCGTCGCCCAAGCGCTCGGCCTGGAGTTCGCCAACGGGGACGATCCCGTGGGCACGGTGCTCGAGTGGGGGGTGCGCGCGCTCGGCAAGCCGGTGCGCGTCAACGGCGACCGCGACATGCCCGCGACGGCGCGCGCGGACATGTTCCCCGCGTACGACGACGAGGGTGGGCTGTTGCTCGTGCTCACCCCCGACAGGTAGTCTTTTCCAATGAGCGACCGCCGTCGCAACTCCCTCGTCCTGCTCCTCGTCGCCGGCCTGCTGGCCGTCTCGGCGATCGTGATCGCGACCAAGCCGACCCACCTAGGTCTCGACCTGCAGGGCGGCGTCTCGCTGATCTACAAGGGCATCCCGACCGCCGAGTCGAAGGTCGACAGCGAATCGCTCAACCGGGCGATCGCCATCATGCGCAAACGCGTCGACCAGCTCGGTGTCTCCCAGCCCGAAATCCAGCGCACCGGGTCCGCTGAAATCGACGTCTCGCTGCCGGCGGTGAGCGACGCCAAGCGCGCCCAGGAACAGGTGGGCGAGGTAGCCCAGCTGAACTTCTACGACTGGGAGCCGAACGTGATCGGCCCCTCGGGCGCCCCCGAACCGAGCAACCGCGCCGCCACCGGTGGCGGGAACGCCGCCTCGGTCGCCTCCGGCCTGCCGGAGTACCAGGCGATCCTGCGCGCCGCCAAACGTCCGGCGATCATCCGTCGCAACGACACCACGCTGCAGCCGGGCTGCACCGCGGCGCAGGTGGACGGCTGCATCTACGGCGGGTGGTACCTCCTCGACACCAAGCACGAAAAGGTCCTCTGCGTCGACGGCAAGCCGATCTGCGGCCCGGTGGACACGCAGGCGGAGCTCCTACCCGCCCGGCTTCAAGGCGCCGGCGGGCGCGAAGTTGAAGGCCGTGCACGTGAACCCGGGCACGGTGCTGGTCGAGGCCCACCCCGAAGAATTCAACAACAAAGTCACCAAGGCCGAACCGAACAGCTTCTACGTGCTCAACGACGACCCGGTGCTCAACGGCGAAGACGTCAACAACCCCCAGCAGAGCACTCAGAGCGAAGGCGGAGGCTCGGGCCTGCCGGACGTGACGTTCGGCTTCTCCTCGCACGGGCGCAAGGTCTTCGAAGAAGTCACCCGACGGATCGCCGAACGCGGCCAGAACGCTCAGCTGCCGGGTGTCACCAAGGCAGAAGCGCAGCAGCACTTCGCGATCGTGCTCGACGAACAGGTGATCACGGCGCCCTCGATCGACTACACGCAGTACCCGACCGGGATCGACGCGAGCAACGGCTCGGAGATCACCGGCGGCTTCACGCTCACCTCCGCGCAGAACCTCGCCGCGAGCTGCAGTCGGGCGCGCTGCCGATCAAGCTCGAACTGATCTCCCACTCGCAGGTCTCCGCGACGCTCGGCAAACAGGCTCTGAGCCAGGGGCTGCTCGCGATGCTGCTGGGGCTGGTGGTGGTGTGCCTGTTCCTGCTGACCTTCTACCGCGTGCTGGGGATGGTCGCGATCGGGGGCCTAGCGATCTACAGCATCTACTACTTCGCGCTGATCAAGGCGATCCCGATCACCCTGACGCTGCCCGGCATCGCTGGCCTGATCCTGACGATCGGCATCGCGGCGGACGCGAACATCGTGATCTTCGAGCGCGTCAAGGAGGAGATCCGCGCGGGGCGCTCGATCCCGGCCGGGATCGCCGCCGGCTACAAACGCGGCTTCGCCGCGATCGTCGACGCCAACGTGGTCACGTTCATGACCGCCTTCATCCTGTTCGCGCTCGCCACCGCCGAAGTCCAGGGCTTCGCGTTCACGCTCGGCATCGGCACGCTGCTCTCGCTGTTCACCGCGGTGCTCGCCACCCAGGCAGCGCTCGGCGCGATGGGCCGCTCGCGCCTGGTGGGGCACCCCGCGATGCTCGGCGCCGCCCGCCGGCGGCGCGCGCTGCGCTTCGACTTCATGGGGGCCTCGAAGTGGTTCTTCTCGCTGTCGGGGACGATCCTCTTGATCGGCGCGCTCGCGATCGGCGCCAAAGGGCTGAACTTCGGCATCGACTTCAAGTCGGGCACCCGCATCCAGACTGGGTTCGTCAAGCCGGTCACCGAGGAACAGATCCGCACGGTACTGCGCGCGCACAAACTCGGGGACGCCCAGATCCAGAAGCTCACGGGCGACAAGAACGTCGGCGGCTCGGGCTACCAGATCTCGCTCAAGCACCTCAAACCGCTCGAAGTGGTCGTCGGTCGAGGAAGCGCTGAACAAGTCCTACACCCTGCGCGACGACCTCCGACACCTCGATCGGGCCGACCTTCGGCCAGTCGGTGGCCAACAGCGCGGTGCTCGCGATCATCGCCTCGCTGCTCGTGATCTCCGCGTACATCGCGCTGCGCTTCGAGTGGAAGTACGCGGTGCCCGTGCTGATCGCGCTGATGCACGACCTGCTGATCACCTCGGGCGTCTACGCGCTGACTGGCCGTGAAGTGACGACCTCGACGGTCGCGGCGCTGCTGACGATCCTGGGGTACTCGCTGTACGACACGATCATCGTGTTCGACCGCGTGCGCGAGAACGTGCCGCGGATGCCGCGCGCGGCGTTCTCGCAGATCGTCAACCGCTCGATGTCCGAGGTGCTCACACGCTCGCTGGCCACGAGCTTCTGTACGCTGCTGCCGGTGCTCGCGCTGCTGCTGTTCGGCGGGGAAACGCTGAAGGACTTCGCGTTCGCGCTGATGGTGGGGATCGCCTCGGGGGCGTACTCCTCGATCTTCATCGCCTCGCCGGTGCTCACCCACTGGAAGGAACGCGAGGGCTCCTACCGCAACCGCCGCGCGCGTCTGGTGCGCGACCTCGGCTTCGTGCCCCCCTACGCCACCGCGCTCGACGGCACGCCGATCGACGTGGAGCCGGTCAGGCAGCGCCGCCGCAGCCGCCAGGGCGCGGTGCTCACCACGGAGGAGCCGGGCGAGCAGGTGTCCAAGGAGGAGTTCGAGGAGATGGTGCGCGAGCTCGACATCGAGCGCGACGAGAACGGTGGGACCCCCGCCCGCCCCGCGCGCGCCGGCGCACGGGGCAACGGCCGGCGCGGGCGCCGCCGGCGGCAGACCCCATCGGCCGGGCGCGGGAACTGCACCCAGGGCGAGCGCCCCGCCAGCCGCCCCCGCCGCGCTGCCCGCGGAGCCGACCGCACAGCCCACGCCGCAGGACCCTACCGCTGATCTGACACCGGAGGACCTTGTGCTCAAGGAGCAGCCCAAGCGCCAGAAGCGCCCGCGCAACCGCCGCCACGGGAGGGCACGCTGATGGGACTCCTCGGCTGGGTGATGATGGGCCTCGCGATCTGGCATTTCACGATCTTCCTGCCGGACCGCTTCTGGGGCGGGATCGTGGGCGCGTTCGTCGGCTCGCTGCTCGGCGCGATCGTGGTCGGCATGTTGATCTCAAGCGTCAAAGGCACCGGGCTTGATACCCGGGGAAAAGGCGACCGACATCGCCGTGGTGCTCTACGCGGTGCCCGGCGCGCTGGTCGGGATCGCGGCGGTCTATCTTCGAGGGGATGCGCCGCGAACAGACCGGTCGACGGTCGGCCGACGCGCCAGCCTGACGGGCCTTCCGTCCAGACCCACCCGTAGTGTGGGCCGGGAATGGCTGCCGACCCACCCCGCCGCTTTGAGATCGCGCCGTGTCCGCAGCCGCAGCTGCACGAGCTCCGGCGCGAGCTCGGGGTGAGCGAGGCCCTGGCCCAGGTGCTCGTGCGCCGCGGCTTTGCGGACCCCGAGCACGCGCGGGCGTTCTTGGCCGCCGAGGAGGAGTACCCGCCGGCCGCGTTCGCGGGCATCGAGGCGGCGATCGCGACGATCCTCACCCAGGTGCGTGCGGGCAACCGGATCACGGTGCACGGGGACTACGACGTGGACGGGATCTGCTCTACGGCGGTACTCGTGCGGGCGCTACGGGCGGCGGGAGCGGACGTGGACTGGTACCTGCCCGATCGCGCGAGCGACGGCTACGGGCTGAACGCGCGCACGGTGCAGCGCCTGGCGGCACGCGGCACGCGCCTGCTCATCACCGCCGACTGCGGGATCACGGCCGTCGAGGAGGTGCGCCTCGCACAGGAGCTGGGAGTGGAGGTCGTGGTCAGCGACCACCACGCCCCGCGCTCGGACGGGGCGCTACCGCAGGCGCCGATCGTGCACCCAGCGGTGTGCGGGTACCCGTGTCCGGACCTGTGCGCGACCGCTGTCGCCTACAAGCTCGCGCAGGCGCTGTGCGAGGGCGTGCGCTACGACCCGCGCGAGGACCTCGACCTGGTGGCGCTGGCGAGCGTCGCGGATGTCGTGCCGCTGCTGGGCGAGAACCGCGCCCTGGTGCGCCGCGGGCTGCGGGCGCTGGCGGGCACCGCCAAGCCGGGCCTGCGCGCGCTGCTGGCGGTGGCGCGGTCCTCCGCGGGCGAGGTCAACGAGCGTACAGTGGCCTTCGCGCTCGCACCGCGGCTGAACGCGGCGGGGCGGATGTACCGCGCGGACGCGGGCCTCGAGCTGGTGCTGACCGAGGACCCCGCGCGCGCGCAGACGATCGCGGCGGAGCTCGACCGCGCCAACCACGAGCGCAGGCACGTCGAACAGCGGATCCTGTTCGACGCCGAGCGCCAAGTGGCAGTGGCGGGGGAGCGTGCGGGGTACGTGCTCGCGGGCGAGGGGTGGCACCCGGGGGTGATCGGGATCGTCGCCTCGCGCCTGGCCGAGCGCCACCACCGCCCGTTCGTGCTGATCGCGCTGGAGGGCGAGCGGGGCCGCGGGTCGGGCCGCAGCGTCGCGGGCTTCGACCTGCTGGGCGCGCTGGAGTCCTGCGCGGGGCACCTGGGGCGCCACGGCGGCCACGAAGCGGCGGCGGGCCTGGAGATCGAGCGCGGGAGATTGGAGGGATTTGGAGCGGCGTTCGCAGCACACACCGAGCGTGTCTTGAGCGCAGAGGCGCTGGTCGTGAGCGAGCGCGTGGACGCCGTCGTACACGGGGAGGAGCTGGGGATGGGGCTCGCCGAGGAGCTGCGGGCGCTCGCGCCGTTCGGCTGCGCGAACCCCGCGGTCTCGCTGCTGGTGCGGGGCGCGCGCTTCGCCGAGCGCCGGCCGATGGGGGAGGGCAGGCACGTGCGCTTCACGGTGCTCGCGGACGGCGCGCGCGCCCGCGCGGTGGCGTTCGGCGCCGGCACGAGCCTGCCGGTGGGCGACGGCAAGCCGGCGGACGCGACGTTCGCCCTGGAGGTCAACGAGTGGGGCGGGGTGAGCGAACCGCGCCTGGTGCTGCGCCACGCGCAACCCGCGCAGGTGCAGGGCGAGGCGCCCGACCCAGCTCCCCGCTCGACGATCGACCAGGAGGAGTTGGTCCTCTTCGCGTGAGGGCCTACCCCTTCAGGGTCGCACGCCCCGATCGGGATCGGCTCTGGCCGGCTGGGCCTGTGCCGTCCCGCTTCAACTAGCCCAGCCGCTGCCCTACCCTTTGGTTATGAGCACGCAGGAGCCGAAGAGCCCGGTCAAGGAGCTGACCCCCGGCCCGCCGCCGGCGGCGGAGCGTGGGCAGCCGAGCCGGTGGGGGGCGCCCGGCTCCGAGAGCTGGGTCGGCCAGCACCTGAGCGAGCTCGAGCGACGGCTGCTCGGCGACCTGTTCGCGATCGTCTCCGAGCACGCGGCGGACTCCGCCGTCCACGTCGACCGCACGCGGGTCGAGGAGGCGTTCGTGTTCGCCTGCGAGCACCACGCCGCGCAGCGGCGCAAGTCGGGTGAGGAGTTCATCGTGCACCCGGTCGGGGTGGCGAGAATCTGCGCGGGGATGCGGCTGGACACCGAGACGTTGTGCGCGGCGCTGCTGCACGACACGGTGGAGGACACCTCCGCCTCGATCGAGGAGGTGCGCGAGCGCTTCGGCGAGGAGATCGCGGGCGTGGTGGACGGCGTCACGAAGCTGACGGGCATCACCTTCCACTCGCGCGACGAGGCGCAGGCGGAGAACTACCGCAAGATGATGGTGGCGATGGCCACCGACGTGCGGGTCATCCTGATCAAGCTCGCCGATCGCCTGCACAACATGCGCACGATCGAGGCGATGCCCAAGCAGAAGCAGATCGACAAGGCGCGCGAGACGCTAGAGATCTACGCGCCGATCGCGCACCGCCTGGGGATCCACGCGATCAAGTGGGAGCTCGAGGACCTCGCGTTCGCGACGCTGCACCCCCGCAAGTACCAGGAGATCAAGGGCCTCGTGGCCCAGCAGCGCGACGACCGCGAGCACTACGTCAGCGAGGCCGGCGAGTACCTGACGGGCGAGCTGCGCGAGCTCGGCATCGAAGCGCAGATCGCGGGCCGCGCGAAGCACTTCTACTCGATCTACTCGAAGATGACCAAGAAGGGCAAGGAGTTCAACGAGATCTACGACCTCACCGCGATGCGCGTGATCGTCGACTCCGTGAAGGACTGCTACGGCACAGTGGGGGTGATCCACTCGCTGTGGAAGCCGCTGCCGGGCCGCTTCAAGGACTTCATCGCGATGCCGAAGTTCAACATGTACCAGTCGCTGCACACGACGGTGATCGGGCCGGAGGGACGACCGCTGGAGATCCAGATCCGCACGCACGAGATGCACGAAATGGCGGAGTTCGGGGTGGCGGCGCACTGGATGTACAAGCGAGGCTCAGGACCCCACCCCGGGCGGGCCGGTCCTTTGACGGATGGGCACTCCCCTCCTGCCGACGGCCCGCCGGCCGCCCGTGGGCCGGGAAGCCGGGCGGCTGCCTCCACGTGGCCGGAGGACGCAAAGCTGAAGTGGCTGCGCTCGATGCTCGACTGGCAGCAGGACGCCTCCGACCCGCAGGAGTTCATGGAGAGCCTGAAGATCGACCTGTTCGAGGACGAGGTGTACGTGTTCACCCCCAAGGGCGAGGTCAAGTCGCTGGCGGCGGGCGCGACGCCGCTGGACTTCGCCTACGAGGTGCACACCGAGATCGGCCACCGCTGCGTGGGGGCACGGGTGAACGGCAAGATCGTGCCGCTGCACTACGAGCTGCGCAGCGGCGACATCGTCGAGATCCTCACCGCCAAGCGCGAGCGCGGCCCCTCGCGGGACTGGCTGGCGATGGTCAAGACCACCCGCGCGCGCAACAAGATCAGGGCGTGGTTCAAAGCGGAGTCCCGCCAGGACACCGAGCACACGGGCCGCGAGGTGCTCCAAGAGCACCTCAAGAAACAGGGCCTGCCGGCCCAGCGGATCACCGGCTCGGCGCTGCTGGCGGACGTGATCCGCGAGATGGGCTTCCGCAAGGCCGACGACTTTTACATCGCCCTGGGTGCCGCGAAGGTCTCGCCGAAGATCGTCGTCAACAAGGTGATGCAGCGCCTCAAGCGGGGCGAGGCGGCCGACGGGGGGGCCACGGCGGCGAGCGACCTGCTGCGGGTGGGGCGCTCCAGCCGCCGCCCGACGCGCTCCTCGGGCCAGTACGGGATCCAGGTGGAGGGCGTGGAGGACGTGATGCTGCGCCTGGCGAAGTGCTGCCGCCCGGTCCCGGGTGACCCGATCGTCGGCTACATCTCCCTCGGGCGCGGCATCACGATCCACCGCGAGGACTGCCCGAACGCGACGGTGCTGCGCAAGAACCCCGAACGGTTCACCCAGGTCTACTGGGAGGGCGAGCAGTCGAGCGCGTTCGTCGTGGAAATCCAGATCGACGCGTGGGACCGCCACCGGCTGCTGGAGGACCTCTCGCGCGTGTTCTCGGAGTCGGGCGCGAACATCGTCGAAGCGCGGTGCCTGTCGAACCCCCCGATGGTCAAGAACCGCTTCGTGGTCGAGGTCGCGGACACGCACTCGCTGAAGGGCGCGATCAACCGCCTGCGCAACACGGAGTCCGTCTTTGACGCCTACCGAGTCACGCCAGGCGGGGCCTGACCGGGGGGGAACGGGGAGGGCGACCCTCCCCATCCCCCCCGGACCCCCCCTGCCCCCTCTAGTGGGGCGGGGTCATGCTCGCTCGGGCTACGAGGTCCAAGCTTCGGTGGGATCTGGGGGCGGGTTCTTTTATCGAGCCCTATATCGAGCCCTATATAGCGTCGGAGGGTCGGGTTGGTCAGGCGACGACGTTGAGCGCCCGGGGCATGATCGAGTAATTGGCCTCGGAGACGTCGCCGAGGTAGTCGCCGTCCACCTGCAGGGGCAGTGGGCGGTCGTCGGCGCTGCGGACGGTCAGCTCGGTGGCGGGAGAGAGGGCGGTGATCTGGCGGTGGCGGGAGAGGCGCGCGCGGCGGGAGAAGGCGCGCCAGGCGATGAACGGCATGTCGATCGGCCGGGCTCGGTGCAGGACGGAGGTGGAGAGGGTTCCGGAGTCGAGCACCGCGTCGTCGGCGATCTCGATGGGGCGGTCGCGGAAGTAGGTGAAGGGGGAGCCGTTCTGGACGATCGCGGTGACCCCGGAGTGCTCCTCGCCGGCGAGGTGGGTGTGCAGGCGCGGCGGGCGCAGCAGGTAGCGGCGGGCGAACGTCCCGACGGCGACCCACGTGAAGAACCAGGGGCCGAAGCGGGCCTTCAGCCGCGGGCGGGCGTCTACGCGCTGCACGACCGAGGCATCGAGGCCGAGGCCGGAGGCGAACGTGAAGCAGCGCCCGTTGACGACGCCGAGGTCCACCTTGTGCACGCGCCAGTCGTCGGCCATGCCCAGCAGGTGCTCGGTGGCGTCGACGAGCTCCCCGGGGATGCCGAGCATCTTGCCGAACACGTTGGCCGAGCCGCCGGGCAGGCAGGTCAGTGGGGTGGGGGAGCCGAGCAGGCCGTTAGCGGCCTCGTTGACGGTGCCGTCTCCGCCGAAGGCGACGACCACGTCGTAGCCCTCCTGGGCGGCCTCGCGGCAGAGCTCGGTGGCGTGGCCGCGGGCCTCGGTGTCGACGGCGTCGACCTCGAAGCGGCCCTGCAGGGCGTGCACGACAAGGTGGCGTAGGCCGTCGGATACGGTGGAGGCGTAGGGGTTGACGATGATCAGCATGCGCTTCTTGACGAGCGGCGAGGCGAGATCGAAGCTCTCCTCGTCCTGTCCCGGACGCTGCGTCTGCGCGAGCTGGCCGAAACGGGGATGCGAGCCGAAGGCGAGTGTCTCCGGCTTCGGTCGGAGGCGAGTGTCTCTCGGCTTCGGTCGCGGCCTTGCTCACCGTGCTCCGGGGCTTGTACAGGGGTGCTCATCGACCTGCGTACACCGCGCGCGCAAGAGCGTTACCAGCGCCGGCGGAATCTGGATCGAATACATTCCGCAGCCGGTCCGACGGATCTAATGCGTTTCCGCCGCCGGTCCGATATACTGCCCATCAGCAGTACACATCAAGAGGGGTGGAGGGACTGGCCCGACGAAGCCCCGGCAACCACCGCGTCCCAACGCGGAAGGTGCCAATTCCAGACAGATGTGTGGCGGGCTTCACGTCTTACGCCACACGGGACAAGGCGAAGACGACAAAGGAGCCCAAAATGGCTGCCAGGAACCTGAAGTGTCGAGAGTGCGAGGCGGAGTATCCGCTGGAGGCGCTGTACGTGTGCGAGCGGTGCTTCGGACCGCTGGAGGTCAGCTACGACCACAGCCGCCTGGTCGACGGCGGCGTGGAGGAGCTGCGCCGCCGCATCCAGGGGGGCCCGCAGAACATCTGGCGCTACGCCGACTTCCTGCCCCTCGCGGGCGGACCTCCGGGCCCCTCGGGCAGGCTCGCCTCGCGCACGGGCCTGCCGGCGGGCTGCACGCCGCTGGTCCGCGCCGACCGCCTCGCGCAGCGGCTGGGGCTGGGGGAGGTGTGGGTCAAGAACGACGCGGCCAACCCCACACACTCCTTCAAGGATCGTGTGGTCGCAGTCGCGGCGGCGCGAGCCCGCGAGCTCGGCTACCAGACGATCGCGTGCGCCTCCACCGGCAACCTGGCCAACTCCGTGGCGGCGCACGGGGCGGCGATGGGCCTCGACTCCTACGTGTTCATCCCCGCGGACCTGGAGGAGCAGAAGGTGCTCGCCACGGGCGTCTACGGGACCCGCCTGGTCGCAGTCAAAGGCAACTACGACGACGTCAACCGCCTCTGCACCGAGCTCTCCGCCGAGCGGGAGTGGGCGTTCGTGAACATCAACCTGCGCCCCTACTACGCCGAGGGCTCGAAGACCCTGGCGTTCGAGATCGCCGAGCAGCTCGGCTTCGAGCTGCCCGACCGCTGCGTGGTGCCGATCGCCTCGGGGTCGCTGTTCACGAAGATCGCGAAAGGCTTCGAGGAGTGGCGCGAGCTCGGACTGGTGAGCGGCGAGCTGCCGCGTATGAGCGGCGCGCAGGCCGAGGGCTGCGCGCCGGTGGCGAGCGCGTTCGCGGCAGGCCACGAGGTTTGCAGGCCGGTGAAGCCCAACACGATCGCCAAGTCGCTGGCGATCGGCAACCCGGCCGACGGCCCCTACGCGCTGGAGGAGGCTCGTCGCAGCGGTGGCTCGATCGACGCGGTCAGCGACGAGGAGATCCGGGAGGGCATCGAGCTGCTGGCGCAGACCACCGGCATCTTCACCGAGACCGCCGGCGGGGTCACCACTGCGGTCCTGAGCGAAGCTGGCCGAGCGCGGGGAGATCGACCCATCCGAGCGCGTAGTGCTGGTCATCACCGGCGAGGGCCTGAAGACGCTCGACGCTGTGCGCGGCAGGTTCGAGCCCACATTCCATCGCCCCCAGCGTGGACGATTTCGAGGCCCATACGCCAAGGCCGGTAGCGGTCTGATGGCCGTGGTGGTCGATAGCCTTCGCGAGGCTGCGTCCTCGATCGCTCATGTGCCAAGCACACTTCGCTCACTGCGTCCTGGCCTCGCTCGACTCTCGACCACCACAGCGGGCTCTAGACCCGTGTCCGTGACGGTCAAGATCCCCACGCAGCTGCGCGCCGCGGCTGAAGGCGCCACGGAGGCGCAGCTCGAAGGCGAGACCGTGCAAGAGGTGCTGGACGGCCTGTTCGACCGTTTCGGTGAGCTGCGCGAGCGGATCTCCGATGAGGACGGCTCGCTGCGGCGCTTCGTGAACGTCTACCTCAGCGGCGAGGACATCCGCTTCCTGGACGGCCTCCAGACGCCCGTGGCCGACGGCGCAGAGCTGACGATCCTGCCGGCCGTCGCCGGAGGCTAGCGCGCCGGCGGCGTGAGCCGCGCAGCGGGAGCGCAATGCAGGGCCGGGCGGCGACCAGCGCGGCGCTCAGCGCGCACTGAGCACGTGGGCTACCGCGGGGGCGCTACGTGCGGGGGCGGTCGGCAGTGAGGAGCCGCTGACCCCGATCGTGGAGACAAGCCCGGCAGCGCACATAGCGGCGAGCGTCAAAGCACGCATACGGCGAGGCGTAAGCCACCCCATGTGATGGGTCTGAAGCCAGGTCCGAAACCCACTGGCAGCCGAAGCCGCCGCCATAGCGCAACCAACGCACACCCCCAGATCGTACTCGCAGCCAAATTAAAAAAGGGAGGGGGTGGGGGCGACGGGGGAGGGGGAGGGCCAGCCCTCCCCCTCCCCCGTCAGGAGGAGTCAGGAGTCAAAGCCGGAGCAGGCGACCCCTCGCCCACCTCCACCCGGCGTTCAAGCCGCTGGCGCAACTCGGCCCCACGCCCCGCGGAGACGGCCCGCGCCGCGCGCTTGTCGCTAAGCGGAACCCCATGCAGGCGAGCGAAGTCAAGCAGCTCCTGGCGCTCCTCAGCCTCCCGAGCAGTGCGCAAGAACAACCAGCAGAAGAGCCCGATCGTCAAAAAGCTCTCCTCGATCATCATGATCGCCCCAGCAAGGTTCTGGTCAGCAAGCGGAGAGATGTGGTGCAGGGAGTCCGAGTGCAGGTAGTAGGGATAGAACACGGTGCCAGACCAAAGAAAGATGTTGCCAAGCGCGGTCCCAGCAAGTCGCACAGCGACGATGTAAAGCAGCTTCCCAAGGTTCCCGAACCAGGCAGGCATAGGCAGCGGCCCGAAGAGGCACATCCACATGTTGATCCCAAAGCCAAGGAACATCGTGTGCTCGAGCGCGTGCACCCAAGAGTTTTCAAGCGCCGCCTGGTAGAAGACCGGCAGGTGCCACAAGTAGAGGTCGATCGTCCAAAGCGGAAACGCGATCAGCGGGTTGGCGAGCACGCGCAGGCGCTCGAAGAAGCGGATCTTGAGGATCGGGGCGATCAGCGGGGCCGTGAGTCCGAGCACGATCAAAAGGGCCGCGACGTCCCCCAGCAGCAGGTGCTCGATCATGTGCACGTAAAGCAGTTCCTGGCTGGTTTTGCCGAGCGAGGTGAGCGCGGCACCGATAACGACGAACCCCGAGTAGAAGCAAACCTGCCGCCAGCCCGGCACGGGGCGGCCCCCCAGCGCAAGCGTGCGCACCCGCCGCGCGTAGAGCAGGCCGAGGATCATCAGCGGCCCGAGCTGGATGGCGGCGAGCAGCTCGGTGGAGACCGCGAGCGGGGGTGGCGGGATCACAGCTTCTCAGCCTATACACGCCCGGCGCGGCAGGTTCCAGCCGGGAGCGAGCGTGGTAGCTTGTAGGCGATGGCCGTGATCGCGTGCCTCTACCACTGGTACACCTCCGCGATGTACGTCGCGCCCGTGCTCGCCGTAGGCGGCTGGGGCTGGTGGAGCACCAAGCGGATCGGCAAGGGTCAGGACAAGCGCCAGGCGTAGAGCAGCGCGGCCACCGAGGTGGCGAGGTTGAGGCTCGAGACGCCCTCGCGCATCGGCAGGCGCACCAGCGCATCGGCCTGACCCAGGATCTCCTCGGAGAGCCCTTGGCGCTCGCTACCGAACGCGAGGATCGCGCGAGCGGGGAGCCGCTCAGGACGCAGCTCCTCACCGTCCGGGTCTACCGCGACCAGCGGGCGGGAGCCATTCCCGAGCGACTCCTCGCCGAGGTGCGCAACGGGCAGCGCGTAGTGCAGGCCGGCGCTGCCGCGCAGCGCGGCGGGGTCCCACGGATCGTGTACGCCAGTGCTAAGCACGCCCGCGATGTCAGCGGCAGCAGCGACGCGCACGCACGCCCCGAGGTTCCCGAGGTTGCGAGGCTGCTCGAGCAGCACGATCGGTGCAGGGCGGGCATCGGCGAGCAACGCGGCGACATCGACGCGGTGGCGTCGGGCGAGGGCGATCACGCCGGTCGAGGGAGCCTGCGGGGCGAGGGTGGCGAACACCTCGGGGGAGACGGTCTGGGCATCGGCGAAGATGCGTCCCGCGACGTCGGGCGCGAGTGCCTGCGCAAGCGTGCGCACCTGCCCGGGCTCGGTGAGGACCACGCGCTGCACCTGGGCGCCGAAGCGGAGCGCATGCTTGAGCGCGTGCAGGCCCTCGAGCACCGCCAGCTCGGGGTCGCGGCGGGCGTCGTGGAAGACCCCTCTCAGGCCGGCTGTCGAAGTTCGCGAACTGGCATCGGGCGGGGATTGCACACAGCTATCTTCTCAGGGCTCTTCGTGGGCAGGGACAGGGCGGTGCTTGCGCTGGTGTCGGAGCCGCCCACGCCGCTATACCTGGCTAGGGCTAGCTAGGCCGTGCTACGATTGGCGTGTGGCCCGTGTGGGAATGCATGACGCCAAGACGCACCTCTCCAAACTAGTGGAGCGCGCCGAAGCCGGTGAGGATGTTGTCATCCAGCGCAACGGCAAGCCGGCGGTGCGGCTGGTGCCCGTCGTGGAGGAGCCGCGCTCGCTGGCATTGGTGCGCGGCGCGTGGCGTGGCCGCGTGCATATGCCCGATGACTTCGACGAGCTTCCCGAGGATATCGCCGAGGCATTCGGCGCCCGGTGAGGCTGCTGGTCGATACCCACGCCGCGCTCTGGCTGCTCGACGAAGACAAACGGCTGAGTCAGCGCGCCGACGAGCTGCTCACCGACGCCGCCAACGAGGTCTTGCTCAGCGCAGCAGTGGTGTGGGAGGTCGCAATCAAGCGATCGCTCGGAAAGCTCGACGCGCCCGACGGGTTCGCGAGGCAGCTGTTGGATGGCGGGGCAGTCCCCCTACCCATCAGCATCGACCACACACGGGCAGTACGCACGCTGCCGTGGCATCACCGCGACCCGTTCGACCGCCTGCTCGTCGCCCAGGCCACGCTCGAGGACGCAGTCCTCGTCTCGAACGACGAGCGACTGCGCCCCTACGACGTGCGGGTCGCGTGGTAGCCCTCCCCCAAAGCGTACGAGGAGGCGTCATGGAGCGCGTAAACATCACGATCGGGCCGTTGAGCTTCGATCACGCCGACTACGACGCCGACAACGACGTGCTCTACCTGCACGTCGGCGCGCCTCAGGAGGCCGAGGGGGGAGGAGACGCCAGAGGGCCACGTCGTCCGCTATGAGCCCGGGACGAGCCGCATCGTCGGGCTCACGGTGCTCGGCGCGCGACACGTCTTGGAGCGTGGCGGGCACATCGCGGTCACGGCGACTTCCCCTCATCGCCGTGAGGCAAGAGGTCGCTCCGGCCGTCCCTTTGCCGCCAGTCGTTCGCTGTGCTGTCGGAACGCCAAGGTGCGTATCGGGTCGGGCCGCGCGTGCGCACGCGAAGCCTTGGGCGGCACCACATCGGCGCCGATAAGACGGCTACCATGAAGCGTGTGAGCAGCCTCATCGATATCAGTCCTGGCGAACGCGAGCAGATCCGTGTGGACTTCTACCGCGCGCATCGCGCGCAGGCCGGTTTCTCCTCGGTCGCCGTGCGGCGCGATCCTGAGCGGCGAGACGCCTGGTTCCTTGATGTCGGAGCGACCGGGCCGGTCGATGTTCCGTCCAGCTATCGCGGGCTCACGGTCCGAGTCAAGCAAGCGCACGGCGCGATCAACGCCGTGGCCCGCCTCGACCAAGTCGTCTGAAGCTGGCGCCGCGGCCTGTCAGCATCGGTCCCGGCGACCGCATCTACCCGGGTGGCCTGAACCGCTACGGGCAGCTGCACGAGGTCGGCTCCTACGGCGCGCCGGTCCTGCGCGCCGACGGAAGCGGCCCGCTGATGCTGACTGCCGCGCACGTCGTGGGAAGCCTCTCCGCCGCGTATCCCCTTGGTCAGCGCGAAGTGCTCCTCGGCACCGGCGTGGGCGCCGCGTCCTCGGGAGACCCCCGGATCGGTGATGTCATCGACAGCCACCCCGCCGAGCCGTGCGAGGAGGTGCGACTCGACGCCAGCCTCGTACTCGTCGACGGCCATGTGACGCTCGGGCACGTCGTCCGCGAGACAGTCATCTCCGGGCGTGCGCGCAACCTCGAAGGGCACGACGATCTCGTCACGGTCTTCAAGCGCGGGATCAACACTCCCGGCCTGACCCAGGGCCTGCTGGACCCGACGCCGGAGTCCTTGAAGGTCGTGCTCCCGCAGGCCGGCGGACCGCCGATCGTCCGAGACTACCTGCGCGGCTGGTTCGTCTACGGCGACGGCCAACCCTTCGCGCGCCCCGGCGACTCCGGGTCGATCGTCGTCGACGCCGACGATTGCGTCGTCGCCATGATCGTCGCGCTGCGAACCGAGCCCCAGCGCGAACCCCAAGCCAAGGACCCGGCGTTCGTCATCCCCATCCTCGACATCCTCGACGGGCTGGCGATTCGACTCGCCGGGCCCAATCGGGGCTGTGTGTTGTCCTGAGACAGTTGCACGGGATTCAGCGACGCGCCCGGCAAGATTCGAACTTGCGACCTCTCGCTCCGGAGGCGAGCGCTCTATCCACTGAGCTACGGGCGCAGGAGGGCCGTCGCAGACGGCGTAACTGCACCCGCGAAGCTTAGCGGCAGCGAGCAGGCCCCACCGGTGCCCTGGAGGGTCGTGAGGCCCCGGCGCGAGCCGGGTGGGCGGGCTTCGGATCGGACGCGCCGCTACCGTTGCCGGCATGGAGATGTCAGTGTTCTTCGCGGGAACCGGCGGGTCGGTGCCGAGCCCTCGGCGCGGGCTGCCCGCGGTGCTGGTGCGCCACGGGGGCGACAGGCTGCTGTTCGACTGCGGCGAGGGGACCCAGCGCCAGTTGCTGCGATCGGTCGGGCTGGCGGACGTGGAGTGCGTGTTCATCACGCACTTCCATGCCGATCATTGGCTGGGGCTGCCAGGGATGCTGAAGTCCTTCGCGCTGCGTGACCGCGAGCAGCCTCTGACGGTGTACGGGCCGGCGGGGTTGAGGGAGTTGATGACCCAGACGCGCTTCATCTACGGACGGCGGCTGCCGTACGAGCTGCGGGTCGTGGAGCTCGAGCCGGCGCAGGCGGTCGAGCGCGAGGGCTACAGCGTGACGCCGGTCCCGGTGCGGCACCGGGCCGCGGCGGCGGTGGGTTACGTCCTCGTGGAGGACGCCCGTCCGGGGCAGCTCGACCCGCAGCTCGCAGAGCGCCTGGGGGTGCGGCCGGGGCCGGACTTCGGGCGGCTGGTGCGCGGGGAGAGCGTGAACGGGGTTGCCCCAGAGCAGGTCGTGGGACCCGCGCGGGAGGGTCGCAAGGTGGTGATCTCCGGCGACACGGCGCCGTGCGAGGGGCTGGCGGTGGCGGCCCACCAGGCGGACGTGCTGGTGCACGAGGCGACGTTCGTGGAGGAGCAGGGGGAGCGGGCGCGCCAGACGGGCCACAGCACCGCGCGCCAGGCGGCAGAGCTGGCACGGGACGCGGAGGTGAGGATGCTCGTCCTCACCCATCTCTCGACGCGCTACTTCGGCGCAGAGGTCCAGAGCGAGGCCCGTGCGGTCTTCCCTTCCACAGAGGTTCCGCGGGACTTTGACGCGGTCGAGATCCCGTTCCCCGAGCGTGGGCCCGCGCGGCTGATCCGCTGGTCCAACCGCCCGACGCCGGCTTCCGCGGCAGGGCCCGGAGTGAGTGGCGCGGAGGGCGCCGGCGAGCGCGCGCAGGGCGAGCAGACCGGCGGTGGGGCAGGGGTCCGCACCCCGCAGGACACCGAGACGGTCGCGTCCTCGATAATCCCATGAGCTTGTCCCGTCGCACAGAACCGAGTCCCCGCCACAGGAGCTCAGCAACGTGAGCTCGCCCCCACTCGTTCGTGCTCCCGGCCGCCCCGCCGAGCTGCTGCTGCGGGAGGTCCACCTGTTCGATCCGCGCGCCGGCTGGGACGCCCGCCACGACCTGCTGGTGCGAGGCGGTGTCATCGCAGCGGTGAGCGCACCGGGGACACTGCCCGCGGAGGAAGATGTGGAGGTGGTCGAGGGTGGCGGCCGGCTGCGCGCCGTACCAGCCTTTTTCGACCCGCACGTGCACCTGCGCAGCCCGGGCGAGGAGCACAAGGAGGACATCGAGAGCGGCACCCGCGTGGCCGCCGCGGGGGGGTTCTGCGTAGTGATCGCGATGCCCAACACGAAGCCGCCGACGGACTCCCCAGAGCGGCTGCGGGCCGTGCGGGAGACTGCCGCGCAGCAGGCGCACGTGCCGGTCGGCTTCCTGCCGGCGATCACCAGGGGTCTCAACGGGGAGCAGCTGACGGAGATGGCCGCGCTGCGCGAGCTGGGCGCGGTGGGCTTCACCGACGACGGGAACCCCGTCGCGAGTGCGGGGGTGCTGCGCGAAGCGCTCCAGCGGCAGCGTACGTGCGGCGGCGTGGTGGCGCTGCACGAGGAGGACCGGACGCTCTCGCGCGGGGGAGCCATGCACGAGGGCGCCCTGAGCACCGAGCTCGGCATCCCCGGCGTCCCGTGTGCGAGCGAGGCGAGCGTGGTCGCGCGCGACGCGGTCATCGCGGCGTCCGAGGGGGGGCGCGTGCACTTCCAGCACCTCAGCTGCGCCGCCTCGGTGCAGGTGCTCGGGGCCGCGAAGGCCCACGGCGTGAGGGTGAGCGCGGAGGTGACACCGCACCACCTGCTGCTGACCGAGGAGGCCGTGCGCGGCGCGGACGCCCACCCGGACACCCGCGCGAAGATGAACCCACCGCTCGCCACCGAGGCGGATCGGCTGGCGCTCGTCGAGGCGCTGCGCGCGGGCACGGTGGACTGCGTGGCCACCGACCACGCCCCGCACGCACGCGCGGAGAAGGCGCTCCCGTTCACGGAGGCCCCGATGGGCACGACTGGCCTGGAGACGGCGTTCGCCGCGTTGTACACAGAGCTGGTGCTGCCCGGCGTGCTGGGCCTCGGCGTCCTCCTCGAGCGGATGACCGCGGGCGCGGAGCTGTTCGAGCTGCCCGTCCCGACGATTGCGCAGGGCAAGGAGGCGAACATCGCGCTCGTCGACCTCGAGGCCGAGTGGGTGGCAGGCGAGCACGGCTGGCAGAGCCGCTCGGAGAGCTGCTGTTTCGCGGGCCGGCGCCTGCGAGGGCGGGTGGTGCTGACGGTCGCTGCGGGCTCGGTGGCCTACCGGGCCGTGGCCGACGCGGCGGTGGCGGTATGAGGAGCACCCCGTGAGCCTGCTCGCTCGCGAGCGCGCCGCGCTGGTCGTGGTGGACGTCCAGGAGGCGTTCCGTCCGTACGCGTCCTTCGCGGGCGTCGCCGAGTCCTGCGCGAAGCTCGTGCGGGGAGCACGCATCCTGGGGCTCCCGACGCAGGTCAGCGAGCAGTACCCGAAGGGCCTCGGCCACACCGCGCCGGAGGTCGGCCTGGAGGACGAGCCGCGCATCGAGAAGAGCGTCTTCTCGGCCGCGCGCGCGGAGGGCTTCGACCTCGCGGGCCGCGAGCAGGCGGTGGTGTGCGGGATCGAGACCCATGTGTGCGTCTCGCAGACCGTCCACGACCTGCTGGAGCGCGGCGTGGAGGTGCACGTGCCGGCCGACGCGGTGGGCTCGCGCCACGAGGTCGACTACGAGCGCGGCCTGGAGCGCATGGAGCGCGCGGGCGCCGTCGTGACCACGGTCGAGGCCGCGCTGTTCGAGCTGTTGGAGCGCGCGGGCACGCCGGAGTTCAAGGAAGTGCAGAGGCTCATCCTGTGACCAGCCCGACGGCGTACGTGCTCCTGGAGGACGGCGCGCGCTTCGACGGCGAGGCGTGCGGGGCGCAGGGCAGCGCGGTGGGGGAGGTGGTGTTCACGACCGGGATGTCGGGCTACCAGGAGTCGGTGAGCGACCCCTCGTTCGCGGGCCAGCTGATCACGTACACGTACCCCCACGTAGGCAACTACGGCGTGAGCGCGGAGGCGATGGAGTCAGAGCGCCCGTGGGCGCGGGGCACGATCATGCGCGAGGCGTGCGACCGCGAAGACGCCCCCGGCGCGGAGGGGGGGTGGCTGGCGTGGCTGGCCGACTGCGGGGTGCCGGCGATTACCGGAGTGGACACGCGCGCGCTGGTGCGCCACATCCGCGAGGCGGGCTCGATGCGCGGGGGGATCTTCCCGGCGAGCGTCCCCCCAGCCGACGCGCACGCGAAGATCGAGGCCGAGCCGCGGATGGACGGGCAGGACCTCGCGGCAACGGTGAGCCCTAGCGAGGTGAGCCACCACGGCGACGGCGAGGGCCCGCGGATCGCGGTGATCGACACCGGCATCAAGGGCTCGATCGTGCGTAACCTCGTGGCGCGGGGGGCGCGGGTGGCGCTGCACCCGTGCGCAACCTCCGCGGCGGACCTGCTGGCGAGCGACCCCGACGCGGTGCTGCTCGCCAACGGCCCCGGCGACCCGGCGGCGGTGGAGTACGTGACGCAGACCGTCCGCGAAGTGGTGGGGCGCAAGCCGGTGTGGGGGATCTGCCTCGGCCATCAGTTGCTGTGCAGGGCGGTGGGCCTGAAGACGTTCAAGCTGCCGTTCGGCCACCGCGGCGCCAACCACCCGGTGAAGGACCTGCAGACCGGGCCGCGTGGCGATCACCTCCCAGAACCACGGCTTCGCGGTGGTGGGCCCGAGCGGGAAGGGCACGATCGAGGGCACCAAACCGGTCCGCTGGCAGACCGACTTCGGCGCGGCGCAGCTGACGCACGTGAACCTGTACGACCGCACCGTGGAGGGCCTGGAATTGCTGGACGTGCCGGGCGGCTCGGTGCAGTACCACCCCGAGGCGGGGCCCGGCCCGCACGACAGCGTGTACCTGTTCGACCGCTTCCTGGAGCGCATCGCGGAGGCCGGAGCGTGACGCACACACGGGGGAAGAGATTTTTTGATGAGGACCCCCCAGGGGGGGTCCCAGCGGCGTTCGTTGCGCGAACCGGGGGCTTGTGCTGATGCCCCGCCGCGAGGACATCCACAAGATCCTGATCCTGGGCTCGGGCCCGATCGTGATCGGGCAGGCCGCGGAGTTCGACTACTCCGGGGTGCAAGCGTGCAAGGTGCTGCGCGAGGAGAAGTACGAGGTGGTGCTCGTGAACTCCAACCCCGCGACGATCATGACCGACCCGGAGCTGGCGGACGCCACGTACGTCGAGCCGCTGCTGCCCGGGCCGGTGGCGCAGGTGATCGAGCGCGAGCGCCCCGACGCGCTGCTGCCCACGCTGGGGGGACAGACGGCGCTGAACCTCGCCAAGGCGCTGCACGACGACGGCACGCTGCAGCACTACGGGGTGGAGCTGATCGGGGCGAACTACGAGGCGATCGCGTGCGCGGAGGACCGCGAGCTGTTCGGGGCGGCGATGGCGCGGGCGGGACTGCAGATGCCGACGAACGCGGTGGTCTCAAGCTGGGACGAGCAGGAGCAGCGCTTCGACGTCAAGCGCGGGGTGGGACGGGCGCAGGGCCTCATGCACGAGGTCGGCCTGCCGTGCATCGTGCGCCCCGCCTACACGCTCGGCGGACGCGGGGGCGGCGTGGCGCGCACCCCGGATGAGTTCCGCACGGCGGTCGCGCGGGGCCTGGAGGCCTCGCCGATCGGCCAGGTGCTGCTCGACCGGTCGGTGCTGGGGTGGGGCGAGTTCGAGCTGGAGGTGATGCGCGACCGCGCGGACAACGTGGTGGTCGTGTGCTCGATCGAGAACGTGGACCCGATGGGCGTGCACACGGGGGATTCGGTGACTGTGGCCCCCCAGCAGACGCTCTCAGACCGCCTCTACCAGCGCCTGCGCGACGAGGCGATCGCGGTGATTCGCGCGGTCGGCGTGGAGACGGGCGGCTCGAACGTGCAGTTCGCGGTCAACCCCCAGACCGAAGAGGTCCTCGTGATCGAGATGAACCCGCGCGTCTCGCGCTCCTCCGCACTGGCCTCGAAGGCGACGGGCTTCCCGATCGCAAAGATCGCGGCACGCCTGGCGGTGGGGTACCTGCTGGAGGAGATCCCCAACGACATCACCCGCAGCACCCCCGCGAGCTTCGAGCCGACGATCGACTACGTGGTGGTGAAGTGGCCGCGCTTCGCGTTCGAGAAGTTCCCGGGCGTGGAGTCCACGCTCACCACGCACATGAAGTCGGTGGGCGAGGCGATGGCGATCGGGCGCACCTTCGGCCAGGCGTTCGCCAAGGCGCTGCGCTCGCGCGAGCTCGACAAGACCCCGCGCCTGGGCGAGGTCGGCGAAGCCGAGCTGCTCGCAAGCCTTGCCACCCCCACGCCGGAGCGCTTCGAAACGGTACTCGAGCTGTTCCGCCGCGGCGCGGAGATCGAGGCGGTCCACGAGCTCACCGCGGTGGACCCGTGGTTCCTGCGCGAGCTGCGCGCGCTCGCCCAGGACCCCGAGGCGCCGTTCGCGGGGGAGCGCACCTACAGGGCGGTGGACACGTGCGCCGCAGAGTTCCCGGCGAGCACCCCCTACTACTACTCGGCTTGGGAGCGCGTCGCCAACAATGAGGTGAACCGTGGGGAGCGCCCCTCTGTCGTGATCCTCGGCGCCGGCCCCAACCGCATCGGCCAGGGCATCGAGTTCGACTACTGCTGCGTGCACGCCGCGATGACCGTGCGCGAGTCCGGGCGCGACGCGGTGATGGTCAACTGCAACCCCGAGACCGTCTCCACCGACTACGACACCTCCGACCGCCTCTACTTCGAGCCGCTCACGCTCGAGGACGTGCTCGGCGTGGTCGAGGTCGAGCAGCCCGAGGGCGTGATCGTGCAGTTCGGCGGACAGACCCCGCTGAAGCTCGCCGCCGGCCTCGCCGCCGCGGGCGTGCCGCTGCTCGGCACGAGCGTCGAGGCGATCGACCTCGCTGAGGACCGTGGGCGCTTCGGGGAGCTGCTCGGGCGCCTCGGCTACCGGGCGCCGCCGTACGCCACCGCGCGCTCGGTGGAGGAGGCGCTGCAGAGAGGCGAGGAGGTCGGCTTCCCGCTGCTGGTGCGCCCCAGCTACGTGTTGGGGGGCCGGGCGATGGAGATCGTGTACTCCCGCGAGGGCCTCGCCGACTACCTGCGCCGTGAGCTGCCGCCGGAGGGAACCACGACGATCTACCTCGACCGGTTCCTGGAGAACGCGATCGAGGTGGACGTCGACGCGCTGTGCGACGGGCGGGAGACGTGGGTCGGCGGCATCATGCAGCACGTCGAGGAGGCCGGCGTGCACTCCGGCGACTCCGCGTGCGTGCTGCCCCCGCACTCGCTCGGGGGGGCGATGCTCGAGCAGATCCGCGAGGCCACGCGCGAGCTCGCGCTGAACATCGGGGTGGTGGGCCTGCTCAACGTGCAGTACGCGGTGGTGGACGGGCAGCTGTACGTGCTGGAGGCCAACCCCCGCGCCTCGCGCACCGTGCCGTTCGTCTCGAAGGCCGTCGGGCTGCCGCTCGCGAAGCTCGCCTGCCGCGTGCAGCTGGGAGAGTCGATCGCCGCGCTCGGCCTGCCCCGCGAGCGCGAAGGGCTCGGCTTCGGCGACCACGTCTCGGTCAAGGAGGCCGTGCTGCCGTTCGACCGCTTCGAGGGCGCCGACGCGGTGCTCGGCCCCGAGATGCGCTCCACCGGGGAGGTGATGGGGATCGCGCGCGACTTCCCCACCGCGTTCGCCAAGGCCCAGGCGGCCGCCGGCTGCCCGCTGCCGCTGCGCGGCACCGCGTTCATCTCCGTCACCGACGCCGACAAGGCCGGCGCGTTCGCGATCGCCCAGTCGCTGCACGACAACGGCTTTCGCATCCTCGCCACCCGCGGCACCGCCGAGGCGATCGCGCGCATGGGGATCCCCGTGCAGCCGCTCAACAAGGTCGGCGAGGGCTCCCCGCACGTGGTCGAGTGGATCGAGCGCGGCGACGTGGACCTCGTCGTCAACACCCCCACCGGCTCCGGCGCGCGCACCGACGGCCGGCTGATCCGCCGCGCCGCGGTGACCCGCGGCGTGCCCTGCCTGACCACGCTCGCCGCCGGCGTCTCCGCCGCGCGCGCGATCGCGAGCGCCCGCCAGAACGGCCCCCCGCCGGTGCTCTGCCTGCAGGAGCTCCACCGCGAGGGCGGGCCCGTCCGTGGGCGGCTCGTCCGCGGCGAAGGCGGGCGCCGCACAGCGCAAGGGCGGCTCGGCTGCGGCGAAGATGACGGTCGCACCGCGCGGGGAGGGCTCGTCCGCGGCGAGCGCGAGGGCCGCGCCGCGCGGGGACTCTCCCGAGCGCCCCGGGGCCGGGGTGGCGTGACCGATCGCAGATCGGCTAGCCCCACGGCCCCCTTCGGCCGGCGCCTGCTGCGCGTCATCGGCAACGAGGAGTGGGGCGCCTACCGCGTGCTGCGCGTCGCCGCGGGGGGGTGGGCCGATGAGTTCCCCGCGGACGGGTCCACGGATGAATCTCCGGAGAGTCGGCGGGCACCTGCGCCCGGCCAGTTCGCGATGCTCGCCGCCGCGGAGCGGTGGGGGGGAGGGGCCGACGAGCGTCCCCACCTGCCCCGCGCCTTCTCCTACGCGCGCGTCACCGCGGAGGGCGAGGCGCACTTTCTGCTCGAGGACGTCGGCCCCGGCACGCACCGGCTGTGCGAGCTGCGCCCCGGCGAGCAGGTGTGGCTGCTCGGGCCGCTCGGGGTCGGCTTCACGGCTCCCGCCGACGGCCGCCGCGCGATCCTCGTGGGCGGCGGCGCCGGGATCGCGCCGCTGGCGGCCTGGCAGGACGCGCTTGTGGACGCTGCCCACCCGCCCTCCGTGGTGCTCGGCTTTCGCGACCGCCGCCACGCCGCGGGAGCCGCGCTGCTGCGCGACGCCCAGGTTGCCACCGACGACGGCTCCGTGGGACGCCACGGGCTCGTCACCGAGCTGCTCGCCTCCGAGGTGGCGCGCGACCCTCACGCGACCGTATATGCCTGTGGCCCCGCGCCGATGCTCGAGGCTGTGCGCGCGCTCTGCGCCGAGCGCTCCGTCCCAGCTCAGCTCGCGCTGGAGTCCGGGATGGCCTGCGGCTTCGGCGCGTGTTTCGGCTGCGTCGTGCCCCGCCGCGGCGGGGGCTACCTGCGGGTCTGCGTGGACGGCCCCGTGGTCGACGCCGCACAGCTTGACCACGTCGACGCTCACGCCGGCGCCCCAGCATGAGCGTGAACTTCTGCGGCTTGGAGCTCGCTCACCCGGTGATCAACGCGTCGGGTACCTTCGACGTCCCCGCCGCCCGCGCGGCCTTCGGGGAGATCCTCGACGCCGAGTTCCCGTTCTCCGCGTTCGTGTCCAAGACGATCACGCTCCAGGCCCGCGACGGCAACCCCCCGCCGCGGCTGTGGGAGGCGCCGGCGGGTCTCATCAATTCGATCGGACTGCCCAACAAGGGCCTGGAGGGCTACCTGGAGCTCGACCTCCCCGAGCTCGCGCGGCTTCCAGTGCCGCTGGTCACCAACGTGATGGGCTCCACCGCCAAGGAGATCGCCACGCTGCTGGAGCGCTGCGAGGAGCGCTCTGAGATCGCAGCGCTCGAGCTGAACGTGTCCTGCCCCAACGTCGCGACCGGTTTGGACATCGGCGCGGACCCCGCGACGCTCGAGCGGGTGGTGCGCGAGGTACGCCCCCGCACCACCAAGCCGCTGATCGTCAAGCTGACCCCCAACGCCGCCGACGTCGCCGCCTGTGCTCGGGCTGCCGAGGCCGGCGGGGCGGATGCCGTGTCGCTGATCAACACCCTGCGCGCCCTCGCGCTCACTCCCGAGATGCGCTCAGCCCCACGCGCGCCCTGGCTCGGTGGGGGCAGCGGCGGCCTCTCCGGCCCCGCGATCCGTGCGGTCGCACTCGCCCAGGTGGCCGCCGCCGTGGGTGCTGTCACGATCCCCGTCGTGGGCATGGGCGGGGTGCAGAGCGCCGCTCACGCGCGCGACCTGCTCGACGTCGGCGCCACGCTCGTGGCGGTCGGCACCGAGAGCTTTCGCGACCCCGCAGCCGGCGGGCGCATCGCGCGGGCGCTCGCGGGGACGCTGCTGGACTGACTGACCGAACAGCCGGCGAAGCGGTGGCCAAAAACCCCTGCAAACACGCCCCCGCACCATCCACCAGCCTCCACATACCTAGACCTCGAGTTGAGCTTTAGGTGAATTGTGCCTCGCGCCTTGATCGTCAGCCGCGGGTGTGTAGACTCGCCGCCCATGGCGACAGGGACGGGTATGACGCCCACCAAGCACTCGGCAGCACCCGAGCGCTCACTCAACCAGCGGATGGACGCCCTCGCCAGGGCCAACCTGATCCGCACCGAACGCGCCCGTCTCAAGCGCGACCTGAAGGCGGGGCGGTACTCGATCCACACCCTCCTGCTGAACCCGCCCGAGTACATGGAGACCGCGAAGGTGTTCGACGTGATGCTCGCCGTCCCCAAGTACGGACGGGTGAAGGTCAACAAGATCCTCGCCCACTGCCGCGTGGCCCCCTCCAAGACGATCGGCGGGCTCTCCGAGAGACAGCGCTCGGAGTTGGTGTCGCTGCTGCGCCGCTGAGCCGCGCCGCCCCCGGCTGCCGGCGGCGTGGGTCCTCACCGATCGGATTCCGTTCCACCCGACGGCGCCATTAGGGTGCCGACCGTGGCGCGCGTCTTCGTTATCACAGGCCCCTCGGGTGTGGGCAAGGGCACGCTCATCCGCGGCCTGATGGAGCGCCTGCCCCAGCTCGAGCTCTCGGTCTCGGCGACCACGCGCCCGGCCCGGCCCGGCGAGCAGGACGGGCGCGACTACCACTTCCTCGTCCCCGAGGAGTTCGAGCGGCGCGTGCAGGCCGGGGACTTCGTCGAGCACGCCGACTACGCGGGGCGCCGCTACGGGACGCTACGCAGCGAGCTCGACGAGCGCGTGCGCGCCGGGGTGCCCGTCGTGCTGGAGATCGAGGTGCAGGGCGCCCGCCAGGTTCGCGCAGCGGCGCCCGAGGCGCTGCAGGTCTTCATCGCGCCCCCCTCCCTGGAGGCCCTGCGCACCCGCCTCATCGGGCGCGGGGTCGACGGCGCCGAGGAGGTCGAGCGGCGTCTGGGCGTGGCCGAGCAGGAGGTGCGGGCGCAGTCCGAGTTCGCCCACGTGGTCGTCAACGACCGTCTGGACGACGCGCTGGAGGAGCTCGTCGCGGTCGTCGCCGCCGAGCTGGACTGACAGGACTGGCCGGGGCAGCGTACGCCGGCCCTCTACACTGGGACGCTCAACCACGAAAGGGCCCCTGTGATCTCACCCCGCATCGACCGTCTGCTGGAGAACGTCGACTCCAACTACGCCTCCGTCGTGGTGGCCGCCAAGCGCGCCCGCCAGATCAACAGCTACTACCACAACCTCGGCGAGGGCACGTTCGACGAGTTCCCGCCCCCGATGATCGAGACCACCTCCAAGAACTACCTCACGATTGCCCTTGAGGAGGTAGCGCAAGGAAAGATCAAGTACCACTACCGCTAGGACGCCCGCTGGGACGGCGCCATGCTGCGTCCTCGGTCGCTCGTGTGCAAAGCACACTTCGCTCCCTGCGTCCTTGCCTGGCTTGCCCAGCGAACGTCCTAGGGGCTGAGTTCCGTATTGCGCTTCGCGCAACCTGTCGGCCAGGGCTTGCCGGTTTGAGTCCGGGGCTCTAAAACCCGGGTATGTCCAGAATCCTGCTCGGGGTGAGCGGCGGGGTCGCCGCGTACAAGGCGCTCGAGCTCGTGCGCCTCGCGACCGGTGCCGGCCACTCGGTGCGGGTCGTGCAGACTCCCGCCAGCTGCCGCTTCGTGGGCAGCGCCTCCTTCGCCGCACTCACCGGAGCCCCCGTGCTTACCGACGAGTTCGAGCGAGACCCCGCGCGCGGAGCGTTCCCCGGCCAACAGCCGCCCGCGCACGAGCCGATCAGCCACCTGGAGCTCGTGCGTAACGCAGATCTCTACCTGGTCGCGCCCGCGACGGCGAACACGATCGCCAAGCTCGCCCACGGTCTCGCCGACAACCTCCTGTGCAGCGCTGCGCTCGCCGCCACGTGTCCGCTTGTGGTGGCCCCGGCGATGAACAACCACATGTACGAGCACTCCGCCGTGCAGGCCAACCTCCAGACGCTGCGCGCGCGCGGCGTGTACGTCGTCGAGCCCGAGCGCGGACGCCTGGCCTCCGAGGGCGAGGAGGGGGTGGGGCGCCTGCCCGACCCCGCGCGGCTGCTGGAGGTCTGCGAGATGCTGGCCGAAACGGGGACCGATTGGGGAGACACTCGCTCCGCTCGCATCCCCAAATCGGCCAGCGCCGCAGGCGCGTGTCTCCCGGCTTCGGTCGCCGACGCCGACGCCGACGCCGCGTCTGCACCCGCGGCGGGCGCGTGGCGGGGGCTGAACGTGCTCGTCACCGCCGGTGGCACCCGCGAGCCGATCGACAGTGTGCGCTTCATCGGCAACGGCTCCTCTGGGCACATGGGGCTCGCGCTCGCCCAGGCCGCCCACGCGCGCGGAGCCGAGGTGACGGTGATCGCCGCCAACGTCTCGCTGCCCCGCCCCACGGGCGTAGCCTGGCGGGAGGTCTCAACCGCCGCCCAGCTCGCCGAGGCGTGCGAGCAGGCGTTTCCCACTTGCGACGTGCTGCTGATGGTCGCCGCCGTCGCGGACTTCCGCCCCGTCGAGCCCGCGAACGGGAAGCTCAAGAAGGCCAACCGCGAGCGCCTGCGGCTGGAGCTCGAGGCGACCCCGGACGTACTCCGCGCGCTCGCCGCCCGCCGGCAGGCCGGGCAGACGCTCGTGGGGTTCGCCGCCGAGCACGGAGCGGGCGCGATCGACTACGGGCGAGGCAAGCTCAAGGACAAGGGGCTCGACGCGGTCGTGGTCAACGACGTCTCCCGCTCAGACATCGGCATCGGGGCCGACGCCAACGAGGTCACGATCCTCACCGCCGCGGGCGAGGCACACGTGCCGCGCGCCGCCAAGGAGCGAGTCGCCGAGGCGATCCTCGACGCCGTCGAGCGGCTGCGGGCGTCATGAAGGGCCCCGAACGCCTTTCTACAGTGGAGGGGACCACCATGGACAGCGACTTCGACTTCCACCGGCACGGAAGCGGCGGGGAGGGGGCACAGGGGGAGGGCCTGCCCTCCCCCTGCCCCAGCGTCTACGACCTCTACCGCCGCGGCTGTGACCTGCTCCGTCACGGCGACTACCAGGCCGCGATCGTGCCGCTCACCAGCGCCCGCGAGCAGGAGCCCGACAAGGCCTCGATCCGCGAGGCGCTCGGCCGCGCGCTGTTCCACGCACAGCGCTACGAGGCCGCCGCCGAGGAGTTCCGCGCGATCGCCGCTCAGGCGCCGACCAACGACTACGCGCTGTTCTGCCTGGGGCGCTCGATGCAGCAGCTCGGCCGCCACGAGGAGGCCCGCCACCCGCTTGCGCTCGCCTGCTCACTGCGTCCCGAGCGCCGCGACTACCGTGTCTACCGTGACCGTGCGCGCCGTGCCGTCCACGAGTCCTGACGGGTTCGTCCTCGCTCGTACGCAGGTCGGTGCTCTCGCCCCCACCGGGGCTTGCGGGGAGCACCACGGGGCAGCCGCCGCTCGCTGGCGCTCCACGCCGATGCTATGCTCGCTCGACAGCTTTCGTGCCGGCGTGAGGTCGCCGGCTGTCGGACCGAAAGTGGGCGGATCGCCCGCTTTTTTCATTTCTGGAGGGCACATGCCAGCACTACTGCAGAGGGAGATCGAAGAGCAGCTCGCCACGTGCGAGCCCGATGTCGAGGTGCTACTCGCCGAGGTCGTCGGCGGGGGGACCCTGCGGGTCTTCATCGACCACCCCGATGGCGTAACGCTCGCGCTCTGCGAGCGAGTCACGGTGGCACTGGCCCAGTTGCGCGAGCGCTACACCCTCGAGGTCTCCTCCCCGGGACCCGAGCGGCCACTGACCAAGCCCGACCACTTCCGCCGCTTCGTCGGCCGGCGCGCGCGAGTGCGCACCCGAGGCGACCAGCCCGCGCCAGCTGGCCGATCTCCGATCGGTCGCCAGCCCATGGGTGGGCGGGCACCGAGCCGCCGCAGCTACACCGGGGAGCTCGTGGGCGCCTCCGACACGGAGATCACGCTCGCCGCCGACGGCGCGCTCGTCACGATCCCCTACGCGCAGATCCGCCGATCCAACCTGGTTGAGGAGTAGGCGCCGTGTCACGCGAGATCCTCGAAGCGATGCACGCGCTGGCCCGCGAGAAGGGCATCGAGTCCGAGAAGCTGATGGTCGCGCTGGAGGACGCCCTGCTCTCCGCCTACAAGAAGCAGCCAGGCTCGGCGAAGTACGCGCGCGTGGAGATGGACCGCGAGACCGCCGACTTCCGCGTGATCGAACTGATCATCCCCGAGCGCCTGGAGGCGCACCTGATCGTGGAGACGATCGACGAGGGGACCGTCGTGGACCCCGAGACGGGCGAGCTGCGCGAGCCCGAGGAGCCCGAAATCGACCCGGCCAAGTTCGAGCAGTACCGCGACCAGATCGGCGAACGCGACGTCACCCCCGACGACTTTGGGCGGATCGCGGCGCAGACCGCCAAGCAGGTGATCCTGCAGCGCATCCGCGAGGCCGAGCGGGACATGATGTTCGAGGAGTACCGCGACCGCGTGGGAGAGCTGATCACCGGTATCGTGCAGCAGTCGGACTCCCGCTACACGCTCGTGCAGCTGCGCGAGCGTGTCGAGGCGCTGCTGCCCAAGTCCGAGCAGGTCGACGGCGAGCGCTACGACCACTCGCAGCGCATCAAGGCCGTCATCAAGGAGGTCTCCGCCTCGACCAAGGGGCCCTCGATCATCGTCTCCCGGCGCGACCCCGAGCTGATCAAGAAGCTGTTTGAGCTCGAGGTCCCCGAGATCGCCGACGGTCTCGTGGAAATCGCGAACGTTGCGCGTGAGCCGGGCTACCGCTCGAAGATCGCGGTGGTCTCCCACGCCGACGGCGTGGACCCCGTCGGCGCCTGCGTCGGGCCGCGCGGATCGCGCGTGCGGATGGTCGTCTCCGAGCTGCGCGGCGAGAAGATCGACATCATCCCCTTCAACGACGAGCCCGCGCGGTTCGTCGCCAAGGCGCTCTCGCCGGCGCGCGTGCGCGAGGTGCTGGTCGACGACGAGGCCAAACAGGCGACGGTGATCGTGCCCGACGACCAGCTCTCCCTCGCGATCGGCCGCGAAGGCCAAAACGCGCGCCTGGCCGCCCGGCTGACGGGCTGGCGTGTGGACATCCGCTCGGAGACCGAGTTCGCCGCCGAGGAGGCCGAGCACGGCTACGAGGAGGAGGAGGTCTCCGGCCGCTGTGCCGCGATCCTCTCCAACGGGCGGCGCTGCCCCAACGCGGCCCTGCCCGGCTCGCGCTACTGCGGCCTGGAGACCCACCAAGCGCTGGCGGGTATCACCGGCGACAGAGTCGCCGACCTCAACGGTGACGGCGCGGCGTCCGGCGAGGCTCCGCCGCCGCCTGCCCCGGAGGCCGTGCAGGAGGACCCGGCCACCGAGACCGCGACCGAAGTCGCTCCCGGGGTTCCGCAGGAGCTGTCCGCCGCCGAGGTCGAGAGCGCAGGGGGGCAAGCGCCATAGCGGGGCACGTGCCCCGACGCCGCTGCGTCGGCTGCGGGCGGATCGCGTCGAAGTCCGAGCTCGTGCGCCTCGCCGTCGCCGGCGACGGCGACGGACGCCCCAGGCGCGCGGTGATCGACTCCGCCGGCACGCTGCCCGGCCGCGGCGCCTACCTCTGCCGTGCCGGCGCCTTCGAGACGGCTCCCAACCCCACCTGTCTGCAACTCGCCGAGCGACGCCGGGGCATCGCACGTACGTTGCGCTGCGCGGTGACCCTCGGCCCCGAGATCGTAGAATCGGTCGTTCGATGAGCAAGAAGCGCGTACGCGAGATCGCCAAAGAGCAGGGTCTCACGCCCAAGGTGCTGCTTGAGCGGCTGCAGGCCGCCGGCGTGGAGGTCAAGACGGTCTCCAACTCGGTCGAGGAGTCCGTTGCGCTGCGCGCGCTGGCCGATTCGGGGACGCTGGCCGAATCGGTCGGAGGCGAGCGTCCCCCGGTTTCGGTCGCCGACGGCGCCTCCGCGGCGGCAGCCCCGGTCGCCACGGCTGTGGCCGAGCCACCGGCGGCGAAGCCCCCCACTCCTCCAATCGTGGAGCGGCCGGCCCCGCCACCATCGCCGACGTCCACACCCCCGCCGGCGCCCGTCGCTCAAGCGTCCGTGCCCGTCCGAGAGGCCTCGACGCCCACACCACCGACTGCCGCTGCGCCTGCCGCACCCCCTGTAGCCGCATCTCCCGTGGGCGAGGTACCGAGCACCCCCGCCGAGCGGGTGCGACCCACGCGCGACTCGCGCACCGGCGAGCGCGCGCCGGCGGGCGCCGGTCCGCCCGGGCGTCGGCGCGTGGTGATCGACTCGCAGGCCTCCCGCCGCCAGCAGGCGGGTCCCGCCAACCAGCCTCAGCGCCGGCCCCGCCGTGGGCGGCGGCGGCGCGGGACCTACGACGACACGATCGCCCCGATCGACAACACCGCCGCGATCAGGGACGCCAACCTCGTGCGCATCAACTCCGGCGCCACCGTCAAGGACGTCGCCGAGTACCTCGGCGTGCCGGTGCCCGAGGTGATCAAGAAGCTGATGAGCCTGGGGGAGATGGCCACGCTCACCCAGACCCTCTCCGACGACGCGATCCAGGTGGTCGCCGAGGAGCTCGGCAAGGAGATCGAGATCGTGCACGCCGCCGACGACGTGGAGCTCGAGCCGGTCTTCGAGGACGCCGAGGAGGATCTCGTCGAGCGCCCCCCGGTGGTGACCGTGATGGGCCACGTCGACCACGGCAAGACCTCGCTGCTGGACGCGATCCGCCAGACCGAGGTAGCCGCCGGGGAGGCGGGCGGCATCACCCAGCACATCGGCGCCTACCAGGTGCACCACGCGGGCAAGCAGGTGACCTTCCTCGACACCCCCGGCCACGAGGCGTTCACCGCGATGCGCGCCCGCGGGGCGCGGGTGACCGACCTCGCCGTGATCGTGGTCGCCGCCGACGACGGCGTCAAGCCGCAGACCGAGGAGGCGATCGACCACGCCCGGGCAGCCGACGTGCCGATCGTGGTGGCGGTCAACAAGGTCGACAAGGAGGGCGCCCAGCCCGAACGGGTGCGCACCGAAATGGCCCAGCACGGACTGCAGCCGGCCGCGTGGGGGGGAGAGACCGAGTACGTGGACGTCTCCGCGAAGACCCGCCAGGGCCTCGACGAGCTGCTCGACACGATCCAGGTGGTCACCGACCTCGAGGAGCTGCGCGCCAACCGCGACACGGAGGCCTCCGGCACGGTGATCGAGTCCAAGCTCGACCCCGGCCGCGGCCCGGTGGTAAGCGTCCTGATCCAGCGCGGCACGCTGAGCGTCGGCGACGCGCTGGTCGCGGGTGCGCACTTCGGGCGGGTGCGCGCGATGCACGACTTCACCGGGGCGCGCACCAAGCGCGCGCAGCCCGGAGACCCGGTCGAGGTGCTCGGCTTCGACGGGGTCCCCGAGGCCGGCGAGCTGGTGCGGGTCGTCGAGAACGAGCGCCGTGCCCGCCAGCTGGCGGGCGAACGTGCCAACCGCCTGAAGACCGAGGCGCTGGCTCGGCGCTCGGGCCGCAAAGTCTCCCTCGAGGACGTCTTCAAGCTCGCCCGCGAGGGCGCCGTCAAGGAGCTCGGACTGGTCGTCAAGGCCGACGTCGCCGGCTCGCTCGAGGCGATCGAGGACGAGATCGCCAAGCTCCCGCAGGAGGAGGTGAAGGTCAACATCATCCACCGCGGGGTGGGCGGCATCAACGAGTCCGACGTGATGCTCGCCGCCGCCTCCGAAGGGCTGATCCTCGCCTTCAACGTGCGCCCCGTCGGCGACGCCCGCCAGCTGGCAGAGCGCGAGGGGGTGGAGATCCGCTCCTACGCGGTGATCTACCGCGCGATCGAGGAGCTGCGGGCGGCGATGCAGGGCCTGCTGGAGCCCGAGGAGGTCGAGAGCACGCTCGGCCAGGCGGAGGTGCGCCAGCTCTTCCGTGCCTCGCGCATCGGGGTGATCGCGGGTTCCCACGTGACCGAGGGGAAAGTCACTCGCGGGGCGCGTGTGCGCGTGGTGCGCGAGGGCACCGTCATCTACGACACCACTGTCGCGAGCCTGCGTCGCTTCAACGAGGACGTGCGCGAGGTCGCCGCCGGGTTCGAGTGCGGGATCGTGCTCGCCAACTTCCAGGACCTCCGCGAGGGCGACGTGCTCGAGACCTACGAGACGCGCCAGGTAGAGCGAGAGCTTCTGAGGGCCGATGGCCGGCGCATTGCGGCGTCCTCGGTCGCTCGTGTGCAAAGCACACTTCGCTCCCTGCGTCCTTGCACTGCTTGGCCCTCGGCCCTCAAAGGGGCGTAGTGGTAACGCCGGGGTTGCTGGCCTGACACCGGGCGTGCAGACCCGACGGGCGGGGAGAGTAGGATGACTTCAGGCCGGATGCGCCGGGTCGATGAGGCGATCAGGCAGGTGATTGGAGAGGTGGTGGCAGGCGAGTTGAAAGACCCCCGAGTGGGCTTCGTGACCGTGACCGACGTGCGGACCAGCGCCGACCTCAGCCACGCGCGCGTGTACGTGAGCGTGCTCGGCGACGAGTCCCGACGCGAGGGGACGCTCGCGGGACTGAGCAGCGCGCACGGGTACCTGCAGCGGCGCGTCGCCTCTGAGCTGCGCCTCAAGCGCACGCCCACGCTGGACTTTCTCTACGACGACACGACGGACCGTGCGATGCGCCTGGAGGAGCTGCTGGAGGAGTCGGGGACCGAGGCCGGCGAGTCGGGGAGTGGGGCAAGGCAAGCGGGGACCGGAGCCGGCGAGTCGGGGAGTGAGGACCAAGCAAGCGGGGGCGGCGCCGATGAGTGAGAACGGCGCAGCAGCGGGGGGGGACACGGCGGAGACCCGCGCGCTCGTGCTGGAGCACATCCGCGCCGACCACAGCTTCGTGCTCGCCACGCACGAAAACATGGACGGCGACGCGATCGGCTCGCTGATCGGGATGCACGGGCTGCTCACCGCGCTCGGCAAGGACTCGCTGATGTTCATCCCCGCCGGGGAGTTGCCGCTGCCGATCGAGTACCGCTTCTTCGAGCTCGACCGCGTGATCGAGGCGCCGCCGGCGGACATCGCGCAGCGCACCGTGGTGCTGCTGGACTGCGGCAACATCGACCGCAACTCCGCCGGGGTGCTGCGCGACGGCGCGCACCTGCTGAACATCGACCACCACCACGACAACACCCGCTTCGGCACGCTCGACCACGTGGTGGCGGACGCCTCGTGCACCGCGGAGATCATCTGGGATCTGGCCCACGGGCTGGGGGTGGCGCCCACGCCGGCGGTCGCGGAGGCGCTGTACGTCGGTCTGGTCACGGACACCGGCCGCTTCATGTACGAGAACACCGGGCCACGGGCGCACGTGATGGCCGCGGAGCTGATCGAAGCGGGCGTAGACGTGCAGGCGGTCTACCGCCGCCTCTTCGAGGAGACGCCGTACGCCAAGCTCGCCCTGCTGGCCCTGGGGCTCGGGCAGGTCCGCCGCTTCGACTCCGGTGAGCTCACGTTGGCGTTCCTGAGCGCCGAGGACTTCCGCCGCGCCGAGGCCGAGGACAGCTACTCGGAGGGCATCGTCGACCACCTGCGCGCCGTACAGGGCACGAAGGTCGCGGCGCTCGTGCGTGAGCTCACGGCAGAGGAGCGGCGCGGGGAGCGCAAGGTCTCGCTGCGAGCGGTGGACGACGACGTGGACGTCTCGGTGATCGCGCGGGCCCAGGGGGGAGGCGGGCACCGCCGCGCCGCGGGCTTCTCCACGACGCTCGCCCCGGAGGAGCTGGTTGAGTTCCTGCGCCGCGAGATCGCCGTGCAGCTGCTGGCCGATCCCGGACGATCGGTCGCGCCCACACCGGCGTGAACGCCGACGGCTCGGCGCTCTGAGAGGCAGGCGTTATGTGCACCCGGCCTCCCCTCGACCGCACGCGCGGGTCCGGCGCGTGATGGACGGCGTCCTGCTGGTCGACAAGCCCGTGGGGTGCACCTCGCACGACGTGGTCGCCGCGGTGCGCCGCGCGCTCGGGGGCGTCAAGACGGGGCACGCAGGTACGCTCGACCCCTTCGCCAGCGGCCTGCTGCTGGTGCTGGTGGGAAAGGCGACGCGCATCCAGGAGCAGCTGATGGGGCTCACCAAGCGCTACGAGACGATCGCCCAGCTCGGTGCTGTATCGAGCACCGGAGACCCCGAGGGGGAGATCACACAGACCGGCCGGATCCCACCGGACCCGCCGTCCCTGCCGACGGGCGAGGTACGCCAGCGGCCCCCGATCTACTCGGCGGTCAAGATCGGCGGGGAGCGCGCGTACAAGCGCGCCCGGCGCGGCGAGCGCTTCGAGATGCCCGAGCGCCTCGTGACCGTCTACCGCTTCGAGCAGCTCTGGCGCGAGGAGGATCGCGCGGAGTATCTGATCGAATGCTCCGCGGGCACATACGTACGCTCGCTGATCGCCGACCTCGGCGACGCCTACTGCGTCGAGCTGCGGCGCACGGCGATCGGGCCGTTCAAGGTCGAGGATGCCGTGGCGCCTCCCCGCCGCGGCGAGCCGTGGGGGCCGGAGCCGATCTCGATCGAACAGGCGCTGGAGCAGGCCGGGCGGGACTGATCTGGACGGGAGGTGCTCGGACTATCGTGGGCTAGGCTTCCCGTCGGTGAAGGTCACCTGGCTACCCGATGTGCAGCGCCGCGAGCGCCAGGTGGCGGTCGGGACCTTCGACGGCGTGCACCTCGGCCACCGCGAGGTGATCCGCGGCGCGGACAGCGTGCTCACGTTCGAGCCCCACCCGGTCTCCGTGGTCGCGCCTCAGCACGCGCCAAAGCTGCTCACGAAGCTCGACCTACAAGGCCGAGCTGATCGCCGCGCTGGGCGTGCAGGAGCTGATCGTGATCCCCTTCGACGCCGCCTTCGCCGCGCGCACCGCGCAGGAGTTCATCGACGAGGTGCTCCTCGGCGCGCTGGGGGCGGTGCGGGTGTCGGTCGGCGAGAACTTCCGCTTCGGCAACCGCGCCAAGGGCGACACGGCGCTGCTGGCCGCGGACGAGCGCTTCCAGACGACGGTGCACCCGCTGCTGGAGGTCGCGGGGGAGATCGTCTCCTCCAGCCACATCCGCGGCCTCGTGCTCGCCGGCGAGGTGGACCAGGCGACGCGCTTCCTCGGCGCGCCCTTCCAGCTGCGGGGCGAGGTGGTGCGCGGCGACGAACGGGGGCGCACGCTCGACTTCCCGACCGCGAACCTGATCCCCGAGGAGGAGCTCGTGTGCCCCGGCCACGGCATCTACGCCTGCCTCGCCGCCGGTCACCCAGCCGCGGTCAACGTGGGGGTGCGCCCGACCTTCACCACCGGCCGCGGTGAGCTGATCGAGGCGTACCTGCTCGACTTCGACGGCGACCTGTACGGCAGCGAGCTGCGCATCGACTGGCTGCGCCGCCTGCGCGGGGAGCGGCGCTTCGCCACCCCCGAGGCGCTGGTCGAGCAGATGCACAGCGACGTCGAGCTCACTCGCAAAGTCGTGGCCGAGCTGTGAGGAGGGCGCGCTTTGCTAGCGTGTGCGTCCGCTGATGACGATGACCACCGAGAGAAAGCGCGAGCTCGCCGCGAAGTTCGGAGCGAACGAGCGCGACACCGGAAGTACGAAGGTGCAGGTGGCGCTCCTGACCGAGCGCATCAACCACCTCACCGAGCACCTGCGCGAGCAGAAGAAAGACCACCACTCGCGCCGCGGGCTGCTGATGCTGGTGGGGCGCCGCCGGCGCTTCCTGGACTACCTGCAGCGCCGGGACCTCGAGGGCTACCGCGCGCTCATCAAAGAGCTCGGCCTCCGTAAGTAAACAGAGCCGCATGACCGTCCTCGACCCGGGCACCGAGGTTCCGAGCTTCTCGCTCACCACCGAAAGCGGCGAGCGCTTCACCGAGAAGGACCTGCACGGCGGGACGACCGTGCTCGTCTTCTACCCGTTCGCCTTCAGCCCCGTGTGCACCGACCAGCTGCAGCTGTACGAGCGGGAGCTCGACCAGATCACCGCGGACGGCGCTGCGATCTACGGCGTCTCCTGTGACTCCACGTGGGCGCAGAAAGCGTTCCGCGAAAAGCTCGGCGTGAGCATCCCGCAGCTCTCGGACTTCGAGCCCAAGGGCGCGGCGTGCACGCGCCTTCGGGGTGCTCCACGAGGGCGGCTTCCCCCAGCGCGCCCTGGTGATCGTCGGCCCCGACGGGGTCGTGCGCTGGAGCTACCAGGCGCCCTCGCCCGCCGACCTTCCGGGGGTGCACATGATCCTTGGTGGCTTGAAGAACGTCTGAGGGGGGTTGCTGTTCCGGTGGGCACATGTGCCCACCGGCCGGACGGTACATGTACCGTCCGGCGCCGCCGCACATGTGCGGCGGCGAGGAACGGCCGCATGCGGCCGTTCCGGGAGGGCCACATGTGGCCCTCCCCAAGACATCCGCTAAGCTCCGCTGGTTCGGAACAGAGATAAAAGAGACAGAGCCGCCGACCGACGGGCGGACAGGAAGGCAGTGGATATGAGTAGTGACGCCGTGACGCGGGTCTCCGTGGAGATCGCAGGCAGCGAAATCTCGTTTGAGACCGGCAGGATGGCCAAGCAGGCCTCCGGCGCAGTGGTCGTCCGCCAGGGCGACACGATGGTCCTCGCGACAGCAACCGCGGGCAACCCCCGCGACGTGGACTTTCTCCCGCTCACCGTGGACGTGGAGGAGCGGATGTACGCGGCCGGGAAGATCCCCGGCTCCTTTTTCAAGCGCGAGGGGCGCTCGGGCGAGAAGGCGACGCTGACGGCGCGCATGATCGACCGCCCGCTGCGGCCGCTGTTCCCGAAGGGCTGGAACCGCGAGACCCAGCTGGTCGCGATCCCGCTGTCGGTGGACCACGTGAACCCGTACGACATCCTCGCGATGAACGGCGCCTCCGCGGCGCTGATGATCTCCGAGGTGCCGTTCGCTGGCCCCGTGGGGGCGGTGCGGATCGGCAAGGTCGACGGCAACTTCGTGGTCAACCCCAACGAGGCGCACCTGAGCGGCACAGACGAGGAGGTCTCCTCCGAGCTGGATCTGGTGGTGGCCGGCTCCGAGGACGCGATCCTGATGGTGGAGGCCGGCGCGAACGAGATCTCCGAGGCGGAGATCCTCGACGCGCTGGACATCGCGCACTCGGAGATCAAGAAGCTCTGCGCGCTGCAGCGCGAGCTCGCCCAGCGGGTGGGCAGCGAGAAGGTCGCGGTACAGCCGCCCGTCGCCGACGAGTCGCTGCTCGCGTCGATCCGTGGCTCGCACGGGAGCGCGCTCGACGCAGCCACCCAGGTGGTCGACAAGCTCGAGCGCCAGGAGGCCACGACCGAGGTCGAGCAGGCGATCCTCGAGCACTACGCCCCGGCGGCGCCCGAGGGCGCCGGCGAGGAGGCGCTGGTGCTCGCCCGGGAGCGGCGCGCCGCGGCGCAGCTGGCGTTCGACCGGCTCGAGAAGGCGATCATCCGCGAGCGCATCGCGGTGCACAAGAAGCGCCCCGACGGCCGCGCCGAGGACGAGATCCGCGAGATCACGATCGAAGTGGGCGTGACGCCGAGAACCCACGGGTCGGCGCTGTTCACGCGCGGGCAGACCCAGGCGCTGAGCGTCGCCGCGCTCGGCACGCTCAAGGAGGAGATGCGCCTGGACACGCTGGGGTTGCAGAGCAAAAAGTACTACTTCCACCACTACAACTTCCCGCCGTTCTCGGTGGGCGAGGCCGGCCGCATGGGCCCCAAGCGCCGCGACATCGGCCACGGCGCGCTGGCCGAGCGGGCGCTCGTGCCGATGGTGCCGACGATCGAGGAGTTCCCCTACACGATCCGCGTGGTTTCGGACATCCTCGAGTCCAACGGCTCCTCCTCGATGGCCTCGGTGTGCGGCTCCTCGCTGTCGCTGATGGACGCGGGCGTGCCGCTCAAGCGCCCCGTCGCGGGGATCGCGATGGGGCTGATCAAGGAAGGCGAGCAGTACACGGTGCTGACCGACATCGCCGGCGTGGAGGACCACCTGGGAGACATGGACTTCAAGGTGGCCGGCACCGAGCGGGGCATCACCGCGCTGCAGATGGACATCAAGATCTCGGGCGTCACGTTCGAGATCCTGCGCGACGCCCTCACGCAGGCGCACAAGGCGCGCTCCTACATCCTCGGGCGGATGGCCGAGGTGATCGAAGGCCCGCGCTCGCAGCTCAGCCAGTACGCCCCGCGCATCCAGACGATCCAGATCGACCCCTCGCAGATCGGCCTGCTGATCGGCAAGGGCGGGGAAACGATCCGCGGCCTCTCGGACGAGTTCGAATCCCAGATCGACGTCAACGACGAGGGCCAGGTGCTGATCTACTCGGCCAACGGCGAGCTCGCCGACGAGCTCGCGGAGCGGATCCGGATGATGATGAAGGAGGTCGAGGTCGGCGACGAGTTCGTGGGCAAGGTCGTCAAGACGACCACCTTCGGCGCGTTCGTCGAGCTGGCGAAGGGAACCGACGGCCTGCTGCACATCTCCAACGTCTCCCCGGGCGAGCGCATCGCGAGCGTCGAGGAGGTGCTCAACAAGGGCGACGAGATCAACGTGCGCGTGGTCGAGGTGGACCGCGAGCGCGGGCGCATCGGCCTACGCCTCGCCGACGACCCGGAGATCGCGGGCAAGTCGGTCGAGGAGCTGGCGACGGTCGGCGCCGGCGGTGGAGGAGGCGGCGGCGGACGCTCGTCGGGTCCCTCGCGCAACGGCCGTGAAGGCCGCGGCGGCGGAGGGGGCCGGGACCGCGGTCGCAGCGAGGGCGGAGAGCGTGGGGAGCGCGGCTCCGGCCGTCCCCGCCACGGCTCCGGGCGCGACCGCGACCGGTTCTGAGCCCGCGAGGCGGGGCCGGCCGCAACACGTCACTGTGCGCGGGGTGGGCGGGAGGACCCGGATCACCCCGCCAAGCTCCACGACCCCGCAGCAACCACCATGAGTGAGACGTCCCACCGCATCACCACCCTGGACTGCGGCGTCCGGGTGGTGAGCGAACCGATGCCGGCAGTGCGCTCGGTCGCGCTCGGCTTCTGGATCGGCGCCGGCTCCGCGCACGAGCGCGAGGGGCAGGCGGGGATCTCCCACCTGCTCGAGCACATGCTGTTCCGCGGCTCGGAGCGCTACGGCTCGGAGGAGATCGACCAGCTCTTCGACGCGATGGGCGCGGAGTTGAACGCGGGCACCGACAAGGAGGCGACGTCGGTGTACACGCGCGTGCTCGACCGGCACCTGGAGCGCGCGTTCGACGTGATCGCCGACATGGTGTGGCGCCCCCGCATGGGTGAGCTCGAGGCCGAGCGTGAGGTGGTGCTCGAAGAGATCGCGATGTACGAGGACGACCCGCAGGACCGCGTGTTCGACGTGCTCGGCGAGGCCGTCTTCGGCGAGCACCCGCTCGGGCGCCCGGTGATCGGCCGCGCCGACGTGGTGGGAGCGCTCACGCGCGAGCAGCTGCGGGGCTTTCACACCGAGCGCTACGCCCCCACGGACGTGGTGATCTCGGCGGCTGGGTCGGTCGACCACGACGCGTTGGTGGAGCTGGCGCGAGCGGCGTGCCCGCAGGCACCCTCCGCGCAGCCGGACGGGGAGAACGCCCCGGAAGAGCAGGACGGTGTGGCCGAGCCTCGGTTCGAACGGCGGGTGCGGTTCCTGCGCAAGGAGACCGAGCAGTACCACCTGTGCCTGGGAGGCCGCGGGATGGCGCACGACGACAAGCGCCGCTTTGCGCTGCGGGTGCTCGACAACGTGCTCGGCGGCGGCGCGTCCTCGCGGCTCTTTCAGGAGGTGCGCGAGCGCCGGGGCCTCGCGTACTCGGTGTTCTCGTTCTCGAACCTCTACTCCGCCACAGGCGAGGTGGGGTTGTACGTGGGCACCCGCCCGGAGAACCTCGCGGAGGCGCTGCAGGTGATCGCGGCCGAGCTCGAGCGCTTCGTGCGCGAACCCGCCGACGCGCAGGAGCTCGAGCGCTCGCGCGAGAACGCCAAGGGCCGCCTCGCGCTCTCGCTGGAGTCCACCGCGGCGCGCATGAACCGGCTGGGGGCGTCCGTGCTGAACGACCTGCCGATCCTCTCGGTGGAGGAGATCATCGCGCGCATCGACGCGGTCACGGCCGACGAGCTGCGCGAGCTCGCGGCGGAGCTGTTCCGCGGGCAGGAGCTGTCGGTTGCGGCGATCGGCCCCGACGAGGGTGCGCTGCTCGGGGCGTTGGCGCCGTTGGAGGCTGTGGCGGCGTGAGCGGAGCGGTTGCGGCACGGGAGGCGGCGTGATCCGCGTGGCGGTCGCCGGTGCCGCAGGCCGGATGGGCGAGGCGGTGTGCGCCGCGGTGCAAGGCGCGGAGGACATGGAGCTCACCGGCCGCGCCGACCCCGTGCTGGGCACGACGCTCGCCGAGGTGTTGGCGAACGCCGACGTGGTCGTGGACTTCACGCGGCCGGACACCGCAGTGGAGAACGCGGCGGCATGTGTGCGCGCGGGAGTGCACGCAGTGATCGGCACGAGCGGATTCGACCTGGAGGAGCTGGGCCGAGCGTGCGCGGCCGAGCGCGTCTCCGTGCGGGCGAACGTGCTGGTGGCGCCCAACTTCGCGATCGGCGCGGTGCTGATGATGCGCTTCGCCGCAGAGGCCGCTCGTCACATGGCCAAGGCAGAGATCGTAGAGCTGCACCACGACCGCAAGCTCGACGCACCCAGCGGCACCGCAAAGCGCACCGCCCAGTTGATGGCGGCGGCGAGCGGAGGACCACCACCGCCGATCCACTCGGTGCGCCTGCCCGGCCTGGTGGCCCACCAGGAGGTGATCCTCGGCGACCTCGGCCAGACGCTCACGATCCGCCACGACTCGATCGACCGTGAGTCGTTCATGCCAGGGGTGCTGTTGGCGGTCCGCCGGATCCCCGCGCTGCAGCAGCCGCTCACCGTGGGCCTTGAGAGCCTGTTGTTCGGAGACCGAGGCGACGTGGGATAATGGCCGGCATGGCGAACCTGGGAACGATCTTGACGGCGATCGTGACGCCGTTCGACGCACAGTTGCGCGTCGACGAGGAGGCGTTCGTGGCGCTGATGAACCACCTCTCCGATAACGGCTCGGATGGCTTCGTGGTCGCCGCCACTACCGGCGAGGCCGCGACTCTCACCGACGAGGAGCAGCTCGCGCTGATTGAGCTGGCGGTCGCCGAGTGCCCGCCAGGCAAGACGATCGTCGCCGGCGCCGGCACCAACGACACGCGCCATGCGGTCTTCCTGACCGAACGCGCCAGCGCGCTCGGTCCCGACGCGATCATCTCCGTGACGCCCTACTACAACCGACCGAGCCCGCTGGGCCTCAAGCGCCACTACGAAGCCGTCGCTGCCGCCACCGACAAGCCGATCCTGCTCTACAACATTCCAATCCGAACCGGCACGAACATCGGTCCCGAGCTGCTCGCCGAGCTGGCGCAGATCGAGCACATCGAGGGGGTCAAGCAGGCCAACGCGGACGAGCTGCAGCTGATCGACGGGCTCGAGGTGTACGCCGGCGACGACAGCTCGTTCGCGCGCACGCTGGACATCGGCGGTGCCGGGGGCGTGGCGGTCGCCAGCCACGTTGTCGGCAACGAGATGCGCCAGATGGTCGAGGAACCAGAGAATCGAGCTGTGATCGACGCGTCTCTGCAGGACGTCTACAAGACGCTGTTCCTCACGTCGAGCCCCACCTGCACGAAGGCCGCGCTGAATCTATTGGGCCACAACGTCGGCGGCGTGCGCCTGCCGATCGTGGAGGCCACTCCCGAGGAGCTCGAGGCGGTGCGGGCGATGCTCGTCCGCCACGGGCTGTTGCCCGCAGGCGAGACCCCCGCGCCCTCAGCACAGGCGCAGCACGCGTGAGCGCCTCGAAGCTGCGCGTCCTGCCGCTCGGCGGGCTGGGGGAGATCGGCAAGAACATGACCGTCGTGGAGTACGACGGGCGGATCGTCGTGGTGGACGTTGGCCTGCGCTTCCCGACGCCGGAGATGGTCGGCATCGACCTGGTGCTGCCGGACTTCTCCTACCTGCGCGAGCGCGCCCGCGACATCGAGGCGATCGTGGTGACGCACGGCCACGAGGATCACCTCGGGGCGCTGCCGTGGGTGCTGCGCGAGCTCTCCGCGCAGGGCGAGCCGCCGCCGGTGTACGGGGGGGCGTTGACGATGGCGATGGCCCGCTCGAAGCTCGAGGAGCACAAGCTGCGCGACGTCGAACTCTCCGACGTAGCCCCGGGGGAAGTGCTCGAGCTGGGGCCGTTCTCAATGGAGATGGTGCACATGACCCACTCGATCCCTGACTCCAGCGCAGTGGCGCTCGGCACGGAGCTCGGGACGGTGCTGATCACGGGCGACTACAAGTTCGACCAGACGCCCGTGGACGGGCCGCCCGCGGACGTCTCGCGCCTGGCGGAGCTGGGGCGCGAGGGGGTGCTGCTGCTGTGCGGGGACTCCACGAACGTGGACCGCCCGGGCTTCTCCCCGTCGGAGTCGGGGGTGGGGCGCCACCTGGAGGAGGTGTTCGCGCGCTGCGAGGGGCGGATCGTGGTGACGAGTTTCGCCTCGAACATCCACCGCGTGCAGCAGGTGGTCGACGCGGCCCAGGCGCTGGGGCGGAAGGTCTCGCTGGTGGGACGCTCGATGCGCAAGAACGTCGGCATCGGGCGGACACTCGGGCACATCGAGGTGCCCGAGGGGATGCTGGTGGGGACGCGCGAGATCGAGAACTTCCCGGACGAGCGAATCGTGATCATCTCCACCGGCTCCCAGGGCGAGCCGCTCTCCGCGCTGCGACGGATGGCCTACCGAGATCACCCGCAGGTGCAGCTGCGCTCCGGGGACACGGTCGTCTTCTCCGCGACCCCGGTGCCGGGCAACGAGCGCGCGGTAAACGAGACGATCGACCGGCTGTACCACATCGGCTGCGACGTGGTGACCCCGGCCGACGCGCCGGTGCACGCCTCCGGCCACGGCTACGCCGAGGAGGTGAAGCTGATGCTGAACCTCGTGCAGCCTCGCTACGTGATGCCCTTCCACGGCGACTTCAAGCGCCTGCGCCTGCACTCCCAGCTCGCGGAGGCCGTGGGGATCGCCCCGGAGGACATCTTCCAAGGGGACAACGGCCTGCCGCTGGAGCTGAACGGGACCGGCGCGCGCTTCGGCGAGCGCGAGCAGGCGGGGATGGTGTTCGTCGACGGGGTGGAGATCGGCGACATGGCCGACGTGGCGCTGCGCGACCGCAGAATGCTCTCGGCCGACGGCATCTTCATCGTGGTCGCCACGATCGCCGAGCAGGACGGCCGCTCGGTGGCCGACCCCGAGGTGATCTTCCGCGGCGTCCCGTTCTTGGATGAGGCGGGCAAGCTGGTCGAGGAGATCCGCAGCACCGTCGAGGAGTCCCTGCGCCGCGCCGCGGAGGAGGACCTGCACGAGGTCGACCTAATCCAGCAGGCGCTGCACGACGACCTAGCGCAACTGGTCTACGACCGGCTGCACCGGCGGCCTATGGTCTTGCCGGTCGTCGTGGAGGTGTAGGCCGTGGCCGCTTCCGGGCGGATGATCGGGTCCGCTTTCCGGTCCGTCGCATCGTGAGTTTCGATTCGGTCTCGCACTCTTTCAGCAACACGCTCGCTCGGTGCTCGCGGTCCAGATACGCCAAGCTGTCGCTGCGCAACTCCAGCGGATCTCTATCCGACAAACGGGCCTCGGCCTTTCGCCGGTTGTATGGGCGGAGCTTGCCGTCAGGCGTCTTGCGCCGGGGGTACTCAAACAATTCGAGGTACCGCGGCGGCCCGATGCCGACGAAGGCCTCGAACGGGACGCGCCGATCGCCGATCACCGGCTTCCCGAGCCCGATCGAGTCGTCGTGCAGATCCACGGCGCGGCTCTTGGCGTAGGGAGCGACGTAGACGACCCGACGAATACCGGCCGCGACGATGTGTCGGGCGCAATGGTGACAGGGAAAAGTAGTCGCGAAGAGCGTGCAGCCATCGACCCTGACACCTCGGCGCGCGGCATCCATCACCGCGGCCATCTCCGCGTGGACGGCACGTACGAACTCGATGATGTCGCCGAGCTCCGACGCTTCGATCTTCGCAAGCACTTTGCCGGCGGAAGCCCCGTCGGCCAGAAGCCGGCCTTCCTTGAGTCTCTTGTGTATGTCCTCGGCGATCTCGCGCCGCCGTTCCATGTTTGTATCGCTCCCTCGCGCCACCTCGCGGGCGTCGTCGGGGTCGCCTTCCCAGTACAGGCCTCCCCCGGACTTCGGCACCTCATTCACTCCGACAGCGACGACATCGCCGTCGGGTGTGCAGACTGCCGCGCCGACCTGACGGCCAAGCTCGGCTGACCGGCGGGCGGCAGCGAATGCCTGAAACATCCCGAACTCGTCCCGCGTCGGCGACCGCTTCGGGTCGTCGAAGAGGATGTCCAGCACACGCCCGATCTGCGTCGCCAGCGCACCGTCAGCCTCCACGAAGCAGTCGGCACGATGAAACGTGTCCTGCACGTCCTGCCCGTGCGGAATACGCTCCTCGCGTTCGTCTCTGGCAATCAGCCGCTCGGGCGGGTGGACAGCTTTGAGGGGATGCGGCGGGAGACGTGTCTCGCGGATGCGCTTTTCGAGAAACTCCATGCGGGTCTCGTTGGTTGCCGCCACGCCGATGAGAAGAAAACGTGATCCATAGACCTCGCGTAGAAGTTGAACCTCCTCGGGTCTCTTGAAGGACCGCAAGACGTAGGCGACACGCTCGGCTGGAATGTGCTCGTTGCCGGTGCTTTCGGACCTCTCAACCGCAATTCGGTTTATCGCGAGCAGCGCCATCGCATCGCGGCGTTTCCACCTCCTGCGAAGCGCATCGCCGGCGGTCATGTAGGACCACAGGCGCTCGTCGTAGGGCTCCTTGACCAGCGGCTTCGACCAGTCGAAGGCCTCGAAGGCGTCGGTCAAATGCAGGTCAAGCGCGGTGTACCCAAACTGCGCGAACTCTCCGCGAAGTGTGTTGGCCACACCGTCTAAGTCCACGCCGACGGCACCCACAAGGCCAACCACCAACTCCGAGTCCGACGGAAGGATGCCTTTCGCGCCGTGTCTTACCCTCTCGCTTGTGCTCACCGCGTTCCAAGCGCGCTAAGCGCGGCGTGATTGAACACGAATATGGTGAACATCAACGGAGCGCCGGCGCTCGGGCGGCCACGCCGCGACAGTCGCAGCCATTTTGTCGACCATTCTCCCATAGGCGGTAGGGTCGGGCTTGGGCCGTTCCTCGTCTGCACGTGGCCCGGCGCTCTCGCGGTTTCCGTTGTCGCTCATCTTCGGCATCACCATCCCAGACGGGCCATTGCCCCTCAGTTGCTTGACAAGCACGCGCTCGACTCGGTCCCGTGCTTGCGGGCTCCAATCTGATGTTTAGTATCTCGATCGCCCCGGACGGAAAAACTCCGACCGCCCCCGCCGCTTGATGATCCCGCTGGTCGTCGTAGCTGTGCAACGGGGCCGGATCGGCGGACCGGCGGACCCGAAAGGTCAGCCGGCCCGCAGCGCGGAAGGCCGGGGCTCGGCCCGCGCTGCCTGGGAAGCAGCCAGCGGCAACCGCACAGTGAAGCGAGTGCCGTGGGGGACTGCGTCCTCCAACACGACCGAGCCGCCGTGAGACTCGGCGACGGCGCGGACGATCGCGAGGCCGAGACCGAACGAGCCGCCACGGTCACCGGCGCCGCGGACGAAGCGCTCAAAGAGGGTGGGGGCGATCTCGGGGGGCACGCCGGGGCCGTCGTCCTCGACCACGAGCAGTGCGCCGGGCCGCTCCGCCGGAGCGGCGTCGTCGGTGCCGACGGACACACGGACCGCGGTCCCGGGCGGGGTGTGGCGCAGCGCGTTCTCGATCAGGTTGAGCGTGAGGCGGAAGAGCTCGTCGTGGTCGCCCTGCACGACCGCGGGGTGGGCGTCGATCGAGAGGTCGTGCTCGCCGGAGAGCGGCCCGAGCTCGGCGGCGGCGTCGAGCGCGACCTGGCCGAGGTCCACGGGCTCGTGTGCGACGTCGCGCGAGACGTCGGTGCGGGCGAGCAGCAGCAGGTCGGCGACGAGCCGGCGCATACGCCGGGAGGAGCGCAGGGCAGAGCGCGCGGCGTCGCCCTGGTCGCCACGCAGGGATTCGGCCAGCAGCTCGAGGTTGGCGAGCACGGAGGTGAGGGGCGTGCGCAGCTCGTGCGAGGCGTCGGCGACGAAGCGGCGCTGACGGGCGAGCATCGCTTCGGTCTCGGCGTGGGCGTCGTCGAGCGAGTGGAGCATCCCCTGCAGCGTGCGGGCGAGCTCGGCGACCTCGTCCTCAGCCTCGGACTGGGGCATCGTGGCGGAGGAGTCGCGGGTGCGGGCGATCTCGGCGGCGGTCGTGGTGAGCGTGGTGATGGGCTGCATCGCGCGGCGGGCGATCATCGCGCCGGCGAGCAGCGCCAGACCGGAGCCGGCGAGCGTGCCGAGCACGAGCAGGAGCTCGACGCGCGCGATCGTGCCCTGCACGTCGGAGAGCGGGCGGGCGTACTGGATCACGACGTCGCCGCCGGTGGGCGGAGGAAGCTCCTTTTCGATCGATTCGACCCGGTAGCCGTCGATGTTTTCGTGGCCTTTGAGGGTCGATTCGACGCGGTTGCCGTTGACGTGGGGGTAGCTCTCTTTGCCGAGGTTGGGGGCGTGGGCGGTGTGGGCGATCACGCGTTCGTTGACCGGGGTGAGCACCTTGATGGCGGCGTGGTCGGGGGCGGCGTATTCGTCGAGGTTGGGCTGCACGGTGATGACGTAGCCCTGACTAAAGGTGCCAGTCACCCCGATCTGTAGAAGCCCCGCGAGGTCGGCCGCGGAGGCGGAGACTTCGCGGTTGAAGTCCGCGCGGATGCGGTGCACGGTGAGCGAGCCGACGATCAGCGCGAAGGCGCAGAGGATCACGAACGTCAGCAGCGCCGAAACGCCCGCCAGGCGGGTGCGGATCGGCAAGCGGTCAAAGGCCGCTGAGATCCCCGAAAACAACCCGAATCCCCCTGGGCGCCTCATGACCGGGCCTGGGGATGCTCACGCGCGCAGTACGTAGCCGGCTCCTCGGATCGTGTGCAAGAGACGCGGCTCGCCCTCGGCCTCGAGCTTGCGGCGGAGGTTGGAGACGAACACCTCGATGGTGTTGGTGGTGGAGAACGGGTCGTAGCCCCACACCTCGTCGAGCAGGCGCTGACGGGAGATGACGATTCGCTCGTTGCGCATCAAGTATTCGAGCAGTTCAAACTCCCTCTGGGTCAGGTCGATGGGCCGCTCGCCGCGGGAGACCTCGTGGGTGTCGGCGTTCAGCGAGAGGTCCCCGACGCGCAGCGGCGCGGAGCCACGCGGGGGCCGCCGGCGCAGCAGCGCGCGCATCCGCGCGAGCAGCTCCTGGCGCTCGAAGGGCTTGACGAGGTAGTCGTCGGCGCCGACGTCGAGCCCTTCGACCCGGGACTCCAAAGCGTCGCGAGCGGAGAGGATCAGGATCGGCACGTCGTCGTGCTCGCGCAGGTTGAGGGCGACGTCGATGCCGTCGACTTCGGGGAGGCCGAGGTCGAGGATCACAAGGTCGGGCACGAAGGCGCGCGCCTGCTCGAGGCCCTGCGCCCCGTCGGCGGCGGTGCGGACCTCGTAGCCCTCCATCCGCAGGGAGCGCTGGAGCGCCTGGGCGATGTCCTCATCGTCCTCGATCACAAGAACTCTCGGTGCACGGTCGAAGTCGTTCATACACGCTCCTTGTAGCGATCTGCGCTAAAGCGATAGTAAGCCCTTACGCACGATCGCCCCCACGCCGCGCTCCTCAACGTCCTCCGTAACTCGGGCTGGCGTGGAAAGGCCGGCAACCGTGGCCGGCAAGCCCGCACACGCGCGGGTGAGCCTGGCGCGTGGCGGCGCAGCTCACGCGAGAGCAGGTTCTCAAGCTCCGGCGTCGAAGTGCCGCTGCATGGCAAGCACTAGAAAGCGCACCACGCGCAGGGCGCCGGCCGCTCGAAGGTCGACAAGCAAGACACGCCGTCGCCGACGGGCCGCGCGCTGGCCACCGCCGTGGTGGCCGCCGCGCCTGCCGGAGCTCGACCAGCGCCAGCGGGACGTGCTCGCGCTAGCGCTGATCGCGGTGGGGGCGTTCATGGGTTTCGTGCTGTACGGCAGCGGCGGCACCCAGGCAGGAGGGGGTGTGGGCCACGCCCTCGCGGTCGCGCTCGGCCTCGGCGTAGGCCGCGCCCGGGTGTTGGCCCCGATCGCGCTGGTGGGCGGCGGGGCGGTACTGCTGATGCGCCCGGTGCTCCCGGCGCTGCGCCCACTCCGGGCGGGCAGCGTGTGCGTGGCGTGCGCGGTGGTGCTGGCGCTCGCAGCGGGCACACTCGGTGTGAGCGCGGGCCAGGGCGCGACGGACGGTGGCCGCTCGCAGTGGTCGGCGCACTTCCTCCAGGCCCGCGGGGGCGCGGTGGGGCAGGCGCTGTACACGGTGGCGCACGGACTGGTGCAGCAGGTGGGCGTGGACATCCTGGTCGTCTTCCTGTTCGTGGTCGGTCTGGTGCTGCTGACCGGCGCCTCGCTCGCGACAGTACTGCGGGCGACCGGCAGCGGCGTGGTGGACAGCACGAGGCGAGTGCGCACCCGCGTGGCGGAGCACCGCCCGGACCGCGCGCTGCGGGTTGCGAGCGAGTCTCCGGGGCCGTCGCCCCATCCGATTGAGCAGTTGCTCCCGCCGGAGCCAGAGCCGGAGGAGCTGGTGGTGAGGGCGACCCACGTGGAGGCGCCTTCGCTGGATGAGCTGCAGTTTGAGAACGAGGAAGAGGAAGCGAAAGAGGAAGCGGTGGAAGTCGAGGAAGAGGCCGAGGAGGAGACCATCGCGGGCGTCGCGGCAACCAACCCGGACGACCTCACCCCGCAGGGCCGCCTGCGCGAGCGGGTAACAGACGACCCCGACTTCGTGTGGAAGCTGCCGCAGGCGAGCAGGGTGCTCTCGCGCTCCACCGCCGAGCAGGCGCGCCCGGACACCGCCGGGCAGGAGCGCACGGCGACCAGCCTGACGGAGGCGCTCGGGCACTTCGGCGTGCAGGCGAAGGTGATCGGCACGGTGGCGGGCCCGCACATCACCCGCTACGAGCTGCGCCTCGCGCCGGGCACGAAGGTCGGCAAGGTGGCGCAGCTGAAGGACGACCTCGCGTACGCGCTGGCGGCGACGGACATCCGCATCCTCGCGCCGATCCCCGGCAAGCAGGCGGTGGGGGTGGAGGTGCCGAACGCGAAGCGGCGGATCGTGCGCCTCGGCGACGTCTTCCAGGAGCCCCCGGCGGACTGGTCGCCGCTGACGGTGTGGCTCGGCAAGGACGTCGCGGGCAAGGCGATCGGGGCAGACCTCGCGAAGATGCCCCACCTGCTCGTCGCGGGCACGACGGGCGCGGGCAAGTCGGGCGCGATCAACGCGATGCTCGCAAGCGTGCTGCTGCGCGCTAGCCCGCACGAACTGCGCCTCGTGCTGGTGGACCCCAAGCAGGTCGAGCTCAACCACTACGAGTCGATCCCGCACCTGCTGACCCCCGTGATCACGAGTCCGCGGATGGCGGCCAACGCGCTGCAGAACCTCGTCAAGGAGATGGAGCAGCGGTACGGCACGATGTCCCTGGCGCGCACACGCAGCCTGCCGGAGCTAAACCGCGTGCGCGAAGGCCGCGGGGAGCCGCCGCTGCCGTACATCCTGTGCGTGATCGACGAGCTCGCGGACCTGATGATGGTCGCGCCGGCGGACGTCGAGGACTCGATCATCCGCCTCGCACAGAAGGCCCGCGCGGTGGGCATCCACCTCGTGCTGGCGACGCAGAGCCCGCGCGTGGACGTGATCACGGGCATGATCAAGGCGAACGTGCCCTCAAGGATCGCGTTCGCGGTCAGCTCGCAGACCGACTCGCGCGTGATCCTCGACCAGAACGGCGCGGAGTCGCTGCTGGGGCAGGGCGACATGCTGTTCAGCCCCGTGGGCTCCTCGCGCCTGCAGCGCATCCAGGGCGCGTACGTGGACGAGCCGCAGATCGAGAAGCTGACCGACCACTGGCGCAAGCAGGGCGAGCCGGAGCTGCGCGAGGAGCTGCTGGAGGAGGTCGAGCCGGCCGAGCAGACAGAGGGCCAGCCGGAGGAGTTCAGCCCCGACGAGGACCCGCTGCTGCGCGACGCGATCGCGCTGGTGGCGGAGATGCAGACGGCCTCGACCTCGATGCTGCAGCGCCGCCTGCGCCTCGGGTACACGCGCGCGGGCCGCATGATCGACATGCTGGAGCGCCGCGGCGTGATCTCCGGCTACGAGGGCTCGAAGCCACGTCAGGTGCTGATCGGCGAGGGCGACGTGCCGCGAGTCCTGGCAGCGCTCGAGGAGCGAGCGGTCGCGGCGGAGAGGTCGGGGTCTTGATTTGGATGAAGACCCCCACAGGGGGGGTCAGGAGGGGCTTTCGTAGCACGGAGCCAGGCGCAGCTCAGAAGTGCCAAGCGCGCAAGCGCGCGTGCGTGGAAGGCGCTCGGTCCGCCAGTCACTAGCCTCTGAGCCCATGGCGGAGATCGGAGCAACACTTCGCGAGGCGCGCATGCGCGCGCGGATCGACGTGTCGGAGATCGAGGCGCAGACGAAGATCCGCGCGAAGTACCTGCGGGCGCTGGAGAACGAAGAGTGGGACCTGCTGCCGGGCCCGACGTTCGTGAAGAGCTTCCTGCGCACCTACGCGCAGGCGCTGGGCCTCGACGGGCGGGCGCTGGTGGAGGAGTACAAGCTGCACTACGAGCACCCCGGGGAGGGGCCGGAGCCCATCCAGCAGCCGGCGGCCTCCTCACAGCGGTGGACGCGCAGGCGCGCCGCTGCAGGAGGGTACCGCCGCGCCGGCGCTGGAGCCGGCGCCCCCCCGCGCCAGGGCCCCTCACGGGGCTACCTCGTAGCGGTGAGCGCGGTGGCGGTGGTGATCGTGCTGCTGGTGTACGCGCTGCTCTCGGGCGGCGGCTCCAGCCAGAGCCCGACGGTGAGCACCCCGACCGTCGCGGCCTCGCACGGGAGGGCGAGAAGGAGTCACTCCCCACACAGAGGCACGGCGGCGGTGAGCCCGACGGCGGCGCTGGCCTCGCTGAAGGTGGAGCCGACGGGGAGGGTGTACGTGTGCCTGCTCGGCGACGGCCGCCAGCGCATCCCGGGCGAGATCCTCACCCCGGAATCGACCCTCCCGACCTACCACGCGCGGCGCTTTGAAGTCACGCTCGGCAACGACGAAGTGACGCTGGTCGTGAACGGCGCGCCGCACACGGTGCCAGCCTCCGCGCAGGCGATCGGGTACACCATCACGCGGGCGGGGCTGCGCCCGCTGCCGTCCGCCGAACAGCCGACGTGCAAGTGAACGTACGCGCAGGGATCGTGGTGACCGGCACGGAGGTGTTGACGGGTCGTGTGGCGGACCGCAACGGCCCGTGGCTCGCGGACCGTCTGGAGGAGCTGGGGGTGGATCTCGCGCACGTCGCGATCGTGGGCGACCGCCGCGAGGACCTGTTAGCGGCGCTGCGGTTCATGGCGGCGCAGGAGCTCGAGCTGGTGCTGACCAGCGGGGGTCTCGGGCCGACCGCGGACGACCTCACGGCGGAGGTCGTGGGCGAGTTTCAGGGCCGTGAGCCGGTGTGGGACGGGGCGCTCCACGCGCGCATCGAGGCGATCGTCGGGCAGCTGGCCAAACGGTGGCGAGGCATCGACGCCGATGCGCTGCGCGAGGGCACGCGCAAGCAGGCGACGATCCCCGCGGGCTCGGTGGTCCTCGATCCGGTGGGCACCGCTCCGGGCCTCGTGGTCGCGCCCGCGGACGGCGGGCCCGGCCCGACGGTCGTCGTCCTCCCGGGCCCCCCGCGCGAGCTGCAGCCGATGTGGCGCGCGGCCGTGCAGTCCGCCGCGCTGCGCGCGGCGCTCGCGGGCGCGACGGTCTACCGCCGGCGGACCCTGCGCCTGTTCGGGATCCCAGAGTCCGAGATCGCGCAGACGCTGCGCACGGCCGCCGCTGGAGGGCCTCGACTTGGGGGGCCTGGAGATCACCACCTGCCTGAAACGGGGCGAGCTGGAGGTCGTGACCCGCTACGAGCCGCCCGCGCAGGACGCCTACGACGCGCTCGTCGGGCTCGTGCGCTCCCGCCACGCTGACACCCTGTTCTCCGAGGACGGCGCCACCGTGGACGAGCTCGTCGCGGCGCTGCTGCGCGGCGATGGTGGGGGAGGCGCCCTTACGATCGCGACCGCGGAGTCCTGCACGGGCGGCCTGCTCGCCGCGCGCCTGACGGAGCTCCCGGGCGCCTCCGCCTACATGCGGGGCGCTGTCGTGGCCTACTCCGACGACGTTAAGGTGGCCCTCGTCGGGCGTCCCCGCGGAGCTGCTCGCCCGCCACGGCGCGGTCTCGCCCGAGGTCGCGGCGGCGCTGGCCGAGGGTGCGCGTGCGCGCCTGGGGGCCGACGTGGGCGTAGGCGTCACGGGCATCGCGGGCCCCGGCGGGCGGCACCGCCGAGAAGCCCGTGGGCCTCGTCTGCCTCGCCGTCGCCGGCCCCGGCGCGGCCTCTCTCGTGCGCGTGGTCACGCTCCCGGGCGGCCGGGCGGACGTGCGCGACCGCGCGACCACGGTCGCGCTGCACCTCGTGCGCCGGGCGCTCTTGGATCGCGCAGAATCTTCTTGACAAAGCTCGGGATCTGTGCTTCGCGAGGGGGTCTTGTCGCGAAAGCCAGTGCTGGTGCGGGTTTACGGGGCAGGCCGTGGCCTCCGTTGGGGGGCAGGCGGGGTCTCCGTGGGGGCGTGGGCGCCCGGTCTTAGCCCAGTCGGAGACAGATTTCGATTCTTTGGCGTGCCAAATTTTGGTCTCCGTACGGGGCTGCGGATGCCTCAATCTGCCCCGTTAGAGCCATTTGTCGGCCCTTTGGGCCACCGCCGGGAAGTGGGAGACAACTCTGGCGAACCCAATGATAACGGCCTAGAATTGTGCTTTGCTAGGCTGGCAGCATCGAATCGAGCTTGTGGTTGTGTCTTGACCAGTGGGTTCGAGGAGAGATCCATGATGTAGACAAAGGATAGACAGACAGAAAGTAGACAGACAGAACAGAACAGAACATCGGCACCGGAGCGTCTTTAGGTTGAAGGTGGGCGCGCCGGAACCGGTCATCAACCAAACAAGAATAGGAGACGTACCAACATGAAGTCCATCAAGATAGCGGGGCTCTGCCTCGTGTCTATGCTCATGATGAGCATGGCACTGGCGAGCGCCGCCTCCGCAGCACCCTTATGGTTACTGTGCTTAGAAGGCACGGCTACGACCAAATATTCATCCAACCAGTGCAACAAAGCGGAATCAGGCGGGAAATGGGAATCGGTTGCGCTCGGCACCAAATCGGACACGGTCAAAATTGTGGCCTTCTCGTTGAGGCTGTCGGACACTGGCGCAGGTACGGAAGTAGAATGCCCTGGTCCAGGAAGTAAGGGTTGGGGCTTAATTGAAAACTCAAACAAAGGCGTGATCAAAGTAGCTGAAGTCGAAAAACCCGAAACGAACTGCAAAGTATTGAAAGCAGGGTTGCTCGAATCATGTAAAAAAATAGAAGAAGTAAAGGGTGCCGACCTGCCGTGGAAGACGGAAGTATTTGAAACAGAAAGCAAGTTCTTAACCAAGATCGAAGCTGACGGCAACGGCGAACCGGGATGGACAGTGAAATGTAGCGGCACAACAGACACATGTCTAGCCGAAGCCGGGAAGGCGGAATCGGTAGAATTAGTCAATGGAGTAACAAGTGGTGTCTTATTAGTATTAGGTAGATTCGAGGAAAAGGAGCCAGCGAAATGCTCGTTGTTTGGAGGTAGTACTGGGCATGTAAGTGGCTTAGTTGCAATTTTATTATGGAACGGAAATGGGCTTTCGATAAATAAGGTATAAGGGTATCTGAGTCCTGAGTGTTTGGGTGGGGCCGGTGTTTGCCGGTCCCACCCAGGTTTGTCGGGTGCGGCTGGGTAGAGGTGTAGGCGGTTGAGAGGCTTGTGATGTGTAAGCCCATTTGGGCGATAGTCTGATGCGAGGGATTTGGAGGGTGTATGAGGTTGCGTAGGTGCAGGGTTGATGGGGTGCATGCGGGTGGTGTCTATGTTGGCGTCTGGGGGAGTCAGGCAAGGCGCATTCGGTTGACAATCGTGGTCGGGTTGGCGTGTGCGTGCGCCATGGGATATACGGAAAGCACGGTGGCCGCGGCCGAACTGTGCCCGAACGCGGCGTTCCGCATCGGCCCTTCGGCGAGCCTGCCCGACTGCCGCGCGTATGAGCTCGTGACGCCGGAAGAACTCGGCCGCACGCAGGCCATGACGTTCACCGAGCTCTGACCACGCGATTCCTTCAGCCGACGGCGAACACTTGGCGCTCGAGACCTTCGCGCCGCTCGAACCCGGTCCGAGCATCAGGGGCACGCGCGCGGTCTTCTCGCGCACCGCGCTGGCTGGACGATGCAGTCCGCCGTGGCGCCCGGAGCCGACGCGCGGGCGATCGACATGGGGCTCTTCAGTCCCGATCTCTCGCAGGTCGCGTTCGAATCGGTAGGCACTCAACTCGAAGAAAAAAATCGCCCTGCAGCGTTTGAGGTCGGCCCCGTGGGTGGCCCCTATGCGCGTCATGGCAGACATCCCGGAAAGCGAATATCAGTACGAGTCTTCGCTGGCGCGAACGCCGGGACCGCGAGCGTTCCGGCCTTCACCGACGTGCTGTTCGAATCGAAGACCACGCAGCTCCTGCCGCGGGCCCGGAACGCACGCGCCGAAGAAACGCTCCAGGCGCCTATGACCTGTACGACTGGACGGAAGGGAATCTGCGGCTCGTCAACGTCGAAGGCGAAGGCTCGCACGCTCAAACTGCTCAACCCGTGCGGGGCTGAGCTGGGAGCAGGAGTAACGCGAACCACTGGCGCGAACACGGTCGGTGCGGTCTCCGCCGACGGCTCGAAGATCTTCTTCACGAGTCTAGCATTGGTGTGCGAAGGCGTGCCGCGTTGTACATGCGTGTGGACGGGAGGGAAACAGTGGAAGTCTCGGTACCCGCGCCGGGTGTGAACCTGAACCCCTCTGAACGTCTGCAGGCGCGCTATAACGCTGCGACTCGCGGACGGCTCGGAGGTGGTCTTCAACACGGGCACCCCGCTGCTCGCCGGTGAGACGACGAGCGAAAACAAGCTGTTTATGTACGACACGGTGACCGGTGATCTGACGCTCATCAGGAGCGGGGTCATCAAGGAAGATACTGGAACAGAGGGCAGGTTCTTCCTCCTCTCCGAAGATGGGTCGGCCGTCTACTACGACACTAGTGAAAGCATCTACCGCTACGAAACGCAGACCGGTAAGACGAGCTTTGTCGCCGCGATCGGTACGCCGAAGGCTCGTTGAACCTTCCTACACGACGCCGAACGGCCAGTTCCTCGTGTTCGTCGCGGCTGGCAAGTGAATCGGGCGATCTTGAAGAACGAGAGGGCGTCAAGAGTGAACCGCGTGGCGCTGGTGCCTGGTCATCCTCACAACGAGCTCTACCGCTACGACGCTGCCGATGGGAGCGTGATGTGCGTCTCCTGCGGCGAGGGCGTCGCGCCCGCCGAAGGCGAATGTTTGAGCCCAACGCCGCACGCAGTTGGAGACTACAGGATGAAACGCCGCCGTTCATCCAGATGTCCGAAGATGGTCAGCGGGTGTTCTTCCAGACGACGGCGCGGCTCGTGCCGCAGGACACGAACAGTCCCACGATAGCAGAGGATAGTACGGGCGGGTTCCCGGGCATGGATGTGTATGAGTGGGAGGCGGATGGGATCGAAGAAGCGCCCGGTGTCTTCTGTCGTGTGGCCGTCGGCTGTACGCATCTGATCTCTACGGGTGAAGATGTCGGCCAGGCGACGTTCCTGGGTGCGAGTGAGAATGGCGAGAACGTGTTCTTCGCGACGGCGGCGCAGTTGGTGCCGCAGGCGACGCCTGAATTCACGAACATCTACGACGCGCGCGTCGATGGCGGGTTCCCGCCGCCGGCCGGGCAACCTGAATGCTTGAGCTGTCAGGGTGTCGGCAGCCCCGCCGCCGCTGTTCAGCACGGGGGCGAGCGGACGTTCGCGGGCGCGGGCAACCCTGCGTTGCCTTCGTCTACCACGCCCGAAGCCAAAAAGACGGTGTCAAATGCGGCAAAGGCAAAAAGCTGAGTCAGGCCAGTGCGTCAGGACAAAGAGCAGGAAGAAGCCAAACGCAAGAAAGCCAAGAAGACCGGCCGGGGAGCCAAGTAAATGGTTATAAAAACCCTTATGCCAAATCATGTCATGGCCAGCAAGTTCGCACCCCTTCGGTCGCCAGGCGCGACTTGGCGTAGCGTGCTTCTCACTGTCCTCGTTTCTCTGGTGTGCCTGGTGTTCTTCGGCACCGGGTCCGCCGCGGCGTTTGAGTAGAACCCGGGAGCTTTCAAGTCAAGACTTCGAGCGACCAGGCCGGCGCGCACGCTGACCTGACGACGAGCTTCGCGTTCGTGCAAAGTAAAGGCGTGGGTGTCGGAGGGTCTTGCGCAACGGCGAAGTTGTGCTGCCGGTCGGGTTCGCCGGCTATCCGGCGGCGGTCAAGACGTGCACTCCCGTGCAGTTGCAGGTGGAGGAATGCCCGGCGGATGCGCAGATCGGCACGCTCGAAGTGGAGCTCAGGTCTGCTCCGGAAACACCCTATGATACGATCCGCATGGCGCTGTACAACATGATCCCGTCGCCGAACGAGACGGCGGTGTTTGGTTTCACATTCGCTCACCTTATCGGTGGCACCATCGTCCTGTCTGTCGGCCCGGACTACAGGGTGCACGCGCGCTGGACGAACTGGTCCTCGGCACTCATGGTTCCGAACTTGTGCGCCAGTCGTTCACGGTGTGGGGCGTCCCGGCCGACCCGAGCCATGACGCAGAGCGCGGCAATCAGTATTTCTGCGTCGGGGTCAATGAAGGACCAGTGTCCTGCTTTGGCGGGGGTGTCGCCGCGAACGAAAACCCGGTGCCGTTTCTGGTCAACCCGACGCAGTGCACCGGAAGGCCGCTGAAGGCGGAATTGGTAGGCCGTCGAATCGTGGGAGGGCGAAACGGCGCCGCCGGTCGCGCCGGCGGAGGTCGGCCCGTTCACGGGCTGTGAATCGCTTGAAGTTCGCTCCGACGATCGCGGTGACGCCCGAACAAACGCAGGCGACGACGCCGACGGGCTATGAGATCGATCTGAGAGTGCCGCAGAACGAAGGCGCGGAAGGCCTCGCGACGGCCGATCTGAAGGACGCGGTCGTGAAGATGCCGGCGGGCGTCGTGCTGTCCCCGTCGGCCGCGAATGGGCTCGTGGCCTGCAGCGAAGCGCAGGTTGGGCTGGGCACCGAACAGCCGGTGGAATGCCCGAACGCGTCGAAGCTGGGCGAGGTGTCGCTGGTGACGCCGGCGTTGACAGGCGAACTGAAGGGCTTTCTGTATCTCGGCGGCCCGCCGTCGGGGGTCGATCACGGATCCGCCGTTCACGGTCTACCTGACGCTCGCCGGCCACGGCGTGCTGGTCAAGGTCAAGGGAACGGTGACGCCGGACCCGGCGACGGGCCAGCTCACGACGGTCTTCGATGAAAACCCGGAGCTGCCGTTCAGCGAACTGAAAGTGCAGCTCAACGGCGGGTCGCGCTCGACCGTCGCGAACCCCAGCACGTGCGGGGAATACAGCGCCGAAAGCAATCTGACGCCGTGGAGCTCGCCGTTCGAGGCAGACGCGACGCCGTCGAGCCTGCCGTTCGAAATCACGGGCTGCCAGGCGCCGCGCTTCGCTCCGTCGTTTGCGGTGAGCACGCTCTCAAACCAGGCCGGCGGCTACAGCCCGCTGAGGGTGACGTTCTCCCGCGAAGACGCCGATCAGGATCTCGGCGGGCTGACGGTCACGACGCCGCCGGGCCTCTCGGGGAACCTCTCGAAGGTTCCGCTGTGCGGCGAACCGCAGGCCGCGATTGGGCACGTGCCCGGAAGCGAGCCAGATCGGCGAACTGACGGCCGGCGCCGGCCCAGGGCCGGAACCGTACTTCATCAAAGGCGGCAGGGTCTACCTCACCGGCCCGTACGAGGGCGCGCCGTTCGGCCTCTCGATCGACGTCTCCGAGAAGGCGGGGCCGTTCGACCTCGGCACCGGCCCGTGCGACTGCGAAGTCGTCCGGGCGACCGTGAACGTGAACCCGCACACCGCGCAGCTGACGGTCATCCAACGGGGCGCTGCCGACGATGCAAGGACGGCATCCCCTTCCAGGTCAAGGAGGTCGACGTGGAGATCAACCGCCCGGAATTCGTCTTCAACCCGACGAGCTGCGAACCGATGAGCGTCCACGGGACGCTCTCGAGCACCCAGGGAGACCGCTCGAACAGGGCTATCCACTTCCAGGTGACCAACTGCGCCGCGCTCGCATTCAACCCAGCCTTCAAGGTCTCGACCTCGGGGCAGCACCAGCCGGGCAAAGGGCGCGAGCCTGACGGCGAAGCTGACCTATCCCCAACGCGCCGCAGGGCACGGAGGCGAACATCGCGAAGGTCAAAGTCGAACTCCCCAAGCAGCTGCCCTCACGGCTGACGACGCTGCAGAAGGCGTGCCCGGCGGCGACCTTCGAAGCGAACCCCGCGAACTGCCCCGCGGCGTCCGTGGTCGGGCACGCCACGGCAGTCACGCCGATCCTCCCGGTCCCGCTTGACTGGTCCCGCGTACTTCGTCTCCCACGGCGGCGAAGCGTTCCCGAGCCTGATCGTCGTGCTGCAGGGCTACGGCGTCACGGTCGACCTCGTCGGCGACGACGTTCATCAGCAAGCACGGGATCACGAGCAGCACGTTCAAGACCGTCCCCGACGTCCCGTCGGCACCTTCGAACTGACGCTGCCCGCAGAGCAAGGACTCCGCGCTCGCGGCGAACGGGAACCTCTGCAAGAGCAAGCTCATGATGCCGACCGAATTCATCGCCCAGGACAACACCGTGATCCACCAGAGCACCAAGATCGCCGTCACGGGCTGCCCAAAGGCAAAGAAGGCGCACAGGACCAGGCGGGCGGTCCCGCGGAGCTGATCGAACCGTGAGGGCGCCCGCGATCTCTGCGTGAGCGGCTCCTACCGCTCAACGATTGGTAGCATGATATGTAGTACACTAGCAAGGTGGCCCGCGCCCTGCACGTCCGCCTCGACTCCGATTCCGAAGCGGCGCTCGCGGTGCTGCACGCCGAGGGCCTCAATGATTCGCAGGCTGTCCGCCGCGCGCTGACCGAGGCGCGTGCACAACGCCGAAGGCGCGCCGCATTGCGAGATGAGGCGACCCGCCTCGCGCAGGACTCGGCCGATCGCGCTGAGCTCGCGGCGCTGCGCGTCGAGCTCGACGGGTTTGCGCCGGAGTGGCCCGCCGACTGATGGTCCGCGGTGAGATCGTCAGGCTGGCGGCGCCTCGTCGTACGCGCGGCCACGAGCAGCACGGCCCGAGGCCCGGCGTGGTCGTGCAGGCCGACGAGTTGATGACCCTCAGCACCGTCATGGTCGCTCCGACCTCCCGTTCCGCGGCTGCTGCGACGTTTCGCCCGCTGATCGATCTCGCCGGTACCCCCACCAGGGTGCTCACCGACCAGCTTCGCACCGTCGACACGCGGGCCGTCGCGGGCAGCCTCGGCCGTTTGAGCGGCGGGGAGCTGCTGGCTCTGGACGAGGCACTCGCGCTCGTCCTCGGGCTGCGCCTGTAGTTGCGATCACCACCGGTCGTGACCCACGGCGCCACAGCCGGGCCGTTCGGTCGCGCTGCACCTGGTGCGCCGGGCGCTCTCGGATCGCGCCGAATCTTCTTGACAAAGCTCGGGATCTGTGATTCGCGAGTGCTGGTGCGGGTTTCCGGGGCCGACCGTGGTCTCCGTGGGTGGCGCGGGGCCTCGGCGATGGGTCAGTCGGAGACACTCCGTCGATCCTTTTAATTTTGGCGTGGAGGCCGCGTATTGCCTTTGCCAGAGCCATTTGCCAGCTCTTTGGGCCATCGTTCTAAAGTCGGAGACAACCCTGGCATTTCGCTTTGCCCACGGCTATGCTAGAACGTGCTTATGACCTCAAATCAAGCTCTTGATCATGTTGCGATCGGTGGTTCGAGAAGGGGTTGTGAAGCAAAACATAAAGTCCGTACCGAAGTGTCTAGCACTGGAGCTGGACGCCCGGTATTGGTTACCCAAATCCATAATCATCAATGAACGATAGGAGACGTACCAACATGAAGTCCATCAAGATAGCGGGGCTCTGCCTCGTGTCCATGCTCATGATGAGCATGGCACTGGCGAGCGCCGCCTCCGCAGCAGGTGGCTGGGAAACCTGTAGAGAAGGTGCAACCACTACGAAATATTCAGAACATCAATGCCTCACCGCCGGATCAGGTGATAAATGGGGCTGGAGTGAAATCGCCAATACAGAATCGGTCAAGATCTTAGCTATGACCTTGACACTGCGGGACGACAATACAATTCTGGGATCATCCGCAGTCCGCTGTGACCACGTTACTGGAGGTGGTGAAGGAGCCGTGGGCCCCGGAAAGTTCGGCAGAATCACTAAGGCTAAAGTAGAAAAAGCCAGCGAATGTGCGGTAGTAGAAGGAAGTGGATGCGAGAAAATTGTAGAAATAAAAGGAGCCAATCTTCCCTGGCAAACGGAATTGTTTGTGGGCACCAACGGTCAGTTATTAACTAAGATCGCGGCTGTAGGTGGTCCTGGCGCCGGAAAAGAAGCGGGATGGGCCGTTACTTGTGAAACTGCCCTTGGTACCAAAACCGATACGTGTGAAAGCGAAGGGGAAGCTAAATTAGAAGAAGTAGAATTGACAAACCAGACCACCAAAAATGGTACCGAAACCGAATTATTAGTACGTGGTAGATTCCAGACGGCACACAAAGCAAAATGTTCGGAAGGTGGTAAAGAATCAGGAACAGTAGAAGGTTTATTGGCGATCTTAAAAAATGAAACCAAACCGTGGGGGCTTCGGGTGTCTTGAGTACACCTAAATCCTGAATTTCGGGGTGGGGCCGGTGTTTTGCCGGCCCCACCGGTTATTGGCGAGGAGAGGTTGTATGGGGCAGCGGAGGCATCGGGGCGACGGAGTACGTCTAGGCAAGGTGTGTCATACCGTCATCAAGGGGGTGGGTTGGATAAATCGTAGCCGGCCGGTGGTGGTTAGGCTGGTGTTTGCATGTTGTGTGGTAGGGCTGACTGGCACCACGCTGGTCGCGCCGGCCTTCGCCTGTGAAAACGAAGCGTTCCGCACCGGCCGCTCGGCGGACTTGCCGGACTGCCGCGCGTACGAGCTCGTGACCCCCGAAGAACTGGGCCGCACACAGGACATGGCGTTTGCTGGGGACGACTACGCCATTCCGTCCAGCGAAGGCGAACACATAGCGCTTCAGTCGGTCGCTCCGATCGAACCAAATCCGGGCGACCCAGCGGGTGTCATCGGCTCCCGAGCCGTCTTTTCACGCACTCTGACCGGATGGAAAATGAAGTCTGCGATCACGTCCGAGACCGGCGCGGATCACACTGAACTAAACCAGTTTGGCCTTTTCAGTCCCAATCTCTCGCAGGTCGCGTTCAGATCGTTCACCCAGCTGAACGGCGAGGACGAGTCGCCGTGGGCACTCGAAGCCGGACCGGTCGGCGGTCCTTATCGGCGGATCGCTACCATTCCGAAGGAGGCTGGCAGCATCCTCGGCGCAAATAACGGGACGGCTACCGTTCCGGCGCTCAGCGATGTGTTGTTCGAAACAACAGATCGTGAACTTCTGCCGCCCGGACCCGAACGCACGCTCGCGGAAGAGACCGTCCCTGGCGCACCTGACCTGTACGAGTGGACCGGTGGCGGGGAATGCGGGCTGGCGGCGTCGAACTGCAAACTCGTCAACGTCGAAGGCGAAGATCCACAGCTCAAACTGGTGAGCCAGTGCGGCGCTTTGCTCGGGACGCCGCTCAATACGGGGAGCCCGTACGCGGTGAACGCGGTCTCGGCCGACGGGTCGAGAGTTTTCTTCACTGCTTTGCACTCCGGGGTAGACTGCGAAGGGCCCTCGCGTCTGTACATGCGCGTCGACGGGAGGGAAACCGTAGAAGTGTCGGAACCCAATGAAGGTGTCGCCCTTCTTGAATCCGAACGCGGCGAAGTGTACTACGACGGTGCAAGCCCGAACGGCTCCGAGGTTTTTTTCACCACGGAAACTGCGCTGACCGCTAGCGCGATGCGAGGGGCGGGCGGCGCCGAAAACCTCTATGTATATGATACCGAAGGTCGCGAGGGGCACAAGCTGACGCTTATCGAAAAAGGGGTCAACAACACCTCCGGGGAGGGTAATCGTGAGTTCCTGCTCTCGGAAGACGGGTCGATAGCCTATTACGAGAAGGGCGGGGAAGCTATCTACCGTTATGACACTAGAACTGGGGAAAACACCATCGTCGCCAGAGCTGGTCAGCAGAAGTTTGAAAACGAACCTACGTACGCCACGCCAAACGGTGAATTCTACGTGTTCACGGCCACCGGCGTTCAAGGTGAACCGCGGGGCGGTGAACTGACCGGCCACTCTCCCAGCGAGCTGTACCGTTACGATAGCCAGACCAAAAGCGTGATGTGCGTGTCGTGTGAGGAGGGTGTTGCGCCCGCGGAAGGCGAAGCACTTGAGCCCGAATCTGGTGGTCCTGTGTTTGGCATGTTGAAGACACCAGATGGGACCCCTCCGTTGGTTCAGATGTCCGAAAATGGTCAGGAGGTGTTCTTCCAGACGAGCTCGCGGCTTGTGCCGCAGGACACGAATAGTACCCTGACCCAAAATGGTGTGGGGGGGCTCCGGGCATGGACGTATATGAGTGGGAGGCCGACGGTGCGGGTGGGTGTAGTTTGTCTCAGGGGTGTACGTATCTGCTTTCGTCCGGCCAGGATGTGGGGCCGGCGGTGTTCTTGGGCGCGAGTCTGAATGGCGAAAACGTGTTCTTTGCGACCGCGGCGCAGCTTGTGCCGCAGGCGACGCCTGAATTCTCGAATATCTATGATGTGCGTGTGGAAGGCGGCCTCGCGCCGCCGCCGGCCGAATCTGAATGTTTGAGCTGTCAGGGTGTGGGCAGTCCGCCTCCTTTGTTCAGTCCCGGGGCGAGCCTGACGTTCACGGGCGCCGGCAACCCCGCGCCGCCCGCCGTGTCTGCTCTACCTACGCCGAAAAAGACCACTACGAAGACGGCCAGGTGCGAGAAGGGCCTCACCAAGAGACACAGCAAGTGCGTCAAGACCAAACGTAAGAAGAAAGCCAAGAAAGCAAGCAGGGGGGCGGGTCGATGAGCGCCAAACGGATTCTCTCCCTCGTCTTCTCGGTCATCGCCTTCTCGGGCGTGCTTGCTTCTTCCGCTGCTGCGTTCGAAATCGAACCGGGCAGCTTCAAGGTCACCACCTCCAGCGACCAGGTCGGCGCGCACGCGGATCTGAAAACGAGCTTTGGGCTCGCACATAACGAAGCCGGGGCAGTCGGCGCGCTATTGCGCAGCGCCGAAGTGCTCCTGCCGGTCGGCTTCGCGGGTTATCCGGTGAACGTAAAGACGTGTGCGCCGATCCAGTTGCAGCTCGAAGAGTGCCCAGTGGATGCGCAGATCGGGACGATCGAAGTCGTACTCAGGATCGTGCCCGGTGGCGATGGCAAGTACTTCTACCCGCTGTACAACATGGTACCGCCGCCGAATGAGACGGCTGTGTTCGGTTTCGTCGTCGGACACGAGGTCTCCGGCAATATCGTCCTGTCGCTGGGGCCCGATTACAGGGTGCACGCAGTCGCTAAGAACATTGTTACCGGTCTTGAACTCGTGCGCCAGTCGGTGACGGTGTGGGGTGTTCCGGCCAACCCATCCAACGATGCACAGCGTGGCTTGGCGTGCCATCAGTTTGGAGCGGGGCCGTTCCCAGAAGGGCCGGAAGGACGCTGTGAAGGCGGGAATGTCGCGGTGGCCGAAAACCCGGTGCCCTTCCTCGTCAACCCGACGCAGTGCACGGGTAAGCCGATGCAAGCGGAACTGAGGAACGTCGAATCGTGGGAGGGCGAAAAGGCGGCGGCAGTCACAGCAGAGGTCGGTCCGCTCACGGGTTGTGAATCGTTGACGTTCGGACCGACCATCTCCGTGCAGCCCGAACAGACGCAGGCGACGACCCCGACGGGCTACGCGGTCCACCTGGATGTTCCCCAGACCGAAGGCGCGGAAGGCCTCGCGACGGCCGATCTGAAGGACGCAGTTGTGAAGATGCCAGCCGGTGTCGTCCTGTCTCCTTCGGCGGCCACGGGTCTTCAGACGTGCACCGAAGCGCAGGTGGGCGTCGGCAGCGAAAACCCAGTGGCATGTCCTAATGCATCCAAGGTGGGCGAGGTGTCGGTGGTCACGCCGGCGTTGACCGGCGAATTGAAGGGCTTTCTGTACCTTGGTGGCCCTCCGTCGGGGGTTATCACGAAGCCGCCGTTCACGGTGTACCTGACGCTCGCCGGCCACGGCGTGCTCGTGAAGATCAAGGGCTCTGTCGTTCCGGACCCGGTGACGGGTCAGCTGACGACGACGTTCGACGAAAACCCGGAGCTACCGTTCAGCGAACTGAAACTGCAGCTCAATGGCGGTTCGCGCGCGACGGTCGCGAACCCGAGCGTGTGTGGGGGATACCACGCCGAAAGCGACCTGACGCCGTGGACCTCTCCGTTCGGCGCGGATGCGACGCCGTCGAGCCTCCCGTTCCAGGTCACGGGCTGCCAGGGGCCGCGCTTCGACCCGTCATTCACGGCGAGCACGCTCTCGAACCAGGCCGGCGGCTACAGCACGCTGAGGGTCACGTTCTCGCGGGAAGACGCCGACCAGGACCTCGGCGGGCTGACGGTGACGACCCCGCCGGGTGTTTCTGGGAATCTCTCGAAGGTCCCGCTGTGCGGGGAACCGCAGGCCGCGGAAGGTACGTGCCCGGCGGCGAGCCAGATCGGCGAACTGACTGCGGGCGCGGGCCCCGGACCCGAACCGGTCTTCATCAAAGGCGGCAAGGTCTTCCTCACCGGCCCCTATGACGGGGCGCCGTTCGGCCTTTCGATCGACGTGTCGGAGAGGGCGGGCCCGCTGGATCTCGGTACCGGCCCGTGCGACTGCGAAGTGGTCCGCGCGACCGTGAACGTCGACCCGCACACCGCGCAGCTGACGGTCTCCAACGGTGCGCTGCCGACGATGAAGTACGGCATCCCGTTCCAGGTCAAGGAGGTCAACGTCGATATCAACCGCCCGGAATTCGCTTTCAACCCGACGAGCTGTGAACCGATGAGCGTCAACGGAACGCTGTCGAGCACCCAGGGCCTCACTGCGCACGCGTCGAGCCACTTCCAGGTGACCAACTGCGCCGCGCTCGCATTCAACCCAGCCTTCAAGGTCTCGACCTCGGGGCGCACGAGCCGGGAAAACGGGGCAAGCCTGGACGCGAAGCTGACCTACCCCAGCGCGCCGCAGGGCAGCGAGGCGAACATCGCGAAGGTCAAAGTCGAACTCCCCAAGCAGCTGCCCTCAAGGCTGACGACGCTGCAGAAGGCGTGTCCCTCGGCGACGTTCGAAGCGAACCCCGCGAAATGTCCCGCGGCGTCCGTGGTCGGGCACGCCACGGCGATCACGCCGATCCTGCCGGTCCCGTTGACCGGCCCCGCGTACTTCGTCTCCCATGGCGGGGAAGCGTTCCCGAGCCTGATCGTCGTCCTGCAGGGCTATGGCGTCACGGTCGACTTGGTGGGGACGACGTTCATCAGCAAGGCGGGGATCACGAGCAGCACGTTCAAGACCGTCCCCGACGTCCCGGTCGGTTCCTTCGAACTGACGCTCCCGCAGGGAAAGGACTCCGCGCTCGCGGCGAACGGGAACCTCTGCAAGAGCAAGCTCGCGATGCCGACCGAATTCATCTCGCAGTACAACACGGTGATCCGCCAGAGCACCAAGGTCGCCGTCACGGGCTGCCCGAAGGCAAGGAAGGCGCGCAGGGCCCGCAAGGCCAGTCATCAGATCTGATTTATCCGATACACTCGTGAAATGATGCGTATGACCGCCACGGAGGTTGCCAGGAACTTCTCGGCCGTGATCAACCGCGTCGGGGCGGGCGAGGAGATCGAGATCGTCCGCAACGGCATGCCCGTCGCCGAGCTGCACGGGCCGTCCAAGCCGCGGAGGCTCAAGGGCGATGCTTGGCGAAGGTTCGTCGATAGCCTGCCTCCCGTCGACAGGGACTTCGCTCGCGACGTGGAGGAGGCGCGCAGGCGCATCGGACCTCCCGTGAGCCGGTGGCCGGCTGGCTGATCGACACGTCCGTGCTCGTTGACGCCGAGCGCGGCGGGGGAGCGCTTGGGCGCGTGCCCCATGCCGAGGAGCACGCGATCAGCGTGATCACGGCGAGCGAGCTGTTGCATGGCGTCCACCGCGCCGTGGACGGCGCCCGCAGGACACGCCGTCAGGCGTTCGTGGAGAGCGTGCTGGCCGAGTTGGAGACGCTCCCGGCCACCCTCGAGATCTCGCGGATCCACGCCGAGATCTGGGCGCAGCTCGAGGACGTGGGGGAGGTCATCGGCATGCATGACTTGTGGATCTCCGCTACAGCACTCGCCCACGACCTGCGGGTCGCGACGAGCAATCCGCGCGAGTTCGAGCGCGTTCCGGGGCTGTCCGTGCTCGCCCTCTGAAGAAGTGACCCGCGGCGCCACAGCCAGGCTGTTCGTGGCCGTCGATATCCCGGCTCCAGTACGCGCCGAGCTAGCGCGCTGGGCGCGCGGCGCCTCCCTGAACGCGCGGGCGAGCGGCGGGCGCCTGCGGCTGCTCGACCCTGAGCTGCTGCATGTAACGCTCTGCTTCCTCGGTGAGCAGCCCACCGCCCGGATCGACGCCGTTGCTCAGTCGGTCGCGAGTGTCTGCGCCATGCCGGTCGGCGAGCTATTGCTGGGCGCCCCGCTGTGGCTGCCCAAACGCCATCCGCGCGCGCTCGCCGTCGAGCTGCATGACGACGCCGAGAGCGCTCTGGCGTCCCTGCACGACGCTCTGGTGCGCGCGCTCGTAGCCGCGGGCGACCTCGTCCCTGAGCGCCGGCGCTTCCGCCCGCATGTCACCGTCGCGCGCATGCGACCACGCGAGGCCCCGAGCGAGCGCAGACTGCCCGCCACGCCCCGTATGTCGTTCGCCCCGCCGTCCTTGACGCTGTATCGGTCGTTGCTCACGCCCACAGGGGCCCGCTATGAGGGGCTCACGACGCACGCCCTCGCGGCATGTCCCTGATCGTGTCCCCACACCCACAGCGGCCTGCTGCGAGGGGCTCCTCGCATACGCTCTCACGGCCCCATTGGTCGGGCGGGCTCGGCCCGCAGAGACCCATCCAAATCTGGTCCCCGATGCGAACAACTGTTCTGTCCGGAGCGATCTTTACGGTGTGCGGACAAATCTCGATTCGGAGGAACTCACGATGCCCGCAAACACCGACCAGGAGAAGGCCGCCAAGGCCCGCGATGCTGCGCTGAAGGGCGCGCTCACCCAGATCGAGCGCGAGTTCGGCAAGGGGACCGTCATGCGCATGGGCGACGAGGGCGCGCAGGTGCGCGTCGCTGCGATTTCCACTGGTGCCCTGTCGCTCGACCTGGCGTTGGGGATCGGGGGGGTGCCGCGCGGGCGCATCGTTGAGGTCTTCGGCCCCGAGTCATCGGGGAAGACCACGCTCATCTACCACGTCCTCGCCGAGGCGCAGAAGCTGGGGGGGGTGTGCGCGTTCATCGACGCCGAGCACTCGATGGACCCCATCTACGCCAGGGAGATCGGATGCGACATCGACGAGCTGCTCGTCTCCCAGCCCGACTACGGCGAGCAGGCGCTCGAGGTCGCTGACATGCTCGTGCGCTCCGGCGCCGTCGATGTCGTGGCGATCGACTCCGTCGCCGCGCTCACCCCGCGCGTGGAGCTCGAGGGCCAGATGGGCGACCAGACGGTCGGCTCGCAGGCGCGGATGATGTCTCAGGCGATGCGCAAGCTCGCGGGCAACCTCAACCGCACGCAGACGCTCTGCATCCTCACCAACCAGATCCGCGAAAAGGTCGGGGTCATGTTCGGCTCGCCAGAGACCCAGCCGGGCGGGCGGGCGCTGAAGTTCTACGCCTCCCAGCGCCTGGACATCCGGCGCATCGAGACGCTCAAGGACGGTACCGAGGCGGTCGGCAACCGCGTGCGCGTGAAGGTCGTCAAGAACAAGCTCGCCGCCCCCTTCCGCCAGGCCGAGTTCGACATCGAGTTCGGCCGCGGCATCTCCACCGCCGGCTGCCTGATCGACCTCGGCCTCGAGGACAACCTCGTCACCAAGTCCGGCTCGTTCTTCTCCTACGGCTCCGAGCGCCTCGGCCAGGGCCGCGGTGCCGCGAAGGCCTATCTCAACGAGCACCCCGCGATGGCGAAGGAGATCCGCGAGAAGATCTTCACCGCGCGGGGCCTCTCGCCCGACGGCCCCGCCGTGCCGCTGGAGGCGGTCGTCGCCGACGGCTCGGCCCCTCCGGAGGTCGCGGTCGTCCCAGAGCCGGAGCGCGCCGCCGCCTGACCGCGCTCGCTGGCTAGCCGCGTTAGCGCGGCTTGGCGCTCGTCCACGATCAGGGCGTTTCGTAGCCGCGCTCGCGCGCTGCCTTGGCCAGGCGTCGGTCGCGGGTGCCAATCGCGTCTGCGCCCACGACCGAGGCGGCTTGCAGCACACAGCAATCCGGCATTCGCAGCCCCGTGTCCGCGCGCAGCCGGGCAAGCGCTGGTGCGGAGTCGGCGCCGAGCGCCACGGAGCGGACTTCGAGCTCGGTGAGCGCGCCAAGCTGCTCGTCGAGCCGGTCGGTGCGTACCGCATCAACGGCGGCCTCCGCGAGCGTGAGCACCGAAGCGGCAAGCTCATCGGCGCCCGCGATGACCGCGCCGGCATCCGTGTGATGCGCGTCGCTCGCGTCGAAGTGAGCGACGAGAATGCTCGCGTCGAGGATGGTCAGGCCGGCCACTCGCGGCGCAACCTCTCAATGGAGCCCCGCGGGTACATGCCGGTGAACTGACCGCTCGTACGCTCGATCGCCCGCTTGCGGCGCTCACGGGTACGCTCGCGCTCGCGCCCGATCGCCTCGTCGCCCGCCTCCACCAGTCGCAGCAGCAGCCGGCTTGGACGCTTCGCATCCTTTGGCCAGCGCTGCGCAGCGTGCTCGAGTGCCTGTGCCAGCCCGTCTGTCTCGGTGAGCACGTGTCGAGGGCGTGTCGTGGGCATCCCCCGCAGTGTAGCACCTATTGCATCCGTGTCACACCTGCGGCCATCAAGCCCAACAGGAACACACAGGCGCTGCGCCGTCAGGCACACTACAGCCATGCCTCGCTATCACCTCACCACCTTCGGCTGCCAGATGAACGAGCACGACTCCGAGCGGATGAAGGGGATGCTCGAGTCGCTCGGATATAGCGAGGCGCCCGAGCGCGCGCAGGCCGACCTGATCCTCTTCAACACCTGCTCGATCCGGGAGTCCGCCGACAGCCGCTTCATCGCACACCTCGGCGAGGCCAAGCGCCTGAAGCTCGAGCGGCCCGAGCGGATCGTGGGCGTGGGGGGGTGCTGGGCGCAGTCGGTCAAGGAGGAGGTCTTCGAGCGCTTCCCGTTCGTCGACGTCGCGTTCGGCCCCGGGCAGGTGCACCGCCTCGCCGAGTTCCTCACCTCCGACTCGCTCACCGCCCAGGGGTACTTCGAGTTCGAGGGCTTCACCGGGCGCCTGCCCGCCCACCGCGAGCGTCCATTCCAGGGGTGGGTGCAGATCAGCGTCGGGTGCAACTGCCGCTGCTCCTACTGCATCGTGCCCTCCACCCGCGGGCGCGAGGTCAGCCGGCCCTTCGACGAGCTCGTGGACGAGGTGCGCCGGATGGCTGTCGAAGGGGTGCGCGAGGTGACCCTGCTCGGGCAGAACGTCAACTCCTACGGGCGCGACCTGCGGGATGCACCGCCCTCCGCAGGTGCTACGCGCGGCGCGCCCGTGGTATTGGGAGCCCGCCCGCCCGCCAACCCGCCAGCCCACCCACCCGCGCGCGTGGCCGGGCGCCGGTCTCGCAGCTTCGCCGAGCTGCTGCGAGCGCTCGACGCAGTCGACGGGATCGAGCGCATCCGCTACACGAGCCCTCACCCCAAGGACATGCGCGAGGACGTGATCCGCGCCCACGCCGAGCTGCCCTCGGTGTGCGAGCACATCCACCTCCCGCTGCAGTCGGGCTCGAGCCGCATCCTCAAGGCGATGCGCCGCACGTACGACCGCGAGCGCTACCTCGACCGCGTCGCCCTGATCCGCGAGCACGTCCCCGACGTGGCGCTCACGACCGACATCATCGTCGGCTTTCCCGGGGAGACCGAGGAGGACTTCGCGCAGACGCTCGCGGTGGTCGAGCGCGTCAGCTACGACGGCGCCTTCACGTTCCTCTTCTCGCCCCGCCGCGGCACCGAGGCCGCCGAGCTCACCGAGGGACTCGTCCCCCACCCCGTGAAGGTGGAGCGCATGGAGCGCCTCGTGGAGGCCGTCCAGCGCCACGCCCGCGAGCGCGCCCAGCGCTTCGTGGGGCGCACCGCGGAGGTGCTCGTGGAGGGGCCCTCCCGCAACGACCCGGAGCGGCTGCGCGGGCGCACCCGCCACAACAAGGTCGTCAACTTCGCCGGCCTCGCCGCCCCCGGCGAGCTCACCCGGGTGCGGATCGACTCGGCCACCAGCCAGACCCTCGCAGGCGAGCAGGAGCTGCCGGCCGAGGTGCGGTCGGCAGCGCGGGCCGGCTGACGAGGCCCTGTGTCCTCGGGCACGGGCCCCATGGCCGACATGGGCCCTACGGGCCGAGCACGGCGCGCCTGCACTTTGCGAGCGCCGCTTTGTACTGCGGGGTTTTCGTGTCGATCGTGCTCTCGTTGACTTTGCTCAGTTCCTTCAGCGGGGGAAGCTTGATCCCGTTGCGGATCAGGCATTCGTAGATGGCGGCGAACTGATGGCTGTTGGTGATGCTGGGTTCGGTGCGCTTCGGGGTCGTGCTCGTGCTCGCGGGAGTGGTGGTTGCAGGGGTCGTGCTTGCGGGAGCGGTGCTCGCCGGGGTCGTGGTCGTAGGAGTCGCTTCCGCGGTCGTGTGGGCGGTCGGGGTCGAGGCGCTGGAGGAGGACCCGCTGGAGGAGCTCCCACACGCCCCCAGACCGAGGCAGGCGAGCGCGGCGACCAGCAGCGCGATCGTCACCGGTCCGAGGTTTCCAGGGCTGATACGGGGCATGGGCGCTCCTTCGTAGGTCGGTCGAGTTTGCGCGCGGATTATCCAATCCGCGACCGAGTCTCTGGCCATCCCGCTCCCCCACCACCCGGGCGCGCGCATCCGCTGCGTCCGCACCAGAGCCGAAATGCCCCGTGATCACTGCGCTGCGGGCCGTGGAGCGTCCCAGGCGTGTCGCCGACTCGCGCGGCGCGACTGCGGCGAATGTGTTTCCGATCCCGGGAGTTGGCGGCGGGCCGTCCCAACCGGGCGACGGCCCGCCGCCCCTCCCTGAGGCCCACGCCAGGCGTGAGCCTCGCTCGAACTACTGGTTGGTGGGAGCCGTCCCCGGGGGTCCGCCGGGGTAGCTGCCAGGGCTCGATCCCGATTCCGGTTCCGAGCTCGATCCCGAGCCTGACCCCGAGCCCATGTGCGGGCAGTGGTGGCCAGGCGGCATCGTCTTCGGCGCCGGGGTCGTTTTCGACGGGGTGGACGGGGTGGTTGTCGTGCTCGGCGTCGACTGGGTCGGGGTGGTACCCGTCGCCGTGCTCGATCCACTCGGAGCCGCGGCTGCGCCGGCGATGCCGGCCACCGCGCCTCCCGTTGCCAGCGCGCCCACCACGATTACTGCCCTGATGGTGCTTGCCCTGCTCATACGAACCTCCTGTGGTCGTGAGGGCTCTTCCTTACGCCAGCCATTCTGCGAGCCGCCCCTAAGCGGACCGCAACGCGCTCCTAAACTCCGCCGAAGGAGTCTGTAGGAGTGCTCTTACGGGGCCGGTCGGCCCGGGGACCCCACCCGTTCGACGCCGCCCGGGCCCAGCCCGTCCGTCTCAGCGCTTCTCGCGCTGGCCCGCCGCGACCGCGTCGGCGAGCTTGTCGGCGCCCGTCATGCGGGTGACGCTCGCCGCGAGGCTGGGGGCGACGCTCGCGAAGATCGTGCCCGCCCGCAGCGGGAGGGGGGCGACGTCGACCTCGCCGCGGTTGCGCTCGATCGCATCCGCCACCGCGCGCGCCACGTCCTGCGGGGTGCGCGTGCCGACGCCCGGCGGGAGCTTCGCGCCGGAGTCCGCGAACATGCCCGCGTCGCGGATAAAGCCGGGGCACACCAGCGAGACGCCCACGCGCTGTGCGCGCAGGTCAGCACGCAACGCCAGCGCGAAGCCACGCAGACCGAACTTCGTCGCGTTGTACATCGCAGAGTGGGCCGTGGCCGCCTTGCCCGCCAGCGAGGAGACGAACACCAAGTGGCCACCGCCGCGTGCCGCCATCCCCGGCGCGAGCGCGCGCGCCATCACGATCGGGGCGCGCAGGTTCACGTCGAGCACCCGGTCGAGCTCCTCGACGGTGAAGTCCTCCAGCAGCCCCGTCCCGGGCAGGGCGGCGTTCGCCACGAGAATGTCCACGTCGCCCGCCTCGCCCAGCAGGCGATCGACCGCGGCGCGGTCGGCCAGGTCGGCCGCCAGCACCTGGGCGTCGAGCTCCGCCGCCAGCCCGTGGAGCACCTCCGCGCGGCGGCCGGTCAGGATCAGACGCGCGCCGCGCCCGTGCAGCTCACGCGCGACAGCGTGGCCGATGCCGCCAGTGGCACCGGTGAGCAGCACGGTCGACCCCGGGAGCTTCACCAGGTGCAAGGCTACGGCAGTGGAGGTGTTCGCGCTTTTCGGCCCGACCGGCGTCGGCAAGACGGCGGTGGCGATCGCGCTCGCCGCGCGGCTGCGGGCAGCCGGAGAGAACCCGGTCGCCGTGTCCGCCGACGCCCTGCAGGTGTACGCGGGCCTGGAGACGCTCACCGGCGTCGCCTCCGCCGCCGAGCGCGCCCAGCTGGAGCACCGCCTCGTCTCGTTCCTGCCGCTCGACGCGAGCTTCAGCGCCGGCCAGTACGCCGAGCTCGCGCACGCCGAGATCGACGGGCTGCTCGCCGCCGGGCGCCGGCCGATCGTCGTGGGCGGCACCGGGCTCTACCTCCGCGCTGCGCTCACCGAGCTCCGCCTGCGCCCGCCGCCTCCCGAGGGTGTGCGCGAGCGGCTGACAGCAGAGCTCGAACGCCACGGGCCGGAGGCCCTGCACGCCCGCCTCGCCCAGCACGCCCCGTGGGCAGCGGAGGGCATCGACCCGGCGGACCGCCAGCGGATCGTCCGCGCGCTGGAGTCGCTCGAGGCCGGCGAGCTCGAGCCCCCGGAGGGCCCCTCCCAGCTGTGGACCGCCGAGGTGCGCCGCCCGACGCTGCTCGTCGCGCTCACGATGGAGCGCGAGGCCCTCTACGAGCGGATCGACGCACGCGTGCAGCGGATGCTCGACGCGGGCGTCCGCGAGGAGGTGCTCGCGCGCGCACGCCGCCGGGGCGTCCGCAGGCGCACGCCAGGCGCTCGGCTTCGACGAGCTACTCGCCGGCGATGTCGAGGCGTGGCAGCGCCGGACTCGCAACTACGCCCGCCGCCAGCTGACGTGGATGCGCAAGCTCGCCGGCGTCCACCTGATCGACGTGACCGGCCGCGCGCCGGAGGAGGCCGCCGAGGAGATCGCTCGTGCAGGGGGCGGCGCGCCGTTCACCAGCGCCGTGTAGGGAGACAGACCAGCCCAAGGCCAGGTCGTAGGACGGCACCGTTCGCGCAGATGCGCCGACTACACTCCGGGCGACCGATGACCGCCCACGAAGACAAGCGCCCGCTGCGGTTCGAGAAGTGGCAGGCGCTCGGCAACGACTACCTGATCGTGGAGCGCGAGCAGCTGCCGCTCGAGCTCACCCCGCCGCGCGTACGCAAGCTGTGCGCCCCGCACTTCGGCGTGGGCGCCGACGGCGTGCTGCTGCTCAGCCACTGCGAAGACCCGCGCCACGTCGCGCGCCTTCAGATCTACAACCCCGACGGGTCGGAGGCCGAGCTTTCGGGCAACGGCGCCCGCGAGGCCGTGCTGTACTTGCGCCGCCACGGGTGGACCGAGGAGGACGTGTTCTCGATCGAGACGACCGCGGGACCGATCGCCCCGACGATTCTCAGCCCCCACAGTTGCCGCATCGACATGGGCGCCGCGACGCTGACGTCGCCGAGCTTCCCGAGCGGCCCGCCCGACGGCCACGGCGAATTGAGCGCCGGCGGACGCCGCTGGCGCTTCCAGCACGTTTCGATCGGCAACCCGCAGTGCGCGATCCACGTCGAGGACCTCGGCGCGCTGCTGGCGCTGGACCTGCCCGCGGTCGGCCCCGCGATCGAAGGCCACGAGCTGTTCCCCCACCGCACCAACGTCTCGTGGTACACGGAGACCGAACCGTGCCGGCTGCGCGCGCGGATCTTCGAGCGCGGGGTGGGGGAGACGCTCGCCTCGGGGACCGGCGCCACAGGCGCCGCGGTCGCCCACATCTTGACCCAGCGCCGTGCGCCACGCACCGACTTGAACGATGCTAACCACCCTTCGGGCAGCACCCCCGCGCAGCCCGCCGGCACGGTCACCGTCGCGCTCGACGGCGGCGAGCTGCACGTGGAGGTGGGGGAGGACCTGCGCGTGCACCTGACCGGCTGGGCGCGGCCCGTGTGCGAGGGCCAGCTGAGCGACGACCTCCTGAAGGAGCTATATGAGACTGAGTGAGAAGGCTGGGGGAGGGCAGGCCCGGGTGGGCGGGCCTTCAAACCTCCCGCGAAGGCTTTGTAATGAGAGAGGGAGAGCATGAAGCCAAGCAAGCGGCTGAGCCGCATCCCGCCGTACCTGTTCGCCGAACTGGAGCGCAAGATCGCCGAGAAGCGAGCCGCGGGCGTGGACGTGATCAGCCTCGGGATCGGCGACCCCGACCGCCCGACGCCGGCGCTGGTGGTAGAGGCGATGCAGGAGGCGGTGACCGAGCCCGAGACCCACCAGTACCCCTCTAACCGTGGCCGCGCGGACTTCCGCGGCGCCGTCAGCGACTTCTACGAGCGTCGCTTCGATGTCAAGCTCGACCCCGAGACGGAGATCATCCCCGCGATCGGCGCCAAGGAGGCGATCTTCAACCTCAACCTCGCGTTCCTCGACCCAGGCGACGCCGCGCTCGCGGCGGACCCCGGGTACCCCGTCTACACCGGTGGCCCCCTGCTCGCCGGCGCCGACGCCGTCGCGATGCCGCTCGTACCTGAGCTGGGCTTCGTGCCCGACCTGCACGCGATCGCCCCCGCGGACTGCGCGCGCGCCAAGCTGGTGTACCTCAACTACCCCAACAATCCCACCGGCGCGCTCGCCCCCGAGGGCTTCTTCGAGCGCGTCGTGGCGTTCGCGCGCGAGCACGACATCGCTCGTCGTCCACGACAACTCTTACTCGGAGATCGCCTACGAAGGCCACCGCCCGCCCTCGTTCCTCGCGACCCCCGGTGCGAAGGAGGTGGGGATCGAGGTGTACTCACTCTCCAAGGGCTACAACATGACCGGCTGGCGCTGCGCGGCGGTGGTCGGAAACGCGCAGGCGATCGAGACGTACTGGCGGCTGAAGACGAACATCGACTCCGGCCTGTTCGAGGCGGTGCAGCTCGCGGGCGTCGCGGCGCTCTCCCCTGACACCGACGCCGAGGTCGCCTCGATGAACGAGCTGTACCGCATACGCCGCGACCTCGTGTGCGAGGCGCTCGCGAAGGCCGGCGTGCACGTCACCCCGCCGAAGGGCACGATCTACGTGTGGGCGCCCGTCCCCGCGGGCTTCGAGAGCTCCGTCGCCTACTGCGAGCACGTGCTCGAGCGCGCCGCCGTCGTGATCTCCCCCGGCAGCGCCTACGGCCCCAGCGGCGAGGGCTGGTTCCGCATCTCCCTGACGACCCCCGACGATCGCCTTGCGGAGGCCGTCGAGCGGCTGGCCTCGATGACCTGAGCTCATTTGGGGGGGATCGTCCGCGCGGGTGAGTGCGCCTGCCGGGCGACGGGCGCGCTGGGCCTCCGTGCCCAGCGTCCGCGCGTCCGCGCCCACCTCGCCGGAGGGCCCCGTGCCGCCTACATGGGGCGAGTGGATAGAACAGCGCCCGCGCGCACGCCAGCGCGCCCTCTGCATCGCGGCGCTCCCGGACGGCGACGAAAGCAGCCTCCGGGAGCTCAAGGAGCTGCTGCGCACCGCCGGAGTGGCGAGCGTGGGGGAGCTGGTGCAGCGCCGCGAGCAGCCCCACCCCAACACGCTACCTCGGGCCGGGCAAGGTGCAGGAGGCAAAGCGGGCCGCGCAGCGAGTGCGACGCGAACGTGGTCGCCTGCGACGACGAGCTCAGCCCACGCCAGGAGCGCAACCTCGAGGACGAGCTCGGGACTGCCGGTGGTCGACCGCACCACGGTGATCCTCGACATCTTCGCCGCGCACGCCGCCAGCGCCGAGGGCAAGCTCCAGGTCGAGCTCGCGCAGCTGGAGTACAACCTCGCGCGCATGCGCGGCCTGTGGAGCCACCTCGAGCGCCTCGGCGGCGGGATCGGCACCCGCGGACCGGGAGAGAGCCAGATCGAGACCGACCGCCGCCTCGCCCGCGACCGGATCGCGGCGCTGCGCCGGCGCCTGGAGCACGTGCGCGGCACGCGCGCCGACGATGCGCGCCGAGCGCGAGCGCGCCGCGCTGCCGACGGTCGCGCTCGCCGGCTACACCAACGCGGGCAAGTCGACGCTGCTGAACGCGCTAACCGCAGCCCACGGCCGCCGCGCGGGCACCGACGCGGGCCCGAGGTCGAGGTGCGCGACCGCCTCTTTCACACGCTCGACCCGACCACCCGCACGCTCCGCCTCGGCGGACGCCCGCACCTGCTGACCGACACCGTCGGCTTCATCCGCAAGCTGCCCCACCAGCTCGTAGACGCCTTCGGCGCCACGCTGGAGGAGACGATCCGCGCGGACCTGCTGCTGCACGTGCTCGACGCCTCCGCGCCGGAGGAGGAGCCGGAGGCGATGCGCCGCGCGGTCGAGGTGGTGCTCGCGGAGATCGGCGCGGACGAGCAACCCGCGGGTGCTGGTCCTCAACAAGATCGACCTGCTCGACGAGCCCGCGCCGCCAAGAGCTGCGCCTGCGCCACCCCGACGCGGTGCTCGTCAGCGGGGTGAGCGCAGAGGGTCTTGAGGAGCTGGGCGAGCGGATCGAGCGCGAGCTGCGCCACACGCTGTGTCCGGTGGAGCTGCTGGTGCCCTACGCCAACGGCGTCAGCCTCGCGGAGCTGCACGAGCTCGCCGGCGACCTCGCCCGCCTCGACACCCCCGAGGGTGTCCGCGTCAGAGCGCTCGTGCCGGCCCGCATGGCGGCCGCTTCGCGCGGTTCGCGGTCGCCTAACCCCACCGGCCCCTTGAAGATCTCGACCCGCCGGGGCGGGTCGGGTGTGGGTGTAGGAGGAGCGACCTCCAAACGACTGTCAACCACGATCAGCGTAGCTCAGACCCCGGCGGCATCGCGGCGCCGCGGTGGGCCTCCTGCTCCAGCGCGTCGTCGAGCGGCGCAAGCTCGCCGGGGTCGATCCCCAGCGCGCTGGCGATCAGCCAGTCGGCGAACCAGGCGTTCTTCGGCAGCAGCGGCCCATGCAGGTAGGTGCCGATCACGCTGCCGCACGCGCGCCCTCGAAGCCGCTGCGCCCGTCGTTGCCGTGGCCCTTCGAGCACCCGCCCGAGCGGCGCGCTGGCCGGCGCCGAGCAGGGTGCGCCCGCCGTGGTTCTCGAAGCCCGCCAGCACGCGCGCCTGCTCGCACCGCTCGTCGAGCGCGACCTCGATCGCGACGTTGCCGATCAGCGCGGGCCGTCAGCGCGCACCGTCCGAACGTCAGCAGCCCGACGCCCGGCAGCTTCTCGCCGGGGCCGAGCTCGTAGGAGCGCCCCAGGAGCTGGTAGCCGCCGCACACGCCGAAGCACCACCGCCCCGCGCGCCGCGGCCGCGTGCAGCGCCGTCGCGCTTGGTGACCAGCAGGTCCTCGGCGCAGAGCCGCTGGTCGCGGTCCTGGCCGCCGCCGAGGTAGAAGAGGTCGTGGGCACTGCCGATCCAGCGCGCTCGCCCAGTCCGACCGGGGTCAGAGCCGAAGCCGAGTCCCGCGCCAGGCGCAGCGGCGCTCCAGCACGAGCAGGTTGCCGCGGTCGGCGTAGATGTTCATCAGATCGGGGTAGAGCGCGCAGACGCGCAGGAGTGCTCATCGAGAGCGCGCTCCGCGTCTGGCCACCGGCGCTCAGCAGCTCGCGCAGCGAGAGCATCGCGGTGTAGGTGGGAAGCGCATAGAGCGGCGACGCCGTGCCGGCGGCGGCGGCCTGCGCGGCGGCGAGGGCCGCGGCGAGGTCGGGTACCACATGGATCCGCTCGGGCTTCGACGCCGGCGTACTTGAAGCGCAGCGCGAGCTCTGCGGCGCGGGTGCCGCTGCAGGTGACGCGCCGAACCCGCCCGGCGAGCAGCTCGAAGTCGGCGTCCCAGATCCACGAGACGTCGTGCCCGTCGGCGATGTTGTCGTTGAGAACGCCCGAGCAGGTCGTGCTCGCCCGGCTCCAGGGCAAGCGTGCGCAGCACCTCGTTGGCGCCGGCGGGGTTCTTGATGAGCAGGATGCGCAGAGCGCGGGGGTGGGCGGGCGATCCGATCTGCACGATCTCCGCGCGGCCGAACGCCGCGCTGAGTGCTCTGCAGGCCGGCGACGATGCGCTCCAGCGGGACGTCGAGCGCGTGGGCGAGCGCCGCGGCGGCGAGCGCGTTGTAGACGTTGTAGAGGCCGGGCAGCGGCAGCGCGACGTCGGCCTCGCCGGCGGGGGTGTGCAGCGTGAAGCGCGCGGCGCGCACACCTTCCAGCCGCACGTCGGTCGCGAAGACATCCGGCGCCGGGCGAGTCTGGCCGCAAGCGGGGCAGCGGTAGTGGCCGAGGTGGCCGAGGTAGACGGCGTCGAAGACGTAGGGGGCGCCGCAGTTGCGGCAGTGCTTGGCGTCGGCGGCGTGCGCCATAGAGGGCAGCGCGAGCGAGTCGTCGGCGACCCCGAAGTACAGGACTCCCGCCGCCCCAGCGCGCTCGCGGCCGAGGTCTGCGACCAGGGGGTCGTCGGCGTTGAGGACAAGCCGGGCGTCGCGACCCGGGCCTCGCGGACCACGTGCGCCCAGCGCTCGGCGATCGATTCGAGCTCTCCGTAGCGGTCGAGCTGGTCGCGGAAGAGGTTGCCGAGCAGGATCGCGCGGGGGTGCAGCTGCGCGACGAGCTGGTCGAGCCAGAACTCGTCCACCTCGAACAGGCCGAGCTCGCCGGCGATCGAATTGCGCCCGGAGGACGCGGCGAGCAGCGTGGAGGCGACGCCCCCGGCCATGTTGGCGCCGGCGCGGTTGTGGACGAGCTCCACACCGTCCTGCGCGAGGATCGCGGCGGCCATCGCCGCGGTGGTCGTCTTGCCGTTGGTCGCGGAGACCAGAACGCTGCCATGTCGCAGGCGCGCGCCGAGCAGACCGATCGCGCGGGGCTCCAAGCGCAGGAGCACCTTGCCGGGCACCGAGGTGGCGCCGCCGCCGCGCAGCCGCGAGAGCGCGCCGGCCGCCCGCGCGAGTGCGAGCTTGGGGCCGAGCAGGCGCGCTCACGGTCCGCGGCCGGGCGGTGCACCGGCGGTGCCGGCGCGTCGGTCCTCCTGGCCGGTGACCGCCGGCGTGGCCTGGCGGCCGAGCGGGCTGTCGGCTGGGACGAGCACCCGCACCGCCGCGGGCAGCAGCGCGACGCGCACGCGGCAGCTCGCCGATCGGGTCGCCGTCGGCGTACAGCGTGAAGGGGCGATCGGCGGCGATCTCGAGCTCACGGCGCACGAAACACGTGCACGCGAGGGCACGCGGCACGTGCGTGCCCTTGAAGACCTTCGGCAGGATCTGCGTGAGGAAGCGCAGCTTGCGGATGCTGCTCGCAGTAGGACGACGTCGAGCAGGCCGTCGTCGAGCAGGGCGTCGGGCGCCGCGTGCATCCCGCCGCCGTACGCCTTCGAGTTGGCGGCGCCCACGCTGTAGCCGGTGAAGCGTACGCGCTCGCCGGGGGTCGAGCACGAGCTCGAAGCTCGCCGGGCGCCACGCGACCAGCGCGCGCAGCGCGCCGTAGGCGTACACGAGGTTGCCGAGCCACGAGGGCGCCTCGTTGGCGATGCGGTTGGCGTCGCTGTCGAAGCCGACAGCTGGCGATGCCCACGAAGGTGCCTGCTCGCCGACCACGCCGAGGTCGAGCTCGCGCGCGACGCCGCTGGCGATCACTGGCGCACGCGGCGACCGGGTCCTGCGGGATGCCGAGCACGCGCGCCAGGTCGTTGCCGCGCCCGCCCGGGCAGCACGCCGAGGACCGCGCCGGGCACGGCGCGCAGCGCGTCGGCAGCGGCCCCCGCCAGCCCGTCGCCGCCGAGCGTCACGGCGGTCTCGCCGGCGCGCGCAGCCTCGAGCGCGAGCTCGCGGGCGTGGTCGAGGTCGCGGGTGTCCTCGCGACGCACCGTGAGCCCGTGCCCGCGCAGGGCGTCCATCACCGCAGGCGCGGCGCGCCCCGCGCGCCCGCCGCCCGCGGCGGGATTGACGATCAGACAGACGGGAGCAGGCACCGCGCTAGCGTATTCGGAAGAGAATCATAAGAGTTCCTTAAGATCGCGCGAAGAGCGCGCAGTAGTGGGGGAGTTCGCATCTAAGCTGGCGAAGTGCTCGTCGCCCGATCTCGAGCCTCACGCATTGTCAGAGCCATGCGCGTTGTCGGTCCCATGATGGCGGTCTCCCCGATCGCGCTCGGACTGGCGGCCTGCGGCACGAGCTCCAGCCACGCGAGCGCCTCGACGAACTCGGGCACGGACGTGGCCTCCACCTCCACCTCCGCGGGCGGCTCGCAGGAAGCCTGCCGGACGGTGAGCGCACCGGTGCCGAAGGGCACCCAGCACGTGCCGCCGCCGACGCACAGGCTGAACCCGGCGAAGCGCTACGTGGTGGCGTTGACGACGAACTGCGGGAAGATCGCGATCCAGCTGGACGTGAAGCGGGCGCCGAGGACCACGTCGTCGTTCGCCTACCTGGTGCGGCGAGGCTTCTACAACGATCTCACCTTCCACCGGGTGGCGGCGAACTTCGTGATCCAGGGGGGCGACCCCAACGGGGACGGCTCGGGCGGCCCGGGCTACACGATCGTGGAGCGCCCCCCGGCGAACCTGCGCTACATCCGCGGGACGGTGGCGATGGCGAAGACCGGCACCGACCCGGCGGGGGCGTCGGGGAGCCAGTTCTTCATCGTCACCGAGCAGGAAGCGGAACTGCCGCCGCAGTACGCGCTGGTGGGACGAGTGGTGGGGACGATGGCGGGGGTGAACGCGATCGCCAAGCTCCCGACGGTTCCGCCGCAGGACGGGGAGCCGATCCACCCGGTGGTGATCAGCCAGGCGAGCCTCTCGGAAAGCTGAGCCTCTGAGCCCTCAGCCGGGTGGGGTCCCGCGGGCGGCCTCTCGTGCGCGGTCGCGCCGGCGGCGCCCGATGAGTGCCACGATGGCGAGCACGGCGATCACGAGGAACAGCCCGAGCAGGATGCCAGGCGCGAGGCCGAGGCCGCCGAAGGGGAGCGAGATCAGCTCGACCATGCCGAGGCCGAGGGCGAGCAGGAGGATCACCAGCAGGACGATCAGAAGGATGCCGCGCACGCGCGCGAGGATGCCGGCGGAGGCGGGGGGGATCAGCAGTCCCATGGCGCGCAGCGCGAACATCTGCCGGCCGGAGGGTGGCTCCTGGCCGAGCCGCTGCACGGCCTCGCGCAGGTCGCCGGGGCGGCGCTCGGCGAGCGCGAGCGAGGCGTCGGCCATACGCCGGATCTGCATGCGCTCCTGGGGGCGGGCGGCGGCGATCGCGCGCTGGAAGTAGGCGCGCGCCTGCTCGGCGTCGAAGCGCTCGGCCGCGCGGGCGCCGAGGATCGAGAGGGCGGCCGACTTGAACTTGGTCTCGCCCTCGAGCTCCTCGTCGGTGCGCTGCTCGAGCGCCTGGATGGCCTCCACGGCGCCGCGCTGTTCGATCCGGATCTGTCGCTGCTTGGGGGGCATCGGCTGAGCATTCTACGGTCTGGGCGGAGGGACCGTTCACAGGAGAGGAGGAACACGCACGCAGGCGCTATGCTCGGCGCGAGGGAGCGACTCGATGCGTCCGACTCTGCAGATCAAGACAACTCGACCGATCAGAGATCGGCGGGCGGCGTGCGCATGTGCGACGCTGGCGCTGGCGCTGCTCGTCCTGTTGCCGGCCCCCCTGGCGGGGGCGAAGGCGACGACGAGTACCGGCACGCGGGAAGTGAGCTCGGGAAAGAGCACGTCGATGTTCGTGGTGATCATTGCGGCTGGCCTGCTGCTGGGGGGGATAGCGTTCGTGATCGTGCGCGACGCGCGCTCGGTGGCGCCGGTGGTGGAGGGTTTGGCGATGGGGGGCACGCGCAACCCCGAGGGCCGTCTGCGTCGACGTCGCGCGCAGGCGAAGGCGGCGCGGCGCCAGCGCAAGCGCCACCGCAAGAGATAGGAACGAGTTGGCCGGCCTCGAGGCCGGCTGCGCAGGCGGGAGTCCATGCGCCGCCCTATGACCTGGGGTCCCCCGTCAGGGGCCGACCCCGGAGAGGTCGCGTCAGGGTCCGTCGAACGTCAGGGTCCGTCGAACACTTACTGGCGGGCCCTGATGCGCGTCGCGCTGCGCCGCGCGCCGCGAGCACGCGCGGGGGCTGTGGGTCGTCCGCTCGCGGCGCCGCCGTGAGGCCCGCGGCGGCGGGGCCCGCGACTGCCGAGCGGCGCGCGTGGGTGTGGACCCCCACCCACCCGGGGCTCCACACCTCCGCCCACCTCGCCGGGGAGGACTTTGCTGCCTCCGTCGTCCTCGTCGGAGGCAGCGGACGTGGTGGGCGGGAGCGATGCGAGCGCGGCGTCGGAGCGGAATGGGACCCAGAGCATGAGCGCGGCGATCGGGAGCTTGATCAGCCCCAGACCGAGGAGCACCAGCCACATCCACGTGTGCATCGATTCGATGCTACCAAGGGCCTATCTCGGTAGGCCCGCACACTGGATACGACCGATGGCCTTCGCGAGGCTTTGTCCTCGGCCTCGGCGTGGGCCCACCACGCCTTCGGCCTTGCGTCCGCGCCTCGCTCGACCCTCGGCCGCCCCAGAAGCACGTCCCTACCGAGATAGGCCCTACGGTGCGGCGCGACCCTGCCGATCCGAGATCCGCCGGCGGCGCTACGCTGTAAGCGGCAGTTCAAACCGCGACAGGGGAGACCCTATGAGGATCGCGTTCGCAGCAGCGGGTTTGGCAGCAACCGGCCTGGTGGCCGGCGGAGTGCTCGTGATGACGGCGGGAGCCGAAACGACCCCCACCCCGCCGGCGAGCGCGCCGCTGCGCACCGTGAGCGTGCAGGGTGTAGCGAACGAGCCCGTCGACTCCGCAGCGAGCGCCGAAGCGGCGACAGCGGTCTATCGTCAGGCGATGGTTGCCGCGATCGCCGACGGCCAGGCCAAGGCTCAGTTCCTCGCCGAAAAGGCGGGCGCCACGCTGGGACAGGTGCAGAGCATCGGCGAAGGCGGCGGCTACATCCAGTGCCCCGAAGGCGAGGAATACCAGGGCGCCCAGCCCGACTTCGGCTCCGGGGTCGGGGAGGTGGTCGGGGTCGCAAGCCCGCCCCTCGCCGCGGGCCGCGCAACTCCGACCATCCACAAGTCGCCCGCCAAGAGACCGCCCGCCAAGCACCACAAGCGGCACTCGGCCAAGAAGGCGGCAGCGGAACCCTGCACGCTCTCCACGCAGGTCGCGCTGGTCTACCAGTTGGGCTGAGGCTGAGGCTGAGCCTGAGGCTGTCGTGCGCCCGTACGGCTGGAGGGTTGAAGGGCTGAAAACCAGCTGAGACCGCCTGCTCGCCGAGGTCCTCCGAGCGGCACGCCTCACCCTCGCCACACCGCCAACAGGACGACGCACACGGCCACCTCGGTCACAGCGACGGCCGCGCCGAGGGTATCTCCGGTGCGTCCACCGAGAGTGCGCCGGGCAAACGCCGTCGCCAGCCCGGCGACGAGCAGGGTCGCGCCGAGCGCCGCCGCGCCGGCTGCCAATCCGCAGACCGCGAGCGCGACCACCGCGGATACGACGGTGGCCCCGCCCAGCGCGAGGCGTCCGGCGGAGAGCGCGGCCCCCAGCCCCTGGGTGCGCGCGGGGGGTGCCGTCGCGGCGTGCAGCAGCGCCGCCCACCGCGCGAGCGCGCAGGCCACCACGAGTGCGCGAAGCGCCCGGTCGGCGTCCAGTGACGCCACAGTCGTGAGCAGCAGCGACGCCCACGCGATCAGCGCGAGCGCGCCGAACACGCCGGTCGAGGAGTCGCGCATCACCTCCAGACGCCGCGCGCGGTCGCCGCGCGCGCCGAGGCCGTCGGCGGTGTCGGCGAGCCCGTCCAGGTGCAGGGCGCCTGTCACAACCACGAGCGCGAGCATCGCCAGCACAGTGGCGACGGCGCGCCCGAGCAGCGGCTCGCAGAGGACGCGCAGCCCGCCCGCCAGCGCGCCGACCGCCGCGCCGACGAGCGGAAACCAGCCCGCGGAGGCGCCCAGCTCGACGGCGGCGCCGCCGGGCACGGGCACGGTCGTGAGGAAGGCAATCGCGCCGGCCAGGCCGGCCCACGGGCGACGCGAGGCCCTGGAGGGGGCGCCCACCCCGGACGGCCGGGTCGGCTCCAGCCCCGGTGGCTGGGTCGGCGTGTCAGCGCGGGCGTGCAACGCCCGCCTCCTCGAAGGTGCCCATCCCCTCGTGCAGCGCGCCGGCGGCCTCGATCAGCGGGAGCGCGAGCAGGGCGCCGGAGGCCTCGCCGAGGCGCAGACGCAGGTCGAGCAGCGGCTCGAGCCCGAGCTCTGCGAGGAGGACGTCGTGTCCCGGCTCGGCGGAGCGGTGGCCGGCGATCAGCACCTCGCCGACCGCGGGGTCCAGCTGCACGGCGGCGAGCGCGGCGGCGGTGGCCGCGTAGCCGTCGAGGAGCACCGGCAAGCGCAGGCGCGCGGCCTCCCGCGCCGCCCCCGCGAGCGCCGCGAGCTCCAAGCCGCCCACGCGCCGTAGCGCCTCGCGCGCCCCCAGCGGCGCGCCGTGGCGCTCGAGCGCGGCGGACACCACCGCGTGCTTGCGCTCCAGCCCGGCGGCGTCGACACCGGTGCCGCGGCCGACCGCGAGCTGCGGCGAGACGCCGGTGAGGGCGCAGACGAGCGCGGCCGTGGTGGCGGTGTTCCCGATCCCGATCTCGCCGAGCACGAGGCAGTCCACACTGTGACCGGTCGGGGGCGCGCAGCCCGACCCGGCCCCTCGCGCCGTGTGCCCGGTGGGACGGCCGGCGAACTCGCGCGCGAGCGCCGCCCCCGTGTCGAGCGCCGCGTCCAGCTCCGCGGTGCCGAGCGCCGGCCCGGCGGTCATGTCCGCGGTGCCAGGCGCGATCTTGGCGTCGCGGACGCCCGGCGGCGTCGGGCCCTCGAGGCCGACGTCCACCACCAGCAGCTCGTGCCCGCCGCGGCGCGCGAGCACCCCGACCGCCGTCTCTCCACGGGCCGCCGCGGCGGCGACCTGCGCCGACACCGCGCTGTCGAAGAGGCTCGTCCCGCGGCGGACGTGGCCGTGGTCGGCCGCACAGATCAGCACGCCCGCGCGCACGCTCGACGGCGGAGGGCGGCCAGTGACCGTGGCCCAGCGCTCGATCAGCGCCTCCAGAGCGCCGAGGCTCCCGGCCGGCTTGACGAGCTGGTCGAGTCGGTCGCGCGCGGCGATCGCCGCGGCGCGGTCGGGAGTCCCGCGAGACGGCGCCGGCGGCTCTCCCTCCACCAGCAGGTCCCCGCTCGGCGGCGCCGGCAGCTCTCCCTCCGCCTCCCGCCGCCCGCTCGGCGGCGCCGGACTCACCGAGGGTGCCGGTGTGTCTCCCGCAGCCGACCGGTGTCCGTTGGACCAGACAGCGCCCACACCCTCGGCGAGCGGGGCGGAGCGCGCGTCCTCCCCGTGCCAGCGCTCGTCCATGACGACCGCGTCGAGCGCCAGGCGCGAGGACCATCCGGCCGTCTCCAGGCTGGGCCGCACCGGGCGCTCGTCGGGCCAGCCGAGACAGAGGTAGGCGATCGGGTCCACGCGGTCGGGGATGCCCAGCAGTGCGCGCAGGTCCTCGGGGCGGTAGAAGCTGACCCAGCCCACTCCGAGCCCCTCTGCGCGCGCGGCGAGCCACAGGTTCTGCACCGAGCACGCGGTGCTGTAGACGTCGGTCTCGGGGATCGTCCCGCGCCCGAGGACCTCGGCGCCGGGCTCGCCGTGGTCGCAGCAGACGCACACGCCGAGCGGGGCCTCGACGACGCCCTCGACCTTCTGGTCGAGAAACTGGCGGGTGCGCTCGTCGAAGCGCTCGGCCTGGCGCAGACGCTCGCGCTGCGCCAGGCGTCGCACGGCGACCCGCGTGGCGAGGTCGCGGATCACGATCAGCCGCCACGGCTGCATCAGGCCGACCGACGGAGCTCGGTGCGCGGCCTGAAGGACACGGCGCAGCACGTCCTCAGGCACCGCGTCCGGGCGGAAGCGCCGCACGTCGCGCCGCTCGGCGATCACGCGGTGGACCGTCTCCCGCTGGGCCTCCTCGTAACGCCAGCCGTGAGGATCGGACGCGCGCTCGGCGGCGCGCGAGCGGTCAAAGCCCGCCGGCGTCGGCGGACGCGTGAAGCGCTGCTCGTCGGTCATCGAGAGGCAACAGTAGAGCCAGCCGGTCGGCCGCGCCGCGCGCCAGAGCCGGTAGGATCGGCGTCGTACGCGTGGCGGCGCGAGGAATCCGGTGTGAGTCCGGGGCGGTCGCGCCACTGTAACCGGGACGTCGTGCCCCGGGAGCCAGAGACTTGGCCGCCGCGAACCCTTCCGACGACGGGACGCACGATCCCAAGGAGGCGCCGATGGACAGTGTCGGATCAGAGCCTCGCCCACCGGGCGTGAGGAGCGGCCTCGTGAGTGGGTCCGCACTGCTCGCCGGCTACGCCGCCGACGTGGTCGCGGGCGACCCGCGCCGCTGGCACCCCGTCGCCGGCTTCGGCCGCGCGGCGCTCGCGCTCGAGCACGCGGCGTACGCGCCCACGCGCCTGCGCGGCGCCGCCGTGGCGGCGACTCTCGTGGCGGTCCCCGCAGTCGCCGCCGAGCTCTTGGCGCGGGCGGCCTCGCACGGCCAGCTCGGACGCAGCGTGGTACTCGCCGCCGTGACGTGGGCGGCGCTCGGCGGGCGCTCGCTGAGGAGGGAGGCGCTGCGTGTCTCCGACCTCCTCGAGCGCGACGCGCTCGAGGAGGCGCGTGAGGCGCTGCCCGCGCTGTGTGGCCGCGACGCCGCCGAGCTCGACGCGCCCGCGCTGTGCCGCGCGACGGTGGAGTCGGTCGCCGAGAACAGCAGCGACGCCGTGGTGGGAGCGCTGCTGTGGGGCGCGCTCGCCGGTCCCGCCGGAGTGGTCGCCTACCGCGCCGCGAACACCCTCGACGCGATGGTCGGGCACCGCACCGAGCGCTACCTCGCGTTCGGCTGGGCCGCCGCGAAGCTCGACGACGCGATGAGCTGGCCGGCGGCGCGGGTGACCGCCGTGCTCGCCTGCCTGGCCGCCCCGGTCGTCGGCGGCTCGCCGCGCAGGGCGGTCGAGGTCGTGCGCCGGGACGGCGGTGCGCACCCGAGCCCCAACGCCGGACCCGTCGAGGCGGCGTTTGCGGGCGCGCTGGGAGTGCGCCTCGGCGGGCCGCTCGCCTACCAGGGCCGCGCCGAGTCGCGTCCGCGGCTCGGCGACGGACGGGCACCCGGAGCCCGCGACATCCACCGCGCGGCGCGCCTGTCGCTGGCGGTCGGCGCCGCCTCGGCCGGCATCTGCGCTGCCGCCCGAGCCGCCCGAGGGAGCACACGGTGAGGGGCGCGCGGGTCTGCCGGACACAGTCGGACGCCGGCAGGCCGGTCGCGGAGGGCGCCTGCGCCGCCGCCCGGGCCGCCTGGGGGAGCGCACGGTGAAGGGCGCGCTGCTGGTCTGCGGGACGCAGTCGGACGCCGGCAAGTCGGTGGTGACCGCGGGGATCTGCCGGCTGGCTGCGCCGCGAGGGCGTGCGCGTCGCGCCGTTCAAGGCGCAGAACATGGCGCTCAACTCGGTGGTGACGCCGGACGGCAGCGAGATCGGGCGCTCGCAGGCGGTCCAGGCGGCGGCGGCCGGGGTCGAGCCGGAGGCGGCGATGAACCCGATCCTGATCAAGCCGTCGGGCGAGCGCCACAGCCAGGTGGTGGTCATGGGTCGGCCGTACGCGGACGCCGACGCGCGCTCCTACCAGGAGCTCAAGCACGACCTGCGCCCGATCGTCGCCGTGGCGCTCGCCGACCTGCGCGCCCGCTTCGACGTGGTCGTCTGCGAGGGGGCGGGCAGCCCGGCGGAGATCAACCTGCGCCAGGCGGACCTCACGAACCTTGGGCTCGCCCGCGCGGCCGAACTGCCGGTGCTGCTTGTGGCCGACATCGACCGCGGTGGGATGTTCGCCGTCGCTGTTCGGCACGCTCGCGCTGCTCGAGCCCGCCGACCAGGCGCATATCGCGGGCTTCGTCGTCAACAAGTTCCGCGGCGAGCAGTCGATCCTCGCCCCGGGGCTCGCGCAGCTCGAGGAGCTGACCGGGCCGCCCGACGCTCGGCGTACTCCCTCACGTCGAGGACCTGTGGATGGACGTCGAGGACTCGCTCGCGCTGGACGCGCCCCGGCCCGAGGCGCCCGCCGCCGCCGACACGCTCGACGTGGCCGTCGTGCGGCTGCGGTGGATGAGCAACTTCACCGACCTCGATGCGCTGGCCGCCGAGCCCGGGGTGCGCGTGCGCTTCACCCGCTCGGCCGCGGACGTCGAGCGCGCCGACCTCGTGGTCGTGCCGGGCACGAAGGCGACCGTCGAGGACCTCGCGCGCCTGCGCGAGTCGGGCCTGGACCGCGTGCCTCGCGGCACGCGCCGCTGCGGGCGCACCGATCCTCGGCATCTGCGGCGGCTACCAGATGCTCGGGGAGCGGATCCTCGACGAGGTCGAGTCCGGCGAGGGTGCCGTCGCGGGGCTCGGCCTGCTGCCGGTCGCGACGACGTTCGAGCGGGACGAAGCTGCTGCGCCGCCGCGCGGGCCGGTGCGCGTGGCTTGAGACGGCAGCCGGCGGGTACGAGATCCGCCACGGGCGCGTCGAGCGCCACAGCGGCGAGGGCCTATTCGTCGCCGACGACAGCGAGCCCGACGGCTGCCGCTCCGGCGCGGTGCTCGGGACCTCCTGGCACGGCGCGCTGGAGCACGACGCGTTTCGTCGGGCGCTCCTGCAGTGGGTCGCTGCCGCTCGCGGTCGGCGGTTCGTCCCGGGAACGGGCTCGTTCGCCGCCGCGCGCGAGGCGCGCCTGGACGCGCTGGGGGACCTCGTCGCCGACCACCTGGATACCGAGCGGCTCACCGCCCTGATCGAGGGTGGCGTGCCCGCCGATCTGCCCAACATCGCAACGGAGGTACGCCCGTGCTGCGCTTCGTGACGACCGCGGACACCGAGATCCTCGCGACGGCCGCCGCCGTCGAGCGGCTGCCCGCCGGCTTCCCCGAGGTGCGCTGCGCCAACCCGGCCGGCGCGGACGCCGAGGCGCTGGTCGCCGAGCTGCTCGACGGCGCGCGCGTCGTGCTGTGCCGGATCCTCGGCGGCCGGCGCGGCTGGCCTGGACGGGTTCGACCTGCTGCGCGAGCGCTGCCGCGAGCGCGGGATCGCGCTGCTGGCGTTGGGCGGCGAGGCCGAGCCCGACGCGGAGCTGACCGGCCTGTCGCTCGCCCCGGCGGGCGCGGTCGCCCAGGCGGGCGAGTACCTGCGCCACGGCGACGTCGAGAACGTCGAGCAGCTGCTGCGGTTTCTGGCCGACACGTTCCTGCTCGAGGGCCACGGCTTCGAGCCCCCGCACGAGGTGGCCGACCTCGGCGTCTACCTCCCCGGGGTGGGCGACGTCGAGCTGGAGCGCGTGCTCGAGCTCCACGACCCGGACCGCCCGACCGTCGGGGTCTGCTTCTACCGCTCCCACCGCCTGACCGGAAACACCGCGTTCGTCGACGCGCTCTGCGCGGCGATCGAGGAGGCGGGCGCGAACGCGCTGGCGACGTGGAGCTACACGCTGCGCCGCCGCGAGCGTGCCGCCGACCGCGCGGGCGCCGCCGGCGAGCGACCGGACGCGGACCGGGAGGAGCTCCAGCGAGGAGACGTGCCCGCGCTCGCCCTGCTGGACGGCCACGTCGACGCGCTCGTGGTCACGATGCTCGCGACCGGCGGATCGGGTGCGGCGGACACCGCGGCGGACGCGGGCGAGGGCGTCGGCGAGCAGTGGCAGGAGTGGGACGCCTCCGCCCTCGCAGCGCTCGACGTGCCGGTGATCCAGGCGGTCTGCGCGACGTCCTCGCGCGCCGTGTGGGAGTCCTCGGACTCGGGCCTGGCGCCGCTCGACGCCGCCACCCAGGTCGCGATCCCGGAGTTCGACGGGCGCATCCTGGGCGGGGTGATCTCGTTCAAGGAGCGCGGCGAGGCCGAGGGCTCCCCGGTGGGCGTGGCGGTGGCGCGCTACGTGCCGGACCTCGAGCGCTGCGCGCGCGTCGCCCGGCTGGCGGTGCGCAGCGCGCGGCTGCGCCACCTGCCGGCGGAGCGCCGGCGCGTGGCGCTGCTGCTCACGAGCTTTCCCGACCAGGCACGCCAAGGTCGGGATGGCCGTCGGCCTCGACACGCCGGCGAGCGCCCTGGCGCTGCTCGACGCGCTGCACGCCGACGGGATGCTGCTCGAGCGGCCGTTCGCGCACGGCGACGAGCTGATGCACGCGCTGATCGCCACCGGCGGCCACGACCCCGAGTTCCTCACCGACGACCAGCTCGCCACCGCCCCGCTGCGGCTGCCCGTCGCCGACTACCTCGACGTGGTACGCGCACGCTGCCCGAGGCGCTGCGCGCGGGGATCGAGGAGCGGTGGGGTCCGCCGCCCGGCGACCGGTACGTGATCGAGAACGAGGGCGCTCGGCCTCCGGCCGACTGCGCCACCCTCGAAGTGGCGGCGACTTCGCGATCGCGGGCCTGGAGCTCGGCAACGTGCTCGTCGCGATCCAGCCGCCGCGCGGGTACGGCGAGGATCCGGTCGGGATCTACCACGACCCGGAGCTGCCGCCGACCCACCACTACCTGGCCTGCTACCGGTGGCTCGACGCGGTGTGGGGGGCAGACGCGATCGTGCACCTCGGCAAGCACGGGACGCTCGAGTGGCTGCCGGGCAAGATGCTCGCACTCTCGTCCGCGTGCGCCCCGGACGCCGCGCTCGGCGACGTCCCGCTCGTCTACCCGTTCGTCGTCAACGACCCCGGCGAGGGGGTGCAGGCCAAGCGCCGCGCGCACGCGGTGATCGTCGACCACCTCGTGCCGCCGATGATGCGCGCCGACACCTACGACGAGCTGGCCGAGCTGGAGGCGCTGCTCGACGAGTACGCGCGCCTGGAGGTGCTCGACCCGCCGAAGCTGCCCGCGCTCGCCGCGCGGATCTGGTCGGCGATCGAGCGCGCCAACCTGCAGGCCGACCTCGACGTGCACGAGCGCCCGGACGACTTCGGCGAGCTCGTGCAGCACATCGACGGCTACCTGTGCGAGGTCAAGGACATCCAGATCAAGGACGGCCTGCACGTCCTCGGCCAGGCGCCCGAGGGCGAGCAGCTGCGCGGGCTGGTCGCCGCCCTGCTGCGACTGGGGTCGGGCGAGGTGCCGGGGCTGCGGGCCGCCGTGGGCGCCGCGTTCGGCCTCGACGAGCCGGCGCTCGTGGCGGCGCCGGGCGCCGGTGGCGGCTGCGGCCGAGCTCGTGGAGCGCTTCCGCGGGCCCGCGGCCAGCGCGGGGGACCTCGTCGACCGCCTGGAGGCCGCGCAGACGGCGCTGCTCGACGCGCTGGCCGCGTGCGACTGGGACGCCGCGCCGTCGCGCGGGTCTGCGCCGAGGTGCTCGGGCGCTCGGACCGCCGGCGTCGAGCGGGCGCTGCGGTTCGCCGCGCTGGAGGTCGTGCCGCGCCTGCGCCGGACCGGCGAGGAGCTCACAGCACGTGCTCGCGGCGCTGCACGGGCGCCACGTCCCCGCGGGCCCGTCGGGCAGCCCGACCCGCGGGCGGCTCGACGTGCTGCCGACGGGGCGCAACTTCTACTCGGTCGACCCGCGCGCGCTGCCCTCGGAGCTCTCGTGGGAGGTCGGCCAGCGCCTCGCGGAGGCGCTGCTGGAGCGCCACCGCCGCGAGACGAGGGAGTGCCGCGCATGGTCGGGCTGGTCGCGTGGGGCACCTCGGCGATGCGCACCCAGGGCGACGACGTCGCCGAGATCCTCGCGCTGCTCGGCGTGCGCCCGACGTGGCACGCCGAGTCGCGGCGCGTCACGGGGATCGAGGTGATCGACGCTGCAGGAGCTCGGCCGGCCGCGGATCGACGTGACGGTGCGCATCTCGGGCTTCTTCCGCGACGCGTTCCCGCACCTGGTCGCGCTGCTCGACGACGCCGTCGCGGCGGTCGCGGTGCTCGACGAGCCCGACGAGGCCAACTACGTCGCCGCCCACGCACGCGCGGACGCCGAGCGCCTCGCCGCCGAGCTGGGCGCCGAGGGCGCGTGGCGGCGCGCCACGACCCGGGTGTTCGGCTCCAAGCCCGGCACCTACGGCGCCGGGCTGGCGCAGCTGCTCGACACGCGCGGACTGGCGCGGGGACGTGGACCTCGCCCAGGTGTACGAGGCGTGGGGCGGCTACGCGTACGGCCGCGGGCTGGACGGCGCGCCGGCGCACGGGTCGATGCGCGACTGCTACGCGCGCATCGAGGCGGCCGTCAAGAACGTCGACTCGCGCGAGCACGACATGCTCGACTCCGACGACTACTACCAGTACCACGGCGGGATGGTCGCGACGGTCCGCGCGCTCACCGGCCGCGACCCGGCGGCCTACCTCGGCGACAGCTCCGACCCCTCGCGCGTGGTCTCCCGTACGCTCGCCGAGGAGACGCGCCGGGTGTTCCGCGCGCGCGTGGCGAACCCGCGCTGGATCGCCTCGATGATCCGCCACGGCTACAAGGGCGCGGCGGAGCTGTCGGCCACCGTGGACTACCTGTTCGGCTACGACGCGACGGCGGGGGTCGCGGAGGACTGGATGTACGAGCAGCTCGCCGAGCGCTACCTGCTGGACGCCGACGTCGCGGCGTTCATGTCGCGCTCGAACCCGTGGGCCGCGCGCGCGATCGCCGAGCGGCTGCTGGAGGCCGCGGACCGGGGCCTGTGGTCCGCGCCGGCCGACGACACGCTCGCGCGGGTCCGCGAGCGCTTCCTGGCGCTCGAGGGCGAGCTCGAGGAGGGCGAGCTCGCGCGCGGCGCAACCGCCCACGGGAGCCCGGGGGCAGACGGCCGCGAGCCGAGCGCCGGGCTGGAGGCCCCGCGGAGGTGAGCGTGGCGCGCTTCCCCCTGAGCGCGGTCGTGGGCCAGCAGCCGCTGCTCGAGGCGCTCCTGGTCAACGCCGTCTCCCCGGAGGTCGGCGGCGTGCTCGTGCGCGGCGAGCGCGGCACGGCGAAGTCGACCGCGGTGCGCGCGCTCGCGCCGCTGCTGCCGCCCGTGCGCGCGGCGGTCGGGGAGACGTTCGCGTTCGCCCCCGGGCAGGCGGCGCCCGGCGGCGTGGTGGCGGGCGACGTGGAGGTCGAGCTGCGGCCCGCGCCGCTCGTGGAGCTGCCGCTCGGCGCGACCCTCGACCGGCTGGTCGGCGCGCTCGACCTGCGCCGCGCGCTCGCGGGCGAGCAGGTCTTCGAGCCGGGCCTGCTCGCCCGCGCGCACCAGGGCGTCCTGTACGTCGACGAGGTCAACCTACTGGCCGACCACCTCGTCGACGCGCTGCTCGACGCCGCCGCCTCGGGCGTCGCGCGGGTCGAGCGCGAGGCGGTCTCGGTCGAGCACGACGCGCGCTTCATCCTCGTGGGCACCATGAACGTCGAGGAGGGCGAGCTGCGCCCGCAGCTGCTGGACCGCTTCGGCTTGGGCGTCGAGGTGCGCGCCCCCCGCGACCCCGGCGAGCGCGCCGAGATCGTCCGCCGCCGCCTCGCCTTCGAGCGCGACCCCGCGGCGTTCGCCGAGCGCTACGCGGCGCAGGAGCTCGAGCTGGCGCAGCGCCTCGCCGCCGCGCGCGAGCGCCTGGAGGCGGTGCGCCTCCCCGAGCGCGAGCTGCTGCGGATCGCCGGCGCGTGCGCCGCGCTGGGCGTGGACGGCGTGCGCGGGGACCTCGTCACCGCCCGCGCGGCCCGGGCGCTCGCCGCGCTCGACGGAGTGGGAGAGGTGGGGGAGACGCACGTCCGCCGCGCGGCGGCGCTGGCGCTCCCGCACCGCCGCCGGCGGTGGCCGATCCCGGACGAGCGGTCGGGCGACGGCCGTCAGCCCGACGCCGACGCGCAGGACGTGGAGCGGGCGCTCGACGGCCCGCCGCCCGGGGGGGAGGACCCACACGCCGGCGGGGGGGAGGACCTCGCCGAGCGGGCGCCCGGCGGACGCTCGCCCGCCGAGGAGCCACCGGAGGACGAGCCACCCGGGGGCGCCCCGCCCCCCTCGCCGGGAGCGTCCGCCGACGGGCACGGCGGCGCACGGGGCGACGGCGAGCCGGCGGCCACGGGCGGGGTGCCGACCAACGCAGCGCCGGCAGACGACACGGCGAGCAGCGAGGCGCCGGCCGGGGACGTGCACCCCGACACACCCGCGCCCCCGCGCCGCCGCGCGGCCCCGGCACCGGCGCGGGTGCCACCGGCTGCGCTCGAGCTCGCCGGCACCGGGCAGGGGCCGGGCGGACGCCGGGCGCGCACGAGCGGCCCGCACGCGGGGGCCCTCGACAGCCGCCCGGCCCAGCCGGGCGACGAGGAGGTCGCGCTCGTGGCGACGCTCCACGCGCGGCTGCTCGGCGCGCCGCCCGAGCACCTGCGCACCCCCGTCCGCGCGGGGCGCGAGAGCGCGCTGCTGTGTCTCGTGGTGGACGCGAGCGGCTCGATGGGCGCCCGGCGGCGTCTGGCGCGCGTGAAGGGCGCGCTGGTGGAGCTGCTGCGCGACGCCTACACCCGCCGCGACCGCGTCGGGCTCGTGGCGTTCCGCGACCGCGCGGCCGAGGTCGTGGTCGCGCCCGGCACGCCGGTGGAGCGCGCCGCGGAGGCGATCCGCACGCTCCCCGCGGGCGGGCGCACGCCCCTCGCCGCCGGCCTAGACGCCGCCGCGCGGCTGATCGCCGTCGAGGCGCTGCGCGAGCCCGGGCGCCGCGCGATCGCCGTGGTCCTCACCGACGGGCGCGTGCTCGACCCGGCCAGCGCCGTCCCGCTCGCCGCCGCGCGCCTGGCCCGGGTGGCGTCCGCGGTCCACGTCGTGGACACCGAGGAGGGTCCGGTCAGGCTCGGACTGGCCGGCGCGCTCGCCGCCGCCGCGGGTGCGCGCGTGCACCGTCTGCACTCCCTTGGGGGGGACCTGGCCACATGTGGCCAGGTCGGCAGGGCCACATGTGGCCCTGCCTTGGAACGGCCACATGTGGCCGTTCCTCGGGACCGCACATGTGCGGTCCCGCCGGTCGGCGCATGCGCCGACCGGAACAGCATCAGCTCTACAGGTCGCATGCACGACCCCGAGTCATCTGCAGCCCCCATGCCCGACCCCGAGCCAATCAGCAGGGAGCGTGCCGCGTGAGCGAGCCGGCCACTCCGCTGCAGCGCCACGGCGGCGACGACGTCGACGTCCCGCACCGTCCCGGGGACCGCGGCAGTGCCGAGCCCCGGCGCCGCAAGCCGCGCGACCGGCCGCTGCTGATCGTCGTGACCGGCCACGGCAAGGGCAAGAGCACCTCGGCGTTCGGGATGCTGCTGCGCGCGTGGGCGCGCGGCTACCGCTGCGGCGTCTACCAGTTCGTGAAGTCGGGCCGGTGGAAGGTGGGGGAGGCGAAGGCCGCCGCCGCGCTGGGCGGGATCGAGTGGGAGAAGATGGGCGACGGGTGGTCGTGGCTCTCGCGCGACCTGGGGGAGTCCGAGGCGCTCGCGCGCGAGGGGTGGGAGGAGGTCAAGCGCGCGCTCGCCGCCGAGCGCTACGAGTTCCTGCTGCTCGACGAGCTCACGTACCCGATCAAGTGGGGGTGGGTCGACGTGCACGACGTCGTCGCGACGCTCCGCGCGCGGCCGGGCTTTCAGCACGTCGTGGTCACCGGCCGCGACGCCGCACCCGAGCTCGTCGAGGCCGCCGACCTCGTCTCCGAGGTCGTCAAGGTCAAGCACCCGATGGACGCGGGCGTCCGCGCGCAGCAGGGGATCGAGTGGTGAGGGCCGTGGACGTGCTGCTGATCCTGGACGGGGCGACCGACCCGGCGCCCTCGACGCTCGCTCGGGCCCACACCCCGGCGCTCGACCGGCTGGCGTCCGCGGGCGAGACCGAGTGGCTCGACCTGCTGGACCCGGGCGTGCCGGTCGGGTCTGAGACGGCGATCGCCTCGCTGCTCGGCTGGCGGCCCACCGGTCCCGTCGACCGGGCGCTGGTCGAGGCGGCTGCGCGCGGGGTAGAGCCGGCGGCCGGCGAGCGCGTGTGGCGCGTGGACCTCGACGGCGGCCACCGGCTGCTCCTGCTCGCTCCGCCGCCGCTGCCCGAGATCAGAGCGGACGCCGCGGTGCGAGTGTGGCCCGACGGGTTGCGACCACCCCGCGTGCTCGACCACGCGACCGTGGTGATCGGCGCCGCGGGCGCGGCGACCGGGCTGGCGGCGCTGATGGGTGCCCGCGCCGTCGTCCCGCCCGGTGCGACCGGGAGGCCCGGCAGCGACCTGGCCAGCAAGCGCCGAGCCGCGCTGGCCGTGATCCGTGACGGCGCCAAGCGGGTCGTCGTCCACGTCGGCGGCGCCGACGAGGCCTCCCACGCGCGCGACCGCGCCGCCAAGGTCGCCGTGCTCGAGGCGGCCGACCGCGAGCTCACCGGCCCGCTGGCCGAGGCCCTCGAGGCGACCGGCGGCGAGCTGCGGGTGTGCGCCGACCACGGCTGCGACCCGGCGACCGGCGAGCACCTGGGCGGACCCGTGCCCTGTGTGCGCTGGAGTGCGGCACGGGTGGCGGCGTGATCCCGCGCGTGGTCGTCGCGGGCACGGGCTCGGGTGCGGGCAAGACCACGGTCGCGTGCGGGCTGATCGGCGCGCTGCGCGCGCGCGGCCTGCGCGTGCAGGGCTTCAAGGTCGGCCCCGACTACATCGACCCGAGCCACCACGCGCTCGCGTCCGGGCGCCCGGGGCGCAACCTCGACGCGTTCCTCGCCGGCCCGGAGCTGATCGCACCGCTTTTCCGCCACGGCGCGCGCGGCGCTGACATCGCGGTGATCGAGGGCGTGATGGGCCTGTTCGACGGCGCGTCGGGGCGGGGCGAGCTCGCGTCCACCGCGCACGTTGCCAAGCTCCTGCGGGCGCCCGTGCTGCTCGTCCTCGACGCCGCCGGGCAGGCGCGCTCGGCGGCGGCGGTCGTGCACGGCTACCGCACGTTCGACCCGGACGTGCACGTCGCCGGCGTGGTCTTCAACCGCGTGGGCTCCGCGCACCACGAGCAGCTCCTGCGCGAGGCGGTCGCGCTGGCCGAAACGGGGACGCGAGCGGAAGGTGAGTGTCTCCCGGCTTCGGTCGGCGTCCCCGTCCTCGGCGCGCTGCGCCGCGACGAGCGCCTCGCCACCCCCGAGCGCCACCTCGGGCTCGTGCCCGCGGGCGAGCGCAAGGCCGCCACGCGCGCGGCGCTGGGCGCGCTCGCGGAGGCGCTTGGCCGGTACGCCGACGTGGAGGGGATCGTCCGTCTCGCCCGGGCCGCCCCGGAGCTGCCCGGCGAAGCCTGGAGCCCCGAGCCCGCCGACGCTTCCGGCGCCGGCGCCCCGCTCGCGGCCCGGATCGTGGCTCCTGCCACGGACCCCCCCACCGCGCTCGCCGCCGGTGCGGGGATCGAAGTTCCTACCACGTGCGTCCGTGTCGCGCTCGCCGCCGGCCCGGCGTTCTCGTTTCACTACGAGGAGAACCTCGAGCTGCTGCGCGCCGCCGGGGCGGAGCTCGCGCCGTTCGACCCGCTCTCCGACGAGGCGCTGCCGGAGGACGCGGGCGCGCTGCTGCTCGCGGGCGGCTTCCCGGAGGTGTACGGCGCGGAGTTGCAGGCCAACGCGCCGCTGCGCGCGCAGGTCGCCGCGTTCGCCGCCTCGGGGCGTCCGGTGCTCGCGGAGTGCGGCGGGCTGCTGTACCTGTGCACGGAGCTCGACGGCCACGAGATGTGCGGCGTGCTGCCGGCGCGCGCGCGGATGACCGACCGCCTCACGCTCGGCTACCGCGAAGCGGTCGCGGCGACCGCGACGCCGTGGCTCGACGCGGGCGAGCGCGTCCGCGGGCACGAGTTCCACTACACGCACGTCGAGCCGGCCCGCGACGTCGGGGACGAGTGGCCAGCGGCGTGGACGCTCTCGGCGCGCGGCGTCGAGCGCACTGAGGGGTACGCTCGGGGGGGAGTGCAGGCGAGCTACCTCCACGTCCACTGGGCCGCGTTTCCGCGGCTCGCGGCGCGCCTCGTGCAGGCCGCGCGCGCTGGCCGAAATGGGGACCGATTCGGGTGACACTCGCTACGCTCGCATCCCCGAATCGGCCAGCGCCCAGGCGCGTGTCTCCCGGCTTCGGTCAGCCTGTGGCGGCCGGATGACCCGCCCAGCCTCCGTCGGGCGGGTGGGTGGCCGGGCCGCGGGCGGGCGGGCGACGGCGCCGCAGGCCGGAGGAGGCTCCGGGTGAGTCTCACGCTCGTGCTCGGCGGGACGCGCTCCGGCAAGAGCGCCCACGCCGAGCGCCTCGCGCGCGCCACGGGGCTCCCCGTCCGCTACCTCGCCACGGCCGACGCCGCCGACCCCGCGATGGCCGAGCGGGTCCGCGTCCACGCGGCACGGCGACCGCCCGGCTGGGCGACCGTCGAGGCCGGCCCCCGGCTCGCGGAGGCGCTCGCCGACGCCCGCGGGACGTGCGTGCTCCTCGACGGCCTCGGCACCTGGATCGCCGGCGTCCTGCACCGCGCGGGGGCGTTCGAGCGGCCCGAGCGCGACGTGTGGGAGCACGTCCACACAGAGGTGCTCGCGCAGGTCGAGGACCTGCTCGGCGTGGCCGACGCGACCCCGGGTCTCTCGCTGCTCGTCGTCGCCGAGCAGGCCGGCGAGGGCGTGCTCCCGCCCGACGCCGCCTCGCGCGCGTGGCTTGACACGCTCGGCGAGGCCACGCAGCGACTGGCCGCCCGCGCCGGGCGCGTCGAGCTCGTGGTGGCCGGGCGCGCGCTGAGCCTCGCCGGCTCGCCCCCGGTCGGGGACGTCGAGCCGAGCGGTGGTGGACCAACAGGTGCCGGGCTGCGTGGCGTCGAGCCGTCCGGTGCCATGCCACCCGGCGCCATGCCGTCCGGCGTCGAGCCGAGCGACATCGAGTCGCTGCGCGTGCACGGCGACCGCGACGTGCGCCCCGGCGATGCGGACCACGCTGTGAACGTCCTCGCCGGCGGCCCGCCCGAGTGGCTGCGCACGGAGCTGCGCGACGCGCTCGAGCACGACGCCGACCGCTACCCCGACGAGCGCGCGGCGACCGCGGCGCTCGCGGCGCTGCACGGGCGCGAGGCGGAGGAGATCGTTCCCACCAACGGCGCCGCCGAGGCGCTGTGGCTGATCCCCGCGGCGCTGCGCCCCGCGCTCGCCGCGTGCGTGCACCCCGGCTTCACCGAGGCCGAGGCGGCGCTGCGCGCCCACGGGGTACCGGTGGTGCGCGTGCTGCGCGAGCGCGCACGCGGCTTCGCGCTCGACCCCGGCGCGGTGCCGGCCGAGGCCGACGTGGTGGTGCTCGGCAACCCCGCGTCTCCCACCGGCACGCTCGACCCCGCCGCGGCGCTGCTCGCGCTGCGCCGGCCGGGGCGCGTGGTGGTCGTCGACGAGGCGTTCATGGACCTCGTCCCCGGCGAACCGGCGACGCTCGTGCGTGAGTCCCTGGACGACGTGCTCGTCGTGCGCAGCCTCACCAAGGCGCTCGCGATCCCGGGGCTGCGGGCCGGCTACGCCGTCGCGCCGGCGCCGCTGGCACGGCGGCTGCGCGAGGTGCGCCCGCCGTGGTCGGCGAACGCGCTGGCGCTCGCCGCGCTCGCCGCCGCCGCGCGCCGCCCCGACGCGCTCGCCGCGCTCGCCGAGCGGGCGGCGGCCGAGCGCGAGGACCTCGAACGCCGCCTGGCGGGCCTCGCCGGCGTGCGCACGTGGCCGTCGGCAGCCAACTTCTGCCTGGTCGAGGTGGCCGACGGGCCCGCTGTGCTGAGCGCGCTGCGCGAGCGCCGCATCGCGGTCCGTGCCGCCGCGTCCTTCCCCGGCCTCGGACCCGGTGACCTGCGCGTGACCGCGCGCGCGCCGGAGGACAACGAGCGCCTCGTCGCCGCGCTGGCTGCCGCGGTGGGGGCACGACGACCCGAGGTGAGCACACGGTGAGTCTGCCCGGTGCGAGGACCCCCGCAGAGGACGCGACCACCCCGGCGCCGCTGGTCCTCGCCGGCGCCGACGGCTGGCCCGGGCTCGGCGAGGCGGTGGGCGCACCGTGACCCCGGCGCCACTCGTGGTCGTCGGCATCGGCGCCGACGGCTGGCCCGGGCTCGGCGAGCCCGCGCGCGCCGCGCTGCTCGCGTCCGCGGAGATCGTCGGCTCGGCGCGCCAGCTCGCGCTGCTCCCGCAGACCCACGCCACGCTCCGTCCCTGGCCCTCGCCGCTCGACCCGCTCGTCGAGGAGCTCGTCGCGGGGACCGTCGCGGGGACGGGAGTCGCGGTGTGCGTCCTGGCCAGCGGCGACCCGATGCTGCACGGCATCGGCGCCACGCTCGCCCGCCGGCTGCCCGCGAGCCTGCTCGTGGTGCACCCCCACCCGTCCGCGTTCGCGCTCGCCTGTGCGCGGCTCGGCTGGCCCGCCGCCGAGGTGGAGCTCGTGAGTGCCGTCGCGCAGCCCCCCGAGGTGCTCGCACGGCTGCTGCAGCCCGGGCGCCGCCTCGTCGTCTACACGGCCGGCCCGGGCGGCGCGTCCGCAGTGGCCGGGGTGCTGTGTGAGCGGGGCTTTGGCCCCAGTCGGCTCGTCGTCCTCGAGCAGCTCGGCGGCGCGTCCGAGCGCGTCCTCGAGGGCACCGCCGACGGGTGGGGCGACACCGCGTCTGCTCCGCTGCAGAGCGTGGCGATCGAGTGCCGTGCCGCCGCCGGCACGCTGCTGCGCCCGCTCGTCCCGGGCCTGCCCGACGAGGCCTTTCACAACGACGGCCAGCTGACCAAGCGCCACGTGCGCGCCGCCACACTCGCTGCGCTCGCCCCGACGCCCGGTGCGCTGCTGTGGGACGTCGGCGCCGGCAGCGGCTCGATCGCCGTCGAGTGGCTGCGCGCCGAGCCGACCGCCACGGCCATCGCGATCGAGCTGCGCGGCGAGCGCGCCGAGCGGATCGTCGCCAACGCCCTGCGCCTCGGTGTCCCCGCGCTGCGGGTCGTTCGGGGCCGCGCGCCGGAGGCGCTCGACGGCCTCCCGCGTCCCGACGCGGTGTTCCTCGGCGGCGGGCTCACCGCCGCGGGCCTGCTCGACCGCTGCTGGGAGGCGCTCGCGCCCGGCGGGCGGATCGTCGCCAACGCCGTGACGCTGCAGGGCGAGCAGGCGCTGCTCGCCGCGCGGGCGGCGCACGGGGGGGACCTCGTCCGCATCGCGATCTCGCACGCAGAGCCGCTCGGCTCCTTCGAGGCGTGGCGGGCGCAGCTGCCGGTCGTGCAGTGGAGCGCGTGGAGGGGGCCCGCGTGAGACTGTACCTGGCTCACCTGGCCAGGGGGTCTAGATTCGGGTCGTGCTTGTAGCGGATGCCATCCTCGAATAAAAACTTAGGATCGGGGAACGTTCTTGGGGTAGGATCGCCATTCGGCCGACCGTACTGGTGCGCGATGACGATCGTCCGATCCCATTGGTCGAGGTATGTAATCATCTGGCTCCGGGTTCCCGACGGATATCGTCGGGGAGCGGGACCAACGTCTTCCACGTCACCCAGATGAACCGTTTCGTCGTCATTATCCCTGAGGCGCTCAAGATAGCGGCCCGCGTTGAACCGCTCTCGCATGTCTACGGCGCTGAGCTTGACGTCGGGAGGAGGGACCATGCTTGAACTCGTGAAGACAGCGCTCATCGAATACTTGGCTCTTCGGCTCTCCGCCGCCGAGCTTGCCGGCCGTCTGCCGGACGGGTGGGAATTGGATCAAGCTGGAGACATTGAAACGCGAGGCCTTGTGCTCAAGGTTATGGGGCTGCTTGCGGAGCGCCAGCGGGGAGACCGAACGGAAGAGGAGCTGCGATCGGCGATCGGGGGGCTCTTGCGCGGTCCCGCTCGGCCCATCCTGACTCTTCAGGGTGCCGTCGAGAGAGTCACGCGGCCCCAATTCGGGGCGAGCTGGTCGAGCGAGAATAAATCACCTCTAGCGGCACTCGCGTAAGCAGTTTGTCGGGCTGCGAAGGCCCGGTCAGCAGGATGTCGAACCAGAACACGCCCTCTTCCGCGACCGGTAGCACTATTGGCGCGATGATGCTAGCGCCCCAAGGACCGCCGGTCAATTGAATTGACTCCTCAACACTCGGCAATTGGTGGCCGCTCGGCTCCTCCGGTCTGATCTTGATCCCGAATCGTCCTTTTGCTTGACCTGCCCTGAGGACGATCACCATCGTCAGGTTTTCAGCGATAAAGGGCGGCATCTGCTCAGGAGATTCGGGGCCGGACGCTGACTGCCCAAGCGTGTCTGTAACACGAATCACGCTAAACGCGCCGCCCTGCTCCACGAGCACTTTCTCGCAGAGCACGGCCATCGTCAGGAACGGCCCAGTCTCCGGTAGGGACTCTGGTGTGGACATCGTTCGATAGCCTAGTCGGTGTCCGACCGAAAGGATGGTGCGAGGATGTCCGGCCAGACCATCATCAGAATCCCGAGCCACAAAACCGAGATCCGCTATGGCTCGCATGTCGAGCCACTACAGGAGCCCTCGACCAAGTCCGACCGCTCCGAGGGCCTAGCGCAGCAGCTCGTCGAGGTCCCGAAGTCCGAGATAGACGAGAAGCGCAAGGCGTCGGGCCACTAGAGGCCTCACAGCAGCTCGCTCGCGAGAATCTCCAGATCCTGCACGAGCTTGCAACGGTTGATATGTCCGAGGTCTTGTGGATCAGTCCGCCGCGGAACAGCCCGGCTACAGCATCTTTCAAACTGAGACTACCCGCGTGACCGTCCACTTCATCGGCGCGGGCCCCGGCGCGCCCGACCTGCTGACGCTGCGCGCCCAGCGGCTGATCGCCTCCTCGCCCGTGTGCCTGTACGCCGGGGCGCTGGTGCCGCGCGAGGTGCTCGACCACGCCCCCGCCGGCGCGCGCGTGATCGACACCCAGCACCTGAACCTCGAGGAGATCGTCGCCGAGCTGTGGGCCGCGCACGAGCGCGGCGAGGACGTCGCCCGCCTGCACTCCGGCGACGTGTCGATCTACAGCGCCACCGCCGAGCAGATGCGCCGACTCGACGCGCTCGACATCCCCTGGGACGTCACCCCCGGCGTGCCCGCGTTCGCCGCCGCGGCGGCGGCCCTGCGCCGCGAGCTCACCGTCCCCGGCCTCGCGCAGACGGTCGTGCTGACCCGCTACGGCCGCCGCGCCTCACCGATGCCCCCGGGCGAGGACCTCGCCGGACTGGCAGCGCACGGCGCGACGCTCGTGATCCACCTCGGCGCCCAGGCGATCGAGGAGATCGCGGCGACGCTCGCGCCCCACTACGGCCAGGAGTGCCCGGTCGCCGTGGTGGCCCGCGCGAGCTGGCCGGACGAGTTGATCCTACGTGCGACCCTGGGCACGATCGCCGCCGAGGTGCGCGCCGCCGGCGTGCGCCGCACCGCGACGATCCTCGTCGGGCCCGCGCTGGCAGCCGAGGGGTTCCGCGACAGCCACCTCTACTCGCACGCGCGCGTGCGCCCGGCCGGGCCGTGAGCGACAGGCGCGAGCCGACGGGCGCGAGCGCCCGGACCGTGACCGGCGCGCGCGGGTGCGTGAGCGCGTCGTCGCCCTCAACCCGCCGTGCGCCTGCGCAGCAGGTAGGTGTCCATGATCCAGCCCTTGCGAGCCCGTGCCTCGCGCCGGACGCGCTCGATCTCCTCGCCCACGTCGCGCAACGCGCCCGACACGAGGATCTCGTCGTCGGTCCCCAGGTAGGCCCCCCAGTAGATCTCCGTCTCCTCGTCCGACCACGTGGCGGAAGGCGCAGTCGGCGTCGAGCATCACCACGACTTCGTCGACGCCGTCGGGGAAGCCCTCGGCCAGCAGCCGGCCGGTGGTGATCTGGACGGCCCGGCCGACGCGGTTCAGCGGCGTGCGGTGCCGCGCGGTCAGCGCGTGTACGCTGCTGATCCCGGGCACCACCTCGTGTTCGAACGCCACCGTCCCACGGGCGAGGATCCGGTCGAGCACCGCGAGCGTGCTGTCGTACAGCGAAGGGTCGCCCCACACGAGAAACGCGCCGCAGTCGTCCTCGCCGAGCTCCTCGCCGATCGCGTGCTCCCACAGCTCGGCCCGCCGCCGGCGCCACTCCTCGACCGCTGTGCCGTAGGCGGGGGCGGTGCGATCGCGCGGGGGGTCGGGAATCTCCACGATCCTGTAGGTCTGCTCGCGGACGTAGCGCTCGCAGATCTCCCTGCGCAGGCGCACGAGCTCCTCGTTTTGAGGCCCCTTGTCCACCACGAAGAACACGTCCACCTCGTTGAGCGCCCCGACCGCCTGCACGGTCACGTGCTCGGGGTCGCCGGCGCCGATCCCGATGACGAGCAGCCTCCTCACCGCCCACGTCCGTGGGTCGCCCGATGATCCTCGTGCTCGGCGGCACCGCCGAGGCGCGCGAGCTCGCCGACGCCCTCGACGCCGCCGGCGTGCCGGTCACGTCCTCGCTCGCCGGCCGTGTCGCGCGCCCGCGCCTGCCGGCGGGGGCGGTGCGCGTCGGCGGCTTCGGCGGACCCGAGGCGCTCGCGCAGTGGCTGGCGGACCACGGTGTCCTCGCCGTGCTCGACGCCACCCACCCGTTCGCCGAGCGCATCTCCGCCTCCGCCGCGGCGGCGTGCCCGCGCGCCGGTGTGCCGCTGCTGCGCCTGCAGCGCCCCGGCTGGAGCGAGCGCCCGGGCGACCGCTGGCAGTGGGTGGAGGACCTCGACGCCGCAGCCGCCGCGACCTCGGCGCTGGGCGAGCGTGTGCTGCTCACGACCGGCCGCCAGGGCCTCGGCGCGTTCGCGGGCGTCGAGGACGCCTGGTTTCTCGTGCGCTGCGTGCAGGCGCCCGACCCGCCGCTGCCACCCCGCCACCGGCTGCTGCTCGACCGTGGCCCCTACACGCTCGACGGCGAGCTGGCGCTCCTCGACGAGCACCACATCGACCTTGTCGTGACCAAGGACAGCGGCGGTGCCCACACCGTGGCCAAGCTCGACGCGGCCCGCCGGCGCGGGCTGCCGGTGATCGTCGTCCGCCGCCCGCCGCGACCAGACGTAGCGACCGTGGACACCGTCGCCGACGCGCTCGCGTGGGCAAGCGAGCAGGCTCGCGCCGGGTAGCACGTGGGTGGGAGCGTGGGCCTGCGCCGGAGCGCGCGTGGGGCGAGCGGGCTCGCGCCGGGTAGCGCGTGGGTGGGAGTGTGAGCCTGCGCCGGACGCGGGGGGGAGGAGCAAGCTCGCGCCGGGTAGTGCGTGGGGGAGGAGCGTCCTCATGCCGGGTAGCGCGTGGGGGAGGAGCGTCCTCACGCCGGGTAGCGCCTCGGGGTGTAGACGCGCGGGCGGCCCCGCGGGCTTCCGTTCCGTGCGACCGTGCGCGTCGTCGAGGATCCGACGATCAGCAGCGTGCGCATGTCGACGGCGTCGAGGTCGAGCGCGCCCAGCGTCGTGACCGTCACCGCCTCATCCGCGCCGCCCACCGCGCGCGCCACGACGACCGGCGTCGCGTCCGCCCGGTGGCGGCGCAACACGGCGACGGCGCGCGCGAGCTGCTCGCGGCGCGTACGCGAGGCTGGGTTGTAGATGGCGAGCACGAAGTCCGCGGCGCCGGCCGCGTCCAGGCGGCGCTCGAGCACCTCCCACGGCTTGAGCTGGTCCGAAAGCGAAAGCACGCAGAAGTCGTGACCCAGCGGCGCTCCGACGCGCGCGGCCACGGCCTGCATCGCCGACACCCCCGGCACGACGCGGACCTCGACGTCCGCCAGCTCGGCGTCCTCGTCGAGCGCCTCGAACACCGCCGCGGCCATCGCGAAGATCCCGGGGTCCCCCGAGGAGACGACCGCGACCCGCGACCCGGCGGCGGCGAGCTCCAGCGCGTGGCGCGCGCGCTGCGCCTCGACGCGGTTGTCCGTCGCGTGCCGGCGCTGCCCGCGCCGCTCGGGCACTCGCGCCAGGTAGGTCTCGTAGCCGACCAGCTCGTCCGCCGCGGCGAGCTCGGCCTGGGCCTCGGGCGTCAGCCAGTCCGGACCCGCCGGCCCGAGGCCGACGACCGCCACCGAGCCACGGCCGGCGGTGGGCGCCGCGGACGCGGAGCGCTGGAGCGTCGGTATGAGCACCAGCGACATGTAGGGCACCTCGCCCTCCACCTCGCGCAGCGGCGCGACGCGCTCCTCGGCGGAGCTGGCGCGCTCGACGTAAACGCCGCGCGCGCCGGCGCCCGCCCGCTCGACGGCGCCGCGCACCTTCGCGAACGTGCGTCCGAGCTTCATCACGACCGCCGCGTCGGCGCTCCGCAGGCGTCCCGCCAAGTCCTCCGCGGAGAGCGTGCCCGGCAGCGCCATGAAGACGTCGTCGCGCTTGACCAGCGGCGTGCCCGCGCTCGCCGCGGCGGCGCTGAAGCCCGTCACCCCGGGGACCACGGTCGTCTCGTAGCGGGCGGCGAGCCGTTCGTGCAGGTACATGTAGGAGCCGTAGAAGAGCGGGTCGCCCTCACACAGCACCGCCACGTCGCGCCCCGCGTCGAGGTGGGCGGCGAGCGCTGCGGCGGCCTCGTCGTAGAACTCGCCCAGTGCCGCCTCGTAGCCGCCCGGGTGGTCGGTGGCCCCTGTCGTGACCGGGAACGCCAGCGCCACCTCGACCTGGTCGGAGCGCAGGTGCGGCGCGGCGATCCGCCGCGCGACGCTGTGGCCGTGGCGCGCGTTCGGGTAGGCGACGACGTCGACCGCCGCGATCACCCGACACGCCTTCACGGTCATCAGCTCGGGGTCGCCCGGGACCGACCCCGACGCCGTACAGCCGCCCTGAGCGCTCCGCCACCGGACTCACTGCGCCCCGTCGACGAGCGCGTTGACGGCGGCGACTGCGACGCCGAGCAGCCTGCCCGCAGACTCGCCCGCCATCCCGCTCACTCCGCCCCGTCGGCGAGCGCGTTGACGGCGGCGACCCCGATCGCGCTGCCTCCGCGGCGTCCGTGGACGACCAGGTGCTCGAGCGCCGCCGGGTGCTCCGCGAGCGCGACCTTGGACTCCGCCGCTCCGACGAACCCGACCGGAACGCCGATCACCGCGCCCGGCCGCCCGCCGCCCTTCTCGATGAGCTCCAGCAGCCGGAACAGTGCCGTGGGAGCGTTTCCGATCACGACGAGCGCGCCCTCCAGCCGCTCACCCCACAGCTCGAGCGCCGCCGCGGTGCGCGTCGTCCCCAGCCGCGCGGCCAGCCCGGGTACCAGCGGGTCCGACAGCGTGCAGAGGACGTCGTTCCCAGCCGGCAGCCGCGAGCGCGTGACCCCCGCCGCAACCATCGAGGTGTCGCACAGGATCGGCGCCCCGCCGCGCAGCACGGCCTCCGCGCGCGCCCCAAAGCCGGGCGAGGCCGCCACGTCGCGGACGAGGTCGACCATCCCGCACGCGTGGATCATGCGCACGACGGCTCGTTCGAGCACCGGCTCGAGCCCGTCGAGGTCGGCCTCCGCGCGGATCGTCGCGAACGAGCGCCGGTAGATCTCGGCGCCCTCGCGCACGTAGTCGATCACACCAGCTCCCCCTGCCGGCCCGCGTACGCAGGGGCGGCGCCTCGCCGTCGGCCGGGGTCGAGCACGAGGCCGATCGCGGCCAACTCGCCGGCGGGCGAGTCATCCGGCAGGTCCACGAGCGAGAGCGTGCGCCAGGGGGAGACGCGGACCTCGGCGCCGATGTCGGCAAGCGCACGCAACTGCGCGGAGTCCAGGCGTCCCTGCGGTGCGAGCGCGGTCAGCGCGACGCGGCCGTCGCGCTGCAGGGTGCGCCCAGACGCAAGGCCGCGACCGGGAGCCTCCGCCCAGACGAGCGCCGCCTCGCGCCGGCGCGGGTGGGGGGGGGGGGGGTGGTTGGGGGCCCAACCGGCGGGGTGGGTGGAGACCCGCCCTTCCATCCGCCCGGAGGGCGATAAGTCGCCGAGAGCGTCGATGACGGCCCGCGCCCCGCCCGGCAGGTCGCGCACCCTCCAGGCATCGCCGCGCCGGGCCAGAAACAGGCGCGCCGCGGCGAGCGCGAGCGTGGGGGCCTCGCCGGCCGGGACGCGCCGGCCGCTGTCGAGACCTGCCACGAGCAGCGCGAGCTCGGTCCCGCGCCGGCCGACCTCCCCAGGTGTGCCCTCCTCGGGCTGGCCGACCTTCGATCGGTCCTCCCCAAGCTGGCCGATCTTTGATCGGCCCTCTCCATACGAGTCCTCCCCGGGACAGCGGACGGCGACGAGCGCGACGTCGTGGTCGTAGCCGTCGAGGACTCGGCTGCCGTCCTCCACGAGGAACAGGAACCGGCGTGGGAGCCGCGCCAGCTCGGCGTCCGCGCACAGCTCGCGGTCGAGCCGCGCGACGAGCTCGTCGACATCCGCGAGGGAGTCCGGATGCCGCCCGGCGAGCGGGCTGGCGAGCACGTTGCGCACCCGCTCGTGGGCACGCGAGGGCAGCAGGCCGGCCGCGGCCAGGCGCGCGGCGAGCTCCTCGCCAGCTCCCGCCCGCAGGCCGCGGACCTGGACGTTCGCGCGTACGGTCAGCTGCACGAGGTCGTTCCCCATGCCGGCGGCGACGTCTGCCAGCGCGCGCAGCTGCGCACACGTCAGCCGCCCCCCGGGCAGCCGCACCCGTGCGAGCCAGCCGTCGGGCGCCCCGTGCAGCGCGAGCACTCCCGGGCAGCGGTCTTCCCTCATCGCAACCCGAATGCTGTCGGATGCAACAAGCGCGCGATCGCGGCGACGGCTTCGGCGTTGCGCGGGCTCGGCGTGACCTCGTCGTAGCTGAGGTGGACGATGCACCCGTTGCGGACCGCGGGGAGGTTGCGCGAGGCGGGGTCGGTCTTCAGAAACTGCTCCTTCTGCTGCCACGTCGGGGTGCCGTAGTCGTTGATGATGATGCACTGTGGTTTGCGCGCGACGACCTGCTCCCAGGACACCGACGTCCAGCTCTGCTTGAGCGAGGCGAAGATGTTCCTGCCGCCCGCGAGTTCTATCAGGGCGTCGGGTGTCGCCAACCCGGGCGCGGTGAACGGCGCAGAGGTGCCGCTGTCGTAGTCGAACACCGAGACGGGCGCCAGCCCGGACACCTTGGCCTGTACTGAGGCGATCTGTGCCTTCATCTGGTTGATGAGCGCCTGCGTGCGCTGGGGCACGTCGAAGATCGCGCCGAGGTTGCGCAGGTCCTGGTAGGTGTTTTCGATGCTGACCTGGTCCTTGCCGGGCTGGACGTGCGCGCAGGACTCGGTGAGCGCGAGGGTCTTGATCCCGAACTGCGCCAGGCCGCTCGGCGTCAGCTTCGTTCCCTGCTGGAGCCCGTAGTTCCAGCCGGCGAACAGGAAGTCCGGGTGCAGGCCGACGAGCGGTTCGAGCGTAAAGTATTCCGGTGAGACGTCGCGCACCGAGCGAAACGCCGCGAGGTACTGCGGCGGCACAGGCGCTCCGACGGGTCCGTCGCCGGTGACGCCGAAGGTGCCGACCATCGAGTGCGCGAGCCCGAGCGCGAGCATGTCCTCGGTGGCGTTGATGTCGTTGGAGACGGCGCGGGTAGGCGCGCGGTCGAAGGTGATCGTGCTGCCGCAGTTGTTGATCCTCACCGGATAGTGCCCAGCGTCCGCCACCGCGGCTGTGGTGCTCGCCGGCTTGCTCGTGGAGGAGCCACAGGCCGCCAGCGACGCGCACGCTAGAAGTGTGCATGCGAGACTCGCGGCACGCCGGGCGCGCGAGGCCGTACTGCGAACGCGGGGGGCGACGGTTGGCTGGGCCGGGTTGTGGAGCACGAGCGAGATCCCTTTCGGTGGGGTTAGCAGGACGATGTGGAGGGGAGCCGGCGTGGTAGCGGCTGGGGCGCGCCCGTGTCGGGGTGCGCGATGACGGTGACGTCGGCGCCGTACACGGCGCGGACGGCCTCGGGTGTGATCACCGCGGCTGGTGGCCCGCCGGCGACGAGCCGTCCGTCGGCGAGGAGATGCACCGTGTCGCAGTAGAGCGCCGCGAGCCCGAGGTCGTGGATCGCGGCCAGGACGGTCACGCCCAGTCCCGCGACGAGCTCGAGCACCTCGACCTGGTAGCGGACGTCGAGGTGGTTGGTCGGCTCGTCGAGGATCAGGTGATCCGCGCCCTGGGCCAGAGCGCGCGCGACGAGCACGCGCTGCTTCTCGCCTCCGGAGAGGGTATGGAAGCTCCGCTCCGCGAGCGCGGCGCATCCGACGCGCTCGATCTCGCGGGCCGCGATCTCGCGGTCCCGGTCGGTGTCGCCCGCGAACGCGGACTTGTGGGGGATGCGGCCGAGCATGACCATCTCGGTCACGCTCAGCGCGAACTGGACGGTGCTCTCCTGCGCCACGACTGCGACACGGCGTGCGGCCTCGCGCGCGGGCAGCTCGTGCAGATCGAGCCCGTCGAGGAGCACCTGCCCCCCTGCCGAGCGATGCACGCGGTAGATCGCCTTGAGGATCGTCGACTTGCCGCTGCCGTTAGGCCCCAACAGCCCGACGAACCGTCCGTCGTCGACGCGCAGACTGATATCCGAGACGATGCGGCGGTCGCCGATGTCGACGCACACCTTGCGCAGCTCGAGGCTCATTCGCCGCTCCCATACAGGTAGGCGCGTCTGCGGATCAGCACGATCAGCGTGGGCGCGCCGATGATCGCCGTGATCACGCCGATCGGCATCTCCTGCGGCGCCACGATCGTCCTCGAGAGCAGATCGGCGAGCACCATGAACGTCGCGCCGACCAGCACCCCGACGGGCAGGGTCCGGCGGTGGTCTGAGCCGACGGTCATCCGGACGATGTGCGGCACGACGAGCCCGACGAAGCCGATCACACCGCTAACGGCGACGGCGAGTCCCGCGATCAGTGAGGTGACGAGGAAGAGGTTGCGCCGTAGCCGCGCGACCTCGATACCCAGCGACGTCGCCGTCTCGGATCCCATCGCCAACGCGTTGAGCGAGCGGGCCTGCGAGAACAGGTAGGCCATCGCCGCTACCAGCGCGAGGGCGGGGCCGGGCAGCTGCGACCAGTTCGCGTTGCCAAAGGACCCCAGCAGCCAGAACAGCACCGACTGGGTCGCCTGGGGATTGCCCCGGAAGATGAGGAAGCTCGTCACCGACTCGAACAGGCCCGCCAAGACGACGCCGCATAGGGTCAGCTGTAGCGGCGCCAGCCTGCCGTCCTGGCGCGAGACGACGAACACCGCGATCATCGCCCCGAGCGCGCCGAGGATGCTCCCGAACGAAAGCGCCCACAGGCCCAGCGAGGCGAACGCCCCGAACAGCAGCACGGTGGTCGCGCCGACGCTCGCGCCCGAGGAGATCCCGAGCAGGAACGGGTCGGCCAGAGCGTTGCGGACCAGCACCTGCACGACGGTCCCTGCCGTCGTCAGCGCTGCCCCGACCACCGCGGCCAGCAAGACGCGCGGCAGCCGGATCTGCCACACGATCGCGTCGGCGGTCGATGGCCGCGGATGCCCGGCCAAGTGATCGAAGACCACGCGCCAAACGGTCCCCGGCCCGAGGCTCACCGATCCGACCCCCACGCCAATCGTCACCGCAACCACGAGCAGCAGAGTGCACAGGGTCAACACCGATGGCAGGCTCCTGCGCGCTCCCACACGGGCGCCCTCCGCGCCAGCCAGGGATCGCCCCGCCGATCCGACGCGCGCCGCTGTGCTTGCCATGCTCATCCTCCATTCGGTTCAGGAGGACGAAGGAGCTCTTGCGCCGAAGGCGCACGAACCGCCCTTCATCCGAGGACTGGATTCGCGACGCCGAGATAGGCGACCGGGCTCGTCCCCTCAAGGGGGCATCACCGTTGCGGGACAGCGCCGGAGTCTGACCGGACTTCGCTGCGCTCGACATCACGCCGGAACACCCGGCGCGTGCGCGATCCTACCAGCCTCACCCCGTCGCCGCCACCGCGCCGAGGGGACGACTCAGCGAGGGCCGACGCGATACCCAGCCCTCGCGCCAATGGCATCGCGACCGATCGTGAGTGCCGGCGACCCTACCCACAGCTTTACATAACATCCATTATCGAGCGGGTCGAAAATGGCTTGGTTACAGGCCTCCATAATGCGATCCGGTCAGTTCGGGATGCGTGCTCGCAGCGCGAGCAGCACAAAGAAGGCTTCCTGATCGCTGGCTTTTGCCGTCTCAAGCGTCTTGATGCTCTGCTCCGCATCTTCCACGCTAGTGACGGCCGTCGGACGGGATACAGGGCTTAGGTGGTCGTAGTCGGCTCGATGCCGTGCCTCCTGCAAATCGCAGAACGCGCTCGCCACTTCGGCGATAGGGGTACCCTTCAGCCTCTTCACGAGCGGACGAACGTGCTGGTTGACCTTTGCCTCACCTGTGCGCCCAGCGATCCACTCGCAGGCCTGCTTCATCTCCGCATGGCCGAAGAGACGCGCGACATGCAGTTGCTCTTCCCGCTTGCCGTGAGGCAGGAGACGTTCCGCTGCACCCCGCGAGAGACTGTGGAATAGGGCGTAGTAGGCCAACGAGGCGGCTCGTCGCATACGAAACGCATCCGGCCGTCCGCGCCTAGCTGGACCAAGATGAGCGCGCGCCTCCTTGACCAGCTTGGCCGAGTCGATCGGTGACGGCGCGCGGTTAGTCTTCTTGCGCTTCGCCGCCGTCAAGGTCTGGGTGCTCAGGCTCGAAGACGACATACCACGGGACATCAAGATTCGGGGCTCTGTCGGCGATCGCCGTACGCACTTTGCGGCGCAGATTCCATATGTCATCGACGGGCCAGTGATCCAACCCGTCGGGCGGATTCCCGAGCACAAGCACGACAAAGAGCGCCAAGCGATCGGAAGAATCCTCGCGCATCTCGACGCGCACGTCGCGTATGATCGTGTTGCCGGCCGACTGGTCCTTCAGCGCGAGCGGCAGTTGCTCGACTGTCGCCGTCATCGCCGCGGCCCCGACACGAAGGCGCACCCTGCGTCGGCCGTGTCCTGTGTTGTGGCTGTCGGGGGCTCCAGCGTCATCGACTCCACCGTCCGTACGATACCAGAACGTGTCGGCAACATTTCATGTTCGCCCACCGCGGACAACAGCATCAGCGCATACGGATGGCTCGAACTTTGGGGGGGCTGCCCCCGATGGGGTGCCCCGAACATCCATTATCGAGCGGGTCGAAAATGGCTTGGTTACAGGCCTCCATAATGCGATCCGGTCAGTTCGGGATGCGTGCTCGCAGCGCGAGCAGCACAAAGAAGGCTTCCTGATCGCTGGCTTTTGCCGTCTCAAGCGTCTTGATGCTCTGCTCCGCATCTTCCACGCTAGTGACGGCCGTCGGACGGGATACAGGGCTTAGGTGGTCGTAGTCGGCTCGATGCCGTGCCTCCTGCAAATCGCAGAACGCGCTCGCCACTTCGGCGATAGGGGTACCCTTCAGCCTCTTCACGAGCGGACGAACGTGCTGGTTGACCTTTGCCTCACCTGTGCGCCCAGCGATCCACTCGCAGGCCTGCTTCATCTCCGCATGGCCGAAGAGACGCGCGACATGCAGTTGCTCTTCCCGCTTGCCGTGAGGCAGGAGACGTTCCGCTGCACCCCGCGAGAGACTGTGGAATAGGGCGTAGTAGGCCAACGAGGCGGCTCGTCGCATACGAAACGCATCCGGCCGTCCGCGCCTAGCTGGACCAAGATGAGCGCGCGCCTCCTTGACCAGCTTGGCCGAGTCGATCGGTGACGGCGCGCGGTTAGTCTTCTTGCGCTTCGCCGCCGTCAAGGTCTGGGTGCTCAGGCTCGAAGACGACATACCACGGGACATCAAGATTCGGGGCTCTGTCGGCGATCGCCGTACGCACTTTGCGGCGCAGATTCCATATGTCATCGACGGGCCAGTGATCCAACCCGTCGGGCGGATTCCCGAGCACAAGCACGACAAAGAGCGCCAAGCGATCGGAAGAATCCTCGCGCATCTCGACGCGCACGTCGCGTATGATCGTGTTGCCGGCCGACTGGTCCTTCAGCGCGAGCGGCAGTTGCTCGACTGTCGCCGTCATCGCCGCGGCCCCGACACGAAGGCGCACCCTGCGTCGGCCGTGTCCTGTGTTGTGGCTGTCGGGGGCTCCAGCGTCATCGACTCCACCGTCCGTACGATACCAGAACGTGTCGGCAACATTTCATGTTCGCCCACCGCGGACAACAGCATCAGCGCATACGGATGGCTCGAACTTTGGGGGGGGCTGCCCCCGATGGGGTGCCCCGAACATCCATTATCGAGCGGGCTGACCGAATCAAACCTGAGGTGGACTCGATGCGGCTGTAAGACGACACCGAAATGAAACCGAGTGCGACACGGAGATGAAACCGGGGTCGCGACACCAAAATGAAACCGGGGCAGGCCGCGTAGACTCGCGGCGAGGCGCCGACCAAAGCGTTTGAGCAACTCACGACGGCATGTGCCGCGGCAACAAGCCGCGCTGTAGCGGCGGTGAGGAACCCATCTAAGCGTGGCCGTGCAGCATCGGCGCCGTGACGGGCTTCCTACCGCTGTTCGCTTTGGGTGCCCGCGCGCCACGGATGCTGTGGGCCTTCGGGTTGCCGCGCGGGCACTCGAGGTTCGCGAACGGCATCACGCGTTCCGAGTCATGCAGCGCGTTGCGGGTCTCCTCCGTACCCGCTGTGGCTTCAGCTTGCTCTGAGGGCGCCCTTGGGGAGCTTGACGCGACCGGTGAGAATTTCCAGGCCGAGGACGAGCGTGCGGATCGCGCCGAGCTGACGCAGGAAGCTGATCGAGTCGGAGTGTCCGCGGTCTTCGAGGGTTCTGCCGTCCTCGCCGAAGTGGCTGATGGTGATGCCACGGAGTGTCACGGTGCGGCCGTGGTAGGTGCCGCCCAGGACCCACCTGGACGCGACTCGGTTGCCCTCGGTGATCTGCTCCTCCACGCCCATCTGCAGGTTCTTGAAGATGGCGAGGTAGAAGCCAACCGACTGGCGTCCTCCGTCGTAGCCGTGGAAGATCATGTTGTTGACGTGATCTACGAAGTTGGGGCTGAAGAACTCCTCCATCCGGGAGAGATCACCCGAGCAGACGATCTCGATGGCCTTGCGTGCTTGTCCTGCGAAGTCGTGTTCGGTAGTGGTCATACCCCAAGCATACACGACAGGAATGTAGTAGAGTCTCGCTCATGGCGGGAAGGCCGAGCAACGCAAGCCGTGGGTTTGCTCCCCTCGAGTCCGAGGTAATGGACGCAATCTGGGATGTGAGCCGGCCTCTGTCGGTTCGTGAGGTTCTCGATGCGCTCAACGAGCGGCGATCGGAGCCGTTGGCGTACACGACCGTGATGACGGTGATGAATCGGCTCGCCGCGAAGAACGTCCTCACACGCCAGGGTGAGCGACGCAGCTACGTGTATGAGGCGACGGCCGCGGACGCCGCCGGGATCGCGGTACGCGACGTGATCCGTACCTACGGCGATGCGGCGGTCGCGCATTTCGTGGATGAGGCGCGCGGCGATCCCGGTGTGCTGCGCCGCCTGCGTGGTCTCCTCGCGGAGGACGCATGAGGCTCGACAGCGCCAACCGCAGCTTCCTCGCCCTGATGGTCCTCGCACTGCTGCTGGGTATGTATGTGCTCTGCGGCGCCGTGGGGAGCGTGCTCGTGCCGCTCATCCTGGCGCGGATTTCTCACGAGGGGATGGCCGGGCTCTCCGACAGCGGTGGCGCGATGCTGCCGTGCTGCTCTTCATCATCCTGGTAGCGGTCGGCCTAGCGTTCGGAGCTCGGTCGATCGCCCGGCAGATAGTCGCCTCCTCAAGACTCGCGCGCCGTGTACACGCCCACCCAACCCGACCTCTGATGCCGTCAGTGCCAGCTCGTGGGGCAGCTCGAGCGCAAGGCCGTGTGGTTCTCATTGATGCGCCCGAGCGGTTCTCCTTCGCCTACGGTGTCCTGACTCCTCGCGTCGCGGCCAGCCGCGGGCTGCTTGAAGGAGTCTCGGATGAGGAGCTGCGGGCGGTGCTCGAGCATGAGCGCTACCACGTATGTAACCTCGACCCGTTGAAGGTCGTATTTGTGCAGGCGCTCTCGGCGGCGTTCTTCTTCTTGCCCGCACTGGATTCTCTACGCGCGCGCTATCTCGCGGGTCGAGAGCTCGCGGCCGACCGCATGGCGGTACGAGCGTGTGGGCGCCGGCCCCTCGCCGGCGCGCTATTGAAGGTCGTCCGTGGCCCCGACTGGAGCGAGTTGGAGGGGGTTGCGGCGATCGGTGGCCCCGAGCTGCTGGACGTTCGTGTCGCGCAACTGGAGACCGGCATCCAGCCAAAGCTCTCCACACTCAGCATCACCCGTGCCACGGTTTCGCTCGTCGGCGCGGCGTTGTTCGCTGCCACGTTCCTGGCAGCGGTGTTCAGTTTCGGCGGCCCCGCGGCGGTGTATCGGGCGACCGGCACGGGGCTGACGATTGCCGATCTGCTCAGCGGCCTGACTTGCGCCGCCCCGTTCGCGGGCGCTGGGCTGGTGGCGTACTGGCTCATCGCCAGGCGTGCGAGCCAGCCACTCACCACGAAGATCAAACGCTGATGTCGGGGCTTGAGATTTTGTTGTGCCCGTTGGGGATGGCGGCTATGGGAGGTATCGCCTGGGTGCTGACGAGGCTGCCGGGGAGGCGCACCGAGCGGATCGCGCGGATGGCTCGCCACTCGACCTGCCTGCCGGTGGGTGCCAAGCAGCCCGCCGATGTCAGGCCGAGCACACCGGACACGGACGCCGAGAACGAGGTCGCAGAGCGTGTCTGAGCCGACCCAGATAGGACAGCCGGCCGGGAAGATCAGCAGCCATCCGATCTTCGCGCGAATGTATGAGCGGTGGGCTCAGGTCAGTGACCGTCGCGGTGCTACCGAGCACCGTCAGCGGATGCTCGCGGGACTGACTGGCCGTGCGATCGAGGTCGGAGCCGGCAGCGGCCTGAACTTCGCTCTCTACCCGAGCAGGGTAACTGAGGTCATCGCGTTCGAGCCCGAGCGGTATCTGCGCGAGCGCGCGCAGGCCGCAGCCGCGCAGGCGCCCGTGCCCGTGACGGTCCTCGATGGTGTCGGGGGGCAACTCCCCGGCGAGGATGGGAGCTTCGACGCCGGTGTCGCAGCGCTCGTGCTCTGCACCATCCCCGATCCGCAGCAGGCGCTCGCGGAGCTGTTTCGTGTGATTCGCCCCGGAGGCGAGCTGCGTTTCTATGAGCACGTCGTCGCGCATCGGAAGTGGGAGGCGCGCTTTCAGCGTCTCGCCGACGCTACGTTCTGGCCTCACGTCGCGGGCGGCTGCCACATGGCGCGCGACACAAAGACCGCGATCGAGCACGCCGGGTTCGTGATCGAGACGTGCGAGCGCTTCGGATTCAGCCCCGCCCCGCTGTTCCCTCCGGACCCGATCATCCTCGGAGTGGCCCGGCGCCCATAACCTGTTAGCTGTGGCCGTGTGATGGATGTGCTCGATCATCCTCATGGCGGTGCTGCTGCGCGTGTTCGTCTCGCCACGACTTGAGCAGCAGGCCCGCGAGCACGCCCAGCAGGCGGACACCGGGCACCAGCACCACATGGCCCGGCGAGCAGATGAGTTGGCGCGAGCGGCTGACCTCAGCGTCGGGATGGTCGGATGTCGCTCACAACTTCCGTGGAGACTGGCAGATGCTCTACAAGGAGATAACCGTCGGGTTCCTGCTCGCCGGGTTCATCGCTCAACTCGGCAACGGCTTCTTCAATGGGCTTTTCCTCAAGGGCTCTCCGGCGCTCGTGCAAGTCGTGTGGGGCGCGCTCATCGGCCCGGTGATCGCCATGCTGAGCTTTGTCTGCTCGGTCGGCAACGTGCCACTCGCGGCGGTGCTGTGGTCCGGGGGAATCAGCTTCGCCGGGGTTATGGCGTTCGCCGACCTGATCGTCCTGCCGATCATCGCTATCTACCGCAAGTATTACGGCACGAGCTACGCGCTGCGGATCGTCGCGCTGATGTTCGTGACGATGGTTCTGGCCGCGCTCATCGTCAATGGGCTGTTCAGCCTCGCCGGGCTGATCCCGACCGGACCACGACCGTCGCGAGGTGACATCTTCGGGACGATCGCCGTCAACTACAAGCTCCTCCTCAACGTCCTCGGGCTTGTCATCTTCGCTGCGTTGTTCTGGCTGACTGCGCGCCGGGGAGTGACCGACCCGGTATGCGGCATGAAGGTCGATAAGGCGAAGGCGATCCGTAAGGACTTCGGCGCGGAGAGCTTCTACTTCTGCTCCGAGCATTGCCTACATGCCTTCCAGGTCACCCCCGCAGAGCAGTTGGAGGGGCAATCCGCGTGAGCATGATCGAGCTGCCCGCCGCGTTTCTGCCAAGCCCACCCGTCAACGGGTTTCACATCGGCCCCTTGTTCGTCCACGCCTACGGGTCTGCTACCTCGTCGCGGTCATCGCCGCTGTAGCGCACTCACCGGCTGCGGGCAGGCGTCACATACCAGCGGCAAAACACGCAACTGCGAGCTCGCCCACCCCGTCACCATCCTTGGCAGCTCAAGCGCGAGTACGACTCCCAAACAAGCAGAGCGGCATTTAGCAGCAGTCCTCCTCACCGCAGTCGGTGTGTGACTTCAAGCCGATCGGTGCGCAGTCGGCGCAGACCTTCCCGGCCCATGCCTCGCGTCCCTCGCGCACTGCAAAGCCGGCGATCCCAAGCCCGATGATCGGGTCAAGCCACCACCAGCCGAGAGCAGCGTTGACAAGGACGCTCACGAGCACCGCCGCGGCGCTGATCGCGCAGAGCCATGACTGCGCCGCATCGCCCGCGGTCGCCGCGGAGCCGAGCTGCACGGCGACGCGGCCCTCGCGCGGGTGAGCAGCGGCATGACGAGAATCGCCCCGGCCGCCACCGCGACTCCCGGCCAGCTCGTCTTGGGATGCGATCCGCCCGCGAGCGTGTTGATCGCATCGACCGTCACGTACAGCGTGGAAGCTGGCCGGCGGCTTGGGCTCCTCACGCGCGAGCTTTCAGAGCAAGCGGATATCGTCGTGACGATGGGCTACGGCGATGAGTGCCCCTACATTCCCGCAAGCGCTACATCGAGTGGGACCTGCCCGACCCGAAGGGCCGTCCGCTTGATGAGGTCCGCGCGATCCGCGATGACATCGCCCGCCGCGTCGACTCGCTGCTCGCTGATGAGACCCTGAAGTGAGCAGTCCACGAGCCGCCGCGCCGCCGCGAGTTGGTGTGTCGCTGCGTACCATCGCGCGTGAGTGGGGCCGCATCGGGTGTATTGGGTTCGGTGGCCCGCCCGCGCACGTCGCGCTGTTCCGCGAGCTGTGCGTCACACGACGGGAATGGCTCACCGACGATCAGTTCGAGCGGGCAATCGCGGCGACCAACATCCTGCCCGGACCAGCATCCACGCAGCTCGCGATCTACTGCGCCTGGCGGCTACGCGGCCCCAGGGGAGCAGTAGTCGGAGGTCTTGGCTTCATCCTGCCCGGCTTGGTCTTGATCCTCGCGCTGTCCGTGCTGTTCCTCTCGGGGTCGCCGCCCGCATGGATACGGGGCGCCGGGATGGGAGCCGGCGCCGCCGTGGCTGCTGTCGCAGTCAGGGCCGGGCTGGGGGTTGCCGTCCCGATCTGGAGACGCACCACAGATACTCAGCGGCTCCGTGTCCTCCTCTACGCGCTCGCCGCAGGGATCGCGGCGGCCACGACCGGCCCGTGGCTCGTGCTTGTCCTGTTGGCGTGCGGCACGATTGAGCTGGCATGGCAGCGCCAGCTCGCCGGAGGCGGTGCGGGCTTTCACGCCTGGCCGCTGCTCGTGGCGGTCGCAGAGCCGGGCGGGACGGGCGCGCTTGTGTGGACGGCGTTGAAGGTCGGGGCGCTCGCGTTCGGCGGCGGGTTCGTGATCGTTCCGCTGATGCAATCAGACGCCGTAGGCACCTACCACTGGATGACCCACGGGCAGTTCCTCAACGCCGTAGCGCTCGGGCAGGTCACTCCGGGGCCGCTCACCCAGACCGTCGCAATTGTCGGCTACGCCGCAGGCGGGTTTCCCGCAGCGCTCTTGGCTGCGTTCGTCGCGTTCCTGCCTTCGTTCTCCTTCATCCTGTTCGGGGCAGCACGCTTCGAGCGGCTGCTACTCAACGAGCGAGCGGCCACGTTCCTCGCCGGGGCGGCACCCGCGGCGGCCGGCGCGATCATCGGCTCGGCGATCCCGCTCGCCGGCGCCCTGAGCGAGACGTGGCAGTACGTCATACTCGCCGCTGCGGCCGTCGCCTTGCTTGCGCTGCGTCGCAGCATCGTCCTGACGCTCCTCGCCGCCGCCACGGTAGGCGCCGTCGCCGCGCTGCTCGGCGCTCCAATCCCACGCTAGACGGCCCGGTCAAGGGTCACGAGCTCTGCACCGTGCCAGTCTGCGCATAGGTCATGGCGGCGGCCCGGTCGGCGCAACCCTTCAGCTCGACTACGCGCCCGTCGTGCATCGTGACGACGACGTAGGCAATGCCCTGATCCAGCGGCCGTCCGTCGTTTCGCGGCTGGTCGGGACGGAACGCCACGAGGATCCGCCCGCCGACCTCGACCGTCTCCTCGATCCGCCCGACGAGGCCGCCGTGCAGATTGTGCTCCATGACCTTGAGGATCATCTTGCGGTTCTCGCATATCCACGGCCCGTCCTCGACGCCGCGCCACTTCGCGTCAGGGTCGAGCGCCCCTTCCAAGACGCTCAGGTCTCCCGCGCCACTCATCGCCTCCCAGGCCCGGTGCAGCAACTCTATGTCGGTGCTCTCGCTCATATGGTGATCCTCTCTCCTCGCATCGGTAAATGACGGGCAGCGGGTAATGCACAGTCAGGGAGGCGGACGAGGATAGGCCGCATACGGGAGTGGTCAACGTCAACCAGGCACGAACCGAAGGCTACTCCCCGCCCGCCGCGCGCTCAAGGCCAGAGCAGGACGATCGCGCTGGCACACTCCTGGGTGTGCTCACTCTCTTTGGCGCCTGTGCCGTGACGTTCATGGTCCTGATGTACGCGCTGGAACGACGCGGCCGAGGCTTCATCCTCGCCTTCGCTTGCGGCTGTGCCTTGTCGAGCGTTTACGGCTTCCTCGCGGGCACCTGGCCCTTCGGCGTAGTCGAGGCGATTTGGGCCGTGATCGCGTTGAAGCGCTACCGATCGAAGCCGACGATGCACGCGCGCTCGACGGAGACCTAACTGTGCCCTCCGCCGCCTATGAGCTCGTCAAGGGCGATCTGCACCGTCACGGCACCCTGCGTCACGCCCACCCACACACCGGGCCGCACGAGCATCACCACCATGAGCACCCCCGCGACCATCGCCACGAGCACGAGCACGGTCACTCTCACGGCCTCGTGGACGAGAGCATCAAGCGCTCCCGCGAGGGCGTCCGGGCCGTCTCGCTGGCGCTCGTCATTCTCACCGTCACGGCCGCGGTGCAGGCGGTCGTGTTCGCGCTCAGTGACAGCCTGGCGCTGCTGGCCGATCTGATCCACAACGGCGGGGACGCGCTGACCGCGATCCCGCTCGGCATCGCGTTCGCGCTGCGCTCCCAACGCGCCGAGCGCCTAGCCGGCCTGGCGGTCGTGGCGGCCATCTTCATATCCGCGTGCGTTGCCGCATACGAGTCGATCCTGCGGCTGCTGCACCCATCCACGCCCGGCCACCTGCTCGCCCTCGGGCTCGCCGGAGCGATCGGGTTCGTCGGCAACTGGCTCGCGGCGCTGGTCCGCACCCGTGCCGGGCGGCGGCTGGAAAGCCCCGCGCTGATCGCAGACGGCGGTCACGCCCGCGCCGACGCCTACGTCTCGCTCGCCGTCATCGCCAGCGCCATCGCGATAGCCGCGGGCGCCCCGATCCTCGATCCCATAATCGGCCTCGCCATGACCGCCGTGATCCTGCGCATCACCCGCGAGAGCTGGCGCACGGTACGCGGCCACCCCCACCTCTAACTCGCGCAGCGCAGCCCTCGCCAATCTCATATAGATGAGACGCCGACGGTCTCATATGAGTGAGATCAAGCTGTCTCACATCGGTGAGACGCCGCAGCCGCTCGACGCCGACGGCAAGCCGGAGACAACGACCAAAGGTCTCTCACGCGACGCGAGAGACGTCCCCGCCCGGACGCAGCCCCTACACTTCAAGGCCGTGTCGATGCACCCTGCGCACCAGAGCGAACACGAGCACCTGGAGCTCTCTGTCGAGGAACTGTTCCGCCGGGCGCGTCCGTTGCCTGACCACGATGAGATGGCGATCGAGGATCTCAGCGAAGACGAGGGCGAGGCCTTCCTCGCCGCCGTCGAGTCGTGACCGCGCCGGGATCGATCCGACTCGGGATCCCACTCGTCTCGAACGACACCATCTTCAGGGCCGTACCTGGCCTCGCACTCGAATCGGTCGCGTGAGACGGCCGCCACCGAGCGGGAGCGCCTCGCGCGCCGTGTTCGTTGAGGTCGTCGCGTCTGTCTCACATGGGCGGGACGCCGCACTTATCGGCAACCCTCACTGACGATGGAGGTTTTGATGACCAAGCTCATTTACACCGCCATCGCCTCGCTCGACGGCTTCATCGAGGACGAGCACGGCAACTTCGACTGGGCATCCCCGGGCCCGGACGTGCACGCCTTCGTCAACCAGCTGGAGCGCCCCGTCGGCCTCTACCTCTACGGGCGGCGCATGTACGAGACGATGGTCTTCTGGGAGACGCAGGATGGGAAGTCGGCGGTGACCCGCGAGTACGCGCAGATCTGGCGTGCAGCGGACAAGATCGTCTTCTCGCGCACCCTGCAGGAGGCCTCCAGCGCGAGGACCAGGATCGAGCGTGAGCTGACCGCCGATGTGATCCGTCGCCTCAAGGAGTCATCGCCCACCGAGCTCTCGATCGGAGGCGCCGAGCTCGGCGGGCAGGCCATCACCGCGGGGCTCGTCGACGAGCTGCGGCTCCTGCTGGCGCCCGTGATCGTCGGCGCCGGCAAGCCCGCCCTCCCGGCAGGCATCCACTCCAAGCTGCAGCTGAACGACACACGCACGTTCGCGAACAGCTTCGTCTACCTCAGCTACTGCATTCAGGGCCTGACCCCGGCCCCGCCGTAGCGCGGTGCGACCTCCTGAGCCATAGAATCGCGGCCGTGCCGTTCACGCTCAGGAACCTCAGGGAGGATCTGGAGGACCTTGGGTCCAACTTCGACGGCGCGCCGGACTTGGAGTTCCGCATGGCGAGCAAGGCGCTCGAGCTCGAGCAGTCCGGTCTCAGCTATCAGCGCATCCCGCCCGACTATCGCTTCCCGTACGGCCACACGCACAAGGAGCAGGAGGAGGTGTATGTGGTCGTGGGCGGGAGCGGGCGGATGAAGCTCGACGACGAGATCGTCGAGGTCAAGGAGTGGGACGTGGTGCGCGTCCCGCCCGGTACGTGGCGAGGCTACGAGAGCGGGCCAGAGGGCCTCAAGATCCTCGTGTTCGGTGCGCCCAATCTCGGCGAAAATCCGCGAGAAGACGTCGAGGGTCAGCGGGACTGGTGGGCCGACTAAGCGCTTCGCATTTCGGGCGGGCACACTCCCCGGGCGAGCAACTGCTCCAGCCACGGCGGGCGGATGTCCACAAGAGCACCCACGCAACCGAAGGAGGACCGTGATGCGGAAGCTGATCTACTCGATGACTGTGTCGCTGGACGGCTACATCGCCGGACCCGATGGCACGATCGACTGGTCGGTGCCCGACGAGGAGCTGTTTCTGTTCCACACCCAGCAGATACAGGACACTGGTGTGCATCTCTGCGGACGGCGGCTCTACGAAACGATGGTCTACTGGGAGACCGCTGAGGAGAGTCCGCCTGTCGCGGAGCACGTCAAGTTCGCCCAAATCTGGAAGGCCCTACCGAAGGTCGTGTTCTCCACGACCCTGGAGAGCGTCGTAGGCAACACCAGGCTGGCCAGGGACGGCGTCGGCGAGGAGGTCTCGAGGCTCAAGGAACAGCCAGGAAAGGACATCGCCGTCGGCGGCGCCGGCCTCGCCCGTGCGTGTATGAAGCTGGAGCTGATCGACGAATGGCGGCTGTTCGTCAGCCCGGTCCTACTCGGCGGCGGCACGCCCTACTTCCCGACCCTGGACGAAAGGATCAACCTGGAGTTGGTCGAGACGAAGACGTTTGGCTCTCGCGTCGTTTACCTTCGCTACAGGCGCGTGCCACACGTCCTGTAGGTGGTCGTCCCCACTCGCGCACCCTAGCGGGACCGGCGACAAGAGTCGGGCCGCTCTGGTGGTCGCCCTATCGCAGACAATGATGAGCAGGACACTTCCCCGCAATTTCCGGAGCCTCGCTTAGACATAGGAGCAACGGGCAGCGCTCTGGCGACGCTCGCGGCGGCCGAGTGTTCCTCCACCCATCAGGCGGCGGCTTACCGGTCGCTGAGCAGTTTCAGATTTGGGAGGAGCCGGCGCGTATTCGGGGAGCCTGCGGGGTTGGCTCCCGGGCGACGCTGGTGATCTCCGTCCAGCGACAGCGCGGATGTCGCGCTCGAGCCCGGTCCGTCCCCCGCGACAGTTCACCCACTGGCTCAGTCGCGTGCCTATCATCGAGCACGTGACAATCCGGCGGATGGACCACGTGGGCATCGTCGTCGACGACCTCGCGGACGCGGTGGCGTTCTTCGTCGAGCTTGGACTTGAGCCACAGGGAGAGGCGCCGGTCGAGGGCGATTGGGTAGACCGCATCGTCGGGCTCGAGGGCGTCCGGGCGCAGATCGCCATGCTGCGGACCCCAGACGGGCACGGACGACTCGAGCTGACGAAGTTTCACACGCCGCCTACCGACGGCGGCTACCAGCGCGCGCCGGCGAACGCTTCGGGCATCCGTCACGTCGCGTTCGCCGTCGAGGACATCGACGCCGTCCTCGCTCGCCTCCGAGCCCGCGGCGCAGAGCTCGTCGGCGAGCTGGGGCGCTACGAGGACAGCTACAGACTCTGCTACGTCCGTGGCCCCGCGGGGATCATCGTCGAGCTGGCGGAGCAGATTGGCTGACCGGCCCGCCCGCCGCCAGCCACCTCGCCAGCGTTGGGAGGACATCAGCGACATCGGCTGTCTCACGTCGGTGAGACCCCGCGACGCCTCCTAGGGTAGGTAGCGCACGAAGTCGGCGGCGGGTGCCCGCTCGGGCACATGCTGTTCCTGGCGAGGGCGGCCGAGGTGGAGTAGCCCAATTGGGGTTTCGAGGGCATCGAGCTCGAGCACCTCCCGGCCGGCAGGCGAGTCGAGGAGCGGCAGGGTCCGCCAGTAGCCGGCGAGCCCTGCCCCATGGGCGGCGAGCAGCACGAGGTAGGCGGCGACCGCGCTCGCGAGCAGATCCTCCGTCTGCTGAGCGCTGTCACCCTGCGTGTAAACCGATGCAACAACAAGGGTGGGCGCGCGATCGAGCTTGCTTGCCGAACCGGGGGCGGCGTTCTCGGCGATCCCCTTGAGCCGCTCAACCGTGCTGGGGCCGAGCACCCGAAAGCGCCAAGGGTTGGTGAGGTGGTGGTTCGGAGCCCAGCGGGCCAGTTCGAACAACTGTTGCAGCAGTTCCGGCGCCACCGGCTCTGGGGCGAACACCTTGTGGGTGCGCCTAGTTCGGATTGCGTGCTCGAGCTCCACGTCTCAGCGAACGTACCCGATCTCGGCGAGGCGGGGAGAGCAATCGTGTGTGCCGCCTCTAGCCCGGCGACCACGTTCGTGCCTTGACGAGCTCCTTCACGCACCCTATGGCGGAAGATGAGCGATCGACAACTCCTGGCGCGTCTTAGGCCAGCCTAATTAGGGCGACCTAAGTTGTGGTACGGTGCGCGCCGTGATACCCAAGTCGTCCGGTCGGATTTCCCAATATGGGCTGCATGGCGAGCAGCGGCGTCCCGCGGGCCGCAGGCATCGTCTAGGCTCCCTCATCGCGGCGCTCGTCCTCGCTGCAGGGACGTTGGCCGGCTGCGGCGGCCTGTCCTCGGGGTCGGGCCGGTCGATCACGCTCTACAGCGGCCAGCACGTGCAGACGACGGACACGCTTGTCGCGGCCTTCGAGCGGGCGAGCGGCATCACGGTGAACGTGCGCAGCAACGACGAGGACACCCTGGCCGACGAGATCGTCACCGAGGGGTCCAACTCGCCGGCTGACGTCATCTACACGGAGAACTCACCGGCGCTCGAGTACCTGCAGGACAAGGGCCTACTCGCTCCGGTGGACCCCACGACGCTCGCCAACGTCCCGAGCAGGTTCAACTCGCCGCAGGGCGACTGGCTCGGGGTCTCGGCGCGGGTCAGCGTGCTCATCTACAACCCAAGCCTGATCGCCGCGAGCCAGCTTCCGAGGTCGGTCCTCCAACTGGCCGAACCCGCGTACCGGGGCAAGCTGGCCTTCGCGGCCGGGGAGACGGACTTCCAGCCGATCGTCACCTCTGTCGAGCGCACCTACGGCCGGGCGGCGGCGCTGAGGTGGCTGGAAGGGATCAAGGCGAACGCCGGCAGCCACGTGTACCCCGATAACGAGACGATCTCCAGCGAGGTCAACCGGGGCGCCGTCGCGTTTGGGGTGATCAACCAGTACTACTGGTACCGCATGAAAGCCGAGCTCGGCGCGGGGAGCATCCACTCGAAGATCGCCTACTTCGCGCCGCGGGACCCCGGCTACGTGATCGACGTGTCGGGGGCCGCGATCCTCAAGTCCTCCGAGCACCAGGGCGCCGCTCAGAGGTTCCTCGCGTTCCTGGTGAGCCGGCAGGGCCAGGAGATCATCGCCCACTCGCTCAGCTTCGAGTACCCGATCCGCCCGGGGATCGCGACCGCGGCACCCGAGACCCCCTTCGGAGCGCTCCAGCCGAACGCGATCACGATCCCGGAGCTCGGCGACGGGTCGACGGCGATCGCGCTCCTACGCGAAGCGGGGCTGCTGTGAGGCGCCTCGCTCGAACGGGCCGCTGAGGTGAGGACCCCGGCGAGAGGGGTGCTTGAAGAAGAGCCGGTGACGGGCGGGGTCGGGCCTGTGTCTAGGACCGGACCCGTACGGGGGCGGGCCGCCCCACGACCGTGGGGGCTGCTCGCGCTCAGCGCGTCGGTGGCGGCGATCCTGGCCACGCCGCTCGCGTTCCTGCTCTTCGAGGCCCACGGCGCCGGGACCTCGACGGTCCTGCACCTCGTCTTCCGGGGGCTCACGGCCACGCTGCTGTGGAACACGGTCCGGCTCACCGTCGTCGTCACGGTGCTGTGCGCCGTGATCGGCACCGCGACGGCGTGGTTTGTCGAGCGCACCGACCTTCCGGGCCGTCGGGTGTGGGCTGTGCTGGTGGTCGTGCCGCTGGCGATCCCCGACTTCGTGGTGAGCTTCGGCTGGTCCTCGCTCAGCACCTGGGTCGAGGGGTTCCGCGGAGCGGTGCTGGTGATGACGCTGGCGGTGTACCCGCTCGTGTATCTGCCGGTCGCCGCCAGCCTGCGCAACGCCGATCCGGGTCAGGAGGAGGTCGCGCGCAGCCTCGGCAAGGGGCGGCTGTGGACGTTCTGGCGGGTGACGCTCGGGCAGGCCCGGGTGGCGATTCTCGGCGGCTGCCTACTGGTGGCGCTCGTGCTGCTCGCGGAGTACGGCGCCTTCGAGATCCTCGGCTACCAGACCTTCACCACGGAGATCTTCACGGAGTTCAACGTCTCGTTCAACGTGCCGACGGCCTCGGCGCTGTCGCTGGTGCTGGTGCTCCTCAGCCTCGTGGTCCTCTCGGGCGAGGGGCTGGCACGGGGCCGGGGCCGACTCAGCCGTTCGGGCCCCCTCGCCCAGCGGGTCGCCCGGCCTCACCGGCTGGGGCGCGCGAAGCTGCCGGTGCTCGGCGGCTTCGGCGTGCTCGTCGGGCTGGCACTCGGCGTCCCGATCGGCTCCAGCCTCTACTGGATGCTCAGGGGAGGCCGGGCGTTTCTCGCCGGCGTCTCGCTGCTGGACGCGACGTGGCACACGGCCCTCTACAGCGCGGTCGCGGCGGCGCTGTCCACCGCGATGGCGCTGCCCGTGGCGCTGCTGGCGATCCGCCACCGCGGGCGGTCCTACCAGCTGCTCGAACGCAGCACCTACCTCGTGCTGGCGATGCCCGGTCTGGTGATCGCCCTGGCGCTCTCCTACTTCACGGAGCGCTACGCCGGCGGCTTTCTCTACCAGAGCGCCCCGCTGTTGGTGATCGCCTACGCCATCCTGTTCTTCCCGCTGGCCCTCGTCGGTGTGCGGGCCTCGGTCGCGCAGGCGCCGGTCGGCCTCGAGGAGGTCGGCCGCTCGCTCGGGCGGCGGCGCTCCTCGGTGCTGTGGCGGGTCACGCTCCCGCTGCTCGCCCCCGGGCTGGCCGCGGCCTTCAGCCTAGTATTTCTCTCCGCGGTGACGGAGCTCACGGCCACGCTGATCCTGATCCCGACCGGCGTGCAGACGCTCGCCACCCAGTTCTGGGCCTACCAACAGAACCTCTCCTACGGGCAGGCCGCGCCGTTCGCACTGGCGATCATCGCCATCGCGGCCCTGCCAAGCTACGTCCTGGGGCGCTTCTTCGAGCGCCTTCCCTCACGGGAGCGGGCAGCGCGGTGAGCGGCTTTCCAAGCGACGTTCGCGAGGCGCGCGATGCCGGCAAGGTGAGCAGCTACGCGGAGGACGGTGGCAAAGGGCGCCGCCTGGCGGTGGGGACGGTGGCGCGGTGAGCGAGCTCGCGATCGCAGGCCTGTACAAGGGCTTCGGGACCCACCCGGTGCTCGTCGGCCTGGACTTGACGGTGCCGGCGGGGTCGCTGACGGCGATCCTCGGATCCTCGGGGAGCGGCAAGACGACGCTGTTGCGGCTGCTGGCGGGTTTCGATCGACCGGACCGCGGGACGGTGAGGATCGGCGAGCGGGTCGTGGACGGCGAGGGTGCCCACGTCCGCCCCGAGCACCGCCGGATCGGCTACGTCCCGCAGGAGGGCGGCCTCTTTCCCCATCTCACGGTCGCGGCGAACGTCGGGTTCGGGCTCTCCCGGGCGGCCCGCCGGCGGCGGGTGGGCGAGCTGCTCGAGCTCGTGGGACTCGGGGACCTGGCGCGCCGCTACCCCCACCAGCTCTCGGGTGGCCAGCAGCAGCGGGCGGCCTTGGCCCGGGCGCTCGCCGTCGAACCCGAGGTGGTGCTCCTGGACGAGCCGTTCGCGTCCCTCGACGCGCACATGCGGGCCAGCGTGCGGGAGGAGGTTCAGCGGATCCTCCGGGCCTCGGCGACGACGACGCTACTCGTGACCCACGACCAGGACGAGGCGCTCTCGCTCGCGGATCGCGTCGCGGTCCTCCGGGACGGCAGGATCGCCCAGCACGCCACGCCGCAGGACCTCTACGCCCGTCCGATCGACGACGAGCTGGCGCGCTTCGTCGGCGACGCCAACCTGATCGAAGGAGTGCTCGAGGGGGGGCTCGTCGCGACACCGCTCGGGAGGCTCCCCGCCGTGTGGCACGGCGAGCCGCTGCCCACCCCGTGCCCGGTGACCGTCCTGGTCCGCCCCGAGCAGATCGACCTGCGCCCCACCGACGGCGGCGAGGGCCTCGGCGGACGGGTGCTGCGAGCGGGATACCACGGGCACGACGCCGTCCTGCACGTGCAGATCGAGCAGAACGGGGTCGCGCAGCGCCTGCTCGTGCGGACCCTCGGAGACGCCCAGCTCTCCCCCGGGTCGACCGTCACCCTCGGCGCCCGCGGACCCGTGCTGGTGTGGCCTGCACGTGCAGGCTCAGGCCCGGTGCGCTGAGCTGCCGACGCCCCCCGTAGAAGACCCGGATGCGGCCGGCATGTAAAAGCGGAGGATTGGGTAGGAAAGAGCGTGATGCGGCAGCAGGGGGCAGCCCAACTAAGTAGACAAACTCGCCCAACAAAGTGCTCATAAACACCGCCTTACGTCACGGATCGGTGATTGCTGATAGGGTTCCGACTGAAAAAATTGTCCAGACTTGCGCTAGAACCTGAAGCCCTATACCCCTCGGCCCCCTGCCCGCCCCTCCCTGAGCGGCGCGGCCCGGCGATCACGCTGGCGCTGATCGGCGGGCAGCGTCTGCTGCGGGAAGCCACCGCGAGCCTGCTGACGGCGCAGGACGGGCTCAACGTGCTGGGAACGTTCGAGTCCGCCGCCCAGTTCCTGGCCGCCGACGGGAAGGACCCGCCGGCGGTGCTCCTGCTCGACTGCGACGGAGGCGATCCCGGTGATTGCCAGAGCGCCGTCGGTGCGCTGAGCTCGCCGCACGTGAAGGCGAGAATCGTGATGCTCTGCCGGGAGATCAGCGAGGAAGTGGTGCGCTGCGCGATCGAGCACAGAGTGAGCGGAGTCCTCCTCAAGAGCTACTCGACGGAGGACATACGGGCCGCGATCAGGTACACAGCCACCGGGCGCACCGTGATGCCCTCCGGCTGGCAGCGGGTCGTCGCCCCGCCGGCGGCAGGGCGAGGGGGACTGAGCCCGCGCCACCGTCAGATCCTCGCCCTGATCGCCCAAGGTCGGCGCAACGAGGAGATTGCCAGGGATCTCAACCTCAGCCCAAACACGATCAAGTTCCACGTCCGCGCTATGTATTCGCGGATGGGAGTGCGCAATCGCGTCGAGGCCGCCAATCAGCATGCGCAGATGACCAGTGGCGGCGCTTGAGCCCAGGATCGCGATCGTCGGTGGAGCTGGAGCGCTCGCCACCGAGGCGCTCGCCTGGATGCTCACCAAAAGCGGAAACCGGGTTGTGGGCGCCTATCCGAGCCATCGCGAGCTGGGGGCGGGATCGCGTGCAGGCGAGCTGAACCTGCAGGCAGCGATCGTCTACACAGACGACCCCGAGGCCGGCCCGGAGGCGGTGGCCGAGATCAAGCGTGCGCATCCGGAGCTGAAGATCCTGCTGCTCTGCGAGGTCGCCACGCCGGCGGTAGTGCGCTGCGCGATCGACGAGCAGGCGGAGGGCGTCGTGCTCACCTCCGACACGGTCGAAGAGATGACCTTCGCGCTTCGCCACGTGCTCGAGGGCCGCGCAGTGATGCCCGTCGGCTGGCAGGCGGCGTCGCTGCAACCGGACGCCCCGCTCGCCGCCCTGAGCGAGCGCGAGCGCGAAGTCCTCGAGCTCCTCACCTCCGGGCTGAGCAACAAGGAGATCGCCGCGCAGCTGACGATCTCCTCCAACACGGTCAAGTTTCATCTGCGCACGATCTACTCCAAGCTGGGCGTGCGCAACCGTGTGCAGGCGATGCAGGCTGTGGGATGCACCGCGGCCACAGGCAGGGGTGGGCAGGAAGATCGCGCTGAAAGCTCGAATACCTTCAGTGGCGACGAGCCGGCAGCTCAGTCCGATCAACCCCTCGCAAGCTGACTGCTTGTGGCCCAGCCGCGGAGTTTTCCGCTTCAATACTGCAGATTCCCACCAGGCATGTCGCTTGGGGTAGCGGTCTCCCCACCCGTTTGACAGGGGCCAAAGACTACCCCACCTGATGATTGTGGAGAGCTGATCGCACCCATAGTATCCCGGCCGCTGATAGGCCGTTGTAGGTCTGTCATGCGCCTGTCGTGTCGGTTGGGGGGCGAATCCGTCCTACCAGTCGGAAGGCACTCAGTCCACTCTCTCATCAAGGAGGAGGCCGCACACAAATGCGACCACAGAACAAAAGGAAAATGATCGCGGGACTCGCTTCCGCGGCAGGAGCGGCGGTGCTGGCCCTGAGCTCGCTCACGGCGGCAGGCGCCGTTGCCGCTCCCAACCCGGGGCCGGCAGGTGACGGCCCGCAGAGCGCCAACGTCCCGTATGTGGCGTGGGTGGGCGAGCACGTGCGCCTCGTGGTGTGCGACCCGTCCATCAACACCAGCGATGAAGGCGGCCAGTCCGCCAACTTCCAGCTCGAGGATTGGTCGGGCCGGCCTGAAGCGGCCGAGCTCCCGACAACCGATCCCGGGTCCCAGGCGTTCTTCGCTCCGAGCGAAGGCAGCCCCCAGGCCTCGATCGACGCCGGATGCGTGAAGATCGACTACAAGTCGCTGAATCCGGGCCTCGCTCGAATCAGGGCGGTCGTCATGAACGGAGCGGGCGCGATCGTGTACTCGCACCAGTTCCTCGTGATCTGGTTGACGGTCAACAAGCCGTCGCTGGCCGAGCTCCCCTACGGGGGCGACCCCTCGGGCAACGGTGAATTCGTGCCGTCGCCGTTCTCGGAACCTGAAACCAACGCGGACAAGGGTCTCGTTCAGGTCAAGGTGACGGGCAGCTTCCCAGTCGAAAAAGGCTCGGCGCTGCACAACCTGCTCCCCGAAGAAAGCTACGAACTGCCCGCAAGCTGGCCGACCCTGGCCGATACGCTGGCGACCAGCTCCGAAGAACTGGAACCGGAGGGAACCAACCCGGACCTGTGGGACATCCACGGAAGCCCGGAAGACAGCCTGAACACCAGCGTCTTCGGACCGTACGATCCGGAGGCCCCCGAAACGCTCATCGGCAATGGCATCCTCAACGGTGACGACGCCCCGATGCCCGCGATTCGCATCGACGTGCACCTCGCGCCGAACGACGGCGGCATAGGTGGCGTGGGTCAGATCTCAGGCGCGGACAAGGCCGAAATCTACTCGGACAACCCGTACTACGGCGCGTACATCCCCGCGACCGATCGTCCTGTCCCCAGGCGTCTGGTGTCGACGGACCGAGCCCCGGCGGCGACTTCCCGGCGTTCCTGAACAAACACCCCGAACCGTATACGTTCTGGACGTCGGTTCACAGCAGCGGAGAACGCATCGCGGAATCGACGGGATGCCTGCAGCGCACCGAAGGCGAGGGCGCCAGCTACTACCAGACCCCGAGTGGGACGTTGAATGAAACGTTCTACACGGACGAGCGTGGCGAAGTGCTCGTGAAGTACACGCCGGGCGATGGGTTCTACCTGAACCACATCCCGGTGTTCGGTGGAGCCGAAGGCGAAAGCGAAACAGGCAAGATCGTCAAGAACGCCGACGGCGGCTGCGACCTGAAAGGCCTGTTCAACGAAGTCATCGGCGAATCGTCGATCTCTGCCACGGCCGTGTATCCGTACCAGTCGGTCGATTACGGCTCGCAGAACTCGGAAGCATCGCTGATCAAGAAAGTCAGGTCGCTGTGGGAAAAGGAATTCTTCGAGTTCCCCAAGGGCCCCGGTAAAGAAGAACAGAACGTGCGGATCGTCGTCGCTAAGGCTCAGGACATCGATGGGCGCCCGATCGTCGATGAGACGGTCTGCTTCCACGCACAGCAGGAAACCGGGATCTATCCGTTCAGCAACCCGACGAACGGGGATTAGCTGGAAGATCCCGACGAAGTGCTGGGCAAGGGGAACAAGGTCTACCTGGGCGGTAGCTCGGTGAGGGACCCGTCCGACGAAGGCTCCGATCACCTCTGTGTGACGACCAACAGCCTGGGCCTGGCCGCGATCGACCTGGTCAACAGCACGTCCTCGTCGGTCGATCTGACCGCCAGGTACGAAGACGAGGAGATCATCCGCGATCACCTCGTCGACTTCTCGACGAACATCGGCGCGAAAGAAAAGAAAGAAGCCGAAGAAAAAGCAGCCGAAGAAAAGAAAGCCGCAGAAGAAAAAGCGGCCGAAGAAAAGAAAGCCGCAGAAGAAAAAGCAGCCGAAGAAAAGAAAGCAGCAGAAGAAAAAGCGGCCGCCGAAAAGAAGGCACAGGCCGAAAAAGAAGTAACGGCCGAAGAAGAACGCGACGCAAGGGAAGAAGCCGCTGAAAAAGCCCGGACGAAAGGGAAAAAGCGGCTGAAAAACGCCAGAACGAAAAAGAAAAGGCGAAAGAAGAATTCGAAAAACGAACCGCCGAAGAAATCAAAGCGAACAACGAAAAGCGCGCTGCAGAAG
>CAWHSC010000001.1:0-1915275 GCA_963831945.1 uncultured Solirubrobacterales bacterium | reverse complement strand
TGATTGTGGTAGGACGGCGGGGCCGGGGCCGAGTTGAAGCCCAGGCCCTCGCCGCCGAGGCCGATCGTGACGCGCTCGAACATCAGTGTCGTCAGCGCCGTGCCCCAGCCGTTTCCGACTCCGCCCACGACCGCGTCGGCGCCGAGCGCGACGTCGTCGAAGAAGACCTCGTTGAACTCCGCCTCGCCTGAGATCTGGCGCAGGCCGCGCACCGTCACCCCGGGAGCGTCCATCGAGACGACGAACATCGTCAGCCCGTTGTGCTTGGGCACATCGGCGTCGGTGCGCGCCAGCAGCAGGCCGTAGGAGGCGAACTGGGCGTTGGTCGTCCACACCTTCTGGCCCGACAGGCGCCAGCTGCCGTCGTCCTGCTGGCGGGCGCGCGTCTGCACCGCCGCTAGGTCCGAGCCGGCGGCGGGCTCGGAGAAGAGCTGGCACCAGACCTCGTCGCCGTGCAGCATCGGGCCGAGGTAGCGGCTCTTCTGCTCGTCGGTGCCGTGGGCGATGATTGTCGGGCCGAGCATGCCGACCCCGATCGCGTCCAGGATGCCGGGGACTTTGGCGCGGGCGATCTCCTGGTTGCAGATCACCTGCTCGATCGGCCCGCGACCCTGGCCGCCGTACTCCTTGGGCCAAGTCACACCGGCCAGGCCAGCCTCGGCGAGGCGCGCCTGCCAGGCGCGCCGGGCGGCGACGATCTCGGCCTCGTCCTCGAGCGCGCCCGGGCCCTGCAGGATCGGCGCCTCAGCTCGGTGCTGCTGCAGCCACGAGCGCACCTCCGTGCGGTACTCCGCCTGCTCCGGGCTGTCGTCGAGATCCATCGCGCGCCTCCTTGGTTGACTGACCAGTCAATCGCTGCTCATACGGTACTCGCTCGGCGGTCGCCTTGTCGAGGGGAGGGATTGGGTTTTGAAGTTTGGTGCGGTGTGTGCGCGCGCGTGCGCGCGCACACACGCACGCGCGCACACACCGCGGCAAAGAGCGAAAACATAGGCGGGCCCGACGGGCTCTCACGCCCCCGGCGGCATCGCCGGTTCGGGCAGGGGCCGTTGGCCGTAGACGTGCTCGAAGGCGTCGTCGAGCAGTTCGCGCGCCTGGTTGCCGGGCGCCGGCGAGTGCAGCAGCACGACCGCCGAGACGGACACCGTGGCGCTCGGCGGTCGCCACCAGGCAGCGGCCGGCTTCGATCGTTTCGCCGGTCTTCATGCCGGTGGCGCCCGGGTAGTGGTAGATGAGCAGCGGGTTGTTGTTGTAGAGGTAGAGCTTGCCGCCGGCGATCGGGAACGGCAGCACGGCGTAGTAGATGCGCGTGACGCGCGCGATGCGGGGTTGGCGCAGGTCGATGTGGGCGAGCTCGGCGAGGTCGGCGGCGCAGGAGTAGTTGTGCGTGTTGTAGAAGCCCGATGGCGAGGAGTAGCGGGTGCAGCCGAGGCCGAGGCGGGCGGCTTCCTCGTTCATCTCGCGCACGAAGCGGTGCACCGTGCCGGCGACGTGCTGGGCGAGCGCCACCGCGGCGTCGTTGCCCGAGGGCAGCAGCAGCCCGTACATCAGCGGTTCGATCGGCACGCGACGGCCGAGTGGGAGCACGCCGACCTTGGAGCCGCTCGTTTGCTCGGCCTGACGGGTGATCAGCACGCGCGCGTCCGGCGGCGTCGACTTGACGGTGAGCAGCGCCGTCATCAGCTTCGTGAGGCTCGCGATGCGCAGCCGCGCCAGCGGGTTTAGCTGCCACAGAACGCGCCCGCTGTCGAGGTCGATCACGATGCCGGCGCGGGGCGGTTCGGGGAAGCGCAGCTGCACGGGGTCGGCGCGCGGGTTTGACAGGTCGAGGGGCAGCGGCGGATCGCCGAGTGGCAGGCCGAGCGCCGAGACGCGAGCGCTCGGTGGCTGCGTCGATCGAGCCGGCGCGCTCTCGCCGCGTGCGCCGGCGGCGTGCGCGCGCCGCCCGTGTGCGGCGGCGGCCGCCGGGCTCCCGCTGGCCAGGGGGTCGCCGCTGTGCGAGAGCACCGCGTAGAGCACGACCGCCGCGACCAGTACGAGCGCCGCGCTCGCCAGCGCTCGCCTGCGCCGACGCCGTCGTCGGCGCGCCGCGGCACGCGAGTGGCGCGGACTGGGCGGCATGAAGGGGGAGCGGCTCATGGCGGGGCGAAGCGGATCGGCGACGGTGAGGGTTCTGGGTGCAGCGGCGGGAGGATTCAGCGACGGGGAGGGTTCAGCAGCGCGCCGAGGATGCCGACGCCCATCAGCACGATCACGAACACCGAGATGGCGCTCCCCAGCGTAAAGCCCTGGGCGGCGATCGCCTTCAGCGTGAGGAAGGCGAAGCCGACTATGAAGAGGGCCGCTACGAGCAGGATCAGCAGGCGGCGCGAAGATCGCAGCAGACTATCCGCGCGCCGGCACAGCGACTCCAGCAGGGGGCTGGGCAGGAGCTGTGGAGCTGGCGAGCGGGCCGCTGCCGGGTTGTGGCTGGGCGACGTGCTGGTCGGCGTGGTAGGACGAGCGCACCAGCGGTCCAGCGGCGACGTGCTCGAAGCCGAGCGCGTACGCGGCGCGCTGCAACGCGGCGAACTCGTCGGGGTGCCAGTAGCGCACGACCGGCAGGTGGCGCTCGGAGGGCCGCAGGTACTGTCCGACGGTGAGGACCTGCACGCCCTGCGCGCGCAGCGCGGCGAAGGTCGCACCAGCTCCTCGTAGGTCTCGCCGAGCCCGACCATGAGCCCGGACTTCGTGACGACCTCGCGGCCGCCGAGCTCGCTTGGCGAGCTCGCAGCACGCGGCAGGAGCGCTCGAAGCTCGAGCCGCGCCGCGCCAGCGGGTAGAGGCGGGGCACGACCTCGACGTTGTGGTTGAAGACGTCGGGGCGCTCCGCGATGACCTTCGCCAGCGGCATCTCCTGGCCCTGGAAATCGGGGGTCAAGCACCTCGATCTGGCAGTCGGGGGCCTGGCGGCGGACCTGGCGGATGACGCCGACGAAGGCCGCGGCGCCCTTGTCGGGCAGGTCGTCGCGGTCGACCGACGTGACGACCGCGTGGCGCAGGCCCATACGTGCGATCGAGCGCGCGACGCGCGCCGGCTCGAGCGGGTCGTTCCAGGTGGGGCGGCCGGTCTTGACGTTGCAGAAGCCGCAGCGCCGGGTGCAGGTGTCGCCGAGGATCATGAACGTGGCGGTGCCGCGCTCCCAGCACTCGCCGACGTTCGGGCAGGCGGCCTCCTGGCAGACGGTGTGCAGGCTCTCGTCGCGAATCAGCCGTGTCAGCGCGCGGTAGCGCTCGCCGCCGGGCGGCGGGACCTTCAGCCAGGGCGGCTTGCGCTCGCGCAGCGGGCGCACGTCGGGGCCGAGCACGCGCAGCACGTCCACGCCGCCCGGGTTCGCGCGCGAGCGGGTGGCGCTCGGGGCTGCTCCGTTGGCCGGCGTCATGCCGGCACCGGTGGGCGTGGCGGTGCGGGCACGGCTGACGCGACCTCGCGGGGTACCGCGCCGAGCCCGGCTGTCGCGGCGACACCAGCCGCTGGCGGCGGCCGTGGACCGCGCAGAGGCATGCGCTGCGCGCCTGCGGAAGCAGCTGCGGCATCGCACCGGTGCGGGCGCCGGGCGTCGCGGTACGTGGCACGGTGGCCCGTCAGCGCGCGCGCTCGGCCGCGATCGAGGTCATGGTCACGTCCGGCAGGCCGCAGGCGACCACCCACGAGAACGGCGTCGAGGTCGTTCTCGACGTTGACGGCGAACCCGTGCGTGGTGACGCCGCGCGAGACGTGCACGCCGAGCGAGGCGATCTTGCGGTCCTCCACCCACACGCCGGTGTAGTCGGGCCCGTCCTGCGGGCGCGAGCGGGCCGCGATGCCCTCGTCGGCGAGCGCCGCGACGATCGCGTCCTCCATCGCGCGCAGGTGCGCGACGCACGTCCGTGGACGGCCATGATCGGGTAGCCGACGAGCTGCCCGGGTCCGTGGTAGGTGACGCGCCCGCCGCGATCCGTCGGCACGATCTCGATGCCCCGCGCGCGGTAGAAGGCCTCGCCGAGGTCAGCTCCTCGCGGCCGCGAGCGCCGCCCGCGGGTGTAGACGGGCGGGTGCTCGAGCAGCAGCAGCGCGTCGGGCAGCTCCCGGCCTGGCGCCGCGCCCGATTCCTGCTGCATGGCAAGCCGTCGCGGTAGGGGATCGCGCCGAGGTGGCACCCCAGCTTCGGGGCAGATCGTGCCTGAGTTCATTGCAGACTCTGGCGGTAGCATGCTCGCAGGCCAAGATGAGCTCACAGCGTCGCTGAGCGTCCGGGGTCCGGTTGGTCTCGCCCGCAATGGTCCGAGGCGCTCCGCCGGCTGGTGCGCTACGTCAGGCTGCATGAGCAACCATGGCGCTATCGCCTAGCCGAGCGTACCGCTGGCTCAGCGCATCACCTCCTTTCCCGGCCGGTCGGCCTCGGGCCGGCTGGTCGGGCGTCGGCGACAGCCCTGCCGGAGTACATGACTCAGCGATGCGTCAGACGCTAGCGGGCCGGCGCTCGAGCAGCTCGCGCACGCGGGCGAGGAACTGCGCCGCGTCGGCGCCGTAGAGGATGCGGTGATCGCAGGCGAGCGTCAGCGCCATCGTGTGGCGCGCGAGATCTCGCCCTCCTCGCGCACCGACCAGCACCACGGCGCGGGCGAGCGAGCCGACCGCGAGGATCGCCGCCTGCGGCGGGTTGATGATCGCGGTGAAGCTGCTGCACGCCGAACATCCCCAGGTTGGAGACCGTGAACGTGCCGCCGCCGAGCTCGGGCGGCGTGATCGTCCCGTCGCGCACGCGCTCGGCCAGCGCGCGGGTCTCGCGGGCGATCTCCCCGAGCGACTTCATGTCGGCGTCGAACACGGTCGGCACGACCAGCGCGCCGCCTGTGGATCGTCGGAGTCGCGCCGCGACGGCGACCCCGACGTTGACGCGCGAGTGCAGCTCCAGGCGCCCGTCGCGGTAGCTGCCGTTCACGCGCGGGTGCTCGCGCAGCGCCAGCGCGCACGCCTTCACGACCATGTCGTTGTACGTCGGCGCCTCGGCGCTGGGGAGAGCCGCTTGAGCTCGGTGCGCAGCTGCACGCACTCCTCCATGTCGACCTCCGCCTGCAGCGTGAAGTCGGGGATCGTCGCCTTCGACTCGGCCATCCTGCCGCGCGATCGTCTGCTGCGTGCGCGACAGCTCGACGACGGTCGTCTCGCCCTTGGCCGTCGCCACGCGCTCGGCGAGCGTCGGCGCGCGGGCGGAGCGCCACCGGCGCTCGCGCGCCGGCTCGGCGCCGGCGCGCCCGCTCGCCGGTGCGACCGCGCCTGCTGCGCGGCGCCTGCAGCCTGGACGTCGGCCTTGACGATCCGGCCGCCCGGGCCGCTGCCGCTGAGCGCGTGCAGGTCCACGCCGCTCTCGAGCGCGATCCGCCTGGCCAGCGGCGATGCCTTGACGCGCTCGCGCCGTGGCGTCTGCGGCCGCAGCCGTCGGCGCTGCGGGCTGCGGCCGCGACGCCGACTGCGCCGGCGCCGGCTGCGAGCGGCGGCTCGGCTGCTGCGCGGCGCGCCTCGGCGGGCGCCACTGCACGTCCGGCGGCCCGCCGCCATCTCGGCGCCGGCCGCCTCGCCGACGCGCGCGATCGAGCGCGCCGACCGCCAGCGTGTCGCCCTCGCCGGGCGACGATCTGCAGGACGCCCTCCTGGTCTGACTCGTAGGTCATCGTCGCCTTGTCGGTCTCGATCTCCACGAGCTCCTCGCCGCGGCGCACCTGCTCGCCGTCGCGCTTCAGCCAGCGCAGGATCGTGCCCTCCTCCATCGTGTCCGACAGGCGGGGCATCACGATCTCGGCCATCAGCGCGCTCCCGGTCGCCGCTGTGCGGCGCAGGCCGAGGGTCGCCAGCGCGGCGTGCACGATCTGGGGCTCGTGCGGGTAGGCGATGTCCTCGAGCGGCTTGGAGTAGGGCATCGGCACGTCCGCCCCGGAGACGCGCCGCACGGGCGCGTCGAGGTCGTCGAAGGCCTGCTCGGAGATCGAGCGCGCGCGAGGTTCGCGCCGACGCCGCCGTGGGGCCAGCCCTCCTCGACGACCACGCAGCGTTGGTCTTGGCGACCGACGCGAGGATCGTGTCGAGGTCGAGCGGGCGCAGCGTGCGCGGGTCGATCACCTCCGCCTGCACGCCGTGCTCGTCGGCGAGCGTCTCCGCGGCGCGCTCGGCGGTGAGCGCCATCCGCGAGACGCCGACGATCGTCACGTCGGCGCCCTCGCGGCGCATGCGCGGCGCGGCCGAAGCCGACGAGCTCGTCCTCGCGTCGGGCACCTCGCCGCGCACGCCGTAGAGCGACTCGTGCTCGATGAAGATGACGGGGTTCTCGTCGCGGATCGCCGTCTTCAGCAGGCCCTTGGCGTCGGCGGGCGTGGAGGGCACGGCGACGAGCAGGCCGGGGACGTGCAGGAACAGCGCCTCCAGGCAGTGCGAGTGCGTCGGCCCCAGCTGGTGGCCGGCGCCCTGGGGCATGCGCACGACGAGCGGCACGCGGACCTGGCCGCCGAACATGTAGTGGATGTGGGCCGCGTGGTTGACGATCTGGTCGAACGCGAGCAGCGCGAAGTTGATCGTCATCAGCTCGACCACCGGCCGCAGCCCGGCCATCGCGGCGCCGACGCCCATGCCGACGATCGTGTTCTCGGAGATCGGCGTGTCGCGCACGCGCCGCTCGCCGAACTCCTCCAGCAGCCCGGCGGTCACCTTGAAGGCGCCGCCGAACACGCCGATGTCCTCGCCCATCAGCAGCACGCGCTCGTCGCGCCGAGCTCCTCGCGCAGCGCCGCGTTGAGCGCCTCGCGGTAGCGCATCTCGGCCATCAGCAGGCGTCCTCGCCGGCCTGCAGGGCGTCCTCGGCTCATCGGCGCTCGCCCACCATGCGCCGTCGCATCTAGCGTCGGCGTCTCCCGACTGCGGCCTAGTCCCGTGGTCTTCACCGAGTAGCGCCGGGACCGCTCGCCGAGCACGTACACGTCGTCGTACAGGGACTCGGGAGCGGGGAACGGCGAGGCCTCGGCGAACGCCACCGCCCTCCACCTGCGCGACGGCCTCTGCGTCGATCCGCGTCGCGCCGCTCAGCGTCGACGATCCCTCGCGGACGAGCAGATCGCCGAAGGCGGGGATCGGGTCGCGCGCGCGCCACTGCGCGACCTCCTCCTTGGTGCGGTACTCCTCGGGGTCGGCCATCGAATGGCCGCGGAAGCGGTAGGTGACCGCCTCCACGAGCACCGGACGTCGGTCCTCGCGCACGCGCTCGATCGCCTCCGAGACGACCGCGTGGGTGTCGAGGACGTCCATCCCGTCGCAGCGCATCCCCGGACGCCGAGGCCCTCGCCCTTGCGCTGCAGGTCCGTGACCGCGGAGTGACGGCGCAGGGCCTGCCCATGCCGAACTGGTTGTTGGTGACCAGGAAGAGCACGGGCAGTTTCCACAGCGCGGCGAGGTTGAGCGTCTCCCCGAACGTGCCCTGGTTGGACGCGCCGTCGCCGAATGTGCAGAGCGTGACGTCGTCCTCGCGGCGGGCATCGCGCTGGCGAGCGACTACCGCGGCGAGGACGACGTGACGCTCTGCACGTTCGGCGACGGCGCCTCCAACCAGGGCACCTTCGGCGAGACGCTCAACCTCGCCGCGCTGTGGCGCCTGCCCGTCATCTTCCTGGTGACCAACAACCAGTTCGGGATGGGCACCGCCCTGGGGCGCCACTCCGCGGTCACCGACCTGCAGCGCAAGGGCGAGTCCCTCGGCGTCCCCGGCACCCGCTGCGACGGGATGGACGTGCTCGACACCCACGCCGTGCTCTCCGACGCTATCCGTCAAGTGCGCGAGGAGCGTCGCCCGGTGCTCGTCGAGGCGGTCACCTACCGTTTCCGCGGCCACTCGATGGCCGACCCCGAGGAGTACCGCTCCAAGGAGGAGGTCGCCCTTGGCGCGAGCGCGACCCGATTCCCGCCTTCGGCGATCTCCTGGAGCGCGAGGGAATCGTCGACGCAGAGGCGCGCGCGCGGATCGATGAGCAGGCGCGCGCCCAGGTGGACGAGGCCGTCGCGTTCGCCGAGGACTCCCCCTTTCCCTCCCCCGAGTCGCTGTACGACGACGTGTACGTGCTCGGCGAGCAGGTGCACGGCTGGTACTCCGTGCGGACCGTCTGATGGCCGAGCTGCGCTACCGCGAGGCGCTGAACGCCGCCCTGCGCGAGGAGCTCGCCCGCGACGAGCGCGTAGTGCTGATGGGCGAGGACATCGGCGTCTTCGGCGGCGCCTTCAAGGTCACCGCCGGCCTGCTGGAGGAGTTCGGCGAGCGGCGCGTGCGCGACACCCCGATCTCCGAGAACACGATCGTCGGCATGGGCGTCGGCGCCGCGATGGTCGGGCTGCGCCCCGTGGTCGAGCTGATGACGATCAACTTCGCGCTGCTCGCGTTCGACCAGATCGTCAACCACGCCGCCCACATCCACTACATGTTCGGCGGGCAGGCCCGCGTGCCGCTGGTCGTGCGGATGCCCCAGGGAGCGGGGCACCAGCTGGGGCCGACGCACTCCCACTGCCTGGAGGCGTTCTTCATGCACGTCCCCGGCCTGCTCGTCGCCACCCCCTCCACCCCCGCCGACGCCAAGGGACTGTTGAAGGCCGCGATCCGCGACGAGAACCCCGTGATCTTCATCGAGCACGAGTCGCTCTACGGCCAGCGAGGCGAGGTGCCCGACGGGGACGACCACGTACAGCGCCTTCGGCCACGCTGCCGTGCGCCGCGAGGGCGCCGACGTCACGATCGTCGGCATCTCGCGGATGGCGCTCACCGCCGAGCGCGCCGCGCAGACGCTCGCGGAGGAGCACGGGGTGCAGGCCGAGGTGATCGACCCCCGCACGCTGCGCCCGCTCGACCTCGACACCGTGCTGCGCTCGGTCGCCAAGACCAACCGCTGCGTGGTCGTCGAGGAGGGCTGGCCCCACGGCGGCGTAGGTGCCAACCTCAGCGCACTCGTCTCCGAGCAGGCCTTCGACGACCTCGACGCCCCCGTGCGGCGCGTCACCGGCGCCGACGTGCCGATGCCCTACTCCAAGCCCCTGGAGGACCTCGCCTACCCGCACGAGCCCCACGTGGTGCGCGCCGCGCTGGAGGTTCTCGGCCTGGCGCCAGCGCAGGGGGCGAAACGGGGTGAGCCGGTGAGCGCTGGTGACCGAGATCGTGATGCCCCGCCTGTCGGACACGATGGAGGAGGGCACCGTGCTGCGCTGGCTCAAGCGCGACGGCGAGCACGTGCGCCGCGGCGAGGAGCTGGTCGAGATCGAGACCGACAAGGCGGCGATGGTCTACGAGTCAGACCAGGAGGGCCTCCTGCAGATCGTCGCCCAGGAGGGCGACACGCTACCGGTGGGCGCTCCGATCGCGCACGTCGGTGAGGCGGCTGGGCCGAGATGGCGGGGGCCGCCAACGTGACAGGTGGTGCCCCCGTGGCCGCCGCGCAGCAGCCGGAGTGGCAACCGCAGCCCACGCCGGCGCCGGTTGGCGTCGCGGCCGAGCCCTCCCCGCCCACGGCTCCGGCCGAGGCAGAGGGCGCCACCACGGGCGGCGGCGAGCGCGTGAAGGCATCCCCGCTCGCCAGGAGGATCGCTCGCGAGCGTGGCGTGGACCTGCACGTCCTCACCGGCACCGGTCCGGGCGGGCGGATCGTCAAGGCCGACGTGCAGGCCGCGGGCGCCGCGACAGCAGGCGCGGTCTCACCGGGAGCGGGGGTGTCGGCGCCAGAGCCCAGGGGCGAGCCTGGTGGCGCACCACCCGAGACGCCGACGCTCGCCCAGCGCGTTGCCACCGCCAAGGGCGAGACGACCGTAGTCGAGCTGACCCGCACCCAGCAGACGATCGCGCGGCGGATGGCCGAGTCGAAGGCCACGATCCCCGACTTCGCGCTGCAGGCCGAGATCGACATGGAGCGTGCGTGCAGCTGCGCACCGAGCTCAAGCGCCTCTCCCCAGAGGAGGCGCCCACGTACAACGACATGGTCGTCAAGGCCTGTGCGCTGGCCCTGCACGAGCACCCCCGCGCCAACGGCTCCTACCGCGATGGGCGCCTGCAGCTGCACTCGCGCGTGAACGTCGGGGTCGCCGTGGCGGCCGACTCCGACGATCCGCTGGGCGGAGCGCTCGTCGTCCCGACGGTGTTCGACGCCGACCTGAAGTCACTCGGGGAGATCGCCCGCGAGACGCGCGCCCTGGCCGAGCGCGTGCGCGCCGGCACGATCACCCCGCCCGAGCTTGGGGGCGGTACGTTCACGGTCTCCAACCTCGGGATGTACGGGGTGCGCAGCTTCACCGCGATCGTCAACCCCCCGCAGGCCGGGATCCTCTCGGTTGGCTCGCTCGAGCCCCGCGCCGTAGTGCTGGCCAGCCGCGCGGGGGGCGAGTGGCGAGGTGGTCGCTCGCCACACGATGGCAGTGACGCTCGTCTGCGACCACCGCATCCTCTACGGCGCCGACGCCGCCCGGTTCCTCGCCCGCGTCAGGGAGTTGCTGGAGGAGCCGGCCGCGCTAGCGTTGTGACGCCATCGCTGAGTATGTTCTTCGGCAGGGTCGCCACCGCCACCCGATCACGCCGGCCCGAGGCCGACCGGCCCGGGAAAGGAGGTGGTGAGATGAACAAGCAGTACCTCATCTTGGCGATAGCGCTCATGGTTGCGGTCATCCGCAGCCTGGACGTAAACGCCAACCCAGTCCCCGGCGGGAGTCGGCCTCGATGCCCGCCGGAGCACTTTACAAACGTAACGGGGCCCGGCGAAACCGGACCCCGCAGGATGAGCAACCTGTAACAGCTCATCTTGGCGTACGGAGTATGCTACCACCAGAGACGGCAAATGAATCAAGGTCGCCGCTCTCCACCCGACATCTGGGTCTGCCACCTCGGCACGGTCCCCTACCGCGAGGCTCTCGCCGTGCAGCTGGACCTCGCCGCGCGCCGCCAGGCCGGGGAGCTGCCCGACACGCTGCTGCTGCTCGAGCACCCTCCCGTCTACACCCGCGGGCGGCGCTCCCGGCCGGGGGAGCTGACGCTCGGCGAGAACTTCTACCGCGCGCGCGGCATCGAGGTCGTGCCCACCGACCGCGGCGGGCGCGTCACCTACCACGGCCCCGGCCAGCTCGTGGGCTACCCGATCATGGGCGTCACCGACGTCGTCGCGCACCTGCGCACAGCCGAGGACGCGATCGTCGCCGCGCTCGCCGAGGAGGGCATCGCACGCGCGCTCCCGCCCGCAGGACGGCCCCGACTACACCGGCGTGTGGGTGGAGGATCGCAAGATCGCCTCGCTCGGGGTCCACGTCTCGCGCGGGGTCTCCACACACGGGTTCGCCCTCAACGTGGACAACGACCTGGAGCCCTTCTCGTGGGTCGTCGCCTGCGGGCTGCCCGACGTCGCGATGACCTCGATCGCGCGCGAGCTGGACGCAGAGCGGCGGCGAGGCCGCGCTGCGCTCGGGCGACCCTGACCTGTTTCCGGCGGCGCGTCGCCCACCACTTCTGCGCGGCCCACGGCCGCCGCCAGCGGCTCGTCTCGCCGCGGCGGCTCGGGATCGAGGCGCCCGTCGCACCGGCGCCGGATCCGCGGCCCGCGCACGACGGTGCCGCAGACGCCCGGCCGGCACAACGCGCCTTGCGGCTCAGCCAGCCCGCGCTTGGCCGATCGCCCAGCGCACACCACCCGGTGCGGAGCTGCGACACGTGGACGATCCCCAACCCAAACAGGCGGTGCCCGTGTGAGCTCGGCCGCTCCCACCCGCTCGCGGGCGAACCCCGGGGGGGCGGACGTGCTCGAGGTGCTCGGGCCCGACGTGCGCCCGCTGCGCGAGCGCAAGCCCCCCTGGCTGAAGGTGCCCGCGCCCGGCGGCGCGCGCTACCGCGCGCTCACGCAGCTGATCCGCGAGGAGGGCCTGCACACCGTCTGCCAGGAGGCCGCCTGCCCGAACGTCGGGGAGTGCTGGGAGCGGGGCACCGCGACGTTCATGATCCTCGGCGACACCTGCACGCGGCGGTGCGGGTTCTGCAACGTCAAGACCGGCCGGCCCACGTGGCACGATCCGCTGGAGCCCGCGCGCGTGGCGCGCTCGATCGCGCGCATGGGGCTGCGCCACGCGGTCGTCACCTCCGTGGACCGCGACGACCTGCCCGACAAGGGCGCCTCCGCATTCGTCGGGGTCATCCGCCAGGTGCGCCGCCAGGCTCCCGGCTGCCTGATCGAGGTGCTCACCCCCGACTTCCAGGGCCACGAGATGCCGCTCGCCCGGGTGCTCGCCGAGCGGCCCGACGTGTTCAACCACAACGTCGAGGTCGTCCCCCGTCTCTACCCGCTCGCGCGGCGCGGGTCCTCCTTCGAGCGCTCCTGCCGCGTGCTGGCGCTCGCCAAGGAGCTCGGGGGGGCCGGGGTCGTCACGAAGTCCGGGCTGATGGTCGGCCTCGGCGAGACCCACGCCGAGCTCGTGGACGCCTTCGGCGCGCTGCGCGAGCAGGGCGTGCAGGTGCTTACCGTCGGGCAGTACCTGCGCCCCTCCGCGCGGCACCTCCCGGTCGTGCGCTACTGGCACCCGGACGAGTTCGCCGCGCTGGAGCGCGCTGCGTACGAGCTCGGCTTCGCCCACGTCGCCGCCGGGCCGCTCGTGCGCTCCTCCTACCACGCCGACCGTCACGTGCCGCAGCGGCGGGAGGGGACTGGGCCGCTGGCCGAGGGCCCTGCGCTCGCGGGCGCGGCGCCGGCAGCCGGCGTGGGCTCTCTCGCCCGCGGGTAGTCTCCGCCGATCCTCGTCTCTCACGACACTCCTCTGCCGCGATGACCCGCGTGGTCGTGCTGGTCGTCGCGGCGCTGTTCGTCGTCGGCTTCGCCTTCCTCACGCTCAGCACAATCTCCGCCCAGGGGGGCGTTAGTCTGGGAACCGCGATCTCGGTCGTCGTGGTCGTGCTGATGGGCGTCGGGATCCTCGGCGCACTGCTCACCCCTCCCCGTCGATGAGCACCTCCCCCTTCATGGCCCCCTCCGGCCGCCGGCGCTCGCGCGAGGCGGCCCGCCGGCGTCGCCGTCGCCGTCGGCAGCTGCTCGGGATCGTGTTCCTCGTGGCGCTCGCGGCACTCCTCACGCTCGCCCACCCGTGGCACACGCACGCCTCCGCCACCACCTCCCACCGCGCACTCGCGCGGACGGACCGACGCGCGGCCCCTCACGTCGCGCTCTCCCCCGCCGGCCTGCCGCTGGGCCGGCCCCCGCTGGCGCTCGACCTCGCCGACCCCGCGGCGGACTCGGTCCACCTCGACGATCCCGAACAGCCGCGTGCGGGGCTGCTGTTCAACCTCGACTCCGGCCGCGTGCTGTGGCAGCTGCACCCGCTCGCGCGCTTGCGGATCGCGAGTCTCACGAAGCTGATGACCGCGCTGCTCACCGTGCGCTCTGCTGCGCCCGACGCACCCGTGCTCGTGACGCGCCAGGCCGAGGAGACGAGCGGCTCGAAGGTCGGGGTGCTCCCGCTGGGGCGCCACGTGCAGCTAGAGACGCTGCTCTACGGGCTGCTGCTCCCCTCCGGCAACGACGCCGCCGTGGCGCTCGCCCAGCACGTGGGAGGTTCGGTGCACCGGTTCGTGGGCGAGATGAACGCCGAGGCCGCCGCCCTGGGGATGGGTTGCACCCACTACTCCTCCCCCTCCGGGTACTACAACACCCACAACTACTCCTGCGCCGCCGACCTGGCCGAGCTCGCGCACGTGGACCTCGCGCAGCCCCGCATCGCGCGCGTCACGCGCACCTACGAAGCGGTTCGCCCCTTCCCAATCGCCGGGGGCAAGTTGTACCTCGACAACAACAACCCGCTGCTCATCTACGGCTACCCCGGAACGACGGGGCTGAAGACCGGCTACACCCTGGAAGCCGGCCGCTGCCTGGTGGCGACCGCCGAGCGCCGCGGGGTGCGCCTCGGCGTGGTGCTGCTGCACTCCCCCGCCCCCGGTACGCAGGCGAGCGAACTGCTCGACGACGCCTTCGAGCACGTCTACCACCAGCGTCCCGTCCCGGCGCCGCCGATGCCGCCCGACGCTTGAGGTCTGGGCATGTATCACGGCATCGGCCCATATGGGCTCATGCAGCCCACAACACAAAATGCGACCCAACACCCCCTCACATCGCCGGCCCGCCGAAGGAGTACCGTGTAGAAGGCGATTGACTGGTCAGTCAACCAAGGAGACTACGTGGATCTTGACGACACACCGGAGCAGGCCGCGCACCGCGCACAGGTGCGCGCGTGGCTCGAGGATCACAAGGCCGAGGCGCCCGTACTGCAGGGCGAGGGGGCGTTGAAGGACGAGGACGAGATCGTCGCCGCGCGGCGCGCGTGGCAGGGCAAGCTCGCGGAGGCCGGCCTCGCGGGGGTGACGTGGCCGAAGGAGTACGGCGGCCAGGGTGGCGGCCCGATCGAGCAGTTGATCTGCGGCCAGGAGATCGCCCGCGCGGGGCTCCCCGGGATCCTCGACGCGATCGGCGTCGGGATGCTCGGCCCGACGATCATCGCGCACGGCGCCGAGGAGCAGAAGAGTCGCTACCTCGGCCCGATGCTGCACGGCGACGAGGTGTGGTGCCAGCTCTTCTCCGAGCCCGCCGCGGGCTCGGATCTCGCTGCGGTGCAGGCCCGCGCGCGCCTGCAGGACGACGGCAGCTGGCGCCTCTCCGGCCAGAAGGTGTGGACCACCAACGCCCAGTTCGCCTCCTACGGCCTACTGCTCGCGCGCACCGACGCGGACGTGCCCAAGCACAAGGGCCTGACGATGTTCATCGTGCCGATGGACGGCGAGGGGGTCACGGTGCGCGGGCTGCGCCAGATCTCCGGGGAGGCCGAGTTCAACGAGGTCTTCTTCGACGACGTCGCGCTCGACGCCGACGCCGTCGTGGGCGGCGTCGGCAACGGCTGGGGCACGGCGCTGACCACGCTGATGTTCGAGCGCGTCACGATCGGCCTCGGCGGCGAGGGCCTCGGCTACAACTCCGCCCGCTTCGCCCGCGCGGTCGCCTCCGACGCCCACGCCCGCCGCGACCCCGAGGTGCGCCGCCAGCTCGGCGAGATCGCCTCCGAACTGATGGCCGTCCGCTTCACCGGCTACCGCACACTCACCGCGCTGCAGCGCGGGCAGATCCCCGGCCCGGAGGCGGGGCTCGCGAAGGTCACGATCGTCAACGGCGCGATCAAGTCCGGTGACCTGATCGCCGACGTGCTCGGCCCCGACGCGCTGGCGGAGGACTCCGAGTGGGCGTACATGATCTCGTTCCTCCCCGGCCTGAAGTCCGCCGGCGGCACCGAAGAGATCCTGCGCAACACGATCGGCGAGCGCGTACTCGGGCTACCCACCGAGCCGCGCCTGGACAAGGGCATCCCGTTCTCCGACCTATCGAAGATAGGCCAGCACTCCAAGGAGGCTGCAAAGGCATGAATCTCGCACTCTCAGACGAGCAGGTGCTGCTGCGCGAGGCCGCGCGCGGCGCGCTGTCGCGCTTCAAGACGCTCGAGGAGGCGCGCGCCGCGCTCGACGGCGGCGGCTCGCCGACCGACCTGTGGCCCACCGCGAAGGAGGCCGGCTGGCCCGGGCTGCTGATCGACGAGGCCCACGGTGGGGCCGGCCTGGACGTGTTCGACGCGATGCTCGTGCTCTCGGAGTGCGGGCGGGTGCTCGCCGCGGTGCCCCTCCTGGGCCACCTCCCTGCCACGGCGATCTTGAACGACTCTCCCACCGCGGGCGCCCCGCTGTTGGAGCCGCTCGCGAGCGGCGAGTCTCGCGCGGCGTACCTGCCGGCGCGTCCCGGCGACGACCTGTCGGGCGAGTGGAGTGCGGACCCCGCGCACGGGATGGGGCGCGCCCCGCTGCCCACCGCCGTACGTGACGGGGACGGGGGCAGAGCCAAGGTGACGGGCCAGCTCGCGTTCGTCCCCGACGCCCCGGGCGCCGAGCTGCTGGTGGGCGTCGCGCTGCTCGACGGCCAGCCCACGGGCTTTGCGGTGGAGTCGGCCGCGGCGGGCGTGAGCATCGAGGCGGTGCACCGCTACGACGCCACCCGTGCGCTAGGGCACGTGACGCTCAAGGACGCCCCCGCCACGGTCCTCGACGCCCCCGAGACCGCCCTCGCGGCGGCGTGGCACCTCGCACAGGCGTTGATCGCCGCGGAGTCCCTGGGCGCAGTGGAGAGCGCGCTCGACGTGTCCGTTGCGTACGCCAAGGAGCGCTTCACGTTCGGCCGCGCGATCGGCTCCTACCAGGCGGTCAAGCACTCGCTCACCGAGGTCCTGCGCCAGCTGGAGAACGGCCGCTCGCTGCTCTACTACGCCGGCTGGTCGCGCCACGGAGCCCCCGCGGAGTTCCCCTTGGCGGCAAGCGCCGCGCGCTCGGTGGCCGGCCGCGCGCTGGACCACGCGGCGCGCACGATGATCTCCGTCCACGGGGGCATCGGCGCCACGTGGGAGCACGACGCCCCGCTCTACTTCCGCCGCGCCCAGCTCTCCCGTCGCCTCGTGGGCGGCACCGCGCTTGCCACCGACCAGGTGGCGTGCGAGCTGATCGCACAGGGGTGAGCGAGCGCCAGCTCTGGGCTCGAGGAGGATCGCTCGCGTCTTCGCCACCTCAGCTCACGTCGTGGCGAGTGTGTCTGCGATACGGTCGATACGTGACCGGCGAAGAACCCTCCCGATCGTGTCGCAGACAATGCGCAACATTTACGACCGGCGGGGCTGCAAACCTAGGTTCGTATGGATCTGTGTTTCCGTCCGACACGCGGGCCAAGCTCAGCTAGTGCGTGGGCAGCCGCGATCCGTGGTCTCTACCTGCGCATCGACGTCCGAGGTCGGGCGATGAAGCGACGCGACTGGCTGCTGCTGTTCGCTGCGTACAAGGGCGCGCCCGACGGGCTCGACCCGATTCGCTTCCAGAAGGGCCTCTTCCTGTTCGCCCAACGAGCTCGGGTGCCTACGCGATCCAAGTACGTGTTCAAGCCATACGTCTACGGCCCGATGAGCACGGGGATCTACGACGACCTCGACCGCCTGGTGGACGAGGGGTTGGTCGAGCGCGTTCCCGTGCCTGGCAAGCACTGGTCCCGATACAAGCCCACGCGCGTCACGTATCGCGAAGGAGAGCGTGTCATCAAGCAGGCCGAAGACGAGAAGCTGCTCGATGCCGCGCGCGAGCTGTTCACGATCAAGCAGGACGTCTCGAGCGTCGGCTTCGGCGAACTGCTCGATCGCGTCTACACCGAATACCCAGAGTTCGCGGTCAACTCGATTTTCCGCCGGTCCGCCTGACCGAAATCGACCAGCACCCCAAACATCGGGCCAAGCAGCGATGATGCAGCGCTCATGACGCCCGCGCCGTTGGAAGCAGCGACCTCCAGATGACGCTGATCGCGGCGTTCCGTTGTCGCGATGGTCTGATCCTTGGCTCCGACAGCCAGGAGACACGTGGCGCGGAGGGTCGACGTCTCGCTCGCTCCACGCAGAAGGTGTACGTGCCGCGCCCCGGTTTCCTGCTCGCCTGGGCTGGTCCCCAAGATGTCGCCCAGGGCTTCATCCTGCGCCTCGCTCGCGCCAAAGGACTCTCGCCCAGCACCGACCGTCTCGATACCAAGGCGCGCCTTCACGCGATCCTCGCGGAGCTTCGCGAGGACTCCAGCATCAAGGAGCGCAGCGACTACATCGAACTGCTCATCGCGTGGTGGTCCCAAGCCGAGAAGAAGCCCGTCGCACTCCACATCTTCAGTGGTGGAGCTGGCGAGTGGGTTGGCGCATGGGCCTTTGCCGGCGCCAGGCTAGGCTCATTTTCCGCGCTTGTGGGCCTCTACCTCTCCCTGCTGCGGCCAGGGCACTTGCACGCCCAATAGCTCGAGGATCCTTTGTTGTGTTGGGGTGAGGCGGTCGAGTCGTGGGCCGCTGGTGGTGTAGGTGATGCCCGAGTCCTTGGAAGGCGGCGAGGGTGTTGCGGCCGGTGGGCTTGGCGAGTCTTTCCTCGGGCAGGAGCGGCAGGAGCAATGTTTGTAGCGTCCTCGGCGGCGAGCGCTTTGCGTAGTTGTGACTCGATCAGGCCGAAGATGAATAGCGCGATCCCGATGATGCCGATGAGCGCGTAGACGCGGTCGTCGTTGTGCAGGAAGATCGGACGGACCTTCAGTGTTTGCTTGAGGTCGCGGTGGCGGCGCTCGACGATCTGCTGGTCCTTGTAGAGGCGCAGCACCGCGCTCGGCTCAGAGGCCGGCCTTTGAGGTTGGTGGCGAGTGCGTAGACGCCGTCGGTCAGGCTGGCCATTTCGATAGCGGCCTCATCGCGCTGCCAGCCGATCGTGGGCTTGCCGGCGTGCTCACCGACTTCAACTGTGATCAGCTCCCCGATCTTCTCGCCGACGATCTGACCGACGCGCCGCTGCACTTGATCGGTCGTTTTGTAGTGGCGTCCGCCGAGCCCACGCCGCACGCGCTGGAGGGCCTCTTCCGCCTTCAGCAGCGCGCGCTCTCGGGCGAGGGCCGACCTCTTCGTGCTCCTCGGAGGAGTGGATATAGGCGACACGGAAATGCGCCGCTCCTCGCCCGTCTCGCGGGTCTTTGATCTCCCAGTCGCGCAACGCCCCGCGGTAGCGGGTACGCAGTCTTGGCGCCAGCCTGCGCTCGCGCTCTGCGACGTAGCGCAGGGGTCTCAGCGCACCGCTCGCGCACTTCTTTCAGATAGCGCTCCCTAAAGCCCGTGTTCACCTTCAGCGGCACGATGAACTGTAAGGCCGGCGCGCTCGATCTGACACAGCGGCTTCGGCTGCCCGAGCGCCGAATCGCAGACCATCAGCATCCCGGGCTTTGCGAAACGGAGCAGCCGCTCCAGTGACGCTCCCACGAGCGCAAGCTCAGAGGCATTACCGGGATCGGGGCGCAGATACAACGAGACGCCATCAGCGCTTGATGCCTGCAGCGCGCGCACCTGACGTCCCACTCGCCTGGCCCTGCCCCCACCCCTTGGCGATCAGCGCCGAGTCCTCGTAGGCGCCGCGACCCGACCGTCGTGAGATCGACGTGCAGGCGCGCGGCATCCACACCGAAGCGCTCTATCGCTCGCGCGGCGAGAAGCCCGCGCACATGCTCTGCGTAAACAGCGAAGCTCTCGAGCGCGCTGCCCAGACGATCATCGTTCAATAACTCCGCCGGGGTCCCGAGAACTCGCTGCACCGCCGCGCCCGAGGCCCAGCCCGCGATGTCATATAACGGCGAGGGCGAACACAACCGGCTTGCCACCAGCACGCAGACCGCCTCCCCGACCGACAGCGTCGAGCGAGCGTAGCGCGGCAGTGCATCATCGATCGTGGCGGCGACGTGAAGCTCGCAGAGAAACTGCCACGCCAACAGCAGCGCCCCGACCTCGCGGCGGGTGCCCGCCAGCGGCGGGTCCAGGCGCGCAAAGGAGCCAGCGAGCTCCTCCAGCTCTCCGGATGCCTTCAACGCCTCCTTGCGACCGAGGTTTGCCACAACACGATGGCGCACCCGGCCGCGCTCGTCGCGATAGCCCTCCACCATCTGGAGGTACGTATAAGCGCGAGCACCACGCCTAACAACTGTCTCCTTGACGAACATGTTGCCACAACCATAACCGCCCCACCGGACGGAAGATCAGCCAGTCTACAGCCCGTTGCCACAACAGGCTGGCCATACTCGAGGCGAAGATGCCCCGCAAAGCCCCAAGCCACGGGGCGGATCGACGAGGCTAGAGACGCTCAGGCGCGGAAAACGAGGCTAGGGATCGAGAGCGCGAGTTTCGCGATCGGCAGTATGCGCCACCTCGACCCGGGCACGCTCATCCTCGAGCAGGCCAAGATCGTGGCGCTGAAGGTGCTGCGCGACACGATCGAAACCGCCGCGGAGGGCATCGGCGGTCGCGTTCAGATGGGCACGATCCAAAAGAGCGGCCCCCGGCTCATGGAGGAGGACGACATGCTGGGTCTGTACGACGCCGTCGACCTCTGGGAGTCCCAGTGCGCCGAGCTGCTCACCGGAGCCACCTCGCCACCCTCGGCGAGCGACACCCCAGACCGCGGGGTCGGCTCGCCGCGCTGAATCGCTCCCCCGTCAAGCACTCAGGTGGCCTGCGAGCTGATCGCGCAGGGCTGAGCGCCCGCGCCTATTCCACCTGGATTGCTTCCACTTCTTTGGATGCCGGCTTGATCTTCAGGACGCCTTTCCATTCCCCAGATTCGGCCCCGCCTTCGGAGCATTTCGTCTTGGCGGATTTGGCGTCGAATTCAGCTTCGACCAGGCCGGCCACCACGTTGTCGCTCATGTGAGTGCTCGTGTTGGTGTAACACGTATCCGACACGTCCCCGAGGAGCGAGCTTTCGCACGTGAACTCCCATGCCGGTTCCCCAGCGCCAGAGCTCGAGACCCGGTCCCTGTTTTCGCTACCTTCTTTATAGAGTTCCATCTTCCACGGAAGATCTACGCCCGAGTCGCTGAGGAAGTACTTGCAGAGCGGTTTCAGGCCGTTTTTGCCGTCGATCCCTTTGCAGTTGCTTGTCTGCCCAACCCCGAATGACCCAACAGCGCCGGCCGTCGAGGATGTGATTTCACCACTGCCTTCGCCTTTGCAAGAGATCGCCAGAGGCTCGCCGACTTCAATGTCTTTCGTGTCAACGAGTTCAAACTGGTTTTCGAAGGTGACTTTCACGGCTTCGGTGACTGGTTTGTAAACCCCCGCCTTCTCGACGTACCAGCCCGACCCCAACGTGGTCAAGGTCTTGTCTGCGCCGTCGACCGTCCCGTGGCTGTTCGACGCGACAATCCGGAAATGGTACGTCGTGCTTTTCGTCAAACCCGTGATCGCCTTGCTCTCTTCCACGTTCGTCGTACCAGACCCGGCACTGGCTTCAGCCGTTTTCGTCCCGTACGACGTGGTCGGGCCGTATTCGAAATGGTATTTCGTTTCTTTGCCTCTTGGGTTGACCGTACCATTCAACGTAGCGCCGGTCGCCGTCAGACCTGTCGCCGCCTTTGTTTCCACCGTCGGCGTGCCCGTCGTAGAGAACGCCTGGCCTTCCCCGTCGGTCGTCCCGTGACTGTTCGTCGCCACGAGCCGGAAGTAATATGTGGTGCCACCCGCCAGGCCTGTGATGGCTTTATTCACTTCCGCGTTGTTCGTGCCCGAACCGGCACCCACTTCGCTCGTCTTCGACCCGTACGAGAGCGAGGTGCCGTATTCGAAGTAGTATTGCGTTTCAGCACCTTCCGGATTAACGACTCCGTTGAGAGTCGCCCCGGCTTCACCGACGCCCGTCGCCGCTTTTGTTTCCACGTACGGTAGGCCCGACGCCGGGGTCGTGAGCACTTCATCCCCGCCATCCGCCGTCCCGTCCGTGTTGCTCGCGACGATCCGAAAGTGGTAGGTTTTGCTTGGCGTCAGGCCGGTGATGGCTGCGCTCTCTTCCACGTTGCTCGTGCCCGCACCCGCGCTAAATTCAGTTGTCTTCGATCCGTACGAGGTAGTTGGCCCGTATTCGAAATAGTATTTGGTTTCCGCGCCATCCGGGTCGACCGTGCCGTTCAAAGTCGCCCTTGACGCCCTCACGCTTGTGGCAGGCTTTGTCTGCACGATCGGGTGGCCGAGGGTGGTGAAGGTGTGGTCTTGCCCTTTTTCAGTGCCGTGACTGGTTTTCACCACAACGCGCCAGTGGTAGAGCGTGTTTTGTTTCAATCCCGAGATTTCGTCGGGCTCCTGCAGAGGGCCCCAATACCCCGAGGGGAGTGTGCTTTCCGTCGTTTTGGTCCCGTACGATTCCGTTTGGCCGTATTCGAAGTAGTAGTGCGCTTCGAGGCCGCACGGCTCTATCCCGCCGTCCAGCTGCGCGGAGTTCGCGAAGACGAAGAGTGCAGCTTCATATTCCGGAGCGGTGTAGGGGCCTATTTCCTGTAGTACAGGGCTTTCATCTGCTAGCTCGCACGTACCCTTTGTGTTATCGTATAGGTTAACCACCCACGCACCATTGGGCATCTGGCCATCTGAAAGGCTGCTGCAGACGTCTGCAATCTCTTGTTGGGCTTCCTGTGACCTCACCCATCCGTTGCGTGGTTCGGGATCGGTCACGCTCTCAGCGTACTCGTGAGATGCGGCACCTGACGTCGCATAATCAGCGTTATACTTGCTAGATTCTTCTTTGATGGCACCATAATAGGTACAGGGGTAGTAACCTTCTGCGGCTTCACTAAAAGGAGGGTCTCCCGCGTATGGGACAAAATCAAGCGAGCCGTAGACGCCCATGGACTCGTGATAGGCGCAGAAGCCTTTGTCAAAACCTTTTTCATATGTCGAGCCAGGTGCCGGCAGAACGATGTACTGCTCGTTGAGATTTTTTTTCGAACCGGCAACTTCTCGCTCTTCTTCAGCCACCGCTACCAGCTTACTGCCGTTAACTTCTGTGGGAGTGGTATTGTCTGTGACTATGGATTCAATTGCTGGCGATAACGTAACGCGGCCCCCTGGGCTATCGTACTGAGTAAGGATCTTCTGGTAGGACGATTCTTTCACGCCTTCGTAAAAATTGAGCAGTTGTTTTTTCAATGCCTGGCCCAGTTCTTTGTTCCAGTTTTCCCCCCAGAATATAAGGAACAGCCCCGGGTTATCCTCTACAGGGCCGCCAAAGTACTGAAGCGGGGTTTCGGCTGACGGTTCGACCAAACCCGGTTCGGTCAAGCTGAGGGGGGATCGAACCGGATCGAAGTGGATCTGCTTGCCAGTGGCCCATGTCGGCAGGGATACACCTGGCGGGAGTCCGTCGTTCGACAATTCTTCTTCGGCGAACGCGGAGGCGGCGCCCCACAGCGCGAGCAGAGCGGATAATAACATCGTCGCGAGCGCCATCCGAGGCGCCGGACTCCGAAACCGAGTGGATGGCCGGCTATCGTGTCGGCCCCGGGCGCTCTCATAAAGACCAGGCATCGTACTGCCCCCAATACGCGATGTTGGACACCGGCCCGAGCTAGCCTCGAGTCGATTTGGTCTACTGATATCATTCTTTGGGGTAGATCAGCAAGACCAATGTGCGGGAATCCTCAGGCGGATCCCCGCACCGTGTGGCATCGAGTCCGTAACGGCACCGCTACCGCCGGTTAGCCCCTCGGGCGGCGCAGCGTCTCTGATGCGCTCGTCGTGACAGCTTGGCCGGTGTTGTCGTGGGCGGTCGTGGTGACGACGACCGCGGCTCGCCGCCATCGACGGATGAGCGCTCGGAGCGCCCCCTTGTGATCGGTGACACGCACAGTCACCCAGGCCGTTCTGCCAGCGGCGGCGGCGAATGGTGCACTGCCGAGGAACAGATGCCTCGCATGGTCCCCACTCTTGACTCGGCGAGTGGACGTGGCAGCGAGCAGAGAGAACTGAACCTGCCCGACACAGCGGCCCGCGGCGCTCGCTGGGCACTGCACGAGCACGCGGACCGAGCCTGCCTCCGTGACGGTCAGATGCTTGCTGCGGGCGATCGTCGCACCGGAGAATGGTGGCGGCGCTGACGAAGGTAGCCCCGGCAACGGCCCCACTGAAGCCGGGGGAGCGCACGTGGGCGAGCCCGGCGTGTAGATTTCGGCACCGAGCCAGTGACCGTTCCCGTAGCCGCCGAAGACCAGCGCGCGGCCGTTCGGCATGGCAGTCACGGTGCCCTCTTCGCGAGGTTCGATTGGTGCCGCAGTGGCGGACCAACACCGCTGTTCGGCGTCGAGCACATAGAACGAGTTCGGCGGGGCAGTGCCGGTCTCGATTAGGATCTGTCCTCCCGCCAGCCCTGCCCCGTGGAGACGAAGAGTGCAGCTTTCGCCACCGGCGGGCTCGGGAGAGGAGACCAGCCAGTCGCTCGGCACGGCGAAGAGTTCTGAGCTGACGGCCGGGCTGCAGGTAGGCTCTTCCCGCAACTGGGGGCGGTCGTATGCGATGTCACCCGTGGAGCCGAAGAAATCCGCGGCCACTTCACCACCCAGCGCCAACGCACGGTCGCCCGACAGGGGGAAGAGCAGCGAACCGGTGCGCGACGAAGCGGTCTGCCCGGCCGCCGTCCAGATCCCCGAGCTGGGGTCATAGCGGATCGCGTCGTTGGCTTCGTCGCCACCCACGACCAGCACCGTCCCGTCCGAGAGCAACGCACCCACGGCGCCGGCGCGCGCTTGAGGCATCGGCGCGATGGGTGACCATTCGTTGCTAGTCGGATCGTAGACTTCGGCGCTCGAGAGCGGCACGCACGAGTACGCATCCACTTCTTTGGATGTGAAGGGGCATTCATCGCTGAACCCGCCGGCAACGAGCACCCGCCCATCCTCCAGCCGCACGGCAACGGGCTCCGCGCGGGCTTGGCGCATCGGTGCTGCTTTCGACCAATGCGAGCCACTCGAGTCCAGAAGATAGGCCGAGGTGGCCGGCACACACTTGGGCTTTTCTTCGCCACTGCACTGTGCTTCGCCGAACAGCAACGCTCCCCCTTCCGCCAGTGCCACTAGGGTCCATGGCATCCACAGTCCCTCTGCGACAGGAAGTTCCGGCCCTTCCGTCCACGTACCTGAGACCGGGTCATACAGCTCAGTCGCACGGGGCTCCACCTGGACACCGTGGACACCGCCGGCGACGGCGAGCACACGGCCGTCGGCGAGCGTCACGACCGACCCCCCGTCTTCCCCAGCCCACCCCAGCGGCATCGCCCCCGTCGCGCTCCACGATCCAACCCCTGTTTCGGCCCAGGCGCCAACAGCACCACCGGCAAGCACGACGGCCGCGGCAACGAGCAGTGAGGCGACCCCAATGAGCCGCTGCCTCCACCGAACGCGCAAGGTATTAATACTAAATAATGGGATTTGCCGGCAACTTGCGGCATAGATACCAGTCTTTCGGCCCTGCGCCAAGACCAATATGGGGAAATTCCACCGCACCGTGCGGCATCGGGCCCGGGCCTTGGGCATCGTGATGTCCCACTCGCCCGGCCTCATTCGGACGTACGCTCCCCGACGCCGTGCTGCTGGGCCTTGTGAAGCTCATCGAGACGCATCGCGACCTCCAGCTCGGCGAGGTGCCGGTACAGGGGTTCGCCGACGAGCTGCTCAATCGTGCGGAGGCGTTTGGCGACCGTGCCTCGATCCACCCCCAGCGCGGCGGCGGCGGCCTTTGCGTTGCGCCCGGCGGCGAAGTACTGGCGCAGCGTCTCGCGCAGTACCGAGCCCTCGCGCACCTGGTCCAGCGGCGACAGGTAGAGCTCCACCAGCGACCGAGCCAGTCCCTCGTCCTGCAGCCACGGCGCTATCAGCGCCACGTCGGCGTACCGCGTGAGCCGCTGTGGCCGACACAGGGCGACCGACAACGCCGTCTGGGCCTGCCGGTGCGTGAGGCGGAAGCCCTCGATCCCCCTGCCGGGCTCTCCGATGGCCAGCGACGCCTCCGCGAACTCACTGGCAGACAGGGCGCGCGTTATGTCGGAGAACCCGAGCTTCCGAGGTCCGCCCAGCCACGCCCACACAGTGCTCTCTCCCATCGCGACCTGCAGGGAGGATCGACCGAGCTGAGCTATGAGGCCCCGGAGGGCACGTGTGGCCTCGGCGCCCGTGGCAATCATACCCAGATGCCAGTGGGCGTGGAACTCGTAGCCGAGGTCGGCGGCATCGAGTTGCTCGCCGGCGAGCAGCCTCCGCACGCGTCCGACACGGCGCCGCTCGTGGGAGCTGAGTGGCCGCTGCGCCTCACGCGCATACTCGTCGGCGAGCGAGGCGAGCAGTCGCTCGAGCAGTGACGCCTGCACCCTGCGGATGGAGCGCAGCGCGGCCCCTTCGCCCAACAGGTCGGCGCGTTCGGCCTCCTCCATGACATAGTCCTCGAGCAGCGCGTGGCCGGCGACGCAGCGGCGCACCACCGTGTCGTAGCGGACGCCCAGGCGCGCTGCGCGGCGCGCCTGGGCGAGCACCACCGGCGGAGTCGGCTCGGACCACTCCTCCCCCTGCTCGATGCGCGCGATGCCGTAGTCCACGACCGCCGTGATCGTCGCGCGGCGCCCCGCCAGATACTCAGCATCCCTGCCCCCAATCGGATCGGGCAGAGCGTGGACACGAGCGAGGATCGCCTCCTCGATCTCCGGGCGGCGTTCTCGCAGGCGGTCGGCGATCACACTCCCGAAATTCCGCATCGGCGAAGCGTACCAGCAAAGGTCCGGGAAGATCGAAAGGCCGGGACGTGTAGATATAGATAGAGATGTCATAGAGATGTCGCAGACAAAAGTCTGCGAAAGGTAGCAGACCTCCCTGTTCACCACTGGCACCCCCGACGGCCCGCGGGACGGCGACCGCCTAACGCCGGCGCCCAGCGTGGCGCGGATGCCGCGCACCCGAAGTGGTCGCGGCGGTGTACGTCGCCATCACCGGCGCCCCGTACGCTCCGTAGACGGCGTTCACCAAAGTGGAGTCCACGCCGCAGTTGATGCAGAAGCCGTGCTGGGACCAGCCGATCGCGCGGGCGAGCACCTCGTCGGCGTATTCGACCCCGGCGGCGTCGTGGCCGTAGTAGTCGTACGCCGCCCACCACGCCGAATCATCGAGGGCGGCGCCCGCGCCGTCGGAGTAGAGCAGCCACGCGGCTGCCATGATCGAGTCGTAGTCGTCGTAGATCGAGGGGTGGTGCGCGGTCTCGTGGTCGTAGGCCGCGGGGCGCGTGCCGAAGCGGAAGGCGTCTCGCACCTCCTCCCACGTGGATGGGGTGCCCGCCCCCCCGTTGGTGACGTTGAACTGCATCGGCCCCCCGCAGCAGTGGGCGAAGTTGAGGCCGTGGTAGGTGGAGGGAGCGGTCGAGAACGCCGACTCTTGCATGTGGATCGAGGCGAGCAGCAGCCAGTTGACGCCGAACACGCGCTGCGCCTCGCCGTAGATCGGATAGAAGCCCGCCTCCCACGCGGCGGGGATGTGCACTTCAGTCTGGCCACTGAGAGTGCCCCCTTCGCCGCCCTGCTGGACGCCGGGCGGGTCCGCTACGACGGCTCCGACGGAGTCGACCGTTCGGGGGGTCCCGCCGTCGCGCGTCACGAACCGTCCAGCGGTCGCGGCGTAGGGCCCGGCCGCGGTTCCCCGTCCGCTCAGCGCCGTCGCCTCGGAGGCGCTTGCCGCAGTCGGCGTCGCGGTGTCCACGAGCACGGCCGGCGGAGCGGACGCGAGGAGCTTCGAGGAGGAGGAGCCCACGGCGCCGCCGAGGACCGCCGCGAGCACGCCGGCGCCGAGCAGGCAGAGCGCGAGTGCGACCAGCCACGCCCCCCGTTCGGAGGGCGGAGTGGGAACAGCGGGCGCCGTGGGTGACTGAATCTCCTCGCGCACGACCACCTTGACGGTATCGGCGCAACCTAAAGGGCGCGTCAGGCCACGGCCAGCACCGACTGCTTCTCGGCCAGCGCCGCGACCAGCTCCTCGAAGGAGTCCGAGAACTTCTGGACGCCCTCGCGCTCGAGCGTGTCGGTGAGGTCGTCGTAGTCCACGCCCGCGCGGGCGAGCTCCTCGAGCAGCTTGCGCGCCTGCGCGACCTCCGCACCAAGGCGCGCCTGGGGGCGGCCGTGGTCCTGGTAGGCGCGGATCGTCTCCTCCGGCATCGTGTTGACGGTGTCCGGGCCGATCAGCTCCTCCACGTAGAGCGTGTCCTGGTAGGCGGGGTTCTTGGTGGACGTCGAGGCCCACAACACCCGCTGGGGGGTCGCGCCCTTCCCGGCGAGGTACTCCCAGCGGGGCCCGCGGAAGACGGAGCGGTAGTGCTGGTAGGCGAGCCTCGCGTTGGCCACCGCGAGGCGGCCCTCGAGGCCCTTGAGGAGATTGGTTTCCCCACCCCCCCGCTCGAGCTCCTCCAGGCGCCGGTCCGCCTCGGTGTCGATCCGCGAGACGAAGAAGCTCGCCACCGACGCCACCCCGCGGGGGTTCCCGCCCGCGGCGATCAGGCGCTCCAGGCCGCGCACGTAGGACTCCGCCACCTCGGCGTAGCGGCGCAGCGAGAAGATCAGCGTCACGTTGATCGAGTGGCCCTTGGCGATCACGTCCTCGATCGCCGCCAGCCCCGGCTTGGTCGCGGGGATCTTGACCATCAGGTTCGGCCGGTCCACCGTCTCGTGCAGGTGGATCGCCTCCTCGTACGTCGCGAGCGTGTCGTACGCGAGGTCCGGCGCGACCTCCAGCGAGACGTACCCGTCGCGGCCCGACCCCCCTCCCAGATCGGGTGGAAGAGGTCGCACGCGTCCTTGATGTCGCGCTCGGCGAGCCGCCAGAACGTTTCGCGCGCGTCGAGGCCCTCCGCGCCCAGCTTGCGCAGCTGCTCGTCGTAGGCGTCCCCCGCGCTCATCGCCTTCTGGAAGATCGTCGGGTTGGACGTCGCCCCCACGACCGCGTCCGCGTCGATCAGCTCCTGCAGGTGCCCGCCGCGGATCGACTCGCGCGAGAGGAAGTCCACCCACACGCTCTGCCCCAACGCGGAGAGGCGGTGCAGGGGGGAGGTGGTTTGGGAGTTCGTGGACATCGTGGCTCCTTTTGGGCGTGGGCCGTTCGCTTGGTGGTCTTCAGCCTACTCCCGTACCACGTCGTTTCGCCGGCGCAGCCACTTGAGCGGCGGGACACCTGCTGCGAGCCTGTTTACCCGCTCGGTGCCTGTTCAGTCCTCAAAGCAGCGCGCGGGCGCGGGCGGCGATGTTATCGGCCGTGAAGCCCAGCTCCTCAAGGACCCGCGCACCGGGCGCGGAGGCCCCGAAGCGGTCGATGCCGAGTACGTCACCGTCGGTGCCGACCCACTTCCACCACCCCGCGGTGGCGCCCGGCTCGACCGCGAGGCGCGCCGAGACCGCGGGGGGCAGCACGGTGTCGCGGTACTCCTGCGTCTGGGCTTCGAACAGCTCCACGCACGGCATCGACACCACGCGGGTGCTCGTGCCCTGCGCGGCCAGCGCGCGCGCCGCCTCCAGGGTTGTGGGCACCTCGGCGCCGGTGGAGATCAGGACCACGTCCAGCTCGCCCTCGCCGGCGCCCTGCCCGTCCGCGTCGGCCCCCCCCGTGCGGGAGTCCCACAGCACGTACCCCCCGCACTCCAGCTCGCTCGCCGCCGCCAGCTTGCCGTCCTCGCGGTCGAGCACCGGGATCCCCTGGCGGGAGAGCAGCAGCGCGACCGGGCCGTCCTCGCGTTCGAGCGCCACCCGCCACGCGTGCGCGGTCTCGTTGGCGTCCGCGGGGCGCACCACCCACAGGTGGGGGATCGCGCGCAGCGCGGTGTAGTGCTCGACCGGCTGGTGGGTGGGCCCGTCCTCGCCGAGGCCCACCGAGTCGTGCGTCCACACCCACACCACGGGTAGCCCCATCAGCGCCGAGAGGCGCACCGACCCGCGCATGTAGTCGGAGAAGACCAGGAACGTCGAGCCGTACGGCTTGACGATCCCGCCGTGGGCGGCGGCGCCGTTGACGATCGCCCCCATCCCGTGCTCGCGGATGCCGAACGGCACGTTGCGCCCCGCGTGCACACGGGAGAACTGGCCCGCGCCCTCGAACACCGTCTTGGTCGACTCCACCAGGTCAGCGGCCCCGCCCACCATCGTGGGCGCGTACGCGGCGAACGCCGCCATCGTCTTCTGGCCCGCAGCGCGAGTGGCGAGCTTCTCGCCGGCCGGCCAGCTCGGCAGCGCCTCGCGCCAGCCCTCGCGCAGGCGGCCCGCCCACGCGCAGTCCCAGTCCTCCGCGAGCGTGGGGTGCTGCGCGCGCCACGCCGCCTCGCGTTCCTGCCACTCCCGTTCGTGACCCGCGCCGGCCTCGACGAGGCTCATGTGCTCGTACACCCGCTCGTCCACCGCGAAGTGGCGTTCGGGGTCGAAGCCCATCGCGAGCTTCGCCGCGCGCACCTCCTCCTCGCCCAGTGGGGCCCCGTGCGCGGCGGCGGTGTCCACCGCGTGGGGGGCGGGGTAGGCGATGTGCGAGCGCACCGCGATGAACGACGGGCGCTCGGTCTCCGCGTGTGCGGCCTCGATCGCCGCGGTCAGCGCCTCCACGTCCTCGGAGTCTCCCACCCGCTGCACGTGCCACCCGTCCGCCGCCAGGCGCGCGAGGTGGTTCTCGCCGTCGAAGGAGATCGACGTGCTCCCGTCGATCGTGATGCGGTTGTCGTCGTAGCACACCGTCAGCCGGCCCAGGCCGAAGTGCCCTGCGACGGAGGCCGCTTCCTGGCTGACGCCCTCCATCAGGTCCCCGTCCGAGCAGATCGCGTAGGTTTGGTGGTCCACCACCGCTTCGCCCGGGCGGTTGTAGCGCTCGGCGAGGAAGCGCTCGCTCATCGCCATCCCCACGGCGTTGGCGAAGCCCTGGCCGAGCGGCCCCGTGGTGACCTCTACGCCCGGCGTGTGCCCGCGCTCGGGGTGCCCGGGGGTGCGCGAGCCCCACTGGCGGAACTGCTGCAGGTCGCCGAGGCCCAGGTCGTACCCGCAGAGGTGCAGCAGCGCGTACTGCAACACGCACGCGTGCCCCGAACTCAGCACGAAGCGGTCGCGGTCGCGCCAGGCGGGGTTGCGCGGGTTCGCGCGCAGCGTGCGCCTGAACAGCACGTACCCGAGCGGGGCGAGCGCCATCGCTGTGCCGGGGTGCCCGGCGTTTGCCTTCTGCACCGCATCCATCGCCAGGCCCCGGATCGTGTTGATCGAGAGTCCGACCGATTCGTCCCTTGCCGCCACGGGTCGATCCTACTGGCGCGGGCGGCACCTCGCCAAGGGCCTACCCCTCAAAGGGTCCGCACGCCCCTCTCGGGAGAGGCCCTACAGGTTCGACGGGCGCCGGCGCGCGCGCGGCAGCACCAGGATCGGGTGCGCTCTGCCGCGCCCGCACCCGCACGTCGGCCGGCGCACCCGTACCAGCCAGTGCAGGTCGTGGCGGCAGTGCGAGCGCCGGTACGGCCACCGAGCGTGCAGCGCCCGCGACATCCGTCGCTCTTCACAGATGAACACTCTCATGACTACCTCGACCTCCCTACCCTCGCAGTTGGCCCGGCCGGCCGAAAGACACCCACTCTGTGGTCCACGATGTACCAGCTAATAGTACGTGGCCTACAGAAGCGTGCGCCCAACTGCCTTAGATTACGGCCGTCGTAGGTCATCTCCCCAGTCCTTCCCCGATGCTCCACACGATACCCCTTATGAGCCCTTACCATGCATTTGTGCTCATTTACCGCTCTACAGGTCAACCTTGGAGCTATCCCTGATCCGCTCCTTGTTCGAGAACAAATAAATCATGATTTACTCATCCTGTCAATGTATGATGCGTGTGTAGAGATGTCCGCGCAGAGATCGAATCCACTGGTACGCTTCCCGTCCCCGATCAAGGTGGAGGCCGTGGCTGAGGGACGGCGGACAGGTAGCGGCGCGAAGCGGGCCGGTGCGCGGGCGAAGCCCGCGGCGAGCCACTCCGAGCGCGCAGCCGGCCAGCGCGGCGCAGGCGTCCCCGTGGCCCCGAACGGCGCCTCGGACGCGCGGGCCGGCAGAGGCGCAAACGGCCAGAAGGGGCTCCCGCGCGGCCCCCAGGCGCTCCCGCGCGAAGAGGTGGCGGCACACCAGCGCGAGCGGCTGGTGGACGCGATGGTGCAGGCCGTCAACGAGCGCGGGGTCGTCGCAACCACGATCTCCGACCTCGTCGCCCGCGCCGGCATCTCGCGGCGGACCTTCTACGAACACTTCGAGAACAAGGAGGCCTGCCTACTCGCCACCTACGACACGGTCGTCGAGACCGAGGTGCAGCGGCTGCTCGCGCTTCCCGTCTCCGGGGACGGGTGGCGAGCGCATCTGGAGACTGTCATCCGCGCGCTGTTCGACGCGATCGCCGAGCGCCCCGACGCGGCGCGCCTGATCTGCGTGGAGATGGGCGCCTCAGGTGAGGTGGGCGTGCAGCGCTGGGCCGACGGCGCGGCCCGCCTGGAACGTTTCATCAGCGCGAGCTTCGAGCGCGCCCCCGGGCCGGGGACGATCCCCGATCCGGTGGCGCGCGCGTTCGTGGGAGCACTGCGCAAGATCATCTACACGCGTGTGCGCGAAGAGCGCTCCCCCAGGTCCCTGAAGGCCGAGCTCGCACGGATCGTGCCGGAGCTCATGGACTGGATCGCCTGCTACTACCCGAGCCCCCCCGGCATCCCCCGCCGGCCGCGCGCGCGCCGCCCGCGCCACCTGGAGGGTGGCCGCGCGCCCGGGACCCTCTCGCCGCCCGCGCCCTGGGGGGTGCGGGGGCTGCCGCGCGGCGAGCACAACCTCCCGCGCGGCTTCGTGGTCTTCAACCAGCGCGAGCGCATCTTCGACGCGATCGCCAAACTCACCGCCCGCAACGGCTACCCCTCGCTGAGCCTGGAGGACATCGCCGCCAAGGCGGCGGTGTCGCTGCAAACGTTCTACACCCACTTCGAGAACAAGGAGGAAGCGTTCCTCGCCACCTACGAGGTGGGGCACACCCGGGCCAAAGCAGCGGTCAACCGGGCGCTCGCCCACCAGACGGAGTGGATCGGGGGCGTGCGCGCAGGGGTGACGGCGCTGCTGGAGTTCCTCGCCTCCGAGCCCGCCCTCGCGCACCTCTCGTGCGTGGACATCCTGATCGCCTACCCCCACGTCGCCGGTCGGGTGGAGGAGGCCAACGCCGCGTACACCGAGTTGCTCGACATGGAGCTCGGCGGAGGCGCCCCCTCCCAGCCCTCGATCGGGATTGTGGGGGAGGTGATCGTGGGAGGGATCTTCGAGCTGCTGCACGACTACATCCTCACGGGCCGCACGCGCAGGCTCCCGGAGCTCGCCGACCACGTCAGCTACATCGCGCTCACTCCGTTCATCGGCAGCGAGGCCGCCGCCGAGGCGGTCTCCTAGTCGACCGGGCGCTCGACGGTCCTGCGGGTAGACCTCGACGCAGCCCCTCACGCGGGGCCGACGACGACCAGCGGGATCGGGCGCGCGGTGCCGCGCTGGTAGGCGTCGTAGCGCCCGTGGTTGTTCTCGTTGACCAGCCGCCAGAGCCGGTCGTAGTCGGCGTCTCCGGGTTCAAGTACACGCGCGGTCCCCGGGCTCCTCTTACGGCCGACCTGGATCTCGACCTCGGGCTTCGCGCGCACGTTGAAGAGCCACCCCGGCCCGCTGTCGGAGCCGCCGTTGGACGCGACGAGCACGTAGTCCGCACCGTCGGCGGCGTAGACGAGCGCGTTGCAACGGGACGCCCCGGAGCGCCGGCCGGTGGAGCGCAGCAGCAGCGTGGGCACCCCGATCATCCGGTGGCCCACACGCCCGTCGCTGCGCTCGTAGAGCTGCCCGTGGAGCTTCAGAACTGAGCCCTGGATCGCGTCGGCCACACTCATGTCGTGCAGTGTACTCGCGGTGGCGCCCCTCACTGCGCGAGCGAACCCCACAGGTGCAGCAGCGCGTACCCGCGCCACGGCCGCCAACGCTCCGCCAGGCGCGCGACCTCGCGCGGGGTGCAGCCGTCGCGCAGGGCGAGGGGAACGCGCCCGGGGTGGGCGGCGCCGAGCCGGGTCAGCGCACGACGCACGCCGAGGTCGGTGGGCAGGAAGGCGTCGGGGTCGGCGAGCGCGCGCATGGCGATGTAGTCGGCGGTCCACGGCCCGATCCCGGGCACCGCGAGCAGGCGCGCGCGGACGGCGGCGCGGTCGGAGCCGGGGTCGATCGCGAGGTCACCCTCCGCGAGCAGCCGCGCGAGCGCCTGCAGCGTGGCCAGCCGGCGGACGGGGGCCCCGGGCAGCGCGTCGCGCGGGGCGGCGGCGAGCGCGGCCGGCGAGGGGAAGAGGTGGGTGAGAGTGGACGCAGTCGAGGGATCTCCGTCAGCCCCGTCAACCCCCTCCAACGGCTCCCCCAGCGCGAGCGTGAGGCGCGCGGCGGCGGTGCGCGCGGCGACCACGGAGACCTGCTGGCCAAGCACGGCGCGCACCGCGAGCTCGGCGCCGTCCACGGCCCCGGGGAGGCGCAGCCCGGGGGCGGCGCGCACGAGCGGCGCGAGCAGCGGCTCGCCGGCGAGGTGCTCCGCAGGCGCGGAAGGGTCGGCGTCGAGGTCGAGCAGCCGCCGGCAGCGCTGCACCGCGGCGGTGAGGTCGCGCAGGTCGGCGAGGCGCAGGCGGCACTCGAGGTGCCCCCCGACGGGGGCGAGCGCGACGACGCCGTGGCCACGGGGCAGGCGCAGGGTGCGCCGGTAGCAGTCGCCCACGACCTCCTCCACGCCGGGCACCGCGCGAGCGCCGAGGAACCCCAGCAGCCGCCCCCAGTCGAGCGGCTCGCGGTAGGCGAGGCGCACAACGATGGGAAGCCCGCCCACCCCCGGACCGCCGGCGGCGGGTGGGGTCGAGCCGTTGCTTGCCGCAGACGTGGCGGGTTGGGATTGGAATGAGGATGAGCTCCGCCCCATCCGGGGCTCCGCCGGGCGGGGTCGCGTTGTGCGAACTCCGCTCGCGCCACGGGAGCCATCCGCGGGCCCCCGGCGGCGCAACTCCGTCGGGGTCCGCGCGTAGACCGCGCGGATGGTGTCGTTGAACTGGCGCACGCTCGTAAAGCCCGCGGCGTGCGCGACGTCGATCAGGCGCAGGTCGGTGGTCTCGATCAGGGCGCGTGCGGTCTGCGCGCGCTGCGCGCGGGCGAGCGCGAGCGGACCCGCGCCGAGCTCTGCCGTGAGCTGGCGGGTGAGGTGGCGCTCGGAGTAGGCGAGGCGGCGCGCGAGGCCGTGGACACCCTCGCGGTCCACGAGCCCGTCGGCGATCAGCCCCATCGCGCGTGCGGCGAGGTCGCCACGGCGGTTCCACTCCGGCGAGCCGGGGGAGGCGTGGGGGTGGCAGCGCAGGCAGGCGCGGAAGCCTGCGGACTGGGCGGCGGCGGCGGTCGGGTAGAAGCGGACGTTGCGCCGGCGGGGCACGATCGCGGGGCAGCTCGGGCGGCAGTAGATCCCGGTAGAGGTGACGGCCACGAAGAAGCACCCGTCGAAGCGGTGGTCGCGGCTGCCGAGCACGCGGTAGCGCGCCTCGAAATCCTCCGCCCGCCGACCCGACACCTCGGGGGTGGCCTGTCGATCCAGCGCCTCGTGAGTGGCCCGCCTGGTTGGCACAGCTCGCAGTATGCACACAAGACCTGGCGGTTTTCGGACAGCGACGCCCACGGGTGGGTGGGGCCTCTATTCCCGTCCGATTCCCGCCAGACTCCCACGCGCCGGCGTGGCAGAGTGAGGGCATGACCAAACTCGAAGCAACCACAACGACCAGCTACACCGTGCTGGAAAGCCCCGTCGGGAAGCTGCTCGCGAGCGCGGACGCCGCGGGGCGCGTCACCGGCCTGCACTTTGACGGCCACCGCACGCCCACACCCGACCCGGGGTGGGTGCGCGACGAGCGGGCACTCGCGCCGCTGCGCCACCAGCTGGGGGAGTACTTCGCGGGGGAGCGCCGCGAGTTCGAGCTGGAGCTCGCCCCCACCGGTACGCCCTTCCAGCTCAGCGTGTGGCGCGCCCTGCGGGCGATCCCCTACGGGGAGACCGCCTCCTACGGGGAGATCGCGGCCGTCGTGGGGCAGCCGGGCGCGGCGCGCGCGGTGGGCGGCGCGAACAACCGCAACCCGATCGCGATCGTCGTTCCATGTCACCGGGTGATCGGCGCGAGCGGGTCGCTCACCGGCTACGGCGGCGGCCTGGACCGCAAGCAGCAGCTGCTCGCGCTGGAGACCGGCGTCCAGACGCTCGCGTAGGGCAGGCCGGCACTCGCCTGGAGGGTGGGGCAGCCGGGGCCCTTCCTCTCCAGCCCACGACGTGGCGCGGCCGGCCGGAGGGCGGCGAGGGCGAGCGGGCCTCTATGTAGCCGGTCGGGAGACATATAGTCCCTCGCGTGCCCCGTCACCTGATCTCGATCGACCAGGTCGACGATGCGTTGGCGCGTGAGATCTTCGCGACCGCGGACGACATGGCCGCGACACTGCGGTTGCCCACGCGCCTGGCGAGCCTCACCGGGAGAGTCGTGGCGCTGCTGTTCTTTGAGCCCTCCTCGCGCACGATCCTCAGCTTCAGCGCCGCCGCCGCGCGGCTCGGCGCGGCCGTGATCTCCCACCGCGGCGTGGAGTCCTCCTCGCTCTCCAAGGGTGAGTCGATCGAGGACACGGTCCGCGTGGTGGGCTCCTACGCCGACCTGATCGTCCTGCGCCACGAGGCCTCCGGCGTCGCCCGGCGCGCCTCGGAGGTGAGTCCCGTGCCGCTGATCAACGGCGGGGATGGCCCCAACGAGCACCCCACGCAGGCGCTGATCGACATGTACACGATCGAGCGCGAGCTCGGCCGCCTGCACTCACTGCGGGTGGGGATGGGTTTCGACGCGCGCCACTCCCGCTCGATCCACTCGCTCTGCCGCGGCCTCAGCCACTACCCCGACAACGACGTCCTGCTCGTCGGCCCCCGCGAGCTGTGGCTCGAGGAGACCGACCTGCTCCAGCTGCGCGAGCGGGGCCTGCGGGTGCGCCAGAGCGCTGACATGCACGACCTGCTCGCCCGCGAGGTCGTCTACGTCAACCGCTTCCAGGTCGAGCGCATCGAGGATCCGCAGACCGCAGCCGCCTACCGGGAGCGCTACTGCATCACCGCCCAAGACGTGCGCAGCTCGGAGATCAAGCTGCTGCTCGACCCCCTCCCCCGCATCCACGAGATCGCCGAGGAGGTCGACCATCTCCCGGAGGCCCTCTACTTCAAGCAGGCCGCCAACGGCGTCCCGATCCGCATGGCGCTGCTCTCGATGCTGGCGTAGGTTCAGCCCCCGGCGGTCAGCCGCGACGTATCCGCATGTGTGTGTGGCCCCGCCGGCGGCCCACCCCGCGTGCGAGCGTTGCTGCCGCTACCAGCAGGAGCAGCGCGAACAGCGCCAGCGCAACCTCCGACGGGGAAGCGCCCGCCGCGGTGCGCACCTCTGCGGGCGGGGACGTCGATGCGGGGCCGGGGGCTCGCAGGGCGTATGCAAGCCGGCCGGCGCTCGCTCCTCCCGCGAGCGTGACCCAGGCGGCGAGCGCGCGGCCGGTCTGCGGGTCGAACGCCGCCGAGGGTGGCCCGTTGGGGCCGGACGACGCGATCGCTTCGGGTGCTTCGAAGGACACTTCGCCGCGCCCCGCGTAGTGGCCGCGCGCAGCGAGGATCGCCTGCCGGCGGGCGTTGGAGCCGCCGGAGGGCAGGCGGGGTCCGGCGCTCCACAGAGCCAGCGCTTCCGCGTCGGGGCCCGGCACGAGGTCGGCCAGTACCGCGTCTTCCCCGTGCGGGCCTGTGGCACCCGAGATCGTCACCGGCGCCCACACCCCGCGGCGCAGCGAAACCGGCGAGGCTCGCACCACGTAGCGGCCGGCGGAGAGGCCCGTCCACGCCAGCATCACCGCCTCGGAGGAGAGGCGGATCAGACGCAGCGAGCCGACGGGCGGGGGGAATCCGGGGAGGTCGCGGAAGCGTTCGACCTGCCGGAGAGTGCCCGGGTCCAGCGTTGCGCCGGAACCCGTCTCGAAGAGGCTCAGCTCGATCGCCGTGCTCGCGCCCTTCCCGCCCGCCGGGCTCGCCCCCCCTGCGCCCGCCGGGCTGGTGCCCGTTCCGCCCACGCGGCCGGGAGCGGGGCCGGTGCCTCCGCCGGGCACGACGGAGAGGCTGCGCCACGCCACGATCGCGTGGCCGTCGTCGCTGAGCAGCGCCCCGATTTCCGGGTCCACGCCGGCGGGCCCGAGCCTGCGCGCGGGGCCCGCCGCGCCGGCTGGCGGGAGCTCGCGCGCGTAGACCCCGCCGCGGTCGGCCCACACGAGGAGGATTTCCGCGCGGTAGTCGAGCGCGGCCACCACCGCTTCAACCGGGCCTGGCCCCGCGGGGATCAGGCGGGGAGTCGCGACTGCGGTGCTGTAGTGGCGCTGCGTGCGCACCGCAATCTCCCAACCTCCCCGGCGCGAGCGCACCGGGGAGACGAGCACCACGTCGCCGAGGTACCCGCTGACGGCCGCGGCACCGGGGCTCCCCACCGTGAGCACATCCCCCACGGCGGTACCCGTGGCAGCCGTGACCACCGAGGAGTCGCCCACCACCGGCACCAGCGCGCGGCCGGGACCGGGCAGGTCCTCCGCGCCGAGCGGCGCGCCGAGCGTCTCCGTCCCATCCCCGCCGCCGCACCCGCGCGGGGCGGTCCACAGCAGCGCGCCCGGCCCGCTGCGCACCTGAGGACCGGAGCTGGGGAACACGATCAACGGGCTCGCCGCGGTCGCGAGCGCCTCCGAGCAGCCCGGCGGTCGCGCCGGCGCGGACCAGCCGGCGGCGGCGAGCGGCGCCAACCAGAGGGACACGGCGAGTGCCGCGCAGAGCGCTCCAGCGACGGCCGGCGCGCGGGGAGCACTGCGCCCGCACGTCAAGGAGGCGTCCTACCCGGGCGCGCCGGAGGTCGCCACGGCCATCGTCATCGTGAGCGCGACGAGCAGCGCCGTGACCCCGATCACCGCGCGCTGCCCCGTGGCGCTCGAGGGGAAGTCGGCTTTGCGCAGCCCCAGGCCGAGGGAGATGAACAACGCCCAGGACACGAGCAGGCCGGCCGCTATGTAGAACGGCACCCTGCTCTTCGCCGCCCCGAGGACGGGCACCAACTGCAGAACCGCGACGTGCATCCCGGGCGAGGGTAACACGGGAGGCGGGGGTATGCCCCCGGGGGCGATGACCGACGTGGTCCGCACACCGGAGGAGCGCCTGGAGGGGCTGCCGGACTTCTCTTCCGAGCGCACTACCGCGAGGTGGAGGGGCTGCGCCTCGCGGCCCCTCAGCTCGACTGCGTGGGAAGCTGCGGGGCCTCCGGCGCCGAGGCGAGCGCGGGCTCGGAGCGGGCCGCGCGCAGTTCGTAGTCGCGGCGCGCGGAGACGTCGGCGTCGGCGACCACGCGGTCGGCCTTCGTAACGCGGCCGATACCCTCGGTGAGCGACCGCGGCAGCAGCGTGGAGAACTGGTAGGTGCGGCGAGTGCTCTTCGGCACCCACACTTCGACGGTCCCGTGCCGGAGCGCGTCGACGATCGCCTCGGCGACGTCGGAGGGCTCGAGGTTGTGGAAGCCGCGCGCGGTCCCGAGCCCGCCGCCGAGCTCGGTGTTGACGACGTAGGGCATCACGTAGGAGACGTCGAGGTGGGCGCCCATCAGGCGCAGCTCGCCGCGGACGGCCTCGGTGAGGCCGATGACGGCGTGCTTGGTCGCCGAGTAGGTGGCAATGCCGGCGGTCCCGAACCGGCCCGCCTGCGAGGCGATGTTGACGACGTGCCCGCGGTCGCGGGGGAGCATCCGCGCGAGCGCGAGCTTCGTGCCGAGGATCACCCCGTGGAGGTTGATGTCGACGGTGCGCTGCGCGACGAGGTCGTCCTCGTCGAGGAAGCGCCCGACCGGCATGATGCCGGCGTTGTTGACGAGCACGTCCAGCGGCCCGAGCTGCTCCTCGGCGCCGTCGAGGAAGCGGGTGAAGGAGTCGCGGTCGGTCACGTCGAGCGGCAGCGCCACCGTGCGCGGACCGAGCTCGGCGGCGGTGCGCTCGGCCGCAGCGAGGTCGACGTCGCCGATCGCGACCCTCATGCCGGCCTCCAGGAACGCGCTCGCGGTCGCCCGCCCGATACCGCGCGCGCCGCCGGTGATCGCGGCGGACTGGCCGGCGAGAATGCGGGGTGGCTTCGCCACGTAGACAAGCTAGCGCACCTTTTGCGCGGGCGCAGGGTTTGAACTATCGAACGTCCCACCGAAACCTGGGGACGGAGGGACGTCCAGGGGGAGAGGGGACACACGGCTCGGGCGATCCACGGCATCGCCCGAGCGTGTGTGAAGCAGAGGAAGATCGGGGACGCAGGTTCCGTTACCTTTGAGCCATGGCGCACTTCGAGTTCGAGGGGCAGCGGATCGCCTACACCGAGTACGGCGGTGGGCCGGCCGCGGTGACCCCGTCGGGAAGTCGCGGACGCACCGCGACCTCGGCGCCGGCGTCGGCCCGGCCGCTGATCCTCATCCACGGGCTGCTGCTCTCCCAGGCGATGGACCGCCCGCTCGCGCAGGACCTGGCGGCGAAGGGCAACCGGGTGATCACCGTGGACCTGCTCGGCCACGGCGAGTCCGACCGCCCGCGCGACATGTGGCGCTACTCGACGGCCTTCTTCGCCCAGCAGGTGGTCGCGCTGATGGACCACCTGGAGATCGAGCAGGCGGTCGTGATGGGGACCTCGCTGGGGGCCAACACGGCGCTGGAGGTCGCGCTGGAGGCGCCGCAGCGGCTGCGGGGGATGGTGATCGAGATGCCGGTGCTCGACAACGGGCTGCTCGCGAGCGCGCTGACGTTCACGCCGATCCTCGTCGCGCTGACGTTCGGGGAGCCGATCATGAAGCTCGTCTCGCGCGGGACGCGCCTGATCCCGCGACGGCTGCTGCCCCACTACGGCAACGTGCTGCTCGACACGATCCGCCAGGAGCCCGGGCCGGGCGCGGCGGTGCTGCAGGGCCTGTTCTTCGGGCGCGTCGCGCCCCACCGCACCGAGCGGCGCACGTTCGAGACGCCCGCCCTGGTGATCGGCCACCGGCGCGACCCGGTGCACCCCTTCTCCGATGCGGGGGCGCTCGCCGAGGAGCTCCCCGACGCCCGTCTGCTGGAGGCCGACTCGCTGGTCGAGTTGCGCCTGCGCCCCGAGCGGCTGACCAACGAGATCGCCGCGTTCCTCGACGAGGTGTGGAGCGACCGGAAGTCTAAGAAGAAGCGGACGGCGGGTAGAGCGCGACTTCGCTGAGGGCCACGTGCCCCGGCGCCGTGGCGGTGCCCTGTGAGGCGGGGGGCGCCTTGGTGACCCATACCAGCAGGAAGCTGAACGTCTTGCCTTCGGTGCGCAGTTTCAGGTGCGTGACCTTCTTCTTCAGCACGTGCGAGCCGCTCAGCAGCGTCCAGCCGGGTTCGGTGATCGAGGTGGGCGCCTTGGAGCCGTTCGCGCCGTACACCTGCACGGTCATCCCGCGGGTGGGGGTGGCGAGTTCGAGGCGCCCCAGCTTCGTCGCGCTGCGCAGGTTGATCAGCAGGCCCTCGGCCATGTTCGGGAAGGAGGCAGGCTGGACCTGCGCGGTCCACGCGGTGGAGAGTTCGCCGTCGATCGCGAGCGCCGGGTCGCCGAAGCCGGATTCGGGGAAGTTGTAGGGGTTGTACGTGGTGGCCGCGTTGGTGTCGAGCAGGATCGGGGTGGGCTGTTCGCTCTTGGAGCCTTCTTTCGATTTGGTCGATTCGGTCGTCGTCGTGCCGGTTCCGGTGGTGTTGGTGTTCGCGGGCGTCGTCGTAGAGCCGGTCGATTCCGCGGGGGTCGAGCCGCCGCTCGCCTTGGGCACAGGCGTAGGTGTCGCCGCGGGGGACGGGAGCTTGGGCGGCTTGGCGGTCGAGGAGGGCGGGAAGAGGAGGTTGTTGGGAGAGCCTTTGGAGGAGGGGTGCGTGCCGGACGTCCCCGTACCGCCGGCGCCGGGTGTCGTCGTGGGCAGCGGCGCGGTGGGAGTCGGCGTGCTGGCACCCGGCACGGGGCTGGTCGGCACGAGCGCCGTCGTGCGCGGGGCCGTCGTGTTGCTCTGCGAGAGCGCCGCCGCGCCGGCCGCTACGGCGCCGGCCGCGAGGAACGCAGCAACCAGCGCCAGCACGGTCAGCGGACGCCAGTTGGGGCGCTCCCCGAGTGAGCCGGGCTCACACGCCCCGCACTGCAGGCACCACTGCTGGCCCTCCTGCAGCGGGGTCCCACAGTGGGCGCACACGTGCTCCTGCGCCGAGGGTTGCGCCGGTGTCGCCGCGTCGGACGGCCCCTCGGGCGGAACCGACGGCGAACCGGAGGCCGGCGGCTGCTCGGTACCGGGCGCAGCCGGAGGATCGACGAGCAACGTGTTCACTGCACACCCAGTCTACCCCCACCTCATCGATTCGGCGCCGGTGGGCCCCCGGGGACGATCTCCCGGCCGGTGGGGTGCAGCTGCTCGTCGAGCTCGAGCTGCCAGTAGTAACGGCTGAACGTGCCCCCCTCGCGAAACTCACCGACATGCGGCTCGATCCGCTCGCCGGCGGCCATCCTCACGATCAGCTCGGGGTACGTACGGCCGGGCAGCGCGGCGTACGCGGGCGCGGGGAAGGCTCCACCGAAGCGGGTGTTGACGTCGGTGATCCCGAGGCCCACCTCGGGGTCGCGAAAGACCTGGATCGTGGCGGGCCCCCGCACCTCAAGGGCCTCCATCACGCGGCGCCCCAGCTCGATCAGCTCGGGGTCGCGGACCACGGCGCCCTTGATCGACTCCCCCCCGCGCGACTCGAGCATCGTCCGCGAGATCGCGTTCAGGCAGCGCCCCTCCAGGTCCCCGAGGCAGTCGATCGAGAGCTCCGGCCCGCCCATCGCGCGCTGCACCATCACCGGCTCGCCCACGTACCCCGGCCGCCCCTCGGCGATGTAGCGCACGAAGAAGTCCCGCTCCGCCACGTCGCGCGCGAGGTGGATCGAGCGCGCGCCGGAGCCTTTGCGGGGCTTGACCATCACCGGGTAGGACTCCGGCTCCGCGCCCGGCAGCACCGTCGGCGGCGAGGGCAGCCCCAGGCGGGTGAGCAGCAGGTGGGCCTCGTACTTGTCGTACGTCGCTCGGGCGACCTCGGGCGAGGGTACGAGCGCGGGCAGCAGCCCGTCCGTGCGCGCCTGCGCGAGCACCTCGATGTCGAGGTCGGTGAGCGGGATCACCGCGCCGACTCCGTACCGCTCGCACAGCTCTCGCAGCGCGGGTATGTAGTTGGGGTCCTTGATCGGCGGGGCCGTCGTGCGCACCTGCGCGGCGTACTGCGCGGGGGCCAGCGGGTTCGGGTCGACGGCCACGGTCGTCGTGAGCGCGGCGAAGCACGCCACGATGTCGTAGCGCTTGCCGACCCCGGTCAGGAGGATCGCGGGGGTCACGTCCAGCCCCCCGTCTCGCCCTTGTACAGGCCCGATCCCCCCAGCACGATCGCGATAGTGCGCCACACGATGCGCAGGTCGAGCGCGAGCGAGCGGCGCTCGATGTAGTCGAGGTCGAGGTCGATCCGCTCGCTCCACGGCAGCGCCGCGCGTCCGTTGACCTGCGCCCAGCCGGTGATCCCCGGGCGCACCGCGAGGCGCCCGCGCTGGCGGGGGGTGTAGGTCGCGACCTGCCCCGGCAGGGTGGGGCGGGGGCCGATCAGCGACATCTCCCCGCGCAGCACGTTCAGCAGATTCGGCAGCTCGTCGAGCGAGGTGCGCCGTAGCAGCGCCCCCACGCGCGTGATCCGCGGGTCGTCCGCGTCGATCGCGAGGCCTGCCCCGATGTTCTCCGCGCCGGTGACCATCGTGCGCAGTTTGATCACCTCGAACGGCCGCCCGTCCCTGCCGATCCGCCGCTGGCGGTAGATGGCGCTTCCGGGGGACTCCAAGCGGATCGCCACGACCGCCGCCGCCAGCACGGGGGAGGCGAGGACCAGCATGGTCACGGAGACCGCGATGTCCACCACGCGGCGGATCATCGCCCGAGCACTGCCGCGGAGTCGGGCGGGCGTGTGCCCTCGGCGGCCTCCCAGGTCGCGTCCGTCCCATGGCGCAGCCAGTCCCACAGGCCGAACGCGAGCGAGCCCGTAGTGAGCACGTAGTAGCGGCACACCAACAGCACACGCAAGCGCACCACCCCGCCGAGCCCGGCGGCGGCGAGCAGCGCCAGCTGCAGTCCGAGCGTGACCGTGTAGAGCGAGCCCGAGCTGCCGTTCGCGACGATCGCAATATTGGCGGCCAGCGCGATCGCGTGCAGGAACGGCGTCGCGTAGCGCAGCACGCGGTGGGAGAGGATCATCACCGCATAGCCCGGTGGATATCCGCGCGGGGAGAGCATCCCGCCGCGCAGCACGATCGGCCACGTATGGCTCATCATCCGCCGCTTGCGCGCACGCTCGCCCTCGATCGACGGCACCATCCGCTCGCTCGCTCGCGCCCCCGGCACATACACCGCGCGCCACCCCCGCTTGACCATGTTGTGCGGGAACGACAGGTCGTGGCCCATGATCGGGTCGACCACCATGTACGACGCGCGCCGCGTGGCATAGATCGCGCCATTTCCCGCGGTGATCGAAGAGAGCCGCGACTCCCACCCCCGCACCGCCATCTCATAGCGCCAGTACACCCCCTCCTGGTTCGTGGCCACCGCGCCCCGGGGCGTTTTTTCTGGGTCCCGAAAAAAGCGCACCTGCCCGCACGCGTACCCCACGCGCGCCTCCGCGAAGGCCCCTGCCAGCGCCCGCAGCGCCCCGGGCTCCCACATGGCATTGGCGTCGGAGAACGCCACGATCTCCCCCTTCGCCCGCTCCACGGCAGCATCCTGCGCGCGGACCTTCCCCCCGCGCGGCAGCTCCAACACGAGATCGGCCCTGGCCTCCCGCGCGCGCGCGGCCGTGGCATCCCCGCACCCGTCGCACGCGACGATCACCTCCAGCAGCTCGCGGGGATACTCGAGCGCGAGCATGTTTGCGACCTTCGCCGCGATCGACTCCTGCTCGTCGTGCGCGGCCACGATCAGGGAAACGGTGGGCAGCGGCTCCCCCTGCGCGGGCGCTGGAGCCGGCGCCCGTCCGAACAGGCGCGCCAGGACGGCGAGGGTGATCGCATAGCCGAGCTGCGTCCACACGATCAGGCCGGCGGCCAGCCAGAAGACGATCTCCAGGGCGGTGCTCATCGGCGGGGGTCTTGCGTCTCGCCGGGGCCGTCGCTATCGTTGTAGACGGCTAATACGCTGATCGAATCGTTCAGCCTCCTTTGGGGAAGTCCCTGGTGGCCGCCGGGATCGTCTTCACTGCGACCACCAGGGCACCCCGCTATCTCGCCAGTCGGTCGATGACCAACATGGCGATCAACAGAGCGATGGCTAATACGATCAGCGGATCGTCCATATGAGCCCTCCTTTCTCCGGGACGTACGATCCCGGAACGGCCCGGAGAGAAGGGCCCGCGAAACGCAGCGATCAACCATGTCGATCACTCTACGGCCGGCTTGGGATGTTTCGCTCGCTCGGGTCGAGGGGCGCCATGAGGAGGCGGACAGCCGTCAGAGATAGGTGACGTTGACGCCGAGCCGGTCGTAGGTGAGGGCGGCACGGTGGTCGCAGCTGAGCAGGCGGTATTCGTGGTGAGCGGCTGTGGCCGCGACGATCGCGTCATAGACGGCGCCGCCGGCGATCGAAAGCCGGGCCAGTCGCACGACCACCTCGCGCCGCTCGGACTCTGGCAGGACCATCCGCTTGCCGGGGTAGTCCTTGCGAAGATAGTCTGCCGCGAGTGTCGGCTCCGCCCGGAACGGCTCCGGCAGACGGGTCAGCACCGAGTAGGCCTCGAGCTCCACATGGGCCACCAGATCCGCGATGTCCCCCAGCGCCTCGCCTGCGGCCTCGCTGATGCACGTTCCAGCGCGCGAACGCGGCGATCACCACGCTGCTGTCCGGAGTCACCTCCGAATCTGCTCCAGCGTCTCCCGCACCATCTCCTGTGTCAGCTCCGGCATCGGCCGGTCGGCGACCGCGACGAGGCGCCCGCGGCTGTCCCTCTCCAAGCGCATCGGGGTGACCGGATGTTCGATCTCGAGGCGCCCGTCCACCGCGCTCAGCTCGAGCTTCTGGCCCGGCCTGAAGCCGAGCTCCTCGCGCAGCCGCTTGGGGACGACGATCCGCCCGGCAGAATCGATGGTCGTAACCATGGCATCATTTATACCATGCGCCGGCCGTACAGGACATGAGGTGCCAGCAGTAGCAGGGAGTCCCCGAGATGCTGCCCTTATTGAAAGATGTTTGGCAAAAAATGCTGCTGATATTGAAAGCGTCCTTTCAAAAGAGGGGGCATCCCTGGGTTCTCGGGCAACGGTTTGGGATGGGTTGCGAGCTCGGGGCGAGGCGCTCAGGCGGCCTGGGTCTGGAACGTCCTCGCGATCTCCCGGCCCCGCGATGTGAGCGACCAGGCGTTCGGCTCGCCCTTGGTGTGATCCCCGCCCGTGTTCGCGACCAATCCGAGAGCGTGCAGGCGCGCGAGCAGCTTCGATATCTGCCCCGGATCGGCCACCCCCGCGGCGCTGCCGACCTGCCGGTTGCTCGCGCCCGAGTTCGATCCGATCGCGAGCAGTACCCGCACGGTGCGGTATGTGAGGCGCATGTCGAGCTTGCGCAGCGGATCGGCGCGCGGCGGCGCGGCCCTGCGCACCCGCGGCGCGGGACGTCTCAGCTCCCGCTCCGCCGCGGCCGGGCCGAGGTATGGCAGTACGATCATCGCCATCAGCCGGCTCGACAGCCCCAGCAGCGGCCTGGGACTCTGCCCCTGCATTCGGGAGTGGAGGATCGCGAGCACCGCGCCGACGACGCCTTCCGCGACCAGCCGATCCGGTCGCGTGGCGGCCGTCGCCTCCCGGCGGCCCTCGTGCACGATCCCGACGAGCGACTGCACGACGCGCGCGCGGCGCTCCAGCGCGCGCGGGCCCGCCCCGAGCGTCCCGACGACGCAGAGGTAGCCCAGCTCCGGCTCGGAGTCGAGGAAGCCGAGCACGGCCTCCAATCCCCCCGCGATCCGCGCGCGCCACGAACCGCCGGCCCCGTACGCCGGAACCGCCGTCCCCCCCGCCCGCAATACCGCGCGGTCGAACGCGGCGAGGAAGCAGTCCTCACGATCGTCGAACTGCTCGTAGAACGTCCTCCGCGACACCCCCGACCGCGCGACGACATGCGCGACGCTCACCCCGCCCGCGCCGCTCTCGCGCACGAGCTCCCCCATCGCGGCGATGATCCGCGCGCGTTGGATCTCCGCTACGCCCGCGCGGCCGATGACGCCGCGCTCCATACCCTTCGCCGGGGCCCTGTTACGAGTCTGCGACGGCACGGGTACGGCACCGCCCCTACTTCTTCCTCCGGTGCTTCCTCTTCCTCTTCTTCTTCGCGTGCTTCGTCTTCTTGGCCTTCTTTACCTTGGGGCACCCGGTGACTTCGATCTTCGTGCTCTCGTGGATTTCCGCGCCGCTCTGCGCGACGAATTCGGTCGGCATCGCCAGGTTCTTGTCCTTGCAGAGGCTCCCGTTCGCCGCGAGCGCGGAGTACTGGCCCTGCGGCAACGTCAGTTCGAAGCTGCCGACCGGCGCGTCGGGCACCGTCTTGAATGTGCTGCTTGTGATTCCCGCCTTGTCGATGAACGTCGTGCCGACGAGATCGATCGTCACGCCGTAGCCCTGCAGTACCAGGACCAGCGACGGGAATGCTTCCCCGCCGTGGCTGACGAAGTACGCCGGGCCTTCCAACGGGACGGGGATCAGCGGAGTGATCGCCTTCGCGTGCCCCACGATCGACGCCGCGGGGCAGCCGGCAGGGTTCGCTTCGAACTGCGCAGTCGAGCACGCCTTCTGCAGCGTCGTCAGGCGCGATGGGAGCTGCTTGGGGAGTTCGACTTTAACCCTTGCGATGTTCGCCTGGGTGTCCTGCGGGGCATTGGGGTAGGAGAGGTTCACGTGCAGGCTCGCGCCGTTCGCGCGCGAGGTCGTCCCGGATGTCGAGACCGCGAATTTCGGGGCGAACTTCAGGATCGCGCAGTTGGTGACCTGGTAAGGCACCGAGACGGGCGAGGAGGCCCCTTCCGTGCTGTAGATCGTGCCGGTGATCGTCTTCGGGTTGCAGTTGGTCGGGTTGAACGTGAACCCTGGCCGGTTGACGAACACGTTGACGTGCTTGATCTGCAGCGGGATCCCGTCGATGATCGTCGGGATCGCGTGCGGGGAGCCCGGGGGGTCGGTCGTGATCGTCAGTTCCGCGGTGTGGGGGTCCACTTCGATCTTCGCGCGTACCACGACCGGCTTGCCTTCCTGCAGGACGAACGGGCCCGCCGCAGCGGGGTTCACGATGCTCAAGCCGAACGGCGCACCCTCATACGGGCCGGTGATGTAGACCTTCCCGCCGGTCACGCTGATTGGGTCGTCGCCCAACCCGACGCTGACGACCGTTTCCCCGATCTGGCTTTCCGGGCCGCAGGTGCCGGCGTTCGCCTGTTCTTCGCCGCAGAGCTTCACGTTGGCGAGCAGACCCGACACGCCCGCGGGGTAGTGCAGCTTCACGGAGGAGAGCGTCTGCTGGCCGTCTTCGCGCGAGAGCGTCGTCGTCAGGTTGCTGTACGCGCCGGCGTTGATGTTCGTTGTGCCGGACTCGAGCGTCGGTTTGAACGGCAGCGGGTCGGAGCATGGCAGCGTTTCGACTCCCGACGGGCCCTCGACCTGGGGACCGGAGGTGATCTGGAAGCTCGTTTCCGGGCGCACCGACGGCGTACCCGACCACGGCGTGAACACCGCTTCGGTCTTGTATGTCCCGCACAGCGCGGGGGTCGTCAGCGGAGCGCGGGCGGTCCCGAAGAACTCGAGCTGCAGGTCGGTGAACGGCAGCGCCGGCGTGTTTTCGAACGTCGAGACGAGCTGCCCCGTTTCCGGGTTCGGGCTGACCTTCCCCGGGATCTTGACGATCACGCCCGTGATCGGTTCTTCGGCGACGAGGTACATCGCCACGAGCGAGGAGAACGGGTTTTCCGGGACACCCGCGAAGTTCTGCGGCGCCGCCAGGTACACCTCGCCTTCCAGTTCGTGTTCCAGCAGCGGCGTCTTGATCTTGACGTTCGCGATCTTCGACGCGTTTGGGCAGGTCGGAGGCGTCGGCGTGAACTGGGGGGTCTGCACGCCGGGTTCGGCGGTCGGGTCGAGTTCCCTGTAGCCGGTGAACCCGATCTGCGCGTTCGAGCACGCCTGCAACCCATCCGAGGCTCCCGGGCTGATCTGCACCCCCGGGGGCAGCGCAACCGTGGTGTCCCTCACGTCGGACTCGGCCAACCCCACCGGGTTTTCGGTCGTTTCCTGGGGAACGTGCAGATGGACGTTCAAACCCGTCGGCGTGCTCCCCGCAGTCCCGTCCGGCGTCACGTTGACCGTCGGGCTGAAATCGAGTTTTTCACAGCCCACGAGCTTCGGCAGCGACGCGCTCTTGGAGTGGAAGACTTCCGGTTCCTTCCAGTCCGCGACGCTGAGCGTCGCTGTGCGCGGGGTGCCGCACGACGTTGGGTTCGTAAGCAGCGGCGTCAGCGGCGTCTGTGTAGCGCATCCGCCAGGTGCTGCTTCTCGGCTTGTTTCGATGAGTGCCCCCGATTCAACTTTGCCGACCGGGCCTTCCAGTTCGTCTTCGCCTTCACGCAGGCCCTTGCCGATCTCTTCCTCATAACCACCCCCAAGAAGATTCCTCACGCACGATCCGCGTACCTCGTTGTGGACCGGGGACGCGGGCACTCCCCAGATCGTCACCTTGCTCGCGGCCACAATCACTGTCTCACCGATGTTGGGTACGTTGGTCGTCAGGCCATAGTCTGTACCGGTACGAACCGTCGACTGCAGGAACACAGCCGTGTGATCAGCCACGATGAAGCCGAACTCGGCCGCGACACCTGTCGGGGGCACCAGATTATAGACCGCCTGGCTGGTGGAAACGAAATTTTCGGGGTTTTCGGCGGTGTTGATAAAGGTGCTGGCGACGCCGATAGACGTTTCATTCGGGCAACTGGACTCGCCGTTTTGGAGGATGGTAACGAATGCCTGATAGCTGCACCGCGGTACGGCGGTCGGGTCCCCTACAAAACCAGGCGGCAGTTCCAGTCTGACATCCTTCAGCTCGGCGTTATCCGCCTCAGACTGTGGCGCAGGCTGATTCAAAACAAAGGTGGTCGTCAGCGCGTACGGGTGCGACCCGGCCTGCACGTCGGGTGTGCCGTCCTGGTTGCGCGCCGAGATGGCGAACCGCTGCAGGCCGAATTCGAATTCAGCCATCGCGGGGGCGGCGGTGAATGCAAGCGTCGCCAGCAGCGAGGCGAGAAGCACAAGAGAGACCTTGGCCGGCCTGCAGGAAGTTTTGACGGTGTTCATCGACCTGCCCTCCGGTTGGTCCTCTTGGCCTTTGCCCTTTTCTTACTCGGCTTGGATCTCTTGACGCACTTTCCGTGGCTGAGCTTCCTTCCCTGCTTGCACCTCACCGTTATCTTCGTAGTGATTTTCGGTGTCTGCGACGAGGGTTCAGGCGTGAGATTCCCGGCGCCGGAGAACGTCGCGCTCGCCGGTGCCCCGAATAGCGCAGGTTGGGGAGTCGGGGGAGGTTTACACGAATCGCCGTTGTTGCACGGCGGCGGCGCGACCGTCACCGGGAACCCCCCACTGATCCTCGCGTCGTACACCATGACATTGTTGCTTGTATCTTCAGGCAAGAGCTGATCCGCAGTCGCGAAGAACACGTTGTCACCGTTCGCGCTCGCGTCGACGAAGACGGATTCGAAGCCACCCGCCACGTCGGAGATTGCATGGACATGGCCATCCTCGTACTCATACACATTCTTACGGCCGTCGCTGGCGTGGGGCACAAGCGCATCCTGACTGTTGAAGAACAGAGCTCCGCCTTCGACGAGATTACGCGGCCGATACTGGCTTATCTGACTAGCACCATTGCTAACGTTGTCGATGCTGGATGGGCCGATCGGGCGCGCACCGCTCGGATTGCAGGATGCGCAGACGAGCCTGTTCGCTTCGGCGTCGTAAAGATAGATCTCAAGACACCTGCCGGTTTCGTTACGATTTTCTCCGCTCTCTCCTTCTCGGTAATTTTCGCACTCTCCCCGTTCGGCCTGCTCGTTGTCATAGCCCGTCAGACTCCGTTCGGAGATAAAAGCCAGACGCGTTCCATCCGGCGTCACCACGGCCTGAGTACTCGCCGGACTGTATTGTACTTCCGGTCCTCCCCAGTCTGGGTTGTCGTCCCTGGCAAGCGTCGCGATGAACGTGGGCGCGCCGCCATCGTGGGAGACATATAGGTTCGGCGCTCCCGCAACCGCATCCCCGGCGAGGTCGCCTTCGGCGACGAAGTACACATACGAGCCGTCTTCGGACATCTGCGTCACACCCAGTACCGCGGCGCCGTCACCGGCATCGTCCACCGTGAGGTCGGTCAGCCTCCCACGCTTGCCGGGTTCGCTCGACAGTTCATATTCATAGAGGTTCGCCGCGTTGTCGTCGGGGCCGGTGTAGGCGTCTTCGGTCAACTCCGCCGTGCTCGTGAAGAACACCTTCGAGCCCTCCGCGTTCGCGCCGAAGAACGTCGGCGACTGCGGCCCGTGCGGGTCGGGCACACCACGCTGCGAGGCCGACACTTCGATCGTGCAGGCATCGCCTGAAACCGTGCACCCTTCGCCGTTCATCGGACTCTGGAGCTGTTCTGTATTCACACGCTCGTCAAGCGCGTTGTCTTTGTTGTCGTTTGTGAAATACACGCGCGAACCGTCAGCGGACATATAATGCCACGAATCGCGGCCATCATTGAAGGCCGAGTGGATTTCTTCGCCACCGTTGCCGACAGTCACGATTGTGACCTTGCCATTCCCCCACTCACGCCCAAGTTCACCGCCGACATTGTATTCACCCATGAGCACGTGGCTGAGGTCCGTAGAGACACCCGAAGTATACAGGATCCCTTCCTTTGGCGTGAGGCGCTGATAGGTTCCACTTGCGAAGTCGGCCAAGTACAGGGCGAGTTCGCCCGGGACGGTTTCGCCGGTCAGCGAGGCATTGTCTAGCACGATCCCCTCCATGAGTTCCGGGGTGAAATTCGCTTCTCGGTAAGGTGCGACTATTGTGGTAACCGCGGGTTCTTGCCGTGGGGAGATGTCCTGCGTCGACCAGCCCGCCGGACCACGACGGGAGAGGAGTTGACTCACGTACGGCGCGCCCTTCGGGTTGGCGAAGGAACCAAGAGAAGTATAGGTGACCGCTTCACCGGAGACCGCGGCACGGGGACTTGACGGGATAAACCCTACGGCCTCGAACACGTCGGTCGCGTCCTGCCCTTCCGAGTTGAGCGGTGAGACCAACTCATACGCACGACAGTCCGGGAGACGCAACCCATAAGGCTGTTCGGAGCGGCGCTGTTCGTTGGGACAGGTTTCCGGGGCACCACCAGGGGGCGTAGAGGTCGTGAAGATCTGGTCCGGGCCGTAGAACGTTTCGATTTCGTCGGTCGCCACGACACGGTAGTGGTAGGTCGTACCCGGCTGCAGGCCCGTCAACCCTACGCTCACCGTCACCGGGCTCGTACCCGCGCCGATCCCTTTGCTCGGCACCGGCAGGCTCGTGCCGTGCGCGGTAATCGAGGTGTATGGGCTCGTGTCGTATTCGAAGTGGTAGCTCGTGTTGGATTCGTTCGGGTCGATACTCGCCTGCAGCGTCGCGGCGCTCGTTTCGATGCCCAGGGCCTGCTCTTCGGCGATCCCCGCCCCGCGGGTCCTGAACGTCACCGGCAAGCCGACCGCCATTTCGCCCGCGGCGTTGCGCTCGAGCGGGCAGAACGTGTACTGCGTACCCGCAGCGAGCGCCGTCACGGACGCTGTCGCCGCTTCTTTCGCGCTCCCGGCCGCCGCGGTCGCCGGCGTCGCTTTTTCTTCCCCCAATTCACCGCCCTGGCATTCCCTCGCGGACTGCCGGTAGCGGAATTCATAGGTGCCCGGTTCGCCCGCGAGCGTCGCGGCGGGACTCAACACGCCGTTCAGCGTCGCGGTGGTCACACCGATCGGGCTCGCGGCACCCGTTTCGGGGTTTTCCAGCGCGGTCACGAACTTCACCGGCGGGCTCAGCGTCGACCCGCCCGCGGTCGTGACGCGCAGACAGACCGTGTACCCGGCGTTGGGCCTGAGCCCGGTCAACGTTTCCGCGGGGAGCTTTTCTTCCCCGCCGCCCAGGGACATTCCCGGTTTCGTCACGCTGCCCCCTTCACAGCCGCTGCCTTCGTTGTACAGAAATTCGTACGCGCCGGTTTCGTAGGTGCCAGCGACGCCCTTTTTGCCGGGGTTCAACACGCCGTTGAGGGTGGCTTCGACCGCTTTCGCGGGCGCTTCCACCGTGAGCGCCGGCGCTTCCGGGGCAGCCGCCAGCGCCGGGGCGCTCGCAAGCACGAGCCCGCCCACCAACGCGCACAGGGTCCCAACGGTCGCCAAGGCCAGCCTACGAGCAGCACTCATCAAGCATCTCCTCCCTCGAGACGACATGTCTCTTCCCATTGACCCTTACCCGACGGTGCTGAAAGTGAAGTCCGACGGCGGGGTTGGACCCAAACAGACCCTATGTCTCCATCGTTCGGTTACTCGTTTGTAACCGGACAGGACGATTATAAGCAGACCGCGTGGTAGTTGTCAAGTCCTACGCGCGAAGGCGCGTTTTTCCTCGGCCACGAGTCAAGCCGGGGCGGTCACGAGGCGAAGTAATCATCGGGCGAGTAATCGCCCGTACAGCTCCATATGCGCCCGACCGATCGCCTCCCACGAGTACGGCCCCGATGCGATGGCACGCGCGCGGGCGGCCATCTCCGCGAGCGCGGCCGGGTCGCCGAGCAGTTCGCGCAGCGCAATACGCAGCGCCGCCGGGTCCCCAGCCGGGACAGTACGAGCCGCGCCAGTAGCCGCGATCTCCGGAAAGCCGCCGACATCGCTGAGCAGCAATGGCTTGCCAAACGCCAATGCCGTGAACAGAACGCCCGACTGGTCGGCCTGCAGATAGGGCAGGACAACGAGATCGGCGCGCCGGAAGTACCCGGGCAACTCGGAGTCGGGGATGAAGCGCAGATCGAGTCGCACGCCGAGGTTGGCCAGCGAGCGGGGGTCGCCCCCAAGCAGCGTGCGGATGTCCCCGCGCGGCATCCCTGCGATCCACAACTCCGCACCATCGATATCGATCCCCTCCCCGCCGGCTCCCCGCCAAGCATCCAGCAGTCCGTCCACGCCCTTGTAGGGCCGAATCAGACCGAAGCAGAGAACAACAGGCCCAATGGCCTCATGCGGCGGCAGCCCGACAGGCCCCGAGGCGAGGTGCATGAACGCCCCGTGCGGAATGACATGAACGAGCTCCGGATCGACATTCAGCTCATCGACAAGCCGCGCGCGCCCATGCTCGGTGTGCACGACGATTGCGTCGAAATGCTCATAGAGGCGCCGCTGCGCGCGCAACTGCCCCACGCGCGGCTCGCGCGGCATGACGTCGTGCGCGGTCAATACCAGCTTGGGACGAACGCCCAATGGCCCCGAACGGCGCCGCGGCAGCAGATGAACGTCGAGCGGCTGAACGGTGAGCCACTGGAAATGGACGACATCGGCCTCGATCGCCGCGCGGCGGTAGCGCACCATGTCCGGCGCATGCTCAATCAGCTTCAACGCAATACGCCCCCGCGAGCGCCGCCCCACGACCGAACCCCGGTGCCCAAGCCGATAGAACCACTCGCGCCGCACGTACCCATCGGCCGGCGGGACAGCGCCATACGCGAAGCGGCTCGTATATAGCTCCACCTCCGCCCCGGCCATCCCCAGCGCCCGGCAGAGCGCGTGGTCGTACGGGGGCGTGTAGGCCGAGGGGTCGACGACGTGAACGCGCATCGCCGGAGACAATAGATCCACACAGGCCCCTGTCCCCCTGCCTCGTCCCCGTCGGATCAAGAGACAGGGTGAAGGTACGAGCGATCATCAAGCGCATCGAATGGGACGGCTGGCGAGAGGTACGCCAGAAGGGGAGCCACCGCCACTTCCACCATCCCACCAAGCCTGGTACCGTGACTGTTGCCGGCCACCCAAACAAGGACTTGCACCCCAAGATCAAGGCGAGCATCATGAGGCAGGCAGGTTTGAAGCAATGATCGATAGCGCGCAGTATCTGATCCTGATCGAAGGAGGGCCGCCCTCCAACTACTCGGCGTGGTCCCCGGAAGTTCTGGGCTGCGTGGCAACTGGCGACACGATCGAGGAGTGCGTCAAAGAAATGCGCTCGGCGCTGGCCAGCCATTTCGAGCTCATGCGCGAGTACGGCGAAGCGATTCCTGAGCCAGGCGGGTCGGGAGTCTACGTCGCGTGCACAGAGGTGGCGTGACGCACACGCAGTAGGGTCCGGCCGGTGCCGGACGTAGAGGTCTCCTTCTGCGTGGTCAACACCTCCCAGCGGGAGCTGATGCTGCGCGGCCTCGACGCGATCGCGCGCGAGCGAGGCGCATTGCCGTTCGCCACCGAGGCGATCGTGCTCGACAACGGCTCCAGAGACGGCTCCGCAGAGGCCGCGCGCGAGCATCCCGCGGTGGACGAGACGATCGCGGTGGAGGAAAGGCGCGGCAAGGGCCTCAACGACTCCGAATTGCTGCGCAAGGCGAAGGGGCGCTATGCGCTGCTGCTCAACGAGGACTCCGAGCTGACGCCCGGGGCAACACTCGCGCTGTACGAAGCGCTGCAGAGGCGCCCCGACGCGGCGTGTGCAGGCGCCGCGCTGCGCCGGCCCGATGGCGCGCAACAGGCATCGGCGTGGCGCTTTCCCACGCCGCTCACCGCCCTCGCGGGCGCTCTGTTCCTGCACCGAAGGCTGGTCGTGCAGAGCCGCGGCGCCGGCACCAACACCCGCGAGGTCGACTGGTGCCAGTCCGCCGCGATGCTCGTGCGAACCGAGGCCGCCAAGCAGGTCGGCTACCTCGACCCCGCGTTCTTCGTCTACTCCGACGAGGTGGACTTCGCCAAGCGACTGCGCGACGCCGGCTGGCGCAGCCTGTGGGTGCCGACGGCGGTGGCGATCCACCATGAGCAGCTATCGACGGACACGGTCCCCGAGCGGCGGATCGTGGAAATGGCGCGCAACCGCGACCTATATATGCGCAAGCACCACAACCCCATCGCGGCCCGAACAGTGCGCTGGCTGACCGCCTGGACATACGCGCTGCGCGCCCTCGCATCGCTCCTGCTCCCCGACCACTCCCCGCGGCGGTACTGGCGCCACGTCACCGCGACACTGCACCCCGAGCGGGGCGAAGGACTGCGCGAGGCCGCCGCGGCCTATAACCGCACGCCAGGGGCCCCGTAGCCACCCCTCACAGGTCGCGCAGCGGGTCCTCCGCGTACGCCTCCACATCCCCCCCGCCCGCGCGGAACGCGGCGATCCGCCGACGAGCGTCGCTGAGCAGCAGGCCCGCCTGCGCGCGCTCGGTCGGCGGGAAGAAGCGGATCAGGGCCAAGAGCGCCGGGATCAACAGCAGCCACACCACGCGCAAAGCGAGGCCGCCGAGGCCGGCGGTAGGCAGCAGCAGCTCGCCCGAGACCGCCACGCCCGCGAGGATCGCCACCAGCTGCGCGAGGCGCCCCCACTGGAAGCCGACCGCGAACACACGCCGCGTGAGCAGGTGCATGACCAGGAGCATCGCCACGTACGCACCGCACAGCGCGAGGCCGCCGCCCGCGATGCCGAGGCCCGCGCCGGAGGCGGGTACGAGCACGAGCAGCAGCGCCACGTTGACCGCGAGCCCCACCAGCGCAGGCGGGAGGTTGCGCTGGGTCACCCGCGCGCGGCCGGTGATCACGATCAGCACCAGGTAGAGCCCGTACAGCGTCCACCCGAGCGCCAGCCACGGCAGGGCGGTGTGCGCGCCGAAGTACGACGGCGCGGCGAGCAGCCGCACCATCCAGCGGCCCAGCAGCGCGACCGCGCAGACGACCACCCCGGTGCCGAGCACGAAGTAGGTAGTCACGAGGGAGTACAGCCGCGCCGCATCGCGGTCGCTCTCCACCGAGTAGGCCAGCGGAGGCCACGCGTACTGAAAGCCGCGCACGAACACAAACACGACCGTCGCGAGCTGCAACGCGACCGAGTATTCCCCCGCCGCTTCGTGTGAGTAGGAGCGGAAGATGTAGAGGCGATCGACCACCTGCAGCGCGTACACACTCGCGTCGGCCGGCACCGTCGGCAGCCCAAAGCGCAGCATCGCACGCAGGTCCGCCAAACGCACGCGCAGCGAGAAACGCCGGCGCAGCACCCACCACAGGCCGAGCACGACCAGCGCCGAGGCGCCGAAGTTGCCGAGCAACAGCCCGCGCGCGCCCTCGCCGGCGAACACGACCAGCGCGACGGTGAACACCACCGTCATCGCCACGTTGGCGCCCGACGCAAACATGTACGCGCGCGCGCGTTCGTCCACGCGCAGCTGCGCGTAGGCCATCTCCAGGTTCGTGAACGCCCACAGGCCGACGACGGCGCAGTCGAGCAGTTCCGCGTTGGCTTCACCGAGCAGCAGGCGCGAGAGCGGCCCCGCGAAGGCCACCGCCAGGAGCGCCGCCACGGTCGTAGTCCACGCCACCGTCGCCATCGCGGTACGCGCGATGCGCTCCCGCCGCGCCTGGTCGGCGTCCTCGAAGTAGAAGCGGACGAACGCTTCGCCGACGCCCAGGCGCAGCACAATCGAAGCGAGGATCACCGAGGTCAGCAGCGTGTTGTACGCGCCGTATTCCCCGCGGGAGACGTGGCGGGTGTAGAGCGGCAGCGTGAACAGCGCGATGCCCTTGGCGACGATTTCCGCCGCCTGGTAGGCCGCGCCGGTAGTGAGCAGGCGCCTCAGGTAGTCGCGCACGCCGGGGAACCTACTAGCCCTTCCTGGCCGTCGAGACAGAGGAGTTCGGGAGGGGGCTCAGGGGGAGGGCCTGCCCTCCCCCTGCCCAGACGCGCACGCCCTCAGCTTCTCAGCGCCGCCGGCTCCATGTCCGGCTCGACCTGGCGCCGCACCTCGCCCGCGCCGGTCGCGCAGGCCAAGGCGACCCCGATACCTAGCAGCAGCCACGTCTCCGGGTCCTCCAGGAAGTCCGCGTAGGCGAAGGTGTGCAGCACGAGCGCCGCGAAGCACGCCGCCAGCGCGATCCGAGGAGGGGAGCGGCCGGCCCCGCGGAACAGCACCGCGAAGGCCGACACGAGCAGCGCGACGTACAGCGCGAGGCCGACGACACCCTGCTCGGCCGCGACCGTCACTGGGATCGTGTGCGAGGCCGAGGTCGCGGAGTCGCTCGTGACGTGTTCGTGGGCGCGGTACTCCTGCGCGAAGGAGCCCGGCCCGAAGCCCTCAAGCGGCCGGTCGGCAAAGAGGCGCAGCCCCCCTTCGACAAGCTTTGTGCGCCCGCTCGTCGCGTTGCTCGCCGAGCCGCCCTTGCCGCTCAAGCCGAGGTGCAGGCTCGAGGGCGCCGCCAAGACCGCGACCACGGCGACAGCGGCCAGCGCGCCCACTACGTAGAGCGTGCCGCGCACGTCCCACCGGTACGCGGCCAGCACCGCCAGGCCGAGCAGCAGCGCCGCGATTGACGACTGCGAGAAGCTCGTAACGAGGCCCGCCAACAACCACAGCAGCACCGCGCCCCCCGCGAGCACCTCGCGCCGGCGCACGCTCCACAGGACTCCCGCCGTCACCGCCACCATCACGAGCGCGAGGAAGCGCCCGTAGATGTTCGGGTCGAAGAACAGCGAGTTGACCCGGAAGTAGTTGCCGTACTCGTCCGCGGCCACCACCTTCGGGTTGAGGAACAGCTGCTTGCGGTGGTACTCCACGAACCCGATGCCCGCGAACACGACCGCGAGCGCGACCGCCACCGCGAGGCACTGCAGCAGCAACTCACGCGTCCAGCGCACCTCGCGCAGCAGCGCGAACAGCAGCGCGAACGGCACGTAGAAGAAGACCATGTTCTCAAGCGCCTTCGAGAAGTCCGCCGAGTAGGCCGCCTGCAGCCCGTAAAGCACCACCGAGCCCGCCAACAGCCACTCGACCGAAGCCGGGAGACACTCGCCTTCGGCGAGCATCCCCGTTTCGGCCAGCATCGGCGCCTGTCTGGCGGGCGACGTGGAACGGCCAAGCAGACGCGGCGTCAGGCACGCCAGCGCCCCCGCGCCCACGACCACGTAGAGCGGGATCAGCAGGTTCGAGGTGCTGCCGCCCGTGGCGATCGGCAGACGGAACGGCAGCGCGAACACGGCCAGCAGCGGGAACGCCCGGGGGCGCCGGTGGATCAGCACCGCGAGCGCAGCCACGACCACCAGCCCCAGGACGACCGCGGCGGCGGCCTTCGCGGGTTGGTGGCGCAGGTGGGTCAACTGCGAGGTGTGCCAGATGTCCACCACCAGCAGCACCGGTGTCACGATCAACGCCGCCAGCATCGCCGCCGCCCGCATACGTTCGGTGACCCGCGGCGAGCGCGCAAGCACCGTCACCGCTGCCAGCAGCGCCACCGCAACGACCCCCAGCTTCTCGGTCGCCTCGCCGAGACCGTGCGCGGTGGCGAGCGTCAGGGTGTTCATTGGGGATCGTCCACGTGTGTGCGTGCGCAGACCGGGCGCAGCGTGCGCCGGGCCTCCGTGCCCGTCGTCGTCGCGCAGCGCGGCCGACCGCGGGAGCTCACGGGCGCCCTTCCAGCCGGAAGCCGCGCGTCGAGTACCGCGTGAGGTCTTGGTCGTGCAGGTGCACCAGCAGTCGGTATTCCCCCGCCGGCGCCACCCCCCCGCGCTCGGTCGGACCCAGCTGGCCGTTCCAGCAGAGCGAGACCGGTTTGTACCGGGCCACCGGGAGGTCGCGCACGACCGTGGCCACGCGGTCGTTCGCCGCGTCGACGATCTCGACCGTCACCGCGTCGGCCTGTGCGATCTTGAACGCGAGGTACTCGACCCGAGCGCTGGAGTTCACCAGGCCTGCCGGCACCCTCCCGCGGCAGGCCGCGGCGGGCACGCGGGTCGGGTGGAAGGCTTCGTCCATCTTGAATTCCTGCACCGGCGTCGGGGTGTGCTTGAGCCGCTGCGTGACCCCGAACGCCGCAAAGCACGCCACCACCAGCACCCCAAACACCACGCGCGCCAACCTCTGCGCCTGCCCCGTCTCGCCATGCGAACGCCGCGCAGCGGAGCCCCCCTGTGGGGCGGAGCTCATCCCTACTGATCCTGCCCGCCCAGGGCGAAGCGCTCCACGGTGTCCGAGCGCAGCCCGAGGCGCAGCGTCTCCAGGGAGAGCACGTCGTCGGGGGCGATGTTGCCGAGGTTGCACTCGGAGCCGAAGAAGTCCAGCAGCCACACCTGCTGCTCCTTGCGCGGCGCCTCGAAGATCAGGCGGTCCGGGTCCACCGCGTGCGCGATCTCGTCGATCAGCCCGCTGCGGACCTCGCCGTCGGCGCGGTAGATGCCCGCGGTACCCGACTCGCGCGCCTCTGCGATCACCTTCCACGCGCCGGCCTGCAGGTCGCGTTCGATCTGCTCCACCCACACGTACGGGGCCATGATGTGTGCGGCGTCCTTGGAGCCGACCTCCGCGAGCACGGTGAACCCGGCCGCGACGAGCGTGCGGATCAGGTGCGTCTTGACCTCTCCCTCCAGCGCGATCGTGCCGTCGGAGACCTCGACGTGGCGCAGGCCGAGCTCTCCCAGCCACGCGATCAACCCCTCGACGCGGCCCTGGCGCACCGCCAGCTCGGTGAGCGTGCCGCCGAGCACCACGGGGATGCCGTGCGCGGCGTAGCGCTCCAGCTTGGGCCGCAGGTTCTCGCTGACCAGCGCCGTGCCCCACCCCAGCTTGACGATGTCCACGCACTCCCCCGCGGTCTCCACGAGGCCCTCCACCTCCGCGAGCGACAGGCCCCGGTCGAGCACATGCGTGAGGCCCCGCTCGCGCGGCTTGCGCGAGCGGGCTGGGATGTCGAGGAAGCTCGCCGTCGGAGGGGTCCCTGGGCCCGTCAAGGCGCCCTCACCCGGTCGCGCCGCCGGCCGCTTCCCCGCCGGCCGGGGTTTCTGCGGCACCCGAGGACGCTCCGGTGGTCGAGCCGGCCGAGGTTTCTCCCGCGCCCGCCTGGTTGGCGCCCGCGATCACCACCACCGTCGCCGAGCCCACCAGCGGCGCGACCGCGCCTTCCAGCGGCTGCACTTCACCGATGCCGAGCGTCTGCCCCACGTGCTGCGCTTCGGTGCGGTGGCCGCTCGCGTACTCCACCACCGACGTCGAGCGAGCCGAGGGGGTCCCGCTCAGCGCAGCCGCGAGCGTGTAGCCGCTCTGCTGGAGGTCACCTGAGAGCCGGTGCGCGAGGCCGTTCGTTTCGGTGGCGTTGAGCACCACCACGTGCGTTTCCGCCGGGCTCGCCACCACCACCGTGCCGTGGTGGGAACCGTGCCCACCGGAGGTGCTCGAGCTCGCCTGCGTGCTCCCCGGGGACTTGTTCGACGAGCCGCCGCCGAGCGACAGCAACACCGCCGCCAGCACCGCCACGCCGACCACGACCCCGCCCACGATCAGCGCCGTCGCTCTCCGTGGCGAGGGCTCCTCTTCGCGCAGGAACTGGAACCCCGTCTCCCCGCGGCCCTGGAACCCCGCTCCCTCGCCGCGGCCCCTGGACCCCGCTCCCTCTCCCCCCCGCGCAGACGCCGGCCCACCCGCAGATCCCGCAGGACGCGCAGACACTGACGGGCGGGGAGGCAGCGGGGGGCGTGCGGGGGGCGGCGCCGGGGATCTCGCGGGGACCGGTGGAGCCGGCGAGCGCGGGGACGCTCCGACAGCGCGGGTCGCCACCGCGGCAGACCCGGCGGCGGCGGCGAGCGCCGCCACCGTCACCGGCGCGGGAACGCCCGGCTCGGCCTCCTTCACAGCCGACGTGGACGTGAACGCGGACGCCACCGGCTCGGGCTCACCCTCGGCCACGACCGACTCGGGCCCTGCCTCGACTACAGCCTGCTCGCCCTGTGCCCCGTCCGAGGCGACCGGCGCCGGCTGGGAGGCGCCCTCCGCGGCCGTCGGGGCGGACGCAGGCTTCTGAGCGTCGTCGAGCCCAGAGCCACCCACCGGCTTGGGATCCTCCGCCGCCGGTGCACCACCGGGCGCGGTCGCCGGCTGCACCGGAGCCTCAGGGCCGTTGCTGGACGGCACCGGCTGGACAGCGGCAGCCACGGTGGGCTGCGCGGTGGGCACGAACGCAGGCTGGCCGGGCACGGGAGTCCCGCCCACCCCGGCGGGCTGACCCGGGGTCGCGGGCGTGGGCTGGCCGGCGACAGCCTCACCGACGGCGGTGACCGCCACCCCGGCGGCGACACCTGCCGCAGGACCCGCGGCCGTCGCGCGGGTGACCACCGGCGTAGCCCGGGGTACGACCGCCCCCGCGGGTCGGGCAGCCGGCTGGACGGTGCGCTGGATGCGGATGGCCGCCTCGGCGCTCACCCGCTGCTCCAGCTCCGCGGCACGCTCCGGCGCGCGACCCGCCCACTCGCGTAGCCGCTTGAGCTCGCGCGCCTGCGAGAAGACGAGCAGCGAGAGCACCGCGATCCCGACCAGGCCCACGAAGGCGGCCAGGGCGCCGGCCTTGAGCAGCGTGTTGGAGATCGAGAGCGCCAGTGGCAGTGCGGTCATGCGTCGCCAGAGTGTATGAGTGGGACAGGCGCCTCCGGCGCGGTTGCGGGTTCCCCCGCGGCAGCGGCCACCGGCTCGAGCTCGGCAGCCCGGTCGGCGGCCGGGTCGGTGGACATCCGATCCCTGCGCTCCACACCCCGGCGCGCCTGCGAGGTCAGGCCGGCGACCTTCGCCGCCAGGCCGGCGGCGTCCCCTTCGAGCACCAGCAGGTTGATCTCCGCGAACGCCTCCTCCACCACCTCCGGCGCGAGCGGCGCCCGCTCGGCGAGCAGGATCTTCTCGGTCGCCGTCGGCCGCGCGCGCTCGTAGGGGTTGAACAGCTCCTCGTGCAGCTTCTCCCCCGCCCGGCGGCCCACGATCTCGACCTCGATGTCACGGTCGGGGTCGAGGCCCGAGAGCTCGATCATCGCCCGCGCGAGCTCCACGATGCGCACCGGCTCGCCCATGTCGAGCACCAGCACCTCCGCCGTGCCCGGAGCGTGCGGGAACCCCAGCGAGCCCGCGCGGATGACCAGCTGCACGGCCTCGGGGATCGTCATGAAGTAGCGCGTCATGCGCTCGTCGGTGACCGTCACCGGCCCCCCGCGCGCGATCTGGCGGCGGAAGATCGGCACCACCGAGCCGGAGGAGCCGAGCACGTTGCCGAAGCGCACCGCCTTGTAGACGGTGGCCGGGTGACGCGCGGCGGCGCCCTCCAGCGCGAGCTCCGCGAGCGCCTTGGAGGCTCCCATCACGGTCGCCGGAGCCACGGCCTTGTCGGTGGAGACGAGCACGAAGCGCTCCACCCCGAGCTCACCGCCGACGTGCGCCACGACGCGCGTGGCGATCGCGTTGTTGCGCACCGCCTCGACCGGGTTGGACTCCATCAGGCCCACGTGCTTGTACGCGGCGGCGTGGAAGACCACGGTGGGGCGGTGCTCGGCGAGCACCTCGCGCATGCGCTCCTCCTCCTTGCAGTCCGCCAACACCGCCGCCAGCGCGCCCGGCGGCACGTGGCGCTCGTCGAGCAGTTCCCGGTGGATCGCGAACAGGTTGTCCTCGGCGTGGTCGAGCAGCACCATCCGCCGCGGGCCCACGTGCGCGATCTGCCGGCACAGCTCCGAGCCGATCGAGCCGCCCGCGCCGGTCACCAGCACCACGGCCTCCCGCGCGAGGTAGGAGCCCACGCGGTCGAGCTCCATCACCACCGGCTCGCGGCCGAGCACGTCCTCGACCCGCACCTCGCGCACCTGGCGGGCGATCGTGCCCGCGCCCGCGCCGGACGGGCCGCGGTTCTGCAGCAGCTCGAAGACGGTGGGGAGCGTGCGCACCGGGATCCCCCGCGTGCGGCACTCGCGCACCACCCGCGCGCGCGTCGAGCCCGGGGCCGAGGGGATCGCGATGATCACTTCCTCGGGCTCGGCCTCCTCGAGGATTCGCGGCAGGTCGCCCTGCGTGTCACCCCGCACGCGGACCCCTTCGATCCGCAGCCCCCGCAGGCGGGGGTCGTCGTCAAGGAAGCCCACCGGCGCGAGGCCGAGGCCGCGGTTGCGCACGATCTCCCGCAGCACCAGCCGGCCCCCGTCGCCGGCGCCGACGATCAGCACGCCGCGCTCCCCCTCGCGCACGCCGCGCAGCGCCCCCGGCAGCCGGCGCTCGTGGGCCGCGCGCGCGAGCACCCGCACCCCGACCAGCGCCACCAGGGCGAGCAGGAAGAACAGCACGATCACCCCCACCGGCAGGCCCACCGCGATCACCCCGGCGGGCCGACCGTGGTGGAAGGGGCCGTAGGGGATCTGCACGGGCCGCGCCACCGCCACGCCGACAACCGAAAGCAGCACGACCGCCGCCACCCCCCGCAGGACCGCCTCGTAGTCGCGCTGCCCCGAGTAGCTCCAGCTGCGCAGGTACACCCGCGCGAGCACCAGCACCGCGACCCCCCCGAGCACGACCCACCAGATCGTGCGTTCCCGCAGCAGCTCATAGCGGTGCGGCAGCCCCTCGTCGAAGCGCAGCTGGAAGGTGAAGTAGTAGGCGAGCGCGACCAGCGCCCCGTCCACCACGAGCTGGGGCAGCATATGCCGATGGAAGCGGACAGGAGCCGCCGAGCGGATACGTCGGCGCATTGCCCAGATTGTAAGGCCGCGCGGCGCAGGCCAGCACCCCGAGACGTGGCGCAGCGCCAGGTTCCCGTGGCGCGTCTACTTGAAGAGCGTCACACCCGACAGCGCCGCGGTTTCGCTGTGCGGCGGCAGGCGGGTGATCCACAGCAGGTAGTAGCGGTAGCGCACGCCGGCGGCGTCGAGCGGGACCGTGATCTGCGTGGGGACGGTCCGCGGCGGGGCGAGCTGCGTCCAGCCGCGTTCGGTGAGGCTCTGCGGGGCCCCGTAGGGGAGCGAGTCGAACGCGTGCGCGGCGTACACGGCCGCGGTGAACCCGGGCGTGGGTGTCTGGACCTCGATCGCGCGGGCACTCAGACCCGGGGCGGCGTCGAGGTAGACCCCGGTCCCGGACTTGGGCCCGAAGGTGCCGCCCAGGTAGTGCTCGGTGCTCCACGCCGTGTCGGGGTCGCCGTCGACCACGTTGGCCACTTGGGTGGCGTGTTCGGGTTCGTTGCCGTACGGGTTGTAGTCGTGGGCGGAGGTCTGTTCCAGGGGGACCGGCGTGAGGCCCGGTTTGGCGTCCACGTCGGGGGCGACGCCGCGGTGGGTGTGGCCGGCGAGCAGCACGAGCCCGAGCGCGACCAGGCCGCCGAGCAGCGCGAGCGAGCCGAGCCAGCGAACGGGGTGGCGCATGTGCCACGGCACCCGCCGCCGGGCGGGGCCGGGGAGGGTGCGCAGCACGGTGGTGACCTCCCCGGTGGCCTGCCCCGCGCGCGCGGCCTCGAGCGCCAGCGCCTCCTCGAGGTCGCCCAGCAGCGCGGGCACGTCGGGGTAGCGCCGGGCGAGGTCCTTGGCGGTCGCGTGCTCCACGACGGCAGCCGTCGCGGCGGAGACCTCCGGGCGGCGGTGCTGCACGTCGGGGATCTCCTCGCGGACGTGGCGCATCGCGACCGCCACCGGGTTCGCGGCGGTGAACGGCACCGCGCCGGTAAGCAACTCGTAGAGCACCACCCCCAGCGAGTAGATGTCCGACTGCCCCGTCACCGGGTGCCCGAGGGCCTGCTCGGGGGAGACGTAGTCGGTGGTGCCGAGCACTCGGCCCTCCAGCGTGAGCCCCTGCTCGGTGAGCGTGCGGGCGATGCCGAAGTCGGTGATCTTGGCGGTGCCCTCGGCGGTCAGCAGCACGTTCTGGGGCTTCACGTCGCGGTGCACGATGTGGTGCTCGTGGGCGGCCCCGAGCGCCCGCGCCACCTCGATCGTGTAGGCGAGCGCCTCGGTGATCTCCAGCGGCCCGCTGCGGCGGACCAGCGCCTTCAGCGTCTCCCCGTCGACGTACTCGAAGACGATAAATGGGGTCCCGCCCGCCCCGCCCGCCCCGCTCCCGTCGCCCACGCCGTTGACGCCCACCCCCCCACCACCGGTGCCGTCCCCGCCCGCGCCGTTGCCCCTCTCCCCACGCCCGGGCGGCTCCTCGCCGGCGTCGATCACCGTGACGATGTGCGGGTGACTGAGTTGCGCCACCGCGCGCGCCTCACGGCGGAAGCGCTCCAGCTGGTCGGCGTCCGAGGCGATCTCGCGGTGCATCAGCTTGATCGCCACCGGCCGTTCGAGCACCGTGTCAAACGCGCGGTAGACCGTCGACATCCCCCCCTTGCCGATCTGGGCGTCCAGGCGGTAGCGCCCGCCGAGCGCGGTGCCGAGCAGCGTGGTGGTCGTCATCGCTCTCTCTATTGTGCGCGCTCCGGTGGCGGCTCGGGGCTACAGCGCGATCAGCGCGATGCCGGCGAGCGCCGCGGCGACGCCGACCGCCTGCGCGCGCGACAGCCGCTCGCCGAGCAGCGCCACCCCGAGGCCGACGGTGACGACCGGGAACAGCGAGCCGAGCACGGACACGAGCGAGAGCTGGCCGTGGGCGGCGGCCGTGGTGTACATCACCGTCCCGACCACCAGCAGCACGCCGGGAACCGCAAGCAGCGCGCTGGCACGGGTGAATCTGATCGCCGCGAGCTCCCGCCCCGCCCAGATCGCAAGCAGCGCGATCAGCGCGAGACGCGCGTCGAACAGCGCCCACGCGCGCCCGTGCGCGGACGCCTTGGGGAGCGCGGTGAGGAAGACCCCGAAGGCGACAGCCGAACCGGCCGCCCAGAGGACGGCGGCAGCCGGGTCGGGGTAGTGAGCGGTGGTGTGGTGGGCAGAGGTGCGGCGCGCGACGAGCACGGCACCGCCCATCGCGAGCACCAACCCCGCGACCTGCGCCGCCTTCAGCGAGTCGCCGCTCGCCAGCCCCCACACCACAGGTATCACGACCCCGGACGCCCCGATCGGCGCGACCACCGACAGGGGCCCGAGCTCGGCCGCCTTGTAGAAGCCGATCAGCCCGCCCGCGTTGCCCACGCCCGCGAGCAGCGCTAGCCACACGTCGCCCGACGGCAGCGCCCGCCCGCCATCGAGCGCGAGATACAGCGCGCACACCGCGAGCGCCGCGACCTGCGAGACGACCAGGACCGTGACGAGCTCGTGCCGGCGTACGAGCTGGGGGCCGAGGAAGTTCGACACGCCGTAGCAGCACGACGCGCCGAGCGCGAGGGTCAGGACGAGCATGGGGGGCAGTGTCGCAGCGGGAGGCGGGACGGCGGCGGAGTCAGGCCGACGGGAGTCAGACCGAGCGACGGATGGCGAGCAGCGCCAACCCGCCACGGTAGAGCGCGAACGGCCACAGCGCACGGTCGCGCCTACCGGGGCCGACCAGCGGGGCGCTCGCCAACGTGGAGAGGAAGGCCGCGGTGGCTCCAGCGGCAAGAGCGGGGACCGCACCAGATAGGGAGCCACGCTGGGCTAGACGACGCGTCTTCAGCCCCGCCGCGCCGGCGATCACCGGCAGGCCCACGCGCCAGGACAGGACCTGGGCGGACTCACGGTCGAAGCCGCGGGCGCGGGCCGTCCCGAGCGTCGCGCCGTTGCGAGAGATGCCTGGGAGCAGTGCCAGAGCTTGCGCGAACCCGAGCGCGAACCCGTCGCGGGGGCCCGCGTCGGCCGCCGGGCGCTCGCCCCCCTGGGCGTCGGCCAGCGCCATCGCGATGCCGCCAAGCGCGAGACCTGCGGCGAGTGCGCGCGGTGTGTTCGGGCGGCGCTCCAGCCGCTCCTCCAGGAGGTATCCCGCAACCGCGGGAGGAGCGAGGGCGAGGGCAGCGAGTCCGACGCGGCGCCTGTCCAGTTCGCGCAGCGCGTCCACCAGCTCCCCGCGGAGGGCGATCAGGAGCGCCGCAGCCGTGCCCGCGTGCAGCACCACCTCCAGGGAGTTGCGCAGCTCGGCGTCGAGCTGCGCCTCGGGCCAGCCCGCCAGGCGCGGGAGCAGCGCGAGGTGTGCCGAGGAGGAGAGCGGGAGCACCTCCGTGGGACCCTGCACCAGGCCGAGGGCGATCGCGTGGCGCAGGGAGAGCTTGGGGTCAGGCGGCATCCGGATCGGCGGCGCGGGTGCGGCGGCGGACGACCGCGTAGACGATGCCGGCGAGGATCGCCGCGAGCAGGATGTAGTCCACATACTCGAAGCCCTTGCGCACGCTCGTCCATTCGCTGCCCAACGCGTGACCGGCGAGCGCCAGCGCGAGCACCCAGGGGATCGAGCCGATCACGGTCAGCACCGTGAAGCGCACCAGCGGCATCTTCGCCACACCGGCAGGCAGCGAGACGAACGCGCGCACCAGCGGGATCATGCGGCCGAAAAGCACCGCGGGATCGCCGTAGCGTTGGAACCAGCGGTCGGCGCGTGCGATCTGGGCGGGGCCCATGTGCACCAGGTGGCCGTGACGTTCCATCAGCTCGAGGCGCCCCCCGCGACCGACCCCGTAGGCGACCCACGAGCCGACCAGCGTGCCCAGCAACCCCGCCAACACGATGCCGGTCATCGTCAGGTGGTGGTGCGCCCCCGAACCTCCCGGGTCGGCTACGGCGAAGCCCGCGAACAGCATCACGACCTCCGAGGGGATCGGAATGCACGCCGAACCCAGCGCCATCAGCACGAACACCGCAGGCAGCCCCCCGTCGCGGACGAAGTGCGACATGTCCGTGACGAGCGATTCGGTGACCGAGGCGAGGATCAGCATGGGGCGCGCCAACGATACCGTGCCCTCTGTGCGCGTCTGGATAGACGGCGTATGAGCTGCGCCACCCGGCGTCGTACACGACCCCGCGTCAAAGGCTTGCCGGCCAAGGCCCCCGGCCCCCCAGGCCAGGATGAGTTAGACGGTACGGTGCGCGGGTGCACGTCTGGATAGATCTCACCAACAGTCCCCACGTGCTCGTGATGCGTCCGGTGATCGAGGCGCTGGAACGCGAGGGCCACGAGGTACGGGTGACCGCGCGCGACTTCGCCCAGACGCTCGGGCTGTTGGACCGTTTCCAGATCCCCCACACCGCGATCGGTCGCCACCGCGGCGAGCGGCTCGCCGCGAAGGCCGGTGGCCTCGCGCTGCGCTCCGCCGCGCTCGTGCGCTGGGCGCGGGCGGAGGGAGGTGCGGGCCGGCGCGGCTTCGATGTCGCGCTCGGCCACGGCTCCAACGACGTGAGCGTCGCCGCCGCGCTGCTGGGGATCCCGAGCGCCACGATGTTCGACTACGAGTGGGCCGTCGTGCAGCACCACGTCAACTGCCGCCTCGCCCGCGCGGTGGTGGTACCCGACGCAATCCCGCCCGAGCGCCTGGAGCGGTATGGGGCCCGCGGAAAGGTGCGCGCCTACGAGGGGCTCAAGGAGGAGTACTACCTCGCGGACTTCGAGCCCGATCCCGCGATCCTGGCGCAGCTCGCGCTCGACCCCGAGCGGCCGATCGTTGTGGTGCGCACCCCGCCCGAGGTCTCGCTCTACCACCGCTTCGAGAACGACCTCTTCGCCCAAGTCTTGGAGCGCCTGCGCAACGCCGCGGCCGGCGAGGAGGGGGTGCAGTCGGTGGTGTTGCCGCGCACCGGCGCCCAGCGCGTAGAGCTGCGCGCGGTCCCCGGCTTCGTGGTGCCCGAGCAGGCGATCGACGCCCAGTCGCTGATCGCCTACGCCGACCTCGTGATCTCAGCCGGCGGCACCATGAACCGCGAGGCCGTCGCGCTCGGGACCCCCGTCTACACCACCTTCGAGGGTCGCCTCGGAGCGGTCGACGAGCGTCTCATCCAAACGGGCCGCCTGAACAAACTGCGCGACCCCGCCCAACTCGACCTCAAAAAAAGACCCTCCGGCTCGACCGGGGATCGGATCAGACGCGACCCGCGCGTGCTCGTGGAGTTGCTGCTCTCGGCGGTGGGGCGCAAGTAAAGAATTCGACACCTATATAGGCTCCGAAAAGTACATCCTCCACCCGCGGCGCCCCCGCCCGCCACCTCGCGTGCGCGAAACGCGTGCCACCGTAGGCACACGCGCCACCCCTCAGTACGAGTGCGCCCGCCGCCCCTCCCACCGCTCCAGCGCCAGCCGGCAGAGGCGGTCGACAAGCTCCGGGTAGGGGACCCCCGAAGCCTCGATCAGCTTGGGGTAAACGCTCGTCGGGGTGAAGCCGGGCATCGTGTTCAGCTCGTTCACAAGCACCCGCTCGTCCTCCACGAAGAAGTCCACACGCGCGAGGCCCTCGCAGCCGGTGTACGCGAACACTTCGAGCGCCAGCTCCTGCACCCTCGCGCACGCCGCCGCGGAGATGCGGGCCGGCACCACCAGCTCCATCCCGCCCGCCTCGTACTTGGCCGCGTAGTCGTACCACTCCCCCGCGAAGGCGATCTCCCCGGGCACCGAGGCGAACGCGGGGCCGAGTACCGCGCACTCGACCTCGAGCCCGGGCGCCGCCGCCTCGACGATCACGAGCGGGTCGTGCGCGAAAGCCCGATCCAGCGCGCCGCCCAGCTGGGCGGCGTCGGTGACCTTGGCGATGCCCACCGAGGAGCCCAGGTGGGCGGGCTTGACGAACACGGGGAGCCCGAGCGCGGCCACTTCGCCCAGCACCTCGGTCGGCGCCCGCCGCCAGCGCTCTACGCGCGCGCCGACGTACTCCACCTGGGGCACCCCCTCGGCCGACAGCAGCCCTTTGCAGAGCACCTTGTCCATGCACAGCGCCGAGGCCGCCACGCCCGCCCCCACGTAGGCCACGTCGAGCGTCTCCAGCACCCCCTGCACGGTCCCGTCCTCGCCGAAGGGGCCGTGGAGCACGGGGAAGACGACGTCCGCGCCGAGCAGTCCCTCGCCGGGGCGCAGACTCAGCCGCTCCTCCCCGCCCGCGCAGCGCCACGCGCCGTCGCGGCCGAGCTCCACCCCAAGCACCTCGTGGCCCGCTCGCTCGAGTCCCTCCCGCACGGCGCGCGCGGAGGCGAGCGACACGTCGTGCTCGGAGGAGCGCCCGCCCGCGAGGAGCGCCACGGTGAGCGAGGCGCTCACGGCGCGGCGCCCGCGCCCGCAGCCGGAGCGGCGGAGGGCGGGGTCGTGGCGGTGCCCGGTGTGGGCGTGGTCGTCGGGGTGGTGGTCGGCGTGGTCTGGGGACCGAGCACGCCCACCGTGATCGTGACGGTGGCGCCGCTCTTGGCCTTGGTGCCACCGGCGGGGGACTGCTGCAGCACGAGCCCCACTTCCGCTTCGGTGGTGACCGTACGCACGATCGACTTCGCGGCAAAGCCCGCACCGATCAGTTCGCCTTCGGCGCGTTCCTTCTTTTTGCCTACGACACGCGGCACCGTGACTTCCTGCGGCGCCTTGGCCACCACGAGGTTCACGGCTTCGCCGCTGTGCACCGGGACGCCCGCAGCGGGGGACTGCGAGAGCACCGTGCCCGGCGCCTGGCCCGGTTCTTCGCGCTTGGTGACAGTGCCCGCGTGCAGGCCCGCAGCGCGCAGGGTGGCGCGCGCTTCGGCTTCGCTCTGGCCGGTCACTTCAGGCACGTCCACCTGTGGGGGCCCAGTGGAGACGAAGACCGTCACCGGGCTGCCCGCCACGACTGCCACGCCCTGGGAGGGTTCGGTGTCGATCACCGTGCCCGCCGGCACAGACGTACTCGAGCGGTTCTGCGCCGTCGGCTTGAAGCCGGCCTGCGTGAGCTTGCGCTCGGCCTGCGCGCTCGTCAGGCCCTTCACTTCGGGCACCCCCGCGGTGCCGGGGCCCGTGGAGACGACGAGGCTCACGCGAGCCCCCCGCTGCACCTCGGTCCCCGCCGCCGGGCTCTGGCTGATCACGAGACCCACGCCGACGTCGGTGCTCGCCGAGGGCGTGGACACAGGCGTGAGGCCCTGTGCCCTGAGCGCCGCGAGGGCGCTCGCTTCGGTGCGACGGGTGACGGAGGGCACGGCCACCTGGTGCTTGGCGGCGGGCGCCAGCAGCGCCAGCGCCACCCCGGCCACCACCAGCGCAAGCAGCGCCGCGGCGGCGATCCACCACCAACGGCGTCTGCGGCGGCGTGCGGCGGCGTCCTCGTCCCCGATCGAGTCTCCGGGGGAGCGGTCGTCGGCGAGGGGCAGCAGCAGAGCGGCGGTGGCCGGCGAGGGGGCCACCGGTCCGTTGCCGGCGGCGGGCGTCGTCGGGACCCCCCCGCCCCCGCCGGAGAGGACTAGACGTACGTGCTCGAGCGCCGCGATGAACTCCTCCGCGTCGGCGAAACGCTCCCCGGGGTCCTTGGCGAGCGCCCGCAGCACGACTGCGTCGAGCTCCGCCGGGATGGCCGCGGTTCCAACGAGCGCACTCGGAGGCGGAGGCGTAGCGGAGACCTGCTTGAGCGCGATCGTCACCGCGGTCTCCCCGTCGAAGGGGACGACGCCGGTGAGCAGCTCGTACAGCACGATCCCCACCGCGTAGATGTCCGAGGCGGCACTCACCGCGTGGCCCTGAGCCTGCTCCGGGGAGAGGTACTGCGCGGTGCCCATGATCGAGCCGGTGAGCGTCATGTCCGAGGCGCCCGCCCGGGCGATCCCGAAGTCGGTGACCTTCGCGCGGCCCTCCTCGTCGAGGATCACGTTGTGGGGCTTCAGGTCACGGTGGATCACCCCACGGCGGTGCGCGAAGCGCGCGGCGTGAAGGATCTGGATGACGACCTCGATCGCCGCCGCGGGGTCAAGCGGCCCGCGCTCGCGCACCACCGCCTTCAGCGAGCGGCCGGGGAGGTACTCCATCGCGATGTAGTACGTCCCGTCCCACTCCCCGCGGTCGAAGATCGCCACCACGTTCGGGTGCGAGAGACTTGCAGCGGAGGAGGCCTCGCGGCGGAAGCGCTCCACGAACTCCTGGTCTTCGGCGAAGCGGTGGTGCAGCAGCTTGACCGCGACCTGGCGGCCCAGCAGCTGGTCGCGCGCGAGGTACACGTCGCCCATCCCCCCCGTGCCGATCCGGGAGAGCACCTCGTAGCGCCCGTCGATCACTGTGCCGGAATCGATCATCGCCGGACCGTCCGGGTCGTGCGTAGAGCCGCCTCCAAGCGGACGGCCCGGCGCAAGGCTAGGCCCTCGATCATCGCCGGGCCGTCCGGGTCGCACGTAAAGCCGCCCCCAAGCGGACGGCCCGGCGCAAGGCCACCGCCTCAACCATGAAGCAGCACTTCCATAACCCGCTTGGCAACGGGCGCCGCGTACGCCGCGCCGTAGCCGGGCACGCCCTTGAGCGTCACGGCGATCGCCACGGTGGGGTCAGAGGCGGGGGCGAAGGCGATGAACCACACGTTGTTGATCGCGGTCCCGATCTGCGTTTCGGCGGTGCCGGTCTTGCCGGCCACCTGCACGCCGGGGATCTGCGCGGGGGTGCCGGTGCCTTCGTTGACGACAGCTTCCATCATCGAGGTCACGGTGGCGGCGGTCGAGGGCTTCATCACAACCGCCTGCACGCGGGGGGAGATCTGCTGCAGAGTGCGACCTTCGGGGTCGAGAATGCGGGCGGTCAGGTGGGGGGCCATCAACCTGCCGTGGTTGGCGACGGCGGCGGCGACCTCGGCCATCTGCAGGGGGGTGACCTGCAGTTTGTCCTGCCCGATGCCCATCCGCCCCACGTCGACGAAGGGGCTGGTGGGTGGGATCAGCCGTTCGTGGTGGTACTCCCCGCTGGCGGACATTTCTTCGGCGGGGTAGTCGAGCTGGGGCTTGGAGTCGAACCCGAAGCGGCGCATGTAGCGGGCGAGCGTGCGCGCGCCGAGGTGTTCGGCGACCTGCGCCCACACGGTGTTGACCGATTTCGCCAACGCCTCGGTGAGGGTGAGCGGGCCGAAGCTTTCGTCGTTGTCGTTGCTCAGGGGCACGCCGGAGACGACGACGCCGTTGCGCCCACTCACGGTCGAGGAGGGCGTGAACTGACCCGTGTCGAGAGCGGCAGTGGCGGTCACGACCTTGAAGGTGGAGCCCGGCGCGTACCCGTACTGCACGGTGCGATTGACCAGCGGAGCGCCGCTCTCGCTTTTCAGCTTCGCGGCGGAGGCGGGGGACCGCAGCGCGGAGGGGTCGTAGCTCGGGGTCGACGCCATCACCGTGACCGCCCCGGTGGACGGGTCGAGCGCCACCACGGCGCCCTCGTGACCGCCGAGCGCCGCAAGCGCCGCCTGCTGGGCGGTGGGGTCGAGCGTGGTCACCACCCGGTCGCCGCGGTCGCTGCGCCCCTGGAGCTGGTTGAGGATCGACTGGAGGTTGCTCTGGGTCTGGCCGGTGAGCGCGGTGTTGCGAAAGCGCTCGAGGCCTGTGCGGTCGAGGCTCAGGGGGTAGGAGTAGCCGATCGCCTGGGCGAACTCTTCGCCCGCGGGGTAGGTGCGTTCGTAGGTCCCTTCACGGGTGCGCACGCTGCGCGCGAGCACGGTGCCGTCGGCGGCGAGGATCGCCCCGCGCTGGACGCGCTCCTGCTCCAGCACGGAGCGCTGGTTGAGCGGGTTTTCCCGCAGCGAGGCGGCCTCGAAGACCGTCCAGCGCGAGGTGAAGGCGACGAGCAGCACGAACAGCAGGACGACCAGACCGTAGAGCCGCAGGATCGGGCGGTTCATCGCGGTGCCCCACCTCTGCGCTGCGCGCGGGCGGCTCTCATTCGCTGAGCTCTTCCAGTTCGAGGCTGCGCACAAGCGAGGCGGCGTCGCCTTCGGAGCGAAGCGTGTGTTCGTGCAGTTCCCGCCGTCGAGCGGGGCTCAGCGTGGAGGCGCCGACACCGGAGACGTAGTAGCTGCTGTAGAGCTTCAGGCCGCCGGGGAGTTGAAAGGGAAAGCCCTGGTACAGGGTCACGAGGCCGCGGGAGTTGGTGGCAAGGAAGTAGACCGACTGGGAGGCGATGTAGGCCCCAGCGGCGAGGATCCCGAGCACCGTGAGCACGACCAGCGCGGGCAGCGCGCGGCGAAGGCGGGAGGGAGACCGGCCCCCCTGGGCCCCCGTCGAGCGTGCCGGGGTCGGGTCGCGGGGGCGCCGTGCGACCACGGTCTGCGTGGTGGGCGTCTGCCAACCGTCGCCGTCCGCGGCCGGTGTGACGACGGCCGGCGGCGACCACGGCAGGGGCGCCGACGAGCGTGGCGTGCCGGTCCGTTTGGGGTTGGTCGTCCGTGCGCCCCTCGGCGGTCGCGCCAGGGGTGAGTGAGCTCACCTCGACCTCCTCGAGGCGGAGGAGGATCACGGTGATGTTGTCGCGCCCACCGGCCCGGTTCGCCTCGGCGATCAGGGCCTCGCCGGTGTCGCGCAGGCGTGCGTGAGCGTGCTTGCGCAGGAGCTCGGCGAGGCGGGCTTCGCCGACCATCGAGGTGAGGCCGTCGCTGCACAGCAGGTAGACGTCCCCCGAGCGTGCGCGAAAGGAGCGGGTGTCCACCTCCACGGTCTCCTCGGGGCCAAGCGCGCGCGTGATGATCGAGCGTTGGGGGTGCTCCTCGGCTTCCTCCGGGGTGAGGCGCCCCTCGCGGATCAGCTCGTCCACAAGCGAGTGGTCGTCGGTGAGGCGCAACAGCTCCCCGTCGCGCAGGCAGTAGGCACGGGAGTCCCCGACGTGGGCGACGGCGACCTCGTCCTCGCCGACGTACACCGCGGTGAGCGTGGTGCCCATACCGGCCTGCTCGGCGTTTTTACGCGAGAGCTCGTAGATGCGCGCGTTGGCCGCGAGCGCGTGCGCGACGAGGCCCTCCTCGGGGCTCCCGTCGTGCTCCAAGCCGGCGTAGAAGGACTCGACCGCGATCCTCGAGGCCACCTCACCCGCCTGCGCGCCGCCCATGCCGTCGGCGACGACGAACAGGGGCGCGCGGGCGAGCAGCGAGTCCTCGTTGGCGCGCCGCTGCAGACCGGTGTCGGTCCCCGCGTACTGCTCGGCTACGCGCAGCACGGTCAGTCGACCTCGAAGACGAATTCGCTCTCGCCGATCCGCAGGTGATCGCCGGGGTGCAGGGGGCGGGGGGTGGTGTCGAGCAGCTCCTCGTTGAGGTAGGTGCCGTTGGTGGAGCGGAGGTCCTCGAGCACGAGCGTGCCGGCCTGCCCGTAGATGCGGGCGTGGCGAGAGGAGGCGAAGGGATCTTCGAGGCGGATCTCAGCGTGGTCGCCGCGACCGAGCACGAGGTCGCCGTCGAGGTCGTAGATCATCCCAGGCTCGTGGCCGGTGGCGCGGGCGACGACGAGGCGGGGGGTGCGGTGGGAGAGGTCCGAGCGGGCGGGCGTCGAGGCGGAGTACAGGCCGGTGCCTTCCGATCCCGCGCCGCCCGCGGCGCCCACAGGGGAGCCGGCAGGCGGGAAGGGTACGGAGGGCGGGCTCCGAAACCTGCGCGGCTGTTTCCGCGCAGGTCCCGCAGGGCGCTGCGCGCGACCCACAGCAGGAAGAGGTAGAGCACGGCGAGGAAGCCGAACTTGAGCGCGACCGACACCGGCTGGAGCGTATTCATCGCAGCTCGAAGACGATCTCGGTGGTGCCGAGCGCGATGCGGTCCCCCACGTCCAGCGGGTGCACGCCGCGCAACGGCTCGCCGTTGAGGAGCACGCCGTTGGTGGAGTGGAGGTCTTCGATCGTCCAGCCTGCGGCGACCGGGCGGATGTGGGCGTGCCGGCGGGAGACCCCGGCGTCGTCGAGGACGATGTCGCAGTCGCGGCTGCGCCCGAGAACCGCGCCCCCCGGCGCGACGAGTAGGCGGCGGCCGTCGAGCAACAGCATCGCGCGGGCGGAGCGGTTGGAGGGCGAGCGCTCGAGCGGCTCGCGCAGGCGGCGGGAGGTGCTGTAGAGCATCGTCTGCCCGTGCTCGTCCTGGCCCTCGTCGGCGGCGGGGTCCTCGGCGGGGCCGTCGGCCGTCGGGGCGCACGAGTCGCGCCTGGATGCCGAACTCGCCGAGCGCGAGGTCGGGGTCCGTGTGGAAGGCGATCGCGGGGTGCGAGGCGAGCGTCAGGTCCTCGGAGCGGGCGTGCTCGAGCAGGTAGGCGCAGAGCTCGTCGATCAACTCGTCCTCGACCCCGTCGTAGCGGGCGCGGTCCTGCGGGGAGAGCCACACGGCGTACTCGTTGGGGGCGTAGACGCGCGAGACGGAGGCGGTGCGGTGCTCGTCCATCTCGCGGGCGAGCTTGCGGGCGAGCTCCATCGGGCGGACCTCCGCGCGGAAGAGGCGCCCGAAGGCGCCCTCCACGAGGGAAGCGAGCGTGGTCTCCATGGTTCGCAGAGGATTCATCGACACAGCCGTCACGGATCGCACCGCACGGACCCTGGGGCCATGCTAGTCAGACGGGCCCGCGCAGTGCGCGCGCGGCGACGGCGAGCACCGCCCCGAGGGCCGCCCCAAGGATCGCGGATTGGCACAGGTGCCCCAGACCGAAGCCCGGCTTCCCCGGCGTGGGCGAAGGGGAGGCCGCGGTCAAGGGAGGGGAGGCTCACCAACCCGCTCGCGGCGAGCGCGGTGGCCCAGAGGATCGCGGCGAGCGCGTCGAGCGTCGGCGCTGCGTCCGCGCACCACCCACGGCAGGATCACGGCGGCCGTGGCCCAGAGCGCGGCCCCGAGCAGCAGCCCGAAGCCCAGCAGGGGAACGAGCGCGTGGGCGGTCGTGGCGCTCAGCGAGCCCTCCCACGAAGTGGAAGCCCAGCCGTCCGCCCCCCCCGGGGTCGGTCCACCAAGCGCCGCGTGGGAGACCTCGAGCGGCAGCGCAGCAAGGCACAGCCACCAGTAGCCGAGGGCCCCGAGCAGCGCGCGCGAGCGCCAGCGGGCGGCTTGGCCGGCGAGTGCGGGAAAGGCTCCGGCGAGGCCCGCGAGGCCGAGCACGGGCGCGAGCAGCGGGCGCGAGCCACAGCGGGCCGGGTCGGCGCACGAGCAGGAGGAGGGGCACGACCGCGCAGAGCGCGATCAGTGCGACCCCGGGGCGACCGGCGGTGAGCTGCCAGAGGCACACTGCGAGCGTCCCCGCAAGCCAGCCGAGGCGCGCGAGCGTAAGCCAGCCGCTCGCCTCAACCTCCTCGTGGGGGTGCTCCGCGGAGCCGTCGGGCAGCGGACCTTCGACCGTGGCCAGCGGCGTGCCGGGGGGTGAAAATTGGGATGGGGCCGGCCCCTCCGGGCCGGCTGGCAGGCGTCGTGGCGCTGCTCGGGGATCGCGCGCGTGGCGCTGCCGCGGCGAGCGCCGCGGGCCACGCCGGGGGGCGTCGCGGAGCACCTCGCGCAGCTCCAAGAGCGTCCCCCGCTCGGACGGGATGGGAGTCGAGCGCGCAGTCCAGCGCACGGGTGAGCTCGCGGGGAAGGTCGCGCCGGTGGCGCTCGAGGGGTTCGAGGTGCCGGCCGATGCGCCGCGCAGTGGCGGCAGGGGTGGGCCCACGCACGGGGTTGACGCCGGCGAGCGCCTCGTAGAGGACGAGCGCAAGCGAGTAGAGGTCCGCCTGCCCGTCCACCTCGTGACCCTCGATCTGCTCGGGGGCCATGTAGGCGACGGTGCCGAGCACGTCGCCCGTACGGGTGAGGCCCTCCTCGCCCGCGAGCAGCGCACCGCCGAAGTCGGTCAGCTTGGCGGGGGAGGCCGAGTGCGGTGTCTGTCCACAAGGTTCGGGGTCGGCGCTGCGACACCCCTGCGTCCACGCCTCGCTCGCCCTCTGGACGCCCCCGAGCTGAGCCGCCGCCAACGGCACGAGCACGTTTTGGGGCTTCAGGTCGCGGTGGATCACCCCACGCTGGTGGGCGTGCAGGAGGGCGTCGGCGAGCGCGACGCCGATCTCCAGGACCTGTTCGTCGCAGAGCGCCTCCGCGGTGAGCAGCGCAGCGAGAGTCTCGCCGTGGACGAGCTCGGAGATGAGGTAGAAGGCGTCGTCCTCGACGTAGGCCTCGTACAGGGCGACGATCGCGGGGTGGCCGAGGCGCGCGGCGGCAAGCGCCTCGCGGGTGGCGCGCTCGCAGTCCTCGCCGTCCCCGCCGGCGGGCAGGGGGATCACCTTGACGGCGACCTCGCGGTCGAGCAGCCCGTCGTGGGCGCGCCACACCACTCCGAAGCCCCCCGCTCCGAGGCGCTCTAGCAGCCGGTAGCGGTCGAGCACGGAGGAGCCTGCGGACAACTGCCCACCCTCGTGAGCCCGTGCGCCACCGATCCGAGCCCGCGGGCGGGGGGGGCGTCGAGTCACCGGGGTGTCGAGGGAGTCCACCGCCTCCTGCGTTCGCCGCGGCTGCGCACCCTCCCTGCCGCGGCGGGGCAGGAGAACTCGCGGTGAGCGAGAAGTTGCAGAGGTCACTAGGAGGGGCGTAGGTGGCCGGGCGCGCGGTCATACTGGTCCCCTTCCGCAAAGAAGAGTCCCTAAGGAGCGGACGGCTTGTCGTTCTTCGACGATGACGAGGGGGGAGCGCCGCGGCCGGCCGCGGCGGGCGCCGGTCGTGGATCGGCCCCCAGGCGCCCACGGGCGCGCCGGCCACAGCGCCCGGCCGGTGGGGTGGGGCAGGCTGACCACCACACGCTGATGGTGCGCCGGCGAATCGCCGCGGGGGTCGGGGTGGTGGCGTTGATCGTGGTAGTGCTCCTCGTCAACGGCTGCCTGAAGAGCGGCAAGGAAGAAGCGCTGAAGACGTACAACCGGGAAGCGGGCCAGCTCGTGCAGGAATCCGACCAGCAGGTGGCGAGCCCGCTTTTCAAAGCGCTCGCGAACGCCTCCGGCGAATCGCCGCTGAACGTGGAGGTGCAGATCAACCAGTTGCGGGGGCAGGCGCAGAGCCAGGCCGCGCGTGCGAAGAGCCTGAGCGTCCCGGGCGAACTGGAAGCGGCGCAGCGTAACCTCACACTCGTGCTCGACCTGCGCGCCGAAGCGTTGGCGAAGATCGCGAACCTCGTGCGTACGGCGCTGGGGGGACAGGGCAAGCAGGCGAGCACCGAGATCGCCGGGGCGATGGAGATGTTCCTCGCCTCCGATGTGGTCTACTCCCAGCGCGTCGCCCCGTTGATTCAGCAGACCCTCGCGGCGGGCGGGGTTCAAGGCCAGAGCACGGCGAGCACGCAGTTCCTGGCAAACCTCGGGTGGCTCGAACCGAGCACGGTCGAACAGCGCCTCACCGGCAAGTCCTCGGGCTCCGCGCAGAGCAGCCAGGTGGCGCCGGGTACGCACGGCTCCGCGCTGACGGGGGTGAGTGTGGGCTCCACCACCCTGGAAGCGGAACCGGCGCTGAACCACGTCAAAGCGGGGTCGAACCCGACGTTCACAGTGGCGGTCGAAGACTCGGGGAGCAACCCGGAGACCGGCGTGGGCGTCGAAGTCTCGGTCGCAGCGGGGGGAAGACGTACAAAGCGGTCCGGACGATCGCCAAAGCCGAACCGGGCGTGACGGCGAAAGTGGACGTTCCCGTGGAAGGCGTCCCGCTGGAAGCCGCGGCGCGCGTCACGGTCTACGTGCGGCCGGTCCCGGGCGAGACGAACCTCGAAAACAACAAGGCCACCTTCCTGGCGGTGTTCGGGGGGTAAGGGCCCGCCTAGTGCCACCCGCTCGGCGGGCGTGTCGGCGAAGGATCACGCCCGTCCACGCGATAGCTTGTCACCGTGGCCACCGCAAGTCTGACCGATACCCAGGGCATCGTCGCGCTGGCCGCTGCGGCAGTCGCGGTGGTGGCGCTGCTGGGGTGCGTGGCGCTGACGCTCAGCGTACGCCGCCTGCGAGCCGCTCAGCGGGTCGTGTTGGGGGAAGGGGAGCGCGACGTGGTGGCCCACGCGGCGGCGCTGCAGGGGGGCTTCGAAGATCTGCGCGAGTACGTGGGGGAGGTCGCAGAGCGCCTGGACGGGCGCCTTGGCGCAGCGGAGGCGGGCGTGCAGGGAGCGATCTCACACCGGGCCCTGGTGCGTTACGACGCCTACAACGAGCTGTCGGGGCGCCAGTCGGTGTCGATCGCGCTGCTCGACGGGATGCGCTCGGGGGTCGTGTTGTCCTGCATCCACCACCGCGACCAGGCACGCGTGTACGCCAAGCAGGTGCGTGAAGGTCGCAGCGAGCTCGAGCTCTCCCCGGAGGAGGAGCAAGCGGTACAGCTGGCGCTCTCCCCGGCGGGGGAGGACGTGGCCGTGGGCGATCAACGCTCCGCCTGAGCGATGGCGGGCGAGTACCACGAAGAGGAGCGCCCGCGGGTCGGCTACCTAGGGCCGGCCGGGACGTTCACCGAGGAGGCACTGCTCTCGAGCGCGCAGACGGAGGCGGTCGAGCCGGTGGCGCTCACGAGCATCTACGCCACAGTGCTCGCGGTGCGCAGAGGGGACGTGCGGTGGGCGGTGGTGCCGATCGAGAACTCGCTGGACGGGTCGGTGACGGTGACGCTCGACCTCCTCGCGGACGAGCACGGGGACCTGGAGATCGTGGGGGAGGCGCTGCTCGACGTCAGGCACTCGCTGATCGCCGCGGAGGCAGTGGCGCTGAGCGAGATCGACACCGTCATCTCCCACCCCCAGGTCCCGGGCCAGTGCACGCGCCTGCTGCGGGGGGAGCTCTCGCGGGCGCGGGTCCTCCCGGCGAGCTCCACCGCGGAGGCGGTGCGGCTGGTGGCAACCGAGCGCAGGCGGGGACAGGCGGCGCTCGGCACACGCTTGGCGGCAGACATCTACGGGGCCACGGTGGTGCGCGAGGGGGTGCAGGACCGCGACGACAACGTGACGCGCTTCGTGTGGCTGGCGCGGGTGGGCGCCGGCGCGTCGGGGCCGGCGGAGCTAGAGTCGGCACCGCCGCTGCGCGCGGAGATCGAGAACCCACCCACCCAGTGGAAGACGTCAGTGGCGTTCTGGGGTCCCGGCGCGGAGAGCCCCGGCTGGCTGGTGCGGTGCCTGGACGAGTTCGCGCGGCGGGAGATCAACCTGACGAAGATCGAGTCGCGTCCGCGGCGGGCGCGGCTGGGCCACTACGTTTTCTTCGCCGACCTTCAGGCCAGCGCCCGCGAGCCACGGGTGGCACAGGCGCTGGAGGGCCTGCGCGCGGTCTGCGAGGAGGCGCGCGTGTTGGGCTCCTACCCCGCAGCTTAAACCGGCCAGAACGATCGGCACGCCCGGATGCGTCCTGTCAGGCGACTGGTCCAGGAACGCCCGACGGCTCCGGTTCTGAGGCGAATCGGGTGCAATCGAGCAGCGTCGCCGCTACACTGCGGCGCACGGATGGAAACCACCGTTCCATCAGACTCAGTTCGGTCCGTGCCGCCCGAGCACCGGCGGCGCGGGCCTGACAGTGGCCGGGTGCTCGTCCTGAACGCGACCTTCGAGCCGATCAACGTGTGCTCGGTGCGCCGCGCGGTGGTGCTGGTCCTCAAGGAGAAGGCAGAGCTCGTAGAGCGCGGGCGGTGGGAGCTGCACTCGGAGCGCACCACGTTCGCTCGGCCGGCGGTGATCCGCCTGGTGACCTACGTACGCGTGCCCCGCGACGCGCACCAGCGCAAGATCACGCGACGGGCGGTGTTCGCGCGCGACGGGTGGACCTGCCAGTACTGCGGCTCGCGTTCGAACCTGACGGTGGACCACGTGATCCCACGCTCCAAGGGGGGGCCCTCCAGTTGGGAGAACATCGTGGCCTCGTGCGCCCCCTGCAACCGTCGCAAGGGCGACCGCCTGCCGCGGCAGGCAGGCATGCACCCGCGGCACGCACCGCGAGTCCCGCGGGCAGAGGTCTTCATCCACGTCGCCAGCCCCTCGATTCCGGCGGCATGGCGCCAGTACCTCGCGCAGGCGGCTTAGACGGCTGATAGGCGGCGCGATGCTGCGTCCTCGATCGCTCGTGTGCAAAGCACACTTCGCTCACTGCGTCCTTGCCTCGCTTGCCTCTCAGCCGTCTAAGTCCCGCACATTTACACAGGGCGCCCTCGCGACCGCGGGCGGCCCGAGAAAACGGCTTGGTCGGACCTCTCAACGACGTAGGGCGCCGCGACCCCCGCGACGCCCTACGCCAGCGCTGCTTTGACTGGAAAACCGAGACTGCTTGTGCTGCCGGAGGGACCAGGGCCGGCGGCGGTCTCGGGGTGTCCCGGGTTGGATTCCGCTGAGCGGTCCAGCCTGCCGACCTAGCGGCCGGTCACCTCCAGGGTCCCGCAAGAACTGTCAATCAACGTACGGACCACCTCCTTTCTCTGGTCTCGCCAGAGTAGCGGACGGAGGTGACGTCACGCAAGGGGGGACTTGCCGTTTTCCTCCAGATCGCCGCCGAGATCGTCCGTAGTTGCGTCGAGCGGCTCGGACTGCTCGGTCTCGCCATTTCCATCCCCGCTACCCTCCACGACAAGCGCGATCGCGCTGACGAGGTCGTCGTCCTTGAGGTTCATCACGCGCACGCCGGTCGCCGAGCGGCCCTGCTGGGAGATCCCGCCGGCGGCGGTCCGCTGGACCATGCCGCCGACGCTGATGAACACCAGCTCCTGGTGCTCGCGCACGACGAGGGCGCCAGCGAGGGCACCCTTCTGCTCGGTGAGGCCGATCGTCTTGACGCCTTTGGCGCCGCGGGCGGTCTTGCGGTACTGGTCGATGCGGGTGCGCTTGCCGTAACCGTTCTCGGTGACGACGAGCAGGTCCATGTCGTCGCGAGCGACGTCCATCGCGATCACGCGCCCCTTGGCGCCGACGTCCATCCCGCGCACGCCGGTGGTGTCGCGGCCCATGGCGCGGGCGTCGGACTCCGCGAACCGCACGGTCAGGCCCGCGCGGGAGACCATGATGATCTCGTCCTCGGGATCGACCGCCCGGACGGCGAGCAGCTCGTCGTCCTCGCGGATGTTGATCGCGATGATGCCGTCCGCCTTGATGGGCGTGTTGTAGGCGAGCAGCTCGGTCTTCTTGACGGTCCCGGAGCGGGTGGCGAACACGAGGTACTTGGTCTCGGTGAAGTCGCGTGTGGAGAGCACCGCCTGGATGCGCTCGCCGTCGCGCAGGGGCAGGATGTTGACCAGCGCGCGACCCTTGGCGGTGCGGGAGGCCTCGGGCAGTTCGTAGACCTTGGAGCGGTAGACCTTGCCGCGGTTGGAGAAGAACAGCAAGTAGTCGTGCGAGGAGCAGACGAACAGGTGCTCGATGAAGTCGCCGTCCTTCATGTCCATCCCGGTCACGCCGCGCCCCCCGCGCTGCTGCTGGCGGTAGGTCGCCAGGGGCAGCGACTTGACGTAGCCGCTCTGGGTGATCGCGATCACCATCTGCTGGTCGGCGATCAGGTCCTCGATGTCGATCTCGTCCTCGGAGTGGGTGATCTCGCTGCGCCGTCCGTCGGCGAAGCGCTCGCGGATCTCCCCCAGCTCCTCCTTGATGACCGCCAGCACGCGGCTCTCGTCGCCGAGGATGGCGCGTAGCTCGGCGATCCGCTCGGTTACGTCGGCGTGCTCCTGTTTGATCGAGTCGGCCTCCAGCGCTGTGAGCTGGGAGAGGCGCAAGTCGAGGATCGCGGTGGCCTGGATGTGGCTGAGCTCGAAGCGGGCCACGAGCTGCTCCCGCGCGGCGTCGCGGTCGCGCGAGGCGCGGATCAGCTCGATGATCGCGTCGAGGTTCTCCAGCGCGATCAGGAGCCCCTGCAGGATGTGGGCGCGGGCCTCCTTCTCGGCGAGCTCGTGCTTGGTGCGACGTACGATCACCTCGCGCTGGTGGGCGACGTAGTGGTGGATCACTTCGCGGAGGTTCAGCGTGCGGGGGACGTTGTCCACCAGCGCGACCATGTTCACGCCGAAGGTGGTCTGCATGGGGGTGTGCTTGTAGAGCTTGTTGAGCACCACCTTGGGGATCGCGTCGCGCTTGAGCTCGATCACGAGGCGCATCCCGCGCTTGTCGGACTCGTCGCGCAGGTCGGAGATCTCGGGGATGCGTTTGTCGTTGACGAGATCCGCGATCTTCGTCATCAGGTTGCCCTCGCCGCCCTTCTTGACCATGAACGGCAGCTCGGTGACGACGATCGCCTCCTTGCCGTGGGTGAGCGGCTCGATGTGGGCGCGCGCCTGCACGCGCACGCGGCCACGGCCTTTCTCGTAGGCGTCGCGGATGCCGCCCCGCCCAAGGATGATCCCGCCGGTGGGGAAGTCGGGGCCCTTGATGTGCTGCATCAGGCCCTCGACGTCGATCGCGGGGTCGTCGATGTAAGCGATCGTCGCCCCGATCACCTCGTTCAGGTTGTGCGGGGGGATGTTGGTGGCCATGCCGACCGCGATCCCCGAGGAGCCGTTGACGAGCAGGTTGGGGAAGCGCGCGGGCAGCACCAGCGGTTCGCGGCGGGAGCCGTCGTAGTTGGGGGCGAAGTCGACGGTGTCCATGTCGAGGTCGCGCAGCATCTCCGTGGCGATACGGGCCAGGCGTGCCTCGGTGTACCGCATCGCGGCTGCTGGATCGTCATCAACTGAGCCAAAGTTGCCCTGGCCGTCGACGAGCTCGTTGCGCATCGAGAACTCCTGGGCCATGCGCACGAGGGTGTCGTAGATCGCCGAGTCCCCGTGGGGGTGATAGTTGCCCATCACCTCGCCTACGATCTTGGCGCACTTGGCGTAGGACCGCGTGGGCCCGAGGCCGAGCTCGTTCATCGCGTAGAGCACACGGCGGTGCACAGGCTTCAGCCCGTCGCGCACGTCGGGCAGCGCGCGCCCGACGATCACCGACATCGCGTAGTCGAGGTACGCGGTGCGCATCTCCTCCTCGAGCGCCCGCGGTTCGATGTTGCCGCCGCTGATCACATCAGCAGATGCCACCATGCCTCCTCATGATCGGCGCATATCTGCGTCCTCAGTCGCTCGCGTGCAGAGCACGCCACGCTCCTTGCGTCCTTGATCTGCTTGATCCTGAGGGCCATGGACGCGCAATGCCTACACATCGAGATTTGCGACTGCGCGCGCGTTGTCCTCGATGAAGGCGCGACGCGGCTCGACCTGGTCGCCCATCAGCATCGAGAAGATGCGGTCGGCGGCGGCGGCGTCCTCGAGCGTGACCTGCGCGAGCGTGCGGGTCGCGGAGGCCATCGTGGTTTCACCCAGCTGGTCGGCGTTCATCTCGCCGAGCCCCTTGAAGCGCTGGAGTTTGACGCCCTTCTGCGCGACGGCCATCACAGCGGCGCGGAGCGCCTCGAAGGAGGGGGCGGTCTCGTGGGCATCGCCGAGGCGCACCTCGAAGGCGGGGGTCCCTGCCAGCTCGATCAGCTGTCGGTGCACCGCCGCCAGCTTGCGGTACTCGGGAGAGTCGAACAGGGTGCGCCGGATGCGGTGGGTGCGAGCGAAGCCGGTGCCCGCCTCCACGGCCCTGACGCGCAGCTCCAGCGGGTCCTGCTCGAGCAGCTCCGTGGCGTGGGTCTCCCCCTCCAGGCCAGCCCGTGAGAGCAGCCGGATGGCGTCCTCGGCGCTCATCACCTGCTCGTCGAGCAGCGCGGACTCCTCCAGGAACTGGACGACGTCGTGGCCGTGTGCGGCGCGCAGGGCGGAGGACCAGCCCTCGTACTCCTTCAGACGTCGATTGAAGAGCTGCCAGCGGGACTCGGTCAGCTTGAACTGGGTGCCGTGACGGTCCAAGACGGCGAGCTTCTCCCACTTGTCCGAGAGGAGGATGCCCTCGAGCTCGGAGTCCTTCTCGATGTAGCGCTCGCGCGAGCCCTGCTTGAGCTTGTAGAGGGGCGGCTTGGCGATGTAGACGTAGCCTTCCTCGATCAGCTCTTTCATCTCACGGAACAGCAGCGTGAGCACGAGCGTGCGGATGTGGGCGCCGTCGACGTCGGCGTCGGTCATCAGCACTACCTTGTGGTAGCGCGCGTTCTCGATGTTGAACTCATCCCGCACACCGGTCCCGATCGCAGTGATCAGCGCCTGCACCTCGGTGTTCTGAAGGACCTTGTCGATGCGCGACTTCTCGACGTTGAGAATCTTCCCCCGCAGCGGCAGCACGGCCTGGGTGTTGCGGTCGCGGCCCTGCTTGGCGGAGCCGCCGGCGGAGTCACCCTCGACCACGAACAGCTCCGCGAGCGAGGGGTCCTTGACCGAGCAGTCGGCGAGCTTGCCCGGCAGGGTGGAGTTCTCAAGGGCCGACTTGCGGCGGGTGAGGTCCCGCGCCTTGCGAGCCGCCTCGCGGGCGCGCTGGGCCTGCACGGACTTCATGATCACCGCGCGCGCCTCGCTCGGGTTCTCCTCGAGGAACTCGCCGAGGCCACCGTTGACGATCGACTCGACGAACCCGGCCATCCCGGGGTTGCCGAGCTTGGTCTTGGTCTGGCCCTCGAACTGGGGGTCGCGCAGCTTGACCGAGATCACCGCCGTCAGGCCCTCGCGGACGTCCTCGCCCGAGAGGTTGTCCTCTTTCTCCTTGAGCAGGGCGTGGTCACGGGCGTACTTGTTCAGCGTGCGGGTCAGCGCCGAGCGGAAGCCCGACAGGTGGCTGCCGCCCTCGCGTGTCGAGATGTTGTTGGCGAACGAGTGGATCGACTCCTGGTAGGAGGAGTTCCACTGCATCGCCACCTCGACGGCGCCCTCCTCGGACTCGCCGGAGAAGAACACGACCTTGCGGTGGACGGTCTCCTTGTTCTCGTTGAGGTAGGTGACGAAGTCCTCGATGCCTCCCTCGTAGCGAAACTCGGCGGCGTGGCCCTCGCCGCGCTCGTCGACGATCGAGATCTTCAGCCCGCGTGTGAGGAAGGCCGTCTCGCGCAGGCGCTCTTCCAGGGTGTGGAAGTCCAGGTCGAGTGTCTCGAAGATGTCCGCGTCGGGAAGGAACGTGACGGTGGTGCCGGTAGGGGCGCCCTTGGCGAGCGGCTCGCCCTTGTGCAGCTCGCTCTGGGGGGCGCCGCGCGAGTACTCCTGCGTCCACACGTGCCCGTCGCGGCGAATCTCGACGGTGAGCCGCTCGGAGAGCGCGTTGACGACCGAGACACCGACGCCGTGCAGGCCACCGGAGACCTTGTAGCCGCCGCCGTCGCCAAACTTTCCCCCGGAGTGCAGCACCGTGAGCACGACCTCGATCGCGGGACGGCCCTCCTTCTCCATGATCGCGACGGGGATCCCGCGACCGTTGTCAACGACCGTGACCGAGTTGTCGGGGTGGATCGCGACGGAGACCTCGGTGCAGAAGCCCGCCAGGGCCTCGTCCACAGAGTTGTCCACAACCTCGTAGACCAGGTGGTGTAGTCCCATGACCCCCGTGGAGCCGATGTACATGCCGGGACGCTTGCGGACCGCCTCGAGTCCCTCGAGCACCGTGATGTCCTGGGCGTCGTAGCTGGCGTCGCCGCCCATGGTGGGGTCGTTGGCACCAGTCATCGGAGATCGAAGCGCGGGTCTGTGTTGTTTGGGTGAGAAGAGGGGCCCGACCGACTGCGACACCCTCTATTGCTTCCTGCGGCCAACGAGCCTCCACTTATGACGTATGACGTGAGAAAGCCCCGGAATCCGGGTGCGACAGACCGCGGACCGGGGCGGATACGTGTGGACTCGAACAATAGCACAAGAACCCCCTCCAACCGGCTGCCCAAGGGGCTCAATTGCCTGCAAAAACCAGGAAAAACGTAAGCGTTCAGTTGGTAGGGGGACATAACTCGGCTGCGTCGAATCCTGTGGTGTGGAGCGGGCTGAGGCGGAGGCGATCTATGACGCGGGCCGCGAGGTCGTGGTCGAGGTGCTGTTGCGGATGGATCGCCAGATCCAGGCGTTGACGGAGACGGTCGCCCGGCAGGGTGAGCGGATCGCGCAGCTGGAGCGGCGGCTGGCTCGTAGTTCGCGCAACAGTTCGCAGCCGCCGAGCGTGGATCCGCCGGGCACGGCGCCCAGAAGGGGCAAGGATTCGTCGGGGCGCCGGCAGGGTGGTCAGCCCGGCCATGAGGGGAAGGGGCGGCCGTTGTTGCCGGCCTGGGCGGTGGACGAGGTGGTCGACCATTGGCCGGATCGCTGTGACTGCGGTCACGTGTTCGCGCAGGCCGAGTTGGTCGCGGCCGGCGATCCGCTGCGCCACCAGGTCGAGGAGCTGCCGGTGATCACGGTCACGGTGACCGAGCATCGCTGCCAGCGCGTGCGCTGCCCGGGCTGCGGCCGGCGGCGGCGCGCCGAACTCCCCCGGGAGGTTGCGGGGAGCATGTTCGGGCCGCGCTTTCATGCGGCGGTCGCGGCGCTCTCGGTGCGCAACCGGATCAGCCGCCGCGACGTCGTCGAGCTCTGCGAGCAACTGTTCGGCTCACGGATCAGCAGCGGTACGGTCGACGCGATCCTGTGCCGGGTCGCTGACGCGCTCGTCGACCCGTGCGAGGACCTGTTGGATCGGCTGCGCGCGAGCCCGGCGCTGCACATGGACGAGACGGGCTGGCGGACCGCCGGGCAGCGCCGCGCCCTGTGGGGCATCTTTGACCAGCGACATGCCTTCCTGCACGTCGCTGCCGACCGCCACGAGGACCACGCCAAGGCGCTGCTCGCCAAGCACGACGGCGGTCGTGACCTCCGACCGCTGGTGGGCCTACAGCCACCTGCCGCTCGCCCGCCGCCAACTCTGCTGGGCCCACCTCGCCCGCGACTTCAAAGCGCACGCCGAAGGGATGGCCGCCGAGCAAGAGTTCGGCGAGCACGGCCTGCGTGTCTGCGAGCGCGTGTTCTGGGCCTGGGAAGTCTTCCAGCACACCCGCGACCGGCGCGAACTCCAGGCCACGATCCGCGCGCTGCAGCGCGAGTTCAAACCGATCGTGCGCCGCTACGCCGGCAAGAGCCCGCGCTACAAGTACTGCCGCGGCATCGCCCGCAACCTGCTCAAGGCCTGGCCGGCGCTGTGGACCTTCGCCCGCCACGCGGGCGTCGAACCGACCAACAACCACGCCGAACGCGCGCTACGCGGCGCCGTCATCTACCGCGCACGTCAACTCAGGCCGCGCGGCAGCGTAGCTTGTGCAGGCGATCCTCGCCGAGAGCGGTATTCAGACGGGTGAGCAGCTCGGGTGCCATCAGGTCTAGCTCCTGTGCCCACACCGCAGCCTCGCACTGCACGGTCAGCACCCCGTCGCGCTCGGCGGTCGGGCGGGCGGCGGCGGCGATCGCGTCGCCCACGACCCCCTCCCAGCAGGCCTGCACACGGGCGAGAGTGCTCGCCGGCGCGAGCGCCACAGTGAGGCCTTCGAGCGCCCACGAGATGGGACGGGGGGATGGGCGTCTCACGCAGCGAGCGCCTCCTGGAGGATCGCGCCAGAGGCAACGCGCAAGCGCTTGACGTCCCCTGCGGCGGCGCCGGGGACGTGGGCGAGGTCCGTGGTGGCGATCACGCTCTGCCCGCCTGCCGCGAGCTCGAGCGCGAGCAGCTCCCGGCGCTGGAGATCGAGCTCGCTCATGACGTCGTCGAGCAACAGCAGGGGGGTGCGCCCGCGGTGGGTGGCGAGCACGGAGCGCTCGGCTAACAGCAGGGCCAGCAGGGTCAAACGCAGCTCGCCCTGCGAGCCGAAGCTGCGCAGCTCGCGGCCGTCGCGCAGGAAGGCGAGCTCGTCGCGGTGCGGGCCGTGAGCGCTGAAGCCGCGCACAAGCTCGCCGGGGAGTCGCTCCTGCAGTTCGGCCACGAACTCGTCGGGGTGCGTTGCGCGGGAACGCGGGCGGTACTGCAGGGCGACCTCGCCGCTCACTCCGAGCTCGCTCGCGCGGGCGGCGAATGCCCCGCGCAGCAACTCCACCGCCCGGGCGCGGTCGTCGCGCAGAGCGATCGCGGGGCCGGCGAGCTCGCGATCCCAGGTGGGCAGGGTGGAGCGCGAGGCGTGCCCGCTGCGGATGCGTGAGAGCAGCGCGTTGCGCTGCGCCAGCGCGCGGGCGTAGGCGCGGCGCGTCGCGGCGCGGGCGGGCCAGAGCGCTGCGACCAAGCGGTCGAGGTGAGCACGGCGCGGAGCGGGGGAGCCTTTGAGCAGCTCCAGGCGGTCGGGAACAAAAACGCTGAGCAGCGGTCGGGTCTCGACGTCCAGCAGCCGCTCGACCGCAGCGCCGTCTGAGAACATGCGCTTGACTGGCTTCTCGGCGCCGTCCCCGGCGCCATAGCCGACACTCAGCTCGTGCGGCCCGTCGCGGTCGCCGACAGTCACCGTGACGCGCATCGCACGCTCCCCGAAGCGCACCAGCTCGCGCTCGTTGCGAGTGCGCAGCGCGTGGCCAGTGCAACCGAAGTAGAGCGCTTCCAAGAGGTTAGACTTGCCGGCGCCGTTGGGCCCGTGGACAACCGTCAAACCCTCGCCCAGGTGCGCCTCCGCGCGAGCGTAGGTGCGAAAGTCGCGCAGCTCGATGCTGACCACACGCACGGCTGCCTTCCGGGCGTCAGGTGTTAAGGCGGATGGGCATGACCAGGTATACGAAGTCGCCCGAGTCCGGGGACTCGATCAGTCCGGGGCGCAGCGGGCTGATCAGCTTCAGAACAAGCTCATCGGTATCGACGCTCTCAACGCCGTCGCGCAGAAACTCGGGGTTGAACCCGATGTCGAAGGGCTCCCCGTGAAAGGGAACGGGGATCGTCTCGCTGGCCTCGCCCACGTCAGGGGTCTGGGCGGAGACGGTCAGTTCGCCCTCCCCGAAGGCGAGGCGCAACGGTGCGTTCTTTTGGGCCAAAAGGCTCATACGTCGTACGACGTCGGCAAACTCGGAGGTCGCGAGCCTCAGTTCATGCTCGACGGACTCCGGGATCAACTGGCGGTAGTTGGGGAACTGACCGTCGATCAACCTGGAGGAGAGGACCACTCCATCGAGCTCGAAGACCACCTGGTTCTGCTCAACGCCGGCGGTGAGCTCGGCGCCTTGAGACTGCTGGGCGATCCGTGCCAGCTCCTGCAAGGCACGAGCGGGTACGTTCGCCTCGAGGCTGCCTTGCAGGGGTACCTCGAGCTCCGTCCGCTTGACGCTCAGGCGGTAGGAGTCGGTGGCGACCATCCGCAGCTCTCGATCGGACGCCGAGATCAGGATGCCGGTGAGGACGGGCCTGGTCTCATCGCGCGAGGCCGAGCGTGCGACTCGCTCTACGGTCTGCACGAAGGCGTTCGCGGGAAGTGTTACGCGGGTATCGGTCCCGGCCCTCGGAAGCGAGGGAAAGTCTTCTGCTCGCAACGTACGCAGGTGGAAGCGAGCTCCTCCACAGAGGAGCTCGACGTCCTGCTCGGCGGCGCGCAGCTCAAGGGTGAGCTTCTCAGCCGGCAACGTTCGGACTACGTCGAGCAGCAGCCGGGCGGGCAGTACGGTATCGCCAGCTCGGGTGATCTCGGCGGGAAGTGGGACTCGTAGACCGACCTCCATGTCGGTGGCCAGCAACTCTGTGGCGGTGTCGGTCGCGGAGATCATCACGCCCGACAGAGCCTGGACCGCACTACGAGTCGAAGCTACTCGGGTCACGGTTTGGAGCTGGCTCAGCAGCTCTGACGTCGAGAGGGTCAGCTTCATCTAGCAATCATGACGTGAGAAGGAACTTGGTGGTAGTAGGGGCTGTGAAGATGTGGATTGGGTCGTTGTGCAGGTAGATTGGGGCGAGCGAGATGGGAGTGCTGTGGAAGTGTCGCAAGCCTGCCGGTCAGCATGGAGTCGTCTCAAGCTGTTCGCGTAGTCTGTCCACAGCTTGTCTGGAGGTGGAGTCTGTGCGGATCTTGGCGGCCGTCCGGCGCCAGGCATGAAGAACTGTCGTGTGGTCGCGCCCTCCAAAGTGGCGGCCGATGGCTGGAAGGGACTCGCTGGTGAGCTCTCGTGCGAGGTACATGGCGACTTGTCGTGGCCAGATGACTCGCGCGGCACGGGAGGGAGAGAGGAGCTCCTCGGGAGAGAGATCGAAGTGCCGGCAGGCTGCCTCTTGGATCTCTGCGAGCGAGCGAGGCCGTACGGCTTTGTGCGGGTAGAGGTTGTCGAGCACCTCTGTGGCAAGCTCGGCGGAGGGTGGTCGCCCGGTGAGGGAGCTGAAGGCCACTATTCGGATTAGAGCTCCCTCCAGCGCTCGTACGTTGAGGGCCACGCGTTGTGCGATGACGTCGAGAGCAGCGGGGTCCGGGAGCTCGATCCCGTCCTGTTGGACGCGCTTGCGCAGGATCGCGAGGCGCGTGTCGATGTCTGGGGGGCGGATGTCGGCGACGAGACCCGCGTCGAAGCGCTCGCGTAGGCGGTCTTCCAGCGCTTGGAGGTCACGTGGAGGGCGGTCTGAGGTGAGCACCAGCTGGGCCCCGGCTTCGTGGAGGGTGTTGAAGGTGTGGAAGAACTCCTCCTCGGTGCGGGCCTTGCGCTCAAGGAACTGGACGTCGTCGACGAGCAGGACGTCCACACGCCGAAAGCGAGCCTTGAAGCTGTCCATCTGGCCCTGTCCGAGCGCGAGCTGGAACTCGTTGGTGAAGGACTCGCCGGTGCTGGCGCGTACGCTCAGGCCGGGGCTGTAGCTGAGCACCATGCTCGCTATCGAGCGCAACAGGTGGGTCTTGCCGACCCCGGGTGGGCCGCAGATGAAGAGGGGGTTGTAGATCTGGCCCGGCAGCTCCGCGACCGCGAGCGCCGCGGCGTGCGCGAGGCGGTTGGAGTCGCCGATGACGAAGTGCTCGAAGGTGAACCTGGGATTGCCCAGTGGGTCGGGTAGGGGTGTGCCGTCGCCTCCCCACCGTGCCCTTTCGCCTCTCCTCCCAGCCTTTGCTGTGGGCGTGGGTTCGGGCCCGAACCCGCTGCGGCGGTGGTTGGAGGGGGTGGTCTCGCCCCGCACGAGCTCGACGGTGACGTTGGGTCCGAGAATAGCTCCGACGCACGTCTGCAGCAGTCGCCCGAAGCGTTCGCAAACCCAGTCAAAGGCCTGCGGAGAGGCCTCGAGGGTGAGCGACTCGTCGGTGAGCTCCGTGGCCCGCAGCGGCTGGAGCCAGACGCGGTAGGTGGAGTCGTCAACTGCAGCCACGAGCTTGCTCTGCACTTGCGACCAGATCTGCTCCAACTGGGTGCTCACGGCAGCGTCGATCCGCTCCTTCGGGAGAGGGTTGGGGAACTTCTAGGGGGTCGCGGGGGACCCGGCCCGGCGAATATACCCAACGTCGTCCGCCCTCCTGCGGCTCGGATCGAGCGCGAGTCCGCAATTGGCGAGAAAATCCGCAAGCAAAGGAGAAGCGCGCCGCGCCGCGCGGGCGTGGCTCTATACTCTGGGCTCCTGCGGGTGTGGGCGCTGCGGCCTCCCCGGGGGGACCAGTCCGGACGTTGAAGCTCCGCAGCCAAAGGCGATCGATGAAGCGCACTTACCAGCCCAAGAAGCGCAAGCGCGCCCGCGCACACGGGTTTCGTGCGCGTATGCTCACGCGAAGCGGCCGACTGGTCCTCAAGCGCCGCCGGGGCAAGGGCCGCAAGCGCCTGTCGGCGTAACGAGATGGCGCCGCGATCGCCTCGTCGCGCTGCCCACGGAGGTCGCCTCTCCCGGAGCGCGGAGTTTGAGCGGGTCTACCGCCACGGGCGCTCGTCGGCTAATCGTCACCTGGTGCTGTACAGCTTCCCAAACCCCGCGACGGAGCGCCCACGTCTGGGGCTGTCGGTCTCCCGCAAGGTCGGAGGCGCGGTCGAGCGTAACCTCGTCAAGCGTCTCTTGCGCGAAGCGTTCCACGGGGTCGAGGGCGAGTTGGGCAACGGCCAGGACGTGGTGTTGGTAGCCCGCCCGCCGGCGAGCGAGTTGGCCGAGCGCGAGGGACTGGAGGGGATTGGTGCGGCGCTTGGGGATTTGCTCACGCGTGCCGGTCTGCATGAGGGGGCGCTCCCCGGCCATGGAGGAGGGGCGTGACGGTGAGCGCTGCGAAGGCTGGCGGGAAGAAGGTCCTTCCGAGCCGCGCTACACGTGTGGCGCGCAACGCGGCGCGCGCCCCGATCGTTGTCTACCAGCGTGTGATCTCGCCAGGTCTACCGCGACGCTGTCGGTATGAGCCGACGTGCTCGCGCTACGCGGCACAGGCGATCGGGGAGTACGGCATACTGAAGGGCTTGGTGCTCGCCGCTTGGCGCCTGCTCAGGTGCAACCCGTGGAGCCCCGGCGGGTACGACCCGGTGGGGGCTCAGCGAGTGTTCAAAGCAGGTCCCCCGGCCCACGTGGGCCACTGACGCGGCTCGCGTGTCGACGACGCGGACGTAGAGCCCCCACACCACATGCCGATCCTCGCGAACATCATCCAGGAAGCGTTCTCGCCGCTGATCAGCCTCTTCGAAGCGGTCCTGGTGTTCCTCCACGAACACGCCGGCCTCAGCTGGGGCCTGGCGATCGTGGGGCTTACGGTTGTGGTTCGCGCGGTGATGATGCCGCTGACGTTCAGCCAGTTCCGCTCGATGCGCAAGATGCAGCTGCTCGCCCCGGAGATGAAGGCGCTGAAAGAGAAGTACAAGGAGGACAAACAGCGCCAGAACGAGGAGATGATGAAGCTCTACCGGGAGAACAAAGTCAACCCGTTCGCGTCCTGCCTGCCGCTCGCGCTGCAGCTCCCGGTGTTCATCTCGCTCTTCTACATGCTGCGCACCGACCTCAAGAAGCACATCTGTGGTCCCGCGTTGCGAGCGCACGGCATCGTCACCACGAAGGCGATCGAAAAAGCGACCTGCAATCAGGTGGACCCCCACTCGGCGAAGTTCCTGTTCGTGCCGGACATCACGGCGAAGGCGACCGGGGTCGTGCTGGTGGTCTTGATCGCGCTCTATCTGGCCTCGCAGATCACCTCGACCCTGCTGATGAGCGCCAGCGCCGAACCCAGCCAGCGCTGGATGATGCTGGGCCTCCCCCTGATCTTCGTCGTGATCCTGTTCAGGTACCCGGCGGGCCTGCTGATCTACTGGATCACCACCAACTTGTGGACGATCGGACAGGGCTATTTCGTCCGCCGTAGCTACGGAGCACCTCCTGCTCCGCCCGGTAAAGCGGACTCCGCGGCCGGCGGAGGGGCGTCTCCCTCGTCAAACGGCAGGGGCGGTGCTCCGAAGGGAGAGCCGGCTCTGGCCGGCGTGGGTGTGGCGGGCGCTCCTCCTCCGCCCCCCCGCAAGAAAAAGAAACGCTCCGGCCGACGTCGATGAGCGAGTGGACCGACGACGAGCGGAGCCCGCAGGAGGATCCCGCCGAGCTGCTGGCCGAGCTGCTGGAGGAGGTGGCGGACGGTCTCGGCTTGGAGTGCGAGGTCAGGGTCGAGGCGCAGGAGGGTGTGCTAAGGGGCTGCCTGGAAGGCGAAGACGTGGGCCTGCTGATCGGCCGGCGCGGCCAGACGATCGACGCTGTCCAGCATCTGGCGCAGCGGATCGTCTTCCACGGGGGTGAGTCGAGGACACGGGTGTTGGTCGACGCCGACGGCTACCGCGAGCGGCGGGCACACGCTTTGCGCGAGGACGCCGAGGAGGCTGCCGAGGAGGCGCTGCGGTCGGGCGAGGCGGTGGAGCTCGACCCGATGCCGGCCGCGGAGCGGCGGGTGGTGCACGAGCACCTCCGCGACCGCGGTGACGTGCGCACCCATAGCGAGGGCGAGGAGCCCGAGCGGTATCTGGTGGTGTCCCCGCTGGAGGAAGAGGGCTCGTAGTCGCCGACGGGCTTTGAGAACGTGCTCTGAGCGTTTCACGTGAAAGCGGCGATCCCAGCGTCTCGGTGGCGGTGCGCTTGGAGCGCCTGCGCGAGCGCTACGGCTTGAGCGAGCGTCAGCGCGAACAACTCGACGTGGTCCTGCGGGGCCTGGCCACAAACGAGCGGGCTCCAACTGCGGTGCGCGACCCCCCGAGAGCGGTGGACGTACACCTGGCCGACTCTCTGACCGCCCTCGAGTTTGACGCTCTCCCGGCGGCGGGAAGGATCGCGGACCTCGGCACCGGCGCCGGCTTCCCGGGCCTCGCGCTGGCGGTCGCGCTGCCGGAAAGCGAGATCTGGCTCGTCGAGGCGCAGGCGCGCAAGTGCGCCTTTGTCGAGGGCCTCCGCGCCTCGGCGCAGATCGCCAACGCGCGGGTCGTCTGTGCGCGGGCGGAGGAGTGGGTGGAGGGAGTGGCCGCCAACGATGCGGTGCTCGCTCGCGCCCTAGCGGCGCAGGCGGTCGTGGTCGAGTACGCGGCACCGCTCCTGCGGGTGGGTGGGGCCCTGATCGACTGGCGCGGGCGGCGCGTCCATGCGGAGGAGCGCGCCGGGGAGTGGGCCGCTAAGCGACTTGGCCTGGAACTGGTCGAGGTCCGCCGCGTGGAACCCTACGCGGGAGCACGAGACCATCACCTCCACCTCTACCTGAAGGTTCGGGGGACGCCGGAGGGGTTCCCGCGGCGTGCGGGGATCGCCCAGAAGCGGCCACTTGCGGAGTGACCCACCGCCCGGACGACGCTCCGACCGTGATCGGCGCTAGCGTGCGGATTACGTGGGCACGGTTTACGCGATCGCCAATCAGAAGGGCGGAGTGGGCAAGACGACCACTGCCGTGAACGTGGGGGCGTGTATCGCGGAGGCCGGCTACAGGACGCTGTTGGTGGACGTCGACCCACAGTCCAACGCAACGGTGGGACTGGGTCACTCGCGTACGCGCGCACCGGGCCTGTACGAGGTCCTGACGGGAGTGTGCGCCGCCGAGGAGGCGCTCGTGGAGACGCCGATCGCGGGACTGAGGCTGTTGCCGGCGGGCCCCGGCCTGGCGGGCGCGAACGTCGAGTTGCCTCGCCTTGAGGGGTTCGAGGGCGTTCTACGTGAAAGTCTTCAACCGATCAGGGGGGAGTTCGAGTACGTTCTGCTGGACTGCCCTCCGTCGCTGGGCCCGCTGACAGTGAGCGCACTGGTGGCAGCAGACAAGGTGATCGTGCCGGTGCAGACGGAGTACTTCGCGCTGGAGGGCCTGGCCGGCCTGTTGGAGACGCTCGAGCTGATACGCCGCGAGCTGAACCCCGAGCTCAAGGTGGCGGGGATGTTGCTGACGATGCATGACAGCCGTACCCGCCTGGGGCGCGACGTGGAGCGGGAGGTGCGCGAGCACTTCCGCGAGTTGGTGTTCCAAACGGTGATCCCGCGCAACGTGCGCGTCGGGGAGGCCCCGAGCTACGGCCTGCCAGTCACCCACCACGACCCGCACAGCGCGGGCGCCGAGGCGTACTTCGAGTTGGCGAAGGAGGTAGCGGCCCGTGGCTAGCCCAAAGCGGGGGATGGGCCGAGGGCTGGAGGCGATCCTGTCAGTGTCGGCGGCCGGCGCGGCACAGGAAGAGCTGCGCGAGGTGCCGGTGGAGTCGATCTCCCCCAACCCTCGCCAGCCACGCAGGCACTTCGAGGAGGAGGCGCTGAACGCGCTGGCGGGATCGCTGGGCGAGCGCGGGGTACTGCAACCGGTGTTGGTGCGACCCAACCCGCAGGGAACGTACGAGCTGATCGCCGGCGAGCGCCGCTGGCGTGCAGCGCGAATCGCGGGCATGAAGACGATCCCAGCGTTGGTGCGACCCCACGACGACGCCGAGGCGCTGGAGCTGGCGCTGATCGAGAACATGGCGCGGGAGAATCTCAACCCTGTGGAGGAGGCCCGGGCCTGCGCGGCGCTGGTGGAGGAGCTGGGCCTCACGCGCGAGCAGGTGGGCAGGCGCGTGAGCCGCGGCAGGGTCGCGGTCTCCAATCTCATGCGCCTGCTGGACCTGCCGGACGAGGCGCTCGAGCTGCTCGAGGAGGGGACGCTCAGCGAGGGTCACGGCCGTGCGTTGCTGCTGGCTAAGGATCACACCGTCCGTCGCAGTCTGGCCCGTACCGCGGTTGCCGACGGTTGGTCGGTGCGGACGCTGGAGGAGCGCGCGCGGCGCAGCAACGAGGAGGCGAGGGGAGGCCCGGGGCGGGAGAAGCGCGTCCGGCCCAGGAAGCTGCGCGGTGTTCACCCCGACCAGGCGGCGGTCGCCGAAGAGATCGAAACGGCGCTGGGGGACGCGCTGGGCGCGGAGGCCAAGGCACGTCCTCGGGCGGACGGGGGCTACAAGGTCGAGCTCGCCTTTGACTCCCGTGAGGACGCGCTGGCGCTCGCCGCACGTCTGGGTGGCCGCACCCCGGCGTGAGTCTCGCGCGATGGCCCAGCCCTGAGCGTTGAGTGATCCCAGCATGGTCGCACCGGGGATGGAACGGCCGCTAGACTCCGAGCTTGCGGGCGATTAGCTCAGTCGGTTAGAGCACTTCGCACTCCCTAAAGCCCGTGGCGCACCTACAGCTCGCCGGAGCCCCCGCCCAACACGGTCGCCGCGAACTCCCCAGGCGTGATGATTGGGATGCCTTGAAAGGAGCCAAGGTCGAGCAGGTCCGTGTCGCCGGAAACGATGTAGTCGGCGGCGCCCTCAATCGCCGCCTCCAGAACGCGGTTGTCGTCGTCGTCGCGGACGACGGTAAGGACGCGGCTCGGTGAGACCACAACGCCACTGGCCGCAACTAGGTCCGCGAGCTGCGCGCCTCCTTGAATGACCTTGGCGAGCCTCGGATACTCCAGCACCCGGCGCAGCTCTGCAAGCAGCGGCGCGCTGGTCACGAGCACGAGCCGATCGTCGCTCACGGCATCAAGGGTCGCGGCGGGCGCCCCACTCCAGCCGAGACCGGACACGATGACGTTCGTGTCGAGGACGGCCCTCGGCGTCACTCAGTAGCCCGTGCTGCCGTGATCGCCTCATCCACGACCGACACGTCGAGGCCCGCGTCGGCGACGCTCTGGCGAACCTCAGCCAAACGCGCCCGCAGTTCCTCCTGAGCCGTCCGGCGCCTGGTCTCGGTCAGCCGGTCGTACTCGGCCGGGCTTACGAGGACGGCCACGGCCTGCCCTCGCCGCGTAAGGACGACGGCCTCATCGTCGGCCGCGACCGCTTCCGCGAGCTGGCCGAGCTTGCTTCGCGCCTTGTCCACCCCGATCGTTCGCTCCATGCCCGTACTCCTATCGGTTTATCGTACCGTCAACCTTACGGTATCCCGTACCCTTCGTCAAGGGGCCACCGCTCGACTACCTTGACCGTCGATTAGCTTCTGGAGAGCACGCCGCTTCTGGACCCCCAACACGCCGATCGCCTCCGCGCATTGCACGGCAGCATCACGGCGCTGTTTGCGAGCTGATCCATGCCTGTACGACCGATAACATTCGCGCTGCGATGCAAGACGCTTTCGACCCCAGGTGTGCCCTAAATGTGCCCCGCAGGGCACTTCCGTTTTGGTCATGCTTGGCGAAAACAGCGTGTTTGCAGGTAAAGGGCGATTAGCTCAGTTGGTTAGAGCGCTTCTCTGATAAGGAAGAGGTCCCAGGTTCGAATCCTGGATCGCCCATCGAAGGTTTCGGCTCAGAAGCCGCATGGACACTGGGGTTTAGCGTCCATTCCAGTCCGTTGCCCTGAACCCCCGCATTGGCCCGGATGTGCCCAGTTCTGCTACCGCCGGTAGCAAATTGGTAGCACGAAAGCGCTGCTCGTTCAGGCCGGTTTGCTGCTCGACTCGCCCGCTTGGACAAGTCTCCCAGCTGAGCGGGCGTCGATTGCCCAGCTCAGCGCAGGGTTTATGGTGCTATCCAATGGTCACGGACATCATCGCCGGGCTCGCGCTCATGGCCGCGATTTACGGAGCTTTGCTTTCCAGGCGAGTCGCGCGTCGGGAGGAGCGCCTGGAGGCACAGAGGCGCGAAAGCGACATCAAGGTCACCTGCGGCGAAAGGTTGGGCCTCGGGGGGCCGCCCGTAATCGGCGCGACCGTTCCCATTGAGCACATACTGACTATCAGCGTCGTCAATGGAGGCGAGGCTCCCGAGTACGTCCATTCGATCACCCTTGAGAGCGAACGTCCGCTTCCCGTGACCGTCTCCGTTCGCGAGCCAGAGGGTACTGTCGAGGTCCGCCCGCGAGATCAGCGGGCATTCGAACTGCCGTTGGATGGCCGCCAGGCATTTGCTTGGGATGAGCCATTCCAGGCCGTCGTGCGACTGGCAAACGAGCAGACCTTCTTCTCGGGGTACGGGACGGTGCGACCGCCGCAGCATGGGCAGTCGGTCGTGGTCCCCGATCCCGACCAGGTGCCAGACGACCAGGTGCATGAGGTCCGCTTTATTCCAGGCGAGCGGATAGCCACCGTAGGTCTGCTAAGCGAGAACGACCACAACGACGGCGAGGACGCCTAGCGGCAGGCGACGTTGTGTTCCACAAAGCTAGCGCCGCCGAGCCAGTGGGGACCCCGGCAACGTTCGCCGGGGCCTGCTCGACCGCAAGCACTGTCATCGCCACATCCACGACGGAGGTTGTCCGAGTCCTCGTAGAACTTTGAGTGGCGGTCCTCCCGCCTCGTCCGCTGCCGTTGGCAGCGTTCGGGGTGTCAACAAGTCCGCGAGGACAGGAGGAAACCGCCATGAAGAAGGTATCTGGCCCACAGGTCGTCACGGCCTCGGAGGCCGTGGGGAGTCCGCTCCCACCGCAAATCCAGGAGGCGCTCGGCGAGCTCGTTGGAGCGGCGAAGGAGGGGCTGCTCGCGTTGAGCGTCGGCATCGGGCTCGGTGTTGTGCATGAGCTGATGGAGCTCGAGGTGACTGAGGTCGTCGGGCCGAAGGGCAGCACAACCCTCATCGCGTTGCCAAGCGTCACGGCCACGAGGACGGGTCGATGACGCTTGGGGGGCGGCGCGTGAAGGTCGACCGGCCGCGCGTGCGGAGCGCCGACGACGAGCACGAGCTGCCGGTCCAAGCGTATGAGTACTTCGCTGGCCGCGACCCGCTCACGAGGGCGGTGATGGACCGGATGCTTGCCGGTGTCTCCACGCGCCGGTTTGAGGGCGTGGGCGAGCCGGTCGGCGAGGAGGTCGAGCAGGCCAGCACATCGACGAGCAAGAGCACGGTCTCGGAGGTGTTCATCGAGCGCACCCGCACCGCGCTCGGCGAGCTGATGGGCCGGCGGCTGGACGACGTGCGCCTGGCGGTGATGATGCTCGACGGACTTGATATTCGCCGGCCGCACGCACATCGTCGCGCTCGGGATCAGTACCGAGGGAGTGAAGATCCCGCTCGGGCTGTGGGAGGGCTCGACCGAGAACGCCACGCTCGCCCGGACGCTGCTCGCCGACCTCATCGACCGGGGCCTGGACCCCGAGCAGGCGATCCTGTTCGTCATCGACGGCGGGAAGGCGATCCGCCGCGCGATCAAGGACGTGTTCGGAGGGCGCGCGCTCGTGCACAGATGTCACAGGCACAAGGAGCGCAATGTCTGCGACCTGTTACCCGAACGCGACCGCCCCGCGATCCTGGCGAAGATCCGGGGCGCGTGGGCCCTCAAGGACCCGGATCTCGCCGAGCAGCGCCTCGAACTCCTCGCTTCAGAACTCGAGCGCACATGGCCCGACGCTGCCGCCTCGCTGCGGGAGGGGATGGCCGAGACGCTGACGCTGACGCAGCTCGGGATCGGCGGGCAGCTCGCAAATACGCTGTGCTCGACCAACGCGTGCGAGAGCATGATCGAGATCGTCCGACACACACAGCGCAACGTCAAGCGCTGGCACGACGGCGACATGCGCAAGCGCTGGACCGCCGCCGGAATGCTCCAAGCGGAGCAGCAATTCCGGCGGATCATCGGCTACCGCGACCTCGCCAAGCTCGTCATCGCGACCGAACGCCACACAGCACGAACCGCATCACCCAACCCCACAGTCGCCATTCACACCAAGAGACCACAAACCGTTACCGTCTAACCATCAAAACCCCCGGAGGCCGCCCTCAAAGATCCACGACAATCCGGACATCCTCAACTGGCGGGCAGGATCACCGCTCGCCCATTGGTGCAGCTTGCTCTGCATCTCGTGTACCCGCTGTTCGGCCTCATCAAGGCCAGGCCACGGAGCACCGGTATTCACCAGCGACCTCCACGATCCGCGTCGCTTCTGCGAACCCGCTGGACCCCTTCGCCATGTGGCCGGCTTTCCCGGCCTCGGACTACTACGGGTCCTCCGTCCCATCCCGGTGGCATCGGCCGACGACAAGCCTTCCCGCCAGCCAGCAACACGCTGACCGGTGAGGGGACCACCCGGATGGTTCCCACGTTCACCTTGAACCGTTAGACGGGGTAGGTGCCCAGCTATGCCCCTGCAACATCGCCACGACTACGCCGCAGTCCTTCACCGTGGCCTCCCGACCAGCGACATCGACCAGCCCAGGAGTTATCCACGCCGAGACGTGGATGCGCGTTGCTACCCAGCCCAAATCTGCCAGATTAGAGCTGGTGGTTTGCTCTTGAGGAGCTTTCAGACGCTGGTTTCTCACGTACACCTTCCCATCTCGCTTGCCGGACCCAGGCCGTCTGGCAGTACCGGCCCGTTCCGTCGTTGTCGGGGCTGCTGTCCACCCTCACCCGTGTCCCCGGGATCAGGCTGCCCCCAGCTTCGCGCGGCCCGCTGCGACGAGCCACAGGCGGTGTCCTTTCATCACCGCACGGTCCAAAGCGCCTCGTGGCGCTCGATGTCCGTCATCCACAGCCGGTCGGGCCCGTCGGCTCTGAAACGGCGGCGCACCAAGTCCAGCGAGCTGGGCTTGCCGACTCGCGCGCCCCGCGGGAGCCTGCGTTTCGGCAGCCCATAGATCCCCAAGCGCCTCATCAGGAGATGCACCTGGCCCTTTCCGACGTGGATGCCGCGGCCGTATCTGAGCTCGGCGGTGACCCTGAGCGTGCCGTAGGTGCCGCCGGAGTCCTTGTGGACCTGTGCGATCTCGCCGGCGAGCCATGCGTGCCTGAGCGTCCTGGTGGACGGCGGGCGCACCTTCCAGTCGTAGTAGCCAGAGACGGACACGCCGAGCATCGACAGGCCCGCTGAACATCGAAGCCCTGCCCGGTCAGGGATGCGATCACCGGGAAGAGGCTTTTGGGGGCAGATTCTGCTCGAGGAACACCTCGTTCACCTTCCTCGAGACCGCCAGTTCCGTCTCGAGCTGGCGAATGCGCCTCTTGGCCGCTGCGAGCTCCATCTGCCCCTCGGTGCTCAACCCGGGCGCCTCACTGCGGTCGATGCGCTCCTGCTTCAGCCAGCCATAGATCACGGCCTCGCTCATCCCGAACGTCTCGGCCAGCTGCGCGACCCGCGTGCCGGAGCGTGCGAGCTCCACGACCTGCCTGCGGACCTCCACTGGATACCTGCTGGGCATTGCTTCCTCTGTCAACGATCATCGAAATTCCTCAGTTGCGATCACGGTTTTTCCCCACCCTGGTTGAGGCCGGCGCGTAGTTGTTGGAGGCGGGCGCGGTGGCCGCGTATGCGGTAGCTCTCGCCGTCGATTTGTAGGACGGTGGCGTGGTGTAGGAGGCGGTCGAGGATCGCGGCGGCGACGGTGGTGTCCTCGAAGATCTCGCCCCAGCTGGCGATCCCGCGGTTGGTGGTGAGGATGATCGAGCCGTGCTCGTAGCGGCGGCTGATGACTTGGAAGAGGTGGCTGGCGGCCTCGCCGGGCATCGGCAGATAGCCAAGCTCGTCGATCACGAGAAGCTGGGGGTCGTTCCAGAAGCGCATCGTGGTCTGCCAGCGACCGTCGATGGCGGCTCTGGCGGTCCTGGCGACGAGGTCCGCGGCGGTAGTGTAGTAGACGCGGTAGCCGGCGTGCACGGCCTTCAGGCCGATCGCTATGGCGAGCATCGTCTTGCCGACGCCGGGTGGCCCGATCAGGAGCGCGTTGGCTTTCTCCTCGATGAACCGCAGGGTCGCGAACTCTTCGACGAGGCGGCGGTCCAGTGCTGGCTGGGCGGTGAAGTCGAACTCATCGAGTGTCTTGGTGGACGGGAACCCCGCGAGGCGAAGCCGGCCGTGGAGGCGGCGCTCCTCGGTCGCGGTGACCTCGACTGCGAGCAAGTCCGTGAGGAACTGGGTGTAGCCGGGCTTGGTCTTCTCGGCCTGCTCGAGCGCGACGGGTAGATGCTCCGCGGCGGCGGCGAGCTTCAGGTAGGCCAGGTGGCCGCGTAGCTGCTGGTAGGTGGCGTGCTTGTTCATCGCCCGGCGACCCTCGCGATCCGTGCGTACTCATCGAGGTCGACTACCGTGCCCTGGCGTTCACCGCGCAGCTGGGCGGCCTCCGCGAGTGCTGCCTGGCTGGGAGGACGGTTCTGCTTGCGCCGGCACGGCTTGGCCGTCGTGAACGCATCGAGCACCGCGGCCTCCAAGAGGCGCGCGTGCTCTGGGGTCCGCAGGACCTGCCCCGCGCCAGCAGGGGCCCGCCTGTGGCGCGCGACGCGCCTGTTGGCCTTGGAGATGATCTCCAGGTGCAGCTCACCGAGCCTGACACGCACGGTGACGCCCTGACCGACCAGCCCCGGCGGAACGCTGTAGCGGTTGCCCTCAAACGCGACCATGGCCGTTCGCGCGACGACGCGCTCGGCCTCCAGCAGCGCCGGGAACCCCACCGCGGGCAGCCCGAGCAGATGCTCTGCGGTGGCGAACTCGGCGATCGTCTGCCCTCGGCGTTTGCGGCGGTCTGAGACCGCATTCGCCCAGCGGTCCAGGTCAGCCTGCGCTTGCCCCAGGTTCGCGACCGGCGCGGTGCGCCACCACGAGCGCGTGATGTATTTGATCGCGGCCTCCACGACACCCTTGCGCTGCGGCCGGCGTGCTGGGCAGACCCAGACCTGCACCCGGTAGTGCTTGGCGAGCTGCGCGAACGGCGCGGTAATCCGACCCGTTCCCGGGTGCACGACTGTCGCCATCCGGTCTGTCCGCCACGCACGCGCGCTACCACCCAAGCGGCGCAGCACCCCGTCGATCGCCTCGACCAGGTGCGCGAAGGTCTGCCCCTCGCAAATCACCCCGCGGCAGCGACCGCAGAACGACAGCGCACCGACGAGCACATACGCCGGCTCACCCCACGGCGTCTCGCGCAACTCAAGCCAATCCCACTGGATCTCCTCGCCCGGCTCATGAGCGATCACCGTCGTCACTCCGTGCCCACCCGTGCGGCACGCCTCACACCGCGGGCGCAAACCGAGCGTCCGCAGCTCCCTGACGAACGTCACATACGAGCGGTCGAACCCGAGATCGAGCACCTCGCGGTAGAGCACCGTCCCCTCGACATGCGCGTCATCAGCGAACCGCGTGGCCAGGTACCCCCGGTAGAGCTCAACGCAGCTCACGGCCACCTCGCGCGAGGGCCCGCCACCGTTCAGATACTTGCGGACCGTCTTGCGATCCCGGCCCGTATGACGAGCGATCGCCGACACCGACCAGCCGCGGCCCGCCAACGCATGAATCTCCACATCGTCCTCCTTGCCCAGCATCCCCAAAGGCTCCCTTCCAAATCGCAGCCATCAACACCCGCGACCCTGGAGGGAGCCCCCGACAGAACCGCGCCGGCGGTCGCCCACTACGCCTCGCCTACGGCTCGGCTCCGCGGACGACCGCCGCTACGCACTCAAAGGTGGGGAATTTCCGTGATCAGATCTGAGGACGATTACGTGATCGCGGCCACCTCCTCGCTGAACGCCGGAGGATTCCAGAAACCCAACTCCGCTAAACCCGGGCTAGATCATCTCCGTCAAACCCAGGGCGGCTCAACACGGCCCACCGGCTCTTTATGGCCCGGACTCCTTCGGGGGACCGAAAATGCCTCGTGATTAGGGGATGACCGAGATGTATAAGTCGTCCACGAACCAGACCTTGGCACCTATGTGGTTGACAACAACCTTCGTCGCACGGTCGGACTCCATGTGGAACCCCTCACGTTGGCCCTCCTGCGACCCGATGGGCACGAACCCGACGCCACGACCGGGGCGATCTTCGTTGTCCTGCATCTTGATCGACCCCATGACGCGGTAAAAGGGTGCGGCTGGTCGGCTGGTGTTCGGAAGGTCATTGGCGGTGACGCCGACCTCGACGGTTACGACATCACCAACGTGTTCGTCAAGGAAAGCCAGGAAGTCGCGCACATCGGACACTCGGCAATCTTTAGGACTGTCTCACGACGGGCCTAGCCGCCTTGCTGGGCTTCACGTTCCGCGCGGTGGGTTTCTTCTTCGTTGCGGTGATCTTCGCGTTCTAGTTCTTGGTGCTGTTGGGCTTCTTCCTGATGTTGTTTTGCTTCTTCTTCCTGGTGTTCTCGGTTTTCCTTTGCGTGTTCCTGGGCTTCCTGACGCTTCTGGGACGCTTCTTCCTTTTCGTGCTGTTTGGTTTCCGCCGCCTGTTCCTTGGCGGCAAGTGCTTCCCTGTGGTCGCGTTCGACGGTGGCCTGCTGTTCGGCTGCTTCCTTCTGATGGGCTTCCGTTTCCCGCTGTTCGCGTTCGTCGCGCTCTCCTGGGCCTTCGACTTCGTGTGCGCCAGCGGCGAGCAGCCTTGCGCAGATGGTGTTGCCTTGGTTGACGAAATCGCCCTCGCGGACTTCGATGATTTCAGAGCCCTGCTCCATCGAGCAGACCGGCGTGCCGTGGGGTTCGGTGTTGATGACTTGCCAGAACTGTTCAGATGACTTTGCGGCTACTTCATTCCACCTGATGCACGCGGCTTGGCCGTGCCCGAAGATCGTCACGCGGATATCGGCATCGCTGCGGCCGGACGTGCAGTCCCCGTTGGCTTCCTGGCCCTTCAGTGCGGGACTGTTGGGGACCGTGGACCCCGCAGTGGTTATGCCGGCTTTGGTGGACCCGCAGCCGCATACCTCCACAACCACCACGACCGCCGTGACCAGCGCCCATCCCCGATACCCGCGTGTCATGCCCCGACAGGGTACTCCCATGTCTCGACGGTCAGCCCAAGCGGTCTCCCACGACTCCTAGCGCGTCGGCGACCGCTCTGAGCGCGTAGGACGCTGTGAATGTGCCTCGCTGGAGCCTCCGGCCTCGATCTTCTCAGCGAGACTTGCAAGCTCCGAAACCTCGACGCCCAGAGCAGACGCTATCCGTCGGACGGTGCCCCAGGCGGGGTTACGGCCAGCCTCGATGTGGCTGAGCCATGTCGGGTGGAGGTCGGCACCATGGGCAACCTCCTCTTGGCTCAGGCCGCGAGCGGTCCTGATCTGGCGGATCGCTTGCCCAAGTGCGACTTGAGGATCTTTGCGTGGAGCCATGCCCGCAGCCGTCGCGGGCGGAGCCATGCCGGTCCATAGAGTCCAACTCAAGTATCCTGTTGTCCGCAAGACGTAAGGTCCCGAGACGCATCGATGCTGACCGTCGTCCGGGGACGAAACACGAAAGCGGGATGGAGGTTGAGCGTGACGGAAGGCCAGTTCTGCCAAGGGGGCCGGTCGTACGGCAACAGATTGATACGCAGAGTCTTGACTCCGTGGATGGCGTTTGGTGTGGGGCTTCTGCTGTTCGGATGTGGGAGCGCCCACACGAGTGCGACCAAAACTGCGACGACGGTTTCCGCTGTCGATGACACAGTAGGAGAAGGGGTCAAGAGGCATATCGAATAACTCAACCACGGAAACGCGGGCATAAAGTCCGTGAGTTGCACGGAACGTGGGTCAGTCCCCAGCATGGGGCCCGACGCCGTAGCATTTCTATGTTTAGTTCATGCTGACAACAGTGAAGTGGCAAAGCCCGAGCTATGGGCGAGCCTCCCTATGGATGAAGAAACCAAAGTGGAACTTCTGGACGAAACAGCCGAACGCGAACTCGCCGCTCGTGGCGAACTTGCCGGACTCAATGATGGTCACTCAGAAGCGGATAACAGATCGGCCGAAAGCGACATCCGGCACGCAGGGGAAGTCTCTCAAGAAGCTCCTTCGCAGCCGACATCCCCTGAGGCATCGGCCTCGACCTCCGGCGAATCCACGAACGCTATAGACTGCGGCGTACTCACATATCGCAGCGCGCACTGGTCGCTAGGCGAACGGTGGAGAATCACTGATAGCGCGACTTCGTGCTCTGAAGCAATGCAAGTGATCCGAGACGACTTTGGCGGGAAGGGTATCACCCACTCCGGCAACGACAATGCCGAAAACTACATGACGGTCAACGGTTGGCGATGCTTCGGTCCAGAGACCGGCTCTATCGGTTGCGCTCGCGGCACACAGCACATCACCGGCTCCGAACTTCGTAGTGCGGGCGGAAGCGAAGGTGAATAATGGCCGCCGTTACCGCGCGTCAGAATCGGTCACGCAGAACGTGACGGTACCAGCGACCATCAACTTCCGTTGGTGATGTAGCATGTCAATAACAAAGGTCAGGGCTCACAGCCGAGACCGTTACAGAGTTCGCTACCGCGAGCCGGGCAATCGCAGTCCGCTCAGCAAGACCTTTGACCGCAAGGTGGAAGCTGAGGCGTTTGAAGACGCGGTTAGGAACGCGAAGCGCGGGGGCGTGCAGGTCCGCAAGGCGTCCAATCAGACGTTGGCGTCGTTCGGCGTGGAGTACGTCCAGAAGTACGCGAGCATCGAGTTGGCCGCAGCGACGCGGGCGACAAATCGCGGGGGCAACCCCGTACGACCTGCGCCACAGCTTCGCGTCGTTGATGTTCCACGAGCAGCGCAATCCGCTTGAGATCGCCGACATGATGGGCCACAGCCCGCAGGTGCTCTTCTCGACCTACGCTCATGTGATCGCCGAGCTTCGAGGCGCAGCCCCGATCTCAGCCGAGGAGCAGATCCAGGCTGCCCGATCCCGCATCCACGATGCGGACGTCTGATGGCTCGCTTACTGATCGCCGTCGAACTCGGCGAGCACGCTCTCAAGCGGCGCTAGCTCGATCCCCCGCTTGCGTTCAGCATGGGCGTCGGCGACTGCGCGACGCTCCTCCTCGGTCTCAGGCTCGTCGTCAAAGGGAGCAGCCTCAAGCGCCGCCAGCACCGGGTCCTTGGCACGGGTCAGCAGGACCACGGCGGCGTCCACGCTCTCGTCGGGCAACTCATCCACAAGACGGTGCAGATCGGCTCGCGTCATGACCTCAGGTTACGGTAGCGTCATGCGTATGAAGACGGCGGAGATCGTTGATCGTGCCGGGCGCCTGTTGGCGGACGCGGCGCCGCCCGAGTCGAAGGTGATCCTCTTCGGGTCGCGCGGCCGTGGCGACGCTGATGCGGACAGCGACTTTGACTTTCTCGTGATCGAGCCGTCGGTCGCCAGCAAGGCGAAGGAGATGGTGCGGCTCCTCGCGGTGCTCGATCCGCTGAGGGTCGCCGCGGATGTCGTGGTCGTCCCCCGTGAGTACGCCGAGGCGTGGGGCGATGTGCCAGGGACCTTGATCCACGACGCGCTGGCAGAGGGACGTGTCCTCGCAGAAACCTGACCTGGGCGACCTCGCCGCCCGGTTCGCGCGCAAGGCCGAGAGTGATGAGATCGCTCTACAGAAGCTCGGCGACGATCCCGACGTGCCTGACGATCTCATCGGTTTCCACGCGCAGCAGGCGTTGGAGAAGCTGATGAAGGCCGCCCTGGCGCACGCCGGTATCGCGCCACCCCGCATACACCACCTCGGCAAGCTGCTCTCGCTGCTTGCAGACGCCGGCTTGGCTCCGCCCGTTTCGATGGACGAGGCGCGCGTCATGATCCCGTGGGCGGTGGAGTTCCGCTACGACGACGTGCTCGATGAACGACTCGATCGCACGGCATCCCGTGAGGCGGTCATGAAGATGCGCGCGTGGGTTGACGATCTACTCGCCGAACCCAAGCCGTGAGTTGAAAAACGGCAGCCCATGCCGGGGCGCTGGTAGCAATTTGGTAGCACGCCGCAGGCCGCTCCGAACCGCATATGGCTCTAGCAAGCCGGATCCGTCACCCCGAAGTCAATCCCTGATAAGGAAGAGGTCCCTGGTTCGAATCCAGGATCGCCCATAGCCGAATCCCTTGTCAAGGAGCGGGATCCGTGGTTCCTGCGCGCCCCGCGCCTCGCGATGGCTGAGCCTGTTCGGTAGCTCGTCTGCCAATAACTGCCGATTGGAGCGCATGGCGAGGGCTAGTCTGGGGCGCCTAGTGACCCTCATACTCAGCCTGCTCACGCGCGAGTTTGCGATGCAAGCCTCGGATCGCCAGCTCACCGACGCGCGCACGCGCCGGCTCGTGACTGAGCACGCAAACAAGGCGGTCGTGTGGGGTGGTGCCGCGACACTTGCCTTCACGGGCTTGGCGACGATCGGCTCCGAGCGCGCTGACATTTGGATCGCGAAGCACATTCGCGAAGCCGACGACCTCCCAAACGGGCTTGCGGACCTCTGCAAAGCTGCGAAAGCGAACGGGGCAATCGGAGGCCACGCGCTCGCGGTCGTCGGCGTCGGTGTCGTGCACAACCCGAACGAAAAGAAGGATGGGGCGGAACGTATCGTGCCGACCGTATGCTGGGCGGCCAACTGCTTGGACGAGCATGGCAATCCTGCCCAGGCGCGCCGAAATGGTTGGACCTGTGGAGGAAGATGTCTGACTAACGAGCCTTTCCTCTTGCATGTAGCCGGGCAGCGTCTCTATCAAGGCGAGCGCGAGCAACTCGAAGCCACGATCGCGAAGCAGCTAGGGGACAGCGAGCCACCCGACATCATCGCAGCGACACTGCTTGGGGCCATTCGGGCAGTGGCGGGCGACAAGACGACGATGGAGCGCAGGCAAAGGGCCAACACCGTCGGTAGGGGCGTGCAGATCACGTGCTTGCCGTATGCCGTGATCGGTCCGCTTGTCGTCGGCGAGAGCGAGTTCGGGATATGGATTCCCGACGATCCTCCAGGGCTGGCCGGTCTGGAGGTGGGTGGCCACCGCCGCGTCGGCGTGACCCATTTCGTCCATGACCACGCCGGGGTCCTCACCGAGCGCGTACAGCAGCTAACAGAAGGTTCGGCGGAGCGAGTGCGGCGTGAGCTTGTCTGGCAGCGGCGGCAGGTTGTCCTGGGCGAGGTTCGCGTTTGCGCGCTCCGCTGCCGTCCTCAGCGTCCGGTTGCGGAAGTTGTCGTCGCTCATTTGCCCGCCTCGGCCGGTGGCGAACACAAAGGCATCCAATCGGGGGCGCGGCGGGTGTGCAGGTCGAGCAGCACCTCCCGAAGCGCGCGCCTGATCTTGACTTGCCGCCATCGGCGTCGGTCTTGGAGCCGGTGTGCAGCCATCCCCCGGTGAGGTCCACATCGCGCCACCGCAATGAGCACAGCTCGTTGATCCGCAGCCCGGCGAAGATCAGCACGGCGACATCGCGCGGCGCTCGACGTGCCGGCGATCGTGTCGCGCCTCGCGGTCCAGTTCGCCCGCCGCGTCCAGGTGGGACCGGACGGGGCGCCGTTCGCGTGCCCTGCGGCCCGCGATGACTCCTCGATCTCGGCCTCCTCGCCGGCGACAGCCCCGGATCGAAACGCGCCCTGGATCGAACCCGTTCTCGGCGACCCGGAATGGCGGTCCTACATGTGGGGCTCGATCGTGGCCCACTACGGCCGTTACCCGCACGCGCTGGCGCACCTGAAAGACGGTTGGTGGGAGGACGCCGCGCACGTCGAGGTGCTGTGCGCGCTCGTAGTGTGGCGCGACTGGATCGACCAGGTGGCGGAGGACCCGCGGCACGAGCTGGCGTTTCATGCGCAGCTCTTTGACTACAGCCGAGAACTCCGTCAAGAAGGCGGCGGCGTCACGCGGGCATGGCAGCCCGGCGCCGCGCCGGACGGGTGGGCTCGTTGACGCCTGGACGCGACGCGAGCGAAAAGCTCACCGAGAGGAGGCGCGAGTCGGTGGTCGAGGGCGCGTGAGGACTACGGGCACCCTGAACGGCGGGGGTTGTCGCGGCCGGGTGGCCGCCGCTACGTGCACCGGAGGCGTCAGCTTCGCCTCCGTGTCCGCGCTGACGCGCGGGATCGGACAGGGGTCTACTTACGCTCAGCCTGCCCGATGTTGCCCGCTCCGCCCCGCTTCTGCAGGTTGAAGATCGTTTTGGGCAGCTTGGGGATCGAGTCGGGCGCAGGCGGGCTGCCGGGCTTGGGAGTCGACGGTGGAGTACTTGTCGGATGATCTGCCATGACTATGAGGCTAGCGCAGCCGCGGCGGCAAGACCAGCGGTCTCCAGAACCAGAGCGCCGAGGGCAAGACCCAGGAACCAGACCAGTCGCCTGACGGTCTTTGTGTTCTCCTCCTTCTGTTCCTCGAATGCCTCCGCAAGAGCCAGATCGACCATCGGCTGCTCAAGGATCTCCTTCTCCCAGAGCACACGATACGTGGTCTTCGCGTTGACGCTGAAACCAAGCTGGTAGGGCCGCAACAGCATCACGACGAAGACGAGCAGGCCCCCGGCCCCGATCAGCCCCACGACCGTTGCGAACGTCTCCGCCAGACCGCTGGGGTGCCCGCCGTGGAAGACGGGCTTGGCCAGCAGAGACGCGATCACGGCGCCGGCGGCGAGAAGGGGGTCGATCCACGACTCCGCACCTCGGCTACCTGGCGCTCCTGCTCGGCCAACGCCTCCGAGCCGAGTTGGTATATCCGCTCCTCGAAGCTGGTCATAGCGGCGACAGCAGCATGGCCGTTCCTCCGGACGCCTCCTAGACTAGACGCCGTGATCGACAGCGTCTTCCAGGGCAAGCAGCTTTACGCGCTTGAGCTGGTGGACATGCAGGCACTACTCGACGACGCGAAGGCCGAGCCGCTGCTCTGGGAGGCCAAGGGCTTCAAGATCAAGCCTGGTGAGATACGCGAGCAAATCTGTGGCTTCGCGAACAGCCATGACGGCGGCTACCTGATCCTCGGCACGCATGTGCAGAACGGGCGGTGGGTATTCGACGGCCCGAGTTTCCCACCGAGGACCTCCCCAACTGGATATCGAGCTTGGCTGACGGTGTACAGCCGTATCCCGAGGGCCTCGATACCCGCCCGATCAAGGTCTCCGAGGGTCGATGGATCGCAGTCGTCTAGATACTACACACCAACGCCGACACCGCCTTGCAACACTCACGGGACCGTCTACGAGCGCGTGTCAGGAGCAACGCGGAGAGTTCGGGAGCCGCTTCGGCTATCGGAACTGGTTGCCAGGGGGGAGACAGCCCACACGACCGCCGAGTGGCAGGCGCGACATGCAGCCGAACGAGTCCTTGCATTTGCCCGGAACCTCTGGCACTCGCCACCGGAGAGCATCTCGTTCGCGATTGGCCTTCGCGGACGCGCTTGTGGACTATCCCATCCGAAAAGGATGGGAACTCGCCGTCATCTTGATGAACCTACTTCGGCCGCGGGGTCTGCCTATCTTCGGATCATGCTTGAGGGCAAACAGTTTGACGAGCTGAGGATTGCTGAGCCGGAACTTACAAGCAACCTGAGTGGGTGGCGGCCAGGGCAGATAGATCGTGGTCCAATCGAGATCTCGGTGAGCGACGAGATACTGGCAGGGCTCGAGCGAGAGGTGTGTCGGCTCCTGGGTTACGAGAAAGCGTTTGAGCCTACGAGCGGTTCGTCCCCTGCTCCATCTCCGCCTCCCACGTCGGCGAAGCGGGATTGACTCGATCCAGTCGCCCGCGCTCGCACGTTGTCCGCCGCCGCGGCGAAGTGGCAGGGCTGCCACTATCGCCCGATATCGCCCCCAATCCGCCGCTATTTGGGCCGCTGGCCGCAGGCCCTCGGAAGGGGCGAAACCCCAACTCCCATGCGGTGTTCCGCCCTGCTTATGGCCGTATCTCGGGCTCTCTGATAAGGAAGAGGTCCCTGGTTCGAATCCAGGATCGCCCATGCTGAATCCTCTGTATTGGAGGGGAGTTGTTGGCTACGCTGGGGCGCCTGCTTTCCGCGCGAAGCGGGGGGTCGACGAGGCGTCCGAGATGATCGTGGGTCGTCAAAGCATGAGCGCCGAGACCCGATGGTGGCGCCATCGCGCCCGCGCACCACCGACGCTTAGCCGGCGTGCTGTGTGCGGCGTTGATGAAGTCGCCGCATCTTGTCGCGGCTGCCGCAGGTGGACATCGAGCACCAGCGGCGGCGTCCGCTGGCGTTGAGGAACAGCCATCCGCAGTCGCGCCCAGGGCAGCGGCTGACGCGCTTTAGGCGGCTGGCATCCTCAAGCAGAGCGATCGCGTCGGTGGCGACGGCATAGCGGATCCTTCGTGGCTCCCGTACCGGCCAGTCTAGCCTGTAGAAGTCCTCGCCGGCCAGCAGAGAGGCGTGCTTGAGGGCCTCAATGTAATTGCTCATCAGCGCGTCGAGGTCCTTCCCGGCGGGCTTCTGGTCTCCACTGATCGAGGAGAAAAGGCGGTAGACGGCGTCCCGTAGCGCACGTGCGCGGCGTAGCTCGGCCGCGCCCGCCGGCTTCGCGTCGTCGCTGAGCAGGTCGAGGCGTCGGCCCCAGCGGCCCAGCATGTTCTGCGTGAGCAGCACGTCGGTCTGCTCGGGATCGACGTGCTCATCCTCCGACGACCAGTAGACGCTGTTCGCGTAATCCAAACAGAGCGTCTCCCCCCATAGATGGATCGTCTCAGGCGTCGGCAACACAGCACTGTATCCTACCAGTAGATAGTGTCAAATGGTAAGATACCAGCAAACGTGTCTCGAACGGGTGACTTGCCCTCGAAATCCAATCAAGCGAGGTGATACTGATGGCAGCGCAAGATGTGGTTAGGACAAGCGTGGCAGCGCCCTTGGCCTGCAAGCTGCGCGTCCGCTTCGGAGAGTGCGACCCACAGGGGGTGGTGTTCAACGCCCACTTCCTTGCGTACTTCGACATCGGCATGACCGAGCTCTTTCGGGCGGCGTTCGGCACGCTGGGTGGCTACCAGGCGATGGTCGAGCGGAGCGGCCTCGAGTTCGTGGTCGCGGAGGCAGGGCTGCGCTACCACCGCCCGGCGCACTTCGACGACGAGCTGACCGTGGAAATCGCAATCACCCGGCTGGGAACGACGAGCATGACCACCAGCTATCGGGTCCTGCGCGACGGAGAGCTGCTGGTCGACGGAACCCTCCGCCACGTCCTGGTCGACCCGAAGGGGCTGGTCGAGCGCGAACCGGGCACGAAGACCCCGATCCCGGATTGGATGCGGGAGGGACTCACCCCCCACCTCGCGGAGTAGCACCAACGGTGTTCGAGTTGACCCGGGCCAGACAGAGGGCTCAACGATGAGTGGCACTCCAGCTCTCCTGCGCAAGCAGCATTAGCCGCGGGCTGGGGTCGACCACCGCACCCCTCGTCGGCCAAGCGGGCGGCAGCGCAGTTCCAACGATGAGCCGCGTGCCCAGCAGAGCAGGTCTCCCGCTCGCTCCTGATAAGGAAGGGGAGCGCGAGGCCTACGGGCACCCTGGACGGCGGGAGTTGTCGCAGCCGGGTGGCCGCCGCTACGTGCACCGGTCTGCCGCCAACTGCGGTAGCTTCGAGGCTCTGACGACATCCGAGATCGTTGAGCGGGCCGGCCGCCTCCTGAGGGACGTGTCCTCGCCGAAACATGACCTCCACGACGTTCCGTGGGCGGTGGAGTTCCGCTACGAGGACATCCTCGATGAACGACTCGACCGAGCAGCCGCGCACCGGGCTGTGGCGGATTTGCGGGAGTGGGTCGATGGGCTGCTCGACGCGCCCGACGACGTCACCGGGAGTGACCGCCGCGTCCGCCGTTCGCGACGCCGGTAGCACCCTGCTCGACGAAGTGCTTGCTGAGCGTCGTCTCCTGCCCCTGGTAGTTGGAGCCGACGTCGGCGCCGTACAGCTTGTCGGGCCGTTCGAGCATCGTTTCGAACGCGAGCTTGCAGATCGGCTGGCGGTGCTCGACCATGAACGGCACGTCGCGCGCGCGTACCTCAAGCGCCGCACGGGAGCCGAACCGGCGGCCGGCGGCGTCGTAGCCGAAGCCGGGGTCGAAGAATCCGGCGTAGTGGGTGCGCAGCTCGCCGGCCGTTGGGTCGTAGGCCATCATCTCCGCGGCGTAGTCGGGCGGCACGCACACGCCCTCTGCGGAGAGCAGCAGGTAGAAGACCTCGGGGTCGAGCACGATCCGCCCGCCCGCCTCTGGGTAGACCGGCTCCCAGTAGTCGCGCCACCTGTAGTGGGCGAGCAGTGACATGTCGAGGCGGTTGCTGTTCTTCTTGGCGCGGTACCCGACGACCCGGTTGTGGGGGCCGCTGAGGTCGACGCTCAGGAACAGCCCGTCGGCGATCGCCAGGTCCCCGACTGGCAGTGCGTGGGTGTCCATGTAGAGCAGCGGGAACTCCTGGTGGATGCGCTCGAGCTCGGCGTCGCTCACCCGCGGGTCGCCCGCCGCCAGTCGCAGCTGGTTCAAGCTCAGCAGCGGCTGGACGCGAACCGCGAACGAGCGCGGGACCACCTCCAGGTACAGCTTGCCTCGGTACCCCGCCGGGATCTCATCGAAGCGGTGGTTACCGTCGGTGATGACGCGCGTGAAGACGTCGAGGCGACCGGTCGAGCTCTTGGGGTTGGCCTTCGCGCGCATGTGGTGCGGCAGCCTGAGTTCCTCCACGAGCGGGATCAGGTACGGCCGGTCGCGCTCGAGCGTTGCGCCGTCGCGCAGGTCGAGCCGGTCGAGGGCGAGATCGTTGACGCGCTCCATCACTGGGGACCCGGCGCTCGGCAGGAAGCTGCAGCGCAGCGCCCACGCGTGGTCGGCGAGCCGCAGGTCGACGCTCGCGGGCTGGACACTCTCGGGGTGGATGCGGTAGTCGCCGGAGGAGATCCAGCCCTCGCTTACCGCCTGCCGCAGACCCTGGCTTGGGAGCACGCCGCGCCCGCCGATCCCCGGTCGGTCGGTCGGCCTCGGGCCGGAGTTCTCCTCAGTTGTCTGTTGGGGTCCCGAGGCCACGCGTTGCTCAAGTATGTCTGGTGCACGCCCGCCGCACGTGCGAGGCCCGCGCGCAAAAGATCCCCGCTCCCCGCGCGTTGGATTACCAACCTGCTCGTGCGCGGGCGCAACCTCGGGGAGTCGATGACGCTTACAGCTGGACGGCTGGGTTGGTGGATGGCGCTGTGTGTGGCGGCGGCGCTCTGGGCTGGGCAGTGGCCCTCCGCTGCTCGCGCGGGGACCGCGACGCCGACGTTTGTGCAGGCGGCGACCGGACACTCCAGCTCGGTGGCCAGCTTGGCCGTTACGCCGGGGTCGCCCGTGGCGGTGGGCAACCGGCTGGTGGTCGAGGTCGGGGTGTGGAGCGAAGGGTCGGCGACCGCCGCGAGCGTGACCGACTCGGCGGGCGACGGCTACGTCGAGTTGCTGCGCTTCAAAGCCTCCGACAAGACCGAGATGAGCATCTGGACGGCGCCGGTTACAGCCGGTGGGGGCACCCGTCCGACGATCACAGTCACGCCGTCCTCCAAGGCCGACGTGGGCATCGTGGCGTTGGAATACGCCGGGGTTTCGACGGTCTCGAACGCGACCGTCCTAGACCAGTCGATCTTTGCTACCGGCACGACTGGGGCGGCGGAAACCGTCCTCTCCGGGCCGACCCCACCGACGACGGGCGCGTCCGAGCTCGCCATCGGGTTCTACCTCGACTCGGGCTTCGGCGACAAACTCGGCGGCGGCTCGGGGTACACCACGCGAGCCGACGTCTCTCCGGACGGCAACATCGAGCTCCTCGCCCAGGACGCCGTCGTGCCCGTCGGCGCGACGCCCAACCCCGCCTTCAGCACGGGCCCCCTGACCACCTGGCTGACCTCGACGGTTGTGCTCAAGGCCGGCGCCTCGGGCCCGCCGACCCCACCGGAAGCGCCGAGCGCCGTCAACGCGACGGCGGGCAACGCCAGCGCGACCGTGTCCTGGACGCCTCCCCCGAGTGGCAGCAGCCCGATCACCTCCTACACCGTCACGCCGTACGCCGGCTCGACCGCGCTGACGCCTACGACGGTGAGCGGCTCTCCGCCAGCAGCGAGCGTGACGATCACCGGCCTCACCAACGGCACCGCGTACACGTTCACCGTGTCCGCGACCAACGCCGTCGGAACCGGGCCGGCCTCGGCGGCCTCGAGCTCGGTGACCCCGACGGCACAGGCCGAAGGCGAATGGGGGGCGCTGATGAACTGGCCGTTCGTTGCGATCCACCTGTTCCTGCTCTCGACCGGTCACGTGCTCGCGTTCGACGGCTGGCAGCAGCCCGAGCCCACCTACGTCTGGAATCCGACCACCCAGGAATTCACGTCGGCCACGGCGCCGGACAGCATCTTCTGCGCCGGCATGGCACAGCTTCCGAACGGGGAGGTCATGACCGTCGGCGGTTACGGCGGGCTCACGACCGGCAACACCGGGATCGTCGACACCTCGATCTTCAACCCGGCGACCGGCACGTGGACGCGGGTCGCCAACATGCACGACCCGCGGTGGTACCCGTCCGTCACCGAGCTCCCCGACGGTGACTACGTGGCGATCAGCGGCAACTCGACGAACTCCAACACGTGGGCCGACACGCCGGAGGTCTACGACCCGGTGGCCAACACCTGGACACTGCTCTCGAAAGTGTCCACCTCCCAGGTCCACGAGGAGGAGTACCCGTTCTCCTACCTGGCGCCAAATGGGAACGTTTTCACGATCGGCCCCTCCGAGGACGTTTCATACGAACTCAACGTCGCGAACCAGACGTGGACGCCGGTCGGCGGGCCGAGCGGGATCACCAACGGCTCCTCGGTGATGTACCGACCGGGAAAGATTCTCTACAGCGGCGGCGCACCGAGCGTCACGAGCACCACCGCCGCCTCGGCGTCCACGTCGATCATCGACCTGACGGCCGCAACCCCGAAGTGGCAGCAGATCGCACCGATGCACAACGCGCGTGTCTACCACACGTTGACGATGCTCGCCAACGGAGAAGTGCTCGCGATCGGCGGCGAGCAGACGAGCAACCAGGAGGTCATCACGAGCGGCGTGTTGCCCACCGAAATCTGGAATCCGAGCACCGAGACGTGGTCGCCGGCGGCGCCGATCGCGGCAGCGCGCAACTACCACTCCACGGCGATCCTGATGCCAAACGGAACGGTGCTCTCCGCCGGTGGTGGCCACCCGAATGGGTCCGGCGAACCGGGTGAGTTCTCGGCCCAGACCTACTCGCCGCCCTACCTGTTCGACGGGCCACGGCCGACGATCTCCTCCGCGCCGACCGCGTCCACGTACAACACGTCGATCACCGTCTCGACGCCCGACGCCGCGTCGATCAGCGCCGTGAATCTTGTCTCGCTCGGTGCGGACACCCACCAGGGCGACCAGGCCCAGCACTTCGTGCCGCTGTCGTTCACCGCGTCCTCCGGTTCGCTGACGGTGCAGACCCCCGCCTCCTCGGCCCTCGCCCCCTACGGCAACTACATGCTGTTCATCGTCAACACCAAGGGCGTGCCCTCGGTCTCTGCCCCGCTTAACCTCAGCGCCGCCCCGGCTGCCCCTGCCGCCCCGACTGAAGTGAAAGCGACCGCGTCAGCGGGCAGTGCGACCGTGACCTGGACCGCTCCCTCGCCGGGGACGAGCCCGATCTCCTCCTACACCGTCACGCCGTACGTCGGCTCGACCGCGCAGACGCCCACGACGGTGAGCGGCTCGCCGCCTGCCACGAGCGCGACGGTGACCGGCCTCACAAACGGCACTGCGTACACGTTCACTGTGTCTGCGACCAACGCCGTCGGGACCGGGCCCGCCTCGACGGCCTCGAACGCCGTGACGCCCTCCGCGCCCACCGCCCCGGCTGCCCCGAGCGCCGTCACTGCGACCCCGGCCAACGCGAGCGCGACCGTGACCTGGAGCGCCCCCGCGAACGACGGCAGCCCGATCACCTCCTACACCGTCACGCCGTACGTCGGCTCGACCGCGCGGACGCCCACGACGGTGAGCGGCTCCCCGCCTGCGACGAGCGCGACGGTCACCGGCCTGACGAACGGCACCACGTACACGTTCACTGTGTCTGCGACCAACGCCGTCGGGACTGGGCCCGCCTCGGCGCCCTCGCCCGCCGTGACGCCGACCGCCACCACCGCCCCGGCGTTCGTGCAGCAGGTGTCCGGGCACGCACACAAAGTCGCGAGCCTCGCGGTGACACCCGCGTCGAGCCTCGTGGCCGGCAACCGTTTGGTTGTCGAGGTCGGGGTGTGGAGCAGTGCCGGCGCGACGGCCTCGTCCGTGAAGGACTCGGCCGGGGACACCTTCACGGAGCTGCTGCACTTCAAGGCCTCCGACGGCACGGAGCTGAGTGTGTGGAGTGCGCCGGTGTCCGTCGGTGGCACCCGCCCGACGATCACCGCGACGCCGAGCGCCACCGCCGACGTCGGCGTCGCCGCCCTCGAATACTCCGGACTCTCGACGGCTGCGGGGACGGCCGTCGTCGATCAGACGGCGCAGGCCACGGGCAAAACCACCGCGGCGGCAGTGGTCGCGACAGGAGCGACCGCGCCGACGACGGGTCCCGACGAGCTGGTACTCGGCCTCTACGCGGACTCCGGCTTCGGCGATGCGCTGATGGCCCGGATGGGCTTCAACGGCCGGGTCAACGTCTCACCGACGGAAGACATCGAGCTCGTCGCCGAGGACGCGTTGACCGGCGCCACCGGCGCGACTCCCGCCGCCAGCGTGCAGACGGGCCCCTCGACCGTGTGGCTGATGGCGACGCTCGTCCTCAAGCCGGCACCGGCTGCCGAACCCCCGGCCGCGCCCGCCGCCGCGCCGGCGCTCCTGGTGGCGACTCCCGGGAACAGGAGCGCGACGGTCACGTGGAGGGCGCCGCCGAACGGCGGGAGCCCGATCACGACGTACACCGTCACGACGTACCGCGGCTCGCGGCGGCTGCGCTCGAGCACGGCCTCGGGCACGAGCACCGTGATCGGTGGCCTGCGCGACGGCGTCCGCTACCGCTTCACGGTCGCCGCCCGCAACGCGCTCGGCACCGGGCCGACCTCCGCGCTCACGAACGCGACCCGGCCCTCGGCGTCGCGGGTGTGGGCCTTCTGGTGCACGCTGCTGCCGATGGAAACGATGCACCTTGGGGCCCTCGGCATCGCTGCGCCGTGGGCCGGCGAGGTCCTGCTGCCGGGCAACCGGGCGAGGAGCGTAGCCGGCCCTGCCGGGTAGAGCACTCGACCCGCACGCCGGAGCCGGGGCGCGTGGAGCTAATCTGGTCCCATGACGTACACCACCGTGGAAGCGAGGCAGCACCTGCTCGACCAGCTCGCGGGAGCGGGCGGGAGGCTGGGCGTCGCGCTGGCCTACCTGGGCGAGGCGTACGAGCAGTTGGACGAGTACGCCGGGGAGCGGCTCGAAGACGAGCTGTTCCGGCCTGTTCGGAAGGCCTACGGTCTGCTCAAGCGAGGCCACGCCGAGTTCGCGGGTCGCCACGGACTGCCCCCCGGGATGTCCGAGCCCGAGCCTCCGCAGGTTCTGCCGGACAACGCGAAGGGCGCGATCGACCACGCGCTCGAGGCGGTCGGCGAGGCGGACGTCGCCCTCGCCGAGCTCCAGGACTCGATGCTGCCGGTCGAGGTCGGCGACCCCGAGCTGCGCGCGACGCTCGCGCAGGTTCGTCAGCTCCTCGGCGGCCTCCCGGAGCAGGCCCGCCAGCTCGTGCGCACCTTGGGGCGCTGACGCGGAGCCGGCTCGTCGAGCGTCCACCCCCCGGATGGCGGGTTGGGCACCCCGGCCGGTGGGGAGTGGTGGTGTCTGGCGAGCACGAGCCGTCGAACGGCCCTGCGCTAGCGTAACGCCGCGGTACCCGGATGGCTGTACGACTCACCTACACGAGCGGTGGCATCGACCCGGCGGCCCACGCGGAGTTCGAGCGTCGCCTGCGCGACGCGCGGGCAGCCGCCCCGGAGCCCTGGCCGCACCTGATCGGCGGGCGACCTCGCCACGAGGGGGCCGTGTTCGAGCGGGCCGACCCCTCCCACACCGACCGCGTCGCGAGCCGCGCCCACACCGCCGGCCCACAGACCGTCGCGCTCGCGGTCGAGACCGCTCACGAAGCATGTGCAAGGTGGCGGCACACGCCCTACCGCGAGCGCTGCGCTCGGCTTGCCGCCGTTGCGCACGCGCTCTCCGAGCGCCACCTCGAGCTCGCCGCGGTGATGAGCCTTGAGACCGGCAAGTCCCGCCTCGAGGCCGTCGTCGAGGTGCAGGAGGCGGTCGAGCTGATCGAGACCTACTCCGAAGAGCTGACGCGCCACGACGGGTTCGTGCAGCCGCTCGCCTCCTTCACCCCCGCCGAGCGCGGCACCGAGATCCTCAGGCCCTACGGCGTCTTCGGGGTAATCGCGCCGTTCAACTTCCCCCTCGCGCTCACGGTCGGGATGACCGCCGCCGCGCTGCTCGCCGGCAACACAGTCGTCGTCAAGCCCTCCGAGGAGGCGCCCTGGACCGCCGCGCTGCTCGCCGAGGCGCTGCTCGCCGGCGGCCTGCCCCCCGGGGTCTGCAACCTCCTGCACGGAGGCCCCCCCACCGGCCGCGCGCTGGTGGCCGCGCCGGTGGACGGGATCGCCTTCACCGGCTCCGCGGAGGTCGGGCGGGAGATCGCGCGCAGGCTCGTGGACGGCCCCTACGCGCGCCCGGCGCTGACCGAGATGGGCGGTAAGAACCCGGCGATCGTCACCCTCTCCGCTGATCTCGACGCCGCCGCCGAGGGTCTCGCCCGCGCGGCCTTCGGGCTCTCGGGGCAGAAGTGCTCCGCCTGCTCGCGCGCGATCGTGCTCGACGGCGTCCACGACGAGCTGCTGGAGCGCCTGCGCGCGTTCACCGCGACGCTGTCGGTCGGCGACCCCTCCGAGCGCGAGGCCTTCCTCGGACCCGTCGTCAACGAGCAGGCCCACCGGCGCTTTCGCGAGAGCGTCGAGACCGCTCGCCGCGACGGCCAGGTCGCGATCGGCGGGGGCCTGCCGCGCCCCGGGGGGTGGTTCGTCGAGCCGACCGTCGTCGACAGCCTCCCGCTCGGGCACCCCCTCACGCGCGAAGAGCTCTTCCTACCCTTCCTGACCGTCACCCGGGTCGCCACCCTGGAGCAGGCGCTCGCGGAGGCCAACGCCACCGACTACGGACTTACCGCCGGTATCTTCAGCTCCGAGGAGCATGAGATCGAGCGGTTCCTCGATGAGACGCAGGCTGGCGTGCTGTACGTCAACCGCCGCGCGGGCGCGACCACCGGCGCGTGGCCACGGACCCAGTCCTTCTGCGGCTGGAAGTCCTCCGGCACCACCGGCAAGGGTGGGCTCGGGCCCTACTATCTGCCGCAGTTCATGCGCGAGCAGAGCCGTACGGCGGTGAGCTAATGCCCTCTCTGCCTCTCTGACCGACGCGCACTGCCCCTGCTCCAGGCAGCGCGAGCACGTCGGCGAGGAAGCGCCCCGCTGCCGCACTTCGAGCTGAGGTCCAGTATCACGTGTCTCGACGCGCTACGGCTCGCTTCGCGGCAGACCGGGCCGTACGAACGGAGCGGACAAACTCATCCGGGCGTTGAACCGCCCTCACGGCGCTCACGTGACACACGGCGCCGATCTCTTCGAGCGCAGCGCGAAGATTCTCGACGGGCTGGTCGCCGAGGCTCGGGTCAAAGGCGAACAGGTAGCCCTGGCCGTTCCCGTCGATGCGCGCGACCCACGAAGTGGCGGCAGTGAACTCGCCGTCCGCGAGAACGGCCATCATGTCCTTCGCTGGACCCGATGCCATGGAGGCGCTGACCAAGGTGTACCCCACTCGAACTGCGCTGCTCGCTTGCGCACCGTCTTCAATATCGAACGCTTGGGATGTTCCAGCGTCTGTGATCGCGGCCCGCTGCCCGTCCTCGGTGAGCGACCAGAGACCAGCCTTACGTCCGGGGGCGGTCCTGGCTACCGGGGAGGGGACATAGTCGAGGAGCCCCTGCTCTTTGAGCGAGTCGAGACCGCGCCTCAGTGTTGTCTTGTCGCACGCGATGACCTCGAGCAGCTCCGATGCGCTCATAGGCTTGTTGCGCAGGAGCGCTGCCACGTTCCGCTGCCTCTCCGTCCTGAACCCGCGCTTCGCCATCGCCTTAGGCTAGGGAATACGCGCTTGGATAGGAATAACAGGGGGCCTTGACACGGGGCTTAATATAGCGGGGGAACGGGGGGCCTTTCCGTCCGAGGGCCCCCCGATACTAAGACCGTGTGCCCTGTCTCTGCATCCATAGCAGCCTCGGAGACCGCGAGCGAGATCCCGGCCGCCAGGCCGAGGGTTGTCGTATGCGGCACGTTTCATCGAGCGACCGAGGCTTTGTGCAGGGACTTCGAGGCCCTGAAGGAGGGCTGCGAAGTGCTCTCCCCCGCCACGGTTGACTTCGTCGCAGAGGTCGATGGCTTCGTGCTTGCCGCGCACGAGCTCGACCGGGAGCCCCGAGAGGTCGAGAGGAGCCACCTGAAAGCGCTCCAGCAGGCGGACTTCGCCTGGCTTCATGCGCCAGCGGGGTACGTGGGTGCCAGCGCCACGCTGGAGCTCGGGATAGCCCGCTTCCTGGAGATTCCAATCTTTGCGCGGGACTCCCCCACCGACTCGACCCTGCGCGATTTCCTCGAAGTAGAGGTGGTGGTCGACGTCGAGGACGCGATCGCCCAGGTGCTCGCGGTCGGCGCGCATACGCCGGCGAGGCCGCTTGCCGTGCTCCAGGACTACTACGAGCGGGTGGCGGCCGGACGCGGCTACGGCGACGAGAGCGCCCAGGATACGATGCTCATGCTCACCGAGGAGCTCGGCGAGCTGGCGCGAGCGGTGCGCGAGCGGGTCGGGCTGCAGCGGGCCGGGGGCTACTCCCAGGAGGACGCCGCCGCCGAGATGGCGGACATCCAGCTCTTCCTCCTCCATCTCGCGAACATCCTCGGTGTCAATCTGGCGGGCGCAGTACGCGACAAGGAGCGCGTAAACGCCCAGCGCCATATGGCGACCCTGGCCGCATAGCGCCCGACATCGAGCAATTTGCTGGAAAGCCGGTTCGTCCGGCCCATCCCGCATACTCGGCGACCTATGTCCGACGGCCTTCCCATGCGATCCTCTACAAACGGCGTTGACGGCGCAGCCTTCATCGCGCTGCGGGTCCGTAAGCGCCAGGTCGAGCAGCTTGCCGAAGGGCACCTGCGCGCGCTTCAGCGCTTCCATTACGGCGAGGACCTCACCGGGCTGGAACGGGGAGCCGTAGCTGTGTCGGGGTTCTCGCTGGCGCGGACCGAGGACTCCGCGTCCAACCCGCACTTGAGCATCTCCAGCACCACGACATGTGTTCGGTCGCTGCTGGCCTCCCCCGCAGTCGGTAACCACGCCGACTTCAAGCCGGTCGTCGAAGGGATCGAAAGAAGGCACAACGAAGACGAATTGACCACCACAGGTCTTGACCACAACAACCTTTATACGCTTGGACAACTGCTCCCAACCTTGCGCCAGATGGTTGACGATGGAAAGCGCCCCGCATTGGTTGGCGAGGCTGTACAGATCCTGAAGAGGGCCCTCGGTGGGGACGGGGTCAGTCTGAGCGACTTTCCCTCCAACGGCTTCCTCACATGGTGGGCGCTGGTGGCGCTGGACAGCTGGGAAGAGGTTGACCCAAAAAAATGCAGGCGGAGCCTCGATTGGTCTGCGCGCGAGCTGTACCGGCAACTCAGCCTTTTCACTGCCGAGGACGACGAGGCTGACGCGTACCAGCTGGGTTACAACCTGCTGATCCAGCGGCGATTCTATCGGGGCGAAACGAAGGACTCGGTATTGGTGGCGGCGCTCCGGGTACTCTTCGGGGCGCAGCTCGAGACTGGTATTTGGGAGAAGAAGGAGCCGCTGTTCACCTATGGTGCCAGAGGTGACGCCTATCCCTTTGCGTTTGAGCTGCTCAACGCCCTCCTGCGCGAGTTCCAGGACGATCAGACGCTCATGGTCGAGCACGAGCCGGCTCTCGATCGGGCTGTGTCGTGGGCGGAGCGCAACGCCTATCGAATTGGAAACCCACTATGGCGCTCCGGCCACTTGGCTGACGGCAAGGAGCCGGAGTCGTGGGCCACCGCGGAGGTCTACTTCTTCCTTCAGAATTACCGTACCTACCTGGCTGGCCGAATACTCGCCCTGATGCTGCGAGAGACAGGCCGTGGACACCCCGCTCGTCCCCCCGATCCTGAAAGCTTTACCAAGCTCTACCAGTCACCGGTCAAGCTCGATGGTGGCGAACCACTGGTTGGAGAGTTGCTGAAGGAACGTCTGCTCGAGCCGCTATCGCTTTCGGCCTCGGCTGAACGGCGTTACTCGCTGACGCGCAATCCAGAACGCGAGACCCTGATACGGTCGGGCATCTTCTTTGGCCCACCGGGCACGGGCAAGACCACATATGCAAAAGCCATCGCCAAGTATCTCGGATGGCCGCTGCTTACCATTACGCCAGCAGACTTTGCGGCTGAGGGAATGCTCTTGATACCGACGGTGACCCGCCGTACCTTCGATCGACTCATCGAATTGGAGGATGTTGTCGTCTTTTTCGATGAGATGGAGGAGTTGATGCGCAAACGCGATGACGAGGGGTCATTCGAGCAGCGGTTTCTCACGACGAGCTTCCTGCCGGCGTTACAGGATCTGCGCGACAACGCTACATGCGTATATCTCGTTGCCACGAATAACTTCGAGAATCTCGACGAAGCGGCTCGCGCTCCTCGCCGGTTTGATTTCCAATTCCAGATCTGCTCACCTGCTTATGATGAGAAGGTGCGCATGCTCAAGTCCAACTACCCCAAGGCGCATAAAAAGGCGACCCTCGAGGAGATGGGGCAGGCGAAGGAAAAGATAGTGTGGGCGACGCTTCGCGAGACGCAGGACCTGTTCCGTCAGATCGCCGATGGAATGCCTCCACGCAAGGCGATCGAGGATTTTTCCCCGACGCTGGAAGGTCAGATCGAAGAACTGGAAAAGGAAGCCAAGAACAACTCGTTTGGCCGGGCCTTGTGAACCTACCCACCAACGTCGTGAGATACCATGTGTCACGCGCCGAGCAATTTGCCACCCCACCGCAGTATCGCGCTCGCAGGACCGGCATGCAGCGGAAAGAGCACGGTGGCGAGGGCGCTGGCGGAGAAGCTGGATCTTCAGTTGGTGACAGCTCGCACCACCATCGAAATCTCTGTCGGGCAACGTGGTCTCACGCGTGAGCAGCTGGTTGCCCACGGTGCGAGCCTTGAGCGAGAACGTCCGGGAGAGTGGCTCGTTGAGGCGGTGGCGGGTGTCGCCGGCGACGCGCCGCTCGTGGTGGATTCCGTGCGCACCGAGGCGCAACTCGCTGCCCTTACCCGCTGGCGCCCTCGCCTGCTGACGATGTTCTTGACCGCGCCCACGGAGGTGCGCCGGCGACGATTTCGAGCACGTGCGACGGCGGGCGAAATGGACTTCGACGAGCTCGGCGCAACGGCCGTGGAGATGGAAGCTCAGATCCTGGGCCCGGCGTGTGACGCGGTGTTCGACAGCGCGAAGCTATCGAGCGTGGAGATAGTCGAGATGATCGTGCGGGCACTTTCGGCCCCCAGCTGAACCCTCGCCGGGACGCGATCGCGCTGATCGATGGCGTATTCTTCCCGGACGCCGTCTGCGTTAGCCTTAAGCTCGGAGCACCGAGATGGCAGATACAGGCTCAGACCAATGCGCGCAACCCCGTGAGCGCTGGGCGCAGGTGCGAGCGGGGGGAAATCCCTGCCGATCGACGCCCACCCCGCCCCGCGCATGGCGGTCTCACTGGAGGAGTACGGAGAGCGCCTGGCCAAGACCCGCCGCTGGATGCACTCTCACGACGTGGACCTGCTGGTGCTCAACCAGCCCGAGCACTACAACTGGCTCTCCGGGTACGACCCCACCTCGGTCTTCTACCACCAGTCGCTGCTCGTCCCCGCCGCCGCCGAGCCACTCACGCTGATCTGCAACAAGGCCGAGCTGGCGCTCTGTGAAGAAACGTGCTGGGTGGGCGACGTGCGGGTCGTCTGGACGCACGAGGACCAGGTCGCGCGCACGGTCAAGGTTCTGCGTGAGCGGGGCCTGCTCGGCGCCCGCCGCGTGGGGCTGAACCTGATGAGCTACCACCTGCGCCCGCGCTTCGCCTTCGAGCTGCGCGAGGCGCTCGCGGGGAGCGAGATCCTCGACGTCACGGCTGCGCTCGACGACCTGCGCCTGGTCAAGAGCCCCGCCGATATCGCCCTTCTGCGCCGCGCCGTCCACGTCGCCGACCTCGGCGTGAGTGCCGGCATCGACGCGGTGCGCGCTGGCGCCATCGACTGCGAGGTGATGGCCGCGATCCAGCACGCCGTCGCGCTGGCCGGAGGTGAGTTTCCCGCCTACCCCTTCCTCGTGGACGCGCGCGGGACGCTGCACGGGACGCCGATCGGCAAGGTGCTCGCGGACGGCGACACCGTCTACATGGAGGTCTCCGGCGTCGTGCGCCGCTACCACTGCAACGTCTCCCGCACCGTCGTCGTCGGCGAGCCCTCCGCTCGGATCCGCGAGCTCTACACGCTCGTCAGAAACGCTTTGGATGAGGCCACCGACGCGCTGCGCCCGGGGGTGTCGGTGCGCGAAGTCGCCGAGCTGGTCGCCGCTCTGCAAGGCGGTTACGAGCAACACACGTGGGGGCGCTTCGGCTTCTCAATGGAGATCGCCTACCCCCCCATCTGGATCGGCGGGCTAAGCCTGATGCGCGGCGACGAACACGTGTTGGAGCCGGGTATGGTCATCACCATGGAGCCAGGTCTTGCCTACGCCGATGGTGCCACGATGATGCTCGGCAACAACGTGCTCGTCACCGAGGGCGCCCCCGAGGTGCTCAACGGCCTCACGGCCGAGCTGCTCTGGAGATAGCTTGATGCCGCCCCGGCGAGACGCCGTCGGCCTGCGCGCCGGCCGCGGGGCGCTTGGCCTGTGCGCCGCGCTCGCGCTCGCGCTCTGCCTGGGCGCGTGTGGGAGCGGGAGCCCCACGCCGGTCGTGATCGGCGCCTGGGGAGGGCAGTTCGACGAAGCGACCCGGACGGCCTACCTGCGTGAGTTCGACGCCGCCGACCACGCCGCCGCGCGGCTCGTCGACGCCTCCGGGGAACAGTTCGCCCGGATCACGGCGCAGGAGAAGTCGCACAAAGTCGAATGGGACGCCGTCGACTCGCTGGACGGGGGCGCCGCCTACAGGCTCTACCACGAAGGCCTGCTGCTGCGGCTCCCCGGGCCGCTCTACGCGCGCCTGCGGCGGGAGCTGGGCGCCGCGAACGTCACGCCCTTCGGCTTCGCCCACGGCGGCCTCGCCGAAGTGCTCGTCTGCAACATGGCCCGGATGACGAGTTGCCCGGCGGACATGACGGAGTTCTACGACGACACCCTCTACCCCCAGCCGCGCATGTTCAGCGGCATCGACCCGATCGAGGGCTCCGCCACGGCGGAGGTGGGCGAGGGGTGGAGGATCACCGAAACCGACATCAACCCGATCGACCCCCCCTCGCTCTTTACGGAGTTAGGCGGCGCCAGGTCCGCGATCAGAGCGTTCTGGCGCTCCGGCGCCCAGCAGCTGCAGATCATGCGCAGCGGCGAGGCGGACCTGGGGATCATGTGGAGCGACCTCGCCTACCAGCTCGCCGCCGAAGGCGTGCCGCTGAAGATCAAATGGCTGGGCGGCGCCTACGAGCCGCGCTACTGGGCAGTGCTCAGGGGCGCCCCCCACGTCCACGCCGCGCTGGGGCTGCTCGCCTGGATCGCGGCCACCCGGCCGCCGAGGCCAGGTGGGCGGGGCTCAGTCCACGCCTCGGTCCCCTCCCCGGCGGCGCGGGCTCGCCTGCCCGCGTCGCTCTCTGCGCAGCTCGCCGACAACCCGGTGAACCGGGCGCAGCTGGCGATGCCCAACCTTGAATGGTACGCCCTCTACGGTGGCGAACTGGACGACGAATACAGGAACTTCGTGGCCGGTAGGCTGTAGCAGGCGCTCCGACGCCGGACCCGGCCGCCTGGCCGCCGGCTACCTTTTCAGAGATGTCCACGTCCCCCCCCAGCGCGACACCGTCCACTGGTACGCCGGCCCCACCACCTTCTACCGGGCGCCCGCGGCCACGCCCGCGGAGCTCCCGTCCGGCTCAGTCGCGGTGCTCGGCGCGCCCCTGGACTCCTGGACGCTCGGGCGCAACGGCCAGCGCTACGCCCCCCGCGCGATCCGCGAGGCGTCGCTGTTCCTGGCCGGCTACTTCGGCCAGCAGACCGAGCCCGTCGGCTACGTGGACGTGGGCGACGGGAGCGTGTGGACCGTGCCCGAGCACCCGCGCCTGTTCGACGTGGGGGACGTGCGCCTGCACCAGGGCGACGTGCGCGCCCAGATCGAGGCGATCGCCGCGCCCGTCGCGGCGATCGTGGAGCGCGGCGCGCTGCCCGTGGTGCTCGGCGGCGATCACTTCGTGCCCTACCCCTCATTCGTGGGCTTCGTGCGCGGCGTCCGCGCGCGCGAACCGGACGCTCGGGTGGGGTTCCTCAACATCGACGCCCACTTCGACCTGTGGGATGAGTTCAAGGACATGGGCCGCTACAACCACGGCACGTTCGCGCGGCGCATCGCCGAGCACGAGGCCGTCGGCCGGATGGTGTGGTGGGGCCTTAACGGCTCTCGCAACGGCTCTCTCCTGCTCGAGCCCGCCGCGCTGGAGCTGTGCCGCGAGCGCGGCTTCGCCGCCTACACCGTCGCCTCGATCCGCCGCCGCGGCGTGCAGGCGACGATCCGCGAGGCGCTCGAGCTCGCCTCCGAGGGGGTCACCCACCTGTACGTGACGTTTGACATCGACGCCACCGACGGCGCCTACGCGCCCGGCACCCACTCGATCGCGCTCGACGGCCTCACCGCCGGGGAGGTGCTGGAGGCGCTCGCCGTCGTGGGTCAGTTTGGCAGTGTGGGAGCGTTCGACGTCTGTGAGATGATTCCCCAGTACGACGTGGGCGGGGGTCGGACGGCCCGCTACGCCGCACAGGCAGTGCTCACAGTCATAGGTCATCGGGTGCTCGACTCGCGGCCGGCGTTTCAGCGGGACACGTTGGACGCGGTGTTCCGCTGAGTCTGCGGCCGGAGCGGCTCCACAGAGGGAAGGGGATGGAGATGGACAGGTTCTGCAGACTTCGAGGGCGCCCCCCAGCAGCGCCCAGCGGTGTGCCGGCGCGCGGCGTGCTCTGCGCAACCCTGGCGCTGCTCGCCACGCTCGGCGTGGCGGCGTGCGGGAGCAGCTCCACCAAGACCACGCTCACGATCGGGGGTTGGGGGGCGCCGATCGACGAAGCCACCCAGAAGTCCTACCTGACGCCGTTCGGCGCGGAAACCAAAACCGGCGCCCGCTTCGTCGACGCGCCGGGTGAGCAGCAGGCGCGCGTGGAAGCGCAGAACAAGGCGAAGAAGATCGAATGGGATGGGCTTGACTCGGTCGGCGGAGGCGCCGCCTACGCGCTCGCCGCCGCACACGACCTCGCGCCGCTGCCGGCCGCGATGAAGGCTGAGCTGGAACGCGAATTGACCCCCAAGTACGTGACCCCGTGGGGCTTCGGGCACGCCAACCTCGGCTACGTGATCGTCTGCAACACCGCGAAGATGACCACCTGCCCGGCCAACACCACGCAGTTCTTCAACACGAAGGCGTTCCCCCAGCCGCGCATGTTCGGCGGCATCGAACCGATCGAGGAGGCCACCGAGGCCGAGGTGGCGGCGGGGATGCCGATCTCGCAAACCGCCGCCACGCCCGTCGACGTGAAGGCGGTGATCAAGACACTCGAAGGCCTCAAGCCCACGATCAAGGTCTTCTGGCAGTCCGGCGAACAGCAGGTGCAGGCGATGCGCTCCGGCCAGGTCGACATGGGAATCATGTGGAGCAACCGCGCCTACGAACTGGCCGCCGAGGGGGTGAAGGTGAAGATCGTGTGGGCCCAGGGTGTCTACGAACCGAGCTTCTGGACGGTCTTGGCGGGCGCACCGCACGAGCAGACCGCGTTCAAACTGCTCAGCTGGATCGCCAGCCATCCCAAGAACGAGGCGCGGTGGGCCCAGGAAGTCCACGTCTCCGTGCCCAACCCGAAGGCACTCGACTACATCCCGAAGTCGTTCGCCGTCCAGCTCGCCGACAACCCCGTCAACTACAACCAGCTGGCGGTGCCAAACTTCACCTGGTATGCACAGCACGGCACCGAACTCAATACCGCCTACGAGAACTTCCTGCGGGGCTAAGGCCGCCGTAATACCTGCTGGCCTGGATGCGGCCGCTCCGCGGGCGGTCCGGGCGGACCGGCCCGCGTGCGGGGTGCCCTCGCGGTGACCCGCGGCGCCGGCGGCGGCGCGACGCCGCGCGGGGGCGTTCGCCGGTGAACAGCGGCGCCGCCTGGCGGCCGGTGCTCGGCAATCGCTGGGCGCTCGTGCTGGCGGCGCCGCTGCTGCTCGTACTTGGCGGGTTGGTGCTTTATCCGCTTGTGAAACTCACGGTCGACTCGCTCACCACCGGCTCGGGTCTCGGCAACTACGCGGCCGTCTTCGAAAGCTCCGCCGGGCGGCGCTCGCTGGCCACGACGTTCGTTGCCGCTGCGCTCGTGACCCTCGCTGCGATCGCGCTCGGCGGGCTGCTCGCCTGGTACATCCGCACCGCCCGCTCCGCCACGGTGAAGGCCGTGCTGTGGCTGGCGGTGCTCGTGCCCTTCTGGATGGGCACGGTCGTCAAGAACTACTCGATCGTCCTGCTGCTTGTCCGCCGAAGGGCCGCTCAACCAGCTCTCACAGACGCTGGGGCTGGGGTCGGTGTCGATCCTCTACACCTCCACCGCGGTCGCGATCGGGATGGTGTACACGATGCTCCCCTACGCCGCGCTCACGCTCTACGGGGTGTTCCTCACGGTCGATGAGACGCTGCTGGCCGCGGCGCGCGGGATGGGCGCCTCGCGGCTGTACGCCGTGCGCACCGTGTCTGCTGCCGCTCGCGCTGCCGGGGATCGTGGCGGCCGCGGCGCTCGTGTTCGCGATCTCGCTCGGCTTCTACATCACCCCGGTGCTGCTTGGCGGCGCGCAGACGCCGTTCATCGCGAGCTTCATCGGCGACTACATCTTCACGTTCTTCGACTTCCCGGTGGCCAGCGCCGCCGCGGTGATCCTGCTCGTGGCGGCGCTCGCCGTGCTCGCCGCGGCGCTCGTGCTCGTCGGCCGCGGGCGGCTGGCGCGGGCGGTGGGGTGATGACGCCCGGCCGCTCGACCCCTCCGCTCGGCGGCCCGTCCTCCGTCGCTGCGACCCCCGCGCACGTTTGCCCGCCGCGGCGGCGTCGGGGTCGGGGCGCGCCCGGCGAGCGACCCCGCCACGCGCGCGCTTGGCGCCGGCGCCACGGCGCTGATCGCGTTCGTGATGCTGCTCCCGCCCGCGATGACCGTGGCGCTGTCGTTCTCCGACGAACGCTTCTTCGCGTTCCCGCCGCACGTTTGGGGGTGGCGCCAGTACCAGGTGCTCTTCGAAGACCCGCGGTGGGGCTCGGCGCTGCTGCTGTCGTTCAAGATCGCGCTGCCCGTGGCGCTGCTGTCGAGCGCGGTGGTGGTGCCGGCGCTGTTCGTGTTTCACCGCTCGCGCCTGCCCGGCCGTAACGCGCTGCAGCTTGGGGGGCTGACCGGCCTGGTGCTGCCGGTGTCGGCGTACGCGGTGGCGATGTACGGGGTGTTCGCGCAGGTCGGCCTGCTCGGCACCTACCTCGGGCTGGTGCTCGCCGACTCGACGCTCGCGATCCCCGTGATGCTGTTGGTGTGCTCCCCCGCGTTCAGCCGCCTCCCCGAAGAGCTCGAGCTGGCGGCGATGGTCACGGGCGCCAGCCGCGTGCGCGCGTGGCTCGGCATCACCCTGCCGCTGCTCGCTCCCGCGATCCTCGCCGGCGCGGTGCTCGCGTTCATGACGAGCTTCGACGAGTCGGTGTTCGTCGTGTTCCTCGGCGGCGCCGGCCAGGAAACGCTACCGCGCGCGATCTTCGACTCGGTGCGCTTCGGCCTGGAACCGGTGGTCGCCGCGATCACCGCGCTGTTGATCCTCGGCACGAGCGTCGTGATGGTCTTCGCCGTGCGTCTCACGAGGGCCGGGCGGTGAGCGGTGGGGAGTTGGTCTTGGAGATCCGCTCGCTGCACAAGTCCTACGGCAGCACCCCCGCGCTCGGCGGCGTCGACCTGAGCGTCCACCGCGGCGAGCTGCTCACGCTGCTCGGCCCCTCCGGCTCGGGCAAGACCACGCTGCTGAAGGTGATCGCCGGCTTCGAGGCTCCCAGCGGCGGGGAGGTGCTCCTGCGCGGGCGCGACATCTCGCGGCTGCCCCCCGCGCGGCGGGGCGTCGGCATGGTGTTCCAGCACTACGCGCTCTTTCCCCACATGACCGTCGCCCAGAACATCGGCTACGGGCTGAAGCTGCGCCGCGTGCCGCGCGCCGAGCGCGAGCGCCGCGTGCAGGCGATGCTCGAGCTGCTGCGCCTCTCGGGCCTCGGCGAGCGCCGCCCCCGTCAGCTCTCGGGCGGCCAGCAGCAGCGGGTGGCGCTCGGGCGCGCGCTCGTGTACGACCCCGAGATCATCCTCATGGACGAGCCGCTCGGGGCGCTCGACCGCACGCTGCGCATCGAGATGGAGCGCGAGATCCGCACGCTGCACCACGAGCTCGGCGCGACCGTCGTGTACGTGACGCACGACCAGCAGGAGGCGTACGCGCTGTCGGACACGATCGCGGTCATGCACGACGGCGCGATCGTGGGCGTCGGGTCGCCCGCCGAGCTGTACGCCAACCCGCCGAACGCGTTCGTCGCGAGCTTCTTCGGCGGCTCCAACCCGCTGCCCGTGGAGGCCGTCGATCCGGGGCCGGAGGGTCGCCGCTCGGCGGAGCAGGGGGTGCCTCCACGCTGGCCTTCGGGATCGGCCAGAACGGGTTCGGCGAGTGTCCCCGGCTCGGCGCGAGGTCCGGTCCCCGCGCCCGAGCGGCTGTACGAGCGCGCCGACGCGCGCTTCCCCGGCGGCGCCTCGCGCACGACGCTGTACGTGGACCCCCACCCTCCCGTACGCGCGGCGCGGCGAGGGGTGGCGGCTGATCGACACGGACGGCCACGAGCTGGTCGACCTGCACGGCGACTACTCCGCGCTCGTGCACGGCCATGCGTTCGCGCCGGTGCTCGCCGCGGCGACGCGGGCGCTGGCGGAGGGCAGCCGCGTTCGGGCTGCCCACGGCGGCGGAGGTGGAGCTGGCCGAGCACCTTGCCGAGCGCGTCGGGTGGGCGCCGCGATGGCGCTTCGCCGGCTCGGGCACCGAGGCGGTGATGACGGCCGTGCGCGCGGCGCGGGCCGCCACCGGGCGCGAGGTGGCGGTGCGCTTCGCGGGCTGTTACCACGGCGCCTGGGACGCGCTGGCTGATTTGGACCCCGCCCGCCCGCGCGCGCGGCGTGCCGGCGGGCGCGAAGGACGCCGTGGTGAGCGTTGCCCTGGGGGACGGCGAGGACCTCGTCGCCGCGCTCGACCGCCACGAAGGGCAGGTGGCGTGCGTGCTGCTCGACCTGATGCCCAACCGCGCCGGCCTGCGCCCGCTGGAGCGCGACTTCGCCCACCTCGTGCGCGCGGAGACCGCCCGGCGGGGGATCGTCCTGATCCTCGACGAGGTGATCACCTTCCGGATGGGCGCCGGCGGCGCGGGGCGGCTGTGGGGGATCGAGGGCGACCTCGTGACGCTCGGCAAGGTGATCGGCGGCGGGCTGCCGATCGGCGCGCTCGGCGGGACGCCCGGAGGTGATGGACGTGTTCGACCCGCGCCGCCCCGACGCGGTGCAGGCCGCGGGCACCTTCTCCGCCAACCCCGTCTCGATGCGCGCCGGCCTCGCCGCGCTGCGCGCGCTCGACGGGGAGGCGATCGCGCGGATCGACGCGCTCGGCGAGCGGTTGCGCGCCGGCCTCGCCGAGCAGGGCTACGAGGTGACCGGGCGTGGGTCGCTGCTGAAGCTCCACTCAGAGCGCCTGCCCGAGCTGTGGTGGCGGCTCTACCGGGAGGGCGTGTTGATCGCGACCAGCGGGCTGGCGTGCGTGTGCACGCCGATGGACGACGCCGTGATCGACCGCGTGCTGGCGGCGTTCGCGCGCGCCCGGCGGGCGTGACTCACACAGCGAGGCACGCCCCGGCAGCAGCTCCTCCGCCCCCGCCAGGCTGCGCGCCTGCCCAAATACGATCCACTCCGCCGCCAGTCGCCCCACGATCGGCGACACCTGGATCCCGTAACCACCCACGCCGCAAGCGGCGATCACGCTCCGATCCTCCGGGCACGGCCCCACCAGCGGGCGGCCGTCGGGGCTCACCGGATACAGCCCCGCCCAGCCCCGGCCGAGGCGGATGTCGGCCAGCGACGGCAGCCGGTGCAGCAGCAGCTCGGCCAGCTGCTCCAGGTAGGACTGCTCGACGCCTTCGTACCACTCGTTGGGGTCGACCACCGGGTGCACCGCCTCCTCGGTGTGCAGCCCGCCGAGGAACATGTCGAACGTCTCGTGGCGGAAGTACAGCCCCGAGCGTCCTTCGGCGGGGGCGTAGTCCATCACCTCGGGCATCATGTAGTCGAGCGTGCGCGGCAGGTGCATGCTCACCGCCTCGTGACGCTGCGGCAGGATCGGCGTGGCCACGCCCAGCAGTTCCCCCACCTCCTGAGCCCACGCGCCGGCGGCGTTGACGACGTGCTCGCACACCACCTCGCCGGTGGTGGTGAGCAGCCGGTGACGCCCGTCGGGGAGCGGCTCGTGGCCGGTGAGGTGTGTCTGCTGCCTCAGCCGCGCGCCACCGGCCTGCGCCAGCTCGGCCAGCAGCCCGCAGTAGAGGTGGCCGTCGACAAACCCGTCGCTGGGCCCGTACAGGCCGGCGCTGAGGTCGTTGCTGCGCACGTCGGGAAAGCGCGCGGCGATGCCCGCCGCATCCAGCACCACCGCGTCGTCGATCCCCAGCTCGCGTTGCACCGCCACGCTGCGCTCGAAGCGCGCGGCGTCCTCGGCGGTGTGGCCGATGCGCAGGTAGCCGTTGCGCTCGAAGCGCAGCCCGTGGTCGCGCTCCAGCTGCTCGAAGACGCGCTTGGACGACACCCGCAGGGCGATGTCGAAAGGATCCACGTACTGCGTCTCCACCACACCCACCGAACGCCCGGAGGAGCCGCCGGCCGGGTGGGTGCGCTCCAACACCACCACGTCCTCGACGCCCAGCTCCACGAGCGCCCGCGCGACGCTCAGCCCGATTGCTCCCGCCCCGACGATGGCCACTGAGGCTCTGTTGCTCATGCGGTGGGCCCCAAGACGATCCTCAACTCCCCACGACGGTCACGCTCTGCTCTCGCGTGCACTGCTGAAGGTAATGGGAGCCGTGTGATCCGCGGCCCCACACTCCCGGAACCCTCCCAACCTCCGCATGACTGTATACCAGGCAGGTCCCGGCGCCCGCCTCGGCGTTGACGTAGATTGCGCAGATGGCCGAGCCCGTAATGATCACCGCGGCGGTCACGGGCAGTATCGCCTCCGCCAAGCACTCCCCCCACATACCCCTGACCCTCGACCAGATCGCCGAGGCGGCGGTGGAGAGCTGGCGCGCCGGTGCGGCGATCGTGCACGTGCACGCCCGCGACGAGCACGGCACGCCGACGCAGGACCCCGCGACCTGCCGCGCGCTGTTGGAGCGCGTGCACGAACGGGGGTGCGAGGCGATCGTCAACCTCAGCACCGGCAGCGCCGGCGGGCGCGCCACGATCGAGCAGCGCCTGGGGTGCATCGAGCTGGCGCCGGAGATGGCGACGCTCGACTGCGGCTCAGTGAACCTCGCCGACGGCTGGGTGTTCGCCAACCCGTACGACGCCTTCCTGCGGCCCGCCGCCGAACGGCTGCGCGACCTGGAGGTCGCCGTGGAGATCGAGACGTTCGACAGCGGCATGATCCGCAACGGGCAGCGGCTGATGCGCGAAGGGCTGCTGCGGGCGCCGGGCTTCTGGCAGCTGTGCATCGGCGTCCCCGCCGGGGCGGCGCCCGACCTGCAGACGATCGGCTATCTCGTCAGCCGGCTGCCGGAGGGCGCGCTGTGGAGCATGCTCGGGATCGGCCGCCACCAGCTGGAGGTCAACGTGCTGAGCCTGCTCTACGGCGGGCACGTGCGCACGGGGCTGGAGGACAACGTGTACTACCGCCGCGGAGAGCTGGCCCGCAGCAACGCGCAGCTGGTCGAGCGGGTGGTGCGGTTAGCGGAGGAGTTCGGGCGGCCCGTCGCCACGCCGGCCGAAGCGCGAGCGCTGCTCGGGGTCCGTGGCCGCTAACCGATACTCTGGCGGCCCCCGATCCGTGGAACCATGACAACGACCACCGAGCCAGTGATCCTCGCCGCCGTGCGCACCCCCGTGGGCCGCTACGGCGGCGCGCTCGCCCACGTGCGCCCCGACGACCTCGCGGCGGTCGCGGTGCGCGCCGCCGTGGAGCGGGTGCCCGCGCTCGACCCGGCCGACGATCGAGGAGGTGTACCTCGGCTGCGCCAACCAGGCGGGCGAGGACAACCGCAACGTCGCGCGCATGGCGCTGCTGCTCGCCGGGCTGCCCGAGGAGGTGCCCGGGGTCACCGTCAACCGGCTGTGCGCGTCGGGGCTCTCCGCGGTGGTGTGCGCCTGCCAGGCCATCCGCGCGGGCGAGATAGAGCTCGCGGTGGCGGGCGGGGTGGAATCGATGAGCCGCGCGCCGCTGGTGCAGGGCAAGGACGAGAAGGCGTTCGCCCGCGGGGACCGCACGGTGTACGACACGACGATCGGCTGGCGCTTTCCCAACCCGCGCATGGCCGAGCGCTTTCCGCTGGAGAGCATGGGCGAGACGGGCGAGAACGTCGCCGAGCGGTGGGGGGTGAGCCGTGAGGACCAGGACGCGTTCGCGCTGGAGAGCCAGCGCCGCTGGGCGGCCGCCGACGCCGCGGGGCGCTTCGCCGAGGAGCTCGTGCCGGTGGGGGAGTGCGTGCGCGACGAGCACCCCCGCCCGCAGTCCACGCCCGAGGCGCTCGCCAAGCTGCGCCCCGCCTTCCGCGAGGGCGGCACCGTCACCGCGGGCAACTCCTCCGGCGTCAACGACGGCGCCGCCGCGCTCGTGGTCGCCTCCGCCGAGGCTGCGGCACGCCTAGGAGCGCAGCCGCTCGCGCGCTTCGTGGGCTCCGCCGCGGCCGGCGTGGACCCGCGCGTGATGGGCGTCGGCCCGGTGCCCGCGGTGCGCAAGCTGCTCGCGCGCACCGGCGTGGCGCTCGAGGACGTGGACCTCGTCGAGCTCAACGAGGCGTTCGCCTCCCAGAGCGTCGCGGTGGTCCGCGAGCTGGGGCTCGACCCCGAGCGCGTCAACGTCAACGGCGGCGCCATCGCGATCGGCCACCCGCTCGGGATGAGCGGCGCGCGGCTGGTCGTCAGCCTCGCCCACGAGCTGCGCCGCCGCGACGCGCACCTCGGGCTCGCCACGCTGTGCGTCGGCGTCGGGCAGGGGCAGGCCGCGCTGTTCCGTCGCTAGCCAGGACGGTCGCTGAGCAAGGGAGGCGAGAACGCAGGGAGCGTGGCGTACTCAGCACGCGAGCGACCAAGGACATGGCTGTCCTCCGGCCAGGGGGCTAATGCCCGCGGGGATCGCTGCCGATGAGAGCCTCGTGACGCTTCACCGCACCTCCTGCGCCCCGCACGGTTGGGGTCGCGTGCTCACACTGCTGCTCGGGGCCGCGCTGGCGGCGTTACTGCTCGTGCCCGCGGGCGCCGGCGCGGTGGTCGTGGAATCGGAACCCGGTGGGGTCAAGGCCGGCGTCCAGCCGCACAGTATCTACTTGATGATTGGGGCGAACCCCAAACAGGGCATACCGCTCTACCCTGCAAACCCGGCGTACCCCGAAGCATTCGCCAACTCGAAGGGCGCCCCGGTCGTGTCCTCCAGCCACGTCTACGCGATCTACTGGGACCCGACCGACAGCTACCACGGCGACTGGCAGAGCCTGATCGACACCTTCTTCTACAACATGTCCGTCGAAAGCGGCTCGGGCGCGGGTGTCTTCTCGGTCGACTCCCAGTACACCGACCGTGCAGGTCAGCACGCCTCCTACAACACGACCTTCAGCGGGGCCATCACCGACACCGAACCGTACCCGCCCGCGACGTGCAAAGACCCGCAGCCGCTGACAGGCGATCTCTACCCGAGCCACGCGCCCAACCAGATCGCCTGCCTGACCGACAAGCAGGTCCGCAAGCAGCTTCAAACGTTCATCGCCCAGCACTCGTTGCCGACGGGGATGGGGACGATCTTCTACGTGCTCACCCCCCCCGGAGTGACGGTCTGCCTCAACGAAGCCGGAGGCGCCGCCGGGCGCTGCTCGGACTACAAAGACGAATCGCCAGAAAGCTACGAACACAGCTTCTGCAGCTACCACTCCTTCATCAACCCGGACAGCGCGCCGGAAGGCGACGCGAGCACGGTCCTCTACTCGGTGATTCCGTGGTCGGCGGGCGAGGAGGCCGACGGCCAGTTGGTCGAAACCTCCATGCCGCCCGGCTACCTCTGCCAGGACGGCGGGTTCGACCCGAGCAGCAAACCGGTCCCCGAGGAAAAGGAGCACGTCAAGGGCAGCCTCAAGGAAGAAGAAGAGAAGAGAAAGGAAGCGGAAGAAAAGAAGCGGGCCGGCGCGGAAGAGGAAGAAACCAAGGCGCAAACGACATATGAAGAATCGTACACAAAAGGCCTGATTACGGAAGAAGAACTCAACGAAAAAGTCGCAGCACTCGCAGTGCACAGAGAAGTACGTGAAGAAAAAGAAGAAGAAGAAGAGATAGAAAGCCGCAAAAACCGAAAAGGAAGCCTGGGAAAAGAAGGAAAGACTCGAAGGTCCCCACATCCAGGAGCCCAACCAGCTGCCCTGCCCGACCTCCGGCGGCGACGGCTACTGTGACGAATACGATGCCGAAGTGATTATGAACCAGATCGCCGCCGAGCAGCAGAACACGGTCACCGACCCACTGCTGGACGGGTGGCAAGACACGGTCGGCAACGAGGCCGCCGACGAGTGCCGCAACTACTTTGCCTCCGGCACGATCCACGGGAGCTCCGCGGTAGTCGAAGACTCCGACGCGGGGACGCTCTCCAACGAGGTGCTGAACGGCGTCAATTATTACCTCAACAACGCCTTCAACCTGGCCGGCTTGAAGCTTGCCTATCCGGGCGTTCCGTGCATCGCCGGGATCAATTTGGTGCCGAAGTTCACCACCCCGAACCCAGTCAAGTCCGAAGAAATCGTGGGCTTCAACGGGATGGAGTCCGACATCAGCTTGGACGAGGGTACGGCGTACAACGCCAAAGGCGAACCGACGCCCACGTACGCCACCTACACGTGGAACTTCGGCGACGGCTCGCCGACCGTGACGGGCTACGCGCCGGGTCAGGCCCCGGGGAACCCGCCCGCGGCGCTCTGCGAAGAGCCGTGGCTGGCGCCGTGTGCCGCGAGCACCTTCCACTCCTACAAGTACGGCGGCACCTACGAAGTGACGCTCACCGTCACCGACGTGGGAGGCAACACGGCCACCACCAGTCAGGAAATCACCGTCGTGGGCCCGCCTCCCCCGCCGCCGCCCGCGCCTCCCGCACCGCCCACTCCGTCGAGTGGGGGCTCGGGCGGCACCTCGAGCACCTCCGGCGGCTCAGGTGGGCCTGGCGGCTCGACGGCGCTACCTCAGCCCGTCGCCACCGCAGCAGCCGTGTCGAGCTCGCTCAAGCAGGTCGCACGCAAGGGTCTCGTGGTCCGCTACTCGGTCAACGAGCAGGTGACGGGCCGCTTCGAAGTGCTGCTGGAATCCGGCGTCGCCCACCGCCTCGGGATCTCCGGACCGCCGGCCGCCAACCTGCCGGCGGGCTTCCCCAAGTCGGTGGTGATCGGCCGCGCGCTGCTGGTCACGCTCAAGGGCGGGCGCAGCTCGGTGCGGATCAAGTTCTCCAAGAGCACCGCCAAGCACCTGCGCCACGCGCACAAGGTGACGCTGACGCTGCGCCTGATCGTCCGCAACGCCTCCTCGCAGAGCCCGCTCTTCACCACGGTGATGAGCTCCTCGGTCCTGCACTGAGAGGGTCTACCGCCCGCAGCCCGCTGCCGGACCTACAGAGCGGCGCCCTGGCGAAGGAACTACAGCCCCGGCCAGTGGCGCGCCACGAAGCCCGCGTTGGAGCGGATTTCCGGCTGCCAGCGGGAGGCAAAGGGGCCGGAGCGCCCGACCGTGTCGAAGCGCATCCAGCGCCCGCCGACGTTCACGTACATGTAGACGTGCCCCGCGGAGGCGTAGATCGTGATCCACTGCCCCGGCCCCGCCGCCCCCCAGCTCTCCAGCGACCCCGAGGTCTCCGGCGCGGACAGCAGGCCGCCGGCGGCCAGCGCGTAGGAGACCGAGCCCGAGCAGTCGTAGGCGTCGTCGACGAACGAGGCGTGCCCGCCGCCGTACACGTAGGGGAAGTCGGTGATCGCGTTGGCCCCAGCGATCACGCGCTGCACGACTTCGGGGATGCCCGCGGGGATCGGGATCTGCCCGTCGCCCCCGACGGAGTCCCCGCCGGGAACCGTCGCGGCGGTGGCCGTCGCCTGCGAGCGCGCCGTGCGTTCGAGCGCGTGCATGTGGCCGAGCTCGGCGCGCACTTCCGCGTTTGACTGCGCGCCGGGGGCGACGAATTCTTCGGCGACCTTGGCCGGGCGGGCAGCGGCGGAGTGGTGCACCGAGGTCACCGGGAAGCTCTTCGCTTCTTCGGGGTCGCGCACCTCGGCGACCGGCTTCGTGGAAGCCACCTCGCCCGGGGCAGCGTCTTGGGCTGGGCTCCGCGCCATGGCCCCGCGGCCTGCGACTCCTGCCGCGACCCCCGTCATGCGCTGCCGCGTTGTGCGGGTGCGCGTCCCCCCGGCCGTCCGGTGCGCACGCGGCGTGGTGGGCGCCGCCGAGGGTGAGCGCGAGCACCGCCGCGAGCACCACGAGCCCGCCGCCCGCGGACCCGCCCGCGAGCGCGCGGCGCGAGGGACCCGACCGCGCCGAAGACCGGGTCGCGCCGTCTAGTTGCTGCGTACCCACAACCACAAGGCTAGCGAGGCCCGCCGACCCCCCGCGCCGGGAACGAGCCGCCCCCACGCCCGAAGCGGGCGCGGCCCTCCCGACAGGGTGGAGGCGCGATGAAAGGTGGTGGGGATGAAAGGGGTGGAGGAGGGGGGATGAAAGGGGGGAGGGCGAGGCGGATCCCCTCCCCCTCCCCCCTCTGTCGCTACCCTGAGCGGATGCAGGACGAGGCCACCGTGGCCGGGATAGCTCGTGCGGGCGTCCCGGCACCCACCGACGTGCGCGCCCACGAGCGCCTGTGGCACGGGATGCGCAAGCCGGCCAACTGGCTGCAACTCGTCCGTTTCGGCGTGGTCGGCGGCAGCGGGTTCGTCGTCAACGTCGCGGTCTACGCGGTGTGTGCGCAGGCGCTGGGGATCGAGTACCGGGTGTCCAGCGTGCTGGCGTGGCTGGTCGCGGTGGCGAACAACTTCCTGCTCAACCGCCACTGGACGTTCGACGCCGCCGCGGGCAGCGCGCACCTGCAGGCGCGGCGGTTCTTCGTGGTGAGCCTCGTGGCGGAGTGCGGCAGCCTGGGGCTGCTGACGGTGTTCGTGGAGGATGCCGGGATCGCCAAGGTGGCGGCCCAGGCGCTGGCGGTGGCGGCCGTGATGCCACTCAACTTCCTCGGCAACAAGCTGTGGAGCTTCCGCGCGGCGGCGTGAGCGCCCCACCAGCGGGTACCTATACTCTGAAACCCCCCGCTGCGGAGGACGAAACGTGCAGGAGATGGTCATCTACGGTGTCAGCTTCGACATGGTCGGCAAGCAGCCGATCGTGTTGTTGAAGACGGTCGAGGGCAACAGGTTCCTGCCGATCTGGATTGGCCACCCCGAGGCGGCGTCGATCCTGATGAAGCTCCAGGGCGCGAGCACCCCGCGGCCGATGACCCACGACCTCCTGTGCGACGTGCTCGGCGAGCTCGAGGTCCGCTGCACGCAGGTCGCCGTGACGGAGCTGCGCGAGAACACGTTCTTCGCCTCGATCACCCTCTCGGTCAACGGCCGCGAGCTCGAGATCGACTCCCGCCCAAGCGACGCGATCGCGCTGGCGGTGCGCAGCGGCGCGCCGATCTACGCGGCGGAGGAGGTGATCGCGGAGAGCGCGATCGAATTCGAGCAGAACGAGGAGGAGTCCGAGGACGTGGTGGAGCAGTTCAAGGAGTTCCTCGACCAGGTCTCCCCCGAGGACTTTGCGGCGGGCGATTCGTAGACGAGGGTAGTGCTTGGGGATCGTCCACGTGAGTGGGTGCGTGGACCGCGGGAGTGTGCGCTGGGGCCTCCGTGCCCCTGCGGCGCCGGTGGGCGCGGCAACCGGGCCGGCGCCTACCGCGTGAAGGCGCTGGCGAGGATGCGCGCGACGAGCGCGTCGAAGTCGATGCCCGCGGCGTCGGCTGCCTGCGGCAGCAGGCTCGTTTCGGTGAGGCCGGGCACGACGTTGGTCTCCAGCACCGTCAGCTCGTCGGCCTGCTCGTCGAGCAGCAGGTCGACGCGGGCGACCCCGTGGCAGCCCAGCAGCCGGTACGTCTGCACCGCGAGCTCCTGCGCGCGCGCGGTCGTCTCGGGGGGCAGGTCGGCGGGGCACACGAACGTGGTCATGCCGATCTCGTAGCGGGACTCGTAGGCGTAGAAGTCCTGCTCGCGCGGGACGCGCCTCGACCACCGGCAGCGCGACGGGGTCCTGGGCGGGCGGGCTTCCATCCTCCGCGTCGAGCACCGACACCGCGAGGTCGCGTCCCTTGACGTAGCGCTCCAGCACGACCCGGTCGTCGTAGGAGAACGCCGCCACCAGCGCGCTCGGCAGCTCCGTGGCGTCCGCCGCGAACTTGACGCCGAGGGCGGAGCCGCCCCGGGCGGGCTTGACCACGAGCGGGAACCCCGGGCTGCGCTCGAGCTCGGTTAGCGCGTCGGCCGCGCCGAGCCCCTCGAGTGTCTCCTCGGCGAACGAGCGGAACTCGGGCGTGGGCACACCCGCCTCGCGCATCAGGTACTTGGCGAGCGCCTTGTCGGTCGCGCGCATGCACGCGCCGGGCCCCGAGCCGGTGTAGGGGAGGCCGAGCAGCTCCAGCAGCCCCTGCACGGTCCCGTCCTCGCCGTCGCGGCCGTGCAGCGCGACGAACGCCGCGTCGGGCGCCTGCTCGCGCAGCTGCGCCACGAGGTCCGGGCCCGGCGTCGACCGCGAGCGCCTCGTGACCGGCCGCCGCAGCGCCTCCTGCACGTGCGCTCCCGAGCGCAGCGACACGCCCCGCTCGAACGAGCGCCCGCCCTGCAGCACCGCGACCCTCATCGTCTGCCGGCTCGACGCCGTGGCACCGAGGCCCTCACCGTCCGCTGGCTCGACGCCGTGGCAGCTCGACGACGTCGGCGAGGCCCTGGGGTGGTTCCTCGGTGGGCTGGGGCCGGGGTTCCTCCCTGGCCTGTTCTGGCCCGCGGGCGCTCGGGTGTGCAGCGGCGCCACCCCCGGACTGGGGCGTGCCCGGCGGGCGGGGTGACCCGGTGAGTGCCCCGAACAGCCGCATCTGCCTGTCGACGGCCGCGCCGATCCGCTTGATTCCCTCGCGGATCTCCTCCTCGGGAAGGCCCGCGAAGTTCAGGCGCATCGAGGAGGCGCCGCGGCGCTCGTCCACGTCCACGTAAGCGGCGCGGCCCGGGACGAACGCCACGCCCTTCGCACTGGGCGAGCAGGTTGGTGGTGTCGATGTACTCCGGCAGCGTCGCCCAGACGAACATCCCGCCCTCCGGCTTCGTCCAGCTGGCCTCTGCGCAGAAGTGCTCCGCGAGCGCCTGGAGCATCACCTCACGCCGGCGCCGGTAGAGGTCGCGCAGCTGCTCCAGGTACGCGCGCCAGTCGTGCTCGGCGAAGTACCTCGCCACGAACAGCTGCGTCATCGAGGACGAGCAGAGGTCGGCGCCCTGTTTGCCGAGGTTGAGCTTCTCCAGCACCGGCCGCGGCGCGACCGCCCAGCCGAGGCGGATGCCCGGGGAGAGGATCTTCGAGAACGTCCCCAGGTAGATGACGAAGTCCGCCTTGCCGCTGCGGCCGGAGTTGGCGGCGTCCAGCGAGTACAGCGTCGGCAGCGGCTCGCCCTCGTAGCGCAGCAGGCCGTAGGGGTTGTCCTCGAGCACCAGCAGCTCGCGCTCGCGCGCGATCTGCACGAGTCGCCGCCGGCGCTCCAGCGACATCGTCACCCCACCGGGGTTCTGGAAGTTGGGGATCGTGTAGATGAACTTCGGCCGGCGGCCCTCGGCTTGCAGGCGGTCGAGAGTCGCCTCCAGCGCGTCGACGGGCAGCCCGTCCCCGTCCACCTCGAGCTGCACCACGTCGGCCTGGTAGGCGCTGAAGGTGGGCACCGCGCCGGGGTACGTGGGCGCCTCCGCGACGATCACGTCACCGGGGTCGACCAGCGTCTTGCAGACGAGGTCGATCACCTGCTGGCCGCCGGTGGTGACGATCACTTCCTCGGCGCCGACCGCCGTGCCCTCCTCGGCCATCACCTGCACGATGCACTCTTTGGTCGCCGTCAGTCCCTCGGTCGGGCCGTACTGCAGCGCGCGCGCGGTGGAGTCGACGGCGACGTGCGCCATCAGCTTCGCGTACAGCTCTGGCGGGAACGTGGAGGTGTCGGGCAGCCCGCCCGCCAGTGAGATCACGTCGGGCCGTTCGGTGAGCGCCATCATCTCGCGCATCGCCGAGGAGCGCATCCCGCTCGTGCGCGCCGCGAACAGTCGCTCGTAGCGGGCCAGCTCGTGCGCGGTGGAGCGAGCCCTGGGGGTGGGCGGGGCTCTCATCCTCTATCGTCATGGCGCCTCGCACGGTAGCGCACGGGCTCCCGCGCGATGCAAGTGTGGTCCCGTGAGATTGAACCAACCCCCTGTGACGACACTGCGCAACCCCGCTGCTCGCAGCCGCTCGGCGGCGGAGAGCCATCCCAATCAAACCCGCCCTCGGGCGGGCGGCGCCCTCGTTGCTGTCGGGCGAGGGGCACCCCCGGGCACATGAACGGCCTCCATAAGGTCGGGAAGTGGGCAGGCCCCCTTCCCGACCTCCCCCCAAAAGCAACGTGAACGGACTCGTCTTCTACGTCGGCCTCGGCCTCGGCCTCGCGCTTGCCGCCGGCCTGCGGCCGTTCCTGCCCGCGCTGCTCGCCGGCGCACTCGCCTCCTCGGGCGCGCTCGGGGTCAGCTTCGCGCACGACCCCTACCGGTTCCTGCAGTCGCAGTGGTGGCTGCTCGTCGTGTGCGTCGCGCTCGTGCTCGCGTACGCCCTGCAGCTTTTGCTCGGGCTCGCGCCGGCCGTCGACCAGGCCGACCGCCAGCAGCGCTCCCAACCCTTCGCCGCGGCGCTCGCCGGCCTGGGGCTCGGCACGGGCGCGATCCTGTTCGCGGGGACGCTCGCCGCGCACGGCGATTCCCCTTGGCCCGGCTTGGTCGGCGGCCTGCTCGCAGCGGGCCTCGCCCAGCGCGCGTCGTGGCCGGTGGTCGCCCGCGCGCGGGCGCGCCTGGACCACGCGGCGCGCGAGGCACTGACCGTCTACCTCGACGCCGCGTCGCTGGTGCTCGCGGCGCTCGTCGCGCTGCTGCACCCGCTCGGCTTTGTCGCGCTCGGGCTGTTCGTGTGGCTGTGGCTCGCGGGTCGGCGGCGCTCCGGGGACAAGTACGCCGGCCTGCGCATCCTCGGACGATGAGCGGTGCGTATGCCGGCGACCGATCGACGATCAGATGCGATCGTCTGATCGGCCAGCGGCGTCCTCAGTCGCTCGTGTGCATTAAGCACACTTCGCTCCTTGCGTCCTTGCGAGGCTTGGCCTACGCACCGCTCATGGGCGCGCCGTGTGCAAAAAATGACGACCTATATATAGGCGCGAAAAACGAATTGTCCATACGCACGCGCCGGTCTGCGATCGGATGACCCCACCCAAGCTGGTGCTCTGCGTGATCGACGCGATGGCCCCCGCGGCGCTCGAGCGCGCCGTCGCGGAGGGCGCGGCGCCGGTGCTGGGGGAGCTGATGCGCCGCGGACGCTACGTCCCCGACTGCGCCGCTGCGTTTCCCTCGGTGACCCCGGTGTGTGCGGCGTCGATCGCGACCGGCGCCGGGCAGGAGCGCCACCGGATCCCCGCGATGAACTGGTACTCTGCGCGAGGAGGCCCGCTACGTGGAGTACGGCTCCTCCTTCCGCGCCTCGCAGCGCTCCGGGTTCGCGCGCCAGCTGACGGACACCGTCTACAACATGAACCGCGCGCACCTCGCGCCCGAGCCGCTGACGGTCTTCGAGGCGCTCGACGACGCGGGGGTGCGCACCGCCGGCACCACGTACCTGATCTACCGCGGGCGCTTTCGCCACGAGCCCCAGCGTGACTCGGCGCTCACGCGGCTGGCCTCCGCCACGCTGCTGCGCCACGCGGTGATGGGGCCGCGCGAGCTGTTCTACGCCGACATCTTCGCCTCGCGGCGCACCGGCTGCCGCTCGGGCCTCGGGATGCCGGGCGTGCGCGACCAGCACTCCGGCTGCGTCGCCGCGTACCTGGTCGAGCACGACCTGTTCGACTTCCTGCTGCTCTCGCTGCCCGACAACGACTGGCACTCCCACAAGCACGGCCCCGAGGGGCAGGTGCGCTCGCTCGCGCTCGCCGACCGCCAGCTCGCGCGGATGGTCGAGCCCGCGGGGGGCGTGGACCGCTTCCTGGAGTCCCACGCGGTGGTCGTGATGGCCGACCACTCCCAGGCGCCAGTCGCGCCACGGTGGCGCTGCCCGACGCGCTCGCGGAGTTCGAGCGTGCTGGAGCCTGTCCACCGCGCACGCCGGCAGTCGCTCGCGGATCGCCGTCTGTCCCACCTCGCGCGCGGCGATGGTGTACGTGCTCGGCGAGCACCACCCGCGAGGCGCTGCGCTCCGACGTGGTGCGCCGTGCGCTGGCGCTCGACGGCGTGGAGCTCGTGCTGTGGCTGGAGCGCGACGCCCACGGCGCGCCCGCCGAGGGTGTGATCGCGCGACCTTCGGTCGGGGAGCTGCGCTTTCGCCCCGGGCGGGGACGTGCGCGATGCGCGCGGGGACGGCTGGAGCGTGGAGGGGGAGCTGACCGTGCTCGGCGCGACTGTTCGCGATGGTCTGCTCACGCGCCCGACCACCCCGACGCGCTCGCCCGCGCGTGGTCGGCGCTGAGCTGCCCCACTTCGGGGGAGGTGCTGCTCTCCGCGGCGCCCGGTCACGAGTTCCTGGACTGGGGCCGCCAGGCCCACGTGGGCGGCGGCAGCCACGGCTCGCTGCGCGGCGAAGACTCGCTCGGCGCGCTGATCCTCTGCGGCGTGGACACGGCTGCGCAGCCTCCCGAGCGTCCCGACGGGGACCCCCGCAGTGGTCGATCCGCGATATCGCTCCGCTGATCCTCGCCCATTTCGGCCTGACCTCGGATTGAGTCCTCGGGCCCGCGCGGCGGGTACCCTCGATCGGTGCGCCGTTCTCTCGTAGCGCTCTTGCTGAGCTCCGTGTGGCTGCTCCAGGCGGCGGCGCCCGCGGCGGCGAGCCCCGCCACGACCACGACCACCGCGGCGGGGGCGGCGACGAGGCGGGCGGCCACGCCGCTGGCGCTCACCACCGGCCTGCGCACGACCCGCGGCACGAGCGCGACCACCGCGACCGTCTCGGAAACCCCCGTGCCGGTGGCGCCGTCGATCGTCCCGCCCGCGGGCCGGCGGCTGTCCCCGGACGACGTCCTCGAAATCGCCAACCACCTGCCGAAGATGCGCCACGTGCGGGCGGGGTACCCGGGCTCCTACGGGGGCGCGTACCTGAAGGGCCCCGTCCACTGGCAGGTGAGCTACTTCTCGCGCAAGGGCAAGGAAATCGGGCAGGTCATCATCTCCGACGCCACCGGCCGGGTGCTCGAACAGTGGACCGGCTTCCAGGTCGCGTGGACGATGGCGCGGGGCTACCCCGGGGCGTTCGGCCGGCACGTCAACGCGCTCTACATCTGGCTGCCGCTGTGCGTGCTGTTCATGGTGCCGTTCATCAACTGGCGCCGGCCGTTCTCGCTGCGCCACCTCGACCTGTTGGTGCTGCTCTCGTTCTCGGTCTCGCTGGCGTACTTCAACCACGGCGAGATCTACAAATCGGTGCCGCTCACGTACCCGCCGCTGGTCTACCTGCTGGTGCGGATGCTCGGGCTGCGTGCGCTCCCGCCGGGCGTCGGGTGGGGGGCGATCCCATCTACACCTGCTGATCCCCGCTCCGTGGCTGGCGATCGGCGTGGTCTTCCTGCTCGGCTTTCGGATCGGCCTGAACGTGACCGACTCCAACGTGATCGACGTCGGCTACGCCGGGGTGATCGGCGCGCAGCGGATCGCCGACGGCAAGGCGCTGTACGGGCACTACCCCTCCAACAACGAACACGGGGACACCTACGGGCCCGTCAACTACGAGGCGTACGTGCCCTTCGAGCAGGTCTTCGGGTGGAGCGGCCTGTGGGACGACCTCCCCGCCGCGCACGCCGCCGCGATCGCGTTCGACTTGCTCGCGGTCGGGCTGCTGTTCCTGCTCGGCCGGCGCCTCGGCGGCTCGACGCTCGCGGTCGCGCTCTCCTACGCGTGGGTCTCCTACCCGTTCACGCTGTACGCGCTGGAGAGCAACTCCAACGACACGCTCGTGGCGGTGCTGCTGCTCGCCGCCCTGCTCGTCGCGACGTCTGCGCCCGCGCGGGGGGTGTTCGCCGCGCTGGCGGGCCTCACGAAGATCGCCCCGCTGGCGCTCGCGCCGCTCTTCGCCACGCACGGCCTGCGCGAGCTGCCGGCCGGGGCGGCGCCTGCGGGCGCTGGCGCTGTTCGTGCTCGCCTTCTGCGCCACCGTCGCGCTCGTCTCGATCCCCGCGCTCGCGCACGACTCGCTGCACGAGATCTACGAGCGCACCGTCGTCTACCAGTCCAACCGCGGCTCGCCCTTCTCGGTGTGGGGGCTCTACGGTGGCCTGGGCGGGTGGCAGACGGTTGTGGAGATCGGTGCGGTCCTCCTTGCCCTGGCGCTCGCCGTGATCCCCCGCCGGCCTGGCCTGCCCGCGCTCGCCGCGGCCGCCGCCGCGATCCTGATTGCGCTGCAGTTGGGGATCGAACACTGGTTCTACCTCTACATCCCCTGGTTCTTCCCGCTGGTGATGATCGCCCTGTTCGAGGTCCCGCCGGCTCGCCTGTGCCCACCTTCCGGGCGGCCTCGCCGTCCCCGAGCGCGAGGTGCCCGGCGCTACGCCGTCGGCGGAGCAGGCGGTTTCGGCATCAGCACCTGCTCGATCGAGTCCGCTCGCAACGGCTCCGAGCAGCGGATCACCACCCCGTTCAGCCAGGGGTCCTCTTCGGAGGTCTGAAAGCGCACCGGCATCTGCGTGATCATCGCCTCCAACGCCAGCTCGCGCTTGACCCCGATCACCCCTCCGCGGGGGCCGGTCATGCCGACGTCGGTGATGTACGCGGTGCCCCCGGGCAGCACGCGCCCGTCGGCCGTGGGGATGTGGGTGTGGGTGCCCACCACCGCGCTCACGCGCCCGTCGAGGTGCCACCCGAGCGCGATCTTCTCGCTGGTCGCCTCGGCGTGCATGTCCACGAGCATGTGGTCCACCTCGCCCAGCTCTTGCAGCGCCACGTCGATCTCGATGAACGCCGAGCGGCCCGGGCGCAGGTAGAGGCTGCCGCTGAGGTTGACCACCCCGAGGCGCACCCCCTCCGCGCTCTGCACCACGCACACGCCGCGCCCCGGCTGGCTGCGCAGGAAGTTGGCGGGGCGCACGATCCGCGGCTCGGTGTCGAGGTACGGGTAGATCTCGCGCCGGTGGTAGGAGTGGTTGCCGAGCGTGATCGCGTCCACCCCCGCCGCGAACAACTGGTCGGCGGCCTTCGGGGTGATCCCCAGCCCGCCCGCCACGTTCTCGCCGTTGACGACCACGAACGTCGGCGCGTACCGCTCGCGCAGCAGCGGCAGGCAGTCGCACAGCGTGCGCCGGCCGATGCTGCCGACGAGGTCGCCGACGAACAGGATGGTCGCCTCAGCCTCAGCCATACTGCGCCCATGGTGGGAGGCCTGTGAGCGCGGGGAGGGACTTCCGAGGCGCCGCCGCCTGCGGCCGAGCCCCCGCGTGCCGAGGAGCGCGAGGTGGCGGACTCGCCGGAGGCGCCCGCGCCGCGGACGCCCACGCCGCGCCGCGCCGCCGCGCGTGGTGGTGCCCCGGTGGGTGCAGTTGGTGGCGCTGCCGCTGGCGCTGCTCGCGGCCTGGGCGCTCGCGCGCGCCGCCGGGAAAGTGCTGGTGGTCTTCGTCGTGGCGGCTCTCATCGCGCTGATCCTGAATCCGGCTGTCGCCTTCCTCCAGCGCTCGCGCCTCCCTCGCGGCCTGGCGGTGCTCTCCGTGTACCTCGCATTCTTCCTTACCTTGGTGGGGATCGGCTTTCTGCTGGCCAACCCGATCGTCCACCAGGTGCAGTCCTTCACGCGCAACCTGCCCTCCCTGGTCGCCGAAGCGAACAAAACGCTGGCCAGGCTCGAACGTTCGCTCAACCGGGACGGCCTCTCCGTGCACTTCATCAAGCAGGGCAAAACCGCGCTGCAGACGATCCAGGACAAAATCTCCAAGAGCGCCGGCTCGATCGCCTCGTTCGGCGGTGGGCTGCTGACCGAAACGGCGAGCGCGATCTTCGACCTGGTGCTGATCTTCGTGCTCTCCGTCTACATGCTGCTCTACGGCGAGCGCATCGGGCGGCTCGTGCGTAGGGCGATGCCCGACGGCGACGGCACGCCCGCCGACGACTACCCGACGCTGACCCAGCACGCCGTCTCCCGCTACGTCGGTGGCCAGCTGCTGTTCAGCTTTGTGATGGGTGCCTCCACCGGGATCGCGCTGTACGTCTTCGGGGTGCTCGGGATCTTCCCCGACGGGCGCAAGTATGCGGTGGCGTTCGCGATGTTCTACGGCGTGATGGAGCTGATCCCCTACATCGGCCCGATCCTCGGGGCGGTGCCGCCGGTGCTGGTGGCGCTCCTGAGCAATCCGATCTCCGCGCTGTGGGTGGCGCTGCTGTTCGTCGGCCTGCAGCAGTTGGAGGGCCACGTGGTCGCGCCGCAGATCTTCGGGCACACGCTGCGGATCAACCCGCTGCTGGTGATCTTCGCACTGCTGCTCGGGTTGCAGCTCTACGGCCTGGTCGGGGCGCTGGTGGCCCTGCCGATCCTCGCGGTCCTGCGCGAGACGTTCGTGTACCTCAGCCGTCACCTGGCCCTCGAGCCGTGGGAGCGCTCGCCGGGCGGGATGCTGTGAGCAGGCGCAGCCTTGCGCCGGCCCGGCCGACTGCGCGCCGACTCATGAACTGCCCGGACGGGCCGGCGTGAACGAATCATCTCCGCCCGTAGGGGAGCCGCTGCTCGCGGTGCGCGGGCTCGGCAAGCGCTACGGCGAGCGCGAGGCGCTGCGCGAGGTCAGCTTCGAGGCGCACGCAGGGGAACTGGTGGCCGTGATCGGCCCCAACGGAGCGGGCAAGACCACGCTGCTGTCGATCGTCGCGGGCGCACAGCGGCCGAGCGCGGGCAGCGTCAGCCTCCCGTCCGGGCGGGTGGGGTGGGTGCCTCAGCAGCCCGCGGTCTACTCGCGGCTGTCGGTGGCGGAGAACCTCGAGCTGTTCGCCCGCCTGGAGCGGACTCCGGACCCGCAGGGCGCCGTCGCCGCGATGCTCGAGCAGACCGGCCTGCAGGAGCGCGCCTCGGAGCGGGTGGAGCGCCTCTCCGGCGGCAACCGCCAGCGCGTCAACATCGCGCTCGGCCTACTCTCCGAGCCCTCGGTGCTGGCGCTGGACGAGCCCTCCTCGTCCCTGGACCCCCGCCAGCGCGAGCGGCTGTGGCGGTTCATCGGCACACACTCCGAGCGGGGCAGGTGTGTGGTCTTCTCCACCCACAACGTTGCCGAGGCCGAGCGCTACGCACAGCAGGTGATCGTGCTGGCCGACGGGGAGCTCCTGTTCAGCGGCTCCCCCCGGGAGCTCGCGCGCGCAGCGGGCACCGACGGTGGCCTTGGGTTTGAAGGGGCGTTCGTGGAGTTCCTGCGCGAGCGTGGGCACTAAGTGGCATGAGGTGGATGCTCAAGAAGGACCTGCTGATCCTCGCGCGCTCGCGGGTGATGGTGGGGGTGCTCGTGCTCTACCCGATCGCGGTGGCGCTGCTGATCGGGCTGGCGATCTCACGGGCGCCGTCGAAGCCGAAGGTGGCGATCGCCAACCTCTCCCCGCCCGGGGCGACGGTCGAACTGGGCGGCACGCGCCTGAACGTTGGCCACTACTACAGCCAGCTCTTCAGCCAGGTGCAGCCGGTGCCGGTGGCCACGCGCGCGGAGGCCGTCGCCGCCGTGCAGAGCGGGCGCGTGCTGGCGGCGGTGGTGATCCCCGCGAACATCGCCTCGCGCCTCTCCTCCGTCACGAGCCAGGGGCACGTCGAGGTGATCTACAACGGGGACGCGCTGGAGCAGAGCTTCGTGCACTCCACGATCGAAGCGGCGCTCGCACAGGCGAACCTCGAACTCTCGAACCAGATCAGGCGCGTGGCGGCGAGGGTCATCGGAGCGCTCGTGCAGGGCGGCAGCCTCGGTGTGCCGGGGGCCCCGCAGAACCTGCCCGGGCTGAGCGCCATCCCCGGCATCCTGCACCGCGTCATCGCCCGCCAGCCCCACGGCGCGGACCGCGCGCAACTGGAACACCTCGCCGCGTTCTCCGAATTCGCCGCGCAGAACCTCGGGGTCAGCCGCGACGTGCTGAGCACGGTCAGTCAGCCGATCCAGGTGCAGAGCACGCTCCTGCACGGCCGGCGCACGCCGCTGGACACCTACGCCGTCGTGGTGGCGGTCAGCATCTCGCTGATGTTCGTCTGCGTGCTGCTCGCCGCCGGGGGGGTGGCGTTGGAGCGCGAAGAGCACACGCTCGCGCGTTTGGTCAGGGGTTCGGCCACCCCCTCCCCGTCCCCGGTCCAGGGCGGGGACCCGGTGGGTCGCGGCGTGGGCGCGTTGATTTCGCGCGAGCAGCTGATCGCGGAGAAGCTGCTGCTGGCGGCGGGCTGCGCGGCGGTGGTGGCGTTCGCGATGCTCGCGGGGATCGGAGCGTTCGTCGGCCTCGACTGGGGCCGTGTGGGGCAGTGGGTGGCGGCGCTGGCCGTCGCCGCGCTGGCGTTCGCCGCGCTGGGGGTGGCGATCGGGGCGCTCGCCCGTGAGGTGCGCGCGGCCTCGCTGCTGGCCTTCCTGCTCTCGCTGCCACTCGCCTTCCTGGCGCTCGTCCCTGCGGGCGCCGTGGCGGGCGGGGTGTACGACGCGATCCGCGCGCTCTCGCTCGTGTTTCCCTACAAGGCTGCCCTGCAGGCGCTGGACGCGGCGGTCAACCGCTCCTCCCCCGGCCTGGGCGTCTCGCTCGCGCACCTGCTCGCGCTCACCGTGCTGTTCGCCGTGCTCGCGCGGCTGGGGCTGAGCCGCGCGGAGTGATCGGCCGTGTCCCGTCGCTTCGTCAACCCTCAAGGAGGTGTGCGGTCCGGCTGGCGTAGGCGACCCGGCCCACCCGATCCTCGTCCGCGGAACCCCGATCGCTCGTCCCGCGGGGGTATCCTCGACGGACGATGGCATTCCCCCAAACGCGTATGCGCCGCCTACGCGCGTCCCCCGCGCTGCGTGGCCTCGTGCGCGAGACGGAGCTGCGGGCAGGGCAGTTGGTACTCCCGTTGTTCGTCGAGGAGCGGCCGAGCGGACCCGCGCCACGTGACTCGCCAGCGGCGCTTCCCGGTCTCGAGCGCCTGTCGATCGCAGCGGCCGTCGAGGCGGCGCGCGAGGCGGCGCGGCTGGGGCTCGCCGCGGTGCTGTTGTTCGGGATCCCCGCCGAGAAGGACGCGCAGGGCTCCTCGGCGTGGGCGGAGGACGGCGTGGTGCAGCTGTGCGTGCGCGCGCTCAAGGCTGCGGTGCCGGAGCTGCTCGTGGTGACGGACGTGTGCCTGTGCGAGTACACCGACCACGGCCACTGCGGGGTGCTGAACGGTGAGCAGACCGTCGACAACGACGCCTCGGTGGAGCTGCTGGCGCGCACCGCGGTCAGCCACGCCCGCGCCGGCGCCGACGTCGTGGCCCCCTCGGACATGATGGACGGCCGCGTGGGGGCGATCCGCGCGGAGCTCGACGGGGAGGGCTTCCCCGACACTCCCGCTCCTCGCCTACTCCGCGAAGTTCGCCTCGGCCTTCTACGGCCCGTTCCGCGGCGCCGCGGGCTCGACCCCGGCGTTTGGGGACCGTCGCGCCTACCAGCTCGACCCCGCCAACGGCCGCGAGGCGGTGCGCGAGGCGCTGCTCGACGTGGCCGAGGGCGCGGACATGGTGATGGTCAAGCCGGCGCTCGCCTACGGCGACCTGATCCGAGCGGTGAGGCGCGCGACGGGCCTGCCGGTGGCGGCGTACAACGTCAGCGGGGAGTACGCGATGGTCAAGGCCGCGGCTGCGGCAGGCCACCTCGACGAGCGCGCGACGGTGCTCGAGATCCTCACCTCGCTGCGCCGCGCGGGCGCGGACGTCATCATCACCTACCACGCGAAGGACGCCGCCACATGGCTAGCCCAGTAGAGAGCTCCCCCATCCCGAAGACCCGCAGCCGCACCGAGGACGCAGCCGAGCCGCCGAGCGCCGCGGTGGACCACGCGGGTGCCGGCGGACGGGCAGGTCGTGAGATCCGCGACCGCAACGAGGCGCCGCCGCCGAGCGCCGCCGTGGACCGGGCGAGCGCTGCGACACCGAAGATCCGCAGCCGCACCGAGGGCGCGGCAGTGGCGCTCGACGAGCTGGACCGCCGCCTGCTCAACCTGATGCAGGGCAGCTTCCCGCTCGAGCCCCGGCCGTACGCCGCGGTGGCCCGCGCCGCGGAGATCCCCGAGGAGCAGGTGCTCGAGCGCGTCGGGGAGCTGTTGGAGCAGCGGATCATCCGCCAGGTCACCCCGATCTACGACACGCGGGCGCTGGGGTACTCCTCGATGCTGGTGGCGGCGAAGGTCGATCCCGAGCACCCGTGGCGGGCGGCGAAGATCGTCAACTCCCACCCCGGGGTCTCACACAACTACCTGCGCAACCACGAGTTCAACATGTGGTTCACGCTCGCTACCGAGCCGGACTCGCCACTCGGCCTGGAGGGCACGCTGGAGGTCCTCCAGGAGCTCACCGGCGCGGAGTCGATCCGCCAGCTGCCGACCCTGAAGCTGTTCAAGATCAGGATGGACCTGGAGATGGAGGGCGACACCAAGGCGCTCGCCAGCGAGGGCGCCCCCCAGGAGGAGGCGATGCTCGACGCGGTCGCCTACGACGAGCGCGACATCGCGGTGATCGGCGCCACGCAGGGCGACATGCCTGTCGTCAGCGAGCCCTACGCCCCCGCGGCGCAGCGGCTGGGGATGGAGGTCGAGGAGCTGCTCGAACACATGGCGGGGATGCGCGAGCGCGGCCTGCTGCGCCGCGTGGCCGCGATCCTCTACCACCGCCGCGCGGGCTTCTCGGCGAACGGCATGGGCGTCTGGAAGGTCCCCGCGGAGCAGATCCTCGAGCTCGGCCCGCGGATGGCGTCCTACCGCGGGATCTCCCACTGCTACCAGCGACCCACCTACGAGGACTGGCCCTACTCGGTCTTCACGATGGCTCACGGCCGCTCCAAGGAGGAGTGCGACGCGATCCTCGACGCGATCGCCGAGCAGACCGGCATCGAGGAGCGCGCCACGCTGTACTCCTCCACGGAGTTCAAGAAGGTCCGCCTGCTCTACTTCACCGACGACTACAAGCGGTGGGAAGCGCTGCACGCCTGAGCCGGGGCCGGTGATGGCCTCGCTCACGGACACCCGCTCCGCGGAGCTCTACCGCCGCGCGCTGAAGGTGCTTCCCGGCGGGGTCAACTCGCCCGTGCGCGCGATGGCCGCAATTGGCCGCGACCCGGTATTCGTCGCGCGCGGCGCGGGCGCAGAGCTCGTGGACGTGGACGGCAACCGCTACGTGGACTACGTCTGTTCGTGGGGCCCGCTGATCCACGGACACGCCCACCCGGAGATCCTCGAGGCGGTGCGCACGGCCGCCGAGCGGGGGACGAGCTTCGGGGCGCCGACGGCGGGGGAGGTCGAGCTGGCCGAGGAGGTGGCGCGGCGGATGCCGGGCGTGGACATGGTGCGCATGACCTCCTCGGGCACCGAGGCGACGATGACCGCGCTGCGCCTCGCGCGCGCAGCGACCGGTCGCGAGCGGATCGTAAAGTTCGCGGGCGCCTACCACGGCCACGTGGACGGGCTGCTCGCGCAGGCCGGCTCGGGACTCGCCACGCAGGCGATCCCCGCAAGTGCCGGGGTGCCCGCGGGAGTGGCGGCGGCGACGGTAGTGGTGCCGTGGAACGACCCGCCAGGCGCTCCGCGAGGCGGTGAGCCGGCACGAGCCCGCGGCGATCCTGGCGGAGCCGATCCCCGCCAACATGGGTCTCGTGCCGCCGCGGCCCGGCTTCCTGGAGCTGCTGCGCGAGCAGGCCGACACGAGCGGTGCGCTGCTGGTGCTCGACGAGGTGATCAGCGGCTTCCGCGTGGCCCGCGGCGGCGCGCAGGAGCTCACGGGGGTGCACGGGGACCTCACGGTCCTGGGCAAGGTGCTCGGCGGCGGCCTGCCCGCGGCGGCGGTCGGTGGCCGCGCGGAGCTGCTGGAGCTGCTCGCCCCGGCCGGCGAGGTCTACCAGGCGGGCACGCTCTCGGGCAACCCGCTCGCGGTCGCGGCGGGCCTCGCGACGCTCGCGCTGCTCGACGGAACGGCCTACGCGCGCCTGGCGGCGATCACCGAGCAGCTCGCGGCGGGGCTGCGCGAGGCGGCGGGCGTGCAGGCAGGGGGAGGCTTGGGCGGGCAGGCGGATGGCGGGTCGACCGGCGGGCGGGCGGGCGGGCGGCCCATACAAATCGCGAGCCTCCCCGGTCTGCTGACGGTGTTCTTCAGCGAGCACCCCGTGCACGACCTGGAGGGGGCGCGATCCTGCGATCTGGAGGCGCACGCCGCGTGGTGCCGGGGGCTGCTCGCGCGCGGGGTCAACCCGCCGCCCTCACAGTTCGAGGCGTGGTTCCCCTCGCTGGCCCACACCCCCGAGCACGTGGAGCGCACCGTCGAGGCCGCCGCCGCGGCGTTTGGGGAACTTTGATGACCCCGTCCAGCCCAACGCCGCCCACCTCTACCACCGTGCCCGTGCTGGATGCGCCTGGAGGCGCTGTTGCGGGAGCAGGGCGGCCTGGTGGCGAGCCTGCTCACCGACGAGGGCGCTGCGCCGGCATCCCCCAACGGCGCGGGTCCCGCTCAGATCGCGGCTTCTGGTCCACTGGCACGGGCGCAGGCCGCCGAGTATGAGCTGCTGCTGGAGGCGATCTACGAGGGCTACCTGCTGCACTACGGCGCTCCCCGCATCCTGCACCCACCGGAGGCCGACCTCGGTCTGCTGGCGGGCGACCGGTTGTACGCGCTGGGTCTCGCCCGCCTGGTCGCGCTCGGCGACGTGGCTGCAGTCGCGGAGCTCGCGGACGTGATCACGCTGACAGCGCTCGCGCAGGGAGCGGGGGAGGCGGAGCTCGCCCAGGCGGTCTGGAGCGCCGGTGCGCGGGCGGTGGGCTGGGGTTCGAGCGAAACCCACCGCCGCGCCAAGGCTCTGGCCCGCGCGGGCTCCTCGGAGGCGCTGGAGGCGATGCGCACGGCCGCCGAGCCCGGGGAGCCCTCGTCGGGCTGACCGTCGAATCCCCCAGCATTTGTGCTGATAAACACCATCTACTGCGCGACGAGCGCCGGCCCGCAGGCGGTATCCTTAGCCGGCCTTGCCCAGCAAGCACGACAAGCACGAGTCCAAGTACACCCTCGACCGCCGGATACCGGGAGCGTACGAGGGCGAGACGGTCACGCGGCGGCGCTTCATGACCGGCTCAGCCCACGCCGCGGGGGCGATCGCAGCCGCCTCCTTCGTGCTGCCCGCGCTCGGCTTCGCGATCGGGCCGATCTTCAAAACCACCCCCCACACGTGGGAGACGGTCGGCCCGACGGACATGTTCCCCGACAACAACTACATCCCCACGGTGATCACGCTCACCCCGGGGATCGGGGAGGCGGGCAAGGGGTTGGTGTACGTGCGCCAGAAAAACCCGGCGATCGACACCGACCCCTACGACAAGAACACCCCCTACATCGCGATCACCTCGCGCTGCGCGCACCTCGGCTGCCCGGTGCGCTGGGTGCCCGCCGCGGAGCGCTTCATCTGCCCCTGCCACGGGGGCGTGTACGACCTGCTCGGCCGCCGCACAGGTGGCCCGCCGGTGCGGCCACTGGACCGCTTTTACACGCGCGTGGTCGACGGCTACGTGCAGATCGGCGCGCGCTTCAGCGTCAACAGCGAGCTGCGCCGCTTCTCCCCGCGCGACCCCGGCGAGCCGCTGGACGGCCTCGGGCAGTACCTATATCCCTCGCGCCCCTCGATCCGCAGGTAGGACGCCGTGCCCAAACTTCCCGCTCCCCCGATCCCCGCTCCGCTGAAGGCGCCGCCGCCGCGGCCGGAGGAGCAGAACGGCACGGCCCGCCCGGTCGATCACGCCGCCAACGCGGGCACCGCGCTCGTCGACTGGGTTGACGAGCGCACCTCGCTGAGTGGGGCGGCGCGGTGGCTGATGTTCCGCAAGGTGCCGAAGGGCACCAACTGGTTCTACACGCTGGGGTCGGCGACGATGTTCGCGTTCCTCAGCCAGGCGGTCACGGGGGTCTTCCTGGCGATGTACTACCGCCCCGACGCCTCCGGCGGAGCTTACGAATCGGTGCGCTACATCACCAACCAGGTGTTCCTCGGGCAGTTCGTGCGGGGTATGCACAAGTGGGGCTCGACGGTGATGGTGGTGCTCGTCTTCCTGCACATGGGCCGCACGTTCTTCTTCGGCGCCTACAAGTATCCGCGCGAGCTCAACTGGGTGATCGGTGTGGTGCTGCTGATCCTGACGATGGCGATGTCGTTCACCGGCTACCTGCTGCCGTTTGACCAGCGCGCCTTCTGGGCGACGACCGTGGCCAACAACATCACGGCCACTGGCCCCCTCGTGGGGCCCTACCTGGCGGACTTCCTGCGCGGAGGGCCGGAAATCGGAGCCACCACGCTGTCGCGCTTCTACGCAATCCACATGCTGCTGCTCCCCGGGCTGATCATCTCGCTGATCGGCGCCCACCTGTACCTGGTCGCCAAGCTCGGCACGACCGCCCCGCCGTGGTCGAAAGCGGAGCAGGACCCCGAGCTGCGCGAGTCGCAGGCGTGATGAGCGTCCGCGCGACTCCCACCCGCCGCGCCTGGGTCACACCACGTCCCCCGGCCGCGGTCCCGGCGCCATGAACCAGCGCCAGAAGGAGGAGTACCTCCGCGAGTACGCGATCCTGAAGTCCAAAGGGAAACCGTTCTTCCCCTACGCGGTGGCGAAGGACTCGATCATGGCGTGCGTGGTGATGGCGTGCATCATCACGCTGTCGCTGGTGCTAGGCGCGGAGCTCGGCTCCAAGGTGAACCCCACCACCAGCACCTACGTGCCGCGCCCGGAGTGGTACTTCTTCTTCCTGTTCGAGCTGCTGCGCGTGATCAAGCCGCCGAGCATGGTCGGCATGGCCACGATCGGCATTCCGACGTTGGGCATGATCATGCTGTTCCTGCTGCCCTTCTACGACCGTGGGCCGGAGCGCCGTCCGGAGCGCCGCCCGATCGCCACGATCACGGCCGTCTTCGTGATCGGGGCGATGGCCTTCCTCACCTGGCAGGGCGCCAGCACCGGCTCGCCGTTCTCTGTCGAAATAGCCACACCAGCGGCGGTGCGCCAGGCCGGCGGCCAGGAGCTCGCGAAGTTCGAAGACGGCCGCAACGTGGTGGCCGCCAGCGGTTGCCTGGCGTGCCACAAGCTCGGCGACAACGGCAACGGCGGGCCGGGCCCCGAACTGACGCACATCGGCTCGCGCATCCCGCGCTTCGGGATTGCGCGCACGCTAGTCAATCCGACGGCGCCGATGCCGTCGTTCAGGCACCTGCCGCCGAAGCAGTTCGAAGCGGCGGTCGACTTCCTCTCGCAGTTGAAGTAGGGGTCTGCCATAGCTCAAGGCCATGAGCAGGGTGCGCCCGCCGACCGAAGCCGGGAGACGCTCGCCTCCGACGCTGGCCGATTTGGGGAGGCGAGCGGAGCGAGTGTCTCGCCAATCGGTCCCCGTTCCGGCCAGCTCGAGGCGGGGCAGGTACAGGCGATGTTCGATCGCATCGCCGGAATCTACGACGCGCTGAACAGCGTGATGAGCGCCGGCCTGCACCACCGCTGGCGCGAGCGCGCTGTGGACTTCGCGCGGATCGGCCCGGGTGCCCGCGTGCTCGACGTCGCCACCGGCACCGGCGACCTGGCATTCGAGCTCGCCCGGCGGGTGGCCCCGGGTGGGGAAGTGGTGGGCAGCGACTTCTCCGAGGGGATGCTCGCCCGCGCGCGGGCCAAGGCGCAGCCGGGCGGCGCCACGGTGCTGTTTGAGTGGGGTGACGCGCTGGAGTTGCCCTACCCAAACGACTCCTTCGACGCCGCCACCGTCGGCTTCGGTGCACGCAACTTCTCCGACCTGCACGGTGGTCTGGTGGAGATGGCGCGGGTCGTGCGGCCGGGGGGCAGGGTGGTGGTGCTCGACTTCACCTCGCCAACCCGTCCGCCGCTGTCGCTGTTCTACCGCGCGTGGTTCGATCGGATCGTGCCGGTGCTCGGACGGCTCACGGGCAACGCCACTGCCTACACCTATCTGCCCGAGTCGGTCAAGCGCTTCCCGACGCCCCCCGTGCTGGCGGCCGAGATGGAGCGCGCGGGCGTCGGTGAGCTCGGCTACCTGCTCACAGCAGGAGGCATCGTGACCATCCACGCTGGCACGGTGCCGGCGAACGGTGCCGCGGCAGGTCCACAGCCACCCGGCACGCTCGCGGCGAATGGCGCATGATGAGTACGATGAGCAGCACCGCACAGGGGTACGTGACCGGGGACGAGGGTGAGGACGCGGTCGCCGAGATCATGCGTCGCGGCGGCTCGGCGCTGCGCGAGCGGATGGCCCGCACAGAGGAGCACCTCGAGCGGGTGGCCGCCGAGGCGGGCGCGCCGCTGGCGGTGCATGCCACCTCCACCGTCCTCGCGGGAGGCAAGCGCCTGCGCCCCCTGCTGGTGGTGCTGGCCGCCACCGCGTCGGACAGTCCGAGGGTGGCCGGGCCGCTCGACACGGAGGACGGAGAGCGGAGCCTGGTGCGAGCGGCGGTGGCGGTCGAGCTGGTGCACTCCGCGACGCTCGTCCACGACGACGTGATCGACGGGGCGCAGCTGCGGCGCGGGCACCCCTCGGTGGTTGCGCAGGCGGGCCGCCGCATGGCGATCGCGACCGGAGACCTGCTCTTCTCGCGGGCGTTTGCGGAGCTCACGCTCAACGCTGAGGTGGCGCAGTTGCGCGCTCTCTCGGACGCGAGCTCGGCGCTGGCCGCAGGAGAGCTGCTGCAGCGCGAGGACGCCTACGCCCCCAGGGTCGCGGTGGAGCGCTACCTGCGCCGCTGCGAGCTGAAGACGGCTGCCCTCTTCGAGGCCGCCTGCCGGCTCGGCGCGCTCGTGGCGGGCGGGGGCTCCGATCGAAGGTCGGCCGGCGCGCTCGCCGACGCTCTGGGGGCGTTTGCGCGGCGCATCGGGCTGGCCTTTCAGCTGCTGGACGACGTGCTCGACGTCTCCGGGCCGGTGGAGCGCACCGGCAAGACGCGCGGGACCGACCTGCTCGACGGCACCGTCACGCTGCCCCTGATCCTTGCCCGTGAGCGCGACGAGCGCCTGGCGACGGTCGACCTCGCCTCCCTGGCGGGACCGGAGCAGGCGGGAGAGCTGTGCGAGCGGATCGCGGCCACCGGCGCCCTGGAGGAGGCTCGCGAGCGGGCGCTGGGGCTCGTCGCCGAAGCCAAGGCGATGCTTCCCGAGATCCTCCCGAACGGACGCGCCGCGTTGCTCGACCTAGTGGCCGATGCTGTGGTAGAGCGCTACTGCTAAAAGTCCGACGGGACGATCAGGTCGGCGTCGAGCGCGCGGATGAAGAGGTCGATCTCCTCGGCCATGTTCGCGTGCGTCACGCGCTGGAGGTCGCTCAGCAGCGCTTCGGACGCGCGGTCGAGCTCGTCGTCGAGGCTTTCCACGGCCGCCTGCTCGAAGACGCCCTCGCGCGTGGCCTCGCACTCGGGGCAGCGCAACAGGATCCGCCACTGGTTCTGGCCGGCCTCGGCCCAGTCGGTCGGGTGGACGAGCTCCCCGGCGCAGTAAAAGCAGACGTGCAGCGGCTCGGTGGCCGGGTCGGCGCGCCTGTGCCCGGTGCCCAGGGAGGGGGGGAGCGGGTTGTCGAGGTAGACGACCTCGATCCGCTTGCCGCTGGGCAGCTGCACGTGGTGGTGTGTGTGGTGGTGGCTCTTGTCGGGGTGCATCGTGGTCCTTATTGAGAAAGAGGGCCCGGCTCGCCGGCCTTTGGTCGACTGCGCAAACCCAGTCTTGACTGAAGAGGGGCCCGGCTCGCCGGCCTTTGGCCGACTGCGCCACCCTCTATGTGCGAGTCATCGACCCCCTTGCCTGCCGTCTTTAGCGCACGGCCACGAATACCGAGGTTTGCGCACGCTATTGCGGGGAACCCGTGGTCCAGCGGTGGTATATAGGTTGAGAGCCAATGGGCCCGATAGGCGATATCTGAGGAATGGCGACCGCGCTCCGCACGATCGGCCACGAGGACCGGCTAAGCCTCGTGGAGCACCTCGAAGAGCTGCGCACGCGCCTGATCGTCAGCGGCGTCGTGCTAGCGGTCGCGTTCGGTGTCTGCCTGTGGCAGAACCACGCGCTGCTTCACCTGGTCGGCCGCCCGCTGGAACGGGAGCGGCACGGGCAGCTCGTGAAAGGCGAGAGCATCGCGGGTCAGACGGGCCTGACGCAGCAGGCGGTGATCAAAGTGGCGCGGGACACCGAGGCGATCGTCGGGCTCCTCAGTGCTCCCGACAGCCACCTGCCGGCGGCCCTCCGCGCGCAGTTGGCCGCGGAGCTCCCCCGCTTGCGGGCGGACACCGCAAAGCTCCCCCCCGTCCCTCAGAGCGAAAAGCTGTTGACGCTGGGTGTCGGCGAGCCGTTCACGACGACGCTCACGGTGACCTTCTTCTTCGCGCTGATCGTCTCGCTGCCGGTGATCCTGTTCGAGCTCTACGGCTTCGTGCTCCCCGCCCTGCAGCCGAGTGAGAGACGCGCGATGGAGCCGCTGCTCGCCGCGGTTCCGCTGCTGTTCGCGGTCGGGGTGCTGTTCGGCTACTTCGTCGTGCTCCCCGCCGCGCTGCGCTTCCTCGTGAACTTCAACAGCAGCGAGTTCAACATCCAGGTTCAGGCCGCCCCGTACTACCAGTTCGCAGCGACGGTGCTGTTGGCGATGGGTCTCGTCTTCCAGGTGCCCGTTGCGATCCTGGGGGCCACCCGCGTGGGACTCGTGACCCCCAAGCAGCTCCGCGGCGCCCGCCGCTACGCGATCGTGGCGTGCGCGGCCGTGGCGGCCTTCCTGCCCGGAGACGCGATCACGCTGCTCTTGGAGACGGTTCCCCTCTACCTTCTCTACGAGGCGAGTATCCTGGTGGCATCGTTCGTGGCGCGACGCGACGCTGGCCGAAACGGGGACGCTGACCTAGTGTCTCCCGGCTTCGGTCGCGGTAGAGCGCAGGCGGCGGCAGGGAGCTCCCCGCAGGACCCACCGTCCTCGCCGGGGGGGCCCGCCGGGGAGGGCGGGCCACCGGTCCCTCCACCGGCAGGCAGCCCCAGTGACCCGCCGCCGGCCGGAGTGACTGCGAACGAGGACACGGACCCGAACGTGAACGCCATAATCGACCACATCGACAGAGAGCTCTTCGACTGATGCTCTTCGACCTTCGACGTCGGGGCAGGCGCCGCACGGTGCAGGCGGTCTTCCTTGGCATGGCGCTGATCTTCGCGCTCAGCTTCGTCGGCCTTGGTGTCGGCGGGGCGGCAGCTCGGGCGGCGGCCTGTTCAACGTCTTCACCGAAAACAGCGGTTCGAGCAGCGCCAGCTTTGCGGGCAAGGTCGCCGCCGCACAGAAGCGCACCAAGAGCCACCCCGCCGAAGCAGCCGCGTGGGAGGCGCTCGCCGATGCCCAGCTGCACCAGGCGAGCGAACCCGAATACACCACGGTGGTCGGCGAACGCGAAGTGCTCACCGCCAAGGGCAGGGCGCTGCTCGCCCAGGTGTCCGGCTCGTGGGACACCTACCTTCGACTGGAACCGCACCACGCAGACGCGGTCCTCGCCCAGAGTATCGCCGGAATCTACGACGAACAGGGCCTCAACCAGCCGGCGGAAGCGGTGCGGACGCTGAAGGTCGCGATCGCCGGCAAACCCCCCAGCGCTGGGCTGTACTCGGCGCTCGCGGAATCCGCCTACAAAGCCCGCAACATCAGCGAAGGCGACGCGGCGGCGAGCAAGGCCGTCAAGCTGGCGCCCGCCGCCGAACGCACGCGGGTGAAGAAGTATCTCGAAGAACTCAGGAAAAACCCTCTGGCCCACGTACCCGTCACCGTCACCAAACTTCCGAACGGCAAGTACGTGGCGACCCAGGCCGGCAAAACCGTCCCGGTCGCGCCCGGCCCGCACGGGACCTTCACGAGCGCCGTCGGCACCCCCAAGGCCACCACGACGACGCCCGCGGGACACACGACCAGCTCCACGAAGAAGTAGCCGGGCGTCGGACGGGAGTCGGCGGCGGGGTCTAATCTGCCCTCCGTGGCCGACCTGCAGGAGGATGCCCCCCGCTACACCGCGCGCCTGCTGATCGCGTGCCCGGACCGGCCGGGCATCGTGGCGGCCGTCTCCGGCTTCCTGTTCGAGCTGGGCGCGAACATCGTCTCCTCCCACCAGTACTCCACCGACCCCACCGGAGGCAGGTTCTTCCTGCGCACCGAGCTCTTCCTCCCGGGCGCGCTCGAGTCCCCGCAGTCGCGGGAGCGCCTGCAGGAGCAGTTTCGGCGCGGAGGTGGCGGAGCGCTTCCAGATGGAGTGGGAGCTGCGTTTCTGGGGCCAGCGCCGGCGCATGGCGGTCCTGGTCTCCCGCCGCGACCACTGCCTGGTGGACCTCCTGTGGCGCTGGCGCCGCGGAGAGCTCGACGCGGAGGTGGTGGCGGTGGTATCCAACCACCCCGACCTCGAGCCCGAGGCGCGCGCAGTCGGAGTCCCCTTCCACCACGTGCCCGTCGAGCCGGGCCGCAAGGCGCTCGCGGAGGAGCGGATGCTCGAGCTGCTGGCAGGCCGGGTCGACGTTGTGGTGCTGGCCCGCTACATGCAGATCCTCAGCGGCGACTTCCTCGCGCGCCTGGCGGCGCCGGTGATCAACATCCACCACTCCTTCCTGCCCGCCTTCCCGGGCGCAGACCCCTACCGCCGCGCGCACGAGCACGGTGTGAAGCTGATCGGAGCCACCGCCCACTACGTCACCGAGGAGCTCGACGGCGGCCCGATCATCGAACAGGGCGTGGAGCGCGTGGACCACCGCCACACCATCCGCGACCTCGAACGCGTGGGACGCGACGTCGAGCGCATGGTCCTCGCCCGTGCGGTTTCGCTGCACCTCGACGACCGTGTGATCGCCGACGGCGGGCGCACGGTCGTCTTCTGAGCGTGAACGGGCGCCGCCCCTCTTGACCTACGAGCCGCCCGCTGGATGGCCTGGGCTAGAATGCGAGCCTCCTGACGGACGCCCCTGACCATGGGTGTCCTCCCGGGCCGTTAGCTCAACCGGCAGAGCAGGGGCCTCTTAAGCCCAAGGTTGCAGGTTCGATTCCTGCACGGCCCATCTCAAGAAAAGCCTGCAAACAAGCTGTTTTTGGGACGACTTCGAGAGGCAATCCCAAGGCGCCAAAGTTCGTGGGTACCACTCGTGGGTACCAAACGGCGCCGCAAGGGGGCGTTCAGGCCGCCCGGCGACGGCCCGAAGGCAAGCACCGATCGGCAGGAGGGACGCTTCGCTGGGATGGCCGAGCAGCACGCCTCAATCCACGCCTCACCGCTGGGATCACCGTGCTCCCGACGCCTCGGTCAGCTCGTACCCGAGTGACCGATAGGCCCGCAGGCGCTTGGCGAACATGCGTCGCAGGACGGGTAGCTCGGCGTCGACGTAGTCGTAGATGAGGGCGTCGTGCTTGCCGGGATGGGCGCGGTGTAGGCGCCCGGCGTACTGGACGACGGTGCCCTTCCATGCGATCGGCATGGCGAGCAGCAGCGTATCGAGGCACGGGTCGTCGAAGCCCTCGCCGATATAGCGGCCGGTCGCGAGCACCACTCGCCCGCCGTCGTTGTCCGTGCTGGCGAGCTGCTCCAGCGCGACGCGGTGCTCGGCCGGCCGCATATCGCCGTGTAGGACGATGAGCGTGTGGACATCCGCAAGGCGCTCCTCCAGTAGCTCCAGGTGCTCGCGCCGTTCTGTCAGCACGATCGGGCAGCGGCCCTGCGCCGCCAGCTCCAGCGTGTCCTTCGCGATCATCTCGCTGCGTCGCTCGTCGGTGGCGAGCGCAGCGTAGATCTCCTGGATGCTCGCGTCGGTGGGCAGCGTCTTGGGATCGAATGGCGTGTCGCGGCGCACGACGCTCAGCACGAGCGGCTGTGCTGAGCGGGTCGCGTCGGGCTCGATCGTGTGGCGGATTGGCCCGCACTGCATCGTGATGATCGGGTGGTGTCCGTCGCGGCGCTTCGGTGTGGCGGTCAGCCCGGTTATGTAGCGCGCGGATGAGGCTTGGAGGACGCGCTCGGTCGTCACAGCCGGGACGTGGTGACACTCATCCACGATGATGTGACCGTAGCCGGCCAGCAACTGGTCGAGCGTCTTGTGGCGAGCCAGGCTCTGGACCATCGCGACATCCACCTTGGCCGTGGGCTTGCCGCGACCGCCGCCGATCGTCCCGATCTCATCTGCATCGAGATCGAGGAACTCGTTCAGGCGCTTGACCCACTGTTCGAGCAGCGGCTTGCGATGGACGAGCACGAGCGTCGAGCGTGCCCGGGCCGCGATCAGCCGGGTAGCGATGACGGTCTTGCCGATGCCCGGCGGTGCGCACAGGACACTGAGCTCCCGGGCGAGCAGCGCCGGCACCGCCTGCTCTTGACGGGCGGTGAGCTCTCCCGTAAACCGCGCCTTGATCGCCTTACCCTCCGTACGCTCGTCGGAGAGCTCCAACGCGATGTTCAGGCCGGCCAGCAGCTCCTCCAGTTGTTTGAGACAGCCACGTGGCAGCACGAGGAAGTCGCCTGCCTGCTCGAAGCAGGCGATCACGCGTGGGGTGAGCGCGGTGGATTTGCGCATCGCCTGAAGTTCCAGGAACTTCGGGTTGGAGAACGCCGCGAGCCGCCGCAACGCGTCCAGCAGCACCGGCGGCAGCCCCTCGCTGCGCACATACAGGCGCTGGGCGAGCGTCGCGCTCACCGTACCGGGCAGCTTCGCGGCGGCGAGCCGCTCGGTCAGCGGCCGAACCGGGCGCCACGGCGCGTCGCTGTTCTCCGTCTCCTCGGGCACGCCGAGGACGCGGCCGTCACCGAGCCCACGGGCCACCAGCTCCTGCAGACGAGCCGGGGCGAGCCGCGGCAGCGACTCCAGGTAGGACCACTGGTCCTCAAACGGCTCCAGGCGCTCGTCCACGAACAGCGTGTTGCCGCGCTGGCGTGCCTCGTGCTGGAGCGGCAGCGCGATGAGGTTCCCGAAGCCTCCCTTCGGCAGCGTGTCCTGGCTTGGAAACAGCCGATCGTAGGACGCCATCCCCAGCGTGGGGCTGCGCGCCATCGCGTCCGTCAGGAGCATCAACCCGAACCGCCGCGCGAGCACTGCCTGCACCGGCTCGCTGAAGAAGAACCAGACATGGGCACCCTCTCCCGAGCGCGAGCGCTCGACCGCCGGGACGAGACCGAGCTCGCAACATGCCTCGCGCAGCGCCGTCACATCCGCATGCCATGAGCGTTCATCGAGATCGATCGCCAACAGCCGACACATATCGCCGGCCAGCAGCGGATAGACGCCCATCACATGGCGGCCCCGCAGATGCCTGAGCAGCTCGCCCTCATCCGGGACGGGGAACGCCTGGTTGGGACACTCACCACACTTCACGCGTGGCTTGTTGCATCCGTCCTTCCACTCGTTGTCGCAGCGGGGCGCCCACCCGCTCTTGCCCTTCGCCAGTTTCTCCCAGCGATGCGGGAAGACGTCCTCGCGGCCACGGAAGAGACTGGCGAACAGCTCGACCTTGCGTTGCGGCGTCCAGGATCCCGGCCGGTTAGGCTCATCCTCGCCCGCGCCGTCTGAGATCGCCCGCTCGCTCTGGGCGCGAAGCTCGGCCAGCTCGTGAGTCGCCGCCTCGCGCGCAGCGTCGAGCTCACGAAGCCTTGCCTCCACAGCCACAATCGCGGTGTCGAACTCCCCGTCTATGGACACCGGCGCATTCTGCACACACAACCGGCGCAAAACATCCGCCGTCACTCAGGACGCGCCTTTCCAATGCCGGCTCCGGTGCGCCGCGCCGCCGCTTCGTCGTGGCGCCATCAGCGCCGAGTTGCGCTTCTGCTCAGTCATGTCGGCTGCGCCGTGAGAAGCCCAACCATCGGGGCACGTGCGTAGGCTGCATGTAGACCATCGCGATGGCACGGACTCCAGATGCACTGATCAGGCCGGAACTGCTCGTTTGGGCGCGCCAGTCGGCGGGCTTTAGCCTGGACGCGGCCGCTGCCAAGCTGCGGGTCAGCGAGGATCGCCTGCGTTCCTGGGAGACGGGCGAGGCCCGCCCGACCGTGGCGCAGCTTCGCATGGCGGCGAAAATCTACAAGCGTCCTCTGGCGATCTTCTATCTGCCGGAGCCGCCATTCGACTTTCAACCGCTCAGGGATTATCGGCGCGTGCCAGACGCGGAACTTGGGCAGCTGTCGCCCGGGCTGCTGGCCGTCATTCGCCGGGCTCACGCCGTGCGCGAAGCTGCCATTGAGCTGCGCGAGCTTGCTGACGAACCAGTGGACTCCGCGCCCAAGCTCGATGAGGGGACCACCGATCCCGAGCGGTATGGGGCCGCTGCTCGGGCGCTCCTTGGCGTGACCCTTGCGCAGCAGGCAGGCTGGTCGGACCCGCGACGTGCGCTCAACGCATGGCTTGATGCGGTTTCCGGGCTCGACGTTCTCGTTCTACAGGCGCAGTCGATCCCCGTTCGGGAGATGCGGGGATTCTCGATCTCGACGGATCGCCTGCCAGTCGTTGTGCTCAACGGCGGCGACTTCCCGCGCGGCCGGATCTTCACCCTACTTCACGAGTTCGCGCACGTGCTGCGTCATGCCGACGGGGTGTGCGATGTCCTGCCACGACGGCAAGCACGCGGCCCCGCAGACGAGATTGAGATCTTCTGCAACCAAGTTGCCGCCGCCGCGCTGATGCCGCTCGATGCCTTCCTTGCAGAGCCGACGCTCCAGAACTTGCCTGCCGACGGGCGCTGGCGCGAGGGCATTATCCGCGACCTCTCCGAAAAATACTCCGTGAGCCAGGAAGCGATCGTGCGCCGGCTGTACTCAGTTGGCCTTGCGGACTGGGACTTCTTGCAGGACAAGGAGGCTGAGTACCGCGCGGCTTACCAGGCGTTTCGTGAGGAGCAGAAGCGCAAGCGGGACGAGGAGGAACGCTCGGGAGGCCCGAGCTACTACCGAATGAAGGTCCGTGATCTCGGCCGGGGATTCATCGAGTCGGCGCTTGACGCCTACTACCGGCGCGCCATCACCGGGTCAGACCTCTCGGAGTATCTTGAGATCAAGCTCAACGGGCTCCCGAAGCTCGAAGCGGAGCTGGCGGCCACGGGCGGCGCCCGGGACTGATGGCTTACTGCTTCGACACGAGCGTGCTCATCGAGTGCTGGTCGCGCTCCTACCCACCCGATGTCTTTCCCGGACTATGGGTCAAGATGGACGAACTCATTACCCGGCAGCAGGTGCTCTGCCCCGAGGAGGTGCGCGTCGAGTTGGCACGACAGGAGGACGAACTCGCCAAGTGGATCAAAGCGCGCCCGCATATGTTCGTACCGCTCGACGACGCCCTCCAGCGCGCCACCAGCGAAGTTCTCGCGCGGCATCCGCTTCTGATGAAGGCTACAAAGAATCGCAATGGGGCGGACCCATTCGTCATCGCCACTGCCCGGGTCAAGAGCCTCACGGTCGTCACCGAGGAGAAAGGCGGAACAGCGACCAAGCCCAAGATTCCGTCGGTATGCCAGGCCCTCGGCGTGCCATGCGTCAACGTGCTCCGCTTCCTCCGAGACCAGGGCTGGAGTTTTGCATAGGCGCCATACGCTGCCTGGTATGAATCTGTGGTCGGGGCTTGGCGATGGTCCGATTAGCGCTGCTCTCCTCAAAATGGAGCCTGGAGCCAACCCGAAGTCAATGCGAACCGCTCTGCGCTACGCCGCGGCGGCAACGCCGACTGGCACGTAATGCTCAAAGAGGAGATCGGTGGGCACCGGGTCGCCCTGCTCTTCGGCGGCGCACACCAGCGCGAATCTGGCGGCGTCCTCGGCATGCGCCTGGTCGTAGGCGTCGCCTCCGCCGGTCAGGCCGGGAATGTCGGGCGACTCGAAGTTCCAGCCAAAGCCGTGCTCGTGGTGATGGAGGATGCGAATGGTGTCCATGACGCTCCTTCAGAGTAGTGCCACCGACCTCTCAAGGGCTGAGTTCGCCGTCCTCGTCGAGCAGCAGGGCCTCGATCCTCGACCGGACGTAGAGCCTTCGCCGGCCAACCTTCTTTGACGGGACGATCCCTCGTCGCGCCCAGTCCTCCACGGTCGATCGTGGTACGCGCAGCAGGGCGGCGACCTCGGCTGCGGTCATCACGTCGGCGGCGGTGAGCGGGCGGCGGTCGGTCGAGCTCATTGGCCGCGGGTCTCGCAGTTGTAAGGTTGGTGGGGCCATCGCGGTTACAGACCGCGACCGGTCCTGACCGGCCACGGGCTTGGGGTCCGCATCCGTGTGGAATGGTTGTCCTCGTTCCAGGGTCAACGGACCCACCCGTCTGGCGGGGCACCGGGTTTCCAGGCGCGGGTGACGCTGCCGCCTTCCTGGCGGAGGGTGTGGCCGTAGTCGGAGAGGTTGACCTGGAAGGCCAGCTCTTCGCGCGGGTCTCGGCAGGCATCGTCGATCCACTGGCGCCATACGACGATGGCGCACAGGGTCTCGACGTGCGCCTCGCTCTCCCACCAGCCGTACTTCAACTCGGCGAGCGCTGTGGGGTAGCGCCCGTGGAGCGCGACGATCCCGCCCCACATCCACGAGCGCCATTCTCGGTCCCCGCCGTAGGGCTCAAGCCACGGCGCCCGCTGGCCGGGCTCGTCCTCGTTAGGCGCGTCGGGTAGGACGGGGGCCAGCTCGGCGCGCGGCTGGCGTACGTCCCCGTTGGGAGCCGCTTCGGCGATACCTTGGCGGACCATTTGGCCCGCGAGTCGCGCGACCGGCTCGCCGGTGTTCGCCGCCAGCTCGTCCAGCTGTGCTGCAAGCCCGTCGGGCAATGTGATCTTCAGGCGGCGGCTCATCGGGTGTACCCCCGGGTGTGCTCGCCGGCCGTGTTTGGGTTGGTGGGTTTGGTGGTTGTCATGTGGTTAATGACCGTGAGCCCGCGGAACCGGCCATGAGTTTGGGCCCCTTAAAGGACCCGCTCAATCCTTGTGCATCTAGTCTGTCCTGACTTTTGCACCGCTGGGAGGCTGAACGCGCCTCAAGCGTCAGCAGCTTGAGCGAAGCTGACAACGGCCTACGTTTGGCGGTCAGCAGGAGCACGGAAGCCGCGTTTGGGGCATCGTGGATGAGCCGGACCATGGAGCAAGGAGGGCAGCGTCGCGTCGCGTGGAACACGTACAAGCGATGACGACGATGGTGGTGATGGATAACCGGGCCAGAGCGGTCGCGAAGCGGATGCAGAAGCCGCTGATCGTGGCAGCGCTGCTCACGATTCCTACGACCGTGCTCCAATTCGTGAACGTCGGCGAGCCGTGGCGGACGGTCGGCGACGTACTCGATTGGGCCATTTGGCTCGCGTTCCTCGCCGAGTTGGTGGTGATGCTGGCCGTCGTGCAGAACCGTGGGCGTTATCTCTTTGGTCACCCACTCGAAGTCGGCATCGTCGCTCTAACCCGGAACGTGCAGTAAGCGCTGGGGAGTGACCGGGGAGCCCGCGTGCGGCGATCGGGGTTGTGGGCGTGACGTTGGGGGGTGTGATGGTGGCCGTGTGGGCGGTTCCGCGGAACCGCGATGCTTGTAAGCGGCCGGTGTGCGGGCAGCCGTGAGCGAGGCCGTGGCCGGAAAGCTGCTTGGTGGTGTGGTCGGCCGGTGGCGGCTGTCAGCCGGTGGGGGCTGGGAGTGCTTTGAGCTTCTCGAAGGCGGCGACGAGTTCGGCTGCCCACGGCCATGTGTCCTGGAGGTGGAGCTTTGCGCGGCGGCCGGAGAACGCGAGCCGGCCGGCGACGTGCAGCAGCCGGTAGCGGATGCGCTTGGGCTCGGCGTTGGCGAGGTCTCCGGTGAGGGTGAGCGCTTGGGTCCAGACGAATAGGTCGTGCGCGAACATCACGATCTCGAGCCACACCTCGTTGAGCGCGAACTCCTTGAACGGGAACTTGGAAAGGCCGGTGTCCTTGTCGTCGCGGATGCGATCCTCGACGTGCGCGTGCTGGCGGTGACGGCACTCCAAGACGGCGATGTCCTGGCCGGTCTGGTCGGTGAGGATCGCTTGGAAGCGGTAGCCGTCGTGGTCGGTGAACGACAGCTGCGCTCCGGGGTGCGGACGCTCCCTGCGTACGATCAGCCGAGAGCGCTCGGGCCAAGCGGACAGATCAACCATGTCGGTGATCTCCACGACCTCGCCGTTTTTGCGGGCCGAGCCGTCCTGGTCGAGAGCCGGAACCCACGCGTCTTCGGGGATCTGCAGGATCGCTGAGCGGACCGTCTCGGTCAGCTCGTAGCCGACCGAGAAGCGCATATCGCCTTCCCTGCAGTAGTCAACCAGCCCGTGGGTGGCGCCGGCGGAGTCCGCGCGCACCAAGATCTCCAGCGACCCGACGTACTCGGCCGGGATCTGCTCAAGCGCCCGGTCCAGCACCGCCATATGATCAGCGGCGGTGTTCGAGCCGGCGTTCCCCGGGCGCAGCAGCCCACCCATCGCCTCCCTGGTCTCATCAAGGTAGACCTGCAACGGGTGAAACCCGTAGCCGCCCTTGTAGTTCCCAGCCGCCTTCTCCTTCTCCGAATGCGCAGTGATCAGCGTCGCGTCGACATCGAGCGTCAACCGCTCAGGAGCACCATGCATCTCCCAGAACCGCGCTCGGGCGCACGCGTGCGCGTCACGCAGAGCGTCCAAGGACCCCGGCGTCGAGGCGATCCGGTCGATCATCCGAAACGCTGTCGAATCAGACGCCACCGCCCCGAACAACGCGTCCTGCTCACGGACCGCGCCGAGGTCAGAGACGCACTCGCCGCCATCGACCAACATCACCGCCAGATCGCGGACCACCCGGCCCGGGTTATGACCCCGACGCCGCTGCTTGATCCCGGCCAGCCCCAACGACAGCGCATTGGTCAGCCCGACCTCCTCAGCGACCTGCGCCACCAGCGCGCTGCCCGCGTGCGAGACCAAACCCACTCCGTCCGACGTGACTTCTACGGTTACCGGGCGTCCATCACGCATCACCTTCAAGGTGAACCTCCAAGCTCGGGATCAAGGACCTTCGACAAGCCCAGGATCCCTGCCCAACCGGACGTATCCGCGCCCCCGCTCACCCCGGGGGCGCGGTCGTTACTGCACCCCCCGGGCTAACACCACCGTTCTTCTTGGCTGCGATGCAGAGCATCCGCCTGCTACGGCTCTTGCGTCTGCTTCGCTTGGCTCCCTTGCGTGGGTCCTCGAGCGCCTTGTTCTCAACAGAAGGCGTACGTTTCGCGGCAGCTGTCGCGCTGTTGACGGTGGTTGGAGGCGGTGCAGCGTTCGCAGCGGTGGAACACATCTCGTACGGCAACGGCGTGTATTGGGCTATCAGCACGATGGCCACCGTCGGATCTCTCGTCCCGGGTACGGTCGCAGGCAAGATCATCGCCGTGTCCGTCATGCTCGTGGGTATCGGGGCGGCCACGCTCGTGATCGGGGCCGTCGCGCAGCGTTTCTTCGCGCACACGGTTGAGCATGTTGAGCTGGCTGAGGATGACCTGCTCGTGCAGGTCCGCGAAATCTCGCAGCGCCTGCAATCGCTGGAGCGGGCGCTCTCGAACCGACAGAGCCCGCAGGCATCAGACAGTTAGCGACTCAGCTCATCGGCTCCGGCCAAGTGCCATCGTCTGTATGCGCCCGCGTTGGCGGTTGAGCAGTTAGACGGGCAGGCCCGCTGGGGCGGTTGGGCGTTGTGCGTCTATCTTGGCGAGGTCTCCCCGCACTTCTGCGACCAGGTCGGCGACGGTGTTTCGGTAGTGCGCCAGCGCCAGATCGAGGCGGAAGTCAAAGTTTGCAGACAGTCCCGGCACGTAGTGGACGGTCGTGGGCTTCTGACGGTTGGAGACGGAGAACGTCGTCGAGCCCTCGCTGTTGGAGTGCTCGAAGCCGATCAGCTTTGCAAACAGAGACTCGCGAGTCTGTTTCGCTCCTTGGAAGATGACGCGCTTGTTCGTGATGAACACTGTGCCGGTGTCGATCGCCGTCGGTGTGGGCGTTCCCTGCTCGTAATGACCGCGGGTCTGGCCCACGCGGTATCGCACGGAGCGCCCGTGGACGCTGCCGATCGGGATCGAAACCCCCTGCGATGCCCCCCTGTATGTTCCTCTGCCCCGGCGATCCTCGATCAGGCTCGCATCCGTCACGTAGTAGAACAGGGCCTCATCTGGCCCGAGCATAATCTCGGCCTCCCTGCTGCCGTTGAACTTCTCAGCGAGCTCCAGGTATCGCGCGTACCCGTCACGCTCCGACTGCCACCGCGCCAGCGCCTGTTGGTAAGCCTCCGCGGCCTTCTTCGCCCGGTGGCCCTCAAACATGCTCTCGTCCCTCAGCGTGCCTGACTGTTTGACAGTGCACGAGCGAGGCGAGTGCTGCGATCACCCCGGTGGCGCGTAAGGGACGGAGGGTCTCCGGTAGGCGTTTACGAGCCGAGTTCCGCTTTATGTGTCCGGCTCCTGACCCCGCATGTGGCGGGCTCATTCGACTTCCTTGTGGTAGTTGCAGAGTTTCTTCATGCCGTCTGCTTCGACTTCGTCCCAGTTGATCTGGCTGGCGTCTTCGCGCGTGCATTCCAGCCAGTAGATCGTCCCTGTGCTTTTCTGGCCGCCGACGCTCGTGACCGGTCCTTCGACTGTGATCTTGGCGGCCTTGGTACTTGGGTCCTCAAACAGGGCCTTCCAGATCTGACGTGTCGGCTGCATCAGTTCGTCGTCGAAGCTGATGCCGGTCGGTTCCTTGATCACGTAGTTGATTGAGCATTCGCCCGCAGAGCAGTTCACTGTGGGTGGCTTGGCGAGGCCAGGCGACGTGCCTCCGTTGATCGCTTCTGTGACGGCCTTGCTCACGCTTTCGTCGCTGGCCGTGAACGAGGCCGGTGCCTTGAAGCCTTCCGAGTCTCCACAGCCCGCCAGCAGCAAAGCTCCCACGATCAGCCCAGCTATTCCACGTGCCCATATGTTGCCGCGTTTGGCCGTGAGGAGAGGGTATGTCCGTGTCATGAGAACAGTTTCGACCTTGCCACGCGTTGCCCTGCCCGAGAACCGGCGCATCATGGCCGGCAACCTAGCATAAGGGGGAACATGTCGAGTGTTCAGCCCGGCGTCGCGTCCCGAGACTGCCGGTGTCATGTTCCCCCAGAGCACACCAGCCGGTGCCTCGCCGCACCGTCGCTGACCCGATCGCGCAGCAGTTCGGCGCGGCGGTCCGCAAAGCTCGCGGACAGCGCGGCGAGACGCTGGAGCAGGTCTCACACCGGATCGCCCGCATGGACGCGAAGTACCTCGGCGAGATCGAGCGCGGATGGCACGCGCCGAGCATCCCAACCGCAAAGCGCATCGCCGACGCGCTGGAAATGACCCTCGCCAAGCTCACCAGCGGCTTGTAGGTCCGACGCCTACTCGGAGAGCGTGTAAGCTCGCCGCGATGACTGCGACCGGGGTTACCTCTGTGGCGGTGGGATCGGAGCCCGACGGATGGCGACACGCGCGTCTGATCCCGACGCTTGGCACGCGCACACAGCAGGAGCAGGAGAAGCGCGCGACGTCCTGCCTGCTGGCGGTCATGCACGGTGTCCCGGAGTTCGGGCATGCTCTCCTCACCGAGCTGGGGGCTCCGAAGTCTCCCGTGATCGAGACGTTCGCCGAGGTGCGGTTCAAGGACGCGACCGGCAAGACCGTGATCCCCGACGGCGCGATCGTCTGCCGGCGGGCTGGCAAAACCTGGACGTGCCTCGTTGAGGTCAAGACTGGCTCTGCTCGTCTCAACGACGACCAGGTGGTCAGCTACCTCGAAGTGGCGCGCAAGAACGGCTTCGATGGAGTCCTCACAATCTCAACCCAGATCACCGCCACCTCCGCTGAATCACCGATCTCTGTAGACGGGCGCAAGCTGCGCACGAAGGGTCTGTGGCACTTCTCCTGGTGGAGAGTGCTCACCGAAGCGGTGGTGCAGCAGCGCTACCACCACATCTCCGATCCGGACCAGGAGTGGGTGCTGCGCGAGCTGATCCACTACCTGAGCAGCGAGGCGTCAGGCGCGGTGGGATTCGAGGACATGGGCGAGAACTGGGTCACGGTGCGCAAGGCCGCTCACGACGGCACGCTGCGCCCTGGAGACGCCGCTCGTGATGTCGCCGAACGCTGGGAGCAGTTCGCCAACTATCTCGCGCTCAGCCTTTCCCAGGAGCTGGGAGCCACCGTCACCTCGCAGCACCCCCGCAAGCAGACCGCCACGGCGCGCCTTGACCAAATCGTCAAGTCGCTCGCGGACTCGGGTCAGATGCACGCGACGCTGCGAATTCCAGATGCTGTCGGACCGCTCCAGATCCGGACAGATCTGCGTGCCCGCCAGACTGTCACCAGCGTTGCTATCGACGCGCCTCGAGAAGGCAGCCTGAAAACGCGCTTCACCTGGCTCATGCGCCAGCTCAAGGAGGCTCCGGACGATCTTCGCGTCGAAGCGGCTTTCCCAAGCGCTCGAGTTACCACTGCGGCGTCGCTCGGAGATGTCCGTGGAGATCCGAAGCTCCTCTACTACCCGCCGGACCAAAAGCGAGAGCCACGCTCGTTCGTCCTCGCGCGCTCCCGGCCGATGGGCCAGAAGCGCGGGCGCGCAGAAGGGTCATTCGTGCGAGAGACCAGTGCCCAGGCGGTCGAGTTCTACCGGGACCTCGTGCAAGACCTGAAGCCCTGGCCAGCACCGCCGCCGAAACTGCGCACGAAGCCGGAGAGCAGTGATGGGACCGGCCCGGAGTCGGCGATCGTTCCGGCATGGGTCGGTGAGGATTTTCCGTCTCCCCGCGCCGCCGAGATCGGGAATCAGGGCGGGTGACCGCTTGGCCCCCCACCCCGCAGGGTGCTGACGACTGGAAGGCAGACGACCGATGACCATGGCACTCGTCCTCCTTACCGCCGTACTCACGCTGCCAACGTGGAGCGAAGACTGAAGATCAGGTCCGCAGTCCCCGCGGTGGTGCTGGCGGCCTGTTCACCCGTCGTGCCCGCGCGAGCGGCTCGAGTCGTCCCGATCCCGCGGTCGCGTTGGCGCGGAACACGCACAGGCACAACCCACCCGGCCACGCGGCGGAGTGATACAGCAGGCCGTCGCAGCCGGCCGCGTGCAGTTGCTCGCCGACGTCCTGGAACAGGGGCCATTGGTCTCTGGTCGGCTCGGCGGTCGGCAGTCCGAGGGCGGCGAGGGTTTCGGTGCTGGTCAGGTCCGCGACCGAGGGCAGGCTTGCTCGGTAGCGCCAGAGCTCGCGCGGCAGTCCGCGCAGCGGCTCGATCTCGAGCTCCGCGAGCCATCGGTACCACTCGGCCCACACGGTCGCCTCCTCGGCCGCGAGGTAGATGCCCTCAACGGTTGCGCCGCGTTGCCAGCGCCCGTCGGCGGGTGTGGGGGGACGGTGCAGTGGGTCGCTGCCGGCGGGGATGTGGCGTAGCCAAGTGCCTGTCACCGGCATGCGCGTCGCACGCGGCGCGTTCACGGCGGGCTACGTGAAGGTCGGGGATTCGAGTGCGGCGACCATGCGCGAGAGTTCCTCGTAGCCGCCGCCGGCGAGCACGTCGATCGGCTTGCGATGTCCGAGCGCTGTGAGTGGGCGGTTCAGCCACACCGGCACGTAGTCGGCCTCCAGCACCGCTGCCAGCCGATCGATGATCGCCGAGAGCTCCACCAGTCGTTCTGCGCGGCGCCCGGTGGGCGCGCGGGTGCGATGAAGCCACGCGCTGACCGTCGAGACGCCCGCTCCGGTCGCCCGCGCGATGTCGCGCTCGGTCAGCGGCGCTAGCTGCCTGATCTTGATTGCCTCGTCTGCGTAAGCCAAGCTCATGCTCCTACTGTAGCAAGAAACGGAAACCAAATCGAACTCAAACGGAATAGCCGATAGTAGGCTCGGCATCGACTGGTGTGGTGGGAGCGAACGCCCGAGTGAACACCTCCGCCTGCTCGCCGGCGGGCCGCGCGTGCAGGTAGCGTCCGGTGGTGGCGAGCGCGCTGTGACCCATCGCGGCCTGGATCGTCACGAGGTCCACGCCGGCAGCCGCCAAGAGGCTCCCGTAGGTGTGGCGCAGGTCGTGGAAGCGCAGCGGTCGCAGGCCGGCGGCGTCGCGCGCCCGCTTGAAGCGGCGGCGCAACGCGGAGCCGTCGAGGGTTCGCCCGAGCGCGTTGCAGAACACTCGCTCGTCGGCCCCGGTGAAGTCCTCGCGCCTGCTCAGGCGATCGAGGGCGGCTGCGGCTTGGTCAGGCAGTGGCACCCGACGGACCCTGCCCGACTTTGTGGAGGACTCCACGCCTGCGCTCATCGCGCGCCCCACGGTCAGGGCATGGCCCGCGAAGTCCACGTCCCGCCAGCGGAGCGCGAGCAGCTCGCCGAGCCGCAGGCCGGCGTATGCGGCGACCCTCACCAGCTCCGCGTCCTGCTGATCCTCGGCACGCTTCGCCTCGCGCTCCTGCGCGCCGAGGGTCTGCCGCGAAGGCTCGCGGTGCCGGCCGTCGGCGAGTGCCCGCGCGAGTGCCTCGACCTCCTCGGGCGAGTAGTAGACCAATGCGCCCGGCAGCGGCTCCCGGCGCTTGTCGGCCTCGGAGGCGGGGTTCGTTGCCAGCCCGTAGGTCGAGGCACGGCAGCCGTAGTTGAAGGCGGCGCAGATCACCGCGCGGTGCTTGTTCACAGTGCGCGGCGAGACGCCGGTTGCGCTGACCGTCGCTAGCAGCTCCTCCACGTCGCGCGTGCTGATCTTCGATGCGGGTCGGTCGCCGAGGGCGGCCATAACGTGGCCGGTGATCGTGTCCTTCCCGCGCTTGTACGGGACGCCGGGCTCGGCGAGCACGCTCTGGTGGTTGCGCAACGTCGCAGGCTTCGCGCCCTTCACGTCCTCGAGCCAGCGCAGGTACTCGTGGGCGACTTCACGGAAGGTCACGCCGCGGGCCTTGCGCTCGCGCTCGGCATGTTCGCGGTCGTCTGCTTCGGCCACGTAGGCGGCTACGAGGGAAGCTGCCGTGACGTGGGCCGCGCGCTCATCGTAGGAGCCGTCGGGTACACGTCCGCGACGTGGGCGCCAGCCGCCCGTGTCTGTATCGAGATCGAGCCAGGCCGGCCCGACACGGCGCTTCACTTGCCGGCTGCGGTAGCGGAACTTCGCCTCGAAGAAGGGCTGCCCGTTGTGCTCGCGGACGACCACGGCTGCACTGGGGTTCTTGGTCGACATGCCGGGCCTCCGTGTGTCCACGGCCCCTGCGATGGCACTCACGCGGGGCCTCTTGTTAGGTGCCTACCGGGAGTCTACACGGCGTGGGTACCACGTGGGTACCACCACCAGCATGGGTACCGCTTTGGGTACCAAACCAGCCTAAATCCTTATGTTCTAAAGGCATCTAGGCCGACTAAATCGGCCGTATTTGGCCGTTTCGGGCACCCTCTATCGGCCTCTTAAGCCCAAGGTTGCAGGTTCGATTCCTGCACGGCCCATTTCTGGGGAAGAAAACAGCGCTAATCGAACCAATTTGGTCGCTGCATGGCCGGTCTCCAGCGGCGCGCTCAGAGTGCAGGATCACGCGGCGAGGCGTCCGAACGGGTCTGTACCACTTGAAGGCATGGCGGACGCCGCGAACAAGGGAGCCAAGAAGACCTACCTGAGCCAAAGCGATGTGCCACGGTACGGGCTTCTAGAGTCGCACGCGTTCCACGCGCTCTCGCTGACCAGTACGGAAAGCAGCCTGCCTCGCCGCTGGACGTTGCGGTCGCCCTCGACATGAAGCCAACCAGCGGCAACTTCCGGTACCTCTGCGGCTCGGCGTTGGCCTACGGCTTGACAGACGGTGGCCCCAAATCTCCTCAGATCGGGCTGACTGACCTCGGTCGCCGCATCGTCGCGCCGACGGAGGACGGCGACGACCAGTTGGCTATGCGCGAGGCGCTGCTACGACCGCGCGTCGTCGGCGAGTTCTTGGGTCGCTACTCAGGAGCCCGGCTGCCGGCCGAGCATATCGGCCGAAACGTCCTTGAGACGATGGGCGTGCCGACAGACGCGACAGAGCGCACGTTCGATCTGATCGTGAGTAGCGCACGGGCTTTGGGCCTGTTGCGTGAGATCAAGGGCGACGAGTATGTGCACCTTGACGCGGTTACGTCAGCCGACACAGTGGACCCTCCGGCACCAGATGAGGCGGACGAGCTTGAGGACCAGCCCGGCGACGAGCCACCGGTACCGCCAAGCGCGCATACCACCGCTCCCCCGGCGGACGAACTCAAGACGAATCGCAAGGTCTTCATCACGCACGGAAAGAACAAGAAGATCGTTGAGCAACTCAAGGAGCTTCTGGCCTTCGGCGAATTCGAGCCGGTCGTATCCGTCGAGCGCGACTCGGTCTCGAAGCCGGTTCCTACCAAGGTCCTTGACGACATGCGGTCCTGCTCGGCGGCCGTTATCCACGTCGGAATTGAGCAGCGACTCACCGACTCGAAAGGCGACGAGCACGCCGTCCTCAACTCGAACGTGTTGATTGAGATCGGCGCGGCGATGATGCGCTATGGCAACAACTTCGTGCTGCTCGTTGAGGACGGCACCACCTTGCCGTCCAATCTGCAAGGGCTTTACGAGGTCAGATATCAGGGCGACGAACTCGATAACCCGTCGACCATGAAGCTGCTCAAAGCCTTCAACGACTTCAAGGGCTAAGGGCGCGGGTCCGGAGCAGGGTCCCGGAGGCTGCAGGAGCGACCGAGACCCCGCACCAGTTGGCGCTACGAGGCGCTGACCTCCGCCTTGCTAGGCACCCGATGCTGCGCCAGGGAACCGCTTTTCGTGGAGTTCCTTGATTTCGGCGCCCAGGGTGACGAGCAGGTCGGTCACGTTCGTGAACGGGCGCACGTTCTGGTTGCTGTTCAGATCCTCCAGGAACGGCACCCCTTCGCTGTTGAAGCGAAGGCTGAGGTCCAAAGCGAACCCCTTGAGGGACTTCGTGCTTTTCTTCCGCACGAAGCGTGGTTTGAGACGATTGTCTTCGTGATCCGCGGGGATCGGGGTCATAGGCGCTAGCTCCTTTGACGCTCGTATTTGTTTGGTTGTGGTCGGGACCATCCCGGTGCGTCGATTCTACCGCACCCGCCTGAGAGGCGCAACGTTCTCGGGGGCGCGGAAGCCGCTTCGTGCGCGGCGGCGACGCCGTCAACGAGCTGGGCGTCCAGGCCGTCGAACAGGTGGCCCAGATATTGTGAGACGAGATCCTGCCTATGAGCCCTGCGGCTCCCGGTTTGCGCCTCGGCACGCGGGAGACCTATATGCTCAAAGCATGGAGATCGGCGACCGCGTGATCGTTGAATGGGACCTCGAAGAGCTTCCGGGCACCCTCGTTGGCCTGACGGCCCCCGGTAAAGCGACGGTCGTTCTTGACAGGCACCCCGACGACGAGGTGCCTGTCCCGATCGAAACCGTTCGTCCCGCCGAGTAGTTCGCGCCGGACTCGGGTCCACCGTGGGTCCTCTGAACACCTGGAAGTAGCCGCAAACCGGGCTGCGGCTCTAATCCGCGGGCCGCTTGCGCCGCGGTCAGCTTCACCTACGAGCCGATGAAGCTCTGCGAGCTCTTTGGACGTCATGGCGGCGCTCCTACAGGGGATCGGTCGACGAACTTTGACCGAGTGGCACTGTTCTGAGCGCTACCCGACCAACCCTCTAGGGGAGAAAGCAGCGCTAATCGAATCATTCAGATTGTTGTTTGTGGCGAGCTATTGCAGGTGGGCTCAGAGTTCACGTGGCCTCACGGCGATCTTCAGCCTGGCGACTCCTCGGAGCAGCCGCTCATCGATCGTGACCAGCCGGCATTTGAGCAGCTGCGCCAGCGCGACGTAATGAGCGTCGTATGTCTTCGCCCACCCCAGTTCGTCGGCGACTTTCCACGCAGCCTGAATCAGGCCGTCGGGCGTGCGGATCTCCACTGGGGCCTTGAGGAGGCGCTCCAGCATCGTCTTGGCGCGAGGCTTGGTGATCTCTCCCCGCCAGGCCATCTCGTGCAGCGCCGAACTTGCCTCCGTGACCATGAGCTGCGGTGCGACGAGCTTGTGCCCGCGCAGGCTGGCGAAGCCCACAGGCGTATGGGACGCGGCGACCGCCACCGATGCGTCAACAACCAGGATCTTCGTCAATGGCCGCTGCGTGAGCGATGGAGCGCGGCGACCCAATTGAGCGCCGGGGTGCCGTCATCCCCGACGCGCCACTCCTCGGGCAGCTCGGACATCGGGTGTAGCTCGTCCTCGATCACGCGCAGGTCGCGGTCATCGATCGCGTGTCGGACACCGACGCGTCGCGCCGGCAGGCGCCCCGACCGAATCCACCGGCGGACAGTCTCGGGGTTCCTACCCAGCCGATCGGCAGCCTCAGCGACAGTCAACATGCGGGAGATGGTACGCCAAGCCCCGGACCCCAGACCCTGAGCCCGAGCAACATAGGCGATCAACAGCGGCCCACCACGACCAACCACGTCCACGTCGACGCTTCGGCCGATTCAGTGGCGCGCTGTCAGCCCGGCCAGCACGTACCGGCCTCTCGCCACTCGCACGAAGCGGGGCGACGTACCCGAGACGTTGGCAGCCACGGCAGCCTTGACCGAAGACCACGCCACCGGTGCCCCCAGCGACGCCTCAACCGCTGCATGGATGTCCTTGACGCGCATCGGCTCGTCCCGATCGGCCAGCGCTTGAGCGACAGCCTTCAGCACCCAGCCTGGCCGGCGAGGCCGCTGCCGGGAGGCCACAGCCTGCCGTCGAGGCCCGCTGCTGGCCCGTACGGCGGCCAGTTTCTTGGCCACACGACCCAACGACCCCGTAGATCTTGGTTCGATAGAACTCCGATTAGGTCCATAGACCAAAACGTTGCTGATCGAACCAATGTCCAAAGACCCCGTTCCCGCAGGGTACGGGGGTCTTGGTGTTTCGGGGTGGCGTGCTGGCAACAGGTCGTGGAGGTCTTCTTCGATGGTCTACAGGGCCCCCGACCCGGCCCCGGTCGTGGGGACGTAGCGGCCCTGGGGTTGCCGCGAACGCCACCCCAGGAGCCGCGATAGCCCCCGCAGCGACGCGAGCGGGCTTCTCGGCGGATGCCCGGCGTTGAGTGATCCATGCGGCTCTGAGATTGAAAATCACGGTGGTAGCGATCGTGGGGCGAATACTGCATGCAAGGAACTCGAAGAACGGGTGAGGAAAGAAGAACATGAAGCAGAAGAACGTATCCAACGCGAACTGCAGCATTGCGGGATGGTTCAGGCATCATATGGTGGTGCGCCCCCTGGGTGCGGCTCGGCAGAAGGAGAAGGTCCGCAGGCCGACGGACCAGACGCGCCAGTAGCGCCGTTGCCGCCACCGGGCGGCCAACCGGGGGTGCCGGGCCTCAAAGCCCCTACGCCTCCGTTCCCCTCGCCCCCTATACCAGACCCCGAAGTAGGCATTCCGGTCCCGAACCCGGCCTAGCATGTCGGTGTCGTAGAATGGACTCTAGATGCCCGGTGATCAATCAGGAGATGGTCAGGTCGTCGGAGAGCGGACGGCTCGTTTGGAGCCGCCTGCGCCGTGGTTGCGGAGGGCGAGACGTCGAGTACGTAGCTGGGTGCGACACCGATTCAAAGGGTGGGCGCCGTGGTTGGGATATCTGTACCTAGCACTTGCGCTCACATGTGCGATTGACGAGTCTGTTGCATTTGGGGTCGTCGGCTTGGTGCTGGGTGTACCCGTCACGTGGGTGTGCGGGCTGTGGGTTGTCCCTAGGAGCGAAGATGCGTATGTGCTGGCTATATCGAACGTGCTCCATGACTGGGAAGTGGAGGTTGCGCAAGCACAGCGTCTGCATGCTGCTGAGAGTCGCGAGATGGCGACCGCGATTCTAGACTCTCTTCCCGAGTCGCTGCCTCCCGGGCTGCGCGAAAGACTCAGCGATGCGCTTGAGCGCAAGACCGAAAACGCGGCACCCACTCGCGAGATGGTGTATGCCCGAATCATCTCTTCACACGAGCAGCGCGTGGTGCTGAGAGCGATGCTAGTGCAGATCAAGAAAGGTGAGGACGATCCCGCGTTGGCGGTCCAAGCGGCGGTCGCGACCCTCCTTGATGCGGGACGAGTCGCAAACCGCAAGTTCTTGGATGCCTTGAAGCAAGAACGAGCGTGTCTCTCCAAGATTGCACCACCGCCAGCGCTGCGTGAAACCCACAGTGCCTTCCTCCATCTCTGTGGAGAATACCGAGATGCTGTTGCGGCCTGCTACGAAGCCATCGAAGCTGAGCAAGAGGACGCGGTGCGGCAATCGGCCGACGAAGTGTGCGACCTCTGGCAGGCACGGAGGGACTACACACGGAACGTGGTACGCAGTTTGATGGAAGGCTTCAGGGATTCGATTTGACGGAGTGGAGCTGTGTGCGGCGAGTGGGCGCCGGCGACGACATTGCAGTTCACCGAAGGATTGGGAGGAGCCGGTGGTCAGCCCCGAGTTTCAGAAGCTGCTCAACCCACCAGCACCCCATGACCGACGGGTAAGCTAGACCGAGTCCGAGTAGGCCAGCACGTACCTCCCCCGCTCGATCCGCACGAGTCGACGCGAAGAGCCAGAGACGTTGGAAGCAAGAGCACCCCTGATCGAGGACCACGCCACCGGCTCACCCAGCGATGCCTCAACGGCTGCATGGATGTCCTTGGCCCGCATCGGCTCGCCTTGATCGGCCAGCACTTGGACGACAGCCTTCAGCACCCAGCCTGGCCGGCGAGGCCGCTGCCGACAGGCCACCACAGCCTGCCGCCGAGGCTCGCCGCTGGCCCGTACAGCGGCCAGTTTCCCGGCCAGACGGCCCAACGACCCCTGGAGATCGTGGTTCGATAGAACTCCGATTAGGTCCATTCGCTTGACGAAGCGGAGTAGTGCCGGCAAGTCGGGTTCTGTGCTGGCGACGCTCACGGCCGGTGGAAGACTGAGTGTGTGCCGATGCGTCGCCAGATGATGTGCGGCTCGCCAGGACGAATCTCGTCGCCGTACTCGAAGGTGGCGCGGCCGTCCGGCGCCCAGGTCATCTCCCACACGCCGGGGTGGCCTTGCACCCGCTTGACGCGCAGGCGCGGATTGAAGCTCTGGCCACCACCGGCAACGTCAGCAATGAACTGGGCTACTGCTTGACGGAAGGCGCGCTGCTGCCGAGGGGTGAGTCGGTCCCAATCGCGCCAGAACGACGCGAGGACTTCACGTGTGGGCATCGAGCGGCTTGGTGCGCTCGTCCAGGGCCGCCAGGAGCTCCTCGTCACTCTCATAGCGCGTGACGCGGCCCGCCGCCAGGTCGTCGTCCGCCTCGCGCTCCTTCGCCTGCCACTCGTGCGTCCAGAACCCCGCCTGCTCCGGGTCGATGCGACCGTTGCTGATCTCTCCCAGGAGGATCGCAGCGCCATCGACCGCCCGGTCGGGCAGACGGTCTACTAGCTCGTGCAGTTCGGCCTTGGTCATACTCTCATTGTCGCACGCTCGCCGACATTCTCCCTCAGCGGCGTCATCAGGCCCCGGGCCTGGAGGAGCAACGCTCGGCCTAGTTGTGCCGCACGGCGACCCGTCGAAGCGGTATTGACGGGCTACTTCGAGGCCACGAGCAGTATCGGCTCGCCGTGTCGAGGTCCAAGAGTGCCCGACAGCGGCGCCAGCGCGTGAAGGCTCGCGTTGCGATGCGAGAATGAAGCCGTGCTCGTCATTCTCGATGCGAACGTATTGATCGCAGACTTCCGCATGGATGGGAACGCGTTTAGGATCCTGCTAGCGGACGGAGGCGAGGCAGGAATCCAGATCGGTCTCCCAGAGGTAGTCGTGCGGGAGGCGACTCGTAAGCTCCGCCGCGAACTCGAGGACAGAGTGCCTCGTGCGGCCAAGCTTACAGACGAGCTGCGGAAGCTGTTGGTCGATGCTGAGATTTGCTTTGATGTAGAGACGGTCGTCAGCAACTACGAGACCAAGCTGCGCGACCTGGCCACGAGTTCTCCGGGATGGGAGTTGCTACCGATGCCGGACGTTGAGCACAGCGATGTTCTCGGGCGCTTACACAGTTCTCGGGCGCCTGCTCGCGGAGATGGCAAGGGCTACCAGGACATCCTCATCTGGGAGACGTTGAAGGCCCAACTGCATCGCGACTCGCATGTGGTGCTTGTCTCGAACGATGGCGATTTCGCCGACTCTGAGGGCCAGCTTGATGCTGAGCTGGCCGCGGAGGCATCACGAGTACGCCCCGATGTGCATATCGAGCTGATTCGTAGCCTCAAGGCACTCGTTGAGGAACACATCGCACTGCACCGAATCGAGGGCTTCTGGCAGAGTTTTGATAGAAGCAGGCAGACTGCGTTCGAGAACGCACTCGGCGAGAAGCTCGTCGGGCAATGGCTATCTCCGGATATACGCCATAAAGTGACTCCCCGAGCCGGAGAGGCATGGATTCACTCGGTAGTCGACATGAGCGATGTCGAGGCTCGCGATGCACGTATGCTCTCAAATGGCGAAATTGCTTTCGAGATGCTGGCGGACGTAGAAATTGTTGTTGAAACAGACACGCCAGCCAATGACGAAGATGCACAGCAGGTGGCGACGTGGTTAACAATCCGTGCCGAAGCACGGTGGGACTCAGCGATCAGCAAGCCGAGCCATATTGGCATACTCGAGACGAGGTTCAGCGGGTAATCTCGGGATGTCTACGCGACTGAGCCAAACGCAGCTCGGTGACGCGTGTCCACCGACTAGGCGGCGATTGCGTACTGGTTCTGGATGGTGCCTGACTATCGTCTTCGGCAACCAGGTCACTAGCCGCTTCGGCCGATTCAGTGACCCGCTGTCAGCCCGCCAGCACGTACCACCCCCTCGCCACCCGCACGAAGCGGGCGAAGCACCCGAGACGTTGGCAGCCAGGGCAGCCTTGACCGAGGCCTACCGCACCCGGTCGCCCAACGACGCCTCAACGGCTGCATGGATGTCCTTGGCGCGCATCTGCTCGTCCCGATCGGCCAGCACCTGGACGACAGCCTTCAGCACCCAGCCTGGCCGGCGAGGTCGCTGCCGGCAGGCCACAACCCGCCGTCGAGGCTCGCCGCTGGCCCGCACGACGGCCAGTTTCTTGACAGATCGAGCTCGCCACTCTGCGCATTCTCAATGGGTCGTTTCCACCGCGTGCGCTGCGGCTCGCCCGAGCGTGGGCACGACTCCACACCGAGGAGCTCGCCGATAACTTGGTGCGTGCCCAGGCACTGGAGCCCCTAGTGGTTCGTCTGTGAAGTTTGTGGGTTATGCCTCGAGGACCTTCCCGGTGTAGGTCCACTTGAATGGTTTGGCGGTCTGGTTGTAGGTCTCGATAAACGCGAGCATTTGCTCGGCGAGGTCTTCCTCGCTGAAGAAGATGCCGTGCTTGAGCAGTCGGCGGTAGAGGATCGAGAAGAAGATCTCGACCTGATTCAGCCACGAGGCGTGGGTGGGGGTGAATTGGAAGCTCCAGCGAGGGTGAGCGGCGAGCCATTCCTGTACCTCTTCGGTGCCGCGGGTGGAGAGGTTGTCGCTGACCGCGATGATCTGCTGGCCCTCGACGACGGGGATCTCGCTGTCGAGCTGGTCGAGGAAGCGGATCAGATCGAAGCGGTTGCGGGTCTTCGAGGTCATCGCGAGCACGTCACCCTCGTGGACCTTCAGACACGCGAACAGGCACTGCGTGCCGTTGCGGATGTATTCGTGCTCGCGACGTGTCGTTCGCCCAGGAGCAGGAAGGATGTCTGGCTTGGTTGGTGCCTTGGCCTGGATCCCGGTCTTTTCGTCGATCGAGACGACCAGCACGTTCTCTGGCGGATTCACGTACAGACCGCAGACACCTTTCAGGCGCTCCTCGAACTCGGGGTCGGAGAAGTCGCTCATCACCCAGTAGTCGGTCAGGTGCGGCTTGATGTCGGCGCGCGCGAGAATCGTGTGTGCCTGGGCACGCGACATCCCCACCGCCTGCCCGAGTTGCTCATAGGTCCAGCGTTCCTGCTGAGCCCCCTCTGGTGTCTCCGGTGGACGCGTGCACGCCTTGGCGATCAGCCTCGCCCGATCCGCCTGCGAATAGATCAGAGGTTTACCCGAGCGCGGCAAGTCACGGAGCCCGGCGATCCCATCCTGCTCATAGCGCGCCCGCCACTTCTGCGCCGTGTTCGTCGAACACCCCACCAGCCGGCCGATCTCCGCAGCCGAACGACCTTCCGCGGCACAAAGCACGATCTGGGCGCGCTCGACCATCCGCACCTCAGCGGTGCTCGAGCGCACAATCCGATCAAGCTCCGCTTGATCGTCCGCTGCGATCTCAACACTCTTCGCCAACGCAGGCATACCGAACCTCCATCATCGCTGGACCCAACCAGCGACGAGTTCGGCAAAGACCACGACACCCCTTCAACCACCAACGCACTTCACAGACGAACCACTAGTGTCGATCGAGCCTCTGCCCTAACATGAAGGAATAATGCTCCGAGTCACCAGCGTCCAGCCGCTGAACGGCTACCGCCTCCGGGTCGCGTTCAACGATGGCGTCGAGCGGGACGTCGACTGTGCCTTCTTGCTTCACGGGACGCTTGGAGAGCCCCTGCGCGATCCCGAGTACTTCCGGCAAGTCCGGGTCGATGACGAGGCGCGAACGGCGGTGTGGCCCAACGGCCTTGATCCCGCGCCGGAGCTTCTACGCGGCGACTGCGAGCCGGCAATCCCCGAGAGGACGTACTCCCAAACGCCCGCAGTGAGCCAGGTCGCCTAACCGCTCTCGGCCACGGCAGCAACGCCACGCCCCAGGCAACTCTTCGACCTCACCTCGGCATCGACCAGCGGAATAAGCGTAACGTCCAATCCGGGGATGCGGCTGAAGTGACGGGAATTGGCGCTCCCGACCCGCCAGCCCGCGGACATCGCGGTCGCGGCGACGAGCCGGTCGTGGGCTCCGATGTCAGCCCCGGATGAGGCCAGGCTGGCCCAGAGCCTCGCGTGGACCCGCGCGACGAGCAGGTCGAAGGCAAGTGCGGGGAAAGCCGCGAGCACGGCCTCCACAAACGCCTCGCGCCGTCCACGGTGCTCCTCGGTGGCTCTGTGCACCCCGTGCAGCAGCTCCGAGGCTGTGATCGCGGCGATCCCCACTTCCTCGTTCTCGCCCAACCGGTCTCCCAGGCGCTGGCTGACCTCTTGCATCGCGTGCTCGGCGGGCAGCCCGCGCATGGCCCGCTCTAGCTCGATGAAGACCGTGGTGTCTAGGACTGTGCCCATGGATCAGCCGGCACCACCCCGACGGCGTCGAGCACGGCCTCCATGTCCTCGGCGAAGGCTGGGTCGGGCGGCGCAGCCTGGGCGAGCAGGGCGAGCGCGTCCCGCAAGGGCCGCCCGCGGCGCGGCGCGGTCGACCACCCACGATCGTCGGGGTGGACGATCGCGTAGGCCGGTCGCTCGCGGTTGAGGACCACAACTTCCTCGTGACGTGCCACCGCCTCGCGCGCTCGGCGGGGAATCCGGACCTCGTCAGCTTTGATCGTCGCCACGGCCGCATGGTACCAGACCCGTACGAAAGCGTCCGTAACTGTACGGCAGAGCCGTGGGGCTTCCTCCAATCGGCCGAGCGACCGCCGCTGCCCTGGGTCTGCGACAGTCAGACAAGTTGCGCCCACACAGGTGTACGCGGGGTCGTCGTTCACTTCCCCTGGCGCAGTACTTCCTCCAGCGTCCGCCCGCTGAGTACCGACGCGGGCTGATCGACGACGATGTCCGAGCCTGGGCGCGCCTCGTCGTCGCGTCGCTTGACCAGCAGCCACTGCGCCTTCGGCCCCGGTCGCGTGCGCTGCAGCACGAAGCCGCCGCGCAGCTTCTGGCCGTGCAGGACGAACACGGCGTGTCCGCGGTCCAGCGCCTCGGGCCAGGCCACCCTGCCGCCCTGCTCGTAGTGGCCGCGGTCCCAGACCACCACGGCTCCGCGGTCGGTGGGGCCCTCGAAGGCGTTGTGGTCGAGCCCGTGGTCGGCGACCTGGACCGCCAGGCGCTTTGCGGATGGGTCCAGCGAGGGGCCCTTGGGCACCGCCCAGGATCGCATCGCTCCGGACACCTCAAGGCGCAGATCGAAGTGGCGGGTGCTGGCGGCGTGGTGCTGCACGACGAACACGCCGGCGCTCACGCCACGGACCGCGAACTGCTCGTGACCCTCGACCCGTACGTCCTCGACGGAGACGTCCTCGACGGAGGCGCCCGGCGGACCCTGGCGCAGGAAGGCGGTGAGCGTCTCAAGCGCGGCGGGCGGTCCCTCCGCGTGCACGGCCACACCGCCGTGGTCTGCGTTGCGCACCCAGCCCGTGACCCCGAGCTCGCCCGCTCGGCGCCGGGTGTCCTCTCGGAAGCCGACGCCCTGGACGGTCCCGGTCACGGCCGCCCGGATCGCCCGGGCGCGGGGCGGGTCACTGCTCACGAGGACCCGTTCGGAGTCTCGACTCAGTCGCCGCACGCTCGGTCGCCGCCACTCCTCCGCTGCGGCTCAGCGGACCGGTCTCCCGCTGGGTGCCATCAGCCGGTCGTGGTGCTCTCCGCGCGCGCGGAGGCGAGCGCGTTCGCCCACCAGGCGAGGTCCGTCGCCGCGGTGTCGAGGCGCCCGTCGAGTGGCGCGAAGAGCTCCGGGGTGAACGGGTCTGCCTTCATCGCGGGCACCATCAGTTCCGGCAGGACGTGGACCGCGTGCCGCAACGGGGCCATCTCGAACTCGACTGCGACGAGGCGCAACTGCTCGATCGCGCGGGCGCCCCCGACGTTGCCGTAGCCGACGAACGCGACCGGCTTGCGGCTCAGCTCGGGGAAGACGTGGTCGAGCGCGTTCTTCAGCGAGGCCGGGTAGCCGTGGTTGTACTCGGGTGTGACGACGAGGTACCCGTCTGCCCCCTCGACGGTGCGCCCCCAGCGGGCGATCGCCTCGGTGGGGTAGTCGCGCAGCGTGCGGGCTGGTGGCGTGGGCTGGTCGAAGAGCGGCAGCGGGTGGTCGCGGAGATCGACCAGCTCTGCGTGCACGTCGGCTCGCTTGGACAGGCGGTCCATGACCCAGGCCGCGGGCTTCTCGCCGAAACGCCCCGGGCGGGTGCTGGCGAGGATCACCTGGATGCGAGGAGGGGTGGGCGGCACCGGGACACCGTATCGACTGCCGCGTCGGGAGGCCCTACGAGCGCCAGTCGCCGTGTGGCCGGTGCGATCATGCGTCGGTGCTCCCAGAGCGAGAACAAGGTGACGGACACGACCCGCCTGGTGACGGAGCCGGTCGGCCGTGGTGCGGAGGGCGTGTCGATCGGCGGGCGCGGTGAGCGAGGCTGAGGAAGGCTCTCGTACACGGCTGCGGATCGCCGGCGAGCTGACGATCCCGTTCTCGGAGGTGACGGTGCGCACGAGCCGCTCCTCTGGCCCGGGGGGGCAGCACGCCAACGTCACCGCTTCCCGTGTAGAAGCGAGCTTCGACGTGCTCGCCTCGCCCACGCTGACCGAGGCCCAGCGGGAGCGGGTGCTGGCGCGTGTCGGGCCGCGAGTGGTGGCGATCGCCCAGGACGGGCGCTCGCAGGCGCGCAACCGCGAGCTGGCTCTGACTCGCTTGAGCGAGCGGCTCGCGAGGGCGCTCGCCGCTCCCAAGCACCGCCGGGCCACCCGTCCCACCGCGGCCTCGCGCGAGCGACGTCTGGCGGCCAAGCGGCGGGGGACCGAACGTAAGCGCGAGCGCCGTCCCCCCGAGGACTCTTGAGCGAGCCCCCCTGAGGGCTCCTGAGCGAGCGCTGCCCCCCGAGGGCTCCTGCTACTCCGCCCCGCGCACGCTCTCCCGCGCGCGGAACTCCTCGACCAGCGCGGTGTACGTGCGGCGCAGCCCCTCCTCGATCGGGACCTCCGCGCGCCAGCCGAGCTCGCGCTCTGCCCTCCCGGCGTCCAGGCAGCTGTGCTGCAGCTCGCCCGGACGCAAGTCCGCCAACTCGGGGTCCGCCACAACGCTCGCCGCGGCGCGGAGCGCCTCCCAAATGCTTTTCACGTCGGTCTCCACGCCCGTGGCGACGTTGTACGTGCCTCGGCGTCCCGAGGCGGCGAGCAGGGCGCGCACGACGTCCTCGACGTACACGTAGTCCCGTGTCGGGGTGCCGTGGCCGTACAGGGTCGGCGTGCGCCCCGTGTGGAGGTGGTGGCTGAAGATCGCCACCACCCCCGCCTCCCCGTGGGGGCTCTGGCGGGGGCCGTAGACGTTGCCCAGGCGGCACACCGCGTGGGGGACGCCCGAGGAGAGCGACCACGTGTTCACGTACGCCTCCGCCGCCCACTTCGAGGCCCCGTAGGGGGACAGCGGGGCGGGGATGCGCTCCTCGGGGGTGGGTCGCGGGGCCTCGTCCCCGTACAGCGCCCCGCCGGTGGAGGTGAACACGACCGGCACCCCGAGGCGCCCCGCGACGTCCACCACGTTCAGCGTGCCCCGCACGTTGACCTCGCAGTCGCGGGCAGGGTCTTCGACAGAGGCCGTCACGCTCGCCTGCGCGGCGAGGTGGAAGATCGCGCGGGGGGCCGCCCGCTCGACCGCCGCGTGCAGGGCGGCGCGGTCGGTGACGTCGAGCGTGTGCAGCCGCGCCCCCTCCGCAACGTTGCGGGCGTCTCCGGAGGAGAGGTCGTCGACCACGTCCACCTCGTAGCCCTCCGCGAGCAGGGCGTCCACAAGGTGCGAGCCGATGAAGCCTGCTCCACCGGTGACGAGCGCGCGGTTGGGCACGACGGAGAATCTAGCTGACCCGAGAAAGAGGGGCCCGGCTCCGCCAGCCTCCGGCCGGCTGCGCCACCCTCTAGACGGGCGCCGTGCGCTCCAGTAGCCCCTCGACGCGCTCGATCGCCTCGTCGATCCGCTCCAGCGCCTGGGGCTCCTCGTGGCGACCCTGCACGTAGCGGCGCAGCGTTGCCAGCACCCTGTGCGCAATGCCCGCCGCCGCCCGCTCGCGCTCCGCGTCGAGCTCGCCCTGCTCCCTGAGCTCCGCCACCCGGCGCGCCGCCGGTTCGATCACCCCTCCCGGCAGCGCCGTCGCCGCCACGCCGTCCTCGATCGCCTGTGCGATCGCGCCCTCCGCGGTCTCCGCGTCGCCGCGCGTGAGTGCCGCCAGGTAGGTCTCCAGCACCCCTTCCAGGAGCGCATCGGGGTCGGCGGCGAGCCGCCGCCGCGCATCGGGGCCGGAGCTCGAGAGTACCTCGAGGAAGGCGTCCAGCAGCTCCGGATCGAAGTGCAGGCCGCGCTGGCTGCGCATCATCTGCACCGCCTGCTCCACCGAGTACGCCGTGCGGTACACGCGGTCGGAGGTGAGCGCGTCGAACACGTCGGCGACCGCCACGACGCGCCCCTCGACTGGGATCTCCTCGCCCGCGAGGCCGCGCGGGTAGCCGGAGCCGTCCCACTTCTCGTGGTGGCTCAGCGCGATCGTCGCGGCCATGTCGAGGATCGAGGAGGACGAGCCTCGTAACAGGCGGTGGCCCTCCTCGGCGTGGGTCTCCACGATCGCGCGCTCCTCCGCGGTCAGCGGGCCGGGCTTCAGCAGGATCGCGTCGGGGATCGCGACCTTGCCCACGTCGTGCAGCGGGGCCGCGTAGCCGAGCCGCTCGCACAGCTCGCGGTCGAGGCCTGCCCGCTCGGCGAGCAGCGTCGAGAAGCGCCCGATCCGCTCGATGTGCGCACCGGTGTCCTCGTCGCGGAACTCGACCGCCATCGAGAGGCGCCGCACGGTCTCCGATTGCGCAATCTCGAGCTCCGTCAGCGCGCGGTACAGCTCGCCGGAGCGGTCGTCGATCTCGCGGAGCAGCGCCTCGCGGCGGGTCTCCCCGACGCGCCAGCCAGCCAGGCCGGCCGCGACGGCGAGCACGGCGGCGTAGAGCGCGACTGCGGTGGGGTCCGAGGCGAGCACCACTCCGAGGGCGGCGGCGACCAGGACCGCCGTGAGCGGGGCCCACACGAGCAGCGCGCGGAGGCGGCTGCTGGTCAGATCCTCGGCGTCGGGTCCCTTCCCCACGCGTTCGAGGTTACTCCACCGTTCGGGCATTTCCATTAGCTCTCGACGTTCCTTCCCTGCGCGCTCGGCGTGCCTCGAACGCGGTTTGAGCGCAGCGGGGGCCGGTGGACGAATTGCCGGCCGCGGGCCGCCCGCCCACGCGATCTGGGGAGGCTCCGCGCTATCCGAGCGCTCGGATAGAGTTGAGTTTCGTGCCTCTTTGGCTCCCCTCCGTGCGGCTCCTGCCCGTGACAGGCATCTTGCTCGCGCTGGCCGTAGCGGCGCTCGGAGGGTGCGGCGGCTCATCGGGCAACGGCGTCGCGTCGAAGTCCCCGACCGAAATCGTGGCGGCGGCGAAGGCGGCGGCGGACGGGGCGAGCGCGGTGCACGTGTCGGGCTCGACGGTCACCGGCGGCAGCCCGATCACCCTCGACCTGAGCCTCGTCACCGGCAAGGGCGGTCGCGGACGGCTCGCCGAGAACGGGCTGAGCTTCGAAGTGATCGAGATCGACAACACGATCTACATCAGCGGGAGCTCCGCCTTCTACACCCACTTCGCGGGCCCCGCGGCGGCGCAGCTGCTCCACGGGAAGTGGCTGAAGGCGTCGACCTCAAACGCGAGCTTTGCGGGGCTCTCCTCGCTGACCGAACTGCACAAACTGCTCGCCGCGGCGCTCACGACGGACGACAAAGCGCTGGTGGCGGCGGGCACGAGCACGGTCGGCGGGCAGCCGGTGGTGGGCGTCAAGGACACCGCCCAGAACGGCATCCTCTACGTCGCGACGACGGGGACGTCGTACCCGCTTGAGATCACCAAGAGCGGCACGGGCGGCGGCACCATCACCTTCAGCGAATGGAACCGGCCGGTCACGCTCACGGCGCCCACAAACGCCGTCGATATAGAACAGCTGCAAAAAGGCTAGATCGCCAGTGCGACGTACTTCGTCTCGAGGTACTCGTCGATCCCCTCGAAGCCCCCCTCGCGCCCGAACCCCGACTGCTTGACGCCGCCGAAGGGCGCGGCGGGGTTCGAGACGAGGCCCTGGTTGAGGCCGACCATGCCGGTCTGCAGGCCCTCGGCGACGCGGAAGGCGCGGGCGAGGTCGCGGGTGTAGAGGTAGGCGACGAGGCCGTACTCGGTGCGGTTGGCGTCCTGGAGCGCCTCCTCCTCGGTGGAGAACGCGGCGACGGGGGCGACCGGGCCGAAGATCTCCTCGGCGAGCACGCGCGCGTCGGGGGGCACGTCGGCGAGGACGGTGGGGGCGAAGAAGTAGCCGGGGCCCTCGAGCGGCCCGCCGCCGGTCAGGCACCGTGCGCCGCGCGAGCGGGCGTCCTCGACGAGCTCGGTCACCGTGGCGCGCTGGCGGTCGTCGATCAGCGGGCCGAGGTCGGTCGAGGGCTCGGTGCCGCGCCCCACCCGCAGCGCCCCCATCCGCGCGGCGAGCCGGGCCGCGAACTCGTCCGCGAGGGACTCGTGCACGTGAAAGCGGTTGGCCGCAGTGCAGGCCTCGCCGACGTTACGCAGCTTCGCGGTGAGCGCCCCCTCGACGGCGGCGTCGAGGTCGGCGTCGGCGAACACGAGGAAGGGGGCGTTGCCGCCTAGCTCCATCGAGACGCGCAGGACCTGGGCGGCGGACTGTTCGATCAGCGTGCGCCCGACGGCGGTGGAGCCGGTGAAGGAGAGCTTGCGGGTGCGGGGGTCGCGCAGCAGCGGCTCGATGACCGCGCCGGAGTGGCGGGCGGTGATCGTGTTGAGAACCCCCCCGGGCAGCCCGGCCTGCTCGAGGATCTGCGTCAGCGCGAGCATCGAGAGGGGGGTCTGCTGGGCGGGCTTGACCACCACCGTGCAGCCCGCGGCGAGCGCGGGGGCGAGCTTGCGGGCGCCCATCGCCATCGGGAAGTTCCACGGCGTGACGAACACGCACGGCCCGACGGGCTGGCGCATCGTCAGGATGCGCCCGACGCCTGTGGTGTTGACCTGGTAGCGGCCGTGGATGCGCACCGCCTCCTCGGAGAACCACCGCAGGAAGTCGGCGGCGTAGGCGACCTCGGCGCGCGACTCCGCCAGGGCCTTGCCCATCTCCAGCGTCATCAGCAGCGCGAGCTCCTCCGCGCGCGCGGTAAGCGCCTCGTAGGCGCGGCGCAGCACCTCGCCCCGCTCGCGCGGTGCCGTGGCTGCCCACTCGGCCTGGTGCTCAGCCGCCGCCGCGAGAGCCGCGAGCGCGTCGGCGGGCTGCGCGTCGGCGACCTCCACCAGCGTCTCCCCGGTGGAGGGGTCCTCGACCGGGAGCGTCCCGGTGCCGGTGGCGGCCCGCCAGCTGCCCGTCGATGTAGAGCTCGGTGGGAACCCCTTCGAGTACGGCCCGCTCGCTGCTCGTGTCGGACATCGGCGCAGTTCACCTCGTGGAGTAGTTGGGCGGAAGCGAGCGTTCGCAGCTCATGACCGCGGTCGGTGCTGTCGATCCAGGGTACATGCGTCCCCTCGCGGCAGCACTGCTCACTGCGGCCCTCGCCGGCCTGTGCGCGGCGAGCGCCGCGGCGTCGCCGACGCTCGTGATCCAGGGCGCGGGCGACGGCCACGGCGTCGGCATGAGTCAGGAGGGAGCGGAGGGGTACGCGCAGCACGGGTACGGCTACCAGGCGATCCTCGCGCACTACTACACCGGCACGGCCCTGGGCACGGTCCCCGCAGGGACGAAGGTGCGGGTACTGGTGGGCGGGAAGGTCCGCACGATCCCTCTGGAAGCGTACGTGCGCGGAGTCGTGGGGGCGGAGATGCCCGCGAGTTGGCCGCTGGCGGCGCTGGAGGCCCAGGCGGTCGCGAGCCGCACGTACGCGCTCACAGACCACGCGGGCGGAGCGCGCTTCGACGTCTACGCGGACACGCGCTCGCAGGTGTACCTCGGGACGAAGGCGCAGACCGCCCAGACGGACGCGGCGGTGGCCGCGACGGCGGGTCAAGTGGTGACCTACAACGGGCAGCCCGCAGTCACGTACTACTTCGCGAGCTCCGGAGGCGCGACGGAAGACGTGCAGAACGCCTTCCCGGGGGCCGCGCCGGAGCCGTGGCTGGTGGGTGTGGCGGACCCCTACGACCAGGGCCCGGAGCACAGCTGGACCGTGAGCATGAGCTTCGCCACGGCGGCCACGCGCCTGCGCGGGCTGGTACGGGGCGCCTTCCGCGGGGTGGAGGTGCTGAGCCGGGGCTACTCGCCGCGGGTGCTCTCGGCGTACGTGGAGGGCTCCGCCGGGCGCACCGAGGTGAGCGGCTCCGAACTGGCGAGCCGCCTGGGACTGAGCTCGACGTGGGCGTACTTCAGCGTGCGCACCGCCCACGGCACGCAGCCCGAGCCGGATCTGAGCCACCACGCGGCGCCCGCACCGGCCGCGGAAGCCTCGCCGGCGCCGGCGAGTCCCCCACCTCGCCCGGCCCCGAAGGTGGGACGACCGCCGGCAGCAGCCCGAGCGCGGGCCCGGGCGGCGGTACGACCCCCCCGTAGGCGGGGACGTACGCTCTACCGGTGAGCGCCCCGCTGCTGGTCGCCGACGTGCCTTGGCTGCTGTACCGCGCGTACTTCGCGCTGCCCAAATCGATCACGGACGGCGAGGGGCGCCCGGTGAACGCGCTGCTGGGGACGGTCAACGCGCTGCTGTCGGCCGCCGAAGCGCGCCCGCCGCGCGCGGTGGCGGCGTGCACGGGAGCGGAGCAGGCGGCGTACCGCGTGAAGCTGTACCCCGGCTACCACGCCCACCGCGACCCGATGCCGCCGGAGCTCAGGCGGCAGTGGGAGCTCGCTCCGGAACTGCTCACAAGCCTCGGCTGGACGGTGGCGGGCAGCGAGGAGCTGGAGGCCGACGACGTGATGTGCTCCTTCGCGCGCCTGGAGGCCGAAGCCGGCGGACGCGCGCTGCTGCTCACAGGTGACCGCGACCTCTTCCAGGCGGTGGGCGAGCGCGTCGCGGTGCTCGAGCTGCGCAAGGACGGCAAGCCGGTGGAAGTGGGACCGGAGCAGGTGCGTGAGCGCTACGGCGTCGCCCCGGAGCAGGTGGCGGACTTCATCGCGCTGCGCGGCGACCCCTCCGACGGCCTGCCGGGCGCGCCGGGGATCGGCGCGAAGACGGCCGCGGAGCTGTTGCAGCGCCACGGCTCCCTGGAGGGGGCGCTGCGCGCGGTGCGGAGCTCCCCCACAAGCGAGCGCCCGCGAACCGTCGGCGCGCTGAGCGAGAATGCAGAGGAGCTGCGCACGTTCAGGGAGATCGCCACGCTCGTGCAGGTAGAGGTGCAACGCCCGCCGGATCGCACGGCAGACTTCGTCGCAGGCGCGGCCACGGCACGCAAGCTAGGCATGAACCGGTTGGCGCGCCGGCTGGAGGGGATGTAGCGGGTCGGCCCCCGCGGACCGACCCGCACCCCCCGCGGCCCGTCCCTGAGCTCAACGCATACGAGGGTCGATGTAGACGTCGTCGATCCGCGAGCTCCCGGTGAGCGCCGTGAAGCGCAGTGCCACCTGGGCGGTCCCGCCCGAGAGTAGGCCGCCGACGACCGAGCCGGTGAGCATCGGCAACGTCGGCTGCCAGCTGCTGCTCAGCGCCACCGCCCCAAGCGGGAGTGCCACCGGCCCCAGGGCGGTTTTGTAGACGACCTGCACCACAACGGTCGAGAGCAGCCCTTCGTTGCGTGCGAAGAACCGGAAGGAGGGGTAGCTCGCATTCACGCAGGTGTACGGCGACTGTGCCGAGGCGCCCGCGGGTAGCCCGAGCGACCACTTGCCGAGCGTGCCCGTGACCGCGTAGGGCTCACTTTCGGGCGCCCGGTAGGCGCCGCCGCTCAGGGTCCAGTGCGACGGGGAGCCCTCGAAGTCGCCCTGTTCGACGAGCTCGTAGGCGTTCGAGTCTCCCCACTGTGCAAACGGCTCGCTGAGCGGCGCGGCGTTGCACGCGCCGGTGCTCACCAGCGCGGCCTGCGCCGGGGCGACCGACGGCAGCGCGAGCGCGAGCGTGGCGATCAGCAGTCCGAGACCCGTGTCCCTCAGGGCCGGGAGCGGTCGGGGCTTGAGCGGAGATGAGAGCGAGAACACAAGAGCCTCCTGGGTTGACCGGTAACCGAGCCATCTCCGTGAGAGACCTCTGGCTTTGCGTCCCCGTCTCGCGACGAGTTTGCCTTTTTCAGTTTGTGAGTGAGCGCTGAAGCCGTTGCAGCATGAAGCACCGCCGGCCCCGGTTTGTGAGTGTTGGACGCATGTATGAAACTTCACCGAAAAAGACTCCAGCAATTGGGATCTACACCGGACGTCCCCATCGATCCTGTGCATTGGAATCAACCGGGTTAGTCGCCCGTGGACCGCCGCCCGAGGGTCGCTCAAGAGACCCCGGTCGATTGGCGATACACGTTCGGGGTAGATCCGTGTCGGCGTACGCCATCATCGAGTCCGAGCGCGCGCGGACCTCGTTCCAGCGCCAGGGACAGGGGATGGGCATAGTCGAGCGGCGCGGGGAACTGATCGCCGGCGGAGGCTTCGCCTGCGCGGCGGTCGCGCTCATCCTCCTCGCCCCCCACGAACGCAGCTTCTCACTCCCGGTCGCAGCGCTCTACGTGGTGGGGGTGGCGGTCGCGGGTCGCATCAGGATCGACGTGGGCTCCGGTTTCACCGTCCCCACACAGGCTGTGTTCGTGCCGATGCTGTTCGCCGTGCCGCTCCCGCTCGTGCCGCCGCTGGTGGCGCTGGCGTTGGCTCTCGGAATGACACCCGCCGTCCTCGGCGGACACGTCCCGCCGAGCCGGTTGCTGACGGTGCCCGCCAACAGCTGGTTCTCCTTCGGGCCGGCCCTCGTGTTGCTGCTCGCCCACGACCGGAGCCCGGCGGCAGAGCCCGCCATCCTGGTGGCCGCCCTCGCGGCGCAGTTCGCCTGCGACTTCGCCGCCAACGCGGCGCGCGAGCGGCTGTGCGGCGGCATCAGTACCCGGGAGCTTGTGGGAGAGGTGAGCGAGGTCTACCTGATCGACGCGGCGCTCGCCCCACTCGGGCTGGCTGTCGCCCTCGCCGCTGTGCAGCATCGCTGGGCGGTGCTGCTGATCGCGCCCCTGTTCGCGATCCTGAGGCTCTTCTCCAGGGAACGGCGCGCCCGCCTGGAGCAGCTGATCGAGCTGGGGGACGCCTATCGCGGCACCGCGCTCGTGCTGGGCGACGTGGTCGAGGCCGACGACGCCTACACCGGCGAACACTGCAAGGGTGTGGTCCGCCTCGCGCTCGACGTGGCCGAGGAGCTCGGGCTCGATGCGCACCGGCGCCGCAACGTCGAGTTCGGCGCCCTGCTGCACGACGTCGGCAAGATCGCGGTGCCCAAGGAGATCATCAACAAGCCGGGCAAGCTCGACGAGCGCGAGTGGGAGATCATCAAGACCCACACGATCGAGGGCCAGCGGATGCTCGAGCGGGTCGGGGGCTTCATGCGCGAGGTCGGCGAAATCGTGCGCTCATCCCACGAGCGCTGGGATGGCAGTGGCTACCCGGATGGCCTGCGCGGCGCCGCGATCCCGTTGGAGGCTCGCGTCGTCTCCGCCTGCGACGCCCTCAACGCGATGACCACGACCCGCTCATACCGCAGGGCGATGAGCCTTCCCGAAGCGCTCACCGAGCTCGCCCGCGGCGCCGGCACACAATTCGACCCCCGGGTCGTCGAGGTGCTCGTAAGCCTGAGCAGGACCCCCTCGCGCCACCCGGCCGGTCGTCCGCCCACTGGCTGAGCCCGAGTCCTTCCTACGGAGTGAACTTGACGGTGGCACGTCCCCGTCGCGAGGCAGGGGGAGGGCGGGCCCTCCCCCTGAGCCCCCTCCCGACGTCTCCGTGCGGGGTGAACCACGAACTCAGGGGGTGAACTTCACCGTGACCACGTCCCCGTCGCGCATCAGATAGTCGCGCCCCTCAAGGCGCAGCGTGCCGCGTTCGCGCGCCCCGGCGTAGCCACCGGCGTCCACGAGCTCCCGCCAGCCGATCACTTCGGCGCGCACGAAGCCGCGCTGGATGTCGGAGTGGATCTCGCCCGCGGCGTGCCAAGCGGTGAGCCCCTCGCGCAGGTGCCAGGACTGGGCGGGCTTGGCTTCCCCGGCGGTGAAGAAGGCGAGCAGGTGAAGCAGCGCAAAGGCGCCGCGCACGACGCGCTGGAGGCCGGACTCGCTGACACCGAGCTCGGCGCGCATCGCGGCGGCGTCCTCGTCCTCGAGCTCGGCGAGCTCGGACTCGATGCGCGCGGAGACAGCGACGACCCCGGCTCCCTGGGCAGCCGCGTGGGCCGCGATCTCGGCGGGGACCTCGTCGGAGCCCTCGTCGACGTTGGCGAGGAACAGGACCGGCTTGGCGGTGAGCGAGCCGAGGTCCCGGGCGGCGCCCGGAGCCTCATCGGGTAGTGGCACAGAGCGCACGGGGTGCCCGGCCTGCAGTGCGGCGATGACCTTGTGCAGCCAAGCCTCTTCGGCGACGGCGACGCGGTCCCCGCCACGCGCATTTTTGGCGACCCGCTCGACGCGCCGCTCGGCCTGCTCGAGGTCGGCGAGCGCGAGCTCGGTCTCCACGGTTTCGACGTCGCGCAGCGGGTGGACGTCGCCCTCGGGGTGCACGACGCCCGCGTCGCGGTGGGCGCGCACGACGTGGATGAGCGCGTCGGTCTCGCGGATGTTGGCGAGGAAGCGGTTGCCGAGCCCCTCCCCCTGGTGGGCGCCGGCGACGAGCCCGGCGATGTCGTGAAAGTCGACGGTGTCGTAGACGATCTCCGAGGCGCCAAGGGTGGCGGCCACCTCGTCCAGGCGCCGGTCCACGACGGGCACCACGGCGACGTTGGGCTCGATCGTGGTGAACGGGTAGTTGGCAGCCTCCGCCCCCGCTTTGGTGAGCGCGTTGAAGAGCGAGGACTTACCTGCGTTGGGCAGCCCGACGATGCCGATGCGGGTACTCATGAGGGGGTGGTCAGGGGGGATCGTCCACGTGAGTGGGTGCCGCCGCCAGGCGTGTGCGCGCCGGGCCTCCTACCCGGCGTCGAGGCGAGGTGTGTCCACCCAGGCACATTCATCGCGCCACCACGGCTACGGCCGTACCCAACAGCGCGCCGGCCAGCACGTCGGAGGGGTAGTGGACGCCCAGGTACAGCCGGGACGCAGCGAGCGACGCTGCGAGGGCGTAGAGCGGGCGGGCGGGCAGCCCGAGGTGCGTGTAGAGGCGCGCCCCGGCGAACGAAGTGGAGGCGTGGGCGCTGGGAAAGCTGAGCTGCGTAGGCGTGCCGGTCAGCGCCGGCAGTCCGGGCAGCTCAGGTCGCGGCCGGCGAACCAGCAGCTTGAGCGTAGTGTTCAACGCGAACACCCCGGCCACCACGCCGGTCGCGCGCGCCCAGCGTGAGCGCTGCGGACGGTCGAGCGCGCAGCCAGCGGCCCCGAGCGCAAGCCACACCGCGCCGTGCTCGCCGAGCCGCGAGAAGCGCGACACGACACGATCACGGCGAGGACCGTGCCCCCGGGTGCGCGCGAAGCGCAGAATCCGCTCATCCAATCCCATCGCCATAATTCTCCGCACTACTAGGGGGCCGCTGAGCAAGCAAGGCAAGGACGCAGGAAGCGAAATGTGCTGCGCACATGAGCGACCGAGGACGCAGCATGGCGTAGCTCAGCGGCCCCCTAGGCGCCGAAGCCTACGCGCTGGTCCTCCTCCTCGGAGCGCACGTACACCACCTGCGCGAGGTCGAGGCGCACGGGGCCGTCCTCGGTCTGCAGCTCGTGCCAGCCGCGGTCCCCGAGCGCCTTGTACAGCTTCTGCAACTGGTCGTCGCCGACCCGCAACGCAAGCACCTGGCCGCCCTGGAAGCCGACGCTCATGCGGCGCATCCTTGCCATCAGCCCCCCGCCTCCCCACCGAAGTCGGAGACCCGGGCACCAGCGCCGTGGTGGGCGGGCTCGACGAGCTCCACGAGCACGCGCCCGGTGGACCGGGGCTCCAGGAAGGCGACGCGCGCGCCGCCGATCCCCACCCGTGGGGTCTTGTCGATCAGCTCAAGCCCCGCTCCCTGCAGTTCGGCGAGCGCCGACTCGATGTCGGAAACCTGGTAGGCGACGTGGTGCAGGCCGGGGCCGCGCTTGGCGAGGAACTTACCCACGGGTGTGTCGGGGGCCAGGGGGGCAAGCAGCTCGATGTGGTTCTCGCCGACGTCGAGCAGTACCGCCTCGACGCCCTGCTCCTCCACGACCTCGCGGTGGGCGACCTCCAGCTGAAAGCCCGCGCCCCAAAGCTGCAGCGCAGGCTCGAGCTCGGCGACGGCGATTCCGACGTGGTCGATGCGGTCAAACACTCGGGGGAGTGTATAGCTGGTCCCGGTCCGTCGGCGGGGGTGGCGGCGACGACCCGCAGCCCCACCCCGGGTGCACGCTCCAGGCGGGGGGTGCCGGCCATCACGCGGTCGATCGCGTCGCGGTCGAGGATCTCGTGCTCGAGCAGCTCGTGGGCGAGCTCGTCGAGCTGGCTGCGGTGGCCGAGGATGATCTTCAGCGCCGCGCGGCGGCCTTCTTCGACCAGGTCCTGGCGCTCCTCGTCGCGGATGCGCAGCGTCGTCTCCGAGAGGCGCACGTCGCCTTCGGGGGAGCGCCCGACGGCGGCGTTGCCCATCGCGAAGTCGTGCACCATCGAGTGGGCGATGTCGGCGACGCGTTTGAGGTCGTCGGAGGCGCCGGTGGTGATCGCCCCGAACACGACCTGCTCGGCGACGCGCCCGCCGAGCAGCACGGTCACGTAGTCGAGCAACTCCTCGCGGGTCTTCAGGTAGCGGTCCTCAGCGGGCAGGTTGAGCGTGTAGCCGAGCGCGCGCCCGCGGGGGACGATCGAGATGCGGTGCACGCGGTCCACGGAGGGCAGCAGCTCGCCGCAGAGCGCGTGGCCGGCCTCGTGGTAGGCGACGACGCGCTTCTCGTGGTCGTTCAGCACCCGGTGGGACTGCACGCCGGCGATCACCCGCTCCAGGGCGCCGTCGAAGTCCGCGTCGGTGATGCCTTTGGCACCGCGGCGCGCGGCGAAGATCGCGGCCTCGTTGCAGATGTTGGCGAGGTCGGCGCCCGTCAGGCCGCTGGTCTGCTGGGCGACCATCCCGAGGTCCACGTCGCGCAGCGGCTTGTTGCGGGTGTGCACCGCGAGGATCCCTTCGCGGCCCTTGACGTCGGGCGGGCGCGACGAATACCTGGCGGTCGAAGCGCCCGGGGCGCAGCAGCGCGGGGTCGAGCTTCTCCAGCAGGTTCGACGCGGCGATCACGACCAGGCGGCCGGAGGTCGCGAAGCCGTCCATCTCGACCAGCAGCTGGTTGAGCGTCTGGTCCTTCTCGCCGGAGATGTCCATGCCGCGCCGCCCGCCGACGGCGTCGAGCTCGTCGATGAAGATGATCGCGGGCTCGTGCTTGCGGGCGATCGCGAACAGCCTGCGGATGCGCGCGGCGCCGAGGCCGGCGAACATCTCCACGAAGGCGGCGGCCGACTGGGCGAAGAACTGCGCGCCGGACTCGTGCGCGACGGCCTTGGCAAGCAGCGTCTTGCCCGTCCCCGGGGGGCCGTGCAGCAGGATCCCCTTGGGGACCGTGGCGCCCAGCTTGCGGAACTGCTCGGGGTCGCGCAGGAACTCGACGATCTCCTGCAGCTCCGCCTTGGCCTCTTTGACCCCTGCGATGTCGTCCCACCCCACCGACTGGTCCGAGGAGGGCTTGATCTGCTGCGGCTTGACCCGCGGCATCACCTTCAGCATCCGCCACATCACGAAGATGATCGCCGTGAAGAACAGGATCGCCACGACGCGGCTCCCACTGGAGGGCCCAGTTCTGGATTTCCTGCACGATCGAGGCTTGCGGACTCTGGGTGATCGTGTGAACGATCGGCACCACGTGGTGGACCACAGGCACCCTCGCGTGACCCACGGATGCCGCCGCGCGGCCTCGGACGTCGTCGCGTGACCAGTGGGGGCTGTCGCATGACCCACAGGCGTCGCCGCACCATTACGGACGCCGCCGTCGATGCGCCGCTGCCGGTTGCGCCGCCGTCGTCGCCGTGGACGTGCCCGAGCCGGCTTCAATCCACTTCCCTCGCTACCTGAGGCGTCACTACCTAAGCACCGTCCTTGGCTTGATCGAGTCCAATATTACCCCAGGGCCGATCCGGCTGGCTATCCCAAAAAAGAACGCGCGAGGTCTCTGAAGAATTCCGCGGCGAACGCCACGTCGCGCACGTCGATGCGCTCGTCGGCGCCGTGGATCAGCGGCATCGCCTCCAACAACGACTGGTGGCGCTGGGGGAAGAAGCCGTAGGCGACGCACTCGGGGAAGGCCGCGCGGAAGTGGCGGGAGTCGGTGAAGCCGGGCAGGACCACCGGCACGACCTCGGCACCCGGGTCGCGCTCCGCGACCCAAGCTGGAGATCGCGTCCATCAGCGAGGAGTCCGCCGGGGAGCGGTTGCCGACGACCCGCTCGGTGAACTCGATCGTGAAGCCAGCCGTCCTGCGCCGAGCACTTCCGCCGATCCCGCGGAGCACCTCCGCTTCGCCGAGGCCGGGCGGCACGCGGCAGTCCACCTTCAGCTCGGCGCGGGAGGGGATCACGTTGATCTTCTCCGACGCGCGGATGCGGGTCGGGGCGAAGGTCACGCCGAGCATCGGCTCGAACATGCTCGCCAGACGGGGGTCGGCGGCGAGCAGGTTGGCGACCGCCCCCGCGGGGTCCTCGGGGTCCTCGCCGATCCCGCGCAGGAACGCGGCGGGCTCGGCGGTGAGCGCGTAGGCGGGCTGGCGCTCGGCGAGGCGCTCCAGCAGCGGGCCCATCTTCAGCAGCGCGTTCTCGGCGATCTTCGGCATCGAGGCGTGCCCGGCGACGCCCTCGGTGGTGAGCGTGAAGCGGAAGACGCCCTTCTCCGCGCAGCACACCCCGTAGCGGCGGCGGCCGCGGTACTCGAACACCGCGCCGCCGCCCTCGTTGACGAGCAGATCGCAGCGGACCTTCTCGGGGTGGGTCTGCGTGAGCCATTCGGCCCCCAGCTCCCCGCCGGCCTCCTCGTCGACGACCGCCACGACCAGCAGGTCCCCGCGCGCGGGGCGCCAGCCGGAGCGCGCCAGCGAGACCGCGGCGGCGACCTCGGCGGCGACCTGGGACTTCATGTCGAGCGCGCCCCGGCCCCACACGCACCCTTCGGCGAGCTCCCCCGACCAGGGGTCGCGGCGCCACTCGGAGGGGTCGGCGAGCACGGTGTCGACGTGGCCGAGGTAGCAGAGCGTGGGGCCGTCGGCGGCGCCGCGCAGCCGCGCCACGAGGTTCGGGCGCTCCGGGACGGCCCCCAGCAGCTCGCACTCGAAGCCGGCGTCGGCGAGCAGCGCGTGCAGGTGCTCCTGCGCTGGCAGCTCGTTGCCGGGCGGGTTGACCGTGTCGAAGGCGATCAGCCGCTGGAGTAGCTCGACGGCCTCGGTGGCCAACTCGTGGGCAGGCGCTTCGCCGGCCGAGCCCGGAGTGTCGGACGTGTCCTGCGTCACCCATCGGGCAGAGCGCACTTCCCCGGGCGTGGCACGCCTCGCTCGACCGACGACCGCCGCGAAAGTCACCCCGCGATAGTACGCCCATCCCGGCGAGCGCCGGGCACGGCCGCGAGCAGCTCCCGCGTGTAGGGGTGCTGCGGGGCGCTGTAGAGCGCGTCGGCGCTCGCGAGCTCGACGATCTTGCCGGCGCGCATCACCGCGACGCGGTCGGCCAGCTGGCGCACGACCGCGAGGTCGTGGGAGATCAGCAGCAGCGTCAGGTCCAGCTCGCGCTGCAGCTCGCGCAGCAGGTCGAGGATCTGGGCCTGGATCGAGACGTCGAGCGCCGACACCGGCTCGTCGGCGATCAGCAGCTTCGGGCGCAGCGCGAGTGCGCGCGCGATGCCGATCCGCTGGCGCTGGCCGCCGGAGAACTCGTGGGGGTAGCGGTTGTGGTGCTCGGGCTGCAGGCCCACCCTGTCCAGCAGCTCGCCCACGGCGCGCCTGCGCTCCGCCCGGTCGCGGTGCAGGCCGTGGATCGCGAACGGCTCGCCGACGATCGAGCCGGCCGTCTTGCGGGGGTTCAGCGAGGAGAAGGGGTCCTGGAAGACGATCTGCATCTCGTGGCGCGCGGCCTTCAGCGCGGCGCCCCGCAGGTGGGCGAGGTCGTGGCCCTGAAAGCGGATCTCCCCGGCGGTGGGCTCGAGCAGGCGCATCAGCAGGCGCGCGGTGGTGGACTTGCCGCAGCCGGTCTCCCCCACCAGCCCGAGCGTCTCGCCGCGGCGCAGCTCGAAGCTGATCCCGGCGACCGCCTCGACGGCGGCAACCTGGCGCTGGAACACCACCCCGCGCGTGACCGGGAAGCGCTTGACGAGGTCGCGCACCTGCAACAGCGGCTCGGCCACGGGCTCGACCACCGTCTCGCGCTCGCGCTGCAGCTCAAGCGTCGGGGCCGAGCGCATGAGCTCCTGCGTGTAGGGGTGCTGAGGCGCGGCGAGGACCTGCTCGGCCGAGCCCCGCTCGACGATCCGCCCGGCGTGCATCACCGCGATCTCGTCGGCCATCTCGGCGACCACCCCGAGGTCGTGGGTGACGAGCACGAGCGCCATGCCGAGCTCCTCGCGCAGGCGGCGCAGCAGCGCGAGGATCTGCGCCTGCACGGTCACGTCGAGCGCGGTGGTGGGCTCGTCGGCGATCAGCAGCCGCGGCTCGTTGGCGAGCGCCATCGCGATCATCGCGCGCTGGCGCATGCCCCCCGGAGAGCTCGTGCGGGTAGGCGTCCACGCGCCGCGCCGGCTCGGGGATGCCGACCAGATCCAGCAGCGCGACGGCCTGCTCCCGCGCGGCGCGCCGGGAGACCTCGCGGTGGGCGCGGATCGCCTCGACCACCTGCGCCCCCACCCGGTACAGCGGGTGCAGCGAGGAGAGCGGGTCCTGGAAGACGATCGCCAGCTCGTTGCCGCGCAGCGCGCGCAGGCGCGCCTCCGGGAGCGCCACGAGGTCCACGCCCTCGAACAGGACGCGCCCCGAGACGCGCGCCCCCTGCGCGCGGGTGAGCCCCATGAGGGTCAGCGCGGAGACCGTCTTGCCCGAGCCCGACTCGCCCACGATCCCGAGCGTGCGCCCGCGGTGCGACCTCGAAGGAGACGCCGTCCACGGCGTGCACCACCCCGTCTTCGGTGGGGAACTCCACGCGCAGGTCTTCCACGCAGTAGAAGCGGGGAGTTGCCGGGGGCTTCATGGGCCACAACACCCTCCGGGCCGACGAGACACCGCCGGATCATTTGAAACGCACTCGGGGGTCGAGGTACGCGTAGGAGATGTCCACGAGGATGTTGGCCACGACGATGAACAGCGCGGCCAGCAGCACCGTGCCCTCGATGATCGGGAAGTCGGCGTGCGTGAGCGCGTCGTAGTTGAGCCGCCCCACCCCGGGGATGTCGAAGACGACTTCGACCAGCAGCGCGCCGCCGAGCAGCGCGCCGAGGTCGAGGCCGAGCACGGTGACGATCGGGGTGATCGCGGCGCGCACCCCGTGGCGCAGGACGACGCGCCGCTCGGAGAGGCCCTTGGCGCGCGCGGTGCGGATGAAGTCCTGGTCGAGCACGTCGAGCAGGTTCGCGCGCAGCAGGCGCGCGTACACCGCGGCGAAGCTCGCGGCGAGCACGAGCCACGGCAGGATCAGCGAGGTGAACCATTTCCCAGGGTCGCTGCTGAGGCCGACGTAGCTGCCGGCGCCGGGGAAGATCCGCAGCTTGCCGATGTCCGAGGCGAACAGGAACAGCGCGATCAGCCCGAGCCAGTATTCCGGCGCGGAGACGAACGCGAGCGCGGTGCCCATCGCGGCGCGGTCGAGCCACGTGCGCCGGCGCACCGCGGAGACGATCCCGATCGAGAGGCCGCTCACGAGCCAGATCACCACCGCGCCGGCGGCGAGCGAGACCGTCGCGGGCAGGCGTTCGACGATCAGGCTGCGGACGGAGGCGTTGGAGTAGTAGCTGTAGCCGAGGTCGAGGTGCAGTAGCACCCCCCGCAGGTAGTCGTAGAACTGGGTGTAGAGCGGCCGGTTGAGCCCCAGCTCGCGCGAGATGTAGGCGATCGTGCGCGGGCTCGGGTTGCGCCCGGCGCGCAGCTCCGCGGGGTTGGCGGTGGGGAAGACGTTGAAGAACAGGAACGTGAGCGCCGAGACGATGACCAGCAGCACGACGCCCCAGAGGATGCGGCGGATGATGTAGCGCGTCATGGCGATCAGCCGTGTGGAGTCCGGCCGTGCAGTGCAGGCCGAGCCCTGCGCGAGATGCATCAGTGTCTCTGGAGCTTCGTGCGCACGCCCCTCACCCCTGCCCGTGGGCCGCGACCGCGCGGCACCGCGCTCACTTCAGCGAGGTGAAGTCGTAGTCCCACGAGCCGTTGTTCCACAGCTGGTCGACGCCGGCGACGCCCGTGCCCTCGATGTTGGCCTGGCTGACGAACACCCCGGGCGCGGCGACCGCCTGGCGCCACCAGCATTTCGTCGATCTTCGCCCACGCCTGGGCGCGCGCCGGTTCGCCGACGACCAGCGCCGCCCGTTCCATCGCGGCGTTGATCTGGGGGTTGTTGACCTGGCCCCAGTTGGCGTTGCCGGAGGGGGAGATCGCGGGCCCGTAGAACGGCACGAACAGCACCGTCTGCGGATCGGCGAAGTCGCGTGTCCAGCCGGCGTTGGGGCAGACGTCGATCTCCTGGGAGGGCACCCCGCAGTACTTTTCGTACATCACCGACTTGTCACGAGGGTGAGGTGGGTTTTGAAGCCGAGGCGACTGCAGCGCCTGGTTGACGATCTGCGCGGTGCCGCTTTCCGGTTCGCCGGTCACGCCGACGACCTGAAGCGTCTTGCCCCCGGTGTACCTGCCGCTCGGGTAGCCGGCGAGCCGCATGTACTTCGCGGCGACCGCCGGGTCCCCTTCGGGGTGTTCGTTGTAGTCGAGCTTCGGCCCCGCGAGCCCGCCGGCCTCTTCAAAGCCGGCCACGCCGGGGTAGAGGAAGTGGGTCATCGGCGCCGCCACGAGCGCGCCGCCGCGCACCTTGACGAGCGCGTCGCGGTCGAGCGCCGCCCACACGGCCCGGCGCAGGTCGACGTTGGTGAACGGCCCGTGCGCGTTGTTCAGCGAGGAGTAGTAGGTGCCGGAGCCCGGGGTGAAGGTGATCTGCTGCGGGTAGTGTTCGTAGGCTTCCTTGACGATCGACTGCGCGGGGGTGTCGTTCTCGACCACGTCCTCGCCCTTGAGCACCTGCTGGCCGATCACGTTCTTCTGGCCGCCGATGTTGATGTCGATCTGGTCGAGGTAGGCGGGCCGGTAGTCGGTGTGGGGGTTCCAACGGGGGTTGCGCACGAGCGTCGCGGACTTGCCCGGCTGGTAGCCGATGCCGAGGAACTTGCCGGTGCTGTCAGACTTCAACATGTACGGCCCGGTCGCCACCAGGTATTCGGTGCCGTAGGTCGTGGGGTGGTGGGCGTCGAGCGGTTTTGCGAATTCCGGCGGCACGGGCGCGGAGAGCGGCAGGCTGAGCGCACCTGTGAGGATCGCGGCCGTGGGCTTGGTCAGGTGAAAGACGATCGTTTCGGCGTTCGGCGTTTCGATCCCAGGAATCGGCCCGCCCGTGGCCTTTTCCGCGCCGACGATGTCCCCGAAGTAGGGCGGGAAGTAGGGGTTGGCGACGTTCGGGTTGGCGCCGCGCTCGATCGCGTAGGCGACGTCCCCGGAGGTCACTTCGCGGTTGACGGGCGGGCTGAAGTAGATGTGCCGCTTGATGTGCACTGTCACCGTCTTGCCGCCGTCGGAGACGATCGGCGGGCCCGCGGCGACGTCCGGTTCGAGCTTCGTGGCGGTGTTGGGAGGGTAGGAGTAGAGCGGGCGCTGGGTCGCGGACATCACGGTGTAGTCCTGGTCGGAGTAGGAGCCGCCCGGGTCGAGGTTTTCGAAGTCCTCTTCCTCGTAGACGGTCAGCACCCCGCCGCGTCCGCTTGCCGTAGAGCTGCTGGCCGACAGGGGACTCGCCCGCCTTGAGCGGGATCGTGCTCGTGCCGGTCGTGCCGCTGCCGCTGGAGCCGCAGGCGGCGAGCGCGAAGGCGAGCAGACCCGCGAGCGCCGCGCAGCACTGATGGCCCTCTCCATCTGTGCTGGTTGAGCATCGTCTTCCTCCTCATCTGAGCGGGGTCCTCCGCGGGTTGAGTGCGTCCTGCAGGCCGTCGCCGAGCAGGTTGAAAGCGAGCACAGTTAAAAGCAGCGCGAGGCCGGGAAACAGCATGTACCACCACGCGGTGTTGAAGATCGGGGTGGCTTCGGCGAGCATCTGCCCCCAGCTGGCGGTGGGCGCGCGCACGCCGACGCCGAGGAACGAGAGCGCCGCCTCGAGCAGGATGTTGGCGGGGATCAGGAGGCTCGCGTAGACGATCAGCGGCGCGGTGACGTTGGGGAGGATCTCGCGGAAGACGATGCGCGCGCCCGAGGCCCCCAGCGAGCGGGAGGCCTCGACGAACTCGCGCTCGCGCAGCGAGAGCACCTGCCCGCGCACGATGCGCGCGATGTAGGTCCAGTTGAACAGCGCGACGATCGCGATGATCGTGGAGGTGCCGGGCTGGATCGCCCCTCGCACGCAGCCGCGCACGCTGCACGCGGCCCCCAGCCCGAGGCCGACGAGCAGCAGCGGAAAGCAGAGCACCACGTCGATCGCGCGCGAGAGCAGCGTGTCGGTGAGGCCGCGGTAAAAGCCGGCGAGCAGGCCCACGACGGTGCCGAGCAGCGTCGCCAGCGCGGTGCCGATGACCCCCACCTCCAGCGACACGCGGGTCCCGTAGACGACGCGCGCGAACACGTCGCGCCCGAGCTGGTCGACCCCGAAGGGGTGCGCGGCGGAGGGGCCGATGGGGCTGCCGAAGGCGTCGAGCGCGGCAGGGTTCTGCACGTAGGGCCCGGGCACGCCGGCGAGCCGCACGACCAGCGGCGCGGCGAGCGCGACCACCACGAGCAGCACGATGAAGCCGAGCGAGGCGAGCGCCACGCGGTCGCCGCGCAGGCGCGCCCAGAAGAGCCGCCAGGGCGAGCGCCCGGCGGACCCGTCGCCCGCGGCGAGGAGCGGGGTCGAGCTCCTGCCCGTCGAGCCCCGGCCCGCCAGGCTGCAGTCCGCCCCCCGGCCCGCCACGGGTGGGGTCCTGCAGGAGGAGGTCGGCGGCGCCGGTCGTCATACCACAACGACCAGGGCCGAGGCGCGCGTGTTTCTGATGTGGCGCATCAGCCATAGAGGTTCGACGCCATCCGGCCGGCGACCTCCCGCGGGCTCCCGTTTCCTGGACACCCTTTTCGATATGGACAGCCACTCTGTCGAGCCCGAGGACGCGGGCGGGGGGCCTCGCCGGCGGAGGGAGAGGCCCGCCCGCTGGCGGCACGCGTGCGCCCGCAGCACCTCGAGGAGTTCGTGGGCCAGACCCATCTGCTGGACGAGGGCTCGGCGCTGCGCACCGCGATCGAGCAGGGCCACCCCCACTCGATGGTGCTCTACGGCCCGCCCGGCTCGGGCAAGACGACGCTGGCGCGGATGGTCGCCGAGCGCTCTCGCGCGGTGTTCGAGGAGCTGAGCGCGGTGCAGGCGGGCCGCGCGGAGGTCCGCGCAGTGCTGGAGCGCGCCGCCCACCGCCGCGCCACGAGCGGGACGGGCACGGTGTTCTTCCTAGACGAGATCCACCGTTTCAACAAGGCCCAGCAGGACACGCTGCTGCCGGCGGTGGAGGAGGGCGTGGTGACGCTGGTCGGCGCGACCACGGAGAACCCCGCGTTCGAGGTCAACGGGGCGCTGCTCTCACGGATGCGCGTGTACGCGCTGCAGGCGCTCTCCGCCGAGGAGGTCGCAGAGGTGCTGCGCCGCGCGCTCGCCTCGGGGGAGCTCAACGGCGCGGTCACGGTCGAGCCCGAGACGCTGGAGTTCCTCGCGGCGCGCGCGGAAGGCGACGCGCGCACCGCGCTGAACGCGCTGGAGCTGGCGGTCGCGACGGCGGCGGAGCGGGGGGAGAGCAGCGTGGGCATCGCCCGCGCGGAGGACGCGCTGCAGCTGCGAGCGGTGCTGTACGACCGCAAGGGCGACCGCCACTACGACTACGTCTCCGCGTGGATCAAGGCCACCCGCGGCTCGGACCCCGACGCCTCGCTGTACTACCTCGCGGTGATGCTCGAGGGCGGCGAGGACCCGCGCTTCATCGTGCGGCGCATGGTGATACTCGCCTCCGAGGACGTGGGCAACGCCGACCCGGCAGCGCTGAGCGTCGCGGTGGCAGCGGCGCAGGCGGTCGAGCACGTGGGGATGCCCGAGGCCAAATTCGCACTCGCCCAGGCCGCCATATACCTGGCCCTCGCGCCGAAGTCCAACACCGCAGGCCGCGCGCTGGGAGCGGCGCAGCGCCACGTGCGCGAGCACGGCGCGGCACCGGCCCCGGGGTGGCTGCGCTCTGGCCCCCGACCGGGCCAGGAGGTCGGCGGCTACGACAACCCGCACGAGCACCCGGGGCACGTCTCCCCGCAGGAGCTGCTGCCCGAGGAGGTGGCGGGCACGCGCTTCTACGAGCCCGACGAGGCCGAGGCGGAGCTGGCGAAGCGACTGGAGGCGATCCGCAAGGCCCGCGGCCGTTGATTTTGATGAGGACCCTCCGGGTCCCAGCGGCGTTGTCGCGACGGATCCAGGCGAGGTGCAAAAAGCCCGAAGAAGGCCCGTGGTGGAGCAAGGCAAGATCCGAGGGGGGCCGACCGCGGATGCTTCCCGCCCACGGCGGGTGGTAGGTGGTAGGTGGTAACGTGGGAGCATGATCAAGACCAGCATCTACCTGGACCCTGAGATCGATCGCGCGCTCGGCCGCCGGGCCGCGGCAGAGGGCACGACGAAGGCTGCGCTGATCCGCCACGCCCTCGCGGACGCGGCGACCCCGGCGGCACAGGCCAAGCCGCGCGCGTGCGGGGTGTTCGCCGGTCCCGGCGACCTCTCGGAGAACGTCGACCGCTACCTGGCGGAGACCGGGTTCGGAGAGCGTTGATTGTTCTCGACACCTCGGTCGTGCTGGCGTTTATGGACCGGCGCGACACCAACCATGGCCCCGTGCGCGAATGGATGCAGGAGTGCCGGCAGGAGCTGAGCACGACGCCGCTTGTGGTGGCGGAGCTGGATCATCTCGTCTTTCGACAGGGCGGCGCCGGCGCGGCGCGGGCCCTGCGCGAGGATCTGGACAGCGGCGCCTACCTGGTCGAGTGGTGGCCGGCGGCGATTCACGAGACGATCGCAGCCGCGGCGCGCTACGAGTCGATGGAGCTGGGCCTGACCGACGCGTCGCTGCTCGCGCTGGCGGCACGCTTGAAGACCACCGCCGTCGCGACCTTGGACGAACGCCACTTCCGCGCGTTGAAGCCACTGTCCGGTGGCGACGCGTTCACGCTGCTGCCGGCCGACGCCGGTTGAGCTCCAGCCGAAAGACTCGACGTGAGGGCCGAGCGTCAGGTTGGCAGCCCGCGAGGTACCTGGGCGAAGTGCAAAGTCGGTGGCCCCCATCGAGGAGACGCCCCGGGGGAGCGATAATCGCTCCAGATGACCTCCCTCCCCCCGAGACCGCCTCGACCTCAGCCGAGACCGCGCAGCCGCAGACGCTGCACTCGCGCAATCCCGCGACGGGGGCGGTCCTCGGGAGCGTGCAGACCACGGCGCCGGAGCGGATCGAGGAGGTCGTAGCGGCGGCGCGCCAGGTGCAGCCGCTGTGGGCGCTGCTGCGCGTGGAGGACCGCGCGCGGTACATGCGCCGCGCCGCGCAGGCGGTCATCGACGAGTTCGACGAGCTCGCGCAACTACTCGCCCGCGAGCAGGGCCGCCCGCGGGCGGAGGTGGCAAGCATGGAGCTGCTGGCGTCGCTCGACGCGCTGATCTGGGTCGCCGACGAGGGTGCGCGGGTGCTGGGCTCCCGGCGCGTCGGGGCGCACCGCTCGATGGCGCTCTCCCGACGCGCGCGGGTCGCGTACGAGCCGTTCGGGGTGGTGGGGGTGATCGGGGCGGGCTCCGCGCCGTTCGCGCAGCCGCTCGGCCAGATCGCCGGCGCGCTGCTGGCGGGCAACGGCGTGGTCTTCAAGCCCGCGCGGCGCGCGTGCCTGGCGGGCGAGCGGATCGCCCGCGCGCTCGCCCGGGCCGGCCTGCCGGAGGGCCTCGTGCGGCTCGTGCACGGCGGCACCCAGGTAGGGGTGGCGCTCGCGCGCTCGCCCGTCGACAAGGTGCTATTCACCGGCTCCCCCGCGGTCGGGCGGGCGGTCGCGCGGGCCGGCGTCTCCCAGGAGCGGGAGGTCACTGTCGAGCTGGGGGGCAAGGACGCGATGGTGGTGCTCGCCGACGCGCACGTGGCGCGCGCCGCCGCGGGGGCGCTGTGGGCCGGCTACGCGGGCGCCGGGCAGGCGCGGGGCGCGGTGGAGCGGGTCTACGTGCAGCGCGAGGTCCACGACCGCTTCCTCACCCACCTGGTCAACGGCGCGCGCGCGCTGCGCGTGGGCGACCCCGAGCGCCCGGGCGTGCAGGTCGGCCCGCTGGCCTCCGCACGGCGCCTGGAGCGCATCCGCGAGCTGGTCGACGAGGCGGTCGCGCAGGGCGCGCACCTGCACTGCGGCGGGCCGCTGGAGGCGCCGCCGGAGGGGTGCGCGCCGGGCGCGGCGTTCTACGCGCCCGCAGTGCTGAGCGGAGTGACGCACGACATGCGCGTGCAGCGCGAGCCGCTCGACGGCCCGGTGCTCACGGTGCAGGCGGTGGACTCGACCGACCACGCGATCGCCCTCGCCAACGACGGCGAGTACGCGTTGGGGGCCTCGGTCTGGACCGCCGACCGCCCCCAGGGGCTGCGCATCGCGCGAGAGCTGCACACGGGGATGGTGTGGCTCAACGACCACCTTCCCGCGCCCGCCCTCGCACGCGGCCCGTGGGGGGCGGCGGCCGGCGGGGGGCTCGGCCGCACGCTTGGCGAGTCCGGCCTGCGCGCCTGCGCGCAGGAGAAGCTGATCGCGTGGAGCCCCTCGGGCGCGCGTGGGCTGTGGTGGGCCCCTTACGACGACCTCCACGTTCGCGCCGCCCGCACGGTCGCCCAGCTGCGCTCCTCCCGCGACGCCGACCGCGAGCGCGCGTGGCGCCACGGCATCGGCCCGCTCGCGCGCGTGGGCCTCAGGGCGCTGCGGCGCCCGTGACTCCGGTTCAGGGCCTACCGAGATAGGCCCTTAGTAGCGGCTTTCGAGCGCCAGTTTCCCCACGAGCAGCAACGACGTGGTCGTGGGGTTGCGTCGATTTGGCAGCGTGAACGTGCTGGCGACCGGGCGCATCTCGAACCGGTTGACCCCCGGGGTCAGGCGCACCGGGACGCGCACCAACCGCCCGTCGGGAGGCACCACGTAGGTGCCCAGCGCGTGGGTGGAGCTCAGGACGGTCACGCCCACCGCGCCTCCCCCCGGTTTGATGACTTCTGATTTTTCGAGGCCGGGGAGCATGTTCAAGACCAGCGCGGCCGTGCGGGTGTCGGGGGAGACGATCGTGATAGCCGCCGGTTCTTCGGCCCCGAGCCAGAACGACTTCTCCCCGTGGATGTCGAGACTGGTGTAGCTCACAGGCGTGTATTCCTCGACGTGCTTTGTCAGCACTTCAGCCAACACGGGCTGCCCGGCGACGCGCGCGATGACGGCCGACAGCGGTGAGCCGACGTCCTGCAGCGTCCGCCACGTCCCGGGGTGTTCGACGGCGAGAAAGTCCCCGTAGCCGATGAAGCTGACGGCGAGGCCCGTCACGCAACCCCAGACTACGAGCAGGCCGCCGCCGACCCGCGCGAGCCGGCGGAGGACTCCACGCGCCCTGCAAGCGACGGCCAGCCACGCCGCCAGTGCGCCGAGCAGCAGCAGCGTGGAGAATTCCACCTCGTAGCGCTCGGTCGTCGCGACGTTCTCGAACGCCAGGAACAACAGGATGACGATGCCTGCGCCCGCGAGTGTCAGCAGGGGCCGAGCCAGCGATCCGAGCCACGTCGGCCGGCGCCGCCAGATCCAGGGCAGCGCCAGGAGGAAGACGACGATCGGCGTGCTCGGCAGCAGGCCGCCGGTGATTTCCGGGCCGTAGCCGGCGGGCAGGCTCAGCGGGTATGCGAGCGGTGGCGGGCCGAGCACGAGGAACGGGAACAGGGCCGTGGGCCGTGGTGGAGACAGCGCGTAGAGCCAGGCTCCGGGCAGCAGGTAGCTGAGCTTGCCAAGGGGCTCGTGCAACTGGTCGGCGCCGGCCAACTGATGACGGGCGCCGAATTCCAGCGGGTTGCCGAAGCGCGCCTGGTTGTAGGCCAGCAGCAACAACAGGCAAGCCCCGACTGGGATCGTCAGGGCCAGCAGCAGGGGCCGCCGCGGCTGGGTCGATCGCAACGACAGGTAGACCGGCACGAGCGCCGCTGCGGCCAGCGCGAGCGGCGGCCTCGAGCCGGCCGCCAGGCCGAAGCAGAGGCTCATCAGCGCCAGCCGTCGCAGCGACGCCCGGCCGTCGACCAGCGCCGAGGCGAGAAGCCAGACGCCCGCCATCGTGAAGCAGAAGCCACCGGCGATCGTGTCCTCGGTCACGGCCGGGGTACGCAGCAGGAATGGGATCGCCGTGCACAGCGCCACGGCGCAGGCGGCGAGCACGCAGATCCACAGCGGCGGGTCGCCGAGCTTCCGCAACAGCACTCGCAGCGCCGCCAACGCAAACCCCAGTCCGGCGATCGCGAAAAGAGCGACGGTGACGCTCGCCGACGGTTCCAGGCCGAACAGGTGCAGGGGGACCAGCAGGACAAGCGCCGGCGCCGGCCCCCACAGGAAGTACACGTGACTGCCGTAGAGGACGTCGTCGTGGAGGCTGGTGGCGTCGCTGACGGCCGTGTCCACGATCTGTGCGTTCTGCGCCGGGTTGTAGGGTTCCGCAAGGTGCAGGAGCCCTGCGGGCGCGTTGGCGACCCAGAGCCGGAGGTGCAGAAACGCGGTGGCCAGCAGGTTGTAGCGGTCGGTTTCGCCGGCGTGGAGGGAGAGCGGGACCGACGTGCCGGCGGTCCACAGATAAAACGCAGCGGCCGGCACGAAGACCACGACGAGTGCCACGCTGACCCGGTCGACTGCCCACGAGCGTACCCGGGCGCGTGGATGCACAATCGCCCACATAGCCGAAGCATGTCAGGGATGGAAGGCCACGCTCCCACGTTCTCACCGGGCCCCCCACGCACCGCCGATCGAGCTTGCGCCACGCTCCAGCGTATGTTTCTCAAGGCCCTCACGGGTGGGCGTCGAAAGTCGCACCGCCGTCCCGGCGTGGAGCCCTCAGGGCCCAGGCCCGACGAGAACGCACCTGCGGCGTGATCTCGTCCGACCGCGGGTGGCCGACACGGCCGTGGGCAACTAACCTGTCCCTATGCCCGCCCAGGCTTACGCCGGCAAGGAGTGCGTCTGCCAGTTGCGCAGGGGGATCTGCGACCAGTCGTGCGTGCGGGACATGCTCGACACCCCCTTCTACGTCGCCTGCCTGAAACTGCGGGACCGCCGTTGCGTGGTCGTCGGGGGCGGGGACGTCGGCCTGGAGAAGGTCGAGGGCTTGCTCGCGTGCGCCGGCGAGGTGACGCTGATCGCGCCCGCTGCGCTGCCGGCGCTGGAGGAGTTGGCGCGCGAGGGCTCGATCCACTGGGAGCGGCGCGCCTACGCCGGCGCGGGCGACCTCGAGGGCGTGTTCCTGGCGATCGCCGCCACCGACGACACCGACGTGAACATCTCCGTGTACGAGGACGCCGAGCGGCGCACGATGCTCGTGAACGTCGTCGACGTGCCGCCGCTGTGCAACTTCATCCTGCCTGCGCTCGTGCGCACCGGCCCGCTCGCGATCGCGATCTCCACCGCAGGCGCCTCGCCGGCGCTGGCCAAGCGCATGAAGCGCGAAGTCGCCGCACTGTTCGGCGAGGAGTACGCGCGCCTCGCGGTGCTGCTCAACGAGGTCCGCGGCTGGGCAAAGGACACGCTGCCCACCTACGCCGAGCGGCGCGACTTCTTCGAGGGGCTCGTCAACGGCGACCCCGACCCCGTCGAGCTGCTGCGTGCCGGCGACGAGCCCGCGGTGCGCGAGCTGATCGCAGCTGCGCAGGACGCGTGTTCCGTGACACGAGCCTGAGGCGTGAGCGCGCTCGAACTGGAGGGCCTGACGCGGTGCTACGGCGAACGCGAGGCGCTCGACGGAGTCTCGCTGTCGCTGCGGGAGGGCCAAACGCTGGTGGTGCTCGGTCCCAACGGCGCCGGCAAGACAACGCTGTTGCGGGTGCTGGCCACGCTGTTGCGCCCCCACGCAGGGGAGGTGCGAGTTTTGGGGCACAAGCTGCCGGGCGAGGCGTGGGCGGTCAGAGGTCGGGTCGGCCTGCTCGGCCACGAGCCGCTGCTCTACAGAGAGTTGACCGCGCGGGAGAACCTGCGCTTTCACGCACGCCTGCACGGGGTCGGTTTCGGACGGGTGGACGAACTGTTGGAGGCGGTCGGCATGGTCGCGCGCGCCCAGGAGCCAGTGCGCACGCTCTCGCGGGGGATGGTGCAGCGGGTCGCGATCGCGCGCGCTGTGCTGCACGACCCGGAGCTGCTGCTGCTCGACGAGCCGCGCGCCAACCTCGACCCGGCGGGGGCGGAGCTCGTGGAGCCGCTGCTTGGGCCGTCCTGTGGCCGCACTCGGGTGGTGTGCAGCCACAATCCGGAGGCGGACCTCGAGGGAGCGGATCTCGTGCTGGGTCTGCGCGGGGGGCACCCGGCGCTGCTGGCGAGCCCCGCGGCGGTTGATTCAGAGGCGATCCGGGAGCTGTACGGGTGAGCGCCGCCATGGACAAAGCATCAATGCAGACGGACGCGGTTGGCGATCCCACCCAGCGCCCACAGTGGCCGCCGCCCGGCTTCGCGCGCACCGTGGGGGCGCTCCTGCGCAAGGAGCTGCTCGTGGAGCTGCGCACACTGGAGTCGGTGCCGGGGATGTCGCTGTTCGCCGTGACCGTCTTCGTGATCTTCCACTTTGCGCTCAACAAGACCGGCGTCAACGGAGACGAGGCGGCCGGGATCTTGTGGGTCACGCTGCTGCTGGCCGCCGTGCTGGGGATCAACCGGCTGTTCGTCGCCGACGCCGAGGAGGGCGGCTTCGACGGCTTCCTGCTGGCGCCGGTCGATCGCTCCGCGCTGCTGGTCGCGAAGGCGCTCGCGCTGCTCGCCTACCTGGTGGTGTTGGAGTTGGTGGCGGTGCCCGCGTTCGCGCTGCTGCTGCTCGAACCGTCGCTCGGCCCGGCGCTGCCGGATCTCCCGGGTGTGCTGCTACTGGGAGACGTGGGGGTCGCGCTGATCGGCACGCTGGTCGCCGCGCTCGCGGTGCGCACCCGCGCGCGCGACCTGCTCGGGCCGCTGCTGGCGCTGCCGCTGCTCGTGCCGGTGGTGATCGGCGGCGCGCGTGCCACCGCGCCACTGCTGACGCTGGCACACCAGACGGGACCTTCGCTGCGCTGGCTGTTGACGCTCGCGCTCTATGATCTGGTGTTCGGGCTGATCGCCTACGCCGTCTTCGACTTTCTCTTGGAGGACTAGAGCCATCGCCACCACCCCCTCCGTCGCGCCGGCCCGCCGTAGCCCCGCTCTCTACGGACGGGGTCTGCGCACGCTCACCGTCGCGACGGTCGCCGCGATGGCGGCCTCGCTCGGCCTCGTCTTCTTCTACGCGCCCCTGGAAGCCGAACAGGGCTTCCTGCAGAAGATCTTCTACGTGCACGTGCCCCTCGCGATCGTCGCGCTGTGCGGCTTCGTGCTCGGGGGGCTGTTCGCGATCCAGCACCTGCGCACGCGCGAGGCGCGCTGGGACCTGCGCTCCTACGTGACGATCCATATGAGCCTGATCTTCGCGGTGGGCACGCTCGTCACCGGCTCGATCTGGGCGAAGGGCTCGTGGGGGCACTGGTGGGTGTGGAGCGAGCCCACACTCGTGTCGTTCCTGATCATCTTCCTGCTGTACGCCACCTACCAGCCGCTGCGCTTCGCGATCGAGGACCCCGAGCGCCAGGCGCGCTACGCCTCGGTGTTCGCCGTCACCGCGGGGGCGTTTGTGCCGCTGAACTACGTGGCGGTCAACCTCTCGACCGCCTACGTGCACCCGCGCGTGTTCGGCTCCACCTCGAACCTCCCTGGCTCGATGGCGTTCACCCTGCTGGTCTCGCTGCTGGCCACGGCGCTGCTGTTCGCGACGCTCTGCAAGTACGAGCTGACAGCCAAGCACGCCCGTGCGCAGCTGCGCACCCTGCGCCGACGGCTCTCCGAGGGAGCCCGGGAGCCCGCGCGCCGGCCGCGCAGCGCCGCCCCCTCCCCGGAGCCTCTGCGCCGGGCGCTCTCGGGGGGCGTGTGATGGGAGCCCTGCTCGCCGAGACGCCCGCGTTGCCGCTGCACACGGCCGGCAAGTACGTGGCTGGCGCCTACGCCGTGCTGTTCGTCCTGGTGCTTGTCTACGTGGCGATCATGGCGGTGCGCCTCAGCCGCATCGAGCGCCAGTTGGGAGAGCTGCTGGAGCTCTCCGAACGCTCGCCCGCCGGGCTGGACGACGCGCACGAGGGCGCCTCGGTAGCCGGCGAGGCCCTCGACGCAGTCCGCGCGGAGGCGACGCCGGTATGAGCGAGCTGCTGGCGCTCGGCATCTCGCACAAGACCGCGCCGGTCGCCGTGCGCGAGCGCCTGGCGTTCACGGAGTCCGAAGCGGTGGCACTCGCCCAGCGGATGACCGCCACGGCTGAGGTGCGCGAGGCGGTCGTGCTCTCGACGTGTAACCGCACCGAGCTCTACCTGGTGGTCGGCGACCCCGTGCGCGCCCAGGCAGAGGCGCTGGCGATGCTGGCCGGCCATGCGGGTCTCGACCCCACGGAGCTCGCGCAGGAGATCTACACGCCGCGCAACTGCGACGCCGCCCGCCAGCTCTACCGGGTGACGGCGGGCCTCGAGTCGATGATCGTCGGCGAGGCCGAGATCCAGGGCCAGGTCAAGCGTGCCTTCGAGGCCGCGCTGCGGGCGGGTTGCACGGGGCCGCTCAGCAACCGCCTGTGGGCGGCGGCGCTGAGCACGGGCAAGCGGGTGCGCTCGGAGACGGGGATCGGCGCGAGCCACGTGAGCGTCCCCTCCGCGGCGGTCGGTCTCGCGGAGGACGTGTTGGGCGCCCTGCGCGAGCGCCACGTCGTGATCCTCGGCGCGGGCGAGACGAGCGAGCTGACCGCGCAGGCGCTCGCCGACCGGGGGGCGGGCACGATCTTCGTGGCCAACCGCCACGCCGACCGCGCGCGCAGCCTCGCACAGCGCTTCGGCGGCTCGGTCGTCGGCCTCGACGGGCTGCCCGAGCAGCTCACGCGCGCGGACATCGTGGTCTCCTCCACCTCCTCCCCCCACCCGATCGTCGGCCACGAGGAGCTCGAACTCGTACTCGGCCAGCGCGCCGGACGGACGCTGCTGCTGATCGACATCGCGGTGCCCCGGGACATCGACCCACGCTGCGGGGAGCTCGAGGGAGTGACGCTGTACGACATCGACGACCTCCAGGCGGTGGTGGCGCGCAACCTCGACACCCGCGCGGGTGAGGTGCCGCGGGCGGAGGCGATCGTGGAGGAGGAGATCCACCGCTTCGCGGGGTGGCTCGGCCAGCTGGAGGCGCTGCCCACGGTCAGCGCCCTGCGCGAACACGGCGACGCGATCGTGGAGCAGGTACTGGCCGAGAACGACGGCCGCTGGGAGTCGGCCTCCCCCCGGGACCTCGTCCGTGTGGAGGCGCTCGCGCGCTCGATCGCCAACCGCCTCCTGCACGAGCCCACGATTCGCCTGCGCAGCCTTTCCGAAGCTCGCAGCCACGCGAGTCTGCAGCTCGTGCGCGAGCTGTTCGGCCTGCACGAGGACGTCGAGGAGGAGGAGGAGGGGTTCGGCGAGGACGCCGTCGGGCGCTCTTCGATTGGTGGGCCCCCCGACGGGCGCCTCGCCGAGGTGCACGACCTGCAGCGGCACCGACGCAAGGGCCCGTAGGAGGCCCGGGAGGACAGATGCGCATCGGAACCCGCGGCAGCGCCTTGGCGCTCGCGCAGACGCGGTTCGTCGCGCAGCTGCTGGCCGAAACGGGGATGCTCGCCGAAGGCGAGTGTCTCCCGGCTTCGGTCGGCGCGGAGGTGGTCACGATCACCACGAGCGGAACCCGCGGTGCCTCACACAGCGACAAGTCTCGCTGGGTGCTGGAGCTGGAGCGTGCACTGAGCGCACGCGAGATCGACCTCGCAGTGCACTCCGCCAAGGACGTTCCCGGCGAGCTGGCCGACGGCCTGACTCTGCTGGGCACTCCCCCGCGAGCGGCGGCCGAGGACGTACTCTGCGGAGGGAGCGGCCCGGAGCAGCTCGCGCCGGGCACTCGGGTAGGCACGAGCAGCTTGCGCCGCGCCGCCCAGCTGCGAGCCGTGCGCGAGGACCTCGAGGTCGTGCCGGTGCGGGGCAATGTGGACACTCGCCTGCGCAAGCTGCGCGAGGGCGACCTCGACGCGATCGTGCTCGCCCGCGCCGGCCTTGTCCGCCTCGGTCGCGAGGCCGAGATCGGCGCGGTGCTCGACCCCGCCCGCTTCGTCCCCTCTCCCGGCCAGGGCACGCTCGCGCTGGAGGGTCGTGTCGACGACGAGCGCACCCGGGAGGCCGTGCAGGCGATCACCGACGCCACCGCCTTCGCCTGCCTGCGGGCTGAGCGCGCCGTGGCGCACGCGCTGGGCGCAAGCTGCAACACCCCCCTCGGGGCGCACGCTGTCGACTACGGCTGCGGCTGCCTGCACCTGCGCGCGTGGGTTGGCCTCCCGGACGGCTCGGCGTGGGTCAGCGACGAACTGCTTGGCGGCTTCTACGACCCCGACGCGCTCGGGCGCCGGGTGGCCGAGCGGTTGCAGAGCGCGGGGGCCGACGACCTGCTCTCGCAGGCAGAGGAGCTCGCCGTTGAACACGCCTGAGACAGGACGCGTGTACCTCGTCGGCGCCGGCCCCGGCGACCCCGGCCTGCTGACCGCGCGCGCGCTCGAGCTGATCGCGCAGGCCGACGTGATCCTGTTCGACCGCCTGATCCCCACGGAGGCGCTGGAGGGCGCGCGCGCGGACGTCGAGCTGCTGTTCGTCGGCAAGGAGGGCGGCGGCCCGTCGGTGCCGCAGGAGCGGACCGAGGCGCTGATGGTGCAGCGCGCGCAGGAGGGGCGCACCGTAGTGCGGCTGAAGGGCGGCGACCCGTTCGTGTTCGGCCGCGGCGGCGAGGAGGCGCTCGCGCTGCGCGCCGCCGGCATCCCCTTCGAGGTGGTGCCGGGCGTGACCGCGGGCGTGGCCGCCCCCGCTTACGCCGGCATCCCCGTCACCCACCGCGGGCTGTCGGCTGCGGTGGCGCTCATCACCGGGCACACCCGTGCCGACGGTCCCGGGGGGGAGGCCGACGACGGCGGTGCCGCGGTGGGCCGCGAGGACGCGGCGGACGGTGCGGGTGGCGAGACCGACCTCGACTGGCCCGCCCTCGCGGCCTTCCCGGGGATGCTCGTCTTCTACATGAGCGTGCGCCAGCTCCCCCGCATCGCCGCCTCGCTGATGGACGCCGGCAGGCCCGCCTCAGAGCCCGCGGCCGTGGTCGAACGGGGCACGCTGCCCGACCAGCGGACGGTGACCGGCACGCTCGCCACGATCGCCGACCGCGCGCGCGAGGAGGGGGTGCGGGCTCCCTCGATCACCGTGGTGGGCGCTGTGGCCGAGCTCGCCGAGCAGCTCGCCTGGCGCCCGCCGCTGCCGCTGGGCGGGCGCTCGGTGGCGGTCACCCGCGCCCGCGCCCAGGCGAGCGGCCTGGCCCACCGACTGCGCAGGCTTGGGGCCCACGTGGTGCAGGCTCCCGTCATCCGCACTCGGCCGTTGGAGGGGCCGCCGCTCGACCCCACCCCCTACGACCTGATCTGCCTCTCGAGCCCCACCGGAGTGGAGTGCCTGTTCGAACGCATCGCGGCGGGAGGGCTGGACACGCGCGCCCTCGCACGCACGCACGTGGCGGCGATCGGCCCGAGCACCGCTCGCGCGCTGGCCGAGCACGGGATCGCCGCGGACGTCGTCCCGGAGCGGTTCGTCGCGGAGTCGCTGGTGGAGGCGCTCGCGGAGCTGCCGATCCGACGCGCCCTGGTCGCACGCGCCCGCGAGGCCCGCGACGTGCTCCCCAACGCGCTGAGCGCCCGCGGCGTCGAGGTGAGCGTGCTGGCGCTGTACGAGACCGTCGCCGAGCCGCTCTCCCCGTGGTCGCTGGCGGCCACCCGCGAGGCCGACTACATCACCTTCACCTCCTCCTCCACCGTGCGCTTCTTCCTCGAGGCCGCCGGCGGCTCGGCCGGTCTCTCCCCCACACCCGGATCGTCTCGATCGGTCCCGTCACCTCCGCGACCCTGCGCGAGCACGGCCTCGAGCCCCACGTCGTCGCGCGCCGCCACGACATCGAGGGGGTCGTGGAGGCGCTGCTGGCGGACGCCGCCGCGTGAGACTCGGCCACCCCCGCCTGCACCTGCGCCGCACCGACTCGACCAACGAGCGCGCCCGCGCGCTGGCGCTCGCCGGGGCGCCACACGGGACGCTCGTGACCGCCGCCGAGCAGACCGCCGGGCGCGGGCGCCAGGGACGGCGCTGGAGCGCGCCGGCCGGGAGCGCGCTGCTGGCGTCGCTGCTGCTGCGGGACCCCCCCGCGCTGCTCCCGCTCGTAGCGGCCGTCGCCGTCTGCGAGGTAGCCGGGGCCGACGCGCGCATCAAGTGGCCCAACGACGTCGTCGTGCCGCGCGGGGACGTTCTCGCGAAGCTCGCGGGGATCCTGATCGAGGGTCGCCCGCAGGAGGGTTGGGCGGTGCTCGGCATCGGCCTCAACGTGGCGGTGCGCGTCGAGGAGTTGCCCGCCGACCTGCGCGACACCGCGGCGACCCTCGGACAGCCGCCTGAGGAGATCGAGCCGCTGCTCGCCCGGCTGCTCGCGGCGCTCGGGCGGCGCCTCGGCGAACCGCCCGCGCTGATCCTCGAGGCGTGGCGCGCGCGCGACGCGCTGCGCGGACGCGAGGTTGCCTGGGCCACGGACCACGGGCGCGCCGAGGGGATCGACGGCGACGGGCGGCTTGTCGTGAGGCTCCCCGACGGGGGCCACACCACGCTCGACGCCGGCGAGGTCCACCTCGCGCCGGGACCTAGGGCCTAGGCCCTTAGTCCTCGGACGCCTCGGCAGCGGGTGTCCTCGATCGGGCTGTCTTTGGTCGAGGCGCCTTTGGTCGGGTCGTTTTCGGTCGGCTCGCTTTTCGCGCGTCCGCTTTTTTCGCGCTGCCGGCCGGCTTGGCGCCGTTGTCCCCCTCGGCGATGCTCACCGCCTGCGCGATGCTCACCGCTTGGGTCTCGCTCGGCGCCACCACACGCGGGGCCGGTGCCTTTGCGCTCGGGGACCTGGCCCTTCTCCCCTTTGGGGCCGGCGCCTCTGCGCTCGAGGACGCTCCCCCGCCGTTCGTCGGGTTGGGGGCCCCCGCCGCGCCCCCCGTGGCAACCTTCGGCACCTTGCGCTTGCGCTTGTTGGTGCGCGCGCGGCGCTTGGGGAAGTTGCGCAGCAGCTCGCGCGCGAGCGCGGGGGGCTTGCGCGCCATGCGCGTGCGCGCGCCGCGCAGCGCCTCCTCCGCCTCCGGGGTGTGCGCCAGCGCCGCCGCGAGCAGCGCCGCCGCGAGGCGTCGGTCCTGCTTGCGGGAGGCGTGTATGAGTCGCCGCGCGTTGCGGGCGTGCGCGCCGCCGGAGGAGTTCACCAGCAGGCCCAGCAGCCGCTTGGTCTCCGGCCACCGCTGCACCGCGTACTCCTCGTGCAGCTCGCGCGTGTACTCCGCGATGCGCCAGATCCACGCGGACGCCTGGTCGCGGCTACCGATGCGCCGCTCCACGAGCGCGCGCAGCAGGATCTTCGACGCCTCCCGCCGTTCGGCCAGCGGCCACGCGCCGATCTCCTCGATGGCGGTGTCGAACGCGTCCGGGTCGCGGCCCGCCGCGATGTCCGCGAGCGCTCGTAAGCGCAGCTGGGGGCTCTTGTTGCGCTGCACCGCGGTGATCAGAAAGCGGCTCTTGAGCTCCCCGGTGCGGTCGTAGTGCAGCATCGCCCGCGCGCGGCGCCACCCGGTCGCGCTCACGCGGGCCCCCGCGAGCGCCGCCCACACGTGCTGCTCGCCGTAGTCGAGGTTCTCCACCGCGATCCGCCACAGCTCGCGCTCGAACACCGCGAAGCGCCGCTCCTCCTCCGCGCACACCGGCAGCACGCGGCGCTCCACCCGCATTCTGCGACCCCGTCCGCGGCGCACGGGCCCCACCACGATCGCGCCGCCACGGTACACGTCGCGGTCGAGCAGCGAGTGCAGCGTCACCACCGGGTCGTCGTGCTTGGTCGCGGGGTGCACGAAGTCCACGACCAGGCCCGCCTCCTTGCCGGGGTGGCGGCGCGTCACGCGGCCCACGCGCTGCTGGTAGATCCGCCGGAGGCCGTCGGCGCGAGGTGCACGCAGACCGTCGCCCGCGGACTGTTCCACCCCTCCGCGAGCAGCTGCGCGTTGATCAGCACGTCGATCTCCCCCCGCTCGTAGCGCGCGAGCACCCACGCGAGCTCGCGCTTGGGGGTCTCCCCCGAGACCGCCTGCGCCTTGATGCCTTCCGCGCGGAAGGCCTCCGCGAGGTTGTACGCGTGGCGCACCCCCGCCGCGTAGACCACCCCGGGCACCCCGTTGAAGCGCGTCCGGTAGAGGTTCGCCATCGCCATGTTGAAGGGCTGCTGGTCGAGCAGCTGCGCGAGCTCGTCCTGGTCGAACTCCACGTCGACCTCTCCCCGGCGCAGCGGGACCTTCGCGATCGTGCGCACGCCCACGCCCGGGGGGATGCGCACGCAGCGCAGCGGCGAGATCACCCCCCGGCGGGCCGCCTGGGCGAGGTCGAAGCGGGAGGTCTGCGTGGGGAATAGGTCGGTGACGTGGCGTGCGATCAGCGCCCCTGTGGCGGTCATGCCGATGAAGATCGGGCCCGTCCACGCGCGGATCGCGCCGCTCGTCTTCTCCCCCAGCGCGGTGTGCGCCTCGTCGCAGATCACGATCGTGTAGGCGCTCGAGATCGTCCCGGCGTTGCGCACGAACCACTGGTAGGTCTCCACCGACACGGGGCCCTTCGTGGAGTCCTCGCCCTTGTACAGCGGGCGGCTGATGCGCTTGGAGTAGCCCCGGTCGCGCAGCTCGCCGAGGAACTGGTCCACGAGGTTGCGCCGGTGGGTGAGGATCAGGATGCCCCCCGTCTGCGAGCCCTCCACGAAGCCCAGCGCCGCCACCGTCTTGCCCGCGCCGGTGGCGTGCTCGAACCAGAAGCGCTTCGCCGCGTTGGGGTCCTCGGGCTGATCGGGGAGCGCCTCCTCCTCGTCCTCGTCGACCCAGTCCCGGGGCTCCTCCTCGCTCTCCTCCGCCTCCTCGGCGTCGCTCTCGGGCAGCGGCTCGAGCTCGTCCTCTAGGTCGCCGAGCTCGGCCTCTTCCTCTGCCTCCTCGTCCTCCTCTGCGTCTTTGTCTTCGTCCGCCTCCTCGTCCTCGTCCGCACCCCCACGGTGGGCGGGTACTCCCCCAACCTCGTCCTCCCGCTCCGCGAGCCCGTTGGCGGTGGAGGCTCCGTTCGCGCTGTCGGGGCCCGCCTCTGCACCGAGGATCGCAGCCGAGGCCAGCAGTTCCGGCGCGGCTGCCGCCGCGGCGCGGCCGTTGCCGTTGACTGCGCTGTCGGTCGATTCGGGGAGGGGAGCGGAGCGAGTGTCTCGCGATCGGTCGTCTCCGCCAGCAGCGCCGTGAGGGTCCCCGAGAGGGCGTCCACCTGGTGGGCGGAGAGCACCGTGCCGTCGGCCAGCCGCGGCTCCTCCTCGGAGAGCACTCTTTCCAGGCCGAGCAGCAGCGAGAACTGCCGCCGCCACGCTGTCGAGGGGTACTGCGCCTGTTGGTCGAGCTCTGCCAGCGCCGCGTCCAGCGCGCGGCGGCGCGGCGGTGCCGGGCGCCAGCGCCACCGCCGACTCCTCACCCTCGTGCAGGAACCGCTCGCGCACGAACTTCTCCGCACGCGTGACGTCGGCGGAGCTTGGAGTGGACGCGGCCGCGAGGGCCACTGGGGTGGACTCGGCCATAGAGGCTCTGGACTTCGAGACGGAGCCGCCGCAGGAGCTCTGCGTGGCTCGGAGCGCCGGCACCGTGCCGGCAGACCCCTGGGTACCCTGAGCAACACGGCTCCGGGTCCCTCCAGGATATAGCACGCCCCGGCCGGATTGAAGGGCGCGGGATCGGGCATCGATCTGGCACGCTTAGAACGTGTTTCGAAACAGGCGGTGCGCCACGGCATTTCTCACCGCGATGACTCCGATGCGGCTACTCACGCTCGCCGGCGCGCTGGCGCTCTTCGCGCTGCTCGCGGTCGGGCTCGTCCAGCTGGCGGGGCGCTCGGGGTCACCCGAAGCGCCGTCGGCGCGGCTCACGCCGGCGCAGGAGCAGGCGCTGTTGGCCGGCTCCCCAGCCCCGCTCGCGGCGCTGCACGCGCAGGCTGACGAGCTGCTGGGTGGAGGAGCACGAGCGCTACGAGCGCGCCTGCCGCGCTGCGGGGGTGGCCGGTCGTGATAAACAAGTGGGCCTCCTGGTGCGAACCCTGCAAGGCGGAGTTCGGCGCCTTCCAGCGGGCCGCCGCGAACCTCGGGCGCCGAGTGGCGTTCCTGGGGATCGACTCCGGCGACACCTCCCGCTCCGAACCGCTCCGTTTCCTACGCTCCTTTCCCGTGAGCTACCCCTCCTACTACGACCCTACCGGCTCCCTCGGCGTGGAAGTCACCGACTCCACCAACGTGCCCGTCACCGTCTTCTACAACCGCCGCGGCGAAGCATTCCCCCGCCAGGGGGCCTTTCCCTCCGCCGCGAAGCTCGAACGCGACGTCGAGCGCTACGCCCTGGGCACGTGAGCCTTGCCTGAAATCCGCGTCGACCCGCTCTCCGGGCACAAGACGATCGTCGCCGGGGAGCGCTCCCGCCGGCCCGGGGGCGAGCCGCGCTGCGTCCCGCCCGACCCGATCGACTCCGCCAGCGACCCCTTCGCCGAGGGCCACGAGGACCGCACTCCGCCGGAGCTGTACGCCGTGCGGCCGCGGGGCGGCCCCCCGGACTCGCCGGGGTGGACAGTGCGGGTGGTGCCCAACCTGTATCCCGCGCTCACCCCGAGGCCCCGCGTACGCGAGCAGGATCCCCGTCCCGACCTGTTCACCGCTGTGCCCGCCATGGGGGCGCACGAGGTGATCGTCAACGCGCCCCGCTCGGTGTACTCGCTCGCGGAGCTGCCCGCCGAGCAGGTCGCGGCGGCGGTCGAGGTGTGGCGCGAGCGGATGCGCGTGCACGCGGGGTGCGCGTACTCGCAGCTGATCGTCAACGAGCGCCGTGAGGCGGGGGCGTCGCTGCCGCACACCCACGCGCAGCTCTACGCGCTGGACTTCGTGCCCGCCGACGTCGCGCGCGAGCGCGAGCGCGCGGGGGCGTACGCGACGCGCACGATGGGCGGCGACCTGCTCGGGGACCTCGTCGCCGAGGAGGTGCGCCGCGGCGAGCGGGTGGTGGCGATCGACGACGAGGCGGTGCTGCTGGCCCCGTACGGCTCGCGCGTGCCCTTCCAGCTGCATGCTCGCCCCGCGCCGGCCGCGCGCGCGCTTCGAGGAGGACGGGCCCACCGGCGCGGCGCTGCTGCACGACGGCCTGCGCCGCCTCGCGCGCCACCTTGGGTCGAGCCCGCCTCTGAACCTGTGGGTGCGCACCGCCCCGCGGGGCGCCGAGCGCTTCTGCTGGCGCATCGACGTGCTGCCGCGCCTCACCCACCTCGCGGGCCTCGAGCTCTCCACGGGGGTCAACCTCCTCATCGTCGCCCCCGAGGACGCCGCGGCGGCGCTGCGGGAGGCGTAGCGGCAGCCGCTGCGCGGCACCCGAAGGCTCGCAGCCGTGGGGCGGTGGTTGTCGGACAACTTTTCGGGCCCTATATATAGGGCCAAAAAAAAACAGACACCGAAGGGGGAAAAGAAAAACACAACACTCGACATAGAGTCGGAAAAGAAGAGCACCTTTTAAGTCCCCGACGGCAAGCCTCTCGCAAACCCTGTCCGGCCAGTAGGCTGCCCCACGATGCCGCCCGTCGAGCGCCCCGCCCCCCGCTTCGCCGCGGAGCCCCCGCAGGAGGGGCTGCCCTACGGCCGCTGGGCCGAGCGCCTCGGCCGCGAGCTGCTCGCGGCGTGCCTGGCCCTGGAGCAAGAGCACGAGGACCTCGGGGAGCCGGGGACGCTCGTGTGGTTCCCCGACCGCTCCTGGCACGGGCACACCTACGTGCCCGCCACCGCGTCCACCTCGGGTGGCTACGAGCTGTTCGGCTACGTGCGCTTCGTGCCCTCCGACGAGGAGGAGGGCGAGCCGAGCGGCTTCTCGGCGTACGTGGACTTCACCGAGGAGACCGCCGCGGCGAACCCGCAGTGGAGTCTCGACCTCTGCGACGAGGTGGTCGGCCGCTGGCGGGGCCCCGGCGGCGCCGAGGCCGCGATGACGCTCGTGTGGGGCCGCCCGCTGGTCGCCGGCGGCGCCGTGGTCACCGCGGAGCTGCGGCGTCCACACGGTGGACCAGTGCGAGCTGCTCGAGTCCCGCTTCACGCTGCTCGCCCCCGACGACTTCCGCCACGACCTGCTGGAGATCGCGCTGTGGAGCGCCCGGGGACGCGAGCTCGCCCGGGAGTCGCTGTACGCGGGCGAGCGAGGACGGGGAGGGTGAGGAGGAGAGGATTTGGCGAGGGCTGTCGGAGTAGCCCGAGGAGCGGCGTGTCCCACCCGGCGGAGGGCGATGATGGAGAGGGACGGCTAGGACACACCCTCTTCAGATTGAGCGGCTTTTGCCGATTAGTGGTGCATGCGGCGACGGCACGCGCGTCTCAGCCTGACCGGCCAGGTTGCGCTGTGGAGCCTGGTCCCGGTCGTCGCGCTCGGGTTCGTCCTCGCGCGGGTGCTGCAGACGCAGATCGAGCAGCGCACCCTCGCCGACGCGGACCAGTCCGCGCAGCTGGTCGCCCGGCTGGGGGTCCAGCCCTGGCTCACCCCCCGCGACCTGCACGAGGGGCTCAGCGCGCAGAGCATCCACGCGCTCGACGTGCAGTTGCGTGCGCGGTCGGTGAGCGACCTCGCGCGCATCAAGATCTGGAGCGCGGCGGGCCGCATCGTCTACTCCGACGACCACGCCCTGATCGGGCGCAGCCTCGGCGCGGACGACGACGACCTGCACGACGCCCTCGCCGGGCACCCCGACCCAGCCGAGGTGGTCACACCCGCCCTGCACACCGAGACCGCCAGCGAGGTCGGGCTCGGACGGCTCGTGGAGGTGTACGTGCCGCTGCGCTTCGCCCGCTCCGGTCCCCCCGGCAGGGGCGTTCGAGATCTACCTGAGCTACCGGCCGATCGCGGCCACCGTCAGCCACGACGAGCGCACGATCGCGCTGGTGGTGTTCCTCGGCCTCGCGCTGCTGTGGGCCGTCCTGTACCGGATCGTCGCCTCCGCCTCGCGCCGGCTGCGCCGCCAGGCGCATGAGAACGACCGCCTCGCGCGCTACGACCCGCTCACGGGTCTGCCCAACCGCACGCTGTTTCGTGAGCACGCCGCCCGGGCGATTGGGCCCGTGCGCACGCACGTACGCCCGGCGGCGGGAGCGAAGTGGGAGCCCCTGCCCGACCGGGGCGTGCGGATGGGGAGTCGGTCGCGGTACTGCTGCTCGACCTCGACGGGTTCAAGCAGATCAACGACACGCTCGGGCACTCCGCCGGCGACGCGGTGCTGCGGGAGGTCGCGGCGCGCCTGCGGGCACAGCTCGACCCCGAGCACGCTGCTCGCGCGTCTGGGCTCCGACGAGTACGCGATCCTCCACCCCTGCGCCGGTGGTGTCGAGGACGCGCTGGCCCTCGCCGCGACGGTCCAGGCCGCGCTGCAGGCCCCGGTCACGTTCGACGGAGTCGCGCTGAACGTCGAGGCGTCAGCGTCGGTGTCGCGCTCATGCCCGACCACGCGCGCGACGCCGACGAGCTGCTGCAACGCGCCGACCTGGCGCTCGACCGCGCGCGCACGCGGCGCGGGGGGGTGGAGGTGTACGCGCCCGAGCACCACCGTTCGGGGGCCGAGCGGCTGGCGCTGCTCGGCGAGGTCCGCCCAGCACTAGAGCGGGGGGAGTTCGCGCTCTACTACCAGCCCCAGCTCGCGCTGCGCACCGGGCGCGTCACGGGCGTGGAGGCGCTGCTGCGCTGGCGCCACCCCGCGCGCGGCCTGATCCCGCCGCTGCAGTTCATCTCGCTGATCGAGCAGACCGCGCTGGTGGGGCCGGTGACGCTGCACGTGATCGACCTCGCCCTGGGCCAGTCCGCGCACTGGCGCGCGGCGGGTCTCGACCTGGGGATGTCGGTGAACCTCTCTGCGCGCAACCTCCACGACCCCGAGCTGCCCGAGCAGATCGCCGTCGCTCCTGGGGCGCCACTCCGTTCCCGCGTCGGCGCTCACCGTGGAGGTCACCGAGAGCGCCGCGATGGCCGACCCCGCCACGGCGGTGGACGTGCTGGAGGCGCTGCGCGCACTCGGTGTGGGGGTGTCGATCGACGACTTCGGCTCCGGCAACGCCTCGATCGCCTACCTCGCAAAGCTGCCCGTGGGGGAGTTGAAGATCGACCGCTCGTTTGTCACTCCGATGTGCGCCTCCCCCCGTGACGAGGCGATCGTGCGCACCACGATCGACCTCGCTCGCCACCTGGAGCTGCACGTCGTCGCGGAGGGCATCGAGACCCCGGACGTCTGCGACCGTCTCGCCGCCATGGGCTGCGACACCGGCCAGGGCTTTCTGATCTCCCGCCCCGCCCCCGCGGAGGAGCTCACCCCGTGGCTTGTCGGGCACCTCGGCGAGGACTCCGTGGTCGCGGGGTCGCCTGTTTGAGGTGCACGCTCGACCGCGTACCCTTGACGCGGATGCGAGCCCTCGTGCAGAGAGTCACCCGCGCCGCCGTGCGCGTGGACAGTCGTGAGGTGGCGGGCATCGGCCCGGGGCTGCTTGTGCTGCTGGGGGTCGCCCACGATGACGACCCCGCTGTGGCCGAGCGGCTGGCAGCAAAGGTCCGCGCGCTGCGCGTCTTCGCGGACGCCGCCGGGCGCATGAACGAGCCGTTGGGCGCCCGCGAGATCCTGTGCATCAGCCAGTTCACCCTCTACGGCGACGCCGCGCGCGGCAACCGCCCGAGCTTTGCCGCCGCCGCCGCGCCTGTGCACGCCGAGCCGCTGTACGAGCGCTTCTGCGAGGCGGCCGGCGCGAAGCGGGGGGTTTTTGGGGCGCACATGGTTGTGGAGCTGGTCAACGACGGACCGGTGACGTTGCTGCTGGAGGGGTGATTACACTCGCCCGAATCCGTTGACGGCGAGCATTCACCCTTGTGGGTGGGGAGGAGGATCGATGACAGGAGTACCGACCACCGAGCGTAGGCCGGTCAGGACCGAGCACCACCTCGCGAAGGCGCTGCACCCGAGCCCGCGCGTGCTCAAACAGGCGATGGGCGAGGCCGAAGGTTTCAACGCTAAGTTCGCCGTGCTCATCACCAGGCTGGTCGGCACGATGTGGTGCGCCTACCTGTTCGCCGTCATCGCCCTGCTCGGTCTGGGGCCGGCGCTGAAACCCGGCGGCGAGGGAATCATTGCCTGGATCGCCCAGACGTTCCTGCAGCTCGTCCTGCTGTCGGTCATCATGGTCGGACAGAACGTGCAGAGCCTCGCCGCGGACGCGCGTTCGGCGAACACGTTCAAAGACGCGGAGGCGATCCTCGACCGCCTCGACGTGCGCACCCAGGGCGGCTTGCAGGTGATCCTCGAACGGCTCGACGAGCTCGCGCCGGTGGTCGCGTCCTCCGACTCCTCTGGCGAGGGCGCAGGCAAGCCCACCGGGGACGGCGCCTGACGACAGTTACGAATCGACCTCCCGACGCGCCGACCCCTTCGGTCCCGAGGGCCCCACGGCCACCCGCGGGAGCCGTCGCGGCCTGCGCTGCTGAGGCACCGGGAGACTTTTGAGGAGCTCCCAGAACGAGCCGTCCTCGAACGCGCCGGCGAGGATCAACAGCGTGATAAGGCCCGGCTCGCATTCGCCGCGCTCCACGATGCCGATCTCATTGCGGTGCAGACGCACCCTGTCCGTGTGGGCAAACGCTTCCTGCGAGCCACGTTCGGCGCGCAGCATCGCGACCTTCACGCCGAAGTCGCGCAGAATCGCGGCACGCTCCTCCGTATAGGTCGCCATCCCACAGCACCCTAGAGTGTGTCAGACAACTATCTACCTACTGTTATATGCCGTTTTGTGCCCTTTTTGTCACAGCTAAGTGTCCGCCGGACAAGTGTCTGCTTTATCCGCTATGCTGCCATTCCCGCACAGAATTATGTGTTAACCGACGTAAGCAGCCTCACGTTTGCGTACAGCGATCGGCGCTGCCGTCGAACGAAGGAGCGACAGTGATACGACCGCAAACGACCGACCCCCAAGCCACTCAGCGGCCACGTCCCGGGCGGGTTGACTGATGCCACGGATCAGCGCGTTCTACGGGATCGTCGTAACGATGTACAGCAGCGACCATGCTCCGCCGCACTTCCACGCCCGCTACGGGGAGTACGAGGCGCAGGTAGTTATCGACACCGGCGCTCCACTGGCCGGACAACTGCCGATTCGAGCCCTACGGCTCATTCGGGAGTGGGCCGAGCTGCATCGGGCCGAGCTGCGCGACGACTGGGAACGCGCCCAGGCCCGCACGCCGCTCGCTAGCATTGATCCACTGCCATGAGCGACACCCGCCCACTTGCTCGCGTCACCGCTGTCGAGCCGCTCGAGGGCTTCCGGCTGCGACTGACGTTCACCGACAGCCTGGTCCGCGAGGTCGACCTCTCAGGCGATCTTTGGGGGCCGATGGCCGAGCCGCTGCAGGACCCCGCCTACTTCCGTCAGGTGAGCGTCGATCCCGAGCTGGGCACCGTCGTGTGGCCGAACGGCTACGACCTCGATCCCGACGTGCTCCACGGCGACCACCAGCCGGTCGGGCGGCCTGCCGCGCAGGCATCGCGGTAGCGCGCGGCACACCCCCGCAGCACCCCTCTCACCGAGGCGCAGCCGCTCGGGGCAGCGACAGGCGGAGTGCGGCGACTCCACTCTCAAGCCCCAACCAACTCGGTGTCGGGAGCTTCGGCGTGTGCCAGCCGAGACGACTCCTCGGCGATCCGCCGCGCGGTCGCGTTCGCCCAGCCCGTGGTGGAGAGCAGCCCAAGCGCGAGCACCGCCACGCCGCAGCCGGTGACGACCCACCACGCGGCGTGGCTGGAGGCGACGAAGCCGGGGCCGACCGCCCCCAACGCGGTAGCCGCGATCGCACCCGCGACTGCCACCCCCAGGGTCTGCCCGACCTGACGCGAGGTCGAGGCGACGGCAGCCGCCACGCCCGCCTGCGCGGGGGGCATGCCGAGCACCGCGGTCGTGGTGATCGGCGGGTTGACCATGCCGAAGCCGATCCCAAAGATGACGTAGGCGGGCAGCAGCGAGTCGAGCGGCGTGTGGGCGGTGAGCCCCGTCAGCAACCCCCCGCCGAGCGCGATCCCGACCCCACCGACGAGCAGCCCCGCGCGGGGCCCTCTCCGGCCGACCAGGCGCCCGGAGAGGGGCGCGAAGATCAGCGTCATCGCCGCGATCGGCAGCGTGTAGAGGCCGGCCGTGAAGGGCGAGAGGTGGCGGACCTCCTGCAGGTAGAGGGTGTTGAGGAACAGGAAGCTGCCAAGCGCCGCGAACGAGCAGACCGCGATCGCGCTCGCGCTGGAGAAGGGAACGCTGCGGAAGAAGCGCAGTTCAATCAGCGGCTCGGTGCGCCGCGACTCGTATGCGACCAGGCCGACCAGAGCCGCCGCCGCGAAGGCGAACAGAGCGACGCTCTGCGTGGAGAGCCAGCCCGCCGAAGGCGCCTCGATGATCGCGTAGGTGAGCGACCCCAGCAGCGCGATCATCAGCACCTGGCCGACAGGGTCAAAGCGCCGCGGGCGCGGCGCGCGCGACTCGGGGACGAAGCGCACCGTCAGCCCCAGCGCGGCGAGGCCGACGGGGATGTTGACCCAGAAGACCGACCGCCACCCAGCCGACTGCACGAGCGCGCCACCCACCACGGGCCCCAGCGCCAAGCTCAAGCCCACCGCAGCGCCCCACATCCCGATCGCCTGCGCCCGCTCACGCGGATCGGTGAAGACGTTGCGAATGATCGACATCGCCACCGGGTTGAGCATCGAGCCACCCACCGCCTGCAACATGCGAAAGACGATCAGCCACCCCAGGGTCGGCGCCGCGCTGCATAGCAGCGACCCGAGCGTGAACAACACCAGCCCGGTCGCAAAGACCCGCCGGCGGCCAAGGCGGTCGCCCATCGACCCGGACAGCATCAGCAGGCTGGCGAGCACCAGCGTGTAGGCGTCCACAGTCCACTGCAGACCGGACACCCCGGTGTTCAGTTCGCGCCCGATCGACGGCAGCGCCACATTCACGATCGTGTTATCCAGCCCGACGATCAGCAGGCTCATACAGCAGATCGCAAGGATCAGCCGCCGCCGCGCGCGGGACGGCTCGGGGGTTTGGTTCTCGACCGCGCGCGCGTCGCTCATGTTTGGTTGCTCTGCCCGTTCATGGGTCTAGCAATAGCAAGGTGCGCCCGTAAGCCGGGCCGCGCGAGGACACCTGCCGCCGGGCCGCCCTTCTCCAAGCGCCAGGTCGATCGAGTTGGCAGGGTCCTCACAAGTGCGGGGCGGCACCGAAGCACGCAAAGACAGGCTCCCAGCGCTGCGCCCTCTAGGAAAGCCACACACGCTCCGCGGACGAGCTACCGCGCTAGGTGCAGTTGAGCGGGAAGTCGGTGCCGCCTACGTGAAACGAACTGCTGTCACGTGACATCGTAAAGAGCCCGTACGGCCGGCCGACGAGTGAGAGCTTCCAGCCACGGAAGTCGTGGAGCTTCAAGTACGGATACCCCGCGGTGCTCGGCGTCGGGCGATGGCAGCCGTAAAGGGCCTTCGCGTGGGCCTCGCTGCTGTTCTCCCAGGCGTATAACGCCAATGCCGGCGGGCACGCGCGGGCAGGGGTGATGTTGTGCAGACCGTACACTTCGACACCCGTCCTCACCGGTTTCTGACACTCATAGGTCTTCGCCGGCGAGGCGGATGCTCCGGCAGTCCAGATCGCCAGCGCGACGAGCATGGCGGCCGAGACGCCGCTCATCGGGCGATGAATCATCGTCCTATCGCGGTGCGTGCCGCGAGTACCCCGTCGACGTAAAACCCGTGACCATTGCAGCGTTCCAATTCATCACGGGACAGGTTACTGCCGATGTAAATCAAGCTCGCGATGATGAACGCGGGAGTCATATACCACTCGTCACCCCGGCCAGCTGGCCTCAAGGCATGTAGGGCCTGCTCGCCCCAATCATTTGCCTGCTCCAAGAATCGATCGAGCTCGCTGAGATCCGCGAAACCCGCAAGCTGACTTGCCAGCGTCAATGCGGCCACCCCGTCCGAGTCATCGGATGGCTCAAAGTTGGGCTGTTCCATGTTAAAGCCTGCGCGTACCGCTGCCGCGCTCCACTGCTGTATCCGTGGACTGCTATCGACGTAGACCTCGATCGAATCGCGGTCGATAGGGAGATTGAGGTGTCCGGAGGACACACTCTCCTTATAGGTGCTACTTAGACGCGCGGCACCTTGACGGATAGACTCGAATTGGTCGTCCGCCACCTCGAGCAATGCGCTGATCCGAAAGAGTTGACGCTTGAGCTCCGCCGGAATCTCACTTGCTCGCTTGTAGTTCAGTCGGTGATCAATCGCTGCCCACGCATGCTGAAGCACCGTTCTTACCTGAATCTCGGCCTTCAGCCCGCGATAGGGCGACCACTCACTGAGTTGGGCTCTCGACGGCGAGCAGCTCACAACGTAATGATCAGAACGGTAGCCAAAGCGATCCGGATCGGACGTGGGTGTTCGCTTCCATGAGTTCGCATCGTCGACCGCGAACTCCCGCTCGATCAGCGAGTCGACGCGCTCAACATCACTTGAGTAGTACAAGATCACGCGCACGCCAGAGAGGTCGGTGATGTCAATCAGAGGGTTCTGATACTTCCCTGGCCTTCTTGCGATCTTGTCGACAAAGCTGTCGACCTCCTTAGTTCGCGCGTCCACCTGCACAGCGGTGATACTGTCAGCCAGTAGCAACTCAGACAGCAGTACTCGGACACGCCCGGCGAAAGCATAGTACAGTTGCCACTGTTCGCGGTAAGCGGCTCCCCAGCCCGATGGTGAGCGATCAGAGTCATCCATAGAACAATCCTAAACGCTGAGCCGGTGTCGAGAGCATCCTGGCGGCTTCGCTCTCCGGAGCCGACGTAATGGCCCAAGCGATCCGGCTGGGGCTACCTGGACGGCTCAGGCTGCGGCCAGCGCCTCGGCCAGAGCGTCCGGGGCGACGGCCACGTGCTCGGGGACCGTGACGTTGATGACGTGGTCGCGTTCGAGCAGCCACTTGGCGTTGATGATCGTGAGCCCGACGACCTCGCCATCGGCGTCGAAGCGCAGGACGTGCCCCTCGGGCGTCTCCTCGCTCCCTGCCGCCTCCTGGGGATCGCCGACGTGCAAGTAGAGCACGTCACCTCGGGTGTCGTAGGAGGCGTGATCGAAGGTCAGGCTGCCGATGGTCACGGTCATAGTTGCGTCGATCCTGGCGGGTCTTTGCGGTTGGCGTAAGCGGTCACGATTCGCGCCGGCATCTCGTTGAATTGTACGACCACGAAGAGCCAGCGGCTGGGGCCGACGTCTCGGCTGTAATATCGCTCTCGTCCTGGACGGGGGTCTGGACGCCGGCGATGCGGGGAGCTGACGGCCGCCATGATCCCCCGACGGTACGGAGCCAACTCGGGGTGCTGGTGGAGTATGTGCCCCCAGCCCTCGTCGTCCAGTACGACGGTGCGTCCGTCCGGGTCGGTCGTTTCAGCGAGTACGCTCAAGCGGTCAGCCTGGCGGCGCGGGCAGTTCAGCGACCCCCACGCCTATTGTCGGGCCACTTGCCGCGCACTGCGAGGAGCGTCTGTGACGTTGCGTGGTCATGCTCAACAGGCTACCGGTCGCACGAACGGCGTCTTATGCGAGCCGATGACGCACGAAATCGCAAGCCGGCGCTCTTGATGGTTCGACTAACAACGTTTAGGTGTCGAAAAATGCCCCCGCCAGGAGTCGAACCTGGATCCGCCGCTTAGGAGGCGGCTGTCTTATCCGTTGGACTACGAGGGCATATATAGCCCCGACGTGCGCCGGAGCCTGCTCGAAGGCTATCGCCGCGGGTGCTCACTGGCGAGGCGATCCAGGTCCTCGCCGACGAGGCGGTGGGTGATCCACTCGGGCATTGTCCGTGCTCCGAGGACGCTATAGAAGCTGAGCGCGGGCTCGTTCCAGTCGAGTGCGGCCCATTCGAGACGGGCTCCTCCGCGCTCGCGCAAGCGCGCGGCGACTGCGGCCAGCAGCGCGCGGCCGACGCCCGCACGGCGGTGGGCGGGGCGTACGAAGAGGTCCTCGAGCCAGATCCCGGTGCTGGCCAGGAAGCTCGAGAAGGTGGGGAAGTAGAGGGCGTATCCGACCGCCGCGTGGGAGCCCGGCTGCTCCGCGATCAGCGCCTCCGCGGCCGGGTGGGGGCCGAATAGAGCTTCGCTCAGCTGTTTCTCGGTGGCGCGCAGCTCGTGCGTCAGCTCCTCGAACTCCGCCAGTTCTGCGAACATCTCCAGCAGCGCCGGGACGTCGCTCGCTCGCGCCTCCCTGACGATCGTGGGGTCGGGGACCTGTCCCGCCGGGACCATCACCGGTCCGGGCGCTCGGGGTAGACCTCGTCGATCGTGCTCAGCGCCACGTAGGGAGCCTCGTCGCCGAGCGCCGCCTGGATCGCATGCGCCCCGCCTGCCAGGCGGTCGAGCACGCTGACCACGCCCGCGACGGTCAGGCCCTCGCTGCGCACGCGTTCCAGCGCCTCGAGCGTGGAGCCTCCTGTGGTGACCACGTCCTCCACGATTAGGCAGCGCTCCCCCGCCGCGAGCTCGGGGCCCTCGATCCACCGCTGGAGGCCGTGCGCCTTGCGCTCTTTGCGCACGATGAACGCCCGCTCCGCGCCCGCCGCGAGCGCCGCGCAGGCGACAGGGATCGCACTCACCGGTACGCCGCCCACCGCGCTCGCGCGGCACGCTTGCGCCTGGTCGGCGATCAGGGCACCGAGCGCGGCGAACGTGTCCGGCAGCAGGATCGCGCGCTTGGCGTCCACGTAGTACTGGGCCTTGCGGCCACTTGTGAGCGTCACCTCGCCCCGGACCAGCGCGTGCTCCCGCAGGCCGGCCAGCAGCTGCGCGCGCGCGGCGGTGAGGCTGCTCGTAGATTCGGGCACGGTGTCCACTGCGGAACCTAATCTAGCCTGAAGGTCTGTCGTCCGGCTGCCGATGTACCTCTGTGGAGCACCTTTCAACGCCACCGTCTGACAGAGGACACTCGATGACAGCCACCCGCGTACTGTTCCCCCTCGCAGGAATCCTGCGGGTGGCTTCGCGGGTCCTCTGCCTGATCGTGGTCGCCTCCTTCGTGATCTTCGCCGTCGGTCAGACCGGCGCCGCCTCCACCCACCAAGTGGACAAGGTGAGCGAAACCACGACCACCACCCAGCCCGAACACAAGGGCACCGCGCACAAAGTGCTCGACGAAGTCGCCGGCAAGCTCACCTCGCCGTTCTCGGGGGTCACCGCGGGGTCCACCAGCCAGTGGGTGATCCGCGGCGTCGGGACCTTGATGGCGCTGCTCGTCTACGGGGTCGGCCTCGGCTACATAGCGCGCGTGCTCCGCATCCGCGTTTGAGGCTCAGTAGTACACATCCACCGGGGTCCCGAGCTGAACCCATGCGTAGATCGCGGGGGCGTCTGGGATCGGCACCCGCAGGCAGCCGTGGCTGGCGGCGTACGTGGGCACTTCGGGGTACCCGTGGATCGCGTAGCCACGGATGAAGTAGTTGGAGTCCACCATCCCCTCCGAGTTGACTCCGGGCGTCTTGAGGTAGACCCGGAAGCGGCCCAGGACCGTCGGGGTCGAGGGCTTGCCCGAGCTGATCGTGTAGATGCGCCGCACGCGCCCGCCCGGTTCGATCTCGGCGAGCACCTGCGCGGCGAGATCGGCCTCCACGTGTCTGCCGTCCCGCGGGTAGCGCACGTGGAAGGCGCCCTCCCTCCGCTGCAGCAGGTGGAAGACCTGCGCGTCGGTGTCGGGCACGCGTTCGAGTCCCGTGAACTTACGGTAGGCCGTCACCGCCTGGCCCGTCCCTTCGTCGAAGACGCCGTTCAGCGGCACCGCGTAGTGCAGCGCGCTCAACGCCGACTGCAGCACCCACACCCCCGGGCCGCGTGCGCCTTCGCTCATGTCCGGGCTCACGTAACGCACGCTCCTCGTCTGCGCCGTGAACGCGGAGAGCTGCGGTGAGGCGGCGTGCGCCGCAAGGACCTGTATCAGGCCCGGCTCACGGGGGGAGTAGCCGAGACGGAAGCGGCCCGTCCCGTTGCTCGCAGGCAACACGCTCACTCTGCTCGTCGCCACCCTCCGGCCATCCTCCTCGAAACGCACCGTCACACTCTGCCCCGCCGCGAACGGGCTCACCGTGCCTCTCACCACAAGGCGTTCACCGGTGAGCAGGAAGGGCGGACGGCCACGGAGGCGCTGGGTCGCGAGCGTCATATGTCCCATGACTGGTGTCGTGGGGGGCGGAGGCGGAGGCGCGATTGCGAGCATCGCCAACGATCCTACGACGCCCACAAGACGGCGGCCGTCGGTCGAGCTGCCGCGCACGGCCTACTCACAGCCGAAGACAGCCGCTGCGAGAGGCTCTACACCCCCGCTGACGCCACGGGCAACGCCGGCGCCGGCGGCGCGGTGATCACGCCGCCGCGGCGCAGCGCCACGACGAGCAGCGCGATCACCGCCAGCGCACTCACCGCCAGCACAGGTATCTGCCACCCCCAGTTCTCCAGGTCCCCGAAAGCGACGGAGTTGTTCAGCGAGTGCGCCGCGATGCACGGGTACAGCGAGCCGGTGTAGCGGTAGAGCACGCACAGTCCGAACCCCAGGGCCGCCAGCGGCATCAGGTCGACCGCCGGGGCTGAGCCCGCGTGGATCCCGCCGAAGATCAGGCCCGTGATCACCGCCGCCGGCCACATCCCCCGCCAGTTGTACAGCGCCCGGAAGATGAAGCCGCGGAACAGGAACTCCTCGCAGATCGGCGCCACCACGCACGTGAGTCCCGCGCTCAGCAGCAGCAGGCCCGTGCCTTCGTTGGTGCCCAGCTGTTCGAGCAGTTTCTCCTTCGTGTTCACGTTCAGGATCTCCGCCCACGCGACGCTGAACACGAGGAACGTGAACAGCGTCACGAGGATCATCCCCACCGCCCACAGCCAGCCCACGCGCGGGCTCAGCCAGCCGATGCCCGGGCGCTGCAGCCCGAACTGCCACGCGCGCACCGTGCGTGCGCCCACTTTGGCGAACAGCACCGCGGACAGCACGAACATCGCGTCCTGCACGACCGTGTCCAAGATCTCCAGGCCTCCCGGGAGATTCGAGGAGCTGATGCTCACCCCGAACAGCAGCGCCGCCGGGATGTCCACCGCCAGCCCCCCCAGCGCCGCCAACAGCAGCCCCCCCACGAGTGCCGCCGGGGCCGTCCACCACGGCCACTCGGTAGTCGGGAGCCGCGGGCCGGGGGGCGTCGGCGCTATCTCCGAGAACTCCACTCGCCGAGCTTATGTGGTGAGCAGCTCCGCCAACGAGGAGATCGTCGGCACCCCCGGGGGCGGTTCGTCGGACTTGGCGTCCTCGCGGCTTAGCAGTACTGGGCGGATGCCCGCGGCGAGCGCGCCGTGAACATCGTGCTCGACGGAGTCTCCCACGTGCACCGCTCGGTCCGGCGAGGCCCCCGCCAGCGCGAGTGCCGCTTCGAAGATCGCGCGGTCCGGCTTGGGGCTCCCCACCTGCGCCGAGGTGACCACGCCGTCTACCATCCCCTCAAGGCCCACCTCGCGCAGCACCGCCGGCAGCGAGGCGTCCCAGTTGCTAACAACAATGAGCGCGATTCCCCGCGCGCGCAACCCTGCAAGTGCCGCTGGCACATCGGGGTATCCCGTGAACCGCAGTGTCGCAAGCATCGCCGTCGTCAGTTGCGCCGTGGAGAGCGCCTCCCCCACCTCTGCGGGCAGGCGAGCCCGCAGCACCTCCGCGCAGCGGCGTCGCAGGTCCTCCAGCGCCTCTGCGTCCCGTCCCTCGTGGTGGTGCGCCCGGTAGTAGGCCATCTCCGCCCGAAACGCCCGCTCCGCCGCCGCCGGTGCGAGCTCCACTCCGTGAGCCTCGCGCAGCTGCTCCACCAGCGCGGGCCAGGGCGGCGCCAGTGCCACCAGTGTTCCCAACCCGTCGAGCAGTACCGCCTCCACGTTCTCGCAGAGCAGTAGCCTCGCTCCGGCTACACCACCCGCGGGCAGCGGGGGAGGCACAGGGCCATCGAAGGAGGGCCCCTCTCCCGCTACGCCACCCAGTGCCACGTCGCGAACTCCCCCACGAAGAACGCCATCAATAGCGCCGAACCGACCAGCACCGGCAGCCGCGCCCGCGGCCTCCCCGCCAGCCACGCCCCCGCCCACATCGCGAGCGGGAACAGCACCACCTCGAAGCGCGGCAGCGACATCAGCGGCTCCGGGGCCACCGGGTAGGAGAGCGGCAGCGCGAGTGCCGCCAGCACGTACGCGCCGTACGCGAGCGGCAGCCGGCGCAGCACGCCGACGATCATCGGCAGCGCCGCCGCCAGGAAGGCGAACAGCATCAGGTTGTGCCCTGCATCCACGAACGGGCTGCCCCCCGCTGTCGTGAAGTAGATGTGCTCGCGCTGGAACGAGAGCAGCTGGCGCGCCCCCTCGAATGCCGCCCGCGCGCCATCCCACGCACCCACGAACGGCCCCGCGAACTGCCTGTTCCACACCTGCTGGGCGTGGAACGGCTCCAGCGCACTCCCTCCCGCAAGCCCCAGGTAGGCCATGTACGCCCCTACCCCCACCGGCAGCGCCGCGATCCACAGGATGTTCGCGCGCACCGCATAGCGAGGGCGCCACCACGAGCGGCCGGGGAAGTCCGGTTCCCGGTCCTCCCGTGGCCCGTACAGGTAGAGCAGCAGCGCCGGCACCACCAGCACAACTCCCGCGCTGCGTGTCGCGCTCGCGAGTGCGCCCAGCACCCCCACCCACGCCCACCGGCCCTGGCGCGCGCACCAGAAGACCCCCACCGACAGCGCCAGGTACAGCGACTCGGAGTACACCGCGGAGAAGAAGAACGCCATCGGGGCCAGCGCCGTGACGAGCACCGCCAGCCGCGCCACGTCCCCGCGCGGGTGGGTGGCGTCGAGGCCCCCCGCGAGGCGGCCCAGCTCCAGCGTGCACAGGCGGTGGATGCCGTACAGCGCCGCCGCAAACGCCACCAGCGAAAGCGCCACGCCCGCCGCGATCGGCGGTACGCCCAGCTCTGAGATCCCTCGCACCCCGAGCGGATAGAGCGGGAAGAACGCGGTCCGCGAAGCCGTGAAGGAGCCGAGGTCGGGGCTGTACCCGTAGTGCGCGATCACCAGGTACCACGCCGCGTCCCACCGCGCCACTGGGGCCACCAGCAGGTCGCCGAACCACCCGAAGCCGCTCGTCACGCCGGGTGGGACGTACGCGCTGCGCGCCCGTCCCACTCCAAACGCCACGACCGCGCCCACACCCGCGAGGAGCACCACGACGCGCGAGACCCACAGCGCCCGCCAGCAGTCGCGCACTGCCACACTCTGCGCCGTGCTCGCCACAGACTCAACCGGCGGGGTTGCAACGGCCACCTCGGCGGTCGCGGGGGTCCTCTCAATTTCAGCGGTACCGGGGGTCATCTCGATTGCAGACGATAATCTCTGAAGGAGTCTTCCACGCCCGCTGGTAAGACCTTTCGAGTCCCATGTCTCGACACGCACGACAGCGCCGCCGCCGCCGCAGCCGCGGCGGGCCCTCCCGCATTATCCTCACCGGCCTCGCCGTGCTCGCGGGCGTCCTCTGCCTCGGGGCCGTGGGGGCTGTCGCCTACGTGCTCTCTGTGGTCCAGTCCACCCCAGGGCTCGCCGCGCGCCACCCGGTTATCGACGGGGCCTCCTCGCAGGTGTTCGCCGCCGACGGCACCCGCCTCGGGTTCATCCAGTCCGACGAGCTGCGCTCGCCGATCCCCTGGGCGCAGATCCCCGCCAACCTCGCGAACGCCACCGTCGCGATCGAGGACCAGCGCTTCTACAAAGACGACGGGGTCGACCTCACCGGGATCTTCCGCGCGGCCGTGAAGGACATCTCACGAGGTCGGGCCGTGCAGGGCGGCTCCACGATCGCGATGCAGCTGATGCGCAACCTCTACCTCGGAGGCGACGAGCACACGCTCGAACAGAAGATCGTCGAGGCCAAGCTCGCGCTCGAATACGAGGAACACCACTCCAAGCACTCGATCCTCACGAGCTACCTCAACAGCGTCCCCTACGGCACCGTCGGCGGGCAGACAGCGATCGGGGTGCAGGCCGCCTCGCGGATCTTCTTCGACCGGCCCGCCTCGCAGCTCGACCTCGAGCAGGCCGCGCTGCTGGCCGGGCTGCCCCAGGCGCCCTCCGAATACAACCCGTTCCTCTACCCCTCCGCCGCGCGCCAGCGACGCAACGAGGTGCTCGCCAAGATGGCCGAACTGCACTACGTCTCTCGCGCCCAGGCCGCCGCCGCCGAGCGCGCGCCGCTGGAGCTCCAGCACGGCGACTTCTACTCCGAACGCAAAGAAGGCTTCTTCTTCGAATACGTCCGCCAGCAGCTGATCGACCGCTACGGGCGCAGAACCGTGGAACGCGGGGGGTTGAAGGTCTACACCACGCTCGACCTGCACATGCAGGAACTCGCCCACAAAGCGATCGCCGAAGTGCTCGACGAGCCCGAAGACCCCGCCTCGGCGATCGTCACGATCGATCCGCACAACGGCTACATCGAGACGATGGCCGAGTCCGAGAGCTACGAGCAGTCCCAGTTCAACCTCGCCTCCGAAGGCCACCGCCAGCCCGGGTCCACCTTCAAGGCGATCGACCTCGCCGACGCGCTCTCCAAGGGAGTGGACCCGAACACCACCTACTACGACTCCCACACGCTGCTGCCGGGGTGGCTGGCGGCCGAACCGAAGTACGAAGTCAAAACGTTCGGCGGCGAGCAGAACGGCGTCATCAACCTCGTCCGCGCGACGCTCAAATCGGACAACACTGTCTACGCGCAGCTCGCCGCCGACCTCGGCGAGGAAAGCATCACGCAGATGGCCTACAAGATGGGCGTCAAGACGCACCTGATCGGCAACCCCGGACAGGCGCTCGGGGGCCTGGAATACGGAGTGACCCCGCTCGAAATGGCAGACGTGTACGCGACGCTCGCCGACGGCGGGCTGCGCAGCGAACCGATCGCGATCACCAAGGTGCTGTTCCCCGACGGCCACGTCGACGCGAGCTGGGGCACCCCGCACCGTGTGCGCGTGCTGAGCACGCCGGTGACCGGCGAAGAGACGAGGATCCTGCACGAGAACACGATCAGCGCCGAAGGCACCGCCGGGCGTTCGGCGATCGACTGCCCGACCGCGGCGAAGACCGGCACGACGAGCAACCTCTACGACGCGTGGCTGGACGGCTACAACTCCGAATACGCCACCGCCGTGTGGATGGGTTATCCCAAGCACGACGTCTCGATGACCGACGTCCACGGCGAGCCGCAGCAGGGCGGCTTCCTGCCGGCGGAAATCTGGCACACCTACATGCAGCCGGTCACCGAAGGCCACCCGTGCGCGCCGCTTGACGAATCGAACGCGGGCATCGTCTACCAGCCGTTCTTCGGCCACTTCGCCACCACCGGCGAGTCCGCCGCCCCGCTTGGCGAATCGGCGGTGAGCCCGACCGTCACCAAGCCCCGCCACGGCCACCACGCTGCCGTCCCCGGCGTGGGCCACGCCGAACCGGGTGGACGCGCGGAACCGGGTGGCCACGCCGAACCTGGTGCCGGGGGGGCTCCTCGGGAAAGCGCCCCAGCTGAACCCGAAGTCGCTCCGAAGCCCGCGCCCGCCGAACCCCACGGCGAACCGACCACGGGGGGCGGAGGCGGAGGCGGAGGCGGCGTGGGGAACGCGGGGGGCGGAGGGAGTGCGGGCGGCGCGGGCGGAGGGAACGCTGGTGGTGGGAACACCGGGGGCGGGGGTCCCAAGAACGGCGGAACCGCCCCTCCCGGCTGACGCTGGTACTTTGGGTGTCGCAAATCCGAGCAGGTCCACACCAGGCTCCCACCGATGGCGGCGGCGGCGGGTAGGGCCCAGATGGGACGCACACGTGGCGAAGGAAGACAAGGTCGAATTCGAGGGCGAGGTGATCGAGGCGCTGCCCAACGCGATGTTCCGTGTGAAGCTCGACAACGATCACGTGGTGCTGGGGCACGTCGCCGGCAAGATGCGCCGTTTCAGGATCCGCATCCTCCCCGGGGACCGCGTGCGCTGCGAGCTCTCCCCCTACGACCTGGACCGCGCGCGAATCGTCTACCGGCACCGCTGAGCTGAGGCTCGCGTGGGCGCCGAGCGGCCCGCAACCCCGCCACATCGTCGCACCGCGGGCCACGAGCTCGCACTGATCGAGGCGATCGCAGCCGAGCTCGCCCCGGCGGGCAGGGATGTGGCAGGTGGGCGAGTGCTGCGGGGCATCGGCGACGACGCCGCCGTGGTGCGTGCCAGGGCGGTGTGCGTGACCTCTGTGGACGCGATGGTGGAGGGGGTCCACTTCCGTCTATGGGATGGATGGGCCACACCCGGTCAGGTGGGCTGGCGCGCACTCGCCGCCGCGCTCTCGGACCTCGCCGCGATGGGCGCCGAGCCGGGGGAGGCTTACCTGGTGCTTGGCCTGCCGGCGGGCTTCAGTGAGGAGCAGGCGCTCGCGCTGGTGCGCGGAGCCCACGAGTTGGCGGGTGCGACGGGCACCGCGATCCTCGGCGGGGACGTCGTCGCGGCGCCCGCGCTTACCGTGTCGGTGACCGCCGTCGGCTGGGCCGACTGCGAGGACGAGCTCGTCGGCCGCGACGGGGCCCAGCCCGGCGATCTGGTCGGTGTGACCGGCCGCCTCGGCGGCGCCGGCGCGGGGTTGGCGGTACTCGAGGGACGAGCGGTCGGCGAGGGCGCAGCTCCGGCGCTGCTCGACCGGCTGCGCACGCCCACGCCGCGCCTAACCGAGGGCCGTGCGCTGGCAGCGGCGGGAGCGCATGCGATGATCGACCTCTCCGACGGCCTGGCGACCGACGCCGGCCACCTGGGGCGCGCGAGCGGAGTGCTCGTGGAGGTGGACCTCAGCGCCCTCCCGCTGGAGGCGGGGGTCCCCGAGATCGCCACGCAGCTGGGGCTGCCCCCGTGGCGACTGGCCGCCGGGTCCGGCGAAGACTACGAGCTCTGCTTCTGCCTCGACCCCTCGGATCGCGAGCGGGCAGAGCGGGCGCTAGCCGAGGGTAACGCGGGCCTCACGTGGGTCGGCCGAGTGCTGCGAGCCGACCAGCCAGCCGGGCGGGGGGTGGCGTTGCTTGACGAGGAGGGACGCATCCAGCGACTCGAGGGGTTCGAGCACTGCTGGTGAACGAACGGCGCGTGGGATACATAGGACTACCCGAACATACCAACGGTAAAGGTATGGCCACCGCGTCCGATATTCCTGCCCATGGGCACGTCACTGCTGCCGCTCTCTTCAGGGCTACGGCCTACCGAGCGTCGGATGTTGGCGGGTGCCACAGCCTTCCTGATCGCGATCGTCGCGGCCACCGGAGCGCACGCCATCCTTGGGATCGGCGGGCACAGCGTCGAAGAACCGATCCGCGACTGGCTGACCTCGGCGGTGTACATCCTCGTGGGGGTCATCGTGTGCTGGCGCGCGGTGCGCACGACGGAGTCGCGCAGCTCGTGGATGATCTTCGCGTTCGGGATCTCCGTCTACGGCCTCGGCAACGTGTTGTGGGCAGCGTGGATCGAACACCTCCCGAACCCCCCGATCCCCTCGATCTGCGACGGGATGTGGCTGACGCTGTACCCGTGCTGCTACCTCGGGATCGTGGGCCTCGCGCGGCTGAGCGAGCGGCGCGTGCCGGCGCGGATGTGGTTGGACGGCATCATCGCCGGGGTGGGGATCGCGGCGATCGGGGCGGCGATCGTGGTACGGCCCGTGCTGGCGACGGTCTCGGGGGGGACGGCGGCCGTGATCACCGAGATGGCCTACCCGCTCTGCGACCTGCTGCTCGCCGCGCTGGTCGTGGGAGTGCTCGCGCTGCGCGGCTGGCGGCTCGACCGGATGTGGGCGATGCTCGGCATCGGCTTCATCGCGCTGGCCACGGCGGACTGCATGTACGCGCTGCAGGTGGCGGGGGGCGCGGCGGCGCCCAGCGCTCTGACGAACATGACCTACGACATCGGCGTGGCGCTGCTGGCACTCGCGGCGTGGCAGCCGGGGGCGACGATCGAGACCGACACTGTCCCGAGCGGCGCGGTGCTCGCGATCCCCGCCGCGTTCACCGTGAGCGCGCTCGGGCTGCTCGTCTACGACCACTTCAGCCGCCTGGACCCGATCGCGCTGACGCTCGCGATGCTCACGATGTGCTTCGCGTTCGCCCGCGTCGCGCTCACCTTCCGCGACGTGCGTGCGCTCGCCGAAACGCGCCGCCAGGCGATGACCGACGACCTCACGCTGATGCCCAACCGCCGCCACTTCCTACGGTGCGTGCGCGAGGGGATCGTCGCCTCCAGGGCGACCGGCGAGAGCGTGGCGCTGCTGCTTGTCGACCTCGACCACTTCAAGGAGCTCAACGACACGCTCGGCCACGACGCCGGGGACCAGCTGCTCTGCCAGGTCGGCGAGCGACTGCACGCGGTGCTGCGCGCCAGCGACACGGCCGCCCGTCTCGGCGGCGACGAGTTCGGGGTGCTGCTGAGCGACTCGGCCGGCGGCGTGAACGCGGAGTTGGTCGCGGAGAAGATCCTCAAGGCGATCGCCCAACCCTTCCCGATCAAGAGCGTGGGCCTGCGCGTGACCGCGAGCATCGGGATCGCGCTGTTCCCCGAGCACGCCGAGAACGACGAGCAGCTGATGCAGCACGCCGACGTCGCGATGTACGAGGCGAAGGCCGCGCAGTCCGGGTACGCGTGCTACGCACGCGAGCGCGACCAGCACTCGCTGGAGCGCCTCACGCTCGCCGGCGAACTCTCTCACGCGCTCGAAGCGGGGGAGATCGAAGCCCACTTCCAGCCGAAGGCCGACGCCGGCTCCCGCAGGATCGTCGGTGTCGAGGCGCTCGTACGCTGGCGCCACCCGGAGCGGGGGTTGATCTCACCGGCGGAGTTCGTGACGGTCGCCGAGCAGGCCGGCCTGGGGCGGGCGCTGACGCGCCGGATGCTCGACCTCGCGCTCACGCAGATTCGCATCTGGCGCGACGCCGGCTTCGACCTGCACGTCGCCGTCAACACGACGGTGGCCGACCTCCAGGACACGCAGTTCCCCGCCGAGGTCGCCGCGACGCTCGAGGCCCACGGGCTGCCCCCGGAGGCGCTCGTGCTCGAGGTCACCGAGAACATGGTGCTCGCCGACCCGGTGCGCGTCGGCGACGTCCTCGCGCAACTCGGCGAGCTCGGCCTCGGCCTCTCACTCGACGACTTCGGCACGGGCTTCTCCTCGCTGACGCACCTGAAGTCGCTGCCGGTCGGGGAGGTCAAGATCGACCGCTCGTTCGTCGGGCGGATGACCACCGACCCGGTCGACGCGGCGATCGTGCAGGCGACGATCCAGCTCGCGCACTCGATCGGCATCCGCGTCGTGGCGGAGGGCATCGAGGACCAGGTGACGTGGAGCTCGCTCGTGGCCAACCGCTGCGAGCTTGTCCAGGGGTACGCGCTCTCGCGACCGCTGCCGGCGGTCGACCTCGAGACGCTCCTGCGCGCCCAGCCGCTGCCCGAGAGCGTGGTCGAGCAGCTCGACACCGCGCCCGCCACGGCCGCGCAGCTCGAAACCCTGCCCGCCGCAGAGCCGTCGTTGAGGGAGCCGAGCAGCAACGGCAGCAACGGCAACAACGGCAGCAACGGGCACAAGCCGGTCGGGAGCCCCCCCGCGGCGTTGCGCGACTTGACGGCGCTGACGCGCTCGCACCCGATGATGGACGCTGTGATCGAGGAGATCGACGGACGCCAGATCCGCGTCGGGTCGCAGTGGCTGGCCGACTTCGCCTCCTGCAACTACCTCGGGTTCGACCTCGACCGCGAGATCATCGAGGCGGTGCCGGCGTACCTGGACGCGTGGGGCACGCACCCGAGCTGGTCGCGCCTGCTGGGCAGCCCCGTGCTGTACGAGCAGATCGAGGAGCGCCTCACGGCGCTGCTGGGCTGCGCGGACTCGCTGGTGCTGCCGACGATTACCCACATCCACCTCTCGACGATCCCGGTGCTCGCGGGGTCGGGCACGATCCTGCTCGACTCGCGGGCGCACAAGACGATCTACGACGGCTGCCAAGCGGCGCGGGCACAGGGCGCCGCGGTGCAGCGCTTCCGCTTCGAAGACCCCCAGCACCTGCAGGAGCTGCTGCGCGGCGCGCCCGGCGGCACGCGGTTGGTGTGCATGGACGGGGTCAACTCGATGACCGGCAACCCACCCGACGTCGCCGCCTTTGCAAAGGTCGCCCGCGAACACGGCGCGCTGCTGTACGTGGACGACGCCCACGGCTTCGGCGTGATCGGCGAGCGCGGCCCGGGCGAGCGCTGCCCGTATGGGATGCGGGGAAACAGCATCGTCCGCTACTACGGCGAGAGCTACGAGAACCTGATCCTCGTGGGCGGCTTCTCCAAGGCGTACTCCTCGCTGCTCGCGTTCATCGCGTGCCCGACGGAGATGAAGGAGCTGCTCAAGGTCGCGGCGGCGCCCTACCTGTACTCGGGGCCCTCGCCGGTCGCCTCGCTGGCCACGACGCTCGCCGGCTTCGACGTCAACGAGCGCCGCGGGGAGGAGCTGCGCGAGCGGGTCTGGACCCACACCCAGCGCGTGCTCGAGTGCTTGGCGCGGTTGGGGGTCGCCACCCCCAACCACTCGGGCATGCCGATCGTCGAGGTGCCCCTGCGCGACCACGAGCGCATCGGGGAGGTCGGGCAGCTGCTGTTCGACCGCGGCGTGTACGTCACGCTCGCCGCGTACCCGCTGGTGCCCCGCGAGGAGGTCGGCTTCCGCGCGCAGCTCACCGCGGCCAACACCGACGCCGAAGTCGACACGCTGATCGCGGTGCTGGAGGAGCTCGCCGGCCTGGGCGAGCTGCGGCCCGTCGAGCAGGAGCAAGCCGGCGCCCCGTCCGTCGAGCGGGCGGGCGCTCCGCAACGCGAGTCGGTGGCGTAGGTCCCCGGCTGGGCCCGCACGGGCCGATGAAATGAGCAACCTGCGGGAAACGGGGCCTGTTTTCCCGTCAGACTCTGAGCACGGCGCGATCGTGAGCCCGACGTGATCGCCCGCTACCGCGCACTGTTCTCCGCGCCGGGCGTCGGGCGGCTGCTGGTCAGCTCGATCCTGGGGCGCCTGCCCGTGGGCATGTTCTCGCTGGCGATCCTGCTGTTCGTCCACGGACGCACGGGCTCGTTCCTGGCGGCGGGGTTGCGGTGGGCGCGTTCAGCTTGGCGGGCGCCCTCGTTGGCCCGCTGCTGGGGGCCCTGGTCGACCGGCACGGACAGACGCCGGTGCTGCTGCCCGCCGCGGGCGCCCAGGCGGGGCTGCTGGTGGCGCTCGTGCTCGTCGCACAGACCGGCGCGCCGGTGACGACGATCGTCGCGCTGGCGGCGCTGGCGGGCGGCGCGACGCCGCCGATCGCGGGCTGCGTGCGTGCGCTGTGGTCCGAGGTCGCCCACGACGAGGAGCTCGAGACCGCGTACGCGCTCGACGCCACTACGCAGGAGACGATCTGGACGCTCGGGCCGCTGGTGGTGGGTCTGACGGCGGGGTTCGCCTCGCCCGACGCGGCGGTGCTGCTGTGCGCCGCGCTCACGGTCTGCGGAACTCTCTACTTCGCCACCTCCACGCTCTCGCGCGGCTGGCGCGCGGACACCGGAAAGCACGCGCGGGGGGGCGCGCTGGGCGCCAGCCCCAACCTGCGTCTGTTGCTCTACACGGTCGTGCTCGCGGGCGCGGTGATCGGCGCGGTCGAGGTCGGGCTGCCCGCCCTGGCGATGCAGCAGGGCGCACGCTGGTCCTCCGGCCCGCTACTGGCGCTGTTCAGCCTCGGCAGCATGACCGGCGGCCTGGTCTACTCCGCACGCAACTGGAGCTTGCCGATTGGCCGGCGCTACACCGTGATGCTGGGAGCGATGGCGCTCGCGGTCGCGCCGCTGGTCGTCGTGCACTCGCTCGCCCCGGCGTTCGGGCTCAGCGTGCTCGCCGGCCTCGCGCTGGCGCCGATGATTTCCTGCCAGTTCTCGCTCGTCGGAGCGCTCGCGCCGGAGGGCACCGTCACCGAGGCATTCACGTGGCACCGGGCGGCGACCGTCGCCGGGATGGCGGGCGGGTCGGCGCTGGGGGGTTCGCTCATCGACACCCGCTCCGCCGGCGCCGCGTTCGCGCTGGGCTGCGTGAGCGTGGCAGCGGCCGGGGGGCTGGCGGTGCTCGGGCGGCGGCGCATCGAACCCGCCAGGGCGCTCAGGCCGGTGGTCGAGACGGCGCCGGCTCCGCCGGGACCGCCCGCCGTGCCCGTCGAGCGGCCGGTGGCGCTCACGCCGGCGTCAGAGGGGGCGGCTCCAGTCGCGGTAGAGGTGCTGACAGCGCTCACGCCGGCGACCAAGGGTCCGGTGCCGTTCACGCTCGCAGCCGAGGCGGTGGCGCTGGCCGCGGAAGCGGTGGCACTGGCGGCCGAGGAACCGCCCCTCTCCCCCGCCGAGCGCCCGGCGCCATTCACACTCGCAGCTGCGGCAGTGGCGCTGGCCGCAGAGGCGGTGGCACAGACCGCCGCCGCCGCGTGAGGCCGCCGGGCGCCGCTGCCAGTGCCGCGCCCACGGGCACCGTGCGGGTGAGGCGCGCGTACACGAGCAGGCGCTGGGCGGCGCTGAACAGCGGTGTGCAGGCGGACAGCACGAGGCGGCTGTAGTCGACGCGCCCGATCGCGGCGGCCACGTCGGAGGGGTCGACGACGCGGTGGCCGGTGACGGTGTAGGTGAAGTGCGCGTAGGGCATGTCGAGCACGATCTGCTCGCCGCGGCGCAGCGCGTCGATGTGACGGAAGGGCTCCAGGAACGTCGTGCGGTGGCCGGCGATCGCCGTGGTGCCCCCCAAGCCCGGGAAGCGAGCCCCAGCGTAGGAGCTCTGGGTGTAGATCCCCGGCCCCCTCTCCAGTTCTTCGACGCCGGTGCCGTACACCACGACGAAGTCGGCGCCCAGGCGGGGGATGTGGATCGAGCCCACCGCGCTGCCGAGCGTCGCGTGGCGGGCGAGCTGCCGCGCCAGGAAGGCCACCCGCCGGCGCTCGTCGGCCAGGCGCGCGAGGTGCGCGCGCTCGAGCGCGGTCGGCCGGGCGCGTTCGAGGTCGCGCAGCGCCCCGCGGAGGTGGTCCTGCTGGAGCGTGGCGTACAGCGCCGAGAACGGCTCCTGCCACACGAGCGTGACGCCCGCGTCGAGCAGCGCCAGCCCCCCCACCGCGATCAGCACCGTCGAGAGCACCCGCAGCGCGCGGCCTCGGCGCCGGGGGGGGTTGGTGATGAAGAGTGTGTCGGACACGGGTCTCACCGCCGCAGGGCGGACTCCGTGCCGCCCAGCGAGCCAGGACCAGCGTAGGACAGCGGCCCCCGGACCGTGATCGCCTCGCGCTCGCCGAGGCCGTCCTCCGGCCCGCCGATCCACGGTCGCTCGGCCGGCGGCGGGGCGAGCGCCACCAGCAGGACCGCGGCGAGGCAGCCGAACGCGACGCTCCACCCCGCCGCCCCCGCGACCCCTACGCGCCCGCCGGCGAGCAGCAGCACGGCGGCGTGTGCCACCCCCCCGGGGCCCAGTTGCAGCTGCGCGGCGTAGAAGGCCACCAGCAGCGCGAGCGGGGCCGCGCCGAGTGCCACCAGGCCGAGTGCGCCCAGCGGCACGCGGCCCGGCGGGGGGCGCAGCGGGGAGGCGAACACGAGCCACGCGTGCAGGGGGAGCACGAGCAGCAGCGCGGTGAGGGGCGCGAGCACCCACACCACGACGGCGAGCGCGCCCAGCACGAGCAGCGGGGCCAGCACCGCGGCGTCCTCGGTCGCTCGGGCGGCGCGGCAGGCCGAGGCGGCGCATCGCTGCCGGCCAGCCCAGCCAGGCGAGCACGAGCACGAGCGCCGTCGCGAGCACCGCCTCCAGCGCGGCGCCGTCGAGGGGCAGCGCCGCGGGGGAGACCGGCGGGCGGGGCGCGGGGATCGCGTGCAGGCGCCCCAAGGCGATCGCGAAGAGGGCGCCCGCGAGGAACGGGAGCGCGCACGCCAGCGCCCACGCCACCCACCGCCTCACAGATTCGTTACGGCGGCGCAGGCGGGCGAGGCCGTCCCCGAGGACGAGCAGCGCCGGCAGCAGCAGCGTGCCCACCACCAGGCGCAGCGCCCACTCGGGGATCGTCTTGTGCTGGATCAGTAGCCCCGCTTCGAGCTTGCTCGGGACTTCGGCTTCGCCGTCGAGCGCGTACACCGCGGCGAGCGCCGCCCGCCCGAAGCCTTCCAGGCGCGCGGCGCTGACCGGTTCGTCCGCCGGTGCCGGCCGTTCGCCGCCGACGCCGAGGAGCACCGCGGGCAGCCCGCGGGCGTCGAGTGGTGCCTGTTCGCCTGCCGGGAGCGGGAACACGAGGTGGGCGAGCTGCGCGAGGGTGCTCGGGGCGCCCGCTTCGACGCCGGCCTGGGCGGCGAGCGCCGCGGCCACGGTGCTCTGCAGCAGCGCGGGGGCGGAGCCGGGGCCGTCGGAGAGGGTGCCCACCAGGGGCGCGCGCAGGCTTGCGCCGGCGAGGTCGCCCAGCACGAGCGTCGCGTCGGCCGCGCCGCCCGTCGCGCCGCCAAGCTCCTCGCCGGCGTGCGCCGCGAAGTCAGCCGCCCCCGCGTTGCCGCCCGAACCCCCGGAGGTCGAGACGAGCACGATCGTACGCCGGGTCTCCCCGGCGGCGAGCACTCGGGCGAGTTCGAGCAGCACCGCGGTTCCGGAGAGCTCCGCCTCGGCTCCGCGGCCCGCGGCGTCGCGGTGGGCGAGCACCACCAGCGGCGCCTCGCCGGTGGTGCCGGGCCGCTGTGCGATCACCGTTGTGAGGGGGCGCTCGCCGTCGACCGTCTGCGCGCGGAAGCTGTGGGCGCTGACCGCAAAGCCGCCAGCGGCGGGGCTGCCGAGCCCTCGCAGGGTCCCCGCCACGTAGGCGGCGAGCGCCTGGTCGTCGGCGCTGCCGGGGCCGCGGTCGGGAAACCGCTTGGCCAGGCCCTGCAGGGAGGCGAAGGCGCGCGCGCCTTCGAACGCCTGGGGCGTGAGGTTGGAGGTGAGCGGAGCGGTGCGACCGGTCAGCGAGAACCCCGCGATCACCACCGCGCCCAGCAGCGGCAGGAAGGCTGCGCGGTAGATACGTCCGTTCAGCACTCCGAGACCATAACGTTGTGACACGCCTCGGGACTCGGTGCGCCTCGCGGGCAGGTATCGTGCGCGCGTGCTCCAGCCCGTCTCCGTCGCCAGCAAGACGCTCGCCGACTACACGCACATCTGCGGGCGGGACCTGATCGACGAGATCCGCGAGCTGGCGGAGCCGCTGAAGGGCCACCGGGTGGTGCACGTCTCCGCGACGGCCTTCGGCGGCGGGGTCTCGGAGATCCTCTACACGCTCGTGCCGCTGATGCGCGACGTGGGCCTGGAGTGCGAGTGGCAGGTGATCTACGGGCGCGAGGAATTCTTCAACGCGACCAAGCTGATGCACAACGCGCTGCAGGGCGCCCCGCAGGACCTCGACACCGAGCAGTGGGAGACCTGGCGACGGTACAACGAGATGAACGCCCGCGAGCTCTCCAGCGGGTGGGACGTGTGCCTCGTGCACGACCCCCAGCCCGCGGGGCTCTACCGGCTGGTGCCGGGCAAGGCGCGGGGGTGGGTGTGGCGCTGCCACATCGACCTCTCCACGCCCAACCCCGACACGATCGCGCAGCTGATGCCCTACATCGAGGACTACCCCCAGTCGCTGTTCCACATGCAGGAGTACGTGCCGCCCGGGATGAGCGGCCACGTCAACGTGGTGCCGCCCGCGATCGACCCGCTGACCCCGAAGAACATGGCGCTCTCCCCCGAAGACGCCGCGTACGTGTGCGGGCAGTTCGGGATCGACGTGGACCGGCCGCTGATGTGCCAGGTCTCGCGCTTTGACCCCTGGAAGGACCCGCTCGGCGTGATCGACGCCTACCGCATCGTCAAGGAGCAGGTCCCCACGGCGCAGCTCGCGCTGGTGGGCTCGATGGCCACCGACGACCCGGAGGGGTGGGACTTCTTCAACGCCACCATCGCCCACGCCGACGGGGACCCCGACATACACATCCTCAACAACTTCAACAACGTCGGGTCGATCGAGGTCAACGCGTTCCAGTCGCACTCCGACGTGGTGATCCAGAAGTCCACGCGCGAGGGCTTCGGCCTGACCGTCACCGAGGCGATCTGGAAGGCGCGGCCGTTCATCGGCGGCGACGTCGGCGGGATCCCGCTGCAGGTCGAAGACGGGGTCACGGGGTTCCTCGTGTCCTCCTCCGAGCAGTGCGCCGCGCGGACGCTCGAGGTCCTCGCCGACCCCGCGCTCGGCAAGGCGCTGGGCCGCCGTGGCAAGGAGCACGTGCGCGCGCACTTCCTCACGCCGCGCTACCTTCGAGACTACTTGCGGATCTTCACCGAGCTCAAGGAGTCATGAACACCCATGACGGCGATGTTCGTATTCGGATTGGATTGACGTCGTGACCGAGGCGCCGGCACAGCGAGCCCCGCTGGTGCTGGTGTCCAACCGGGGGCCGGTGACCTTCCAACCCGGCGGCGAGGTGCAGCGCGGCTCGGGGGGCCTCGTGACGGCGCTCACGGGCCTGGCGTCGCACCGCGAGGCGGTGTGGATCGCCTCGGCGATGAGCGAGTCCGACGTGGAGGTCTCCCGCTCCCACGGCGGCGGCGCGTTCCCTGTGCGGTCCCCCGCCGGGGGGGAGTTCCAGGTGCGCCTCGTCGCGAGCGACCCCGAGGCGTACGACCGCTTCTACAACGTGTTCGCGAACCCCATGCTGTGGTTCATCCAGCACTACCTGTGGGATTTGTCCAACGCCCCAGACATCCGCCGCCACGAGATCGAGGCGTTCGAGTTCGGCTACAACGTCGTCAACGAGGACCTCGCGCGGGCGGTCGTGGAGGAGCTGCAGGGCAGCGAGGAGCCGGTGGTGATGGTGCACGACTACCACCTCTACACGCTGCCCGACCTCGTGCGCCGCGCGCGCCCCGACGTGTTCCTGCACCACTTCGTCCACATCCCCTGGACGCAGTCGGACGCGTGGCGGGTGCTGCCCTCGCGGATCCGCGAGGAGATCTTCGCGGGCCTGCTGGCGAACGACATCGTCGGCTTCCACACGCGCTCGTACCGGCGCAACTTCCTGCAGTGCTGTGAGGACCTGCTGGAGCTGGAGGTCAACTACGAGCGGGGGACGGTGCGCTACGGGGAGCGGGAGGTGTGGGTGCGCGCGTACCCGCTGCCGATCGACCACCGCGCCACCAGGCGCCTCGCGCAGGGCGAGCGCGTGCGCGAGCTCGAGCGCGAGCTGTTGGCGCGCCGGCGGGACTTCCTGATCCTGCGGGTGGACCGGGCGGACCTCTCGAAGAACGTGCTGCGCGGCTTCTCGGCGTTCGACCTGTTCTTGGAGCAGCACCCAGAGTTCTCCGAGCGCGTGACGTTCATGGCGCAGCTGATGCCCTCACGTACGGACGTACCCGAGTACGCCGAGTACCTGGAGCGCATCGAGGCGCTGGTCGCGGTCGTCAACCACCGCCACGGGACACCGGACTGGATGCCGATCCAGCTGAAGCTGCGCGACGACCTCGAGGAGGCAGTGGCGGCGTACAAGCACTACGACGTGCTGCTGGTCAACGCGATGTTCGACGGCATGAACCTCGTCGCGAAGGAGGGACCGCTGGTCAACGAGCGCGAGGGGGTGTCGATCCTCTCGGAGAACACCGGCGCCCACGAGGAGCTGGGGGAGTTCGCACTGTCGGTCAACCCGTTCGACATCCAGGAGCTCGCGGACTCGATCTACGCCGCGCTGACGATGGCGCCGGCCGAGCGCCACCGCCGGGCGGAGGGCCTGCGAGAGATCGTCACGTCCCGCGACCCGGGGGACTGGGTGGACGAGCAGCTGGCGGACATCCGCGCGAAGGGGCGCTCCCGGTAGGAGGGGAGCCCTGCCACATGTTGGCCGAAACGGGGATGCTCGCCGAGGGCGAGTGTCTCCCGGCTTCGGTGGGCGGGCAACGCCACATGTGGCGTTGCCGGAAGGGCCGCATGCGGCCCTTCCCAGGGGCCGCACATGTGCGGCCCCACGGGCGGTGCATGCACCGCCCGACCAGCCGGCGCGCGCGCCGGCTGGAACAACCCGAACCCCCGGCTGCGCCAACACGCTACTCTTCTCGGGCTGTGACCCTGCCCGCACCCACCTACGACCTCGTGCTGCTGCTCGACGCGGAGGCCGACGAACAGGCACACACGAGGATCCTCGGTGAGGCGCGCGAGGCGATCAAGGCGGAAGGCGAGCTGCTGCGCGACGACACGTGGGGGGATCGGGCGCTGACGTACCCGATCGACCACAAAACGACCGCCCGGTACCACCTGCTCCAGTTCCACGCCACGACCCCGGGGCTGCTCGAGCGGCTCGACCGTTCGCTGCGGTTCGCCGACGAGGTGGTGCGCTTCCGGGTCATCAAGCTGAAGCCGGGGACCCCGGCGGCGCCGGACATGGGCACCCCGAGCACGCCTGCGAGAGTGGCGGAGCCCACACCGGCCCCCGCGGTGGAGGCCGCCCCGGAGTCCGAGGCCGGCCCAGAGCCGGAGGCGACAGTCGAGCCCGAAACTGCGCCGGAGCCCGAGGCCGTGCAGGAGCCCGAGGCGGCGCCCGCGCTGGACCCCGAGGCGGCGCCCACGCCCGCGTCCGCGGCCACGCCGGAGCCCGACGCCACACAGGAGCCCGAGGCGGCTCCCACGCCGGACCCCGCCCCGTAGACGCAGCGGGGTAATACACTCGGTGTGGTGAGTGGGTTGGATCGAAGCGAGCGAGCAGCGGGCAGGACGGACGTGCTGAGAGCGTCCCCGCCGATGTTCGAGTCGCGCCTCTTGGACTTCTTCTCGCGGGTGCACCCCGCGGTGCCGCCACTGCTGTTCGTGCCGGCGGTCGCCCTGATGGCGGCGTGGGGCCTCGCACAGGTGAGCGTCGCGGCGATGGTGGGCCTCGCGGTGGCGGGGTACGCGCTGTGGACACTGTTCGAGTACTGGCTGCACCGGGTCGTGTTCCACTTCGAGCCCGACCGCGGCGTGGGCGCGCGCCTGCACTGGATCATCCACGGCATCCACCACGAGCACCCCAACGACCCGATGCGCCTGGTGATGCCCCCGGCCGTGAGCGTGCCGCTGGCGGCGGCGGTGTTCGGCGTGCTGTACCTGATCTTCGGCGAGCGCTACGCCCCCGGGCTGGCGGTGGGCTTCTTCGCGGGCTACGTGGTGTACGACATGCTGCACTACTACCTGCACCACTTCACCCCCCACGGCCGTGTGGGCCGGGCGCTGCGCGAACGCCACATGCGCCACCACTTCCAGGACGACACGCGCGGCTTCGGGATCAGCGCCCCCTACTGGGACGAGGTGTTCCGCACCTCCCCGCGCTCCCGCCGGGACTCCTAAAACCACGCAACTAGCGGGGTCGCAGCGCGCGGGGCCAAAGTGGCGCCCGCGCGCAGGTCTAGACTCGGGGGCTCCTCCAAACAGATGGTGAGGGCCCCCGCGCGGGGTAAGAGACAGCCGAAAGGAAGAGCCGTGGCCGCAACGAACATCAACCGGATCGTGATGACCGGCAACCTGACCAAAGACCCCGAGCTGCGCTCGCTGCCCTCCGGCACGTCGGTGTGCGAGCTGCGCATCGCGTGCAACACCCGCCGCAAGGACCAGGCCAGCGGGGAGTGGACGGACAAGCCGAACTTCTTCAACGTCAAGGTGTGGGGCGCACAGGGCGAGAACGCCGCCCGCTACTTGTCCAAGGGGCGCCCGGTGGCGATCGACGGACGCCTGGAGTGGCGCGAGTGGGAGGCCCAGGACGGGACAAAGCGCCAGGCAATCGATATCATTGCCGACTCGGTGCAGTTCCTGGGCTCGCGCGAGGACCCCTCAGGAGGGGGCGCCTTTGCGGGCAACGGGGCCTCACAGGGTGGCGAGACCCCCGTCAACGAGGGGGACTTCCAGCCCGCACCGGTCGGCGCCGGAGCAGGCGACGAGGACATTCCGTTCTGAGATCCAAGCGATAGGCGGGTAGACAAGTGGCGAAGGCGCGAGGCCGCAGCAAGCCGGCCCGAAGACGAGAGAAGCGAGGCGGGCCTGGCAGCGGCCGGCGCAAGCCCTGCCAGCACTGCCGGGACAAGATCGAGCAGGTCGACTACAAGGACGTGGCGACGCTGCGCCGGTTCGTCTCCGAGAAGGGCAAGATCCGCTCGCGGCGGATCACCGGTGCCTGCCGCCGCCACCAGGCGCAGGTGGCGCGCGCGGTCAAGCGCGCCCGGGAGCTCGCGCTGCTGCCCTACGTCAACGAGGGCGGGCGCGACGACAACCCGCGGCGCGACCGCGGCGACCGCGACCGCGGTCGCGCTGAGCATGGGGTGCCCGAGGCGATCCTCCTCAAGGACGTCGAGTCGCTCGGCGAGCAGGGCAAGGTGGTGGAGGTCTCCAAGGGGTACCTGCGCAACTTCCTGCTCCCCCGCAAGCTCGCGCAGCCCGCCACCCGCGGAGCGGTCGAGGCGGTCCGCCGCCGCCAGGAGGCCGAAGAGCGGGCGGAGCGCGAGTTCGAGGAAAGAGCGCACACCAACGCGGCGCTGTTGAACAAGACCGTGCTCACGATCCCCCAGCAGGCGGGGGCTGACGGGCGCCTGTTCGGCTCGGTCTCCGCGCAGGACGTCGCCGACGCGATCCGCGAGGCGAGAGGCCTGAAACTCGACCGCCACGCCGTGCACCTCCCGGAGCCGATCAAGAACGTCGGCACGTACTTAGTCGTGGTCGACGTGGTCGAGGACGTGACGGCCACCGTCAAGACTATGGTCGTGCCCAAGAAGTAGTACGGGAGGGGGTTTGAAGACCCACCCTCCCGGCCTGCCTTCCCCCGGCCGAGGCTTGGTCGTGCCCAAGAAGTAGCGACCCGCGTCCGCTGAGCCTGCGAACATGCGTTCGTGCAGGACTTTTCTCTCCGAGATAGCGGGTTGACCCACGCGGAGGGCGCAAGACTCGGACTAGACTCGCGTCGGCCGTGAGCACCGTCTCGACGACCAATGGCGCGGGCGCCTCCGGGGTTGCCGTCGCCCCACCCCACAACCTCGAGGCCGAGCAGGCGGTGCTCGGCGCGATCCTGCTGTCCGACCACTCGATGTACGCGCTGGTGATCGAGGAGGGTCTGCGCCCGGAGGACTTCTACCGCGACCGCCACCGCTCGATCTACGAGGCGATGCTCGCGCTCTACGAGGAAAGCGAGCCAGTCGACGTGCTGACAGTGATCGCTCGCCTGCGCCAGACTGGCAAGCTCGACGAGGTCGGGGGGATCGCCGCCGTGGACGAGCTCACGGGGGTGGTGCCGGCCGCCGGCCACGCCCGCCGGTACGCGCAGATCGTGCGCGAGAACGCGCTGCTGCGCCGTCTGCTGGCGAGCACGTACGAGATCCAGGCAGAGCGTGCTCGACCACCAGGCCCCGCCGCGGGAGCTCGTGGAGCTGGCCGAGAAGGCGATGCTGGAGGTCGCGCGCGACGACCGCAAGCAGGACTTCCGCGCGATCGAGGACGTACTGCACGAGGAGCTCGACAAGCTCCACCGCCTCTCGATCGAAGGCACCTCGCTGACGGGGACCCCCTCGGGGTTCAAAGACCTCGACGAGATCACCGGCGGCTTTCAGCCGGGGAACCTCGTGATCATCGCGGCGCGCCCCGCGATGGGCAAGAGCGCGCTGGTGTGCAACATCGCCGAGAACGCCGCGGTCGAGCACAAGCGGCCGGTGGCGCTGTTCTCGCTGGAGATGGCAGAGGCAGAGCTCGCCCAGCGCTTCGTGGCCTCCCAGGCGCGGATCAAGGGCGACGAGCTGCGCAAGGGGCGCGTGGCGGAGCAGCGCTGGCCGAAGATCCTCGCCGCCTCCCAGCGCCTCGCGGCGGCGCCGCTGTGGGTCGACGACTCCTGCGACGTGGGCCTGCTTGGAGATCCGCGCCAAGGCGCGGCGCCTGCACTCCCAGTGCGAGGGGGGGCTGGGGCTGATCATCATCGACTACCTGCAGCTGATGCGCACCGACAGCCGCTACGACAGCCGCGTGACCGCCGTGGGCGAGCTGAGCCGCGGCCTGAAGATCCTCGCGCGCGAGCTGGGGGTGCCGGTGATCGCGCTCTCGCAGCTGTCCCGCGCGGTGGAGACGCGCCCGGACAAGAAACCGCAGCTCTCGGACCTGCGCGAGTCCGGCAACCTCGAGCAGGACTCCGACCTCGTGATGTTCATCTACCGCGACGAGTACTACGACGAAGACTCCGAGCGCCCCGGCGAGGCCGACCTGATCATCGCCAAGCACCGCAACGGGGCGGTGGGCAAAGTTACGCTGACGTTCCACAAGGAGTACCCGAAGTTCATGAACTACGCGAGCGAACGCCCCTGACACCACCCGGCGTCCGCCCACGTGCCACCAGCACGCGGGCACCCACCGTGCGGCGTCAGTAGCACTCAACCTGACCGAGGCCGGGGTGCCCCCTAAACTCCACAGGACATGCCAGGGATAGTCATAGTGGGCGCCCAGTGGGGCGACGAGGGCAAGGGCAAGATCGTCGACCTGCTGGCCGAACACGCCGACGCGGTCGTGCGCTTCCAGGGCGGCAACAACGCGGGCCACACGATCGTGCGGGGCGAGGAGGAGTGGAAGCTGCACCTGATCCCCTCCGGCATCCTGTACCCCGGCAAGCGCTGTGTGATCGGCAACGGCGTGGTGATCGACCCGCGGGTGTTGATCGAGGAGCTCGACGGCCTGCGCGCGCGGCGCATCGACGTGAGCGGTTTGCGGATCTCGGCCAACGCGCACCTGATCATGCCCTACCACCTGCTGCTGGACTCCGCCGGCGAGGCCAAGTTGGGGCGCCTGCAGATCGGCACCACGCGCCGGGGCATCGGCCCCTGCTACGCCGACAAGGCGGCCCGCCTGGGGATCCGCCTGCAGGACCTGCTCGACGAGAAGATCCTCAAGAAGAAGATCGTGGCGGCGATGGAGCCCAAGCGCCTGTCGCTGCGTCCCTTCGAGAAGGACCCCACGCTCGACCTGCGCACGATGACCGAGGAGTACCTGACGTACGGGCACCGCCTCGAGCAGCACATTGCGGACACCGCCAAGCTGATGTGGGAGTTGCTGGACGACGGCCGGCGCGTGATCTTCGAGGGGGCGCAGGCGACGATGCTCGACATCGACCACGGCACGTACCCGTTCGTAACCTCCTCCAACCCCGTGGCCGGAGCGGCGTGCGTCGGCGCGGGCGTGGGTCCGCGGGACATCGACGAGGTGTGGGGGGTAGCGAAGGCCTACGCAACCCGTGTGGGCGCGGGGCCGTTCCCCACGGAGCTCGAGGACACGATGGGGGACTACCTGCGCACGCGGGGGGGTGAGTTCGGCACGACTACCGGGCGCCCCAGGCGCACGGGCTGGCTGGACCTCGTGGCACTGCGCTACGCGACGCGCCTGAACACGCTGACGGCGTTGGCGATCACCAAGCTCGACGTGCTCTCGGGCCTGGAGCGCATCAAGGTTTGCACGAGCTACCGCGGCGCGGAGGGAGCGGAGTTCGACAGCTTCCCCTACCACCAGACCGTGCTGCACCACACCACCGCCCAGCTGACGGAGCTCGAGGGCTGGAGCGAGGACATCAGCGCCTGTGAGACCGTCGCCGACCTGCCCACCGCGGCGCAGGAGTACCTGCGGTTCATCGCCGAGCACGTCGGGGCGCCCGTGGCCCTCGTGGGGGTGGGCCCGGGCCGCGAGCAGGTGATCTGGACCGACGAGGGCAGGGAGACGATCGCGGGCGGTCTCCGGCCGGCCGGTAGCAAAGATGTAGCAAAGGTTTGACAGTCATATAGTGAAGTAGTAGTCTGGCGGTATGGAACAGCCGCTGCTCTCCGCGCGGGGCTTCGTGGAGGAAGTCGGGGACATGATGATCCTGACCGGGCGAACCGTCACCTCCGCGCTGCGGCCACCGTACCCGTACGGGGAGGAGTTCGTCTCCCAGTTCCTCTTCGTGCTGCGGCTCTGCTGGCTGCCGCTGCTGGTCTCGACGGTGTGCATCTCCTACGCCGCCCCCGGCCTGCAGGGCGCGAACTTCGCGACCCTGTTCGGCGCCCTCGACCGCCTCGGCGGGTTCTTCGTGCTCGCGGCCGTGCGCGAAATCGGCCCGGCGGTCACCGCGATCGTGCTGGTGGGGGTGGCCGGCGCCGCGATCACCGCGGACCTCGGTGCCCGCAAGGTCCGTGAGGAGCTCGACGCCCTGCAGGTGCTCGGCGTGGACCCCGTCAAGAACCTCGTGGTTCCACGCTTTCTCGCCCTGATGATCCTCACGGGACTGTTCAACGTGTACGCGGTGCTGTTCGGGATCTTCGGCGGGATCTTCGCCGAGCTCGCCTACGGGCAACCGCTCGGGCCGTTCTGGGCGACCTTCTTCACGAACGCCTCGACCACCGACCTGTGGGGCTCCGCCCTGAAGACGACGGTGTACGGAGCCATCATCGCGATCGTGTGCTGTTACAAGGGCATGACCGCATCCGGCGGCGGTGAGGGCGTCGGACGGGCCGTCAACCAGGCGGTGGTGGTGGCGCTGTTCACAGTCTTTGCGTTCAACTACGTCTTCACCCAGTTGCTGCTGGCCACCCACCCCCAGATCCTGGTGCCCAAGTGACGGCCGGCGCGCACCACGGGTCCCGCGACCCGCGGCAGCTCCCCGTCGCGAGGCCGACCCCGTGAACGAGCTGCTCTCGGCGCCGCGGGAGTGGCTCTCCGCCGTGGGCGAGATCGGCCGCTTCGCCGGCGACGTAGTGGGCCGGGTGTGGGACCTGCGAGTGCTGCGCTTCTCCGGCGAGGCGCTGCGCCAGGCCGGCATCCTGATCGTCTCCTCGACGTTGATCGTGTGGGCGCTGATGTTCGTCCTCGGCCTGCAGTGCGGCATCCAGGGCGCCTACTTCTTCCAGGCGGCCGGGGCGCCCGCCTACGCGGGGGTGTTCACGGCGTGGTGCGACCTGCGCGAGGTGACGCCCTACGCGTTCGGCTACATGATGGCCGCCAAGGTGGGCACCGGGATCGTGGCTGAGATCGGCGCGATGCGCATCTCCGACGAGATCGACGCACTCGAGGTGATGGGCATCGACTCCCTCACCTTCCTCTGCGCCACCCGCCTGCTGGCGACGTGGGTAGTGCTGCCGTTCATGTACCTCGCCGGCCTCGGCGGCGCCTTCCTGGCGTCCTACCTCGCGGTGGTCCAGCAGGTCAAAGTCGTCTCGCCGGGCGGCTACTTCCTGATCTTCTGGCAGTTCCAGAACCCCCCGGACTTCCTCTACAGCACGATCAAGGCGATGATGATGGCTACCGCGATCGTGCTCGTCGGCTGTTACTACGGCTACACCGCCAGCGGCGGGCCCGTGGGTGTCGGCACGGCAGCCGCCAAGTCGATGGTGATGAACATCGTGCTCGTCCACCTCATCGGCATGCTCGGCACCCAGGTCTTCTGGGGGACGAACCCGAGGGCGCCGATCGGGGGGTAGCTCCGGGTGGAAGGCTTGGGGCCGTGCCTCCGCTGCACCCGTACCGGCCACTAGATATGAGGGCGATCCCGGCCAGACCGTCGTGATCGCCGCGGCGAGTGGCGACCGGCACCGTGCAGGCGGATCATGTCTCGAGCTCCTGCCATCTGTCCCGGCCAAGCCGTGGCCTCCGATCAGGTTCGCAGCTCTCATCAGGCGATGCAGAGACGCTAGGATCGGGACCGATCGAAGATCGGCCAGCGGCGAGATAGCTCAGTTGGTAGAGCACGCGACTGAAAATCGCGGTGTCCCCGGTTCGAGTCCGGGTCTCGCCATCGGAAAACCGCTGCAAATAGGCGGGTTTTGGGATAGCTGTGCCATCTCCGTTAGGTCGATGAGCGCCGTCCTCGGCACAAACGTCGGCACAAACCCTTGACAATAGTGCCCTGTTCCGGGCCCAGTCGGCCGTCTCGAGAAGCCTTACGAATTAGCTACCGCGCACCAAACGCGCAGTCCGCAGTTTTCCCTATGGGCGGCCTCATGCGCCTCCCCGTGCGTCCGGCGAATTCGGACGGGCTAGTCTTTCGGCGAGGACAGTGGCCCAGGCTGAACAGCCGGGCGAAAGCTCAACCCGGAGGTGGCGTATGCCCGAGCCTGTTGACCCCCATCATCTCCTGCTGATCGGGGCGGGGCCAGGAGTCGGTGCCAGTGTGGTTCGGCGCTTCGGCCGCGAGGGCTTCCACAGCACACTGATCTCCCGTCGCAGCGAGACGTTCGACGAGCTCGCCTCTGAACTGCGCAGCGGTGGTCTTCAGATAGAGGCGATCAGCGCGGATATCGAGGATCTGGACGGCTACCGCGAGACGCTCGAACGGATCTTCAGCGCCGCTGGAGCCCCCGGTGTCGTCGTGTACAACGCCGCCCTGCCAGATCCAGGCGAGATCCTCGACACCACCGTCGAGCGGCTCCGAACCGCCCACGACGTCGACGTCCTCGGCGCCGTCGTCGCAGCACAGGTAGCCGCGCCCGTCCTGCGGACGGCCGGCGGCGGCACCCTGCTGGTCACCAGCGGCGGCTTCGCCGACAACCCAGTGCCCGCACTGGCGAGCCTCTCGATGGGGAAGGCCGCCCTGCGCTCGGCTCAGACGCTGGTCGCCGCTGGCGTCCGGGACGACCGCATCCACGCCGCGACCGTCACGATCGCTGGTGCCGTCAAGCCGGGAACGGACTTCGACCCGGACAACATCGCCGAGCTTTTCTGGACCGCCCACACCGACTCGAAGGACGCTTGGCAGACCGAGTATCGGTTCACAGGCGCGTAGCGGGTTACACATGACACCTCATACGTGGCTCATCACTGGTTCTTCTCGCGGCTTCGGCTGCGCGATCGTGCAGCGACGCGGAAGGGCCAAAGCCGAAAGCGTCGATGGCGCTATGATCGGCTCTGTGCCTGAGTCGTCTCTGCCTCTAACCGGCGGCTGTAACTGTGGCGCGGTGCGCTTTGAGCTCACCGAGCCGCCGCTCCGCGCCGGATACTGCCACTGCACCCGCTGTCAGCGACGAACGGGCACCGCCGCCTCGCCATCGGCGATCGCCAACGCCGGGACTTTTCGAATCCTCAGTGGCGAGGATCACATCCGGCGCTGGAACGCAGGTGACGGAGCCGACAAGGCATTCTGCGGCACCTGCGGCTCAGCGCTGTTCGGACAGCATCCGGAGAACCCGGAGATCATCAACGTTCGCATGGGATCCTTCGACAGCGACCCCGGGGTACGGCCGATGGGTCGCCTGCATGTTGCCAGCGCCGCCGTTTGGGAGCCAATTCCCGACGACGGCCTGCCCCGCCTTCCCGGACCTCTCGAAGCGTAACTCCACGCCGAGGCGGACGGCAAGCTCCGGCGCAGCGCGGACCCGGCCCGTCTCGCGACAGCGACCCTCGCGGCCATCCAGGGCGGGCTCGTCCTCACACAGACTCGACGCGACCCACAGCAGCTCCGCATCGCGCTCGACGCCGCATACGCCTACCTGCGCTCGGCGTCGAACAGCATGGGAAGCCGTAACAGAGCACGTCGCGAATAGGCTCCACTTGTGAGCAGGCTCACCGACCATGACGACTTCCTGGCGCTGCGCCCGTTCTTCAGGATCGTCGAGGAGGCGCTTACCGGGATGGTCGATGGCGCCGACTTCTTCGACATGCTGGCCGAGGACATCGTGGTCGACTACGTGATCACCGTGCCCGGCTATCCACGTCGTGTCGTTGGACGCGATGCAGTCGCAGACCTCTACCGGCCTTATGGAGCCCAGCTAAGGCTGGATCGATGCTTCGACCTGGCCGTCTACCACGACAGAGAGCGCGGGGTGATCGTGCTCGAGTACGCCTCAGAAGGCAGCGTTGTCGCGACCGGCGCAACCTATGCCAACCGCTACATCTCGGTGCTGACGATCGAGGGACGCAAGGTGGCTCGTTGGAGGGATTACCTTGACCCGCTCGCCGTATTCGATGCGCTCGGGTGGCCTCAGCAGCCCCGGTGAGTCGACTCGCGCGTCGTCCGCGAGCTGATCAACTCCGGGCGCAGATCATGCTCGCCCTAGCCGACGGCCATCTCCGTGAGAGGGCGACCGAGATCAGCGAGGAGTGCCGCTCGCTTCCGGGGATCGGCAGCGCCGCCCAGGTGCTGGAGAGCTACGCCAGTCGGTTATAGCCGCCGCTGGGTTTTGTGCCGCGGACCCCCGCATTGCGGCACAAACCCACCGGAATCCGCCGGCATCCGGCGGTATCTCGGCCTGGAGCCCGATGACCTAGTGGCGCTGGACCCTCACAAAATGCCCGCAAACGACGGGGTTTTGCTACCGTCAGCCCAGCGGGCCAGGGCTGGTCGCCCCACCACTGAAAATCGCGGTGTCCCCGGTTCGAGTCCGGGTCTCGCCATTCCTCCTCCAAGGTCCTGCCGCGTGCCCGCAGGGCCTGGCGCAGTGCCCGCTGCGGGCGGCCTGGCCAGGTCTAGCAAGTCCTACAGACATCATCTACGCCGCAGGCCGGTGTTGTGATTGCGCCTCGGATATGGCGACCACGAGACGAAAAGCTCGGAAATTGGATGCTTTTTGTGTGTCCCAAGTTATCCACAGGCGTCGGACAAAGACATATGCAGGGCTTTCTGGCGCATCGCGGGCAGTTATCCACAGACACCACAGCTGTGGACAACGCTACATCGATACGTAGAACTACGGCGTTTGCAGCCTCCGTATGAACGTCGGGCGCTCGTCTCACGATCGCCTGTGGAATGTCGTCAACAGCTATCCATCTTCCTGTGGCAACAGCGGAATCATGGACTCCTTCTAAGCGCATGCAGTCCGCGGCGACTGCAGAGCGTGAGCGGGTGGAGCGCGAGCTCCTTCGCCTGGGCAAGCGAGAGGACAGTCTCGCGCACGAGCTCGACGCCATTCGAGAGGCACGAAGCGCGCTGCAAGACGAGCTCATGGTTCTGCAGCGGCTCTCACGCGACCTGCCCGCAGGCGAGATACGAGCGGCTGACGAGCGACGTCGCCTGCAGGTCGTTACGGACGCATCACGGGCTGTAGAGGGCCGCGAGGTCGTGCTCCGGGGCGCGCAGATCCGCGAAACGGCGGTTCGGGTCCTGGCCTCTAGCGCGGCCAGCCAAGCCGTGCATTACCGGACTTGGTTCGAGCTGCTGCGCCGTGAAGGGTTCGTTCCAGCTGGCAAAGACCCCCTCGCCACGTTCCTGACGCAGATCGGACGTTCACCGGTCGTCCAGCGAAGCACCGCTCCCGGCATGTACAGCCTCAATCTCCGCGCTCCCGAGAAGGAGCGTGCGCACCTCGCGCAGTTGCGAGCCAAGCTCAGGGATGTGGGGGAGACGCCTCCTGGCTCCACCGTGGATGAAATCGCACAGATTCGTGAGAGTCGTGCCAGGCTCGAGACCGAGATCGCGTCTGCTGAACGGACGTTGGCGGAGACGCTCCGATCGCTGGGTGAAGAGGAGGAGGGCTAGTCGTGCCCGCGACTCCGCGCCCACTCGCTAACGATGAGCTGGTCTTTGGCCTGGTATACGGCGCCGGTACCGAGACAGATACGTTTCAACGACTGCTCCGCGAGAGCCTGCGCGTATACGACTACGAGCTGCGGACGGTGCATCTCAGCACCTATTTCTCACACATGCTCGGGGAGGGCGAATTCCAGCGGGAGGCGCCCGATGCTACCCGGAGGCTTCAAGACATGGGCGACGAGATTCGCAAGAAAACGGGCCGTAACGACATAGCCGCCCGGCTCGCCGTGTTCTTGATCGCCGGTCAACGAGCCAAAGCAGACAACCAAAATGGCCGCGTCGCATGGCTGGTGCGCTCGCTCAAGCGCAAGGAGGAAGTGACCACTCTGCGGCGACTATACGGGCCGCGGTTCATCCTACTTTCGCTACACGTACCGGAGTCGCGTCGACGCCGCAGCCTTGAGAGTCGCTGGGAACGGTGGGCAAACGTGACCACCAAGCGCTTCGACACGGAGGCGATGGCCGATATCCACCGCGATGACCTGGACCGTGCTGTGGCTCACGGCCAAGCCTTCCGAGCCACCTTTTCGTTGGCCGATTTCTTCGTCGATGGCCGCAGCGAGGCCAGCCTCACCAACGTCGTCCCGCGGATTGTCCGCCTGATCTTCGGTGAGCCCTTCGTTCCTCCTTATAGGGAAGAACAGGCCATGTATCACGCATTCACTGCTGGGCTACGAAGCGCCGAGATGGGTCGCCAGGTGGGCGCAGCCATCGTCAACCAGCGGGGAGATTTGCTGTCAGTCGGCACAAATGACGTGCCCAGCGGTCTCGGCGGGCTCTATTGGTCACCAGATCAACCTGACGGCCGCGACTTTGCGCTCCAACCCCCCGTCGACTCAAATACACTGTGGCAGCGGAGAATCGCTCGTGAGCTGCTGGTCAAGATGGCACATGCCGGATGGATGGCTGGGAGGCGTGTCACAAAGCTTCCCGAGGGGGATTTCGATATCTCGGAGGAAGAGCTTGATAACTTCCTAGATGATGTTGATGGCACGCGCTTTAGGTCAATAACTGAGTTTGGCAGATCCGTTCATGCGGAGATGGATGCCATCACCAGCGCAGCGCGACGTGGTATCCCCATCCTTCACTCAACGCTTGCGTGTACCACCTTTCCTTGCCATAATTGCACCAGGCATATCATCGCGAGTGGAATCGACCAAGTGTTGTATATCCACCCATATGCCAAGAGCCTCGCTCGTGAGCTGCACGATGACGCGATCGTCGTCGAGCCAGACCAACCAGGCCCGGTCAGCAGCAAGGTCGTCTTCGAGCAATATGTCGGCGTAGCGCCGCGGGTCTACCCACAGTACTTCGACTTTGGCCAAGCCAAACGCAAGGATGAAAGCGGCCGAGCTATGGCCTCGCCTGCGCCGAACAAAGCCATCCCGCGAGTGCTCGAAAGCGGCGGTTCGTTTGGGTTCGGTGGACCTGTCGTACCCGCGAGTCGAATTGCTGAGCTTGAACTGGACCTAACCAAAGACTTTGAGCGCCTCATCGCCAAAACGCGAGGACTCAAACTGCCTATCTCATCCGATAAGGAGGACGAAGTATGAGCGATCACATTCGCATCGCTACCGAGGCCGATCTGCAATGGCTTCGCAATGGATTTGACCCCGAGCAACTTGAGGAGCAGGTTCGTAAGGAGATCGAGGAGGCCCAAACAGCCACCCCTACGCCAAGGCACTGGCGTCCGGTGGAGATCGAGGAGGCACTCATACGCTGAGCGTAACTACCACGACCTCCGAGTGCCGGAGGGCGTTACCACGCTGGCCGGTGCGGGATCATTCGGCTGGTGCTCCCGGAGCTCGAGAGCTTCCCTCTCGGAGAGACCGACCACGGCTGGTGGCCCACCAGGTGAGGTCTTGATCTAGGGATACCCTGGCGCAGTGGGTTCCATGAGCAAGGCGCAGCTCGACGCGATGGTCGAGGAGGCCACCGTCGACTGTTACAACGAGGCCGAGCAGGTCACGGGTCTGCTCACCGCGATCGAAGACGAACTGACGGTTCCCTTCAAAACGCGGGTGCTGGGTGTGGAGGTCACCGTCGAGCGCGTGGACTTGACCGGGGAGGACCAGATCGTGGCGATCTGCTCGCGCGAGAAGCTGCGACAGACAATCCCGCTCCTTGACCTGCCTCTGCCAACCCCACCGCCCGAGGGCGCGCAGTGGATCGAGGCGTACCGCCACTGGGTGAGCTGAGGGCAAGCTAAACCGAGCCTGAGCAGGCCAGCATGTACCTCCCCCGCTCGATCCGCACGAGTCGACGCGAGGAGCCCGAGACGTTGGAAGCAAGAGCACCCCTGATCGAGGACCACGCCACCGGCTCGCCCAGCGATGCCTCAACGGCTGCGTGGATGTCCTTGGCCCGCATCGGCTCGTCGTGATCGGCCAGCACTTGGACGACAGCCTTCAGCACCCAGCCTGGTCGGCGAGACCGCTGCCGGCAGGCCACAACCGGCCGTCGAGGCTCGCTACTGGCCCGTACAGCGGCCAGTTTCCCGGCCAACCGACCCAAAGACCCCTGTAGATCGTGGTTCGATAGAACTCCGATTAGGTCCATTCAGGTTTGCCTTCATGTCATTACCTTGTATTAACTCCGCCTCCTCACCAAGGTCCACACGCAGGCGAGCGAGGTCTTAGCGCGTGGAGGATTCACGGCCGGTGCGACGAGAGCCGCGCGCATCCTGGTTACAAGCGGCGCTGCCTGGAGGCAGACAGCACGGTGCTGACCGAGCTCTTTGGGCTCGGGTGGGCCGACGCGCCACATCGGGTGATCCCAAACGCTGCAACGCGCCGCTGGCTGGGCGAGGACCCGCGGGGACCGGGCTGGATTCGGATCGTCAACAGGCTTACCGCACCAGTCGTGCTGCGCATCCCGGAAGGGCTCCAGGATCGTGGGTTGGCGATCCAGCGACCGTCGCTGCCCTTTCTCGGCCCGCCAATGGCCCTAGACGATGGACTGCGCAGTCTCCTTGACTCCGGGCCGCTGTACGCCGGCGCGAACGTGACCCGCATATCCGACATCCGCCCAGCCGCCCAGATAGTCAACGACCTCGCCCATAGCCAGCCGCCCGCGTCGCCGCGCTACCTGGCCGAACGACCCGGTGTCTGATGCCGACAAAAAAACGTGGCATCGGGCGAGCGAGCCTTGGGCCCACAGCCTCGCCGACGGTCCGTCGTTGCGGACTTGGCAACGCAGCGTGACGACACGACACGCAGGCAGTAGCTGTGGTTTGCTTGGTAGTACCGACGGCCCAAACCCGGCGGTCGTCACGAGATTTGGAGGTGCTCTGATGAGCGCGACGGAGATTGACGAGGGCAAGCTCGAAGCCTTCATGGGGCAGGCGGTGACGGACATGGGCGCGATCATCAGCGGTCCGCTGATGCTGATCGGCGAGAAGCTCGGCCTCTACAAAGCGATGGCCCATGCGGGGCCGCTGACCTCGCAGGAAGTCGCGGAGCGTTCGGGTGCCGCTGAGCGATACGTTCGCGAGTGGCTGGGAAACCAGGCCGCGGGGGGCTACGTCACCTACGACCCCGAGAGCGACCGCTACACGCTGCCGGACGAGCACGCGCTTGCGCTGGCGGACGAAGACAGCCCGTTTTACATCTTGGGTGTCTATGACTCGATCGCATCGTTGTATGCCGACGAAGATCAGATCATCGAGGCATTTCGCAGTGGCGAGGGGATGGGCTGGCACGAGCACGACCATCGCCTATTCCGTGGCACCGAGCGATTCTTCCGGCCTGGCTACCGCGCCCACCTTGTCGCTGAGTGGATTCCGGCCCTAGACGGAGTCCAGGAGAAGCTGCAGCGCGGCGCCAAGGTCGCTGACGTCGGCTGCGGGCACGGAGCGTCGACGATCATCATGGCGGAGGCGTTCCCGAACTCGCGGTTCTTCGGTTTCGACTACCACGACGCGTCGATTGAGCGTGCGCGCGAAGCGGCGAAGGACGCGGGCGTCGCCGAGCGCATCACCTTTGAGGTCGCCCCTGCCAAGGACTTTCCGGGCGAGGACTATGACCTCGTGTGCGTATTCGACTGCCTGCACGACATGGGCGACCCAGTGGGTGCCTCCGCACATGTACTGGAGACGCTCGGCTCAGACGGCACCTGGATGATCGTCGAGCCGTTTGCGAACGACCGCCTCGAGGAGAACCTCAACCCGGTCGGGCGCGTCTTCTACGGCGCCTCGACCGTGATCTGCACCCCCGCGTCGCTCGACCAGGAGGTCGGCCTCGCGCTCGGTGCCCAGGCCGGTGAGGCGCGACTGACCGAGGTGCTCAAGGAGGGCGGATTCACCCGCGTGCGCCGTGCGACCGAAACACCGTTCAACCTGATCCTCGAGGCACGGCCTTAAGGCTCGTGCAAAGAGAGGTCGAGATAGGCCCTAAGGGTTCGTCGGACCCTAACTGATAGTCAGCGGGTGGCCGACGATACGCCGCGACGCGGTCGCGCCTGCCGGAGGCTCACTCGCGATCCGGGGGGACGGCCACGGCCCCGGCGAACTCGCCCTCCTTTGAGGCCTGTCCCCTCGACTCCGGCTGCAATTCATCTGAATCGCCGATTCCATTCGCGGGGGTGGCGCTCGAGGACCTCGGTGCGACGCGCAACAGCCGGGCCACCGGGTCCGGGAACCACCAGTTCCAGTCGCCGAGCAGGGAGACCAAGGCGGGGAGCAGCAGCGCCCGGATCACGGTCGCGTCGAGCAGGATGCCCGCGCCGAGGCCGGTGGCGAGCACCTTGATGTCGGTGTTCGGCGCGGAGGCGAGGGAGGCGAACGCGAGGAACAGGATCAGCGCGGCGCTCGTCACGAGGCGCCCAGTGCGCCCGAGGCCGGTGATGACGGCTTGGTTGGTGGAGCCGGTGCGGTCGTACTCCTCGCGCACACGCGCGAGGATGAAGACCTCGTAGTCCATGGAGAGCCCGAACAGGAAAGCGAACACGAGGATCGGCACCCAGAAGGTGATCGCCCCGGTGGCGGGAATCCCGAAGATCGCCTGCGAGCCGTGGCCCTCCTGCCAGAACCACGTCATGAAGCCAAACGCGGCGGCCATCGAGACGAGGTTGAGCACGACCGCCTTGACGGCCAGCACGACCGAGCGAAAGGCGCGCGCGAGCAGCACAACGGTGAGCAGCGCGATGATCGCGAACATCAACGGAAAGTTGCCGAACACGGCGTGCTGGTAGTCGAGCTCGGTGGGACCGACGCCCGCGATCCCGATCACCCCGGGCGGCCTTCGAGGGCGCTGCGGGCGGTGCGCACGGAGGCGAGCGTGGTCGAGTTCACGGTCTCCTCGCGCGGGACCCCTACGACGATGGTGGTGCCGGCGCGGTTGCTGTCGGGGGCGGCGGAGAGCAGCGCGTTGGTCCACCCCGGGAGGGTCGCGAGGCGGGCCTGGACAGCGTGTGCCTGGGGGGAGCGGACGAGCACTTCGATCGGTGTGATCACCCCGCTCGCGGCGCCTCCGGCGCGGATCTGTTCGTAGGCTTCGTGTGCGGGCCCGGTGCGCGCCTGGGCGCTGGCGCTGGTTTCGCCGGTGGTAAGGCTGAAGAACGGGATGATCAGCGCCGTGAGGATGGCGATCGCGAGCGCCGTGCCCACCCACCGCCAGCGCACGAGCATCCGCGTCCACGCGGTCCAGCCACGGCTGGCGTGGCCCTCGTGGCGGATCCGCGGCCAGTCCACGCGCGGCCCGATGCCGCCGAGCATGGCGGGCAGCAGGGTGAGCGCCACGGAGGTGGAGACGAGCGGGATCAACATGCCCCCGTAGCCCACGGAGCGCAGCCCGGGGACGGGCAGCACCACGAGCGCGATCAGCCCGATCGCGACGGTCAGGCCGGAGAGCACCACGGCGCGCCCGGCGGTGGCCATTGCGACGACCACGGCCTCGTGGTTCTCGCGCCCGCGCGCGCGCTCCTCGCGCCAGCGGGTGACGATCAGCAGCGAGTAGTCGATCGCCACCCCGAGCCCGACGAGGGAGACGAGGAACTGCACGATGAAGGAGACGTCGGCGATGTAGGTGAGCCCAAGGATCACGAGCAGCGTTGCGAGGATCGCGACGGCCGCTATCAGCAGGGGGACGAAGGCGAGCAGTGAGGCGAACACGAACGCGAGCACCGCGAGCGCCCCGAGGCCCCCGAAGACCGTCTCCAGGAACACCCCGGGCCCGCTACCGGATTCTTCGCTGTTGGAGAGCTGCAGCAGGCCGGTGAGGCGTGTCTGCGCTCCGCGCGGGAGCGCAGCTGCCAGCACCTGCTCGGCGCGCGTGGGGATCTTGGGCAGGCCGTACGTCCGCTCCAGGGGCGTGAACAGGAAGGCGTAGGTGGTGCGGCCGTCGGTTGTGATCAGTTGGGAGCTGCCGGTGTTGGCGAAGTCCACGACGCGCACCGCCGGGAGGCTCGCGTGCACGCGAGCGAAGGCCGCCGCGATCTGACCCTGCTCGCCGCGGACGGTCTGCCCGGCGGGAACGGTGACCACGGCAACCGCTGGCGGCGTGAGGCCGCCGTTGCCGTAGGTGTGGGCGATCTTCTGCGCGGTCTCGTAGCCGGGCTGTCCGGGGAGCGAGAAGTCGATCGAGAGGCGTTTGGAGACGTGCGAGGCCCCCGCCGCTCCGGCGAGGAACACCACGAGCCACCCGACCATCACGATCCGACGGTGGGTCAGCACGAAGCGCGCCAGGCGCACGATCGTCCTCCGCTCGTCGACCGCGGGGCCGCGGTCGGGCGGCCCCGACGTCTGGCCGTTGGACGGCCCCGACGTCTGCGTCGCGGCGCGCGGGGAGTCGGCTGCGTGGGTGTCGTGCGTGGGCCGTCTGGGCATCTGGGCTCCTTACCTCTCGTAGGCGAGCAGTGCGTGTGCCTCGTGCGGCGCGAGCCGCTCGCGGCCCTGCAGGAAGGCGAGCTCCACGAGGAACCCGCAGCCGACGACCTCGCCGCCGAGCCTGCCGACCAGGTCGCACAGCGTGGCCGCGGTGCCGCCGGTTGCGAGCAGGTCGTCGTGAACCAGCGCGCGTGTGCCGGGCTCGATCGCGTCCGTCTGCAGTTCGAGTTGGCTCGTGCCGTACTCGAGCAGGTACTCCGCCCTGACCGTCTCGTACGGCAGCTTGCCCGGCTTGCGCGCCAGCACGAACCCCGCGCCGAGCTCCAGCGCGAGCGCCGGTCCCAGCAGGAAGCCGCGAGCCTCGGCCGCGACCACGCATTCGACCCTCAGCGGGCGCGCATACTCGGCCAGTCCCTGCACCGCGAGCGCGAGCGCCTCCCGGTCGGCCATCAGGGGCGCAATGTCCTTAAAGACGATCCCCGGCCGCGGGAAATCGGGGACGTCGCGGATCAGGGCGCGCAACCGCTCGCTCGTATCCGTTGCAGCTCCAGCGCTGTGCACGCCGTGCATCGTCGCAGAGTCGTTAGAGTGTCGCAGGGGTGGCGGGATCGTTTCCAGTCCACAGACGCCCGGTTGTGGAGCGCGTGAGGCACAGCGCTCCGCTGCTCGCACGCGGTGCTGCCGCGCTGTGGCGTGCCCGAGAGCCCGCGCCGGACCGCGCCTCGTTCCGGCGGGAGGCCGGCGCGCTCCTCACCACGCCGGTCGCCGGCCTGCGCGAGCACGCGCTGATCGAGTTGCAGGCGTCGACGCCGCCGTGGTCGGCGACCGGAGTGAGGCTCGAGCAGGGGGAGCGCGCGACGCTCGCGGGGTGTGGGCGGTCGGATCTGGCGCCGGTGGTTGGCGTCGGGCCCGGGCCAGCCCACCAGGTGTGGACGCGCGTCGGTGGCCGCGGCCCGATCTCGCGTGGTCCCAGGGCGTCGCGGACGCTCACGGCGCCGCACCCAGGCGAGCTCGAGTTCGGGCTCGCGTTGCCCGGCGAGTGGGAGGACGGGGACGGTTCGTCGCGGGGTGGCCGCCTGAGCTGGCGGGTGACGACCGGCGGTTTCACGGTGCTCGCGCTCGTCTGGGAGCACGACGCGGACGTGGCGGCCGAGCTGCGCGCACTCGCGGGCCGCGCCGGCGCCGGTACGCTGGCCGGGCTGCTGGGCCAGGAGGCCGACGCACTCGAGCGCGGCGGCGAGTCGCGCGCTGCACCCGCCGACTGGACGCCGCACCCGGTGATCGGCCCAAGCGCCGTCTACGCCGCCGACGGCCCGCAGATCGGGTGCGTCACCCACGGCGACGCCGGGATCATCCGCTACCAGGCGCACATCCGCCTGGACCCCTCCACGCGGCTGCGCTGGCGGTGGCGGGTGGACGAGCTGCCTTCGACCCTGCCGGAGGACTCGGTGCTCACCCACGACTACCTCTCGGTCGCGGTCGAGTTCGACGACGGACGCGACCTGACCTACCAGTGGAGTGCTGGCCTCACGCCGGGGCTCGCGTACCGCTGCCCGCTGCCGTTCTGGCGCGAGCGCGAGACGCACGTCGTCGTTCGCTCGGGGTTCGAGCAGCTCGGGCTCTGGGTCGACGAGGAGCGCCCGGTGCTCGCTGACCACGCGGCAGCCATCGGGGGACCGCCACCGCAGTCGGTGGTGGCCGTCTGGTTGATCGCGAACTCTACGATTCAGCGCCGACGGGGCGTGTGCCAGTACGCCGGCATCGAGCTGGCGTCCGGGCGTGAGCGGATACTGCTCTGACCGCGTCCGGCCTCGCGAGTCTGCGGGTCCGCGCGTCCCGGGGCCGACCGGGGCGTCGCCCTCAACCACCGCCGAGACGGTGAGCCGGCAGGGCGCCCACATCGTTTAGGGTGAGGCAGAGTCGTACCGTGGAATCCAGCCAAGCCAGAGGAGATCCCAGGCCCCCCGCGCGGGAGCCGCCGCGGCCGGTGTCGGTGCCTGCGCACCCACCGCGGTGGGACGAGTGGGAGATCGAGCTCCACGGGCGCCGCGTGGTGTACCGGGTCGCGGGCAGCGGACCGCCGGTCGTGCTGGTGCACGGGATGCTCAACTCCTCCAGCCACTGGCGGGCGGTGGCAGAGAACCTGGCAGACGACTACACGGTGATCGCACCGGACCTGATCGGCCACGGCGACTCCGCGGCGCCGCGCGGGGACTACTCGCTGGGGGCGCACGCCGCCAGCATCCGCGACCTGCTGGCCGCGGAGGGCATCGACCGCGCGAGCATCGTCGGGCACTCGCTCGGCGGCGGTGTGGCGATGCAGTTCTTCTACCAGTTCCCCCAACGCACCGAGCGGCTCGTGCTGGTCTCCTCCGGGGGCCTCGGCCACGCGGTCAGCCCCGTGCTGCGCACCGCCGCGCTGCCCGGCGTCTCCGCGCTGCTGTCGCTGACGATCAACCGGCGGCTGCTCGGCGCGCTGAACGGCACCGGCCGGCGCCTACGCGAGCGCGGTGTGCGCGGCGGCGTGCACCTGCAGGCTGCGGCCCGAGCGCTGCGCCCCCTGGAGAGCCACGAAGCGCGCCAGGCGTTCCTGCAGACGCTGCGCGCGGTGATCGACGTGCACGGCCAGCGGGTCTCCGCGACCGACCGGCTGTACCTGCTCGAGTCGATGCCCACGCTCGTGGTGTGGGGCGAGCGCGACCACACGATCCCGCTGGAGCACGGGCGCCGGGCGCACGAGGCGATCCCCAACAGCCACTTCCGCACACTGCCCCGTGCCGCGCACTTCCCGCACCTGGAAGACCCCGACGGGCTCTCGGAGGTGCTGCGGGAGTTCCTCGGAAGCACCCGCCCCGCCACGTTCGAGGACGCCGACTGGGGCGCGGTGCTCGCCAGACGCTCGCCCCCCAGACGCGTGGGCGACGCAGCGGCGTAGGGGGCGGGGCCGCGCATGCGCGGCCCCGGGACTCGCCACATGTGGCGAGTCCACCGGTGGCGCATGCGCCACCGGCAGGGTCGTGCATGCACGACCCTGAGGAACGGCCACGTGTGGCCGTTCCAGGCAGGGCCGCATGCGGCCCTGCCCCCTCAACAACTGTGCGTCACGTGCCTGTCTGCGACGCCTGCGCTCGCGCGCCCAGGTCCGCGAGGGTCAGCGGCTGTGCGGGCGGGCCGTCGAGGATCCGGCGCGAGGTGACCCGGAGGGCGTGGTCGACGTGCACGAGCTCCCCCGGCTCCAGCGCCCGCCAGCGGGGGTCGTCGTCCATCCGCTCGCTGGCGAGGACCACCAGCGGCCGGCTTGCGCCGTGCTCGGAGTGGACGCGGCTGCCGAGGCTGCTGGAGTGCTCCAGGGCGGCCCCGGGCTCTCGCTCGAGGAGGTGAAGCTCGTGCGTCTCGGGGTACCGCAGCGCCCACAGGCCCTGCTCGGTGGCGAGCACGAGGTTGAGCGCCAGCACCGGCACGTTCGCCGCGACCCACCGGCACGCCGCCGCGATGCCCGCGCTCACGTCACCCCCGCGCGCGGCGGTTTCGCGGGTGATCAGCGCGAACAGCCGCTCGGAGTCAGTGTCCCCGTGCACCGTCGCGAGGGCGTCACCAAGGTGCGCCTCCAGCGCCGGGAGGTCCTCGAGCACCCCGTTGTGCGCGAACAGCCGCCCCGCCTGCTCGAACGGGTGCGTGTTGCGCAGTTCCAGGGCGCCTGTCGAGGCGAAGCGGACGTGGGCTACGAACGTGCTCGAGGAGACCTCACGGGCCTCCCGTGCGAAGTCCGCGTCACCGTACGCCGCGACTGGCTGCTTGCGCACCTGCGGCGCGCCCCGCTCGTCGAACCACCCCAGGCCCGTCCCGTCGGGCTCGCGGTGGCTCTGCGCCTCCAGGCTGTCCGGCGCCCCCAGCAGCCAGAACGTCGCCCGCGCGCGCCGGGCGCCCGCGCTCATGCCGAACAGCCGGCACACCTCAGGCTCTCCGTGCCCACGGGAGCGTTGGTGCAGCGCCACTGCGTCGGGGATCCAACGGCTTCAGAGCACGCCCGAGTCTCATTGCCTCACCCTGAGGCGAAGTTGCGATCGAGGACGGCGGCGAGGTCGATCCAGCTCGCGGGCTCTGGGTAGAGTTCCAGCCAGCGCAGGATACCGCGGGCAATCAGCTCGAACTCGCTGTGTGCGATGCCGTAGATGAGGATCGCACCGGCGTGTGAGCGCTGCGCCCCCGCCCACTCGCGCAGGATCGCGGGGAAGTCCCGGACGTCCTGGGTCGCGAGGATGCGCTCTTCCTGGGATGCGAGTGCGAGCACGTCCTCGTCTTCGAGACCCTCGAGCGCCGGCTCCTGGTCGAGCGCGCGCACGTCATGTCCCTCTGCTTCCAGCCGGCGCCCGACCCTGGGCCCGGAGACGTGCGCGTCGAGCAGAAGCCGCACCGGTGTGACTATCGTGAGGGTGCGCTGCGCAGGAAGGGATAGAGCTCAAGGAGCTCCTCAAGAGGCCGATGATTTTCCTCGATCAGCGGCTCGATCTCCTCGGGGAAGTGCTCTGCGTAGGCCTGTGCCGCACGCAGGCGCCGGACGTTGAGAAGCGGGTGGTTTGCCAGCAACGACTCCTCATCGCCATCGTAAGAGCGCAGCATCTCGACGATCTCCCACACGTCGAGACCGCTGCCGATCACCCACGCGCGGCGGGGCCTGTCGCGAAACGCGATGCCGGGATGCAGCCGCGCCTTCGCGGCCTCCTCGGCGAGCTCCTCCACGACAGCGCTGCGCGGGCGCCCGGAGCGGCGGACCTCGTCGGTGACGAGCAGGTTCGCCTGTGCGCCGAGCCGGATCGAGAAGGGTTGTGTCTTGGCGGGGTGCGCAGCCATTGAACTACACTGTAGAGGATGTAGTGGCCACCGCCGACCGCCCCCCGAGCGTATAGCCTGCCGAGCGTGATCACCGGAGAGCTAAAGAACAAGATCGATCGGATCTGGAACGCATTCTGGTCCGGCGGCATCACCAACCCTCTTGGAGGTGATCGAGCAGATCACCTACCTGCTGTTCATCCGTCGGCTCGACGACCTGCAGACCGTGCGAGGAGCGCAAGGCCAACCGTATCGGCAGAGCCGATCGAGAACCCGATCTTTCCGTCAGGCGAGGACGACGCTGGCCGCCCGTACAGCGATCTGCGCTGGTCGCGCTTCGAGCACATGGCGCCGGGCGAGATGTTCGCGGTCGTCGAGCGAACGCGTCTTCCCGTTCCTGCGCGCGCTGGGCGGCGACGGCTCCACCTACTCGCACCACATGCAGGACGCGCGCTTCACGATCCCGACGCCGGCGCTTGCTCGCGAAGGTCGTCGACCTGATCGGCGACCTGCCGATGGAGGGGCGCGACACCAAGGGCGACCTCTACGAGTACATGCTCAGCAAGATCGCCACGGCCGGACAGAACGGCCAGTTCCGCACGCCGCGCCACATCATCCCGCTGATGGTCGAGATGACCCGCCCGCAGCCCGACGACGAAATCTGCGACCCGGCCTGCGGCACCGCCGGGTTCCTCGTCGCCGCGGGGGAGTACGTGCGGCGCGAACACCCGGACGTGCTGCACGGGGCGTCCACGCAGCAAGCACTTCCACCACAGCATGTTCCACGGCTTCGACTTCGACTCGACGATGCTGCGGATCGGCTGCATGAACATGCTCCTGCACGGTGTCGAGCAGCCGGACATCCGCTACCGGGACTCCCTCTCCGAGGGCGCGGCTGGAGAGGAGGAGCTGTACTCCCTGATCCTCGCCAACCCGCCGTTCGCCGGCAGCCTCGACTACGAGACCACCGCCAAGAACCTGCAGCAGGTCGTCAAGACCAAGAAGACCGAGCTGCTCTTCCTCGCGCTGTTCCTGCGGCTGCTGCGCCCCGGTGGACGTGCCGCGGTGATCGTGCCCGACGGCGTGCTGTTCGGCTCCAGCAAGGCGCACAGCGAGCTACGCCGCATGCTCGTCGAGGACCAGAAGCTCGACGGGATCGTCAAGCTGCCGAGCGGCGTGTTCAAGCCCTACGCAGGGGTCTCGACCGCGATCCTCTTCTTCACCAAGACCGACAGCGGCGGCACGGACTACGTGTGGTTCTACGACGTGACTGCCGACGGCTGGAGCCTCGATGACAAGCGCACGGCACTTCTCGACGAGGACAAGCTCGGCCCCGTACCTGCTGCCGATCTGTCCGACGAAGACGAAGCGAAGAACAATCTGCCCGATGTTCTGCTCTGCTGGAAGGAGAGGGACGGTGACGAGCGGGAGCGGCCGCGCACTGAACAGAGCTTCTGCGTGCCCAAGGACGACATTGCCGCCAATGGGTATGACCTGAGCCTTAACCGCTACAAGGAGGTCGTCCACGAGGAGGTTGAGCACCGCCCGTCCACTGAGATCATCGCTGAGCTCGAGCGATTGGAGGATGAGATTCAGGCGGGGTTGGAGGAGTTGAGGGGGATGGTGGGGTGAGCGCCGCCGAAGTTCAACTGGGGGAGTACACATGTGAGGTGTCGACTGTGAACCCCGCACGATCCTTCGGTGAGAGTCCTTTTGAGTACGTGGACCTCAGTGCTGTCAACCAGGACGAAAAGCGGATCACTGGATCGCGTTGGATTTTGGGGCGCGATGCACCAAGCCGCGCTAGACAGGTGCTCGCTGGAGGCGATGTGCTCGTTTCAACTGTGCGGCCCAACCTCAACGCGGTGGCTCGAGTCAAAGACGATCTGGAGGGCGCCATTGGTTCCACTGGCTTCTGCGTCTTGCGACCAGGGAAGTCTCTCGACTCCGACTACCTGTTCCACTGGGTAAGGAGCCCGCAGTTCGTTCGGCGCATGATACGTGCAGAGAGTGGCGCCAGCTATCCGGCAGTATCGGATCGCATCGTCCGGGATTCGATGATTCCATTGCCTGACATTAGGGAGCAGCGGCGGATCGCTCAGGTGCTGAGCAGTGTAGATGTGCTACGCATCAACCGACGTAAGGCTATTGCGACTCTCGGGTCCCTTGCCGAATCGGTATTTGTCAGGATGTTTGGCGATCCGAGAACTAATGAATGTGGTTGGCAATTGGGACAGGTAGAGGATCTGGCTGCGTCGGCTAATTATGGATCAAGCGCGAAGGCTGGCTTGTGTGGGGCGTATCCGGTTCTTCGAATGGGCAATATAACTTCTGATGGGCGCATTGATATGACCGATCTCAAGTACCTAGATCTAGAGCCTCGTAATGCGGAACGATACCTGGTACAAGCCGGCGATGTGCTTTTCAACCGGACTAACAGCCCTGAACTTGTAGGTAAGACGGCCGTCTATCGAGGTGATACTCCCGTGGCCTTTGCGGGCTATCTCATCAGAATTCGGATGAAGGATGGCAACATCCCCGATTATCTGTCTGGTTATCTGAATACTAACCATGGAAAGCGCACCTTACGTGGCATGTGTAAGAGTATTATTGGGATGGCGAACATAAATGCTCAGGAGTTAAAATCGATGCCCATCCTGATTCCCCCTATTGCACGCCAGAAACACTTTGCCCGCTCGATGGTATTCATTGAAAGGGAGCGACAGCGTATGGTCGATCATCTCGGCTGCCAGGATCAGCTCTTCGCCTCCCTCCAAGACCGAGCATTCAAGGGAGAGTTCTGAGGTGAGCACAGACACGGCAAGGGAGCCCAGCGAGGTCCCAAGCAACTTCGTCTTCCTCGCGGCCGAATGGCCAGAACTGTGCGGTGAAGCCACGGAGGCCGAGCGGAAAGCCGTCACCGATCCTCGCGCGTCCTGCTTCTACGCCCGGCGTACGCTGGAGCTCGCGGTGCAGTGGATTTACAACGCCGAGGAGAGCCTGCGGACGCCCTATAGCAGACATCTCGCGGCGATGCTCTTCGCGCCGGGTTTCCGCGCGCTTGTCGAGCAGCGGATCTGGGCCAAGATGAACCTGATCCGCAAAGAGGGCAACGTCGCGGTCCACGAGACCAAACCGGTCGCGCCGGACATGGCGACCGCGGTCCTGCGCGAGCTCTTCCACGTGCTCTTCTGGGTTGCGCGCACCTACGCGCGCACACCTGAACATCTCCCGCAGTCGGACCTTCGGCTCGATCTTTTGGCGATCCCGCGGCCGGTGGGCATCGTGCCTCGCCAGCAGACACTGGCCGCGCTTCGCAAACGGGAGAAGGAGCAGGCCGCCAAGGATGCGCGGCTGGACCGTGCGCGCATGGAGGACCCCGAGCTGCAGGCCGAGCTCGCCCGTCTGCGCGCAGAGATCGCGCAGGTCAAGGCCGCCAACGAAGTGCGCCCGGATGAGCACGACTACGACGAGGAGAGTACTCGCGATCTGTATATCGACGTACTGCTCAAGGAGGCCGGCTGGCCGTTGGATGGCGAGCGCGATCGTGAGTTCAAGGTCCAAGGAATGCACAGCAAGAGCGGCGGTGGCCGCGTCGACTACGTGCTGTGGGGCGACGACGGCAAGCCGCTCGGCGTGGTCGAGGCCAAGCGCACGCGGACCGAGGCGGAGGCGGGTCGTGCAGCAAGCCAAGCTCTACGCCGACTGCCTGGAGCGGCAGTTCGGCCAGCGGCCGGTGATCTTCTACACCAACGGCTACGACACGTGGCTCTGGGACGACGAGCGCTACCCGCCCCGCCGGGTGCAGGGCTTCTACACCAAGGACGAGCTCGCGCTGCTCATCCAGCGGCGGACCGCGCGGCGCTCACTGGCGGACACCGAGATCAGGTCGCCGATCGTCGACCGTCACTACCAGCAGCGGGCGATCCGGCGGATCGGCGAGGCCTTCGAGCGCGACCACCAGCGCAAGGCGCTTGTCGTGATGGCGACGGGCGCGGGCAAGACGCGCACCGTGATCGCGCTGGTCGACCTGCTGATGCGCGCGGGTGGGTTAAGCGCATACTGTTCCTCGCCGATCGCGTGGCGCTTGTCAACCAGGCGGTCGGCGCCTTCAAGGCGCACCTGCCCGACGCGGGCACCGTCAACCTGGTGACCGAGCAGGACGAGGATGGACGCGTCTACGTCTCCACCTACCCGACGATGATGGGCCTCATCGACGAGACGGCGGGAGAGCAGCGGCGCTTCGGCCCCGGCTTCTTCGACCTCGTCATCATCGATGAGGCGCACCGCTCCGTCTACCAGAAGTACCGGGCGATCTTCGACTACTTCGACTCGCTGCTCGTCGGACTCACCGCCACGCCCCGGGAGGAGGTCGACCGCAACACCTACGAGCTGTTCGACCTCGAGCCGGGAGTGCCCACCGACGCCTACGAGCTCGACGAAGCGGTCGAGGAAGGCTTCCTCGTCCCGCCGCGCACCGTCGACGTGCCGCTGAAGTTCCCGCGTCAGGGCATCCGCTACGACGATCTCCCCGAGGAAGAGCGAGAACAGTGGGAGGAGCTGGACTGGGGCGAAGAGGGCCACATCCCCGACAGCTGTCGCTCCCGAGGCCGTGAACCGCTGGCTCTTCAACGCCGACACGGTCGACAAGGTGCTCGAGACCCTGATGAGCAAGGGGCACCGGGTCGCCGGCGGCGACCGACTCGGCAAGACGATCATCTTCGCCAAGAACAACGCGCACGCCGACTTCATCGCGGAGCGCTTCGACGCCAACTACCCGGAGTACCGTGGCCACTTTGCCGAGGTCATCACCTCGCGCACCGAGTACGCCCAGACCCTCATCGACGCCTTCTCCGGCAAGGACAAGGCCCCGCACATCGCGATCTCGGTCGACATGCTCGACACGGGCATCGACGTGCCCGAGGTCGTCAACCTCGTCTTCTTCAAGCCGGTCCGCTCCAAGACGAAGTTCTGGCAGATGATCGGCCGCGGCACCCGGCTGTGCCCCAACCTGTTCGGGCCCGGAGAAAACAAGCGCGACTTCTTCGTGTTCGACTGCTGCGAGAACGTGGCCTTCTTTAACCAGCAGATCGAGCCTGCGCAGGGCCGGCCCGCGGCGTCCCTCGGTCGGAGCCTGTTCCGCGAACGCTTGGAGTTGGTGATGGCGCTCGCCGCTGCGATTGAGCGTGGCGACAACGGAGGCGGAGAGCGCGACCTGCGCGAGGACACGGTGGCGCGGCTGCGCGAGCAGGTTGCGGGCATGAACCTCGACAACTTCCTGGTGCGCCCACACCGCCGCTGGGTCGAGCGCTATCGCGATGCCGACGCGTGGAGCGGGCTGGATCTCGACGACGCCAAGGAGGTCGCTACGCACCTTGTCGACCTTCCGTCGTCTGTACGCGACGACGACGAGCTCGCCAAGCGCTTCGACCAGATCGTCCTCCGCCTGCAGCTCAATCGCCTGCGTGGGGAACCCGGGCAGGTGCACCTGCGCCACCAGGTGCAGGAGATCGCCGCTGGGCTGCTGGAACAGACGTCGATCCCCGCGATCAAGGAGCAGGAGGCGCTACTGCATGAGCTCGCCAGCGACGAGTGGTGGGTCGAAGTGACCGTGTCGATGCTGGAGGGGGCGCGGTTGCGGGTGCGCGGCTTGGTCCGCCTGCTGGATCGGCGCAAGCGGGTGTTCGTCTACACCAACTTCGTCGACGAGCTCGGCGACGTCACCGAGGTCGAGTTGCGCGGCGTCGCGACTGGCACCAACTTCGCGCGTTTCCGCGAGAAGGCACGGACCTACCTGCGTACACACGAGAACCACGTCACACTCCAGAAGCTCCGTCGCAACCGGCAGCTCACCGCGAGCGACATCGCCGAGCTCGAACGGATGCTGGCCGCCGCGGACCTCGGTGACGCAGCCGACCTCGACCGCGCTCGCCGGGAGGCTCACGGTCTTGGCCTGTTCGTGCGCTCGCTCGTCGGTCTCGAACGCAGTGCGGCATCGGATGCGCTGACGAGCTTCATCGATGGCCGCAATCTGGGAGCCAACCAGCTCGACTTCCTGACCCTCGTCGTCGACCACCTCACCCAGAACGGCGTGATGGACGCTGGACGGCTCTACGACTCGCCGTTCACCGACCTTGCTCCGCAGGGCCCCGAGGGCATCTTCCCCAAGGAGGACGTGGACGAGCTCGTCGCCGCAATTCAGGCGGTCCGCGCCAGGGCCGAACCAAGTGAGGAAGTCGCGTAGGACCTTACGCGGCGTCGAGGCGCCCGAGCACGAGTAGTTCACCGAGCTCGATAAGGCGAAGGCCTACAAGTTCGATCGCTCGTGGGTCGGTGGGCCTGCACAGACGACGAGCCTCCTCGTCGCCGATCACTCCGCGGGCGCAAATCGCGTGCACCAGCGCCCGAGCGTCGGCGGCGTGCTCGCGCATGTAGAGAGACACCGTCTCGCGCGAGTGGCGTGTGATCGCCTCCGAGTGTGCACGGACCGCGCTTCTCGGTCACAGGTTCAAGGTCTTTTGTCGTTCGAGAACGATGAACAGTACACGATCGGTGATCCCGTGACCAGTGACCGCGGCTTAGGGATCGCGCGGCATTTGCCGGACCCCAGTTAGGAGGGCGTGACATCCTGCAAGCGATGTCCGCCGCCGACCTTCAGAGCCCGCCCGAGTCCGCGCCCACGATCGACGAGCTCGTGATTGCCGACGAGCCCGAGCGCTGGACGGCGCTTGGCCTCACGGTCGTGGAGGGGTGCTGCCAGCTCGGCAGGGTCCGCGTGCGTCTCGTGGGGAGCGGCGCCGGGCGGGGGATTGTCCGCTGGTCGCTGCGCGCGATCGCCGGCGTCGAGCTCGATGGGCTGCCCACGACACGCTCGGAGTCGCTGGTGCCTGTGCCTGCGCCTGCCCATCCCAACGGGGTCCTGGCGATCGATCACGTCGTCGCGATGTCCCCGGCGCTCGAACGCACCGTGCGGGCGCTGCAGGCGGCCGGTTTGGATCTGCGTAGGATCCGCGAGCAGCCGACTCCGGCCGGGGCGCCGCGCCAGGCGTTCTTCCGGCTCGGCGCCGAGATCCTTGAGGTTGTCCAGGAGCCCGACGGGGCCGTCGAGCGTGGGGGTGGCGCCGCCCGCCCCGCGCAGCTGTGGGGCCTTGCCCTCATCGTCGAGGACCTCGACCGCACCGTGGAGGGCCTCGGTGCGCACGTCGGCTCGATCCGACCCGCGGTTCAGCCGGGCCGGCGGATCGCCACGCTGCGCCGCTCAGCGGACCTGGCGGTTCCTGTCGCGTTGATGAGCCCTCGGGCCGATCCCGAGGGCGTGTAGGTCTCTGGGGAGGGATGCCCTGCCGGGCGAGGCAGCTCTGTGCCGGCCAGCATCGCCAAGCGGGACAGATGGGGAATTAATATCCGGACAAATGGGGAGTCCAGGCACGGGCGTTGGGGAGTTTCAGCGCTTCGTGCCCCGACGCGGCTGGTCGCAACGAGCGAGCTAGCCGAGCGATCCCTGGGCCAGCCCAAACGGGCTTCCCTCCGAGTCCTTGCAGACCGCCCATTGTTCCCCTGGGTGGACCACGCTCCCCCCGAGTGCCTGGACTGTCTCCAGCGCCTCGGCGAGGTTGCTCACCGCGAAGTAGGGCAGCGAAAAGGAATCGCCTGGTCCACGTCCGCGGGCATGGACGCCGACCGCCGGGTCCCCCGAGTGCGTCTGCCAGCCTTCTCCCTCTGAAGCTTGGCGGACTCCCAACTCGACACCGAGAAGCTCAGCCCAGAAGCGCCGGGCGCGCTCGGGGTCATCGGCAGGGAACTCGACGCGGACGGCGGGTATGCGCTCCATGAGTTCAATCGTAGGGGCACCGCGACTGGGAGCAGTGCCGCCGCCGTCAGGCGTCGAGGAGCTTGCGCTCGCGGATACGTGCCACGAGCTGCCCGACTCTTCGTTCCTGGCGTCTGCGTCGGAATGAACCACCATGCCCCCGAGTGCGCTTCAAGTGCTCCTCTGCAACGCCTGCGCCCCCGCGCTGTGCCACTCGGGGATGCCCAGCGTGATCATCCGCAGCTGGCGCCCCGCGGTTGTGACGATCTCGGCCTCGGCGGTGGGGTTCTTCGGTGGGGCGTCGAGGATCGCCTCGGCCGTGGAGACCATCGCGTTCACGATCAGCCCCGCCAGCAGCTGGAGATCCTCGGTGCTCCAGCCGTCGAGGTAGGGGAAGCGCGCGAGGTCGGTCGCGAGGTCGCTCGCGAAGAGGCGGATCTCGCTCGCGGATCGCGTGCCGCAACGCGGCGACGCCGCCGAAGCGCTCGCGCGCGATGAAGCGGAAGTGGGTGTCGTGCTCGTGCACGTAGCTGACGAGGACCTCGACCGAGTTGCGGATCGCGCGCTCGTACGTCCGCGGGTCCGCGCGCGCCGCGCGGATCATCGCCCGCAGCGTCCGGAACGACTCGTCGATCAGCACGAGCCCGAGCTCCTCCATGTCGTCGAAGTGGCGGTAGAACGCCGTCGGGACGACGCCTGCCGCGCGCGTCACCCGGCGCAGGCTGAGGCTGGAGAAGCTCTGCTCCTCGAGCAGCCCGAGCGCCGCGTCGAGCAGCGCCCGGCGCGTGCGCTGCTTGCGCTCCTGGCGCGTGGTGCCGTTTTCTGGAGTACGGTCGTGCACGGTCACAGTGTGACGAGGTTCACTCTTCTGCTGCCTTTGTGGCGCCTCAAGTAGTGTACTCTGTGAACAGTCGTACACTGTACGTGGAGTCGAGAACGCTGCCTACCGCCACCTCTTCCCGCGGCTTCGGCCGCCGTCTGCTGCACTCGAGCCTGCTCGAGGCGCTCGCCTACCCGCACGGCGTCGACCGCTACGTCGAGCTCGTGCGCCCGCTGCTGCTCAAGCGCGACGTACGCGCCGAGGTGACCGCCGTCCGCCACCAGACGCCGCGGAGCGTCACGCTCACGCTGCGCCCGAACGAGAACTGGCGCGGCCTGCGCGCCGGGCAGTTCGTCGGGCGTGAGCGTCGAGATCGACGGTGTCCGCGAGACCCGGCCCTACTCGCCGGCCGGCTCGGAGCACGCCGCCGGCGGAGCGCTCGAGCTGACCGTCTCGACCCACCCGGAGGGCAGGGTCTCGCGCTACCTGCGCGACCGCGCGCGGCCGGGGATGATCGTCGGTCTGACCCAGGCCGAGGGTGACTTCGTGCTGCCCGACCCGCGGCCCGAGCGCGTGCTGCTGATCAGCGGCGGCAGCGGCATCACGCCGGTGATGGCGATGCTGCGCACGCTCTGCGACGAGGGCTTCGCGGGCGAGATCGGCTTCCTCAACTACGCGCGCTCGGCCGAGCTCGCGCTCTACGGCGCCGAGCTCGACCAGCTCGCAGAGCGCCACGCGGGGCTCCGCGTCGCCCGCGGCTTCACGCGCGGAGGCGGGCTGCCGCTCACCGGGCGCTTCTGCCGCGAGCACCTGCGCGCCGTCACCTCCGAGCACGCCACCGCCGCGACGTTCGTCTGCGGCCCGCCGGCGCTGATCGACTCGGTCCGCGCCGTCTGGGCGCAGGACGGCCTCGCCGAGCCGCTCTGTCGAGAGCTTCACGCCGCCCGCGCTGCCGCTTCGACACCGACGGCGCCGAGGGCCTCGTCCGCTTCGCCGCCAGCGGACGCGAGGCCGCCAACAGCGGCCTGCCGCTGCTCGAGCAGGCCGAGGACGCCGGGCTCGCCCCCGAGCACGGCTGCCGCATGGGCATCTGCAACACCTGCAGCTGCCGCAAGACGGCCGGCACGGTGCGCAACGTCATCACCGGCGAGCTCTCGAGCGCCGGGGAGGAGCAGATCCGCATCTGCGTGTCCGTGCCGGTCGGCGACGTCGCGCTCGACCTCTGAACCTCCACTCCGCTCCCTACCTGTCCCGACCCTCAAGACACCACTCTCGACTCCGCTCCAGAACCCCTCCCGACCCCACCGCCCACCTTCGACAAGGCCCCCATGTCCAGCACCGCACCCGCCCTCACCCCCGAGCAGCTCGACGCCTTCGGCCAGGAGCTCGACGCCATCCGCGCGCGCGTCGTCGCCGACCTCGGCGAGCGCGACGCCGACTACATCAACACGCGTCATCCGCGCCCAGCGCGGGCTCGAGGTCGCCGGCCGCGGCCTGCTGTTCGCCGGCCTCCTGCCGCCCGCCTGGCTCGCCGGCACCGCCGCGCTGTCGCTGTCGAAGATCCTCGACAACATGGAGATCGGCCACAACGTCATGCACGGCCAGTACGACTGGATGCGCGACCCGCGGCTGAACGGCAAGACGTTCGAGTGGGACACCGCCTGCCCGGCCGACCAGTGGCGCCACTCGCACAACTACATGCACCACACCTACACCAACATCGTGGGCAAGGACCGCGACATCGGCTACGGGATCCTGCGCATGTCCGAGGACGAGCGCGTGGCGCCCGTACTACCTCGGCAACCCGCTCTACGCGGCGCTGCTGGCGACCTTCTTCCAGTACGGCGTCGCGCTGCACGACCTCGAAACCGAGCGGATCGCCGCGGGCGAGATCGGACCTGGCGGAGAAGCGCGGCATGCTGCGAGGACATCTGGCGCAAGGTGCGCGGCCAGACGCTCAAGGACTACGTGCTCTTCCCGCTGCTGTCCGGCCCCTCGCTCCCGTTCGTGCTCGCCGGCAACGCGACCGCCAACCTGGTGCGCAACCTGTGGGCGTTCACGATCATCTTCTGCGGCCACTTCCCCGAGGGGACGCACGAGTTCACCGAGGAGGAGACCGCTGAGGAGACGCGCGGGGAGTGGTACTTCCGCCAGCTGCTCGGCTCGGCCAACCTGACCGGCGGCAAGCTGTTCCACATCCTCGCGGGCAACCTCAGCTTCCAGATCGAGCACCACCTGTTCCCCGACATCCCGGCCCACCGCTACGCCGAGATCTCCGTCGAGGTGCGCGAGATCTGCGGGCGCTACGGCATCCCCTACAACACCGGCCCGCTGCACAAGCAGTTCGGCAGCGTGGTGCGCAAGATCGTCAAGCTCGCGCTGCCGCCGCGGCGGTGGCTGTCCAAGCGGCTCGACAGTGTCGTGCCCACGATCGTCAAGTCCGCGCTGGCGCCGCTGCCCGGCCGCGGCGGCTCCGACCCTGACGGCGGGCAGGCCGCCGCCCAGGCGCAGCCGCACGAGCTGGCCGCAGTCGCCTGACCCCCTGATCGACACCCTCGAGCACCCGGCTCGCTTCACGTCGACGCGGACGCCACCAGTCCGGCGCGCGCACGCGCGGAGCGCACGACGGCGGCCAGCGTGTCGGCGTCGTAGGCGCCGTGGTGACGGCGTCCGTTGACGAAGAAGGTGGGTGTGCCCGAGACCCCGCTCGCGTCGGCGCTCGCGACGTCCTCGGCCACGTGCGGCGTGTGCTCGTGGTGGCGCAGCTCACCCCAGAAGCGCTCGACGTCGAGGCCGAGCGCCTGCGCGTACTGCCGCAGCGCCTGCGGGGTCAGCGCCTCCTGGTGGGCGAACAGCGCGTCGTAGAACTCCCAGAACTCGCCCTGCGCGGACGCCGCCTCCGCCGCTTCCGCGGCGAGCTGCGCGGTCGTGTGGACGTCGTTGAGCGGGAGGTGGCGCCACACGTAGCGCAGGTCGTCGCCGAAGGAGCCCAGCAGCTCGCGCACCACGGACTCCGCCTGCCCGCAGTAGGGACACTCGAAGTCGCCGTACTCCAGCAGCGTCACCAGCGCCTCGTCGGGGCCGCGGATGTGATCGCGGTCTGGGTCGACCTCCTCGGAGAGGTCCAGGAGGTCCTGGGCCGTGCCCGCGATCTGGCGCGCCAGGAGCCGCCTCGGCAGCCGCTCGCCCAGCCGGAAGACGCCCCACGCCGCCGCCGGTGCGAGGACGGCCGACGCGAGCACCCCGAGCTTCGCCTCCTCCAGGTGCTCGCCTCCGAACGCCAGTCCCGAGATCAGCAGCGAGACCGTGAACCCGATGCCCGCCACGGCCCCGCCGCCTGCCAGCAGGGGCCAGCTCACGGGTGGCCGCGGCCCGCGCAACGCCCGACGCGTCGCCAGCCACGAGGCGCCGAGGATGCCCAGCGGCTTGCCCACGACGTACCCGACGACGATCCCGAGCGTGATCGGCGAGGCGATCGCGTCGCCGAGCAGGCCGCCGGTCACGTGGATGCCGGCGTTGGCGAGCGCGAACAGCGGCACGACCACGTAGCTCGTCCAGGGGTGCAGGCTGTACTGGAGGCGCTCGTTCGGCGAGATCGCCGCGAGCACCCCCTGCTGCGCCGAGCGTGCCAGCTCCGGCGTCGGCTGCTCGCGAAACGAGCGCGCCAGCGCCGTCGCGCGCTCGAGGTCCTCGCGCGAGGGCGGGTACGCGCTCGTCACCAACCCGCTCGCGAGCCCCGCGATCACGGGGTCGATCCCCGACTTGAACAACGCGACCCACAGCGCCACGCCGACGACCACCGAGACCTGGCTCCGCCAGGCGGGCAGGTAGCGGATCGCCAGCAGCAGCCCGAACAGGCCGACCGCGACGGCCAGCGCGAGCAGCGAGACGTGGTGCGTGTAGGCGGTGGCGATCACCACCAGCGCGCCGAGGTCGTCGACGACGGCGAGCGTCAGTAGGAACACCCGCAGCCGGGTGGCGGCACGTGGGGTGAGCAGTGCCAGCGCGCCCAGCGCGAGGGCCGTGTCGGTCGACATCGCGGCACCCCAGCCGTCCGCGCCCGCGCCGCCGGCGTTGAACGCCAGGTAGATCGCGACTGGGACCGTCATGCCGCCGATCGCCGCGAGCACCGGGATCGCCAGCCGCCGGCGCTCGCGCAGCTCGCCCACGTCGAGCTCGCGCTTGGCCTCGAGCCCGACGACAAGGAAGAAGAACGTCATCAGGCCCTCGTTGACCCACTGGCGCAGGTCGGCGGAGACCCCGCCGCCGCCGAGCTGTGACCGAGAGCTTCGTGCTCCACAGCGACTCGTAGGAGTCCGACCACGGCGAGTTGGCCCACGCCAGCGCGGCGGCCGCCGCCCCCAGCAGCACGATCGCGCTGCCGGTCTCGGTGCTCAGGAAGTCGCGAACCGGCGTCGCGAGGTTGCGCGCCCACGCCGTGCGGCTTGTGTAGGGCATCGCCTGCGCCTCTGCCATAGGCAGGCGATTATCGCTGCGAGGGACCACGCCCGGCGGTCACGGCCGATCGTCGACGCCTGCTTCAGGACGTCGTCGAGGGGCGGTGCGTACCACTTCACGCCCACTGGACGCTTGTTCGACTCTCCGCCCTGCGCCTCACGGGCGGGCCGGCCGCTGCCGATGGCACCCCTGCACGCGCGGGCGCATGTACGCTGTGTCGGCAGCAGCGTTCCCCGAACCCCCGCCGGCGCGTGAAGCGAGGACAACGATGCTCAGCCGACTCGACACACCCGCCCGTTCGCAGCCGAGCTCGTCGGCGTTCGGAGTCTCTCAGCGCGAGCTCGACCACCTCACGAGCCTGGTCTCAGTCGAGGGGGAGCTCGATCTCGCCACGGCCCCGCGCTTGAAGTGGGTACTGATCGACGCGCTCGAGGCCGGCTGCAGGAAGCTCGTCGTCGACCTCTCGCTGTGTGAGTTTCCTCGACTCGACCGCGCTGGGCGTGCTCGTCGGCGTCAAGCGCAGGCTCGATCCCGACGTGCGGCTGGCGATCGTCTGCGCGCGGCCCGAGGTGTTGAAGATCTTCGAGTTCTCCGGGATGGACGGAGCGTTCGAGATCTTCCCGACGGTGGACGAGGCGCTCGCCTACACGAGGGGGCACGACGCTCGGGCCAGCTGACCGGCGCAGCCTGCTGATGGCGAACGACACGCGCACCCCTCCTCCGTCCTCTCCACGCCGACCGGCGGTGGCCCTCGTCCTCGCTTGCTGCTGTGCGCGCTGCCTGGCGTATCTTCCCGTGGCGTGGCCATGCCGACTCCCAGCTGACGGTCAGAGTCGCGGCGGACCGCTCCCCGCCGGTGGGCGCCAGAGCTCTGGGCGCAGCGAAGCACAGAGCTCCGGCCACGAACACGGCCGCGAACAGCACTGGCCCGGCGAACAACCTGCCTCGGGCGAAGCACAGCCGAGCTCCGGCGAACGGCAACCGCGTCTCCGCGAGCCCCGAACCGCAGGGCTCTGGCCACGACAGTCAGGCTCTGAGGCGGGGTCGCGGCAGGACGCTGCGCGACGCGAACCACAGAAGGGCGCCGGGCGCGGGAACCGCAGGGCTCCGGCGGCGAACAAGTCGGGCTCTGAAAGCAGCGTGCGGCAGGACGACTGCGCGCCACGAACCGCAGACAGGGCGCTGGGCGCCGGGAACGCCAGGGCTCCGGCAGCGGACAGTCGGGCTCTCAGAATCGCCGAGGCAGCAGGCCCCCGGGAGCACGCCAGGCGCTGCCACGGCCACGCCTGCGGCCGTCTCCGCTCCACCGACCCCCACTCCCACGCTCACCCCTTCGACCACGACCACGACTACCGCGCGCACCGGCGGTGTCCCCGCCGCAGGTCGCCGCCGCGCCGCCCGCGGTCACCCGCCGTCTGCCCCAGGTCGCCGACGCGCCGCGCAGCGGGGCGCCACGGCGCCCGGCGCGCTCAGGCACGCGCGCGCTCGCGTCCCGAGCAGGAGCCTCGCGCCGGCCGCCTTGTCCGCGAGAGCGGCCGCTCCCGCGACGGCGCTCCCGTCCGCCTCGGCACGCGCTCGGCGCGCGCGGGGAGCGGCGCGGCGCCCACGGCCGCACGGCCGCTCTCGCCGCTGGTCACGACGATCACCACGATCGTCGACGTCGTCCCCGCGCCGTTGCGGATGCTCCTCGGCGTCCTCCTTGCGCTCGCACTCTCGCTGGGGCTGCGCTCGCGCCTGGTCGCGCTACGCGCCCGGCGGCTGGAGCGCCAACGTGCGCAGCTGCTCGAGGACGTCGGCCTGCTGCAGGCCGCCCTGCTGCCCGTTCCACCCGCCCGGCTCGGCCCCGTGGGCACCTCCGCGGCCTACCGGCCGGCGGACGGCCCGGGAGCGGGGGGCGACTTCTACGACGTGTTTGCGCTCGGCGACGGCCGGCTGGCGGTGATCGTCGGGGACGTCTCCGGGCACGGGCGGCAGGCGCTGCCCCACACGGCGCTCGTGCGCTTCACGCTGCGCGCCTACCTCGAGGCCGGCCTCTCCCCGCGCAGCGCGGTACAGACGGCGGGAGCGGTGCTCGAGCGCCAGCTCGGAGACTCGTTCGCGACCGTCGCGGCAGCCACCTACCAGCCGCGAGACCGCGTCCTGGTCTACGCCGCCGCCGGTCACCCGCCGCCGGTCGTGCTCGGCGCACGGTCGCTTGCGCCAGTCACCCTCTGCTCCTCGCCGCCGATCGGAGTGGGTATGAGGACCGGCACCCGCCAGACGATCGTGTCGCTGCCAGGCCGCTCGCAGGTCTGCTTTCACACCGACGGCGTCACCGACGCCCGGGTGGGGCCGGAGCTGTTCGGCGAGCAGCGTCTTGCGCACACGCTCGCGGAGCTCGGGCCCCGGGCGACGGCCTCGGAGCTCCTGCGCCGGGTGGCCGAGGAGACCGACGCGCGCCCCGACGACATGGCCGCGTGCCTGCTGTGCGTCGAGGGAGGCGCCGGTGCGCCGACGGTACTGGTCGAGGAGCTCGAGCTCGACCGCGAGGCCGCCGCCGCCGGACGGACCGAGCGGTTCCTCCTCGCCTGTGGGGTCGCCCCTGAGGAGGTCCCCGAGCTCGTGCGCTCGGCGCGCGCCGCCGCGGGTCGCGCCGGCACCGTCCTGCTCGAGTTGCGCTTCGCCGGCGGGTCGCCCGTCGTCGTGCTGCAGCGCGACAACGTCACGCCGCTCGACGCACCCCGCGCGCTGCGGCGAGCGGGTCTCGGGGTGTCGCGATGAGCCCCGGTTCGGCGCTCGCCCCCGACGCGGCGATCGTGCTGGGCATCGCCTCCACCGCGATGCCGTTCGCTCGCACTCCCGAGGCCGAGGCCGAGCGCTGGCTGCGGATCCTACGCCAGCACGGCGCCGTCGGTGTCGCCTTGCAGGCGCTCGGCGTGAGTGACGGGCCGCTCGGCGAGAACCCCGACCGCGACCGGGCTCCCGCCGGCGTCGAGGACCGCGACGCGGTCGCGCAGGTCACCGCCCGCGCCGTCCTGCTCGCCGCGCGGCGAGGCGCCGCCGGGGTGGCGACGACCGACGTGTTGCTGGCCGTGATGGACGTCTACGGCGAGTCCTTCGACCGCGTGCTGCTCGCCCACGGCACCGACCGCGACGAGCTGATCGCGCGACTCGGCACCGGGCCGCGGGGGCCTGGGGAGGGCGACAGCTAGGGGTACGTCCACTGTCAGTGCTTCGGAGAGGAGACCGATGAGCGCGAAGTGGACGACCGAGCAGATCCCCGACCAGACGGGCCGCACCGCCGTCGTCACGGGGGCCAACAGCGGCCTTGGGCTGGTGTGCGCGCGCGAGCTTGCGCGCGCGGGGGCGAGCGTGGTCCTTGCCTGCCGCTCCGCCGAGCGGGGCGCGGCTGCGCTGGAGGCGATCTCGCGGGCCGCGCCCGGGGCGCAGTTGGAGCTGGCCTCCCTCGACCTCGGTAGCCTCGCGTCAGTCGAGGCGTTCGCGGAGCGGTTCCGCTCCACCCACGACGGCTTCGACCTGCTGTTCAACAACGCCGGCGTGATGGCGCCGCCGCGCCGTCTCACCGCCGACGGCTTCGAGCTGCAGCTCGGGACCAACCTGCTCGGCCACTTCGCGCTGACCGGCCGCCTGCTCGGCGCCCTGGAGGGGCGCGCCGACGCGCGTGTCGTGACGCTGTCCAGCATCGCCCACCGGACGGGGCGCATCGACTTCGAGGACCTCCAGTCCGAGCGCCGCTACAGCCGCTGGCGCGCCTACGGGCAGTCGAAGCTCGCCGACCTCCTGTTTGCGCTGGAGCTCGACCGCCGCCTGCGCGCCGCTCGCTCGACCGTCAAGAGCCTCGCGGCGCACCCCGGCTACGCGGCCACCAACCTGCAGTCGGCCGCGGTACCCACCGCCGACCGGCTGGTGATGGTCGTGACGAACGCTCTGCTGGCCCAGAGCGCCGACCGTGGCGCGCTGCCCCCGCTGTACGCCGCCACCGAGCCAGACCTCGAGGGCGGCCTCTACATCGGGCCCGACGGGCCGGGTGAGTTTCGCGGCTCCCCGCGGCCCGTGTCGCCCAACCGCGCGGCGCGCGACGAGGCTGTCGCCGCGCGGCTGTGGGCGGTCTCCGAAGAGCTCACCGGGGTTCGCTTCGAGCTGCCGGTCTCCGCCTGATTTACTCTGCCGGCGCCTTCCGTGACCGTCGCGGCGTGCCCTTCGACCCGGGGCGCCGCGGTTGGGGCGGGTTCTCGGCGCGCTCCTTCTCCGTCATCTGGCGGATGCGCAGCGTCCCCTGCGCCACCTGCTCGCGGATCTCCGCAAGTTTCTCGGCCCTTCGCTCTTCCTGTCGCTCCCACATCGTCTTCATGTTTGCCTTCCGCCCGTGCTGGGGGACTCGGAAGATGCTTTGGGGCAGCGACCGGCGACCTGCACGATTTCGCCGCGGGCCTCGCCGCGGCACCGACACTGAGGATAGCTGACTCTACGGCGCTCCCGGCTATGGATTCCGCGGCGCGTAGCGGTGGTGCAGCATCAGCGCGTTGCCGTCGCGGTCGTTGAAGAGGGCCATGTGGCACACGCCGGTGTCGAAGGTGTCGCCGCGGAAGACCACCCCACGCTCCTCCAGCGTCCTGCGCGCTGCCTCGACGTCCTCGACGTGCAGGGCGATCTCGTGGCGCTGCACGTGGTGCTCCATACCCATCTTCTCTGCGTCGATCACGCTCAACGTGAGGTTGCCCGTCTCGAACTCCGCGTAGTTGCGCTCCCTGTTGTGCACCGAGCACCTCAGCCCGAGCGCCTCGCCGTAGAACTCCACCGCCGCCTCGACGTCATGCGTCGGCACTGCAACGAAGTCCACACCTGTGATGAGCTCTGCGGTGGCGGTCATGTCCCTCGCTCCCTCCCGTCGTTTTTTTGCTCAGACGCTCCCGAACGGCCCGTTCGGTCGTGGCGCCCAGGGTACCGGGCCTCCGCAGCGCCTGCCCCGAGACCGGGGAAAGTACGGATGTGTGCCCTCGGTTCCGGGGCTTAGGCTGCTCCCGTCGGCCGTCGGTCGACTAAGCGAACGAGGAGGCGGCCTTGAGCCACGCAGGCGCAACCGTGATGGGCGCGGTGTTCAACCTGAATCACCCGGCGCACACGGTGGACTGGAGCTTCATCCACCTTTCGGTGGCCAACGTCGTGGTGATCGCCCTGATGTTCGTGGTCTTCCTCCTGGCGATCCTGCTGCCGTTCCCCGGGGCCGCGGCCCGAGACGCCGCCCGTCGCGGCGGAGGCGCCTCATGAGCGCCGCCCCGACGACCCCTCCGAGGACTCCCCCGAAGTCCTGGACCGTCAAAGTCCGCGAGCGGGGCGTCGAGGCGCTGCCGCCCGAGAGGCTCCTGCCCGACGGTCAGCCGACCTACGTGGCCTCCTGGATCTACGTGTTCGGCGTGGCCTCGATCGCCTCCCTGATCGTGATCATCGGTTCAGGTTGCATCCTCGCGTTGAAGGGGCCGGCGTGGTGGCACGAGACCGGCGTCGGGCACTTCTTCAACAGCATCCACCTGTGGTCCGTCGAGCTGTTCTTCTTCATGATGGTCGTCCACCTGTGGGGCAAGTACTGGATGGCCGCCTGGCGCGGAGGCCGTGGCCGCGTGTGGGTCACCGGCGCGATCACCTTCCTGGTCGCCGTGCCCTGCGCGCTGACCGGCTACGTCTCCCAGCAGAACTTCGACGCCCAGTGGATCTCCACGCAGGCCAAGGACGCGATGAACTCGGTCGGAGTGGGAGCCTTCTTCAACTTGACCAACTTCGGCCAGATGTACAGCTACCACATCCTGCTGCTCCCGATCGCGGTCGTGGCGCTCGTGAGCATCCACGTCCTGCTCGTGCGCCGCAACGGGGTCGTGCCGCCGTTCGAGCTCGAGCAGCGAGTGGCGCTCGCCTCGACCGGGAGTCCCGCTCCGAACGGCTCCCCGCTGGCCTCGACCGGGGGGCATGGCTCTCAGCAGGCCTCGACCGGAGGGCCCGCATGAGCTTCCTGGGCCCCCGGGACGAGACAAAGCCCTGGAAGGGGCCCTACGCTCCCTACGACCTGGTCAAAGAGCTGTGCCTCGCGGTCGGCGTCATCGCTCTGCTGGCAGTCTTGCTCACGGTCCTGCTCTCCTCACCCGACGACCGCCCCTCCACGATCGCCCAGTGGTCGCACGAACTACCGGCCAACTTCGCCGCCACGGCGGCCATGGAGCTCGCCGGCACGAGCGACACGGCCGAATACGGCCCCCCCTACAACCACAGCTCGGGCAGCGTGCAGCACTTCCTGTTCCTGCACCCGCAGAGGTGGCTTGGCGTCAGCCACCCGATCGACACGGCCGACGACTACGTGGTCAAACCGCTGGAAACCGTCCCCAACGACCCCGCGCTGCAGAGCGCGCTCAGCGAATACAGGGCCGCGCCCGAACAGCAGAAAAAGGAATGGTCCGCAGCGTACGCCAAGCCGCTTGAAGAGTACGCGGCGGCGGTGGAAGAAAAGCAGACGCCGCCCTCCACGGTGTCGGTCGACACGACCACGGGCACCGTGACCGTGCATGCCGGCGGCACCGGGCCGGTGCCGACGATGATGGCCAGCCTGCAGAGCCTCGCCCAGAGCGGTGGCCTGGAAGGGGGCCTCGTGTCCAGCAGCCAGTTCTTCCAGACCGACTACACCAAGCCGCTGCTGTTCATGGCCGACGGCGGGCTGCTCGAAGAACGCGCCGAAGGACAGCACCTGCTCGGCGAGCAGTGGGGCCTGATGAACGAGACGGGCAGCTACCCCGGCCAGCCCTGGCTGTGGCTGTATGCGCTCTGGTACCAGGTCGAACCGATGAAGTCCTCCCCGAGCGCGGACATCCAGGTTCTGCTGATCATGGGCGTGCTGAGTCTTGCGTTCATCTGCATCCCCTTCATCCCCGGGATCAACAGGATCCCCCGCTGGATCCCCATCTACAGGCTGATCTGGCGCGAGCACTACCGCGCCCAGCGCCGCTTGACGTAGAGCGCGCGAGGCCGCTTGACGTAGGCCTCGGCCGTTTGCCTCGGCGGCGCTCGGGCCGCCGGAGGCTCAGGTCGTGGCGCCCGCGTCCTGAGCCTCGGGGGCGTGGCGGGGCAGCACCAGCAGCGAGCAGCGCGCGTGGCGCTCAAGGTAGTCGGAGGTGCTGCCCAGCATCAGCCGCCGCAGCGGGCCGTAGTTGCGCGAGCCCACCACCAGCAGGTCGACGTCGTCGCTGAACGACGCCAGCTCCTCCCCCGCCAGCCCGTACACCGCGTGCCCCTCCACGCCCTCGAGCGCCGCCATCCGCTCCTTCGCGTCGGCGAGCAGCGCGTCGATCACGTCCCCCAGGGCGGGCGGTGTGAGCCCGGTGAAGGAGTACGCCGGGACCGACACCACCTCCAGCGCGACCAGCTTCGCCCGGTGCTGCGCCGCCACGGTGCGCGCCGCGGTGAGCGCCGCCTCGCTCTCCGGCGAGCCGTCGTAGCCGACGCCGACGCGTGCCAGCGGCAGCGGGTGCTCGGCGTAGCCGCGGGCGGCGACCGCCACCGCACAGGGGGCCCCGTTGAGCGCCGCGCGGGTGTCGTCTCCCAGCATCGCCCGGCCCACCACCCCGCGGCTGCAGGAGCCCACCACCAGCAGGTCCCCGCCCCGTTCCTCGGCCAGGTCGTGCAGGCCCCGCCCCGGGGACGTTGCGGTGAAGCTCACCAGCTCGGCGTCGACCTCGGCCTCGGCGCGCTCGCGCTCGAGTAGCTCGTGCGAAGCCTGGCGCTCCTCGGCGGCCATCCCCGGCGTCGTCGCCTGCACAGGACTCAGCTCGCCGGCGTGCACGTTCGCGAGCATCAGCCCGCCCTGCGGACTCACCAGGCGGGACGCGAGCGCGATGGCGTCCCGGCCGCTCGGCCGCCCGTCCACTCCGACGATCGCTTTCTCGAACACTCTCCCCCGCCTCCTTGTCGCTTGTCCGGGTGGAGGGGAGATTACCCTCCGGGACTGCGCCCGTGCCAGGAGACGGGGTGAGGGGCGCTAGCTCCCCACCCGCTCGTCGTCCCGGCGGTACCCCAGGCGCGCGGAGATGCGGTCGGCGGTGGAGATCAGGTGCGGGCCGAGCGCGTCGACCAGTTCCTCCATCGAGATCATCGAGCTGTGCGCGGTCATCGCCGTCGCGGCGATCACCTCGCCTGTACTGCAGCGAATCGGGGCGGCGATCGCGTACAGGTGCGGAGCGAACTCCTCCTCGGCGACAGCGAGACTCTCCTCGCGGAGCTTCCCCAGCTCCTGGCGTAGGGCGGTCTTGCTCCTGATCGTGTTAGGCCCGCGCTTGGTGAGCTGCAGATCGGCCAGCCACTCGCGCTGCAGCTGGTCTGGCAAGTTGGCGAGCAGCAGCTTGCCCGCCGCGGTGCAGTACACCGGCAGCCGTGAGCCGGTGGCGAGGTCGAGGTCGATCAGACGCTGCCCGCGCCGGGCGCCGCGCAGCCGGTCGACGATCAGGATCTCCGGGCCGTCGAGCACGGTCACCGAGACGGTGAAGCCGGTCCGCGTGCACAACTCCTCGAGGTAGAAGTGGGCGTGCTCGCGCAGGTCCGTGGCGCTCATCGCAGAGATGCCCAGGTCGGTGACGCGCAGTGCGAGGTTGTACTTGCGTCTGGCGCCCTGCTCGAGGTAGCCCAGCCGCGCGAGCGTGATCACATACCGGTGGGTCGTCGAGCGGCTCATGCCGAGCTCGTCCGCGAGGTCGGCGATCCCGAGCACCGGCCGCGCGGGCGTGAAGCAGCCGAGGATCGCGAGGCCGCGCTCCAGTGACTGCGAGTAGCGCGGTTCGTTGAGGTTCGGGATCGCGGGCGCCCATTCGTCGGCGGCCACGTGTGGGCTCGCGCCTACCCTGGGCATGTCCGCGGCGGTCGCCTACGTGTTTTGCGCTTAGACATATCTCTGTGGATCCGATCTGCGCTTGGGTATATCTCTGTGGATCGTTCGCCATCTCGGGCGATCATGACGGTTGCTCGGCCAGATAGCCAGGAATCCGTTCCGATCGGAACGGATGTGTTCCGATTCGGAACACTTTTCCTGCGAGGGTTGCCGCCCTTACGCCTGCGGAGGATGACTCGAGACCCTGCGCTGGGCACGAGAACCGCGCTGCGCCACCGCTCCCGCTCGATACGGTCACTCGCGGGCAGCACCAGTCGCTCGGAGAGCACCTCGCGCAGCACCGTCTGCATCTCCAGGAGAGCGAGGTGGCGGCCCACGCAGCTCTTGGGTCCCGCCCCCCACGGCAGCCACGTGTACGGCTGGTGCGCCTCGCCCAGAAAGCGCTCGGGACGGAACGCCTGCGGGTCGGGGTACAACTCGGGATCGTGGTGTACGAGGTATGTGCACCCCAGCAGGCTGGCCGGTGGGCGATAGCTCCAGCCGCCGATTTCGACCGGTCTCACGATCGCGCGCGGAATGAGGAACATGAACGCCGGCCGGTGCCGGAGCGTCTCGTTGACGGTCGCCGTCAGATACTCCTCCTCAGTCCCCCCGTCGAGCTCCTCGAGCAGTCGGTCCTGCACGGGACGGTTGTGCGCCAGGAGTTGAAACGCCCACGCGAGCTCCGCGGCGGTCGTCTCGTGCCCCGCCACGATCATCGACATGAGGTTGTCGCGCACCTGCCGGTCGCTCATCGTGGAGCCATCGGGATTGTGCGCAGTGAGCAGCCTGCCGAGCAGGTCGCCGCACCGCACGCTTCCCCCGCGTCGCCTCTCGACGAGCGTGAAGATCAACCTGTCGACCTCGGCGCGGCGGTTGACGAACCGCCTCCAGGTGGCGCGCCAGCCCGGCAGGTGACGCAGCCGAGGCTCCTGCAGGACGAAGCTCGCCGTCACGGACAGCAACTCCAGCAGCCGCTCGTGCACGAGGTCCAGCAGGGGGCCCGCGTCGGAGAAGACGGTCCTCAGGATCACCCTCAACGTCAGCGCGTGCAGGCGTGGATGAAGCGCGAAAGCGGTATCGAGCGGCCACGACGCGACCTCGCGCTCGATCGTCTCCGCAGCCGTCGCCGCGTGGCCATTCACCACCTTGCGGTGGAAGGCCGGTAGGATCGCACCCCGTCCGTACCTGTGCTCCTCTTCCTCGCACAGCATGAAGGAGCTTTCGCCGATCAGCGGGGCGCTCACCGCTGCCCCCGCTCCCGGATGCAGCACGGTCGGTGGGGCGGCGATCACGTCCCGGATATCGTCTGGGTCGGAGAGGAACACAAGCGGCGGCATGTCCACCGGGTAAACGGTGAAGCGGCTGCCGTAGTGTGCCCGACACCATTCGAGGTAAGCGGTGGGCCGCCACCGGCACGCGATCGTCTGGAGCGCTGCGGGGATGGGCGCGGTGGGCGGAAGCCCGCCTCCGAGGCGGGCGAGGAGTGAGGCTGGGACCGTGAATGGCATGTGTCTCCTTGTGGTCGATTTAGTTACGGCGTTGGGCGTAGGCGATCCGCCAGAGCCGCAGGACTGGGAGCAGCAGGCGCGTAAGCGAGCCGCCGGCGCGTACCAAGCTTCTGGTCGTCTCGCTCGTCGCCGCAGTGTGTGCGCTGTCCTTTGACAGGTACATCGCGATCATGCACGCGGCGATTACGGTGTGTCGCTCGCCTCTTTCGAGAGAGCGTGCCTCCAGGACGCAGCGCTCGACCAACGCGCATATGCGCGCCGTGGCGAGCTGAGGCGTCAAGTAGTGAGACACATAGCTGTGATCGCCGTTTGCGAGGTCTTCGGCTTGATCCACATAGCTGTCGAGCATCGTGGTGGCGGTCGAGATCCAGGGGAAGTAGGCAGCGCAGGCTCGGGCGAGGCTCACCTCGCTGCAAGCCGGTTCTGCCCCGAGCGCGAGCAGCGCGTGAACAGTGAGGGATGCGCTGGCCGCTCCGGTCAGCTCAAACCACGTCGACTCAGACGCGCCCGGAAGCTCGTCGGCTGCCCACCTCTGCAGGTCGGCGTCGCGGCGCGCCGAGTCGAGGTCGTGGTTGATGGCGAGCACCTGGGCGCGGGTAGCCTCTCGCACGAGCAGCGGGCGAATGGCCCAATACGACGGCAGCTCGCGGCAACTCTCGCGGCACACCTCGACGAGCGTTCGCAGGTAGCCACCGTCGTCCTTCCACGGATGGTGCTTGTAGTAGTCGGAGGCAGACCGGGTGAGATCGAGCGCGTCGACGAGCGCAAGGTGAAGTTGCCGGCCATTTATCTGGCCAGCCGCCGCCCCGCGCTCGTTGACACCGTCGAGGAAGTCCCAGATGATCTCGTAGGCGACCAGGAGGCGGAGGAGGTTGGGATCGCGGGCGCGAGGAATGCTCCAGAGCAGCGCGGCTCCGTCGGTGTGCCCGCGCTTACGGGTAAGCGCGTCAAGCGCGTCGTGACGGAGCAGCGGGTCTGGAATCTCGACCGCCCGAGCCGTCCAGACGCGTACCTCGCGCGCGACGGCCGCCAGTCCCCACACGACCTCCCGCGTGGCGGTTGCGGCAAGGGCCCGTAACTGCTTTGCCGAGAGTGGCGCCGGGTCGTCTGCACCCCGGCGGACGCTGGCCGAGCGCTCCTCAGAACGCCGGGCTGGCTGTCCTCGGAGGCACACGCACTACGAGGTATCCTGGCAAGGCCACCACTGCGACGGCGACGACGCTGAGCAGCGCAAAACTTGATAGTGCCGCAAACGCTTCGACGTCGTAGGCGACCGGAAATCCGGTCACGCTCGCCAGGAAGTGACTTCCCAACAGCTGCGCGAGGATGCCAAAGGCGGCACCGATCGAGCATCCTGCCGCGAGCAGCACCGCGCTTTCACACAGCAGCCACCGCCACAGCACACCTTTCTGGTAACCCTGACACTTGATGAACGCGACGAGATCGCGGCGCTGCCAGATCATCGATCCCATCGCTCCAGCGACGGCCAGCACGGCGGCGATCAGCACGAGCAGCCTGATCTGTGTCAGCCGTGAGAGGCCCTGGCTCGCGAGCGCGTAGTGACGCCGCTCACGTTCGGCTGAGGTTTCCACCGTAAGTCCTGCTTCTGGCCCCAAGCTGCGCTGAACGAGAGTACGCACGGCTGCGGGAGAGACGCCGGGCCGCGTCTCGATCGTGTACGCGCTCGGATCGCTGCTCGCCCACGCGCGTGCATAGTCGTTGGAGCTGAGGATGACCGCGCCCGGCGGCCAGCCGAGATTCGTGATCAACGCGGCAATTCTCAAGTGAATCGGTCGCGGCGACGGGAGGGTGAACGTTTGGCCGATCCGGAGGTGATGCTCTGAGGCCAGCGCACTGGAGAGCACCGCCCAGCCACCCTGGCGGACTCCGCTGCTGGCAAGTGTGAGGCTGCCGCGCACGAGCTGGCTGGGTGGGACGGGTTGGAGCGTGTTGCCTGGCGGCGCCAGCACCCACAGACGCCGATCCCCCCAGTCCATGAAGCTGCCACGGTAAAGGCCGAGCGCGGCGACGCCCGGCAGGCGAGCGAGGGACCTCGAGTCGAGGTCCCTGAAGGGCGTCGTCGCGAACGCGTTGGATTCACCCTTGGGTGTCACCCACACGTCGGCGCTCGCGTCGAGCTGGCGCGCGGAGGTGTCCAGACCGCGCTGGAGGTTCGACTGCGTGCCCTGGAACTCGACTGTGCCGAATACCGCGACCGCCGCCGTCGCGGCGATCGCCAGGGATCGCACACGGGTCTCCCGGGTCTGCAGCTCGGTCACCGCGAGCACGGTCGCCGCGCCGTTGAGGGCGCGCTGGGTGCGCTCGAAGAGCGCCACGAGCCCGTCGAAGAGCGGCGGCAGCAGGCAGGCCAGTGCGACGAGGAGCGTGATGATTCCCACGAACCCGCTCCGGGGGCGAACGACGAGGATCAGGGTGGTGACGGCGAGGCACAGCAGCCCGACCGCCACTCGAGCCTGGACCCATCTCTGGCGGCGGCGCATCGAAGGCCGATCTCCCTCGAGTGGCCGTGCGAGGATGTCGTGCAGGGGCCAGAGCACCCCTACGACCGCGGCTGCCAGCCCGGCGCCGACGGCAAGCGCCACGCTCTGCCACATCACGAGCCGCTCGTTGCCGACGGGAAACGCGAACGAGAGGTAGCCGGGGATCGCGCGGAAGACCGCAATTGACAACAGGTCGCCGAGCACCAGCCCGAGGAGGCAGGCGAGCACACCGAGCACCGCCGCGTCGAACAGCAGGATCTGGACGGTCATCAACCTGGTCGCGCCCTGCGGGCGTATGTCCGCGATCAGCTTGCGCCGCGAGGGCACCGTGACCAGCATCGCGTTCAGCGCGAACATGAAGCCCACCAACGCGCTGATCGCGGAGAACAGCGCCTCGCTCTGGCTCTCGGGAGCAACCGCCACTGCGAACAGCGTCGAGTCGTAGTCGCTGGGCTCGACGTTGACCGGCGCAGTGGCGGCGAGCCGCTGCAACCCTGCCCGCACCTCACGCTCCCGCCCAGGCACCGCCTGGACGAAGATCCTGGTGATCCTGCCGCTCATCCCGGACAGGCGCTGTGCGTAGCCGACGGGCGCGAGTGCGACGGGGCTGTGGACCAGTCTGCCGATGTCGCCTTCCCCGAGCGTGGCGCCCAGCAGCGTCTGCACCACGCTCGCGCCGATCTGGAGCTTGATCGTTTCCAGCGGCCCGGCACCGATTTCGTCGGCGAGCGGGGCAGGGAGGGCGATCGCCTGCTGCGCGGCGAGCTGCTTGGCGGAGAAACGCCGCAGCAGCGCCCCGGCGAAGTGCGCGAAGCGCGGGTCGGTGCCGATCAGATCGACCGACCGCTGTGTGCCTGTAGGGCCGATCACGCTTGCCTGCTGCTCGAGCACAGGCTGGGCGCTCAGCACCCCCGGCACACGCCGCACCGCCCCGAGCAGTCGTTCGTCGAAGCCTCCGGGGCCGCGCGCGTCGAGCTGGAACTGCGTGTCGCCGACCAACTGGCTGTTGAGCTGCGAGACCGAGTGGGTGAGACTCGTGCTCGCGACCTGGGAGGCGAACAGCAGCGCCACGCCGATGGCGATCCCGAGGATCGCAAAGCACTCCTGGACGAGCACCGCCCGCGCGCGCAGCCGCGCGCGATAGAGCCAGAGGATGTCCGAGAAGCTCATCCGCGCCATCTCACACCAGCTCTCGCGGCGGGCCGGTCGGACACGGGGACGGCCCCCCACGATCGGGCCTGTACTCGCCGAGGCGCCCGTCGCGCAGTTCGTGCACCTGGTCGGCGTAGCCGGCGCCCAGCGGGTCGTGCGTGGCGAGCACGATCGCCGCGCCGCGCTCGCGGCAGAGCTCGCTCAGCAACCCCAGCACCTCCCTGGTGCGCTGCGTGTCGAGCGTCCCCGTCGGCTCGTCCGCGAGCACGAGCTTCGGGTCGGTCGCCAGCGCCATCGCGATCAGCACGCGCTGGCGCTCGCCCATCGAGAGCTGCTCGGTGCGGTGCTCGCATCCGCTCGCCGAGGCCCAGCCGCTCGAGCAGCGGTTCGATCTCCTCCCGGGCCCCGCGCTTGTTGGAGAGCCACAGCTTCAACGAGGCGTTCTCGATCGCGCGCGCCCCGGGAATCAGGTTGTGTGGCTGACCGATGATCCCCAGGTGACGCAGCCGGTACTCGTCGCTCTCCCTGGGCGACATCGCGCAGACGTCGCGGCCGCCCACCAGCACGGTGCCGCTGTCGGGAACGGAGAGACCGGCGATCAACTCCAGCAGCGTCGTCTTGCCCGAGCCGCTCGGGCCGTAGAGCGCCACGAACTCCCCCGCGGCGACCGTCATCGAGACGCCGTCGACCGCGCGGATCGGCTCGCCTTCCCCCACGCGGTAGTGCTTGACGAGATCCCGGAGCTCGAGCACCGGCGGGGACACTAGCTAGCTTCCGACGCCGCGCGAGCCATGACTCTGACGAGTGCCGCCGGGGAAGTCGATCACGTCTGCCTGCCCGCCCTCCTGTTCGGAGAGTACGCTCAGCCGCCCGCCCTCCAGCGACCACACGCGGTCGGCGACCAGCGCTGCCTCGAGGTCGGTACAGCTCATCAACATCCCGCACCCCAGCTCTCCCGCCAACTCCAGCAGCAGCTCGCCCGCCTCGCGCGTACGGCGCATCCCGAAGCCGTCCATCAGGTCATCCACCACCAACAGCCTCGGCGAGCCGGCGATCCCGCGCGCGAACCCGACCAGCAGCCGCTCCCAGTTGGAGAGCTCCGCCCAGTGCTGGCCCGCGCAGTTCGCCGCCCCGACCCGCTCGAGCGCCTCCATCGCCAGATCCTGCGCCTCCCGCTGGCGGCGGCCACGACCGATCGCCAGCGGCAACCCGACGTAGTCGAGCACCTTGAACTTGACTCCCGTGCCCTCGCGGTTGGTCCACGCGATCTCGCGCCCCAGCAGCCGCGAGCGCTCCTTGTCGGATAGCCGGGCGAGATCCACCTCCCCGAGCCACACCTCCCCCGCATCCGGCGCCTCGATGCCGGCCGCGATCTTCAACAGCGTCGTCTTGCCCTCCTCGCGCGACCCGACGACCGCCGCGACCTCCCCCGGGGCTATCGCCAACGAGGCGTCGAGGAGCACCCGCATCGTCCGCTCGCCGCGCGCGTACCCCTTGCAGACCCCTCGCAGCGCCAGTAGCTCACTCATCGCCGTCGCCCGCGGAGTCGTCCTTTCCGGGGTCTTCGAGCTCTCGGCGCAGGCGTCGCAGGCGCCTCGCCCGCATCCCCCACAGCATCGCTTCGTCGGTCATCAGGGCGCTCTGCACCCGGCCCCTCAGGTCCGTGCCGCTCGGCGGCCCGAGGCGTTTCAGCTGCCACTCGAGGTTCAGTCGTGAGCTCGCGGCTGCGAACTCCAGCGCGCACGCACGCTCCTCCTCGCGGATCGCGAGGATCAGATCGGGCACGTCCTCCTCTCCGGCGAGCTCGAGCTTGGCGTGCACCGCGTCGCGCAGCGCGAGCGGGGCTGCGGAGGAGGTGCGCAGCCAGTCGCGAAAGTCCTCGATGCCCTCGGTCGTCGCTTCGTAGCGGTCGAGTGCGCGCTCGGCGCCTCGGTCGACCATGCGGACCAGCCCCTGCTTTTCAAGGCTGGGCAGGCTGTTGTGCGCGACCGACCGCGACCACTGCGCGTGGGGGAACCGTTCGACCAACCGCGTCCCCAGTCCGTTGACGGTGTCGGTCTTCTGGACCACCAGGCCAAGGATCGCCATGCTGGCGGTGAGATCGCCTCTACGTGGTGGCGCCATCGTAGTGAGAGCTTATTCGATCTGGAGGCTGACGTGCTTTCTTCCTGAACAGTTCCGATACGCCGGACAAGGAAAGACGGTTGTCATCGCACGAGACAAGCGGCCTTCGCGCTGGCTGAGGACAGGGGATCCGCAGCCGGGAGTCCCGTGACAGGCCGGCGTGGCCTAACCATCCGCCTGGGCCGGTTTCGGGAAATCGATGATCTCCGCCTGGGTGAGGGGTTGCTCGGAGAGCATGCTCAGCCGTCCGTCCTCCAGCGACCACACGCGGTCGGCGACCAGCGTCGCCTCGAGGTCGGTGCAGCTCATCAGCACCCCGCACCCCAGCTCCGCTGTCAGCGCCAGCAGCAGCTCGCCGGCCTCGCGCGTACGGCGCATCCCGAGACCGTCGATCACGCTGTCGAGGACCAGCAGTCGTGGCCGGCAGACGATTCCTCGTGCAAACCCCACCAGCACCCGCTCCCAGTCAGAGAGCTCCGCCCAGCGCCGCTGCGCACAACTCGCCGCCCCGACCCGCTCGAGCGCCTTCGTCGCGAGGCTCCGTGCCTCGCGCCGCCCTCGGCTGCGCCCCATCGCCAGCGGCAGCGCGAGGTAGTCGAGCACCTCGAGCTTGACCCCCGTGCCCTCGCGGTTGGTCCACGCGATCTCGGACCCCAGCAGCCGCGAGCGCTCCCCGTCGGGGAGCGCGGCCAGGTCCAGACCGCCCAGCCTCACCTCGCCGGTGTCCGGTCGCTCGATGCCCGCCGCGATCTTCAGCAGGGTGGTCTTGCCCTCGTCGCGCGAGCCCACGACCGCTCCGACCTCCCCGGGGGCGACCTCCAGGGAGGCGTCCGTCAGCACGCGCAGCCGCCGCGCCCCGCGCCGGTAGCTCTTGCCCACCCCCTGCAGCGCCAGCAACTCACCCATCCCACCGGCAGCATGACGCATCGGAGCCCTTCGCGGGCTACCACGGTGCAGATTCAACCCGAAGAACCTTTGCGCAACGGCTGCGGCTCCCAAAACCCGCTCCGACCAAGGTCTTTGAGGAGTGCGCCGTGCGGGACTCGAACCCGCCCCACCGGATTAAAAGTGGCCTCGAAGGGGGTCTTCTGAGGTGCGATCCCAACAACCACGGGCTCTGACATCTGCTCAGGTCGCCTCAGAAATGCTCTGTTCGGTACCACGTTGGGTACCAAGTTAGACGCCCCAACCCACCGGATTTTCGATCCGCTGCCCACGTGCCCAGGTGGACTCGGAGCGTCGTCAGCCGGCTCGGCCGGGGACCGGCTGCTTACGGCTCTCGGCGAGCCTCTGGTACTGCGCCGCCCGCTCGGAGTAGCCGAGGCTGGTGAGGAGGGCCGCGTCGGTGAGCGCGACGAGCGCGGAGGGCTCGCTCAGCGGCTTGACCTGCCCGCCCGCGATGACGTATGCGCCGCTGGGGCCCTCGTATCCGATGATCTCTTTTGGCTTGCGCATCGCGGTCTTCACGGGTTGTCCTGAGGTTTCGCTCTTGACCAGCTTATCGACCAGAAGGTCGCGTAGCGGGAGGTAGGACTGTCGGCTGTCGTCTCGCAGGGCGATCCCCAGCGCCCGTTGATGGGCGGCGAAGTCTTCCAGCGCGACGCAGATCAGGCCGGATCTCACGAGCGCGTACTGCAGGAGCGCGTACGCGGTTCGGCCGTTGCCATCCAGGAACGGATGGATCGAAAGGATCTTGACGTAGAGCCGCGCCGCTGGCAGGACCACCTCCTCGAGCTGCATCGCGTCTCGTTGGTCCTGCGCGAGGGCCGCGTCGTTGAACTCAGCGCACGCGCGGTCCAAGCGTTTCAGGACGCGTGCCCCGGCCGTTGCCCGTGCGCTCTGAAGGATCGGGCGCTCGGCGGTGCCCAGCACGATTCCGTACTGCGCCTCCTCGCCGCGCTGGCGCAGGCGTCCAGCGTGCTCGGGGAACGTGGTCACGAAGATGATCCCGTGCAGGCGTCGAACCGCCTCGACGGTGATCGGCCTCCCAGCTGCACCGTGCGCGACGGCTGCGCAGGTAGCGAGCACCACCCGCTCGGCGATCCGCTCCCACGTCTCCTCGGGCGAGAGTTCCTCGGCCGTGTAGAACGGCGAGCCGGGTAGGTCGTTGAACGGACCGAAGGTCTGCCCGGCCGCTGCTCGCGCTGAGGACAACAGGTCATCGACCGCCGCGTGATCTGCGGGGTCCAGCGCCGCCGACTGCTCGTCGTCAAACAGGTCGTGCTCGTCCACAGGGATCCTCTTAGGATTGTGCCTGGCCGTGTCTCGTGCCCATGCGAGTGCCGATTCGGACGGTAGTACGGTCTCCTCCTCGAAGGCCTCCGCGAGCCGTCGCGCGGCGTCGGCCTTGGACTTGTAGTGCAGGTAGCGCATCGTGGTCTGCACGTTGGCGTGGCCCATCCACTCCTTGAGCTCGAGGATCGAATCGGCCTTCTCGACCGCGCGGGTGCCGAAGGTATGGCGCAGGTCGTGGAAGCGCAAGCGGCGCAAGTTGGCACGGTCGAGCGCGGCCTTGTAGGCGGCGCGCAGGTCTTTGGAGTCCAGGTGCCCGCCCGCCGCCCCCGCGAACACGAGGTCGCTGTCGGCGGTGAAGCGCTCGCGCTGGCTCAGGCGCGCGAGCGCGGTGGCGACCTCGTTGACCATTGGCACCGAGCGGGCCTTGCCCGACTTGGGGCTGCTCTCGCCGCCGACGGTGACGCTGCGCACCACACGGATCGTCTCGGCGGCGAAGTCCACCTCACCCCACCGCAGTGCCAGCAGCTCGCCCATGCGCAGGCCCGTGAAGGCCGCGGCCAGGAACACCGTGCCGTACAGCTCCGTGGACGCAGCTCGCACAAGCGCCCGGACCTCTGCCGCGGAGAAGACCTCGATTTCGCTGGAGTGCCGCACCCTGGGGGCGCTCCACGAGGATCATCGGGTTGGCCGGCAGCCCGTAGACCTTCATCGCGCGCTTGAAGATGCCGTTGAGCACGATCAGGTACTTCTGTGTCGTGCGGTTCGCGCAGGACAGGCCGGCTCGCCAAAGTTCGATCGCATCTGTGTTGATCTGCTCCAGTGGAGTCTCGCCGAAGTCGCGATCCAGGCCGCCGAGCCATGTGGCGGTAGTCGAGGAGTGTGCTCGGCTTGACGTCGCGGTCGTGCTCGACGTAGCGCAGCCACTCCGCCGAGGCGTCCTTGAAGTTCGCTCCCGTCTTGACCATCCCCGCGAGCGTGCCCCGGCGGGCGTCCACCAGGACAGTCTGCAAGGCCTCCTCGGCCATGCGCCGCGTGAAGTGCCCAGCGGGCGCACGCCCGCGCTCGGTCCAGGTCGGGCCGAGACGGCGTTTGACCTGCCGCCCGTCGGGGAGGCGGTAACTTGATGTAGTAGACCGACCCCCGCGGGGCCTTCCGGAGAATGACGCAGCCGGTCACCCGGGCGCTGTTAGGCTGGCGCTGCATCAGGACTTACCTCCTGTTGCCGGGCGGCGACCGTCGGAAGCGGTGCGCCGCCATTTGTGTTGTAGACACATGATACGCGCTGGTTAGGACGGTTCGGGCCGCTTACGCTCGGTTGCGAAATGGGCTCGGGGTGATCCGGTTCTCGCCCAGCCATAGCTTCAGGTCGTCCGCACTGAAGCGCACGTAGTGCCCGAGGCGGTGGTGGGGGATGCGCCCGGCGCGCGCCTGGGCGAGCAGCCATGTGTGGGGTACCCCCAGCAGCCGCCCGGCGGCCTTGGCGTCGATGAGTGGCCCAAAGGGCGCACCGGCCTCGTGGATGCCGCGGGTGCGGCGCCGGGGCAGCAAGGACGGCGCTGGTCTACGCCTGTGGCGCCCTGACGTGCGGGCGGGGAGAGTGAGCATTGAAATCTCCGTTCGTCGATCGTGGTTTGGGGTGTGGGGCCTGTCCGGAGTTGTATGGGGGCCTCATATCGGGGCTGCCTTTCAAGAATCCGGGTTGGCCTGTCTCCGGCAGGCTCCGGCCTGCCGGAGACAGGTGCCCCTCAGCGGAGGGGGCGGGTTCTGTCAAGGTCGGGCCGACAGGCCCCGCCGAAGGCGGCCCCGAAGGGGCGACCTTTACAGGTTCCGACCCCGGAGCTACCCGCGTGGTCCTGTACACGGCGCGTCCGATGCCGGCCGGGACGGCAGGTATCACGGCTCCCGCACTGTCCTTCGCTGCGCTCGTCACCCCGCGCGCCCCCGGCCCCGCCGGAGCTCCTTGTTCCCCGGGGGACCCTCGGCGCTCTCGCGGAGGTGCCAGCCGTCCGCGCGGCTGACGAACCGCGTGTGCTTTCCGCGATACAAATGCGAGGAGACCCTTGCCAGCGGCACCCCGAGGCCCTCTGCGATCTCCCCCGCGCGTGAGCCGGGGTGCTCGGCGAGGTACTCGGCTACGTCTCCGTAGGTGATCTGCGCCGCTGTGGTCTTCTCCCCGAGTAGGGCTGCCCGGGCGGCCTGTAGACGCTCACGCTCGGATAGAAGCTCCTCGTAGCGCGCAAGCTCACGGTCCAGTACGGCGAGCTTTTTCTCGATATCAGCGACCACGCCACGAGACGCAACGCCGAGCTCACGAGCACGATCAGCCATAGAGCACCTCCGCAGAATCGACATCGTATATCACAGGCACACAGCTTAGCATATCACTGGCATGTCGTAGTCTACATCGCGCCCCGCGGGGTTTGGGGCGTAGGCCGACGAGCGCAGCGCAGTCGGCCGGAGCCCCACAGACAAGACAACCCCACACTGCTGCCCACCCTTCTTTATTTTATTTTTATTTTTTTATTTATCTCTCTCTCTGATCCCATCTGATCACTACCTCTCCTTGGTCCCCCACCAACCAACCACCACCATCACCACACCACTGTCTTCCCTTCCCACCTTCAGGGTCCCGGTCCTTGACCACCCGTACTCGAAGTTGTGGGCGGGTGGTCAAGGACGCCAAGCGCAGCGAAGGCGAGGGACCCGTTTCGCCACAAACCGCATGACAGAGCCACAAACCCGGTGGTGGAGCTGTCGTGAAACCCGCCGCCGGCACGACACCCTCAGCGACGGGCACCGCGACAGCTCCGCGACACCCTTGCAGGGGCCTCCGAGCGCCCGGCCGGGACTCCCCGGGGACGTGCTACGCGAGCAGCGCGGGCGCTGGGGAGGGAGAGCGCTCGCGCTGCGAGGTCCGGGGCACCACGCGCCGTGGCCTTCGGGCGATGGACCCGTTCGCGCCAGCTTTGCGCGATCCCCTTGGCGGCCAGCTGCGCGGGGTGTAGGGTCGGATGGATCTGGAAAATCAGTTGACCCCGACACGGGTGCAACCGCGCCGGGGCCCGCACAAGAAGAAAGCGAGTTCTTCCTATGCCCATCGAGCGTACTGACCCACGCCAGGAGGAAGGCACCCAATGCGTGCTCGTCCTCCAGGTACTCCGCAGCGACCATGAGCAGCCCTGGACCCGCGCCGAACTCGAACGCGAACTCCACGACGTGGACCCGGCCGCGATCATCGTGGCGCTCCGGCGCCTGAACGAGCAAGGCGTCGTGCACAAGGAGGGCGACCAGATCGAGGCCTCCCCGTGCGCCCGGCACCTGGACACCCTCGGGTTCATCTGCATCTGAACCGGCGCGGCCAGCGGCCGGGACCGATTTGGGCGGCCTGAATCGACCCACCTTTCGTTGTTCCCTTCGGACCTACGCGACCGGCGACGGGTCAGCCACTCCAACGAAATCTCTCAGATCAGGAAGCCCCTCCCACTTGTCCACATGCGCCACATAGCGAGCCGAGTCTGGCCCCCAGTCGAAGTAGACGCCCGTCCCCGGCTCCGCCAGGGACGCCGCGATCTCACGCGAAATCGTCAGTTCCTGCGTAAACAGCCGCTTCGTCCTGTCATCCCCTAGCAGGCGCGCGAACACGTCCAGCCTGTACCGCCCCTCAGCGAAGAGGAATGAGCCGCTGTCGGGGGGCATCAGGAAGTGGTGATTAGCCGCCATCCCGGTCTCGCCGACGAACAACCCGCTGCCGCGTACCAGCTCGTGCCGCTCGCCGTAAACCCAGATGTTGAAGTTCTGATGGGCTTCGCTGCGGAAGAGCGCGACGTGCATGCTTTCAATGACGCGGCCTCGCTTCGACGTGGCGAACAAGAGTGTGCGCAGGTAGACCTTTGGTAGCGTCGAGCCGTCCCGCAGCCGCGGTGTGTCCGGCCCGAAGAAAATCACGGTCGGCTGCGTCATCCTGACAGTGCCGCGCCTAAAGAGGGTCAGCCAAGCCGTTACCGATGAGACTGCAAGCGAGAGGATCGCAACTGTGACGGCGAGTGTCGTCATTGACCGGCAACCCTACCTCAGCTCAGAACCGCGTAGCGTACGTGCCACAGCACAGCACCGCCTGGCTGAGTCGGACCAAGTTCCGCTGTGCAAAGCGCCAGAGGTCACCAGCGGCCAGCCGGCACGACGATCTCCCCCATCGTCTCTGTCATGCCGTTGGTGTGCTGGCGGGCCGTCACCGCAGCGGCGATGGCGTCTCGCTGGTCCTGGTTGGTGCGTGTCGGCACGTCCTCCAGACCAAGCCTCGCCAAGCCCTGCTTGCTCCACGCCGATCGGGTGCGGGTGCCCCGCGGCCCATGCCAGCGGGTCCACGAGGCGGTCGGGAAGACCTCGATGACCTTGACGCCGTGCCCGGCGAGCGCTTTGAAGAGGAGGAGTCCCTCGACGATCCAGGCGTAGTAGGCGCTCGCGTACACCTGGCTCTCGTCGGGCGTCCAGCGGATGCCGCAGATCGATTTGGCAAGCTGACGCTCGCCCCAGCGAGTTGTCCGCCCTGGGGGCGCGCAGCATCGCGGGCTGTCGATCGCCACGCCCGACGGCCGCTCCGTCTCGACAAGCTCGATGACCTCCTCGCGGCTCAAGTGGCCCGCGAGCGCAAGGACCCGGCGATCGTCGATGAGCGCGATGTCGAAGCGCTTCCGCTTTCCGCCCACATCGACGCCGAGCCATCGATCCATGCGTCAAAGGATGCCCGAGACCGGCGTCCCGCGTGGGTGCACCCTCGCTGCGTATCTGCGGCGCTGGCCACCCAAAAGCCCATTCTCGGTACCAAGTGGGTACCAAGTTTGGGCCTCGTGAGGATCGTGGCTCCCAAAACCCGCTCCAACCAAGGTCTTTGAGGAGTGCGCCGTGCGGGACTCGAACCCGCCCCACCGGATTAAAGTCCGGCGCTCTGCCCGATGAGCTAACGGCGCGCAGCGGAACAGTCTGGCACAAAAAGGTCGCCAGCAAACGGGCGTGCAAGAACGGGAGAGACCAGGGTGCGGGGGGGGGGGGGGGAAGGCGGGAGCGCGCGCGCAGCGAGCGGAAGGCGGCGATCAGCCCTCGGGCACTTCGCCGGCGGCGACCTGCAGCAGCTCCTCCAGGCGCGTGAGCTTCACGCGGGGGCGCCCCGCGGGCTCGCCACGAGCGCGCTCGTGGCGGTCGATCTCCGACCAGCCCGCGTAGGTGACGAGCTCGGGCTGGCGTGCGCGCAGGGTCGCGAGCAGCTCCTCAGGGTCGGGGGCGGGAGGCTCGGGCAGCCGCCCCGCGGCGAGGTCCTCGAGGATCGCGTCCACGGTCTCCTGTGCGTCCTTCTTGTTGGTCCCGATCACGCCGGTGGGGCCGCGCTTGATCCAGCCCACCGCGTACTCCCCCGGGCACGGCCCGGCGGGCCCCACCACGCGCCCGTGCTCGCCGGGGATCACCCCGCGGCGCTCATCGAAGGGGACCCCGGGAAGGGGGGTGCCGCGGTAGCCGATCGCGCGCAGCACGAGGCCCGCGGGGATCGTCTCCAGCTCGCCGGTAGCCTGCGCCCCCAGGCGACCCTCGGGGCCGGGAACGAGAGCGTTGCGGGCGAAGCGCACGGCGCCCACGTGGCCGCGGGCGTCGGGGAGCGAGCTCCACGGGGGAGAGCAGGAAGCGCAGCACGATCCGCCGTGGCCCTCCCGCGGCGAGGTCTGCGGCGGGGGGCCCACCCTCAGGCGCCCCCCGCTGGGCGTACTCGCGCAGGATCCGCACGTTGCTCTCGGTGGTGCGGTCCAAGGCGGGCCCGGGGACAGCGAGCGCGCGCTCGAACTCGGCCTCGTCGACGACCACCTCCGCGCCCGTGAGCTCGCGGAGCTCGAGCAGCTCGGGGTTGGTGAACGCGGCCTGCGCGGGCCCGCGGCGGCCCGCGACGAGCACCTCGCGGATCGCGGAGCTCTGCAGCGCGTGGAGGGCGTGGTCGGCGATGTCGGTGCGCGCGAGCGCCTCGTGGGAGAGCGTCAACATGCGCGCGACGTCGAGCGCGACGTTGCCGTTGCCGATCACCACCGCGCGCTCGCACGAGAGGTCGAACTCGAGGTGGGGGTGGTCGGGGTGGCCGTTGTACCAGCCGACGAACTCCGTCGCGGGCCAGCTCCCGGGGAGCGATTCGCCGGGGATGCCGAGCGGCCGGTCCGCGGGCGCGCCGGTGGCGTAGACGACGGCGTGGTAGTGGGAGCGCAGCTCCTCGCGGCTCACGTGGCGGCCGAGCTCGACGTTGCCGAAGTAGCGAAAGCGGGGGTGCGCGGCGGTCTTCTCGTAGACCCGCGTCACCGACTTGATCTTGGGGTGGTCGGGCGCCACGCCGGAGCGCACGAGCCCCCACGGGGTGGGCAGACGCTCGAGCATGTCCACCTCCACGCGCCCCGCGGAGTCCTTCAGCAGGTGGCCCGCCGCGTAGAAGCCCGCGGGGCCGGCGCCGACCACGGCGATGCGCACGGGAGAGTCGGTCGGGGTGTCGGTCATGGGCAGGGGGGCGCGTGCGGAGGCCGGGCCCGGGACCAGCTGAATGCGTTCGCGCACGGGGGCCGGGCCGTCGTACAAAGGGTGGAGCTCGCGCACGGAGCGGGGGTCAGCTCAAGGGCGCAGGTGGTGACGTAAGAGGTTGGTGGTGAGGGTTGGGATTTGGAGCGGGTCGCGCAGTGGCGCAAGTGGGCGCGTGGGGGTGCGAGGGCCGGTGTCTGCACCGGCGCCCGTGAGCCACCCATCTTATTGCGACGCTCGCAGCCTCAGGGCTCGGGACTCTGAGCGGGTGCGTCCCACTCGGAGGCCAACACCGCGTACACCACGTTGTCGAGGTACCGCTCTCCGACCAGCTCAGCTTGGCGAAGCGTGCCCTCTTGACGAAACCCCAGGCGCTCCAGTACCGCCCTGCTGCGAACGTTCTCAGGCGCGACGCGAGCTTCAACCCTGTGCAGCTGCCAGGTGTGCAGCGCGTGGTCGACGAGCGCCCGCACCGCTCGGGTCATCGTGCCACGACCCTGGTGCTCCTCACCGAGCCAGTAGCCGAAGCTCGCCTTGCGGTGAGGCCAATCCACGGAGTGAAACCCCGCGACACCGGCCAGGCGGCCCTCGAAGACGACGGCCGCCTGGAAGCCGTCGTCCTCGGCGACCTGCCGGCGTGTGCCGGCGATGAACGCCGACGTGTCCCCGAGGCTCTGGCTTGAAGCCCAAGGCATCCAACGGCTGAGGTACGCGCGGTGGGCCTCGATGAGCGCGTGCAGCTCCACTGCGTCGGAGTCCTCCAGCAGCCTGAGCGAGTACGCATCCGAGAGGCGCAGGGGCAGCATGTCCGAACGCATCATCGCCTCTTCGTCGGCGACCCCGCCTTCGTCTTTGCCCCAGAGCTAACGGCTGTGCCTTCGGCGCGCAGTGCCCCGAGCAGCTGCGCGTCGATCGAGGTGGACGGTCCCTGCACGACCAGCCACGCGCGTCCGACGCGTGTGGCCAGCAGCGGTCCGTCCGCCCCGCCGTCCTCGGCGAAGACCCCGGGGCGCCCAGTCGGTGTGAGACCGGGCAGTGCGGGCGCGGGGCGACGCGGGTTGCGCGCGCCGAGGAGGATCGCGGCCGAGGCCGCTTCGGTGAAGCCCTTGATCGAGTACCAGCTGCGCGCGCAACTGAAGAGCACGTTCGCCGTCACGGTGGAGCCCAACGTCGGCACACGCGTGGCGAGAACTCCCCACGAGGCCGTCACGTCAGGGAGGCGTGGTGCACGGATCGAGCACGGGCTCGACGCGGCGTGGCTACCGGGCCCGACGGAGCGTGTCGTAGCTCGCGTAGTCGTCGGCAGCCCGCCGCTCGATGGTTCGCGAATCACCCGGCCGGCGCTGTCCAACGCCACCGGGTCGGTCTGCCCGGATACAAACGCGATCACGGCCCTCCACCCCGAGGGCAGCCGGTCGTCGCGTCGCGCCAAGACGACGTGCCCCCGGCTCAAGCGTACGGCTGCCACGCGCGAGGTGACGACCGCCCAGAACAGGTTCGTGTGGCCCTGCTGCGGTGTCACGGGCGTGTGCGAGGACCTAAGAGGTTCTTCGCGTTGCTGATCGGCTCCCCGCCCGCCAACAAGATCGGGGTGCCCGGCCGGTACGACGGCGAGCACGTCCCGCCGCCCGAGTAGGGCGAGCGGACAGTGGGGATCGAGAAGCGCGGGTCGCTGCACCACCCGGCGTGGCCGGCCTCCAGGTCCGGCGTCAGCGGCACGTCGTAGTGAAGCGCGCTCAGGCTGGGCACGGTCCCGCTCAAAGGCGCCGAGCCGCGATCGACGAGCACCGCGATCGCCGTGCCGATCGCTGCGGCAGCGGTCGCGCTGACCGCAAGCGCCAAAGCCACCAGCGCGAACGGAGGCCAGCGACGCAACGACCGCACCCACGCGCGGCGCGCCGCGGAACCAGCGCCGCCCGCCGGGAGTACCGTCTCCCGTCGCGGCCGGCGGCTACCGGCGCGAGCGCCGTACTCGCGCTCGGCGGCGTCACTCAACGCCTGCTGCAGTTGGCCGAGGTGATCGTTCATCGCCGCTCCTCCATCAGTGTGCGCAGTCGCCGAAGTCCTCGACTGACGTGCTGGCGGACCACCTGCTGGGAGTGCCCGAGCTCCAGCGCGAGTCGCTCGTAGTCCAGCTCGTCGAGCACTCGTGCGCGAACGGCGTCCCGCTGCGCGGCGGGAAGCTGCTCGAGCAGCTCCAGTGCCTCCGCGCCCATGCTCGCCAACTCCTGCACACGCAAGATGTCCTCGTCGTCGAACGCTATCGCGGGCATCCCCAGGCGCTGCCGGGCCTCGACCTCGACGCTTCCGCGTCGCGCGCTCTCACGCAGCTTGTTGCGCGCGATCCCTAGCAGCCACGCCACCGCCGGTGCCTCGCCCGCCCGGTAGCGCTCGCAGGCCAGCAGCGCCGCTGCGAACGTCTCGCCGGCGAGGTCGGCCGCGACCTCCTCGGAGCCCACCCGACGCACAAGAAACGCCAGCACCTCGGCGACGTGCCGACCGTAGAACGCCGCGAAGGCGGCGCCGTCGCCGGTGGTCGTCGCGAGCAGCAACTCGTCGTCGCCCCGAGGATCGTTGTACGAACCCACTACCAGTACCTTGCGCGACACGCCCGCCTGTGACAACCCCCTCCTTGCCACGGTGCGGAGCGACGGCCAGCTATCCGGGCGCCTCACCTCATCCAAGACCGCAGCGAGTGAGGGGAGAGCGTGGCGGGAAATCGACGCGTGTCCCCCTCGGCGAGGGTCTCGTTGGCCGTCAATGGGCACAAACGGACACAAATCGCGATCCGGGGACCCCTGTGGCATCGACCGAGGCTCGGTCCTTGTGCCTAAACCCGCTTTTGCGGGCACTTTCTGATGGGCGCGGCCCGATTCGAACAGGCGACCCCCTCGGTGTAAACGAGGTGCTCTGACCAGCTGAGCTACGCGCCCCGACACGCTCCGGGCGTTCGGCGGACCTCAAGGCTAGCGTCCTGCGGCTTCGATCTCTTGTGAGGGCCTGACCTCGCCCGCCAATCCCTTGCGGCCCACAGTGTCCGCCACGCTACCCCTCCTGCCGCGCCCGTTCCGCGCCTGCGTCTCCCGTGTGCGGCCCTCCTCCTGCGCGTGTTTCCCTCCAAGGTCTCTGCGGGTCGCCCGGGTACGCCACGCGAACGCGCCCACCCGCGCCCGCCTCCTCACGGGCCGGCGCCGCGAACTGCGCGTGTGCTTGAGCGGGCCGGCCCCGCAAGCGCCCCTCCGGGGGCGCTCCCTTCAAAAAAACTCCCTGCCAAGCTGTACCCATGCCTGTAGTCCGTCGCAGGGGCGTCCGGATTGCGCTGGTGAGCACCGGCGGGGTCGTGGTGGCGCTTGGGCTTGCTCAGCTGCTGCTGCCTGTGCTCGCCGCTCAGCGCGTGCGCTCCCAGCTTGGACGGTACGGGGACGTCAAGAGCGCCTCCGTCTCCGCGTTTCCTGCCGTCGAGCTGCTCTGGGGCCACGCGCAGTCCGCCACTGCGCGCGCGGGGAGCCTTCGCATGAGCCTCGCCCAGGCGGGTGCGCTGCTGTGGGAGGCGCGAGGGGTCGACCGGCTCGACGTGAGCGCGCTGAGCATGCGGCTGGAATCGCTTGCGCTGCACAACGTGAGCTTGGCCAAGCGCGGTGCGACGCTCCACATCGAGGGGAGCCTCGCGGAGGCCGACCTACGCGCTGCGCTGCCCGGGAGCGTTGAGGTGCAGCCCTTGGGGAGTGTTCCCGGCGGGGTGGAGGTGCGGGTCACCGGGAGCCTCTTCGGGGCGGCCACCTCCCTGGATGCGCTGCTCTCCGTCGAGGACGGCAAGCTTGTGGCCCAGCCCCAGGGGATCCCGTTCGCGGGGTCCCTCAAGCTCACCCTCCTCTCCGCACCCCACCTCTACCTGGAGAGCTTCGATCTCGCACTCCCCGCGTCCGTGGCGGGGACGGGCAAGGGGTTGGCTGGGGCCCCCGACTACCTCGTGACGATCTCCGCAAAGCTGCGCTGAGGGCGTGGTTGCGCCCTCCACCGCCGTCTTTGGCGGCGCCGGCGACCCCGCCTTGGTGGCCTTCGGGCCTTCCTGTGGCGGGGGCACTCACGCTGCCGCCGCGGCGAGCGCGGGGGAACGCTCGCGCACGACCACGGGTAGGCCCCCGGCGGGGCTGATCGTGGGCATCTGGCGTACCGTCAGGGTGTAGTCGCTCGGCAGCTCCCACTCGTAGCGGCTGAGGAGCCCGGTTGCGATCGTGCGGACCTCCGTCTCGCCGAAGCGCATCCCGATGCACGTCCTCGAGCCGCCGCCGAAGGGCACGTACGCGCCCTTCGGGAGCTTTGCGCGCTCCTCGGGGGTCCACCGCTCGGGGTCGAACGCGCTCCGGTTCTGGGAACACCTCGGGGAGGTGGTGGCTTGCCCACGAGCAGTAGTTCACGTACGCGCCGCCCGGCACCTGGTGGCCCTCGAACTCGAACGGCTCTCGCGAGCGCCGCGGGCCGATCCACGCGGGCGGGTACTTGCGCAGGGTCTCCGCGAGCACCTTCTCGAGCTCCGGGAGGCCCTCGCTGCTCGCCAGCTGGGCGGCCGTGGGGCGCCCGTCGCGCAGCAGCTCGCGCTGCTCGGCTCGCACGCGCGCCGCGGCCTGCGGGTTACGGGCGAGCTCGTAGACACATGAACGCCACCGTGGACGTCGTCGTGTCGTGGCCGGCGAACAGCAGCGTCATCACCTCGTCGCGCACCTGGCGGTCGCTGAGCGCGCTGCCGTCCTCCTCGCGCGCGTCGAGCAGCAGACTCAGCACGTCCTCGCCCCGCTCGCCGCTCGCGCGGCGGCGCGCGATCTCCGCGTACACGACCCGGTCGAGCGCCCGTGCGGCGCGCTGCATCCGCGCCCACGGCGTGCCGGGGCCGCGCAGGAACCGCGACGTATATTCGGTGGCGTAGAACGACAGCGCCCGTTCGAACATGGCCGCTGCGTCGGTGCTCCGCGCGGCCTCCCCGTCGGGGTCCAGGCCGAACAGCGCCCGCTCGGCGATTCGCATCGCCAGGTGCCGCGTCCACGTGTACACGTCCACCCGCGCGCCCGGTGTGAGCTGCTCCAGGGCGCGCTCGGTCTCCTGCCACATCACCTCTGTCGCCGCCGCGATCCGCTCGCGGTGGAACGCCGGCAGCATCACCTGGCGCGAGCGGCGGTGGAACTCCCCGTCGATCGTCAACAGCCCGTCGCCCAGCAGGCCGATCAGGTCGCGGAAGTGCGACTCCCGCCACGTGAAGTTCGCCGCGTGGGAGACGGTCACGTAGTGGTTGGCCTTCGGGCCGATCAAGAACACGACGTTTCCGTGCAGCACTTTGATCGTGAACACGGGGCCGTACCGCTCGTAGCACTCCAGCAGCAGCTCCAGCGGTTCGTGCGCGAAGCGTTTGGTGCGGGCCATGCTGAAGCTTGTCTCGCCCGGCGGGTACGGCACCTTGTTCTTGCGGTCTTTGCGCACGTCGCTCACCGCCACCGCGAAGGGGTTGTACGGCTTTGGGGGCGGGGGGCCGGTGAGCGTCACGCTGGGTAGCTTACCGTTCCTCGCTCTTCCTTGGCTGCCCGGCCAGTTTTCGGCCTCGGGTGCTGGGCCGGCCCTCCCGGCCTGCTCCCGGGTGCCGGGTCTGCTGTTGGGCTGCCTCGCGTCCCCGCCTCCCGGGGCCGCCCCTGGGCCTGGCCCCGGCCTCCCCCCGCGGCTTGGCATACTGTTTGGTCTCGTGTTGCCGCGGGGAGCCTTCCTCCCCGCTTCCCCTCCTTGGGGGCGTAGCTCAGTTGGTTAGAGCGCCGGCCTGTCACGCCGGAGGCCGCGGGTTCGAGTCCCGTCGCTCCCGCCTCAGAAAGCCCTGCAAATCGGCCATTTTTTGGTCGGTTGCGGGGCTTTCTTCGTTTGGGCACGAGGGCCGAAATCGCGATTTGTGCCCGTTTGTGCCCAATGGGAAGGCTTATTCCCGTTGGGGATGGGGTCGGGGGGTGCGGTGCCTACGAGGCATGAGCGGAACGCCACGCGCCGCAAGTCTGTTCATCGGGCTGCGTTTTGCAGGCCAACACATGCCGTCGCACGATGCGGCGCAGCGGCTCACGGCGGCGCTTGGCGACGCTGCGGCTACGTCGTCCGATCCGCGAGTATCATTGGTGTCATGTCAGATGATCAGAATGAGGGTGCTCCGCGTCCGGGGTCACCTCCATCGCCGTCTGTAGATCTACCACTCCAAGAGAAGCTCGGGAAGAACTGGGCGTTTGTGCCTGCGCGCCCCGCTGATCCGAGCCAGGTTCTCGACCCGGCTGCCGGGATGCCAGCACCCGAGCCCCAGGCAGCGCAACCTGTACCGCCGCCGCCTCCACCGCCGCCCTCTGACAGCGCGGAGTGATCCCAAGCAGCGCGCTTGAGTTCGTAGTCTTCCTGGCGGCTCTCGGTCCGGGGTACGTCTATCTAAGAGTTGCAGAGCGGCGCATGGTGCGCCCAGAGCGAAGCGGCTTGCTTGAGGCGGTGGAGCTCGTGGTCATTGGTGCCCTTGCGTCAACAGTGGCACTGTTGCTGGTGCTAGCGCTCGCCGATTGGTCGTCGGTCGTGGACGTCCATGGCCTGGGAAGGGAGGGGGGCGTCTATCTGAAGCACCACCCACTCCGCATGCTTTGGGTTGTGGCCGTTGTCCTTCTGATCGCCTATGTCCTCGTGTGGGTTGCCGCGCGAATGGCTCTCCGAGGGCAACAACCGACCATCGAACCCGGCGGGACGTCGTGGCAGGCGTCATTCTCCGAGAACAAGCCCACCAAGGACCATGCGGTCGCGCTGAGCGTCGAGCTCAAGGACCACAGAGTGATCCAAGGAGTGCTCGGCGGCTACACAACCAGTGCAGACGACAACCGCGAACTCTGCCTCCTAGCACCAATCTTCGTGCGGGGCGGCCTGGAAGCAGAGCCGCTCCATCGCACAGATGCGTTCATCGTGATTCGAGAGGCGGACGTATTGGCTGTCTCTGGACGGTATCTAGAGGGCATGCGGGCTACTTCCTAATCGTTAGGGCCTCGGGGCCTGTCGTGGTCTAACGACCGCGTCGCCCCCAGATAGCTGGGACTCATAGCGCCGCACCGTCGCTTCTGCACACGAACAGGCGCGTCGGCACCGCACTCAAGACTCGTGCAACGGACGACGAACAGTAGCCCGAGCCGATGTTTCGCACACGCTCGCTTTCCCGAAGTGGCGACGGCGATGAGATTCCCCATAGGCGGCCGTTGAATCTCCTTGCTGGCGGGCCGGTGCGTCAGCCTACGGCCCGATGGTGGTGGTTGCCGTGCTGCCCGTTCTCCGGCGCCCACGGCCCCTCGCCGAGCAGCCCTGCCATGTTGGTGCGGGGCCGCTGGCCGGTCACGTCGGTGTAGACGCGGAGCGTCATGCGGGGGTCGGTGTGGCCCATCTGCGCGGCGGTGATCGCGGGGTGCTCGCCGAGTTCGGCGCGTAGCGCGGCGTAGGTGCGGCGTAGGGCGTGGAAGGTGATGCCGGCGGGGATCGGGGCCTGTCCGCTGGTTTCGAGGGCCTTGTTGGCGCGTTTGACGCTGGTGTGCAGCACGCGGGTACGGACGCTGTTGCGCTCGCGTGGGCGGTCGCGGCGGCGTCCGGGGAAGACGAAGTCCTCCGGCTGACTCCATCGGGAGGCGAGCTTGTGCTCGCGCAGGAGCGCCACCAGCTCGGCCTCCAGGTGCACGAGGCGCAATCCCGCCTCGGTCTTGGACACCGGCACCTGCAGGGTCGCTGCGGTGAGGTCCACGTCGCACCAGCGGAGGTTGATTAGCTCCGAGACGCGCAGCCCGCCCGCCATGATGGCTGTGGCGAGCAGCACCCGGTGGCGCCCGGCGTGCTGGAGAAGCACCTGAACCTGGTGGCCCTGCATCCGCTCGCGCGCCGGCGGGAGCTCCTTGAGCTTGGCGACCCTGCCCTTGACGGGGTTGTGCGGGATCAGCTCATAGCGGACCGCCACGTCGAGGATCTGCCCGAGGCGCGTGAGCGTCTTGTTGATCGTGCGGTTGCTCAGCGGACGCTCGACGGTGCCCTGCTCGCGTTCGCGGACCTTCGCGGCCTTGTAGCGGTCGGTCTCCTGCGTGGTGATCTGCGAGAGCCGATGGCCTTTGAAGAACGGCAGCAGGTGGTGGCTGAGCGCGAGCTCGTAGTCTTCGATCGTCCTCGGCGCCAGCTCGTGGCGCAGGCCGTCGAGCCACTGCGAGGCGAACTCGTGGAAGGCTGGATCCTGCGCCGGGGTGGGCGCGGGTTCGGGCTGTGGTGGCTGCCAGGTGCCGCGGCGGATGTCCGCGAGGATGTTCTGTAGCTCTGTCTCCGCGCGGCGGTGGGTGTAGCCGTCCCAGGAGTAGCCGAGGGAGAGGTAGTGCCGTTCGCCGTAAGCGCGCACCCTGGCTGCGTAGGTCACGCCGCGCTTGCCGCTGCGTGTAACGACCTGTCCTGTTGCTTCGCGTGCCATCGCTATCGCCCCCTTCCGAGGCGGGCGAGGCGGGCTCGTATCCCGAGCGCCCTGGGTTCGTGGATCGGCAGTAGCGGCACGGCGGGCTGGGGTCGGCGGCGTGGACGGCCGCGGCGCGGGGTCTCCACTGCCGGGGCGACGCTTCCCGGCGTTGGCTCGTGCAGGTTCTTGATCGCGGCGGTCGCGGTGTCGAGGTCGAACCGTAGGCGGGCCTTGGAGCCGGCGCCGAGGCGGAGCGCGCCGAGCTGCTGTGCGTGTTCGTAGACCCATGTGCGGGTGACGCCGAGGTGCCGTGCGAGCTGGGTCGCGTCGAGTAGCCGCGCGGGTGCGGGCCGCACCTCGGTGTTGTGGTGCTCGTGGAGGAGCTGCGCGACGCGCTGCGCGATCTGCTCGACCGCGTGCGGTGTGAGTTCCGCAGCGGCGCGCCGCGCCTGCCCCCGGCGCCGGGCTGTGCTCGCCGGCGCCGGGGGTGTGGTGTGGGGGCGGGTTCTGAGTGCGCTGGGTGCTCTCATGTCGGGGCTGCCTTTCAAGAATTTGGGTTGGCCTATCTTCGGCAGGCTTTTGCCTGCCGAAGTGAGTGCTGAAAAGCGGAGGGGTCGGGTTCTGTCAAGGTCGGGCCGACAGGCCCCGCCGAAGGCGGCCCCGAAGGGGCGACCTTTACAGGTTCCGACCCCGGAGCTACACGCGTGGTCCCGTGCACGGCTCGTCCGGCTCCTGCGCTGCACCTACGCTCGTCACCGCCGGCGCCTCCCGGTCTCGGGCGAGCCTTAGGTGCCCTCGCGTAGGTGCCAGCCGTCCGCGCGGCTGACGAACCGTGTGTGCTTTCCGCGGTACAGGTGCGAGGAGACCCTTGCCAGCGGCACCCCGAGGCCCCTTGCGATCTCCCCCGCGCGCGAGCCCGGGTGCTCCGCGAGGTACTCCGCGACGTCTCCGTAGGTGATCTGTCCCGCTGTGGTCTTCTCCCCGAGTAGGGCTGCCCGGGCGGCCTGTAGGCGCTCACGCTCGGATAGGAGCTCCTCGTAGCGCGCAAGCTCACTATCCAGGGCGGCGAGCTGCTTCTCGATATCAGTGACCACGCCACGAGACGCAACGCCGAGCTCACGAGCACGATCAGCCATAGAGCACCTCCGCAGAATCGACATCGTATATCACAGGCACACAGCTTAGCATATCGCTGGCATGTCGTAGTCTAACATCGCGCCCCGCGGGGTTTGGGGCGTAGGCCGACGAGCGCAGCGCAGTCGGCCGGAGCCCCACAGACAAGACAACCCCACGCTGCTACCCACCTTCATTCTTTTACTTTTATTTTTTATTTATCTCTCTCTCTGATCCCTTCAGATCACTACCTCTCCTTGGTCCCCCACCAACCAACCACCACCATCACCACACCACTGTCTTCCCTTCCCACCTTCAGGGTCCCGGTCCTTGACCACCCGTGCTCGAAGTTGTGGGCGGGTGGTCAAGGACGCCAAGCGCAGCGAAGGCGAGGGACCCGTTCCGCCGCAAACCGCATGACAGAGCCACAAACCCGGTGGTGGGCCTGTCGTGAAACCCGCCGCCGGCACGACACTCCTTGCGACGGGCACCGCGACAGCTCCGCGACACCCTCGCAGGGGCCTCCGAGCGTCCGGCCGGGACCCCCCAGGGGCCGTGCTTCGCGATCAGCGCGGGCGCTGGGGAGGGAGAGCGCTCGCGCTGCGGGTCCGGCGGCACCCCGCGCCGGGGCCTCCGGCGATGGACCCGTTCGCGCCAGCGTTACGCGATTCCCTTGGAGGGGGCGCGTGCGGGGTGTAGGGTCGGGTGGTTCTGGAAAACCAGTTTGGCCGCCGACACGTTGGCGCGCGCCGGCGGCCTGCACAAGAAGAAAGCGAGTTCTTCCTATGCCCGCCGAGCGTACTAACCAACGCCAGGAGGAAGGCACCCAGTGCGTGCTCGTCCTCCAAGTCCTTCGCAGCGACCACGAGCAGCCCTGGACCCCCGCCGAACTCGAACGCGAACTCCACGACGTAGACCCCGCGGCGATCACCGTGGCGCTCCAGCGCCTGAACGAGCAGGGCGTCGTGCACATGGAAGACGACCAGATCGAGGCCTCCCCATGCGCCCGGCACCTGGACGCCCTCGCGTTCATCTGCATCTGAGCCGGGCAGGCCGCACCGTACCGGCTGTAGTCGCTGAACCGCCTCAGGGAGCGCCACCGATCGGCTGTCCCCGTGAGGGGTTGCCGGTGCTTACCATGGGGCGGTGTCCAGCGAGGATGACGGTGGCCGTGGGGCGCTTTCATTGCTGATCGACCTTCACTCGGGAGACGTGAGGCGCATGGAGGAGGTCACGTTGGCGTCGACTGGTCTCAAGGAGCGGCAGGACTTGCAGCGCTGGATCACGGCGCATCCCGATCTCATCGCACCGGGGTTGCTCCTGATCACGACCGAGTTCGATCGCTGGGAGGTCCGGGATCACAAGGTGGCCGACAGGCTCGACGCGCTGTTCCTCGATCCTTCCGGAGCGCCTGTGGTCGTGGAGTTCAAGCGGGACAAGGCGACCGACACCGTCGAGCTGCAGGCGCTCAAGTACGCCGCCTACTGCTCCCAGCTGACGCTCGACGAGCTGGCCGAGGAGTTTGCGGCCACACGCGACCTCTCGGTGGAAGAGAGTCGAGAGCTGTTGGTCGATCACGCGCCGGCACTTGAGGAGGGAGGGCCGCGTTCGGTCAAGATCCTGCTCGTTGCGGGGAGCTTTGGTCCGGCCGTGACCTCGGTAGTCCTCTGGCTGCGCGAGTACGGAATCGACATCGGTTGCATCGAGATCTCGATGCGTGCCGTGCCCGGCGCGGATCAAGCCGTGTTGACAGCACGGCAGCTTCTTCCTTTGCCCGAGGCTGAGGATTATCTTGTTCGTCGGCGCCGCAAGGAACAGGAGGAGGAGCGCGCGCGGTTGGAGCCGGCCGGCTGGAGTTGGGAGAGCTACGCAGAGCAGTTCCCGGCCGAGCAGCTCGCTGTGGCACGACGTCTCTTCGACGCGCTCACGCGCTACGTGCAAGAGCATCAGCTTCCATGGACACCGGCGCTCCGTGCTTGGTGGCTCGGCTTCAAGCGGCCGGGTGGCTATTACGTTCCCGTCATCAACCTGCGCCGCGAAAATCCGATCGAGTTCGCGGTCAAGCTTCCTGACAGTCCCGAACAGCTCGGCTTGCACGATCCTTACCCGGGCCTCAAGAGTTGGTGGGAGTCCTCGAGCCGGCAGTGGACGTGGGCGATCCCAGCACTGGAGGACGTGCCGGACGTACGCCTCGCGGTCGATCTTTCCCGTGGCCTTCAGCCCGACAAAGGACCGATGCCCGCTCCGCGGCAGTCGGTGTTGCAGCACGCGGCCGTAGCCAGTGAAAATGACCCTCAGCCTTCTACCGAGGCGTCCAAGTAGCCGCTTGGTTGCGAGCTCCTACTGCTGCCTAGCTATGGCAGGGTGCACAGTATTCTTCTATACTCTGAGCATCATGCCAACCTCTATCACACCTCTCCGAGAGGATGCTCGCATCGCGCGCGATGTCATCGAGCGTCATGGCGGGGTCGCCTCAACGGCCGATCTGCGCTCTGAGCTGGGTCTGTCCGAACGGACGCTATATCGGTTGCTCGGAGAGCTCGTCGCCGCGGGGTCGCTCTTCAGGGAGGGCAAGAGTCGTTATACAACCCGCCTGCCAGCGGCTTCGATCTCCGGTGAGGCTCTGCAGATCGTCCGGGTAATTGAGCGCGTGGATGCGGAGGCGCACCTATCCGGGTACGACGTGCTTGCAGGCTTTGCCCACCAGTTCGCGTTCGACTATCCCCACCTGGTCTGTTGCCATCCTCCCCACCTCGACGGGCTCGCGGCTACGCTCGCGAGCAAGCGCTTCGTCGTGCTCGCGGCCGGAGGGGGCGCGCTGCGCGGGCCGCTCGCGCCTCGCACGGTGCTGTTGCGCGGCCAGCCGCCGATTCGCTGGCGCACGCTCGTGCGGGGGTCGCTCGCCACGCCGGAGAAGGCGTGGGTGGATCTGTTGCGCGAGACGCGCCGTAGCCAGCTGCCGATCGACTACGGCGAGCTTGGCCGTCTGCTGCGGGCGATGACCGACCACGGCATCAACCGGCGCGCGCTCTCCTCCTACGCACGGCGCGTCGGCTACCTGCCATGGCTGCAGGCCGCCACCGGCGAGCGTCAATCGGCCGGGGCGCAGCAGCGCCAGTTGGCGGCGGGTTACGCGGCGTGAGCGTTGCTGAGCATCCCGAGTTGTTCAAGGCCGAGTGGATTGCCGAGCCCGCTCGCCTGAAGACGCTTGCACGCCGCGCGAAATACAACGACCTGTTCACCGCCGAGATCGCGGCGTGGTGTGCGGAGATCCATGAGCACCTGCGGGACCTTGAGGCCGAGGTCGGGGTGCAGCTGATCCTGATGGGCGGCAACGGCGCCTCGCTGCGCTTCGATGCCGTCCAGCAACGTGGCTCCAGGGACAACGACTACCTGACCGTCGCCGCGCCCGAGGACATCGAGCGCTTGATGGACGCCTTCGCCGCACGCTTCGCATCGCTCCATCCCCTCTTCGTCCCACGGCGGTATGAGCCCAAGGGAGAGGTTGACCAGCTCGACATGGTCGCCTACGTGATCCCCGTGGAGCTGCGCTTGGGCCATGGGAGGGCGACGAGCAATGAGGTCAAGGTCGAGTTCCACTTCGAGCGTGAACTGCCTCCAGCCGAAACGGTCTTGGGGAGCCTCGGTCCGGCCGGTGTATCCATCAGCGCGCGCCTGCCGGAGCTCCCCTACCAGCTCGTGCTCAAGCTGATGGCCCTCGCCACGCCGCCCGTCGGCATCGACGAGGATCGTCGCGCTGACGCCGTCCCGCGCCAGCTGTACGACCTCGACCTGCTGCTCGCCGCGCTGCGCGAGGAGCGCCAGTGGCAGACGATGGCGGACTACTGCCGCCGTCGATATGAGCGCGAATGCGCTCACTGGAGCATCCCGGTCGTCGCCGCCGGCGAGCCAGCCACAGGGCTGCGCGAGCGGTTTGTGGACTGGGCGAACTGCACAGACCTCGGCAGCGAACGCTGGAGGATCATCCGCGCCGTCCAGCAATCCCAGCTGCGCAGCGAGGTGCACCGCACGCCTTGGGGCTGGCGCGGGCGCTGTCTGCGGCTCGGCGTCGTGATCGAGTGCTGCGAGCTCGACAACGGCTGGGTCATCTGGCAGCAGGCGCTCGCCGCCGCGGCAATCGTGCCGCCGATCAAAGCCAGGCGCTACAAGGGCGTATTAGCCGAACTCGCGGGCGTCGATCCAAGGGTGCTGCCCTTGGAGCTGCACGACTTCGTATGGGAGGTCCTCGGCCGCGGGGACGCGCCTATAGCCGAGCGCGTTGCCCGCGCGCACGAGGCGCTCTCTACTCTTTGAGCGTCGCCAATCAGCGACACGAGCATGGAGGCCGCCCTGCGAGGCGCATCCCGATGGCGCGGCGGCTTACCCGGCCCCGGCGTCCGGAATGGAGCGTTGCTGAGCATCCCCAAGCTGTTCATGCTGGGGATCGATGAGCTGGTTCGCGGCCCGTGAGATAGTAGACTCGCCCCAATCCCCCCCAGCCGCTTCGGTAGCTGGGTGCGAGGCCCGCACCGCGGGCCTCAGCGACTTAAAGGATCGACAATCGCCTGTTTTCAATGGGCACAAATGGGCACAAAACCGGCTACGAAGCCGGCAAAGGCGCGCTCCGGCGGAGCAAGCGGGAGGTCAAAATCGGTCAAAAGTCGCTGATGCCTACCGGCTCGGGCCGATTGGGCACAAGCCGAGATTTGTGCCCAAACCCGCTGCGAAAGCCAATAAAATGGGGCTTCTTGCGGGAGGCGCAGCCTGGCCAGCGAAAGCTCGATTTTGGCTTGCACAAAGGGGATTAGGGGGTATCGAGGTGACCTGTGATCGCTCCTGTCACGCCGGAGGCCGCGGGTTCGAGTCCCGTCGCTCCCGTACTTTACCCCCGCGCAGGCAGCGGGGTTTGGGCGCCGTTCCTTGAAGAAAGGGAGGAACGGCGCCTTGGGCTGGACGGCGACGACGCGGTTTGCCTCGAGCCAGACGCCCTCGAAGATGAGGCTGAGGAACTGTCGCTTGGCGGCGGGCTCGGTCTCTTTTTCCCAGAACACGGTGAAGTCTTCGAGCACCTGCTGGGCGTGGTCGAGGTCGGGCAGCGGCTGGGGTGCGAGCGCGCTCAGCTCGGTGTGGATGGCGTCGCGGCGGGCGATGTACTCGGGGCGCGGCAGGTCGCCGAGTTCGTAGAGGTCGCGCATCCGGGCCAGGCGCTCCTCCAGCGCGGTACGGCGTTTGGCGGTCTCGCTGCTCTCGGGCGCGGTGGCGCTGGCGAGACGGCGCAGGATGTCTTCGCGGATCGCGGGGGTCGGTGCGAACCCGGTGATGAACTTGACGAGTTGGGCCTCGATCTGCTCGGCGTGTGCGATCGGCTGGTCGCAGGAGCGGTCGGCGCGTCGCGTGGCGCAGTAGTAGCGGGCGGTCTGCTCGCGGCCTCCGGTGGTGCCCTGCATTTTGGCGTGGCAGCGCCGGCAGCGTGCCAGGCCGCGCAGGAGGTAGCGCTGGGAGGGGCGCCCGGGCTTCAGGTTGCGGGCGCGCTGGCGGCGCATCTGCTGTACCCGGTCGAACAGCGCCTCGTCGACTATCGGTTCGTGCAAGCCCTTGATCGCCTTGGTCGTGTCGCGCCGCCCGGAGACGTACCCGGCGTAGGCGGCGTTGCAGAGCATCTCCCTGACGGTGTCCACGCCGAACGACCGGCCGCGGGTGGTGCGCTGCTCGTTGACGTTCAGCCAGGCGGTGAGGGTGCGGTCGGAGTGAAGCCCGGTCGCGTACATCTCGAACATCCGGCCCACGTACGGGGCCTTCTCGGGGTCGGGGGTGGCGATCTCGTCCTCGCCCTTGACGTACCCCCAGGGGAGCGAGCCGGTGAGCTTGCCCTGGCGCGCCTTCTCGCGCAGCCCCATCTTCGTCCAGAAGGACAGGGACACCGAGTAATACTCGTCGAATATCTCGTGCACGGACTCCGAGAGGAACGCGGCGGGATCATCGGCGTCCGCGCCGAGCGGCTGGGTGACCGAGATCACGTCGATCCCAAGCTCTGAGCGTAGGAGCTTCTTGTAGCGCTTCGCCTCGACCGTGTTGCGCGCGAACCGTGAGGTATGGAAGACGAGCACGACCTCGAACCGGCGCTCCATCGCGTCCTCGATCAGCCGCTGAAACCCCGGCCGCTTGTCCGCAAGGCGCCCAGTCTCGAAGTCCAGGTACTCCTCGACCAGCCGCATCCCGTGGTCGGCGGCGTACCGGGCGACCGCCTGGCGCTGCCCATCGGGGGAGTAGCCGCGGCCCTGCTCCTCGGTTGACTCGCGGATGTACGCGACCGCGCGCTTGGCCTGCTCGGCCTGCTCAGACATTCAGCGTCTCCTCTCCTGCGGGGTGGTCGGTGAATAGCTGCGCGCCGCGGCGGCGCCAGTAGGCGACGAACCACTCGACGAACGCCTCGTGGTCGGGGTCCGGCAGACGCCGGCGCTGCGGGCACACGTCCCGCGGCTGGCGCCCACGGCCGGCGCTCTGGCGTTGGTTGGCGGATCGCCGCCGACCGGCCGTACGGCACGCGGCTCGCTGATCGTCGGGTTCGCTTGGGCTCATAGGCGCACCTCTCTTTCCGTGTTGGTCGGGGCGTCCTCGCGGTACGCCTCGACCTGGTAGGTGTCGTGGCAGTAATGGCAGGCCGGCCTCCGGTCGCCGTGACCGCTCGCGTGGTCGGCCGGGTAGGCGATCTCCCGGCAGCGGCGGCAGACTCCGAGCGCCTGCCGGTCGATCTGTGGGTAGAAGTCCTCTCTGCGGTGGGTGAGCCGCCCAAGCGGCCCGGCCTGGCGCGCAAGTCGCCGCGCGGCCTCCTCGCGCCACTCCAGATAGGCCAGCTCCCTTTCGTGCTGCTCCTGACGGCCGGCGGCGTCCCGCTCGGCGTCGAGGTGCAGGTTGCTGAGCGTGTGGTGGTCGATCAGCTCCCCGGATCGCAGGCACCCACGCGCCTCGCGTAGCCGCGGCCCCTCTCCATACCGCTCGGCGAGCGCCTGTAGCCGCTTCTGCTGCGCGGAGCGGTAGGAGTCGATCAGCAACGCCAACTCGTCCTCAACGCTGGCGCCCGGCGCCGGGATAGCGCTCATCCCCGGGTCGAGCAAGGCATCCCCACGGTCGAGGTCGCGCGCGATCGCCCTGAGCGCTTCACGCCCATCCGGGAGCGGCGGAGAGGTCGAGTCGAGCATCAGCCCGACGGCCTGCGCACCCGTCGGGCCGAGGGACTCGAAGTAGGAGTCGAGCGAGTGCCTGTGACGGCACAGGTGCTTGCGCGTCGCCGCGGGGTCCTCGCGCAGACGCCGCCGCTGCTGCTCCTCGGTTTCCTCGCGTTCGCGCCGGCGGGCGAGCGCCTGCTCGTACGGCGCACGCGCCCCGTGCAGCACATCGAGCAGGCGTTGCCCATCGTGGCCGTCAAGGTCGGCCAGGCACGCCTCATCGAGCAGCCGTCCGGGTGTGCGCGCGAGCGCGCCCGCCGCGGCGACGAGCGGCGCACGCGAGCGTGACTCGTAGCGCCGTGTGGGCTCCCGCAGCGCACGCTCCAGCGCAGCGAGGAACCGGGTGGCCCGCGGCTGTGTGGTCGTCAAGAACAGCAGCGCGGGCAGGAACAGGTGGCGCTCGCGCCAGGCGTCCGATTTGGCGTAGGCGGCGTACAGGCCGGCCTTGAACCGCAGCCTCGCGTGCGACATCGTCCCGAGATCGATCTCCACGAACGCGCCCTGTTCTCGGTTCTCCCCGTCGATGAGGACCACCATCGCGTCGGGGGCGAGCGTGCGCTCCTGTGCCCCGTCCTTGAACGTCTCGCGTGCTTCGCCCTCCCGCCGGTAGATCGCAAGCTTAAGGCCAGCCGAGGCCGCGCGGGTGGTGAGCGTGACGTACAGCTCGGTCAGCGCCGCCGTATGCGCGAGGAACACCGGGTTGGGGGTCTGGCGCTCACCGCCGCGCGGCAGCGGCTCCCCGCGCACCAGGCAGTCAGCGCGCCGTGTCGGCCAGTGATGGTTCGGCGCCGACCCGCTCTCCCGGTAGGGGCGGCTGCGCCCAGTGAGCCCGAGATTGTGCAGCCGGCGGGTTCGGTAGCGCAGCGTCCGCTCGGGTATGTCGGGGAATAGCCGTGCGAGCTGATCCTGGCGCACCACCCGGTGGGTGCACATGACGCCGAGCAGGCGATGATCGATGTCCGCCAACGCGGCGCAGCTTGGATCGAAACGACGAGGCCGCACGACACGACGACGGTCGCCAGAAGCACGAGCACTCACGAGCGCAACCCCCCAAAACGCGGGGGCGGTGAGCACAGGGGCGATGTCATAGAGACCTCCAATGAGTTGGGGTAGAGAGAGTCGGGCGCGCCCGAGCACCAACGATCACGCACAACCAAGCCACAAACGGCGCGTGTGCCGTTGCCGTTCGCGGACGAGCGAACGGCAAGCCACGACAGTGCGAACACCGGCGCACAAGGCGCGGTGTGGGCAGCGGTTGAGGGGCGAGGCGTCACGGGGGCAGGAAGGTGTAGCTCCAGCAAACGAGGAAGTCAAGGGTTCGTTCGAGTGCGGTGGAGAATGTTGCGCGCGGATGACGGGGGATTGGTGCATATCTCTTAAACCAAGCTGGGGCCCGCTGGGACCAACGAGTTGGGCGAGGCGCCCCGCGCGGGCCAGTTCCGCGCGGGGCTCACGGTTCACTCCTCCCCGTCGGTGGGAAGATCCCCGAAGTGCTCTTGGAACTCGGTGGGGTCATCGTCTCCGGGGCCTGCGCTCCCGCGGTACGGGCAGCCCGTCGAGCAGGATGTGCGGCGGGACCTCCAGCGCATCGGCGACGATCAGCAGCGTGAGCACACCTGGCTCGCACTGCCCACGCTCCAACACTTCCGATCTCGTTGCGGTGCAGGCTGGCGACTTCCGCGAGCCGTTCCTGCGCGAGACTCCGCTGCTTGCGCAGGCCACGCAGTTGCCCTCCGAACACGCTCAGCACCAGGGCGCGCTCGGCCGTGTAGGCGGTCAATGCTCAGCCCTCCCCGTCGTTGGGAAGGTCCCCGAAGTGCTGCTCGAACTCTTCGGGGGTCAGCCTGCGCTCTCCGTGGCGGGCGAGCATCGCCTCCACGCTCAGGTCAGGGCGCAGGAGCACGAAGACGGACATGTCGAGAGCGGACGCCAAGGCGCACAACGTGTCCCACCTTGGGTTGCCGTGCCCCCGCTCGATCCGGCCAAGGTGCCCCGTGGACATCCCGGCCTTGCGGGCGAGGGCTCCGATCGTGAGGCCCTTGGCGTGGCGGTGGCGGCGGACAGCCTGCCCGAGCGCGATCAACTCCTGTTCGTATTCGGTCATCGCTCGCCCCATCAGATGGCGATGAGGTCGAGGATGTCGTCGATGTACCGCAGCCCGTCGGACGCCTTGAAGCGTCCGCCCTTGCGGTCGAGCAGCCCGAGTCGCTCCAGGTGCGCCAGGGACCCCTGCACCGCGTCGGGGTCGATGTCGCGGAGTTTGCGCAGCACTTCCGCGCGGGACCACCATTCGGAGCGGTCTTTGCGGAGGAGCTGCAAGACGATGATGCGCTCCGTCTCGCGCTCGCCATCGGGGTACTGATTGGGGGTGGGGGTCAGGGATGTCAAGACAATTGCTCATAGGCTGGACGGCCCATAGGCTGGCCGTCCGTGCCCCCGATCGACACTGCGCTCGCCGCCGTCCTGCGACGCCTCCGCACCGAGCGCGACCTCTCGCAGGAGGCCGTCGCGCACCAAGCCGGCGTGTCCTACACAACGCTCGCCAAGATCGAGCTCGCCAAATCGAACCCCGGCTGGGCGACGGTGCGCGCCATCGCCGACGCGCTCGGGGTCTCCCTGGCCGAGCTTGCGACCGCCGTCGAAGCGCAAGGCCGGCCGCATACGACTCGATGACCAAGCACAAAAGGCCGCCGGCGGCGCGCTTGCCCCGCCCCTCGCTGGCCACATGCCTGCCAGAGCCCTTGGCGCAGGGAGGTCACGCGGCCTGCGACGCGCCGGTCAGACCATTGGGCTGGCGTCCATCGACCTTCAGCCCCGCTAGCAATGTGTCGATGGTTGTATTAGGCTCAGTTTAGGCCGATCACGGACAATTCGGCGTGCGGCAGCACTTGGACGATGCCTCTCCCCGATCCCAACATCAACGGAAGCCATTGCGCTCTCACCGGGCTGCTCGACCAGCCGGTGCCGAGAAGCGAGAGCACCAGCACGCGACTTGCGGCCACGCTGTCCGCGGAGTTCCCGTCGCCCGGCCCGATTGTCCCGCTGCCGCCTGGCGCGCCTGACGACCTACCGCACATGATACTGCGCAGTCGCTCCTCCGAGGTGACCTTCTCGAGCGTGCAGGCTGACTTCGAGGTGCGCTTCTACGACGAGTACCGGAGGTCGTTCTCGAACACGCGCGAGTACGTGCTCAGCAAGATGGGAGCGATCCTCCTGGCGTGGGAGTCGATCGGCGCCCATCCCGTGTTCGCCGAAGCGCGGCTTTCGCTGCAGTATCCGATGCACGAACGTCCGGATCTGCCCGGCGCGGCGGCTCACCTCGTCGAAACACATCTGCGGAACCCCATCCCGCCGGAGCACCTTCAAGATGCGGGGATCGTGCTCGCGCTCCACTTGGCCGACCACTACGCGGTTGCCCTGAACATCGGCACGTTTGAGGCCCGGACCATCACGCGGCAAGCGCTAGCCGGCACCCGGCAGTCGGTGGTCCGTCCGTGGGAGGGGACCGTCACCGACAGCGGACTACAACTCGACATCGCCGTGAACAATCGCTACTACGCGGTCCACCATCGGGAGCATACTCGTGTGACTGCTGAGGAGCTAGAAGCGGTTGTCAATCTGGCGTGGCGCTTCGGTGAGCACCACGCCACCGTGCTCATTGAAACCGGCGGTATCGACGTGGCGACACTTGAGGGTGTAGTGGCATGAGCAACCTTGCGCACTCCCTCTCGGGATCGCCGCAAGCGGTCAAGGGCGCACGCCTCGCAGCAACCGCAGAGAGGGTCGAAGCTCCCTACGAAGTAGCGGGCGAAGCGATCATCTACGACTCGGCCACCGTATCTCAGGCGAGCGTGAGGCGCGCGATGCAGTACGCGCGCCGCAGTCGTGCGATATTCCTTCCGTTCCTCGTGAGCGCTGCGATCTTCACGCCTAACGCTCAGCTCGTCTCCGAAGCGCCGGCCTTGCCGCCCTTGGTGGGTGTTCGGTCGCGTGGAGACGGTTGGTGGGAGGACGAGTGGGACGAGGAGGACTTCTGGACGTACGCACCTGATTTCGTCACCACCGCGGAGGTTCGAGAACTCGACGAGCTCATGGCTCTGCCGATACCTCCGGAGCTGTCGATCCACTTCGACGACGATCTCGTGTAACCATTGTGGTCCGAGGATCGATGGACGCCGTGGCTTCGGCAAGGTGACGTCTTCGGGCCGGTCGACTTCCCGCTGCAACGCTCTGCCTTCGCGCGGGTAGGAACCCCAGCGTCACCCGCCGCCACCGGGCTTGAGCCCGGGGCTGGTGCTGTCCAGCTGTCTGCAGCCGGGCAGGCAGTTATCCAGACCACCGTCGCCTACGCGATGGTCGTATCGCACGACTGCGAGTTCAATCCCGGTAAGCGTAACTTCTTCCTCGCGGCACGAGTCGATCTCATGCCCCACGAGAGGCGCTACAACAGAGCCCTAATCGACGAGCTTAGAGCGGGAAACGACTACCGCGCCCGGTCAAGGGACGGCAACCCCATCGAACGCGGGGGCTTCTTTCTAGAGCCCTTTGCCGGGGGGCTCGACGGCGAACTCGGATATCTCGCCAACTTCACGTCGATCACGCCGTTCTCGATGAAGTTCAAGAAGGACTTGCTGAAACTGAAGCGCGCGGAGATCGAGCACAGCCCCCACCGCGAACAGCTCCGCGACAAGCTCGCTCTCTTCTTTAGGCGACCGACGCCCGACGTTGTGGACGAGCACAAGGTCGACCGACCAAGTGATCCAGGTACGCTTGAGTGGAAGGACCCCCCACCTGACGAGCCAGAGGATGCAGACGCCCTCGCTGACCCGGTCACCCGCTGAGCGAAAACCGACGCTCGAATCCCCGACCCGCGAGAGACCGTCATTGAGCCCACGGCGGCACCTGCCAAACCTCGATCTCCTCGCCGCCGGGGGGTAAAGTCCGGACCCAACCCCCGTCGCTCCCGCCTCAGAAAGCCCTGCTTCGGCTGTTTTTTGGTCGATGGCAGGGCTTTCTTCGTTTGGACACAGGGCCGAAATCGCGATTTGTGCCCGTTTGTGCCCAATGGGAGATGGCTTGTGCCCGTTGAGATGGGGTCGGGGGTGCGATGCCGTCGAGGCATGGGCGGAACGCCACGGGCCGCTGCTTGATACGGAGAGCGAGCTAGTGCTCGCCGTCCCAGTAGTCGACGTTTCCGTCGGCACGCCTGAGCATCACCTTGTCATCGGGGTTACCGGGCCAGACACCGATCTTGTTGCTGTCGGGATAGACGGCGACCGCCGGCTCGCGCGCATTCGAGAACATCACTACCCGCGCTACCGCGTCGCCACGATTGGTCGCCTTGTGTGCGCCGGTAGGGCCTGGCGGGAAGCACACCATTTCACCGCGAGCGAGCTCGTTTTCGCCTTCGGGCGTGCGTACGACGACGGCGCCCTCGAGTATGAGGAGCCACTCCTCCTCATACTCATAGTGGTAGGGGCATACACTCTCGCCCGCCGGGAGCTCATAGACCTTAACCGCAAGCGCCTTTCCCCCCACGGCCTGGCTGACGTCCGCTAGACCCGAGCGGAAGCCATCGGGATCGGTCTCGTCATAGGCACAACCCACGCTGAGGACGTTCGCTGGACGCACTGGCCGATCTTTGCAGATCGAACCCAAGCGCCGGACTGATCGCGCGCGATGTCGCTGCCCCAGCCATCGGGCGGCGGTTGGCCTGGCGGACGAAGTAGCATCGCCTGCTTCAAGCGGGTCGGAGCGGACGGCGATCTCCGAGTTGCGCGCCCCGCCCACGGACGAAAGGCCCGACGAGCATGAACGTCTTCCGCACCCCCGACGAGCGTTTTGAGGATCTCCCCGGCTACCCGTATGAGCCGCGGTACGTCGAGGTGGAGGGTCTGCGTCTGCACCACATCGACGAGGGCTCCGGCCCGACGGTGTTGTGCTTCCACGGCGAGCCCGACTGGAGCTACCTCTACCGGCACATGCTCGAGGGCCTCGTGGCGAGCGGTCACCGCGTCGTGTGTCCCGATCTCGTCGGCTTCGGCCGCTCGGACAAGCCGACCGACCAGGACTGGTACACCTACGAGCGCCACGTCGAGTACGTCACACGCCACTTGGAGCGGGTGGAGCTCTCGGACGTGACGGTCGTCGTGCAGGACTGGGGCGGGCCGATTGGGCTGCGGTGGGCCGTCGAGCACTCAGACCAGGTCGGACGCCTGGTGATCATGAACACCGGGCTCTTCACCGGCCGCGTCAGCAAGGGCTTCATGGCGTGGCGGGAGTTCGCCGAAAGGACCCCGGATCTCCCGATCGGGATGATCATGCAGGGCGCCACGACCACCGAGCTCGCACCGGAGGTGATCGCGGCGTACGAGGCTCCGTTCCCCAACGTTGAGAGCAAGGCCGGCGCGCAGTGCTTCCCGCTGCTCGTGCCGCTCACCGAGCAGGAGGACGGGGTGGCCGAGATGCTCGCTGTCCGCGATCGGCTCGGTCGCTGGGAGAAGCCTGCGCTGATCGTCTTCTCCGACAGCGACCCGGTCTTCCCTTACCCGAGGGCGGGCGAGCAGTTCACGAGCCTGATCCCCACCGCTGGGGAGCAGGTGCGCATCGAGGGCGCGGCGCACTTCCTGCAGGAGGACCGGGGACCTCAGATCGTCGAGGCGATGCTCGCGGCGTTCGGGCGGCCGATCGGCTCGGCCTAGCACAGGGCAGCGGTGTCGCGTGGAGGGTCGTCGGCGGCGAATGTAGCGTGTACGTTGAGGAGGTCGACTTCGACCGAGCGCGTGAAGTGCTGAAGACCGACGAGGGGGGGCTTTGACGAAGAGGAACTAGCCCACTTGAGTGATGAAGTGGGCAGTGATGCAATCGATGAAGCGCGATAGGAGGCGACGTTGGAGCTGCTGAACGAGTGGATCAGCTACGACAGTCCCGCCGGGGCGGTCGCCGGGTACCTCGCCCGGCCTCGCGCGGCGAGTGGGCCGGTGCCTGGGGTGGTGGTGATCCAGGAGGTCTGGGGGGTCGACGGGCACATCGCGGATGTGGCCGATCGCTTTGCGAATGCGGGCTACGTCGCGCTGGCGCCCGACCTGTACTCGGCCGGTGGGGGCAGGCCGCCGGCGCTCGCCGTCGAGCGTGTCGCGGCTGCCAAGGCGTTCCTCAACACGATTCCGACGGCGCAGTGGATGGCGGTGCTCGGCGATGAGCAGCGACGGGCGGAGGCGCTCTCGAAGCTCCCCGCCGGCGAGGCCCAGGACGTGGGTGAGACGATCGGGGCGCTGTTCGGCGGGGTGGGTGGCGACCCCGCGCGCCACCTGGGCGTTCTGCGCGCGGCTGTCGCTTGCCTGCGTGCCCACCCGGCGTGTGCTGGACGGACGGTCGGCTCGGTCGGGTTCTGCATGGGCGGTGGCCTGTCCGCGCTGCTGGCCGGTGAGGAGCCCGAGCTCGGCGCGGCGGTGGTCTTCTACGGTTCCTCGCCGAGCGCGGAGCAGGTCAGCTCGATCCGTTGCCCGCTGCGCGGCTTCTACGGGCACGACGATCCCCGGATCGTCACCGGCCTGCCCGCGTTCGACGCTGCGCTCGACGCGGCGGGCGTGGACCACGAGCTGCGTGTCTACCCCGACACTCCCCACGCTTTCTTCAACGACACCCGCCCGAGCTACCGCCCCGAGGCCGCCCGCGATGCTTGGGGTCGCACGTTGGTGTTCTTCGCGGAGGCACTCGGGCCGGCGCCCACCGTGCCGGTGCGGGAGGCGGCGCCCGCCGGCTGAGGGTCTGCGCGGGCCGGCGCCCCGTGGTCCCCCGCACGGTTCGCGGCTCGGCGAAGCGGCTTCTGGCACGCCCGTGACCCGGGAGAGGAAGGCCGTGAGCCGGTGCTCATACAGTGCCGGTCCGACGTTCCACGATTCGGCGTGCGAGGTCCCGCCACTCGGTGAGGCCCATGTGGTGCAGGCCGTCGGGGCTACGTGGGGCGCCGAGGTCCTCGCGGTAGGTGATCAGCAGGGCCGGCAGCCCCGCCCGGTGCAGGGCTGGCGCCAGGCGCAGGTCCGAGGGTGGGGTGGTGCCCCCGGCGACGTGGGGCACGGAGGCCCCACGCCCACTGCGCTCGGGCGGCGTACCGACTCGCGCGGACGATCCCCACTGAACCGGACCGCTCCTCGCGCGCTGCGGTCCTCGCTGCACGCCCGTCAGCGAAGCTGAGGTCGGGAGGCGGTGCCGGTGGCCACCCGGCACCATCCGCGCGGTGGGTCGCGGCGTGTAGACTTTTCGCTACACGCCAAGCGGGAGGATCTGGACGCGCATGCGGGTGCGCTGGTAGAGTGTATTCCCGAAGTTCGGATTTACGCGCTGGGCGGGGAAGTCGCGAGCGGCCAGCGTACGAACGACGCGAAACGGGCTATGGGCAGACGAAACCATCCACATTCACGCCACCTCCGCCTCCGCTGCATCGGCCCCCGGGCTCGAGTCCTTCGCGGCCCCGCCGCCGTGACTCCGCCGCCGGCGGGCTCAAAGCGTGCCGGCGTGACCCGCTCGCGGGAGCTTGGGGCGGCGCTGGCGGCCTTCGCGGCGGGCGTGGGCCTGATGGGGGGCGCGGCCTCGCTCGCGGTGGGTGCGTCCGTCGCCGGCGCCGCCGGCGGCGTGGCACACGGAGTCGCGGTGCCCGGCACCGCCCGGGCGAGCGCCGGGGGAAGGGCGGCGCACACGCTGAGCGTCAAAGACGAAGGGCACCTGCACATGGTGAGCAACTCCGGCTCCAACCTGGTCGAGGAAGGCCCGGTCTCGGGAACGATCCCGGGCACGGTGAGGGTGAACTTCAACATCGGCCCCACGGTGTACGCCTCGTTCACGATCTACGTCCACGGAGGCGGCTCGATCAGCGGCAGCGGCCACGGGACTCTGCATTCGACAGGTGCCTACTCGACGTTCGGGGGCTCGCTGTCGGTCACCCACGGCACGGGTCGCTACGCGCACGCCCACGGGACCGGCGGCCTGTACGGCGCGATCAACCGCAGGAGCTCCACCTACCCGATGACGGTGCAGACCACCGGCACGCTGTACTACTGAGCCTCCACCCGGTCCCCCCGAAGCCCTACCCTTCGCGCGGGCTCCTCTGCGGCGCGACCCGGGCGGCGATCGTGCGACCTGGGCGGCGATCGGCGCGTCGGCGCGATCCTCGGCTCGGCGGGCGAGGCCGTCAACCGGCGCGCGAAAGCGACCGCGCGGCAGTGGGCGCGGCGGCGGGCAGCGTGAAGCGAACCTGCGTCCCGCCGGCGGCTTCGGCGAGCCAGATGCGGCCCCCGTGGGCCTCGACGATCGCACGCGCGATCGCCAGCCCGAGGCCGCTGCCGGGGCCGGTGCGGGCGGCCTCGTCGCCGCCGCGGTAGAACGGCTCGAACACGTGCGGGCGGTCCTGCGGGGCGATGCCGGCGCCGGTGTCGGCGACCTCGACCTCGACCGTCCCGTCCACCGCGGTCGCCCGGATCGCGACGGAGCCATCCGGGGGAGTGTGGTGGATCGCGTTCTGGAGCAGGTTCAGGAGTACCCGGCGGAGCTTGTCGGGGTTGGCGTCGGCCGCTGCCAGGCTCGGGGGGAGCTCGGCGCTGAGCGCGACGCCGGCGGCCTCGGTCGCGGGGCGCAACAGCTCGCACGCCTCTCCGACCAGCTCGGTGAGATCCACGGCCCCGGTGCTCCACACGACCTCGCCGGCATCGAGGCAGGCGAGCTCGAAGAGGTCGTCGATCAGCGTCCCGAGGGTGCGCACGTGGGCACCCATGGTGTGCACGTAGCGGCGCGCGGTGGCGGGGTCCACGAGCTCGTCCTCGAGCGCCTGGGTGAGCAGCCGCAACGCGCTGAGCGGCGTGCGCAGGTCGTGGGAGACCGCTGCGATCACCTGGCGGCGGGCAGCGTCGGCGGTGTCGCGGGCGCGCTCCTCGGCGGTGAGCGTGGCGACCATGCGGTTGGCGGTGTGCGCGAGGTCCTCGAGCTCGCGGCCGGAGTGGGCCTCGATCTCGATCTGCCGCTCGCCGCGCTCCAGCGCGTGCAGACCCTCCCTGATCGCCCCCACGTCGCGCTCGACCCCGCGCAGCAGCAGCTGCGCTGCACGGGTGGCGACGACCGCCGCGAACAGCAGGATCGCGACGGTCATCCAGGCGTCGTGCGGCGAGACGAACATCACGGCTGCGCCGGCTGCGACCGCGGCGAGGAGCTGCCCGAGGGCGAGGCCGAGTCCTAGCTCGAAGCGGTGGTGCAGCGTCGGCAGCCGCAGGTGGCCGCTGTCGGCGAGTTGCGCGAGTGCCAGCGCGAGCAGGCCGACGGGGAGGAGGATCTCGACGGTGGTGAGCACGGAGCCGCCGATCGCAGCCATCACCGCGCAGGCGGGGGCGAGCGCGAGCAGCAGGACCGGGATCGAGCTCCACACCGAGCGCCTCATCGCCGCTCCTGGCTCGGCGTGCCCGTCGGCCGGAAGCGGTAGCCGACGCCCCACACGGTCTGGACGTAGCGCGGGCGCTCGGGGTCGGGCTCGAGCTTGGCGCGCAGGCGGCGGATGTGGACCGTGACGGTGGAGCTGTCGGTGTAGTCCGGCAGCTGCCACACGAGCTCCATGAGGCGGTCGCGCGAGAAGACCTGCCCGGGGTGTGAGGCGAGGAACACGAGCAACTCGAACTCGCGCACGGTCAGCGCGACGTCGTGCTCGCCCACCACCACGGTCCGGGTCGCGGGCTCGATGCGCAGCCCCTCGAACTCGAGCACGGGCGCGCGCGGCGCCGCGGGGGGCTCGCGGCGCAGCACGGCTTCCACGCGCGCGACGAGCTCGGCGGGCGAGAACGGCTTGACGACGTAGTCGTCGGCGCCGCGGCGCAGCCCGACGATCCGCTCGGCCTCGCGACCGCGGGCGGTGAGCAGGATCACGCGCGCCGGCGAGGGCTGCTCACGCAGGCGGCGCATCACCTCGAGGCCGTCGAGGCCGGGGAGCATGATGTCAAGCACGACGAGGTCCGGCGCGCTCTGGGCGCAGAGGGCGAGCGCGTGGGGGCCGTCGCCGGCGACACGGGTGCTGTAGCCGGCGCGCTCCAGGTAGCGCGCCACGACCTCGCCGATGGTGGGCTCGTCGTCGACGACCAGCACCGAGGCGCGTGGCTCGCTCTCTGCGGGAGGGTGCATCGCTACGGCGATCATGACAGCGCCTGCCCGCCCGCCCGCTCAACCGAAGGTGAAGTCGTAGACCGTCACCCCTGGCGGGAACTCGACGGTGAGAGTGTGGGTCTGCACGGAGGGGAGGTCGACGAGGTTGTAGACGTCCTGGAGCTGCACCTCGGCGGTCCCGGAGTGCACGGCGGTCCCGGCGAGCGCCTGGGGGATTGGCCGCCCGTCGAGCAGCACGCGCACCGGCCGGGGGTGGCCGGGGGAACCCATCACGAGGTACACCCGCCGTGCTCTGAAGTTCAACTGCACGTCCCCGCCGCCGGCGCTCACCGGGGTGGCACCCCACGCGCCGACGTTCAGGGTGCCCGCGAAGCGCAGGTAGCTCAGCGGCGGAGGCTGGGAGGGGAGCGGGCCGAAGTTGTGCGCTCCGGAGGTGAGGGGGCCGGAGGTGAAGCGTTCCCCCCGTTCGACGCCGAGGTAGGACTCGGGCGTGAGTTCCGCTTCAGAGGGTTTCAGCGCGTGGACGTGGGTCGGCCCACTCAAGCCGGCGGCGCCCGCTTCGACGAGCAGGCTGCGGATTGCGCGCTCCTTGGTGGCGTATTCGCCCTCGCCGAAGTCCTCCAGGCGGATGCGGCCCTGAGCGTCGATCAGGTACTCGGCTGGCCAGTACTGGTTGTTGTAGGCGTTCCACGTGCCGTATTCGTTGTCCTGGACGACGGGGTAGTGGATCCCGTTCTGGGAGATCGCGGCGGCGACGTTGGCGGCTGAGTGCTCGAAGGGGAACTCGGGGGTGTGGACCCCCACGATCTCAAAGCCCTTGGAGTGGTACTTCGCGTACCACGCGTTGAGGTAGGGGAGGGTGCGGATGCAGTTGATGCAGGTGTACGTCCAGAAGTCCACGAGCACGACGTGGCCGCGCAGGCTCGAGAGCGCCACCGGCTGGCCCCCGGGGGTGTTGAACCACTTCTGGGTGTCCACGAATTCCGGCGCAGTGCCGAGCACGGGGAGTCGCAACCCGGCGTCGGCCTCACGCAGGCCGGCGTCCTGGCGCGCTTTGCGACCGCGCAGCGCGGCGAGCTGCACGGAGGCGGCGTGGCTTTCCTCGAGACCGTGGGTGGGGTCGACCAGGAAGGACGGCAGGTCGCTCGCGATCGAGGTCTCGAAGCGGGTGTCGTAGTTGCGGAGCATCGCCAGGGCGATCAGCACCATCACCGCCCCCATCGCCATCTGGAAGCGCCCGCTGCGCCGGGCCAGACGGCCGGTCAGCCGCCGCCCGCCGAGCATCAGCGCGTACAGCACGACCGCGGAGCCGATCCCGTAGGCGAGCGCCACCGCCAGGCGTCCGGCGGTGAAGGTCTGCGAGGCGGAGACCGTGATTACCCCGGCGAGGATCGGCCCGGCGCACGGCGCGTACACGAACCCGAGTCCGCCCCCGACCAGCATCCCCGACCAGAAGCCTTCTCCGTTACGTGCACCCGAGCCCACGCCGGCGCTCGGGCTCAGGCGACTCAACCACGCCTCCAGCCGGTCGCCCAGCGGCGGCGCGAGCAGACAGATCCCGAAGCCGGCCAGCACCACGATCGCCGCGGTCCGCAGCAGCCCGTCTGGGAGACCGAAGGCGGAGATCGCGTACACCAGCGCGACCGTCGCGAACGTGAACGAGAGGGCTAGGCCGCTGACGACCCCCAGCGGTCGCCGCCGCCCGCCGGTTGCGCCCGCCGCGAGCGCCACCGGCAGGACGGGCAGCACGCAGGGGGAGACCGCGGTGGCGGCGCCGGCGACGAACGCGAAGACGATCAGGACGAACACGTGGTCATCGTGGCACGTAGTTATTGCCGGTCCCTTACAAGCGTCTGCCGCACGCGTAAGGAAACCGTAAGAGGTGTCCGCTGCACTGCACCGCAGTCGGGCAGCGGCCCGGCACAACCCCCGGTATTGGAGGAGACATGCACACCACTCGTTCCCTGCACAGGCTCGTCGCGCTCGGCGCGTCGCTGCTGGCCCTCGCCGCCGTCCCTGCGGTCGCCCAGGCAGACTCGCACCCGGCGATGAAGCACCACCCCGCGATGAAGAAGCACCACCCCGCGATGAAGCACCACCCGGCTATGAAGCACCACCCCGCGATGAAAAAGTAGCCAGGCCGGTCTCGTCCGTGCCCCCCCGGGCTGGGAGTGCAAGCCACCAGTCCCGAGGAGGGTACGCGGCTGGAGGCCGGGTCACCCTCGACGGGCCGCCGGCCAAGGGACGGCTGGTTCGCGGGTTATGCGACCTGTGCTGCTACGTGCTCGCCGCTCACCCGGTCAGTAGCGAGGTCGACCTCCTGCGGCTGAGAGGCCACGGGTGGGCGCAGCAGCAGGAAGGCCGCGAGGATCCCAAGCGTGACGCACACGGAGGCGACGACGTACGCCAGGTGGTATCCGCCGGTCAGCGCGCTGGTCAACGGCTGCCCGGCGGCGCTCAACGCCTTGGTGTGGTCCGTGGCGATTGTCCCCAACGTGGCCAGACCGATCGCGCCGAACAGCTGGACGGAGACGTTGATGATCCCCGAGGCCAGGCCCGCGTCGCGCGGGGGCGCGTCGGCCATGCCGATCGTCAGCAGCGGCAGGAAGGAGGCGCCCGCGCCGAGGCCGAGTGCCAGGAAGGCGAAGAACAGGCCGGGGAAGTAGCTCGCGTGAATGCCCTGGGCGGCCAGCGCCACCAGGCCGATGACGATGCCTCCGAGCCCGGCCGTCAGCGTCTGGATGGGACCGAAGCGCACCACCGCGCGCGCCGATATACCCATCGACATCGCCGCGATCGCGAGGGTCAGGGGCATGAACGCCAGTCCCGTGTCGATCGCGTCGTAGCCGAGCACACGCTCGAGGTACAGCGCGCCGAGGAAGAACGCAGAGAACATGCCAGTGATGAGCAGACCACGGACGAGGCTCGAGCCCATCAGTGTGCGCAGGCGCAGGATCCGCAGCGGCATGATCGGGTTGGCCACGCGCGCCTCCAGCGCCAGGAAGGCGCCCAGCAGGGCCAGTGAGGCGCCGCCCGCGCCGAGCGTGCGGGCAGAGAGCAGGCCGTAGTCGGTGGACTTGACGATCGCGAACGCGCCGAACATGGTCGCCAGCGTGATCAGGGCCGAGCCGAGCAGATCCACGCCGCCCGAGAGGCCGATGCCCTCGTTCTCCTCGATCAGGACCCAACCGAGCAGCAGTGCGACTGCGCCGATCGGCACGTTGACGAAGAAGATCCAGTGCCAGCTCAGCGACTGCGTGAGCGCCCCGCCGGCGAGCAGGCCGATCGAGCCGCCGCCGGCGGATACAAACGCGTACATACCCATCGCTTTGGCCTGCTCGGCCCGCTCGGGGAACTCGGTGACGATGATCGCCAGGATCACGCTCGAAGCGATCGCGCCACCGATCCCCTGGATCAGGCGGGCGCCGATCAGCATCTCCTGGCTGCCCGCCAGCCCGCACAGGATCGACGCTGCCACGAACAGGACGAGCCCGCTGAGGAACACCTTCTTGCGGCCGACCAAGTCGCCGAACCTGCCGGCCAGCAGCAAAAAGCCGCCGAACGTGATCAGATAGCCGTCGATCACCCACGTGAGGTTGGCCTGCGTGAAGTGGAGCTCGCGCTGGATCGAGGGCAGGGCGACATTGACGATGGTCGCATCCAGCACCATCATCAGCTGGCCGAGGCACAGCACGGCGAGCGCTATCCAGCGGCGACGCTCGCGCCTGCTGGCAGCTCGCTGATCGGCTTCCTCGCCGGTGGCCGGCTTCGGTGTCGCGAGTCGGGTCGGGCCGCCAGCGGCCTCCTCGCCGATGCCTGGCTCCAGTGTCTCGAGTTGGTCTGATGCGGTGGCGGTGGTGCTCATCGAGTGCTCCTTTCGGGTGCGCGTAGGAACACCATAGCAGGGATTATCACTGTGGCAGGTATCATCTTTTCTAGCGTGATGGTTGCTGCAACGTGGTATAATCCTGCCGTTATGACCGACGAGGCCCGCGCCTGTCCTCCCAACTCGATGGTTCTGCTGACCCGCCTTGCCAAGCAGGTCTACAGGCGCAGCAGCGAGGAGCTCCTGGGTATGCACATGCGCTTGTTGATGGCGCTCAGCTATGTGCGCGACCACGACAGCACCCCTCAGCAGGAGCTGGCGGAGGCGCTGTGCATGGACGCCAACAACGTCGTGCTGCTGCTCAACGAGCTCGAGGATCTGGGGTATGTGGCCCGCCGTCGCGACCCCGACGATCGCAGGCGCCACCTGGTCGAGCTGACCGAAGAAGGGTTCCGTGCGTTGAGCAGCGCCGAGCGCGCGCAGGAAACGATCGAGGACGACGTGCTGCGGGCGCTCGACCCAGACGAACGCGCGATCCTGTGGCGGCTGCTCACCCGTGCGCTGGTGGGCGCCGAGCCGGACGCCTCCGGTTCGGGCAGCGCCGCGACCGCGTCGATCTCGGCGTAGGCCCCGAACCAGAGTGCTGAGCGGAGAGGGCGGGACGACGTGCGAACCCGGACCCTGGGTCTCAGGGTGAGGGTTCGTACTTCGAGCAAATGGCGGAGAGGGCGGGACGGTTTGCGAACCGGGCGCGTCTGGCGGGCGGGAGCCGGTTGCAATAGCGGAACGGAGGCATGGCCCTGGATAGGCCAGTTTGAGGTGCTGATAGAGGTTGGGCATCAAGCGCATCGGCGGCCCCGGAAGCAAACGTAAGGAGGACCACGTGTAGCTGCCCGATCTCGCTGTTCTGGGCTTTGCGGGCATGAGCTGGTGCTTGCCGCGTCCGCCGGTAGGCTGTTCTAGTCGTGACTACGCAAAAGTTGATCGAGCTGGCCGGACAGCGTCTCGCGGAGGCTGCGGGCTCTCCGGCCCGGGTGATCCTATTCGGGTCGGCAGCACGCGGCGAGCTCACACGCGACAGCGATCTGGACTTCCTGGTCATCGAGCGCGACGTCGAGAACCGCGTCGCCGAGGCCGTCCGCCTGCGCGATGCTGTCGGCAGGATCGGCTGGCCGGTCGACGTGATCGTGATGGATGAGGATCTCGCTGAACGGCGGGCGAAGGTTCGCGGGACCATGGTCCATCACGCCCTCCGGGAGGGCCGAATCGTTGCCCGTTCCGACTCCTGAGCAGCGCGAGTACGCGGAGTTGCTGCTTGAGCACGCGACAAGCGACCTCAATGCCTGCCGCGTACTCATGGCCGCCGAGGAGATGCGCGACGATGTCGTCGGATTCCATGCCCAGCAGGCCGTCGAGAAGGCCCTGAAGGTCGCCCTCGTGCTGGCCGACATCGATTTCCCCCGCTCTCACGATCTCCGTGAGTTGGTGGACATAGCCACCGACAACGATGTCGCAGTTCCAGGCTCGATTGAGGAGGCGCGCTGGCTGACACCGTGGGCGGCACAGCTGCGCTACGAGATGCTGGAGCCTCTCGATCGTGATGCGGCCTTCTCAACGGCGTCCGATGCCGTCGCGTGGGCGACTGAGCTGCTCGTAGGCTGATAGACGCCCGCGCACTCCCTGTCGGCGCTCAGCGGAGCGCATGGTTCGCACAAGCGCGAAACACCTATGTCCGGTCGTTCGCTCGTTTTCGGCTTCATGGAGCCAAGAACAGTCGAAAAATCACGGCGACGGAGAGGGCGGGATTCGAACCCGCGATGGAGTTTAACCCCCATACTCGCTTAGCAGGCGAGTGCCTTCAGCCACTCGGCCACCTCTCCCTGAGGTCCGGGTCAGTGTAAAGCTTCGGGGTTGCGAGCCAGGAACAACAGGGCGGGCACGCCCGTCGTGTTCCTCACCGCGAAGGCGCAGCGAGCCGAGCGGGAACGATTGAACGCGCTGGGTGCGGCCGGCGTGATCGCCAAAGCCCTTCGACCCGCTCGCGCTCCCGAGCGAGCTGGAGCGGCTGCTCAAGGGCAGAGTGGGGTCGGACTTGTCGAGTACGTGAGGCGGACGTGGGAGGCCGACGCCGGGCGCGACCGCGGTGCCAGGCTACGCGTACAGCGCCTCGATCTCGGAGGCGTACTTCTCCGCGATCGGCTTGCGCCTGAGCTTCATCGTGGGGGTGAGCTCGTCTCCGCCGGGGAGCCAGTCGCCGGGGACGATCGCAAACCGCTTGATCTGTTCGACACGAGCGAGACGGGAGTTGGCCGCGTCGAGCGTCTCCTGCACGGCCGCCCGTACGGCGGGCTCGCCGGCGAGCTCCTCCAGGGTGCGCCCGGCGAGCCCGTGCTGGGCGGCCCAGACGGGGGCGAAGTCGGCGTCGAGGACGATCAGGGCGGTGTTGTAGGGGCGTCCGTCGCCGATCGCGCAGGCCTGGCCGATCAGCGGGGAGACGCTCTTGATGGTGGCCTCGATGTTCGCCGGCGACATGTTCTTGCCGGCGGCGTTGATGAGCAGCTCCTTCTTGCGGTCGACGATTCGCAGGTAGCCGTCGTCGTCGAGCGTGCCGATGTCACCGGTGTGCAGCCAGCCGTCGGGGTCGACGGTCTCCGCGGTCTTCTCGGGGTCGCCCCGGTAGCCGAGCATGACGGTCTCGCCCCGCACCAGAACCTCGCCGTCGGCGGCGAGTGAGAGCTCGATGCCGGGAGCGGCCGGGCCGACGGTGCCGATCTTGATGCGCTCGGGCGGGTTGACGGTCGCCAGGCCGCAGGTCTCAGACATCCCCCACAGCTCGGAGAGGGGGACGCCGAGGGCGTGGAAGAACTCGATCACCTCGACGGGGGTGGGGGCGGCGCCGACGTAGACGGACTGCAGCTGGTCGAGGCCGAGCGTCCGGCGCAGCCCCGAGAACACCCGCTCGTCGGCGGCAGCGACCTCGGCGGCGAGCTCGTCGGGGACGGCTTCGTCGCGCTGCTCCAGGCGTACCTTGCGCAGCGCGGCGGCGAGGGCGCGTTCGGTGGGCTGGCGCTGCTCCTCGGGCTGCCCCGCGAGCATCGTCTCGAGGCCCGCCTTGAGCTTCTCCCAGATGCGGGGTACGGCGAAGAACACCTGGGGGCGGACGTCGGGTAGGTAGGCCAAGACCTCGCGGGGGTCCGCGCAGCAGGTGACCTGCAGGCCGTAGACGATCGGGAAGTAGTGGTGGGAGCCGCGCTCGGCGATGTGAGCGGCGGGCAGCCAGGAGATCACGCGGGAGCCCTGGGGAAGGTTGACCAGGTGGTCGATCGCGGCGACCTGCGACATCAGGTTGCGGTGGCAGAGCTGCACGCCCTTGGGCGGCCCGGTGGTGCCGGAGGTGTAGATCAGCGTGAGCACGTCCTCCGGCCCGACCTGTGCGGCGGCCTGCACCACGGCCGCCTGCGTGGGCGCGTCGCACCCGAAGGCCTCGACCTCGGCCAGCGTGAGCACTCCCTCGTGCAGCGACTCCCCCTCGCGCGGGTCGACGAGGATCACGCGCTCGAGAAGGGGCAGGTGCTCGCGGGCCTCCAGCAGCCGGTCGAGGTGCTCGCGTTCGACCACGGCGATGCGTGCGGCGGCGTCGGAGACCACGTACTCGATCTGGGGGGCGGCGTAGGTCTGGTAGATCGAGAACGGGGTCGCGCCGAGCGTGACGGCGGCGAGGTCGACGACGTGGAACTCGGGCCGGTTGCCGAGCAGGATCGCGAGCGTGTCCCCGCGGCGCAAGCCCAGCCGGTACAGGCCCCCGGCGAGGTTGCGCGACCGCTGACGCCACTGCGCCCAGGTGAGTGTCTGCTCGTCGCCCTTCGTGCGGATCGCGACCTGGTCGTCGAGGGCAGCGGAGGTGATCTCGAACGCCTCCACGATCGTCGCGGCGGTGGCCGCGGGTGTGGTGGACGTGGCGTTCAGGACCGCCTTGGCAGTGGCGGTGCTCGTGGGCCCCTCGGGCCTGGTGGTGCTCTCCATCGGTATCTCCTCCTCCGTGCTCCCAGCACTCGTAGCGGCCACTGGCAAAGTAAACAGAATGGAAGCTACTTCTACCAGCCCGCCGACCCGACGCTGGAGTAGTATTTCGATCAGAGGGACGGATGCGCGCAAACGGCACGATCAACGGCGGGCCGTGGATCAAAATACTACTGAGAATTGGATTGCTGTAGGCTGCGGGGAATGGCTGGAGATGGCGGGTCGACCGAGCTGCGCGTCAAGCCGCGAGGGGCCGCGCGACCGTTCGAGCTCCTCGCGCGTAGACCTGGCGACACCGCAGCCCACCATGAGATCGGGCGGTTGCCGGCGGGGGATGGGGGCTCGCTCGGGCCGGCTCGCATCGAGCTGGCCCGCCGGCTGCGATCGCGGCAGGCAGAGCTTCAGGAGGCCGTCTTCGTGCAGGCGCGCAGCGTCGTTCCGGATGCCGTCACCGACGAGGACGTGCAACTCGCTTCGGGACTGCGCGAGATGATCGCGGCGTGTGTGGACTTCGGTCTTGGGAGCATCGAGCAGGGAGAGCAGTGGCCCGGGCCGACCCCGCCGGCGGTGGCCGCTCACGCGCGCCGCGCGGCGTCCAGTGGCGTGAGCTTGACGACGGCCCTGTCTCGCTGCGCGGCCAGCTTCACGATGGCGTGGAGCTTCATCCTGAACGAGGTGGCCGGCGAGGATCTTCCAGACGAGCAGAGGTTTGGGCTGCTGAGCCAAGCGTCGGCCGCGATGGGCTCCTTACTTGCCCGCGTGCAGGCCGAGATCGCCGCCGCGCACACCTCGGAGATCAGGCGCGGGGCGCGCTCACGAGAGCAGTGTCGCGCCGAGATCGTGAGCAGGCTGCTCACGGACGAGCCCGTGGACCCCGGCGAGCTCGCCGACCTCGGGTATGAGCTCGATGCCTGGCACCTCGGCGTGATCGCGACCGGCGTGGAGGCCGACAGGGCCGTACGTGGTCTGGCTGCCGGACTCGGTCGTGAGCTGCTGTCGGTCGCACATGGCAGGGAGACCGTGTGGGCCTGGCTCGGCGGGCAGCGCCCGCTCGCGTTTGCGGACGTCGAGCGCGTTCTGCTGGTCCGGGAGGACGTGGATATGTCGCTCGTGCTCGGCGAGCCGAGAAGGGGAGCCGACGGGTGGCGCCAGACGCACGGCGAGGCTGAGAGGGCGCTGCTGGTCGCGCGCTGCAGCCCGTGCAGGCTGACGCGGTATCGAGATGTGGCGCAGGAGGCGGCAGCCCTGCAGGACGAGGCGTTCGCGGATTCGCTGATCGAGACGTACCTGTCGCCGCTTGACGAGATGCGCATCGGTGGCCAGGCGGCCCGCAAGACGTTGCGCGCTCTCTTTCGGACGGGACACAACGTGTCCTCGGCTGCATCTGCCCTGAAAGTCGATCGCAGCACTGTCCACCGTCAGCGCAATGAGATCGAGCAGCGGTTGGGCTGCCAGCTGCGCGTGCGCCAAGGCGAGATCGAGGTTGCGCTGCGCGTCGAGGATCTGCGCAGCCAACGCGACGCGCAGGCTACTTCGCAATTGTGAAGCTCAGCGAGACCGGCGCCGAGCGCTGGCCGCTGGAGTTGAGGGCGGTGATGATGAGCTCGTATCGCCCCGGCTTCAGCTTGTTGGTGCGTAAGATCCGGCCCGCGAAGACGACGTTGTTGGTGCCGCTGTGGCCGGCGAAGGAGAGCGTCCCTCTCGTGACGGTGTAGCTGCAGCTCTCGCGCTGCATGTCGTGGGTCGCGGCGAGGCAGCCATGATCGCTCCGGCGTCCTCCCAGGAGCTGGAGGAAGCTGAGGCTCACGGTGGCCTGTTCGTTGAGCGAGAACGAGAAGGTCGTTCCAGTCTGCGTCTTTGCGCGGCTGATGCGATGGGCGAGCCGGTTGCCCTCGCGCCATCTCGTCGCGGACTGGCGTGCGTCCTCCACCGAGGGTGACGGTGCTGTCCTGTGCGGCCCCGGAGGCGGTGATGTTTCGTTCGGCGTCGTGGTCGGCGGTTTTTCGGTCGGGGTCGGCGGTTTTTCGGTCGGGGTCGGCGGTTTTTCGGTCGGGGTCGGCGGTTTTTCGGTCGGCGGGGGTGGCGGCGGCGGTTCGTATGGCCCTTTGATCTCGAGTGTCAGTGGCGTGGGGGCTTCGATGCCGTTGCCGTCGGTGGGCGTGATCGTGGCGGTGTAGCTGCCAGCGGCGGTCGGGGTGCCGGAGATCGCGCCGCTTTTCGGATCGATCGAGAGGCCCGGCGGCAGGCCGCTGGCGGACCACGTGTAGGGTGCGGCGCCGCCGGTCCCCTGCGCCTGCGCGCTGTAGGGGAGGCCTCTTTCGCCGGCCGGCAGCGAGGAGCCGGCGACGGAGAGACCGTCGAGCACGACGAGCGTGTCAGACGATCCGGCTGCCACCGTCTCGACCCGCGCGCCCCCTGGCATCGCCACCTGCCGCGGCGTCGGACGCGGTTCCAGCTGTTCCTGGCCGGGCGGGCTGCCGAGTTCGCCGGAGAAGTCGCAGCCGAACGCGTAGAGCTCGCCCGTGGAGGTCAGCGCGAGGCTGTACTCGTCGGCGGCCGCGAGGCGCGTGATGCGGCCACTCGCGCCCGGCAGCGTCACGAGCGTCGGCGTGGGGTTCGCCGCCCACGTCCTGTTGTTGGTCGAGTTGCCGAGCTCGCCGCATCTGTTGTCGCCGAAGGCGTAGAGCTGGTCGCCGGAGGTGAGCGCGAGCGTGAAGTTGTAGCCGGCCGCGACCTGGACGACGGAGCCGACCTCTCCTGGCAGCGTCACGAGCGTGGGCGTCGGGTTCGGCTTCAATTCGAAGTTGTTGGTCGGGTTGCCGAGCTCGCCGTTGATGTTTTCGCCGAAGGCATAGAGCTGGCCGCTTTCGGTGACCGCGAGGCTGAACGCCAGCCCGGCGGCGACCTGAGTGACCGGGCCGACCTCGCCCGGCAGCGTCACGAGCGTCGGCGTGGGGTTCGCTTCGTACGCGCTGGGTCCGTCGTTGGTTTCGTTGCCGAGCTGGCCCCAGAGGTTTTCGCCGAAGGCGTAGAGCTGGCCGCTGGAAGTGACCACTAGGCTCTGGCCCCCGCCGGCGGCGGCCTGGATTACCGAGCCGATCTTGCCCGGCAGCGTGACCAGTGTCGGAGTGGGGTTCGCTTCGTAGGCGTAGATTCCGTTGTTGGTCGAGTTGCCGAGCTCGCCGAACCAGTTGTTGCCGAAGGCGTAGAGCTGGCCGGTGGAGGTGACCGCCAGGCTGAAGCCGCTGTCGCCGGCGACCTGGGTGACGGGGCCGCTCGCGCCCGGCAGCGTGACCGGCGTCGGCGTGGGGTTCGGTTCGTATTCCAGGTTGTTGGTTTCGTTGCCCAGCTGGCCGAACTCGTTCTCGCCGAAGGCGTAGAGCTGGCCGGTGGCGGTGAGCGCGAGGCTGGAGCTGCCGGTGGCGGCCTGAACGACGGGGCCGACCGCGCCGGGCAGGGTCACGAGCGTTGGCGTCGGGTTCGGTTTGTCGGTTCCGTTGTTGGTCGTGTTGCCGAGCTGGCCGTAGCGGTTGTCGCCGAAGCCGTAGAGCTGACCGTACGAGGCCGCACTTCCGTGGGCCGGCAGCGCGGCCGTACCGAGCGTAAGCAGGGCCACGAGGGCCGCCAGGCGCACGCCTGCCAACCGAACAATGCCGGGTCTGCGGACCCCGTCGGTGGCTGGAATCTTCTTGATGTCCCTGCGCAAATGCCCAGCTCCTCGGCTTTGATCTAGCAATTGAACTCTACTATAGAGTTGAATTGAAACGATAGACTGTCTACAGACACTTGTCTACAATAGCAAAACGGCGGCAGAAAGCCCCATGCAACACCTGTCGCATTCCTGCGCCGTCCGATGCAACACATTGGTGTAGAGCAAGCGGCTGTGCGGTGGTGGAATCGTCGCAATCCAAGTCCGTTCCACAGGAGCTCGATGGGATGCGACATGCACACCGAGGGAGGCCGATGACCATGCCTTGCCAGTCGATACCCAAGCGCGGGGCGGGTCTCGCCACGCGGCTCCGTGCCCACCTCGCCCGGTGCGCGGTGTGCGCGGGCGCGGCGATCCTCGCCATCGGCCTGTCGCTGATCGCGCTGAGCGCGCTCGCGCTGGTGGCGGGCGTGGGTGCCGCCGCCGGAGCGGCTCTGTCGGGGCACGCCCTGCACGTCGCGGTCCAGGACGGGGCCGTCGCGTTCTATCTGGCACAGCTGGTCAGCGTTTCCTTCTTCAGCCACACCGCGGGATTGCGCTTTGCCGCACTGCCTGGCCTCGCCCTCATCGGGCTTGCGATTGCAGCTGCGGCGATGGTGGCGGCGAGAAGCACCCGGGGGTCTGCGCGCACGAGGATGCTCCTGGCCACGTCGATCGCAGTCCCGTACGCCCTGCTCTCGGGGCTGGGTGCGCGCTACGTGCCGCTGCGTTTCACAGCCCCGGGCATCGGCAGCGACATCGCGGTGCTGCCGTCGACGATCGAGGCGTTCCTGCTGCCGCTCGCCTGGGGGCTGTTGTTCGCGCCGGTGGGGGGACTCGTGGGGGTGTTCGGCAGGAATTGGCGGCGTGAGGCCGCGCGCCTGTTGGGGGCGTGGGCGACGCCGTTGCGGTGCTCGCTGCGCGCGCTGGCGGCGGGCCTTGCGCTGAGCGCCGTCGCGGTGCTTGCGGGCGGTGCGGTGTTGATCGGGCGGAGCGGCGATGTCCGTTCGCTCTTCGGCGGCGGCTTCGGCCACGCCGTGACCGGCGTCGCCGCGGCGCTGATCGCGCTGCCGACGCTTGTGCTCAGCCTGTTCCTCGCCTGCTTCGGCGTGTCGTTCGACTGGCAGGTGGAGGCGCTCAGTCGTACGCAGGGATCGGGTTCGATCCTCGGCGGCACGCTGCCGAACACCGGCACGGGCGCCGTTCACGGGGTGCCCCCCGCACTCGGCCTGCTGCTTGCGCTCGCGACGGGGACCGTCTTCTTCGCCGGTTGGCTGACAGCTCGGCGCAGCCGGGAGGACGTGCGGCTGAGCATGGCCAATGCGCTGCGCACCGGTGCGCTGCTGACGCTGATCTGTTGGCTCTTTGCGCTCCTCGCGCGCGTCGACGCACAGGCGGGCGGGCTCCTGGGGCTTCATCTCCAGGCCGACGCCGCCTCGCTGCTGTGGCGTGTCCCGCTGTTGTGCTTCCTCGGGTCGGTCACGGGAAGTGCGACATATCTCGCGACGCGGGGTGCGGCGTCCCGCCGCCGGCTCGTGGCGGCGCTGCTGGCTGTCACACGCCCGTCCGCCGTATCGCAGCCGCTCCACCGCCTGCGAGGGTCAGGGCGCGAGGGGCTGGCTACGCGCGCCGCGCTGGCATTTGGCTTCCTATCGCTGCCGGCGATGCTCGTCGGGATCGGATCGGCTGGCGCCACGACCGCGGCCACCCCTGCCGCCATCTCGCTCGCGCCGATCAGCCGGGCGGCCGAACAGCGGCTGCGCGGCGACGCCGTGCCGGGCTCGCGGCTCTCGGTGGCCGTCGACCCGAGCACGCGCGTGGCCAATGCTGCGATCGTTCGCATACCGCTTGAGACGCTGGGCGTCTCGCCCGGCCAGTCGCCGATCGTCAAGGCGAGGGCGGTGCTCGCCCGCTACGGCGGGCTCTTCGGGATGTCAGGCAACCCCGAGGAACTTGGCAAGCCCGAAGTGGCGACCGACCCGATCACGAACACCAGGTCGGACGTGTACTTCCCGCAGTTGGCCGACGGTGTGCCCGTCTACGGCGGCGGCATCGGCGTCGACCTTTCGACCGACGGCAAGAACGTCGAATTCGTGAACGGCTCGTTCATTCCCGAGGTGACGCTCGCCGACAGCAGGGCGACGATCGACAGCGCGCGCGCGCTCGCGGTCGCCAGGGCGGCGTTGCCCGAGGGCAAGCTCGTGCACCAGCCTAGCCTCGAGGTCTACGCCGGGGCGACTTCGCATCCATTCGGTCCGACGGCCCGCCTGGCGTGGTTCGTGTGGCTGTCGGCCGGCCCGTCGAACGCATCCAATGAATACGTGGTGGACGCGGCGACCGGAAGCATCCTGCACGTCTTCGTCAAGTCGTTTGACGCCGCGCCGGCCGAACCGGACCGCGAAATATACACCGCCGAACACAAAGTCAAAGAACTGCCGGGGAAAACTCTTGTGGTCAAAGACCCGGAAGAATACAAAGGGACCGATGAAGATGTCAAAGACGCCTACAACTACATCGGCGACGCATACGACTACTTCTACCACTTCAAGCACGAACCCAAATGGACGGGCTACAACGGCAAACCCAGCGCAAGCGGAAGCGGCAAAGGCGAAAAGCCCGAGCTCGCGACGGTTCACTACGGGACCGAATACCGGAAAGCCGAATGGGACGGGGCCGTCCAGGAGATCGTCTTCGGCGATGGCTTTCCGAAGGCGATGGACGTCGTCGGACACGAGTACGCCGACGCGATCACCGAACACAGCGCCAACGAGACGGACGAAGGCGAATCCGGGGCGCTGGCCGAGGGTTGGGCCGACGCGATGGGTCAGGGTCTTGAATCCTACGAGAAAGTCCAGAACAAAGAATCAGAAGAACCCACCTGGGAATTCGGCAAGAACGCGCCGGAAGGCCCGTTCCGGGACCTCAAGGAACCGAAAAGCTACGGAATCACTTTTGAAGGGAAAAAATACTCCGATCCCGAAAAGCTGTCGGAATATCTCGATACCTGCCTTGACAGTCACGGCGTCCACGAGAACAGCACGATCATCAGTCATGCTTTCTATCTACTCGCGAAGAAAACAAGCGTGGAAACGGCGGCAACGGTATTCTTCCTCGCGCAGACCCGCTACCTGATGGTCCTCGGGCCGTCACAGCGGTCCGTGACGTTTGAGCAGTTCCGCGATGCCGCGGTCGTGGCGGCCAACAAACTGTCAGAAACCGACGGCAAAGACGCCGAAAAAGCCTTCGAAGAAGTCGGGCTCAACGGGCTCACGCCCCCGCCGGTCACGGCCTCGGTCGGTTGTAAAGTCGAATGCACGTTCCAGGACGCGCTGCAGGCCCAGGAGCCCGCGCACGGCACGGCCGCGACGGTGAGCATGCTCGCGACGCTCTACCGCGCCCGGGGCGTGCTGGCGCAGGGATCGGCGGCCGGCCGCCACTTCCTGCCGCTCTATGAAGAGAACATGGGCAGGATCACGGAACTGGTATCGCGCGATCCCGGGCTCGAGGAAGTGGCCGTGAACGGCTTGCAGCAGATCGCGCCCGCGCTCAACGCCCTGTCGGAAGGTCAGGGGCAGAAGTACAAGCTGTCGGCATCGGAGATGGCACAGATCGAAGCTGGGCTCAAGCGGCTGGCGCAGGACGATCGCCTGATCAGCGGCGGCGGCACGCTCGCCGAGATGATCGAACGCGAACTCAAGTGGCTGCGCCTGAAAAGCTACGCCGGCATGACCTACGCGAAGGGCTTCGCGCGTCTGAACGCGGAAGTGGAACCGTTGACGTCGACCACGCTCGTCGACCCCAACTGCAGCGGAACGCCCTACCACAACGAATTCCAGATCAACGGCTTCACGATCGACACGCCGGGGAATCACAAGCCTGGCGAAGTGTCGCCGATAGACGCCTCTGGCATCGCGTGTGGCGCGGCGGTCGAAGTGGCTGGCGGGCCGAAAGAATGTCTGGACAAAGCGGGCGCGCTCAACGAAGGCCTGAGCCTCGAACTGCCACCGGGCGATGAAATTCAGTCCACGAAAGAAATGGAAGCCGGATCGTATATCGGCAAGATCTCAGGACGCTTCATCGCCTGCGCCGGCGAACACAGCAAAGTCGTCTACGGCGTAACGGGCATCACATCCATCAAAAGTTGGGGCGCGGAAGAATGCCCGACCGCTGCGACCGCGTGTTATGAGATACGGAGCACGTTCGAAGAAGGCACGGCTCGCGGCGAAGGCCATGGCTACGGTTGGCTGGTCAAAGAAGGCGAACACATGGTGTTCACCACTGGTAGCGTGAAGGACACGGCGGAAGAGGAAGTAGGAGGGATAAAAGAACGAGTGGAAAACGTGCCGGTGAGCTTCGGCCAGTTCGCGGTGGAACTGTGCGCCCGTGCCGGTAAAGCCGGCACAGACGTCTGCGGCACCGGTACGTCGGCGCCGTGGGTTCACAAGAATGGGAGTGAAAGCCAGCCGGGCTGTCCCACGAAATATGGTCGCTACGACGCGCACGTGACGAACTCGGCGAAAGAAACGTCTCTCACTACCCAGCGCTGCGTGTATTGGGGTGAAGAGATGCACAAACAGACGATCGACAGCGGCAGCAACGTGAACGCGGTGTCGTGCGTGCCGGAATCGACCGACTGCGTGGTCACCGACAGCGCGGGGAAGGCGCTGTACTCCACGAACGTGAGCGCGACCGCGGCGGCCACGTGGACGTCGTGGACCGGGCCGAGCGGTGCCACTCCCGGTGAGGCGATCGCGTGTCCGACCAGCTCGCTGTGTGCGCTCGGCGACGGCAAAGCCACCGAAGGCGGCGGCAACATGTACTACGCGACCTCGCTGGGCGGGGCGTGGAGCGAAGCGTTCAAACCGGCGCATGGCGTCCTGGCGGTGTCCTGCCCGACCTCGTCCTTCTGCGTCGATGGGCAGGAAGCCGGCCGCGTCAGGTACACGACCAAACCGGCGTCGACCGAATGGACGGAAGTGAGTGGAATCGGCTCGAGCGCGATCAACGGCGTCGCTTGCCTCTCCTCGTCCTTCTGCGCGGCCGTGAACGGCTCGGGCGATCTCTACGTTGCCAACACCGAAGCGCACGTCAAGGAAGCGTCAGGCTGGAAGCTGACGGACATCGATGGCTCGACCGCGCTGCACGGCGTGGCCTGCACGTCGACGACGTCGTGCGTCGCCGTCGACGGAGCGGGCGACGTCATCTACCTGACGATCAACAGCAGCGGCGAAGCGAAAGAACCCGCCAAGCACGACATCGACGGATCCAACGACCTGACCGCCGTGTCCTGCGCGGGAGAATCCACATGTGCCGCGGTCGACAGCAGCGGCAACATCTTCGCGTCGAGCAGCGCCGGCGCGACGTGGGACAAGCAGCACGCGCTCGGCACGGAACTGACCAGCGTCTCGTGCGCGTCGGGTGCGCTGTGCGTCGCCGCCGACAAGTCGGGCAATGCCACGGCGTTCAACCCGGCCGTCGTGCCGACGAGCTACACGCAGAAGATCGACTCGACCAACAGGGTGAACGCCGTCTCGTGCGTCCCGTTGTCGTCCGACTGCGTGGCCGCCGACAGCACCGGGAAGGCGCTGTACTCGACGGCGGTGAGCGCGACGGTGACCTCGCCGGTCACGTGGACTACCTGGACCGGTCCTGCCGGGGACAGTGCGAGCGAGGCGATCGCGTGCCCGACGAGCTCGCTGTGCGCGTTCGCCGATGGCCCGATCGAAGCGGGCGCCACCGGCGGCAACATGTACTACGCGACGTCGCTGGGCGGCGCCTGGAAAGAAGCGTTCAGCCCGGCGTACGGCGTGGTGGCGGTCTCCTGCCCCAGCTCGTCCCTCTGCGTCGACGGACAGGAAGGCGAAGGCTACATCCGCTACTCGACCAAACCGGCCTCGAGCGAATGGACCTCGCTGACGATCGGGTCGGGTGCGATGAACGCCGTCGACTGCCTCTCCGCCTCGTTCTGCGCGGTCGCGGACAGCACCGGGCACGTCCACGTCGCAACGACGGAAGCGAAAGTCAAGGAAGCGTCCGGCTGGAAGGCCACAGCGATCGAAGGCTCTCCAGCGCTGAACGGCATCGCGTGCGCCGCGACGACATCGTGCGTCGCAATCGCCGACACGGGCAACGTCTATGACCTCACGATCAACAGCAGCGGCGAAGCGACGATGACCAAAGAAGACATCGACGGCACGAACAAACTGACCGCGATCACCTGCACGGAAGCGCTGACGTGTGTCGCCGTGGACAGCGCCGGCAACGTCTTCGCCTCGGGCAACGGCGGCGAAACGTGGCGCAATGAGCAGGCGCTCGGCACGGACTTCACCAGTGTGTCGTGCTCGGCGAGCGCGCTCTGCCTCGCTGGGGACACGACCGGCGAAGTCACGGCGTTCGAGCCGGAATGAGCCCGCTGAAACACGTGAAGCTCCAGGGAGGAGGGCGGACTCGTGACCAGCAACGGCAGAGTGCTCGTCGATGAGCTGGCGGGCGGCGGCGACGGCATGGTTGGCTCGTCGGCGTTGCGGTTGGCCCACGGTCAGCGCAACGGGTTTGAGCGTCGTATCCGGGAGGGCGTCTGCGTTGACCCCGCCAACGGCGCCTCGGCCCCGCCGCTGTTGCTCGGCGACCTGCACCGGCAGGTTGAAAGTGCCTTGGCGGAGATCGAGTTCGAGGTGCCCGCCGGAGCCGACAGGCTCGCCGAGGCCGCTCGCTACGCGCTCCTGGCCGGCGGCAAGCGCGTGCGGCCGGTTCTGGTCCTGGCAACTGGGCAGGCGCTGGGGTTGACGATCGACGACGTGCTGCCGACGGCGTGCGCGATCGAGTGCCTGCACACCAACTCGCTGATCGTCGACGACCTCCCGGCGATGGACAACCACGCGCGACGGCGCGGCCGGCCGACGCTCCACCGGGTATACGGCGACAACATCGCGATCCTCGCGGGCTGTGCACTGCTAAGTGAGGCCCAGCGCCTGATCCTCGAGGAGCAACACGGTTCTGCGCGGCTGCGGAATCTCGTGCTGAGAATCGTCCTTCATGCGACCGGCACCACGGGAATGGTTTCCGGCCAGTTTCTCGATGTCGCGGGATACCGTCCCAGCGACGCGGGCGACCTCGAGCGCATGCAGATGCTCAAGACCGGAACGCTGATCGTCGCGTGCGTGCGCTGCGGAACGCTGCTCGCCGGAGCTCAGATGAGCAGCGCGCTCACCGCGTTCGCACACAACCTGGGAGCGCTCTTCCAGGTCGTCGACGACATCCTCGACGAGACCGGCAAGGCGCGGTGGCTCGGCAAGATCCCGCGCAGCGACCGTCGTGCGGGAAAGATGACCAACATCACGATGTTCGGCCTCGAGTATGCACGCGAAACGGCGACGGCTCTGCACGAGCGCTGCGAGGCGAGCCTCGACGAGATCGCCGCGAGCGTGCCTGGCTCCGTCCAGCCGTTGCGCGAAATCGCGGATGGCGTCTACCGGCGCAACAGGTGAAGAGCCGTGAAAGCGTGGCTGGCATCCCGACTGTGGTGGTTGCCTCTAACCGCGACGGGCCTGCTCGGGGATCGAGGCTCGCGTGGGCGCTGGCTCTGCGTGCCAGGACTTGTAGCGTTCACTGCCTTCATCTCGACGACGGGCAAGCTCACGATCCGGCGGCCACGTCCAAGTGTGGGCGACGGGTCTCCCCCGATCGGGCGCTTGGGCCTTGCGAGCAGCTTCCCGAGCACGCACGCCGCTTGTGGATTCGCGATCGCCGGGTGGATGTGGCGCTCTCGCCAACGCAACTGGCTGCATCTCCTCGCCGCGACGGTCGGGTATGCGAGGGTTCGTAGGCGTGCCCACCATGTCGTCGACGTGTTGGCGGGAGGCACCCTGGGGTACGCGATCGGCCGGTGCGCCGACTCGACCTGGGAGATAGTGATGAGGGCCACAACGAAACGTCCGGAGAGGATCGAATTACCGTGCGACACATCAGAGTCATAGGTCTGGCCCTTACCGCGATGGTCGTGCTCGTGAGCAACGGTGCGTCGCCGGCGTCGGCGGGTCTTCCAATCTCGCCGACGGAAACGAGCTACGCGAAGGTCCGGCAGGTGTGTCCGGCGCCGAAGCCGGGAGACGCGAGTTGCTTGGCGCTGGCGCTCGTTCCCGCTCCCGCGGGCGCCGCCGGCGCGCTGCCCTACCAGGTTGGCGCCGGTGCGTCCTCCAAAGGGCCGGCGGGCGGGCTCACCCCCGCGGATCTCGCGAGCGCGTACGGCTACTCCCCGGCGGTGGGCGGAGCCGGACAGACCGTCGCGATCGTCGATGCCTACGACGATCCGGACATCGAAAAAGATCTTGGTAAGTTCGACAGCCAGTACGGGCTCGCGGCCTGCACGACAGCGAATGGCTGCTTCAAGAAGGTTGGTCAGACGGGGAGCACGACATCTCTGCCTGCGGCGGACACGGTCGGCTGGTCGCTCGAGATATCCCTCGACGTGGAGACCGTGCACAGCGCCTGTGAGAACTGCAAGATCCTGCTGGTCGAGGCCGAATCGGAGAGTCTTGCGAACCTCGCGGCGGCGGTGAATGAGGCGGTGAACCTGGGAGCGAGTGAGCTCTCCAACTCATATGGTGCACTGGAGAGCGAAATGGGGGCGTCCGAACAGGCCGCGTACAACCATCCCGGCGTGGTGATCGCGGCCTCCGCCGGCGATTCCGGCTACCTCGACTGGGACGAGGTCGCCGCATTCCTCAAAGCGCCCGCAATGCCGGATGCGCCCGCGTCGCTGCCATCAGTGGTGGCGGTCGGCGGGACCTCGCTCGAGCTCAAAGCGAACGGCACGCGCGCGAGCGAGTCGGTGTGGAACGACAGCGGCCACCCCTCCTACGAAGAATTCAAACAGTTCAGCGCGACGGGCGGTGGATGCAGCACGCTGTTCGCTGCCCCCTCGTGGCAGCTGGGGGCGCTGGGTTGGGCGAACACCGCCTGCGGGACGAAACGCCTCGACAACGACGTCTCCGCGGTCGCCGACCCGTACACCGGCTTTGACATCTACGACAGCTACGTCTACGAACCAGAATTCACGCCGGGCTGGCTGACGGTCGGCGGCACCTCGCTCTCCGCGCCGCTGATCAGCGCGCTCTACGGCCTCGCCGGCGGCAGCCATGGGGTGGGCTACCCTGCGGCGACGCTCTACGCGCATCTCGGCGAAGCGTCCGCGCTGTACGACGTCACAACAGGTGGCAACGGCTACTGCGACGGCGAAGCGGCCACGCCGTGCGGCGAGCCGGCCATCAATGAGGAGATCGGGGACATCGACTGCGAAGGCACGACCGCGTGCGACGCGGCCCCCGGCTTCGATGGGCCTTCCGGTGTCGGCACACCCAACGGGCTGGGCGCGTTCGACGGACCCCCTCGGCTCGCGCCGACGGTCGTGACCGACGCGGCAAGCTCGGTCAAGGCGACGTCGGCGGTGCTGAACGCCACCGTGAACCCGAACGGCGAAGCGGTGAGCGCGTGCACGTTCGAATATGGGCCGACCACCTCCTACGGGCATAGCGCGCGGTGCTCGTCGCTGCCGGGGTCCGGGACGAGCCCGATCGCGGTGTCCGCGACGGTCAGGGGACTGATCGCGAAGAGAACCTACGACTTCCGGATCACCGCGACCAACCCGTCCGGCACGAGCGACGGCAAACGTAAGAAGCTCAAAACGTCGTAGAACCGCGCCGGTACCAAGCCACCAGGTCGGCCCCCTGCAACTCCCGCTCCCAGGTGCGCACCCGAGCCGATCCGACGAACCCAACGAGCAGGTGGGAGGCGCTAGCCACGTGAACGGGCTCGAGTCCGGCCGTCAGGGCCGCGGCGGTCAGGGAGTCGGCCGAGAAGAAGGAGAGGTGCTCGCGCTTGAGCGAGTGGTAGTGGGGCCCGAACACCGTAGCCTCGGGGCAGTCGAGGTTCGGCGTCTTGACGCCGAGGACGCCGCAGGGGCGCAGGACGAAGGCGACCTGCGCGAGGAAGCGCGCGGGATCGACCAGGTGCTCGATCAGATCGAAAAGCGTTACCGCGTCGTAGCGCGACTCCCATTCCCTCCAGTGTTCCTCGAGCGTCCCGCCGTACGTCTGAAGCCCGTAGGAGTCGGCGGCGACACGGCGGGCGAACTCGGACACCTCGAGGCCGTCGTGCTCGTAGCCGTCCTCGCCGAGCGCCACCCGGAAGAAGCCGTAGCCCGAGCCGACGTCGAGCACCCGCCCGGCGTCCACGCCGGTGCGCTCGCGCAGCTCGCGAACCTGCCGCGCAGCCTTCTCCAGGCGCCAGCCGGCCTGCGCGGTGTAGTCGCCGTAGCCGCCGGCCCGCAGCTTGTCGCCCTCGAAGTACTCCTCCTCGTAGCTCGGTGGCAGCGTCTCGCGCACGAAGCGCTCGCCATCGAAGCGCACCAGCCAGCCGTGGCGCGCGGCGTCACAGACGGCCACGCCGTGCGAGGGCGTCTCCGCGATCGCCGCGTGCCAGAGCCGACCCTCGAGCCCCCGTGGGCCTGGCCCGACGGGCGCGCGGGCCGGCGCCGGCGGCGGGGGGCGCAGCAGCGCCCAGCCCTCACGCAGCCGCTCGAGCACGCCGGGCTGCCCGCTGCCTGCTGCCAACTCCAGCCAGCGGTCGAACTCCCCGCGACTCAGGTTCATCAGGCGCAGCAGGCCGTTCTCGAAGTGGTCGGCGGTGTCGCTGTAGCGCAGGCTGCCGTCGGGGGACGCCACCGCGACGCTCATCGGAACGGAGGGGTTGTCGTGGGGGATCGTCCACGTGTGTGGCGAGGCCAACGGGGTGGTGTGCGCCGGACCTCCGTGTCCGGCGACCGCGCGCACGATCCGACCCCCGCCCACCTGCCGGGTCCCGTGTCCGGCGACCGCGCGCGGGCGGCGGACATCGCTACCGCTGCACCCGGCTGCGACGACCCATCATGTGCAGCAGCAGCGTGAAGCCGAACGTCTGGAAGCCGAGGATCAGCAGCAGCAGCCCGAAGACCGAGGGGTACTGGATCGAGGACAGGTGGAAGTCGTTGCTCAGCCAGCGCACGAGCAGCACGGCGTTGGGGACGAGGCCCGCGAAGATCATCGACCCGCTCGCCAACATGCCGCGGTTGTAGGTGAGCGTCGTGAGCAGGCGGTCGGTCTGGCGGCGGTCGAAGTCGTAGAAGACGCGGGCGAGCAGCGCGAGTTGCACCGCGGAGTAGCCGACGGTGGCGGCCACCACCCCCAGCAGCATCCAGTGCAGGTTGAAGCCGATGCCGAGCGCCACGAACGGCCCGGGGGCGAGCGCCCCCGCCACCAGCAGTCCGAGCGCGAGCAGCACGAGGCCGGGGCGCAGTAGGAAGAAGTCGGGCGCGTAGAGGAACATCACGCGCAGGCTGTCCCAACCGGCGATCCAGGGCGTCCGCCAACCGCCCCGGCGCAGGTGGCTCTCTCGTCCGTCGCGGTCCTTCCAGAAGCGCACCGGAACCTCGGTCGTGCGCATCCGCAGCTTGTGCGCCTTGAGGATCATCTCCGAGGCGTACTCCCAGCCGGGGGACTCCAGCTCCATCCGCTGCAGCGCCTCGCGCGTGAGCGCTCTCATGCCGCAGTGGATGTCGGAGAAGCGCGTGCCGTAGATGAGGTTGAACAGCAGCGTGGTCAGGGGCGAGCCGAAGTAACGGTGCAGCGCCGGCATCGCGCCGGGCTCGATCTCACCCCGCGTACGCGTGCCCATCACGAAGTCGTGGCCGCCGCGGACGGCGGCGATGAAGCCGTCGAGCTCGCGGAAGTCGTAGGTGAGGTCGCAGTCGCCGAGGATCGCGATGTCCCCGCGCACGTGCGGGATCGCGTCGATGTAGGCCCGTCCGAGCCCCCGCTGCGGCACGCGCAGGACCCGCGCGCCGTGCTCGGCGGCGATGACCGGCGAGCGGTCTCTGGAGGAGTCCACGATCAGCACCTCGCCGCTGACGCCCGCCGTCGCGAGCCCCTCCGTGCACCAGTCGACGAACTCGCCCACGGTGAGCTCCTCGTTCAGGCACGGCACGACGATCGAGACCTCCACAGCCTCCCGCGCGGCCTCGCTGGGCTCCCGCAGCGCGGTGACGCTCACCGGCGCGCCTCGTGCGCGGCCTTGGTGGCGTGCGCCTCCCGCGTGGCCTCGGCGATGTTGGCGTCGATCGAGTCGAGCAGCGCCTCGGTCGAGGAGTGGGCGCAGCGCCAGCCCAGCGCGGCGAGCTTGTCGCTGCGGAAGCGCACGACCGGCACGTCGCCCTTCCAGCCGCGCGGGCCGCCCGTGTACTCGTAGCGGACGCCGGCCAGCCCCATCCGCGCGACGACGAGGTCGGCGATCTCGCTCACCGTCACGTAGTCGCCGGTGCCGGCGTTGAAGATCTGAAAGCCCTCCCACCCGCGGTCGAGCAGCGTGAGCATCGCCGAGACGACGTCGGAGACGTGGATGTAGGACTTGCTCTGACGGCCGTCGCCGTGGATGCGCAGCTCCGCGGGGTCCTCGAGTAGCCGGCGCACGAAGTCGTAGGTGACGCCGTGGGTCTGCCTGGCGCCCACGACGTTGGCGAAGCGGAAGACCACGGCGTGGATGCCGAACATGTGCGCGTAGGCCGCGAGCATCGCCTCGCAGCCGAGCTTGCTCGCGCCGTACGTGGACACGGGCACCAGCGGCCCGAACTCCTCGTCGACCTCCTGCACCCCACGGTCGCCGTAGACGCCGGAGCCCGAGGCGTAGGTGATGCGCGGCACGCCGTTGACGCGCGCCGCCTCGAGCACGTTGTGCGTCAGGTAGGTGCCCTGCCAGAAGTCGATCCCCGGCTCCTCGACGGCGGCCGCGATGTCCGGGTTGGCGGCGAACAGGTACACGTGGTCGACGCCGGCCATCGCCTCGATGACCCGCTCGAGCTCCTGGAGGTCGGCTTCGACCAGCCGCAGGCGGGGATCGTCGAGCAGCCCGTCGAGGTGAGACACGTTTCCAGAGACCATGTTGTCGAACACCACGACCTCGTGGCCGGGCCGCCGCAGCAGCTCGTGGGTGAGGTGGCTGCCGATGAATCCCGCCCCGCCAGCAACGAAGAACCGACTCATGATGTCGGCATCATACGAGTCCCTCGAAGTCGGAAAATGGCTTGAATCAACGGCGCACGGGCTGTCGCAGGCGTTTCTCCAAGCACTGTCTGGCGTCCCGGTCGTCCACGGGCGCTGACGACCGACCCACGGCCCCGTCGTGGTGTCTCTGAGTCTGGCGAGCCTCGACACGGACAGGACCTACTACACTTTGTATAGTATTGGGCGTAGGCCCTTAGGTCAACCAGCAAAGGAGTCCCCATGGCAGGCGCTTTGAGCGAAGTCACCGACGCCAACTTCCAGGCCGAGGTCATCGAATCCGAGACCCCCGTGCTCGTCGACTTCTGGGCGCCCTGGTGCGGGCCCTGCCGCGTGGTGGGCCCTGTGCTCGAGGAGATCGCCGGCGAACGCGCCGACCTGCGCATCGTCAAGCTCAACGTCGACGAGAACCAGCAGACCGCCGCCAGCTTCCAGGTGCTCTCGATCCCCACGATGATCCTCTTCAAGGCGGGCCAGCCCGTCAAGACCGTCGTCGGCGCGTACCCCAAGAAGAAGATCGAGGCTGAGTTGGAGCCTGCGCTGGCGTAGTCGGCCAGTTTGGTTGCACGGGGGGAGGTCGGGAGGGGGGCCTGCCCCCTTCCCGCCTGAGGATGGAGGGGGGCCTGCCCCCTTCCCGCCTGAGGATGGAGGGGGGCCTGCCCCCTTCCCGCCTGAGGATGGAGGGGGGCCTGCCCCCTTCCCGCCTGAGGATGGAGGGGGGCCTGCCCCCTTCCCGCTGAGGACGGAGGGCCCCTTCCCGCTGAGTGATCGAGGCCGAGTTGGAGCCCGCGCTCGCGTAGCGGCCCGGTCGGAGACATTCGCGCCCGCAGACGATCGTTGAATCGCCTGTAGCTGAGCGGATTCGGGCATTGGCGGGCTAAGCGCCCGCGATGTGCGCAGAGCCGTGGCGCAGCGTGCGTATGGTTCGCCGCATCCAGGATGAATCGAGTATCCGACGGATCGCGATCGGCCCTGTCAAGCGGGTCTCGGTCGGTGCGGTGGCACAGTCGCCGGCCCTCGTGGGAGGGGCGGCGGTGCTGCTCGTCGGCGTGCTCTGCTGGCCACTGATCTTCTCCAGGGCCGTCTTCAACGGGGACTGGCTGGCACAGCTCTGGTTCATGTGGCAGCAGGGCCTGGCGATTCGTGCCAATCACATGCCCAGCCTGTTCCTCAACTACCCCTACGGGGTGCTCTATCCGCACTACGCCTTCTACGGCGGGACCCTTTACGCCCTGACCGGCACGATGTCGCTGCTGCTGGGGAACGCGCCGGTCGAAACCTACGTCCTCGCGTACCTGCTGGGCTTTGCCGCCGCGTATGGGGGTTGGTACTGGATGGCGCGCATCGCTGGGCTGGGGCGCTGGTGGGCTCACGTGCCCGGCCTCGTGTTCGTCACCTCCTCCTACTACCTCACGTTGATCTACGCGCGTGGGGACTGGCCGGAGTTCATCGGAGTCTCCATGATCCCGTTGGTGGTCGCGTCCGGGCTGAGCGTTCTCCGTGCAGAGCGGCTGCACGCGTGGCCCGCGCTCGCGCTGACGGTCAGCAGCGTCTTCCTCTTCGGGAGTCACAGCCTCACGATTGTGTGGGGCTCCACGATGATCGCCCTGGTCGGCCTTGCCATCGTCGTCTGCGTGCCGCGGTCCCGCCGAGTGCTCACACGAGCAGGTGTGATCCGCGTGGCGGGCCTGGTCGTGCCCGCGGCGATGGTCAGCGCCTGGTTCCTGTTGCCGGCGGCGGCCTACGAGTCGAAGACGCTCATCGCCACCGAATTTCCGCACTGGGAAGCCCTGCTGCGGGCGACGATGGGCCTGGTCTCGACGGGGCACCTGTTCACGCTCTCACGCGCCTCGGCCTCAACCCCCGGCGCCGCGTTCGCGCTCTCCCTGCCCATTCTGGTGATCGCCTGGACGCTCGTGAGCCTGGCGATCTTCCTGCGAACGGGCCTGCGGGGCACGTGGATCAGGGTGCTTCTGATCTGCTCCGTCTTGACGGCCTTCCTGATCGTGCTGATGACGCACGCCGGGCTCATACTCGCGCTGCCCCGCGCCTACGCCACGCTGCAGTTCAGCTACCGCCTGGAGAGCTACGTGCTGCTGGCTCTGAGCGGCACGGTCCTCGCCGCCCTCGTGCTGGCCAAGGGCGGTGGCCGCGGGACGCGGCTCCTGAGGTGGACGCTCCTCCCGGTCCTGATCGTGTCGGTCGTCGGCGCGATCCAGCAGGCGAACGCCTATCCCCCGGGAGGAGAACGGTACGGCCTGCTTGCCCACCTGTATTCGTCCTCAGCGCCGGGCGCCGGAGAAGTCCTGACGGACTACGTCGACGTTCACCTCCGCGTCCTGAACGACCCCAACGGGCGACCTCCGGAAGTCCACTTCAACCCCGCCGCCGTGCGCGACAACCACGTCTCCAAGGTTGTGCATCTGCGTCTGGGCCAGCTCGTCTACACGAACTTGCAGGGCCCCCCGAGCCTGGTGCACGTCGCGGGCGCCAAGATCGTGGGCATCAATCGCGAAGGTTACGACGTGCTGGAAATCGGCCCCGAAACAGGCGCAGCGTCGCGGAGCGGCGCGAACCGAGGCGCTTCCACGCCGACTGAGACGATCTCCCTGAGTCCGATCGACACCCTCCCCGTGGTAGCGGGGCGCGTGCTCACGCTCCTCGCGGTGCTGGCCCTACTCCTGCAGTTCGGGGCGCTCGCGGTCCGCCGCCGCCGTAGCGGGCGTCCCGGCCGCCCCGCGCGCGCGTGAGCGTGAGGGAGAGGCTCACGGTCGCGGCACGCCGCGACGCTCTGCCGCGACCGTCACCGTCGGACCCAGCCGGAGAGCGGGCATCCACGGGGATCAGCGCTTTATGACAAATCCCTGGCAGGTCGGCAGAGCGATCGGCTTCTCGGGCAGGTCGCGAAAGAACTCATCGATCACCAACCGCTGGTCTCGGTACTCCAGAGACGCGTAATCGTCAAGGGCGATAATTCCACCAGGAATCATGCGCTTATATGCAAACTCGAGCGCAAGGCCAGAGGGGGCCGCAGCATTCAAGTCGATGTGGGCAAAGGACAGATCGCCGACGTCGGCGGTGGCCAAGGTCTGGAAGATGTCGCCCGGACAGATCACATACCTGGGTCGCCAGGGCGCAAGTAGGTTGTCGACGTAGTCCACAGACGTATCTTTGAGCGTCCCCCCGAAGCCTCGCTCACGCTCACTGCTCGTGAGCCGATCCGTAGGGACACCCGTGAATGTGTCGAACAGAAAGAAGCGGTGGCCAGTCGCGACCTCCGTACGGCCGAGGATCATGTACGCGCATCCGCCACGCCAGGTGCCGAACTCGGCAAAGTTGCCAGGCAGGTGCTGGCACTGCTGGGCAAGGGACGTCAGCAACCACATGCGCCACCGTACATCCGTTCCCGGGGCCCACCACGACTTGAGCATCTCCGCGTATAGAGCTTCAAACCCCTGGTCTTCCAAGAACGGACAGTAGTGAGCAGTTGCCAGTCCGTCGGCTCTGTAAACGTAGGTCCGGTCGATTATCTGATTTCGAATCAACCGCGCCGGTGGACGAAGTGGTGCCGGCAGTTTTTCGATGCGGTGCCCTCGGGACGTCCGCCAGCGCTCAAGCGCACTGGGCATCGCGGGCCTCCTCCCCAACCGTCGCGCGTGGGTGGAAGGGCGCTTCGTGCCGGTCGAGGATCGACATCAGGAACACGGCCTCGTTAATGTTTCCGACTTAGGCGACCCTATACCGGATTCAAAATAGCTGCCATCGTCCTAATAACGGTAGCAGATTCTGCTGTATCAGGCGGTGTGTCGCACCGGGTGCAAGGCGATCTCCAGGCTGAGACCTTCGATCTCGGCCCGCTCGCGGTACTCCCCGGAGGCGCCTGCCGCGCCGTCGCCGTCGAGGGTCAGGCCAATCGCGAGCGTCTCGCCGGCGAGGGACTCGCGGTGTGCGCCCGCGGCCTCCAGCAGCACGGGATCGCCGGAGAGGGAAAGGTCGATCCGGTCCTCGACGGCGAGGCCCGCGCTCTTGCGGGCGTTCTGCACGGCGTGCACAATCTCCCGCGCGCGTCCCTCGCGGCGCAGGTCCTCGTCGATCGTCAGGTCGAGCGCAACGGCGTGGGCGCCCTCGCGCTCCACGGTGTAGCCCTCCGGCGGGAGCATCGTGAGGATCACGTCCTCGGCCGAGAGGGTGTGCTCGCGGCCGGCGACCGAGATGCCGAGCCCCGTCTCGCCGCCCGCACCGGCCGACTGGGGGTCGCCAGACCGGGGCTCGCCAAGGACCGCCCTGGCCACCCGCGCCGGGTCGAGCGCCGCGACGGCCTCCGCGACCAGCGGCATCTCTGGGCCGAACAGCGGGCCGAGGCGGCGGTAGTTGGCCTTCACCTCGTAGCGGCCCAGCTCCTCCGCGCCCGCGACGAAGCGCACGCGCCGCACGTTGAGCTCCTCGCGTACCACGTCCGCCAGGCGTTCGATCGCCTCCCGCTCGCGCCCCGCCGCGACGACCACCGCCTCCGCGAGCGGCTGGCGCACCTTGATCTTCGCCTGCCCCCGTGCGCCCAGACCCAGGCGCACCGTCTCGCGTGCGGTCGCCATCGCCTCCTCCAGCGCGGGGTCGCGCGCGGGGAGCGCCGCGCCGACCGGGAAGTCGCAGAGGTGCACGCTCGGCAGCGTCCCGTCGAGGTTGTCGTAGAGCTCGTCGGCCACGAACGGGCAGAACGGGGCGAGCAGCTTGGCGACGTTCAGTAGGCAGGTGCGCAGTGTGCCGAAGGCGGAGGGGTCGCCGTCCCAGAAGCGCCGGCGCGAGCGGCGCACGTACCAGTTGGAGAGCTCGTCCACGAGCTCGGCGATCGCGCGCCCCGCAGCGGTCGCGTCGTAGGCATCCAGGCGCTCGGCGACGAGCTGCGCGGTTCCCGCGGTGCGCGAGAGCGCCCAGCGGTCGAGGTCGTCGCTTGGGGAGTCCTCCGTCCTCGCCTGGCTCAGCGCGCCCTCGTTGGCGTGCGCGTAGAGCACGTAGAAGAAGTACGTGCTCCACAGCTGCTTGAGGAACAGACGCACCCCCTCCCCGATCGCCTCCTCGGAGAAGCGGTAGCCGTCCCAGGGCTGCTTGGCCGTGAAGAAGTACCAGCGGAAGGCGTCTGCGCCGTAGGTGTCGAGCACCTGCCACGGCTCGACGGTGTTGCCCTTGGACTTGGACATCTTCTGCCCCTCGCTGTCGAGGATCAGGCCGAGGCAGAGGACGTTGCGGTAGGGGGCGGTGTCGAACAGGAGGGTGGAGACCGCGAGCAGCGAGTAGAACCAGCCGCGCGTCTGGTCGAGCGCCTCGCAGATGAAGTCCGCTGGGAAGCGCGCTTCGAAGTGGGCCTTGTTCTCGAGGGGTGCGTGGTACTGGGCGAACGGCATCGCGCCGGAGTCAAACCAGACATCGATCACCTCCGGCACGCGCCGCATCGGCTCGTCGCACGCAGGCTCCGAGCGGTCGCGGGTATGGGGGCATGGGAACTCGATATCGACATAGGGGCGGTGATGGTCTGACAGTGCTTTGCCCGAGAGCTCCTCCAACTCTGCGAAGGAACCCATCACGCGAATGTGGCCCTTTCGACAGCGCCACACTGGGAGCGGCGTGCCCCAGTAGCGCTCACGCGAAAGGGCCCAGTCGACGTTGTTCGACAGCCAGTCCCCGAAGCGCCCATGCTTGATGTGGGGCGGATGCCAGGCGATGGTCTCGTTGGCGGCCAGCATCCGCTCCCGCACTTTGGAGGTCGCGATGTACCACGACGGCTTGGCGTAGTAGATCAGCGGCGTTCCGCAGCGCCAGCAGTGTGGATAGGAGTGCTCGTACTCGGCGATCTTGAACAGCAGTCCCCGATCTCGCAGGTCACCGATCAGATCGTCTGCGAGCGCTGGATCCTTGACGAATCGACCCTGATAGGAGCGTCCATCACCACCGCGCACACGCTCGTCATAGGTACCGTCCGCCCTCACCGGGTTGTACAGCGTGCGTGGCTCGTCGGGCTCAATAAGCCGGTAGAAGACCGCGGCGTTGAAGTCGTCCTCGCCGAAGGGCGGGGCGATATGCACGATGCCCGTGCCGTCCTCGGTGGTGACGAAGTCGGCGGCGATAACCGGGTGATATCGGCTCGGGTTTGGGGGGCCCTCACCGAGCTCGAAGGGTGGTTCGTATTCGGAACCGACCATCTCCTCGCCCTTGAATCGCTCGGCTATATCGGGATGCTCGCCGAATAGTCTCTTGGCAAGCGGCTCGGCGAGGATCAGGGACTCGCCCTCGTGGTTGATGCGCACATAGGTCACCGCCGGTGCGACTGCGGCGGCAGCATTGGCCACAAGCGTCCACGGCGTTGTGGTCCAAACGAGAAGCGCGTCGCCGTGGTGCAAGGCGCCCTGTGGCTGGGTGATACGGAAGCGCACATATATCGACGGATCGATTACGTCCTGATAACCCAGAGCCACCTCATGTGAAGAGAGCGCCGTGCCGCAGCGCGGACAGTAGGGGACCACCTTGTGGCCTTCATAGAGCAAGCCCGCCTCTTGAATACGTGCCAGCGCCCACCACACCGACTCGATGTAGGACTCGTCCAGCGTGCGGTACGCGTCGTCGAGGTCGATCCAGAAGCCGATCCGCTCGGTCAGGCGGTTCCACTCCTCCAGGTACTCGAACACCGACTCGCGGCACTGCCGGTTGAAGGCCTCGATGCCGACGACGTTCTCGATCTCGTGCTTGCTGTTGATCCCGAGCTTCTGCTCGACGGCGATCTCCACCGGCAGGCCGTGGCAGTCCCACCCGCCCTTGCGCTCCACGCGGTGACCGCGCATCGTCTTGTAGCGGGGGTAGATGTCCTTGAACACCCGCGAGAGCACGTGGTGGGCGCCGGGGCGGCCGTTCGCGGTGGGGGGCCCCTCGTAGAAGACCCACGGCTCGGCGCCCTCGCGCAGCGCCAGTGACTTGGCGAACACCTCCCGCTCGCGCCAGCGCTGCAGCACCTCCACCTCCATCGCCGGCAGCTCCTGGCGAGGGTCCACCCTGCGGCGCGGGACCAACGGGTGTCTTGCGGGAGCCGGCACGGCGGCTCATTGTAGGTGCGGGGTTCGCTGTGGGAGCTCGCCGTGCAGGCGCTCCGCGGCGGAGTGTGGTCTCGCGCGGAGCCGAGGCGGTCGCGCGGTCGCGCGGTCGCTCGCTACTTCCAGGCGTGCGTCACCAGGCGGTTCTGGGTCAGGGCGCTCTTGGCGACGTCCCTCAGCAGGCGCAGGCGAGATCCGGTCGGTGTCGTGGACAGCAGCTCGGTGTCGGCTCGAGCCCTGGCCGGCATGCCCCGAAGCCGCGCTCGGGTCAGGCGCTTGGCGGGGTAGGCGGCGACTCGCTCGAAGCCGACCGCGCGGAGCATGCCTACGACCGCCGCCTGGTTGGGTCCCCACCAGGTGGTCTCATCCGTGAGCAGCGGCCACGGATAGAAGGCAGCCGCCGGGGAGCGCAGGAAAGTCAGGTCGACCAAGGTCTCCGTCACGAGCAGCTCCTCGGTGACGCTGGCGACCCGTTCAAGCGCCAGCAGGGGGTGGCGCATGTGGTAGAGGACGCCCAGGAACAGGACGACGTCGAACCGGCCGACGGTCTCCGGGGAGATGTCGAGCACCTCGACTTCGACGCTCTCGACCTTGGAGCCGAGCGCCCTGCGAGCGTATTCAAAGCCGTCCTTGCCTCCCGGCTTCTGCTGCCAGATGTAGCTGTCCAGCGCCACGACCCGGGAGGCGCCCAGCCGCTCGGCCGCGAAGGAGAAGTATCCGTCGAGCGCTCCCACGTCCAGGACCGTCTTGCCCTTGAGATCGGGCAGCCGCAGCGACGCGAGCTTCTCGGCAGAGCGGTCTGGCCCCGGCGTGACGTGACCGCCGGGCAGCTCGATCTGATGCCACCAGCCGATCTGCGAGGGGGGTGCCAGGCTCGTGCCCTGTACTCCGGACATAACGACGATTCTAGAGCTTTAGAGATGGTCGGTCGTGCTGAGGTGACCGATCCGGTCTCCACGGCACACCTCGTGTGGGGAGGCGCCGCTCAGCGTCGCGGGCGGACGGGCGGCGCCCTGTGCCCTCGCGCGGCAGCCCCCAACAGTGGGACCGCCGCTTCGCACGACGGACAGAAACACTAGGCGCACCATCGCCCGCGGTGGATAGGGACGTCGACCTCAAGCGCTGGATCGTGGTGAGGGCCGCTGTTAGCTTGACCCGCCTCATGTCTGTAGTCAGGATTTCGAGCACCCTCTCGGCCGCCTTCGGTCGCGCGCGATGAAGGCGGTGATACTGGCCGGCGGCCTGGGCTCGCGGCTCAGCGAGGAGACGACCACCCGCCCCAAGCCGATGGTGGAGATCGGGGGCAAGCCGATCCTGTGGCACATCATGAAGGTCTACGCCGCCCACGGCGTCGAGGAGTTCGTGATCTGCCTCGGCTACAAGGGCTACGTCATCAAGGAGTTCTTCGCCAACTACTACCTGCACACGTGCGATCTCTCCTTTGACCTCGGCCAGGGCGACGTCCAGGTCCACCGCTCGAGCACCGAGCCGTGGAAGGTGACGCTGGTGGACACCGGGGAGGACACGATGACGGGGGGGCGCCTGAAGCGGGTGCTTCCCTACGTCGGCGACGAGGACTTCTGCTTCACCTACGGGGACGGTCTGGCCGACATCGACATCACGAGGCTGATCGCCTACCACCGCGAGCAGGGCGCCCTCGCCACCGTGACCGCGGTGCAGCCCCCCGGTCGCTTCGGCGCGGTGGAGCTCAACGGCACGCGCGTGCGGCGCTTCGAGGAGAAGCCGCGTGGGGACGGGGCCTGGATGAACGGCGGGTTCTTCGTGCTCTCCCCGCAGGTCGGCCGCTACCTCGAGGACGATCAGACCACCTGGGAGCAGGAGCCGCTGCGCAGGCTGACCCGCGAGGGGCAGCTTGCGTCGTTCCGCCACCAGGGGTTCTGGCAGGCGATGGACACGCTGCGCGATCGCAACCAGCTCGAGCAGCTGTGGGAAGCCGGTGACGCTCCGTGGAGGGTCTGGTCATGATCTTCACCCCGACCGAGCTCCCTGGAGTGGTCGTCGTCGAGCTCGAGTCGTTCGTCGACGAGCGCGGCTCGTTCACGCGGACGTTCGACGCCGACATCTTCGCCTCCCACGGCCTGAACCCACGGGTGGTCCAGTGCAACCACTCCTGCAACCCGCGTGCGGGGACGCTGCGCGGGCTGCACTACCAGGTCGCCCCCCACGCCGAGTGCAAGCTCGTCCGCTGCACCAGGGGTCGCGTCTACGACGTCGCGGTCGACCTGCGTCGCGACTCGCCCACCCACCGGCGCTGGGTCGGGGTCGAGCTGAGCGACCGGAACATGCTCTGCGTGCTCGTCCCGGAGGGTTTCGCGCACGGCTTTCAGACGCTCGAGGACAACTGCGAGATCCACTACCACACCACCTCCGCCTACGCCCCCCACGCAGACCGCGGCGTGCGCTGGGACGACCCCGCGTTCGCCGTCCGCTGGCCCGACCCGCCCACGGGCGGGCGCATCCTCTCCGCGCGCGACCGTGCCTTCCCAGATTACGTGTCATGAGCCGCGTGCTGGTCACCGGAGCCGGGGGCTTCATCGGTCGGCACACGCTCTCTCCGCTGCTCGCCGCCGGCCACGAGGTGCACGCGCTGACCTCGCGCCCGCTATCTGACGGGATGCCGCTCTCCGGAGGGCCGCCCGACGACGCTCTGCGCGAGACGGCCCCCGACGTACGCTGGCACCGCGCCGATCTGCTCGCCCCCGAATCCGCCGAGGTCTTGATACGGGAGGTCCAGCCAAGCCACCTCCTGCACCTGGCCTGGTACACGCAGCCCGGGGCCTACTGGGCGGCGCTCGAGAATCTCGACTGGGTGCAGGCCAGCCTCCGGCTGCTGCGCGCCTTCGGCGAGCGGGAAGGACGGCGGGCGGTGCTCGTAGGCACCTGCGCGGAGTACGCCTGGGAGCGTCGTACGCACTGCGTGGAGGAGGTACCCCAGCCTGCGGGCGACCGCGCCGAGGAGACCCCCACGGCCGTTGCCGCGCAGAGGCCTCCGCCCACCCGCCTGTGCCCCGCCACGATCTACGGCGCAGCCAAGCACGGTCTGCACGTGGTGGCCGAGCGTTGGGCGCCGCGGGCGGGTGTCGCGCTCGCCTGGGGGCGCATCTTCTACGCGTACGGGCCCTACGAGCACCCCGCCAGGCTGGTGAGCGGGGTGGCCCGCGCGTTGGTGTGCGGAGAAGAGGCGCGGTGCACCCAGGGCACGCAGGTGTGCGACTACCTCTATACCCCCGAGCTGGGCAGGGCCTTTGCCGCGTTGCTCACCTCCGAGGTCACGGGGCCGGTCAACGTGGCCTCCGGAGAGCCCGTGCGGGTGGCCGACGTCGTGGCAGCGATCGCCGCCGCAGCCGGCCGCCCCGAGCTCGTGCGGCTGGGCGCACTGCCACAGCGCCCGGGTGAGCCCGAACGGTTGACCGCCGACGTCCGGCGCCTGAGGGAGGAGGTCGGCTGGAGCCCGTCGATCGGCCTGCGCGAGGGCGCCGCTCGCACCGTCGACTGGTGGAAGGCGGTCGCTTGAGATGTCGGATGGCAACCAGCGCCGGGCGTCCTGCAGGTTCTGCGGGGCGCCGCTGGAGGTCGTCTTCGCTGACCTGGGCTCCTCGCCGTTGGCCAACTCCTACCTGTTCCCCGAGCTGCTGGGCGCGATGGAGCCCTTCTACCCGCTGCGCGCGCTCGTCTGCGAGCGCTGCTTCCTCGTGCAGCTCGAGGAGTTCGAGTCCCCCGCTCGGATCTTCTCCGACTACGCGTACTTCTCCTCCTACTCGACCAGCTGGCTGGAGCACTGCCGACGGTACGCCGAGCGGACGATCGAGTCGCTGGGGCTCGGCGAGCACAGCCACGTGGTGGAGATCGCCTCCAACGACGGCTACCTGCTGCAGTACTTTCGCGAGCGCCGACATCCCCGTGCTGGGCGTCGAGCCCGCGGCCAATGTCGCCGCCGCGGCCATCGAGCGCGGGATCCCAACGCGTGGTCAAGTTCTTCGGGCGCGAGACCGCGACGTCGCTGGCCGCCGAGCGCCACCGCCGATCTGCTGGTCGGCAACAACGTCCTCGCCCACGTCCCCGACCTCAACGACTTCGTCGGCGGCATGAAGATCCTGCTGGCGCCGGGCGGGACGATCACGATGGAGTTCCCGCACCTGCTGCGGCTGATCGAGGGCCACCAGTGGGACACGATCTACCACGAGCACTTCTCCTACTTCTCGTTCCTCACCGCCAGCCGCGTGTTCGCGGCCCACGGGCTGCGTCTGTTCGACGTCGAGGAGCTGCCCACGCACGGCGGCTCGCTGCGCGTCTACGGGGCGCACGCCGACGACGCCGCCAAGCCCGACACCGCACGTGCCCTGGAGCTGCGCGAGCGCGAGCGCGCGGCCGGCTATGAGCGGCTCGAGACCTACACCGAATACGGCGCCCGCGTCGAGGCCGACAAGCGCCGGATCCTCGAGTTCCTGATTGGCCTCAAGGACGAGGGCCGGCGCGTGGTCGGCTACGGCGCGCCGGCGAAGGGCAACACGCTGCTCAACTACTGCGGCGTGCGCCGCGACTTCCTCGACTACACGGTGGATCTCAACCCGCACAAGCAGGGCCGCTTCCTGCCCGGCAGCCACATCCCGATTCGACCCCCGCGCGCGATCCGCGAGGACCGCCCCGACGTGGTGGTGATCCTGCCCTGGAACCTCAAGGACGAGATCGCCGAGCAGCTCGCGCTACGTCGGCGAGTGGGGAGGCCGCCTCGCCGCGCGCACGCCGGAGCTGACGCTGCTCCCGTGAGGGCGGTCGGTGGTGAGCGCCGTTCACGCCAGCCCGGCCAGTTGTGCCGCCCGCCCGGGCGCGCGGCGTGCTGTCCACCCCCGCCGCCGGTCCCGCCGCCGCGCGGGGGGCGACGCTGCGGATGGGCTCGTTCGTCGCCGGCTCGCTGTTCAGCGTCACCGCCGCCGCACTCCTGTTCCGCCACCTCGGCGTGTACGAGACCGGCCGCTACACGATCGCGGTGTCGCTGGCCGCGCTGGTCTCGGGCCTGACCGATCTCGGCCTCACCGGCGTCGGCCTGCGCGAACTCTCGGTGTTGCGCGGCGAGCGGCGCGCCGCCTTCACCCGCGAGCTGCTGGGCATGCGCCTGACGTTCGCGCTGCTGGGCGTGCTGCTCGTCACGCGTGTTCGCGTTCGCTCGTCTACGGGCCGCTACTGGGGCTCGGGGTGCTGATCGCGTGCGGCGGGGTGCTGCTCCAGAACACGCAGGGGATGCTCGGCGGTCTCGCTGGCGGTCCGCCTGCGGCTCGGCTGGCTCTCGGCGCTCGAACTCGCACGCCTGCTGCTCAGCGCGCGCCGCGATCGCACTGCTCGTGCTGCTCGACGCCCATCTGCTCGCCTTCCTGGCGGTCACGGCGATCGCCTCGGTGCTGGTGCTGCCCGTGACGATCGCACTGGTGCGTCGGCGACATCCCGCTGCGCCCGTCCTTCGACGTGCGCCGCTGGCGAGGCGCTCGTGACGCCGATGTTCACCTACTCGGTGGCGGTAATCACGGCGACTCTCTACCTGCGTGTGGCGGTGGTGCTCGTCTCGCTGCTCGCAAGCGGACGCCAGCTCGGATACTTCAGCGTCTCTTACCGGATCGTAGAGAACCTGTTCACTCTCCCCGGACTGCTCGTGGGGCCGCCTTCCCGATCTTCGCGCACACCGCGCATGGCCGATCCCGCCCGCTTCGCGTACGCGCTCTCGCGCGTGCTCGACGCCTCGCTGATCGTGGGGGTGTGGGTCTCGCTCTCGCTGATCGTGGGGGCGCACCTCGCGGTCGAGATGGTGGGCGGCGCCCAAGTTCCTCGCGGCCACTCCCGTGCTGGCGGTCCAGGGCCTGGCGGTCGCGGCAGTCTTCGTCAGCACGCTGTGGGGTTGCGCTCTGCTCAGCCTGCGCCTGCACCGCACGATCCTGGTGCTCAACCTCACTCTGCTGCGCTGGTGGCGGTCGCGGTGGCCGCGTTGGCGCCGCTGTATGGGGCCCAGGGCGCCGCCGCGGCGACGGCCTCGGTGGAGATCCTCGCCGCGATCGCGGGCGGGGTGGTGCTTGTGCGCGGTCGCCCGCATCTGCGCCCGAGTTTGCAGGTGCTGCCGAAGATCGCGCTGGCCGCGGCGGTCGGCGCCACGCCGATGCTGCTCACCGGCGTCCCGATCGTCGGCCGGCTGGCGCTCTCCACCTGCCTCTACGCGGCCGTCCTGCACTGGCGTGGCGCGCTCCCCTCCGATTTGGGCGAGCTGTTCGGCCTGCGCAGAGGGCCGACCTGCGCCGCACCGTGGGTCTCCAGCCGCGGAGCGGGTGGAGGCGCGATACGTCCTCCGTGGGATTGGGGCCGCAAGCCGCTGACGTTGCCGAGCACGTTGCACGAGGACCCCGGCCGGCCCGCCCTGCGTCGTGCATCTCGTGCGCGCCGCCAACGGCATCGACTCGCTGCGCGAGTTTGCCGCGGCGCTGCGCGCCCACCCGCCCGGCGTCGAGCACGAGCTGGTGTTCGCGATGAAGGGTTTCGCCTCCCGCGCGGAGGCCGCGCCCTACATCGCGGAGGTCGCCGATCTCACGCCGACGATCGAGCTCTTCCCCGACGTCGGGCTCGATCTCGGTTCTGTTCTTCGGCGGCCGCGGCGCGGCTGCGTCGCAACCGCTACTGCTTCGTCAACTCCCACACCCGCCCGGTGGTCGCGGGCTGGCTGGCCAAGCTGGATGCGGCGCTCGCGCCGCCCGACGTCGGGCATCGTCGGCGCCACCGGCGCCTGGCTGAGCTCACACTCGTGGCTGACCTACTCGATGGGCCTGCCCAGCTTCTATCGGAGCGTGCTGCCCCCGATCCGCGAGGCGCGCAGGCTGCTGCTGGAGATCGACCTCGAACAGCTGCGCATCGAACGGCGCTCTCGAGGCTCGACTCGCCTGCGGTACGCGGATGCGTCTGCTCTCGCAGTTGCCCGAGGAACTGCTGGCCTTCGCAGCCCTTCCCCAACCCGCATCTGCGCAACACCATGCTGATGGTCTCGCACGAGGTGCTCAGGGCGTTGCGGCTGTTCGTCGTACGCACCAAGTACGACACCTACGTGCACGAGAGCGGGTCGCTGAACTTGGCTCGCCAGGTGACGCGCATGGGTCTGCGCGCGCTCGTAGTGGACAGCGCGGGCGCCGCCTACGAGCCCGGTGAGTGGTATCGCAGCGGCACGTACTGGCAGGGCGAGCAGGAGCGGCTGCTCGGCGTCGACAACCGCACGCGCTCCTACGAGCTGGGCGGCAGCGAGCGCCGCCGCTTGCTCGCGAGCTTGGCGTGGGGCCTGCACGCCGATCCAGGGTCGAACCCTCGAGCTGAGAAGCCGTGTTCTGAGAACGTGCGAAGCGCTCACCCGCGCGTCGCGCGTACACCCCGCGCCGCAGGCGCGAGCGAGTCGCGAAAGCCGATCTGCCGGTCGATGCCGCCGCCGGCGGGCGGGGGTGGTGGGGGCGGCATTGGCCGGCGCTCCAACCGCCGCATCCGCCCCTGCAGCGCGGCGAGGTCGTGGGAGATGACCAGGTCTCCAAGCACCACCACCGCCTCGGTGGCCAGCGCACGCGCCGTGGCTGCTCCCCGCGGCAGCCCGTAGCGGCGCAGCAGGTAACCGCGCCCGAAGCCCCCGTTGCGTCGCTGCCAGGCGGAGCGATGCCCGTGCGTGGCCGAGCCCAGATGCACCCCGACTGCGTCGGGGGCGGCGACCGACTCCCACCCGGCGCTGCGCAGGCGCAGCGCCAGGTCGAAGTCCTCCATGTAGGTGAAGATCGTCTCGTCGAGTCCGCCGACCTGCTCCCACGCCGCGCGCCGGTAGGCCGCGGCCGTGCCCGCCGGGCCGGCCAGCACCGGGCAGGGATCGCCTGCGCACGTCGCCGGCAGCCCGTGCAGTCGCGGGAAGCCGGCGAGGGTCACGTCGGCGGTCAGCCCGACGCTGTCGATCCGCTCCCCGCCCGGCTGGAGCATCAACGAGGCGACCGAGCCCACCGTCGGGTCGCGCAGCGGCGCGGTCAGCTGCTCGAGGAAGTCCGCCCGACACTCCACGTCGTTGTTGAGCAGCACCACGAGTCTCCCCCGCACTCGCGCGCCACGCCACGGTTGCAGCCGATCGCGAAGCCGTGGTTGCGGCCCAGTGGCTCGACCTGCACGTCGGGCCACTCGGCGCGCAGGCGCGCCGGGGTGCCGTCGGTGGAGCCGTTGTCCACCACGATCACCCGGTGCTCGATCGTCTGCGCGCGCAGGTGGCGCAGGCAGCTCTCGGTGAGCTCGTAGCGGTTGTGGGTGACGATCACGACGTCTACGAGGCGCTACGAGTGCAGGAGCATGCCGGCACCGTAGTCGCGGCTTCGCGCGGCACCTGGGTGCAACAGCACCGCGCACGCTGACCCCGCCCCGTCCAGCGCTCGGTCCCCCGATGCGGGCGCGTGAGCCAGACACCACAGGTGTTTTGGGCGCGTGACGGGGTACTTGCTTTGAGAACCACTTCGCTAACGCTTGGTTGGAGCACCAAAAGCGCAGCTCGCGCGTCGGTGGGCTGACAGAAACATCAGCGTGCGGCCTGCGCCGCTCGATCGGGCGCTCGCGAGAGCCGCTGTTAGCTTCGCCGCCTCATGCCTGGGTCGCCGCTTTCCTCCGGGCGAGCAGAAGAAGGGCGTTGAGATGCGTTGGCCGTGGGCTTGGCGGCGGATGCCGCTGAGTTGCCCGAGCGCCCTCCGAAGTGGGGAGTGACGACCCCCCTGTCTCGTGCACCTCGTGCGCGAGGTGAACGGCATGGGCTCGTTCTGCGCCTTCGCCGAGGCGCTGCGCGCGCATCCGCCGGCATCGACTGCGAGTTGGTGCTGGCGATGAAGGGATTCGCCTCGCGCGCCCAGGCGGCGCCGTACCTCCAGGAGGCCGCCGATCTTGCTCCCAAAGCCCTGTTCTTCCCGGATCGCGGGTTCGATCTCGGCGTGTACCTCGCGCTCGCCGCGCGCCTGCGCCGTGACCGCTACTGCTTCGTCAACTCGCACGCCCGCCCGCTGGTCGACGGCTGGCTTCAGAAGCTCGACGCCGCCCTGGCTCGGCCCGGCGTGGGGCAGGTCGGCGCGACGGGGTCGTGGGCGAGCATGCACTCGTGGGTGACGAGCCTGCTCGGGGGCCCCAGCGCCTACGAGGGGCTGTTCCCCGCGCGCCAGGCCGTTCGCGAACTGTTGACGGAGATCCAGCGCGAGGCGGCCTCCACCCCGGGCAGTGCCGACCCGACGCACGCCGGCGCTCGGCGAGCTCCACGATGCGAGTGCGCCTGAGCTCGGTGCCCCGGGTGCCGCGGGAACTCACCGAGTTCGAGCCCTTTCCGGCGCGTCACGTGCGCACCAACGCCTTCATGGTCCGCCACGCCGCGCTACGTGAGTTGCGACTGCCCGTGGTCTGCACGAAGATGGACACCCACGTGTTGGAGAGTGGTCGCGAAGGCTTCACCAGCTCAGCTGGAGCGGATTGGCCTGTCCTCGCTGGTGGTTGACCGCGTCGGGCGCCGTCTACGGCGGCGAGCAGTGGGATCGCAGCCGTACGTTCTGGCAGAGCGATCAGGAGGGGCTGCTCGTGGCGGACAACCAGACGCGCTGCTACACGGCGGGCACGTTCGCCCGCCGCAGCCTCCTCTCGACGCTCGCCTGGGGAGTGAGCGCCGATCCGCGCCCGCCGCGGGAAGGTGAGCCGACCGACCTTGCGCCACCGGTAGGGTGAGATGAGACGCGTGCGAGAAGGGGGCTGAGCGTGCGGCCTCCCTGGGCTTGGAAGCGCATACCGCTGGCGCTGCCCGAGACGCCTCCCGGGGTGGGGGGCGCCGACCCTCCCTGTGTGGTGCACCTGGTGCGCGAGGCCAACGGCCTGGATCACCTGCGCGGGTTCGCCGAGGCGTTTCGTGCCCACCCGCCCGGCGTCGCCTGTGAGCTCGTGCTCGCGATGAAGGGCTTCACCTCGTTGGCCCAGGCCAAGCCGTATCTCGAGGAGGTCGCCGATCTCGCGCCCGAGACGCTGTTCTGCGCGGACGGGGGGGCTGACCTGGGGACGTACCTGGTCGCGGCCACACGCCTTCGTCGCGACCGCTACTGCTTTGTGAACTCCTTCAGCCGCCCCCTCGTGGACGGCTGGCTTCAGAGGCTCGACGCGGCGCTCGCACGACCGGGCGTGGGCCAGGTGGGCGCCACCGGCGCGTGGGCGAGCGGCCACTCGTGGACGACCTACTCGATGGGGCTGCCGAGCGCCTATCGGGGCCTGCTGCCGCCTGCGCCGACCGCCCGGGCGCTGACCAGGGGCCTGGAGCTGAAGCGCAAGGGCAGGCGGCGCCGCTCGGTGGAGGAAGCCGTGCGGGCGCGGCTGAAGACGCTGCGTGGGCTCCCCGGGACCCTCTTCTACTACGAGCCCTTCCCCGCCCACAAGCTGCGTTCGAACGCCTTCATGATCGCCCACGAGACCCTCAGGGAACTGGCGCTGTTCGTGGTGCGCAACAAGCAGGACGCCTACTCGCTGGAGGGCAGCCGGGAGTGTCTCACGCGACGCCTGGAACAGATCGGCCTGAGCTCGCTCGTGGTGGACCGCGCCGGGGAGGTCTACCGCTCCGGGGAGTGGGATCGCAGCCGCACGCTGTGGCAGGGCGATCAGGAGGGGCTGTTGGTCGCGGACAACCAGACGTTGCACTACACGCACGGCGACTTCGAACTGCGCCACCTGCTCTCGACGCTCGCGTGGGGGATCCGTGCCGATCCCGAGCCTCCGCGCGACGCGCCGGCCAGCAGCTCCCCGGGGACACGACGGAGCGACAGAAACAGTTCCCCTGATCTCGGGGCCGCGAATCGCGCCAGTGGGGTGGATCTCCGGCTCGGACGAGGTCGGAAACAATTCCGCAGAGGTGAATCTCGTATGGTCACCGCCAAGGTGATCGACCAATGCTCGACCGCATCTCCACGCGCATCTTCGCCGACGGGGCCGACCTCGACGGCATCCTCGCGCTGGCCGCCGATCCGCGGATCGCGGGGTTCACCACCAACCCCACGCTGATGCGCAAGGCCGGGTTGACCGACTACGCCGAGTTCGCCCACCGCCTGCTCGAGCGCGTCAGCGCCCACCCGATCTCCTTCGAGGTGTTCGCCGACGATCCGCCGGAGATCGCCCGCCAGGCGCGCCTGATTGCCTCGTGGGGCGAGAACGTGTACGTCAAGCTCCCCGTCACCACCACCGCAGGCGAGTCGCTCGCGGCGCTCGTGCGCGAGCTCTCCGAGGAGGGCGTCAAGGTGAACGTCACCGCTCTGTTCACGACCGCCCAGGTGGAGGTCATCACTGCGGCGGTGGCTGAAGGTGCGCCCTCCTGCATCTCGGTCTTCGCGGGGCGCATCGCCGACGCCGGCGTCGACCCGGTGCCGATCATGGCCCGCTCGGTGAAGATCATGGCCAGCGCCCCCCGCGCGGAGCTGATCTGGGCCTCGCCCCGGGAGATCCTCAACGTGGTGCAGGCCGACCAGGTGGGGTGTCACATCATCACCGTCACCCACGAGTTGCTGAAGAAGCTCGACTGCCTGGGCAAGGACCTCGAGCAGTACTCGCTGGAGACCGTCCGCATGTTCCACGGCGACGCGGCTGCCGCCGGCTTCACGTTGTGAGGATGAGGCGGGTCGGATGAGGCGGGTCTGCGTCACCGGCGGCGCCGGGTTCATCGGCAGCAACCTCGTCGACCGTCTGAGCTCGGACGGCGTCGAGGTCGTGGCCCTCGACAACTTCCGCAGCGGCCGGCGCGAGTTCCTCGCCGACGCCCTGCGCCGCCCGCAGGTGCGCCTCGTTGAGGGCGACGTGCTCGACGTGGCGGCGCTCGAAGACGCGTTCGAGGGCTGCGAGTGGGTCTTTCACCTGCAGGCCAACGCCGACGTGCGCGAGGGCTTCGAGCACCCACGGTGCGACCTCGAACACAACACGCTGGCGACCGCCGCCGTCCTGGAGGCGATGCGCGCACGCGGCGTCAGCAGGATCGCGTTCACCTCAACCGGCTCTATCTACGGAGAGCCCGAGGTGTTCCCCACCCCCGAGGACGCCCCCTTCCCGATTCAGACGTCCCTCTACGGCGCCTCGAAGGCGGCCGGCGAGGGCCTGATCGCCGCGTACGCGGCCGGCTACGGCTTCACCGGCGTGATCTGCCGGCTCGTGTCGATCCTCGGCGAGCGCTACACCCACGGGCACCTGTTCGACTTCTACCGCGCGCTGCGGCGCGACCCCACCCGCCTGAGAGTGCTGGGCGACGGGCGCCAGGAGAAGTCCTACCTGTACGTGCAGGACTGCCTCGACGCGCTGCTGTGCGCCGTCGAGCGCCACGGGGAGGAGCCCGGCGCGCACGTCTACAACCTGGGCCTCGAGGAAACGATCGCGGTCGAGGACTCGATTGGCCTCCTCTGCGAGCACCTCGCGCTCACGCCGCGCATCGAGCGCACCGGCGGGCGGCGCGGGTGGATCGGCGACAGCCCCCGCATCCACCTCGACACGACTCGCATCCGCGGTCTCGGCTGGCGCCCGCGGCTGACGATCGCGCAGGCGGCGGTGCGCACGCTTCAGTGGTTCGACGCGAACGAGTACGCCTGGGCCGAGGAGCCCGGGGGCGAGCAGGCTGCGCCCGGGGCGGGTGGGCTCGGAGTGGACGGACTCCCGAGCGTCCCCGCCGGGAAGGCTCCCCGATGAGCAGGGCACGGGCGCCATGGCGGTGATCTTCAGCCGCGCGCCGCTGCGCATCTCGCTCGGCGGGGGCGGGACCGACCTGCCCTCCTACTACGGCGCCCACGGCGGCTTCCTCGTGTCCGGGTCGATCGACAAGTACGTCTACATGCTCACCCACACCGTCTTCCAGCGCCGCTACCGGATGAAGTACTCCGAGCTGGAGGAGGTCGACGAGCCCGGCCAGATCCGCCACCCGATCCTGCGCGAGTGCCTGTTGCGCCACTGGCGGGGTGCGCCGCTGGAGATCGCCTCGGTGGCCGACGTGCCGGCCGGCACGGGGATGGGCTCCTCCGGCGCGTACACCGTCTGCCTGCTCAAGGGCCTGGCACGTGCGCGGTACTGCTCGATCAGCCCGGGCGACCTCGCGGAGGCGGCGTGCGAGATCGAGATGGGCGTGCTCGGCGAGCCGGTCGGCAAGCAGGACCCCTACGTCGCCGCCCACGGGGGCATCTGCGCCTACACCTTCCACCCCGATGGCCGCGTCGAGGTGGTGCCGCTGGAGCTCGACCCAGCGGTGCTCAGGCGCCTGCGCGACCAGCTGCTGCTGTTCTACACCGGCGAGGCGCGCTCGGCCTCGAAGGTGCTCGCCGACCAGGACGCGCGCTCCAAGCAGGGCGAGCAGGAGATGGTCGAGAACCTGCACCGCACGAAGGAGCTTGGGCGCGACATCCACCGGTTGCTGGAGGAGGGGGATTTGGAGGGCTACGCCGCGTTGATGCACGAGCACTGGGAGCACAAGCGTCGCCGTTCGCCCGGCATGACCAATGAGCACATCGACCGGCTCTACGAGCTGGCCCGGCGCAGCGGCGCGCTCGGCGGCAAGCTGGTGGGAGCCGGCGGCGGTGGGTTCCTGCTCGTCTACACCCGCCGCCCCGAGGACACCCGGCGGGCGATGGCCGCCGCGAACGCGACCGAGCTGGCGTTCGACTTCGAGTTCTCCGGCGCCTACGCGGGGGAGCACGCGTGACGCGCGAGGCGCCGGCGAGTGCGGTGGAGCACATGCTGCTGCCGCCACCCGGAGCGGACGAGGTCCCCCCCTTCGACGGAGGCTGGCTCGGGTTGGGTGGGACCGGGGCGACCGCGATTGGGACCGACCCACCACCGCGGCGCGAGCCGTTCCTGACCTACGTCGAGCGCCCGTCGGTTAACTGGTCGGAGGAGCTGGAGGACCTGCACGAGGAGAGCTCGCGTGAGCATTTCCTCGACGTATGGACCCGCCGCGCCCTATTGAGCCAGCTCGGCCCGCTGCCCGACCGACCGGTGCTCGCCGACCTCGGCTGCTCCACCGGCCACCTGCTCGCGGACCTCCACGCGGCCTGCTCCAATGCGACGTTGATCGGCGTCGACCTGGTCGCCTCCGGCCTGCGCAAGGCCAACGCCCTGGTCCCCGACGCGTGCCTCTTGCAGGCCGACGTCTGTGCCCTGCCGCTGCGCTCTGCCACCCTGGACGCGGCGCTCTCTGCCAACCTGCTCGAGCACGTGCCCGACGACGTGGGCGCGCTCGCGGAGCTATGCCGCGTACTGCGGCCCGGTGCCCGCGCGGCGATTGTCGTGCCGGCGGGCCCCAAGACCTACGACTACTACGACCGCTTCCTCGGCCACGAGCGCCGCTACTCACGAGGCGAGCTGGCGGGCAAGGCGCGGCGCGTTGGCCTGGAGGTTCTTCTCGACACGCACATTGGCGCCCTGCTCTACCCGCCATTCTGGCTGGTCAAGCAGCGCAACCGCAGCCGCTTTTCGCACCTCGAGGGCGAGGCGCTTTCCGCCCGCGTTGCCGGCGACATCGCCAACACCCAGGACGCGCGCCTGGGCACTTTGGCTTGTCGCCTGGAGGCGTTGGCGCTGGACGCCGGCGTGCGCTTTCCCTTTGGGATCCGCGGCCTCACGGTGTTGCGACGGCCGTAGAGCCTCGCAGGGTCAGCAAGTCACGCATCTCTGCCTTCCTGACTAGAATCACGGCTAGCGTACCGTACGCGTTTCCCTCGACGCCAGCTACATCCTGATGTTCAATATCAATATCAACGCCCAGCTTGCTCGTCCAGGCCCCAGTAGCCAGTTGCCGGGCCGCATGCGTGGGTTTGCCTGACGTATCCTCAAACAAAGCGATCTTTTCTAGGCCTTGCTCAATACTGGCATCCAGTGAGTCTGACGGCGAATAACCGAGTGTGCTGAACGCGTCAATGAAGTTCTGTCGTGTGGCTACACGAGGTAGGCCGTCTGGCCAATAGTACGGTCGCTCTGGACGGGGCCACCAGAATCGCGTAGTGTCACCGGCGGCCCAAGCAATGCAGTTGTAGCCGGGATCCATTTCACTCGTCTTGTCGTAGGCGCCTGTTCTGAGCTTAGGAAACGCCGCCTCCACGCGTGGAACTCTCACGTAGGCTCGACGTCATCGGTAAGAAGCTCATGCCTTCTTCCCCAGGCTATCCACGCGTCCGCAGCAGATTTGAGAGTGTCTGCTTGATCGGCGGCGTCATAACCAACGATCGCATTGAGTGCCCAAAACCAATGATAAGGTTCGCGCTGAAGGTCTTTGAGAATAAGGGGAAGCGCGGCCGGGCCCATGCCGATGACTCGCTGATAGCTGGGATGGACAGCAATCTCCTCAGGCGATGAGCTAAACCTCGTCGCCTCCTTCCAATCAGACGTAAGCACTCGAAATCGGCTTGAAAGATCGCCGCCCTTTACCCATGCAGACGGGTTAACGACCGCGATATCTGCACCAGATGGGAACAGATAGACATTACGCTTGCCGATCACGAATGCAGTGCGGTGCAGCTGATCGGTTATGCTCGGACCGCGACTTCGAAACCGACGTGGCGCCGCAGATGAAAACGCCCGCGTGTCGAAGCGAACGAACTTGCTTCGGTGCCTCACCCCCTGCCAGTCGTCCAAAGTAGGCATCGTTACTCGCCAGGTCCAAACGGTTGCAGAGACGAAAGCCCGGCGTTTGTAAGGAGTGTTTGGATAGTCGTAGACTTATCCATGGCGCGGTCCAAGGCGTTGCGAAGTTCACGCAGATCAGCGTCGTCGAGGACATAATACGCTGCATTCGGCCCAACGTCGGTCATAAACTCGATCTTGAGTGTATGTATAACCACAGCCCCGGTAGGAGGGGCGGTCGGATCGTCCACAAATACCGGGCGAATGTCAGTGATAACACGGGCAGCACCGAACACCTTGTCATTGTCAGCGACAAGATCTACGGCCTTTGCCACCTCTGTGAGCGAGTCGAGGCTAATCAGGCTGATGATTCGCTGAACAAACAGCTCACGAAGAGGCTCCGTATCGAATGGCAACTCCTGCGCGGCGGCCAATTCGGCGGCCAGCCTCTCTGGCGCCACAGCGTGCGCCGCTCGGACGACGCACAGCGCCAGTATTGAGTCCACCAGTGGCATGGCCTCGTTACGCGCCTCGGCTGGGAGGGCATCTGTGGCACGGCTGTAGAGTTCCGCGCGCGTTCTGGGTGCTGGCTCAGTCGTTAGCGAGGTGCGCAAACGGTCGAACGACCCGTCAGGCAGCGACGCTAGATACTGGAAAGGGCGCACATGGCGGAGCGGGACGCTGAGATTAGTCAAGCTGATCAGGCTCGCTGGAAATCATGGGTCGCGCAGTGTATCTGTTCGGGGTTCGACGCGAGCGGTAGGGTCCCTGCCGCGCAGCAGCGACAGGACCCAGACGGCAGGCACCTAGCGGTTCAGCGGCGCCGAACTGCCAGGGGTCGGAGACAGCGATCGGGCGACATATATCGGCGTTGCGGGCGCCCGCGCGTAGGTGTTGAACCTGCCCGGCGACGGGTGGTAGAAGTCGGCCGTGTCCATACAGACGAAACCAATGGCGAAGCCGAGCCCGGCGTCCTCCCTGCTGCATCCAAATGGCCGGGGATCGGACGCGACGTTGAGCGTCGTGATCCCCACCTATAACGAGGAGCAGAATGTCGAGCGGATGTACCGGCGCCTCGCCGCCGTGCTCGACGGCCTCGGGCTGAGCTGGGAGGTGATCTTCAGCGTCGACCCCTGCACCGACCGCACCGAAGAGCTGATCCTGGGGCTGAGAAAGCGTGACCGGCGGGTGAAGGCGCTGCGCTTCTCGCGGCGTTTTGGGCAGCCGATGGCCACCATCGCGGGCCTTGAGGCCGCCGCCGGCGACGCGGTGGTCGTGATCGACTGCGATCTGCAGGACCCGCCCGAGCTGATCGCCGAGCTCGTCGCGCGCTGGCGTGAGGGGTATGACGTCGTCTATGCGCAGCGGCGCAGCCGCGAGGGGGAGACGCTCCTCAAGCGGATCGTCGCGAAGGTCGGCTATCGGGTGATCGCGCGCATCGCCGAGATCGAGATCCCCCCCAACACCGGCGATTTCCGGCTGCTCAGTCGGCGTGTCGTCGACAATGTTGTGGCGCTCGAGGAGCACCATGGTTTCCTGCGCGGGCTTGTGGCGCTCGTCGGCTTTCGCCAGACATCCGTGCTCTACGACCGCGACCGCCGCGATGCCGGGACGAGCAAGTACAACCGCTTCTTCGGCTCGGTCCTGATCGGCCTCAACGGGGTGATCGGCTTCTCGCGCTATCCGCTGCAAATGATCTCGCTGACTGGCGTGGCGCTCTCCGGGCTGGCCTTCCTCGTGGCCCTCGCTTACCTCGTCCTGAAGCTCGTCGGCGTGTCCTTCCCGGTCGGTAACCCCACCGTGGTGATGGCCGTCGCGTTCTTCAGCGGCATCCAGCTGCTGTCGCTGGGCGTGATCGGGGAGTACGTCGGGCGCACCTATGACGAGTCCCGCAACCGGCCCAAGTACATCGTGGAGTCCCGCTACGGGTGGGACGACGAGGGCTCCCGGCGCGGTGGTTGAGGGTGAGTCGGAGACGCTTGGCGGGCCTGAGAGCGGCCGACCTGCGCGCGGCCCGCGTGCTGCTCACGCCGGCCTCCGGCCTCGCAGGGCAGGGGGTGCGCTACGCCGCCTCGGGCGTGGTCGTCGCGCTCGTGTATCTGATCACGACGACGGTGCTCGCCGAAGTGGTCGGGCTGCCCTTTCAGGTGGCGCTCCCGATCGGGTTCGTTTCGGCGCTCGGGGTTCACTTCACGCTGCAGCGCCTGTTTGTCTGGGTGCACGAGGAGGACTTCGCGCTGCCCTTCGCCCACCAGGCGCGCCGCTACCTGGTCGTCGCCGGCGCGCAGTACGCGATCACGGCGACCACCACCGCGCTGCTGCCCGGCGTCTTGGGCCTCCCCACGGAGGTGGTCTACCTGATCACCGTTCTGCTCCTGGCGACCGCAAACTTCGTGCTGTTCCGCACCGTCGTCTTCCACCCCGAGCGCGCCGGTGACGGCCTCGGCGCATAGGCTTACTCCATGCGCGTCCTCCTCACCGGCCACCACGGCTACATCGGCTCCATCCTCGTGCCGCTGTTCGTCGACGCCGGGCACGACGTGGTCGGCCTGGACACGTTCCTGTACGAGGGGTGTGACTTCGGCGAGGACCGCGCGCCGGCCGTGCCGGCGATCCGCAAGGACGTCCGCGACGTGGCGCGCCTCCGACCTCGACGGCTTCGACGCCGTCGTGCACCTCGCCGCCCTCTCGAACGACCCGGTGGGCGACCTCAACCCCGACTGCACCTACGCCGTCAACCACCGCGCGTCGGTCTCGCTGGCGCAGGCGGCCAAGCGGGCGGGGGTCGAGCGCTACCTGTTCTCGTCCTCGTGCAGCTCTACGGCGCCGCCGGCCAGGAGTGGATCGACGAGACCGCCGACTTCAATCCGGTGACCGCCTACGGGGAGTCGAAGGTCCTCGCCGAGCGGGACATCGGGGCGCTCGCCGACGACTCGTTCAGCCCGACGTTCCTGCGCAACGCGACCGCCCACGGGCTCTCCCCCCGCCACCGGGGCGACCTGGTCGTCAACAACCTCACCGCCTTCGCCTTCGCCACAGGTGAAGTGCTGATGCAGAGCGACGGCACCCCGTGGCGGCCGCTGGTGCACATCGAGGACATCTCGCGCGCGTTCCTCGGCCTGCTGCAGGCGCCGCGCGAGCAGGTGCACGGCGAGGCCTTCAACGTCGGCGCCGACGAGGAGAACTACCAGATCCGCGACCTCGCGCAGATCGTCGAGGAGGTCGTCCCCGGCTCGCGGATCGCGTTCGCGGCGGGCGCGGGCCCGGACAAGCGCAGCTACCGCGTGAGCTTCGCCAAGCTGCAGCAGGCGTTCCCCGAGCTGCACCCCCGGTGGACGGTGCGCGCGAGCGTCGAGCAGATGTTCGCGGCCTACCGCGAGAACGGCCTGACGATCGCGGACTTCAAGGGGTCTCGGTTCATGCGGATCGCTCGCATCAAGGAGCTGATGGCCGCGGGACGGCTTGACGAGGCGCTGCGTTGGAAGGATCGCGCCCCGCACGCGGCGGGCTGAGAGCGTTCGCGGGGGTCGTGCGGCGAGTCAGCCGCCGGAGCGAACGAGAGCCGGTAGCCGCGGCAGCTCCTGCGCGTACCACTCGTACGTGGCCTGCAGGCCACGCACGAGATCCCACGCCGGCGTCCAGCCGAGGTGCTCGGCGATGGCGCTGCAATCAAGCCACTGGCGGGGGAGCTCGCCGTGTGGGGTTCCGTGCCCGCGCACGTCGGGCTCGACCTCGAGGCCGGCGATCTCGATGAGCTGTCCGACGACCTCCAGGACCGTCACCGGGCGCCCGATGCCCGCGTTCCAGGCGCGACCGTGCAGCTCGGGCCGATCGAGCGAGCCGGCCACGGCTAGGTACGCGGTGACCGCGTCCTCGGCGTACAGGAAATCGCGCTCCATCAGCCCGTTCGATCGAATCACCGGCCGCTCGCCCGCCAGCAGCGCCTTGACGGCTCCCGGGATCAGGCGGGAGAAGTTGACGTCCCCGCCGCCGAACACGTTGGCGAACCGCGTGACGGCGACCGGCAGCCCAAACGTGTGGGCGTACGAGCGGGCGATGATGTCCGCGCACGCCTTGGAGGCGTCGTAGGGGTAGCGCGGTTGCAGCGCGTGGTCCTCCCGGTAGGGGAGGTCCTCGTGCACGCCGTAGGCCTTGTCGGTGGAGGCCACCACGACTCTTGCGGGGCGGTTCGCGGGCGACGCGACAGGCCTCGAGCAGGCTCCAGGTCCCACGGACGTTGACCTCGTAGGTGCCCAGCGGCGAGGCCGTCGCCAGCCCCACGATCGCCGTCGCCGCGAGGTGGAACACCGCTTGGACGCCGTGCTCGTCGAGCGCGACGCTCAGCGATGCCGAGTCCAGCAGGTCCGCCGACACGGGAGTGCAGCGTTCGTGCAGCCCGCGCAGGCGAAAGCGCGAGAGCTCGGCGGGCGGCCGGTCCAGGACGAGCACCTCCGCGCCCTCGTCGAGCAGCCGCTCGGCGACCCAGGAGCCGATGAAGCCCTGGGCTCCCGTGAAGAGCACGCGCGTCCCCGCCCACGTGCCGGCGCCGTTGTGCTCACCCACGCTCGGAGATGGTACGAGGAATCCGCCTGCGACTCGGGCACCCTCCCGCGGGGCCGTGCTCCCGCGGAGGTCGAGCGGTGTGCCGGCCGCCGTCGGGCGGGGACGGGCGAGGCGCCGTCGGGCAGGGCCGGAGTGGGCGTCCGCTCAGGCAGGGGCGAAGAACTGGCCGTCGATGCGGCGTACGGTGGCGAGGTCGGGCTCCTCGCGCAGGCGCCGCTGGAAGGCGGGCTCCTCCCACGGGTCCCACGGGGCGCTGAGGAGCCTGCCCGTGATCCCCCGCGCCGCCTCGCTGAGCAGGAACGCGGTCAGCTCGGCCGCCCGGCGCGCCGGCACCCCGCCAGCGTCGAGCTGACGCTCGGTGCTCGCGAAGTAGCCCTCGCCGGCCCCGCCGGGGCCGGCGTCCAGGGTGGCGGCGTGGATCTCGGTGGCGACGAAGCCGGGCGAGACCGCGTTGACCCTCACCCCGCGCCCGGCGAGCTCGCGCCCGAGGTTCTCGGTGAGACGCGCGACGGCAGCCTTAGACGTCGCGTAGGCGTCGTAACGGGGCTGGGGAGAGGTGGCGCCCCCGCCCGCGAACGTGACCACGGCGCCGCGCGCTGCCTCCAGCGAGGGGAGGCAGTGGTGCACAGCCAATAGCGTGCCGAGCACGTTGACACGCATCGTCGCCCAGAACTCCCGGGGTTCGTACGACCCGATTGGGCCGACAGGGGCCAGCACGGCGGCGGCGGTGACCACGCCAGAGATCCCCTCCAACACCCCCTCCTCCGCCATGGCTCTCCACCCACTTTCGTCTCCGACATCGAGCGCCACGGCGCGGTGGCCCTCCCCGGGCAGCCCCGCCGCTGCCTCCTCCACCGCCGTGCGGCTGCGCGCCGCCACGACCACCGTGGCTCCGAGTTCGGCCAGCAGGCGCGCGCACTCCCCGCCAATCCCCCGGCTGCCGCCGGTGACTAGTACCCGCCGACCTTTGAGATCAGGATGCTGGGACACGGCGGACACGTTAGACAGGATTGAGCCGTGTGTGCGGGCCGTTCCCCGTAGTCGATAGGTAGGTAGCCTGCCCTCCGTGTCCAACGATGTGGCCACTCCGGCGATCGGCAAGCCGCTTCCCCGGGCTGCGGAGGCGTACGCCGAGCCCGAGGAGTGGCGGAGCTGGATCTTCGCCGAGCACGGCCACGGGCAGGAATGGGCCAAGGTCTTCCATGTCGACCTGGCCGACGCACAGAGGGTATGGACCGCCATCACCGAGGCGCTACTCGCCGCCCCAGTCCACAAGATCGTCGATCGTGGACAGGATGGTGTGGTCTGCGGCGTAGACATGGCGTTGGCGATTGCGGCGCGCAGAGCCCGCGTACGCACCTCATGGCACTACGAGTACGTCGGTGCAGCACCACGCCTGGTAACCGCCTACCCAAGGGTCTAGAATGTCGACGATGCCCGCGCTACGCGAGATCACTACCTACGACCTCGTCGAACTGACCGAGCCGGTCGAGAGCATTCCCGCCGGCGCCCGCGGAGGTGTTCTCGAGCTGCGCGACGACGACAGGGCGATGGTCGAGATCACGTCGCTGCCCCTGGACGCCGTTGATCGCATCATCTTTGTTCCGCTGGCCAAACTGCGCCGTGCCAACTGAGATCAGGCCCGCACCGCCTGGGAGCCTTTTGGGCTACGCGGCCTTGTGGCTCGCTTGCAGGCGTGACCCACGCGGTGAGCGTCTGACCGGCCTGCGGTCGAGCGCGACCTTTGGCAGGCCGATGAATCTGGCACTCTGCCTGAGTTGATATATACGGTCCATGCTGTCGAGCGCCCACATCACGAAGCTGCGCCGCCGTCAATATCAGACCACGCACAGCCGTGGGCCGGCTACTTCTTCCGCCGCCTCGCCTTGTGGCCACTGCGCTGCAGAGCGAGATGAACGCTCCGCACCTGCTGCTGCCCCGCTCCGGCGCCAGTTTCGAGAACCGTGAGGCTGGCGCTCAGCTGCCCGTGCCCGGCGCTCAGCAGCGCGCGGCCCGCGGCGTTGAGGGCGAGTTTGACGGTGGTGGTCTGCCCAGACGCGATCGTGAACTTCGCGGTCCCGATCGTGACGGTGTGCGAGCTCTTGTGCGCGCGCCTGCCTTGAGAGGTCTCCTTCGCAGAGAGCGTGAGCGTCCCCGAGCAGGTTTCGAGCCCGCCGGAGCATTCAAGCTTCACGAGCACCATATCGTTGCTCCGCACGCTGAGGCTCGTGCCAGCGAGGGAGACTTCCTTTGGTGGCGTAGGCGTGGCCTGCGAGGTGGTGGACGAGGAGGACGAGGAGGACGAGGGGCCCATCGGTGGCGCCTCGACGGTCACCGTCTGCGCCGGCGAGGACGTCGACATGTTGAAGCTCGCATCGCCGCTGTACAGCGCCGTGATGGTGTGCGTGCCCACCGAGGGATAGCTCAGCGCGCAGCTCGTCGTGCCGCTCGGAGCGAGCGGCTGGCTCGCGCACGAGCCGATCGGCGTGCCACCATCGAGAAATTCCACGGACCCCGACGGGTCGCTTGCGCCTGCGATCACGGGCGTGACGGTCGCCGTGTATGTAACGTTCGCGCCGACCTGCGGAGTCGTATTCGACACCTGCAGCGTCGTCGTGGTCGACCCATGTCCGACGCTCAGATCATACGGGCCGCTCACCGACCCCTCCAGGTTCACACCGGCACCCGGCGTGAACACCGCCGAGAGTTCCTTGGGCGAACCACCGACCGCGAATGACGAGGCCGAAAAAGACGTCTGGCACGTGGCGATGTACGAGGATCCGTCCTGCGCCACCGGCTCATTCGAACAGCCCGGTATGGCGACACCGCCATCCTCAAAATCGACACTCCCCGACGGCGTCCCCACGCTCGCGACAACGGTAGCCGTCAACGTTACGCTCTGGTTCGTCACAGGGTTGCTGGGGGCCGCGGAGAGCGTGGTGGTGGACGCCGGGCCGACCACGGTGCCGGTGACGGTCTGGGTTGCGCCGCCCTTGTTGTATTCGATCAGCAGGCTCTGTGTTATCTGTGCGCACGCTTTAGCGAATTTGAGAGATATTTCATCGCCGTTTGCGGGCGCGTTGCTGAAAACGCCGGAGAGCCCGCCGGTCGTCGAGACGAGCGTGTACTTTTCCCCGGGGGTCAGCGACGGGCAGGGCTTCTTTTCAGCAGGCGGGGCGACGTGCACGCCGAGCAGAGAGTCCCCCAGTTCGACCGCTCCGGTAGAGGTCAGGTGGGAGTAGTCGACACCGGCGGTCTCACCGGCGCCGGTGATTTCGAACGCGAGCAAGCTGGCCGAGTCGAGTGTCGCGCTCGCCGCTTCGAGCGTCCCCTCCCCGCTGGATTCGCCGCTGGCTATATCGAGTTCGGCGCCGGTGCTCGTCAGCGGTCCGACCATGCCGGCGCCGTAGAAGAAGACGTGACTCAGGCTCACGGGTTCGCGATCGGAGGAGTTGAGCTTGCCACCGAAGAGGCCCACAAGGCCATTGACGCCCCCCGGTTCGCCGGGTTCCGCCCCTTCGATCGCAACCGGACCGACCTCGTCTTCGCCACCCAGGTCGAGGGTACCGCCGCTGCTCATCTCGACCTTGAGGTCGTCGCTGGAGTCGCCCGTGAGGTCGCCGCCCAGATAGAGCTCGTTTTCACCGATGCTGTTGCGACCCGCCCCCGCGATGCTCCAAGTCTGTGAAGCATCGAGTGCTACCGGCGTTTCAACGAACGCGAACGTCAGTTTGTCGGTTTTCGCAGTCGGCGATGCGGAAAGCCCGCCCGCGCCAAGCGTGATGCTTTCTCCAAAGATCCCGTAGTCCTCGCCGTCGTCGATCTGCATCGATTTGACGGTCAGGCCGCTCAGGTCGTTTACGCTTTCGTAGCACGCATGGGTGGGGTCTTCGGCACACGCGCTTTCAAGCTGCGGGAAATCGAGGCTTTCGAGCGTCGTCGAGGACGCGGGCGCAACTTCTCCTGCCCAGTTCGCCCCCGAAGACCAGTCCGCCGTGAACGCCGATCCGCCGGTCCATGTGAACGACTGAGCGCTCGCTCCGGCCGTCGAGACAAGCGCCAGCCACACGCCGACCGCCACAAGCCCAAGCAGCGCACGAGCAGCCAGCCCGCTTGGCCGTCCCATCGAACCACGAGACGCCGCACCCTCCGGCGCGACCGCTCCCAGCTCGGCCTTCCGAGGCATATGACCCGACGACTCGATCGGGCGCAAGCCAGACCGATATCCCAGCGACGACCGAGAAACCGCCTGCATTCCCCCGCTCCTCTCGTTGATGTTAGATCCCGCGCAACATCACGCCGCGCGGCAGCGATTCAGTCCATTTGCGAAGCCGATGGGACGTTAACCTGTCGAGCTGATGGGTGTAAAGTGATGTTTCTAACTACAGCGATAATCGGGCTAACTTGAAATATAGCAACGAGTTGGGGTGCAGCCGTATATCAGACGGTACGAATACGTGCGCGTGTGCCAGTCGCCTCGAGCAGGCGCCTGATGTCCCCGGGGTCGCTGGTGAGAACGGTGTCGCCGTCCTGGACGAGCAGCGCCACGGCTGCATCGGCGATGTCGGTGGTGCCGGTATCCGCGAGCAGGAGACCGCAGCGGCGGGCACGTGGCGGGTCGAGGGGCCACTCCAGGAAGCCCGCGAGAGCACGGGCAAGCCTCGCCTGACGCGCGGGGGCGCGCCACGCCTGCGCTACGCAGGCCGAGGAGGTGACCGCCTCAGCCCCGGACTGCGCAGCGACAGCCAGCAGCGCGCCGACAGCGCGGTCGCCGCGATCCAGCGCGATCAGCCCGCCGGTGTCGAAGACGAGGGCAGCCACTCGTGGGCCTCGCCGAGCTCACGCTCGGTGTAGGGGCCGCCCGTCGCCTCCGCGATCTCCTGCGCGACAGCGCGCAGCTCCTCGGCCCGCAGGCGGGTGGCCGCAGCCTCGGCGAGCCAGCCAGACACGCCGGCCGGACCTGCAGCCTTGCGTACACGCCGATAAAGGCCCTCCTCGAGACTCACACTGATCTTCGCCACCCCGGTAGGGTAGCACCGCCGGTCCTACCCGGCGATTGGGGAATGAACCAGAGGACGCTGGTCAGCGCGAGCCGGCGGGCGGCGGGATCTTCAGGTCGCGGCAGATCTTGCGTGCGAGCTCTCTAAAGCTTTGCAATATCAACCATAGACCGTTACTGAAGAGTGGAATGCTTCGAGCACGCCGCATTGCGACCCCACTTGCGTGATAGGATCTCCAGCGTGAGGAGGCGGTCTCGCGTCGGCTGGCTCGTGGTGCTCGGCGCGCTGGGCCGCGCGGCGACGGTCTCCGCCGTCCCAGCGCAGGGGTATACGGGGTGCCTATCCCGCCGTGATATTACTGCTTCAATAATACGCAAGCGGCCGAAGCCTCAGCGCGGAACACGCTGGTGGGCCCGCTCAACGGCGCCACCGTGCCGGCGGGCGCGACCGTGCGCTTCTCCGGGGAATCCAATCTCCCGCTGACATTCAGCGTGGCCTCATCGCCGGCTCTGCTGTCCAGTCCCGACATCGACAGCGGCCTGGGATCATTGGGGACGGGAACCTCGTTGTACACGTTCCCCTCGACCAAGGCAGCCGCCACGCCTCGGACGATCTACTGGGCGGCATCGTTCACATTCACCCCGGATGACTGCGAAGGCCCCTCCACCTTCACGACACCTGTCTACACGCTCACGGTTCTCCCGCCGCTGCCCACCGAAGCAGAAGTGGCCGCCAAGAAGGCGGGCGACACGGCGACCATCAACCTCACGCTCAACAAGACTGGTCGCGCGCTGTTGAGCGCCGCTCACGGTCGTCTCAGCGCCACCTTGACGATCCTCAAGACTTCACCTGTGCCGAGCACGACGCAGACACAGGACGTACACCTGGAGCAGCGGAAGGCCGCACGGCGGCCACCACATCTCAGCGCCCGAAGCGCGCACGCACCACGGCGCCGTTCAACCGTCCGTTGAGCGTCCTCCCATGCAGTTCGATGACTCCGTTCACATGCCCATGGATCGTCAGATGCGCGATTCCGGTGGTGAGCTGTAATGAGCCGCTGAGCGAGACGCCGGGTATGTCGATCAAGCGTTTCAATATCAAGCGGTCTCCATGGAGCTGCCAGTCGCCGCCGTGCAATCCTCCGCCTTTGAGGCTTGGCTGGCCGAGGACTTCCTCGATCGTCATTGCGACGGCGGATGCGCCGCGGCCGGCCAATGTCGAGGAGGAGCGCGCTGGGGCCAGTTGGTTCAGCGATGAGGGCGGTGGCGGGAGCACCTGGCTTTCGTGCGGGGTCGGGCACGTGGAGGGCGCCTGGCCGCCGGTGAGGAATGAGACCATCGCGCGTTCCGCGCAACCCGTCGTGTCGCTGCTGACCGTCGAGTGCCCGGTGTCGGGGATCCGCAGGATCTGCGCGTCGCTGTAGCCGGATGCGACCGTCAGATCCTGTTCGTATGGCTCGCGCAGATCCTCGTCGCCGGAGAGAATCAACGTAGGTACGGCCGACACCCCGGTGGGCGCGGGCGGGGCCGCCGGGGTCGCCGGCCACTCTTTGCACAACCGGATCGCGGATATGGGCATCACGGCGTTGAGAGTGAACGGGGCGGCAATGCTGGCGGGAAGCCCGGAGACCCAGGTCCGGAGGGTCGCCGCCCGAGTCGCGGGCGCGGATTCGGGCGACCACGGCAATTGGCTCTCATCGCAATACGTGGCGTCGAACAGTGTCAGCGACAGTGCGGCGCGCGTCGATCCTTCCGGCGCGTTGGCTTCGCCGCCGACCACGGCGCCGGGCCGGCCGGGCGCGGCGATAGATCCTCCCGCGAGGCGGGTGTCGCCGATCGCGCTGGTGGGAGGCGGTTCTCCCAGGTCGCCGGTCAATCGACCCAATGGCGCAGCATCGCCCTTGAGCGCATCGGCGATCGCGGCCGGAACCAGCGCGCGCAGGTCCGACGATAGATCCGTAACCGAGAGCAGCTCATAGACCCCGGCTTCGCTCACCCACCCCGTCTCACGCCTCCCGCGACTGTCGAAGACATGAGCCCGCATCGGATGCCGATGCAAGATGGCCAGCAGCCGCACCAGATCCCCATATGGGTCCTGCGCGAACAAACGGCAGGCACCGCCGCCGCAGATCCCATCATTCATCACCCTCGGCAATGCCCTTATCCGCTGGCTGTCGAGCGGATCGCTCCCCGCAATGGGGACGGGAGAGTCGAGCACCATCCGCGCGACCCCTTCGGGATGCTCACGCGCATACATCGCCGCGACCTTCCCGCCATACGACACCGCATACAGCTCAAGCGGCGTTCCGCCCAACGCCTGGCGCAATTCCTCCAGATCTTCCACCGAATCCTGGCTCGTATAGTCCGCACGCGCCGCCCCAAGCATCTCCCCGCACGCCGCCAACGACGCGAGCCCCGTACGGAGCAGGCCCGGACACGTCAGCGCCCCGGACTGCCCGGTTCCCCTTTGATCGAAGGACACCAGTTCATAGCCACGCAGCGCGGGCAGCTTCGCCAGCGGGGCAATCAATGCCTCAAACGCGGGCAACGCGGGCTGGCCTGGTCCCCCGGCCAGCAGCACGATCGTCCCGACCTGGGGCCCGCTCGCCGCGATCCGCTGCACTGCCAGCGACACGCTCCCATTGCTGGGGTCTTCACGGTCGAGCGGTACATTCAGCGTTGCGCATTCCAGGCCGGGGGCCGGCACCACGACCTGCGCGTTGCTGCACCGCGCGAACGCCATGGGTGCGGCCTGCGCGCTACTCGCCATCAGCCCGGCGCAAAGCATCGTGCACGTAATACCTGCCAGCCGAGTAACCATGCGCCTTGTGAATCTCCAACACCGCTGCAATGGCATCACCTTGATCTCCAGTTCGAGTCATCACTAATCCGTGCAGCACGCTTGTCCTTGAAGGCAAGGGATAGATCGGCGAGCAGGAGAAGCGCACCGGCGATTATCGGAATCCCATTATACCATTCGTGAACATCAAGAACCACACATATGCTGGTCGCAAGACCGCAGAGGCCCACTCCCGCTTTGAGCCACCTACGTGAATACCCTACCGACGAGCCTCGCCGTCCGAACATGACTCTGCGCAGGATCGATAGCACTCCACCACCCACCCGACCCACGTGCTGCCGCCACGCCGACGGTTCCTCACAGGCAAATGCCATCATCGCCTCTCGTGAAGATCTCTCGCTATTAGAGTTTGCCAGGAATCTTCCCTTCATCCGGGTCCTTTCTCTCATCAATCATACTATACGTCTCGCGCGGTTAGTTGCTTCATAGCGTTGCGTTTGGGTTTCGACTCGTTGGGCGCGGTCGTCGGAGACGAGGTGCACTTCGTAGTCTCCGCCTCCGTCCTTTTCCATACCCGCCTTCCCATTAAACTGCGCTCATAGACGATAGGTAGGATAAGTCTGGATCGTGGTAAGGGGTAAAGAATGTGTAGGTGTGAATTAGTGTGAAGTTCGGCGCGTCTCCCTAACCCTATGCCACGAGCGCGCAGCCCGCCATGCGGCCAGGAGCGCCAAACCAATGAGCACCACTGACGTCCACCAACTGCGAGACGTAGAGACGTGGCCCTCCACGAACTCCTTCACCGGGATCGCGCCCATCCATATGGCGATCACGGAGAACACCACGGCACTTACGAGTACCCGTGGCTTCGAGGTAGGCTGAATACCGGACAAAATGCGCATCACACTAATGACCACCTGATGGTGGTGATCCATAATCAGGGCAATCACCCATGCGATAAACACATTCGGCCACGCCAATCACTTCTTCAATCGTTCCCCAATCGACGCTACCGCCCTCGCCGCCGCTACAGCGACCCGAACTCTTGGGGCATTTTTCGTTTGCGATGTGGCCACCGCCTTTGGTGTTTTTGCAGCCAGGCGCCCCGTATGCCGTGCAACCGGTCGCTGGGTCTTCGAGGTTTCTGTACGCGCCTCCGCCTCCGCTGTAGCCGCCGCCTCCGCATCCTTCGCCTTCTTGGCCGGTTTCTGCTGCGTATTCGCATGCCCAGTCTTCGTAGCCGCCTAGTGGCTCTTCGGGTCCGGATGCTGTAGTGGCTTTGTGTTCTGCTTCGGCTCTAGCGGCGGCTTCTCTTGCTGCCTTTTCGGCTGCTTCGCGGGCGGCTTCGCGTTCGACGACTTCGTGGCCCATTTGGTTGTTGAGTGCCACGACCCAGCTTGAGAAGCCCCAGGTCAGCGCGCCGCTGGGGTCGGATTCGTTGACGGGGTTGCCGTATGTGTAGGCATAGGCGTTCGCTGAACCGACAACGCAACCGATCATATCATGCTCATACCTAACTTCTTCTCGCCGGCTCATGATGCTTACGAGCGATGCCTTACATAGATGTCCGCGACAACAAGAGCAATCGCAACTGATACGGCTGCGATTGACAGTGCGTTGCGCCACGTCAAGCCAAGGCCAGCACCTATCACAGTAACGCCGAGCAGCCACGCGAGTCCTAGTGCGCAGCGTGTCCGCGTCCTGATTCGCCACTTATACATGCCGTCTGTCAGCGTGTGGGTAGAAGATGTGCGCCTGCCTCCGTAGCGCACGTAAACACACCGGCCACCGGGCCGAAGGCCCACGACCCCAAACATACGCCAATTTCTCCCTCTTCCCGAGGATCCTCGCCGATGGGTTCGCCGTGTCGGTGGCCTTTTTCGGAGCGTCGCACCCAGTGTCCGCCGCAGTACCCGCCGTCACCGCAGCCGTCACCACTGACATCGTGCGCGTTGCCACCGTGTTCAGAGGGCGCGTGTTCGGACGTTTCGGTACTGCCCGCTTCGCCTAGCGGCTGGACGAGGATTGCCGGTTCAAGGTGCGGTTCTTCCTTGCCTTGCGTGCCGCTCTGGTGGTCGGAGGCGTATTCGTATCCGTCTTCTTCTTCCCACCATTCTTCCCATTCTTCTTCTTCTTCTTCTCCTTCATACTGGGGGCCGGCTGCCCAGTATGCGGCGGTGGCTGCTGCGTTTGCTGCGAATTCTGCTTCTCTTCTGGCTGCTGCTTCCTCGGCGGCGGCTTCGGCTGCTCGGGCTGCGGCTTCTTCGGCGGAGCGTATGGCTTGGGCTTCGCTGGCTTGTTGGCCGATGGTTTCGGCGATGTTGGGGTTGAGGGTTGCGGTGTAGGCGCCGGTGGGGTCGCTGGTGTTGACGGGGTCGCCGAAGGTGTAGCTGTAGGCGTTGGCGGAGCCTCCGGGGATGGGGTCTGGTTGGAGGAAGCGTCCGAGCTGGGGGACGTAGGAGCGGGCGCCCATGGCGATGATGCCGGAGGGGAGTTCGGTAGGGGTCTGGTTGGCGCCGAGCCAGGAGTATTTGGGTGGGGCGCTGACGGTTGGGACGCCGTACTCGCTGGTATCGGCTTTGGACGCGAGTTCGGTCGCGGTTTCGGAGAGGTAGGCGGTGGCGATGAGGTCGCCGTGGAGGTTGGTGAGCTGGAGCACGGGGGTTTCGCCGTTGTTCTGGATCGCGGTTAGGGTACCACTGATGCCGGGGATGTTGCGTGTCCATTCTCCGGCGAGGCTGGTGGTCCATGCGGGGGTGTCGCTGGGGCCGGCGTAGTGGGTGATGGTCGTAGCGCTGGTGGGTTTGCCGGTCGCGATCGTTTCGCGGGTCCGCCCGGCGGGGTCGAGGTAGTATCCGAGGGTCTGTTCGTTTTGTTTCTGACTTTGGAGTTGGTTGTCGGTGTAGTAGGTGCTGGTCAGTTCGGCGCCGCCGGCGTCGGCTGCAGGTAGGTTGGTGATGTCACCAAAGGTGCTGTAGGTGGTGCCGGTGTCGGTGAGGCGGTCGGCTTCGTCGTAGCCGTGTTTTTCGACGGTGCCGCCTTCCGTCGCGCATTCGCCTTTGCTGTTCGGTTCGCGGGTTGTGAGGCTGGTGCGGTTGGTGTCTTCTTCGTAGGCGTAGATGCGGGTGGTGCAGCCTTTGCCGACGGGGGTGTTCTGTACCTGGGTGAGTCTTCCTGCGGTGTCGTAGGTGTAGGCTTGGTGTGAGAGGGTGCTGGTCTGTTCGAGTGACTGGCCGTGGATTGAGGGGACGATCTTGTCGCTGAACCATGTGCATTTTTCGGTGCAGTGTGTCGTCTTGACGTATTCGAGGCTCGTCGGCTTGCCTGTCGCGTCGTAGGTGTAGGTGGCGGTCATGCCGTTGGGGTAGTTCTCGGTCAGGAGGTTGCCTTCCACGTCGTAGGTGGCGCTGAACTTCATGTATTCGTTGGAGGAGTCTACGAGTTCGTCTAGCAGTCCTGTCGTGGTGTTGTAGGTGTAGGTCTGGGTGCCCTTCCCGTCGTTGAGTTTCTTGATGCGGCCGTCGATGTCGTATTCGTAGGTCGATGTGTTTTCGTCGGCGTCGGTGTAGTTTTCTAGCTCCCCGAGCTTGTTGTAGGAGCTCGTGATCGTCTTTGTTTTCCCTTCGGTGGTCGTGCTCTGCTTTTCCAGCGCGCCTGTTTTTTCGTTGTATTCGTCGGTGACGGTCGGCAGCGGCGTCCCGACGGTGGAGTGACCGTGCTGGTCTTCAGGCGACCGGCGGAGTCGTAGGTCTCCGTTTTGGTGCGGGTCGTGGAGCCGACGGCTTCGGTCGTCTCTTCCGGCTCGTCCAACATGTTGTACGTGTTGTTCGTGGTGACGGGGAGCTTCGGCAGCCCGCTGGTTTCCGGCTGTTTAGCGGGCTGGGTCTGGCAGGGCAGGCCGGCCCATTCCGGGTGTTCGCCGCAGGCCGGAACTGTCGAGTTAGCTGCTGTGGTGTAGTAGATCGCTTCGGTTGCGTGCGGCGATTTTTCTTTCGGGTTTGCCGGCGTCCGTGTTTCGCTCACGTCGCCGGTACTCGGTTCGTAGGAGATGGTATGCGTCAGTTTCAACCCGCTTGGGTCCGTCGTGACTGATGTCGGCTTGCGCAGCTTCCACCCGAGGTTTTCCTGCCCGGCGTAGGAGGTCGTCGTTTCGCGCTTGTCGAATTCTTCTTTGCTTGTTGTCTGCGCGCTGTTGATCGTCTTGGTCGCCAGGTTGTAGGGGCCGCCTTCGGTGGGTGCTTCCTGGTTGTAGGAGTACTTGACGTGGTCGCGCGCGAGGGCTTCTTCATCGGGTTTTTCCTTGCCCTGGGCGAGCTTGACGGTGTGTTGCGGCCCGAGCGTTTCCAGTAGTTGTGTCCCGGGTTCTGAGCCTTTTTCTTCGTAGACGCTCTCGCTGTCGAGAAGTTTCGCGACTTCCGCCGATTTGCATTTTTCTTTGGATTCGCAGCTTTCTTTGAGTGCCGTCGCCCTGTTGTCGGGGCTCAGCGTCCGTATAATGTCGCCGTAGGTGTTGTATTCGGCGGTGGCTATCCCACCTGTGGGTGAGTAGTTGTTGACCGCGCGTCCCTTCTCGTCCAGATATGCGATCGTCGCCCGGGTGTATTTGCTGGCGGGCCAGCTTTGTGGTTCATCGGGCGGGAAGACCGCCATCCCTTCCGTCGGGTCGTCTGTCTGACCCCACTTTTCTACTTCTGCTTTGCTCAAGGTCGGCAGTCCGGTGCCCGACACGGGCACCCCGTACTCGATCGTCCAGCCAGCACCTGGGGAATAATGTTCACCGTTGCTAACTTTAGGGTAGAACCGCGTTGCGATTTTATTGGTGCCGGTGTTGTCGTACCAGAGCGCATTTTCTGTTCCCGGACCCGTGGTAATCCCTCGCGGATAGCTCCCTGAGGGTAGCGAGTATTCGGTGACCGTACCCGATGTCGTGATCTTCCCGAGGTTGTAGTAGTCGGTGAACCACAGCGCGCTTTCTTTTTCTGGGCCCGCGGTGATCCCTTTCGGGACAAGACCTTCTTTGGGCAGCGAGTATTCAGTGATCGTACCCGATGTCGTGATCTTCCCGATAATGCCGGAGCCGAGCAGGTTGTACCCGGAGAACCAGAGATTGCCGTCCGGACCCACGGTGATGTCATCCACCGTCCGTTCTTTGGGTAGGGGGTACTCGGTGATCGTCCCCGACGTCGTGGTCTTCGCGATCTCGTCGGTGCCGGTAGTCGTGTTGTAGTCGGTGAACCACAGCGCGCTTTCTTTTTCCGGGCCCGCGGTTATCGCCCACGGATTGGAGTTTTCTTTTGGTAAGGAGTATTCGGTGATCGTCCCCGACGTCGTGATCTTCCCGATCTTGCCGGTCCCTCCGGTATGGTAGTCCGTGAACCACAGGTTTCCATCTGGGCCTACCGCGATCCCGACCGGTTCGCTTTCTTTGGGTAGGGGATATTCGGTGATCGTTCCCGACGTCGTGACCTTCCCGATGTTGTCGTTGTCGGTGAACCACAACGCGCTTTCTTTCGATGGCCCCGCGGTAATCTCTCGCGGACTGCTGCTGCCCGAGAGCAGTTTGTATTCTGTGACCGTCCCGGACGTCGTGACCTTCCCGATCTTGCCGGTATGGCGGTCTGTGAACCACACGTTCCCATCTGGGCCGGAGGTGATCCCTTCCGGTTCGCCCCCCGAGGCGGAGTATTCCACAGTTTCAGTTCCAGGGGAATAGACTTTGCCTGTAGCGGCACTCGTCGCCGTCACGGAGCCTCCCCCATTAATGGCACTCACCACCGCGACCAGGGTGTGTCCCACGTCGCCGGACGTCACGGTGTAGTTAGCGTTTGTAGCTCCCAGAATCGACGCGCATTCTTCCCCTTTAGCGTTGCAGAGCCCCCACTGATAGGCGTAGGCCACGGGTCCATGGCTCCACGTCCCACTCGACACGCCCAACGCCGAGCCGACCACCGCCGACCCGGACACCACCGGCGCCACGGTGTCTTTAGGCGCTTCCCCGCCCCACAGCGTAGTGTAGGCGGGGGCCTGCATCGCCTTGATCAGACGCCCGGGATTCGAGTCGCTGGCTATCGCACCGTAGGTGAACGCCCACGTCTCCTGCCCGGGCGGCGTGAGCGCCGTGACGTGCCCTTCAGTGTCGTACCCGTAGATAGTCTTCAACGCCGGTGATACCTGCGGATCCCACTCAGCGCGCAGCCTGCCCTGTTTGTCGTAGGAGTATTGCGCAACCGGGGTTTCTTCCATCGCTTTAGCGGCCGGACTATACGCGTGAAAGAGAACCTTGCTCAAGCGACCCTTGTATTCGCCCCATTCACTCTCGTTTTCGCCTTTAGCGGTCGTTTCTTCCGCGTACTGGAACGTCAGGGCGCGACAGCCCATTTTCAGTTCTTTCGGTTCGCTCCCGCACGACACCCCCGCCGGTTCCGGGGCGAGCGCCTCGACAGGCCTCGTCACGCCTTCGACCGTCTGGTAACTGTACCTCACTGTCTGGGACGCCAACGGCCCTTCCTGCTTCGTCGGCTTCCACAGACTCGCTTTCGACCCGCTCGAGGACGTAAAACGAACGGTCGCTCCATCCACCGCATCTTTGAGCGTATATTCCGTCAGTTCGCCTTTTTCATTCTTGACTTCGGAGAGCGCCAAGTTCGCGTCACCGGTAGGCGAAGTGAATTTCCCGCCTCCGCTGCTCGTGAACGTGGACTGCCCCTCGCTCGCCGCAGTCAAGGTCACGTTGCCATTCGGAAGTTTCGTGAGGCTTTCCTGGCCACCTACACTCAGACTCCACTGCGGCCCGAGCGGCCCTTCCGAGCCAGCCGTCAAGTGCCGCGAACGATAGTGCCGCGTAACGGTCAGACTTGAACCGGGAGCACCCACCGAGACATCCGTCGCGTCGAGGCCAAACTCGCCCGACTGCGGGCCGACAGAGCCCGGACCCAACGACATAGGTGCAGCGTGATGAACCTTCAGCGTGAACGTTTCACTCGCCGCATTGCCGGCGTGATCGGTCGCAGTCACCGTAAGCTTGTGTTCACCAGCACCAAATTCGCCCCCATTGATCGTCCAGGCCCCACTCGCCGTACACGGACCCAGCGAGCAACTACCATGCGGACTGCCGATTTCGCGGCCATCGACAGCAACAGCGATCGACGCCACCCCCGAACTCGGAGTCGAACCCGACCCATCCGTCGCTTCAGCAGTCACGGTATACTCAGCTTCACCGATTTCATCACCGCTCCCCAACCCGGACACAGTCATGCTATGAGGCGGAGAGTCATCGATTTTGACCGTGCCCGTAGCGGTAGCGCTCAACCCAGTAGCGTCTTCGACCTTGCCTTCGACTTTATCTTCGCCTTCCGGCAATCCGCCGCCTTCAGCAGACCCTAAAGCAAAAGACAGCGGTTTGCCGCTGCCGCTCGCTTTACCCGCGCATCCCGGTTCATAGCACTCATTACACTGAACGCCGATGCATTCATTCCGTGTTTCATTCTTGAGCGTATAACCCCAACCAGATTTACTGGGCGAACTCAGACCCTCCTTCTCCACCCCGATCCCCGGATCGTCGGCAAGAAGACCAACCGCCAGTTCCTCGCTCTTTTTATGCCAGACACTGCCGTAGAACGGGTTCGGATCGCCTTCGATCGTCGCTTCCGTCGTATCAAAACTCGCCGAAGGACCTTTTTCCTGGTTGATATAGACGCCCAGTTCTTTCAGGTTAGCTTCAAAATAGGTGTTGATTGTCCGCGTCGCTTCCTGCTCAAAGATCGCGGAGTTCCCCGGGCTACCAGCAACACTTGCCGCACCACACGACGCTTCTATGCAAACTTTCTGTTCACCATCGGAATAGTCTTCAATCGTGCTGGTGTGGGGCGTCCACGACGTCTTTCTTTTCTTCCGCGCCGGCCTTACTAAACAACGCAATGTCATTCTTGATGGCCGGAGGTTCAACGGGGTCAAGTTCGCTCGCTTTCCCGGCAAGCTCATAGACCCGCGATTCTCCCTGCGTAGGATACTCGAAATACCCATACTGACCGCCGGTGAATTTAGCGACATACGACCCTCCATCGTGCAAGCCCCCACAACAACGAGCCGCTTCGAACGCTTCTTTGTTATCGGTGTTGAAAACCCAATTCCCCGTTTCCCCGCTGTAGACCCCCACCAAGGCATAGCTATCGATGACCGTAGGATCCACCTCGATCGGGAACAAGTATTCCCCGGAGCCGCGATCGACCGTCAACTCCAACACATCACCAGACAACACGCTAAGCGACACCCCCACCCGGGTACCCGCAGCATCCTGCGCACCAGGAGCAAGCACACTCGCTATCACCAACCCTTCATCAACGACCTCGACAGCCCCCGACGCACCACCCTTCCCCTGAACGAGACTCGCGCCCTCCGGCAAACCCACACGGTAGAAAAGCTGTTCAGGGCTCGCAGCCGAACGCAGAACCGCGTCCTCGCTGAACCCGTAGGTTTCAGGCTTGACAAACTCATCCACATCACTCCCGACACCCACCCCGCCGTAAAACACGACCGACCCATCCACCCGCCCTTCCGCGCCACCGGCCGCCGCACCCGACCCATTCACAACAGGAACCAACGATACCCCCGTACCCGCAAGACTCACCTCTTCCTGCAACCGCTTGGGGATACCCACACCCACAACCGGGTTCGCGATCCTGAACGCCCCACCCGCTTCGCTGACACCCAAATCGACAGGCGACCACTCGCCGGGAGCGCTCTCCGTCGCGATCGGCGCCGTCGACTGCACCACCCCCCGCCTCCCTTCACCCAAGTCGATCTGAGCGCTATCCGCGCCAGTGAAGCTCGTGATACGCTGCCCTTCAGGCAACGGCGGCAAACCACCCGCGGGACGACCCACCACTGCCGGGAACACTTCCCCCGCGAGCTTCGCTGCTTCTTCCGCGCCCAGCCCTTCGTACTTGGTCCCCGATTCCTGACGCGAAACCACGGCTTCCGGGCTATCCCGCCGCGCTTCTTCAGCTTCGCTCACACCCACGCCACCAAGAAGCCCCTGCGCCCCCGGCACCACCAACGGGCTTTCAAACGATGACCCACCCGTACCACCCAGCGCTGAAGAGCCTTCGGCGAACGCGGCGTGCGAGGCGATCGCCAGCCCCATCAGGCAGAACCCCATGCACACAACCAGCGATCTCAGCGCTGCTCTCATCATCGCCCTCCGCACAACGCTCATGCCCGCTCCTTTGGCCTAGATTTGCCTGCTGTTGACATTGCTCTCACTACTCATCCCAGCGCCACGGTGATACGCCGCGCGGTGGCGGCCACCCTGGGGCCGAGATCCTTCAGCAATCGCTCGCGGGCGTACGCCGGCTCGGGAACCGCCAGGTCGATCGCGGCGATTGCGCCGCCCTCCCCGTCCACGACAACGACTGCGATCGCCCGCCGGCCGGCGAGCAGCTCCTCGTCCTCCACCGCCAGCCCGCCGTCCGCGGCGATCCGCTCGAGCTCCGCGCGCAGGGCGGTCTTGGTCACGATCGTCTTGGGGCCACGCTTGCTCAGGCGCAGCTTCCCGATCAGCTCCCGCTGCTCCGCCTCGGGCAGGCGCGCCAGGAGCGCCTTACCCGCGGCGGAGCAGTGGACGGGCAGGCGCGTGCCCAGCCCGACGCCCACATCGACCGCATACTGCCCTTGGCGCGACCCCCGCCAGCGGTCGATGTAGGTCACCTCGGTCCCCCCAAGGACCCCCAGGCCTGCGGTCCGCCCGGTCCGCGCCCGCAGTTCCTTCAGATGCTCGCGGGCGACGCGGCGGACCACCATCGAGTCCAGCAGCGAGAGCCCGAAGTCCGAGACGCGCGAGGAGAGCCGGTACTTGCGCGAGGGCCCCTGCTCGAGGTAGCCGAGCGTCACCAGGGTCATCGCGTAGCGATGGGTGGTCGAGCGGCCCAGGTCGAGCTCCTCGGCCATGTCGGCGATCCCCCGCACCGGGTGCTCCGCGTTGAAGCACGTGAGCATCCCCAGGCCGGCGACCAGCGAGGAGGAGAACTTGCCGGGGCGCTCGGGATCCAGTGGCTTCGACATCGCTCAATCGTGCAGAGCGCCGCGCAGCGGGTCAATACCTTTAAGTAAGCATTTCTACGGGCCGATCTACGCCCAGGTCCAGCGGGTTCTCGGGGCGACCACCCGGTCGGGGTTCAGGGCTTTTCCCTGCTCCTGCGCGATTTTGAGCAGGACCCATGCGCCGTGCCGCCCGGGTCGGGGGACTCGGCAGGGTCAGGCGCCGGGGTACCTTTAAGTAAGGGTTTGTCGAACGGGCAGTATGCCTTGTTCGAACGGGCTGACGCCGATCGGCCGCGTGGTGTAGGGTGCGCTCGATCGGAATGCTCCCATCGGTGGGGATGAGCGATGTCGGGTCGTCCAAGGGGAAACTGAGTGTCCGCCAAGCATGCGCTGCTGGGGCTGCTGCTCCATAGGCCGGCCTACCGCTACCAGCTCGGCGACCGCCTGCAGAAACGCCTCGGCCCGGCGTGGAAGATCAACTCGGGCCAGCTGTATCAGACGATCAAACGGATGCAGGAAGACGGGCTGATCGAACGCATCGACGACGCCGCGGACGACCAGGACGAGCGGCACGTCTTCGCGATCACGGTGGCCGGCGCCGACGAGTTCGAGCGCTGGTTTGAGGAGGGCACGGGCGGGGCTCGGCTACTGCGCCGGCCGCTGCTGGTCAAGATCACGCTCGCCGGCCCAGAGCGCCTGGAGAGCGCGCTGAAGCAGATCGACGCCTACGAGCAAGAGTGTGCAGCCCGTGTGAAGGAGCTCTCGCAGCGAGAAGGAAGAGATTCCGGTAGCGGGATTGCAGGTGCGCGCCGACGACGAGCTGCTCAGATTCGCGCTGAGCGGCGACATCTCTTACGTGGAAGGAGAGCTGAGATGGGCCAGGTCATGCGCACGAGAGGGTTTCCTGGCTGAAAAACCAGGATGTGATCTGGCCTTCGACGCACGAGCACCCAAGCGCGCCGACCAAGAGGGCGCGTGATCGCCAGAGCGCTCGCGACGAGCTGTTCGGGCAGGATCGCCGCAAGGCAGCAGCGACCGACGCGCGGCGAGCCAGAGCAGGACGGCGATGGCTGACGGGCTCGCACCCACGCGGAGCCGGACCGCGAGTCCGGGCGCGGTTCGGGAGGTACGCTGAGGCGATGCTTCGTCTGGAGCGGATATCCAAGCGCTACAGCAGGCCCGGCGGGACGCAGGGTCGCGCTGGACGACGTCTCCCTCGAGCTCGATCGCGGTCAGATCATGGGCATCTTCGGCCCGAGCGGCTCGGGCAAGACGACGCTGCTGCGGATCGCCGCCGGCCTGCGCAGAGCCGGACAGCGGCACGGTCACCTACAACGGGGAGCGCCTCGATGAGATGTCGGCGGCGGAGCGGACGCGCTTTCGCCGGCGCGAGATCGCGTGCGTGTGGGCCCCGCAGTCCTGGCAGGAGCGGCTCGGCGTGCTCGACCACGTGGCGATGCCGCTGCTCGTGGATCGCTGCGGTCATCGCGGCGCCGAGCGGCGGGTGCGCGAGGCGCTGCTCGCCTGCGAGGCCGAGCAGTGCGTCGGACATGGAGCTGCACGAGCTCTCCGACGGCGAGCGCCAGCGCGTCGCGATCGCTCGCGCGCTCGTCACAGAACCCCGGCTGCTGCTCGCCGACGGCCCGGCATCGAACCTCTCGCTGATCGAGCAGGAGGGCATCATGGTGCTGCTCTCCGCGCTCGCGCGGGAGGCGCGGGTCGCCGTGCTGATCACCGCCAGCGACGCCCAGACGCTGCTGCGGGCGGACCCGATCCTCTACCTGCGCGACGGCAAGCTCGTCGACCCCGAGCCGATGAGCGAGCGCGGCAAGGTCTACCACTTCCCGCCGGCCGGGTCACGCCGCGCCGCGGCCGATGCTTGAGCTGCGAGCGCGCGCGCAAGTACTACGCGAGTCCCGGCGGCGCGGTCCACGCCGTCGATGACGTGAGCATGAGCGTCAGCGAGGGCGAGCTCGTGGCGATCTTCGGCCCGAGCGGCTCGGGCAAGACCACGCTGCTGCTGCTCGCGGCGGGGCTTCTGCGCGCGGACGCCGGCAGCGTGCGCTTCGAGGGCAGCGACCTCGCCACGCTGTCGCAAGCGCGAGATGCTCGCCTACCGGCGCACGAAGCTGGGCTTCGTCTTCCAGGGCTTCAACCTGGTCGCGGGCCTCACCGCCGAGGAGAACGTCGCGATGCCGCTGCTGCTGCGCGGAGATCGACCACCGCGAGGCGCGCACGCGGGCGCTCGCCGCGCTCGATGAGGTGGGGCTCGCGGCATCGCGCGGGCCACACCCCGGCGAAGCTCTCCGGCGGCGAGCAGCAGCGCGTGGCGATCGCGCGGGCGCTCGTCGGCGAGCCGAAGCTGATCCTCGCCGACGAGCCGACGGGCAACCTCGACACCGAGACCGGAGACGCCGTGCTCGAGCTGCTGAGCGCCCTGCCCCGCGAGCGCGGGGCGGCCACGGTCCTGGTCACCCACGACGCGCGCGTGGCGCGCTACGCCGATCGCGTGCTCGGGATGCGCGACGGCAGGCTGACGGAGCCCGACCTGGAGGCGCAGGCGGCGATCGGCGGATGATCGGCTACCTGCGCACGCTGCTGCTCTTCTACAGGCGCCACCTGCGCGTGCAGCCGCTGCGCGAGCTGATGGCGGTCGTCGGGGTCGCCGCCGGCGTCGCGCTGCTGTTCGCCGTCCAGGTCGCCCACCGCAGCATCACGGGCTCCTTCGAAGAAATCGCGCACGGCGTCGCCGGCCGCGCGACGCTCGAACTCGCCGCGCGGGGACCCGAAGGCTTCGACCAGCGCGTCGCTGAAGAAGTCGAACACATGCCCGGCGTGAAGGCCGCCGCGCCGATCTTCGAGCAGCCGATCGTCGCCGTCGGGCCGAAGGGCCGCCGGGCGCTCACGCTGGTGGGCGCGACCGAACAGATCGCGGCGCTCGGAGGCAGGCTCTCCCTGCAGTTCCAGCGCGCCGGCGAAGCCTCTCAGCGCGGGCTGCTGGTCTTGACCGAACCGACCGCGCACGCGATCGGCGCCACAGCCCGGCAGCGTGCTCGCGATCCTGGTCGGCGGGCGCACCGAACACCTCGCGCTCGACGCCACCGTGCCGAGCAGCAAGATCGGCGCCGTCGCCGAAAGCCCGGTCGCCGCCGCGCCGCTGCCGATCGTGCAGAGCATCGCCGGACTGCCGGGCCGCGTGACGCGGGTCCTGATCGAGCCCAAGCCCGGACGCGAAGCCGCGCTGCGCCGCGCGCTCACAGACCGCTTCGGGGCGACCCTGAACGCCCGCCCGGTCGACACCGAAGCGAAGCTGCTGGGGAACGCCGCCGGGCCGGAAAAGCAGGTGACGCTGCTGTTCAGCGCGATCAGCCTCGTCGCGGGCATCATCCTCGCCTACAACGCGCTGCTGCTGGCAAGCGACGAGCGCCGGCGCTTCATCGTCTACCTGATCGAGACCGGCACGCCGGACTCGATGATCGTCGCCTCGCTCGCCTTCGACGCGCTCATCCTCGGCCTCGCCGGCTCGCTGCTCGGCCTGCTCGCCGGCGATGTCATCTCGCTGATCGCCTACCGGACCGTGCCCGGCTACATCGCGGCCGCGTTCGCGATCGGCGGCCAGCGCGTCGTCGGGGCTGCCGACGGTCCTGATCGCGCTCGGCGGGCGGCATGCTCGCGGCCTTCGCCGCGGCGGCCCTGCCGGCGATCGTGGCTCTGCGCGCGGGCGCCGCGGCCGAGCCCGAAGCGGTTGGTCGCACGCTCTCATTCGCGCGCAAGCTCCGTTTCTCGGACGCGATCGTCTTCGCCTGCGGAGCCCTGCTCATCTGCCGTCTCGGTCGCCGCGTCCGCGCTGATGCCGGCGACGACGGTGGCGGCGCTCGTGGGGCTCGCGGCCGGCCTCGTGATCTGCCTGCCGATGATCCTGCGCCAGCTGCTCAAGCTGGCGCGTGCGGCATCGCGGCGCTCGGGCGACCCCGCCGCTCGCCTCGCGGTCGCCGAGCTTCGCGGCTCCCCCACCCGTCGGTCGCGCTGCTCGCCACGGGGATGATCGCGGCCTTCCTGATGGTCCTGATCGGCGGCTCGGTCGCAGACGTCCAGCACGCCGTGCGCAGGGGCGCCACAGACCTGCTCTCAAGCGCCGAGCATCTGGATCAAGCCCGGCGGACCCGAGAACGTCTACACGACGCAGCCCTTCGCATACACCGAAACCCAACGCCGGCTGCAGCGCCTCGGCGTCGTGAGCTCGGTGCTGCCCTGGCGCGACTCGTTCCTCGACCTGCCGGGAAGGCGGGTGTGGGTCCTCGGCGTCCCGCCCGCAGACCCCGGCGCAGATCGCCCCGAGCCAGCTCGTGGAAGGGTCGCTCAGCGCAGCCGACAGGCACCTGCGCGAAGGCGGCTGGGCAGCGATCAGCCAGACGATCGCGCGCGAAGATCACCTGCACATCGGCCAGCGCTTCACCCTCCCCACCCCCACCGGCAACGCCAGCTCTCCGGCTCGCCGCGACCGATCGCGAACTACGGCTGGCTGTCCGGGCGCCATCGTCATGAACGGCGACGACCACGCAAGGCTGTGGGGCAGCACCACCGCCACCCAGCTCGCCGTCACGCTCAAGCCCGGGATCCCGATCGAACAGGGCAAGCGTGCCGTCGAAGCAGCGCTTCCAGCCGGCTCAGCGCTCACCGTCAAGACCGCCGACGAACGGCGATCGGAAGTCAGCGCGGTGCTCGGCAGCACCCTCTCGCGGCTGAACGACACCACGATCGTCGTGCTGATCGCCACGATCGCGTCGGTGATCGCGCTGATGATCGCCGCCATCTGGCAGCGGCGAGGAAGACTCGACTCGCTGATGTCGATCGGCATGAGCTTCGGCCAGTTCGCCAGGCTGATCTTCTACGAGAGCGGTCTCGGTGCTGCTCTCGGGCTGCCTCATCGGCATGGCCGCCGGCCTCGTCGGCCAGTACCTGATCGATGGCTGGCTGCACCAGACCACCGGCTCCCCGGTCCAGTTCTTGCCCGCGTGGCAGCTCGGGCTGCGCACCGTCGCGATCGTCGCCGGCATCTCGACTCGTGGCGTCGATGATCGCGGTCATACAGACCGGCCGATTCCAGCCACGAGCGGCCTTCTCGACCGAATGAGCGCACGTGCCGCCAAGCCACGCCTCAATACGGTGAAGGCACGCGATGACCGCACGTCAGAGCCCCGCGATGCAATCATGCCCGATGCCCTACAAGCAACCGCCCGCAGACGGTACAGCGACAGCGCGACCTGATGTCCGCCCTGGACACGAGCACCTTCAGCGCGGGCATCCGCCTGCTGCCCAGCGACCTCCAGGCCGACGCCCGCCAGCTCTACCGCGTGCTGCGCACGATCGATGACCTCGTAGACGAGGACGACCCGCAGGCGGAGCAACGAGTCGAAGCCATCGAGCGCTGGGCACACGGCCAGGAGGCGGATACCCCCGAGACGCGCATCCTCGCGGACCTCTCGCGACGATACCCGCTGCCGCCGGAAGCGCTGATCGAATTCTGCCAGGGGATGCGCCACGACCTCGCACGTACCGCGATCGAAACCGAAGACGACCTCGAACGCTACTGCCAGTACGTCGGCGGCTCGGTCGGAATCATGCTCGCCAAGCTGCTCGGCACCTCCCACCCCGACGGCGAGACGCAAGATGGCCACCCTCGGCAGGGCCATGCAGCGGACGAACATCCTGCGCGACATCGACGAGGACCTCGCCCACGGCCGCCTCTATATCGCCCGCACCACGATCGAGCGCTTCGGGCTCCCCTCGCCCGGCGCCCGCGAAGAGCTCCTGCGCGACCAGATCGCCCGCGCCGACCGCCTTTACGAAGAAGGGCTCGGCGCGATACCGCTCCTCGCCCGCGGACGGCGGGGCGATGGCCCTCTCCGCGGCGCTCTACCGCGAGATCCTGCGCCAGATCGAACGAGACGGCTACGGACGCACACCCGGGCGCGTCACCGTGCCCGCCTGGCGCAGGCGCCTGCTGATCGCCAAGCACCGCCTCAAGCGGTACGGAGGATCGGCGTAGCCTCTCGCCAGGCAACTCGCCCGACAGACGCGCCGGATCGCGACGGCGCATGGCTCATCTCGCCCGTCGACCATAGACTCTATTCGACATGTAGATATTGTCTTGGGGAGCACCAGCCCGGCCGGAAGGCCATTGCTGCCGATCGTCAGACCATCTGGAATCGACATGAAGCGCAACCGCAACCATCGCGATCGCGCGGCCGTCGCGGCACTGGCGATCCTCATCGCGGGAGGCGCCGCGCTGACGAGCGCAGCCCGATCGTCTGCTGCCCGACACCAGGCGACGGCGCACGCAGCACGGTCGCTGAACGGCACCGCCACCGCGCACCTGCACCTCGTCAAGCCGAACGGCACGCAGCTCTAGGAGGAAGGACCCGTGACCGGCGCCCTTCCGGGCTCGATGCGCGCCGTCGTCGACACCGGCGACGTCTTCACCGGCAGCTTCACGATCCACACCCACGGAGGCACGATCGAAGGCCACGGGAGAGCGACCCCGCACGGCGCGGGGCGCTACCAGAGCTTCAGCGGCACGATCACGCTCACCGGCGGCACCGGCCGCTACAGCCACGCCCACGGACGCGCCGGGCTGTACGGCACCTTCGATCGCCGAACCTACGCCATGGTCATCCAGACAACGGGCAGGTTCTCGTACTGATCCTGCGCCGGGTGCTTGCCCGACGCGTTGAAGGCAGCCCGTCTCAACCTCTTGCTCAGCGAGCCGGGCCCCTCGTTTTTCAGTCACGATGCACGGGTGGTCTGCTACCGCGCACGAGCGTGAGGCTGCGCCTCTACCACCACCCCGACGGCGCGCGCGTCGCCTACCGCGAGCTCGGCGCCGGTCCGCCGCTCGCGCTGCTGCACTCCGCGATGCTCTCCCACATGGAGTGGGAGCCGGTCGCGCGGCGGCTGTCCGAGCGCTTCCGCGTGGTGCTCCCCGACCTGCCGCTGCACGGCGACTCCGAGGACCGGCCGCGCCACCCCTACACGCTCGACTGGTTCGCCGAGGTGCTCGTGCGGCTTCGCCGCCGACGTGCTCGGCCCGCGGCCGCTGATCGCCGGCCACGACATCGGCGCCGAGATCCTGCTGCGCGCCGTCGCACGCCGGGCGCTGACGCCCGCGCGCCTGGTGCTGATGCCCAACCGCCTGCACCGCCCCGAAGAGCACGCCCGGCTGCGCGCCGCCTGGCGCCTCGCCGCGCGCGCCGGCGTCGCTCCCGGGCGCCGACCGCCTGCTCACCCACGCCGCGCCGCTCGTGTTCTCCCCCGTCGCTGGGGCTGCGCCTCTCCGCGCGCGCGGAGCCGGCCGCGCGCGACCTCGTGCGCCACGCCTTCGCCGACGTCCCCGGCAACCCCAGCCTCGCGCGCTCGTGGGCCAAGTTCGCGCGCCGCTGGCCGCGCGGACCCCAGACGCAGCTGCTCGAGCTCTACCCCGCGCTGGAGATGCCGGTGCTGCTGCTGTGGGCCGACCGCGACCGCCTGTACCCGCTCGCCGGCGCCGAAGAGACGCTGAGCTGCTCCCCGACGGGCAGCTGCGCGTGCTGTCCGGCACCGGGTTTCTGATCGCCTACGACGACCCGGTGGGCCTCGCGCGGGAGCTGGTGGCCTTCTGCGGATAGAGGGTGGCCAGCAGTGGCGCGCCGCTCTTCTGCAGCTCGGGTCCCGGCAGCGTCGATTCAAGGAGACCCGATGCCAGAGAAGCAGTTGTGGGGCGGGGAGACCGCCAAGGCCGTCGAGAACTTCCCGATCTCCGGGGAGACGGTGCCGGTCGCGGTGGTGCACTGGCTGGCGCGCATCAAGGGCGCCGCCGCCGCCGTCAACGGCGAGCTGGGGCTGCTCGACAAACGCCGCGCCGCGCGCATCGAGAAGGCCGCCGCGGAGATCGCCGCCGGCAAGCACGACGCGCAGTTCCCGATCGACGTCTTCCAGACCGGCTCGGGCACCTCCACGAACATGAACGCCAACGAGGTGATCGCCGCGCTGGCCGGCGAGCAGCGTCCACCCCAACGACCACGTCAACATGGGCCAGTCCTCCAACGACGTGTTCCCCTCCGCCGTGCACCTCGCCGCGCTCGACGTCGCCCAGAACGAGCTGCTGCCGGCGCTGAAGCAGCTCGAGCGCTCGTTCGCGAGCAAGGCCAAGAGCTTCCAGAGCGTCGTCAAGGCCGGGCGCACCCACCTGATGGACGCCGTGCCCGTCACGCTCGGCCAGGAGTTCGGCGGCTACGCCGCCCAGATGGCCCTCGGCCAGGAGCGCGTGCGGGCGGCGCTCGTGCACGTCGGGCAGATCCCGCTCGGGGGCACCGCCACCGGCACCGGCCTGAACACCCACCCGCGGTTCGCCGAGAAGGTGCGGGCGCGGCTGAAGAAGGAGTCGGGCCTGAAGCAGATCGCCGCGCCGCTGGACCCGCTTCGAGGCGCAGGCCAACCGCGACGCGCTCGTCGAGCTCTCCGGGGCGCTGAAGGTGATCGCGGTGTCGCTGACCAAGATCGCCGGCGACCTCGCGCTGATGGGCTCCGGTCCGCGCGCGGGCATCGGCGAGCTGTTCCTGCCCGAGCTGCAGAAGGGCTCCTCGATCATGCCCGGCAAGGTCAACCCGGTGATCCCCGAGGTCGTGCTGCAGGTCTCCGCGCAGGTGATCGGCAACGACACCGCGATCACCGTCGGCGGGATGCAGGGCCAGTTCGAGCTCAACGTGCGCATCCCCCTGATCGCGCGCAACCTGCTGCAGTCGCTGCACCTGCTCTCGAGCACCTCGCGCGCGTTCGCGGAGAAGTGCGTCGACGGGATCAAGGCCAACAGGGCCGGCACCGACGCCTCGGCCGGCGCGACGCTCGCGGTCGCGACCGCGCTGAACGGCGCGATCGGCTACGACAAGGGCACCTTGATCGTCAAGAAGGCCACCGACTCCGGACGGCCGCTGCGCGAGGTCGCGCTCGAGGAGGGCGTCGACCCCAAGCTGTACGACGCGACGATCGACCTGCGGAAGATCGCGCGCGGGAATCAGGTCAAGTGACCGTGGCCGGCATTCTCCCTTGCGCCAGACGCGCCCGGGTCAACCTGTGCTGAACAACTGCGGCTGCTCCGCGGCGACCTTGAACGGGTCGGTCGCCTCGCGGGGCAGTCGGGACTCGCGTATCCGATCGCGTAGGTCTCTCACAGTCGGGCTTCCGGTGTAGTAGCGGCCACGGCCCTCTCCGACCGGGATCAGCAGTTCGGTGCGCACCAACGCATTCAGGTCACGGCTGGCGGTCAGCGGCGAGATCTGCTCGTCCATGGTCTGTGCGACCAGCGAGCGGTAGGTTGCGTTTCGCAGCCGAAAGCCGTGGGCGGCGTCGTAGAGCGCGGCGATGCACCGCTCTGGTAGGTCGCTCTCGGCGAGGAGCTTAGAACAAGCGCTCCACAGCGTCTCCGTCTCCTCGATCCTCCGCAGGTGCGTCTGGGCCTGACGGTAGTGGGCGGTGAGGCAGAAGCGGATCCACGGGCGGGGATCGTTCTCGGGGTGCCAGCCTCCCTGCCCGACCTCTGCGAGCACGTCGTAGTAGGACTGTGTGTTGCGGCCGAGGTACTCCTCGATGCTTGAGAAGACCGGGGCCACGATCTGCTCCCGGGCGAGTACGAACGTCTGCAGGCAGCGGGCCATGCGACCGTTCCCATCGCGGAACGGGTGGATCATGACGAGGTTGAGTGCGCCATCGCAGCCCGCACGAGCACTGGCGCAGACGTATCGCGTAGATCGTCGAGCAGCGCCTGCGCGAGCTTCGGGACGAGTTCGGGCGGCGGCCCCTCGTACACGATCTCCCCCGTGGACTCTCGCCGTACGAAGATCGCGCCCGGACGCCACCGCCCCGGGCTCTTGGCGAGGTCGTGCTTGAGCATCATGAAGTGCAGTGCCTTCAGCACGCCCTCGTCGATCTCCGCATCCGGGTCCTGTGCGAGCTGCAGCACGTAGGTCATCGCATCGCGATAGCCGACGAGCGCCAGCTGCGTCTCCGTGTTCGCGTCGAGGGTCGGCTCGTCGTCCACGGCCGCGATCACGTCGTCCAGGCTCGCGTCGTATCCCTCAATGCTGTTTGAGGCCTGAACTGCGCGCGCAAAGCTCGCCCGGCGCAGGCTCCCAAGCCAACGCCGGGGGCTGGCCACCCGATGGCGCAACTGCTCCCGCAGATCCTCGATCAGCTCCAGGACGCGGAGCTCCAGGAGGTCGAGCTCTGGAGAATCGAAGATACCCGATCTCATGATAGGTTGATCCTATCATCATGCTTCCGGTTTCTTCGCTTGGCTGGGTACCGCCCTAAGCCTTCGGCGATCCGTTCCGCACACGGAGCCTCCCTAGGTGATAGGTTGAACCTATCAACCTATCACTGCCGTAAGCCTCACGACCGGGGCCGTCAGGGCTGCGAGGGTCGCGGTCACCGAGACGATGACTGCGTGCAACCTACGACGCACTCCGCCCCTGCTCGTCGCCCCTCACACCGCCGGCAGCGCTTGGAACAGCCGCGCCACCACGCGCTCCGCGGGCTTGGGCTGCCCCGCGTAGTCGAACAGGCCCTTGCCGTTGAGCCCTTCGATCAGCCTGCACGTGGGGCAGTTCGGCGCGCACCGAGCCGCCCTAGTAGGTGGGGGTCTCGGCGAAGTCGCGCAGCACCCAGACCAGCATCCCGCTGAGGTGGTGGTCGGCCTTGTAGATCGCGATGTGCTGGGCCAGCAGGTGCGATTGGTAGGCGTACCCTCCGGGCTGCTTTGGCCGGTTCAGCGCGTTGGCTTCGGCGCCGAACTCGCTGATCAGCTGGACTTTGCCCGCGAACGTCCGGTTCATCGCCGCGAGGCGTTCGCGGATGAACTTGGCCAACCGCCGGGGCTTGTCGTGGACGCCCTCGTACCAGCCGGAGTAGTCGGTCTCAGAGACCGCGTCCACGTAGCGGTACAGCGGCCCCGCGACCCTGGGGGGGTAGAGCCCCCACACGTCCACCGCCACCATCCGCCCCGGGTCGTAGGCGTGCAGCCACTGTGAGGCCGCTTCGACGTACTGCGCCTGCCCTCCGGGGTGGCCGTTGCCCGCCAGCTCGTTGGTGAGGTTCCACGCGATCACCGAGGGGTGCCACTGCTCCGCTTCCGCCGCGGTGCGCACGTCTTCCTGCGCCCGGGCGGCGAGCGCCGGCGTGATCCCCGTCCAGTCGCCCGAGGGGTCGTTCGGGCCGACCCCCTGCCACACCATGATCCCCGCCGCGTCGAGGCGTTCCAGAATGCTCGCGGGGAGCGGGTGCTGGGAGCGCGTGGCGTTCGCCCCGATCGCCTGCAGCTCTGCCACCAGCGCCCCTTCTTCGGCGGGGCCGAGCGCTTCGCCGTGCCCGGGCGCTTCGAACTCGATCGAGGCCCCGTGCAGCTGCAGCGGCTGCCCGTTGAGGTACACCCTTCCCCGCTCCACGTCAGCTGGCGCAGACCGACGCGCACGGTGTAGCTGCTCTCGCCGGGCACCGTCAGCGTGAGGGCGTACAGGTTGGGGCTCCCCGGCGCCCACTCCGCCGGTTCGGGGACCGTCACCGTCGTGCTCGCGCGCACCGTCTGTTCGGCGCCCTCCGTCACCGCGGGGAAGCTCACCGGGATCGTGTGGCCCGCGCCGGTGAGCGTGCCTTCGGGGGGAGCGTGCGCGCGGGGCCGTCGTTGCGCACGTTCACGCTCAGCGCCACGGTGGCGCTCTGCGCGTGGGGACTGTCGGGGGTGAGGGCCGTCTGGATCGTGGGGTCTGAGAGCTCGCTCGCCGCGACCTCGCGGACGCTCACCGCGCCGTCGAGTCCCCCGAAGTTGAACCACGTGCGGTGAAAGCCTTCGTGGACCTGCACCAGGGGGTCGCGCCAGTTCACGCGCACCACGAGGGTGTGCGTCCCTGCGGCCACCGTGGGGCGCAGTTCGAAGGGCAGGTCGAAGCCCACGTGCGAGCCCACGGGCTGCCCGTCGAGCCACACTTCGGCGACGTAGGAGACCGACTGGAAGCTCAGCGCGTACACCCCCGCGGCGGGGGCGGTGAACGTGGTGCGGTACCACGCCACCGACCCTTCGTAGGAGGGCACCGCCACCAACCCTTTGACGGGGGTCGGGTTCGCCGTGTTGGGCACCGTCACCGCCGTGCCCGCGAAGCCCCCCGCGGGGAACCCCTCCAGGACCCCCAGGTCGCCCGGGTCGGGGCTCACGATCCACTGGGTCAGCGCCACCTGCCCGGCGGGGCCTTCGTCGAGGTCCGCGCGGCTCGCCGGCGCGCTCGCCGCTAACGCCAGGAGGGCCGCTACACCCGCGATCGTGCTCTTGCCGGGGACTCCGTGGGACACGCGGCCTCCATTGTGCCGGGCTCGCCGCCGCTTTACGCCGGTTGCACCGTCGCTTTCACCGCCCGCCCCGTCTCGCCCGTCACACCACCCTCGACGTGCCTACCGGCTCGCCCAGCGCCCCCGCCTGCCCGGTCGCCGGCTGGCCCAGCATCCCCTCCAGCAGCTGCCGCGCGCCGGCCTTCGCGAGCGGTTCGTTGAGGTTGCCGCACTTGGGGGACTGCACGCAGGAGGGGCACCCTTTGCTGCACGGGCACTCGGCGATCAGGCGGTGGGCGTCGCGGCAGAGCTCCTCGAAGCGCAGGAACGCCGCGCGGGTGAGCCCGACGCCGCCGGGGTGCCCGTCGTAGATGAAGATCGTCGGACCCCCGGTCTGGGGGTGGAGGTTGGTGGAGAGGCCCCCCGATGTCCCAGCGGTCGCACATCGCGATCAGCGGCAGCACCGCGATCTGGGCGTGCTCGGCGGCGTGCAGCGCGCCGAGCGCGTCGACGGCGTCGAGCACGTCGGGGTCGAGCTCGAACCAGAGCGCCTGCGTGGAGAAGCTCGTCTGGGGCAGGTCGAGCGTGACGAGGTCGATCTGCGCGTGGTCGGAGAGCCGGCGGCGCTGGTAGGCGAGCACGGTCTCGGTGACCGAGACCTCCCCGAAGGAGAGCGCGACCCCGAGCGTCTCGCGGCGGTCGAGCACGCTCTCGATGGTGGTGTCGGTCTCGCGCTTGGGCTGCGTGTACCAGCCGCTGTCGAACGGGGCCACGAGCGCGCGGCGGCGCTCCAGGTCGAGCTCCTGCACTTCGTAGGAGCGCCCGAGGTGCAGGTAGACCGCGCCCTGGTGCACGGTGGAGTACGCGCGCGCGGCCTCGGTGGTGCCGAGCAGCTCCCCCGAGGAGGTGTCCACGATCGCGAAGCTGTCAAGCGACGCGGAGCGCAGCGAGACCGCCGCGGCGGGGTACTCGCCGGGGTTGCGGGGGACGTAGGCGGTCGGGTGGGTTCCAGACCTTCGCCGCAGCCGGCCGCTGCCCAGCGAGCATCTCCGCGTAGGCCTCCCAGCGCGGGCCGAGCACCGCGGCGTCGTCGCTGGAGAGGGGCCCCTCGAACGCGGCGCAGAGCAGGTGGGCGAGGTGGATCTGGGGGCTCTCGTGGTCGAGGATCGCGGCCTCCACGGGCCGCTCCAGGAACTCGTCGGGGTGGCGGCAGAAGAACTGGTCGAGCGCGTCCTCGCCGGCGATGTACACCGCGAGGCCCCGCCCGCGTCGCCCGGCGCGCCCCCACATCTGGCGCAGCGAGGCGACGGTGCCGGGGAAGGTGACGACCACGGCGGCGTCGAGCTCGCCGATGTCGATCCCGAGCTCCAGCGCGTCGGTGGTGATCACCGCGCGCAGCTCCCCGCGCATCGAGCCGGCCCTCGAGCTCGCGCCGCTGCTGGGGGGTGTAGCCGGCGCGGTAGGGCACCACGAGGTCGGCGAGTGCAGAGTCCTCGGCCTCGAGCTCCTCCCGCACGAGCCGCGCGAGCAGCTCGACGCCCTTGCGCGACCTCATGAAGCAGATCGCGCGCGCCCCGTCGCGCACGAGCCGTGCGAGCAGCTCGGCGGCCTCGCCCAGCGCCGAGCGCCGCGCGCCGAGCGCCGCGTCGGTCAGCGGGCGGGTTCCACATCGCGATGCTGCCGCTGCGGGGCGGGGGAGCCGTCCTCGTCGATCAGCCCGACGCCCTCCAGGCCGGTGAGCCGCTCGGCCAGCTCCACGGGGTTGGCGATCGTGGCGGAGGCGAGCAGGAAGCGCGGTTCGGTGCCGTACGCGGCGGCGACGCGGCGCAGGCGGCGCAGCACGTTGGCGACGTGGGAGCCGAACACGCCGCGGTAGACGTGCGCCTCGTCGACCACGACGACGGCGAGGTTCGCGAAGAACGTGGCCCACGCTTCGTGGTGGGGGAGGATGCCGAGGTGCAGCATGTCGGGGTTGGTGAGCACGACGTTGGCGCGGCGGCGGATCTGCGTGCGCGCCTCGCGGGGGGTGTCGCCGTCGTAGATCGCGGGCCGCAGCCGCTCGCCGAGGCCGAAGCGCGCGAGCGCGCGCGCCTGGTCCTGGGCGAGCGCCTTGGTGGGGTAGAGGTAGAGCGCGCGCGCGTGGGGGTCGCGGCAGAGGACGTCGAGGGTGGGGAGGTTGAAGCACAGCGACTTGCCCGAGGCGGTCCCGGTGGTGACGATCAGCGGCCCCTCCCACGCGGCGTGCAGCGCACGCGCCTGGTGGGAGTAGAGCCGCTCGATGCCCGCGCGCTCCAGCGCCGCGAGCACCTCGGGGTGCAGCTCCGCGGGGGGGTCCACGAGCTCGGCGGCGTGGGTCGGGCTCCACCCTTCGCGGGCCTCGCGCACGAGCCGCCCGTCGGCGCGGCCCTCGTCGAGCAGGGCGCTCCACGGCTCGATCGTGCGCTCTATCGCCACCGGTTGCGATAGTAGAGGGCGATGGCCGACTCGACTGCCGAGCGAGTGGGTGCGAGAGCGCACTTTCCACCATTCGCTCTACCCGGCGGAGCGGATCGCGCGCGAGCGCGCGGGGTCGCGTGTCGGTGTGCCTGCCGGCGAAGGAGTGCGCGGGGACGGTGGGGGAGATCGTGGGCGGGCTCGTGAGGCTGCGGGAGGCCGGGGCGATCGACGAGATCGTGGTGGTGGACGCCGCCTCGGCGGACGGCACGGCGGCGGTGGCGGAGCGGGCGGGGGCGACGGTGTACCAGGAGGCGGAGCTGCTGCCCCAGTTCGGGCCGGTGCTGGGCAAGGGCGACGCGATGTGGCGGGCGCTGTCGGTCGCTGGAGGGGGAACTGGTCTGCTACCTGGACGCCGACACCGAGGGCTTCTCGGCGCACTTCGCGACGGGCCTGCTCGGCCCGCTGGTGTGCGAGCCGGGGGTCGGAGTTCGTGAAGGCCTTCTACCGGCGTCCGTTCGAGCACGGCGGGATGGCGCTGCCGGAGGGCGGGGGGCGCGTGAACCACCTGACGGCGCGCCCGGCGCTCGCGCTCTTCTACCCGGAGCTCGCCGGCGTGCGCCAGCCGCTCGCGGGGGAGGTGGCGGCGCGGCGGGAGCTGCTGGAGCGGCTGCCGTTCGCGACCGGGTACGGGGTGGAGGTGGCGATGCTGATCGACGTGTGGCGGGCGGTGGGCCTGGAGGGGATGGCACAGGTGGACCTCGAGGTGCACCGCAACCGCCACCAGCCGCTGCAGGCGCTCACGCCGATGGCGTACACGGTGCTGGCGACGATCGCCCGGCGCCTGGAGCGGGAGGGGCGGTTGCACGAGCTGGACGTCGAGGCGCTCGCCCGTCCGGTGGCCTGGAGCGCGAGTCCGTGCCAGAGCGCCCGCCGCTGGCAACCGTCGGAGTCGCCTGAACCCCATGGCGCGGGAGCGGGTGACGCGGGCGGGGGTGCGCGGCGGTGAGCGTGCGCTGCCTGTACCTCGACCTCGACAGCACGCTGCTGGGGAGGGGCGGCTCGCTGCTGCACGACGGCGAGGGGGCGTCTCGATCGAGGGGGTGCGCGCGGTGCAGGCGTGTCTGCGGGCGGGGGTGGAGGTGGTGCTGATGTCGGGCCGCCGCCGCGCGCAGCTGGCGGAGGACGCGCGCCTGCTAGGCCAGAGCTCCTACATCTACGAGGCGGGGGCGTGCGTCGTGCTCGACGGGGAGGAGCACTGGCTGACGGGCGCCATGCTGCCGGGCGAGGAGACGATCGCCCAGCAGATCGAGCGCTCGGGTGCGCCGGCGCTGCTGCTGGAGCACTACGCGGGCCGCCTGGAGCACCACGACCCGTGGCACACCGAGCGCGAAGTCTCGCACCTGTTCCGCGGCCTGGTGGACGCGAGCGAGGCCGACCGGGTGCTCGCCGAGCACGGCTACGAGGGCCTGCGGCTGGTGGACAACGGCTCGGTGAGCCAACGCCCCTCGCCGCGCTGGCGGAGCTTGCCCCAGGTGCGCGGCTACCACCTCGTGCCGGCGGGCGCGTCGAAGGCGGCGGCCGTGGCCTTCCACCGCCGCGCGCGGGGGTACGCGCGCGAGGAGACGTTCGCGGTAGGCGACTCGCGCGAGGACTTGGCGAGCGCGGAGCACGTGCACACCTTCTGGCTGGTGGCCAACGCGGTGGCGCGCGACCCGACGATCCGCGAGGCGCTCGCCGGACACGAGAACGTGCGCGTGTGCGAGGCGGCCAACGGCGCGGGGGTCTATGAGGCCGTGGTGAGCACGCTGATGGAGGGGTAGGGGGGGATCGTCCGCGCAGGCGAGCACGCTCACCGGGCGCCGTGTGCGCGGGGCTTCCGTGCCCCGCGTCCGAGGGTTGGGCGGCTATGAGGGGATGATGCCCTCGCGCTTCTCCTCCTCGTAGAGGCGTTCGACTACGAACTCCTTGAGTAGTGTCTGGTAGCCCTTGTTGCGGCGGGCGGCCAGCGCCCGCAGGCGCTCGAGCGTGGAGGCGTCGAAGCGCACGGCGATCGGCATGGTGCGCCCGTGTCGGGCGACTCGGGATTCTCGCCACCGCCGTTCCTGTTCGTCGAGCTCGCGCTCACGCGCATCTAGGTCGGCGAGGATCTGCTCCGCTTTGTCGGTGAGGATCTGCTCTGTTTTGTCGGCGGGGGTCATCTCCGTTTTGTCGGTGAGGATCTGCTCCGTTTTGTCGGCGGAGGTCATCTCCGTTTGTCGGCGCGGATCTCCTCTTTCTCGGCGAGGATCATCTCTGCTTTGTCGGCAAGGATCATCTTTGCTTTCGCATCGGCGCTCGATCGGGCGTCCGGAGGCCTGTTGTTGGACATGTTTTTTTTGATTTTTACAATGGTATCTACAGCTTGGTAGATACCATAGTGATTTTCGAAAAAAATACAACCAACCCCCCGGCCTGCCTTTACCCCCTACTCCGCGTCGCGGCGCGCCACAGGCGCCGCCAGAACCCCGCCGCCCGTCCGGCGGCGCCAGCGGGCGGGCGGGGGGACGGTGGCGCGCACGAGCGCGACCCACTCCTCCAGCGGCAGCTCGCCCGGAGATCAGGCGACCGAGCGCGCTTGTGACCGGCGCCCGCTCACCCCAAGCCCGCCTGCGGCCGACTCGCTCGGCCTGCCCGCGTTCCAGCGCGCGCGCCAGCAGCGGCACCGACTCGAGCGCCTCCACCGCCTGGCCGATGCGGGCGGGGATCTCCGCGGCCGGCACCCCCGCGGCGAGCAGCTCGCCCGCGCGGCGGTTGCGGCTCTCGGGCGCCAGCGCGGTGGCCACCAGGTCGCCGGTGCCGGCCAGGCCGATCATCGACTCCGGCCGCGCCCCGAGGCCCTCCGCGTAGCGCCACACCTCCGCGAAGATGTGCCCCGCCGCGGCGCCCGCGGCGTTGAGGCCCTGCGCCTCGGTGGCCCCCGCGGCGAGCGCCGCGGCGTTCTTGGCGGCCCCCGCGAGCTCCACCCCGAGCGGGTCGTTGGAGCGCTCGCACACCACGCCCGCGCGCGTGAACACCTGCGCGAGCTGGCCCGCGAGCTCCTCGTCGTGCGAGGCCGCCACCAGTCCCGCGCCGGCGTGCACCATCTCCTGGGCGTGCGCCGGCCCGCCGAGGCACGCCACGCGCTGGGCGCCGAACGCCGCGCTCGAGGACGCTCGTCGGCGGCGCGCCCTCCGGCGGGACGAGGCCCTTGGCGACCGACACGACCGCCGTGCGGCGCCCGAGGCCGGCGCCCGCGCAGCCCCGCGATCACGCCGCCCGAGCGCCTGCGAGGGCACCGCCAGGAACACGTAGTCGGCGCGCGCCACCCCCGCCGAGGCCGGCTCGATGCGCAGCTGCGCGGGCAGCTCCACGCCCGGCAGGTAGATGCGGTTCTCGCGCTGCTCCTCCAGCCGCCGCGCCTGCTCGGCGGTGCGGGCCTGCAGCGTCGTGCGCAGGCCGCCGCGCGCCAGCAGCACCGCGAGCGCGGTACCGAACGAGCCCGCCCCGATCACCGTCGCCCGCTTCGCCCCGGGCGTCGGCAGCGAGCGCGCGCGGGTGGCGCGTGCGGCGGCTCATCGCGGCCCCTGACGTCGGCCGGCGTGTAGGCTCGTCATCGGTGAGCGAGCCGCTGGCAGCGCTCGATCTGAGCGCCCGGTGCCGGCAGCGGAGTGGAGGTAGGCGCACTCATCCGAGTGAGCGAGCCTGACGGTCGACAGCTGGCAGGCGCCGCCGAGTGGCGCAACTGGGCGGGCGACCAGCGCTGCCGCCCCGCGGCGATCGAGCGCCCCGCCTCGATCGCCGAGATCGCCGCCGCGCTGGAGCGCGCCGCCGCGCACGGCCAGCGCGTGCGGGTCGCCGGCGCGGGGCACTCCTTCAGCGACGTCGCGCTCACCGACGGGCGTCTGCTGACGCTCGACCGCATGAACCGCGTGCTCGACGTCGACCGCTCCTCGGGCCTCGTGCGCGTGCAGGGCGGCATCACGATCCGCGCGCTCAACGCGCCGCCTCGCCGAGCACGGCCTGGCGCTGGAGAACCTCGGCGACATCGACGTGCAGAGCATCGCCGGGGCGATCTCCACCGCCACGCACGGCACCGGCGCGCGGCTGCGCAACATCCCCTCGCAGGTCGCCGCGCTGACGCTCGTGCTCGCCGACGGCTCCACGCTGCACTGCTCCGAGGAGGACGAGCCCGAGCTGCTGCGCGCCGCGCGCGTGGGGCTCGGCGCGCTCGGGGTGGTCGCCGAGGTGACGCTGCGCTGCGTGCCCGCCTTCCGCCTGCGCGGGCTCGACGCGCCCGCGCCGCTGGAGCAGACGCTGGAGCGCTTCGAGGAGCTCGTCACACGCCAACGACCACTTCGAGTTCTACGTCTTCCCCCACGCCCGCACCGCGCTGACGCGCACCAACAACCGCACCGAGGAGCCCGCCCGCCCGCGCGGCAGCGCGAGCGCGCCTACGCCAACGACGTGCTGCTCACCAACCACGCCTTCGAGCTGTTCTGCCGCCTCGGCCGGCGCGTGCCCGCCGCAGATCCCCCGCATCAACCGGCTCGTCACGCGCCTCGCGGGCGCCAGCCGCCGCGTCGACCGCTCCGATCGCATCTTCGCCAGCCCCCGGCTGGTGCGCTTCACCGAGATGGAGTACGCGCTCCCGCGCGAGCGCACCGTCGAGGCGGTGCGCCGCGTGCTGGAGCTGGTGCGAGCGGCGAGGCCGCTTCGCCGTGCCCTTCCCGATCGAGGTCCGCACCGTCGCCGCCGACGACGCGCTGCTCTCGCACCGCCGCCGGGCGCGACAGCGGGTTCGTCGCGGTGCACATGTTCGAGGGGATGGCGTGGGAGCCCTACTTCCGCGCCGTCGAGGCGATCATGGACGAGCTCGGCGGCCGCCCCCACTGGGGCAAGCGCCACTTCCAGACCGCCGCCACCCTGCGCGAGCGCTACCCCGAGTGGGAGCGCTTCCAGGCGGTGCGCCGGCGCCTGGACCCCGAGGGGCGCTTCGCCAACGCCTACACCGACCGCGTGCTCGGCCCCGTCGGCCATGAGACCTGTCCCCGCACGACACCGCCGACGCGGGGCACGACGCCCCGCGCGCACCAGCGTGATCGCCCCCACCCACACACGCGGACGATCCCAAATTGACGCCTCATAATGGACGCTGACGCTCGATCGCCTGGAACGGGCCACCGCCGCGCTCGAGCCGCCCTTCGCGGTCGTCGACCTCGACGCCTTCTGGGCCAACGCCGCCGACATGGAACGCCGCGCCGCGCCCAAGCCGATCCGGCTCGCCAGCAAGTCGGTGCGCTGCCGCGCGCTGCAGGAGCGCGTGCTCGCGCGGCCCGGCTTCGCGGGGACGCTCGCCTACACGCTGCCCGAGGCGCTGTGGCTCGCCGAGCACGGGTTCGAGGACATCGTCGTCGCCTACCCCACCGCCGACCGCCGCGCGCTGCGCGAGCTCGCGCAGCTCACCGCCGAGCGGCCCGAGGCGCGCGTCACGATCATGGTCGACTCGCTCGCCCAGCTCGACCTGCTCGACGCCGCCATCGGCGGGCCGGCGGGCGCGGACCGTGCGCCGGTGCGCGTCTGCCTGGAGCTCGACGCGGGGCTGTGGCTGCTGGGCGGGCGCGTGCGCATCGGCGCCAAGCGCTCGCCCGTGCACACCCCCGCGCAGGCCGCCGCGCTCGCCCGCGCGATCGTCGCTCGCGACGGGGGTGCGAGCTCGTCGGGATGATGGCCTACGAGGCCCAGATCGCCGGGCTCGGCGACGCGCCGGCCGGGCCGGGGGCCGGCCGCGCGCCTGCGGCGCTGGCGTCGTGCGCCGCTGCAGGCGCTCTCCGCCCGCGAGCTCGCCGCGCGCCGCGCCGCCGCGGTGGCCGCCGTGCGCGCCGTCGCGCCCGCTGGAGCTCGTCAACGGCGGCGGCACCGGCAGCCTCGAAGGGCACCGCCCGCGAGGCCGCCGTCACCGAGCTCGCCGCCGGCTCGGGGCTCTACGGGCCGGCGCTGTTCGACGCCTACCGCGCCTTCCACCCCCGACCCGCCGCGCTGTTCGCGCTGCCCGTCGTGCGCCGCCCCGGGCCCGGCGTCGCTCACTGCGCTCGGCGGCGGCTACCTCGCCTCCGGCCCCGCCGACCGGGCGCGCCTGCCCCGGCCCCACCTGCCCGCCGGTCTGCGCCTCGACCGCCAGGAGGGCGCCGGCGAGGTGCAGACGCCGCTGCTCGGCGCCCCCGCGCGACGCGCTCGCGGTTGGCGATCGCGTCTGGATGCGCCACGCCAAGGCCGGCGAGCTGTGCGAGCGCTTCGCCGGCCTGCACCTGATCGAGGGCGATCGCGTCGTCGAGGAGGTCCCCACCTACCGCGGGGAGGGGCAGTGCTTTCTGTGAACGCTCTACACCAGCCTCTCGCCAGCTGCTCGCCCGCCCTGCGCAGCGCCCGCGTGTCGTGCGCCTCCAGGATGACCTGCAGGTCGAGGATCCGCGCGTCGAAGAGGCTCAGCGCGTTCTCGGCGGTCACCGCGTACGCCGGCACTCCCGCCTGACGGGCACGCGTGGCGATCTCGAACGCCGCGCTGCCCAGCAGCGTGCGCTCGTCCAGGCGCTCCGCGCCCACCACCACCGCCCGCGCTGCCCGCATCCGCGCGTCGAAGTCCTCTGGCACGGTGAGCTTCGATCGGGCACAGATCGACCCCCAGCGAGGGGTCTCCCGCCTGCACCCCCCGCCCGATCGCCGCCCCCGCGCGCTCGGCGCTCAGCCCCTCGCCGAAGGGCTCCGTCGCGATGAGCACCGTCCGCGGGATCACAGTCCGGCATCCTTACAGGCAATGGCCGCGGAGAAGGAGTACGTCACGATCGAGGCCGCCGGGCAGGAGCTGCGGGTCTCGAGCCCCTCCAAGCTCTACTTCCCCGAGCCCGGCCTCACCAAGCTCGACCTGATCGGCTACTACGTCGAGTGCGCCGAGGCCGTGCTCGTGCACCTGCGCGAGCGCCCCACCGTGATGAAGCGCTGGGTCGACGGCGTTGCCGGGCAAGCCCTTCTTCCAGAAGCGCGTCCCCGACCACGCCCCCGAGTGGCTGCAGACCACGGTCGTCAAGTTCCCCTCCGGGCGCACCGCCCGCGAGCTCGTCGTCAACGACGCCGCCCACCTCGTGTGGGGGGCCAACCTCGGCGTGATCGACTGGAACCCCTGGCCGGTGCGCCGCGCCGACCTCGACCACCCCGACGAGCTGCGCATCGACCTCGACCCGCAGCCCGACGTCCCCTTCGCGCAGGTGCGCGAGGTGGCGCTCGGCGTGCGCGAGGTGCTCGAGGAGCACGGGCTGCGCGGCTTCCCCAAGACCTCCGGCTCGCGCGGGATGCACGTGTTCGTGCGGATCCCGCCCGACCGCGACTTCCACGAGGTGCGCCGCGCCGCGCTCGCGCTCGCGCGCGAGGTCGAGCGGCGCATGCCCGGCCGCGCCACCACCCGCTGGTGGAAGGAGCAGCGCGAGGGCGTCTTCATCGACTACAACCAGAACGCCCGCGACCGCACCGTCGCCTCCGCCTACTCCGTGCGCGCCGTCCCCGACGCGCGCGTCTCCTGCCCGCTGGAGTGGGACGAGGTCGCCGACGTCGAGCCCGCCGAGCTGCGCCTCGACACCGTCCCCGCCCGCCTGCGCGAGCGCGGCGACCCCGCCGCGGAGATCGACGGCCACCCCGGCTCGCTCGACTCGCTGCTCGAGCTCGCCGACCGCGACGAGCGCGAGGGCCTCGGCGACGCCCCCTGGCCGCCGCACTTCCGCAAGCAGCGCGGCGAGCCGCGGCGCGTGCAGCCCTCCCGGGCGCGCGGAGGGAGACGCCATGAGCCTCCCGCTCACCCCCCCGCTGCAGCCGCAGCTCGCGCTCTCCCGCAAGGCGCTTCCCGAGGGCGAGACGTACGTCTACGAGATCAAGCTCGACGGCTTCCGCTGCCTCGCGTTCGTGGACGGGGAGGAGGTCTTCCTGCAGTCGCGCAACGGCCGCCCGCTCGGGCGCTACTTCCCCGAGCTGCGCTTCCCCGCCGGGCACTACGTGCTCGACGGGGAGATCGTCGTCCGCGGCGCCGACGGGCGCGAGGACTTCGACGCGCTCGGCCAGCGCATCCACCCCGCCGCCTCGCGCATCGAGCTGCTCGCCGCGCGAGACCCCCGCGGTGTACGTCGCCTTCGACCTGCTCGCCCGCGACGACGACTCGCTGCTGGAGCAGCCGCTCGCCGCGCGCCGCGCCGCGCTCGAAGCGCTGCTCGCCGAGCCTCGGTTCGCAGGCGCGCCCGATCGAGCTGATGCCCACCGCTGACACCGCCCGCCGAGGCCGAGCGCTGGCTGCGCGAGGCCGAGGGCGCGATGGCCAAGGAGCGCTCCGCCCCCTACCGGCCGGGGGAGCGGCGCGGGATGTTCAAGGTCAAGCGCACCCGCACGCTCGACGCCGTCGTGGCGGGGTGGCGCCCCGGCAAGGAGCCCGACACCGTGGGCGCGCTGATCCTCGGGCTCTACGACGGCGACGCACCTGCGCGTCGTCGGCCACTGCTCCGGCCTCACCGCCGCCGAGAAGCGCCGCCTCGTCGGCTTCCTCGCGCCCGTACGAGACGGGCGAGCGCGGCTCCGCCGACCCCTCCCGCTGGAGCGCCGGGCGCGACCTCGAGTGGGTCGCGCTGCGCCCCGAGCTCGTCGTCGAGATCGACTTCGACCACGTCTCCGCCGGGCGCATCCGCCACGGCGCCAAGCTGCGGCGCTGGCGCGAGGACAAGGATCCGCGCCAGTGCACCTTCGATCAGCTCGGTTAGCAACGCTCAGCGGGAGGGGGGGGCCCCCTCCCGACCTCGCCCCGAGTTCCCGGCACCAAGACGGGTTAGCATCGTCGACGCGATGACCGGCGACAGCGCCACCGTGGGGGAGGAGGAGTACCTGCAGATCCTCTTCTGGCTGCAGGAGGCCGGGCTGCCGATGACCGGCGCCAACGTCGCCCGCGCGATGCAGCTCTCCGCGCCGACCGTCCACGAGATGGTCGGGCGCCTCGAACGCGACGGCTACATCACCCGCGGCCAGAGCCGCGCGATCGCCTTCACCGACGACGGCGCCGCGCAGGCCGAGAGCATCGTGCGCCGCCACCGCCTGATCGAGCGCTTCCTCACCGACGTCCTCGGGGTCCCCTGGGACGAGGTCCACGAGGAGGCCGAGCGCCTCGAGCACGCGATGTCCCCGGTGCTCGAACAGCGGATGCTCGCCGCGATCGGCGACGCCAAGACCTGCCCCCACGGCCACCCGATCGTCGCCGGCGCCCGCGAGGCCGGCGTGCCGCTCGCCGACGTCGCAGGTCGGTGCCGCTGTGCGCGTGCTGCGCTTCGAGAACGAGGCCGAGGACCTGCTGCGCTACCTCAAGGACTCCGGCCTGGAGCCCGGGCTGCAGGGCACGCTCGCCGCCCACGACCGCCGCGAGGTCGTCGTCGAGACCGCCGACGGGCGCCGCTGCGCCGTCACCCCCTCGGTCGCCGAGACCGTCTCGGTGGTCGCCGACCCCTCGCCGCCGCCGCGCACCGCTCTGCCCGAGCAGTTGTGCTGGGCCAGCAACGCTACGGCCGCTGACGCGCGAATGCTGGCGCCTGGCTGGCGTCCTCGCTCGCGGTGTGCTGGCCGAAACGCGGATGCTCGCCGAAGGGAGCGTCGGCCGAATTCGGCACACTTCGCTCGCTGCGTCCTCTGCCATGCTTGGCCTTCGCGCGTCAGCGCGCGGCGCGTCGCTGCAGCGAGCGGAAGGCCGCGGCCAGGCGCGCGACGCCCTCTTCGATCTGCTCCGGCGTGACGCCCGAGTAGGCGAGGCGCAGCGTGTTCTCGCCGCCCTCCAGCAGGAAGTCGGTGCCCTTCACGAACACCACCCCCAGCTCCGCGGCGGCCTTGTGCAGGGCCGCCACGTCGGTGCCCTCGGGCAGCGTCACCCACATGAAGTAGCCGCCCTCCGGCGTGACGAACTCGGCCTCCGGCAGCTCGCGGCGCAGCGCCACCTCGAGCGTGCGCACGCGCTTGGCCAGCGCCGTCCGGACCGTCTCGATCGAGCGCTCCAGCGCGCCCGAGGCGCAGAACTCGTACACGATCGACTGCGCCACCATGTTGGGCGAGATGTACGTGTTGGTCGCCAGCCGCGCGATCGCCGCGATCAGCTCGGTGCGGCCCCACCAGGTAGCCGACGCGGATGCCGGGGCACACGGTCTTCGAGAACGACGACGCGTACACCACGCGCTCGGGGTCCAGCGAGAGCATCGTCGGCAGCCCCTCGCCGCTGAAGCGCAGCTCCACGTAGGGGTCGTCCTCGAACACCGTGAAGTCGTGCTCCGCCGCCAGCTCCAGCAGCGCGCGGCGCTTGGCCGCGGAGAGCGTGTAGCCGGCGGGGTTCTGGAAGTTGGGGATGATGTGGGCGAGCTTCGGGCGCACCCGCCGCGCTGCCTCCGGGACGTTTCGCTCTCCCGTCGGTGACGCCAGCAGCGCGGCGAGCGCGTCGGTGTCGATGCCGTCCGGCAGCAGCTCCACCTGGTGCACGCGCGCGCCGCGCTCGCGCAGCGAGAGCAGCGTGCGGTCGTAGGTCGGGCGCTCCACGACCACGTCGTCGCCGGCTTCGCACCAGGTGGTCGAACAGGAACGCGTCCGCCTGCATCGAGCCGTTGGTGACCAGCACCCGCTCCGGCGTCCACCCCGTGGCGCTCGGCGATCCACGCCCGCAGCCGCGGGTAGCCGATCGAGGTCCCGTACGCGGTCGTGCCCGCCGGGTCGTTCGCGAACGCGCGCGCGGCCGCCTCGCGCAGGCCCTCCACGTCGACGATGTCGAGCGAGGGGGCGCCGCGGGCGAAGGAGATCGTGGAGTCCGCCATCGACGCGAAGCTTACGCGAACCGCCTCGCGTCCCTCGCGCTGCCGGGCGCCAGGGGTGTCCGCCGCCGCTCAGGCTTCGTCGAACGTCAGCAGGATGCGCCCGTCGGCGACCTCGCGGACGCTGAAGTCGGTCTCCACGGCGCGGCGCAGCTCGCGCACCAGCGCCACCGGCGCCGCCAGCCGCACGTCCACCACCGCGTGGCTCGCCTCGAAGCGGCGCACCGACGCCTCGACCACGTACGGCAGGCTCGCCAGCCGTCGCTCGAACGCGCTCAGCGAGGCGATGTCGTAGAACGGGCCCACCCCCAGCTCGACCCGGCCCTCGAACAGGATTCCTCCGGCGATCGGTGGCCGATGGGTGCGCGCGGGTCGGCCGGTGCCTGGGCGCATCGCGGGCGTGGCGCTGCCGGGGGCGGGGGCGCCGCGAGGCGCCGCGGGCTGGGCGTAGGCGGCCGGTGGGCGGAGGCGGAGGTGAGCCCCGACATCACCCGGCCCAGCAGCGCGTCGTACTCGGCCGCCAGATCCCGCGCAAAGCGCTCCAGCCGGTCGCGGAAGCGCCGCAGCTCCGCCAGGCTCGCGAGCTGCGCCTCGCTCGGGCGCGGGCGCTCCTGGGGCGTCGACCCTGTGGCTCGACTGCGGCTCGCTGCGACTCGTCGGCGGCGGGCTCCGGTCGCGGGCGCGCCGGACTCGCGCGGTCGCACGACTTCATCGGTTGCCCTGACTCGGCGGGCGGGAGCGGCCTCACGAACTGGCTGAGCCGGCTGCGCCGGCTGCCGGCGGGCTCGGTTGCAGCGGTGCCGGCGGCGCTGGGGGCGTGATCGGGACTCGGCGGTGCGATCGGCGCCGCCGAGTCACGGCGCCGGCGGCTCGAGCGCCTCGTCCACCAGCCTCCCGCCCGCCTGCACGGGGGCGTGCCTGCGGCTGCCTCCTGCGCGGTGTCGCGCCAGCGAGCTCGCGGCGCCTGCCGATCGAGCGTCAGCTCCCGCTCCAGCTCTCGCAGCTTGCGCTCCAGCTCCGCGAGCGTGCCCGTCACGTCACCCGTCTGCTGGGGGTCCGGGCGGCGCCGCCGGGCGCGCTTGGTCCATTGGCGAACGTATCGGTCATCGGGATCCAGGGAGCGGTCGCCATCCATCCTACTCGGGCCGGACCGGCGACCGCACAAGCCCTGGGCCGCATGTTGCGAGTCTGCGGTCCAGCCTACGCCTGACAGCAAGGGACGGCCGGCAAAGGCGCCTCGCTCGCCGCGCTCGGACCTGCTCGTGGGAGCTCAGCCGCGCAGGATCTGCACGGCGAGCTCGGCGACCTCGGTGGGGGTGCGTCCCACGCGCACGCCGCTGCTCCTCCAGCGCCTGCGCCTTGGCGGCCGCCGTGCCCGAGCTGCCCGACACGATCGCGCCCGCGTGGCCCATCTGCTTGCCCGCCGGCGCCGTGAAGCCGGCGATGTAGGCGACCACCGGCTTGGTGACGTGCTCGGCGATGTACTGCGCCGCCTCCTCCTCCGCCGAGCCGCCGATCTCGCCCGCCAGCACGATCAGCTCGGTCTCCGCGTCGGCCTGGAAGAGCTCGAGGATGTCCACGAACGACGAGCCCGGCACCGGGTCGCCGCCGATCCCCACGATCGAGCTGTTGCCGAAGCCGGCCTGGGCGATCTCGTTGCCGATCTGGTAGGTCAGCGTGCCCGAGCGCGACACCACGCCGACGTTGCCCTCCCTGAAGAACGACGCCGGGATGATGCCCACGTTGGCCTTCCCCGGAGAGAGGATGCCGGGGCAGTTCGGGCCGACCAGGCGCGTGCCCGGATGGTCGCGCTTCAGCGTGTTGTAGACCCGCAGCTCGTCGTGCGCGGGGATCCCCTCGGTGATCGCGATCACCAGCGCCACGCCCGCCGCCGCGGCCTCGAGGATCGCGTCGGCGGCGAACCGCGGGGGGACGAAGATCATCGCCGTGTTCGGCTGCGTCGCCTGCGACGGCCTCGCGCCCAGCTGTCGAACACGGGGATGCCCTCGACGTCCTGGCCGCCCTTGCCCGGGCGTCACCCCGCCGACCACGTTGGTGCCGTAGCGGCGGTTGTTGAGCGTGTGGAAGGAGCCCTCCCTGCCGGTGATGCCCGGCGACCGCCAGGCGGGTGTCCTTGTCGACCAGGATCGGACATCAGACCTCCCGCCCCGCCGCGCAGCGCCACGACCTTCTCCGCCGCCTCGTTCATCGTCGCGGCCGGGTGCACGTTGGGCAGCGCCGCCTCGCTCAGCAGCTCGCGTCCCTGCCATGTCGTTGGTGCCGTCGAGGCGCACCACGAACGGCACCGGTCGGCTTCGAGCTCCTCGAACGCGGCGATCAGCCCCTCGGCGACCTCGTCGCAGCGGGTGATGCCGCCGAAGATGTTGAACAGCACCGCCCGCACGCGCTCGTTGGAGAGGATCAGCTCGACCGCCTGCTTGATCTTGGCCGCGTCCGAGCCGCCGCCGGCGTCGAGGAAGTTCGCGGGGCTGCCCGCCCGCCTGGGCGACCACGTCGAGCGTCGACATCACAAGGCCCGCGCCGTTGCCGAGGATGCCGATGTCCCCGTCGAGCGCCACGTACTGCACGCCCTGTTCTTTGGCGCGGCGCTCGATCGGATCCTCGTTCTCGACGTCCGAGAGCCCCTGGTTCTCGGGGTGGCGGTAGAGCGCGTTGCCGTCGAGCGAGACCTTCGCGTCGAGCGCCTTGACCTGCGCGCTCCGGCGTGACGATCAGCGGGTTGATCTCCGCCAGCGTCGCGTCCTCCTGCAGCCACACCTCGTACAGCGCCACGAGCGCGTCGGCGACGCCCTCGACCACGTCCGCGTCGGCGCCGCCCCTCGGTGGCGATCCGCACGGCCTCCTCCCGCGAGAGGCCCGCCAGCGCGTCGACGTGGTGGCGCACCAGCTTCTCCGGGGTCTGCTCCGCCACCTCTTCGATGTCCACGCCGCCCTCGGTGCTGAACATCACGAGCGGCTGCTTGGCCGAGCGGTCGAGCAGCACCGAGGCGTAGTACTCGCGTGGCGATGTCGCTCGCGTGCTCGATCCACAGCTTGCGCACCGTGTGGCCGTGGATGTCCATGCCGAGGATGTTGCCGGCGTGCTCGCGCGCCTGCGCCTCGTCGGCGGCCAGCTTCACCCCGCCGGCCTTGCCGCGCCCGCCGATCAGCACCTGGGCCTTGACCACCACCGGGTAGCCCACCTCGTCGGCGGCGGCCACCGCCTCCTCGACGGTCGCGACCACCCGCCCGGGCGAGACCGCCAGCCCGTGGCGGGCGAACAGCTGCTTGCCCTGATACTCGAGCAGGTCCATGGCGGCGCGGGACTCTAGCCGAAGCGAGGCAGAGCGCGCGGCGATCCCCGGCGCAGGGCATAATGCCGCCCGCGATGCCTCTCCCAAAGAACGTCACCTTTGTCACATTCGATGTGTACGGCACGCTGATCGACTGGGAGACCGGCATCTACGAAGCGTTCGCCAAGGAGGCCGAGCGCGACGGCATCACGCTCGACCGCGCCGAGCTGCTCGCGCTCTTCCACGAGATCTCCCGCGAAATCGAGGCCGGCTCCTACGAGCTCTACGCCGAGGTCCTGCGCCGCACCGCGCTGGAGATCGCCAAACGCCTCGAGTGGCCCCTGGAAACCTCGCGCTCGGGCTTCCTGCCCGACTCGGTGCAGCGCTGGAAGCCGTTCAAGGAGACCCCCACCCAGCTGCAGAAGCTCGCCAAGAAGTACAAGCTCGGCCTGCTCTCCAACATCGACGACAAGCTGCTCGGCCAGACCCGGCGCCACATCCCGATCGACTTCGACCTCGTCGTCACCGCCCAGCAGGTGCGCTCCTACAAGCCCGACCTCGCCCACTTCACCGAGTGCGCGCGGCGCATCGGGGGCAAGAAGGGGTGGGTGCACGTCGCCTCCAGCCACCACCACGACGTCGAACCCTGCCTCAAGCAGCGCGTCCCCGTGATCTGGGTCAACCGCAACAAGGAGACGCTCGACCCCTCGCAGAAAAAGCCCACCGCCGAGGTCCCCAACCTGCGCGAGGCCGCCAAGCTGCTGGGCGTCGCCTGACCGCCGTGCGGGTGCTCGCGCTGCACCCGGACGTGCTGGTGGCGACCAGCGCGATTGGCAGACCAACTGCGATCGTGGTGCGCGGTCGGACGCATGCCCACGGCGACGAGGCACGAGCGCGATCTGGCAGAGCCAACGTGGCGGTGAGGATCGGTGCGGGGCGGACGGGAGAGACCTTCGTCGTCGACTCGCCCAGTCCTGCCCGACGAGCTCGACGCCCTGCCGGCGCTGCTCGAGCAGGCCCAGTTTCCCCGCCCCCAGCGGGCTGCTTGCGACGCACGGCGACTGGGACCACCTGCTCGGCCGCCTCGCCTTCCCAGGGGTGGCGCTGGGTTGCGCGCAGAGCACCGCCGAGCGGCTGCGCGCCGCGCCGGGGGAGGCCCAGCGCGAGCTGCGCGCGTTCGACGAGCAGTACCTGATCGAGCGCCCCGGCCGCTGGCGCTGGGGGCCGTCCAGGCGCTGCCGGTCCCCGGGCGCTGCGGGATCGGCGAGCGCGAGCTGGAGCTGCACCCCGCCGAGGGGCACACCGCGGACGGGATGGCGGTGTGGGTTCCGTGGGCGCAGTGTGCTGCTCGCCGGCGACTACCTCTCGGCCGTCGAGATCCCCACCCTGGGCGAGCACTCCCGGCACCGCGCTGCGTGCCTACCTAGGCACCCTCGAGCAGCCTGCGCCCGCTGGTGAGGGACGCGCCGACACGTCGTCCCCGGCCACGGGCCCGTGCTCGACGCCGAGCGGGGGCTCGCCGTGCTGGAGGAGGATCTCGCCTACCTGCGGGCCCTGGAGCGAACACGGTGTCAAGGCCGAGCTGCCCCCGGGCGGCGCACCGCGTTCCAGCGGCGCCTGCACCGGGAGAACGCCGACCGGGCTCACCCGTAGTAGCGGGAGATGACCAGCAGCTGGCTGAAGAGGTCGTGGGCGAAGAGCAGGGTGACGATCAGCACTCCCGCGACCGGCCCCCACCGCCGCCCGGCGCCGCGCGCCGCCAGCGCCAGCACGGGCCCCCACAGCGCGAGCAGCGGCAGCAGGTACCGGGGCTCGGCGTACTCGGTGGGCATGTGGTGGATGTAGTCGTCCACCCCGATCGTGACCACCACGCCCAGGCCGATCGCCAGATAGACACCGAGCTCGAGCAGCCGGCTGCGCAGCGCCCCACGGTAGGTGTACAGCGCGCGGGTGAAGAGCGCGGCGATCAGCCCCGCCGGGACGAGCGCGGCGCTGTAGACCCAGTTTGGGAAGGTCGTGTCCAGCCAACCGTAGAGCCCCACCAGCCCGTTGAACCAGAGCACGCGGGTGGTGAGGAAGCCGTGGAAGTCGGGCCTCATGCCCGGCAGCCGCGGCAGGTAGAACTGCCAGAGGTAGCCGAGCTCCTTGAGGATCGACCCGCTCCTGCCGTTCAGCGTGAGGGCGCCGGAGATCGCGCCAAGCCCGGACCGGCCCGCGAGCGCGCTGGCGATCGCGTACAGCAGGATCGGACTTGCGCCGACGCCGGTGGCGAGCGCGAGCGAACGGTAGGCGGCCCGCCGTGAGGTGCGCGCCTCGCGGACGCACAGCGCCACGAGCCCGAGCGCGGCGCCGGGGAGGAGGCTCAGGAAGGTGAGCTTCGTCAGCAGGCCGACGGCGAGCACCGCGCCGATCGCGACGGCGAGCCGCGGCGTGAGGCCCCGCCGGAAACCTCGCGCGAGGCAGTAGAAGAGCGCCGCCGAGACCGCGAACAGCAGCGCGTCGGGGTTGACCGCCCCCGACATCAGCCCGAGCAGCGGCGCCAGCGCGACGCCGAGGCCGCCGACCGTCCACGCCCACCGCGCCCCGGGAAGCGCCTCGCGCAGGAAGAGAAAGGCGAACAGCGCCGTGAGGCCCCCCATCAGGGCGGAGAGCAGTCGCATCGACGCGAGCTGGTCGAGCAGGGTGCCGGGCGACGCCAGCTTGTAGGGGATGGTCTCGAGGGCGTAGTACAGCGGCGGCTGGGCCGTCGCCACCCCCGCCTGCGCCGAGCCCGTGCGTGAGAGCGGCGCGGCGAGCGCGCGTTCCAGTGTGCGCTGCTCGGCCGGCGAGGAGATCGTGCCCTGGCTCGGGTTGAACCGGATGCTCGAGTAGTGCAGGGCATTCAGCACGGCCTTCTCGGCGCTCGGGAACACTTCTCCTCCGCCCGTCGGCAGGTGCCCGGTTTCGGCGAGGTGCTGCACGTAGGCGAAGTGTGAGGGTTCGTCGGGCACCTCGAACGGGGGGAGACGACCGACCAGGACGCCGCGTTGAGGAACGCAACCAGCGCGCACACCCACGCCGCTCTGGGTACGCCGCGGAGCCCCGCCCGCAGCCCGGCGCGGAGCCGCCGGCCCCTGCCGACCGTCCGCCTGCGCGCGGGGGGCCTCGGCCGCGCAGCGGGCGCACCGGCGCTCTGCCTCCGCTCGGACTTGCGCTTCGCACGCCCCTCGGCTGCCTCGACTCCCTCGGGGCCGCTCTTCGCAGGAGCCTTCGCGGCGGTGCGCCTGCTCATGACAGTTCCGTGAGGAGGAGCCACGAGGAGAGCGCGAGGAGCGCGATCGCGAGTACCGCCACGAGCAGGGCGTTCCAGGCGCCCCCGACCGCGTGGCCGAGACCGAGGCGCCGAATCGTCGCGGCGACCGAGGACCACCACGAGCGGTGGCTCGGACGCAGGTATTCGATCCCCATCCTGCCGGGCAGGGGGCCTTCGTTGGAGGCTGCCGCGACGGCGCGCCGCGTCAGCCACCCCCGCAGCGTGACGAGCCCGTTCATCGAGCTGAACGCGAAGCAGACCTTCACCGGGGCGGCGGCGTAGGCCACGGGACTCACCGGGACCATCACCGTGCCGCTCGACCACCCCGCGGAACGGGCGCCTTGCGTGAGCACGCGCGAGCCCGACAGCACCCTCACCGTCACCTTCGGGCCGAGCGCGGCGAGCAGGGCCAGGCGAATCGCCGAGGTGCCCCGCGGCAGCGCTTCCTCGGCCTGGCACGCGCGGGCCGGCTGGGTGGTGCTCACAAGCCCTCCGGCCGTGGCCGAGTCGCCCCGGGCGACCGTGAGCGGCGAGTGCGACAGCGTCACCACGAACGCCGCCGCGGTGACCGCCAGCCCCGCCGCCAGCGCGATCCTGATACGCCCAACAGAGCCTGTGGTCGTTCGCCGGGGGCTCATCAGCCGTAGTAGCGCGAGATGTCCAGCAGCTGGCCGAAGAGGTTCTGGGTCAGGACGAGGGTGACGATCAGCACGCCGACGACCGGCCCCCAGCGCCGTCCGGCGCCGCGCGCGGCCAGCGCCAGCACGGCGCCCCACAGCACCAGCATCGGCAGCATGTAGCGGGGCTCGGCGTACTCCCCGGGCACTTTGCTGATGTAGTCGTCCGAACCGACTATGAACATCACTCCCAAGCTCATCGCCAGGTACACCCCGACCTCGACGCAGGCGGCTTCCCAGCGCGCCTGCGGTAGATCACGAGCGCGCGGGCGAAGAGCACGACGATCAGCCCCACCGGGACGAGCGCGACTTGTAGACCCACCTCGGGAACGCCGTGTCCAGCCAGCCGTAGATCCCCACGAGCCCCCTGAACCAGTACACGCGCGTGGTGAGGAAGCCGTGGAAGTAAGGCTTCATCCCCGGCAGCCGCGGGAGGTAGAACTGCCAGATGTAGCTGAGCTCCTTGAGGATCGACCCGCTCTTGCGGTTGAGCGCAATCGCGCTGCCGAGCGCGCCGACCGTGGGCCGGCTCGAGAGCACGTTGAGGGCGACGTACAGCAGGGCCGGACTCGCTCCCACCCCGAGCCCGAGCGCAAGGCAGCGGTAGGCGGTCCGCCTGGACCTGCGCGCCTCGCGGGCGCAGAGGGCCAGCAGGCCGAGGATCGCTCCGGGAAGCAGGCCGAGGAAGGTGAGCTTCGTCAGGAGGCCGACGGCGAGCACCGCCCCGATCGCGACGGCGAGCCGCGGTGTGAGGCCCCGCCGGAAGCCTCGCGCGAGGCAGTAGAAGAGCGCCGCCGAGACCGCAAACAGCAGCGCGTCGGGGTTGACGGCACCCGACATGACCCCGAGCAGCGGCTCGAGCGCCACGCCGAGGCCGCCCACCGTCCAAGCCCACGGCGCTCCGGGGAGCGCCTCGCGCAGGAACAGGTAGGCGAAGAGCGCGGTCAGGCCGGCCATCAGGGCGGAGAGCAGACGCATCAGGGCGAGCCGGTCGAGCACCGTGCCGCCTGACGCCAGGCCGTAGGGGATCGTCTCGAGGGCGTAGTACAGGGGCGGCTGGGACGTCGCGACCCCCGCTTCGTTCCCCGTGCGCTTGTCGGGCAGCGCGAGATTCGCGTTCGAGCTTGCGCTGTTCGGCCTCCGAGGAGATCGTGCCGACCGTGGGGTGCTCGAGCACATCCGCGTTGTGCAGGTCGCGGAGAGCCACTTCCTCCGCCAGGGGGAAGTTTTCGCCGCCCCCGGTGGGCAGGCTGCTCGTCTCGGCCAGGTGCTGCACGTAGGCGTAGTGAGACGCTTCGTCTACCACCTGGAACGGAGGCGAGATCACCGACCAGCACGCTGCGTTAAGGGAGGCGATCAGGGCGCACACCCAAGCGGTCGTGGGGATCCGACCCAGCGCATCCCTCAGGCAGATCGACAGCGACGCCCCCGTCGGAGCGGCCCCCCCGGGCCGGTTGCGCGCCCGGGCGGCCGGCGCGCTCCTGGTCACCGGGCGCGGCCCGACGGCGGCCGGTTTCGCCGCCTTCGTCCGCTCTGCCCCCCGTTTCGCCGCTCCCTGTTTGACGGGCGTCCTCGGCGTGGCTCGCCTGCTCATCTCAGGTCCCTCACGACGAGCCACGACGAGAGCGTGAGGACCGCCAGCGCCAGCGCCAGCACGAGCAGAGCGTTCCCGGTGCCGGCGGCGGCGCGACCGAGACCCAGGCGCCGGGCCACCGAGAGAGCGAGCGACCACCACGACCGACGGCCCGGCTGCAGGTATTCGATGCTGATCCGACCGGGCAGTGGCTTTGTCCCTCCAAACGTCGCTTCGGCCGGAGGCGTGGTTCTTCCCACCATCGTGACTTCCCCGTTCACGGATTCCAGTCGGAAGCAGACCGTGACCGGCGACACCGTGCGGGGAGCCCGCGCACCGGCACCGTCGCCCCCTCGCCCGACCAGCCGGGAGCCAGGGTGCCTTCCGTTACGGCGGCACGCGGGCCCGCGAAGACCTTCACCGCGACCTCGGGGGTGGTGACCGCGAACAGGCCGAGGCGGATCGCCACGGTGTCGCGCGGCAGCAGCTCACCCTTCTGGCAGCCGCCGATGGCGTGCGTGGTGTCCACCAATTGCTTTTCGGGCGGGACGGGGGGCCTCGTCCTGGCGACGACCGAGCGGCGCATGCGGCCAGTCTCACGGCGAGCACGACCGCGATCAGCGCCAACCCGCCGGCGAGCGCCAAGCGTGATGCGCATCAGCGGCGCCGCAGTCCGAGGATGCGAGAGCAGGAACGAGGCGAAGACGACTTGGATGCCGAGCACCAGCAGCGTCGCTGCGAGGATCGCCAGGCGCTCCTCGGAGAGGCTGCCGAAGCCGCGCCGCACCCACTCCAGCACGATCGCGACGATGATCGCCAGTCCCACGGACGCGATCGCGCTGCCGAGCAGCAGGCCGTGCTCCAGGCGCCAGCGCCTGCGCATGCGCTCGAACCAGGGGTCGCGCTCGCCCATGAAGTAGATCCCGTACGCCCGCGCGCAGAGGCCGAGGGTGACGACCTGCGCGCCGACGATCAGCAGCAGCGAGCCGCCGATCAGCGTGTGCACTTCCCAGCGGCGGCCGAGCACGGAGACGTGCGCGAGCACCGTCGCGCGAGATCAGGCCGCCGAGCGCCGCCAGCACCGCGCCGGGGATGATGAAGAGGTGCTTGGGGGAGTGCAGGACCAGGTAGCGCAGGTGCCGCCAGCCGTCGCGGAAGCTCGAGAGCTTCGACTCCCCGCCGCGCGGGTGGTACTCGATCGGCAGCTGCCTGATGTCCAAGCCCGCCTTCGCCGCTCGGACGACCATCTCGGAGGCGAACTCCATGCCGCTGGTGCGCAGTTCCAGGCGCGCCAGGTGCTCGCGGCGAAACGCGCGCATCCCGCAGTGCGCGTCGTTCACGCCGGTGTGGAAGAGCAGGTTCAGCAGGCGCGAGAGCAGCGGGTTGCCGATGTAGCGGTGGTGCCACGGCATCGCGCCCGGGCGGATGTTCTGCATCCGGTCGCCGATCACCATGTCCGCCCCCGCCTCGAGCTCTGCGAGGAACCGGGGGATCTCGTTGAAGTCGTACGTCAGGTCGGCGTCCGCCATCAGGATGTACAGGCCGCGCGCTGCGGCGAACCCTGCCAGGTAGGCGCTGCCGTAGCCGCGCGCCGGTTCGTGGATCGACGCGGGCGCCCGCGCGCTCCGCCAGGGCGGCGCTGCCGTCGACGCGAGCCGTTGTCCGCGACGAGCACCTCCCCGGCGTATCCCCGCCGCCGCCATCGCGTCGAGCGCGGTGGTGACGCACTGCTCGATGTTCTGCGCCTCGTTCAGGCACGGGATCACCACCGACATGAGAGGGTGGCGCAGGCGGCCGGGGCCGCCGAGCCGGGCCCCTCGTTCTCGGATGGACACGTCTGCTCGCTCAGCTCCTCTGCCGGGGCTGGGACTGCGGTGCTTGCGCTCGTCGGCATGGTCGACGCCGACCCTTGTCGACTCCGTGGGAGAACGTCAAACGCCGCGCCCGAACGGCCCGTGCCGGCGCCGATCCGTCGTCTCTGGATGTCTCCGACGGGCCCTCTCCCGGGCCCGGCGTCAGGTCGCGGAGCCTTCGCTCCTGATCGTGGCGATCGGGGCGCCCGCGGCGATCGGGGCGCCCTCGGTGATCGGCAGCTCGGCGATCACGCCCGCCTTGTGGGCGGTGATCTCGTTCTCCATCTTCATCGCCTCGATGATGCACAGCAGCTGGCCCTCCGCCACCGTGTCCCCCTGCTTGACGAGCACCTTCCACATGTTGCCCTGCAGGGGCGAGGCCAGGGTGTCGGTCCCACCCGCCCGACCTCCCGCCGCCGCCGAGCGGCGCTCCCGCCGCTGGGGCTTGCGGGCGCCTGCCGCCGCGGAGCCGTTCAGCGGCGCCGGCGTCGCCTGCGCCGGCGGGGGGGCCGACCACCTTCACGTCGAAGCGCCTGCCCGAGACCTCGACCGTGTAGGACTGCTCCAAGCGCTCCTGCTCCTCCTCGTCCGCGGGGAGCCCTCGGCGGCCTTCGGCGGCGCCTCGAACGCCAGCGTCTTCAGCCACGCGCGGTCCTCCAGCAGGTCCCTGCAGGTCTCCCCGCGGGCCCACTGCTCGGTGGCCAGCAGCGCTTTGTGGAAGGGGATCAGGGTCCTCAGTCCCTCGATCTCGTATTCCTCCGAGCGCCCTCAGCATGCGCCGCGTAGCCTGCTCGCGGTCGGCGTCCCACACGATCAGCTTGGCGACCATCGGGTCGTACACCGGGGACACCTCGCCGCCTTCGCCGACGCCCGAGTCCACCCGCACGCCCGGGCCCGTGGGCTCGCGGTAGCGGCCGATCCGCCCCGGCGCCGGGGCGAAGTTCTTGGAGGCGTCCTCCGCGTTGATGCGGCACTCGATCGCGTGGCCGCGCAGCACCACGTCCTCCTGCGTGTAGGAGAGCGGCTCGCCCGCCGCCGCGCGGATGCCCTCCTTGACGATGTCGATGCCGGTCGTCATCTCCGTCACGCAGTGCTCCACCTGCACGCGCGTGTTCATCTCCAGGAAGTAGTACTCCGGCTGCGCGCCACCGGCGTCGCCCGGCCCTCCGCCTGCACCCGCCCGTCCCTTGCTGCCGCCGCTTGCCCGGCCCCCCCGCTTGCTGGCGCTCTCGCTGGGGCGACGGCCAGCAGGCCCTCGATCGTGCCGGCGCCCACGTAGTCGACCGCGCGCGCGGCCTCCACCCCGATCCGGCCGATCCGCTCGCGCAGCTCGGCGTCCACGACCCACTCGGGCGCCGGGGACTCCTCGATCACCTTCTGGTGGCGGCGCTGGATCGAGCAGTCGCGCTCGCCGAGGTGGATCACGTTGCCGTGGCGGTCCGCCAGCACCTGCACCTCCACGTGGCGGGGGTCGGGCAGGTAGCGCTCCAGGTAGACGGTCGGGTCCGAGAAGAACTTCTCTCCCTCGCGGCTGGCCCCCTCGAAGGCGCCCTCCAGCTCCTCCTCGCTGAGCGCCACCCGGAAGCCCTTGCCGCCGCCGCCGCCCGCCGCCTTGACCGCGACCGGGAAGCCGATCTCGCCCTTGGCGAGCTTCAGCGCGTCCGCGACGGTGGCCACCGGCTCGGTCGTGCCCGGCACGATCGGCACGCCCGCGGCCTGCATCAGCTCGCGCGCGCGGGTCTTCGAGCCCATCGCCTCGATCGCGCTCGCCGGCGGGCCGATGAACACCACTCCCGCGTCCGCGCACGCCTGCGCGAACGGGGCGTTCTCCGCCAGGAAGCCGTACCCCGGGTGGATCGCCTCCGCGCCCGCGCGCGCCGCCACGTCGAGGATCTTCTCGACGCTCAGGTAGTTCTCCGCCGCCGGGCCCCCGCCGAGGTTGTAGGCCTCCCCGGCGCGCCCCACGTGCAGCGCGTCGCGGTCGTGCTCGGAGTACACCGCCACCGAGGCGATGCCCAGCTCCTCCAGGGCCCGCACGATGCGCACGGCGATCTCACCCCGGTTGGCTACAAGTACCTTCGTAAACATGCGAGGGGCGGCAGATTACCGCGTCCGGCAGGCGCTCGCGCCCGGGGTAAGCGCTCCACAGACCCCTGGCGCGAGCCGGGCGCTGCCCTGGCGCGCTCTCGCACTCAGCGCCCGCCCTACCGGGGTGGACGGCTCTGACGGCCGCCGCACCAGCTTAGCTATCGACTGCCCTGTCCCTTAGAGTTCTACTTATCCAACAAGAATAGAATGTCCGTCGAATCTTTTTATCAGATCCACGCCGGATCTGGCCGAATATACGAAACACTGGAGCGCCTCCTGCGGTCGCTGGGCGGTGGCCTCAGGGCCGGGTCCGGCCCTCAGGGCTCGACGTCGCTCAGGCAGCCCACCATCCCTGCGCCGACCGTCTCGTTGGTCGCCTCGTCGATCAGGATGAAGCTTCCCGTGCGGCGGTTCACGCGGTAGGTGTCGAACGCCAGCGGGGCGCTCGTGCGCAGCCGCACCGCTGCCGATGTCGTTCAGCGCGAGCTCCGCCGGCGCGCGGCCGCGCTCGAGCGTGTGCACGTCCACCCGGTCCGCCAGCTCCTCCACGATCGCCGTCGCGCTGCGCGTCGTGTGCTTGATCGCGTACCGCCCCCCCGGGCGCAGCGGGCGCTCGTTCAGCCAGCACACGTCCGCTCGCAGCTCCCTGCCCACCGTCGGGCTCTCCTGCGCCCGGCAGATCAGCTCCCCGCGCGAGACGTCCAGCTCGTCCTCCAGGCGCAGCGTCACCGACATCGGCGCGAGCGCCTCCTCCAGCTCGCCGTCGAACGTGTCGATCGCCGCGATCCGCGTGCGCTGGCCGCTCGGCAGCGCCACGACCTCCTCGCCGACGCGCAGCGCTCCGCTCGCCAGCTGGCCCGCGTAGCCGCGGTAGTCGCCGTCCGCCGCTCCCCCGGCGGGGGTCGGGGCGGCGGAGTTGGAGGTCGCCGGGCGCACCACCCACTGCACCGGGAACCGCGCCGGCGTGTCGTCGGGGTGGTCGTAGGCCACCTCCACCTGCTCCAGCAGCTCCAGCAGCGGTCGGCCCCTCGTACCACTCCATCTGCGGCGAGCGCTCCACCACGTTGTCGCCCTCCAGCGCCGAGATCGGGATGTACGTCGAGCGTTCGCGTCTGCCGCCCAGCTTCGCCGCGAAGCCGGCGAACTCGACCACCAGCTCCTCGAAGCGCTCCTGCGAGCGCTCCACCAGGTCCATCTTGTTGACCGCCACCACGAGGTGCGGGATCCCCAGCAGCGCGCTGATGAACGCGTGGCGCTTGGACTGCTCCAGCACGCCCTTGCGCGCGTCCAGCAGGATCACCGCGAGGTCCGCCGTCGAGGCGCCCGTCACCATGTTGCGCGTGTACTGCTGGTGGCCGGGGCAGTCGGCGATGATGAACCGCCGCCGTGGCCGTCGCGAAGTAGCGGTACGCCACGTCGATCGTGATCCCCTGCTCGCGCTCGGCGCGCAGGCCGTCGGTCAGCAGCGCCAGGTCGAGCGCGCCCGACCCGCCGCGCCGCGCGCTCGCCTGCGCGACGTGCTCGAGCTGGTCCTCGAAGACCTGCTTGGTGTCGTACAGCAGCCTGCCGATCAGCGTGCTCTTGCCGTCGTCCACCGAGCCTGCGGTGGTGAAGCGCAGCAGGTCGAGGGTCACTAGAAATACCCGGCCTTCTTGCGGTCCTCCATCGCGGCCTCCGACGTGCGGTCGTCTGCGCGCGTCTCGCCGCGCTCGGTGATCCGCGTCGCGGCGATCTCCGTCACCACCTCCTCCAGCGTCGCCGCCAGCGAGCGCACGCCGCCGGTGCAGCTCATGTCGCCCACCGTGCGGTAGCGCACCGTCTCGGAGAACACCTGCTCGCCGTCGATCAGCTCCACGCCCTCGCGCCACGCGTACAGCATCCCGTCGCGGCTGAACACCTCGCGCTCGTGCGCGAAGTAGATCGAGGGCACCTCCAGCTGCTCTTGGGCGATGTACTCCCACACGTCGAGCTCCGTCCAGTTCGACAGCGGGAACACCCGCACGTTCTCGCCCTTGCGGATGCCGCCCGTTGTAGAGGTTCCACAGCTCCGGGCGCTGGTTCTTCGGGTCCCACTGGCCGAAGTCGTCGCGGAAGGACATGATGCGCTCCTTCGCCCTTGCCCGCTCCTCGTCGCGGCGCGCGCCGCCGAACGCCGCGTCGAAGTCGTGCTGGGCAATCGCGTCCAGCAGCGTCACCGTCTGCAGGCGGTTGCGCGAGGCCCGCGGGCCCGTCTCCTCGACCGCGCGCCCGCTGTCGATCGACTCCTGCACGCTCGCCACGATCAGCTGCTCGCCCAGTTCCGCCACGCGGCGGTCGCGGAACTCGATCACCTCGGGGAAGTTGTGGCCGGTGTCCACGTGCATCAGCGGGAACGGGAACGGCGCCGGGCGGAACGCCTTCTCCGCGAGGCGCAGCAGCACGATCGAGTCCTTGCCGCCGCTGAACAGCAGCACCGGGCGCTCCAGTTCCGCGGCGACCTCGCGCATCACGTGGATCGCCTCGCTCTCCAGTGCCCGCAGGTGGCTCAGTTGCGGGCGCGCCGCCACGCTCACGGTCGCTCCCCGGCGCTCACCGTACATGCCTCCTCGCCTTTCATGTCGTTGTCACGTACAAACCCCGCTCCATGGCACGTAGAGCAAGCTGGGCAAGGACGCAGTGAGCGAAGTGTGCTCTGCACACGAGCGATCGAGGACGCCGATCCAGCGCCGCTATACGTGAACATGCAGCCCGCACTCGGTCTTGCTGGTGCCTGCCCAGCGGCCCTCGCGGCCGGAGCCGGGCTGCGTGCACGGCTCGCACCCGATCGAGGCGTACCCATGATCGTGCAGTGGGTTGTACGGCAGGTTGCGCTCGTGTATCCGCCGCCACAGGTCCTTCTCGGTCCAGTGTGCCAGCGGGTTGTACTTCCACAGGCCCCGTCCGCTCGTCGCGTTCGATCAGCTCCGTCTGCTCGCGCGTCGGGCCCTGCTCGCGGCGGATGCCGGTGATCCAGCCCTCGGCGCCGTCGAGCGCCCGCTCCAGGGCCGCCACCTTCGCCTGCGAGCAGCAGTGCTCCGGGCCGCTCCACCGATTGCCTTCAGGAGCGCTGGCGTCCTGCACCTCGATTGCGACCCCGTAGCGCTCCTCGAACGCGCGCCACGTCTTGAGCGTCTCCTCGAACAGCACGCCGGTGTCGATCGTCACGATCCTCACCCGCGTCGGCGCCCTCGATCTGCAGCAGCTCGTCGAGCAGCACCGACTCCTCCTTCTGGAAGGAGCACAGCAGCACCGCCCGCTCGCCGTGGCGCGTCGCGGCCTCGCGCAGCGTCGCCGTCAGGCTCTCCGCCGGGTCGGGGCCGGCCTGGCGCCGCCGAGTCGGAGACGGCCGGCGCCCGCGTGGCTGGCGCGTCTATGGGGTGGCTCAGACCGCGCACTCGCCCTCTCCGCGGATCACCTGGAAGGGCACGTTGCGGTTCCAGTCGATGAACTGGCCCATCGTCTCCAGGCCGAACTCCACCGGCAGCGAGAGGTCCTTGACGAGCCCTTCCAGCTCCGGCGTGCCCACGCGCTGCACGAAGGCGCCCCACTCCTCGCCCTCCTCGCGCGTGGACTCGTAGTGGCGCAACCACCGCTCGACGGCATCCGGCACCCGCTTGGAGGGCAGGCGCGCCTTCAGGCGCAGGCCGAACGCGATCTCCTTGCCTTCGAAGGCTCCGCCGACGTGCGGGATGTAGGCGGGGATCGTGTGCTCGCCGACTTTGATCGACGCTCCCGTGAAGCCGATCGAGCCCACGTGGTGCTGTCCGCACCCGTTGGGGCAGCCGCTGATCTTGATGTGGATCGCGCGCGTCAGCGGGTCGGAGATGTCCATCGCTTCGATCCGCTCCTGCACCGCCTGGTTGAGGCCCATCGAGGAGGTGATCCCGAGCTTGCAGGAGTCGGTGCCGGGGCACGACACGACGTCGTCGATTTCCCGCGAGCCTGCGTCGCCGAGGCCGAGCTCGCTGAGCGCGCGCCACACGTCGTAGGCGCTCTCGTGGCGCACCCACCGCAGCACGAGGTTCTGCTGCACCGTCGTGCGCGCGTACCCGCCGGAGTAGTCGCGCACGATCGCCGCCAGCCCGCGGAGCTGCTCGGGGGTGAGGTCGCCGCGGGTGATCTTCGCCTCGACCGTGACGAAGCCCTCCTGCTTCTGCTCGCGCACGTTGGCCGCCCGCCAGCGCTCGAACTCCGAGAGGTCGCCGTTGGGGCTGCCGTAGGTGGCAGGCGGCGCCGGGGCGCACTCGCGCTCGTCGTCGAGGAACAGCCGGTGCTCGACCGAGAAGTTCCGTTCGGCCACCCACTCGCCCTGCAGCTCCTCCTCCACCTGGCGGCGCAGCTCGTCGATCCCGTACTTGTCCACGAACACCTTGATCCGCGCCCGCGCGCGGTTGGCGCGCAGCCACTCCTGGCGGTCGAAGATGCGGAATACGGCCTCCGCGACCTTCAGGTACTCGCCGTCGTCGAGCCCCACCCACTCGTACAGCACCGGCGCTTTGCGGGGCATGATCGAGGTGCCGCCGCCCACCAGCATCTGCGCGCCGCGCACCTCGCCGGGGTGGGCCGGATCGTCGGACTCGCGCACGCGCGCCCGGAAGGCGATGTCGTGGATTTCGCTGATCGCCCGGCCCGGCTCGCTGGCGTCGAAGGCGGTCTTGATCTTGCGCGGCATCGCCTGCGTGGTGGGGTGGCGCACGAAGTAGCGCACGTACGCGCCCGCGTAGGGGGTCATGTCGAACAGCTCGTCGCTCGCCACCCCCGCCCACGGGTCGCCGGTGACGTTGCGCACCGTGTTGCCGCACCCCTCGCGGCTGGAGAGCCCCGCCTCGCCGAGCTCGCGGATCGCCCGCTCGGCGTCCGGCAGCGGGATGTGGTGCATCTGGATGTTCTGGCGCGTCGTGATGTGCCCCTTGTTGAGCGGCACGTACTTCTCGATCACGTCGGCGAACTTCTCCAGCTGCTCCGGGGTGATCCCCCCGAACGGCAGCTTCACGCGGATCATCTGCACGTCGGCCTGGCGCTGGCCGTAGACCCCCTGCTTGAGGCGGAACTTGATGAACTCGTCCTCGGGCGTCTGCCCCTCGAGGAATTTGGTGGCCTCGGTCTTGAAGTCGTCGAACTCCCGCTGCAGGATCGGGATCACGTGCCCGGGCACGTTCTGCAGGACCTCCGGGTCCTCCAGCGTGCCGCGCGGTGCGGGGGGTACGGTGGTTGGCTCCATCGACGAGACCTCCTGATCCGGGCTTCTCGGGCTGCGGTTGGGCGGCGGGCGGGGAAAGCTTTAGCCCTAAAGGCTAGCGACTTTTGGGTATTTATCCAGTGCCGCTCGGCGCCGGTTCATTCCCAGGGGTGCGGATCGCCCCAGTCGGTCGGCCACTCGTCCTCGCGCCCGACGCATTCGAGCATCGCCATCCGCGTCCACAGGTCGCGGCGCTCGGCCACCGGCGCCAGGGGGGGCGCGGTGTCTCTCATGAACCGCTCCAGCGCCGCCACGATCGCCGCCGCCTCCTGCGGGGAGGCCGACGGGGCGATCAGTTCCAGCTGCGGACGGCGGTTGACCATCTTCGCCGCACAGTGTAGGCAGCGAGGTTGCTTTTCCGGTTCGTCTGCCGTGGACGTCAGCCACGCGCGTGGTATCGAGCAGACCGAAACCCCGGCCACCTCTGACGTACGGCCGGCAAGCCTGCTGCGCGCCGTTACGCTATACGCGCGATGGCGCAGGCCACGCGTAAACCCCACAGCGGAACAGCGGATGTTGCCGCCCCTACAGCGGGATGTTGCCGTGCTTGCGCTTGGGGTTGGGTTCGCGCTTGGTCTGCAAGGTGCGCAGCGCAGTGATCAGCCGCGGGCGGGTCTCGTGGGGGACGATCACGTCGTCGATGTAGCCGCGCTCGGCGGCGGTGTAGGGGTTGGCGAAACGCGCCTTGTAGTCGTCCATCAGCTTGCGGCGACGCTCCTCGGGCGTGGGTGAGCCCGCGATGTCGCGGCGGTAGATGATGTTGACCGCGCCCTCGGGTCCCATCACCGCGACCTCGGCGGTGGGCCAGGCGAGGTTGAAGTCCGCGCCGAGGTGCTTGGAGGACATCACGTCGTAGGCGCCCCCGTACGCCTTGCGGGTGATGATCGTGACCTTCGGGACGGTCGCCTCGGCGAACGCGTACAGCAGCTTGGCGCCGTGGCGGATGATGCCGCCCCACTCCTGCGCGGTGCCGGGCAGGAAGCCGGGGACGTCGCAGAAGGTGAGCAGCGGGATGTTGAAGGCGTCGCAGGTGCGCACGAAGCGCGCGGCCTTCGCGGAGGCGTCGATGTCGAGCACGCCCGCGAGCTGGGAGGGCTGGTTGCCGACGACCCCGACGGTCCACCCGTCGAGGCGCGCAAAGCCGCAGACGATGTTGCGCGCGTAGTGTTCGTGGACCTCCAGGAACTCGCCGTCGTCGACGATCAGGCGCACGACGTCGCGCATGTCGTAGGGCTTGTTGGGGTTGTCGGGGACGACGTGGTCGAGCTCGTGGTCCATCCGCAGCGGGTCGTCGGTGGGCTGCACGCGCGGGGTGGTCCCGAGGTTGTTGGAGGGCAGGAAGGAGAGCAGGTAGCGGCAGTCCTCCAGGCAGGCGTCCTCATCGACGGAGGCGAAGTGGGCCACGCCGGACTTAGTGTTGTGCGTCATCGCCCCGCCGAGCTCCTCGAAGCCGACCTCCTCGCCGGTCACGGTCTTGATCACGTCGGGGCCGGTGATGAACATGTGCGAGGTCTCGGCGACCATGAAGACGAAGTCGGTGATCGCGGGTGAGTACACCGCCCCGCCGGCGCAGGGGCCCATCACGAGCGAGACCTGGGGGATCACCCCCGAGCAGCGGACGTTGCGTAGGAACACGTCCCCGTAGGAGCCGAGCGAGACGACGCCCTCCTGGATGCGGGCGCCGCCGGAGTCGTTGATGCCGATCATGGGGCAGCCGATCTTGGCGGCGAGGTCCATGATCTTGCACATCTTCTCGCCCATCACCTCGCCCAGGGAGCCCCCGAAGACCGTAAAGTCCTGGCTGAAGACGCAGACCTGGCGCCCATCGACGGTGCCGTGGCCGGTGACCACCGCGTCGCCCCACGGCCGGTTGCGCTGCATGTCGAACTCGTAGGTACGGTGGCGCACGAAGGTGTCGAGCTCCTGGAAGGAGCCGGGGTCGAGCAGCTTTTCGACCCGCTCGCGTGCGGTGTACTTCCCCCGTGCGTGCTGCTTCTCCTCCGCCTCGGGAGCCGAGTGCAGCGCCGCGGTGCGCAGCTCCTGGAGCTGGGCGAGCTTCTCCTCGTAGGTCTCCGGTGCCTTGGCGCGCATCACAGGGCGTCCGATGTTATCCGCGCCACACCCGCCGTGGCCCGTACGCGCCCGCGTAGGCGCAAGTTTTTTTCACGTGTTGCCAGGCCCGCGCTGCGTGCCGGAGCCGGTCCGCGGTGCCTCAACCGCGCGAGAACGGCCGGTGGTGCGCCGCGCCCAGACGGTCCAGCACCGCGGTCAGCAGCGCCGCGTCCTGCTCGGCCATCGCCTCCTCGACCCGCGCCAGCTCCGCGGCGAGTTCGGCGGCGAGGTTCGGCGGCGGCTCCGCCTCGTCGGGCGGCGGCTCGGGCTGTGCGGGCTCGGCCTCGAGGGCCGGGCGCTGCTCGAGCTCAAGGGCGCGCGTCCGTCGGCGGCGGAAGAGGCGGGCGAAGAGCCTGGATCTCCGCGTCGTGGGCTGCGGCTCGGGGCTCTCCTCGGCGACCGGGTCGGGCTCTAAGCTCACCTCGGGCTCGGTCGCTCGAGCACGGCCTCTGGCTCCGGGCTCTCCCGGACCACGGTGAGCGTGACCCGTGTGCCCCAGCCGGAGGGCTTGAGCTGGACGGCGCCGGTGGCGTCGGGGGCCTCCCACTCGACGCTCTGCTCGGGCTCGACGTGCACGATGCGGATCTCGCCGAGCTCGCCGAGGTGACGCGCGAGGGAGGAGGGGTCGCTGAACTCGGCCCACAGCTCGGGCGGGGACTTCACAAGGGTGCGCTGCGCTTCGGTGGAGGGCATAGCCCTCATGTTCGAGCGATCTCGCGCTACTCCTTCCTGGCGTTCGAAGGCCAAGACTGGCAAGGACGCAAGGAGCGTGGCGTGCTATGCACGCGAGCGACTGAGGACGCCGCCAGGCGCCGGCATTCGAGCGCCAGGGCGGGAGGGCCGGATCAGGCCCTGCTCGTGGAGCAACTCGGCGAGCTGCACAGCGTTGAGAGCGGCCCCCTTGCGGAGGTTGTCGGCGACGATCCAGAGGTCGAGCGCGCGCTCGTGGCCGGGGTCGCGGCGGATGCGCCCGACGAGCACGGCGTCGCCCCCGGCGGCGTCGATCGCCAGCGGGTAGCGCGCAGCGCCCGGGTCGTCGACGACCTCCACCCCGGGCGCGGCGGCAAGCAGCTCACGCGCGCGCTCGGGAGAGAGCGGCTCGCGGGTCTGCACGTTGACCGCCTCGGAGTGGCCGGTGAGGACGGGCACGCGCACGCAGGTAGCGCTCACGCGGATGGTGGGGTCGCCGAGGATCTTGCGGGTCTCGTCGATCGAGCTTGCGCTCCTCGTCGGTGTGGTCGTCGCCCGGAGCGAAGCTGCCCGCGTGGGGAAGGGCGTTGAAGGCGATCTGGTGGGCGTACGCCTGGGGCGGCTCGATCGTCCGCCCGTGCAGCAGCGTGTGGGACTGCTCGAGCAGCTCCTCGACGGCGGCGCGGCTGGTGCCGGAGACGGCCTGGTAGGTGGAGATCACCAGTCGCTCGATCCCCGCCGCCTCGTGGAGCGGCGCCAGCGCGACGACCATCTGCATGGTGGAGCAGTTGGGGTTGGAGACAATCCCGCGATTCTCGGCGAGCGCCCCGGGATTGACCTCGGCGACGACCAGCGGCACGTCGTCGTGCAGCCGCCACCGCGAGGAGTTGTCGACCACCACGGCCCCCGCCTCGGCAAAGCGGGGCGCCCACTCGCCCGAGACGCCCCCCCCGGCGGAGAATAGCGCCAGGTCGAAGCCCTGGATCGCCTCCTCGGAGAGGCCGCGCACGACGCCACCGCCCTCGAGCTCCCGCCCAACGGAGCGAGCAGAGGCGAAAGGGACGACCTCGCGCGCGGGGAACCCGCGCTCGCCCAGGAGATGCAGCATCAGCGAGCCCACCTGCCCGGTGGCGCCGACCACGGCGATGCGGTAGCCCTGGCTCATAGAGCAAGGGTACAGCGGCCAGCCACGTGCGAGCCGGGGAGGGTGCCCGCCGTGGGTGGGGCTTGGGGCGCGTTCGCGCGGGTGCGTGCGCCTGCGAGGGGGCCGTGTGCGCGTGGCCTCCGTGCCCCGCGGCGGGGGCCGTGGGGGCCTCCGGGGGGCCAGTCGGAGACGTTCCGGCAAGCCTGAGTCCCCATTTCTCGGGGGTTTGGGCGATTTCGGCCGTCAGGACAATCTTTCTAAGCGCCTCCTTGACATTCGTGTATCGTTGTGCTTGCAGCCTCGATTCGAGCCTCGATCGTGATGCGTGATGCGCTCGGTGTTCGATGAGGGACTGGAGACGATATGGACCACCAAGACAACAACCAACGAGATCGATAGACAAACAAACCAACAGACGACGGACATAGCAAGCCGGTACCGGAGCGTCTTTGAAACAAGATTGGCGCCACGGTCTTGGCTACCCAACTAATGAGAAACGAATCGAGGAGAAGAACGACATGAAGTACCTCAAGACAGCGGGGCTCTGCCTCGTGTCTATGCTCATGATGAGCATGGCACTGGCAGCGACCGCCTCGGCGGCACCGGGGAAACCGGTATGGGAAGGATGCTTAAAAAGCGCACCCGGTACCAAATACCTGGAATTGGATTGCGAGGTAGCTTCCGGAAGCGGAGAATGGGGTTGGGCAGAAATCGCGAATACGGATCACGTCGTGAGTACAGCCTTTACGATATCGCTGACGGACACTAAAACGACTGTAGGAGAATCGACAGTCGTTTGTACTAAAGGCGGTAGAAACAGCGGGACGGTTGGCCCCGGAAAGTACGATAGAGTAGAATTAGCTAGAGTAGAAAAAGCCAGCGAAAACTGTAGAGCGACAAAAGGAGGCTGTAAAGAAACAGGAGTAGAAGAAGTGGCAGGAGTCAACCTGCCGTGGCAAACGGAAGTTTTTGAAACCGAAAAAAAGTTCTTAACCAAGCTCACGACTGTTAATGGTACAGGTGAACCGGGATGGAGAGTTAAGTGCGATAGCCTCCTCGGCTCCAGAGAAGATACATGCACAACCGAACCGGGTAAGGAAGAAAGCTTGGTCCTGGAAAACAAAACAACAGTCAATGCTCGAGGGTTCACAGAATTATTAGTGTACGCTACATTCGAGAAAGCTCATCTGTCAAAATGTTCGGAAGGCGGTGCGGAATCAGGTAAGATTTTAGGTACCTCGGCGATCTTATTAGCGAACGCAAGCAATGAAGTGACTGAACAGGGACTGCGGTTGCACTAAGGTGCGTTTAAGTCCCTGAGTATTTGGGTGGGGCCGGCGTTCTGCCGGTCTCACCCGGACTTACTGTTATGCGAGGGATTGGAGGGATGTGTATGAGGTGGCGAAGGTGTGGGGGTGTCGTCGTCGTCCGGCTCTTCGTGGTCGGGTTGGTGGTTGGGTGTGTGACGGGGTTTGTGGGGAGCGCGCCGGCCGCAGCTGAGCCGTGCCCGAATGCGGCGCTCCGGGTTGGTCCCTCGGCAAGCCTGCCAGACTGCCGCGCGTACGAGCTCGTGACCCCAGCCGAACTGGGCCGCACGGAGGACATGACGTTCAGCGATGCTGATCGCGCCATACCCTCAAGCGACGGCGAACACATCGCGCTTCAGACGGGCTCGCCGCTCGAACCGAATCCAAGCACAAATGCAGACATCGAAGGCACCGCCGCTGTCTTTTCGCGCACCTCCTCCGGCTGGGAGATGCGCTCCGCTACAGGGCCTGGGAGGAGCGCGGACCACATCGGCATGCGGCTCTTTAGTCCCGATCTCTCGCAGGTCGCGCTCACATCGTACACCGCACTGAATGCGGAAGAAGCCAACCACGATCCGCCAGGTCCGTTCGAAGTCGGTCCTGTGGGCGGCCCCGATGCGCTCGTGGCGAACGTCGGGACGGGATCCACAAAATTCCTTGGCGCAAACGCGGGCACTGCGAGTGTCCCTGCTTTCAGCCACGTGTTGTTCTCGTCGTCCGACCATGAACTTCTCCCCCCCGGTCCGGAACGCGCCGCTGCCGAAGAAGCCGAAGCAGGCATCGGTGACCTTTACGAATGGTGTGAAGGACGTCTGCGACTTGTCAACGTCACGAGCGCGGGCTCGACGCTGGTCAACCGGTGCGGCGCTACGCTGGGGCGAGGGGAAACAAGCGAAGGCCAGGGCGGGACAACTGGCGCGGTCTCGGCGGATGGCTCCAAGATCTTCTTTACGACTAACGCTTCCGGAGCGAGTTGTCAGGAACCCCCGCGCCTGTATATGCGTGTGGACGAAAGGGAAACTGTGGAAGTATCGACGGCCGCGCAGGGGTCAGTGAGCTACGTCGGCGCGACCCCAGATGGCTCGAAGGTGTTCTTCGAGACGGAATTCGGAAAGCTGTTCCAGTACGCGACGGAAGCTCCCGAAGGCAAGAGGTTGAAGCTCATCGCCACCGAAGCCATCACCGTACCTATAATTCGAACTTTTATCATATCGGAAGATGGGTCGACGGTCTATTATGAGGCTGGTCTCCCAGCACGACCCAATATCTACCGTTACGAAACGGGAATGGAAATTATCAGTCCTGTCGCGACCGCGGGCGAGCCAAAGATTGAAACTGAACCTTCCTACACGACACCAAACGGGGAATTCCTAGTGTTCGCGGCAGAAGCTTCGGTCGCCGGTGAACCGCGCGGCGTGGGGCACAACGAGCTCTACCGTTACGATCATGCCGATGGGAGCGTGATATGTGTTTCATGCGGGGAGGGTTTCGCGCCCACAAGAGGAAGTATGTATGAGCCTAGCACCAGCCTACTTGACACCCTCGATCAGACACCTCGGTTGATCCCGATGACTGACAATGGGCAGCACGTGTTTTTTCAGACGTCCGCGCAGCTCGTGCCGCAGGATACGAATGTCAGCAGTGAAGAAGAGGAAAATAATCTTAAATTGGGCTCTGGTGGGGATGTATATGAGTGGGAGGCGGACGGTGCTGAAGAATCGTCCGGTGTTTTCTGTCGCGTGGCAAACGGGTGCACGCATCTGCTCTCCTCGGGTGAAGATGTGGGGCCGTCGGTGTTTCTGGGTGCGAGCAGGGATGGCCGTAATGTGTTCCTAGCTACTGCGGCGCAGTTGGTGCCGCAGGCCACCCCTGAATTCACCAACATCTATGATGCGCGCGTCGACGGCGGCTTCGCGCCGTCCCCGCCTACGCCTGAATGTTTGAGCTGTCAGGGCGTGGGCAGCCCACCGCCCTTGTTCAGCCCCGGTGCGAGCGGACCGTTTGCGGGCGCAGAAAATCCCCCGGTGTTGGCGAAACAGACGGTGAAATGCTCGAAGGGTAAGAGGCTAAAGCAGGGCAGATGTGTCAGAACCAAGGCTACTAGGAAGAAGAAAACGAAAGCTGCCAAGTCGGGTCGGGAAGGTGGATGATGAGCGTGCGTCGTCGAACCACCGCGCCGCGTGCCTTACTGTTCCTGCCAGTTTTGGCGGCCCTAATGTTGATGTGTGGTTGTGTTGTGCTTGTTTCCGCCGCGGCTGCATTCCAAGTAGAACCGGGTAGTTTTGCGGTGAATACATCGAGTGATCAGGCGGGTGCGCATGCGGATTTGACGACGAGTTTTGGGTTTGCGCAGAACAAAGAAGGGGGTGTGGGCGCGATCTTGCGCAACGCCGAAGTTGTTCTGCCGGTGGGGTTTGCCGGTTATCCAGCAGCGGTAAAGACGTGCTCGCCGGTTCAGCTGCAGCTCGAAGAATGCCCGGTGGATGCCCAGATCGGAACGATCGAAGTGCTGCTAAGGTTTCTCCCTGGCTTTGATATCAAAGATTTCTACCCGGTGTTCAATATGGTGCCGCCGCCGAATGAGACAGCTGTGTTGGGGTTCGTCATACACCACTTTATCTCTGCCAATATCGTCCTGTCTGTCGGGCCCGACTACAGGGTGCACGCGCGGGCCACGAACGTGATCGCCGGGATAGAAGTCCTACGCCAGTCGCTGACGGTGTGGGGTGTCCCGGCGGATCCGTCCCACAACGCGCAGCGCGGCGGGAAGTTCAACTGCCAGAAATTCGGGGAAGGCCCGGAAGTATGCAGCGAAGGGGGCTTTGCGGCAAACGAAAACCCTGTGCCCTACTTGGTGAATCCGACGCAGTGCACAAGCAAGCCCTTGACGGCGGAATTGAGGAACATCGAATCGTGGGAGGGCGAAAAAGTACCGACGGCGACGGCGAGTGTCGGCCCGTTCACCGGCTGCGAATCGTTGAAGTTCGCGCCGACGATCGGGGTCCAGCCCGAACAGCCCCAGGCGACGACCCCGACGGGCTACTCAGTCGACCTGAACGTCCCGCAGACCGAAGGCGCGGAAGGTCTCGCGACAGCCGATCTGCAGGACGCGGTCGTGAAGATGCCGGCAGGTGTCGTGCTCTCTCCCTCGGCGGCGAATGGGCTCGTGGCGTGCACCGAAGCGCAGATCGGGCTGGGCAGCGAAAGCCCCGCGGAATGCCCCAATGCGTCGAAGCTCGGGGAGGTGTCGCTGGTCACGCCCGCGCTGACGGGCGAATTGAAGGGCGCCCTGTATCTCGGCGGCCCATCGTCAGGGCCGATCACGAAACCTCCGTTTACGGTGTATCTGACGCTCGCCGGCCACGGCGTGCTCGTCAAGATCAAGGGTACGGTCGTCGCAGACCCGACGACGGGGCAGGTGACGACGACGTTCGACGAAAACCCGGAGCTCCCGTTCTCAGAACTGAAAGTGCAGCTCACCGGCGGGTCGCGCGCGACGGTAGCGAACCCCAGCGTGTGCGGGTCCTACAGCGCGGAAAGCGATCTGACGCCCTGGAGTGCGCCGTTTGAGCCGGACGCCCTTCCGTCCAGCCTACCGTTTGAAATCACCGGCTGCCAGCCGCCGCGGTTCGACCCCTCGTTCGCGGGCACCACGATCAGCAACCAGGCCGGCGGCTACAGCCCGCTCAGGGTCACGTTCTCCCGCGAAGACGCCGAACAGGACCTCGGCGGGATCACGGTCACGACGCCGCCGGGGCTCTCAGGGAACCTCTCGCACATCCCGCTGTGCGGGGAACCGCAGGCCGCGCTGGGCACGTGCGGCGAAGGAAGTGAAATCGGGGAAGTGACCGCGGGCGCGGGGCCGGGTCCGGAACCGTACTTCATCAAAGGCGGCAAGGTGTTCCTGACCGGCCCCTACGACGGCGCGCCGTTCGGCCTCTCGATCGACGTGTCGGAGAAGGCCGGGCCGTTCGACCTCGGCACGGGCGCCTGCGACTGCGAAGTCGTGCGGGCGACCGTCAACGTGAACCCGCACACGGCGCAGCTGACGGTCTCAAACGGGGCGCTGCCGACGATCAAGGACGGCATCCCGTTCCAGGTGAAGACGGTCAACGTCGACATCACCCGCAAAGAATTCGTGTTCAACCCCACTAGTTGCGACCCGATGAGCGTCGTGGGCACACTGTCGAGCACCCAGGGCATGACCTCGCAGCAGGGCTACCACTTCCAGGTCACCAACTGCGCTGCGCTCGCGTTCAAACCGGCCTTCAGCGTCTCGACGTCGGGGAAGACCAGCCGGGAAGATGGGGCGAGCCTGACGGCGAAGCTGAGCTTCCCGAGCGCGCCGCAGGGAACGGAGGCGAACATCGCGAAGGTCAAAGTCGAACTCCCCAAGCAGCTGCCCTCGCGGCTGACGACGCTACAGAAGGCCTGCCCGTCCGCGACGTTCGAAGCGAACCCCGCGAAATGCCCCGCCGCGTCTGTGGTGGGGCACGCCACGGCGGTCACGCCGATCCTGCCGGTTCCGTTGACGGGCCCGGCGTACTTCGTCTCGCACGGCGGGGAAGCGTTCCCGAGCCTGATCGTCGTCCTGCAGGGCTACGGGGTCACGGTCGACCTCGTCGGGACGACGTTCATCAGCAAGCACGGGATCACTAGCAGCACGTTCAAGACGGTCCCCGACGTCCCCGTCGGCACCTTCGAACTGACCCTCCCGCAGGGCAAGCTCTCAGCGCTCGCGGCTAACGGCAACCTCTGCAAGAGCAAGCTGGCGATGCCGACCGAATTCATCGCGCAGGACGACGCGGCGATCTACGAGAGCACCGCGATCAAGGTCACTGGATGCCCGAAGCGGAAGACCACCCACAAGACCCACGGGGTAGGCAAGGCCACGCGGTGACCCCAGAACGAGGGTGAGCACATACCTCACCGATGGGTGATGCTTTAGCTCACCGATAGGTGATATAGTGCATCACCCATGCTCAGTCCTTTCGTCTACGAGGAGCCGATCGGCCCTGGCGATCTGATCGACCGGGAGGCCGAGCTTGCCATGCTTTCGGAGCGGACGTTCGACTCCCGCAACAGCCGCCTGGAGGGCCCGAGACGGTACGGCAAGACCTCGCTGCTGCGCGCCCTGCTCGTCGACTGCGAGCGCCAGGGAGTGGTGCCGGTCTCGGTCAACTTCCTCGGGGTGCTGACTGTCGACGACGTCGCCGAACGAATTGAGCGCGCCTACGCGCGCCAACTCGACGGGCCGCTCAAACGGTGGTACACCGGGATCGTCCGCACGTTGAGGCCGACACTGAGCGGCGCACCTGGCGGGGTGGGTGTCACCGTCGCACCCCAGGCGCGGGGTGCCCTGCTGGATCGCCTCGCGCTGCCGCTGCGCCTGCACGAACGCGATGGCCGGCAGTGCGCGATCGCCTTCGACGAGTTCCAGGACGTCATCAGGATGGCCGGGGTCGCCGCCACGTTCCGCTCCGAGCTCGAGCAGCACGGCACGGCCGCCGCCTACGTCTTCTCGGGCTCGCACCCCGGCCTGATGCGCGACGCGTTCGCGGACCGCCGCTACGCGTTCTTCGCGCAGGCCGCCGCGGTCCCGCTGGGTGAGCTCCCGCCCGACGCGCTCACACGATTCATCTCCGAACGCTTCGACGCCGGCGGGCGGGACCCCGGCGACGGGCTCGGCCCGCTGCTGGACCTCGCGGCCGGCCACCCCCAGCGCTCGATGCAGCTCGCCCACCACCTCTACGTGCAGACTCCCCGAGGCCGAAGGGCGAGCACCGACGGCTGGAGCGCAGCGCTGGATGCCACGTTCATCGAGGCCGGCGGGGAGATCTACACCGCGTGGCACAGCCTCACCCCCACGCAGCAGCGCGTCGTGAGCGTGCTCGCCAGCCGCACGGTGAAGCTCAACAGCGCCGAGGCGACCCGTCGCTACGGCCTGGTCAAGAGCGGTACGAGCACCGGCAAGGCGCTCGACCACCTCGAGCGCGAGGGCCACATCGTCCCCGCCGCGGACACCGTGGCCGGCTGGCGGCTCGTCGACCCTCTGTTCGACCTGTGGGTGCGCAACGGGCGCTGCTGGCCGGAGTGATATGGTGGCTCACCAAGGGGTGATGCTTTAGCTCACCAGCGGGTGGTATGGTGCATCACTGTACGACCGCAATGGTCAGGACCTTCCTAGACGGTCGCTGGGCAAGCGAGGCAAGGACGCAGTGAGCGTAGTGTGCTTTGCACACGAGCGATCGAGGACGCAGCATCGCGCCGCGCAGCGACCGTCTAGGCGTGGGTGGCCATGAAGAAGATGGTTAGCACGACGAGCAGGTCCATCAGCGCGCCGATGGCACCGACGCGGCGGACCAGTGACTTGTGCTCGGGGCCGGGTGTGAGGGGCCCGTCGCCGGCGGCGACGAGGTCGCGGTCGGCCGCCTCCACGAGGCGCTTCTCGTTGGGCCCCAGGAGCATCCCCTCGATGGCGCCGATCACGAGCGAGACGCCGAGCCCCCACTGGACGTAGAAAGCGCTCCACACGTGGAGCTTCGAGGCGAGGTAGATGCCGCAGATCATGACCACGGCGAGCCCGGGCAGGATGACCCTCTGGCTGACCGCGTGGAAGGCCCGATAGAGCGAGGGCAGCGCACGTGAGTCGGCCTTGGTTATCGCGGCGAGGAATACGGGGTAGGCAAAGGTCGCGCCGAAGGCGACCACGACGGCGAGGATATGGACGGCGAGGACCAGTTCGAAGAAGGCGACGGCGGGGGTGGTGGGCATCGGCGCAGCCTATCCGTCCTGCCGGGGGTGAGGTGGCCTGCCTCGACGCGGGGCACGGAGGCCCCGCGCGCACACCCGCGGCGCGGAACGCACCCACGTGGACGATCCCAAAATGGCTAAAAATGCATGTGGCGAAAGCTCAAAACGTGGGCGCGTAGGCGCCGAACACGTCCTGCATCGCCCCGCAGACCTCGCCGATCGAGCAGCGGTCCTTCAGCGCGGCGCGGATCGCGGGCAGCAGGTTCTCGCTGCCGCGGGCGACGTTGCGCAGCTCGTCGAGGCGCCGCTCCACGAGCGCGTGGTCGCGGTTGGCCTTGAAGGCGGCGAGGCGGGTGACCTGATCGTGCTCGGACTGGGGGTCGACGCGCAGGAGGTCGGGCACCTCGACGTCGTCCTCCTGGTAGGCGTTGACGCCGACGACGACGTCCTGGCCGATGCGGTAGCGCTCCTCGTAGCCCCACGCGGACTCGTCGATCTCGCCCGTGATGAACTGCAGCGCGTTCACAGAGCCGCCGAGCGTGTCGACCCTGTCGATCAGCTCCTGCGCGCGCGCTTCGATCTCGTCGGTGAGCGCCTCGACGAAGTACGAGCCGGCGAACGGGTCGACGGTGTCGGCGGCGCCGGACTCGTGGGCGAGGATCTGCTGGGTGCGCAGCGCGATCTTGGCGGCGTGCTCGGTGGGCAGCGCGAGCGCCTCGTCGAAGCCGTTGGTGTGCAGCGACTGGGTGCCGCCGCACACCGCGGCGAAGCCCTGCAGCGCGACGCGCACGATGTTGTTCTCGGGCTGCTGGGCGGTGAGCGTGACGCCGCCGGTCTGGGTGTGGAAGCGCAGCGTCTGTGCGCGGGGGTCGACGGCACCGAAGCGCTCGCGCATGATCCGCGCCCACATGCGCCGCGCGGCGCGGAACTTGGCGACCTCCTGGAAGACGTTGTTGTGGCCGTTGAAGAAGAACGCGAGACGGGGCGCGAAATCCTCGACGTCGAGCCCCTTGTCGATCGCGGCCTGCACGTAGGCGATCCCGGAGCACAGCGTGAACGCGACCTCCTGCACCGCCGAGCAGCCCTTCTCGCGGAAGTGGTAGCCGGAGATCGAGATCGTGTTCCACCGCGGCACGCGTTCGTGGCAGTACTGGAATAGGTCGGTCGTCAGCCGCATCGTGGGCTCGGGCGGGTAGATGTAGTTGCCGCGCGCGATGTACTCCTTGAGCACGTCGTTCTGGGTCGTGCCGCGCAGCTGCTCGGAGGGCACGCCCTGCTCCTCGCCGACGAGCTCGTACAGCAGCAGCAGGCACGCGGCGGGGGCGTTGATCGTCATCGAGGTGGATACCTGGTCGAGCGGGATGCCGTCGAAGGCGGCGCGCATGTCCTCGATCGTGTCGATCGCCACGCCGGTGCGCCCGACCTCGCCGAGGCAGCGGGGGTTGTCGGAGTCCAGGCCGAGCTGGGTGGGGAGATCGAAGGCCATCGAGAGCCCGGTGGAGCCCTTGGAGAGCAGGTACCGGTAACGGCGGTTGGACTCCTTCGCGGAGGCGTACCCGGCGTACTGGCGCATCGTCCACAGCTGCTTGCGGTACATCTCGCGGTGTACGCCGCGGGTGTAGGGGTACTCGCCCGGCTCACCGAGCTCGAGCTCCGCGGGGAGGTCGGCCTCGGTGTAGAGCTCGGCGACCTCGATCCCGGAGTCGGTGAAGCGGCGGGGGTCGTCGGGCCCGACGATCGGGGCGACGGTGAGGCGCTCGGGCTCGTCCCCGGCACCTCCGCCGGGACGGCGCGCGGTGGTGGCCATTGGCTGGATGATACGGACCGGTGGATAGGGAACCCGCTCGCCCGGTTATGCTGCGGCCGATGGCCACCTGCCTGGTCACCGGCGGCGCGGGCTTCCTCGGCTCCCACCTGTGCGACGAGCTGCTCGCGCGCGGGCACCGCGTGATCTGCGTGGACAACCTCGAGACGGGGTCGCTGGCGAACATCGAGCACATCCGCGACCCCGGGCGCTTCGTGCACCTGAACGCTGGACATCATCGACCCGTACTTCGTGGAGGAGCCGGTCGACTTCGTCTACCACCTCGCCTCGCCGGCCTCGCCGATCGACTACCTGCGCCTGCCGCTGCACACGCTGAAGGTCGGCTCCTACGGCACCCACCACACGCTGGGCCTGGCGAAGGCCAAGCGCGCGCGCTTCCTGATCGCCTCGACGAGCGAGGTGTACGGCGACCCGCAGGAGCACCCGCAGCCGGAGTCCTACTGGGGCCACGTGAACCCGATCGGCCCGCGTGGGGTGTACGACGAGGCGAAGCGCTACGCGGAGGCGCTGACGATGGCCTACCACCGCCAGCAGGGGGTGGATACGGCGATCGTGCGGATCTTCAACACCTACGGGGCGAGGATGCGCCCGCACGACGGCCGCGCGATCCCGACGTTCCTGCGCCAGGCGCTGGCCAACCGCCCGCTCACGGTCTTCGGCGACGGCGGCCAGACGCGCTCGTTCTGCTACGTAGCCGACCTGATCCGGGGGCTCATCGCGCTCGCGGAGTCGGGCCACCACGAGCCGGTGAACATCGGCAACCCCGACGAGTTCACGCTGCTGGAGCTGGCGCGAGACCGTCAAGGAGGTGACGGGGTCGAGCTCGGAGATCGTCTTCGAGGCGCTGCCGGTGGACGATCCCAAGCAGCGCCGGCCGAACATCGCGCTGGCGCAGGAGCTGCTGGGCTGGTCGCCGGAGGTGGCGCTGCGGGAGGGCCTGGAGCGCACGATCGACGAGTCGGGCGTCGAGGTGCTCGTCGGCTGAGCACGCCGTGGCGGCGGCGGGGCACCGGGGGCCGGGGCCGATACCAAAGGGTCGGAGCGCTGGCAAGATGCGACCGGGGGCCTCCCGACCGCTACATCTGCGAGTCTGAGGCGTTGTGAACAGCGAGATGGGACCACGTTCGCCGCGCGCGTCTACCGTTGAGCACGCAGATCCCCCGAGGACCGCCACCCTGCGCTCCCCGCGCGCCGCGGATCACGAGGCAGGCGCCGGCGGAGAGGGCGCGGCCGGTGCTCTCGGAGGCGACGGTGCGCCGGGAGCCCTCCGAGCGGGACATGCGCCGCAAGCGCTCGCCGGCGATCTCGTTCCTGCTGCGCGTGGAGACGGCGCGGCGCGTGGTGCGGGTGCTGACGCTGCTGGCGCTCGACTTCGCGGGTCTGGCGCTGGCGATCTTCACGGCGCTGGTGCTGAAGGCGGCGGTGCTGAGCGAAGTGAGCGTGCACGGCGCCTACGAGGAGACCAGGAGCATCCTGGCGTTTGCCTACCTGCTGACGGCGCTGCTGTTTGCGCGCTCGGGGCTGTACGCGGCGGGGGCGCAGCGGCCGGGCATGGCGCGGATCGTGGCCTCGCTCTTCCAGGTGACGTTCGTGGCGCTGCTGTTCGCGCTGGTCAGCGGCCAGCACTTCTCAGAGCTACTACATCTTCTGGGGCTCGCTGGCGTTCGCGCTGCTGTACGTGCCCCTGCTGCGCTACGTCTACGAGCGGGCCACGGGCGCGCTCCTGCGCATCGCCGGCCACGAGCGCCGGGCGGTGCTGGTCGGCACGGGCTCGCACATCCGCGAGGTCGCGCACGCGCTGCGGACGCGCCCCACTCGCGCATGAGGTGGTGGGCTTCGTCTCGCTGCGCGCGCTGCCCGCCAACGGCCTGCGCTCGCTGGGCACGCTGCGCGACCTCGAGCGGATACTGGCGCGAGGAGCGGGTCGACGAGGTGATCATCGCGGACCCCGACTTCCCCCAGGCGCGAGGCGGTGGAGCTGGTGGACCGCTGCCACCGCGGGGGCGTGCGGGTGCGGATCGCGCCCTCGACGATGGAGATCCTGATCCACCGCGCGGAGTTCGTGCCGGGCGAGTCGGTGCCGCTGTTCGAGCTGAAGCCGCCGGTCTTCGAGGGGATCGACTTCGCGCTGAAGCGCACCTTCGACGTGGTGGGCGCGACGGTGCTGCTGGTCCTGCTGAGCCCGCTACTGGCGGCGATCTGGGTGGCGGTGCGGGCGACCTCGCGCGGCCCGGCGCTGTTCCGCTCGATGCGCCAGGGCATCGGGGAGCGGCCGTTCGCGTGCCTGAAGTTCCGCACGATGTACGTCGACGCCGAGCACCGCCAAGCCGACCTGGAAGCGCTCAACGAGGCGTCGGGCGCGCTGTTCAAGATCCGCGACGACCCGCGCACGACCCCGGTGGGCCGGCTCCTGCGGCGCTTCTCGCTGGACGAGCTGCCGCAGCTGGTCAACGTGCTGCGCGGCGAGATGTCGCTGGTCGGGCCCGCGCCCGCTGCCGGAGCGCGACTTCGAGCAGCTGGAGGAGTGGCACCGCAAGCGCTACCTGGTGCTCCCGGGGATCACCGGCCTGTGGCAGGTCTCGGGCCGCGCGGAGCTCGACTTCGACGACCTGGTGCACCTGGACTTCCTCTACCTGGAGCACTGGTCGCTGGCGGTGGATCTCACGATCCTGCTGAAGACCATCCCGGCGGTGCTCTCGCGCCGCGGGGCCTACTGATTTACGGGGGGAGGTCGGGAGGGGGGCCTGCCCCCTTCCCGCTCAGGCCTGCGCCTTCCCGCTCATTCCCGCTGTGCTCTCGCGGCGCGGCGCTTACTGAGCCCCGCCGGCCGGAGGAGGCGACGCACGGCCGGTGGGGGTGGGCGAGCGCCTGCGGTAGACGCGCCACGTTTCGCGGGCGGCATCCTCCCAGCCGCCGCGACGAGCGGCGCGGAGTCCGGCGCCTCCGGGATCACGGCCACGCGCTCGCGCTCGAGCCCGAGCTCGGCGACCGCTTCGCAGGCGACGGCCTCGGTGGGGACGATCACGTGCGACGCACGCTGCAGCGCGAGGTGGCGCAGGCGCAGGTGCATGCCGCCGCCGCGCAGCCGCTCGCTGGGGCGCTTGAGCGCGGCGAGGTCGTAGAGGGTGACGACCATCGGGCAGGGGCTGTGCAGCATCGCGCCCTGCATCCACGGCGCGTGGAAGAGGTCGGCGCCCGCGCGGGCGGTGGGTCTCGAGGATCTCGTCCCGCTCGCCGGCGGTCTCGCGCAGCGCCTGCAGCAGGCCGCTGGCGTAGCGCCCGAGACCCTGCGGTCGGCCGTGGGGCGGCTGTCGAACGCCAGCCTCACGCGGCGCTCGCTGGCCGGTCCTTCACGTCACTCCCCAGGACGTGCACGGGCGGGACCTTAGTCGGTTTGGGGCGGGGGCGGTAGAGATGACAGCGGAGTTGCCGCTCTGTCCGGATTTTCGACAGTAGCCTTGCTGGAGTGTGCCGCGCGCGAGTACCACGAGAGCCTGTGGGAGGGCGTCCCCGAGGGTCTCGCGCCGCCGTACTGGGCGGCGCGGCTCGCGTTCCTGCTCGCCCACGTGCCGGCGGGGGCGCGGGTGCTGGACGTGGGCTGCGGCGAGGGCTGCTTCACGCGCGCGCTCGCGCGGGCGGGCCGCGAGGCGGTGGGGATCGACGTCGCCGCAGGAGCCGCTGCGCCGCGCGCGCGCGCGCGAGCCGGAGGCCTGGACCTGCGCCTCGTCCCCGCGGAGGGGCCGTGGCCGCTGCAGGACGCGAGCTTCGACGCGGTGTGGGCGGGGGAGGTGATCGAGCACGTGGCGCGACACCGCGGGGTGGCTCTCGGAGGTGCGCCGCGTGCTGCGCTCGGGGGGCGCGCTGGTGCTGAGCACGCCCGGCGCACGAGCCGCTCACCCGGCTGTCGCTCGGGCTCTCGGGCGGGCGTTCGAGGCCCACTTCGACCCCCGCTCGGACCACCTGCGCTTCTACACCCGCCGCACGCTGGTGGCGCTGCTGGCGGACTTCGGCTTCGAGCGGATCGAGACCGCGCGGCGTCGGCGGCTCGATCGGACCCTGCCGCCCGGCGCGTGCTGCTGGCCGCGGCGCGGCGCAGGCGTTTCTAGATCAGTGCGCCGCGGTCCCGCCGCTGCTCCCGCCGCGCGCAGCGCCTGCAGGTAGGCGTTCTGGATCGAGAGCAGTTCGCCGTCTGTCGGCGATTTCCGCGCGGGGGGCGACCGCCTCGGGGTTGAGGTAGACGGCGGCGCGCAGCGCCTGCAGCGCCGCCTGGGGCTGGCCGATGCGCAGGTCGTATTCGCCGAGCGCCTGCCAGGTCTTGAAGTTGGAGGGCTGCAGGTGCACGGCGCTGCTCGTAGGTCGCGGCGGCGGCGGCGGACTGGCCGGCGCCCTCCTGGACGGCGGCGAGCGTGAGCAGCGCTTCGGCGGAGAGCGGGTCGCGGCTGACCGCGGTGTGCGCGGCGCGCGAGCGCGGCGGCGGGGTTGCGCGCCACCAGCGCGAGCGCTTCGTTGGAGGCGTCCACCGAGCGCTGCGGCTGCCACTGCGCCCACGCGGCGAGCAGCGCGAAGACGACGACCGCCGCGGCGATCGCCACCGCGGAGCGGGCCGATCTCGCGCAGCGAAGGCAAGCGCAGCCGTCGGGAGGGACGGGGCCCGATCTTCGAGGCGGCTGGGCTCGAGGCTGCCCGCCGGGGCGCCCGTTGCGGCGAGGACGCCGCCAGCGGCCCGCGGCCGGCGACCCAGCCGGCGCAGAGCAGGGCGGTGCAGGCGAGGCCGGGGACGTACCACGTCCAGTCCACGAAGGAGTGCATGCCGAACGTGGCGACGAGGCAGACCATCGTGAGCAGCCCGACGCGCTCGGCGGTGTAGCGGCTCTCCGCGCTCGCGACGCGGCCGCCAGCGCCAGCCGCTGCCAGCGCCGGTTGAAGGGGTGGGTGGCGCGCCCCGCGGCGGCGCAGCCAGGCGCCGAGCAGCGCGAGCACCACCAGCAGCCCGACGAGGCCGAGGTCGGCGAGCGTCTGCACGATGAAGCCGTGGGCCTGGCCGACGTTGAGGATCGCCGTGCGGTAGCGCAGGCGGGCCGTTTCGTAGCCTTCGGCGCCGACCCCGAGCAGCGGGGTGGTCCTGCGAAGATCTCCAGCGCTTCGTTCCAGTAGCGCGCGCGCACGCTGCCGATCGCGGTGAGGCGCCCGGGGCCGTTGGCGGGCACGGCGGCGTTGGGGTTGGTGAGCGTGCCGACGGTGTGCGAGATGCTGCCGAACAGGCCGCGGTGGCTCACGGTGAGCGCCCCGGCGAGCGCGATCACGGCGATCACGGGGAGGCTCAGCAGCACCGCGCCGGCGCGCCGGCGCGGCTGCAGGCGAGGGGTGCGCGCCGGCCGGTGAGAAAGCCGATCGCCAGACCCGACGACGCGTGAGCGCGAGCGAGCATCGCGGCGAGCAGCACCCCGAGCTGGTGCCCGGCGCTGACGCGTGCGGCGAGCGGCGTGTTGTCGGTGGTGAGGGCGTGTTGGGAGAAGTCCCACGCGACCACCACGCCGGCCCCCAGCGCGCCGGCGCAGAGCACGGCGACGCCGCGCAGGCGCAGCGGGACGAGGCAGAGCCACAGCGCGAGCCCGAGCACGAGCGCGGCGAGCGCGCCGCGCGAGTAGGCGAGCAGCAGCGTGACCAGCATCGAGCCCCATCGCGGGGTAGGCGAGCGCGTTCAGCAGCGCGTGCCCGGTGCGGCGGGCGCCCAGCCACATGCAGCCGATCGCGCCCAGCGCGGCGGCGAGGCCGATCGCGTTCCAGTAGCCGTAGGGTTCGCGCAGCCGTGCGTAGACAGGCCCGTAGTTCTGTTCGGCGCCGATCGCGTCGGGGAAGACCTTGGTGAGCAGCGCGTAGCCGCACACGATCACGGCGGCGAGCAGCACCCCGCCGAGCACCGCCGACCAGCGCGCGGGGGCGGCGCGCGCGAGCAGCACGGCGAGTGCGAACACGGCGCTGTAGGCGAACAGGCGCCCGGCGTCCTGCCAGCTGGCGTCGGGCTGCACCGACCAGATCACCGACAGCGCCGAGAGCGCGGCGAGCGCGAGCAGCAGGCCTGCCGACCACGCTCCGTAGACGCGGCCGGCCGGCCGGCGCGAGCAGGATCGCCGCGGCGATCCCGACGCCGCAGGCGAGCGTCAGGCCGATCTCGACAGGGGTCCGGGTGCTGAGGTTGAGCCCGCCGCCGGCGAGGAAGGTGATCAGGCAGAGGACGCCGGCGACCAGCAGCGTCGGGAGGGCGGATCGAGCGCGGACCGCGGCAGCACGGTCGCGCTCCCGGCGCGAGCCGCGGCTGGGATCGGCGTGGGCGCGGCCGGCCGCCGCGGGCTGCGTCAACGGTCGACTGGCGCCGGGGGCGTCTGCGAGCTCGCTGGACATTCCTCAGGCGTCGGTCGCCGCCTGCCTGCGCGCACGGCTGCGGACGCGCCTGCGCACGCCCACGCGATCGCAGCAGGGCGCAGGCGAGCAGGAAGGCGAGCAGCGCGAGCAGCGGGGTCGGCAGTGTGTTGAACGCCGAGGCGAGGTTGACGTGGACGACGCCCGGGTGGATCACCTCGCCGCCGACCTGCACCGGTGGAGCGCTCGCGTGGGGGATGCTTTCGAGGGTGTGCTGTTCGGTTGGGGTGGGTGGCGCCACCGCCGCGGCGCCGCCTGCGCCGTGCCGGACCGCCGGCGCCGCCGGGAGCCGGCGGCGCGCGGCGAGCTGGGCTTTGTGGATGAGGTCGGGGCAGTCGCTGTACTCGGCGAGTTCGGGCGGCATCTGCTTGCATCGCCTGGCTGTAGGCCTGCTGGCTGTAGCCGGTGGGCACCGTGCCGTTGCCGCAGGCTTCGTAGATCTTCGTGACTTCGCTCGCGCTTGCCGCGGACGGCGACGAGCAGCGAGAGCGCCAGCGCCGCGAGGCCAACCGAGGGTCCACCGCGCCCTGAGCGCAGTGGTCTGGGGTGCAGGGTTCTGGTGGGAAGCAGACTCAGGTGACGCACGCTACCAGCGCTCCCCGCGGGAAAGTCCGAGGCTGTGCAGCGCCCGCGAGAACCCCTGCGCCCACGCGTCGTGGGTGTAGGCCTGCACGTCGCTGTGCCCGGCGGCGCCGAGGCGGGCGCGCAGCGGCGCGTCGGCGGCGAGGCGCCGCAGGGCGTCGGCGAGCGCGCGGGAGTCGCCGGCGGGCACGACGAGGCCGTTGCGCCCGTCGCGCACCAGCCCGCCGGCGACGGCGCCCACGGCGTCGCTTGCGATCACGGGGAGGTTGCTGGTTCATCGCCTCGTTGACCACCAACCCCCACGGCTCGCGGAAGGTGCGGGTTGGGATCGAGGGCACCACGAGAACGTCGGCGGCGGCGTAGATGTCTGCGCAGCTGCACCGGGGGGACGGGGTCCATGACAGACCACCTCGTGCCCGCGCCGCGCCGCCGGCGGGAACCCAAGGGGGGGTGGACCCCACGCCGACGAGGACGAGCGCGGCGGAGGGCGCTACCGAGGCCCGACTCACGCCAAGCCTCGATCAGCACCCCGAGACCCTTTTCCCGGACAGGGCGCCCGGCAAACAGGAACTTCACGTCGGCCTGCGGGGGCCACGGGAGCGCCGCGGGGGGACCCACGCCCGGGGCGGGCAGGTGGGACCAGAACTCGTTGTCGACGGACTGGGGGGCGACGTGCACGTTGCGGGCGCCGCGCGCGCGCACGTAGGCGCTGACGTGCGGCCCGTAGGTGACGACGGCGTCCGCGGAGCGGTAGAGGCGCAGCAGCGCCGAGTAGCTGAGGGCGTGGGCGGCGCGTGCGGGGGTGCGCCCACAGCGCGCTCCACAGCACCACCGGCACCCGCGCGCGGCGCGCGCCGCCCACGCGGCCGGGCAGCGCGAGGCGCCCGCCGGTGGAGCACACCACGGCCCGGTAGCGCCCGGAGGCGGCGAGCGCCGCGACCTCGCGCTGGCGGACGTGCCGGTGGGGGAACGGGAGCTCCTCGCATCCGCGCCGCGAGTCGCCGCCGTGCTGGGAGCGCCCCCGAAGAGCGCGAACTCGACGCCCTCGCGCTCGTGCAGACGGGCGAAGGCGCCCACCCGGTCGAAGGGCGCGTGCCCGGTGACGAACAGCACGGGCTTCATCGCAAGACGTGCTCGTACGCGGCGACGGTCTGCTCCCCGCAGCGCTCCCAGGTGAAGTGGGCGGCGACGGTGGCGCGCGCGCGGCGGCCGGCCTCGCGCAGCCGCTGGGGGTCGGAGAGCAGCTCGTCGATGCGCTGGGTGAGGCGCTCGATGTCGCCGGGGGGCACCAGCACGAAGCCGTCGCCGGCGGCGGCGATCTCCTCGGGGCCGGGCTCGCCGCGGCAGCCGATCGCGGGCAGGCCGCCGGCCATCGCCTCGATGTAGGCGACCCCGAAGGCCTCCTCGGTGGAGGGCATCACGAACAGCGTGCAGCGCGCGCGCGCGCTCGAGCGCCTCGGCGGGGGGCAGCTGCCCGCAGAGCTGCACGCGCTCGCGGACCCCGAGGCGGGCGGCGAGCCCTTCGAGGGCGACCCGCTCGGGGCCGTCGCCGACGATCACGTAGCGCAGCGTGGGGTGGCGGTCGGGCGAGCACGGCGAGCGCGCGCAGCACGTCGGCGTGGCGCTTGCGGGCGACGAGGTGCCCGACGGTGACCAGCGTGTGGTGCCCGTCACCCCGACGCGCGAGGTCGGCGCGGCGTGCGGGGAGGTCGGTCGCCGAGGTGCACCACCCGCACCTCCCGCGCGCCGTGGGCGCGGGCGAGCTCGGCGATGCCGCGGCTGTTGGCGAGCACGAGGCGGGCGGCGCCGAGTCCCGCGTTCGACGGCCTCGCGGCCGGCCGCGGAGCGGGGGGCGGTGTAGAGCACGTCGCCGCCGTGCACGGAGACCACGAGCGGCACGTCGAGCCCGACGCGGCGCACGGCGTCGCCGGCGGGCACGGCGTTGTGGGCGTGGATCAGCTCGAAGCCGCCGCGGCGGCGCAGCCGGCGCAGGGCGACCCCCAGCGCGGGCGCCGCCCACGCGCCCCACGCAGGGTAGGAGCGCCCGCGCGGCGGGGAGACGTAGGGGACGTAGGTGACGGGCAGGCCGTCGCGGAGCTGGTGGCGGCCCCCGCCCACCCCGTCGCGCAGCAGGCCCCCGAGCTCCCGCGCCGCGGCGGCCGGCGTGCGGTGGCCGCGCCGATGCAGGGAGGCGCGCGGCGGCACGAGGCGGTGCAGGACGAGCACGTGCACCTCCGCGCCGGCGGCCTGCGCGGCGAGCGCCTGGCGGTGGGCCCACACCCCCAGCACGGGGTCGCCCCGGCGAGGGTAGAACTCGGCTACGACGGCGACCTCTCACCAGCGGCGGTGGGTGGCGAGGGTGACCTGCGCTTCGCGCGGCCTGCAGGTAGGGGCGCTCGGCGAGCAGCGCGCGGGCCTCGGCGACGGCGGCCTGCGCGCGAGTAGGCGTCGCCGGCGGGGGCGGCGCAGTGGCGGATCGCGACGGCGTCGAGCACGCCGCAGCGCCAACCGTGCTCGCGGGCGAGCGCGGCCCAGTGCAGGTCGAGGCCCCAGCCCATGCGCACGTCCGGGAAGGGCAGCAGCGCCGGGAAGGTGGTGCGGGCGAAGGCGGTGACGGGGCCGATCTCGACGAACGGCGTCTGGCGCGCCACGGCGCCTGCGCGGCGGCGGGTGACGCGCCAGGCGGCGTGGGAGCGCGCGCGGTGGGCCGGCTGGACGAGCTGGAAGTCGAAGCGCTCGGCGAGGAACAGCAGGCGGTCGAGGAAGCCGCGGGGGAGGACGACGTCGTCGTCGACCACCAGCAGCCAGTCGTACGCCGTCGACCGGGTGGGCGGCGAGCAGGCGGTTGAGGTTCTCGAACTTCCCGAGCTCTCCGGGCGGCCCGAGGTGCAGCTCGACGTCGTGGCGGGAGCGCTCGAGCTCTGCGCGGATCGCGCGCGGCCAGCTCGCGCCGCTCGGGGCGCTCGACGCCGAGCACGAGCACGCGCCGGCGGGCGGGTGAGCGGCGGGCGGCGCGCCCGAGGCGCAGGCGCCGGCCGCTGAGCAGCTCGCGGGCGTCGAGGAGCCGGTCGTACGACCTCCCGCCGCGCAGCGTCGAGGCCGCCGACGGTGCCGCTTTCGCCGGAGAGGAAGTCCTCCGCCGGCGCCTGCTCGCACCGCCCTCGGAGTACCGCGCGCGTTCGTGCACTGCCCTCCTCGAAGCGCCCGAGGCTGTGGGCGACCATCGTCAGGCCGGCGGGGCAGCGGCGGCGCACGACGTGGCCGACGCACCCGGCGAGCGTGCGCAGCTCGCGGCGCAGCGCCTGGAGCCTCCCCGCGCCAGGCGTCGAAGCGGCGGCTCGCCCGCCCCCGGGCGCGGGCGGCGCGGGCCAGCGGGCGCAGGCGCGCGTCGGCGGGGGAGCGGCGGTGGTCGAGGGCCGCTGCGGCGACGTACAGGACGCGGCCATCCGCCACGCGAGCGCAGCCGGTCCTGCCACTCCTGCTCGTCGCCGCCTCCGCCCGAGCGCGGTGTCGAAGGGCCCGACGCGCTCCAGGGCGCAGCGGCGCACGGTCATGTTGGCCCCCCACGCGTAGCGCACGCGGTCGGTGTCCTCGGGGCCCGAGGTCGAGCGGCGGTGATCGGGGGGCCCCTCGCGCCCGCACGAGCGCGTGCGCGCGGCTGCCTTCCAGGCGGGGGTGGATGGGGCCGGTGAAGACCTGCGCGTGGGGGTGCTCGCGGGCGGCGCGCAGCAGCGCCTGCAGCCAGCCGGGGCGGACCTCGACGTCGTCGTCGACGAACACGACCAGCTCGCCGTGGGAGTGGGCGACGCCGGTGTTGCGGGCGGCGTTCAGCCCGAGCGGCCGGTCGTGGGAGAGGTAGCGCGGCGCCGAAGCGCTCGGCCAGCGCGCGGACCGCGGGCGAGGGCCGGTCGTCGTCGACGACGAGCAGCTCGGCCCCGGCGGCGGCGGCCTGGGGGGCGATCGAGGCGAGCGCGACCTCGAGGTAGTCGGGGCGCGCGCGGGTGGGGATGACGATCGAGGCGGTGGGGTTCGTGGGGTTCAAGATGAGGAATGCTCGGAGTGCGAATACTCGCAAGGAAAGTATTCGCATCGCGAACATTCTAGGTTTGCGTGGCGAATGGTCCTCTTCCTGCACAACCGCTACCGCGCGCCGGGGGGCGAGGAGCGCGTGGTGGACGACCTGCTGTGGCTGGTGCGCGAGCAGCTGGGCGAGCCGGCCGAGCTGCTGGCGCGGGATTCGGCGGCGGTGGGCCGCACCCGGGCGGCGGCGGGGCTGCTGCGCGGGGGCCTCGACCCGCGACGAGGTGGCGGACGCGGTGCGGCGCACGGGTGCGCGGGTGGTGCACGCGCACAACCTCCACCCGACGCTCGGCTGGCGCGCGCTGGCGGCGGCGCGGGCCGCGGGGGCGCGGGTGGTGGTGCACCTGCACCAGTACCGCCTGGTGTGCGCGGTGGGGGTGTGCTTCACGCGAGGGCGAGGAGTGCACGCGCTGCCACGGGCGCAACACGCTGCCCGGGGTGCTGCGCAACTGCCGCGGCAGCCGCGGGGAGGCGCTCGCGTACGCGGCGGGCCTCGCGCTGTGGCAGCGCCGCGCTGGTGGAGCAGGCGGACGCGGTGATCGTCCCGAGCGAGTTCGCGCGGGAGCGGCTGCGCGAGCTGGGGGCGCCGCTGCCGTGGGAGCGCGTGCACGTGCTGGCGCCCGCCGGTGCGGGCGCTCGCGCAGGGCGGTGGCGCGCCGGGCCTGGAGCGTCGCTCGAGGCGGGGGCTCGCGACCGCCGGGGGCGCGGACCGCGCCCGCGGGGTACGCGCTGGTGGTGGCGCGCCTGTCCCCCGAGAAGGGGCTCGACGTGGCGATCGAGGCATGCCGCCGGGTCGGCATCCCGCTGGTGGTCGCGGGTGAGGGCCTGGAGGGCGGGGGCCGCGGCGGCGAGCGAACGGGGGTGCGGTCCGGGACGGGGGAGCGGTCCGCTTCGTGGGCCGCGTCGACGAGGCCCGCCTCGCGCAGCTGCGCGCGGGGGCGGCGCTGGCGGTGGTGCCCTCGCGCTCGGCGGAGACCTTCGGCCTGGCGGCGGCGGAGGCGATGGCCGCGGGCCTGCCGGTGGCGGCGCAGCCGCGTGGGGGCGCTGCCGGAGCTGGTCGGCGAGGAGGGCCTCGCGCCGCCGGGCGACGCTGGTGCGCTGGCGGCGGCGATCGAACGCCTGCGCGCCGACCCGCGGCGCGGGCGAGCGGGCGCTGGAGCGGGTCCGCGCCCTGTGTGCCCCGGAGGTTGTCGCAGGCAGGCTGGCGGAGGTGTACGAGGCGGCGCACGGCGTGACGCGCGCTGCTACGTCGGTCTCGCACGATTACGGCGCCCAGCCCGCAGGCCGCCTACACTACGCCCGGCATGACGACCGTGGGCATCGTCGGGCTGGGCTACGTGGGGCTGCCGCTGGCGGTGGCGTTCGCGCAGGAGGGCTGCGAGGTGGTCGCGGTCGACGTGGACGCGCGCAAGGTCCAGGCGATCGAGGCGGGGGAGTCCTACATCGAGGACGTGCCCTCCGCGCAGCTGCGGGCGGTGCGCGAGCGGATCCACGCCACCACGCGCTACGCCCGCCTGGAGCGGGCGGACGCGGTGCTGATCTGCGTGCCCACGCCGCTGACGCGCAACCGCGAGCCCGACCTCGGCCCGCTGCTGGAAGCCACGCGCGAGCTGGCGGAGGTGCTGCAGGCGGGCCAGCTGGTGGTGCTGGAGTCGACCACCTACCCGGGCACGACGCGCGAGCGCGTCGCGCCGCTGCTGGAGGAGTCGGGCCTGGCGGCGGGCCGCGACTTCCACCTCGCGTTCTCGCCCGAGCGGGTCGACCCGGGCCGCACCGACTTCACGCTGCGCACCACCCCGAAGGTGGTGGGCGGCCTGACCGAGGCGTGCGCGGAGCGCGCGGAGGCCCTGTACGGGCTGGTGTGCGATCGAGCTCGTGCGGGTCTCGAGCCCCGAGGCGGCGGAGCTGACCAAGCTGCTGGAGAACATCTTCCGCTCGGTCAACATCGCGCTGGTCAACGAACTGGCGATGCTCACCGACCGCATGGGGATCGACATCTGGGAGGTGGTGGACGCCGCCGCGACCAAGCCCTACGGGTTCATGCGCTTCGAGCCGGGGCCGGGCATGGGCGGGCACTGCCTGCCGGTGGACCCCTTCTACCTGAGCTGGCGCGCGCGCGAGTTCGACATGACCACCGAGTTCATCGAGCTGGCGGGCAAGGTCAACCAGCAGATGCCCTACCACTGCGTGGCGAAGGTCGAGCGCGCGCTCAACGACGCGGGCCTGCCGGTGCGGGGCTCGCGGATCGCGGTGCTGGGCGTCAGCTACAAGCCGGGCGTGGGCGACGTGCGGGAGTCCCCGGCGCTGAAGATCCTCAGCCTGCTGGGCGCGCTGGGCGCGGAGCTCGTCTACCACGACCCGCACGTCCCCGAGCTGCCCGAGCTCGGCCTGCGCAGCGTGCCGCTGGAGGAGGCCCTGCGGGACGCGGACCTCGCGCTGATCGTGACCGCCCACCCGACGGTCGACCACGAGCCTCGCGGCCGAGCGCGCGCGCGTCGTGGTGGACCTGCGCGGGGTCACGCGCGGCGCGGCGGTGGCGAACACGGTGCGGCTGTGAGTCTCGCCCCCGACCCGCGCGCCCCGGGTCTGCTGCTGGGCGAGGGCGTGGAGATCGGCGAGGGCGTCTCGTTCGGCGCGTACGTGGTGGTGCACGCGGGCACCGTGGTCGGCGCCGGCTGCGTGATCGAGGACCACGCGGTGCTCGGCAAGCGCCCGCGCCTCGCGCGCAGCTCCTCCGCGAAGGGCGAGGTCGGTCGCCTGGAGTTGGGCGAGCGCGTGACGGTGTGCGCGGGCGCGGTCGTCTTCGCGGGCGCCACGATCGGCGAGGAGGCGATCCTCGGCGACCAGTCCTTCGTGCGCGAGCGCTCCCGCGTCGGCCCGGGCTCGGTGATCGGCCGCGGCAGCGTGGTCGACAACGACGTGCGCGTGGGCGCCCGCGTGAAAGTGCAGACCGGCGTCTACCTGACGGCGGGCACCGTCGTCGAGGACGACGTGTTCGTGGGCCCCGGCGCGACGCACCACCAACGACGACACGATGGCCCGCCACGACCCGACCGAGCCACTGCGCGGAGCCACCCTGCGCCGCGCCTGCCGCGTGGGCGGCGGCACGGTGCTCACGCCGGGCGTGGAGATCGGCGAGGAGGCCTTCGTCGCCGCCGGCGCGGTCGTCACCCGCGATGTCCCCGCGCGCGCGGTGGTGATGGGGGTCCCCGCCCGTGTGGTGCGCGAGGTCCCGGCGGAGGACCTGCTGGAGCGCTGGCGCTGAGCCCGACCTGGGATGCCGCGACTCCGAGGCACAGTGCTCACCCCCGGCGCAGCGGGTTCTCCCAGCGCACGCCGTGGAAGCGGGCGAAGTGGCCGTCGGTGCTCCCGGCCCGCCGCCGCCAGGCCTCGTGGACCGGGTCCGCTTCCGTGGGCAGCCCCACCGCGAGCTGGTCGCGTACCTGCGCGACGCCGCCGGGCACCACGCCGGCTAGTGCGTAGGGACTCAGCGCTCCGACAGGTGCGGCTGATCTGCGTGCTGCAAGCCGACTCGAAGCAGCTCGTTGACGACCTGTTTGAGGGACTGATTGCGCTCTCGCCGACGGCGTTCGATGGCCGCTGCGACATCCTCATCAAGGGTCAGCGTTATACGCACGCGCCAGAGTGTATGGCATTGATGCACTGTTCTGTCTTCGCGGCGCGAAAGTGCTAGCATTGCTATCGCTATGGAGCGAGTGATGATTCAGGCAGACAGGCAGCTGTTGGAGCGAGCCCGCCGGGCTGCGCACGAGCGTGGGGTCACGTTCCCGCAGCTGGTACGCGAGGCGCTTGAGCACGAGCTTGTGGCTCGCTCGGAGCCGCCTCGTCCGCTCTCCTGCGTCGGCGTCATCAGCACCGGCGGACAGGCACGCGAGCGCACCTACCAGCCGGACGAGTGGCGCTGATCCTCGACACGGGCCCGCTGGTTGCCTTGCTCGACGCGACCGACCCCGACCACGAGCGCTGCACGGAGCTGATCCAGGGATCGACCGAGCAGCGAGTCGTGCCTGTCTGTGTGCTGGTTGAGACGGAGTACCTGTTGCGCCCGTGGCCGCAGGCCTTCGCCGCGCTGCTGGCGGAGTTCGACACCGGCGACCTATCGCTGCTCGATCTGCCGGTGCGCTGGCTGCTGCGCGCCGGCGAGCTGGTCCGCGGCTACCACGACCTTCCCCTCGGACTCGTCGATGCAACCGTCCTCGCGGCGGCGGAGATGCTGGGCGAGCCCAAGATCGCCACGCTCGATCGTCGCCACTTCACGGTCGTACGGCCGGCTCACGTCGACGCCCTCACGCTGCTGCCCTGAGCCACGAATCGGAGATTATGAAATCCTTATAGCCGGCGGGCCGGTGTTGTGCCGGTTTCACCCAGACCAGGGATTTCACCCACTGCGCGGCGCGCACGCCGCCAACCGACCCATCCCGGACCCGGAGGGTCCTATTCAAAAAAATCAAGACGGGACGGCGCGCACGACGGCCACGACCTCGTCGACCTGCGCGGCGGTGAGCACCGGGCTCATCGGGATCGCCAGGTGCGTGCGGGCGGCGTGGTCGGTCGCGGGCAGCTCGACGCCGGCGCCCCACGGCGCGCATCGCCGCCTGGCGGTGGATGGGGGTGCGGTAGTAGGCCTTGTGGCCGATACCGGCGGCGGCGAGGGCGGCTTCCAGGGCCGGGGGGTCGGGGTGGGCGATCACGTAGAGGTGCCACGCGGGCTCCGAGCCCGCGACGGGCCGCGGCAGCGTCGACCAGCTCGCCGAGGCCGGCCTGCTCGTAGTAAGCGCGCCGGCGCGGCGACGGCCGTCGGCCCACGCGTCGAGCAGGGGCAGCTGCACGCGCAGGATCGCGGCCTGCAGCTCGTCGAGGCGCGAGTTGTAGCCGACCTGCTCGTAGGTGACCTTGTCGCGGGAGCCGTGGAAGCGCAGCGTGCGCGCGCGCTCGGCGATGTCGGGATCCGAGGTCGTGATCGCGCCGCCGTCGCCGAAGCACCCGAGGTTCTTGGAGGGAAAGAAGGAGAACGTGGCCGCGGTCCCCAGCGCGCCGGGGCGCGCGGCGGCGGAGCGCGAGCCGGCGGCCTGCGCGGCGTCCTCGAGCACGGGCACGCCGAGCGCCTCGATCTCGGCGACAGGCGCGACGTTGCCGAACAGGTGCACGGCGATCACGGCCTTCGTGCGGGGGGTGAGCGCGGCGCGCACCGTGTCGGCGGTGACGCAGTAGGTGTCGGGGTCGCATGTCGCAGAACACCGGCACGGCACCCGTCGGGGGAACGGCCTCGGCGGAGGCGTAGAAGGTGAAGGAGGGCACGACGACCTCGTCACCCGGCCCGACGCCCATCGCGCGCAGGGCGATCGTGAGCGCGTCGGTGCCGTTGGCGACCCCCACCGCGTGCGCGGCCCCGCAGTACGCGGCGAACTCCTGCTCGAAGGCGGCGACCTCGGGGCCGAGGATGTAGCGCTCGGAGTCGAGCACGCGCGCGACCGCCGCGCGCAGCTCCTCGCGCAGCGGGGCCAGCGGGGCAGGAGGTGTCGAACAGGGGCACGGCCATGGCCGGGACCCTATCGGCGCGCAAGGCCGTCACGACGCTCACCCAAGGCGGCTACACCGGCGTGGCCGCGTTGCGTGCCGCTCACCTGGCGCCGGACCCGGCCGGCGCGCAGGCGGGCGCCTCCCGCTCGCGCAGCCACGCGACGGTCGCGGCGATGCCGTCCTCGACGCCGATGCGCGCCTCCCACCCGAGCAGCGTGCGGGCCTTCTCGACCGAGGGCCAGCGGCGCGGGACGTCCACGGTGAAGGAGGGCAGGTGCTCGAGTGCGAACGCGTCGGGGTCCTCGCCGCAGGCGGCCCACACGATCCGCGCGATCTCCGCGACTGTGAGCTCGCGCGAGGCGGAGATGTTGAAGTCCTCGTTCAAGCCCGCCGGGGAGCCCATCGCCACGACGATGCCGTCGGCGATGTCGTCCACGTGCGTGAGCGTGCGGGTCTGCTCGCCGGAGCCGAAGATCTGCAGGGGCCGCTGCCCGGAGAGCACCTTGCGGATCAGGTCGGGCACGGCGTGCGCGATGCCGGGCTCGGCGTCGGGCACCTCGCCGGGGCCGTAGGCGTTGAAGGGGCGGCAGATCGTGTACGGCAGGCCGTGCTCGGCGTGCGCGGCGCGGCAGTACACCTCGCCGGTGAGCTTCGAGAAGCCGTACGCGGAGAGCGGCACGGGGCAGTCGGGCAGGTGCGCCTCGGTGGTGGGGAACTCGGTGGCGCGCTCGAAGACCATCGAGGAGGAGACGTACGTGAAGCGCTCGACCTCGACCTCCAGCGCCGCGCGCACGACGGCGTTGTAGAGCGCGGTGTTGACCTCGGTGAGCGTGTGGGGCAGCCGGTGGAAGTTCGCGATGCCCCCGACGATCGCGGCGAGGTGGATCACGTGCGAGCAGCCGTCGGTCGCCTGCCGCGCCTGCGCGAGCTCGCGCAGGTCGCCGGTGTGCACCTCGCACCCCTCGCGCATCCACTGCGGCGCGGGCCGCTGGTCGGAGACTCGCACCTCGTACGCGGGGTCCGCGAGCAGCCGGCGCACCACGGCAGAGCCGATCGTCCCGGCGCCTCCGGTGACGAGTACCCGGCTCATGAGGCTCTGGGGGTGGGAGAGGGGGATCGTCCGCGTGTGTCCCGACCGCCCCTGGCGTGTGCGGGCGGGACTTCCTGACCCGCCGCCGGGCGCAGTGAGCCGACCCCCGCGTCTTCCGCCATAGGAACACGGTGGGACGCGGACGTGGGTTGGACCGTCGTGTCAGGCCGGCTCATGTGCTGGGCGCCCCTAGCGCGGCGAGCTCGGCGGCGTAGGCGAATACCTGCCCGGCGCCCCAGCAGTTCCAGGGGTCCACGACCAGGCAGTCGTCCGCGGCGAGCGCGGAGATCGCGGCGAGCGTCGCGGGGCTCGCGGAACACGGAGTGGTTGGCCGCCACGACGACTGCGTCCGCGCCCGCGAGGGCCTCCTCCAGCGGCGCGGTGGGGGTGGCGACGAGCGGGTCGTGCACGGCGACGTCGGCGAGCTCGCGCTCCAGCAGCCGCACGAGCTTGTGCGCGAGCGAGTCGCGCTCGTCGTCGGTGTCGGCCTTGAACGCGAGGCCGAGCACGGCGACCTTGCGGTCGGCCAGCGAGCCGAGGCGCCGGCGCAGCCCTTCGACGAGGAACAGCGGCACGGACTCGTTGACGCGCGAGACCGCGAGCAGCATCCCGGGCGCGGGGGAGCGCTCCTCGGAGAAGGTGAAGTCCTTGCGCAGGCACGTCCCCGCGGTGAGCCCCGGCTGGGCGAGGCCGCCGCGGGGGTAGTCGCGGTTGACGAGGTCGATCACCTCGAACACGTTGGCGCCGTGACGCTCGCAGTCCATCATCAGCAGGTTGGGCAGCGCGAAGTGTGTGTAGCGCAGGATGTTGGCCCAGATCTTCGCGAGCTCGGCCTGCACGGGGGTGGTCTGCACGATCGGTGCGTCGAACACCCCGAACAGCTCGGCCGCGACCTCCCCCGAGCGGGCGCCGACGCCGCCGATCGATGCACGGCAGCGTGTCGATCTCCTCCAGGAACCGCCCGGCGGCGATGCGCTCGGGGGCGTGCGCGACGAACACCTCCTCGCCGATGACGCAGGCCGCGGTGCTTGGCGAGGTAGCCCGCGACGAACTCCGTTGTGCCCGGGGCGACGGTGGAGCGCAGCACGAGCGAGTGCCCGGGGGCGAGCACCCCGAGCAGGTCGTCCAGCACGGAGCGGATGTCGCGCATGTCGATCTCGATGTGCGAGAACGAGGGGGTGCCGAGCGTCAGCACGATGTGCCGCGCGCGCGCGGCGTCGGCCACGCGCTCGGAGAGCTCCAGCCGCCCGCTCTCGTGTACGCGCTCCAGCAGCTCCTGCGCGCCGGTCTCCTGGAAGGGCATCACGCCCTCGCGCACCGCGCCGAGGCGGGCGGGGTCGTTGTCGATCCCCACAACCCGCAGGCCGCGGTCGGCGAACGAGAGCGCGAGCGGCAGGCCGACGCGGCCGAGGCCGATCACCGAGACGTCGGCGGTGTGTTCCGGCACGGTCATCGGAGGGGAGGTTAGCTTCACGCCCGCCCGGGCCCCCGGTGTAGAGGCGATCGGAGGTCGGTGACCGAGGTTGTGTGTTTATTTTTTGGGCCTATATCACTTCAGTTTGTAAAGCGATATGGGGTCGTGGTGGTGTATTAGTTTGGGTGTATATCACCGACTGGACCTGTGGGTAGCAACCAGATGGCAGTTATGAGAGGTCCAGTAGCTATATATATGTTCGCCCAAATGCACTATGGCTCTCGCGGGTCTGCGGGTCCCAACCAAACTGAGGCACTACCGGGGTCGTTTGGGAACACCTCACCACCGCCCGCCTCGGCTCGTTACCCGCGCTCGCGCCAGTACTGACGCGCAAAGCCCACCACGAAGCGGGGGTTGTAGCGGACGTACCGAGGCCACAGCCGGCGCGGCTCGCGCGCGAGCCGGTAGGTCCACTCCAGGCCGCTGCGCTGCATCCACGGCGGGGCCTGGGGGACGAGGCCGGCGTGGAAGTCGAAGGCCGCCCCGACCCCGACGAGCAGCGGCGCGCGCAGGCGCGGGCGCATGCGCTGCATCCAGCGCTCCTGCCGGGGCTGGCCGGTGCCGACCCACACGACCTGCGCGCCGCAGCCGTCGATCTCGGCGACCACGCGCTGCTCCTCCTCGGGGGTGAGCTCCCGGAAGGGGGGCGACCAGCCGCCGGCGATCACGAGTCCGGGGAAGCGCTCGCGCAGGCGGCGGGTGAGCAGTTCCAGCGCCTCGGGGGTGCGGCCCCCGTAGAGGTACGATCGGGGTTCCGCTCGCGGGCGGCGCGCGCGCAGAAGGCCGCCATCAGGTCGGGCCCGTACACGCGCGTGGCCCGCGGGTGCCCGAGCAGCCGCAGCGCCCACACGAGCGGCTGCCCGTCGGGCACCGCGAGCGTGGCGTCGAGCGTGGCGGCGAGCGTCGCGGGGTCCTCGCGGGCGCTCATCACGAGGTTGACGGCGGCGGCGGTCACGTAGCCGCGCTCGCCCGCGGCGATCATGGCCTCCATCCAGTCCAGCACCTCCCCGTAGTCGGAGATCGCGAGTGGGATGCCGAGCACCTCCGCGCGGGACGGTGCCGGCACAGTGGATGTGGATGTGGGGGGGTGGGCTATGGGGTGAAGATAACCGCCGCGGAGGGGGGGTCGGGCCAACCGCCGAAGGGCGGGTCGAACCACCGCTGGAAGGAGGGCGTGACACCGGTGGCGGACAGGCCGTCAGACAACTGTCAGTCACCCGAACGATTCGACGGACTCGCAAGCTCAGCCGCGTAAGCTCCCGGACCGTGAGCCCCTCGACCCTGCGCCGCTACCGTGCCGAGCGCCTGCTGCGCCAGGAGTTCGAGGGGCTGCGCGAGGAGGTGCTGCGGAGCGTGCGCGGGCGCCTGCGCGCCCGCGGGGTGCATCTGGATCGGGGCGACCTGGAAGCGTGCTACGCCGCAGGCCTGGCAGGGCCTCTACGCCGCGGTGGCAGCCGGCGAGGAGATCGCCAACCCGGGGGGCTGGCTGACGGTGGTGACGTTCCGGCGCGCGATCGACGAGCATCGCAGCACCGGTGCGCGCGCGAGGCGCAATCCCACCGACCCCGATCCAGCTCGCCCGGGCGGGAGCACGTCGTCGTGGGGCCGGCGGGCGCGGAGCGGGCCGCGGCCGAGCCGGACCTGGCGGCGGAGCTCGACGACCGGGCGCGTCTGCGCCAGCTGTTCGAGGCGCTGCGCAGCCGCCTCAAGCGCGCGCGAGTGCGAAGCGGCGAGCCCTCTGCTACCTGCAGGGCCTGACGCGCGCGCAGGCGGCGGAGCGCATGGGGATCAGCGAGGCGCGGATGGCGCAAGCTGATGGAGGGCCGCGGCCCGGGCCGCCCGGGAGTGGCGGGCAAGGTGGGGGAGCTGCTGGAGGCGATCCGCGGCGGGGAGTGGTGCGAGCAGCAGGGCTCGCTGATGCGCGGCCTGGCCTTCGGCATCCTCGACCCCGGCGGCGAGCGCTACCGCCTCGCGCGCCTGCACCAGCGCGAGTGCCCGGCGTGCCGCGCCTACGTCCTCTCGCTGCGCGGCCTCGCCGCGGTGCTGCCCGCCGCTGCCGCTTCCGTGGGGGCTGGGATTTGAGGCCCCACCGGCACCCACGCCACACCCGCCCACGCCGCGGCGGGGGCCGGCGCAAAGGCGGGCGCGGGGACCGGCGCCGGCACGGGAACGGGGCGGCCTCCACGGGGGCCGGCGCGGGCGCCGTCTCGGCCTCGGGCGTGGCGGGGGTGGGTGGCGCCGGTGGAGGCTGGCTGCTGGGCGGCTCGGTGGGCGCGAAGCTGGCGGTGAGCTGCGTGCTGGCGCTGAGCGTCGGGTGTGTGGCCCTCACGGTGGCCCCTCACCACGCGGGCAGCCTCCAATCGCCGACGGCCCCGCCGCGAGGCCCCGACGAGGAGCGCCTATGTAGCTGGCACGGGGCAGCTGGCGCTCGGGCTCGACTCGCAGCCTCGGCGGGGCGCTGGCCGGAAGGCCGTCCACCCACGGCCACGCATGACGTCTCACGAGCAGCACGGGCGGTGGCCGCACGCGAGGGCATCCGCGCAGCACGCCCAGCGCGAGTTCGGCCCCGAACAGCTCGCCGCCGCAGGCCCCACGGCTCCGCCGCTCTGCGGCCACGACGTCGGTGCACGGTCACGCGCCGCCTCGCGTCGTCCTCAGTCCAGCCACGGCCGGCGAAGCCCCGGCCACGTCCGCGTCCGCGCGGGCCCTCCGAGCCACGCGGAACGGGAGTTCGGCCCGGAATAGCTCCGAGCCCGCGGAACCGGGACTCGCCCGTCGACCGGCGCGGACGCGGGATTCCCGGCCGGCCCGGACCGCTCAGGCCCGCGGGAAGACCTTCGTGAGCCGTCTGAGCGCGAGCGGGTTGCCGCGGGGGCGCATGCGGCCGGTGGCGAGCGCGCGCAGCGGGGTGAGGCGGTCGCCGACGATGTCGACGAAGTCCTGGTAGGCGATCCGCAGGCGCACGTCGGCGCGCGGCGCGACGCCCTGCGCGACGGTGGAGGAGCCGTTGTTCGACGGTGAGGTGCCAGGTGGGGACGTCGGGGTCGGTGAACTCCCACTGGAAGACGGTGGGGCGGCGCAGGCCGTGGTGCGGGGTTGACCTGGCGGCGGATCGTGTCGAACAGCAGCGCCACGCGTCTCGGGGTCGCGCATCGGAGGGGCCCTCGCGCACGCCGATGACCCCGGCCTGGGCGAGTCGGCGCCCGCGCTGGGAGAGCTCCAGCGGGGTGAGGCCGGGGGGCATGATCGGCGGGCCGGGCAGCGTCTCGGCCGGCAGCCCGGCGGAGCGCAGCTTGGTCATCAGCGAGTTGACGCCTTCGGGGCCGATCTTGTCGAAGGTGTAGCCGAAGCACGGTCAGGTAGCTCTCGTCCCAGCCGGGGGGCATCAGCACCTGGGCGGTGTAGCGGGTGACGTCGTGCAGGATGTGGGCGACGGCCTTGGGGACGCCGACGGGGTCTTCGCGGCGCAGGTCGGCCAGCAGCTTGACGCCGAAGCCGATGTGGCGCTGCTCGTCGGCCTGGATGTTCTGCATCCCCTCGCGGAACGCGGGCAGCATGTCGCGCTCCTCCAGGTAGCTGCAGATCAGGTGCTGCCCGGGCTGGGCGAGCGCGCCCTCGATCACGATGTGGTAGAGCGTGACCGCCGCGGCGAGTTTGGCGGGGGAGTGGTCGGCGCGCAGTTCGTCGGCCATCGTGTCGAGGCGCTCGAAGATCTTGCGAAAGCCGGGGCTGAGCTGCGGCTTGACCGCGTTCAGCCCGCGGCCATCGAGCCGTCGCCGATCCCGGCGACCTCGTGCATGAAGCGCTTGAAGAACACGGCGTGGCGGGCCTCGTCGACCTGCTGGGTGGCGAGGAAGTACTTCTGCTCCTCGCGCGGCGCCGCGTCGATGTAGGGGGAGAGGTTGTCGGCGACCGCGTCCTCGCCCCAGAAGAACAGCGCGTAGTTCCACAGCGCCGCCTGGCGTTCGAAGTCGGTGAACTCCTCCCGCCACTGCCGGGCGTCCTCGGTGAAGTCGAGCTCGGTCGCGCTCCAGTTGCCGCGCTCCCAGCGGGCGTAGAGGTCTTCGTAGGAGAGCGCGTCGGCGGGGAGGCTGCCGAGCTGTCGCTGAGTGGGGCCTGCTCGGTGGTTGCCATCGGTCTGCTCCTCGGTTGGGGCCTGGTGATCTTCGGTTGTGGTGGTGGTGGTGGGATCTGCGGGTCGTGGCGCGGGGCTGGGACGTGGCTGCAGGTGTGGCGGCGACCGCTACGCCGGGGACGACCAACTGATAGTGAACGTTATCGCAATAGCAAGCGCTCCGTCAAGTACGATTGCGCGATGACGACGCGCCTGACCCGCGAGCAGAGCAAGGCGCTCACGCGCGAACGTCTGCTGCGCGGCGCACGGTGTTCGCGCGCCGCGGCTTCCACGGCCTCGGTCGAGGAGATCGCCGCCGAGGGCGGCTACTCGACGGGGGCGCTGTACTCCAACTTCAGCGGCAAGGAAGACTCTTCCTGGCGGTGATGGACCGCGAGATCGACGAGCACCGCGCGAGATCGAGGAGGCGGTGCGCGAGCGCACCTCGGTGGATGAGCGCGCGCGGCGGCGCCGAGCGGTGGATGGCGATGATCGACCGCGAGCCCGAGCTGCTGCTGCTGTTCGTGGAGTTCTGGGCCTACGCCGCCCGCGACGAGGGCGTGCGCCGCCACGTGGCCGCCAGCTTCGCCCGCGCCCGCGCGACGCTCACGCGCCTGATCGCCGACGGCGCGCGCGACTTCGAGCTGGAGCTGACGCTCCCGCGGAGCAGCTGGCGATCGCGATCGACGCGCTCGCCGACGGGATCGCCCGCCAGCGGATGGCCGCCCGGCGGTGCCGGATCGAGCTGATGGGCGGGCTTGCGCCCTGCGCGAAGCCCCCGCCACGGTGCCCGCCCTCGGCGCGCTCGCGCTGATGGTGGTGTGGGCCACGGACCAGGCCGGCTACCCGCTCACCCACTGGGCGCCGGGCGGCCTGATCGTGCTCGCGCTGCTGGCGATCGCGCTGCGCGGCGGTGCGCGCCGCGCTGGGCGGAGATCCCGCCCGGCGGTGCGCGTCGCGGTGGGGTGCCTGGCGGCGTACACCGCGCTCAGCTTCCTCTCGATCCTGTGGGCGGGCGTGCCGGGCGACGCCTGGGAAGGCGCCAACCGCACGCTGCTCTACCTGCTGGTGTTCGCGCTGTTCGCGTGCTGGGCCCAGAGGGGCGCCACGGCGGCGCTGCTGCTGTGCGCGTGGACGCTCGCGATGAGCGGGCGTGGCGCTGTTCATGGTGCTGCACGTCGACGCCGCGGCGGGCAGCGCGGCGCGCCTGATGGCGCTGCTGCCGGGGGGCCGGCTGGTGTACCCGGCGGGGTACGTGAACGCGAACGCGGCGCAGTGGCTGATGGCCTGTCTGGCCGGCGCTGCTGCTGGCGCGCGAGCGGCGGCTGCCGTGGGGGCTGCGGGGAGCGCTGGCGGGCGGCGCGGTGCTGCTCGCCGAGGTGGCGCTGCTCAGCCAGAGCCGCGGCTCGGTGTACGCGAGCCGGTGATGCTGGTGCTGGTGTTCGCGCTGCTCCCCGGCCGCGTGCGCACGTTCGCGCTGCTGGTCCCGGTCGCGGCGGGGATCGGCGCGGCGGCGCCGGCGGTGCTGCGCGTGGGCGACCGGGTGAGCGCGCTGGAAGGCGCGTGCACGGCGCGGTCGGCCCTGCACAGCCCGGCGGCCCTGCACAGCGCGACGGCCGCGGTCCACGGCGCCGTGGCGGCGACGCTGCTCAGCGCGCTCGCGGTCGGCGCGGTGGTGGCGGCGGGGGCGGCGCTGGAGGGCCGGCGCACGCTCTCGCCGGCCGCGGCGGCGCGCGTGCACCGGGGCGTCGCCGCGGTCGCGGTGGCCCTGCTGGTGGCGCTGCTGGCGGGCGGCTGGGTGGCGGCGGGCGACCCGGTGACGCGGGCGCGCCACGCGTGGGACACGTTCAAGAGCCCGCGAGGGCTACGCCGCCAACAGCACCACGGGCAGCCGCCTGACGAGCGGGCTGGGCTCCAGCCGCTACGACTTCTACCGGGTCGCGCTCGACGAATTCGCCGCGCACCCGCTGCTGGGGATCGGCGCCGACAACTTCGCCGAGCCCTACCTCGCGCACGGGCGCTCCAACGAGACACCGCGCTACCCGCACTGCGTGGAGCTGCGCACGCTCGTGCGAACGCGGGCTGGTGGGGGCGCTGCTCGCCGTGGTCGGCTTGGGCGCGGCGCTGCTGGCGGCCTGGCGGGCGCTCGCGCGCCACCCCGACCCGCTCGCGCGCGCGGTCGCCGCGGCCGCGGTGGCGGGCTTCGCCTACTGGGTCGTGCACGGCTCGTTCGACTGGTTCTGGGAGTTCGCCGGCCTGGGGGCGCCGGCGTTCGCGCTGCTCGGCCTCGCCTGTGCGCTCGCGCCGCGCGCGCCTGCGCGGAGGGCGCGACGCCGGTTGCCGACGCCGGGGACGGTCTTCTGCTCGGGCTCTATTCAATCGATCGCCGGCGAGGCTCAGCCGGCTCGCGGGCACGCTCCGCGCGCGCGGTCGCCCGCGGCCGGCGCGCGCTGGCCGCTCGCGGTCGCCCTGGGCGTCGCCGCGCTCGCGGCGGTCGTCTCGTTCACGGCCCCGTGGCTGAGCGAGCTGCAGGTGCAGAGCGCGGCGCGCGTGTGGGTGCGCTCGCCCCGCGGCAGGCGTACGCGCGCCTCGACCAGCGCCGCGCGGCTGAACCCGCTGAGCGACGAACCGTACGTGGTGGCCGGCAGCATCGCGCTGCGCCTGGGCGAACTGGCGCGCGCCGACCACGAGTTCGCGCTGGCGCTCGAGCGCACCCCGGGCGACGCCTACGCGACGCTCGAGCGGGGGGCGATCGCCTCCGCGCAGCGGCCGTCGCCGCGAAGCGCTCGCGCTGCTCGAACGGGCGGTGCGCCTGGACCCACGCGATCCGCTCACCCGCGCGGCGCTCGCGGTGGCGCGCGCGCGGCCACCGGGTGGACATCGGGGAACTGAACCGCTCGATCCTGCGCAACGCTCAGTCAATTCTCATAAGACGAATGAGCATTGAGTGAAAATACGGACCAGATACGCGGCTTTTCGCTCGACATCAGCTCGTAAGCTTCGCTAGTTTGTATGGTGCAGTACCCGACCGATCTGCTGGCCGCGACGGCGTGGCATGGACCCGACCGTCGGCAGCTGGAGGCGAGGCGATGGCGGGCAGGCAAGGAGAGCGGCATAAGGTTGCTCAGAGCCGAAAGGACCCCCAAGGTTGGGAAGCATGAGACGCCATCGCACAATCCTCGGCACGCTGACCCTCGTGCTGGTGCTCGTCGCGCGCTGCGCCCCCGCGGCGCGCTCGCCGGGGGGCCGCTGCTCAGCGGCTACGGCGGCCCCGGTGCGGGCGCCCAGGCGATCATCGGCGGGACGCTGCTGAACGGACCGGGCAAGGCTCGGGCGGCGGCTCCGGGCGGTAGCGCGGGCGGCTCCTCTTCGTCCAGCTCCTCGGTCTCTTCCTCCTCGCCTCGGCTCCCTCTCGCGGCGCGGAGCGGCGTTGCAAGCGAGCGGGCCGGCCGCGGAGGTCGGCTGGCCGGCGGCGGGAGCGCGGCGCGCGGCGGCACGGTGGCGGGCGAGTCGCGGCGCCCGGCGGGGCATCCGCTGGGAGCGCGGCGCGTACTCGCGCTCAGCGTACCCGGGAGCGTCCCTGGCCGCCTCGGCGAGCGCGGGGTCGCCGTGGTTCTCCGGCGGGGACCTGCTGGCGCTGGTGCTGGCGGCCGGCGTGCTGGCGCTGGTTGCGGTGGCCACCGTGCGTTTGGCGGGTACCCAGCATGATCAGGTCATGGAGCACGACCCCGGCGGCTCGAACGCAAAGCGCGACGGACAAGGACGCCCTCTCTCGCATGAACGGACCTCGCCTCACCCAGCAGACGACCACGCCCAGCCTGCCGCTGACCCGGCACCCGGCCGCGCGGCACGCGCCCGGGCCGCGCTCCACGCACCGCGGGATCTTCCGCGGGCCGCTGCAGTTGCTGCTCGAGGAGCCCGGCTGGAACGTGCTGGTCCCGGCGTGGACCTCGTGATGCTGTGCGCTCGCCGTGGTGCTCGCGCTCGGCGGCGTACACGGCCACGCTGCACGTCTCGGCCGCGCGCGCGCGCCGCTGCTGGCGCTGCCGGCGCTGACGATGCTGGCGCTCTACCTGCGCGGGCTCTACCGCACGCGGCTGCGCGCGCTGATGCTCGACGGGCTGGCCCCCGCCGTGAGCGCGGTGTCGGTCGCGGCGATGGCGGTCGCGGCGATCGGCCTGCTCGCCAACGGGCGGATCCCCGACCAGTCGCGAGTGGGTGGCGGCGTGGCTGTTCGCGCTGGCGACGCTCGGCGTGGGCCGCGCGGCGCTGGCGCTCGCGCAACGGTGGGCGCGCAGCCGCCGGCTGGTGGGCCGGCCGGTGCTGATCGTCGGCGCCGGCATGGTCGGCGCGCAGGTGGCGCGCCGCCTGGAAGACCACCCCGAGTACGGCCTCTACCCGGCGGGCTTCCTCGACGACGATCCGCGCCCGCTGGCCGAGGTCGGCGGCCGCGACGTGCCGGTGCTGGGCACCACCGAGGATCTCGACGAGGTCGTACGGCGCACGGGCACGCGCAACCTGATCGTGGCCTTCTCCTCGGTCGCCGACGCGCACGTCAGCCGCCTGATCCAGCGCTGCCAGGAGCTCGGCGTCGAGGTCTCGGTGGTGCCGCGCATGTTCGACACGATCAACAACCGCGTCGGCTACGACACGGTGGGCGGCCTGCCGCTGCTCTCCTTCACCACCGTCAACCCGAAGGGCGTGCAGTTCGCGCTCAAGCACGCCTTCGACCGCGTGTTCGCGGCCGTGCTGCTGCTCGTGCTCTCGCCCGTGCTGGCGCTGCACGGCGCTGGCGGTGCGCCTCACCTCGCCCGGCCCGATCCTCTTCCGCCAGCGCCGCGTGGGCCGCGACGGCACGCTGTTCGACCTCTACAAGTTCCGCTCGATGCGCGTGGGGACGCGGACCCGGAGCCGAGCGAGGACGACGAGCGCGCGTTGCTCTGCTCGGCGGGGACACCGCCCCGGGCGGCGTCGAGGGCGACGATCGCCGCACCCCGATCGGCCGCTTCCTGCGCCGCACCTCGCTGGACGAGCTGCCCCAGCTGCTCAACGTGCTGCGCGGCGAGATGAGCGTCATCGGCCCGCGCCCGGAGCGCCCTGAGTTCGTGGAGCTGTTCCGCCAGGACGTCGCCCGCTACGGCGACCGCCACCGCGTGAAGTCGGGGATCACCGGCTGGGCCCAGGTGCACGGCCTGCGCGGCCAGACCTCGCTGGCCGAACGCGTGGAGTGGGACAACTACTACATCGCCCACTGGTCGCTGGCGCTCGACCTGAAGATCCTCGCGCTCACGTTCGGGGCGCTGCTGCACAACGCGGAGTGAGCCCGTCACTCAACCCGCGACGCTCGCGCGAGCAGCTGGCAGCGACTGCCATCCGAGGATCGGCCGTGCGGTCAGACGATCGCTCAGATGCTGCGCTGCGCGTCCCTGCCGCTGCCCTGCCAGTACTGGTAGACGCGCACCGTCAGGCCGCTGCGTGCCGAGCACCTGCGGCAGCGGGATCGCGTAGCGGTTGAAGCGGTTGAGCGTGAACAGCGCCCGGTAGCGCAGCACGCCTGCCCTGGAAGGCTTCGAGCTGCATGTAGTCGCCGACGGGGCCTGAGCCGCTGGCGAGGACGCCGCCGTGGCGCCGGCTGAGGCTCAGGGTCACGCGGCTGGGGCTGGCGAAGGGGTTGGCGAGCACGCGGGCGAGCGCCGCGAATGCCGGCTTGCGGCGCGCCGTGCGGTGTTCAGCACGCCGAAGTTTTCGTGCGCGGAGTCCTGCAGCTTGTAGAGCACCGCCGCCGCGACGTACGGGGTGCGCGCCAAGCGAGCGGAAGAGGTTGGTGATGTTGGCCGCCTGCACCTTCGGGGTGACGCATCGCCTGTTCCTGTTGGATCTTCTGCTGCGGCCAGCAGCTGCTCCAGCCGAACTCGTCCAGCCACAGCGGCTGTGTTGTCGCCGTTGGCCAGCTGCGTTTCGTGGATCGCCCGCAGCGAGCCGAGCGTGAGGGTGTAGAAGTGCACCGCCAGGCCGTCGTAGTAGCCCTTGATGCCGGCCGCGTAGAGCGCGCGCAGGAAGACGCCGTTGGAGCCGACGAGCGAGCCGGCGAGCACGGGTCACGTCCGGGTTGGCCTGCTTGATCGCGGGGTAGGCGGCGCGCAGCATGGCGGCGTAACGCTGCGGTTTTTCAGGCCCCGCGAAGTAGTCTTCGTTGGCCTGGTCGGGCTCGTTCCAGACCTCGATCGCCGCCAGGCGCGTGCCGTAGCGCGCGGCGAGGTAGGCGACGAAGCTGGCGTAGGCGGAGGGTTCGCGCGGGGGCCAGGCGTTGGCCCTGCTCGACCGTCCCGGGACGCACTTGCGCAGCAGCGGAGGCCGGCGCCGAGGAGGCCCAGCAGGGCGTGCTCTCGACGGTCGCGATCACCCGGATGCCGCCTCGCCGCTGCGTCGCCGACCAGCCGGTCGAGGAAGGCCAGCGCGCTCGGTTCGATCTGGCCCGGGCCGCGAGGTTCCAGCACCGACCAGGGCACGTCGACGCGCACCACCTGGGCGTGCAGTGCCTCGCGCGGTGGCGATCTCGCGATCCGCGGCGCTCAGGCGAGCGCCCGGGGAGAGCGCCGGCATGTTCACGCCGCCCAGCGGCACGGACGGCAGATGCGCGCGCGCCAGCTGGCGCGCCCGGCCTGCGCTCGCCGGCGACGCGCAAGCCACGCCGACGCGCACAGCGCGACGGCGCTGCGAGCGCGACGAGGCGGTGAGTTTGCGTAGGCGTCCGGCCATGGGGTGCGTCGGCATCCTGCCACCTCTACACGATAGCCGCCGCAAGTACGCCTGTCCCGGTAGGCGTCATGTGTGTCGCCGACGTGGATCTGGATGCAGGTCGCGATCGTGGTGTTCGTGGTGATCGGGATGATCATCGCGATCACGAAGCTCGTCTGACCCTTCAGCGGCGCAGGGAGCGCCACCACCTCGCCGCGTCCGGCTCGAGCACGGCCGCCGGCGCGCGACCGGAGCGGGCGGGATCTCCCCGCCCGTCGAGGATCGCGGCGGGCACCGCCGCGGTCAGCCACGGCGCCAGCGGGGCGAGCCCGGCCCGCTCGAGCTCCGCGGCGATCTCGGGAGGGCGGTGGACGGCGTCGTGGGCGTCGGAGGCGACGTTGTGGAGCAGGCCCTCCCGGGCGAGCGCGAGCGCCAGGCGGCGCGCCTCGCCGCCGAAGCGGCCCCCGAGCGAGCCGGCGGTGATCGATGTGAGCACCCCGGCGCGCACGAGCCGCTCCAGCATCGGCGGGTCGCGCTGGAAGGCGGGGCAGCGCTCGGGGTGGGCCAGCACGATGCGGTCGCCCGTCGCGCTGCAGCAGTCCAGCAGGATCGCGTCGAGGTTCGGCGCCACCGGGGTGAAGGGCGGCTCCACCAGCAGCCACGGGCCGCCGCCGAGGGCGAGGCGCGCGAGCTCCGCGTCGTCGAGCTCGGGGATCAGCGTCAGCGCGATCTCGGCGCCGGCCCGGACCTCCAGCCGGCTGCCCGTCAGCCGTCAGCACCTCCTCGGAGGCCAGGCGCTCGTTCAGTTCGGCCACGCGCTCGGCGATCGTCGCGGCGTCGTTGCGGTAGCGCCAGCTCACGTGCGGGGTGGCCACGAGCACGCGCGTGCCGCCGGCCGCGGCGCGGCGCGCGATCTGCCAGCGAGCCCTCGATCGTGGCGGGTCCGTCGTCGATGCCGGGCAGCACGTGGCAGTGCAGATCGATCACTGAGCGGCGAACGTTACGGGCGTGCTCGGCACCCACTCGGATCTACGGCTGCGCGCGAGCGAACGTCGAGTACGCGGATATGATCGACTCGGCCGGCAGCGCTGGCCGCAGCTCTGCAACTACACACGAGCGGGCGAGGAGTCGAGAGTCATGTTCAAATCGATCGTGGTTGGCACCGACGGCTCCGAGACGGCCGGCGAGGCGGTGCGCCAGGCCGGCGACCTGGCCCGCACGCTGGGGGCGACGCTCGAGATCGTGAGCGCCTACGAGCCCGTGCCGGCGCAGCGCCTGCGCGAGGAACGGCGCGACGCCCCGGAGGACCTGCAGTGGGCGATCAACCCGCGCGAGGACGTCGACGCGCGCGCTGGAGGCCGCCGCCGCGCCGGCGCGCGAGGCGGGCGTCGACGTCAACGTCTACGCTCGCCAGGGCGACCCCGCCGACGCGATCCTCGACGTCGCCGAGGAGCGCGGCGCGGATCTGATCGTGGTCGGCAACAAGGGCATGACGCGGCGCCAAGCGCTTCCTGCTGGGCTCGGTGCCCAACAAGGTCTCCCACCACGCGCCCTGCTCGGTGCTGATCATCCGGACTACGTAGAGGCCCGGGTCGAGTTCGCTACGGCCGCCCCCGCCCGCCGGAGTGCACGGCGGCGCCAGGCGCCGTATACCGCATGGATAGCATGATTCTGGGCCTCGGGGCCGGGGTTCGCCGGCGGCCGGAGCACGATACCCCTTCGATCGTTCGGGGGTCCTGCGGGGAGTGGGAAACATCCCTTGCGGCATTCTCGCCACCAATGCTAGGGTTTTCGCGGTGTCCTTGACACGCGAGCGGGGAAGTGCTGCAATCCGGAATCGAGCTAATGACCGCGATTGAGACCCACTTCGAGAGAGCGATCGAGATCGACATTGAGGTCGAGGTCGAGATCGCGTTTGATGGTTCGAGGACCAAGAGATCATCGAAGAGACCATGAAGCCCTCTACAGAGACCAGACCATAGAACGAACTACGGAGACCCAAGCTGCATCCGCAGTGCCTTGTCCGAGGACGGAGGCCCCGGGTCGGCTGCCTACACATCCCAAAACCAAAACGAAACGAATAGGAGACGTACGTCATGAAGTACTTCAAGATTGCGGGGCTCTGCCTTGCGTCCATGCTCGTGATGAGCATGGCGCTGGCGGGGAACGCCTCCGCAGCACCATTATGGTTACTGTGTTTAGAAGGTAAAGAAGGTGCAACACCTACCAAATACACAACCAATCAGTGTACCAAAGCCGCTGCCGCCAACGAAGGAAAATGGGAATCGGTAGCGATCGGCAGCAAATCTGATACGGTGAAGCTGTTAGGTTTGACGATTTTACTGAGAGATAGCAACGCATTGGCAGGCTCGTCTGGGGTCAGGTGTGGTCATCCCACCACAGGATGGGGCTTAATCGAAGGCCCAAATAAGCTCATAATCAAAGTGGCCAAGGTGGAAAAACCTAAAACCGAATGCGAAAGAGTGGAAGGAGGCTGTAAAGCGGGAGAAGTAGAAAAGGTGGAAGGGGTAGATCTGCCCTGGAAGGAGGAAGTGTATGAAACTGAAGGCAAGTTACTGAGCATGCTGGAAGGCGATGGCAACGGCGAACCCGGGTGGGAAGTTGAATGTAAAACCCTCCTTGAAAAACAGAAAGATATATGCAAGAGCGAAAAAGAAAAGCCAGAATTACTCAATGGGGAAAACACACTCACATCTGAAGTGTTATTAGTATTAGCGACATTCTTAGGGAGAAGAAACGCAGAATGCAGTCAGGGAGGTAAAGAAAAGGGTTCCGTATCAGGGCAGATTGCCATCTTATTATGGAATGGTTTTGGCCTTTCGCTGAATAAGGTATAACACAAGCAGGGAATAGCGAACAGGGTCGTAACCTGGGTGGGCCAGCACCCGCTGGTCCACCCAGGTTTGTCGATAGCGGGACAGTATCGATGGGATGGTACGATGAAAGTGACGGAAGGTTCGTATGAGCGGCGCAGGTACGGAGCTAACGGTATGCATCTGAACCAGCTTGGGCGCATCTCGCAAAAAGCGTACTCTAAGACCGCGCGTCTCCTGTCGGCACTATCGCTCGCGCTCGCCGTACTTGGCCTTGCCGCAACGCCCGCACTTGCGACGAAGACACACCACATTCTCCTCACATTCGACGGTTCTCCCGAACATACCCTCACCCTTCCAACAGGTCTCGCGGTGGATAACTCTGGCGAACCCAGCAAAGGCGACGTATACGCAGCCGAAGGTGGGCCCGAAAACGAAGAGGACGCTATCGACTGCTTCACGGCGTCCGGCGAATACTTCTCTCAGGTAGCCGGCGCGGATATTCCCCAGAAGTCATTTGCGGGTTCTGGACAGCGCTGGGGGTTGGCGGTCGATCCAGCCGACGGCGATCTGTATGCGGCCCTGCCCGGACTGGGTGCCCTGGACAAGTTCGAAGCTGGCTGTGGCGAGGTCGTCTCGGGCTTCGGAAGCGAAGGGCAGATTTCGGCGGCGAGCATCAAGAGCGGGGAACGCGGCTCCCCCGGCACGGGCGAACCGTTCACTCCCAAGAGCGTCGCCGTCGACCCCAAAACCTCCGAAGTCTTCGTCGGAGACGAAGCCAACGACTTCATCGACGTCTTCAGCTCAAGCGGCGAATACCTGCGCCAGTTCGCTGTCGAAGGCAGCCCGATCTCGATCGCGATCGATTCGCGGGGCGACCTGTTCGTAGCCAACCGCGAAGCAGTCTACGTCTATAAAGCGGCGACTGGCCTGCTGAACACCGAATACGGTTCGGGCACGGGCGTGCTCGACGCGGGCGGTTCCAGGAGCGTCGCTGTCGAACCAAACAGTGAAGATGTCTATGTGGCAGATTTCGGGACCGAAGCCCAGGCCCGAGATATCTACCAGTACGACAGCACGGGCACCGAGGTCTCGAGCTTCGGCTCCGAAGCCGTTAGCGGTCCTTCTCAGGTCGCCGTGGGCAAGGCCGACTCCGATGTCTACATCACGAACAACGGCGGTTACGTCTCGGTCTTTGGGCCGCTGGTAACACTCGCCGAACCGACGACCGAACCGGCGACTGAAGTCGAGCCGGAAAGCGCTGTCCTAAACGGTCTGGTCAACCCGAACGGGGCTGCGGTGAAGGAATGCTACTTCGAATACGAATACGCGAGGAACGGGGTGAGTGAAGCGTCTGGGCTGAAGGCGCCGTGCGAAGAACCGGACGCCGAAGAAATCCCCATAAACGAAAGCCCTGACCGTGTCCACGCCAAGATCGCCCTCGTCCCGGACGCCGCCTACCGCTTCCGACTTGTCGTGGTCAATTCCGAAGCAAAACCGATCACGCAGACGGGCTCCGAACAGACGATCGCGCTGCCCACGGCCGAGGCGGATGCCGTCCACACCGTCAACGGCGAAGGGAAGTTTTCTGTCTTCGGTGTCGTGGACCCTGACGGCTCGGATACCGATTACCACTTCGAATTCCTCACCGAAGGGCAGTTCGAGGAAGGCGCGTGGGCAAAGGCGGTCTCGACCACTGAACAGGAAGCGGCCTCCGGCGAAGGCGCCGGACTCGTCTTCCAGGAAATCCCCGCTCTGCAGCCCGGCGCCACCTACCGCTTCCGTGTCACCGCGAACAGCGAAGCGTTCCCGGGCATAACCGAGCACAGTCCAGCCAAGACGCTCGTGGTACCGGCCCTGGGGCCGGAAGGAGCGCAGCCCCCGTGTCCAAACGAAGCGGAGCGCACCGGTTCCTCCGCGCGGCTGCCCGACTGCCGCGCGTACGAGCAGGTGACGCCGGCGGATAAGGAAGGAGCACAGGACAACTTCGACTATGGCAAGACCGACGACGAAGTGGTGGTCGGGCTGGACGGCGAACATGTGCTGATGAAAACGCTTTCCAAGTGGGGCCAGAACGTGAGCGGCCAGGGCGCGAGCACGTACTCCTTCACTCGATCGGCCGGGAAATGGGAAACGTCCTCGCTCTCGCCGCAGCCGCAGACCGGCGGCGTGCTCAATGTACCGTACGGCTTTTATACGCCCGATCTCTCCCAGGCTCTGCTTGACCGGGACTGGGAGACCTCGGTCAACGCGGCCTCGCCGACCGTCGAATTCGCGCTCGGTCCTCCCGGCGGCCCCTACAAGACAGTGGCCTCCGAACCTCAGGAACACTTTGTGGCTCCAAGCAAAGAGCACGGGGAAGACGAAGTCAGGCACGAAGGTCATTGGGTAGCGCAGTCGCGGAATGGCGCCGTAGCGGTGATCGAATCCCCGGACCATGAACTCGCCGGCTACCGGACCGGCACGACTGCGCCCATTCAGGCAAAAGGTGGGCAGGGCAACCAGGGCTTTGACCTGTATGAGTATTCCGGTGGGAGCCTGAGCCAGGTGAACCTCGCCCCTGAACCTGAAGGCAAGAGGACGGTCGGCGTGTGCGGCGCGGAGCTGGCGCAGGGCCGCGAAGGCGGGGGCAACCGCGGTAGTGGGCAGGGGGGCGAAGGGGCCAACACCTCTGTCGAAAGCGGGAGTGTCAACGCCGTGTCCGCTAATGGCTCGCGGATCTTCTTCGAAGCGTTCCCCGGTGGCTGTCCGAGCCCTGAGGAAGAAGTACAGCGGACCCGGGGTGGGGGCGGTCCAATGATCGAGCTGTACATGCGCGTAGACGGCACACGGACGGTGGACATCGGTAACTACACGTTCGAAGGCGCCAACCCCGAAGGCACGAGGCTGTTCCTCTCCAGGCAGGAAGGGAGCACGCTCGGGTTCTTCTCGTACGACACCGAAACGTCGACCGTCAAGCGCCTGTTCTCGATTGAAGGGGCCGGGCTCGAAAACAAGTTCGCGCTATCCGAAGATGGGGATGTGTTCTACTTTGAAACGACCGCGACACTTACCCCCGAAGCGCCTCAGGGCAGCGCTAAGATTTACCGTTATGACATTCTGAGCACAAAGATGACACTCGTCGCGGTCTCCTCGCGAAACGGGGGAGATGGCAGCGGCGGCTTCTATGTTAGCCCGGAAGGCGGCGACTTCTACTTCAACGTGGAATCTGCACAGGGTGTCAGCGGCAGCGGCGGCGAGGTTAAACACGCCGTCGAGGTTTACCGCTACGACAGCGGCGAAAATACGGTGCAGTGCATATCGTGCGCGTCACCGTTCGATCCCGAACCGCAGCTGCTCAGCACGTTCATGCCAGAAGACGGGCCCAGTATCACAAGGCTCGCCCCGCTCGGCTCGCCCGCGTCCGCGAACGGCAACTACGTCTTCTTCGACACCCCGGCTGCTCTGTTGCTGCAGGACGGCAACGGTGAAATCGGCCCAGAGGCTTTTGGCGGGGAACTCAATCGCTTCTTCTCGGCCTCGTCGGATGTGTATGAGTGGCGCCGGGACGGGGTCGATGGTTGTGGGCGTGTACAGGGGTGTCTGGCGTTGATCACGAATGGGATCGACGGTACGCAGAATGTACTGTTGGGAACCGACCCGTCGGGGACGGATGTGTTCATCGCCACGCACTCTCAGCTGGTTCCGACGGACACCGACCAGTCCGGCGACGTTTACGATGCGCGCATCGGTGGTGGTTTCCCGCCGCCGGCTCCGCGTCCCATCGAATGCGAAGGTGATGAATGTTCGACCCCGGCGAGTGCGCCTATGGACCCGCCTCAGGTGCTGCTCGCTCCGCTTGCGGGCGTGAGCAAGGGTTTGGTGATCGCGAAGTCGAAAAGCGTCAAATGCGCCAGGGGTCGGGTGCTCGCTCATGGGAAGTGCGTGAAGCGAAAGGCCAGGGCGAAATCAAAGCGCGCGCGGGGGACGGGGAAGTCCTCTGGGCGGGGCGGCCGATGAGGCCCGGGGCGCGGGGTTGTCTTTTGTGGGGCGCCTGCGTACTCGCGGGCGTGACTACCCCGTGTGTCGCGGTTGCGGCTCCGAACTCGGAACATCCGTTTGCGATCGAACGTGGGAGCTTTCATGTGAGCTACTCGAGTTATCAGGCTGGCGCGCATGCGGATATGACGACCACGTTCAACTTCGATCACTCCAACGATAAAGAAGAAGAGACGTTCAACGATCTGAAGAGCACGGTCATCAACCTGCCCGTGGGTTTCCTTGGTAGTGCGGTCGCGGTCCCGACTTGTACGGATGCCCAGTTGAGCAGTGGGGTGTGTCCTGCTGACACGCAGGTGGGTATGATCAATCTTGATATCACGGGGGATAGTAGTACGCCGGATCGGTTCACGAGCCCTATTTATAGTATGCAGTCGAATGCGGGTGTAGCTGCGACGCTTGGTTTCAATATCGGTGATGGTATCTTGACACAGATCCTTACGGTGAGTGTGCGTCCTACGGATACGGGTTTGACGGTTACGAGCTCGTCGATCGAGGACGAGGGCGAACCACACGCGATCACGGCGACGATCTGGGGTGTCCCGGCGTCAACGGCTCATGATGCGCAGCGGGGGTTGCAGACCGAAGTTCTCGAAGGTGAAACCAAGGTTGTTCACCCGGGCGGGGAGGAAGTCGATATCCCGGTGAAGCCGTTTTTGTCGAACCCGACGAGCTGCACCGGGGCCCCTTTGGTGGCGACGATGAGCGCGGATTCGTGGGAGGAACCGGAAAGCTTTTCCGAAGCGAGCAGCGAAATCCCGGCTATCACCGGCTGCGAACGCAACCCCTTCGAGCCCTCCTTCGAAGCGCTGCCGACTACCACTTCGGCCGAATCCCCGAGCGGCCTGAACGCCTCGCTGATCGTTCCCCAGACCTATGAAGACCCGGAATCGCTGGCGACCTCGGAGCTCGAGGACTCCCGGGTGACGCTGCCGGCGGGCATGACGATCAACCCGTCGGCAGGGTCGGGGTTGGGCTCCTGCTCGCCGGCGCAGTACGCGAAAGAAACGGCGTTCTCACTGCCGGGCGAAGGGTGCCCGCCGGAATCGAAGATCGGCTCGGTCGAAATCGAAACGCCGCTGCTCGACGAAAAGCTCACCGGCGCGGTCTATGTCGCGACGCCGTATGACAACCCGTTCGGCGAACCGGAACACCCGGGCGGGTCGCTGCTGGCGCTCTATGTGGTGGCGCGGGACGCCGAACGGGGAGTGATCGTCAAAGTCGCCGGGAAGCTGGAACCGAACGCGGAAACGGGGCAGCTCGTCGCCACGTTCGAGAACACGCCGCAGGCGCCGTTCAACCGGTTCGTGCTGAGGTTCCGTCCCGGTGCGACCGCGCCGCTGGTGAGCCCGCCGGCGTGCGGCGCCTACAGCGCGCAGGCGGTGTTGACGCCGTGGTCAGCGCCGATGGAACCGCGGCTTGTGAGCAGCAGTCCGTTTGAAATCGTCCAGCGGCGTGCGCGAAGGGCCGTGCCCCTCGGGTGGCGTCCCGCCGTTCAGCCCGCAGGTGGTCGCCTACCCGATCCACGCGAACGCGGCTGCGTACACCCCGTTCTATCTGCGGATCTCGCGTGGCGACGGCGAACAGGAGATCGTGGGGTTCTCGACGACGCTGCCGCCGGGGCTGTCGGGGAGCCTGACGGGAATCCCGTTCTGCCCAGAGGCGGACATCGAAGCCGCGCGCAACCAGACCGGCGGCGAAGCCGAAGAACACCCGGCGTGCCCCGCGGCGAGCGAAATCGGTCATACGATCGTGAGCGCCGGGGTGGGGACGGTGCTCGCACAGACTCCTGGCAAGATCTACCTCGCGGGTGCCTTCCATGGCGACCCGCTCTCGATCGTGTCGGTAACGAGCGCGAAGGTCGGCCCGTTCGACCTGGGGACGGTCGTGGTTCGCTTCGGGTTGAAGATCAACCCGAGCACGGCGCAGGTCGAAGTGGACGCCTCGGGCTCTGAACCGATCCCGCACATCATCAAGGGGATCGTGGTACACGTCCGCGAAATCCACGTCTACATGGACCGCGAAAGGTTCATCCTGAACCCGACTAGCTGCGACCCGTCGCGGATCTCGAACACGATCACCGGCGCCGGGGCTAACCCCGCGAACCCGGCCGACCGGACGCCGGTGAGTGTCACGAGCCCGTTCCAGGCCGCGGATTGCGCGAACCTCGCGTTCTCGCCGACCTTCACGGTCTCGACGTCGGGGAGGACCTCGCGGGCGGACGGCGCGAGCCTGACGACAAAGCTCGTCTACCCCGCGGGCTCGCTCGGGATGCAGGCGAACGTCGCGTACGTCAAAGTGGAACTCCCGAAGGTGTTGCCTTCAAGGTTGACGACGCTGCAGAAGGCGTGCCCGGCCGCGCAGTTCGCGAGCAACCCCTCCGGCTGCCCCGCGGCGTCGGTCGTTGGCCACGCCCTCGTGCACACGCCGGTCCTGCCGGTGCCGCTGGAAGGCCCGGCGTACTTCGTCTCGCACGGCGGGGAATCGTTCCCGAACCTGGTCGTCGTCCTCCAGGGATACGGGCTGACGATTGACCTGGTCGGCAACACCTCGATCAAAGGCGGAGTCACCAGCTCGACCTTCAAAGCGACACCGGATGTCCCATTCTCGAGCTTCGAACTGGTGCTCCCCCAGGGGCCGGGCTCGGCGCTCGCGGCGAACGGGAATCTCTGCGAGCAGAACCTCGTGATGCCGACCCAGCTCCTATCGCAGTCGGGGCTCGCGATCGTCCAGGGGACCCACGTGGAAGTGGAAGAGTGCCCGGATGCTCTCGCTTTGGTCTCCAGGCACGTCAAGGGCCGCAAGCTGACCCTCCGTGTGGTCGTCCCGGCCGCAGGGAGGCTAAAGGCCTCCGGCGGAGGCCTGAGCGGCGTCTCGCGGAGCACCGCGCGCAGGGAAGCACTGACCCTGACCCTCACCGAGCACCACGCGGGGCGACTCCACACCCGCGTGCTGCTGAGCTTCACGCCGAGCACCGGCAAACACCGCAAGAAGCTCGCCAAAACCCTCCACGTGACCTTCCGGTAGGGCCGCGGGTCAGACGCGGGCCGCGCGGACCGCCTCGACCACGATGTCGACGGCCGCCTCGTCCATCGTGGCGCTCAGCGGCAGCGCGCAGTGGCGGTCGGCGGCTTCGGCGGCCATGGGGAGGCCGCCGGCGGGGACCGCGTCGCGGTACTCGGTGAAGGTGTGCAGAGCGGGGTACCAGGTCGTTTGCACGCCTGCGGCCTTGAGCCGGTCGCGGAGGCGGTCGCGCGCAACGCGGTCGGGGAGCAGGACGGGGAAGAAGAAGTGGGAGGAGCGCTCGACGGCGTGTTCGTCCCAGGCGAGCTCGAGCCCCGGCACGGCGGCGAGCCGCTCGCGGTAGGCGCGGACGAGCGCGCGGCGGACGGCGATGTCCTCGTCGAGCCGCACGAGGCGGCTGAGCCCCAACGCGGCGCGGGGCTCGTCGAGGCGGAAGTTGAAGCCGACGTCCACGACGTCGTAGGCTGGGTCGTGGCCGCGGTGGCGGTCCCAGGTGCTGCTCGTCATGGCGTGGGATCGCAGCAGCCGCACGCGCGCGGCGAGGGCCTCCTCGGCGGTGCAGACCATGCCACCCTCGCCGACACAGAGCTGCTTCTTGGAGAAGAAGCTGAACGCGCCGAGCTCGCCGACGGTGCCGACCTGGCGTCCGTCGTCCAGGCGCGCGCCGATCGCCTGGGCGCAGTCCTCGATCAGGAGCAGGCCGCGAGCGTCGCAGAGCTCGCGCAGCGCGAGCACGTCGGCGGGGTAGCCGCCGAGGTGCACGGCGACGATCGCGCGGGTGCGGGGGGTGACCCGGCGCGCGGCGTCGTCGAGGTCGATGTTGAGGTCGTACGGGCCGCCGCCGGCGCGACCGCAGATGTCGCAGAGGACGGGCTCGGCGCCGACGTAGCGGGCAGCGGCGGCGCTCGCGACGAAGGTAAGCGCGGGCACGATCACCTCGTCGCCGGGGCCGAGCCCGGCGGCGAGGAACGCGAGGTGCAGCGCGGCGGTGCCGCTGGAGACGGTCACCGCGTGCGGCGTGCCCACGTAGGCGGCGAGCGCCCGCTCGAACTGGAGGTTGCGGGGCCCCATCGTCAGCCAGCCGGAGCGCAGGCAGTCGAGCACGGCCTGCACGTCCTGCTCGGGCATCGCGATGTCGGTGAGCGGCACGCGCCAGTCGCTCATCGCGCGAGCACCTCGGCGAGCGCGGTGACGACGCGGTCCTGGTCGGCGTGGGTCATGTGCGGGTAGAACGGCAGCGTCAGCTCGGTCCGCGAGGCCAGCTCGGTGACGGGCAGCGAGACGTCGGGGAAGCGCTCGCGGTAGGCGGAGAAGCGGTGGATCGCGGGGTAGAAGATGCTCGTCTGGATGCCTCGCTCGCGCAGTTGGGCGCTCACCTGCGCCTGGCGGCCGTCGCGCTCGAGCATGATCGGGCAGGACGTAGCAGGAGGAGCCCGGCACGTCGGCGTCCTCGAAGGGCACGACGAGCCCCTCGACCTGCGCGAGCAGCGCGCGGTAGCGCAGCGTCAGCTCCCGGCGGCGCGCGATGTCGTCCTCCAGACGCTGCAGGCGCGAGAGCAGCAGCGCGGCGCGGGGCTCGTCGATGCGGTAGTTGTAGCCGAGCCCGACGACGTCGTAGGTGTCGGTGCGCCCGCGGTGACGGTCCCAGGTGCCGCGAGGTCATCCCGTGCGAGCGGTGCGAGCGCACGAACGCGGCGACCTCGTCGCTGTCGGTGCACAGCAGCCCGCCCTCGCCGACGGAGAGGACCTTGTTGGAGAAGAAGCTGAAGGCGCCCGCGAGCCCCCACGTCCCCAGTTTGCGCCCGCCGAGCGTGGCGGAGGGCGCGTGCGCGACGTCCTCGATCAGCGCGAGGCCGTGCGCGTCGCACAGCTCCCGCAGGCGGTCGGCGGCGGCGGGGTAGCCGGCGTAGTGCACGACGCAGACGGCCTTCGTGCGGGGCGTGACGCGCGCGCGACGTCCTCGGGGTCGAGCGAGGGGCGCTCGCGCGAGACGATCTCCGCGAACACCGGGGTCGCTCCGCAGTAGAGCGCGGCGGCGGCGGTCGCGGCGAACGTGAAGGAGGGCACGATCACCTCGTCGCCGGGGCCGACGCCGGCGGCCAGGTAGGCGAGGTGCAGCGCGGCGGTGCAGGAGGAGAGCGCGACCGCGTGGCGCGCGCCGAGGTGCGCGGCGAACGCCTCCTCGAAGGCGGCGGTGCGGGGGCCGAGCGTCAGCCAGCCGGAGCGCAGCGTCTGCGCGACCGCCTCCAGATCCTGCTCCTCCAGGCGCAGGTCGAACAGCGGCAGCTCGGGGAAGGTGTCGGTTGCAGCCATCGAGTTGTGAGAGCGGCGCCGGGTGCGTGCGGCGCTCAGGAATGTTGCGGTAGCGGCCGTCGAAGGGATCGCCGAACTGGCCGGCGTCGAGCGCGGCGACGACCTCGGCGATGCCGTCGGGCACGGTCATCAGCGTCTCGAAGCCGAGCTCGGCGCGGATCTTGTCGAAGCTGACCTTGTAGTCGCGGGGGTCCTCGTCGCGGTGCACGTAGGAGACCGTGCCGCGGTCGAGCTGCTTGCCGATCTCCGCCACGAGGTCGAGCTTGCGGTAGTTCTCCCCGGAGCGCCCGGCGTTGAAGACCTCGCCTGCGACCGCTCGGCGGGGGCTTCGAGCACGGTGCGCACCGCGCGGGCGGCGTCGCGGACGTGGATGTAGGGGCGCCAGAACTGCTCGCCGAAGACTTCGAGCTCGCGGTCGGCCCACAGTTCGCGGGTGAACTCGTTGACGGTCAGGTCGAAGCGCATCCGCCGCCCGACGCCGTAGACGGTGGCGAAGCGCAGGCAGGTGGGCTTGGTCTCGGCGTGCCGGTGCGCCGCCATTCCGTGCCGCCCCCGAGGATCAGCTGCTCCATCCCGACCTTCTGCTCGGCGTACAGCGAGACCGGGCGCAGCTCCCCCTCCTCGGTGATCGGCACGTTGGGGTCGGCCATGCGCCCGTAGTTGGAGCAGGTCGAGGCGAACACGAGGCGCTGCACGCCCGCCGCGCCCGCGTCGGCGACGAGCGCGCGAGTGGCCTGCACGTTGACCTCCTCGGAGACCGCGGGGTCGAGCGCGCAGGCAGGGTCGCCGACGATCGCGGCGAGGTGCACGACGGCCTCGGCGCCCGCGAGCGCCCGCCGGCGGGCCTCGGCGTCGCGGATGTCCCCGCGGATCACCTCCACGCCGGCGCGCTCCTGCTCGGCGGCGAGCTCCTCCTGTCCGTGCAGCAGCGAGTCCAGGACGCGCACCTCGCGCCCCGCCTCGCGCAGCTCCCGCACGAGCATCGCTCCGATGTAGCCGCTGCCGCCGGTCACCAACGTCGTATCGCTCACCTGGGCTCCTCTCTGGGCATGGTGGTTACCTCACGCCGTCCCGGCGGTGCCGTTGCTCGCGAGTTGCAGCCGCGTCACCCACTCCTCGACGACGGCCTCCGGGTCATACTGTACGAGCGCCAACGCGCGGCCCGCCCGTCCCTCGCGCGCGCACCGCTCGGGGTCGCGCCGGTAAGACTCGATGCACGCTGCCAGGGCGCGCGGGTCGTGAGCCGGTGAGACGATCGTGCCCGTCCCGGGTGGAACCATGCCGGCGGCGCCCTCGGGTCCGCTGGCGATCACCGCACGCTCGCTCAACTGCCCGAAGATGATCGAGCGTGGCGCTCCCTCGATCTGCTGCGGCGCGAACACGGCGATGTCGCACGCCGAGAGCAGTTCGCCGACGTGACCACGCGGAGTGGGCAGGAATCGCACTCGATCGCCGTAGGGTGCCGCCCTGGCGCGTAACGCCGCTTCGTTGTCGCCCTCGCCGGCGAACACGAGCAGCACGTTCTGCGGGAGGTGCGCCAGCGCGTCGACGATCACCTCGTTGCGCTTGCTCGTGTTCAGACGCGAGACGCAGCCGAGCACGAAGTCTCCCGCCGCCACACCCCACTCGGCCCTGTAGCGCTCACGCGCGTCAGCGTCGAAGACGATCGTCTCCGAGTCGACGATGTTGTGCACCACCGCGACCTTCGCTGCCGGAACGCCAGCCCTCACGAGCGAGTCGCGCGTGCTCTCGGACACGGCGACGATCAGCTTTGCGCGGCGTGCCGCGGCCAGATAGAGCAGCCGTGCGGGCCCGCTGGCAACCGGCTCCGGGAGGCGCCCCCACTCCGCCCACACCACCGCTCCCGTCAAGCGCCTCGGCAGGATCGCGGACATCAGCTGCTCCTTCTTGTAGTGAAGCAACAGCACGTCGATCGGCCCGCTCTGGGCCTCCCGCTCCAGCGCGCGGCGCAGCCGGAACAGCGAGCGCGGAAAGCCGAGGGCGACGCGGCGCAAGGTTGTTCGCCTGATCTTCGGACCAAGGTCGATCTGGACGGCCGGCACCTCGGTGCCCTCGACCAAAGCTGGCTGGTTGGTCAGCAGCGTCACGTCGATGCCGCGAGTCTGCAGGCCACTCAGCACGTCGACGTTCGCGTACTCGCCCCCACCCCGTTCGTGGGAGGTCTGCACGGAGACGACGTGCAGAGGGCGCTCTTTCACAGTGTGCATCCTAGAGGCCCGTCCCGCCATGCTCGGACGCTTGTCCCTATCGGAACCGGTCTCAGGGCGGCCATCCCCACCCGGGCCGACCTCTCGCCAGAGGCGCTCGATGCGCTTGGAGACGCTCGCCGCGTCGTAGGTGACGACGGCCCGGCGCCGCGCCTCGGCACCCTCGCGGGCGATCCGGGCAGGATCCTCGAGGTAGGGCGCCAGCGCCGCCGCGAGCGCCGCCGGATCGTTCTCGGGCTGCGCGATTCACGCCGATCCCGGGCGTGATCATGTCGGCCACGCCCTCGGGCCGGTCGCCAGACAGGGCCGTTCGGCCAGCATCCCGAGGATCACCGCGCGGGGCGCGCCCTCTGTGGGGCTGGGGCAGAAGACCGAGACGTCGAAGGCCGAGAGCACCTCGGCGACCTCTGCGCCGGGGGTGGGATGAAGTGCGCGCGTCCGCCGAGCGGCGCCGCGATCCGGCGCAGCTCGCTCTCGGTCTCGCCGTCGCCCGCGAGCACGAGGTGGACGCGCTCCTCGAGCAGCTTGACGGCCTCGACCACGACGTCGTTGCGCTTCTTCGGGTGAAAGCGCGAGATGCAACCGACGACGAAGGCCTCGTCGTGGATGCCGAGCTCGGCGCGCAGCCGCGCGCGGCCCTCCGCCGTGAACGCGATCTCCTCGGTCCGCAGGACGTTCGGCACGACCTCGATCTTCCCCGCCGGCACGCCGACGGCGCCTACGGACTCCTTGGTGCCGGCCGATACCGCCATGACCGTCGCCGCGTCGCGGGCCGCACGCAGGTACATCGCCGCGGCAGCCCCCGGCGAAGCGGGAACGGCACGGGGCCCCACTCCGCCCAGACGAGCGTCGCGCGCAGGCGCTCGGGCAGCCAGCGCGCCATCAACTGCTCCTTCTTGTAGTGAACGAGCAGCACGTCGTAAGGCCACTCGCGCTCCAACGTGCTCGCAGGCGCCTGCAGGTAGTAGTGCCACCGCAGGGCGAGCCTCGGCTAGCTCGTCGTCGACAGCTTCGGTCCGATCGCGATCGGCCGGACCGTGACGCGCGTGTCGCGCCCGATCAGCGGCTGGTCGGTGAGCATGACCGTCTCGTGGCCCGCTGTCAACCAGTGCGTCGAGCATCTCGACGGCGGCGAACTCCGCGCCGCCGCGCGAGGAGGTCGTCATCACGCTCACGACCTTCATGGGGCGCTGAAGGTCAGCTTCCAGCCGGACGGCTGCAGGATGCTCGCCACCAGCTGCAAGTTGGCCGCCTGCAGCGCCCTGACCCGCTCGAGCACCGGCTCGATCGGCGCCGGCTGGGAGAACTCGACGCACAGCACCCCCACCGGCAGACGCTTTGCCAGCAGGTCATCGACGATCTCATACTCCGATCCCTCGACGCTCAGCTTCAGCAGGTCCACACGCTGGTGGCCGAGCTCGGCCATCAGTGAGTCAACGGCGCGCACCTGCGCCTCGATGTACTCGCCGGTGCCGTGCATGTTGGTCGCCGAGCGGGAGACGAATCCCGGCTCGGCGTTCTCGTAGAAGCGCAGCGTGCCGTCGGCGGACCACAGCCCAACGGGCCAAAAGTCGAAGCGCGGCTCACGCGCGGAGACCGTGGCGGCGTAGCGGCTGGCCTCGGGGACTGGATCGAAGGCCAGGACGGCGCAGCCGAAGCGCTCGATCACGCCGAGATCGAACGAGGCGTCCTGGCCGAGACCGGCGAGATAGCAGACCGACTCGGGTCCCAGTCTGTCCGCGGGAATCGACCATCCGCCGTAGGTGGTTCCGATCTTGACCATATCCTCATGCGAGACGACGGTCAGCGATCTGCCCAGCCGCCATGTCTTCAACCGCTGGGTGACCGCACGGTCCACCCGGCGCACGGGCGAAATCAAGTGACCGGGCATCAGACGCGACTCTACAGGAGCCCATCACTCAAAACTGCCGGACGGTGCGGTGGTTGCGAGCAGATCCTGCGACGATTCTCCCAGTGGGGGGCTCTCCAAACAATGCCACGTCCGACCACAAGCAGGCGAGGGCGCCCGCCGGCGTGCCGGTCGTGCCGGGGCGAGTGCTGATGGTCGAGCAGGGTGGGCGTGGAGGTGTCGCCGACTACACGGCGCAGCTGGTGCGCGCGCTTGCGGCGGACGGATGGCAGATAGCGCTGGCCACCGCGGAGGACCACCTTTATCAACCGACGGCTGGAGTCACGATCCACCAGGTCTTTCACTATGTGCGCGGCCGGACGCGACTCGGATACGCTGTTCGCCGCCTTGGCCTCGGTCCGATCGCGAATGGACTGGGCTTCCTCGCCGCGCTTCCGCATCTGGTTCTGCTTGCTCGCAGGTCGGATCTGATCCACACGCAGGGGTGGGAGTTCGCGCCGCTGGGTGTGGTGGCGATCGCCTGTCTGCGGTTGGCCGGGGGGAGCGTCGTGCAGACCTCCCACAACACTTTCGATCGTGGCCGGCGGCGCGATCGAACCCATCGCCTGCTGGCTCGACTCACGGCTCGGACGATCGTCCATGCCGAGGCCGACCTGGAGCGGGTGCCGAGCCAAGCGAGTGGACGGGTGGTCGTGATCCCGCACGGCGAGTACGGCGGTCTCGCCCGCACGGGCGGCATCGTGGACCGCGACGCGGCACGGGCGAGCCTGGGCATCGCTCCCGATGCGCCCGTCACCCTGCTCTTCGGCCAGTTGCGCCTCGACAAGGGCCTGGGCGACCTGCTCGCGGCGCTCCTGCGGGTCCCGCGGCTGCAGCTTCTCATCGGCGGCCAGGAGGAGGGCGCGCTCGCCGCGGCGAGCGCACAGCTCGACAGCCCGGCGCTCGCTGCGCGCGTGACGGTGCGCGAGGGGTTTCTCGACATGAGTGAGGCCGCGCAACTGTTCGCCGCCGCCGACACCGTCGCGTTGCCCTATGCGGTTGCCAGCCAGAGTGGCGTGCTGCTGCTCGCATATGGCTTCCACCGGCCGGTGCTCATCTATCCCGTGGGTGGGCTGGTCGAGGCGGTGATCGACGGTGAGACCGGGTGGATCTGTTCCCAGCCCGATGTCGATGGGCTCGTCGACGCGCTCGCCGCGAGCGTGGATGCGGGCTGGCCCGAGTGTCGGCGGCGCGGCGAAGCCGGTGCCAAGCTTGCGGAGGAACGCTTCGCCTGGCCGGTGATCGCGCGCCAGACGAGCGAGCTTTACAGTGAGGTCCTATGAAGCGTGCCGTGATCCTCGCGGGCGGTGAGGGTACCCGGCTGCGCCCCTACACGACGGTGCTGCCGAAGCCGCTGATGCCGATCGGCGACCGCCCGGTGCTGGACATCGTCGTGCGTCAGCTCAAGGCGAGCGGCTTCGAGCGGATCACGATCGCCACGGGCTATCTGGCGGAGCTGATCGAGGCGTTCTTTGGCGACGGCGAGAAGTACGGGATCCCGATCGACTACTACCGTGAGCGCGAGCCGCTCGGCACCGTCGGGGCGCTCGCGCTGATCGACGGACTCGCGGACGACGACTTTCTGGTGATGAACGGTGACGTGCTCACCGACATCGACTATGGCGCCCTGCTCGAGCGCCACAGCGCGAGCGACGCCGCCGCGACGATTGCGACCAAGGTGCGCAACATCCAGATCTCCCTCGGCGTCCTGCGCTTCGGCGACGACGGCGACCCGACGCGGTTGACCGGCTACGACGAGAAGCCGGCGCTGGACTACACCGCCAGCATGGGCGTGTACTGCTTCGCACCGCGCGCGCGCTCACACATCGAGCCGGGAGAGCGCCTGGACTTTCCCGACCTGATCTTGCGCCTGATCGCCGCCGGGGAGACCGTGCGCGCCTGGCCGAGCAGCGACTACTGGTTGGACATCGGGCGCCACGACGACTACGAGCAGGCCCAGGAAGAGTTCGAGTCGGTTCGCGAGCGACTGATCCCACCCGAGTGAGAGCGTGCTCTGAGGGCCGAGCGATGATCCCGTGCGGCGCCGGCCGCGACCCGCTCGAGGAGGGAGCCCGCGAAGGAGGCGCTCGCGATCCCATCCAGGTGCTGTTCGCCAACAACTACGACATGGCTCGGGCGCGCGCCGGGTGGCGGGCGGGCACATATCCCTGCCACCACCTGTACGGCACGGCACGGCTGGGCAGCGAGTTCGAGGTCGTGGACCTGCCCTTCCGCACCGACGGCGCCCTGGTGCGCGCCACCGAGCTCACACGATGCAAGCTCGGCAACATCGGCCAGCAGGTCGCGGCCGTCCGGTGGCGCCGGCCGGGGTCCGTCATCTACGGCGCCGCCGCTTCCGAGCTGCGCAGCCTGGCCGTCCTGCGCGCCGCGCGACTGGTGGCGACACCGATCGTGGGAGTCTTCCACTGGGCTCCAACGAGCCGCATCTCCCGCGGGTGGCCACTGCGGGGCTTCGATCGCGTGATCGTGCTCGCGCAGCACACGCGGCGGAGCATGGTGCAAGCCGGCGTGCCGCCGGAGCGCATCACCGTACTCGGCTGGGGGGCGGATCTCGACTTCGCCGGGTTCGCGCCCAGGGAGCCGGCGGCCACGGACGCACCGGTCGTGGCGACGGGCAAGACCGAACGCGACATGCGCACCCTCGTCGCGGCGCTGCGGGCGACCGGGCTGCCGGCGCACATCTACGGCGATCGGGACGAGCTGGTGCGCCGCGCCGGCCCGATCCCCGCGCACGTGACGATCCGTCCAGTGTCCTCCAGCGAGTCCTCGGCGCCTCTGAAGTACGACGACGCCGTGATGGCCGATCTGCGCTCGGCCGCCGTCGTGGCCATCCCGCTCGCGAGCACCGATCGCCTGAGCGGCCTCACCGAGGTCGTCGACGCGCTCGCGTGTGCACGGCCGATGATCTTGACGCGGGCTCCGTACTTCGACTTCGACATTGAGCAGATCGGCTGCGGCTGGTGGGTGGAGCCCGGCGACGTCCGCGGCTGGAGCGAGCGGCTGACCGCGGCGATGGCCGACCGCGACCGGCTCGAGGAGATGGGCCGCGCCGGCCGCGCGTGGGCCAGCGAGCACCTCAACGAGCGGCTCTTCACCGAGGGCCTGCGCCGCGTGCTCCTAGAGGTGGTGGCGAACCGGCTCAGCGCTGGATGATGACTTCGGCCGTCGAGTCGTGGTCGATACGGCGCAAGGCGCGGGCCGACACAGTGGTCGTCCGAGCGGCGAGGAAGCGCGCGACGGCGAAGGTTTCGCTCTTGGTCACTCCCGCGAGGCGGAAGCCGGCGGGCCCGCTGCTCGGCACGGCCGGCGGGCTGGGTGCGCTTGCGCTGTGGCGCAAGCGCAACGCCACGAAGGCCAGTTCGCGGGTCGCGACGGTGCTCGCGGACGTGGTCTGCAGCTCGCCCAGGTAGATCGACAGCGGCAGGGCGCTGTTCGGTTCGCTGACGATCACGCGGGTGGCCGGCGGGCTTGCCAGGGCGCGAGCGGCGCTCCGCCAGTCGTCGCGCTGGTAGACGGGGATCAGGTTGATCGCCGCGATCACCGCCAGCGAGATCGCGCCCAACCCGGCGCCCAGCGGGGCGCTGTAGCGGCTCGCCCGCGCTGTCCCCAGGGCGCAGGCGATGAGGATCGCGAAGGGCACCCAGTTGGCGATCACGTTGCGACCGTCGTACACGTCCACTACGTGGGTCACCGCGAGCAGCAGAGGCACGGCGAATGCGACGAGTAGGACGAGCGCCGCATCCCGTGCTCCCTGTCGTTCGGGTCGATCCCCGCGCCGCAGCAGAAGCGCTAGCGCACCCGCGGCGAGCAGCGCGGCGAGCAGCGCCGAGAAGATCTCCAGCGGACCGTAGACGCCGACGAGGAAGAGCTTGGCCGTCTCGGTGACCCGCGAGGGCAGCGATGCTTCTTCGATCCACTGTGCCTTTCCTCTCGCAATCTGGCTCGCCGCCAGCGGCAGGAGCGCCAGCCCGACGAGCACCACGGCGCCGATCGGCGCCCGTGTGCGCCTCCAGCCGAGACGCCTCGCCAGGATGACCGCCTCGGGGAGGAACAGGAACGCGGCGAAGTAGTGCGTGAGTAGCGCCAGCGCCGACACCAGCGCCCACAAGGCCAGACGCCGCCCGCTCGGCTGCTGGAGGGCACGCTGCCAGAGGAGGTACGCCACAGCGCTCAGCAGGATCAGCAGCGCATACGCGCGTGCCTCTTGGGAGTAGTAGTACATCGCGGGGTTGACGGTCGCCAGCGCTGCCGCCCACACGCCCACGCGCCGCGACACCTGCCGGCCCGCCAGGTACAACACCGGGATCGTGACCGTGCCCACGAGCGCTGAGAAGGAGCGGAAGCCGAGCGGCCCGGCACCAAAGACCTTCGTCCAGGCCCACACGAGGACGTAGTACAGGGGCGGCGCCGACTCACTCGCCGACAGGTTCGAGAGCATCCCCGCGAACCCGCGGTGAACGAGCACCAACGTGGCCGACTCGTCGAGCCAGATGCTCTGAACGTTCAGCGTCCCGAAGCGCAGTGCCGCTCCGAGCACGGTGAGGGTCACCACCATGAGCGCGGCCGGGCTCGGCCGCCGCCGTTCTGTGAGCCAGCGATTCGCCCCCTCCGCAGGGCTGGGGGGATGTACAGGCCCCATGGCAGACGGACCGGGGGCGGCGGGGGTGCCCACGCGCTCGCTCACTACCCGGCCTCGGCGTGGGACTCGAGCAGCACACGCCAGCGCTCGCTGTAGCGCTCGAGGCTGTTGTGTTCCTGCACAAACGCTCGTGCGCGAGACGTCAATTGGTGGGTGTCGATGTCGGCTAGTGCGCGCAGGCGCGCAACGAGCTCGTCAAGCGCTGGCTCCACGCACAGCGCCTCGTACTCGGGAACGGCCCGTAGGAGAGTGGGCATCCAGCCGACTCTCGTGGTGATCAGGGGAACGCCGCAGGCGAGCGCCTCGAGCACGACGTAGCTGCAGGCCTCGTACAGGCTGGGGAGCAGCACGCAGTCGGCCGCCGAGTACGCGACGGCCAGCGTCTGCGGCTCGAGGATGCCCAGGTTGATCGCATCGGGGCTCGCGTCGCGGCCGGCCACCAGCAGCTCGAATCCGGCGCGCCTGCTCGCCTGGAGGATCAGCCGGGCCCCCTTGCCGTGGTCCATGCGTCCGACGAACAGGGTGTAGCGCCCCTCGGACGCCAGTCCCAGCCGTGCGCGGGCCTGCGCGCGGGGGATGGGCGAGAAGGTGGCGGTGTCGATCCCGTTGGCGATCACCGTCGCGCCCCTCACCCCGTAGAAGCGGCGCACCTCCGCCGCGGCGGAGCTCGAGACGCACACCACCGCCCTCGCCCCACGCGCCGACAGGGCCTCGGTGCTCCCATAGCCGACAACGTGCCGGATGCGTTCGCGTCGCAGAAGGTCGGCTCCGACTGCCCGTACCGCGCCCACGGCCGTGCCGTGGTAGACGTGGATGCGAGGGGTGCGTCTGCTGTAGCCGACGCCCAGATAGCCGTTGGTGACGAGCAGGTCTGGATGTTGCGCCCGCGCCGCTCGGCTGCCGGAGCGGGTGCAGGCCAGGGGGCCTGCACCCAGACGGAACTGCCAGCGCGTGACTTCGTGCTCCGGTCCGACGATGGTGGCGCTCCAGCCCTGCTGCTCGAGTACGCGTGCCAGCAGGACGCACATGCGCTCGACGCCGCCTGCCGCGTTCGACGCGTTGGGCGAGACGATGACCGCATGACGCATCGGGCGTGTCAACCGCGTGCCGGGCGCCCGCCGCCGGAGAGCATCTGCCGGGCGGCGGCTATGCGGGCCCGCGCCATTCCCGCGGCGACCGTCTGAGCCCGGCGCCGGGCAAACCGAAGTTGGGCGCTCCGCACCCCGTCGATATAGCCCTGTGAGGCCAGCCACGATCCGTGTCGACGCAGGAAGCGCCAGTTGTTGCTCAGTGTCCAGTACTCGTAGCGCAACGGCGATGCGTGGTGCTGGCCGCCGTCCCACGTGTGCAGCTGGTAGCAGTAGGTCTCCCCGGTCAGCAGGCAGTGAAAGCCGACCCTGGTGGCCTGTACGAAGAAGTCAGTCTCCTCACGGTAGCCGTTCACCGGAAACCCGTCGTAAAAGCGGACACTGTCGAAGACCACCCGGCGGACGAGCACCAACGCCGGCAGGAATGGTGTCCGAACGGCCTGGAGTGGGAACACGCGCGACTCGTCCATCGCGAGTCCGCCCGCGCGACGGGGAGCGCGGGCGGCGAGCTCCGCCGCGTCCGCATCGGTGCCGTCCAGGTGCAGCATCGGGGCACCGACGATATCGGCGCCGTGGCGCTCGGCCTCCCGATGGAGCACCACGGCGTAGTCGCTCGGAAAGCGGCAGTCGTCCTCGCCGAAGAGCACCCACTCGCTCTCCGCCGCGTCGATGCCGGTGTTGCGCGCCACGGCGACTCCGCGGTTCTCCGGGTGGCTGATCACCCGCAGCCGCTCGTCGGCGAGTTGCCCGCAGACCTCGACGGTTTCGTCTGTCGAGCCGTCGTCGACCACGATCACCTCCGCCACGCCGCGTATCGCGAGCATCACGCCGAGATTTGTGCGGAGGGCCTCGGCTCGGTTGTAGGTGGGCAGCACCAGGGAGATGCGCTCGTGCTCGTCCATGCCCACCCGAGCAGTCTAATCGCGGGCCCACCGGAAGCGGAGTACCCGTCTGAGCCGACCCCACGTCTACGATCCATTCGTGCTCGTGCGCGGCGGCGATAGATTCAGCGACGGTTCCCGCCCATCAGCGAGGACCGGTCGGGCCTGCCCATGAGCGAGTCGCTGCGGGTCGGTCCACGGCGACTGACGCTCGACGTCGCGGTGCAGATCGTCGCGCGCATCGCCAACCTCGCGCTGGGCGTGGTCGTGACGCTCGTGCTCGTGCACGCGCTCGGGAGCAGCAGCTTCGGCCTGTGGTCGACCATTTTCGCGATCACCCAGATCGCCAGCGGCTTCGGCGAATTGGGGCTCACCCAGATAGCGGTCAGCCGTGCCGCCCGCGAGCCCGACCGCGAGCCTGAGTGGCTGGGCAGCCTGCTTTCGCTGCGACTGCTGCTCGCGGTGCCGATCACGCTCGCCTCGATCGTGGCGGTGTTCCTGCTCGTCTCAAGTCACGACGGGAGAGTCGCCGGGACGCTGCTCTCGCTCGTGCTGCTGGTGGGAGCCCCGGCGACGCTCAGCGCCGTGTTTCAACTACGCGTGCGTAACCACATCTCGATGGCGATCCTGACCCTGAACAGCATCGTCTGGGGTGCGGGCGTCGTCGTCGTGGCACTCATGTCTGGGGGCATCGTCGCGTTTGCCGCCGTCTTCCTCGGAGCTTCTGTGTTCACGACCATTCTCACTACCGTACTGGCTTCACGAATTGCGACTGTACGAGTTAACGGGACCCGACGCCTGTGGCGCCCGATGTTGCGCGTGGGGCTCGGACTGGGAGCCGCGGGGATTCTCGTGACCCTGTACGTCAAGCTCGACCAGATCCTGGTCTTCAAGATCGCGGGCAGCCACCAGGCGGGCCTTTATGGCGCGGACTACCGACTGCTGGATCAGATTCAGTTCATCCCGACCTCGGTGATGACCACGCTCTTTCCGCTGATCGCCGCTGCCTACCCCCACAATCGCGATCGGGTGCGCAACTTGCTCCAGATGACCGCGGAGTACCTCACGATGGCGTCGCTGCCGATCCTGGCCTTCACGATCGTGGCCGCCTATCCGATCGTGACTCTACTGTTCGGCGAGCAATTCGGCGCGGCGGCGCCGGCGCTCCCGATTCTCGCCGGTGCGTTCGTCTCGATCTCGTTCGGATACCTGGTGGGCAACATGGTCGTGATCCTCGAACTCCAGCGTCTCTTCCTGCGCTATGCGGCGATCGGGCTGGTCCTCAATGCGGTCCTCAACGTTCTGCTCATACCGCGTTACGGTTTCCTGGCGGCTGCATGGATAACACTGCTCACGGAGGTGACCGTGATGTCGCTGAGCATGCGCAGGGTGCTACAGACGCTCGGGATGCGCCCGCGGCTGAATCGCTTGGCCCGCACGCTGCTTGCGGCGTTGGCGATGGGTCTGGCAGTGTGGCTCGCCCGCGCGGTCGGTGTGCCGTTGGGAGGTCTCGTGGCGGTCGCCGCGATCAGCTACCTGCCGGGCCTGATGCTACTCGGCGTGCTCACGCGCCATGAGCTTGTGTCCGTACTTCGCAAAGAACCGATTGCCGCAATGGACTAGCGTGGTGCACCGTGGGCGATCAGCTCACGTAATCGCTGCAAGTTCCGGATCGCCCAACAGACCAGGCTTGGCGCCCACGCGCGAGGGTTCTGGATGCGCATCGGTCGACAGCGAATGCACAGCGCCCCAGACCATCGCGACGAAGAATACGAAAAAGGCGGGGTCATAGAACAGGTAGTCGTAGAGGCCCTGCGCCATCAATCCTCCCAGCGCAGCCGCGAATGCGGATGCACGGATTGCGTTAATCCCCCGGCCCCGGCGATTGAACACGAGTAGGATCGGGACCGCGAAGAGCGTCGAGAAGCCGGCCAATCCAAGCCACCCCGTATCCAGTCCGATCTGTATCGGAGTCTCGTGGGCGTGGAAGAAGGGCTGGTGGATATTCGAGTTGCGCACGTTGGTACTGAGGTAGTACGAAAAGTTTCCAAAGCCAAGTCCCCACGGGTACCGTACGAGCGCCTGCTCGCCAGCCGCCTGCAACGCGAACCGCTCCTTGTCCTCGCCCTGGCTACCGTTCGACAGGGAGATCCGCTGCTCGATCGTCGCGATCGTGGAGGCAGGGGTGGCGATGTAAGCGGCTCCCGCAAAGATCGCGAGTATCACGAAAGCACGAGCGAGGACCGGCCCGCGGCGAGCGTTCAGCGCCAGCAGCAGCAGCCACCCGCTGGCAAGGGCGACGATGCCCCCGCGCGACGTTGACACGGCGATACCCGTCAGCAGAAATATGAGGGCGAGGCCGTACGTGGCGGCACGCATCGCGTCGCGTTGGTCGAGCGCAATCAAGACCTCGCCGGTCGCCAACGTCGCCGCCATCGCCACGTAGCCTGCGTAAACGGTGTAGTAGGCGAAAAAAGAGTTGGGGAGGCCGGCCTCGAACGGGGCTCCCACGATCGCGTCGATCCCAACCTTCTGCAGAAACGCGAAGGTCACCACGATCACGGCAGATCCTGTGAAGATGTCGATCATGCGCCGGGACGCGTCGCGGCGCTCACGCAGCACCGTCAACGCCACAAACAGGATGAGGATCGCCGCGAGCCAATCCACGGCGCCTTCGAGAGCGGCGCTTCGATTGTGGGCGCCGATCGAGGCGATGAAGCTTCCCATCACGAGCGCCACTCCTCCGATCGCAGCCCACGACGGTATGGCGCTTGCTCGAATCCGCCACATCATCGTGAGCGCAAGGGTGTACAGCAGTACCTGATCGGAGTTGGTCCCGAAGAAACCGAACTCGAACGGGGTCAGCGCGATCAGGATGATCAACCCGTAGTCGGGCCGCAGGGCCGCAACCACCATCGCCACGCCAGCCGTCACGATGATCAGCGCCTTCAACTGGTGCTGGAAACTGCCGAGCTTCGCCGTGGCGAGACCTGTGGCGGCGGCCATCAGGACGGCCAGGAGGGCGAGCAGCAGCGGTGAGCGATCCAGGCGGCCGACGTTCCTGGGGAGGCGAAGGCGGGGTGGGGTCGCCATCCTTCGGAGCTTAACGACGCTCGGGATGGACCCCAGCACGCCTTCCTCGGAGCGCGTTCGCCGAGCGCTCGACCGCTCTGCAAGGCGGCCCTGCAAGACCTCGTGCGCCCCGGCTCGGTTTGAGGAGCCTTGAGCAGATTTGCGGTCGTGGCGGGGCTGTTTGCGGCCCCGGAATGGGAACGCACGCCGACCAGCCGGCTACCATCGAGAGGAGACTATGCTTCGTGGGCAAGCGAGATACTAGCCGGATGCCGGAGCGAGACTCGGAGGTGCCCGAGACGCCGGGCTTGGTGCGCGCGCTTCAGGTGCTGCGCGAACGGTGGTTGGTCATCGTCCTCTGCGCACTCGTCTCGCTCGTGGCCGCAGTGGCCTACGTCGAGCACAAGCCCAACCAGTACACGGCGACCTCGTCGCTCCAGTTCACGACCAACTCCATTCCCAGCCAGGTCGCGGGCGTGGGAAGCGGCCAGTCGCTGGACCCCGAAGGCGAAAAGAACACCAACGTCCAGCTCGTCACGACGACCCCCGTCGCCGCGCTGGTCGTCGGAGCGCTCGGGCTGAAGACCACTCCCGCCGAACTGCTCGGTGAAGTCAGCACCAGCGATCCACAGAACGACTACATCGTCGATATCGCGGTAACCAGCGAAAACCCTCGGCGCGCGGCGAGGATAGCCAACTCGTTCGCACAGCAGTACGTTACTTACAGTCAGCGGCAGAACGAAGAACAGCTCATCAAAGGTCAGCAGCTGATCGCGCGGCGTGCCGCGCAGTTGCCGCCCGGTGACACGTCCGACCGCGCCAATCTCAACGCCCTCTCTCAGAAACTGCTACTGCTGCAGGCCGTGGCGACGGCGAACGCCCGCGTGGCCAACGTCGCATCCAGTTCCCGAAGCTCCAAGCTCGCCAAACAGAAAGGCGACGGCCCTCGTCGCAGTGATCTTCGGATTGCTGCTCGGCATCGGGCTTGCCTTCCTGTTCAACCTCCTGACCACGCGGATGAAGTCTTGGGAGGAGATCGAGGAGCTGTACGGCGTGCGATCGCTTGCCGGCATTCCACAGCGCGGGCGGGCGGAGACGCGAAAGGAGCAGGACATCGAACTCGAGCCCTTCCGGATCTTGCACAACGGCCTCTCGTTGCTCGCTCCTCACGGCACCGTCAAGACGGTGCTGGTCACGAGTGCCGTCTCCGGCGAGGGCAAGACCACCGTGGCCATCGGCCTTGCCAGCGCCGCGGCGCAATCCGGGATCGACGTGGTGTTGGTGGAGGCCGACCTTCGCCGTCCGACCTTTTCGCAGCGACTGCGCGTGGACAGCAGGGCCCACGGCCTGGTCGACGCCCTGTTCAACGACGAGGACCCGCTCGAGCTGCTCCAGTCGCCGTTCCCCGACCTGCCACGGCTCCAGGTGCTCGCGGCTGGGCAGGTGCCCCCGGACGCGCCGCACAGGTTGCGTCCCTACGAGCTGACCAAAGTGTTCGAAGCGCTGTCTTCCTCTGCCGGGCTCGTCGTGATCGACTCGGCGCCGCTGCTCCCCGTGGTCGATACCCGTGTGCTGCTCGACGAGCTCACTCTCGATGCGCAGCTGATCGTCGCGCGCATGGGTGTCACAAAGCGCGAAGACATCCGCAACGTCCGCTCGCTGCTCGAGGACCGCGGCCTGAAGCGGAGCCTCGGGCTTGTCGTCAATGCCCTGCCTGCGCGAATCGGCAACTACTACTACGGCGCGGACCAAGCTGCGCCCGTCGGGCGTGGTAAGGGCATGGCCCGCTCCCGGGCCGCGCGCCAGGCCTCGTAGGACTACGGATCGCGGATCGCTGCGAACGTCGAGGTGAAAGAAGGGCGAGACACGCCCGGGCACTGAAGGTGAACCCGGGCGTGTCTGCGGAGATCAGGAGCTCAGCAGAGACTCCACCTGCGTGGTGTACGCGCCCTTGGGCTGCAGTTCGTGCTGCAGGGCGCCGAAGTAGTCCTGCCAGTTCGTCGTCTGGCCGGTCGGTTGCTGATCGCGCACCTGGTAGATGAAGAAGTCCTGGAGCCGGCTGCCGAGCAGCTTGGTGATCCATGTGACTGTGCTCTTCAGCGTTCCTGCGGCTTCTTCGTAGCTCATGCACGGGTTCAGGCCTTCGTTGAATTCCAGACAGCGGCCGTTGTCGGTGGTCACACCCCACTCGGTGACGTCGATCGGGATCGCGGACGCGCCGTGTTCGGCGGTCTGGGCGACCAGGTCGTTGAACCGGTCGCGGTTGTACCCTTCGCCCCCGTAGGGATGGATGGTCCAGCCGGCGACGTACTTGGTGAGGTCGGGGACCGCGGAGTACATGCCGTTGATCCAGTCGCCGGTCTCGTCGTCGTCCTGCGCCAGGAGCCCGACGTCCGTTCCAGTTGCATTGATCGCTTCGGCGGCCTCCCGGAAACGCATGGCGTAGGTTTCGGCCAGCGTCGTGTAGGCGGCTTCGCCCTTGCGGACGCCGTACTGGGCTCCGGAGGCGGTTTCGTTGCCGAACTCGATCGCCTGGATCGCGAGCTGCCCGTCGGATCGACCGGCCCAGAAGGTCCCTCCGGGACCGTAGGCCCTCGCCCAGCTCGCGAGGTTCTGCGCTTCGGCCGGGCTTGGCACCGTCGCATAGAATTCGGCCACCGGCTGAACCCGGATGCCCTTGGAGGCGTAGCCGGCGATCACCGGTTCCATGGCTGCCGCTGTGGTACCGATCGACCAGCCGACTCGCACCAGTTTGGCTCCCAGGATCACGGCTCCCTTGAGATCTTCGTTCATGTTGGTGCCCGAATTGAGTCCTGGCTGGAACGTCGCCGAGGTCTGTGGGGGAGCTTCCTGGGTGGGCGTGGGAGCTTCGTTGACAGGCGTGGAGGTTTCTTTGGCGAGTGTGGGAGCTCCGACTGTGGGTGTGAGAGCTTCGGCGGGTGTGAGAGATTCCTTGGCGGGCGCTTCGCCACTCGCCGGTGGGCTGGACGCCGCAGAGCGGGTGATGCCAAAGCTCGCCGGTTGTGCCTGCGCTGCATGGAGTGCGCGGACGGCACGTGCGACCGCGCGCCTGGCGGCCACGCAGTACTGGGGATGAACCCGCTCGCAGGCGTGCAGGGAGCGTATCTGCGATGCGAGCGTGCGAGCTGCGGCGGCGCGAGCCGTCGTGGCGCTCCGCGCGGTGTGAGTAGTGGCGCTGCTTGCAACCGGTGAAGCTGCGAGGGTGCCTGCCTGGGCAGCGGTTGCGAACAGCAGCGTGCACGTAGCGGTGCACGCGAGGGCCATCGACTTGCTCAGCACCCGTCGGATAGGCGACTGGATGGTGGTCATCGGTGTCTCTTTCGGGAGCCGGGCTGTCTACGAGAGACCCTTGGCTTTGCGAGCCCGCCTCGCGGCGGGGGTGCCTTTGTCGGGATGGAGTGGGTGGGCCGGCGAGTGCTTCCGGTGCCGATCCACGCGCTTCTTTAGGTCTGCACAGGATCTTTCGGGTCTGCCGGGGACGCCTGTGAGTGCTCGCGGACCGCCTGGACGGATGTCCGTCTGGCGCTTCGCCCGCTGCTTACTGAGGCCCGGCGATCGGCGACGGGCGCGGCGCTCGTGGGACGATCCGGCTGGGCTCCGGCAGCACCGTGGCTCCGGGCGGCACGTCGCCGACCACGATCGCGCCCGCGCCGATCACCGCTTCCTCGCCGATCGTGAGGGTACGGCCACGCGGGCACAGGATCAGCGCGTGCGCGCCGATCACCGTGCGGGGTCCGATCCGCACGCCCGTGTGCATGGCGGTGTCCTTGTCGTTGTTGGAGGCGATCGTCACGTACTGCCAGATCTGCACCCAGTCGCCGATCACGGTGGTGCCGTGGATGACCACGCCCAGCCCGCGGTGGGCGAAGTTGACGTGGCCCTCCAGCCGCACCTCCGGCTCGAGCAGCGCTCCGAAGCCGAGGAAGATGAGCGTCTTGAACAGGCGCGCGGCGCGGCGGTGGGAGTGCCGATGGCACCACATGCTCAGCTTCCACAGGCGAAGGGCGATCACGGCCGACATGATGCTCGATGTGGCGAACGCGAGACCCGGCGAGTGCGGCGGCCCCTACCGACCCCGTCGATCGCCGTCTCTACTCAGGCGCTGAGGGCGCCACCAGCTCGCTGAGCGCCTCGATCGAGTAGCGCTCCGCGGCGAGCTCCCGCCCGTGGCGGGCGAGCTCGGGCGCTCCGTCGCGCAGCACGCGGATGAGTGCCGTCGCGAATGCCTCGGGGCCGTCGGCGACCAGGCAGTGCTCGCCGTCGCGCACGGCGAGACCTGCCACCGCTCGCGGGGTGGCGATCACGGGCAGGCCGTAGGCGAGCGCCTCGATCAGCTTCAGCGGGGTGCCTCCCCCCTGCAGTAGCGGAACGACCGCGCAGCCGGCGCGTGCGTAGGCGGCGCGCAGATCCTCGACGAAGCCGAGCGCTTCCACGCGGGGGTCCGTGGATGGCTGCTCCTCCAGGCCGGCGCCGACCAGCGCGAGCTTCGCGTCGGGCAGCTGTGCCCACACCCGCGGGAGCACCTCCTCGAGCAGGAAGCGCAGGCCGTTGCGGTTGGGCTCGTAGGCGAAGTTCGCCACGAAGATCGCGCGCCGCTCCTCCTGGAGAGGCTGCACGGGCGCGATCGCCGCCACGTCCACCACGTTGGGCACGTACCGCAGCCGCGCCGTCGGGCACAGCTCGCGGGCCGCCGCCAGGTCGGCCTCGCTGGCCATCCACGACTCGCTGGCGCCTTCCAGCAGCCCGCGCTCGAAGGCCCGCAGTGCGCGCGCGCTGCCCATCCCGCCTGTGCCGTCGAGCTCGTGGCGGAAGCCCGACTCGAAGTTGTGGGCGTTGTAGATCACCGGGCGCTCGCGCGCCAGGCGGCTCAGCGCGGCCGCGGCCACCGGGCCGTCGGCGATCACCCGCCCGCGGTCGGGGAGCGCGCGCGAGGCGGGCGGCCTCCGCGGCCAGCTCGGGGGAGACGCCGCGCGCCAGGGCTGGCGGGCACGCCGCGCAGACGGGCCGCCCCGTAGGTCGAGCAGCCGGCGCGCGCCGCGCGAGGGCACGACCTCGTGCAGCTCGATCCCCGGGATCGCGCGGAACGCGGCGTCGGGCGCGTCGCCCTCGAAGCGCGCGTAGAGCAGGTCCAGACCCCCGTGGGCGGCGAGCGCCCGGGCGACCCCGTAGGTGCGCAGCGCACGGCCGGAGCCCAGCACGGGGGTGTGGGTGGTGACGAGCAGGTCTCTCACGGTCGCTCCTCCCCTGCGCCGGCTCTCGCGCCGGCAGCGTTCACCGCTCCCGCCTCGCGCTGGTGCGCTGGTCGAGCGTTCACCGCTTCTCCTCGGCGCCGTGGTGTGTCTTGGCCTCCACCGCCTCGATCGCGGTCGCGATCTCCTCCAGGCGCCGCTCCCACGAGTGGGCGGCGGCGGCGCGCGAGCGCGCGGCGCGGCGCTCGGGGCTGTCGCTCGGCGATCGCCTCGCTCCAGCAGGCGCGCGAGGCCCTCGGCGTCGGGGGCCGTGGCGACCTCGGCGACGCCCGGCCAGCGCGGGCAGCGGGGTGGCCACCACGGGCAGGCCGGCGGCGAGGTACTCGTAGACCTTCATCGGGAAGACGCTCTCGGTGAGCGCGTTGCGCGCGTAGGGGATCAGGCCCGCGTCGGCGGCGCGCAGCACGGCGGGCAGCTGCGCGTAGGGGCGGGTGCCCAGCAGGTGGATGTTGGGCTCGTCGCTCAACGCCGAGACGTCCGTGCCGGGGTCCCCCGCGCCGACTGGCCCGACGAGCGCGAACGACCACTCCGGGCGTGACGCGCGCGAGAGCCGCGAGCAGCGGCACGTCGAGCTTCTTGGCGACGACGCCCCGGTGAAGACGACGCGCGGCCGCGGCAGCGCGGCGACCGCGGGGTCGCCCGGGTCGCGCTGGGCCCGGCTCGAGCGCGCGGGCGAACAGGGCGGTGTCGGCGACGTTGGGCGCGTACAGCACGTTCCCCGAGAGCTCCCGCATCCGCTCCGCGAGCGCGGGCGCGCTCGCCAGCACGAGGTCCGCGCGCGCGGCGAAGCGCCGCTCGGCGGCGCGGAAGCTCGCGGTGTCGACGCCCTCCTGGGCGGCGATGTCGTCGACGCAGTGGTACACGACCAGCTCGGGGTCGAGCGCCTCGATCAGCGCCTCCGCCTGGGGCACGTAGGCCCACAGGATCGGCCGCCTCATGCCGAGCCTCCGCGCCGCGCGGCGCACCTGCGCGCGCAGCAGGCGGCGGTTGAGCGCGCGCACCGCCGCGGGGCGGTGCAGCGGCAACACGAGCGGGGACAGCACGTGCAGCCCGTCGGCCGTGCGTGGAGGCGCGAGCCCGCGCCGCAGCCTGCGCCCGATCCGGGTGAGGTCGCGGCCGGCCAGCTGCGGTCGGCGCAGGCCGAGGGACTCCACGAACAGCACGCGGTTCTCGCGCGCCAGGCGCGACATCAGGTGGTGCTGGTTGGTCCACAGCTCCGTGTCCCAGTCGGCGAACCCCACGCACACGATCTCGCGTCCGCGCAGGCGGTGGGCGGCGGGCGGCGCCGGCGTGGCGGTGGCCCGGCCACTCGCTTGTCGAGCCGAGGGATCGGAGCTCATCGGGGCCCATGTCTCAGGTGCGCCCCCTGCCGCCCGTTGCTGAGGTGGGCGCTGCCGCGGGGCACGGAGGCCCCGCGCCCACGGCCGTCGGACCTCGCGTCCACCTGCGCGGATGCGACCCAAATGACCCTGCCGGTGATGCCCGTCGCGCTACTCGTGGTAGCTGGGGCTGACGACTTCCAGGTCGGCCCAGGGGACCGCGTTCAGCGCTTCGTAGGGGCCGCCGCTCAGCAGCTTTTCGTAGGGGTTGGGCTTGCCTTCGCGTATCAGCGGAGTGGGGTCCTGGGCCTCGAGCGCCACGGCGCCCGCGGTGTCGGCCACGATCATCCCGTAGCGCTGGACCGCCGTCGCGATCTCCAGCGCCGCCGGGTTCAGGTGCAGCGAGCTCAGGTTCACGCTCGGCTTCAGGCGGAAGCGGGTGCCCTCGGGGATCGAGTAGGCATCGTCAGAGGTGCCGTCGGTGCGGTTGGCCGGCCACACGAACCCCGCCGCGGCGGTGTCCGGCATCGTCACTTCGAGGGCGTGGTCGATCGTGCCCTGCTGCAGTTCTTCGAGGTGGATCTGCCCCGCCAGGATCGAGAGTCCCGCGGCCGAGATGCCCAGCGGTTCGGGTAGGACGCCTTCGCTGGTGTACGCGTCCTGAAACTCGCCCCCCCAGCACGCCGTCCACTGTCCGCCTTCCTGCTGGGCGCGCCACAGCTCCCACTCGTGCCCGCTCGAGGGCTGCCACACGACCATGTCCTCGTCGGTGCCCTTCGCCGCCTGCGCGCCCGCGGGGATCGGGACGGCGCTCACGTCCTGCGCAAACGGCTGGAAGACGCCTTCCCCCCGCGGGCACGTCCCGTTCTGCGGGACCACGGCCGTCGTCGGCGCGTTCGCCGGCACGGTGTAGACGGGAGCGCTCCATTCGGTTGTGTTGATGACCACGTGCCCGTAGTACGTCTGCACCTGGTGGTTGAAGGCCGCGACCAGCTGCGCGGAGTCCGGCGCCTGCGGCGCCGATGCGGGCAGCGGCTGGTTGAAGAAGCTCTGCGCGGAGAACAGGCGCAGCGCGTAGGAGGGGCCGCTGGGCGGTTCTTCCTTCGGGGGTTCTTTGGCCGGCGGTTCTTTCGCCGGAGGTTCTTCCTTCGGGGGTTCTTTGGCTGGGGGTTCTTCCTTCGGCGGTTCTTTCGTCGGTGTTTCTTTCGCGGGGGGTTCTTTGGCTAGAGGTTCTTCCCCGAAGCAGGCCTCCTGGCAGCGATTCGCCTGGGGTCGGCGTAGAGCTCGCTTCGGGCGGGGGAGAGCCAGCCGAGCCGCTCGAGACGTTGCCCTCTGAGCCGGACTGGGGCAGCGGCGGGCGCACACGAGCGCACTCGCGCTCGTGCCTGCAGGCGGCCTTCCGTCCCTGGGTTACGTGGGCTCTGTGCGCGGGCCGGCGTCGATGCCCGGCCTTGGTCCGGTGGGTGGTACTGGTCGTGTAGCCGGCCCGGATGGCCACGCCCTGCTGGGAGTCCCCGTGGGTGCTCGCTGCCTCGCTGCTGGCGAGCCATCCGCCCAGGACGATCGCCCAGATCAGGAGGGTCGCTGCGACGCGCGCGCTGAGTTTGTGGCAAAGCGCACGTTTGTGTGTGCGCAATTTGCGGGACGGAGTCGAGGACGTCACAGGACTCTACTCGTAAGGCCACGTAAGCCGATCGAGCCCGCCAACGTTAATTCGACGAATGGGCGGGCGATTGTGTACCTTGGGCCACATCTTGGTAGGCAGGTGGAGGTTTGAGCGCCTCGGTCCATGGAGGGTCTGTGCGCTGGCGAGCGTCGTGCTCGGCCTGAACGCCGCCCTGCCCGCCGCCGGACAGAGCGAACCGGCCGCTCGACTCGCCGGGAAGATCCAGCGGGCTGCCGCGGCGGCCGCCGCGCGTCGGCCGACAACCTCCTCGCCAACCCGGACGTCCCCGCTCGGCGCGCGGGCGTCCCGACCTGCTACTCGGAGGCGTCGCTGACGGGCGCGACCGTGCGCTTCTCCCACCGCCGCGGGGCTCCGGCGGCGCGATCGCCCTGCGGCTCGGATCTCCCCGCCAGCAGAGGATGGTCACCCAGTCGCCCGCGTGTGCGCCCAGGGTCGAAGTCGGCCACTCCTACTCGGCCTCGCTGAGTTACCGCGGCACTGGGGCCGCGCTCAGCCTCGAGGTGCTGGCGCACGTCCACGGCGCTTGGCGCGTCTCGTACGTGGCCGAGCACCTGAGTGCAAGCCGGGTCTTCGCGACCGCCTCCGCGCTGATCGGCCCCGATCCAGGGAGGAGTGGACCGTCTCGCGTTCGGCGTGCTCCTGCGTGGCCGGGGCGCCGTCCGCACTACGGGGTACTCGCTGATCGACGTCTCGGCCCACCCCCAGGCGCCTGCCACCTCCTCGCAAGCGTCGACGGGCAGCGTCGTGGTCACGCCGGCGCCGACTGCACCGCCTCCGCCGGCCACGACGCCAACGGCCCCTGTGGTCCCGTCCGAAGGGCTGCCGGCTCCGATCGAAAAGCTGCCTTCGCAGTGCGAAGAGCTGGCGAGGGAAGAACCGCCGCTCGAACTGTCGCTACCCGAAGGGCCCTCGACGGAACCGCTGTCGGTGACCGGGCGCTGGACGGTGCGCGAAGGGGTCGACCACGCGCGCACGGTCCACGCGGTCCTGCTGCAGAACGGCAAGCTGCTGCTGATGGCGGGGTCGGGCAACTCGCGGATGGAATTCGACGCCGGCTGCTTTCGGTCCTATGTGTACAACCCCGTCGCCAACACCTGGAAGGAAATCCCGACGCCGACCGACCTCTTCTGCGCGGGCCACGTGCAGCTCGCCAACGGCAACGTGCTGATCCTCGGCGGCACCAAGGGCTACCCGGAACCCCCCAAACCGGGCGAATACCCGAGCACCGTCTACAAGGGTGAAAACGCCAGCTGGATCTTCAACATCAAGACCGAAGCCTACGAAAAGGTCCCCTACAACGAACTGGAACCCCACCAGCCGAAGGAACCGGGCCCGCTGCTGAACGGCGCCTGGTATCCGAGCGCCACCGAGCTGGGCAACGGCAACGTGATCTCGTTTGGCGGGTCTGAACGAGCAGGGCGACGGCGCCACCTCCACCAACTACTACATCGCTCCGTACAACACCGGCGACGCGGCCGGCGACCAGCCCGGGCAGTGGGTCGGCTTCGGCAGCAACGAACTGCAGCAGACCTACGACTGGTTCTGGGGCCTGTACCCCTCGATGATCCTCACCGCCGACGGGCGCCTCTTCTACGACGGCAGCCACGTGTTCGGCAACGGGCCTGCAGAGCATCAGCCCCACGCCCGCTCCGGACGCGTCGGCTCTGTACGACTTCTACTGCACGCCCGGCAAATCGCAGCAGGAAGAAGAAGAAGAACAGAACGACACCAATCCCGCAAGCCAAGGTCGTAGGGACCCAAGGTGGCGGGAGGCCCGGCCTCTGAAGACGAAACGCACCCTCGCGTTGAGAACACCCCGGGCCTGGAAGACCCCAACCAGCGCGATCAGTCGGCCTCGCTGTTGCTGCCTCCGGCGCAGGAATCAGAAGGTGATGATCCTGGGCGGCGGCAACACCTATGAAACCAGCACCGATGCGACCAACTCGACCGACGAGATCGACCTCCTCGAACCCGACCCCCAGTGGAAGAAGGGCCCCGAACCTCCCGCGGGGCAGGCTGGACGACGGCGAGCTGGAGCCCGAGGGCGCCGGCAAGATGTACGTGTCGGCGGTTGCGCTCCCCGACGGCACGGTGCTCGAGACGGGCGGTTCACTGCTGCCCCGCACCAAAGACGTGCATGAGGCCTGCGATCTTCGATCCCGCTCTCCAACGAATTCACCCCCGTCGCCTCCGACCCGGTTGGACGTGACTACCACTCCGAGGCGCTGCTGCTGCCCAACGGGGACGTGATCGCGCTCGGTTCCAACCCGGTCAACGTGGGAACGGGCACCGAAGGCTTCCAGACGGCCATCTCGATCTACGAACCGCCCTACATGTTCCAGGGCGAACGGCCTGTGCTCGAAAGCATCGACGGTCAGGTGAACAGGCTGCAGGACAACGTGAACGACACCGCGCAGTGGGAATATGGCAGCGAGCACACGCATCACCTACACCTCCAAGTCCTCGGGAATCCCCTCGGCGGTCCTGATTCGCCCGGCGGCGATCACGCACTCCTCGGATCCCAACCAGCGCGAGGTGGCACTGCCGATCAAGGGGCTCGACGGGCCGGCTGGCCAAGAAAAGTCGCTGGAAGTTGGCCTCGACAGCCAACCCCAACCTCGCGCCGCCCGGCTACTACATGGTGTTCCTCGTCAACGCCAAGCCGGCGTGCCCTCGGAAGCCCAGTGGGTGCACGTCGGACCGCAGGGAGCCCCGCCATGAGAGCAGCCGGACCGCAGGAGCCCCGACGCAAGAGCGACCCAGCGAGCACGCGTGAGCGTCACCGCACCCCCACCCAGCGAGCTCGTCCCGCGCGAGCGGATCCTCCGCGGGCCGGCGCCCGAGGTTGACCTCCCCGCGCTCCCGCCCGAGGTCGGCCCGCCCGCGCCCGAACGCGCGCTGGAGCCCCGAGGGTGGCCGGAGACCGCCGGCCAGCCAGGGCGGGTGGGCACCTTTTCCTCGCCCTCCCGCGCGCTGCGCCTCGCGCCGTGGCTGCTGCTGGGCGTGTTCCTGGCGGTCGAGCTCGCGATCTGCTTCGCCCAGCTCACCGGCCCCTTCCTGGACGAGGGGATCTACGTGACCGCGGGCCTGCGCACGCTCCAGGGCCACGGGATCGCCGACAACTACCTCGGCTGGTTCTCGGGCTCGCTGCTGTGGCCCGTGATCGCGGCGCTGGGCTGGAAGCTCGCGGGCCTCGCCGGCGCGCGCGCGGCGGCCGCGCTGTGCGTGAGCGCCGGCCTGGCGGGCATGGTGGGGGCGACCGGCAACCTGCTCGGCCGCGCGCACGCGCGCGTACGCCGCGCTGGCCGCCGTGACGAGCGGCCCGGTGATCGCGCTCGGGCACCTCGCGGTCTACGACACCGCCGCGGTCGCCTTCACCGGCGGCGCCTTCTGGGCGGTGAGCGAGTTCCTGCGCCGCGACGACCGCGCGTGGCTGGTCGGTGCGGCGCTGTTCTACGCGCTGGCCGGCCTGTCGAAGTACCCGGTGCTGGCCTTCATCGCGCCCGCCGCTGGCGCTGCTGATCCTCACCGCGCGCGGACGGCGCGCCGTGCTGGACCTCTCCCTGTTCGCGCTGGTCGCCGGCGCGGTGCTGCTCGTCTACTTCATGGCCAACCGCGCGCAGCTGATCGGGTTCGTGAGCTTCCGCACGCACGAAAACCCGAGCTTCGGCGTGACCACCGCGCAGATCGCCTACTCCCAGGTCTACTACACGCTCGTGCCGCTGCTGCTCGCGCTCGCGGGCGCGGTCCTGCTCGCGCGCCGCCGCCGCGCCCTCGGGCCGGCGCCGGCGGAGGGGGGCCGTGACGTGCCGACGCCGCTCGAGGGCAGCCGCCTCGCACCATCGCCGCCCGGGGGTCGGTGGCTCGCGCCGGCGCTGCTCACGGGCGTGCTCGCCGCGCCGCTCTACCACCTCGGCACCGGCAACCCCTCGGGCGATCAGAAGCACGTGGTGTTCGGGCTGATCTTCATCCTGCCGCTCGCGGGGGTGACGCTCGAGCGAGCTTTCGCGGGCCGCCGCAGGCTGGCTGGGAGCGACGCTGCTCACGCTCGGGCTGTTGGTGTTCGCCTCCGTGCAGGTCGTGCGCATCGACGAGAGCTGGCCGGACCTGCGCGCCTCCGCGACGGTGCTGAGCGCCGACGTGCACCCCGGCGAACGGCTGCTCGTCAACTCCGCGTGGGTCGAGGACGTCTACCTGTACTCACGCGGGCGGATCGACCACGCCGTACGACCTGTACGACGTGTACCGCGTCGAGCACCTCGGCCAGCCCGTGGACGTGTGCGACTTCCAGTGGTTCGTCGTCGTCCCCGGCGGCGAAGCGTGGCCGGCGGCGGTGCGCGAACAGATGCTGCGCTGCGGGAGCTTCCGGGAGATCTACGCGGCGCGGGCCACGCTGACGAACCTCGGGAGCGACCTGCGCTTCGTCACCTACACCGAACCGATCGAAATCTGGCGCAACGAGCGTGATGCAAGTGGCTGACCGTCGACGCAGTTGATTAGGCTGGCCACCACCCAGTTGAGTAATCACATATGCGAACAGAACGGAATCTGAGATGCAGCAAGACCACTCACCACGACCGTGGCGCGCAGGCGCTGGGCGGTCGTGCTGATCCTCACCATCGCCTGGTTCCTGCCCTGGCTGGCGAGCCACGCTCGACCTCACCCACGCGTGGCTGTCGCTGCCCTTCCTGGCGGCCACCGCGGTCGTCGTCGCGGCCCTGCTGGTGTCGGTGGTCAACCGCTGGCGAGCGCGCCGTGCCGGTGCGCTGCCCGTGCCCACCGGCGCGGAGCCGCGCGTCGCGGTGATCGTCCCCACGCTCGGCGAGCCGCTGGAGCTGCTCGAACGCACCGTGCGCTCGGTGCTCGAGCAGGACTGGCCGCAGGAGCGGCTGTGGGTGCTCGTCAGCGACGACGCGCACGACGGCAGGTGCACAAAATGGTCAACCGGCTCGCGCTGGAGTACCCCCGGCGAGCCTCCGCTACCACCGGCCCCCCGCCCAGGGCGACCCGCGCCGCCACGGCGAGGCGAAGGCCGGCAACCTCAACTCGGCGCTCCCGCGGATCCCGCGCCGGGATCGAGCTGATCGAGACGCGCGACGCCGACGACCTGGTGGGCGACCGGCGGTTCCTGCGCGAGGCCGTGGGCCAGCTGCTCGCCCACGAGCGGCTCGCCTTCGTGCAGACCGTCAAGTCCGGCGAGGTGCACCGCGGCGACCCGTTCGACAACCTCCAGCCGCACTTCTTCGGCTGCGCGATGGCCTCGCGCTACGCCGCCAACGCGGTCTTCCCCTGCGGCTCGGGGGTGGTGTGGCGCCGCGCCGCGCTGAGCGACATCGGCGACTTCCCGACGTGGAACCTCGTCGAGGACCTCCAGTCCGGGATCGAGGCCCTGCGCCGCGGCTGGGACGGCTGCTACCTGCCGATCGTGGGGGCCTACGCCCAGCACAGCCCCGAGGACCTGCCCAACTTCGTCAAGCAGCGGGGGACGTGGGCGCTCGACACGATGCGGCTGATGCTGTGGGCGCCCAAAGCGCGGGCTGAGCCTGCGCCAGCGCCTGCAGTTCTACGAGCTCGCGCTGTTCTACCTCCAGGGTCCCGCCACGCTCGTGTTCCTGCTCACCCCGGCGCTGGGCTTCGCGCTGCACGACTACCCCGTGGTGACCAGCACCGGCGCCTTCCTGCTGCACTTCTGGCCGTTCGCCGCCGCCCTGGAGCTGTACATGGCCGCGGTCCACCGCCCGCTCTCGCTCGAGCAGCTGTGGCGCGCGCGGCTGGTGTGGGCCGGCCTCAGCTTCACCTACGCGCGCGCCTTCGTGCTGGCGGTCTGCGGGGGCCGCAACGGCAAGCCGCGCTACGTCGTCACCCGCAAGGAGAACCTGCACGCCTGGCACTGGCGGCTGGCGCTGCCCCACCTGGCTGCTGCTGGCGACGCTCGCCGGCACGATGGGCTGGTCGCTGGCCCACCACAGCCTCCTGAGCAGCTTCGACGTCAGCTCGGCCTACTGGGTGGTGCTCTACAGCCTGCTGCTGCTCGGCTTCGTGCGCCTCAGCTGGCACGGCGTCTCGCGGCCGAGCCTGCGCCGCGGGCGCCTCGTGCTCTGGCGTACGATCCGTGCCACCGCCGCGATCGTGTTGGTGGTGTCTGCCTTGTGTGCGACTGCGCTGGGGGCGCCTCGCCCCGGGGCGAGGAACCTGCTCCATGCCTATGCGCACCCGTCGACGGTCACGGTGACGGAGGTCCAGCGGCTCTTCCACGTGCTCGGCTACCCGCTGGGGCGCGAACGCGCAGGCACGTTCGGCGTCCGCACGAAGGGGGCGCTCTCCTACTTCCAGCACAAGTACGGGCTGCCCATCACCGGCTACCCCGACGCGCGCACCGTGGCGGAAATGCAGGCGGTGGCCGCCTCGCTGAGCGCCGCCCCGGCGAGCGGCCGTCCGCCGCCACGCGACCTGGTCGACAGGCTGCTGGGCGGCGTGCCGCCCATGGGTCTGGGGCTGGCGTGCGCGCTAGGACTGGCGCTGCTGGCGCTCGCGGCCTCCAGGAGAGACGTGCTGTCAGATCGCGTAGGGCTCGTGGTCTGTAGTACCCTCGCGAGCTTGAGCGAGCCCCTGGTCGACGAGCTGCGCGCGCGCTTCCCCCGCGTGGCGGTCGTCCACGAGTGGCTGACCGTCCCCGGGGGCTCCGAGCAGGTGGTGCTGGAGCTGCTGGAGATGTTCCCCCAGGCGGAGCTCTTCACGCTCGATCTACGACCCCGCCCCGTGGCCGGCGCAGATCACCGGGCGGCCGGTGCACGCCTCCTACCTGAGCCGCCTCCCCGGGGCGCGGGCCCACTACCGGAGGCTGCTGCCGCTGATGGACCGCGCCTACCGCGCCTTCGACCTTTCACGCTTCGACCTGGTCCTCTCGAGCAACCACGCGTGCGCCAAGAACGTGCGCACCGCCCCCGGCGCGCTGCACGTGTGCTACTGCCACACCCCGATGCGCTACGCCTGGGAGGAGGACTTCCTCGAGGGCGAGGACGTGGGGCGCCTCACGCGTGCTGGCGCTGCCGCTGCTGCTGGGGCGCCTGCGCCGCCAGGACCTCCGCGGAGCTGCCTCCCCGGACGTGTTAGTCGCCAACTCGTACCACGTGGCGGAGCGCGTCGAGCGCTGCTACGGGCGCACCGCCGAGGTCGTCCACCCGCCGGTCGACGTCGAGCACTTCCTCGGCGCTGCCCCGCTCCCCGGCGGACTTCTACCTGGTCTTCGGCCGCGTCGTGCCCTACAAGCGCGTCGACCTCGCCGTCGCCGCCTGCGCGCGACTGGGGGTGGCGCTGAAGGTCGCCGGGGACGGGCGGGCGCTCGAGGCGGTGCGCGCGCAGGCGCCGCCGGGGTCGAGCGTCGAGTTCCTCGGACGCGTAAGCGAGCGCGAGCGCGACGCGCTGCTGGGCGGGGCGCGGGCGCTGTTGTTCGGAGGAGAGGAGGACTTCGGGATCGTGCCCGTCGAGGCGCAGGCCGCGGGGCTGCCCGTGATCGCCTACCGCCTCGGGCGGCGCCGCCGAGACCGTGCTCGACGGGCGCACCGGGGTGCTGTTCGACGAGCAGTCCCCCGCTGGCCTCTCACGCGCGATCGAGCGCTTCGAGGGACTCGACCTCGACGGGGCCGCCGTGCGCGACAACGCAGCGCGCTTCGGGCGCGAGCGCTTCCGCGGGGAGATGGCCGCGGTGATCGCGCGGGCGGCGAGTCGTTAGGGCGCGGCCCCCGGCCCCCCGGGCGCGGTGGCGGCGGCGGCGTCGAGCAGGCCCGCGCCGTAGAGGCGGCTGTCGGAGGGCCCCCCGAGCGGGCGTGCGGTGGCGATGAGGCGGGCCGCGACCTGGGCGGGGGTGGGGTGGCGGCCGAGCACGCCGGAGGCGATCACGAGCGCCGCGGCGGCGGCGACGTGGGGGGTGGCCATCGAGGTGCCTTCGTAGCCGCCGGGGATCCCGAAGCGCCGGGGGGACGTGCCGGCGAAGGTGACCTGGAAGACGTCGCGCCCCGCGGGCAGTTCGGGGTGGCAGTTGGGGTCCCCGGCGAGGCTCGCGTCGGGCCCGCCGCCGGGCGCCACGAGCGTGACGCCGGAGCCGAAGTTGGAGTAGGAGGCGAGGCACCCGTGTTCGGTGGTGGCGCCCACCGCGATCACGTTGGGCGCGCGCGCGGGGTACGCGGCGGCGGCGTGGGCCTCGTTGCCGGCCGCCGCCACGACGACGACCCCGCGGCGGTTGGCGTAGCGCAGCGCGGAGATCAGCTCGGGGATGTCCGCCGCGGTGATGCCCCCGGGGAATTCGAGCGACAGGTTTATTACCCGCGCGCCGTGGTTGACCGCGAAGCGCACTCCCTGGGCGATCGTCGCGGCGTCGCCGTTGCCTTCGGAGTCGAGCACCCGCACGGGCATCACGCGCACCCCGTAGGCGAGGCCGGTGAGGCCGCGGCCGTTGTTGGTGGCCTCTGCGACGGTGCCCGCGACGAACGTGCCGTGGCCGTTGCGGTCGTCGGGGTAGGCGTCGTGGGCGACGAAGTCGTGGCCCTTGACGAACTGGTAGCGGTAGAAGTCGGGCGAGCGGCGGAAGTGTCCGCGGTTGGCGTACGCGACGCCGGTGTCGAGCACCGCCACGATCACCCCCCGCCCCCCGGGGCGTGGTCGGCGATCAGGTTCGCCCACGCCCCCGGCGCTTGCACCCCGAAGGTGCCCACGAAGTTCCACTGCAGTTCCCGCCACCCTCCTGGGACTCCGGCGAGCCCGGGGTCGTTGGGGAACGGCTCGCCGGAGGCGCTGGTGGAGGCCTTGGTGGAGGCGGAGGCCGTAGCCGAGGCGGGGGCGGGGGCGGTGGAGGTCGAGGCCGTGGCGGAGGCGCTCGCGGTGGGCGGGGGCGTGCTCGGGCCGAGCGGGCCGGCGACGTGGGCGATGTAGTCGGGCACCGCCCACGCGACGCCGCGCGTGTGGCGCAGACGGGCGATGGCCCGGGGCACGGAGGCGTGGGGTGCGAGCGTGAGCAGTTGCGGGGGCGGTGCTCCCTTCGGCCTGCGCTTCGGCTGCCGCGCTCGAGCTCGCGGCGTCAGCGGCGCGCACAGCCGAGGCCTGCGCGGCGGGAGGGGTGGAGGGGTCGTAGCCGACCACCACGACACCGGGCGCGGCGGGGGGTTCAGCGGTGGGTGCTCGTGCAGGTGCGCCCTTGATTTTGATGGCGGGCCCGCCCGGAGGGCGGCCCGGGGCAGGGGCGGCGTGGGCGGAGTGGGAGCCCGACGCCAGTGGCGCTGCCGCGCCGAGCGCGAGGGCCACGCAGACGAGACCGAGCGCGCGCCGCCGACGCGGGTAAGCGGGGGGCGTTGCTGGAAGGGTCGGTGCGGGACGGGGGGGCATGGATTTGGTAATGATGGTCGCCCCGCGCCCCCTCAGGATTGCACCTCCGGCCGGCGGGGGCGTTGAGGCAGGCTACGAATGGCTTTCAAAAAGACCGGCACGCCCGGATGCGTCCCTACCGATCAGAGATCGGCCAGCACCGCCCAGCTTGGTTCAGGGACGCCCCACCGATCGGAGAGCGACGGGCTCTCCGATCGGCCAGCACCGCCTATTTTGAAAGACGTTCTATGACTGACCGCTTCTTTCCGCGCGACGAGTACTTCATGCGCCTCGCTCTGCGCGAGGCCGAGCATGCGTTGGAACACGAGGACGTGCCGATCGGCGCGGTCGCGGTGCGCGCGGGGGAGGTACTCGGGGCGGGGCACAACGAACGGGAAGTACGCGGCGACCCCACGGCGCACGCGGAGCTGCTTGCCCTGCGCGAGGCCGCCCGCGCGGTGGGCGGTTGGAGGCTGTTGGAGACCGTGCTGTACGTGACGCTCGAGCCGTGCGCCATGTGCGCGGGGGCGATCGTGCTGGCGCGCGTCCCCCGCGTGGTGTTCGGCGCGTGGGACCCCAAGGCGGGGGCGGCGGGCTCCGTGCTGGACGTGCTCGGCGAGCCTCGCCTGAACCATCGCCCCGAGGTCGCCGGGGGCCTCTTGGCGGAGGAGTGCGGGGCGCTTTTGAGCGAGTTCTTCGCCTCGCGGAGGTAGCCGCCGTCCGCCCCCGCCCGCGCATACTCGAGCCGAAAGTAGGGGACGATCTCGTGGATCCGCCAGGGCCGGGAGGTATGCGCTGTGTTCGGGAGCTTCATCTCAATCCCTATGCCCCGGTGTGTTGTAGCCGGCGAGGTTTGCGCCGAGAACCTCGCCGTGGTATCCGCCACTGTGCACGCCCACCGCTTCGCTCACTGCTGGGCGACCGCCCCTGGCACCGTTGCTGCCAGCTTGAGCAGGTAGGGAGCGCCGCCGCGGTGAATGTTGCCGAGCACGGCCCACACCGCCGGTGCCGCCCTGCGCTTTTTGTACTGAAAGAGCGTGGTCATCACCAGTCGCTCGTGGTGCAGTCGCCACACCATGTGACCGGTCAACAGCGTCGACCGCGCTTCGAGATGCAGCAACTCGGGTTCAGACGTCACGATTCGCCAGCCGAAGACGTGCTCGGGAGACGACCACGGCCCGAGGGGAAAGCCGAGCACCCAGCGGTGCAGGAACAGCACCGATCGGCGAGTTGCCAACGGGAGTCGCCCGAAGCCGTCGCGTGCCCACTGCTCGGCCGAGCGTCGGTCCGTCGGGCTCCTCGTGACCTCAAAGGCGTCCGCGTAGTCGGGCAGGGCGCCGGGGGTGGGAGGATCCTCGGCCACCGCGACACGGTGCCCTCGCTTACTCGCATTTGACCGTGTGCTTGAGTGCGTCGAGCTCGTCACCAAGGACCTCCACCAAGCTGCCATCTCTAAGGGTTTTCGATCCATACGGCAGCGTATAGTTGAATGCTAGCATCATCGTCGGGAGTGTCAACGTCGATCAGTTCTGCTCCTACCGTGGTAGCATCAGGGCAATGGCGACCCAGAAGCGATCGATCTCGTTTGACGAGTCAGTGCTCCGCGAGGCCGAGCTGCGGATCGCCGAGTCGGGGGGGAACCTGTCGGCGTTCGTGAATGCTGCGCTGTCGCACGAGCTTCAAGTAGCGCATGGCCGCGAGCTGCTTGCCGAGGACGACGCTGAGTTTGGTGCGGTACCGGCCGAGGTCGAGACCCAAGTTCTCGCCGAGTGGCCGGCCTGACGCTGGACGCCGGGGCGCTGATCGCCTACGAGCGTGGGCAGGAGCGCATTCGCAAGATTCTCGCGGTCAGCTATGAGCGCGGCTTTGTGCCGACGATCCCGACGGTCGCGCTCGCCGAGGTCTGGCGCGGCGATGCCAAGGATGCCCGCGTCGCTCGTCTGCTGAAGGCATCCTCCATCGAGATCCTCGACGAGCGGATCGCGCGCGCAGCAGGGAGCCTGCGGCGGGCGACGCGTGGGGCCAACACGATCGATGCCTGCATCGCTGTCGGCGTGCGCCGCCGCGGCGATGCGATCGCCACCTCCGATCCCGGCGACATGCGAGCGCTTCTCGGAGAGGGATTCACCATACTCGCGGTCTGATCCAGGCCAAACGCCCACGTAAGGGGCCCCCGACCTGAACTCCTCGATCACGGTCACGATCGACCGCTACGGGCACCTGCTCCCCGGCGGCGAGGCCGAGGCAGCCAGCCTGCTCGACATCTATCACGAACGGCACCGTGGCTAATTCAAGCCGACAGGCGCCGGCTCGTCTGGCCGCGGATGGCGTAGATCGGCTAGCCTTGAGGAGTCGCCCGGAGGGGTGGCAGAGCGGTTGAATGCGGCGCCCTCGAAAGGCGTTGTGCGTCTATCGGCGTACCGAGAGTTCGAATCTCTCCCCCTCCGTTTCATCCACTTGCGTGTGCCCGGGTCGTGGCTTGGCCGTGCCCAGATTTGCGCGTAAGGAGACCATCTGATCGTCAAGGGCTCCACCGCCGCCGCCGATGCAGAGGGTGTGCGTAGGTTTGCGTTTTCGCAGGGGTTGGCGCCGGACCGTCCCTCCATGATTCGCCGAAGACGGCCCGCAGTGATCGCACTGACTTCGCTCTTGGTGGCTGTCAGGTTGGCTTTGCTCATCTCAGACACCGGAGGCAGCAGGCTGTTCCATCCGCTGCCGTACCCCTCATGCGGGGCTGCGGCCTTCGAACCGCCGGAATCGCGGGAAGGCCTGTGCGCCATCGATGAAGTCACAAGATCGTGAAGCTGAGGTTGTCGCGAAGACTGTGTAGTGGTCGCGGACGGGCGGTTCTTTAGCGGGTTCGACTTGGAAACCGCCGGCGAGTAGTACCTGCCCGGTGCCGAGCAGCGTGGCGGTTGCACCGCCGTCACGCCTCACTAGCGGCGGCTGCGTGCGTGACCACGTGCCGCTGAGAGGATCATAGAGAGCTGCGCCGAGCGTCCAGGTCGCCCAATAGCCACCTGGGCCACCGAAATGCCCGACGGCAAGCAGGCGACCGTCGGGAAGCGCGGTAAGGGTCTCGACATCGCGCATTTCCGCAGGCGCCACGGCGATACTCCAGCTATCGGTTTCAGGGTCGAGGTGCGTCGCGAACTGTTGGTGTGGCTCTCGGGGCAGATCGGCGCAAATTGGCCACTCAGGGCATGGGCGGAGGTGACCAACGCGAGCTCGGCGGCGACCTACGCGAGCTATTGGGCTAGTGGGATCAAACGGGCTTGGTATTGCGGCGGCCTGCTGCCGGCGCCACGTGAGAGGCCACCCGGATATCGATCCGGTGTCCAGCCCGTTCGACCACGTCGCTCCCCCTTACGTCAAAGTGGGAAGCTTCCACTCGGGGCGGGTCACGTTGAGCAAGACGGCGGCTGGGTGGCTTATCAATAAGCTCCCAGAACAGAAGTGAGGCATACGGCGTTCGCACACGGTGAGCCAGGGCGGCGGCAAGGTGATCAGACCCGGTTTCTACTGGGACCGCGACGCGCGCTCACCGAGTTCGGCCTCCCCTAACCCTCCAACCAGATCGCGCCGTCCCGTAGCACTACCGGGAAGGTCTTGAGTGCCCGGGCGCCGGTTGTGCCCTTCACAAGGCCTGCCAAGGCCTTGAATGCGCCCTGCGGGCCGCGTGTCATCGCGCCGGAGCGTATGTCGTAGCGGGCCGCGTGCCGCGGGCACTGGAGACATCCATCCTCGGCAACGTGTCCTTCCCCGAGTGAGGCGAACAGATGGCGGCAGCGGTTGGAAACCGCGAACGGCTCACCGCCGCTGAGGCCGACGGCGAGCGTGCCGTGTGGTGTCTCGATGACGGTGACTTGCCGTTCGTCGAGATCCTCGACGTCGACAAGGCGAGTAGGAGTGGTGGTTGAATCGGCCATGGTGGTCTCCTCGCGATGGGTGACGAGGACAATACCCCACAGGACTTCGCGCGAGGACAGCCCACTCGTGCTGCGCGGTTGGCTGACCGGCGGCTGCCGCAGTCATCGGCGGTGCACATATCAGCGGCCGAGCTGGTCGCGATCGTCGTCGAGGACCGTTGACTCGACGTCAGCCGGACGCTCACCGCGGTCGCTTGGCACGAAGCGTCCTGCCGTTGCCACGAAGCTCATCATGCGACCGGCGTAATGGCGTGATATCCAGCGGCGCGTCAGCTTTCGGGTGAGCGGAAACAGGAGCAGTACGCCAAGGGCATCGGTCACGAACCCAGGCACCACGAGCAGCACGCACCCCAGAGAGCCGAGTGCGCCATCGATCGCGGCTCGCGCGGGCGCGCGATGCTCGGATACCGCCAGTGAGACGCGCTCGATTGCCGAGCGTCCCTGGATGCGCAGGAGCCGAGCGCCGAGCACCGAGGTCCCAAACAGCAAGACGACCGCCAGCAGCCAGCCAATCGCGCGTCCGACCTCAACGAAGACGAACACCTCGAGAACAAACGCTCCGATTAGGACAAGCACGAACATCTCAGCACTGAGCCTACGCGTCCCAGCGAGATGTCTCGACCCCCCGCACCGCAGACCAATTCGGGCGCTGTCCGTGGCTCTCGCATTGGTGCTCGGTTTGTTCGTATTGTGGACTCATAGCTGATAAGGTGGCCACATGCGTGAGATGGGAGTCCGCGAGTTGAAGGCGACGCTGAGCCAGACGCTGCGAGCGGTCGCTCGCGGTCAGCAGGTGCGCGTGACCCTCCGCGGTCGGCCGCTGGCCGACATCGTGCCGGCCGGTGCCTCGGCTAAGGACGATCGCCTGCGCGGGCTGGTGGCCCAAGGGCGGCTGGTTGCGCCCGCGCGCGCGCGGCCAACGCGGGCACCCCGACTCGTGAAGAGCAGTCGCAGCGCATCGGGGCTGGTGCTGGCCGAGCGGGAAACCGAGCGCTGAACCTCTACCTCGATGCGAGCGCGTTGGTCAAGCGCTATGTCGCTGAGCCTGGCAGCGACGCCGTCCGCGACGCGATGGACCGCGCCGAGGGCTGGTTCATGTGTCGTGCTGGCTTCGTAGAGACCGTCCGCGCCGTTGGCCTGAGCGCAGGCCGAGCAGCCGCCAAGACCGTGCGCGAGGAGTGGCCCGCGTTCGGCGTGATCGAGGTGGACCAGAGCCTGGTCGAGGACGCCGCCAAGCTCGCGATCGCCCGCGAGCTGCGCAGCCTGGACGCCCTGCATCTCGCCGCGGCCCTCATGCTCCCCCGAGACGATCTTCTCCTCGCCACCTGGGACCGCCGCCTCCACGCGGCTGCCGGCGCCGAAGGACTCGCGCTCATTCCAGAAAGGCTCGACTGACCGGCAACTGTGTCCGGTCGCAAGTTCAGCGTGGACCCGGATGAGTACATCGACGCCGGTGACCACGTGGTTGTCCGGGGCGTTCAAAGCGTCACAGGTCCAGGTGGATCAACCGAGTCACGTTATCTGCACCTCATAACTTTGAGTAACGGCTAGATCGTTCGCGGTGAGTACGTCGCCGACACCGTGAAGGGTATGCAAGCACTCGGCAGTTGAGTCTGCCAGAGGCCTGGGTAGGCGTCATCACGGGCGGCGGCACGGCGCCGCCCAGCGGCGCCGACGGTCGCGCTTTCGCAACGCCAGAAGCAGCGAGTGTGTTCCCGGCTTGGTGCACCAGCAGCTCCTCGTCGTCGTGGCTGTCGCACAAACCCCCGGTCCATCCGAGCGGTTTAAGAGACTTAAGGGCATGGCTATGAACTTCTTGGCGTGTGATCGTGAGCAGGTGTTTTTGATGCCTCCGGACCCGCGTGATTGGCTGCCGGACGGTCATTTGGCTTGGTTTGTGTTGGCGTCGGTCGAGGAGATGGATCTCTCCGCGTTCTATGGCTCCTACCGCCAGGACGGGTGGGGTCGGGCGGCGTTTGAGCCGTCGATGATGGGGTCTCGTTGCTGCTCTATGCCTACGCGAGGGGCGAGCGTTCTTCGCGGGGAATCGAGTGCAGGTGCGTGGAGGATGTCGCCTACTGGGTGATCGCGGCTCACCAGGCGCCCGACCATGCGACGATCGCGAGGTTCCGTGCCCGCCACGAGGATGCGCTCGCCGGGCTGTTCAGCTCGGTGCTCTCGTTGTGCAAGGAGGCGGGGCTGGTGAAGGTCGGGGTGATCGCTATCGACGGGACGAAGGTTCACGCGAACGCCTCGCATCACTCCAACCTCGACTACGAGCAGCTCGTGCGGGAGATCTTCAAGGAGGCCGCCGCGCTCGACGCGGCCGAGGACGAGCTCTACGGGGATGCGCGTGGCGATGAGCTGCCCGAGCGCCTGCGGACCAGCGAGGGGCGCCGCAGCGCCCTGCGGGAAGCCAAGGAAAAGCTGGAGCGCGACCGCGCGGAGAAGGAGAGCGCGGAGACCGACGCGGCCTGCGGGGCCGACGCGGGGGTGAAGATCGAGCTTGACGCGGAGGTCATCGTCCCGCGCGTCCAGGGCCGCGAGGGATGGTTACGCGAGGCTCGCCGCCAGCTCGACGAGCACCGCCGCCGCGAAGCGAAGCCGGTCGGCCGTGCGCGCGCCGGGCGGCTGCTGGAGGCAGAGCGACGGCTCCGGCAGGATCTCGCTGTCGAACGCCGCGCGAACGAGACGTATGAGCACTACCGGGCGAACGCACGCGACAAACGAGGCCGACGGCTCGGCTGCCCGCCGAAGCCGTATCAGCCGCCGGAGACCCCCGCGGGGAAGATCAACACGACCGACCCGGACTCCCGCAACGTGAAGACGCCGCGCAGCTACACGCAGGGCTACAACACCCAGGCCGTCGTGAACGAGCAGCAGATCGTGCTCGCCGCCGAGGTGACCGCCAGCTCCCCGGACTTCGGGCACCTGCAGCCGATGGTCGAAGCGACAAAGAGAGAACTCCAAGCGATCGGCGTCACCGAGACTCCGGGGGTCGCGGTCGCCGACAGCGGCTACTGGAACGAGCAACAGATGGACCACGTCATCGCCAACGAGCACGTCCAGGTGCTAATCCCGCCGGACGCCGGCAAGCGCGACACGCCCCGGCCGGGGTGGCAAGGCGGGCGCTACACCGCGATGCGGGAAGTACTCGCGACCGACTACGCCGGCCGGGAAGTACTCGCGACCGACTACGCCGGCGGGCTCTACAGACGACGAAAGGTGATGGTCGAGCCGGTATTCGCGCAGACCAAGCACAACCGCCGAATAGATAGCTTCAGGCGACGAGGACGATCCGCGGTGCACTCCGAATGGCGGCTCATCACCGCCACCCACAACCTCCTGAAGCTCCACAAGCACCAAACAGCCGCCGCAGCGGCCTGAAGACCGCCCCGCCCCCACTGGGCGCCCCGCGCCTACGACCCGCCCAGCACAACAACCACACGCCAGCCGATCGCCGCCGCCAACCTCGCCACCGCCGCAGCCGCGAACCTTTGTGCGACAGCCACCGTCCGTTGCGGGTGAGCTGCGGTCAGGTCGATACGCCCACGGGCCGAGCCACGTTGCGCACCATCTGCCCAGCGATGACGAGTTGCTGGATCTGGCTGGTTCCCTCGTAGATGCGAAACAGGCGCGCGTCGCGATAGAGGCGCTCCACGGGGACGCCCCGCATGTAGCCTGCGCCGCCGTGTATCTGTACGGCGCGATCGGCGATGCGCCCGACCGCCTCGCTGGCGAAGTACTTGCTGGCGGCGGGTGCCATGCGCCGGTCCGCGCCGCTGTCGTAGGCGCGGGCACTCTCCAGCACGAGCGCGCGAGCGGCGAGGTATTCGGTTTGTGAGTCGGCGAGCATCCCCTGGATGAGCTGGTGCTCTGCGATCGGCTTGCCGCCCTGCCTGCGCTCGAGCGCAAAGTTCAGTGACTCGTCGACGAGCCGCTCGGACAGCCCGACGCACAGGGCCGCGATGTGCAGCCGCCCGTGCGCGAGGCACCGCATCGCGGTTAGGTATCCGGTGCCCTCACTCGCGCCCACGAGCGCGGACTCGGGTATACGGACCTCGTCGAGGTACACGTCGGCGGTCCAGGCACCGGCCTGACCCATCTTTGTGTCTTTGGGAGCGACGCTGAGTCCGGCGGCGTCGCGCGGGACCATGAACACAGAGATCCCCTGGCTTGGCTTCTCGGCCTTGCTGGTGCGGGCGAAGACCATGAACAGGTCGGCGATGGGCGCGTTCGTGATGTAGCGCTTGGCGCCGTCGATGACCCATTCGACGCCGTCGCGTCGTGCGCGCGTCACGAGCCCGGCCGGGTCAGAGCCAGCCTCCGCCTCGGTCAGCGCGAACGCGGCCGTCACCGCCCCGGAGGCGAGTCCGGGCAGCAGGTGGCGCTTCTGCTCGTCCGTGCCGCCCTCGATCAGAACATGGCCGGCGATGCCGTTGTTGGTCCCGAACATCGACCGGAACGCCGGTGTCGTGTAGCCCAGCTCGAACACGAGCTGCACCTCCTCGGTCATCGTCATGCCAAGCCCACCGTGCTCGGTAGGAAGCGCGAACCCATAGAGGCCCATGTCGATGGCCTGCTGACGGATGCGCCCGGGGATCGCGTCGCTCTCCTCGATCGTCGTCTCTTCCGGGACTACCTCGGAGCGCACGAATTGCCTTACCGCGCGCACCATGTCCTGCAAGTCGTCGTGCTCCATCGTTCATCTCTCCTGGCCAAGTGCACCCGCGCTCGCGGGCGACTAGAGCCCGTTAGACGCATAAAACCGATCGTCACGTTACGTGTGCGCAGCAAGCTAGCGTCTCGGCTCAACCACATGTTTCCCGCCAGCGTCGGGGGAGTGCGGTTGATCGAGCTTGTGCGCCACTCTCGAAGCGCCCTACACGCCCGGTGCAACATTCTCGAAGATTGCGGTCATTCCTTGACCACCCCCGATGCACATGCTCTCAAGCCCGTAGCGCCCACCGCGACGGCGCAACTCCCGCAGCAAAGTGGCCAGGATCCTCCCGCCCGTCGCTCCGACGGGATGACCGAGTGAGATGCCCGACCCGTGTACGTTGACGCGCTCGAGACCGTCGGGCAGATCCCACTCGTGTAGGACTGCGAGCACCTGTGCCGCAAACGCCTCGTTGAGCTCAATGAGGTCCATGTCCTCTATCCTCAACCCGGCTCGCTCAAGGGCCCGCCGAGTCGACGGGACGGGACCGATGCCCATACTCGCCGGCGCCACACCTGCGACTGCCCACGTCACGAGGCGGGCGAACGGCTGCAAGCCGAGCTCTGCCGCCTTGTCCGGGTGGGTGACGATGCACACGGCCGCGGCGTCGTTCTGAGAGCTCGCGTTCCCGGCGGTCACCGTCGCCTCGGGATCGGCGCGCGCCATCAGTGCCCGCAGGTTGCCGAGCCGCTCGAGCGTCGTGTCAGAACGCGGGTGCTCGTCACGCTCGATCAGCCTCTCCTCGCCCCGGCTCTTGACGGACACAGGAACGATCTCCTCAGCGAACACGCCGCTCTCTTGAGCGGCAACCGCGCGCTGGTGCGAGCGCAGTGCGAACTCGTCCTGCTCCGTGCGCGAGATCCCGTACTGACGGCGCAGGTTCTCAGCCGTCTCGATCATGCCGCCGGGCACCGGAAAGTGGAGCCCGCCGGCGGTCACTCGTGGCCGCGCCAGCCGGTCCTCCAACGTCACGCTACCGCCCTTGATGCCCCAGCGCAAACCCATCGCATAGAACTCGGCCTGACTCATACTCTCGGCACCCCCCGCGAGAACGAGATCCGCAGCACCGGTTTGGACCTCCATGCAGCCGAGCATGATCGCTTGAAGGCCAGAGCCGCAGCGCCGGTCGAGCTGAAGCCCTGGAACCTCGGTCGGCAGACCCGCGTCGAGCGCGGCCACCCGACCGATCGCCGGCGCCTCGCCATTCGGATAGCACTGGCCGAGGAGCACGTCGTCGATCTCCAGCGGCGGCAGCGATGTCCGCTGGAGAAGCTCCCGGATGACCGTCGCGGCCAGCTCTGTGGGCGGCACGTCGCGGAAAACGCCGCCGAAACCGCCGACGGCTGTTCTCAGCGGCTCGCAGATCACAGCCTCGCGCACGGTCGGAGAGCTTGCCATAAATCGCACGCCGGCATACGGCACGGGTGGCGCCTTCGCGAGACCCTGACCCGATAGGACTCATGGCTGCGTTGCGCTTTCGCGTCAATGCAGACACGCACCCGGTGCCGAGCAGACGACCGCTGCAGTTCCGAGCGCGTCGTCCGGCGATCGACGCGCGCTTGCCACACAGGCGGGTGCGGATGCCGTGACGGTCCTCGGTTACGCTCGTCCGGCGGCCAGCAGTACCAGGTTCGAAAATCTCACCGCTCCGCCACCTCCGGCTGCCTCCCGGATCGCCTCGGTTATGGCGGCCCAGGTCTCGTCCTGCACCTCCTGCGGGTGCGGAGCGATCATCGCGGTGATCGGCGGGGCGATCTCCCTGATAAAGGTGGTGAACTCCTCGGGCGACTGCCACTCGAAAGTGACCGGACTGAACGAACTCGATGTTTTGCAGCCCGGTTGCAGCGGCGCGCTCGCGGCCGAACGCGATCATCTCGGCAGAGATGTCGCTAGCCAGTACGGCTCCCTCAGACCCGACTCTCCTGGCCGCGCTCAGCGACGGCTCCCCGTAGCCGGCGGCCACGTCCAACACTCGGCTGCCGGGCTCGACGCCTGCCAACTCGACCAGGCGCTCGCTGATTCCACTCGCCGCGCCGTCGATCATCTCCGGAGCCCGTCGGAGCGACTTCCGCTTCGCTCCGGCGAGGGCAGGCGTGCCTCACTGCTCGGTGGGTGCTGTCCAGATTCGTCCCTTCCCGCTGGGGTTCCGGCGAGGCTCATTGTGGCGCGAGGGGGTTGAGGTGGTGGGCTCCTACGGCGGCGTGCAGGTCCCCGTCGTAGACGAAGACCGCGCCGATGTCCTCGCGGATGGTGAGCGCCGTGGCGAGGTGGATTGCGTCCATCGCCCGCAGCGGCGGGGTATGGGCGGCGGTGGCGAGCTCGACGATCTCCGCGGAGAGCGGGATCAGGCTGATCCGCTGGAGAGTCTCGTGGGCGCGTTGCAAGACATCCTCGCCGCCGAGACGTCTCGCTGTGCACACGGCCTCGACGCGGATCAGCTCGCTCGCGACCTGCACAGGCCAATCGCGCAGTGCGTCACGGAAGGCGTCCGTCTCGCGCTCAGCCTTGAACAGCTTGACAAGCGCCGAGGCATCCAGGTAGGCCGCGTTCACTCCCCGCGAACCCACCGCAGCGCATCAGACGCCGGCGCGACGCCCTCCGGGTCTGGCTCACCGGGCGGAGGGTCCAGTTCCAGCAGGCTTCCCCGGCCAGGTCTTGCGCCGTAGCGCTCAACCAGCCGGGTTTGCAAGCGGGACTCAGAGCCGGCGCCGGCGAGCACTGCCTGCGCGCCGCGCAGCGTGAGCGCACGGATCTGGGCCGCCGCCGAGCGTGTCTCGGCGGGGTCGAGCAGCGGCTCGGTAAGGCTGAGCGCGCGCTCCACCTCCGGGTCGCGTTCAACCCCCAAGCGTGGGTGACGAGAAGCCATACATAGATGGTAGCACTCCTGTGTAGCACTTGCGAGGGTCGGGAGTGACGCGATAGCACCGGACGCAACGGAATAGCCGCCGCAATACCCAGCAAAGTGGGCGCGACCGGACCCACGCGCAAGACTACCCCACCAAGTCGTCCGTTGGGAGCGCCTGATCGGTGCTACACGAGACGCTTCCTTCGCCCACGAGCAGGAGTGCGTTACCGCGGTGGCGCCGTCGCCCACGTCCACTGCAGGGGGTCCCGCCCCTGAACGCGGACCGGCGGAGCGAGTGGGCGACGGAGCTATGCAAGTCGCGGCGGATGATGGAGGATGTCTTGCTCACGGGGCCACCTGCGGTGATGGGATTTCGACCGTGTGGTCCACGAAACCCCGGTCCGAGTGTCGATCCTGGCGAGTATGGACGAGTTCTTGGCTGGCTCCGCAGAGCGCCCCAGCTGGACACAGCTCGGCGGCCACCGTGCGGCGGGGATTACGGATCCCGGCGAGCGCAATGAGACCTCCGCTGGCGACGAGCACGGCTGCGATCGTGTCCGCAACACGGAAGGCATGCACGGACGCGTCCTCGAAGGTCGCTCGTAGGACAACCCGCTCGCCGGGAGGCACTCCAATTAGGCTGGGCGAGCCGAGAGGTTGTCGCTTGGCGCGGCTGATCGCCGCGCGGCTGGCGGGACCGAGCGCGGACCGTCGTAGCGTCGCGTCGACGCGACTAGCAAACGCAACAGAGACGACGGCTCCCAGCACAGCGACCGCGAAAAGCTGCGCGACGCGTGAGAGCGTCGTATTCACCGCGGCGGCGACGCCTGCGTGATCCTCCTCCACTGCCCCAAGGACCGTGGCGGTCAATGGCGCGACAAGCATCGCGAGTCCCAACCCGAACACGAGCAGCGCCGGCAGGACCTCGCTGACGTAATCGGCGCGCTGATCGACACGCGCCAAGAGCAAAAGGCCGCATCCAGCAACCAGCGCCCCGAGGCTTATCAGCACCCGCGACCCAATGCGGTCGGCGAGCGCGCCGAAGCGGCGGGAGAGCACGATCATCAGCGAGGTGACCGGCAGAAGCGCAAGCCCCGCCTGAACGGGGCTGTAGCCGCTGACCTCCTGCAGAAACACAGGCAGCAGAAAGATCACACCCCCTAGCCCAAGGTAGGCAGTCAATGTCGCCACGTTTCCGATCGTGAAGTTGCGCTCGCGAAACAGGCTCAATGGGAGCATTGGCGCCCGGGCTCGCGCCTCGCGCGCAACAAACGCGATCGCTCCGAGAACCCCTGCCGCGAGCGAGCCGACCACCAGGGTGCTCCATCCGCGCGCAGGCTCCTCGGTCACAGCGAACACCGAACCCGAGAGCGCGACCGCCGCCAAGAAGGCCCCAGGGAGGTCCAGGCGCCCGCCGGTGCCCGCGCTCGCGCTCCCAGGCACGCCACGAGCAATCAGCGTCACGGTCACGAGTACGAGCGGCGCATTGAGCACAAAGATAAGGCGCCACGAGCCGGCAGCGATCAACACTCCCCCGATGAACGGCCCGATCAGCCCGACGATCGAGCTAAGCGCGGTCCATGTCCCGATCGCCCTGGCCCGCTCGTCTTCGGGAAACACGTGGACGATCACCGCCAAGGTGGTAGGCGTCACCAGCGCCGCGCACGCCCCCTGCATCGAACGGAACGCGCATAGCTCGGGGATCGACGATGCGACCGCGCAGAGAGCCGATGTGAGGCCGAACCCGGCAACGCCGACCAGGAACACACGCTTCTGACCGAATACATCTCCGAGTGAGCCGCCGATTAGCAACAGCGACCCCAGCGCCAGCAAGTATGCATTTGTCACCCACTGCTGGCCCGCCAGACCGCCGCCGAGGTCGCCTCGAATCGCGGGCAACGCGACACTGGTTACGGTCGCGTCGAGGAACACGACGCTCGTACCGAGCACGGCTGCGAGCAGGGTCAGCTGCTTCTCGCGCGGTGTGGCCACTCGTCGGATGTCTGGCACATGCGCAGATTTGCACGTCACGAGCGCCACTCGCCTCGCGACCGCACCTTGGACGTCGAGCTATCCAGCCGCTGCGGCGAGTTTCGAGACCGCCGCATTCAACCGCTCTGCCACCCCTCCAGGTAGGCATTTCCAAGGCTAGTGGATCGAGGCAGACAAGGGATGCGGCCCAGAAACGGCTGGCGCGGCGGCTGTGGGCGTCGTCTACTCGACCGCCGATACATCGGCGGTCGCCGTCTCGCGATCGGCCGCAAGCGCTCGGGCTCGTCCGGCCGCCTTGGCGCGGTAGAGCGCACGGTCGGCGGCGCGGGAGACGGTGCCGAGGTCGTGCCCGTCGCGGGGATACTCGGCGATGCCGGCGCTGAAGGTCACTCGCAACGTTCCCTCGCCGCTCGAGAACCGCTCCTCGCGGAAGCGCTCGAGCGTGTCCGTTAGGCGTCGCATGGCGTCCTCGCGCGTCATGCCGTACATGCCGACGATGAACTCCTCTCCGCCCCAGCGTCCGACCACGTCGTTGCCGCGGAAGTCGCGCCTCAGGTGCTCGCCGAGGCGTCGCAGCACGCTGTCGCCGACGGGGTGGCCGTGGCGGTCGTTGACGAGCTTGAAGCGATCGACGTCGAGCATCGCCACCGACAGGGGCTCGGAGAAGCGATCGGCGAGCGTGGCGAGCTGCGCCAGGCCCTCGTCTGCCTTGGCCCGGCTGGCCAGGCCGGTGAGGTAGTCGGTCTCCGCCTGGGTGCGGTAGAGCCGGACGCGCTCGAGCCGGTTGGCGACTCGGCTGACGAGCTCCGGTCCGACGATCGGCTTTGCGACGTAGTCGTCGGCGCCGGCGCTGAACACCTCCTCGACCGTTGCGACGTCGGTGTGGGCGGTGGCGAAGATCACGGGGACGCCGCTCCAGCGGGGATCGTTGCGGACGGTGCGGCACAGTTCGGGGCCGTTTACGCCGGGCATGTCGACGTCGAGGATCAGCAGCTCGGGCGACGCCTCCTCCAGCTTCTCCCAGAAGCGCAGCGGGTCGGCCAGGGTCGAGACCTCGAGATCGTGGGGCTCCAGGAGCGTGCGCATCGCGTCGAGCACCGCCGGGTCGTCATCGACGACGAGCACCCGTGTGGCCGCGAGGCGATCGCGGGCGAGGAACTGCTCGACCGCGTCCAGCACCTGGCTCGGCAGCAGCGACTTGGGCAGGAACGCGCGGCTGCCGCGCCGCGCCGCCTCGACGCGATCGGTGAAGGCGCCGGTGCCGGTGAGCACGAGCACGGGGACGGGCGGCGTCGCCGCGCTCAGCTCCGAGAGCAGCGCGTAGGCGTCCGTCATGCCGTCGGGCGGGAACGTCAGATCGAGCAGCACGATCGTTGGAGGGCGCTCCGCGCACAGCGCACTACGCGCCTCCCGCGGGCTGGCGGCCGTGTCGCAGCGCACCCCTCGCAGGGTCGCCTCCGCGGCGATGCGCTCGCACAGCGCGCGGTCGTCGTCGACGACCAGGACGCGCAGCCGATCGCCGGCGGGCTCGATGTGCCGATCGCCGACGGGCTCGATGCGCTGAGCGCCCTGGGGCACGAGCGCCTCGCCCTGCAGCTCGCTGTAGATGACGGCGATCAGCCTCGACATCTCGCCCGCGCGCGCAGGGGTGGGGTCGGCGAGCTCGCGCTCGAGCTCGCGTGCCGCCTCGGAGGCGCGGATGAAGCCGAACGTCCCGACCGACCCGATCAGCGAGTGCGCCTCGCGGCTCGCCTCGACGCGCAGCTGCTCGTCGGGCTCGGCCACCGTCAACGCTTCCACGGCACGCTCGATCAGGGCGACGCGCTGCAGGGCCCCCGCGCGATGCTTCTGCCAGATCGCACGCAGGGCGTCCTCGGTCGATCGCGTGACTGCATTGTCAGGCTTCCCACTGGCCAACGCCAACGCCAACGCCGACGGCGTGCGCCGTGCGCCGCGCTCCGGGTCGGGCCTCACGTCGGCCACCCGAGAAGCTCAGCCACTTCCAGGGAGAGCTCGGAGATTTCAAATGGCTTTGGGATGACCCCGGCGACCAGGACATGCTGAAAGCCCTCACTGTCCTCGAGCCCGTCGTACGCTGTCATCAGGATGACCGGGGTCGAGCTCGTCGCGGGCGTCGCATGCAGGCGCTCGGCGACGGCGATGCCGTCCATGCCGGGCATCACCAGGTCGAGCAGGATCGCGTCGAACCGCTCTGGCACAGCTCGCTCGAGCCCCTCCTCGCCGGAAGCCGCCGTGGCGATCCGCCACCCACCGATCGTACCCAGCGCGATCTTCGCGGCCTCGCGGATCAGCGCCGAATCGTCGATCACGAGAATCTTGCGGGTGTGTGTGGCCGTGAGGGTCTCGGCAGACGAGGTGTCGGCAGGGAAGTACATGCTCTCCCGTAAGTCTTCGACAGCGACCGACATCTTGATGAGAAGATCCGCTGATTTTTTCGGATCTCAGTAAGAAGTGCCCTAAAGGCGAGTGGTGAGCAGCTATGAGTGTGCGAGATACCCGCAAAGAGCTCCCACTAAGAGCTCCCTCTAAGCTCCTGGCGTTACAGGCCAGCCGCACAGCTACCGATACAGCTCACATGCGTACCTCCCTCGGTGAGCGCCTGAGCGCTCCCACGCGACGGATCGCGCTCGCCGGGGCGCTGATCGTCCTCCTGGTCGGTGCGGCGATCGGCGTGACGCTGTGGCGCTTTGGGGCCAGCACCGCAAAGTACGAAGCGACGGTGAAGAACACGGCCACCGTCGCCGAGACGGCCGTAGCGCGGACGGCGGTGTACGACACCCTGAATGGCGCACGACCGCTCACGACGAGCGCGAGTGCGGCGGACGTCGCCACGCTGCGCGAAGACTACGCCAGGCTCGATCCTGCGCTGGTCTCGCTCCTGCGCGACACGACCGACGCGCCGCTCGAGCAGGCGGCACTGGGCCGCGCCCGCGGGAACGCTGCCGCGCTGGGAAGCACTGTCGTCGCACTGGCGCACGACGCAGGGACGCCTGCCGCCGCGGCAGAGGTCGACCGCGTCGCGCAGCTGCTCGACGGCGTCGACCACCAGCTCGACGTGGTGGTCGCCGCGGAGAACGCCCAGGATCAGAGCGACCAGCGCTCGGCACAGGCCACTGCGCACTCTGCGCTGCTCCTCTCGCTGCTCGCCGGCGCGCTCGCCATGCTCTGCACCGCGCTGCTCACCGTCTACACCGTGCGCCTGACCGGACGACTGCTCGCGCAGATACGGACGACCTCGAGCACCCTGACCGAGGCCACGAGCGAGATGCGCGCGGCGACGCTCGAGGCGGCCGCCGCCACGAGCCAGCAGTCCGCGGCGATCTCGGAGGTCGCGGCCACGCTCGAGGAGCTCAGCGCGAGTGCGGCGGCGATCGCCGACAACGCTCAGATCACCGCGACCGAGGCCCTTGAGACCGGCGAGCGCAGCCAGCAGATCGGCCAGGTGCTCGAGCTGATCAACGGAGTCGCCGAGCAGACCAACCTGCTCGCGCTCAACGCGGCGATCGAGGCGGCGCGGGCCGGCGACGCCGGGCGCGGGTTCGCCGTCGTCGCCGGCGAGGTGCGCAAGCTCGCCGAGCGCACCGTGCACTCGACCGAGTCGATCGGTCAGATCGCCACCGGCATCCAGGAGAAGAGCAACTCCACGATTCTCGCCACCGAGCAGAGCATGGCGGCCACCGACAACCAGAAGGACGCCGCCGCGCAGGCGGCGAGCACGATGGTGGAGATCCGCCGCGCCGCCGAGCAGCTGGCGGCCGAGCAGCAGCTGCGGGCCGGCACCTCCGAGCGCGTCGAGGAGCTCGTGCGCGGCTTGGAGGGCATGTTGGAGCGCTACGGGTCGCCGGCCGCAAACGGCCACGCGGACACGGCGGTCCGCTGAGCGCGGGCGGCGTCCTGTGAGCGCAGTCCAGATACGGGTGCGGGTGGGCGCCGAGCAGTACGCGCTGCCGGTCGAGTACGTCCACCAGGTCGTCGACCTCGGTGAGCTGACACCCATCCCCGGGTCGCCCGACACCGTGCTCGGGCTGCGTAACTGCAACGGCGAGATCGTCCCCGCCTTCGATCTCGCAAGGATCCTCCAGATCGAGCGCGACGGGCGACCGCCGCGTCTGCTCGTCACCGAGTGCCACGGGCAGCGCGCGGCGTTTGCGGTCGACGAGGTGCTCGACGTGGGCCCGCTCGCCGGCACGCTGCAGGAGTCCGAGTTGCCGCACCTGCTTGCGAGCACGGTCCTCGACGGGACGCTAGTCGGCGTGCTCGCGGTGGACGCCCTGTTCGACTCGATCGCCCCGCAGGACGAGGGATGACCGCCGCCGGCGTGCCCGCGGAGCTCGTTCAGGCGTTCCGCGAGGAGGCCGCCGAACACCTGGACGGGATGGTCGCCTGTCTGCTCGCCGTCGAGGCTGGGCAGGCTTCGGGCGATACCACGGACACGCTGTTTCGCCACGCGCACTCGATCAAGGGCAGCGCCGGCATGGTCGGCCTGCAGGAGGCCGGCGCCATCGCCAACGCGATCGAGGACGTGCTGCAGACGGCGCGCGAGTCCGGTGCCCTCACGCCGGTGCTGACCGAACCCCTGCTGCACGCGACGGACGCGCTGCGCCACGCCGTCGCCGGTGAGCGCGGGGTCGCGCCGGCGGCGGTCGAGGCGCTTGCGGTCGGCGCCACGGAGAGCGCGCCGCCGGTTGAGAGAGAGCCACGGGCGGAGAGGGGGACACCAACGCAGAGGGGGCTGCCGGCGGAGAACGAGGCACCGGCCGAGAGGGAGCCGCCGGCGGAGAACGGGCAGGACGTCGCGAGGTCCCACTCGATTCGAGTCGCGGCGCACAAGGTTGACCGGATGCTCGACGCGGTCGGCGAGACGGTTCTCCACCACCGGCGCCTGGAGCACATGCTCGACGGCGCTCCGCGAGCAGCCGGCGAAGCCATCGCGCAGGAGGTGGACCGTGGGGAGCGCCTGCTCGACGAGCTCCAGGAGACGGTGCTCGAGCTGCGCATGGTGCCGCTGAGCTCGATCACCAGTTCGCTGCCGCGGGCCGTGCGCGACCTCGCGGCGGCAGAAGGCAAGCAGGTCGATCTGAAGATCACCGGCGCCGAGACGCAGCTCGACCGGGTTCTGCTCGACGGCATGTCCGAGGCGATCACCCACCTGCTGCGCAACGCGGTCGCGCACGGCATCGAGCTGCCCGACGTGCGCGAGCGCGCCAGTAAGCCGCGCCGCGGTGAGCTCGAGCTCCACGCGGAGCCGCGCGGCGGACAGGTCGCCATCGAGGTGCGCGACGATGGCCGTGGCGTCGCCGTCGAGGCGCTCGCCGAGGGCGCTCGCCGCGGCTCGCTCGTGGACGTGCTCGCCGAGCCCGGGTTCTCGACGGCCGCGGGCGTCAGTGAGATCGCCGGTCGCGGCGTCGGGCTCGACGCCGTCAAGCGCCAGGTCGAGTCGGTCGGGGGGAGTCTCGCGATCGACACCGAGCCGGGCAAGGGCACCTCCACAACGCTGCTGCTGCCGGTCACCCTTGCGCTGCTGCGCGTGTTGATCGTCAAGCGTGGGGCCCAGCGGTTCGGACTCCCGCTGGCGAGCGTCAGCGAGGTGGTCGTGGTGGAGCAGGTGATGATGCTCGGTGGACGACCGTCGATCCTCGTACGCGAGGAGTCCCTGCGGCTCTGCGATCTGGCGCCCGTCCTCGGCATGGTCGCGCCCGACCTGCCGGAGGTCTCCCGCGCGCTTGTGGTGGACGCGACCAACGGGCGCCTCGCGGTCGCCTGCGAGGAGGTGGTCGGCGAGCAAGAGGTGCTCGTCAAGCCGCTCGGCCTCTCGCTGACGGGGAGGTCGGGCTACCTCGGCGCCGCGATCCTCGGCGATGGGGGTGTCATGCTGGTGCTCGACCCGGCCCACCTGGTTCGCCAGGCCTCGCGCGCTTCGACCGTGACCCGCGTCGGTACCGTCGCCACCCAAAAGGAGAGGCACGCGCCGAAGGTCCTGGTCGTCGACGACCAGTTCACGGTGCGCGAGCTGCAGCGCAGCATCCTCCGCGCGTCTGGCTACAGCGTCGAGGTCGCCTGCGACGGTCGCGAGGCACTCGACGCGCTGCGCGCCGCGGGCGATTTTGACATCGTCGTCACCGACCTGCAGATGCCCGAGATGGACGGCCTGGAGTTGCTGGCGGCGATTCGAGCCGACCCCGACCGCTCATCGCTGCCGGTCGTCGTGGTCACCTCGCGCGGCAGCGAGGAGGACCGCAGGCGCGGAGCCGAGGCCGGTGCGGACGCCTACATCGTCAAGGACGAGTTCGACCAGCAGGCGCTGCTGGAGATCGTCAAGCGCCTTGTGGGAGAGCGATGAGCTCTGCGTGGCCGCGCAGCGAGGTGATCGGCATCTGCGCCTCGACCGGCGGACCGCGGGCGCTTGCAGATGTCTTCGCACGACTCCCGGCGGACTACGGAGTCCCGATCCTCGTGGTCCAACACATGACCCCCGGCTTCACCGCCGGACTGGTTGCCTGGCTGGACGGAGAGCTTGCGCTGCCCGTGTGCCTGGCGAGCGATGGCCAGCAGCTTGCGCCAGGCGTCTGGTTCGCTCCCGATGGGGCGCATATGAAGCTCGAGAGGACCCGGCGCCTGAGACTCGACAGCGACACGACCACCGCCGGCCACCGCCCGTCGGGAGACGCGCTGTTCTCCAGCCTCGCTCGCGTCGCGGGGGCGGGAGCTGTGGTCGTGGTCCTGACAGGTATGGGATGTGACGGCGCCGAGGGTCTCGCGGCCGTGGCCGCCGCCGGCGGACGGACGATCGCCCAGGACGAGCAGAGCTCGGGCATCTACGGGATGCCACGGGTCGCCGCGGAGCGAGGAGCCAAAACGGTGCTCGCCCCGGCGGCGATCGGCGACGAGCTCGCCAAGCTGGACTGGATGAGGGGCCGGCCGTGAGCGTCGCGCTGGCCGAGGTCGCACGCATGATCCAGCACGAGAGCGGGATCGAGCTGGGCCCACCCCAGTTCCCCTCGCTCCAAGCCGCGATCACCAGGGTCGGCGGCCTCACGGCCGAGGCGTTGCTCGATCGGGCACTCCCGCCCGAGACCCTGCGGCGGCTGATCGACGAGGTCACCATCCGCGAGACCTTCTTCTTTCGGCACCGCTCGGAGCTCGACGCGATCGAGTGGTACTCGGTACTCGACGCCGCCCGCGCCCGTGGCTCGGGTGTCGTACGCGTGTGGGTCGCCGGGTGCGCCTCCGGCGAGGAGGCCTACACGGTGGCGATCCTCGCGTGCGAGGCGTTCGCGTCCGCCGCCCCGCCGGTGCGCGTGCTCGCAACCGACATCGCTCCCGCCGCGATCGAGCAGGCGACCGCGGGTCGCTACGGCGAGCGCGCCATACGCAACCTGCAGGGAGGAGTTCGTGACCGCTACTTCTCAAGCGAACACGGGGTGGCCTGCGTCAACGAGCGGCTGCGTGCACTCGTGGAGCTCCGCCGGCACAACCTCGTGCGCGACCCGATCCCCCCGGCGGGCGAGCAGCCCTTCGACGTGATCCTGTGCCGCAACGTCCTGATCTACTTCGACCGACCGACGGTCGAGCAGGTCGTGAGAGCACTCGAGGGCGCTCTGGCACCGGCGGGCCTGCTCGTGTTGGGTGCCGCAGACCGGCTCTCAGGCCAGAGCCTCCCCGTCTCACGGATTCGGCCCGGCGTCCTCGGCCCGCCGTCCTCACGCACGCAGGCGCCCGGCCGCAGGGCCCTCGTACGCCCCTCCCGGCAGACGCGAGCGGGCGCAGACGCCCAGCGCTCGACGCCGCTCGTCGGTCAGCCGACGCAGGCGCCACAAGATCCCCAGCCGACGCCGGCCGACGCCATGAAGGCCGCGGACCGCGGGGAGCTGGACCTTGCGGTGGGAATCGCTCAGGACGTGCTCGCACGGGACCCGCTGGACTCCCAGGCGCACTTCATCCGCGGGGTCGCCGAGCTCGCACGCGACGACGCCCGAGCCGCGGTGGAGCCGTTGCGACGCGCCCTGTACATCGATCCCAACTTCGGGCTCGCCGCCTTCAAGCTGGCGTGCGCACACGACGCGTTGGGGGAGATCGGACCTGCACGACGCGCCTACGAACGTACCCTCCGCACACTGGACCATCATGGATCGGAGCGGACGGCCCGCTCAGATCGGCTCGATCTGCTCGACATGACCACCGCCTGCCACGCCCGCCTGCGTGCGTTTGCCGGGGCCGGGTGATGAAGCTCGCTCAAGGCACACCGGCGAGCAATGCTCCCACCGATAGCGTTCTACGAGGTGCTGTCGATCACGATCATGTGGCCGCGGGGACGGCTTCCTGTGCTGCAACCGCCGTGCCGTGGCGGATCAGGTCGGCGGCGCGCTCGGCAACGGCGATCGTGGGCGCGTTGGTGTTGCCGCGGGGCACGGTCGGCATCACCGAGGCGTCCACCACGCGCAGCCCCTCGACGCCGCGCACGCGCAGCTCGGTGTCCACCACCGCCTCGGCGTCGGCGCCCATGCGGCAGGTGCCGACGGGGTGGTAGAGCGTGAAGGTCTGCTGGCGCGCGTGCGCGCGCAGGTCCTCCTCGGAGTCCGAGGCGGGGGTGTAGCGGGGCCGGGTGGTGTACGGGGCGAGCGCGGGCTGGCGGGCGATCTCGATCGCCAGGCGCAGACCCTCCACCATCCTCGCCCGGTCGGTCTCCTCCGCCAGGTAGTTGTGGAGGATGTAGGGCTTGGCGGTCGGGTCGGGGGTGAGCGGCACGACGACCCCGCGGCTGGCGGGTGTGAGCACGCACGGCGCCAGGCCGAAGCCGTGCTCGAGTACGGGCTCGTCGACGTACATCGCGGGCGCGGCGTGGAACTGGATGTCGGGCGCCTCCAGGGCGGCGCTGGAGCGCACGAACCCGCCGGCCTCGGCGACGTTAGAGGTCAGCGGGCCGCGGCCTTCTCCCACGAACGCGGCGAGGTTGGCCTCGGTCAGCGGATTGAACAGCGACACCGGCTCGTCGTGCGCCCACGTGAGCCCCGAGGCGGGGTGGTCCTGGAGGTTCTGCCCGACGCTTGCCAGATCCTGGACGACGGGGATCTGCAGCAACGTCAAGAGCTCTGCCGGGCCGACCCCGGAGAGCATCAAGAGCTGGGGCGAGTTGTACGTGCCCCCGCAGAGGATCGTCTCGCGCGTGGCGCGCAGCTCGTGGAGCTCCCCCAACCGTGCGGCCTGCACGCCGACGGCGCGCTCGCCCTCGAACAGCACCCGGTGGACCTGCAAGTACGTCTCCACGGTCAGGTTGGGCCGCGCCATCGCGGGGTGCAGGTATGCGACCGCGGCGCTGCAACGGCGCCCGTCGCGCTGGGTGCGCTGGTAGCGCCCGAAGCCATCCTGCGCAGCGCCGTTGAAGTCCTCGTTGGCCGGTAGGCCGGCCTGCGCACAGGCCTCCAGGAAGGCGTCGGTGATCGGGTTGGGCGCGCGGTCCTCGGAGACCGTCAGCGGGCCGCCGGCGCCGTGCAGCTCGGACGCTCCGCGCTCGTTGTCCTCGGCGCGCTTGAAGTAGGGGAGCAGCTCGTCGTAACCCCACCCCTCGCAGCCGGCCTCGCGCCACCCGTCGTAGTCGGCGCGGTTGCCGCGGATGTAGACCATCGCGTTGATCGAGGACGAGCCGCCGAGGGTCTTGCCGCGGGGGAGGTAGATGCGCCGCCGGTCGGCGCCCGGCTCGGCGGCGGTCGAGTAGTCCCAGTCGACCTGCGTGCGGAACAGCGCGCTGAAGGCGACGGGCACGTGGATGTTCTCGATCGTGTCCGGCGGGCCGGCCTCGACCAGCGCGACGCTGACGTCGGGGTCCTCGCTGAGCCGGGCCGCGAGCACGCACCCAGCCGAGCCCGCACCGACGATCACGTAGTCGTATTCGTGCATGCTGACCTCCCTCGTTGCGACGAGCGGTTTGCTCGAGCTGCGCTCCATGCTACACCGCTGCCGGTGGCGGTTGAGCGTCTCTTTCGGGCCCGGCCTCCACGGCCGAGGCGGGGAGCAGCACACTGGATGGCGGCCTCGACGCGCCATACAGTGGGACGATGGGTGCGGAGCGCCGGTTCGCTGACCGCCACGACGCCGGCCGCCGCTTGGCGGGTCTGCTGGAGCACCTGCGGTCAGCGCGCCCGGTCGTCTGGGGGATCCCGCGCGGGGGGGTGCCAGTGGCCGCGGAGGTGGCGCGCGCGCTGGGCGCGCCGCTGGACCTCGTGGTCGTGCGCAAGATCGGCGCGCCGCTGAACCCGGAGTACGGGATCGGGGCGCTGGCGGAGGGGGGAGTCGGGGTGCTCGACCGGGAGGCGGTGCGGGCGCTGGGCGTCGGGCCGGAGCAGCTTCAGAAGCTCATCTGGCGGGCCGAACGGGAGCTCGCGGAGCGGCTTGCGAGGTACCGAGCGCCGCTTCCCGCCTCCCTCCTCGAACGCCCGCCGCTTCCGGTGGCGGGGCGCACGGCGATCGTGGTCGACGACGGCCTGGCGACCGGGCACACCGCGCAGGCGGCGGCGCGCTCGCTGCGGGGGCGCGGCGCGGCGCGGGTGATCCTCGCGGTGCCGGTGGCGGCGCCGAGCTCGGTGGCGCAGCTCGCAGGGGAGGTCGACGAGGTGGTGTGCGTGGAGGAGCCGCCGAACCTGGTGGCGATCGGCTTCTGGTACGAGGACTTCGCCCCCACGCCAGACCGCGAGGTCTCGGCCCTGCTGGACGAGGCCGCGGCCCGAGTGAGCGACACCTCGGCTCCGCACTGAGGAGGACGTGGAGGGATCTCCGCACGCCGCATACGGAGAACTGCGGAGTCGCCGTGAGTGGGGCGGCCGAGCTCTACCTGCGCCGCAAGCTCGACCCACGCCCCGTCCTGCACCCCGATCGAGACGGCGCGCGGCTTCGGCTACCGCTACCGGCGGCCCGAGGAGAGCGCGTCGAGCCGCTCGAGCAGGGGCGCGAGGTAGCGCGCGGAGATCTTGACCGGCGGCGACCACGTGGGCGTGTCGGTCAGCTCGGAGCTGAAGCCGTGCCCGCCGGTGATGCGGGCGGTGAGGTAGCGCGGGGCGCCGCCGGTGAGCAGCAGCCCGTGGATCACGGGGTGGAAGGGCTGCGGCTCGACCGGGGCGCCGGCGAGCGCCGCGATCGATTCGGCCGCCGCGTCGGCCTGCTGAGCGGAGAGGCCCCCCTGCTTGACCGCGAAGTCGACGGCGTCCCCGGCGGCGTACACCCGCTCCACGCCGCCCACGCGGCCGTGGGGGTCGACGGGGATGAACCCGTGGCTGGAGCTGTGCAGGCCGCGCACGGCGGGGCCGTAGAGCTCGGGGAGGGCGACGATGCGATCGACCTCCAGGCGCCGCTCGCCGGGGTTGACGACGAGGAGCCCGGCGTGCGGGACCTCGGCGTAGGCGGAGGTGAGCGTCTCGATGCCCGCCTGCGCGAGCAGCTCGGCGACGGCGCCGCTGGCCCCCACCCCGAAGATCGCGAGCGGGCTCTCCTCGGGCGTGACGACCGTCACGGCGAGCTCGACGCCCGCGTCGAAGGCGCGCGCCGCGGTCATCAGCGCGAGCTCGTAGATCGGCAGCGGCCACGCCATGCGTCCGGGGACGACGAACGCGACGGAGTGCACGTACCCGCCCTCGATGTCCTGGATCAGGCCGTGCAGGACCTCGTCCATGCGCCGGTCGTCGATCGTCAGCGCGTGCTCGTAGCGCGGGTGCGCCCGCGCCCCGAGCGCCAGCACCAGTGCGTCGTACGCCAGCTCGGCGCCGGCCTCGGTGTGTGCGACGCGGGCGTCCGCGTCCACCCACGCGAACGCGTCCTGCACGAGCTCGGCGCCCACCTCGCGCGCGATTGGCTCCAGCGGGTAGCGCTCCGCGGAGCCGTAGGCGAACGGCTCGCGCACGGTCATCGGGCGGTAAACGAACTCGGGGACAGGCGCCACCAACTTCAGCGCGACGCGCTCGCCGGCGAGGTCGCGCAGCGCGAGCGCCGCCTCCAGGCCGGCGACCCCGCCACCGGCGATTACGACCTCGAAGGGCTTCGCGGGGGAGCCCGAGCCCCCCGTGGGGGGCTCCCCACGGGGGGCTCCGGGAGTGTCGGCGGGAACCCCCGGATCGGGGGCGGGTGGGGAGTCGGAGTCGGGGCTCATGCGACTGGTGGGTGGCCGGGGTCGGGGAAGCTCATGGCGTCAGCGTACGGCCTGCCCGCGAGTGCGCCAGCCGCGCAACCCCGCGGTCCTGCTGCGGAGAACTACGGATAACCGCGTCTCGCGCGGACTGTACCGTGAAAGCGATGCCCGAAGAGGAGGACCCCCAGCGCGGTTCGGGCGCCGGCGGCGAGGATGCGTCGCCCGCGACGATCCGGATCGTCCTCGCGGACGACCACGCGGTGGTGCGAAGCGGCCTGCGGCTGCTGCTCGACGGCGAGGCGGGCTTCGAGGTCGTGGCCGAGGCCGGCGACGTCCAGGACGCGCGCCGCTACGTGCGCGGGCACCACCCCGCGGTGCTGGTGCTCGACCTCAACATGCCCGGCGGCTCGAGCCTCGAGGCGATCCCCGCGATCCGCGCGGAGTCCCCGGACACCCAGATCGTGGTCCTCACGATGCAGGAGGAGCCGGCCTTCGCCCGCCACGCGCTCGGCGCGGGCGCGCTCGGCTACGTTCTCAAGGAGGCCGCCGACGAGGAGCTCGTGCAGGCCGTGCGCCGGGCCGCCGTGGGCGAGACCTACATGAACCCGCGCCTCGGGGCGCGGCTCGCCTCTGAGCCCCCTGCGGGCCGCCCCGACGACCTCTCCGAGCGCGAGGTCGACGTGCTGCGCCTGATCGCCCTCGGGCACACCAACGCGGAGATCGCCGAGCAGCTGTTCCTCTCGGTGCGCACGGTCGAGACCCACCGCGCCCACATCCAGCAGAAGCTGAGCCTCTCCTCGCGCGCGGAGCTGGTCCGCTACGCGATGGAGCGCGGACTCTTGAGCCTCTGACGCAGGCGCCCGCGTCAGCGACCGCTGCGGATGTCGCGCACAACGGCCCCCGCCGCGGCGGCGCGGCGCTGGACGGGGAAGCTCGCGCGTATCGTGGTGCCGCGGCCCTGGGTGGAGTCGAGCAGCAGCGTGCCGCCGAGCAGCTCGACCCGCTCACGCATCCCGAGCAGGCCAAAGCCGTCGGTCTCCGCCGCTGGGTCGAAGCCGCCGCCGTCGTCGCGGATCTCCAGGTGGACGGTCTCGTCGTCCTCGTGGATCTCGACGACCGCGCGCCGTGCGCCGCCGTGCTTGGCGGCGTTGGTGAGCGACTCCTGGACGATCCGGTAGATCGCGGTCTCGAGCTCCGGTGTGTGGCGCGGGTGGGTGGGCATCGTATCGCCGCGCTCGTGTGCGAACTCGATGCTGACGTCGACCTCGATGCCGTGGCGGGAGGCGCGTTCGGCGAGCGCCTCGACCGCCGCCTGCGCACCGAGCTCGTCCAGCGCCGCGGGGCGCAGGTCGGTGATCAGCGCGCGGAGGTTGGTGATCGTCTCCTCGAGCTGCTCGATCGCCTGGCGGTAGGCGTCCCGGAGCGCCTCGGGGCGCTCCGAGCGCGACGCCGTGGAGAGCCCGATCCGCAGCGCGGAGAGGCTCTGGAGGGTCTCGTCGTGCAGCTCGCGCGCCCACCGCTGGCGCTCCCCCTCGGCCGCGGCCAGGCGCTGGCGCTGGCGCTCGGTGGCGACCGACTGTGCGGTCGCCACCGCGGTGGCGGCGCTCGCCGCGAACGCCCCCAGCAGCCGCTCGTCCTCGGCGGTGAAGCCCGGCCCGTCCTCGAGGCGGTCGAGCGCGAGCAACGCGCCGTAGGGGCGGCCCTGGAAGAGCAGCGGGACCACCAACCCGCCCTTCGCGTGTACGCCCATCTGCCCGGTGCCGTACTCGTCGAAGCGGGCGCGGTTGAGCTCGTCGTCCAGGCGCAGCGTGCGGCGCGCGCGCAACGCCTGGCCGGCGACCGAGTCCTTCATCGTGACTCGCCCGCCGATCAGATCCGGGGGCAGCTCGCCGGCGCCGGCGGCGACGAGCAGTTCCTCGCGGTCGCACAGCTCGATCAGCAGGACACGCGCGCTGACCAGCGCGCGGCCACGCTTGGCGACCAGCTCGAGGATCACGTCGAGGTCGGTCTCGCCGCCCACCGCCAGCGCGATCTGGGTGGTGGCGTCGAGCGTGGCGACGGTTCGCTCAAGCTCGTCGCGGCGCTCGCTCGCGCCGGTGTAGCGGCGCGCGTGGTCGATCGCGAAGCCGGCGAGCTCGGCGAGGATCGTGAGCGCCTCCTCGTCCTCCGCGGAGAACTCCGCGCCGCCCGCCTTCTCGGTCAGGTAGAGGTTTCCGAAGGGTTGCCCGCGGACCACGATCGGCGCCCCCAGGAAGCTGCTCATCGGGGGGTGCCCGTGGGGGAACCCGTACGAGCGAGGGTGCCGCCCGACGTCGGCGAGGCGCAGCGGCACGGGGTTCTCGATCAGCGCCCCCAGCACGCCGCGCCCGCGGGGCAGCGCCCCGATCGCTGCGTGGGTCGCCTCGTCGATGCCCCGCGTGAGGAACCGCGCGAGCGCGGAGCGCGACTCGTCGAGCACCCCCAACGCCGCGTAGCGCGCGCCGGTCAGCTCCTGCGCGGACTCGAGCACCCGCTCGAGCACCACGTCGAGGTCGAGCTCGGCGAGCACCCCGCGAGCCAGGTCCAGCACGCCGCGCGCCGCTTTGTCCATCAGTAGGAATGCTACAACGACAGGACTGCGTGAGCCAGCCGGCTAAATACTCGGGTACGAGCGAGGCGGACGTCGCGCTGCGCGACGGCTCGACGCTCCACATCCGCCCCGTCGCCGTGGAGGACCGCCCGGCGGTCGACGTGTTCCTGCAGGGGCTCTCGCAGGAGTCGGTCGGCTTCCGCTTCTTCGGCGCGGTGAACCTCGAGTGGGTGGGGGAGTGGGCGGTGGACGTGGACTGCGCCGACCGCTACGCGCTCGTGGCGGTGACGGGTCCGGAGCAGAGGATCGTGGCGCACGCGGCGTACGCGCGCACCGGGCCCGGGTCCGCCGGCGAGCGCGCGGAAGTCGCCTTCCTGGTGGCCGACGCGTGGCAGGGGCACGGGATCGCGACGCTGATGCTCGCCCACCTGGCGGCGGCGGCCCAGGAGCACGGGATCGCGACGTTCACCGCGGAGGTGCTGCCCCACAACCACCGCATGATCGAGGTCTTCCGCGAGAGCGGCTTCCCGGTGGAGCTGCGCTCCAGCGGCGAGGTGCTCGAGATCGAGCTGCCGACCTCGCTCTCCGCCGGCGCCCTCGAGCGCTTCGAGCGGCGCGAGCAGACGGCCGCGGTGGCAGCCGTGAAGAGCTTCCTCTGCCCCCGCGCGGTCGCGGTGGTCGGCGCCTCGCGGCGGCGGCGGACCGTCGGCGCGGAGGTCCTGCGCAACCTGCTCGCGCACGGCTACACCGGCGCGGTGTACCCCGTGAACTCGCGCGCGCACACCGTCCAGGGCCGGCGCGCGTACGCCTCGGTGGGCGAGCTGCCTGAGCGGGTCGACCTCGCGGTGATCGCCGTGCCGGCGGCGCAGGTCGCGGACGTGGCGCGGGAGTGCGGGGCGGCGGGCGTGCGCGCGCTGCTCGTGATCTCCGCGGGCTTCGCGGAGGCGGGCGCGGAGGGGTCGGCGCGCCAGTGGGAGCTGCTCGAGGTCTGCCGCGAGACGGGGATGCGCCTGGTCGGCCCGAACTGCCAGGGGGTGCTGAACACTGCGCCCGACGTGCGCCTGGACGCGACCTTCGCGGCGGGCGCGCCGCTGGAGGGCCGCGTCGGCCTGCTCTCCCAGAGCGGCGGGTTGGGGGTCGCGATCGTCGAAGCCGCGGGGCGCCGCGGCCTCGGCGTCTCCTCGTTCGCGTCGGTGGGCAACAAGGCGGACGTCTCCGGCAACGACTTGCTCCAGTACTGGGAGCAGGACCCGCGCACCGACGTGGTGGGGCTGTACCTGGAGTCCTTCGGCAACCCCCGCCGGTTCGCCCGCATCGCGCGCCGTGTGAGCGCCGCCAAGCCGGTGGTAGCCGTCAAGAGCGGTCGCTCCGCGGCGGGGTCGGCGGCCGTCGCCTCGCACACCGGCGCGCTGGTGGCGGCCTCGGACGTGACCGTCGACGCGCTCTTCCGCCAGGCGGGGGTGATCCGCACGGACACGGTGCACGAGCTCCTCGACGTCGCGGCGCTGCTCTGCGCCCAGCCGCCGCCGCGCGGCCCCCGGGTGGCGATCGTGACCAACGCGGGCGGCCCGGGCACCCTCTGCGCGGACGCCTGCCGGGCGGGGGGCCTGGAGGTGCCGCGGCTGGAGGAGCGGGTGCGCCGGCGGCTGGCGGGCCACCTCGCGCCGGAGGCGGCGACGGGGAACCCGATCGACATGGTCGCGACGGCCTCTGCGGCGGACTACCGCCGCACGGTCGAGGTGCTCGTCGAGGAGGGGGCGGCGGACGCGGTCGTCGCGATCTTCGTGCCCCCCCTGGTGACCGTCGCGCGCGACGTGGCGCGCGAGCTGCGCGCGGCGGCGCGCCGGGCGGCCGGGGTGACGTTGAGCGCGGTGTTCATGACTGGCGAGCCCGCGCCGCGGGAGCTCCAAGAGCGGGACCCGCCCGCCTCGTCCAACCCGCTGGCCTCACGCACTGCGCCCGCCGCGCCCACCCCTGGCACCCCACCCACGTCGCGCACCCCGCGCCGCGAGCCGCGGGTCCCCGCGTACTGCTTCCCCGAGGACGCCGCCCGCGCGCTCGCCCACGCGGCTCGGTACTCGCGCTGGCGGGAGCGTCCGCAGGGCGCGACGCCCCAGCTGGAGGGCTGCCGCCCGGAGGCGGCGGCTGCGATCGTCGCGGCTGCGACGATCGCCACCGGCGAGGGGTGGCTCCCGCCGGGGATGGCGGCGGCGCTGCTGCGCTGCTACGGCCTGCCGTTGAGCCCCCCGGGCGTCGTGGCGGACCCCGGCGTGGAGCTGTTGGTGGGCGTGGTCCACGACGAGAGCTTCGGGCCGGTGGTGGCGTGCGGCGCGGGCGGCGCGGGCGCGGAGCTGCAGCGCGACGTGGCGGTGCGGATCACGCCGCTCACCGACGTGGACGCGGCGGAGATGGTGCGCTCGCTGCGCACGTACCCGCTGCTGGAGGGCCACCGCGGCGCGCCGCGGTGCGACGTGGCGGCGGTGGAGGACGTGCTGTTGCGCCTGAGCGCGCTGGTGGAGGGGCACCCGGAGGTCGCGGAGGTGGACGCGAACCCGGTGGTCGTGGGCCCCGCGGGAGCGACGATCGTGGAGGCTCGCGTGCGCCTGGCGTCGGCGCCCCCGCGGCGGCCAATTTCGGCCCTCGGTGCGCCTGAGAAGTCGAGCTGGTCGGCTCCAAAGGTTGGCAAGAAGAGAGAAACAACACTTGACAACACCAGAGCATCCCGCCTACATTAGACATGCAGGAAGTGGCCGCAGGGGCCGTAAGCAGGGGCCGTAAGAATCGGAGGGCTAGTGGACAGGACGAGCAGGCGCGGAGCTCAGGACGGCGCGGGTAACGGACGTGCAGCAGGCACGGGCTCGGCCCTGCGGGTCCCGGCGGCGCTGGAACGCGAGCGCGTGGCGGAGATCCAGCGTGTGCGGATGCTCGGCGCGATGGTCGACTTGACCCGCGAGCGCGGCGCGGAGCGCGTGACGGTCGCGCACGTGGTCGCCCGTGCGGGGGTCTCGCGGCGCACCTTCTACGAGATCTTCGCCGACCGCGAAGCGTGCCTGCTGGCGGCGCTCGACGAAGCGATCGAGCAGATCGGCGAGGCGGTGCTCCCGGCGTATCGGCGCGAACGGACGTGGCTCGGGCAGATCAGGGCGGGCCTCACCGCGGCGCTGAAGTTCTTCGACGACCAGCCGGGCGTGGCGGCACTGTGCGTGGTCGACGCGCTCGGAGCGGGCTCCGCGGCGCTGGAGCGCCGCGCGCGGGTCCTGGACGCGTTGGTGAGCGCGGTGGACCGCGGCCGTCGCGACGCACCCGCTTCGAATGGGCTGAACCGCGTGACGGCGGAGGGCGTGGTGGGAGCGGTGCTGGGCGTCCTGCACACGCGCCTGCGTGAGGGGGGAGTGGGGTCTGACATTAAGCCGCTGCTGCCCCTGCGGGGCCAGTTGATGAGCATGATCGTGCTCCCCTACCTCGGCCCCAAGGCAGCCGCCGCCGAGCTGGCGCTGCGCCCGCCGCGCCCGCGTCGCAACCGCGCGCCGGAGGACCCGCTGAAGGGGCTCGACATGCGCCTCACGTACCGCACGATGCGCGTGCTTACCGCGGTGGCGGACCGCCCGGGCCTGAACAACCGCCGGGTGGCCCGCGAAGCGGGAGTCGTCGACCAGGGCCAGATCTCGAAGCTGCTCGCGCGCCTGGAGAGCATCGGCCTACTCACCAACACGGGCGACGCCGCGCACGGCGAAGCGAACGCGTGGAGGCTGACCGAGCGCGGCTACGAGCTCGAGCAGGCGATCCGCGCGCGCGTGGAACGGTGAGGGCGCCTTCGGGCCACCGCCGGTAGGCAGACGCCCCCAAGCCTGCGGCAGGGGTCGTGTGTGGTGGCGTACCGGGTGGGGGTTTGGGGATCGTCCGCGTGACGGGTGGGGAACCATCAGGCGCGTGTGCGCGGGGCCTCCGTGCCCCGCGGCGGCTTCCATCTGCATCACCTGGTGTCACAGCGTGGTACCATCTAAAACGTGGCCGCGACGACCGATCACTTCACCCTTCGCTTCCGTCCAGGGGTGGGGGCGCGACTGCGGACGCAGGCGCGGCGGATGGGCTACGCCCCCAGGACACTGGCCCAGCGCTACGTCGACGAGGGCCTGCGCTGCGACGAGCATCCGTTGGTGCGCTTCGCGGACGGCCCGAGCGGGCGTCGCGCGGCGCTGGTCGGCAGCGGCCTGGACGTGTGGGAGGCGGTCGCGGCGGTCAGGGAGAACGGGAACGACGTGGAGAGCACCGCGGCGCTGCTCGAGGTCCCGGTGGGGCTGGTGCAGGCGGCGGTCGCCTACTACGGCTCCTTCCCGGAGGAGATCGACGCGCAGATCGCGGACAACGAGGCGGAGTGGGAGCGGGGCTACGCCGCGTGGGAGGCGGGGCAGAGGGCGCTTGGGGCCCTCGGCGGGTGAGGGCGCTACTCGACGAGCAGCTCTCAGGCCAGATCGCGCGGCTGCTGCGCGAGCGCGGCCTGGACGTGGAGGCGGTAGTGGAGCGCTCGGACCTCGTGCAGGCGCCCGACGACGAGGTGATCGACACGGCGGCGCGCGAGGGGCGGGCGGTGGTGAGCAACAACGTCAAGGACTTCCGTCCGCTCGCCGCGGAGCGCATGAGCGACGGTCGCGGCCACGCCGGCCTGATCCTCCTGCCCGCCCGCCGCAGTCGCAGCCGGGAGGCGACGGGCGCCCTCGCGGACGCGGTCGAGGCGGTGATGCGCGCCCACCCCGAGGGCATCCCCAGCGCGGAGCACTGGATCGCGCCGCTGGGGTTGAGTAACTGACGCACGGATCGCCGCATCGTCAAACACGGGCTCAATGCTACGCCGCATCGCGGTCGGGCGGTGTGGCCGCTCGCCCGCCGAGGATCTCCTGCGGCCCGGGCTCGTCGAGCGGGTCGATGCGTTGCAGGGTGGGGAGGGAGTCGAAGGCCTGGTGTCGAGATACCCAGGGGCCTTGACAAGAGGTACAAGGTGTGCGTATTATGACCTTGGCAGTTTAGCCTTGTGTGGCTATGAAGGACAAACATAGGTCTGGTTGGGTCTACCCGAGGTGGTCGACCTGCGTAGCGCATTAGGGGTCTTTCCGGGAGAGGGGCCGGGTCGTTTTCGATGAGGGAGCTGGTTTAGCGTGGTTTCTGGAGGGAGATACGTGCCGGAGATGTACGCGACCCATGAGGGCCGTGTATGTAGATGCGTCAGCAGCCTGACGCATCTCTCTCTCTCTCTCTCTCTCTTGTCCGCTAGGGCCTGATCCGAGGCCCGCTCATCGTCCGGCACCGGCCGGTTATCCGGTGTTCTCCGCGCGGGAAGGGTCTCACCCGACCTCGCGCACCGCGGAACGTACGGCAATCGAAGCCGACGCTGTTCGAGACACGCGGGATTTAGAGCAGGACCGAAACCGCGGTCATCGAGCGACGTGTGTCCGGCAAGCCTCGCATGAGCGGCTCTGCGCTGCGACTGGCGGCGCAGGCCACGTAGCTCAGATAAGACGCACGCGGGGGTGTGTGTATGAGCGGCTCTGCGCTGCGACTGGCGGCGCAGGCCACGTAGCTCAGATAAGACGCACGCGGGGGTGTGTGTATGAGCGGCTCTGCGCTGCGACTGGCGGCGCAGGCCACACAGGCCGGGTAGCGCACGCGCGGAGGTGTGTGTGATGCCCGTGCGGACGCAGGCGCCCGTGCCGGCACAGACGGGGCAGCTGGTCGAGATCCAGCGCTCGAGGCTGCTGGCGGGCGCGGTCGCCGCGATCGAGGAGCTCGGCTATGAGCAGGCGACGGTCGAGCACATTACGTCCCGTGCGCGCGTGTCGCGCCGGACGTTCTATGAGCTGTTCGAGAATCGCGAGGGGTGCCTGACGGCGCTGTTCGAGGACGTCGTGGACTCGATCGAGGGTGAGCTCAGGGCGGCGGGCCTCGATGGTCTCGGGTGGCGTGAGCGGGTCCGCGGCGGCCTGTGGACGATCCTGTCGTTCTTCGACCGCGAGCCGGTGCTGGCAAGGGCGTGTGTGGTCGGCGCCTCGCGCGGCGGGCCGGGTGTGGGGGAGCGCCGCGAGGAGCTCTTCGCGCGTCTGACGGCCGTGATCGACGAGGGTCGCACGGCGGGCCCAAGGGGCGCGGAGTGCGCCCCCCTGACAGCGGAGGGCCTCGTCGGCGCCGCGTTTGTGATCGTGCACGCGCGGCTCTCGCACGGTCGTAGGCGTGAGCCGCTGGTCGGCCTGGTCGGCGAGCTGATGAGCTTGATCGTTCTGCCCTACCTGGGGCCCCGCGCTGCGCGCCGCGAGCTCGCCGGCAGGGCGCGCGCCCCCGGGCGCGCGGTGAACGGCGCGCAACCGGGGCCGCAGAGCGTCCGTGACCCGCTGGGCGGCGTCCCGATGCGCCTGACGCTGCGCACCGCGCGGGTCCTCGAAGCGGTCGCCGAGCTGCCGGGTGTCAGCAACCGCGTGGTGGCGGAGCGCGCGGGGGTTTCCGACCCCGGCCAGATCTCGAAGCTATTGGCGCGGTTGGAGCGCCTGGGTCTGATCGTGAACAGCGGTGGCGGGCACGCCAAGGGTGAGCCGAACGCGTGGTCGCTGACCGCGAAGGGCCGGCAGGTCGCGCAGAGCATTCACAGCCACGCCGGCCGCGAGGCCCGCGGGAGGGCCGCATAAATGAGACACACGATCGTGGGCTGCCGGGAGGGCGGGTCCGGGAAAGGAGAGCGGGGATGCACCAAGCACCAGGCAACGTTCGAGTGCTTCAGGAGGAGGACCGCATGACCGTCTCACGCTCCGCCGCAATTGCCGGTATCGCGCTGGCGCTGTGCTCGTTGTCGGCCGTCGCGCTGTTCGTTGCCGCGGCCCCCGCCCAGGCCGGAACCTGCCCCAACGAAGAATTCCGCACCGGGCCCGGTGCGAACCTCCCCGACTGCCGCGCGTACGAGCTCGTCACACCACCATTCAAGGAGGCCGGTAATGCCGGGCTCGCCCATTTCTTGGGGGCCGGAGAAGGTTTGGTGGGAGTATCAGCCGATGGTTCGCACGTGGATGTGAGCTCGTACGGCGACTTTGGGGACGCAAAAAGTGGCCTTTTCGTTAACAGCTATGAGATGATGCGTACGGGATCTGGTTGGACTGAGGCCAGTATCGATCTCCCGGCGTCGCAGTTTCCCGAAAGCGTCACGCTCGATACGACGCCGGAGATGGAAGAGGTTCTCTATGAGGCGCGAGCGAGCGATCAGTCGCTGAAAGCCAAGGACTTCTGGCTTCGCGAAGCGGATGGTGCTCTGCACGACATCGGGCCGTTCGAGCCGCCGGCGGACACCGAAGGGCCATCCGGCACGGAAACCACCGAAGGTGAAGTGATCCAAGAAGTGGGTGGTCACTTCATCGATGTGTCGAGAGACCTCTCGCATGTGGTGTTCCTAAGCCCTGTCTCGTGGCCGGGCGATGAAGCCTACCTCCCCGCCGAAAGTAACTCGCCCTATGCTTATGGCAGTGGCTATGGCGTTCTCTATGAGTACGTTCTCGGGCGGGGTGGTCCGCCGGTGCCCGTCGGTGTGGAACCCGACGGCAGTCCGTGCGCGGCCAGCTACCTCGGTATCTCGGCGGAAGGCTCGACGGTGTTCTTTGAATGCTCGGGCAGGATCTTCGCGCGGGTCGACAACGGTGAAGCGGGCGCGCGGACGGTCGCGGTCTCGACCTCGACCGGGGCCGGCATTGAGGGGTTGAGCCCGGACGGGAGTCATCTGCTCTACATGGAATCCGGTGTGCTCTACCGCTTTGATGTGTCCAGCGCGGCGCGTGAAGAGATCGAGCCTGCCGGCGCCGGCGTGTCGAGCGTGGTCGGTATCAACGAAACCGGCGAATACGGAGCGTACGTCTACTTCGACGCCACGGGTGTCCTTACGGGTGCTAACGCGGAAGGCAAAGCACCGGTCGAAGGTGACCAAAACCTCTACGTCGACGAGCGTGACGCGCGGTTCCCCGGCGGGCGGCTCTCGTTCATAGCGACCGTCAGCCCCGAAAGGCCGTCGGTGACCCCAAGCGGCCAATTTCTTGTCTTCACGAGCACCGCCGATCTCACCTCCGGTGACACGAGCACCGCGCAGCAGGTCTTCGAGTACGACGCCGAAACGGGTGAGCTGACGCGGGTCTCGATCGGCCAGAACGGGTTCAACGACAACGGCAACACCTTCTGCGTGCCAAACACGGATAATCCCCCGCGGGGTTGTCTCAACAAAGCCGAACTCCCCGAACAGCTCTATGGTCGTGCTCGTCCGGGTCTCAACCCGGTGGCGGTGTCCAACGATGGTGCGTATGTGGTGTTCCAGAGCGACGTTGGGCTGACGCCCGGAGCGCTGAACGGGATCGTGGAAACCGGCGGCGAAGGACAGCTCATTCCTCTGAATAACGTCTATGAGTATCACGCCGGCAATGTGTATCTGATCTCCGACGGGCTGGACACCTCGAAGGCAGCCAACGAGTCCGTGGTGAATGTCGAGGGGATGTCCTCCTCGGGTGAGGATATCTTCTTTACGACGGCCGATCAACTGGTGCCCCAGGATCTGGATACGCAGACCGATCTGTATGACGCGCGTATCGATGGTGGTTTCCCCGCGCCCGTGTCGTTGTTGCCGAGTTGCTCGGGTGATGCTTGCCAGGGGGAGTTGAGTGCTGCGCCAACCCTTCTATCCCCCGGCAGTGAGCTCCAGGCCGGCGGCAACCCCCCGCTGGCGGGTTCTGAACCGGCGCCCGCGACGAAACCGAAGTCCAAGTCCGCGAAATGCAAGAAGGGCTACGTGAAAAAGAAGACCAGGTGCGTCAAGGTCAGGAGTACGAGGAAAGCCAAGAAATCCGCAAAGGGGAGTAAGTAAATGTCTGTCATACAACGCACCCCATACCCAGTGCGCGCAGCGCTCCTTGCTCTTGGTGTTTTGGTTGTCATGCTCGTGAGCGTCGTGGCTATTGGCGCTTCGCCCGCGCTGGCTCTGGGCATACCGAGATGGCAGATCACGACATTCGCGAACCCGACCGCCTTCGTGCCCTACGAAGGACGACTGAATGGGAATGGCGCGTTGGACAAATATGATCTGATCATCAGCAATGTCGGCGGGGCGCCCACGAACGGCAGTCAGATCACCGTCACCGCCACGCTTCCCCTGGGCGTAACGGGTGAACTGGGAAGCTACAGCGAAGGAGAATATGAAGATTGGGGGCAATGCCGGAATCGCCCTAGTGGTCTCACCTACGAAGGTAGTGTTGTCAGCTGCATCAGTCATGAGGTGGTTGGTCCGAACCGGCAGATCGGTGAGACCAATCTCAAGCTGCACGTGGATGTCAGCTCGAGCATCCCTGCGGGCAGTGTCCTCCCCATGACGGTGAGGGTGTCGGGTGGGGGGGCGCCCGTCGCGTCGGTTACTCGGATGACGGAAGTCAACTCCTCGACTCCTCTTTCTTTTGGAGTGCCCGCGGGGGATCTGACCAATTTCCTTAGCGATCTCAATGGGGAACCGGATACGCAGGCCGCGGATCACCCCAATGGGCTCCTCACCAGCTTCGATGTGAACAACGTCATCCGCAAAGTTGGATATGCTGAAGCCGAACAAAATTCGGTGCAGGCTTGGAAGGATATCGTGGTCGATCTCCCGCCAGGGGTGGTCGGTAACCCACAGGTCGCTCCGCAATGCCCATTCACCGAGCTTTTATACAACCCCAAGGGGGCGTCCCATGATATTGAACCGGATCAATCGGACTGTCCACCATCATCCCAGGTGGCGCAGCTGGACCTGGGTATTCATGGTGGCTTCAGCGGCTTCTCGTCTGGCATCAAAGTCTATAACATGATTCCTGAGCGTAACGAGCCGGCGGAGTTTGCGTTTACGGTCAACCAGGTCTCGAATGGCATATATCCCACTGTGGTCGGCCAGGGCGCAGCGGCGCATATCGAGGTGACGACGCCGGGTATTCCATACTCGTCCTTTGCCCATATCATGGCGGTCTTGATCCGGTTCTTCGGGGATCCGAATGAACAGATTGGGGGGCAGACGGGTGTTGCGAATGCTTTCTTTACGAATTCCAGTGATTGTGCGGGCGGGCCGTTGGTGACGGAATTGCACGTTGATTCCTATGAGAATCCGGGGAAGTGGACGGCGGCTAGCACCGGTACGGTGGGGACGCCGAACTTCACGGATGGCACCCCGGATTTCAACGAAGCAGGCGAAGGTATCAGTGCCCCTGCGTGGAAGCGGGAAACGTATTCCTCGCCGGGGGTCACGGGGTGTGAAAAGCTACATTTCGATCCGTCGATGGCGTTGCAGCCGGAAACGACGCGGGCGGATGAACCGACGGGTATGGCGGTCGAGCTGAAAGTTCCGCAGAACCCCGACCCGCATGGGCTTGCGACGCCGCCGTTCAAGAACGTGACGGTGACGCTGCCGGCCGGGATGTCGCTCTCACCATCGGCGGCGGACGGGTTGCAGGCGTGTACGGCGGAAGAGTTCGACTTGGATTCGAACACGGATAGCTCGTGTCCGAATGCGTCGGTGCTGGGCACGGTGAAGGTCACAACACCGTTGCTGCCGGAACCCCTGTCGGGCTACGTGTTTCTGGCGCAGCCGGGTTGCGACCCGTGCTCTGACGCGGATGCGTCTGATGGCAATATGTTCAAACTCTATCTGCAGATCGAGGGATTCGGGGTCGTCCAGAAGGTGCCGGGCACGATCTATGTGAATACGACGACGGGGCAGTTGACGACGAAGTTCCTGAACAACCCGCAGTTCCCGATCAGCGATGTGCAGCTCGCGTTCAAGGGTGGGTTGCGGGCGGGCCTGGCGACGCCGCAGGCGTGCGGGACGTTCACCGGCACCTCGGATATGACGCCGTGGAGCACACCCTATACGCCCGATGCGACGCCTTCCTCGTCGTTTGATGTGAGCTGGGATGGGCATGGCGAAGCGTGCCCGTCGAGCCCGCCATTGACACCGGCGTTCAGCGCCGGTACGTCGAACCCGAACGCGGGGCAGTTCAGCCCGTTCACGCTGACGTTCGCGCGGGAAGATCGTCAGCAGGATCTCTCGGGCATCCAGGTCAAGATGCCGCCGGGCCTGTTGGGCTCGATTACCGGGGTCCCTTTGTGCGGGGAAGAACAGGCCAACGCGGGGACGTGCTCGGCGGCGTCGAGGATCGGGACGATGACAGTCGCGGCCGGCCCGGGCGGGCACCCCTTCTACACGCAGGGCTCGATCTACCTCACCGAACACTACGACGGCGCCCCGTTCGGCCTCTCGATTGTGGTGCCGACGAAGGCGGGCCCGTTCAATCTCGGCACCGTCGTCGTGCGCTCGCGGATCAATATTGACCCGACGACCGCTGCGTTGACGGTCACGAGCAACCCGTTCCCGCAGATCCTTGACGGCATCCCGATCCGCCTGCGGACCGCGAACGTCACGATCGAACGCCCCGGGTTCATCTTCAACCCGACCAGTTGCGCCCAGCAGCACATCACGGCGACGATCTCAGGCACCCAGGGCACCACCGCGCAGGTGTCGGCGCCGTTCGCGGTCTCAGGCTGCGCCGGGCTGCACTTCGGCCCGAAGTTCACCGTCGCCACGTCGGGAAAGACCTCCCGGGCGAACGGCGCGAGCCTCGACGCGAAGGTCGTGTTCCCCTCCGGCGCGCAGTCGAACATCGCGTACGTCAAGGTCGAACTGCCCAAGCAGCTCCCCTCGCGCCTGACGACGCTGCAGAAGGCGTGCTCGGCCACGCAGTTCGAATCGAACCCGGCGGGTTGCCCCGCGGCGTCGGTGATCGGTGTCGCACGCACCTCCACGCCGATCCTGCCGGTCGAGTTGACGGGCCCGGTGTACTTCGTCTCCCACGGCGGCGAAGCGTTCCCCAGCCTCGTCGTGGTGCTCCAGGGCGACGGGGTGCGCGTCGACCTGACCGCAGCGACGTTCATCAGCAAGGCCGGGATCACGAGCTCGACGTTCAAGACGATCCCCGACGTCCCCGTCAACACGTTCGAGCTCTACCTACCCGAGGGCAAGTACTCCGCGCTGGCGGCGAACGGGAACCTCTGCACCTCGAACCTCGAGATGCCGACGCTTTTCACCGCCCAGGACGGCGCGCAGCTCAAGCAGGACACGAAGATCGCGGTCACCGGGTGTCCGAAAGCCAAGAAGGCCGTCAAGAAGAAGGCGAACAAAGCCGGCAAGGCGCGAAAGTCCGGCTACGGCCAGGGGAGGCAGTCATGATGCGCGCTCGGAGGTTGACGACGACGGGGCTGGCAACGCTCGGCGTGCTTGCCGGCGGTCTTGCGTTCTCGGCTGCGCCGGCGCTCGCTGCCGCCCCGGGGGTGCAGAGCGAGAGCGTTTCTTCGGTGACGCCGTTCGAAGCGCACCTGGAAGCGACCATCAACGCGGGCGAAGAACCCACTGGCAAAACCACCGAATGCCACTTCCAGTACGGCAGCACGAGCGTGACCGAACACGAAAAAGACTGTGAACAGGGGACCCCTCCGGGAACTCTGGAAGGCGGCGAACAGGGCGTGAGCTTGACGGTGACCGGTCTGACACCGGGCACGCTCTACCACTACCGGGTCGTTGCGAAGAACGCAACGGGCGAAGTCAAAGGTACGAGCAAGAGTGCCGAAGAAGAGTTCACGACGGTCCCCACACCGCACACCGAAGAAGCCAAATCCGTCACTGCGACGACCGCGACATTCTACGGGACCGTGGCACCGCTGAACGCGGTGAACACGGAATACTCCTTCGACTATCGCGTCGGCCTCGAATGCTCCGGTGAAAGCAGCACCATCCCGGTCAGCGCGGGCAAAGGGTCGGGCAGCAGGGAAGTCTCCACGGCGGTGAGCGAACTGCAACCAAACGTCCAGTACTCGGTGTGCCTCGTCACGAGCAATGCCTTCGGTTCGCAGGTGGACCCGACCGCGCCACCTGTGCGCTTCACGACGCTACCCGCACCGCCGACAGTCCTCGAACACAGCGAGAGCGCCTCCGGTGTGACACCGTCCGAAGTGAGGCTCGAAGGCGTGGTCAACCCGAACAACCAGATCACGAAATGCGAATTCCAGTACGGCACCAGCGAAGCGTCGCTCGCGGCGAGCGCGCCGTGCGAACCCGCGAGCCTCGAAGGCTTCGGCTACCAGGGCGTCGGCGTGACCCTGACCGGCCTGCACCTGGGGACGGGCTACTACTACCGCGTGGTCGCGATCAACGCAGCCCATGAAAAGACCGAAGGGGAAATCGCATCCTTCACCACGGCCGGCACCGCACCGACCGTCAGCACGGGCGCGGTGACCGCGGTCGGGCAGGCCAGCGCCAATGTGTCCGGCACGGTCATCCCCGAGGGCGTGGAAACCTACTACTACTACCAGTACGGGCCGACCACCGAATATGGGCAGCGGACTTCCCCGGGCGAACCGGGCATCAGCGTCGGCGCGGGCCTGGGCGCGTTGGAAGTCCCGGCGATCCTCGTCCCGCTGACCCCCGGCGTGACATACCACTACCGGCTCGTAGCGTGGAACGAAGACGGCACCAGCTACGGCCAGGACGAGACGTTCACGGCCGAAGCCGGCCAGTCACCGCTCGCCACCACCGGCGCGGCGAGCGGGGTCTCGGTGAACGAAGCGACGATCTCGGGCACGATCAACCCGAATGGCAAAGAAACCAGCTACCGCTTCGAATACGGCACCAGCATCGGCTATGGCACCCAGGCGTTCGGGACCGTCCTGCCCGAGCAGGGCGAACAGACGGTCACGCTGAGCCTGCGGGGCCTGGAAGCGGGCACGACCTATCACTACCGCCTCGTCGTGAGCAACCCGGGCGGCACGAGCGAAGGCCAGGATGAGACGTTCACGACCCCCCCGATCGCCGACCCGCTCGTAAACCCCGCGACCGCCCCCCTGATCGCGCTCCCGAACATCGCGTTCCCCACGGGCACGGAACCCGTGACGAAACCGGCGAAACACAAGAAGGCCAAGAAGAAGGCCGCCAAGAAGAAGCACCCCAAGGCCAAGAAGAAGAAGGCCGGGGGCAAGGGAAGGAAGAGCGCGCGGCGCGGTTGAGGGAGCCGCGGGCTGCATATGCGGCTGGTCAGCCGCTCAGCGATTGGCGCGCCCTGCCTGCGAGGATTGGGGCGCCGGCGCGTTCGATTGCGTCGAGCAGATCCTCGATGGGCCGTCCCCCCGCCCATGAGGCTGCCTGCAGCTCGAGGATTTCGAGCATCCCCCGTGGCTGGGCCTCGAACGCGGGGTCGAGGAAGGCGTCGGGGGCAACAACCTCGATGCCGTGGCGCCGCAGGCCCTCGCGTAGGTAGCCGCGGTCGTGCGTGAACAGATAGTCGGCGTTCGCCGCGAGCGCCAGGGCGCACACGTGATGGTCTCCGGGGTCGGACGTCAGGCTCGCGAGATCGACGGTGCTGAGCGCCTCGTCGATCTTGGTCTGCCCGGCGGGGAAGTTCTGGGGGAGGTAGGCGACCCACCGTTGCGCCACGTCGTTGGCGAATCCCTTCTTCTCTACGAGCGACTTCCCGGCCTCGGCAAGCAGTTCCTCGCTCCAGAAGAGGTCGAGTAGGCGCAGACGCCTGGCGACGCGACCCATGAGCTCGTGGAGCACACGCGAGTAGATGATGTCGACATCGAGAACGGCTCGCCGCGGCCTGTCCGGCTCACTCAAGCGGTGCGCCCATCGCGTCGAGGTCGCGTGACCATTCGGCCGCGATGCGGTCCCCCTCGGCGCGGCGCTCCTCGAAGGCGAGCACCGATGCGAGCGGTATCTTCCAGTAGCTTGAGCCAGGCAGCTTCTCAGCTGGAAGCTCTCCGTAACCGATGAGTCGCACCACGTGCTGGCGGGAGAATCCAAGCCGGTCGGCGGTCTGCTGCGGAGATAGGAGCTCCTTCTCCTCGGCAAGCGTCACGGCGATCCGCTTGCCCTCGCTGAGCAGTCGATCGATCTCCTCGGTCACAAGGGCCGCTTGATCGCGGGCGGCAGGATCCAAGTGCAGGGTCTTCACCGTCATCTGACGATAGCATAACTTGTCCCACCTGCTCATTGGATACCTATTGCACAGGGCGTCTCGCCGATATCAGCCGGCTCGAAGTCTGCGCTACCGAGAGCGATGCGATCGGCGCACGGCTGGGCTGAGGCTGGTCACCTGCGCCGCCGGGGCCTCCGGCGAGCCGCCTATCCTCTGGGGGCCATGGCCACGCAGATCTCCGACGTCCTCGCCCCCGCCTCGCTCTCGGATGCCGAGTGCCGCGTCGTGGAGTGCCTGGTCGAGCGCCTGCGCGACGAGCTCGGCTCCGACCTGCACGCGATCTGGCTCTACGGCTCGCGCGCCCGCGGGGAGACGCCGCACCCGGAGTCGGACGTCGACCTGATGGTGCTCGCCGACGGCAGCGAGCACCGCTACGGGATGAAGGCGATCGAACTGGTCATGGAGATCGCCGCCGCCGAGGGTGTCAGCCCTGTGTGGTACTCGGTCTTCGTCAAAACCCCCGAGTGGCTGCGCGGCCGGCGCGAGATCCGCTCGTTCTTCATCGCCGAGGTCGACCGCGACAAGCTTGTGCTCTATGGGAGCGGGCTGGAGTGAGCCCGCGCTCGGAGGAGTTCATGGATCAGGCGCGGGACCGCGCCGAGAGCGCGCGAGAGATCCTTGCCTCCGGGCACCTCGAGGTAGCCGTCAGCGCTGCCTACTACGCGATGCTCTACGCTGCCCGCGCGGCGCTGTCCGAGCGCGACGAGTACGCCCGCACGCACGGGGGCACGTGGCACCTCTTCCACGAGCGCTATGTGACCACCGGCGCCTTTGACCAGCACCTCCACGCGATGGCCCAAGGCGCCCAACGCACGCGCGAGGAGGGCGACTACGAAGCGATCACGCCCAGCCGCGCCAACGCCGAGGCGATCGTCGCCGGCGCCGCGGACTACCTCGCCGCCATCGAACACATGCTGGACACGCAGGGGTAAGGCGCGCGGGGTACGTGCCCCTACACGCGACACTGGACAAACCATCGCCCCGGCGTCTATAATCACGCTGTCGCGCGGGTCGGCGCGATCGAGGAGATAGGGTTGGGGGAGAGGATCGTGCCGATGCGACAACAGCTGGCGGTCGTACCGCTCTTACGGGCGCCTTCGCGGGTGCCGCCCGGCGCTACTGGCTGGGGGTCTTCCCGCGCGTCTGCGCGGAGCGCCGCCGGCGGGAGGCGCGCGCGCGGGAGATCCCCGACCCGCTGCTGCGGCGGGTGGTCGTCGACGCGCTGCACTCCGGCCACCCGGCAGAAATGAGTGCCGGGCGGACTACGGCCATGACCTCGAATCGCACCTCCGCCACGAGGCGACTTGTCGTGCGTGCCCGTCTCGGGGTCGTGGTCGCACTCTCGATTCTTGGTCTGGCGGTGTGCCCCGCCGGCGCGAGCGCCGGACAGGCGGACGTGGCTGCGACTCGGACCTACCTGGAGGTCAACTACGGTTTCGTTCAGCTGGTGGTCTCGCGGATCAAGCCGATCGAAGCGGCGCTGCACGGGGACCTCGCGAAGGTTCGCGGGGAATGCCCGGCTGCGGCGGCAGGCTCACCGCAGGACCCGCAGTCCACTCAGTTGAGCAACGAGGTGATCGGGACGTTGGTCGAGAGCACGGTACCGCTGCTGGTGCACCCCGCCGCCCTCCGGTTTCTGCTGGTGGCGGGTGGGCTGCGCTGGAGCGACGCGGGGCTGACCCGAACGATCCACTCCTACGTCGGGAAGCTGGAGAAGATGGCGATCCTGGGTGTGCCTTCGATCTGCGCGGACGTGCGCGCCTGGGTCGCGAGCGGCTATACGACACTGCCCATCCCAACGGTCACCTTCGACGCGCAGTTCATGCCGAACTGGGTGAGCGCCGGTGAACTGCCTGCTGGCCTCGCCCGGTACGGGACCGCAGCCGAGCGTCCGCTGCTGCGGCGCACCCGCAACCTCGAACAGGCCGTCGCCGAACTGGAAGCGCGCGAAGTCGAAACCTGGAGCCAGATCATGGACACCCTCGGCCTCTCGCCCTAGCACCATCGTAAGGCGCCAGCGACGGCGCATGATGCGCCGGAATGCGGACGTCTGGTGGTCATCCTGTGAGTCCGTCGGTCAGTCGAAGCGGGTGAGGTTGGCGAGGTAGCGGCGCAGTAGGACTGTGATATTATCGTGTCGATTCGCCGAATCGTCGATATAAAGGAATGACGGAAGATGAAGGCTGCAGCGGTCGTCATGAATGCCCAGGGGCGTCTCACCGTTCCCGCCGAGGCCCGCCGTGAGCTTGGCCTGGCCGGCGAGGCGCACTTCGAGGCCGAGGTCCACGACGGCGGGCTGCTGCTGCGCCCGGCTGTGCTGGTGCCCCGAGAGGATGTTTGGGCCTACACGCCCGAGCACCGCGCGCTGCTGGCCAGGGCACAGGCCGATGCTGCGCACGGGCGCACGCGCGCGGCGGGCGAGAGTGAGCTGCGCGAGCTCGGTGCCCCCGAGCAGCGGTGAGTGAGCGCTACCGGACGCTCTCCTTCACGGAGACGTTCCTCGAGACGTTCGCGGGCAAGAGCTTCAACGGCGCGCAACGGCGGCAGCTGCTGAAGGCGTTGAGCTTGCTCGACGCCGACGAGCGCCACCCCGGGTTGCGCGTTCACGAGCTGCGCGGCGACCTCGCCGGCGTGTGGTCGGCCTCGGCCTCCAGAGATCTGCGCATCACCTTCCAGCGACTCCCGGACGGGCACAAGCTGCTGTTGACCTGCAGCCGTCACTACGGCGAGTAGGCCGCGTCGGCGAGCGTCTCCTCCACGCCGGCCGACGCCGCTGGGCACGGAGGCCCAGCGCACCCGCGCCCGGTAGGACTCGGGCGTCACGCGGACGATCCCCAGGCCACCCCACCGGTACGCCCGCGCTACGAGGGCCCCCCACTCGGCCGGGGTACGTCCCCCTACACGCGACACTGGACAAACCATCGCCCTGGCGTCTATAATCGGGTGGTCGCGCGGGTCGGCGCGATCGAGGAGATAGGGTTGGGGGAGAGGATCGTGCCGATGCGTACAACAGCTGGCGGTCGTACCGCTCTCACGGGCGCCTTCGCGGGTGCCGCCCGGCGCTACTGGCTGGGGGTCTTCCCGCGCGTCTGCGCGGAGCGCCGCCGGCGGGAGGCGCGCGCGCAGGAGATCCCCGACCCGCTGCTGCGGCGGGTCGTCGTCGACGCGCTGCACAAGTGGGGCAACATCGAGGGGGCCACCGCGTTCGCCGCGTTCGTCCCCCGCCGCCGGCGGGCCGCCGCGGTCCGGGCGATGGCCTGCTTCCAGGCGGCCTACAACTACCTCGACCAGCTCACCGAGCTGCCGAACACCGACCCCGAGGCCAACGGGCGGCTGCTGCACCGCGCGCTGCTCGTCGCGCTGGACCCCGACGCGGAGCACCTCGACTACTACGCCCACCACCACCTGCACGCCGACGGGGGCTACCTCGCGGAGACCGTCGACGACTGCCGCGCGGCGCTCGCGCAGCTGCCCTCCTACGCCGCGGTCGCGCCCGCGGCGCGCCGCGCGGCGGAGCGCATCGTCGCCTTCCAGAGCTGCAACACCGGTGAGGTGCAGGGCGACTACTTCGCCCTCGAACGGTGGGCGCGCGCCCACACCCCGCGGGGTACGGGCCTGCGCTGGTGGGAGACCGCCGCCGCGGGGGGCTCCTCGATGTGCGTGTACGCGCTGCTCGCTGCCGCCGCCCGGCCCGACGTCGACCCGGCGGAGGTCGCCGCGCTCGAGGGGGCCTACTTCCCCTGGATCGGGGGGCTGCACTCGCTGCTCGACAACCTCGTCGACGTCGCCGAGGACTACGCCACCGGCCAGCGCTCGCTCGTCGGCTGCTACGCCTCTCCGCTGGACGCCGCCACGCGGATGGGCCTCCTCGCGGAGCGCTCGGCGCGTGCGGCGCGCGCGCTGCCCGGCGGTCGCTCCCACGAGCTGCTGCTCGCGGCGATGGCCTCCTTCTACCTCTCCACGCCCGAGGCCCGCGCGCCCGAGACCGCGCCGGTGGCCGATGCGGTGCTCGCCGCGCTGGGGGAGCCCGCCGAGCTCTCGATGCGGGTCTTCCGCGCGCGGCTGCGCCTGCGGCGCCTCGCGCCCGCCGCGCCCGGGGCGCCCGCGCGGCGCGGCGGCGGGGCGGAGGTCGTGATGCCCGCCGTGGTCGGAGAGCTCGCGCCCGGTGGCGCCGCCGGTGCGATCGCCCTGAGCGCGTCGCCGCCCTCACCGCTGAACCACGAGTCGCATGGCATCAAGTAGAGTCTTGTCTGTCCGGGTCCCCTGGGAGGGCGCCGGTCGGTATGGTCGTCGTCGTCGTCACGCCCGCGGGTCTGAGGGAGAGTCGTCTTGCTTGAGCTGCGCGATCTCGTAAAGCACTACCCCGAGGTCGGCGGGGAGCCGGTGCGCGCCGTCGACGGCGTCTCGATGACCGTCGAGCCGGGCGAGATGGTCGCGCTGTACGGCCCGTCCGGCTCGGGCAAGACCACGCTGCTGCTGATGGTCGCCACGCTGCTGCAGCCGACCTCCGGCGCGGTCCTGATCGGCGGCCGGGACGTCTCCTCGCTCTCCGAGCGCGAAGCCTCGCACTTTCGGCTCTCCGAACTCGGCTTCATCCGCCAGAACTTCGACCTGCTGCCGGGGGTCACCGCGATCGACAACGCGGTGCTGAAGCTGCTGAAGTCGATGCGCTGGCGCGACGCGCACCGTCAGATCGCGCCGCTGCTTGAGAGACTCGGACTCGGGGGGCGCCTGGAGCACCGTGCGGAGACGCTCTCGATGGGCGAGCGCCAGCGGGTGATGATCGCGCGGGCGCTCTCCACGCAGCCGCGCCTGCTGCTCGCCGACGAGCCGACCGGCTCGCTCGACACGCAGCGCGGGCGGGAAGTGCTCGAGCTGCTGACCGAGCTCTGCCGCGAGCACCAAGTCGCGATCGTGCTCGTCTCCCACGACCCCCAGGCGGCAGCGTACGCCGACCGGGTGTACGCGCTGCGCGACGGCAAGCTCGGCGAGTACGAGCCCGACCAGTGGGCCGCGCGGGTCTCCGCGCAGTAGGCCGGGTCGCAGCTGTGAGATCCGTGAACGTTCTGCACCTCGGCCCGCGCGACGGGGAAGGCCGCTCGCAGCCGTGAAGTCCGGGAACGTCCTGCACCTCTACCGCGTGCGGCTGCGTGCGCGGCTGCTGCAGGAGCTGTTCGCGGTCGTGGGCATCGCCGCGGGCGTGGCGCTGCTGTTCGCCTCGCAGGTCGCCTCCGAGAGCCTCTCGAGCTCGGTGGCGCAGCTCTCGCACGGCATTGTCGGAAACGCCACGCTGCAGCTGATCGCGCGCGACGCGGGGGGCTTTGACGAAGGTCTCGTGCGGCAGGTGCGCGCGCTGCCCGGGGTGCGCGTCGCGGCGCCGCTGCTGGAAGGGTCCGCCGCCGCGAGCGGTCCCCGTGGGGACGAATCGGTCGAGCTCGTCGGCGCCGACGCGAGCCTCTCCGCGCTCGGGGGCACGCTCGTGCGCCACACCCAGCTCTCGCCGGTCGCTGGCATCGGCGCGATCGTGCTGCCCGCGCCGCTCGCGCGCAAGCTCGGTGTGACCAAGTTCGGCGAAGAAGCCACCCTCAAGCTCGACGGGCGGGTGACGCAGGCGCCGCTGTACGAGCAGCTCGGCGCGCGGCAGATCGGGCCGCTGATCTCAAGCCCGATCGTGATCGCTCCGCTCGCCTTCGCCCAGGAAATGACCGGCCTCTCGGGGCGCGTCTCGCGCGTGCTCGTGGAGCCCGCGCCGGGCCGCGAAGCTGCCGTGCGCGCGGGGCTCGTCCGGCTCGCGGCGGGGCGGCTGAACGTGGAGCCGGCCTCCTACGACGAAAAACTGTTCGCGCGCGCCGCCGCCGCGACCAACCAGTCCACGGCGCTGTTCGCGGTGATCTCCGCGCTGGTGGGCTTCCTGTTCGCGTTCAACGCGATGCTGCTCACGATCCCCCAGCGCCGGCGGCTGATCGCGGACCTGCGCCGCGACGGGTACCCGCCGCGGACTGTCATCGGGGTGCTGATGTTCGACGCGGTCGTGCTCGGGGTGCTCGCGTGCGTGCTCGGGCTGGTGCTCGGCGAGGAGCTCTCGATCCACCTCTTCCACTCCAACCCCGGCTACCTCTCCTCGGCCTTCGCGGTCGGCTCCCAGCGGGTGGTCTCCGCGCAGTCCGTCGGGGTCGCCGTCGTGGGCGGGATGCTCGCCGCGTCGGTCGCGGTGCTGAGCCCCTTCAAAGACATCGTCTCCCGCCAGCCGCTCGCGGCGATCACCGAAAAGACCGGCTCGGGCGCGGGGAGCGGCGGGCGCTGGCTCGGGTTCGCGGGGTTCGTCTGCCTGGCCGCGGCTACCGCGATCCTGCTCGCCGCGCCGAAAGCGGCGGTGCTCGGCATGGTCTTCCTCGTCGCCGCGCTGCTGCTGCTACTGCCGCTCCCGCTGGCCGGGACGCTCGCGTTGGTGCGGCGCCTCGCGCCCTCGATCGTCTCCGCGGTGCCGCACGTCGCGGTGATGGAGCTGCGTGCCGGGCGCGCGCGCGCGGTCGCGATCGCGGCGACCGGGGCGGTCGCTGTGTTCGGCTCCGTCGCGATCGAGGCGGCCCACGGCGACCTGCTGCACGGCCTCGAAAACGCGGCGCACGACATGAACGCGTTCACCAACGTGTGGGTCTCCCCGGCCGGCTCCTACAACCTCCTGAAGACCACGCCGTTCACGCCTACGCCCACCCAGCAGGCCGCTCTCGCGCGCCTGCCGGGCGTGCGCGCGGTGCGCCTGTACCGCGGCGGGCTGCTCGACATCGGCGAACGGCGCGTGTGGGTGATCGCGCCGCCGCGGGCCGCCACGCCGCTGCTGCCGGCGAGCCAGATCGTCGAAGGCGACGTGGCGCGCGCCGAAGCGGAGGTGCGCGCCGGGGGGTGGGCGGTCGTCTCGCAGGCCATCGCCACCGAACACCACCTGCACATCGGCAGCCCCTTCGCGCTGCCCACGCCCGTCCCCACGACGTTCAGGGTCGCTGCGATCGGCACCAACATCGGCTGGGCGCCCGGCGCGATCGTCATGAACGCCACGGACTTCGCGAGCGCGTGGGGCTCGTCGGACGCGAGCGCCTACAACGTGCTGCTCGCGCCCGGCGTCTCGGAGGCGCAGGGCGCGAGCGAGATCCGGCGGGCGCTGGGGCCGAACTCAGGCCTCGCCGTGGAAACCGCCGAACAGCACGCCAACCAGCAGCGCGCGCTCAGCCGCCAGGGACTCGAACGCCTCACGCAGATCGCCACGCTGATCCTGCTCGCCGCGGTGCTCGCGATGGCGGCGGCGATGGGCAACATGGTCTGGCAGCGCCGCCCGCGCCTGGCGAAGCTGAAGCTGGAGGGCTTCCCCCGCGCGGAACTGTGGCGCACGATCCTGCTGGAGAGCCTGCTGCTGCTCGGCGTGGGCTGCCTCTCCGGGGCGGTCTTCGGCCTCTACGGCCAGCAGCTGCTCGACCGCGCGCTCGCCAACGTCATCAACTTCCCCGTGGTCTACTCCTTCGGGGTGCTCGTCGCGGTCTCAAGCCTCGCTCTGGTCACCGCCGCTGCGGTGGCGATGGTCGCGATCCCGGGGTACCTCGCCGCCGGCGTCTCCCCCGCGGTGGCCCTGCAGGACTGACCCCCGGGGCGGTCTGCCTCACTCGCGGTGCGGGTGGGCCATCCCCGTGTCGGCGGGGGTCTCCCCCGCCGACACCCTCCAAGACTGATCCCCGGGGCGGGTCTGCTCAGCCCATCCCCGGGGGTACCCCTTCTGGGGGCGAGCTTACCTGTGCCGGTGCCGCACGGGCGGCGGGCAGGGGACGGTGGTCGACGCTTCGGCGGAGGAGCCGTCCTGGAAGGCGAAGTTGGCGGAGAACGGGAAGCCGCCGTGCGGGCACCGTTCCGGGACGGCGATGCCGACCGGGCGGAAGGGCACGCGCCGCCCGTGGACGTACTTGTAGTAGGTCAGGTGGCCGGGGCCGATCGTGGATTCCACGCTGATGATCGACACGTCCGGGCCGTTGGGAACGCTCGAGATCGCCGGCACGGCCGTGGACAGTTCCGAGCCGAAGCGCCCGGAGGCGGGCAGCAGTTCCCCTTTGAAGACCAGCTGCGCGAACACCGGGGTCAGGCCGTTTGCGTAGAACAGCACGATGATGTTGCTGTTGGCGCTCGGCGGCCCCATCAACGCCTGGATTTCGGGGATCTCCTGACCCGAGCCGGCGCCGAACGGCACTTCGACGAACGCTTTGCCGGCCCCGAGGCGCGAGTTAGCCGGGCAGCCGTTGAGGCCGTTTTTCAGGAGGGCTTCCGGCTGGCAGATCGCCAGCCCCAACGTGGTCGCCGTGTAGTTCATGCCGGACGGCATGTGCAGGTCGATGTTCGCCAACGGCGGGGGCGCCAGCCCTTCGGGGGTGGACAGGTGGAATCCGAACGAGATCGTGGTGCCGGCGCCGAGCCGGTCCGGCGTGAACGACGCATGGAGCGTCGCGCTCTCCGTGACGGCGCCGGCGGCGGGCGCCCACACGCACCCGCCGACCAGCAGCGCCGCCGCGACCATCAGTGTTCTGGGCTTGAGCATCGTGTCCCCCCGCTGCCGCGCGTCAGACCGAGAGGTGGCCGTTGACGTGCACGGTCACCGAGCCGTGGAGGCGTTCGATCGTGCCGCTGAAGCTGATGCCCGACCCGTGCGCATGGGCGTACTTGCCGGTCCCGTGGGTGATCGACAGGGAGCCCGAGAAGCTCGCGGTGGCGCCGTTGTTGCGGTAGCTGCCCGACGCGTCGCCGCTCATCGAGCCGCCGCTGGCGTTGACGGTGAGTTCGGCGGTTACCTTGTTGGTGGAGACGACGTCCAGGTGCAGGGTGACCGTGCCGCCGATCGTGCCGGTCGCTCTGCCGCTCTCGTACAGGTTGAACCCCTTGTGCGACGTCTCGCGCAGGTGTCCGCTGTCGTTCAGCGTGATCGTCCCCGCCGCCACGGCGTGCGACCCTGACGCCCCGGCTGCGCTGCTGAAGGCAAGTGTGCCGGCCGCCACTGCGAGAGTGCCCGCCACGGCAAGACTCCTATGAATGCGATTCCTCAAGACCACGATGCCCCTCTCCTCCGTCAGTTTCTTTGCTTTGTGTAAGACCCCAGTTCCAGACTACCAACCTATAGGCTCACTGGGCATCTCGTCAAGGCGCCGTATACAAGGCGCCTCGCCCGATCAAACCCCCGGCGGTGCGGCGAGTTGCTGCGTGAGCGCGATATTTCCCGGGCGGCAGGCGCTTGGCTGCCCGGGGAGATGTTTCTCAAGTCGCCCCGGCGGGTGCCGATAGACGAGGGCGTGGCCGTCCAGGGACCAGATCACGACCTGCGCCGTCTTGGGGAAGCGCTCAAAGGGGGGACCGACGACGTGGTCGCGGGGATGCTGCGCCGCTCGGCGGGGTCCGGCGCGGTGCTCGACACGCTCGTGGAAGACAGCTTCACGCGGGTGGGCTCGGTCTCGACGATCGCTGTCGCCCGGTGGATGGCCGGCGACGGCGAGGAGGTCGCCCGCGAGGTCGGCCGTGAGTCGTGGCGCATCTTCGGCCAGCTCGCCGCCCAGCGCGCGGCGCCGCTCAACGAGGTCACCAAGCGCTGCCTGCGCTGGCGCGACGCGGCCGAGGAGGTCGTGCGCGAGCGCGCCGCGGCGCTCGGGCTCTCCGAGGAGGTGCTGGACGGAGCGCTCGCGATGCTGCAGCGCAGCCTCGATGTGACGCTCGTGCGCATGTGCGAGGCCTTCGAGGAGGAGCGGCGCAAGGCGCACGATGAGCTCTCCCGCCGCCAGGACGAGCTGGCGTTCCTCGCCACCCACGACCCCCTGACCGGCCTGCCGAACCGCACCCTGGTGCTCGACCGCGTCGAGCAGATGCTCGTGCGCTCGCGGCGCAGCCGCACGCCCGTCGCGGCGCTGTTCGTCGACCTCGACAACTTCAAGTCGATCAACGACACGCTCGGCCACGGGGCGGGCGACCGGCTGCTGAAGGCGGTCGCCGCGCGACTGGGGGCCGCGATCCGTGAGACCGACGCGCTCGGGCGCCTCGGCGGCGACGAGTTCGTGGTGATCGCCGAGGGCATGTCGCTGGCCGCCGGCCCCGAGCTGATCGCCGAGCGCCTGCTGGCTGCGCTCGAGCAGCCGTTCAAACTCGATGGCTCCGACGCCGCGCGCCTGGCGGTCACCGCCTCCGTCGGGATCGCGATGGGCGACCGGGAGTCCGCCGACGAGCTGCTGCGCGACGCGGACATCGCGATGTACCGGGCCAAGTGGGACGGCAAGAACCGCTACGTGGTGTTCGAGTCCGCGATGCAGGACGCCGTGCAGAGCCGCATGGAGCTCGAGATGGACCTGCGCGAAGCGTTCGAGTGCGACCAGTTCTTCCTCGTCTACCAGCCCACGTTCGACCTGCAGAGCATGAGCCCCACCGGTGTGGAGGCGCTGTTGCGCTGGAACAGCCCGAAACGCGGGGTGGTGCAGCCCGACGACTTCGTGCAGCTGCTCGAGGAGACCGGCCTGATCGTGGATGTCGGGAGGTGGGTGCTGCGCGAGGCTTGCCGGCAGAGCGGGGCGTGGCGTGAAGCCGGTCACGCGATCGGCATGTCGGTCAACGTGTCCGCCCGCCAGCTCGAGACGGATGAATTCGTCGGCCACGTCCGGGAGGCGCTTGCAGAGAGCGGCCTCGAGCCCGGCGTGCTGACGCTCGAGATCACCGAGACGACGATCATGCGCGACGCGGCCCAGACGGTCCGCCGGCTCAGCGCGATCAAGGAGCTCGGCGTGCGCATCGCGATCGACGACTTCGGCACCGGCTACTCCTCGCTCTCGCACCTCCAGCAGTTCCCCGTGGACGCGCTGAAGATCGACCGCTCCTTCATCGCCCGGCTGACGCAGTCCCCCGAAGGCGAGACGCTGATCCGCACGCTCGTGCAGCTCGGCAAGGCGATGTCGATCGAGACGCTCGCCGAGGGCATCGAGCGCCACGGCGAGCTGGACCTCCTCAAGGACGAGCTCTGCGACTCCGGCCAGGGCTTCCTGTTCGCGCGCCCGCTCGACGCCTCCACCGCGGAGGCGTTCTTTCAGACCTGGAGCGGGGACCTGCCGGAGGCTTTTGCGTCGGAGGTTGTGTAGGGGTCGGAGGTGGTGTTCGGGGTCGGAGGTGTAGGGGTTGAAGGTGGTGGAGGGGGTCTGAGGCGTGGGGGAGATCGGGCGAGTCTTGGGGGATCGTCCACGTGACGCAGTTGCCTGCCGAGCGCGGGTGCGCGGGGTCTCCGTACCCCGCGAACGGGGCGCTGGGTGGCAGCCGCGCGCTGGCGGAGGGTAGGCGCTTTGGGGCAGGACTCGCCGCCAAGGACGTGTCCGGTAGCGCCTCCTTCAGCGGAGGAGGTTGAGCGTCGGTTGCCAGAACTCGATGGCCTGCCGCTCAACGTTCTCGATTTTCATGAGCGTGGCGTCGGCGTCCTCCGCCAGCTCACTCGGCAGGAAGAGCAACTCGGTCGTCGAGAAGCGCTCCCAATCGGTGCGCAGATCCTTGAGCTTGTCCGGCTTAATGAAGGCCGCCACGAGGTCTGCGGGTGAGCGGATGCCGGCGTCGCGGTAGCGGCGGGCACCCTTCTCCATCTCGAACTTCTGGCGGACGAGTTTTGCAACTTGCTCGTGGCTGATGTGCTCGTGGTGCTCGCGTGCGATGTAGGCGAGGTCGACCAAGTGCTTCGGGAGGGGCTTGCCGCACCAGCCCAGCAGCTTCTCGGCGGCGAGCTCGTTGCGGGTCAAGCCGTTGATGGGAAAGCTGCTGTCGGTGGCAAGCAGCGGGTCGCGGTAGATGAGTGGTGGTCCGTCACGGTCGAGCCACTCGCCGGCGCGCACGGAGACGGTGACCTTCAGCTCGCGGTCGCGGGGGCGGCGGCTCATGCGGATGCCCTCCATGTGGAAGGGGCTCTTGCCGTCGAACATCTCGTTCTCGTAGAACCACTGCCCCTCCTCTGGGTAGAGGTAGAAGCCGTACTCGCCGTTCGCGGCCAGGGCCTCCTCGAGGTTGGGGACCTTGAGGTTCGCGGGGTCCAGGTATGTGTAGTCGGCATCGGCGATGGACTGCCGTGGACTGCGGTAGACATTGGAGAGCAGCGTGCCGCCCTTGAGCACGAACAGGTCCTTGTACTTCTCGCGAGTGGCGAGGTGCCGCACGGTGGCGCTCTTAGCGACCAGCACCAATAGCTGCGGGCGAGTGAGCCCGGTGCGTTTCTCGGCGGCGTCGAGGATCTCGTCGGTCGTGACGGGACCCGTGGTCACTTGAGCTCCAGCGCCGTGCCGACGATCGCTGGGTCCTCGTACACGCGCCAGCGCTTGTTGACTGAGAGACGCTCGCCGTAGGGCTTTCCTCCAGGCGCCAGCGGCACGGCATACGTACGCCCAACTCGTAGCGCCAGCGGCTCAGTCCCGGGGATGTCGTAGAGGTCCATGAAGAAGCCCAGCCGGCGGTTTAGACTGGGGCTATTGAATTGCAGCGCGTCCGCGACCAGCCGCTCGGGGTCGAGGGTGCCGTCGCGGTAGGCGTCTCGCAGCGCGTTCGCTATGACCGGCAACGGGGCGGCGAGGCGAGGCTGGTCGAAGCAGTCGATCAGAGCTTTCTCGACGGTGGCCATCCAGACCGGCCACTCGAAGTCCTCCACGCGCGTGCGACCGAAGAACTTGCGCTCCGCGACAGTCACGAAGCGAACGCTCGCGAGCCCGAGTGTGACCGGGCGCTTGCGCTTCGTGACCGCTACATAGATGCGCCGCGACTGCTGGTCGATCAGACCGTAGTGCCACAGGGCCGAGTGCCAGGACACGTAGTAGTCCATGTCGAGTCGGCGGAGCACCGCATCGGCGACGACATCAAGCTCGTCCAGTCGCGCCATTCTCGTCGGCTGCGCCTCCCGGCTGAGGACCCAGCGCCCATGCTGCAGTGGGTGTAGCAGGAGCTTCGCGTGCATGCGCTTCATGACGCTCGGCAGGTCGAAGTGAGGAAGGCCACGCTGCTCAGCAAGTCTGCGGATTGCCGGCTCGTCGAGCTGCCGGTCAAGCGTCCGATCGGGCTTGCCGGTGAGGTAGTCGAGCACAACCTGCTCGGCGATGTTCGGACGACCACGAGCCATTTCGCCCCAGATGTTACACGATTTGTGTACTGTTCGTGCAACGTTTGGGGCGAAAACCCACCAAGCTGCTGATCCTCGTGTGCAGGACACCCTCCCACACCTCATCAAGGCGATCCAGCCCGGAGCGGCGCCGACGCTTGAGCAGCTGTTCGAACCCGGATGTTGGAGGGTCCAGAACCACCGTGCGCATCCCGCTAAGCGTAGCTCAGGCCACCGCTGCCTTCGCGTCGTGGTTGAAGGACCCCACCTCGCGCTCTGAGAGCGAGCTGCTCGGCGGGTGGTCCGCCAGCGTCTTGAGGCTGCGGTGCACGTCGGCGAGCAGCAGTTCGCCCATGTCGCGGCTGAAGCCGTGGCGCACCAGGATTCGCTGGATCGCGAGGTCCTCGAGGTGGGAGGGCAGCGTGTAGGCGGGCACCAGCCAGCCGTGGGCGCGCAGGCGGTCGGCGAGGTCGAACAGGTTGTAGCCGTGCTCGGCGCCGTCGGTCAGCTTCCACGAGACCGCGACGATGCCCTTGGCGGGGTCGCCGTCGTGGACGATCTCGAAGGGCCCCGCCTTGGCGATCGCCTGCGCGAGGTGGCGGCACGTCTCGTACGTCGCTCCGTGTACGCGGGCGTACCCTTCGCGGCCGAGGCGGATGAAGTCGTAGTACTGGGTCACGACCTGGCCCCCGGGGCGGGAGAAGTTGAGGTTGAACGTCGGCATCTCCCCGCCGAGGTAGTTGACGTTGAAGATCATCCGCTCCGGCAGGTCCTGCTTTTCGCGCCACACCGCCCACCCGCAGCCGAGCGGGGCAAGGCCGGTCTTGTGCCCGGAGGCGTTGATCGACCGCACGCGCTCCAGGCGGAAGTCCCACTCCAGCTCGGGTGCGGTGAACGGCGCGAGCAGGGCGCCGCTGGCGCCGTCCACGTGCAGCGGGATGTCGAGGCCGCGCTCGGCCTGCAGCTTGTCGAGCGCGGCGGCGATCCCGGCGACGTCCTCGAACAGGCCGGTGAACGTCTGGCCCAGCGTGGCCACGACCATGATCGTGTTCTCGTCGCAGCGCTCCAGGCACTGCTCGGCTTCCATCAGGTACCGGCCGGGGTCCATCGGCACCTCGCGGATCTCCACGTCGAAGTAGCGCGCGAACTTCTCCCAGCACACCTGCACCGGGCCGCACACGAAGTTCGGCCGCTCGGCGGGCTTGCCTTCGGCCGCGCGGCGCTCGCGCCAGCGGAACTTCGCCGCCAGGCCCGCCAGCATCGCGGCCTCGCTGGAGCCGGTCGTGGAGGTGCCGAGCGTGGTGTCGGGGTGCGGGGAGTGCCACAGGTCGGCCAGCATCCGCACGCACCGCGTCTCGAGCTCCGCGGTCTGGGGGTACTCGTCCTTGTCGACGATGTTCTTGTCGAAGCTCTCCGCGAGCAGCGCCAGCACCTCGGGCTCCGCCCACGTGGTGCAGAACGTCGCGAGGTTCATGCGCGCGACGCCGTCGAGCAGCAGCTCGTCGTGCACCAGCGCGTACGCGTGGCGGGGCTCGCACTCGTGTGCGGGGAACCGGCGCTTGGGTGCTCCCTGGCGGGCCATCAACGACTCGTAGGGGTCCTCGTCCTCAGGGTGCGTGGGAGTGGGGTGCTCGCTCATGCGGGGCTCCTTGCGGTTGGTGGTTCCGAGGGGTGGTTCCCAGAAGGATGGCGGACCCGGGCGTTCATGGTGGTGAACGCTCATCGCCCGAAGGATGGCGGAGCCGGGCGTTCACGACGGTGAACACAAGTCGGGAACTGCGGGCGATTGTGGGTTCCCCGCCTGCTCCCCATCATCGTTGCCGACCCCCGCCCCGGACCTCTGGACGCACAGCGTTTGAGGCCGGCGCCGCTCGGAGGGAGCGTGGAGGGAGTCGCCAGCAGGTCCTCAGCACAGCAGAAATAAGGAAACGCCAAACCAAGGATGGAGGCCTCCGATGCTCACAAGTGTCAAAACCGTTCAGGAGAACCAGCGAATCGGGTTGCGTGCTCGCACAACCCTCGACGAGTCGCCCGAGTCCCAGCGCCAGGTGCGCCTCGCGATCGCGCGTGCCAAGGAGGGTGACCGCGACGCGCTGCGACTGCTGTATGTGCGCTACTCCGAAAACGTCTACGGCTACGTGCGCTCGATCGTGCGCGACGAGAAGGAGGCCGAAGACCTCACCCAGCACGTCTTCCTGAAGCTGATCACCGCGATCTGCAAGTACGACGACCGCGGCATCCCCTTCTCCGGCTGGCTGCTGCGGCTGGCGCGCAACGTCGCGCTCGACCACCTGCGCCGGCGCCGGGCGACCCCGACCGAGGAGGTCTTCGGGGCCGATACCCACGTCGACGAGACCTCGCTCGACCGCGCGCGCTCCCTGCGTACGGCGCTCGACTCGCTGCCGGAGGAGCAGCGCTCCGTGGTCGTGATGCGTCACGTGATCGGGCTCACCCCGCCTGAGATCGCCGCGCAGCTGGGCCGCTCGGAGAGCTCGGTTCACGGCCTGCACCACCGCGGCCGGCGGGCACTCCGTCAGGAGCTGGTCCGGCTGGAAGCCGCCCCCGCGACCGCCGCCGTTGCGGGCTGAAAGGAGTCTGAGAGTGTCCACCACCACTGCCACGCACGACCCCGTCCGCGCGGCCCAGGTGCCGTTCGCGCGCATGGACTGTGCCGACCCCGCGCTGCTCGAGGAGCTGCTGGGGGCCGTCCGCGAAGTAGCCGAGCACGGGGCGTTCACGCTCGGTCACCACGTCGAGGCGTTCGAGCGGGAGTTCGCCGACTACTGCGAGTCCGACTTCGCGGTCGGCGTCTCCTCTGGAACCGAGGCGCTCGTGCTCGCCCTGCGCGCCCTGGAGATCGGGCCCGGCGACGAGGTGCTCGTGCCGGCCAACTCGTTCATCGCGACCGCCGAGGCGGTCTCCGCAGTCGGCGCCACCCCGGTGCTGGTGGACGTGGACCCCGACTCCCACCTGCTCACCGCCGAGCTGCTCGCGCCCGCGCTCGGGCCGCGTGTGCGCTGCGTGATCCCCGTGCACCTGTTCGGGGGGACCGTGGACCTCGATCCGATCCTCGCGCTGGCCCGCGAAGCTGGGGTGCACGTGCTCGAGGACGCCTGCCAGGCGCACGGCGCGCGCTACCGCGGCCGGCGGGTGGGTACGTTGGGGGCGCTCGGCTGCTTCAGCTTCTACCCCGCCAAGAACCTCGGCGCGTGGGGCGACGGCGGCGCGGTCGTGACCGACGTGCCGGAGCTCGCCGACCGCCTGCGGCTGCTGCGCTCCCACGGGGAGCGCCCGCGCTACCACCACCGCGTGGTCGGCTCGACCGCTCGGCTGGACGCCCTGCAGGCGGCGGTGCTGCGGCGCAAGCTCACGCGCCTGGACGGCTGGAACGACGAGCGCCGTCGGCTCGGCGCCGAGCTGCGCGAGCGGCTGGCGGACCTCGGCGGGGTGGGCGACCCCGGGGGCTCCGGCGGGGTGGTTGATCCGGTCGGCCTGCCGTTCGCGGAGGCCGACCACGTCTACCACCTGTTCGTGGTGCGCTGCGAGGCCCGCGACGCGCTGCGCCAGCACCTCGCCGAGCGGGGCGTCGCGACGGGCATCCACTACCCCGTGCCGATCCACCGCACGGCGGCCTACGCCGACCTCGGCCAGGGCCCCGGGAGCCTCCCGGTGAGCGAGGGGCTCGCGGAGCGGATCTGCTCGCTGCCGATCTTCCCGGGGATGTCCGCGTCCGAGCTCGAGCAGGTGGTCGCGGCGGTTGCGGCGTTCGCAGAGCAGGCAACCGGCGCTCTCCCGGATGGGGACGGCGCCGAGCAGGTGACCGGGGCTGCGGCCTTCTCAAACAACAAGTCCTCTCTCACAGAGCACGGGCTGACAAAAGACGGACTCGAGGGGGTGCGTTGATGATGTATATGGGACCAACTTCTACAGGCGAGGGAGATGCCTCGGAGACACAGGGGGCGTGGGGTGCCCCCGCCGGGGAGGTGCGACGGCCGGGGCGGATCGTGCCCCGGCCGGCGCCGATCGGTGCGGCCGTCGTCGGTTGCGGCTACTGGGGTCCGAACCTCGCCCGTAACCTGGGCGAGCGCCCCGAGTTTCACCTGCACGCGCTGTGTGACCGCGACCCCGCCCAGCTGCGGACGCTCGCCCAGCGCCACCCGGACGCGCGCGCGGTCGCCGACCTCGACGAGCTGCTCTGTGACGACGCCGTCGAGGCGGTGGTCTTCGCGACACCTCCGCAGACCCACTACCCGCTCGTCAAGCGGGCACTGGAAGCGGGCAAGCACGTGCTCGTTGAGAAGCCGCTCGCGACCCGTCTCGACCACGCCCACGAGCTGGCCGACCTGGCTGAGGACGGGGAGCTCGTGCTGATGCCGGGCCACACCTTCATCTACAGCCCGGCCGTCAACACCGTGCGCGACCTCATCCGCGACGGCACCGTCGGCGACGTGCACTTCATCACCTCCTCGCGGATGAACCTCGGCAAGTACCAGTCCGACGGCGTCGTCTGCGACCTCGCGCCGCACGACCTCTCGATCCTCATGTACTGGCTCGACCAGCCGATCGTGGAGGTGTCGGCCTCGGGGAGCAGTGTGTTCGCGCAGGGGGTGCCGGAGACGGCGTTCTTGACGCTCACGTTCGCCGGTGGCACCACCGCCAACGTGCAGCTCTCCTGGCTGGCGCCGCGCAAGATGCGCCAGATGATCGTGGTGGGCTCCAAGCGCATGGTGCAGTACGACGACACCGCCTCCGACGAGCCGGTGCGGGTGTACGACCGCGGGATGGACGTGGGGCCGCCCTCTAACTTCGGCGAGCACCAGCTGATCTACCGCACCGGGGACGTCGTGATCCCGCGGGTGCAGCCGCAGGAGCCGCTGCGCCTGGAGCTCGAGGACTTCGCGCGTGCGATCCGCACGGGCTCCGAACCGCGCTCGAACGTGGCGCTCGGGATCGAAATCGTCGCCGCCGTCGAGATGGCGTCGGCCTCGATCCGTGACAACGGGGCCCCGTTGGCGCTCGCCGCGCCGCGCCTCGAACGCGCTGCCGCGTAGCCATGACGGACGAGTCGCGGTCGACCGAGGGTCTGCGGTCGGCCGACGACCTGCGCGTGACGGAGGGTCTGCACGCTGTCGAGGGCCCGGGGTCGGCTGAGGACCTGCGCGCGACGGAGGGTCTGCACGCTGCTGAGGCCCCGGGGTCGGTTGAGGACCTGCGGTCGGCTGAGGACCCGCGGTCGGCGGACGGTCTGCCCGCTGCTGAGGCCCCGGGGTCGGCTGAGGACCTGCGCGCTGCCGCCCTGCACGGGGTGCGGTGGTCCTCGGTCGCCCGCCCCACGGCTGAGTTCCTCCTGCTGGGCTCGATGGTCGTGCTCGCGCGCATCATCCCGCCCGCCGAATTCGGCCGCTACGCGGTGGCGCTGATCGCCCAGGAACTGGCCTACGTGATCACCGCCGAAGGGGTGGGCAGCGCGCTCGTCCAGCGCAAGGTCCTCCGCCGCGAGCACCTGCAGTCGGGGATGGCGCTGGGGCTGCTCACCGGCCTTGTGCTGGCCGGGCTGATGCTGGTCGTGGCCAGCCTGGCGATCGACCCGATCTTTGGCTCGCGCACCGCGGAGTTCGTCCGGCTGATCTCGCCCCTGTGCCTGATTGCCGCGGCCGGCACCGTCTCGATGGCACTGCTGCGCAGGCGGATGGCGTTCCGGCGCCTGAGCGAGATCGAAGTCGCGAGCACCCTCGTGCGTGTGGTGACGTGCATCGCGCTCGCGCTCGCCGGCCTCAGCGGAGCGGCGCTGATCTGGGGGATGCTCGCCAGCACGCTGGCGATGACCACGATCGCGTGGGTCAGCGCGCCGCCGCCGCTGCCGCGCCTGCACCTGAAGGCCGCTCGTGAACTGCTCGACTACGGCTTCTCGGCGTCGATGGCGGCGGCCAGCTGGGTCGGGTTCCGCAACAGCGACTACGCGATCGTCGGCGCCCGCCTCGGGGTCGTCCCGGCTGGCCTGTACTTCCGCGCCTACACCCTGGCGGTGGACTACCAGAAGAAGGTCTCCATGGTGATGGGCCAGGTCGGCTTCCCGCTGCTCTCGCGCACCCGCAGCGAAGCCGAGCTGGCTGAGATGCGCCGCCAGATGGTGCGCCTGCTGACGATCACCCTGTTCCCGCTGCTCGTGCTCCTGGCGATCGGCGCGCCGGTGCTCGTGCCCTTCCTGTTCGGCCCCAAATGGACCGCGGCGGTGGTGCCGACCCAGATCCTCGCGGTGGGCGGGGCCGCCACGCTCGTGATCGACGCCGTGGGGACGGTGCTGATGGCCAACGGACGCACGCGAGCGCTGCTCGGCTACGGCCTGTCGCACTGGATCGTCTACGCGGGCTCGGTGTTCCTGGTCGTTCCGCTCGGGATCGACGCGGTCGCCGCCGACGCGGCGGTCGTGCACACGCTGTTCCTCGTCTTCGCGTACCGCCTGATGCTGCGCGACTCCTCCGAGCGCCCGCTGCGCTGCCTGTGGAGCGACGTCGCGCCTGCCACCGTCGCCTGCCTGGGGCTCGTGGCGGTTACCCTGCCGGCGAGCGTCGCGCTGACGGATGCGCACCTGCCCCGGATCGTGTGGCTGGCAGCCGTCGGGCTCGTCGCGGTGCCCCCCTACTTGCTGACGCTGCGCGTCTGCTTCCCCGCAACGTGGCGCAGCTTGCGCACGGTGCTGGAGCACTTCCTTCCGGAGCACCCGCGGTTGCGCTGGGTGCAACGGCGTCTAACCACGGCCGGCGCGCGGTCGGCGGCGTGAGTGGTGAGGCTCGGTGAAGCTGACATGAAGGTTGGCGCAACGGTTAGGACCGGGGGAGTGGGTATGAGAGGCTCGGCTGAGCAGGTATGAGAGGCTCGCGCTACCTGGACGGACCCCTGCGGCGCGCGCGGATCTGGAAGTACCAGGCGCTCTCCACGAACCGGCGCGTGAGCGGCTCCCCGGTCATCCTGCAGCCTGTGCTGTTCCTCGGCACCGGCGCGATCGTGCTGGGTCGCGACGTGGAGTTCGGCTGGCCCCGCTCGACCCTGTTCTACACCGGCTACTGCCACGTAGAGGCCGCCACGCCCGAGTCGATGATCGAGATCGGCGACGGGGTGCAGATCAACAACAACGCGTTCCTCAAGAGCGAGGGACCGGGCATCCGCATCGGCGCGCGCGCGCTGCTGGGGTCGGAGGTGACGATCTACGACAGCGACTTTCACGACCTGCGGCCCAACCGCCGCCGCGACGGCCAGCCGCGCGTGGGGGCGGTCGAGCTCGGGGAGGACGTGTTCGTGGGCGACGGTGTGAAGATCCTCAAGGGCGTAAGCATCGGCGCTCACTCGGTGATCGGCGCCGGCAGCGTTGTGACCAGATCGATCCCGGTGGGCGTGATCGCGGCGGGCAACCCCGCGCGGGTCATCAGACCGCTGGACGAGGGCCGAGCGATTGACGCCGCGCAAGGGGCCCCGCGATGACGCCGGGCGACGGGCCAGGGTTTGAACACCCCTCGAAAAACCGGCCTACCCGGGAGCGTTTAGTGGACATGAACACTCCCACCCTGCGCGGTGTCCGCGCCCTCATCACCGGCGGCGCGGGCGCCGTCGGCTCCAACATCGCCGACCAGCTCGTGCAGGCCGGGGCCGAGGAGATCGTCGTGCTCGACAACTTCGTGCGCGGCCGTCCCGAGAACCTCGCCTGGGCGCTCGCCAACGGCCCCGTGCGGCTCGTCGAGGGCGACATCTGCGACCGCGAGCTCGTCGCCGAGCTGACGCGCGGCATCGACGTCGTCTTCCACCAAGCCGCGCTGCGGATCACCCAGTGCGCGGAGGAACCGCGGCTCGCGCTCGAAGTGATGGTCGACGGGACCTACAACGTGATCGAGGCCGCCCTGGCGGAGGGGGTGCGCCGGATCGTCGCCGCCTCCTCGGCCTCCGTCTACGGCCTCGCCGAGGAGTTCCCGACAACCGAGTCCCACCACCCCTACGCCAACGACACGCTCTACGGCGCCGCCAAGACCTTCAACGAGGGCCTGCTGCGCAGCTTCCACTCGATGCGGGGGCTCGACTACGTGGCGCTGCGCTACTTCAACGTGTACGGGCCGCGGATGGACATCCACGGGGTCTACACGGAGGTGCTGGTGCGCTGGATGGAGCGGATCGAAGCCGGCGACGCCCCCCTGATCCTCGGGGACGGGTCGCAGACGATGGACTTCGTCTACATCGACGACGTCGCCCGCGCCAACCTGCTCGCCGCCGTGGCGCCGGTGAGTGACGAGGTGTTCAACGTCGCCAGCGGCACCGAGACCAGCCTGCTCGAGCTCGCCCAGGCGCTGATCGAGGTGATGGGCGCGGAGGTGTCCGTCGAACACGGTCCCGAGCGGTCGGTCAACAAGGTCCCGCGGCGCCTCTCGGACACCACGCTCGCGCGCGAGCGGCTGGGCTTCGAGGCGGAGGTCGGGCTCCAGGAGGGCCTGCGACGGCTCGTGGAGTGGTGGCGCGCCGAGCGCGAGCAGACCCCGGTCGTCGCGCTGGTGGGGGCGTCGTGACCGGTCTCTGCCACACCGTGGCAGCGAGCGGCGGCCCGGCCGATCCTCCAGCACAAACCGGCGGCGTTTCCGCGGCGATCGAGGCCTCATGATGGAGGTCCCCTTCGCGCGCCCGAGCTTCTCCGGCCGGGAGGCCGCAGCGATCGCGGAGGCCGTGGCCACCGGCTGGGTCTCCCAGGGCCCGCGCGTGCAGGCGTTCGAGGCCGCCTTCGCCGAGCGCGTCGGGGCGGCCGACGCGGTCGCCACGACCAGCTGCACGACCGCGCTGCACCTCGCGCTGCACGTGTCGGGGGTCGGCCCGGGCGATGAGGTGATCGTCCCCTCGCTGTCGTTCATCGCGACCGCCAACGCCGTCTGGCAGTGCGGCGCGCGGCCGGTGTTCGCGGACGTCGACCCGCTCACCTACAACCTCGACGCGGCTGCCGTTGAGCGCGCGATCACGCCGCGGACGAAGGCCGTCATGCCTGTCCACCAGGTCGGCCTGCCCGCTGACATGGACGCCTTCTTCGAGCTGGCAGAGCGCCACGGCCTCGCGCTCGTCGAGGACGCCGCCTGCGCGATCGGCGCTCGCTACAAGGACCGGCCGATCGGCTCGCTCGGGCCGCTCGCCTGCTTCTCGCTGCACCCGCGCAAGGTCATCACGACCGGCGAGGGGGGCATGATCGCGGTGCAGGACCCGGCGGTGGCGCAGCGGCTGCGGCGGCTGCGCGCGCATGGGATGGACACCTCCGACCTGGCCCGCCACGCCGCCCGCGACGTGGTCATCGAGAGCTACCCCGAACGGGGCTTCAACGCGCGCATGACCGACCTGCAGGCCGCGCTGGGGCTGTGCCAGCTCGAGGACCTCGACGGCATCCTCGAGCGCCGCCGGCACCTGGCCGAGCGCTACACCGCCGCGCTCGCTCAGATCCCGCACCTGTACGCACCTTACGAACCGCCGTACGCGCAGCGCACCTGGCAGTCCTACTGCGTGCGTGTCGGCCCGCGCGCGAGCTGCGACCGCACCGAGCTGATGCGCCGCCTGCTGCGCGACGGCATCCCGACCCGCCGCGGGGTGATGGCGATCCACGAGGAGCGCTCCTACGCTCCCAGCCACGCCGATCTGGTGCACACCGAGGCCGCCGCGCGCGAGGTGCTGATGCTGCCGCTCTTCCCTGACCTGAGCGAGGAGCAGCAGGACTACGTGCTGCAGCGCCTCGCCGCCCACGCGGTCAGCCTGGCGGCGTGATGCCCGAGAGCGCGTGGGAGGAGGCGTGCCGCCTGTTTCCGGGCACCGTCTCAGTCAGACAAGACCGGCAGGGACCGGTGCCGCGTACTATCACGCTCACAAAAGACCGACAAGGGCCGGTTCCGCGCGCTTTCACAGTCACAAAAGACCGGCAAAGGCCGGTGCGTTCATCTGGTATGGAGGCGACCACTGCCCAGAGACGGGGCTTGGCGGAGTACCCCCACGCGCTCGCCGCCCCGGTGGCAGGCCAGGCGCCGTACCCCCCGATCAACGTCGCCGCCGCGCGGAAGTGGTACCTCGACGCGCCGCTGCGCGCGCTCGACCTCGCGCTCTCCGCTGCGCTGCTCGCGGTGCTCTCGCCGCTGCTCGCGCTGATCGCGCTCGCCGTGCGGCTCGACTCCCGGGGCCCCGTGCTGTTCCGCCAGTGCCGCGTCGGACGCGACCTGGAGCCGTTCACCGTCAACAAATTCCGCACGATGCACGACGGGGTCGGCCACGACACCCACCGCGACTTCGTGCTCGGGCTGATCGCGGGCGAGCAGCCCGAGCGCCCCGACGGCGGCCCCCGCTTCAAGCTCGTGGGCGACGAGCGCGTCACGCGCCTCGGGCGGCTGCTGCGGCGGTCGAGCCTCGACGAGCTGCCGCAGCTGTGGAACGTGCTGCGCGGTGAGATGTCGCTTGTCGGTCCGCGCCCGCCGATCCCCTACGAGGTCGAGCACTACCCCGCGCACTGGTTCGCGCGCTTCGCCGTAAAGCCTGGGCTGACCGGCCTATGGCAGGTGAGTGGGCGCTCGGATCTCACGCTCGAGCAGATGGTCGCGCTCGACGTCGAGTACTCGGAGCGCCGCTCGCTGTGGCTCAACCTCTCGATCCTGGTGCGGACCGTGCCCGCGGTGCTCAGCGGCAAGGGGGCCTCGTGAGCTGCAAGACTTTGGCTCACTGGCTCTCGGAGGTGGGCCCTGCCCGCCGTGCTCGGTGGCAGGGTCTCGCGAGCACATGCAGGGCTGGCTTACCAACGATCTCGGCGCGGACCGCACTCGCGGGCTGCGCGGAGAGGCTTCGTGGGCTCACACGGCAAGGCTTGGACGTACGTGCGGCGCTGCTGTGGCTGCTGGGCGCGATCGCGCTCCCCTTCGTCCTGGCGCTGGCGTCCGCGCGCCGGCGGCGGCCGAAGAAGACAACTGCGCCTCGGCCGCCAACCCGATCGTGTGCGAGAACGCGCTGCCCGGAGACCCGCCGAGCGACTGGCAGGTCAACGGCGTCGGCGACCCCGACGATCCAAGGGCTACGCCACCTCGATGAGCGTCAACGTCGGGCAGACCGAGTCCTTCAAGATCGATACGCCGGCCTCCTCCTACCACATCGAAATCCTGCGGCTCGGCTACTACGGCGGCGACGGGGCGCGCGTGGTCGCCTCCGAACGTCAAGCCGACGGCGACGCTGCCGCAGACACAGCCGGCATGCCTGACCAGCTCCGCGACCGGGCTGATCGACTGCGGCAACTGGGGCGTCTCGGCCTCCTGGACGGTGCCGAGCAACGCCGTCTCGGGCGTCTACATCGCCGAGCTCGTGCGCGACGACACCGGCAGGCAAGAAGCCAGATCCCCTTCGTCGTGCGCAACGACGCGAGCCACTCCGAAATCCTGCTGCAGACCTCCGACGCGACCTGGGAGGCCTACAACGACTACGGCGGCAACAGCCTCTACACGTGCACCGTCGCCTGCCCGCCCGGGGAACCGGAAGCGTACAAGGGCGCCTACTCGGTCTCCTACAACCGTCCGTTCGAGGGCGCCTTCGACGACCGACGGCGGCGCCTCCTACCTGTGGTACGCCGAATACCAGATGATGCACTGGCTCGAAGAGAACGGCTACGACGTCAGCTACACGAGCGAGGCCGAAGTCGACCAGCAACGGCGCGCTGCTGAAGAACCACAAGCTCTTCATCTCCAGCGGCCACGACGAGTACTGGTCGGCCAGGCCAGCGCAGCAACGTCGAAGCGGCGCGCGAAGCCGGCGTCAACCTCGCGTTCTTCAGCGGCAACGAGATCTTCTGGAAGACGCGCTGGGGGCCGAGCACCGAAGGCTCCGAGCACGCCCTACCGGACGCTGACGACCTACAAGGAGACCCACTTCAACGCGCCGGTCGACCCCGAAGACCCGCCCGACCTGGACGGGCGCCTGGCGCGACCCGCGCTTCAGCCCGCCGGCCGACGGCGGCAAGCCGGAGAACGCCCTCACCGGCCAGCACTTCGTGGTCAACGCGGGCACCTCCGACATCACCGTGCCCTCGCAGTACAGCAAGCTGCGGATGTGGAGGAACACGGCCGTCGCCACGCTGCACTCCGGGCAGACGCTGACGCTCGCGCCCGGGACCGGCACGCTCGGCTACGAGTGGGACGAAGACGTCGACAACGGCTTCCGGCCGGCGGGCGAGTTCGACCTCTCCTCGACGACCGTCAGCGGGCTGCAGACGTTCACCGACTACGGCAGCACCTCAACGAAGCGCCAGACGGCCACGCACCACCTGACGCTGTACCGGGCCCCCAGCGGGGCGCTGGTGTTCGGCGCCGGCACCGTGCAGTGGTCGTGGGGCCTGGCCAACGTCAACGCCTGGGAAGCGGAGACGACCGAGCCCGAGCAGCAACGCCGCCCGACCCCAACATGGAGCAGTCGACGGTCAACCTGCTTCGCCGAAATGGGCGTCCAGCCCGGGTCGCTGCTCAAGCGGGCCTCGTGGCCGGCACGCAATCGACCGACACCACCCCGCCGACCTCGACGATCACCTCGCCGACGCCGGGCGCGACCGTCCAGGACGGCAGCGCGGTCACGATCACCGGCACCGCCACCGACGCCGGCGGCGGCGTGGTCGCCGGCGTCGAAGTCTCGACCGACGGCGGCACGACGTGGCACCCCGCGACGCTCACGCACGCCGGCCGAACAGACCGTCAACTGGACCTACACCTGGGCCGCCCACGGCAACCCCACGACCACATCAAATCGCGCGCCGTCGACGACAGCGCCAACCTCGAGACCCCCTCCGCGGGCGTGACCGTCAACGTCACCTGCCCCTGCTCGATCTGGGGCACCGGCCGTGACGCCGGCGACGCCCGACTCCGGTGACCCGGCCTCGGTCGAGCTCGGCGTGAAGTTCACCTCCGAAGCTGTTCGGCACGGTCACCGGCGTCCGCTTCTACAAGTCGGCCGCCAACACCGGCACGCACGTCGGCAGCCTGTGGAGCGCAAGCGGAACGCTGCTGGCGTCCGCGACCTTCACCGGCGAAACCGCCTCCGGCTGGCAGCAGGTCAACTTCTCCACGCCGGTGCAGATCTCACCGCAACACCACCTACGTGGTCGAGCTACTTCGCGCCCAACGGCCACTACGCGCAGCGAACCGTACTACTTCTACACGCCGCCCGCGACCGGCGGCAACGCGCTCAACAGCCCGCCGCTGCACGCGGTGCCCGCGAGTGACACGACGACCAACGGCCTGTACGCGTACACCAGCACGCCGACGTTCCCCACGAGCAGCTTCAACGCGACCAACTACTGGGTGGACCCGGTGTTCACGCCGGCCCCGGTCCCGGGGCAGGTGACCGAAGTGAGCGCCACGCCGCAGGCCGGCGCGGCGACCGTCTCGTGGACGGCGCCCTCCACGGGCGTGGCGACGCACCTACACCGTCACCCCCTACATCGGCTCCACAGCGCAGACGCCGACCACCGTGAGCGGCTCCCCGCCAGAAACCACGGTGACAGTCTCGGGCCTGACCCCGGGCACCACCTACACGTTCACGGTGCAGGCCTCCAACCCGAACGGCGCCGGCCCGGTCTCGGCGCACTCCAACCCGGTCACCCGCCGGCGACCGCGCCACCCTCGCCGCCACGTGGGGTCTCGGCGAGCTCCGCGACCAACCAGGTGCTCGTGAGCTGGAAAGCGCCGAGCAACGAAGGCGGCAGCCCGCTCACCGGCTACACGGTGACCCCGTACGTCGGCTCGACCGCGCAGACCGCGGTGCACGCGAGCGCCTCGGCGACCTCCGCGACGGTGAGCGGGTCTCACCAACGGCACGAGCTACACGTTCAAGGTCACCGCGACCAACGCGATCGGCACGAGCGAACCGTCGCAGGCGTCGAACGCCGCTGACGCCCGAGGACACGATCTTCGACTTCGCGACGCCGACGCTCCGCCGATGCGGGCGACCCGAGCTCGGTGGAGCTCGGGGTCAAGTTCACCGCCTCCACGGAAGGGTGGGTGACGGGGATCCGCTTCTACAAGGCCTCGACGAACACCGGCACGCACGTCGGCAGCCTGTGGAGCTCCACCGGCACGCTGCTTGCTTCCGCGACGTTCACCGACGAAACGGCATCCGGCTGGCAGCAGGTGACCTTCTCCGAACGCGGTGGCGCTCAAACCGGGCACCACCTACGTGGCCGGCTACTTCGCCCCGAACGGGCACTACTCGGCGACCGGCGCGGGCTTCGGCTCGGCGGTCAGCCACCCGCCGCTGGAAGCGCTCGCCAACTCCACCAGCGCCAACGGCGTGTACGCGTACGGCTCGAGCAGTACGTTCCCCTCGAGCAGCTACAACGCGACCAACTACTACGTCGACGTACTGTTTGAACCGGTGCCGCCGACGGGGCCGCCCGCGCCGCCCACGGGCGTGTTCGCTGCCGTCGCGGCCAGCCAGGCGCAGGTCAGCTGGAAGGCGCCGAGCAACGAAGGCGGGGGCCCGATCACGGGGTACACCGTCACCCCCTACATCGGCTCCACCGCGCAGACGCCCGTCAAAGTGGGCGCCTCGAGCACCTCGCTCAGCCTGACGGGTCTCGCTAACGGCACGGGCTACACGTTCAAGGTCAGCGCCACGAACTCGGTCGGGACCGGCGAACTCTCGCAGGCCTCGAACACGGCGACCCCCGAGGACACGATCTTCGAATTCGCGACGCCCGCGATCGCTGACGCCGGCGACAGCAGCTCGGTCGAGTTGGGGGTCAAGTTCACCCCCGAAGAAAACGGCTTCGTGACGGGTGTCCGCTTCTACAAGGCGGTCGCGAACACCGGCACCCACGTCGGCAGCCTGTGGAGCTCCACCGGGACCCTGCTCGCTTCGGCCACGTTTTCCAGCGAAGGCGAATCCGGTTGGCAGCAGGTCACGTTCGCCACTCCCGTCGCGGTCAAAGCGGGCACCACCTACGTGGCGGGCTACTTCGCCCCGAACGGTCACTACTCGGCGACCGCGGCGGCGTTCGCGTTCACCGGGATCAGCAACCCGCCGCTGCGGGCGCTCGCGAACGAAACGAGCGTGGACGGGGTGTACGCGTACGGCTCGTCGAGCACCTTCCCGTCGAGCAGCTTCAACTCGACCAACTACTGGGTGGACGTGCTGTTCGCGCTCGCCGCGCCCTCAGCGCCCGAAGCACCCGTGGGCGTCTCGGCGACCGCGGCGAGCGCTCAGGCGCAGGTGAGCTGGAGCGCGCCCAACGCCGACGGCAGCCCGATCACCGGTTACACGGTCACGCCGTACGTGGGTACGACGGCGGGGACGCCTGTGAAAGTGGGCACCTCCGCGCGCAGCGCGATCGTCACGGGCCTCACCAACGGGACGAGCTACACCTTCAAGGTCTCCGCGACCAACGCGATCGGGACCGGCCCGCAGTCCTCGGCCTCAAACGGGGTGGCACCTGAGGACACGATCTTCAACTACGCCACCCCGGAAGTCGTCGACTCCGGCGACCGGGGCTCGATCGAGCTCGGTCTCAAGTTCACCACCGCGGAAAACGGCTTCGTGGCGGGGGTCCGCTTCTACAAGTCCGCCGCCAACACCGGCACGCACGTGGGCAGCCTGTGGAGCTCCACCGGCACGCTGCTCGCCTCCGCCACGTTCACGGGCGAGACGGAATCCGGTTGGCAGCAGGTCACGTTCTCCAGTCCCGTAGCGGTCACCGCGGGTACCACCTACGTGGTCGGCTACTTCGCGCCGAACGGTCGCTACTCGTACTCTCCCGCCGCCTTCGCCTCAGCTGGTGTGAGCAGCCCGCCGTTGCAGGCGCTCGCCAACGAAACGAGCGGCAACGGGGTCTACACGTACAGCGCGGAAAGCACGTTGCCCTCGAACAGCTACAACGCCACCAATTACTGGGTGGACGTGCTGTTCGCGCCGTAGGGGGTGCGCTCCGATGGACGACCTGACGATGAAGTGCGTGGGTCGGCGGTGCGCGGTGCGCTCCGACAGGGGCGAGACGGTGGCGCCGAACGTGGTCCAAAGTGTCGACAAAGGAGTGTCGCGATGGATGAGTCAGGAATGTGGTCCGGTGAAGAGCGGCGTGGTCGGGCGATGAGCCGCGTGGTTCGAGCGGGCTCCTGCGCGGTGCTGCCGGTGGCCGCGGCGCTGCTCCTCGGCGCGTGCGGGGGCTCGTCCTCCTCCTCGTCTCCATCCACTGCTTCCCCTTCTGCTTCTGCCTCCTCCTCCGCGTCAGTCCCCAAGGGTGTTGTCGGCGCGCGGGTGCAAGCCGGTCGCGGCGTGACCCCGATCTCCAAGTTCCTGGGCGCCGACCAGGTGCGCCCGACCCGCCGCGGCCCGGCCAGGGCCCGCGCTCAGGCAGGGATGATCGACGACGAGGTCAGCACCACGGGCGCCAAGGCGCTCGACCCGTGCTCGCTCGTGACCCGCGCACAGGCGCAGGCGATCCTCGGCAAGCCGGTCGGGCAGCCCCTCGACGCGCCCCAGGGTCCCACCTGCATCTACACGCCGCAGGGCGCCCGGGGCCTCGTCACAGTCGCCGTGATCGCCACCGACTTCTCGACGCTCAAGCCGCAGGCGCACCTCCGGGACCGGATGTCGGTCACGGTCAGCGGCCACGCCGCGTACTGCGGCGTCGCGGGCTCCCCGACGATGGTCGTTCCGCTGACGCCTGGGAAGTTCCTTACAGTCGCTGCGCCGTGTCCCATCGCCGCCTCGTTCGCGGCTGCGGCGCTGAGCCACATCAAGGCTTGAACGGCCGAGCGTTCCTGCGTTTGAGGCGTGCACGATACGTGCCGGAGCGTGTAGTAGGCTTTTGATGTGGAACGCGCCGGTCATCGTCTGAATGTCACGCTCGACCCCGAGCACGCTGCCCGCTTGGCGCGGCTGGCCGAGCGCGTGCATGTGCAGGAGGGGACGCTCGCTCGGTCGCTGCTGTCGATGGCGATCGAGGAGACCGATCCGGATGCGCGTAACATCACCGCGGTCCTCGACGGCGTTCCCGGCGCCTATGAGCGCGCCCGTGCCGGCCTTGAGCGCGCTCGCGCGGGCGAGGCGGTCTCGCTGGGCGAGCTGTAGGTAGTGGCCGAGGTTAGAGTGAGCGCAGTCGCGATCGAGGATCTCGATCGCATGATCCCCACCCACAGCCTCCCCGGCGACACCAGGGCCCGTGTGAAGCGCTCGCTTCGTGTGCTCGAGCGCTTCCCACGCCTCGGCCGCGAGCTGGAGGGACGCTGGGAGCCGTTCCGGTTCATCCTCGGCCCTTGGCGGTGGCTGCTGGTCGTTTACTTCTATGACGAACAGGAGGATGTGGTTCTGGTCGCGACCATCCAGGACGCACGATCGTCTTCCGCCGCCACATCGGGCTGAGCCTCACGCGGTGGTCTCTACGCCGACGCGTCGGCCAGCACGCGCCGACCGCGGGCGAGCTGGCGCACGCGCTCGCGGCTCGGCACGACGTTCCCGGCGGGCCCGGCGGAGGCGATCACCGTCAGGGCGGCGACCATGAAGAACATGTAGGGCGCCTGCGGGAAGGACATCGCGTCGAACAGCGCGTTGACCACGAGGTAGGCGACGCAGCCCGCCGAGGCGGCGAGCGCGAGCGAGGAGACTGTGGGGTCGCGGGTGCGGATCGCGCGGCGCGCCGTGAGGATTGGGGCGAGGATCATGAACAGGTAGGCCGCCAGGCCCACCACCCCCACCTGCCAGATCTCGTCGACGTACTCGTCGTCGTTGATCCGGAACTGCGTCGGCGCTTCGATGTTGAGCGTGCCGAAGCCCCGCCCCAGGATCGGGCGCGCGAGCACGTCCGGTGCGACGTCGGTGAAGTCTCCGACCCGGTGCGTCGTCGAGCTGCTGCTCAGCCCCGCGCTCGGGGTGAAGATCGTGCCGAGCGCCCCCGGCGAGGCGAAGTGCACGAGGCCCACCATCGCCACCAGCCCGATCGGCGCCAGGCGCAGCACCTGGCGCGGGCGGTAGCAGGCGAGGTACAGCACCACCGCCACCGGGACCAGCAGCGCGGTCTTGCGGTCGGTCGCCGCCGCCGCGACCAGCATCAGGCACAGCGCGAGCGCGTTCAGCCACCACGAGCGGCGCCCCCCGGGCTGCCCCCGCTTGGCGTCGAATACGCGCACGAGCGCGAACGGCATCGTCACCATCAGCATCGTCGTGGCTGCGAGGCCGTGCAGCGTCGGCCCCACCACCACCACACGGCCGTCGGTGCCGTATTCGGGGTGGATGTTCGTCGGGGCTGCCGCCACGCTCGCGATCGGTTTGAGTACCGCGGCGCTCACTTCGTAGAAGACGTTGTAGCCCGTGTGACGCTCGACGAGCATCCCCACCGACATCACCGTGCCCAGTCCGATCAGGTACGTCGCGAAGCCCCGCACGTCCTCGAAGCGCAGCGCCGTCAGCGTGAACCACGACAGCACCAGGAACGAGCCCAGCAGGCCGAAGCGCTTCTCCGCGAGGGTGAAGTCGCTGATGTTGACGATCCGCCCGGCGTCCGTCAGCAGGCTCGCGACCGCGAGCACCAGGAACGCGCACGCCGCGCCGACGTACAGCTTCGAGCGTCGCGTGCGCAGGAACGCCCGCTGGTCCCCACCGAACACGAGCCACGCGAGCACCAGGCCGACGATCGCGAAGCGGTCGATCTGGGAGCCCACCGGCAGGCTGACCTTCACTTCCGTCGAGTCGATCGGCACGAAGAACAGCATCGCCAGGAACCCCGCCAGCAGCCACGGCAGCGGCCGGCGCGTGTGGGGGAACGCGTCGGGCCTGGCGCCGGCGATGCTCGCACCCACCCGCACGTCGGTCACTGCCCGTTTGTGCGGAAGCGCGCGCGTACCCTCGCCGCGCCGACCGGCTCCGGAGTGCGCTCACCGTTGCGCGGCCTGCTGCGAGCTGCGTGCTCCGCGTTCCGCGCTCCGAGCTCGGCGGTCTCGCGGGGGCTTTGGGGGCGGTCGAACTCGTCCACCGGACGGTCAAACTCGTCGATCCCCGGCGGCCGGTCGAGCTCGCCGAGCGTCAGTTGGGGCTCGGCCGCTGCACCGTCGCCGTCGGACTCCGCTTCGAGCTCCGCGCTGGTGCGCCAGTTCTGGCGGAAGCGCGACCCGACCAGGATCAGCAGACACCACACGAGCAGGACTCCGACGAACACCATCACCGCCAGTGCCTTGCTCACGCCGCTGTCGGCGACGCCCCCGCTCGCCAGCCCGAGCTGACGGATCACCACGCGGGACTGCGCGGGTACGTTGTCGGCCACCTGCAGGCCTCTGACGTACTGGCTGAGGCTGTTCGCGGCGGCGTTGGCGAGCGCGATCGCCTGCGCGGTGGTCGGGGCCTGCGCGTAGATCCCGATCGTCGGGAGGTTGGGGTCGTTGTTGAAGTTCAGCCGGTACGGCGCCGTTTCGCCGGTGATCTCCACGTTGCGCTGCACCGCCGTCGGTTCCTCCACCACGCGCGGCACCAGCGGGTCGACCGGGCCGGCCGCGTAGAGCTGGTCCCCGGGGATACCGGCCTGCTGGCCGATCGCGTTGAGGACCGACTGGCTGGCCATGAAGTTCGCGTAGACCGTGGCGCGGGACAGCAGTGGGTCGAATGACGGCGTGAGGTTGCCGAGGACCGAGGACGGCGTGTCCACGAAGACCGTCGTGCTCGCGCTCGAGTGCTGCAGCTGGCGCGGCTTGAGCTTCAGGCCGTCGAGGTGGTACACGCTGAAGGTGGCCGCGACCACGGCGAGGAGCACGCCCGACCGCCAGTGCGATCCGGTGCCTGGCCAGCTCTCGCAATACAAGCGCAAACTCCATTTGCTCGATCCTTCCGGTGGTTGAGGGGGCGGGTGCGGCTGTGCCTCACTACAAGCAACGAACTCGCTACAGCGCTTTTTGCGACTCGGACTCAGGGCCTCACGCAGCTGCGAACAGGCCCGAGCCGACCCAGTCGCCTCCGCCGCCGGCGCCGGGCGGCGCGAAGAAGTAGCCGCCGCCGACCGGCGTGATGTAGTCGATCATCGGCTCTGCGAGCAGCCGCTGCTGGATCGTCGCGAACTGGCGCGTCGGGGCTCTGGTTGAAGGCGACGAAGACCAGGCCCTGGTCGAGCTGCCCGGCGGCGTCGAAGCCGCGCGTGTAGTTGAAGCCGCGGCGCAGGATGCGCTGGTTGGCGGTCGCGGGGGTGCGCGGGTTGGCGAGGCGGATGTGCGCCGTCGAGCGGGATCCGCTTGCCGTCGGGATCGAGGTCGTAGCGGGGGTCCTCGAACTCGTCGGTCCCGCCCAGCGGCGCGCCGCTGGAGCGCACGCGGCCGATCATGTTCTTCCTGCTCGTTCAGGCCGACGCGGTCCCAGAACTCGACGTGCTGACGGATGATCCGCACGACCTGGTAGGTGCCGCCCGCGGCCCACGCGGGCTCGCCGCTGCCCGACCCACACCAGCTCGTTCATCAGCGCCGCGTCGCTCGTCGGGGGGTTCGCGGTGCCGTCGCGGAACGCGAACAGGTTGCGCGGGCTGTTGTGCGGCGAGGGGCCGCGTGCGGCGCCGGAGAAGCCGTCGATGTTCCAGCGCAGCTGCAGCGAGCCGCGCACGGTGCGCAGCAGCTCGCGCAGCGTGTGCACGACGGTGTCGCGCTGGTGAGCGCAGATCTGCACCAGCACGTCGCCGTGGCTCTGCGCCGGGTCGAGGTCGTCGATCGGGAACGTCGGCATCGTCACGAGCTCGCGCGGGCGCTGGGCGGCGAGCCCGTAGCGTCCGTCGAACAGCGAGGCGCCGAAGGCGATCGTGACGGTCAGCCCGTCGGGATCGTTGACCGGCCCGAGGATCCCCGAGTCCGCCGGCGGAGTCGTCGGCCTCGAGCAGCGGGATCGGCCCGCCGACGGTCAGTTCGCGGGCGCGCTGGCTGAGCGCCCGCAGCGCCTCCTCGAGGGTGCGCGCGGTCGGGCGCGAGCGAGTCGAGCGCGGCGAACGTCGCCTGCGCCGGGGCCGGCGTGAGGATGCCTGCCTGGTGGGGCCCGTCGAACGGCTCGCGCGCGGCGAGCTGCGCCTGGGAGACGCTCCACTCCTCTGCCGCCGACGGCGCGCGTCGCGGTAGCGGCTGCTCGCTGCGCCTCGGCGCCGTGCGCGGGCGAGCGCCGCCGACTCCGCCGACGCTGCCGGCTCCGAGCACGCGCGGCCGAGCGGGTGAGGAAGGCGCGACGGTCGAGCGGGCTCACGGGTCGATCCGCTCCGTCGCGCCGCGGGATCTGGGGGATCTGCGGCGGGGCTTCGGTCTCGAGCGCCCCGGGCACCTGCGAGAGCGCCTCGAGCGCCCCGCCGAGCGTGCCGTCGAGCAGCTCGGACTGCCGCTGGGTCAGCTGCCCGTTCGCTCGGCAGGCGCCCGCCGTGCGCGGCGGCGAGCGAGGCCATCGCCGAGCGCAGCGCGGCGAGTTCGGCATCGACGGCCGGGACGCACGTTCTCGCGCCCTTTGAGCAGCGGGCGCAGCGTCGCGATGACCTCTTCGGTCGCGTCCAGGCCCGCGTCGGTTGCGAGCACCCCTTCGCCGCTCCAGGGCACGTCCGCGCCGCTGAGCAGGTCGCGCGCCGCGTCCTCGAGGATCTCGTGCGCGCGGGTGGCGTATTCCAGCGGCGTGATCGCGACGCCTGGGGCAGCACGTGCGCGCAGCCTGCCGCACGTCGGCGTCGAGCCGGCGCGCCCAGCCGACGCAGCGCGCGCGGCGCCGTGCGCCGTCCACAGCCCGTATTCGATCCGGTGCAGACCCGTGAACTGGGGGCTCGCGGCGCCCCCTGCCAGGCCGCTCGCGTTGCCGTCGATCGCTCGGTTGAGGCTCGCGACTTCCGTCAGGCGGTCTCCCATCGAGGTAGACCGCTCCGAGCCGCAGGTAGTCGCGCGTACGCGGCGCGCCACGCCGCCTGCGCCGCTCGCGCGATCGTTGGCCGCGAGCGCGCGCTCGAGACGGCGATCTGCTCCTCCATCAGGCCGAGCTGGTGGATGGCATAGACGCGGTACTGGGCGATCGGCCCGCTCGAACGCCGACGGCCGGCACCGGCGGGAGCGCGGACGGCGGCGTCGCGGCGGCGCCGCTGACGCGCCCCTGCACGGAGTTGAACAGCAGCTTGCTCACCACGTGCGGCGCGGCTGCGGAGTAGGTCGCAAACGGGGTCAGCGTGTACGGCGCCGGCGGTGCGGTGCGCGTGCTGCTGCCGACGCCGAGCGCTGTGAAGAGCAGGAAGGTGCCGAGTGCAGCCACCGTCAACGCGAGGGCCGCTGGCATCCGGTGCCGTGCGGTCGACTTGGGCATCGCAGGCAAAGAACGCCCTCCCCCGGACCCCTCTTGCGTCCCCGCGTCTGCGCGGGCGAGAGAAACCGTCTCGGGACACGTTGCTTTTGTGATGAGCCCCGACCTGAGCGTCATCGTGGTGACCCACAACCGCGCGGAGCTCGCGCTGAGCACGCTGCGCTCGGCCGTGGCCGCCGTGCGTGAGCTGGAGGTCGAGTGGATCGTCGTCGACAGCGGCTCCGCCGACGGCACCCCCGAGGCGATCGAAGCGGCCCTGCCGGAGGTGCGGGTGCGGCGCGAGGCCAACATCGGCTTCGCCGCCGCCAACAACCGCGGCCTGGAGCACGTGCACGGACGCTACGTGCTGCTGCTCAACCCCGACGTCGAGATCGACTCCGGCACCTTTGACGAGCTCGTCGCGACCCTCGACGCGCGGCCCGCCGTCGGCGTGGCGAGCGTCGTGCAGAACGCCCCCGACGGGACTCTGCAGTATTCGATCAGGCGTTTCCCCTCCGCCTGGCTGGCCCTCGGCGAGGCGCTTGCGGCGGCACGGTGGACCCCGCTTAAGCGCTGGCGCGAGGAGCAATCACGTACTGCGCTCTACCGCTCTGAGTCCTCGGCGGATTGGCTGGTGGGGGCCTTTCTGATTGCCCGCGCTGAGGCGCTCGCTGAGGTAGGGCCGCTCGATGAGCGCTTCTTTCTCTACTCCGAGGAGACCGACTGGTGCTTTCGCTTCCACCGGGCCGGTTGGGGTGTCTCGCATCTGCCGACGATGACCGTCACGCACCACAGCGGCCACGCCCCCGGCCCCGACCTCACCGCGCAGCAGAGCTACGCAAAGGTTCTGTTCGCACGTAAGCACTACGGTCGAGCTCGGGCGGTGTCGATCCGTGCGGCGCTGGTGTTGCGTCACGCACTGCGCGTCGAGCGCCGCCCGTTGGCCGTCCTGCTGGGTCTCTGCGAACCGCCGTTCGCCTCCGCGCCGGCTCAGGCAAGCCGGTAGTGCCTCAGTTTGGTCGGCCTCAGTTGGTCGGGACCCGCAGACCCGCGAGAGCCATATAGTGCATTTGGGCGCCTATATAGCTAACTGGACCCGCCATCTAGTTGCTACCCACAGGTCCAGTCGGTGATATACCCCCAAACTGATACACCACCGGCAAGCCGCGCGTAAACCTCGCGCAGCGCTTCCTCGGAGTGCTCCCACGTGAGCTCCAACGCCCGCGCCCGCGCCAGGCGCCCGAGGCGCAGCCGACGCTCCCCGTCGCGGGCGAGCTCGGTGAGGAGCTCGACGAACGCCTGCCGGTCGCCGCACGGCGCGTACAGCGCCGCCTCGCCGGCCGTGCGGCGGGTCTCGCGCAGGTCGTAGGCCACCACCGGGCGCCCGGCGCCCAGGTACTCGGCGACCTTGATCATCGTCGAGCCGTGGTTGAGCTCGGTGCCGGGCGCGGGGTCGATGCCGACGTCGGCCTCCCCGATCAGCGCCGCGACGCGCTCGTGGGACACATGGCCCGTGAACGTGACCCGGCTCTCCACGCCCGCCCGGCGGCAGCGCTCAAGCAGCTCCTCGCGCGCCGGGCCGTCGCCGACGACCGTGAGGTGGGCGCGCTGCAGCGCGGGTGCTGCGAGCAGGTCGGGGAGATCGAGCACGCCGTCCTGGACGTCGAGGGTCCCCACGTAGATGAGCTTTGGGGCGGCCAGCGCCCCCGGCGCGCCGTCCGTGGGCTCGGGGAACTCCGCCGCGCGGGGGCCGTTGCGCACGACCGTCACGTCCCGCGGCGAGCGCCCTCCGCGGGCGATCGCCAGGTCGCGTTGGGTCTCGTTGGTGACCACCACCTGGTTGGCGCACCGCACCGCGGCGCGCTGCGCGGCGAGCATCGCCCTGGTGAGCAGGGAGCCGAGCCCCCCGGCCTCGCCGAACTTGGCGCGGAACAGCTCCGGCCCGGAGTCGTGCATGTCGTAGACCACCCGGCGCCCCCCCAGCCGCGCAAGGACCCCCGCGACGGCGAGGGTGTCGGGGGGGCCGTTGAGGTGCAGCGTGTCGGCGCCGCGCAGGAGCGCCGCGAGCGAGCGCCCGGTGAGCTGCACGTGCGCGACCCCGTACTCAAGCGCGTAGGACCAGGGCGAGCGGCCGGCCCACACGGTGCGGTAGCGGCGCACCTCCACGCCCCGCACTAGCTCCCGCGAGGGCTCGCCGGGGCCGCGGGGGGCGAGCACCGTGACGCGGTGGCCGGCGCCCACCAACGACTCCGCCTCGTTGCGCACCCGCGTGTCGCGGGGGTAGGTGAGGTTCTCGAGCAGCACCACCACCCACTGGGACACCGCCGGCTCCCCGCCCGCCGGCGTAGGCTGCGCACCCGTCGCCACGGCTCCCCCACGCGCCGCCGTAGGATCACGAGTGGCCATGCAAGATCAACGAGACCCCACTTGACCGGCTTTCGCAGTGCCGCCGAGCCGGACGGGCCGCGCAAGCGCGTCGCGGTGTACGGGGCGTCCGCGGGTCCCGGCACGGGGGAAACCCCCGCCGCGGAGCAGGTGCTGGCGCTGCTCGAGCAGGTGTACCCGGTGCGCTTCGTGCAGGCAGGCGGCGCCGGCCCGGTGCGGACCGACCCGAGGCCGGCGGGGGGCGATCCGCGGGGGGCGGAGGCCGCGCTGGTGCTCGACCCCGAGCGTCTCGCGGAGGCTCCCGCCGGAGTCCCACGGCTGGTACTCGGGGCTCGCGCGCGCAACGACGCCGCGGCCACGCGGGTCGCACTGGCCGAAGAGGGGCAGTTGGCGCGCCCGCTGCGCGGACGGACGATCGCCGACAGCGCTCTCAGCGGCGAGCTGCCGGCGCCGCATCCCGAAGTGGGTCGGGTGCTGGCGAGCGTCGACCAGAGGCCCGTGTGGTGGCAGGTCGGCGAGAGCCCTGTGTCCGGGGGTAGCACTGCGCCTGACGGGAGCCCCACGCAAGGCGAGCGCCCAGGAGGCCTGTGGTACAGCACGTACCCACTCGCCGAGCCGGCCGCGGGGGAGACCCTGCGTGAGCACCTGAAAGCGGGCCGCTTCATGGGGCTGCTGCCGGTGGTGCACTTCCTCGGACAGGTCGCCGGCGCGGAGGGCTGGACCGTGCCGGCGCCACGCGCGTCGTTCGTGGTGGACGACCCCAACCTCCACTGGCCGTCGTACGGGTACCTCAAGTACCGCGAGCTGGTCGCCCACGCCCGCCGCCACGGCTACCACCTGGGCCTCGCGACGGTGCCGCTCGATCGCTGGTGGGTCGATCGCCGGGCGGCCACGCTGGTGCGGGACAACGGGGCGGTGCTGTCGCTGGCGATGCACGGCAACGACCACCTGACGCACGAGCTGGGCCGTCTGCGCGGCGACGCCGAGGCGCAGTCGGCGATGGCGCAGGCGCTGCGACGGACCGCGGCGCTGGAGCGCCGCGCGGGGGTGAGCGTGGAGCGGGTGATGGTGCCCCCTCACAGCCGCTGCTCGGAGCAGGCGTTACGGGCGATGTACAGGCTGGGGATCGAGGGAGTGTGCCTCAACCGCTCCTACCCGTGGCGCGACGAGGAGTCGGCGCCCACGCCGCTGGGCGAGTGGTACCCGGCGGAGCTGGTGGCGGGCGGCATGCCGATGCTGCTGCGCAGCCCGCTGGTGGACCCCCGGGAGGACCTCGCGTTTCGCGCGCTGCTCGGCCAGCCGCTGATCCTCTACGCCCACCACTGGGACTTCGCGGAGGGCCTCGACGGACTGGCGCAGGCGGCGTTGGACGTCAACGCCCTCGGGGAGGTGCGGTGGGGCCCGCTCGGCTCGATCGCCCGCGACAGCTTCGCCACGCGGCGGGTGGGGGAGACCCTGTTCGTGCGTCTGCACGCACGCAGGGTCGCGCTCGAGGTGCCCGCGGGGGTGCGCGAGCTGTGCGTCCTCGCCCCCGAGCCGCTGGGGGGCGCGGGCTGGCGGCGGGTGGCCTGCGGGGGGCGCGTCGCCGCCATGACCTTCCACGACGGGGTGGGCGCCTCGGAGCCGCTGCCCCTCGAGGCGCCCAGCAGAGTTGAGCTGACGCTGATCCGGGATCGTCCCCTGGACCCCGCCGAGATCCCCGCGCCTCGTCCCCGCCCGTGGCCGCTGATCCGGCGGGTGGTAGTCGAGGGCCGCGACCGCGTGCAGGGGTTGCGCTGAGCGCCTACGCCCGCCGCCTGAACCAGAACCCCCCGGGGCGAACGGTGGCGGGATCGAACGACGGGATGAGCCGCTGCAGTACGTCCGGCGCGGCGCGGGCGAGGGCGTAGTTGGGCAGCACGACCTCGAAGTCGCGGTTGAAGGCGAGGAACGCCTGCAGGAGGTACTGCTCGGCCCAGGCGCGACGCTGGTCTACGACCCAGTCGCGGGGGTACTCGTAGGGCAGGAATACGTCGTGCACGTGGACGGTCACCCCGGGGGCGAGGCGGGGGAGGATGTCCAGGAAGATGTGGGTCACGTCGCCACCGGTGCGCACGGTGTGGGTGGTGTCGACGAACAGGACGTCGTCGGCCTGCAGGGCGGCGAACCGCGCGGGGTCGAGGTCCTCGGCGCGGATCGGGTGGGTCTCGACGCCCAGCACGGGGCCCATCGGGCTGGCCTGGTAGGGGAAGGGATCGAAGACGGTGTGCTCCAGCGGGCTGCCCTCTCCCGCGTTGGCGAGGGCGGCAAGGTGGATCACGTGAGTGGAGGCGCCGGAGCCGAGCTCGTGCACGCGCGCGGGCTTGAGGTGGCGCACGATCGCGTAGAGGGTCTCGGCGTCGACGGACTCGTAGGAGCTGTTGTGCAGCCAGAAGCCACCCGACCCGGTGGGGCGCGGCGGCGGGCGGAACTCTGCAAGGTGGGGCAGTAGGGGACCGTTCAGGAGCGCGAGGGCGTCCTCGACGCGCAGGTCGACGCCCGGCAGCTCGGAGGGGCCGTCCCAGAGGCTCGGGGGGAGCTCCTCGACGATCGGGATGGGGCTGTAGAAGGTGCGCCTGGAGAGCTCGTAACCGACCGGCTTGAGCACCCACCGCGTAGCGTCTTCGGCGAGTCGGCGCAGGTGCGCGAGGCGTCCCTGTATTGGCATCTGCCAAGCCTACGGCACTGCAGAAGATCACTCCGGCCCCGGACGTTTAAGGGTATGTGACCATTTCCCTGCTCGCCCAGCCCGGTACCGCTGCTCGCCGTGGGTCGGGCACGACCCTCCCGACGCCGGGCAGCGGGGTCTCCACACCGGCCAGCACACGCCCGACGACGGGCAGAACCCTCCCCACGGTCAGCGTAATCGTGCCCTGTTTCAACTACGGCCATCTACTGGAGGGCTGCCTGGCGAGCGTGCTCTCCCAGGAGGGCGTCGAGCTGCGGGTGCTCGTCATCGACGACCGCTCCACCGACGACAGCGCCGAGGTGGCCGAGCGCCTGGCCGAACGCGACGAGCGCGTCGAGTTTCGCGCGCACACAGAGAACCGGGGCCTGATAGCCACCGCCAACGAGGGGCTCGAGTGGGCCCCCGGCGAGTACGTGGTCCTGCTCTCCGCCGACGACCTGCTCGTACCCGGTTCGCTGCGCAGGGCCACGGAGGTGATGGCCGAGCATCTCAACGTGGGGATGGTCTATGGAAAGACGCTCCAGGCAGCCGAAGGTAGGCCGCTCCCGGAGCCCTCCGGCCGCTGGCGCACCACCAAGGTGTGGCCCGGAGCCGAGTGGGTGCGCATCCGCTGCCGCTCGACCTACAACTGCATCTCCTCCCCCGAGGTGGTGGTGCGCAACTCGGTCCAGCGGGCCGTGGGGGGCTACGACCCCGCGTGCCACCACTCCAGCGACCTCAACATGTGGCTGCGCATCGCCGCTGTCGCCGACGTCGCCTATGTGCGCGGCGTGCCCCAGGCCGTGTACCGCGTGCACTCCGACAGCATGTTGCGCAGCGCGGCGAGCACGATGGTGGACCTGCGCGAACGCCGCAGGGCGTTCGACTCCTTCTTCGCCTCCCACCCCGGGCCGCCCGAGCGGCTGCGCAGCGCGGCCCGCGCACGCTCGCCCGCCAGGCGCTGTGGCGGGCCAGTCGCGCCGTCGACCAGGGCGCAGCGGACGGGGTGGTGCAGGAGCTGACCGGCTTCGCCCTGGACGTCTACCCCGACGCTCGCCGCCTGCGCGAGTGGCGCGGGCTGCGGTTGCGCCAGTGGATCGGCGCCGGACGCTCGCGCGGCTTTCTTCCGTTCCTGGCCACTGGCGCTGCCCACCGCCTGCGCTACCACGCGATCCGGATGCGGTGGAGGTTGAGGGGGATATGAGCCCGCTCGTCCTCCGCAGGCGCCGCGTGGCCAATCGACCCGACTCTCGGGGGTCGGTGAGGGCCGGATGAGCCGCCTAACAGTTCTCGACCGCGCCGCCAGACGCGGCGGCTGCTGCGCAGTGAAGGTGCGCCGGCGTCGCCGCCCGCCTGCTCGACCGCGCCTCGCGGTGGGTCTCCCCCGCGGGGGAGGGGCGGCTGGGGGTGGCCCGCGAGGACCTCGTCGGGCCGCGGAGATCGCCGTCAGCGGCTCCGGCGCTCCCGCCGCCGCTGCCCCTGCGCGCCGGCGAGCCGCTCAGATCGCGTGGGTCTGCGCGCCCCAGGGCGAGGGGGCGGGGGGTTCACGACCCTCTTCCGCCTGGCCTCCTCGCTGGAGCGAGCGGGGCACGGTGCACCGTCTATCTCCACGACCGCCACGGCTGGGCGCTCGAGCACCATCGTGAAAAAATGCGGGCCTGGTGGCCGGACCTGCAGGCGGAGTTCCGCGACGCCGCCGCGGCATCGAGGACGCTCACGCGATCTTCGCGACCTCCTGGGAGACCGCCTACCCGGTCCTCACGGCGCCCGCGCGGGGAGCGCGGCTGTACCTGGTCCAGGACCTCGAGCCCTCCTTCTACGCCGCCGGCAGCGAGTCGCTGCTCGCGCAGGCCACCTACGGGTTCGGGTTCCACGGCGTGACCGCCGGGCCGTGGCTCGCGCAGAGGTTGGAGCCGATACGGGATGGCCGCCGATCACTTCGACTTCGGCTGCGACCTCGACCGCTACCGCATCGAACCCGCCGCGCGGCGCACTGGGGTATGCATGTACTCACGCCCCTCGACTCCCCGCCGCGCGTTCGAGCTCGCGGTGGCGGCCCTCGACCTGTTCGCCGAGCGCCACCCCAAGGTCCCGATTCCACCTTTACGGCGAGTCCGTGCGCGACCTGCCGTTTGTGGCCCACGACCACGGCCGCTTGCCCCCGAGGAGCTCGGGCGACCTCTACAACCGCTGCGTCGCCGGTCTCGTGCTGTCCGCCACCAACGTCTCGCTGGTGCCCCACGAGATGCTCGCCGCCGGCTGCATCCCTGTCGTCAACGATGCCGAGCACAATCGGATCGTGCTCGACAACCCTGCAGTCGCCTACGCCCAGGCAACGCCGTTCGATCTCGCCAACGCGCTCGCCTGCCTCGTCGACCGGCCTGTGCAGAGCGTCGACGCCGCAAGGCACCCTGCCGCCGCCAGCGTGCAGGGCGCCTCCTGGGAGGATGCCGGCGCGTCGTCGAGCGAGTGATCCGCGAGACCGTCGAGGCGGCCGACTGCGTACCCGAGGTGGCACGGTGACCCAGCGACTGCTCCTCATCTCCCCCGTGCGCAACGAGGAGGCCCACCTCGAGTGCATCGCCGAGGCGCTCGTGCGCCAGACACGTCCGCCGGACCTGTGGGTGGTCGTCGACGACGGCTCCACCGACCGCACTCCTGAGATCCTCGCGCGGCTGGCCGAGCAGATCGACTTTCTGCGGGTGGTCGACGGGTCCAAGCGAACCCGCAAGGGACCCGTCGCCGACCGCCTCGCGCTGGCCGCTGAGGTGCGGGCCTTCAACCAGGGGCTGGAGAGCGTCGAGTGGCGCTCCTTCACCCACGTCGCCAAGCTCGACGGCGACACCGAGCTGCCGCCGCACTACTTCGAGCGCGTCCTGGGGGAGTTCGAGCGCGACCCGCAGCTCGGCCTCGCGGGCGGGCTGTACGCCGACCCCGACCCGAGCGGCGAGGGGGACGGCTGGAAGACGATGCGGATGCCGACCGAGCACCACGTCCCGGGCACCCTGAAGTGCTACTCGCTCGCCTGCTTCACCGACATCGGGGGGATGCAGGAACGGCTCGGGTGGGACACGATCGATGAGACGTACGCCCGGATGCGGGGCTACCGCACGCGCGCCTTCGGGGATCTCATCGCTCTGCACCACCGCCCGTTCGCGAGTGCCGACGGCACGCTGCGGGGCCGCGCCCGGCACGGGGAGTGTGCGTACATCGCCCACTTCACGCTCCCGTGGGTCACCCTGCGGGCGCTCAAGGTCGCGCGGACCCCGCCGCGGGGTCTCTCTGGCGTGGCGTTCCTTTACGGCTACCTGCGTTCGGCCGTCCGTCGGACCCCGCGGGTGGAGGACCCGGAGTTTCGCCTGTTCGTCAGGCGTGAGCTGCGTGGGCGGATGGTGGGCGCGCTGCACCGGCGGGACCGCCCGAGCCGCGCCCCGGCCCGCCCCCATCCGGCGTAACGGCTAGTCAGCTCGCTCGACGGCGGCTGCCTGGGACCGCGACGTCAGCTCGCTCGGCGGTCTCGCGGCGGTCTTATTCCGAGGGCTCCGGGACGGACTTCAGCGTGGCGTCCCAGAAGTTTCCCGACCAGGTGGTCACGGCGGTCTTGAAGTAGGCGCCGACGCCGTAGTAGCCGCTTTCGGGGTAGTACTTGTTGCTGAAGCGGTTCCCCGTCACCGTCACCGGGCCATTGACGGTGCCGCATTCGCCGGTGGTACAGCTCGCGCCGCCGTAGAGGGTGTAGCCCCCGCCGGCGAGCAGGTTGTTGGTGATCGTCAGCGTGTCCTGGTCTCCGAAGTCGTTACTGGCGAACACTGTCGCGGTCTGCCCCTGGGGGTTGAGCATCGTGTCGTGGTTGACGATCAGCGAGCCTTCACCGCCGCCGTAGTAGATGTCCTCGTAGTGTTCGCCGGAGATCACGGCGGTGACGTCGAAGAAGGAGTTCGTGATCGTGCCGGGGCCGTTGAGGCACTCGCCGCAGTTGTAGAGGTAGGAGTCTTCGATCTTCGTCGAGGAGTCTTTGTTGAAGACGCAGTACTGAGATCCGCTGCCTTCGCCGTGGCAGGTGTCGTGGTCGATCACGGTGCCGGTGACGCCGGGAGCGATGTAGATGCCGCGGTTGCCACTGCCGGCGCTGGCGATGACTTCGTCGTCCTCCAGGGTGGTGTTGTTCGCCTCGACCAGGATTTCGCCGGTCACGGCGAGATCCTTGACCGTGGTCCCCGCCGAGGTCACGGAAACTTCGCCCGAGCGCGGGGTCAGCGTGGTGCCCGCGGGGACCCCGGTGTTGGTGGCGTCCGGGTAGCCGCACGCGGAGGGTTTGGCGATGCAGTTGGTCTGCGTCGACGGTTCTTCTTTCGAGGGTGGTTCTTCTTTGGGTTCTTCTTTCGCTTTTTCTTTCGGTTCTTCTTTAGGTTTTTCTTTGGGTTCTTCTTTAGGTTCTTCCTTCGGTTTTTCTTTCGGTTCTTCTTTGGCAACGGGCGCGACCGTGACGTTGTGCTCGACGGTGGCCGTCTGTCCCAGCACGTCGGTAACGAGCAGGCGTACGTACTCGGTGCCGGCGGCGGTGAACGTCAGCGAGATGGTCTGCCCGTTGCCGAGCGGGAACAGCGGCGGGATCGGCCGGACGGGGCCGCCGTCGTTGGACCATTCGTAGGTGCAGGAGCCGGCGGGACAGGTGGAGGCGGTCGCATTGAACTTGACCGACTGCCCGACCTCGGGCGCGGTGGGACTGTAGGTGAAGCTCGCAGTGGGACCCGGCGGCGGCGGTGGCGGGCCTGTGGTTTCACCGGAGGCGTAGAACGAGGCGGGCGAGTTTGCGTACGATTCGCCGCTGGTCCACGTGAAGGGCAGGGAGTTGAGCGACTTGAGGGCGCTGCTCTGCGTCGGTTCGCCGCCGCCGGGGAGATCGCGCAGGGATAGCGTCCCTTTCGGCGCCAGCGCCGCCAGCCAGTAGGTCGCGCCCTGTTCCACCTTCACTGGGGGGACGTCCACCGAGTTCCAAGCCCCAGCCACGGGCGCGGCGATGGTTGCGTGGGTGAGCAGCGTGCCGGGGTGCCCCGAGGCGTTGCTGTAGAGGCCGACGACGATCGAGGAGGCGGTGTCGCCCGAGTTCACGTACAGCCAGATGCTCTGCACCGTGCCGTTCGCGAGGGCTTCGTACTGGAAAGCTTCGGCTTCTCCGCCGGCGGTGGTGTCCCCGTCAGGCTGAAGCGCGGCGCTGCCCACTAGTTGCCCGGTCGATTCGACCGGCGGTTTTTCCTTGGGCGGTTCTTCGGCCGGCGGTTCTTCAGTGGGCGGTTCTTTTGTTTCTTTGGGCCCTTCTTTCGGTTTTTCTTTGGGCCCGGGTTCTTCCTTGAGTTTTTCCCCGGGTTCTTCTTTGCGTTCTTTGTGTTCGAAGGGAGGGAACCTTGATTCCTGGGGTTCGGAAGGGATCCCCGTCGGCCTGCTCGGCAGGGGGCCTGTGGGTGCGGCGGTCACACCGACGATCGAGGGCACGCCGATCGGGCTCAGCAGTCCCGGTACGGTCGGGGTGCTGGTCGGAGCGGGTGCCTTTTTGGGACGGGGGCGCGCGAGGTTGCACTTGATCGACCTGTGGCGCTTGGCCCCCGGGCGCCCGCTCGCGTGGGCGCCCCGCCTGTGTGTGAGGGGCACGCAGCGCGTGGGCTTGGCGGACCGGCGGTCGGACCGGCGGTGGGTCTTTGCGTGGGCCTTCGCCACGGACGCTCCCTGCACGCCCGCGGTCGAACCCTGCGCCCCGGGCACCGTGGCGGCGCTCAGCGCAAGGACAATCGTGGTGGCTGTCAGCGAAAGCGCGCATCCGTGCCGCCATGCAGCGGGTGGGTGGCGGACTGGCACTGTCATGGAGTCTACAGCACGGCGAACCGGCTCTTCGGGACAGCCGACCAGACGCGTGCGAGCGTCGGCCCGAGCTCAGCGGCTCTGCGGCGACGAACCTTGGCCCGCGGGTCGACCGGCGTGCGAGCGGCGGGCCGCCCCAAGCGTTTTGTAGGCGTGTTCAGCAGGGGCGTAATCGTGATCCCGTCTACGACCAGGTCGCGGGGGCCCTGGCTGGACGCCACGCGCGCGGCGTCGCTGCAGCGGATCGCCAACCGCCCGATCGTGTGCCACGTGCTCGATGCGCTCGCGGCGGCGGGGGTGGACGAGATCGGGGTGCTGACCCCCGCCGACCTCGTGGAGGAGATCGGGACCTGCGTAGCGGGAGCTGGGCCGCCGGGCGTCGGGGTGCGCTACCTGGCGTATGAGGCGCAGGCCGGCAGTGCGAGCGCCCTGCGCGCACTCGCGCAGTTCGCCGAGGGCGCGCCCACGGTGGTGCACCGCTCCGACGGGCTGCTGGGCCAGCCGCTCGGCCCGTTCCTGCAGCTGCAGGGCGAGGAGCGCGCCGACATCGTGCTGCTCGTCGCGCAGGGCGCGCGCAACACCGAACGGATGGGGCCGGCGACGCAGCGCATGTTGCGCGTGGCGGAGCTCGATCCGGCCAGCGGGGGGCTCGGGATGGCGGGCGTGTGCGTCCTCGGGCCGGGCGCGCTCGACGGGCCGGAGGCGCTCGGCGAGCCGGACGCGCCCAGCGAGCCGGGATCTGCGGAGGGGTGTCAACCGGAGCTCGAGTTGGGGGCGATCGCGGAGTCGCTGATCGCGCGCGAGGGCGCCCGCCTGCAGGTGCGCGTCGTGCGCGAGTGGCACGCCTTCGCCGGCGAGGCGAGCGACCTGCTCGACATGAACCGCGCGTTGCTCGACGGGCTCGAGCACCAGGTGTCGGCGGTGCAGCGGGATGGCAACCGCTTCGAGGGACGCGTCTTCATCGATGCGACGGCGACGGTGACGTCGAGCGTCATCTGCGGGCCGGTGATCGTGGGGGCCGGCGCGCACGTGGCGGACTCCTACATCGGTCCGCACACCTCGCTCGGTGAGCGGGTCCACGTCGAGGGGGTCGAGATCGAGCGCTCGATCGTCTTCGCGGGAGCCAGCATCATCCACGTGGGTGGGCGCCTGGTGGGGAGCGTGGTGGGCCGCGAGGCCCGGGTCTTCCGGGACTTCTCGATCCCGCGGGCGTTGCGCCTGCAGGTGGGGGACGGGGACGAGGTCGCGCTCTGCTGAGCGGGCCGAGCGACGGGCTCCCCTCTGGTGAGAGAGAGCCCGTCGTCCCGCCCAAGAGTCATTTAATCTCAGGCGCATATAGGGCCTAGAAAAAGGGTCATATAGGGTCGCCATATAGGCCTGCAACAGGACCTGTAGGAGGCCCGCCATGGGCCCCTCACAGGGCCCGCCGGCCTCAGGGCTCGGGCACCCCCTTCAGAGTGGAGTCCCAGACGTTGCCCGACCAGGTCGTGGCGGCGTCGTCGAAGTACGCCCCGATGCCGTAGTAGCCGCCTTCGGGGTAGTACTTGTTGCTGAAGCGGTTGCCGGTAACGGTGACGGGACCCTTGACAGCACCGCAGCCGCCGGTCGTGCAGCTCGTACCGCCGTAGAGGGTGTAGCCCCCACCGGCGAGCAGGTTGTCGGTGAGCGTCAGCGTGGTCTGATTACCGAAGTCGGTGCTGGCGAAGATCGTCGCGGTCTGCCCCTGCGGGTTGAGCATCGTGTCGTGGTTGACGATCAGCGGCCCTTCACCGCCGCCGTAGTAGATGTCCTCGTAGTGTTCGCCGGAGATCACGGCGGTGACGTCGAAGAAGGAGTTGGTGATCGTGCCGGGGCCGTTGAGGCACTCGCCGCAGTTGTAGAGGTAGGAGTCTTCGATCTTCGTGGAGGAGTCTTTGTTGAAGATGCAGTACTGAGTGCCTTTGCCTGCGCCGTGGCAGGTGACGTGGTCGATCACGGTGCCGGTGACGCCGGGAGCGATGTAGATGCCGCGGTTGCCACTGCCGGCGCTCGCGGTGACTTCGTCGTCTTCCAGGGTCGTGTTGCTCGCGTCGACGGCGATCGCGGTCACGGCGAGATCCTTGACCGTGGTTCCCGCGTGGGTCACGGAGACTTCGCCCGACTGCGAGGTCAGCTTGGTGCCCGCGGGCACACCGGTGTTGGTGGCGTCGGGGTAGCCACAGGCGCTGGGTACGTTGATGCAGTTGGTCTGCGTCGGGGGCGGTTCACTCGGAGGCGGTTCGGTTTTCGGCGCTTCTTTTTCAACGGGCGGTTCGGTCTTGGGCGCTTCTTTTTCGACCGGCGGTTCGGTTTTCGGTGCTTCTTTTTCCAGAGGGGGTTCGCTTACAGGCGGGTCTTTTTCAACGGGCGGTTCGCTGACGGGCGGTTCAATTGTCGGCCGTTCCCATTTGCGCTGGGGTTGCCGGTGGTGGCGTGCGGTGTGGGCTGCACGGTGGTGACGGTGGTGGGCTGCACGCTTTGTCTCATGGCGCAAGGGGTGTGCGCCGAGTGCCGACGAGGTGGCGAAGGCAAAGAGTGGCAGCAGCAGTAAGGCGAGGACAGCAGCGAGCGTGCGCGACGTGGACTTGAGCATCAAGGATCCTCCTGGCAGGGACGTGGAGCGCTGACGGGGGGCGCGGGTCCGGTGAGGCTCGACGCGCCGTGAGGGCTGACTTAACCCGTTTGCGGAGCTGCTAAACGTTCGACCCACGTAAGAGCGAAATTTCCGTAAATTGGGACTTCGCCGAAGGGTGACTAAGGGACGACGAGGTGTCGGCCCGATGGGACGACGCTGCCTCAAAACACGTTCTCAGGGGGAGCGAGAGGGACCCTGCCGCGGCCGTGCGAGCTCGCGCGGCGCCCCAGGCAGGCCCCCGCGCCGCGGGCGATCCTCTATTTTCGCCATGTGGACTCCCAGGACGGCGCGCTCAGCGTGGTGATCGCAGACGACCATCGTCTCTTCCGCGACGGCCTGCGCGGCACGCTCCAAGAGGCCGGCATGAGGGTCGTCGGCGAGGCAGGCGACGGCGCCGAGGCGGTCGCGCTCACACGCAAGCTGGCCCCCGACGTGGTGGTGCTCGACCTCAACATGCCGGGGGTGACGGGCCTAGAGGCGCTGCGCCAGATCGAGCGCACCAGCCCCGGGACCCAAGCGGTGGTCCTGACCGTCTCCGCCGCGGACACAGACGTGCTGGCGGCGCTGGCGGCGGGGGCGTGCGGGTACCTGCTCAAGGACATGCACGCGGACCGACTGGCCGAGGGCATCAGGCAGGCGGCGGAGGGGCACATGGTGCTCTCCGGCGACGTGGCGCAGGCGCTGACGGCCTACGTGCGCGCCGGCGCCGAGACGGCAGTCGCCGAGGCTGCGGTCGTGCAGGAGGCGGCGGAGAGGCGGGAGGCGGAGGGGGAGGCCCCCGCGCTCACCCCGCGCGAGGAGGAGGTCCTGCGCCTGATCGCGCAGGGGGCAGACAACGTCGCGATCGGCCTCGAGCTGTCGATCAGCCCCCACACCGTCAAGCAGTACGTGACCAACATCTTCGAAAAGCTCGGGGTGCGCAGCCGCGTGCAGGCCGCGGTGTACGCGGTGCGCGCGGGGTTGGTCTGACCCGTCGAGTAGTCAGGGGGGATCGTCCACGCGTGTAGGTACGCCCACCACGCGAGTGCGCGCTGAGCCTCCGTGCCCAGCGGCGGCGCGTCCGGACCCTGCCACGCGCGATCAACATCTTGGCAATAAGAGCCTGGGTCCTACGACACGCTGCCCCGCGGCACGATCCACTGCACGAGTTGGCCGGTGAGCTTCGCGATCCGCTCGAAGTCCGCGTCGTAGTGGAGGACCGTGAGGCCGGCGCCCTCCGCGCAGGCTGCGACCAGCAGGTCGGGCAGCGGCACGGCGCGGTGCTGGGAGTGCTCGGCGAGCATCCCCTGCACATCGAGCGCCCGCTGTACGCAGCTCTCGTCGAGCGGCGCTCGCGGCATGCCGCGAAGCGACTTCGCCGCGGTGCGGTAGCTGTTCCGGCTGCTGGCGCTGTAGAGCATCTCCAGGTCGACGATCCCGCAGGTGGCGACCTCTCCCTCCAGCAGCAGGGGGTCCAGCACCTCGCGGACCTCGGCTCGGGTCTGTCGACGGGCCAGGGCGCTCTTGTCGACCAGGAAGGTGGGCACTACCGCCAGGCACCGGCCATGACGTCTGGGTCGTCGAGCTCCAACGCACCGGGAGTGGACAGCAACTCGAGCAGTTCGCGGCGCTGGCTCAGCTTGACCACCTCCGAGAGAGCGGCGTCGACGGTGTCCGTCAGCGTCTTGGTCCCGAGGATGTTCTTCGCCGCCTGCACCTTGGCGACGTCGACCTCGAAGGATGTCTTGCGTCTGGTGGCGCTGCTCATGCCCTCGGAGGATAGCAAATTGCAGGACAACGGATAGCAAGGTCGGCTATCCGCCGCTATCTGCGTCCCCCTACGCGATCGCGCGCAAGGCCCCGTCGCGCCCGTCCGCGCCGAGCTTGGCGGCGCCGGCGGAGAGGTGGCGCCGGACGGTGACGGGGGAGAGCGAGAGGCGCTCGGCGATCTCCAAGGTGGAGAGGCCGGAGCGCAACATGCGCAGGATCTCGGACTCCCGCGCGGTGAGCTCGACGCCGCCCGCGCGCACCGGGGCGGGGCCGGGGGCGGGGAGCTCGCGCATCTCGTGGAGCATCCGTCCGACGAACGTCCGCGGCAGCGCGGCCTCGCCCTTGAGCACTCCGCGCAGCGCCGCGGGGAGGCTGTCGGGGGACATGTCCTTGGGCAGGTACCCCCGCGCGCCGGCGCGCAGCGCGGCGAGCAGGTCCTCGGCGGAGGCGGAGACGGTGAGCATCACCACCGCCGTGGCGGGCGCGAGCTTGGCGAGGCGGGCGGCGGCCTCGATCCCGCCGCCGGGCATGCGGACGTCGAGCAGACAGAGGTCGGGCCGCTCGCGCAGCACCGCCTCCACCGCGCCGTCGCCGTCGCCGGCCTCGGCGAGCACCCGAAAGCCGCCGCGCATCAGTGCCATCCGCACGCCCAGGCGGATCGGGGGGTGGTCGTCGGCGAGCACGACGGTGGGCGCGGCGTTCGACGCGCGACGGCACGGCCTCCACCGTCGGTGACGGCCCCGGGCTCTTGAGCGCGGCTCATGGCAGGACGGCCTCCACCGTGGTGCCCCCGCCGCTGCCACGACCGACGTGCACGGCGCCGCCGAGGGCGTGCGCGGAGTGGCGCATGGAGGCCAGCCCGAAGCCTCCGCCGGCTGGGGCTTCGTCGAAGCCGCGGCCGTCGTCGCGCACCGTCAGCCGCCACTGGCCGGCGTGCTCGAGGACCACTTCGACGGTGCTCGCGGAGGCGTGCTTGACCGCGTTGGTGACGGCCTCACGGGCGATGTGCACGAGCGCGTGGCGGGTCGGCCCGTCGAGCTCCGCCGTGGAGGGCACCTGGGTGGCGTGGAACGCGAGCGGAGTGTGACGCGCGGCGGCCCGCACGGACGCCTCGACGGCCAGGGCGATCGGGCGGGTGTCGTGCTCGGCGAGTTCGCCGAGCAGTTGGCGGGCGCCCGCCAGCGCGCGTTCACCGGCGTTGACGACCACGTTGGCCCGCTGCGCACACGCGGGGTCGTCGGTGAGAGAGCGCGCGCTCGCGAGCGCGAGGGAGAGGTCCTGCATGATCAGGTCGTGGACGTCCGCCGCAATTCGTCGCCGCTCGCGCGCGAGGGCGCGGTCTGCGGTCCGACGCTCTGCGAGCGACCGTTTGACGCGGGCACGCGCGAACAGCGCCCCGGCGACCTGGGTCGCGGCACGGTGCGCGACGGGCTCGTTTGCGACCGACGCGGCGTGGGCCTGCTCCCGGTTACTGCCTGCGATGATCATCCATGTTCCTCGCTGTCCTTCCGCACCCCGTCCTGGGGCACGTGGTTGAGAGTTCAGAATGGTCCCGCGAGTTTGACGCACTAGCGCCCACTCGACGCCGCGTATGCACGCAGAACGTCATTCGAACTCAAGCTATCCCTGCCTGTGTCTCGTCCCATCCCTAAGTTGTACCGGTACTTATTATAGACCTTTCAACCGCAATTTGCAGCCAAATTTATGATAAAGCCGCAAATCTTGCGGGGTACTACCGAGTGCGGGCGATCGGCGCTGAACGAGTTGTGGGTGAGAGGGTGTGTCGGCAGGAATGTCTCCGACCTTGATCGAGGACGGCTCGGCGCCGGGCCTCCCTCGCCCGGCTCGCACGCCTCGACCGAGCCGCTGCCTGCTCAGCCGTCCGGGAAGGGCGCGATCGACACGCCGTGGTCGCGCTCGCGCATGCCCAGCTCGTAGGCTGCGCCGTACGTGGTGCGCAGCGTGCGCGCGGGGCGTCGGGGCTGGCGCACGGTGAGCGTGAGCGCGGCGATCGAGCAGTTGCTCACGTCGTGCCCCGCCCCGTCGGGGTCGGCGTAGCGCCAGCCGGCGAGCGCCTCGCGGGGAGCGTGTACGTGCGCCTCGACCACTAGCCCGCCGGCGCCGGGCAGCGAGAGGACGCAGCGCTCGGGGCGCTCTGCGACCAGCAGTCCCCGCGCGCCGAGGCCGCCCAGTCGGTGGCGGGCCCCGTCGAGGTGGAGCGCGCCGTTGGCCACCCACGGGGTGAGCCGCCCCGCCACGCGCAGCCGCCCGAGCGCCACGTCGAGCCACGCGGCGGGGTCCTCGGCGAAGCCGAGGCCGTGCAGCCAGATCCAGCGCTCAGCGTGCTCCGCGCCCCAGTTGTGGCCGACCATCCCGCGCCAGCCCTCGAGCGCGACAGGCGCGAGGGCAGGGAGGGCGGTGGGGCGGAGGAGGGTGGGGTGGCTGTGGAGGGCGTGCCGGGCAACTCGAGTACGCCCTCGAAGCGCGCCACGGGCGCGGGGCTCGTGAGCTTCGTGCGGGGCAGCGGGGCGCGGTACAGGAAGTCGCGCGGGAGGTGTCGCAGCTCGGGCTCGCGCGAGGCGAAGCGCAGCGCCCAGCGGGCCTCCCCGCACGTGCCCTCCGCGCGCCCCGGGCCGAGCGCCGAGTCGCCCACCGCGATCCACCCGCCGGGCGGGACGGAGAGCTCAGCGGTGGTGAGCTTGTGCTGGAACGGCCGGCTGGCTCCGTCGAACACCGTGCACCACACCGAGCCCCGGGGAGCGTGCCCGGGGCGCTTGTGGACGGTGTAGCGGACCCACACCCCGAGCGGCCGGTCCGGTGCGACGGCGCGCAGGTAGAAGGACTCGTACATCCCCGCGCGCCGCGAAACCTCGGGGAACATCGCGTGGACGCCTGCCGCTGGCACGGCTGTAAGTATCCCCGCATGGACCGCGACCCGCTCGTCAAGCTTCCACCGGCGCTCGCTCGCTTCGGCGGCGGGTCATCCGCCGGCCAGGTGCGCTACCTGCTGGGTATCGACGGAGGCGCGACGAAGACGCTCGCCGCCGTGCTGGACGTCGAGCACGGCGCGCTGCACGTGGGCCGCGGGGGCCCGAGCAACCAGGACGCCGTCGGGGTGCAGGCCGCGGGGCGAGGCCTGTTCGAGGCCGCCGACGCCGCGCTCGCGGCGGCGGGCGTCGGGGACACGCAGCTCGACGCGGCGGTGCTGGCGGTGGCGGGCACGGACACCGACGCGGTGGAGGCGCACGTGTGCGCCGAGCGCTCGCGGGAGTGGATCGTGGTGGGCGACGTGGTCGGGAGCGTGGGCGACGGCGACCGGCGCGCGGCCGGGCGTGGGGGCGATCTCGGGCACGGGCAGCAACGTGTTCGGCGTCGGTCCTGACGGGCGCGCGTGGCGGGCGGGCGGCTGGGGCCACCTGCTGGGCGACGAGGGCTCGGGGTACTGGCTGGGGGTGCAGTCGATCAAGGCGGCGCTGCGCGACCGCGAGCGCTCGGGTCCGGAGACCCCGTTGAGCGACGCGGCGGTCGAGTTCTTCGGCGCGTCCACCGTGGAGGCGCTGGCGACGCAGGTCTACAGCGTGCCGCTCACGAAGGACCGCATCGCGGCGTTCGCGAGAGAGACGGCGGCGCTCGCCGAGCAGGGCGACCCCGTGGCGCGCGAGCTGTACGAGCGGGGGGCGGCGGAGCTGACGCAGCAGATCGCCGCAGTGATCCGCCAGACGGGCCTACAGGGCACCTTCCCGGTGGGGCTGATCGGCAGCGCGTGGAAGGCAGGCGCGGTGTTCGTGGACCCCCTCACCCGCGCGATCCACGCGCTGGCCCCCGAGGCGCAGGTGGCGGTCGTGGAGATGAATCCCGTGGGCGGTTCGCTGCTGCTCGCCGCGCGTGCGGCTGGAGCGGAAGAGGCGCTCGCGGGGATCGACCTCGCGGGGCTCGTCGAGGGGGCGCTGGCGGCACGGAGCGGGTGAGCCGCCTGCTGCTCGCCGCGCGCGCGGCCGGAGCGGAGGACGCGCTCGCGGGGATCGACCTCGCGGCGCTCGTCGAGGGGGCGCTGGCGGCGCGGACGGGGTGAGCGCCGCGTAGCGTACGGCCGCCGGCTGGGGGAGCGGAGTCGGCGCGCGGCGCCCCGACGCTCAGGCTCGGGTTCGCACGAGCCCTCCGCTCACGCACCCAGCCGCGCCTCGACCGCACGGCGGTCGCCGATCGCGCCCGGCCCGGACCCGGCGAGGCGCACCGCCGCGGCAGCGTTGGCGAAAGCCGCGGCAGCCGCGGGGGCGCGCCCTCGCGCAGCGCGACGAAGAGGGCCGCAGCGAACACGTCGCCGGCGCCGAGGTCGTCACGGGGTGCGTCGATTGCAGGAACGGGCACGCTCGACAGTCCGCCACCTGGCAGGAGCAGCGTGACGGGCTGCGCGCCGGCGGTCACCGCGACGAGCGCGCCGTCCTCCAGGGCCGCGGCGAGGAAGTCCTCGCAGTGCTCGCGCTCGCCGGTGGAGAGCACCACCGCGTGGCAGCGCTCGGGCAGCAGCTCCCGGGGCGCCGGGGCGAGCGCGAGGTCCCCCCGGGCGTCCCACTCGCGCAGGAGACCCTGGGGGTGAGCCCCACGAAGTCGGCGCGGCCCGCGCCATGCACGCGGGGTCTCGCGGGCGACGGGGGCGAGGTGCAGGATCGCGGTGTCCACCTCGACGGGCCCCGCGAACGGCCCGGCCCACGCGAGCAGCCGCTGGCGGCGCTCCGCGCCCTCGCCGCACGTGCGAAGCGTGGTGGTGCGCTCGGCGGCGAGGACCGTCAGGTCGAGCTCGTCGCGGTAGGGCTCGAGCAGCCGTTCGACCTCGAGGGGGTCGCCTTGAGTCAGGATCAGCGTGCGCAGCCCGAGCCGCGCGGCCTGGAGTGCGCTGTAGAACGCGGTACCGCCCGGACGGCGGGAGTCTGTCGGGGAGCACGTCGACGGTGACGTGCCCCACCGTCACGTAGTCGAAGGCGGGGGGGGCCTCGTCGGGTCGCGCTCCGTGCTGGCCCCGGGCTCGGCGGCCCGTCCAGGCGTGCTCGCGGGGTCCCCGTGTGTGGGAGTCGGCATCGCGTGCGCTCCCTCCGGGTCCCTCAGCGCGAGGGGACGCCCACGCGCGGCGGGGTCCGCAGGGGCAGCTCCGCTCCCGCGATCGGCGGCGGCGGCGAGGCGGCCGGTGAAGACGCAGCCGCCGAGGAACGTGCCCTCCAGGGAGCGCTTGCCGTGCATCCCCCCGCCCCCGAAGCCGGCGGCCTCGCCGACGGCGTAGAGGCCGGGGATCGGCTCGCCGTCTGCGCCGCGCAGCACGCGGCAGGCGAGGTCGGTCTGGATGCCGCCGAGGCTCTTGCGCGCCATCACCTGCAGGCGAATCGCGATCAGCGGCCCCGCCTTGGGGTCGAGGATCTGCTGGAAGGCGCACGTGCGCAGGCGGTCCGCCGCGCCAGTTGCGCAGCTGGGCGATGCGCCGCAGCTGGTCGTCGTTGAAGAGGCCCTTGCCGCGGGCGATCGACTCGTCGTAGCGGCCGAGCTCCGCGGCGAGCACGTCCGGGTCGATCGCCTGCTCGCCCGTCACCCCGTTCATCGCGCGCGCGAGCTCGGGCAGCGTGCGGGCGGACACGAAGTCGGGGGAGCCCTCCAGGAAGTGGGTCACCACCCGGGGTTTGCCGAGCAGCACGCCCAGCAGGAAGCGCACCCGGCGGCGCTCGCGCAGGTGGGGGTTGTGCTGGGAGCCCGACACGTCGAGCTCGCGGCGGGCGATCCGCCAGTTGCACACCAGCCACGAGTACTTGCGCTCGTCCTCGCACATCCGCTCCAGGGCGGCGTACGCGTCGTAGGTGGGCATCACCGGGACGGGCCCGTAGCGGCGGCCGTCGGGGTTGAGCATCACCCCCGAGCGGGGCGGGATCAGCTTGATCCCGTGGTTCTCCCGCTGCGGCGCGGGGTGGCGCACGGCGTCCGCGTAGTTCCACATCCGCGAGAGGTGCGTCACGGCTCCGCCCACGCGCTGCACCTCCTCGTGCATGGCCCCGTCGGCGTAGGGGTGGGAGCCCGCCAGCAGTCGCTGCGGGGGGCTGCCCAGCTCCTCGGTCGGCCACACGCGGCGCACGAGGTCGTGGTTGCCCCCGATCCCGCCGGCGGCGACCACCACCGCCTTGCCGGCGCGCACCTCGTATCCGCGCTGCTCGCCGGCCCGGTCCTCTCCCGGCGCGCCGTCGCCTTCGTCCGTCTCCGCCCGGTGGCTGGCGCCTCGGTCCGTCCCTACACCGTGGCCGGCACTCGCGCCCGACCCCTCCTCCTGGGTCTCCGTCGGCGGCCACGTGCCGAACGCCCGTGGTTCTCCGCCCCCCGCTCGACGGCCCCTCTCCAAATCCTCATCTTCAACGCTGCAGCCCACCACGCCGCCCTGTCCGTCGGTGAGCAGCCCGGTGACGCGCGCCCCGAAGCGGACCTCCAGGTTCGCGCGGCGCGGGTGGCCCTCGATCGCCCCCCACACCGCCTGCACGAGCGCCTTGGCCCGTGCCCCACGTGAGGTGGAAGCGGGGCACCGAGTTGCCGTCCCCGAAGTTGCCCCGCTCCGCCCAGTTGACGACGGGGAAGAAGCGCACCCCGAGCGTCCCGCAGCCAGCCGCCCACGTCGTCGCGGGCGCGGGTCACGTACTGCTCGGCCCACGCGCGCGGCCACCGCTCGTCGGGGCCGAGCTCGGCGATCCGCAGCCAGTCTTCGAGCGCCAGGCGCTCGTCGTCGCGGATCCGCGAGCGGCGCTGCTCGGGGGAGTCCACCATGAACATCCCCCCGAACGCCTCCCGCGCGAGGCCCCCCACCTCGTGGGGGCGGCAGCGGTCGAGCAGCAGCACCGTGTGGCCGCTGCGCAGCAGCTCCAGGGTGCACACCAGCCCCGCGAGGCCCGCCCCGACGACGATCACGTTGGGTGCGGGCGGGTCGTGGGCGCCGTTGCCGTTGGTGGTGGTCATCGCGGTGGTGGTGGTGGGCCTTGCGGGAGGGTGGGTGGTGTGGGGTCAGAGCTTCTTTTTCGGACCTATATCAAATGAGATCGAGTCTCGTTCTTGCTTTATATCAGGGCTCGCAAAGAGCACACGACGGACCGGTGGCTCACGCCAACGCCATGCCCGGGGCGACCTGCACCTCGACCAGCTCGGGCTCGGGGGAGGCCAGCGCGCGGCGCAGCTCCACGCCCAGCTCCTCGGGGTCGCCCGCCGCGGCGCGCGTGCACGCCGTACCCGGCGGCCACGGCGGCGGTGTCCAGCGCGGGCAGGTCCAGGCCGGGCGCGCCCGGGACCTCCTCCATCAGCGAGAAGAACTTGAGGATCGCGTACTCCTCGTTGCGCAGCACCAGGAACGTCACCGGCACCCTGTACGCGGCGGCGGTCCAGAAGCTCTGCACCGCGTACTGCGCCGAGCCCTCGCCGACCACGCACACCACGGGCCGCTCCGGGCAGGCGAGCTGCACCCCGATCGACGCCGGCATCCCGAAGCCGAGGCCGCCGCCGGCGGAGAAGTAGTAGCTCCCCGGGCGCCCCAGCCGCAGCTGGTTGCGCAGCGCCGGGGTCGCCGAGGGCGACTCCAGCACCACGATCCCGTCCTGCGGGAACACCTCCGCGAGCGTGCGCACCGCCGTCGAGGGGCTCATCGGGTCCGTGAGCGGGACCGCCTCCGGCGCCGGGCGCACCGGCGGGGGCTTGCGCGGAGTCCGCCCCCCGGTCCCTCCGCCCCAGCCGTTCCGTCTCGCGTCGGCGTCCCCACCGCCTCCGCCAGCGCCGCCAGCGTGAGCGCCACGTCCGCCACGACCGCGTCGCCCATCGGCGCCCGCGCCGCCTCGTCGGGGTCGCTGGTGATCGCCACCAGGCTCGTGCCCGGGGCCAGCAGGGGGCCGGGGATGTTGGGGTAGTAGGGGAACACCGACGTGCCCACCGCGAGCACGAAGTCGTGCGCCGCCAGCATTTCCCCGAGCGGCTGCACCGCCGGGGGGAGGACCGCCTGGAAGAGCGGGTGGTCCTCGGGGAAGCCCAGCCGCCCGCCGCCCGTCGCCGGGGTCGCGTACACCGGCAGGCGCGCGCGCTCGGCGAGCGCCACCGCCGCGTCCCAGCCGCCCGCGGCGTCGATGTCGGGGCCGGCCACCAGCGCCGGGTTGGCGGCCTGCGCCAGGCGCCGCGCGAGGTCCGCGATCGTGGCGCGCGTCGGGCAGGCCGGCGCCGCCGCTCACCGCGCGCGTGGTCTGGTGGTGCACCTCCTCCTCGGAGCGCACCTCCGCGTACCAGTCGTCCATCGGGATCGACACGAACACCGGGCCCCGCGGCGGCAGCGCCGCGGTGTGCGCCGCGCGGGCCAGCGCGTGCGGGACGTCCTGCGCGCAGGGCGGCTCGTAGCTCCACTTCACCAGCGGGTGGGGCATCCGCGTGGCGTCGCGGTTGGTCAGGTTGGCCTGCAGCGTCATCAGCGAGCGGTACTGCTGGCCCGCGGTCACCACCAGCGGCGACTTGTTGGCCTGCGCGTTGAAGATCGCGCCCATCCCGTTGCCGAGGCCCGGGGCCGTGTGCAGGTTGACCAGCGCCGGGCGCCCCGTCGCCTGGGCGTACCCGTCCGCCATCCCCACCGCCACCGCCTCCTGCAGGCCGAGCACGTAGCGGAAGTCCTCCGGGAAGCGAGCTCAGCATCGGCAGCTCCGTGGAGCCGGGGTTGCCGAACAGCGTGGTCATGCCCCGCTCCCGCAGCAGCTCGATACGTCGCCTCTCGGACCGTCCTCATCGCGTGCTCCCCGCTTCGCGGTCGCGCCCCGGAGTGGGCCGGCGTAGCCGAGCCGTGCTCAGCCGAGCGGTGCCGCTGCCGAGTCGGGCGGTCGAGCTGGTGGAGCGGCGGTGGCTCGTTGAAGCTGGTGTCCCGGCGGGGGTGGCGGCGCAGGTCCTCGCCCGCGGCGCCGTACAGGAGCAGAACCTTGGCCTTTTCCACCGTGTCCACCACGATCAGGCACCTGCCCATGTCCGTGCGTTCGAAGAGGCCGAGCACCTCGCCTCTGGCGCACGAGCGGCCAGCCCGCCCCGCCGACACGCAGGCTCGCGCCGCAGGTTCAGGATTGCGCCCAAGCCGCTCGAGCTCATGAACCTCACGCCCTCGAGGTCCACGATCAGGCCGCGCGCCCGCCGCCGCCTGCACGCCATCGCGATTCGCAGCTCCATCGAGAAGGCGTTCACGTAGTCGATCTCGCCGGAGACGGTCGCCCGCAGCGGCATTCCATCGCCTCCTTCGAACGTCACCCGCAGCGGCGAGGGGACCGCAGGGTGTCGTCGCGGTGGCGGCGGCGGTACGGCACGTCGTCGCGGTGGCGGTGGTACGGCTGTGTACTGCAAGTTCTCGTTCGCCACTCTCATACGATCCCTCCTGTGTTTGGCTGTTGCGAACATGTGCGGATGGTCGACATCACAACGAAGGACACAGCCGGACCCGGTCCCTCACGCGGGATCGACGAAGGGCCCAGCTCAGACGCCGCCATGCGCCGGGGGCACACAGCCCGCAGGGCTGGGTTGGGCGCATCCCAGGCGTGCGGACCTGTTGAGATATGACCCAAGGCTCGACACCCGCAACGAACGCCCCGCTAGCCTGTTGCTAGACCTGAACCAGATGACGCCACCCCGGCCAGCTCACCGACCCCTTGCGACCGTGGGATGCCTCGTGGTCCTGCTCGCGCTGCTGCTCTGCGCGCCGGCTGCGCTTGCCGCGCAGCGCAGCGCAGCGCGCCGAAGGCCCACCGAGCCGCCCGTGCTGAGCCTCTACGCCAAGCGCGCGGTGCTCGCCTACGAAGCGATGCAGCAGAACTTCTACGTCCCCTGCGCGGGGCTGTACAAGGGCGAACCGGAGTACTCGTTCCTGTGGCCCTTCTCGCAGGCGCTCGCGGCGAGCGTCAGCGTCGCGCACATCCCCGGCCAGCAGCCCCAGCTCGAAGGCGGGCTGCGCGCGCTGACGGCCGGCCTGCAGGTGTACTCGAGCACCCCCGCCCCGGGAGAAGCGACCGCGACGGGCGCCTCCACGGCCACCACGGCGCGCTCCTTCGACGACGTCACCGCGCCCCCCGTGGGCCCCGGCGGGGACAGCTACTACGACGACAACGAGTGGGTCGGGATCGAGCTGGCGCGCCTGTACGAGCTCGACCACTAGGCCGCCGCGCTGACGCAGGCCGAGCAGATCATGGAGTTCGTGATGGCAGGCTGGCAGACCGTCGGCCCCGAAGGCCAGCCGCTGCCCTGCCCCGGGGGGGTGCCGTTCTCCAACCCGCAGACCAACACGCAGCGCAACACCGTCACCGACGGCCCCGCGGCGGAGCTGGGGGTACAGCTGTACCGCATCACCCACGAAGTCCGCTACCTGCAGTTCGCCGAGCAGGCCTACGGGTGGGTGCGCCAGTGCCTGCTTGAACCTTCCGACCTCTACGCCGACCACGTCGAACTCGACGGCGCCGTCCAGCGCACCGAGTGGACCTACAACCAGGGCTTGATGGTGGGCGCCGGCGCGCTGCTCTACCAGGCCACCCACGAAGGCGCCTACCTCTACGAGGCCCGCCAGACCGCGAAGGCGGCGCTCGCCGACTTCCCCTACAGCCGGCTCTCCTCGGAAAACCCGTTCTTCGTGGCGGTCTACTTCCGCAACCTGATGTACCTGGACTCCCTCACCCACGACCCGCCCGGGGCCGGGCCGGCACGCGAATACGCCTACTACGCCTGGCTCCGCCACCGGCTCAGCGACAACCTCTTCGCCTACGGCTCGCCGCCCACCGCCGAACTGCTGGGGCAGGCCGCGCTCGTGCAGATCTACGCGCTGCTCTCGACCCCGCCCAGCACCTACTTCTGACGGCGGCCGATGGCCTGCGCGGTGCGCTCCACTAGGCTTCGAGCATGGAGGCCACCAGCCTGATGACCCCTGCCGGCCTGGAGGCCCTCCGCGAGGAACTGGAGGCGCTCGAGGGCGAGGGCCGCCGGGAGATCGCCGAGCGCATCAAAACGGCGCGCGAGTGGGGGGACCTGAAGGAGAACACCGAGTACCACGACGCGAAGAACGACCAGGCCCACCTGGAGACGAAGATCGCGCGCCTGCGCGAAAAGATCTCCGACGGCGGTGGTCGTCGAGGAGCAGGAGGGGCCCGGCGCCGACGGCACGGTCGGCTTCGGCTCGACCGTGGCGGTGCGCGACGAGAAGGGGTTGGAGCGCACGTGGAGGATCGTCAGCTCCCACGACGCCGCCCCCGCGGAGGGCCGCCTCTCGGTCGAGTCCCCCGTCGCCCGCGCCCTCGTGGGACGCCGCGCCGGCGAGCAGGCCGCGGTGGCGCTGCCCCGCGGGCAGTCGCTGCTGACGATTCTCAGCGTGGACTGAGCCGAGGCCCTGCCCGCGGCGGTGGGTTCGCATCCACCGCCGCCTCGTCGGGAGGACACGCCGCGAGGCGGGGGTGTCGACTCCCCGGCGCGCTCACCCGTTCCGCGCACCCGGCGTGTGTAGCGGGAGCTCCCGCACGGGCGCTGGGGGCCTGAGCCGCTCAAGCCCCGGCTCCAGGAGCGTGGCCACGAACGCCTCGACGACCTCGGGGTCGAACTGGGTGCCCGCGCACGCGCGCAGCTCGGCGACCGCCTCGGCGGGGGCGACGGCGCCGGAGTAGGAGCGCTCGGAGATCATCGCGTCGAACGCGTCGCACACGAAGATGATCCGCGCGCCCAGCGGGATCTCCTCGCCGTGCAGGCCGTCGGGGTAGCCGCTGCCGTCGTAGCGCTCGTGGCTTGAGCGCACGAGCTCCGCCACCGGGCGCAGCGCGGCGGCGGCTTTGAGGATGCGCTCGCCGAGGATCGTGTGGCGGCGCATGAACAGCCACTCCTCGTCGTCGAGCGGGCCGGGCTTGTTGAGGATCGCGTCGGGGATCGCGATCTTGCCGACGTCGTGCAGCTCCGCGGCGCGGGCGAGCACGTCGAGCTCCTCGCCGGCCATGCCCAGCCGCCGTCCGACCTCGAGCACGAGCGCGCCCACCCCGCGCTGGTGCTCCCGCAGGTCGGGGTGGCGCTCCTGGAAGGCCTGCAGCAGCACGTCGCGCAGCTGGTGCACGGCGCTCGCCTCGCGCGTCTGGTCCTTGCGCTGGTACAGGCGCTGGTCGGCGAGCTGCATCACCGCGGCGGGGTCGTCGAGCTCGGGCGGGATGCTCACCACCCCGTGGGCCGCCCCGATCGAGAAGCCCGGCCCCTGCTCGGAGAGCGCGGCCACGGAGGCCTGCACGAGCACGTCGAGGTGCTCGGCGGAGTCGCGCAGCAGCGCGCAGAACTCGTCGCCCCCCATCCGGTAGGCGGTGCCGTGCGGGGCGACGACCGCCCGCAGCTTGTCGGAGAGGCGCGCCAGCAGCGCGTCGCCGGCGGGGTGGCCGAAGGTGTCGTTGTAGCGCTTGAAGCCGTTGAGGTCGTACAGCACGAGGTCCCACGTCTCGCCCGCGCTCGCGCGCCGGCAGGCGACGCTGAAGGTCCTCCATCAGCAGCCGGCGGTTGCCGAGGCCGGTGAGCGGGTCGGTCAGCGCCAGGCGCCGCGAGCCGGCGAGCATCGCGACGTTCTCGCGCACGGTCGCCGCCAGGTGCACGCACACCGCGAGCACGGTCGCCGCCGCCAGGACCAGGGCGGTCGTCGTGAGGTGGACGGTGGGGAGGTTGCCGTAGACCAGCACCCCCAGCGCGGCGAGCAGCGAGAGCGAGGGCACCGACACCAGCCGCCACCCCTCCACCCGCCGGCGGCGCGGGCCGCGGCCAGGGGGTCCACGCGGCGAGCGCCAGCAGCACCGCGGAGAGCGGCCACAGGCTCTGCGTCCAGTTGTCCACGCGGTAGCGTGTCGGTGGCGGTCAGGTAGAGGTAGGCCGAGTCGGCCACCGCGGTGACCAGCAGGGCCGCGGCGATCAGCAGCCACACCCGCCCGGGGCGCCACCCGGTCATGGCGAGCGCGCCGAGCGCGAACGCCAGCAGCAGCAGGTCGCCGATGGGGTACGCGAGCGCCACCCCCAGCGAGGCGGCGTCCCCGTGGGCGCTGTGCAGGATCGGCGGCAGCACGAGCGCCGCACCCACCGTCGCAGCCGCGAGGCCGCCGATCAGCCCGTCCAGCCACATGGCGATGCGGGTCTCGTGCAGGTGCGCCGCCAGCAGCAGCACGAGCGCGACGTAGCAGCAGGGGTAGAACGACAGGTACAGCACGTCGGCCGGCGAGAGCCCGCCGCCACCGGCCGCGCCGGGGCCTTCCAGGAAGAGGGTGTAGTAGAGGTCGCCGAGGCACCAGCACGCCACGCCCGCGCCGATCGTCAGCCACGCCGCGCGCTGCGCCCGCACGAGCAGGCCGCGGGCGAGCACCGCGAGGGCGGCGCCGCCCATCAGCACGTTGTAGACGCCCTGGTCGTAGCAGCCCTTCGGGGCGGTGGCCGCCGACGCCGAAGGTGGTGTGCAGGGCCAGCACGCCCACTCCCCCCAGGAGGAGGGCGAGGAGGCAAGTTATGGGTGTGGGCCGTGTGCGGGAGGCTTGACGGGACACTGTTTCTGCATCGGCGGCGTCCGGAGGGTTCTGAAGCTGAAATGCCGGAGTTGAACGAGTTGCCGAGGTTTGTCGCGCGCGGCTACCGGGTCTCCCGCGGGGCCGCTCGCGACTCCCGGCCGGGTCCAGCTACTGCGTGTGTCGCACGCGGCGCACAAAGCGCCGCGGCTTGCGCCGGTAGAGGCGCTCGCCCTCGCGCAGCGCGCGCCGGCGTAGCGCCTTGCGCCGGCGGGCGATCAGCTTGCAGCAGGCGCTTGCGCGTCCCGCGCTCCCCGGCGAACAGGCGGGAGCGCTCGCGCACCCTGACCTCGAGCAGCGCAAGGTCGTGCTCCTCGCCGAGCACTTCCCCGAGCCGGTCGGCGCGGCGCGCGACGCGGCGTGTGTACGTCGAGGACCCGCTCCCGCTGCCGCCGCGGTCGAGCGTCTCCGCGACGTACCGGAGGTCCTTGACCCGTTTGCGCCACGCGTGCAGCGCCTCGACGTCGGTGCGCCGGTTCTTCTTGCTCCCGCCGCTGCGCCGTTCCCGCCCGCCCCTCGGCGGGCGGTGCGCAGGCCTACGCGCCCCTCGCGGTAGGTGCGCTCAAGGCCGGGGGCGAGCGACCGGAAGCCCCGTTCGTGCAGCTCCCACCGCTGGGCGCGCGCGCGGACCGCGCGCAGCTCGCCGAGCACCTCCCCGCGCAGCGGGGGTCGCGAACGGCGAGCGCGGCGGCGGCTTCGCGCTCGGCCTGCAGTTGGGCGCGCAGCGCCCGCACCGCGGCGGAGCGGGCCAGCCGCGCGGGGTGGCGCCGTACGAGGGCGTCGAGGGTCCCGACCATGACCTCCGCGTCGCGCGCGCCAGCGAGGCGCCGCGCGCAGTCGCGCAGGGCGGCGTTCTCGCGCGCGTAGCGGCGGTGGCCGAGCTCGGGGCGCAGCAGCGCCAGCAGCGCGCGCAGGCGCTTGAGGGCCTTGCGGGTCTCGTGCACGGTCTGCTCGCCGTCCCCCGGTGGCGCCGGGGTGACACTTGGCGCTCGGTACGCGACCGGATCACCGCCCGCCCCTCGGTGCACGCTCGGGGCGCTGCTCCCCGCTCGGTTCACCTCCCCGGGGTAGCCCTCCAGCAACTCGACGGCGAGGTCGAGCTGTCCGAGGATCACCCGCCGCACCCCCTCCACGTAGGGCTCGCCGGGGAGTAGCGCCGGCCGCCGCTGGCGCTGCTCGCGGGGGCGCGGGTCGCGCCGCGCGCGCTCGGAGCGGCGCTCCAGTTGGGCTTTCGCGAGGGCCACGCCCACCCCCAGACTGACCACCGCCAGTGCGGTGGCCAGCGAGCCGAGCCCCGGAGCGGCCACAATGGGGCGGTGCCCACGCGCCTTCCACCGGCCCCGTGGTGGACGGTGCGCCGCGCGGCGAACCGCAAGCCCGCGACGTACCGCTGCCCGATCTGCGGCCACTACCTGCCCGCGCTCAGCGAGCACATGTTGATCGCCCCCGAAGGCGACACTCGTCGCCGCCGCCACGCGCACACGGCGTGCGTGGCGCGCGCCCACGAGCGGGGGCAGCTGCGGTGGCGCGAGGAGTGGCTGCGCACCCAGCCGCGGCCCGCGCCGTGGTGGCGGCGGCTGTTCGGAGCGGGCGGCTCCTCGGGCCGCCCGCCCGCCGGGCCTCCTACCCGCCCTCCGGCCTGACCGGTGCCCGGGCCGCCGACCTGTCCTTCGGCCCGACTGAGGCCCGCCCGCGCGGCTCGCCCGCCCGCGGGCTCCGTGGGGCCGTCAGGCCCCGTAGGTGTGCACGTACTCCGGCTCGACACGGATGATCACGCGCTGTTCGCCGGGCTGGCGGTAGGGGTAGGTGTCCTGGCCGAGGTACTTCATCGCCATCGAGTCGATGTGGGCGTCGGCACCCTCGTGGGTGCGCTCGGCGACGCGCCCGCGGACAGTGACGTACTCGTAGGGGTTCTCCATGTTCTGCACAGTCAGGGTCACGCGGGGGTCGCGGGCGAGGTTGCGCGGCCACGCGCGCCCCTCGGCGGTGTTGAGCACGGCTCGGCCGTCCTGCACGTCCACCCACACGGGCGCGGCGTGCACGGAGCCGTCATCGCGGAGGGTGGAGACGGTGCAGAAGTTCTTGCCCTTCAGCAGCTCCTCGGCGTGACCTTCGATCTTGGCACTCACGGTGGTCTCCTCTCGCTTGGGGTGTGTGACAGCGCACCCCTCAAGATAGGGAGAATTGAACCGGTTCGCCCTACTGCCGGGCGAGGCCGCTCGGAGAGCTGACCGGCGGCAGCGGCTGGAGCGGGACGAGCGTGCCGTCGTTGAGCTGGAAGTGCACGACGGCCTGGCCGCCGGAGGGGCAGCAGAGGGAGTCGTGCGCGCGGTAGAGCGCGTAGGCGAGGGCGATTTCGGTGTCGGACTGGCTGACGACGTGGATCGAGGCGGAGGCCTGGGAGGAGTCGGTGCCGAGAAAGCGGCCGTCGAGGAAGAAGAACGCGCGCTGGGAGTACCCGTCGGCGGAGCCGGTGCGGGCGCCGACGAGCACCCTGAGGGTCTGGGTGGGGTGGTAGTCGGAGACGTCGGTGGGGGTGTACCCGTGCGCGGTCACCACGGCCGCCGCCGCCGCGTCCTGGGCGCTCGTAGCTGCCGCTCCGGGCTGCGTGCCGGTCTCGGTGAACGCGGGCGCAGGGGCGGTGCGGGTGGTGCTTGGGCTCTGCCCAGCCGGTTCCTGGCCGGCGCCGGTGGTGGTGGCCGGCGCGGGTGTCGTGGTGGTCGGAGTGGTGGTCGTGCGCGCGGGCGTGCTCGCCGTCGTCGTCGCGCTCGTGGTGGGCGCGGGGGCTTCGGAGACGCTCACGGTCTTCGTGGCGCCGCCGCACCCTCCGAGCAGCACGCCGCCCGTGGCGCCGAGGGTCAGCGCGGCCGCGATCGAAATCCAAGCCCTTCGCCTGCTCATCGCTCCCTGCTCATCGCTCCATCTTTCGCCGCCGGTCCACTGTGCACCTGCTCAGCCCAACACCGGAAGGTCCGTAGGGTTGCGTCGCGCCGCGGCTGCTGCGCAAGGGTGCGCCACCACGCGACCCCTCCCCTCCTCCTTGACAAGATTATTAGTCACTGCTAATCTCGGTGGTGGTTAGCGATCACTAGGAAAGGAGGCCGGCCGTGAGCGGCTCGCGCAGGAACAACTGGACCTTGGGGCTCGTGTCGGTCGCCCTGTTCATGGTGGTGCTCGACAACCTCGTCGTCTCGATCGCGCTGCCCTCAATCCGGCGCGACCTCGGCGCGTCGATCCAGTCGCTGGAGTGGACCGTCAACGCCTACGTGCTCGCGTACGCGGTGCTGCTGCTCACGGGGGCCGCGCTCGGCGACCGCTTCGGGCGTAGGCGCATGTTCCTCGCGGGGCTCTCGCTGTTCACCGCTGCCTCCGCGGCTGCTGCGCTGGCGCCCACCACTGGGTTGCTCGTCGCCGCCCGCGCGGTCCAGGGGGCGGGCGCCGCGGCGGTCACCCCGCTCACGCTCACGCTGCTCGCTGCCGCGTTCCCCGCCGAGCGGCGCGGGCTGGCGTTGGGGGTGTGGTCCGGCATCTCCGGCGCCGCCGTCGCGCTCGGTCCGCTCGTGGGCGGCGCCGTCGTGCAGGGCATCTCGTGGCACTGGATCTTCTGGATCAACGTACCGATCGGCCTGGTCGTGCTCCCGCTCGCGGCGCTGCGCCTGCAGGAGAGCCGCGGCCCCTACGGCGCGCTGGACCTCCCCGGCCTCGCGCTCGCCTCGACTGGCGCCTTCGGGGTGGTGTTCGGCCTCGTGCGCGCCCAGTCGCTGGGGTGGACGGCGCCGACGATCCTCGCCTCGCTCGGCGCCGGCGCCCTGCTGCTCGCGGCGTTCGTCGTGTGGGAGCGCCGCGCGCCCGAGCCGATGTTGCCGATGGCGTTCTTCTCGCGCCGCGCGTTTGCGGTCACCAACTTCGCTTCGCTTACCATGTACTTCGGGATGTTTGGGTCGATCTTCTTTCTGTCGCAGTTCCTGCAGGACGTGCTGCGCAACTCGCCCCTGGAGGCGGGCCTGAAGGTGCTCGTGTGGACCGGCGCGACGATGGTCACCGCGCCGCTCGCGGGCGTCTACTCCCAGCGCTTCGGCAGCCGCCCCTTCATGTTCGCCGGGCTCACGCTGCAGGCCGGCGCGCTGGCGTGGCTGGCAGCGATCCTCTCCACCCACACCCCCTACACGGAGATGCTCGTCCCGTTTGTGATGGCGGGCGCGGGGATGGCGCTCGTGTTCGCGCCCTCCGCGAACGCCGTGCTGTCCTCCGTGCGCGTCGACCAGGCCGGGCAGGCCTCGGGCGCCACCAACGCGATCCGCGAGACCGGCGGGGTGCTGGGCGTGGCGGTGCTCGCCTCCGTGTTCACCCACGTGGGCGGCTACGGCTCCCCGCAGGCGTTCGTCGCCGGCCTCACCCCGGCGCTGTGGGTCGGCGTGGCGGTGCTCGGCGCCGGCGCGCTGGCGGTGGCCGCACTGCCCTTCGAGACCCGGGGGGCTCGGGAGGCACTCCCCGGCGCCGAGGCCACCCACCCCGCTCACCCCGAGGGTGTGCCCGTCCTCGAAGGTGCCGCTTGACCGCCCCCGCCTCTGGGCCCGCACCCCGCGCCGCGGCCGGGGGGGCCGCCGCCGCGGGGGAGTCCCTCGGCTCGTCCTCCCCGCCCGCCGACCCGTCGCCTTTGCCCCGCGCGCGCGTGCCCGCGGCGGAGCGCCGCGAGGAGCTGATCTCGGCCGCCGTGCACGAGTTCGCCCACGGCGGGCTGCACGGCACGCCGGTGGAGCGCATCGCGCGCCGCGTCGGGGTGGCCCAGCCGTACGTGTTCACGCTGTTCGGCAACAAGCGCGAGCTGTTCCTCGCGGCGCTGGAGCGCTCCTTCGAACGGATCGCCCTGACGTTCGAGCACGCCGCCGCGGAGTACCGCGCGGGGCGCGGGCCCGCCGACTGCGAGGACACCCTGGAGGCGATGGGGCGCGCGTACGTGGAGCTGCTCACCTCCGACCGTGACTACCTGATGCTCCACCACCAGTCCTACGCGGCCTGCGACGACGAGGTGGTGCGCGCCCGCGTGCGCCACTGCTACGCCGCGCTCGTCGGCCTCGCCCAGGAGCTCTCCGGCGCGGAGGACGCCCGGATCGACGACTTCTTCCGCCACGGCATGTCCCTCAACGTCGCCGCCGCCCTCGGGGTCGAGGACCTCTCGTGCGGCGACGCCTGGGTCAAGGCCGAGCTCGCCGCGGGGTGAGGGTCCCTGAGGCCCTCGCGGGGTGGCGCCGTCGTGGTGGTGCCCTCGCGGGTGAGGCCGCCGTAGGGTGAGGCCGCTGTGGTGAGGCCGCTGTAGTGACGCCGTGGGGCGAGGCCGTCGCGGAGCGGTGCCCTTGCCGGTGACGCCGGGTGGGGATGCCGTTGCGCGGCGAGGCCCGCGCCGGGGGTGAGGCCGTTGCGGGGTGAGCCCTCGCGGGGTGATGCCCTACTATGGGGACGGGCCATGTCCGCCTCCACCCAGACTCCGGCGCCCTCCAAGCCCAAGCGCAACAACCGTGAGCTCGCCCGCACGGGCGGGCTCGTCACGCTGGCGGTGCTCGCCACCCTGTTCGCCGTGTTCAACCTCGAAAAGGTCGAGGTCAACTGGATCTTCGGTAAGGGTCAGGCGCCTTTGATCGTCGTGATCGTGCTCTCCGTGCTCGTGGGTGTCGTGTTCACGCACTTCGCCGAGCGGCGCTCCGCCAAGCGCCGGTAGTCCTCCTCGGTCGGGGCAGACCCGTTCGTTCCGTTGCCCGTGTGGGTCTCGTTGACCGCGGGTGCACCGCCGGCCGCCCGGTCTCCGTTGACCGCGTGGGCCCTGCTCGCCGACGGTGTGCCGTTCGCTGCGTGAGCTCCGCTGGGCGACGGTGTGCCGTTCGCCGCGTGCGTGTTGTTGGCCGAGGGCGTCCCGCTGGACGCGTGTGTCCCGTTGGCTGCGGGCGTCCCGCTGAACGCGCGCGCTCCGTTGGCCGCGTGCGCCCCGTTGGCGGACCTCACAGGCCGGGCCTCTCCGGGGCACGGGGCCTCCGGGCTCGCGGGCGCCTCCGCTGCCCTGGAGCGCACGATCGCCTCCACGGACGCCTCGGGGCCGAGGAAGGGGGCGAGGGCCACGTAGGAGACGTACTCGGAGAGCACCGGCAGCCGGTGGCCCCGGCCCGCGAGCACCTCGCAGGTGAGGATCTGCCCCAGCGCCCCGGCGATCCCCTCCACCGCGACCCTTGAGCGCGGGCGCTGGGGCGCTCCCTCGGTCAGCAGCGTCGCGACCTCGTAGGCCAGCGCCGCCACGTTCGCGATCGCCGGCGGGCCCGCCTCGAGCGCCTTCACCGCGAGCGTCCTCAGCCGGGCCGGGCTGGACGCAAGGTACGCGAGCAGGCGTGCGACCGTGCGGCACACCGCGTCCGCCCACTCCGCCGAAACCAGGCCGGGGTCGGCGACCAGCTGCAGCATTTCGTCCCCCAGCACGTCCAGGGCTTCCAGGTAGCACGCCTGCGGTCCGGGGAACAGCTCCATGAAGGCCTCGATCGGCAGCCTTGCGTTGTCGGCGATCCGCAACGAGCTCAGTTCGTCGAGCTTCTCCTCCCGCACTCGCAGCTCGATCGCGCTGCGCAACAGCCTTGCGCGGCTGCTCTCGCCGCCGCACGCTCCGGGCTCGAGCGTCGCCGTCTCGGGGAAGGGGGGGTTTGCGCAGGGCCGTGGACGCAGGGCGGACGCCGCGGGCGACTTGAACAGCAGCGCCCACTTCAGCGTCTCTTTGGTGAGCGGCCCGAGAGCCTCCGTGTCCCCGTCGCGCAGGCGCATGGACGTCACCCTCCGCAGCCCTCCGACGATCGCCCTCACCACCGGCGGCGGGAGCGCGTCCGTCGGCAGGGGGACCGCGCCCGACCGAGCGGAGAGGACGCTCGACAGCGGGCCCTCGCACAGCGCCGTCAGCCTGTGCAGCCGCCGCAACCCCTCTGGGCCGGCGGTCTGGGCGTCGATCATCACCAGGTGCATCGCCTTGGGGTTCTGTTCGAGTTCGGCCCCGAGCGCCTCCAGCGCCATGCGCAGGCGCTTCTCGGGGGCGCCCTCCGCCCCGCGGTAGGCGTGGGTGAGCCGCTGGATCGCTCGCTTGAGGATCAGGTCGAAGGTCGCCAGGAAGCAGTCCTCCTTGCCCGAGAACTGCTCGTAGAACGCCCTCCGCGAGACCCCCGCCAGCCCGATCACGAGCCTCACGCTCGTCTGCTCGTAGCCCTTGGTCGTGACCGCCTCGATCATCCCTCCGTGCATGCGGATGCGCTGATTGCGGGCCACCCCCGTCGCCCCGATGCTGTGCGGCCCCTTCGGGAGGCGCGCGTAGATCGGCACGATCGCCGTCTTCGTCCTCCCCTTCGGCTTCCCACGCCCGCTGCCGCCCGATCCCGGGCGCTCTCGCTCCGACCCAGACATTCGACCTCCCCGCATCCTCTCGATTCCCAGACTGTCATGGTATCTGGTAAACAGGACCATTTCATGTCAGCGATCTTTTGTCTACAGCTTACCCGATGCAATCCCCGCCGTCGCCGCCTCCGCTCGCAGAAGAAGATGTTTCCCCAGCAGCGACACCGCATTTGAAGATAGCTCAGTGGCCGGGCGAAGGCGTTTGCGGCTGCCGTGGGGCGCCTCGGACCTGATCCGAGCGGGTTCGTAATGTGAGCCACCGGATGTCTACCACTTCCTCGACCTCCGGGAGGCGAGGAGCGGCGCTCAGTGCAGGATCGCCCGCAGGGCGATCACGCCCAGGCCCATCGCCGCTCCCACGCACACCTCCAGCGCGAGCTCCCCGGGCCGTGCCCGCGCGCGCAGCCCGGCGAGCAGCTCGAACGCCACCAGGCTCGCCGCGCACGTCCACAGCGCCACGGTGACCCCGGTCTGCTGCCCGGCGCCCACCGCCCACGTGACCACCAGCGCCAGCAGCGGCGCCGTGGTGCCCCGCACGATCGCCCAGTCGCGCCCGAGCGCCTCCCCCAACGCGCGCGCGGTGAGGCGCCCGCCGGTGGCGAGGCGCTGGCCGAGCAGTTCGGCGTAGGAGTGCGCCAGCCAGTAGAGCAGCAGCGCCACCACCACCGAGCCCACCGTCTCGGCGTAGGTGTCGTGCAGGCCGTCCTCGGCCGCGAGCAGGGCGCCGAGGGTGATCGTCCCGTACACCGCCCCCGTGGGGTTCTCGCCGGGCAGTACCCAGTCGAGCGCGCGGACGGTCGCGCGCCACACTCTGCGCCCCGCGCGGGCGGTTCGTCCGCCGCCCGCGCGACCCTGATCGGCCGGCTCCATGAGCGTCATGATGACCGCGGCGCGCGCTGCGGGTCGGTTACTGGGCCAGCGGCTCGATCTCGGGTGAGCGCAGGGCGATGCCGAGCCCGCGCAGGGAGACGCGCCCGGTCTCCGGGTAGAAGCACGCGTCGCCCGGCTCGCGGGTGCCGTAGGCGAGGTAGGTGAGGCCCTGCTCGCCGGCGCGCAGGGCGTGGGCGACCCCGGTCCCGGCGGGGCGCGAGACGACGTCGCCGGCGCGCAGCGGGTGTTCCTCAAGGCCCGCGGGGTCTCCGCCGCGGGGCCACAGCTGGAGCGTGCCGCCCCCGTCGAGCACGACGAAGACCTCCTCCTCCTCGGAGTGGCAGTGCGGGGGGGCGCCCCGCGCGCCGGGGGACAGGCTGACGTGCTTGAGGCCGGTGGCCCGCCCGCCCGCGGCCTCGCCGAGCAGCCGCGCGGCGCCGCCGAGGGCGGTGGGGGCGTCGGCGAGCGCCACCACGTTGCGGGGGCGCTCCGCCAGCGGCGGGGGGCACTCGGGCGGCCCGGCGGCGGCTTCGCGGGCAAACGGGGCCTCGCCGTCGGCGAGCTCGACCCACCGTGGGAAGGTCCAGGCCACGCCGATGCGGGGCAGCGCGGTGAGGCGGGGGTCGCAGCGCTGGCCGAAGACGAGCACGTCGAGTCCGCCGCCCGCGGCGCGCAGGGTGTGGGCGCCGCGCAGGGGCCGGTGCACGATGCAGTCCCCGCCGCGCACCTCGTAGGTCTTACCCTCCTGCCACAGCAGCCCGCTGCCGGCGAGCACGAAGAAAATCTCCTCGTCGGCGCCGTGCTCGTGGGCCGGCGTGGAGAAGTGCTCCGCCGCGACCTCGATGCGCCGCAGGCCCACCGTGCGCGTGCCGGACTCGCGCCCGAGGTCGCGCCACACCCCCTTGATGTGGCCGACCTCGAGCTCGCGCGAGGGGCTCTCGTTCAGGTTCGGGAACTGCACGGGAGCGACGTTACCAGCGCCAGCGGGCGCCCGTGTCCGCTGGCGCCGGACCCGATCCAAGCCCGCGCAGCGCGGTGCCTGCTCCGCGTGTCCGCGCTCGGCCTTTCAGCGCCCGACCGCACAGAAGCTCTGGGTTCTCAGATCGTCCCAGGCGTCGCGCGGGTTCAAACGGTGCGCGTCTCGTTCGCGGTCCGCTTCGCGCTGCTCGAGCCACGCCGCGTATGGGTCGGCGGGTACGGCACGCGCGGTGAACATCTGCGGGTCATGGCGGCTCGCCGTCTGGGCCCGGCCCTCCTGTGTGGTTGGTTCGATGCTCTGCGGGTCTGCGTGGCAGGTTGGTGAAACGTGTTGCAGTGAGCGTCTGGGGGCTAGAAGCGGTCGCATGTTAACAGTCTCCTGACTCAGTCGTCGCTCGTTGGTGAGTGGTCGATTCACACTGCGCGAAGGCGCACTTTGGGTGCTGCCGGCGCGCAATCGAAGAGGGCAAGGATGCACGCCGTGCCGGCAATTTCCAGGGGTGTTGGACGGACGGTGTAGGGATGTCCCCAAAGGCCGTACGCACGTGTCGGTCGGGTGTCCGACCTGCTGCCCGAATCGGGCAGTTGGTGTGGTACTGGAGGCCTACAGACCGCCGAGGCACCTTTGCTGCAGGCTCACGCCGCGACTCGGTAGCAACCCCAGGGGAGTCGGGCCAGTCGGGCCGGGAGCACCGCGGCGTGCTCGCCTGGCTCGGTTCAGTCAGCGACGAGTTCACCACTACCGTTGGTCGTCCGTAGCAGGACGACGCTGGTACCGACGATCCAGGCGAACAGTGTGGCGGGTATCGCGATGATCACTCCTCCCTCGAGCGAGAAGAAACCGCTTGTGATCACGAGCGAGGCCAAAAGCAGAAGGTGCGCCACAGTGGCCACGACAGCAACCCACCCTGTCCAGGCAGGTAGACGGCTGTCACTGAATACCTGTGCCGCGTATGAGCCAAGCGCCAGCGCGGTTGGGACTCCGGACATGGCGAGCAGGCCGAACGCGAGGTCGTACAGCAGTCGGGGATCGGACGCGTTGGGTGCACGATAGAAGCACACGAAGGCGACCGTGAAGCCGGCGAGAAGGAGCGTGACGAAGCCGACGAGCCCGACCAGGAAGCACACCGAAAGCACGCTCACGCTGCCAGTCGTCTCCCGCAGCCACAGCCAGACGCCGACACCGAAGGCCAGCCAGAGCCCCACCGCGGCCGTACTGAGGAGCATCGCGACGAGCAATGCCGAGCGATGCGCGCCGACGTAGCCCGCGATCTCGCCACCTGTAGCACCGGTCCCTGGGAACGTCCACATTTGATCGACGATCAAGCCGGCGATCCCAAGCGCGACGCTCGCCACGCCGGCAAGGCCGGCAAGCTTGATCGCGCTGTACGAGGCGCTCCCGCTGTACGAGGCGCTCCCGGTCCGCTCGCCTGTCGTGATCGCCATGCGCCCACCTCCGTCTCGGTTGGACGGCTCATGGTTCCAGGAAAGGGTCGTGCTGTCGATTACCTGTGAGGTAAGCGGCGCAGCGCCTCGGCGGTGGCCGCGTCGGCCGGGAACGTCAGCTCGATCGAGAGCTCGGAGGTCGTCACCTCAACCGCGGTGCCGAACGTCGCGACCGTGGCAAAGAACGACAGTTCCTCGCCACCTGGCCCACGCATCCGCATCAGCGGCGTGAGAATCTGCCCGGCCGACGCCTCGGAAGCCGGATCGTGCTCGTGCTCGGGCGCCGGGTAACCCGCCACCTCCTTCAGCAGCGCTGCGAGATCCGCGTCCCCGGTGATCGCGACCTGACGCGCGAGCCGCCCGAGGAAATATGCTCGCACCTCGCCCAGGTTGACGGTCCACCGGGCCAACCCCTGCGGATGCAGGCCGGCCCTCATCACGTTCACCGGCGGCGCCAGGAGCGCCGGGTCGACCCAGGCGCTGAGCGCCACCATCCCAGCGTTCGCCGCGACCAGGTTCCAGCCGCGATCCACGACGACCGCCGGGTAGGGTTCGTGCCCGGTGAGGATCACGTCGAGCGCCTCCCGCACCGGCGCCATCTCGGGCTCCTGCAGGGAGCGCTCCGGGAACGCCGGGGCATAACCAGCAGCAAGCAGCAGGTGGTTGCGCTCCCGGAACGGAACCTCGAGCTGCTCGGCGAGCAGCAGCACCATCTCGGGACTCGGCGTGGAGCGGCCGGTCTCCACGAAGCTCAGATGTCGCGCGGAGATGCCGGCAGCGAGCGCCAGCTCAAGCTGGGTGCGCCGCCGCCGCGTCCGCCACTCCCGCAACAGCGGCCCGACTCGTGGCTGGGGGCTCATGGTCGTCATCTCGCAGGCGCCGACTCTAACCGTCACCCGGTACCTCATACCGGCAGTTCGACCACTGTCAAGGACGATGGAGCTAGGGGGACTCGAACCCCCGACCTCCTGGGTGCGATCCAGGCGCTCTCCCAACTGAGCTATAGCCCCAAAATCCCCTATTTGCAGGGAGTTTCTCGCAACCGGAGTGCATAGGCATGCCTTCCGACTGAGCGATCATAGCGGTATCTGCGGGCGTCTCCGGGGAGGTTTCGTATGCGGCACACGAAACCCACGGCGCGGGCTTACTCCAGACGAGGGTGGCCCACCTCCTCTCCCCTCGGGACCGTTAGCGTCGCAGCACCGGAATCGCCTCTCGGCGCGGAGACCGTGAGCCGGTAGGTGCCGGGATGCAGGCCGATCCCCGCGAGCCTGCGGGTGAGCTCGATCGTGTTCGCGTCGGCGGGCCCAGCCGCTTGCCAGCCGCCGAGCGAGATCCGCCGCGTGCACGCTCTCAGCGTGTCTGGAAGTCGCCACGCCGGAGCGCTACCAGCCGACGCGATCCCAAAGGAACCACACCAAGCTGGAGAGTGCAGTATGCGAGCGCGTGGTGATAAAGCGCTGTCCAAGGGGGTCGTACTCGGACAATCGAGCGACCTCGAAATCCTGGAGATCCGCTGCCTCAGCGAGCCCGGCAAACAGCGCCTTATGGTGTTCCGGACCGACGGAAAACGCGTCACCGGGCTCGACATCGCGAATGGCCGCCGCGAGTCGCTCTATGCGCTCGATCTGCCCACGGCATTCGTCATCGCTGAGCTCCCCTTCGGCGTGTCTTCTCTCGGCGTACCTTATCGCCGACTTTAGACCTCTGTCGAGCAAATGCAGCCAGCCGACCGGGATCGCGATATCGCACGCCCCTGCGAAGTGATATTCGCGTTCCAGTCGGCGCGTCTCTTGCCGAAGCGCTTTTATCGCCACAAGACGCTCGAGGATCATCTCCTCTTCTTCTTCGCGTTCGCGCTGAGCATCTGCGGCCTGTTGTGTCATCGCTATACCGTTCCTTGAACGTGAGCTGCCGGATTTCGTCACGCAGGAGTATTCCATGGTTGGCATCAGCGTACGGGCGTCAGGAGGTGCCGATGCGTCGCCTGTTGTCGCCGATCAAGCGCCGGGCTGAGCCGAGCCGAGCCGATACGCCGCAGGCGGCCGATCCCTGGGAGGAAGCGGCCGACTCGGGCGGCATATAGGTGTATTGCTCGCCGTGAACCCTTGTGAGGTAGGGCTCCTCGATAAGCCGCGTCTGGATTTCAGCGTTGATGCCTCGATGGCCGTGAGACTACGGCACGATGCAGGAGGCTGCGCTTGGCGGGATCCGCCTGCCGGACTGCGACAGCCAGAGGTATGCGAGACGGGCGCGACTGGCTCAGTTGGGCCGGCGTGCGTGCCGATCAGGGGAGGGTGGACGCCTCTGCCTACGCCTTCGCGCACGGCGTGCGCCGTACCCGCAGCACCCTGCGCGCCTGGCAGCACGAGCGGTGGCGGATCATGCGCCGCTGGGCCGCCGGCTCCGCCTTCGCGGCGCTCGGACTGCTGCTCGCGGTGCTTGCCGTCTCCGCGCTCTCCGGCGCCGGAGCCGAACCGGTCCCACCCGAACCTCCCTTCGCCGTCGGGGACGCGGGGAACGTCGCGAGCGTCCTCGGCCACAACCTGCTCGTGCTCGCGTTCCACGCGATGGCGTGCGTCGCCGGGTTCATCGCCGGCAGCTCGCTACCGCTGCAGGCCGACTCCCACCGCGGCCTCTCACGCTGGGTACACGAACACGGGGGGCGCCTCGCGATCGCGTTCGTGGTGTGCGCGACCGCGTTCTCCCTCTCCGCCCAGGCCTACCTACTCGGCGAGCGGCTCGCAGCCTTCGCGCACTCCCTCGGTGTACCTCCTGCGCTGCTCCTGCTCGCCGTCCTACCGCACGCGGTGCCTGAGCTGATCGCGCTGTTCCTCCCGCTCGCCGCGTGGATCATGGCCAGCCGTCGCGGCGAGTGGGACCAGTTGCTCGCCGCGACACTCGTGACCGTCGCGGTCGCTCTGCCCGTGCTGCTCGCCGCGGCGCTCGTCGAGGTCTACGTCTCCCCCCACCTCTTCCACGCCCTCGCTGGCACACACCTCCCCGTCGCACCTCACTGGGGGGAATAGACGACGCTCACCGTTCCGGACGCCGTACAGCCTGCGCGGGGCAGAGCGCACGCCAGGGCGTCGACGACATCTGCACCCACCCGCTGTTCGGCCTGCGCGGTCATAGCCGGGGCGCCTTCAAGACGAACGGCGACGACACGGTAGACGCGCCGCCCGCGCAGCAGGAACACGTCGTCCTCCTTCGCGTCGTCGGGATTGACCCACGCCAGGTTGCGTGCCAGCGGCGGCCACCGCGCCGGCCGCTGCCTGCCGGCGCGGTGGCAGTCGGTGCTCGCGGCGTCCTCGAAGAGCTCGCGTGCCTGGCGCGCCGCGGGGAACACGAGGACATCGGCGGCGACATCGTAGTCACGGGTCCACCAGCGCAGCTCGTACCCAGCCGGCCACAGCCCATCCGCCGAGCGCGCGGAGCGCGGCTGCAGCGGCGAGTCGTCCGACCACATATCTTCGGGGGTCACGACGCCTCCCGTATACCCGCGGCCACCGGAGAACGTGAACACCGCCAGCAGGCCGGCGCGCAGTTCAAGCAGCTCGTCACGACCCACGGTGGCAGACGCAGGCAGCCCGCGAGGAACGCACCACGTCGAGGCTCCCTGAGCGCTCCCACCACCTCCTATTCCAACGGCCCCCAGGAGGCTAGTCCTTGTACCCAACAACGAGACGATCGCCGCGCCCAGGCACGTCAACAGCACCGTAAGCCGAACCCGCTGACCCGCCCACCACGCCACCGGCGGCGTGTCTCGATCGCGCTCCACACCTCACTATCGAGCAGCAGGACCCCGCGCTTGAGACTTTCCCAGCGACGCGAAGCCCCGCGTGTGCCCCGAGGACGATGTGCCCCGCCCACTCACGCAAAGAACTCTTCGCCGATGAACCCGCCGGGTCGAACCCCGGGCGGGCAGGCGAAGATCGCGCTCGAGGTATGCAGGGTGTGTCGGTTGAGCGCGTCGGAGGCTGCCAGACGTCGTTGCAGGAGGATGAACTGCCGGCCGGGGCTGCGTTGGAAGGCGATGAAGAAGAGGCCCGCGTCGATCTCGCCGCTGCTGGGTTCCACGGCTTCGCTGTAGGAGTAGCCGCGTCTGAGGATGCGCTGCCCGTTGTTGTTCTGGGGGTTGGTGAGGCGAATATGCGCGTCGGCGGGGATCAGCAGTTCGCCGCTTGGGCCCGTCGCCTGGAGATCGACAGGGTCGTACTCGCTTCGGCTGCCCAGCGGGGCGCCGGTGAGCTTGCCGCGGCCGATCGTTGCATCAGAGTCATCCGGTGCCGCTTCGGTCGGATGCGAGAGTGAGCCTGGGGCCGCGGGAGGACTGTCGTGTCTCGTCCAGAGTGATAGCCCGGAGCCGCTGGCGACCGCTCCTGCTTGAAGGGAGCGGTCGTTGCCTCAGCCACCAATACGGAGGACCTGTCAACCTTCACCGGCCAGTGAGAGATGGCAAACCACGATCTGTCGTCGCCCTTCGTACGCGGGAAGACCTACAGCGGACGCAGCCGTACCGGCAGCGTCTTGTGCTGGTTGGCGAACGCGGACTCGACGTAGGTGCACTCGCCGGCGATCTGGATCTCGGGATAGCGCTTGAGCGTCTCCTCGATCAGGATCCGCAGCTCGAGGCGGGCGAGCGCGGTGCCCAGGCAGAAGTGCCGGCCGCCGGCGCCGAACGCCTGGTGCTCGGCGTTCGCGCGTGATGTCGAAGCGGTCGGGGTCCTCGAAGCGCGTCTCATCGCGATTGGACGACGGGTACCACATGACCAGCTTCTCGCCCTCGCGGATGCGCTGCCCGTGCAGCTCGGTGTCGCGGGTGGCCGTGCGGGCGAAGTGCGCGAACGCGGGGAACATGCGCAGCGACTCCTCGACCGCCGCCGGCACCAGCGAGGGGTCCTCGAGCACCATCCGTCGCTGCTCGGGGTTTTCCATCAGCGCGCGCATGCCGCTGCAGTAGGTCGCCTTGGTGCTGTCGTTGCCGGCGGCCATCAGCAGCAGGAACCCCATCACGATCTCGTGGTCCTCGAGCCGCTCGCCGTCGAGCTCGGCGTGCACGAGCACGCTCGTCAGGTCATCGGTCGGCGCCGCGCGTCGTTCGGCGATCAGCTTGCCGCAGCGCGCGAACACCTCGGGCACCTCGCGCTCCATCACGCTCTGCGCGCCCTCGGGCGTCGCGTCCGGGTCGCCCGCGCCGACGATCGCGTTCATCAGGTTCGCCCACGCCTGGTCGTCCTCGGGCGGCAGGCCCATGAAGCTGCCGATCACCCGCGCCACCACCGGCTGGGCGACGTCGCTGACCAGATCGCAGGTCTCCCGGCCCTCGAGCCGGTCGAGCACCTCGATCGTGATCGCGCGGATCGCGTCCTCGTGCTCGGCGATCCGCTTCGGCGTGAAGCCACGCTGGAACAGCGCCTTCAGCCGGTCGTGCTTGGGCGGGTCCATGCCGATGAACATCGCCTGCTGCATCTCCAACGACAGGCCTGCGTTGGACGCGGTGAAGCCGCCGACTTCGGAGGAGTAGGTCTGCCAGTCGCGGCTGACCTCGAACACGTCCTCGGCGGTCGTCACCGACCAGAAGCCGTCTTCGTCGGGAAACTCGGCGATGCCGCTGGACCAGTGGACCGGGCACTCAGAGCGCAATCGCCGGAACAGCTCGAGCGGCGGCCCCTGCTGGAAGTTGGCGCGGTCAGCGACGCCCAGCTCGTCAAGCGGCGTCTGATCCTGGCTGGTAGTGCTCACGATCTCCCCTTCCCGTAGTCACGTTGCGGCATCCTGTAGCGGAGCCTACTCCACATAACGCCGCCCGTTGCGCCCTGGGCCGAAAGGCGCTGCGTAGCCCTCGCAGAGCGTCAAGCTGACGTAGGGCCTTCAGTCGCCGCCGCCCCAACACCACGCTCTCTAACCCATCTTCCCCGCTATCGCGCTTACAGCGGAGCGAGCATATCGCTGGCCAAGGCCGAGACTTGCGCCTTGGACGAGCTCCGAGCACGCTGTCCTAGCACCAATTCGTGCTCGCTCTCGCATACGACGTGGAGCAGCCCTTCAACGCCCCGCTTTACCGTGACGGAGCGAGGAGGGTTGCGAGTTCGGTGGGTGTCTGGGCGAGTGCGTTGGTTCCGGCGGTGAGTAGCTCTTGTTCTGAGCCGATGCCCCATAGAACGCCGATCGCAGGGATGTTGTGCTTGTGAGCGGCTTGGATGTCGTGCGTTCGATCGCCGACCATGACCGGGCGGGCGCTGGCTGCGAGCTGGCGCAGGGCGCGTTCGATGGTGATGGCCTTTTGCTCGTTCTCGCTGTCGAGGTCGGGGCCGATCACGGCGAGGAAGAAGCGGCGTAGGTCCAGGGCGTCGAGCGTGGCTCGGCCAGCGCGTACGGCTTGGATGTGGCGATAAGTAGGGGGAGGTGCTCTGAGAGCTCGTTGAGGAGATCGCGGATGCCGGGGAAGACGGTCGTCTCGCTCGCTGCCAGCTCTCGGTAGCGCGCGCGGTAGGTATCGACGCATGGTTGAACGAGCGCCTCTTCGCCGACCAGCGCGTGGAATGTGTGGTGCAGGGGAGGGCCGAGATGCTGGTGGAGTTCGTGCTCGGGCCTCGGCGGCAGTCCCTGCGCGACGAGCGCGGCCTTGACCGCTCGCGCGAAGGGCACACACCTGGCTACGCGAACACGACACCGACCACCAGACGCCCCACTATTCCCCGGCCGCGGCGGGCGTGCTCTCACCCGCGGCGCAATCTGGCGTCTGGTCGCCAAGCACGCCACGACGGCCCGCGAAACCTGCGCCTCGCTTCGCGCCAAGCACGTCACTCCCCACACCCTGCGACACACCACCGCCATGACGCTCCTGCACGCTGGCGTCGACACCTCGATCATCGCGCTCTGGCTCGGCCACGAGTCCCTCGAATCGACCAACGTCTACCTTCACGCCGACATGGCCCTCAAGGAACGCGCGCTCGCGCGCACCACGCCACCAAACACCACACCAGGCCGCTACCAGCCACCCGACACCGTCCTGGCATTCCTCGCCAGCCTCTAATTATGCGGCGCCCAAACCACCCCTCGCCACCGAGGGACCACGACCACGCAAACGAACACGACATAATCCGACCGCGACATAAGCCGAGAAGACGAAGCTCTCGCTCGGCCTGACCGGCATGCGTCATCTCTTCCCGGGCGCGGCGCTGTTCTCGGCCTACTCCGTGCCGCGCGGCAAGCCCCACCCCGATCTCTTTCTGCACGTCGCGGCGGTGATGGAAGCCAAGCCCGCCCGCTGCGCGGTCGTGGAGGACACGGCCTCCGGGGTCACCGCGGCGGTCTCGGCGGGGATGCGCGCCCTGGGCTACGTCGCCGACAGCGACGAGGGGGCGCTGCGGCGGGCCGGCGCGGAGGTGCTGCGCTCGTTGGGGGAGCTGCCGGCGCTGCTGGGATTGGGCTGACCTCGCCGAGTAGTGGTAGCTCGTGGTGGGCTACGTGGGGTTGGAGGTGACCAGTCGCAGTCCGGCGTCGTACTCCTCGAGCTCGCGCAGGTGCCCGTGGCGTGCATCCCAGGTGCCGTCGTGCAGATCGCGCCTGACTGCATCGAACACACGATCCACGACGTCTGGGGGCATCCGCGCGAAGCCAGAGGTCCCGCCGCGCGCCCCAGTGTCGAGTACACGCTCGGGGTGCGCCCAGAAGGAGAGGAGCGTCCAGTCGGGCGTGTCGCGGGCGATCGGGACCACCTGCACCTCGGTCTCCGCTCCGAGCCACTCCGCGAGCAGATCGGGGGAGGGGAAGATGCGCCGGTCGAGCTCGGCGACCTCGGGTAGGTAGTCGGCCATCAGCCACATTCGGGCGCTGACCTCGGGGTCGATGGTGAGGATCACGACCGGCCCACGCGCGACGCGGCGCAACTCCCTCACCCCGCGCTCCTGATCCTGGTCCCAGTGGTGGACGCTGAGAATCGCCATCGCGGCGTCCACACCCTGATCTGGCAAGGGCAACGGGTACGCTCCGGCCCGGATCGCGGCCACGATCTCCAGGGGGCGCTGGGCGATCATCACCTCGCTGGGCTCAACCGCGATCACGAGACGATCGCGGGGCTCGTAGGAGCCGGCGCCCGCGCCGACGTTGACGGCAGTGCTCGCCCGGCCCAGCGCAGCGTGGATACGCGCCGCGATGCGAGGGTCTTCGCGGCGGGTGTTGGCGTACCCGGCGCCGATCGAGTCGTAGCGGGACTTCGGTGACCACCCCATGAGGACATCTTCGCGGACCGTGATGGAACAGGTGCCGAACTCTGTCTCACTCTGTAGCGTCGTGTGGATGTGGGTCGCCGGGATCGACGTGTGGAAGAGGCGGTGGGTGGCCGTCGTTCTTCGCGACGGTCGCTTCGAGCGCGCCATCGTGGCCCCCAGGATCGACGATCTCCTGAGTGAACTATCCGATATGGCGGCCATCGGGATCGACATGCCCATCGGCTTGACGAGCGGCACGGAGCGCCGAGAGGCGGACACCGAGGCCCGGAGGTAGTCGGTCCTCGGGGAAGCAGCGTCTTCCCGACCTACCCGCGAGAGGTCTATGCCGCACTCGACTACAACATGGCGCGGGAGAGGTGTCTCGCCCTCACGGGTGGTTCCCGCTCGATCTCGCGCCAGGCGCATGCGCTGGGTGAGCGGGTGCTCGAACTGGAGAAGGTGGCCGCAGTACGGGACGACATATGGGAGGTGCACCCCGAGGTCAGCTTCTGCGCGATGGCAGGGCGGCATCTCGCATGGACGAAGACGTCCTGGAACGGCCTTCACGAGAGCGAGTCCGCCTGCTGCGCGACCAGCGACTGGTGATCCCGGAGGAGATCGCATACGCCGGCGATGCCGGTGCCGAGGATCTGCTCGACGCGGCAGCCGCGGCGTGGAGCGCCACACGGATCGCGAACGGTCACGCCCTCAGCCTCCCCGACCCCCCGCAAGTGGCAAACAGCCGGCGAATCGCGATCTGGTACTAGGCAAGCCAGATGTGTGCGGCAGCGCAGACTGTGGCGCCCAGCACCCCTACCTGGATACCTGGGGACCGTATGCGCTGTCGGCCGAGACATGCTCATTCCATCGGCGATTGCGGGAGCAAGATAGCCAACACCGCTGACGATTGGAGATCGTCCCGAGCGACAGCGTTGGGTGAGTCATGGAGACGCCTGCTCTCAGCGGAATGGGCACTCTTGCGTGCCAACTCTCCCCTGTTTAGACAGGTGCCAACGCGGCCAGGATCCGTCGAAGCCCGGGAGCGTGCAGCCCTGACCCGGCCGGTGCGTCTGCCGCCTTTCGGCGTGTTGGCCTGGCGCATCGTTGCTTCCAGGACGGATCCTCCGCTCCGAGGCGACGGCGCGGCATCTTCTGGATTCAGCGTCTGCGCGCGCGGAACGCGCGATTCTTCAGGCGGTTGCCGCACACTGCCATCTCGCACCAATGGCCCTGCTGGTTGCGCGAGCGGTCATAGAAGACCCAGCGGCACTCCGAGTTGCCGCACACCTTGAGGCGGCTCCAGCTGCCGTGTTCCTGGGCGTCTCGAACGATCAGCAGCAGATCGAACATTCCATCACCGAGATCGCTGTGGCGCGGGTTATCGAGTCTCAGCCTCCCTTGATCGTCCACGGTCAAGCACGCACTGTGCGCGTCGGCCAGTTCGCGCAGGGGCCGTAGCGCAGGAGCGCCGGGCGCCTCTCCGCGCCGGACGCTGAGCAGGCGGCGGATGCTCTCGCGCATGCCGCGGGCCAGCTCCAGTTCGGCCGCCGTCACCTTCGCGGTGCGGGGCAGCAGCTGAGTCTCAACGAGCCATCGCCGCGCCGTCTCGGGATCGCTCAACAGGTCGGAGTCGCCTTCGAAGTGCCGGGTGTTCAGGAACGCCTGCACCAACAACAACGGCATCGGCGCCGGCTTCCCCTCCTTGGCGAACGGATACCACGACGGGAGACTAGTCACCGCTGAATCCTCAAGCGGCTTTTAGTGACCATCCAGTAAGCTTGACAGGTCATCGTGACTAGCGTATCATTTGTACCAGTCATGCAAGGAGCGGCGAAGCACAACCTGCGCACCCCACCCTCGGCGATTGCCTCCTTCTGCCTAGACGGTGCGGCCTAGCGATGGCTCCGGTCGTGCACCGCCTGCGCGTTCGTTACAACGAGTGCGACGCCCAGGGCCATGTCTTCAACGCCAACTATTTCGTCTACTTCGACGTCATCCTGGGCGAGCTGTGGCGCGAGGCCCTCGGCTCCTACGAAGCGCTCACAGCCGACGGCCTCGACTTGGTGGTCGCCGAGACGGGGGCGCGCTTCCGCGCCCCAGCGCACTTCGACGACGAACTTGAGATCTCGCTTGAGGTCGAGCGCCTTGGCAACACGTCGATGGTGTCCGCGATCGGGATCGCGCGGGATGGGGATATGCTCGCCGAGGGTCGCATCGTCCATATCTTCGTGCGCGCCGACCGCCTCGGCGAGAAGGCCCCGATCCCCGATCACGTGCGGCGGATACTGCAGCCTTACACCGTCGAGGACCCCGACTCACTCGCGACGAGCATGATCACCGAGAGCTGACCTCCAGGCCGCTACGTCGCCTGGCGCATCAGCGCGCCGAGGTCGGGCATCTTGCCCTGGGCCAGGGAGGGCCCTGCTTGGCGCGGAAGCGGGAAGATCGCTTATGTCCGCGAAGGAGGCCCCTGGCCCCGCGCGGCGACGCAACCGGATTGGACGAAACCGGGGACTGGGGCGCAGCGCGGCGACGCTTTCGCTTCCCCTGGCCAAGCGGGCGTGTCCCGATCTCTGGTCGGCGCGCTCGAAGGTCGTCCACAGCGGGCGTGATGCTGGACACATGCGAGACGCTCGGACTCCGAGCTATCTGGCGGCGTCGCGTCCTATTTTGTAGTGGCGAGGCGCGGGAAGTATTGCCCTGCGATGCTCCTCAGGAACGCGATGATCTGTGCCGCCGAGGGAGGCGATGCGGGGTCGGTGAGCTCGGGTGGGATCGTGATTCCGGATTGCTTGGCGTGCTCGATCAGTCCGCCGCCCATCGCTTTGCCGAGGGCGCTGAGCGCCTTGCTCATCAGTGCTTCGTCCATGTGGTATGCCGGCACTGGGAGCGGGTGTACATCGGGCCAGCTGGCGGGGTCGCGCGGGCTCTCGCGCGAGAGCAGGTGGTCGAACGGAGCGGCAGCGGCGTCCCTGGCGCTGAACGCGTCGCCGAGGTTCCACACCTTGCGTAGCGTGGCGATCATCGACGTGTGCCGGTGCTCCTCGTTGATCACGATGCCCTCGTCCACCCACGGGGAGACGATGATCGCCGGCACTCGGTAGCCGGAGCGGTCGAACTTGAAGCCCATCTCCCCCGCGGGTGCGCTCGGGTCCGGCGGGGGCACGGGCCCGGGGGGCACGTGGTCGTAGGTGCCGCCGGGCTCATCCCAGCCGATGAAGAACATCGTGTTGTAGGCATTGGAGCCCTCCGGGGAAGCGGCCGAGCGGATCGCCTCGTAGATGCGGGCCAGGAACGCCTCACCGCCCAGGATCGATGACGGCGGGTCGATCGGGATTTCGATGTCGGCGGGGAGCGCCCGCCCTGCCGCCGGGTGATAGTCGCTGTGCCCCATGATCAGGTTGGGCTCGATCATGCTGAAGTCGGGCAGAGTGCCGTTAGCGACGTCATGCTCGAACTCGGAGAACGGCACGAAGTTCGTCGCCAAGCGATCCTTCAACCGTGACATGTGGATCAGGGCAGCGGCCGAGAAGGACATCGGTTTCTGCACGTAGACCTTCCAGGTGCGCCCGTGCGCCTCCAGGCGCTCGAAAAGGGTTTCGGCGGTGTTGTGTTGCATGAACTTCGACGCCGGGCTGTTGATGACGAAGCCGGATGAGGTCGCGGCCGTCCAGAACGAGCGGTTCATCAGCGTTTGCGAGGGAACCTCGCAGAACCAGTGGTCGAACACGCCAAAGCCCTTCGCGATCCCGTTGAGTACCGGCACCTGCTCCGGCGTGTAGCCGGTCATGATCTTGGCGTACTCCTCATATGTGGGCTGGCGACCCACCTCGCCGGTAAAGCAGCTGATGTAGTCGGTCACGAAACCGTCCATGCTCGGCACGGCACCGGGCTCGGGCGCGTTCCAGGGTGCGGAGACCTGGTCGCCGACCTTGAAGCGGTTGTGCTCTTCGAGGACGTTGAACAGCTGGACGTTGGTGTGGAAGTACTCCTCGCCCGAGTCAGGGTTTGGCGCATCCATGTCCGTTCCGACGGTGTAGGGGACGGTCTTGCGCTCGGCGCCGTGTTCGGCCCACTCCGGGATCGGGTTGCTCAGGTCCTTGCCGATCACGCCCTCGAAGGTCTTGCCGTCATCGGGTCCGTACAGGTGGCCCAGCAGATTGTCGATGGACCTGTTCTCGAACAGGACGAGAACGACGTGGTCCATTGCGTGCGAACGATCAGGGCTCATCGGGCGTCTCCTTTGGCGGGTGGTTGGCTTGCTCCTGGATCTTGGCTCTCGGTGAACAGCGCGCCCTGTCCTGCCCCTGAGCCCGAGGCGCCGCCGCCACGGCCGCGGAGGACGAACGCGATGCCGACCGCTACGGCAGCCCCGGCGATCGGCCCTGCCACATAGACGAGGTAGTGGGAGAAGTTCCCTCCGACCAGGTCCGGGCCGAACGTGCGGGCCGGGTTCATCGAGGCGCCTGAGATGGGGCTGCCCCAAAGCCCGGCGAGAGCAATGTAGCCGCCGACACCGAAGGCGCCGAACAGGCCGACATTCTGTGCGCCTGAGGCGGTGCCGAGGATGACGCTGACGAGGCCGACGGTCAGGATGAACTCCATCCAGAACGCCGAGCCCGCCGAGTAGGAAGCGGCAACATAGTTCGACCCGTAGGTAGCCGACACATTGATGACCGCGTGCAAGAAGAGCGCGGCGAGCGTCGCACCAGCCAGCTGCACCACGATGTAGCCGGGCACGCGCCGCCACGGGAAGTCGCGGCGCAGGGCGAACGCGATGCTGACCGCCGGGTTCAGGTGCGCGCCCGAGACCTTGCCCATGAACAGGATGATTCCCATCACCGTCAGCGCCGGCGCGACGACAGCATCTGTGTGGCTGATCACGCCAGGAAAGGCATGGCCCATCATGCCGCCACCGGCCGCAGCTAGCACCAGAAAGAACGTGCCGAGCAACTCAGAGAACAGACGCCGCCACTCCTGGCGAGGATCCTTGAAATCAGCGACCCGGTCGATGATCTCCTGCTCATAACGCGCGATCGGACCCCGCACCTGAACGCCCAAACGCTCCCCCCGTGTAGCCTCGGTCTGTAGCCCGCTCATACCCAGAACTTTGGCTAACGCGTGGGTGAGCCCGCGTCACCCGCTCTGGGTGACCCGCTGCCGTCGCGGCGACGTCGAACTCGCTGGCCCGAATACGCGACCGTTCGGCGCTGCGAGCGCCAGCACGACCCCGATGGTCGGCACCGGGCTAAGCGCGACGCGCACCCTGGACGCTTTAGAGGAATCTCGTGCTGCTGCTTTCCGCGGTGGGTGTCGCGCAGACCCCCGGTCCTGTCTGGGCGGGTGAGGAGACTTTGGGTATGGCTGTGAACTTCTTGGCGTGTGATCGTGAGCAGGCGTTTTTGATGCCGCTGGACCCGTGTGATTGGCTGCCCCCCGCGGCCACACACGCCACTCCACCAGCCACAACGACACCCCCGCAGGCCGGGCGACCACCCCTACCAACACGGCCACTACCACAACCGCGAACCTTTGCGCGACACCCACCGTCCAACTCAGGAGTATCGCTGGCTACGCTGGCGGGAGCCTGTTTTCCGCGCTTTGCGGGACCGCTTACGTCGCCGGCTTGGTGCTCGCCTCACACGGGAAACAGGTGTCCCGTTTCCCGATCCTCGAATGAGGCATGGGTCGGCCTGAGGGATCGATGAGGCTAGACTTCAGCGGTCGTGTTACTGACCGCCCTGACGTCCGCGGAGATCTCGCTGCCGGCCCAGGCCGATGGCGCGCGCGTCAGCGACCGGATCGCTGTTCTGGCCGACACCGTCGACGTCGTCGGGTTGACCGACAATCACGCCGGCCAGCCGCGGATGTCGCCGCTGGCTGCGGTGGCGCTCGCGCGGGAGCAGGGCGTGGGGACAATCGTCCACGTTTCCTGCCGCGATCGCAACCGGCTTGCCCTGCAGTCCCAGGTCGTGGGCGCGGCGGCGCTCGGCGCTGAGGCGGTCCTCTGTATGCAGGGCGATCCGGTGCCTGGCATCGAACATGTGGCCGACATGACCGCCACGCAGCTCATTGCGAGCGCGTCGCCATGGAGCGCCCCGCACCTGCTTGCGGTCGGGGCGGTCGTCAATCCCTTCGCCGAGGACATCGACCGGGAGTTGCGGCTCCTGCGGCGCAAGGTCGCCGCTGGAGCAACGTTCGTGCAGTCGCAGATGATCTTCGACCTCGGGCGCCTCGAAGCGTTCCTCTCGGCTGCCGAGGACATCCTCGCGGGCGTGCGTTTCTACGCAAGCGTCGCGCTGCTCCGCAGCGCGCGTATGGCAGAGCGCGCCTGCGCGCTACCGGGGGTCGCGATTCCTCAGCGAGCCGTGGCGCAGATCAGTCGCGGCGGAGGCATCGACCTAGCGCGCGAACTGGCGGCCGGCCTTGCCTGTGTCTCGCGCGTAGATGCGCTTCACGTATTTCCGCTCGGAGCCGAGGCGGCGACACGCGAGGTCGCCGCGGACTTCCGCGTCGCGCGGGGTGTCAGCGCCCAACGCCCGGCAGGGACCGGTCCCTAACCGGACGGCTTGTAGCAACGCCCCCCGTAGTTCGCAGCGCGCTCGTCGACCTCTCAAAGCTGACCCCAAAGACCGCCTCAACGCTAAAGTAGCCGCGCTGGAGGACCGAGGGTAACGAGGCTATGCATGCCACCAGCGCGGTAGGATCGCGCCTGCCTTTGATGTGTGCGTCGATTGCGATGCTCGTCTTGCTGTACGGGTGCGGCGGCGGCGCGCAGCAGCGGCGACTCGCTCACGAGGCCAAGCAGTTGCGCGCGCAGGTGCCCGGCCTGCTGCACTCCGATCAGCGGCAAGCGCTGCTCTTTGCGGTAGCCGCCCAGAAGATCGACCCGACGGTCGAAGGCGAATGGCTGCTTACCTCGGCCGACCAGGACTTTGAAGGGGTGCAGCGGGTGCTCGAACCGGTCGATCCTGCGACGCTCACCGCGATCCGGACGGCTACGACGGTGATCAGCTCGAGCCGCGGCGGGATGGTCAGAATCTGGGATGCGAAGTCCGGCGAACTGCTGGCGACCAAGCATGTCGGGAGCACGATCGTGAAGTTCGCTACCTGCCTACAGCGCTGACATGTTGGCCTCGCTGAACGCTGCCGGCGAGGCTGGAACTGTGGGACCTCAGCGAACCGCGGAGTCCGCTGCAGCAGCACGCTGGGGCAGATCCCCGACTACAGCGGCGACGCGGTCGTGGCGATCGCGTTTGCCTGGCAAGACACGCGCCTGCTGGCGCTGACGCAGAGCGGGCTGGTCTATGTCTATGACGTAACGGCCGGTAGGCGGATCGGCGTGCTCGATTTGCGTCACGCAAGTGGCAGCCTGCCGTGGAACGCTGCGCGCGGCGCGCTGAGCGTGACGGCGGGGCAAGTCAAGGAAGAACCGTTGACCGACTCGGCCAGTCTGGTGGTGGCGACAGCACAAAAAGCCGTGGCGAAGATCGATCTGGGGACACTTCGCGGAGTCACGCTGATATCGCAGGGACAGTTCGTGGGGACCGCGAGCGTGGTGGCTGGCGGCGGTCCCGGCGAAACGGCGACGCTCTGCACCAGCCGCGGTGTCGCGTTCTGGGAGCCGAGAACCTACAGCATCCAACAGATATGGGGCGCACCGTGCACGGGTCTTGAAGCGGAAGCGGACACCTTGACCGCGGCAAGCGTGGAAGGTATCGACGCGGTGCGGATGGGCCCCGAAGGCGTCGAAGAATCACTCAATCACTACATGGGTCGGTCCGCGCGTGCGCTGATCAGCGGCCCTGGCGGGCCGCTGGAGATCAGCGAAGACGGCAGCATCAGCCTGCTCGAACGAGAAGAAACCGGCGTCAACCTGCGTATCAACGAAGCGGAAACCAGCTCGATCGCGCAATTCGACGCCGAAGGCGATCTGCTGGAGACCTACGGTTTTGGTGAAGATGCCGAAGGTCTGATGATGGTGCCGCCGCAGTCGCCGGGCACCATCGAAGGATCTCCGCTGCCGAATCGGGTGATCCGCAGGTACCGGCCAAGCACGCTGTGGTGGCCACAGGGCGCTTCGCTCGATGGATGATCGACAGCGCCGAGCTGGACGCCGAATACGTCGTGGCCGGCGGAGAGGACCCGAGGGGCGCGGCCTCAGTCCTGGTCTGGGACGCAAAGACGGGCAGGCCGCTGCAGCGGCTCACCACGACGCAGAGCGGACCTGTGAGTCGTGCCGCGGTGGAAGCCGAGGTCCGCCCGGGCGTTACGTATGTCGCGTTGCTGCCCGGTCGCCACCTGCTGGCCGCATACAGCGCCCGGCAGGAGCTGATCGTGATCTGGTCGACCGAAACCTGGCAGCAGGTTGGTGCGGTATTTGTTGGTCCGATCGCCGGTTTCAGCGTCAGCCCGGATGAATCGCAACTGCTGGTCGTATCGCTCTCCTATGAGCAGAGCTATGTGGAATCTGCCAACCGCGTCACGCGGCTGCTGTTCATAAACACCGAAAGCGCCGACATCGAACGGCAGGTCCGCAGCCCGAACACCGAGCTCGCCAGCTACATCCCCGAAGAAGGCGCCGGCATCGTCGCGATCCGGCAAGGCGGGCAGATGCGCGTTCTCGACGAGCGAAGGCAAGGCGACTGGGACGCTTTCCTCGATGTTCGAAGGCGGAACCCCGCAGTCACTTGCGTGGAAGCCGCACTCGCAGATCATGGCGGTGGGAATACACGGCGGCGGCGTGCGGCTCGTCGATCTTGCGAGCGGGCATGTCTCGCAACCGCTGCGCTCGCCGCCGCAGGCGGAACCAGTGAATCTCAGCTTCAGTCCCAATGGGGCGCTGTTGGCGGCGGGCAACAGCGAGACCTACCCGCCCGAATCGGTGCGGTCGGCAGTCCCGAGCGTCTGGACGATCGAAGACCGCCATCTCGAGCAGCGCGCCTGTCGCATCTCCGGCGGTACGCCGACAGCGGCGCAGTGGCGTGCCTGGACCGGCGGGCTGCGTTACGTGCGCGCGTGCCCCTCCCCAGCTGGCCACGGCGCCCAGCTGAGAGGGAAAGCGTTGATCGCGGGGGCGCAGCTCGCGTCTCCAGCACGGAGAAGAGATCGAAGCGGTCTCCGCAAGCGGCGCGCGGGCAAAGATCGGCAGCGCCGAACCGGACTCCGCCCCGGCGACGTTCGCCTGGTCGAAGGAGGGCACGCTTGCGTGGCGAACGGCGACATCCTGCACCTGCTGGAAGCGAGCGGCAAATCGCAAGAGGTCGTCTGCGCCTGCTCGAGCGTCGCTTTCGCGAACAACGGAGTCGTGGCGGTCCTGAGCCGCGGCCAGGCTCTGGTGGGCTTCGGTCACTCACTTGCACACCGCAGCGAGGTGCAAACCGTCGGCCTGCCGCCATACGGGCTGGTGATCGTCGGCGTGGCAAAGCAGGGGGTCGTTGTGGCTGGCTCCGAGGGGATGGTGGAGCAACGGGCCCCTCGCCGAGTTCGCTCTATCTGGTCGGAGAATCCGGAAGGGCGAGGCGGCTCGCGAGCCTGCGGGGGCTTGTTTATGAGCCGGGTGCGCTCAGCCCATCGGGCGACGAGCTGGCGATGAGCGAGGTTGAAAGCTCAGGCACTTGCTTTGCACCGGAACGGCTGGGGATTCTCGACCTGCAAAGCGACAAGGTGAGTTTCCCCACGATGCCCGCGGGGGTGTCCGGGCCGCGGGTGCGCGATATCGGCTGGTCGAACAGCGGCCACCTGACGGCGCAGATCGCACCGACCGACTGCAACGGTAGCGACCAGCCACTCAAAGACGAGCCCGAAGCCAGGCTCTACGAAGAACAGGGCAGCCGGCTGCTCGCCCGCGAACCGGCGGGGTATGAGACTCAGCGCGGCGCGAGTGTGCGTGCCGTTGTCCAGGGCGCCGTGCCCAGCGTGGCAGAAGGAGGAACGCTCACCATCGTGGGCGAGCGCGGCAACCTCCTGGCCAGGATCGCCAAGGTCTCCAGCTTCTCGGTGATGCCATGAGTCCCCTCCGACCCAAACGCAGATTACGAAAGAGAGAGACAGGGAAACGCAAGATCTCGCGCAAGACGATCGTCTTCTGGTGCACTGTGGTGTGCACGGTCATCGCCGTGCTGGGGTTTGGGCTCACCGACGGCAAAAAATTGGTCGAATCCGCGACGGCTCACGGCAAGGGCCCCGAAGGCAGCGTCGTTGTTACCCAGAAGTACGTGATCAACGCCGCTGAACCGGCCGAAGCGGTCAACGAAGGGGCCGGGGTGCAGACGCTGACCTCCTCGCCGACCGTCGAAGCGACGGTGTTCAACAAGACCGCTCATCGTGTGCTGATCGAGCAGGCGCGTGTGAGCATCGAAGCCTACGCGACGCTGCGCCTGTGCTTCACCCAGGGCGGCGGTCCGCTGCCGCAACCAAATCCCTACGTGATCCATCTGGCCATCAATCCGCTGCCATCCGAGCGGGTGGTGGAAGCGCCTATGCACGAGCAGATCGGTCCCGAAGAAGTCGACCGGATCGCGCTGCGCTTCGGCGCGGACCTTGCTGGTGCCGGCGGCTACGCGCTCTACCTGCTGCACATCCAGCTGCACGTCTACGGTGAGAAGAAGGGTCTGGATCTGGGGCGCTTCGCGCTCTCCGCACCTGGGCGCATACCCACATTCGAGCGGATACCTGCCCGATGAGAACTCGTTCCTCCAGGAGTTCACGACCGGCTCCTTCAAGGAGGCTCACCTGCAGACCACCTGGTGCCTGAAGCACAACCTGGCCTCGCTGCATCAGATCCTCGACAACTCGGCAAAGCGCGCGCCGGAGCTCGCGCTTTTCGATCAGCCGGTTCTCGCCAGCCAGTGGGGGCAGCTGCAGGACCACCTGCCGCCGCGGTACGCGGCAATCCGCCTGCTCGAGGAAGACGGCGGCCCGGACGAGGCTGGGGATGCCGTCTATGCGGCCGAACAGACCAAAGACCCAGGATTCGAAGCGCGCATCCGCAAGCAGGCATCCCAGCAGCTGCTGGGATGGGCGAGCAAGGACCTCGGAACCGTGGAACCAGCGGTCATCGAACAGCTAGTGCGCGAAGCGCTTGCGATGTGGTCTTCAGAACGTGGTCGCCTGCTGCTCAGGGAGGTTCAGCAGAGCTTCGCGCAGGGGCGACGAGTGCGCTGATATGGAGCGCCGGGGCGAGGCAGAGCACGCTGGGCGACGAGATGGAAGCCGCTCTGAACGCGTTCGCGATAGAGTACGGCCAGAGGGGTGGCGCAGGGTTTATGCGTGGTCTGGTTATTTGTTGTCGGTAGCGGTGTCTGCGTATTCGGTTGGTGCGAGTCCGTTGAGGGCTGGTTGGCCGCTCCTTCTACCGGGAACGGAAGCTGGCTCCGGCTTCAGTGAAACTGCATACGGCTAGGGGTGGCTCGCCGACCCGCGGCGACGGTGCGCGATCGTTGCAGTTGAGGTGTAGCTGCCGGGCAGCACGGCGGGGCTGCGCGCTCGGTGAGGCCTGCCTGGAAGGTGATCGTGGCAACCGCGGCGCCCTCCGCCGGCTGCCATCGAGATTCTGCCGGCAACGTGGGTCGTGGTGGTGTGGCTCGTCGGTGTAGGCGCAGAGCACCGTGAGGATCCGCTTGGTGGGCTTGAAGTCGGTGTTGATCGCCTGGGCGTAGATCCGCAGCGTCGTGCGCTCGTCGGCGTGCCCAGCTTCCTCCTGCACCGACTTCGGCGGGTTGCCGTGGGCGAGCATCATCGCGGTGTAGGTCCGCCGCAGCGTGTGGGTCGAAATCCCTTCGTCGATCACCGGCAGATCGTGCAGCTGGCACACCCGATTGGCCTCGCGCAGAGCGGCCAAGACGACGCGGGCACGGACGTTGTCCTTGGTGCGCTTTATCGCAGTCCCGTGTAGTGCGTCACCGTCGGGAGCGACAGCTCGAGCTCCGCTGCGATCTGCTTGAGCGTCATCGAGGTCTCGTGCCGCAGCCGCCCGCGGGGTTCTCGGAGATGAGCTTCAATTTCATCGCTCGGCGGAGCACGCTTGCGAGCACCTCGAGTGTTTTGTTGATCGACGAGTGCGACAGCGGCCGGATTGCACGTCCTCGCTCGTCGAGCGCCGGCTTGCCCGCGGCGGTCTGCTCCTCGATTTCCTCAGCCTCGGTGAGCTTCGCCTGCTTGTAGCGCTCGATCAGCTCGAGGTCGATCGCTCGCAGCGGGTAGTCGCCGAAGAACGGCAGCAGGTGCAGCTCGAGCGCCCAGCGCATGTAGCGGCCTTCGTCGGCCAGCTCCCGCTTCTTGGCGGCGTAGACCTCGTTCGCGAAGGGCTCGAACAGCCTCTCGCCTCCGGTCGGCTCGGCTGGCCGAGGGTCCTGCCACTTCCCCAGCACGACAAGAGCCTCCTGGCGACGCAACTCTTCGCACGCCTGCGCTTCGCTCACGCCCTCGCGGCTGTAGCCGAGGGTCACGCGGCGCCGATCGCCGACCGCAACAGTCAGGTTGGCCCAGTAGACGACGCTGCCGTCGCCGAGCGTCTCTTTGCGCACGCTGCTCTTGCGGGGCCGCGCCATCGCTAACGGCTCCCCAGTTTCGAGCCGGCACTCGCCCGCCCGCGATCCCCGTGGCCCATCGTCTCAGCCTTGGCGCAGGCGTCGCGGCCTGCGCAGCAACGGCGCGTCGGCGGTCGAGCTGCGCTCTCGGGGACGCGTACGTGGAACGGCGCTGGCCGGCGCGCTGGGAGCGCTCGGCGGCGCTTGGAGGCGTCGGCGGCTGAAACGCCACGGCCCGCGTTCGCCGAGGAGCCGCCAGCCGCCGAGCTCGAGCGCGTGCGCATAGACCCACTCGCGTCTGACGCGCAACAGCTGCGCCGCCTCCCCCGCCGTCAGCAGATCTGGCGGCTCGCTGCACGGGGCCGGCTCGCCCGGGAGATGTCGCTCGTTGCGGGAATCCACCACCCGCAAGTGTGCGCGCGCAGTTAGGCAACCGACGGGATTCGGCTCGCGGTGCGGCCCCGACAGCGCCGAGGTTTCGTATGCGGTTTCGTGTGCGTGCCCGCACGCCGCCGCGACGCGGGATGGTATCGGCGTAGAAAAGATGGGCATTTGCAGGCCTTTCGTTCGATCGAACAAAAGACATGCCCATGCCTTGCTTCCGCGTGCGATCCAGGTGCTCTCCCAACTGAGCTATAGCCCCAACGCATCGCAAAGGCGTGTGGGCCAAGTGTAGTCGGAGCGGGCGCTGGACGGGCGGCGAGGCCACGGCGATTGCCGCCCACCACCGGCCTCCTCGGCATCTGGGGCGTACGCACGGTCACTTGACTTCAGTTTTCATGCTTCCGCTGGCTCGATCGGGGGTCTTGCGAAAGATGCAGCGGACCGGCAAGGTATGGTTTGGTGGCGCGATGGGACTGCTCGATGACGCCATTCATGAGCACCTCGAGCTCAAGCGCCTACGTGGCGCCGATCCGAGCGAGGTGATCCGAGAAGAGCGAGAAGCTTTCGACTCCGCGCTCCGAGTCGAGGGCGCGGAGCCCACGGAGCACGTGGCTGGCTTCGAAGAGTTCCCGACTACCCGCGCGAGCCACGCGGTTGATGAGGTCGAGGTCCACTCGGGCCCCGATCCTTCGCATCTGAACCAGGAGACAGCGGAGCTGGACATGAGCGCAGTTCTGGAGGCCGAGTCGATCGAGAGCAACGGCCATGCAGAGCCGGATACCCCGCCCCCCGCGATGAGCGCCGCCTCATTCCGCGCGAGGGTGGAGCCTTCCGCCTCGGGAGGAGACTCGACAGGAGACTCCCTGGACTGGGAGATGCCGGGAGAACGCAAGCACGACTTCGGCGGACGGCCTCGGGAGAGGGAGGTCAGGGCCTGAGGCTTCAGTGTTCGTTGGAGACTCTCGGGACTCCGCTCGTGGCACCGACACGACTGGCTTGGGCGCGATCCAGCAGCCTGAGAGGCTGTCGGTCCGGCAGCAACCTAAGGTCCAGCCTTCGCTGCCGACGCCGATCACGCGTGAGCCTTCAGCGAGCGGCTTTCTTTCGTGCCCCCCAACGCTGAAGCGCATCGGGCTGCAGTTGCCGACCTCGTCTCCTGCAGCCTGCACTGCCTCGGCGAGCACTCTGTTGGCCGGGCCGCGAAAGGTCAGGCCGACCACGGGGCCGGACTGGCTCCTCCGGGCATATCCAGGTCCCCGGCTGGACGATCGGCAGCAGGTCGCGGTCTCTCCTGATCTGCCGAACAACTCCATCCGGGATACCATCCCTTACGCGGCCTTCCGCTCGCGCTCCATGAGCGTCGAACCCGTCGGCGTCCGGTCGGACGGAGGTGGAGACACTTCAAGCCGTCGCAGCGGAGCCAGATGAGACTGTCGAACCCAGCTCTCTCGCTGTACCGGGCTCTACAGCGCGTATATATTGGAGTCCCACGGGGCCATAGCTCAGCTGGGAGAGCGCCTGCTTTGCAAGCAGGAGGTCACCGGTTCGATCCCGGTTGGCTCCATCGAGAAAAGCCCTGCAAATCGATGGTTTCCGGTAAGCGTTCAGTGGGTTGGGGGGACATAATCCCGTGGCGTCGAACTTGGAGGCGTGGACTGCGCTGAGGCTGAGGCGATCTATGACCAGGGCCGCGAGGTCGTGGTCGCGGTTCTCCTTCGCATGGACGAGCAGATCCGCAGCTTGGAGGAGCGTGTGGCGCGTCAGGATGAGCGCATCGCCGAGCTTGAGCGCAGGCTGAATCGCTCCTCGCGCAACTCTTCGGCTCCGCCGAGTTCCGATCCGCCCAGCGAGCCCAAGTGCGGCAAGGATTCCTCGGGTCGCAAACGCGGCGCCCAGGATGGCCACGGGGGCCGTGGGCGACAGCTTTTGCCGGCGTGGGCGGTCGATGAAGTCGTCGAGCACTGGCCGGAGCGCTGCCGCTGCGGCCACGTCTTCGCTGTGGACGAGCGGGTGGCGGTGGGCTCACCGGCGCGCCACCAGGTCGAGGAGCTGCCGCCGATCAACGTCAGGGTGACCGAGCATCATGCCCAGCGCGTGCGTTGCCCTGAGTGCGGAAGGCGCAGTCGCGCAGTACTCCTGGACGAGCTGGCCCGCAGCTGCTTCGGCCCGCGCCTTGAAGCGGCGGTGGCGACGCTGTCTGTGCGCAACCGTGTCTCCCGCGATGACGCTGTGGAGCTGTGCGAAGAGCTGTTCGGGGCGCGCATCAGCTCGGGCACGGTCGACGCGATCCTTACCAGGGCAGCGCAGGCACTGGCCGAGCCTCACGACGATCTGCTCGCGACCCTTCGAGGCTCTGGTGCGCTGAACATGGACGAGACCGGCTGGCGTACCACCGGTCAGCGCCGCGCGCTGTGGGGCATCTTCGACCCCAGGCACGCCTACTTCTCCGTGCAGCCCGGCCGCCATGAGGACCACGCCAAACAGCTGCTCGCCGACACCAAGGCGATCGTCACCTCTGACCGCTGGTGGGCTTACACGCACCTACCGCTCGCGCGGCGCCAGCTGTGCTGGGCGCATCTGCGCAGGGACTTCAAGGCACACGCCGAAGGGCTCGCCGCCGAGAAGGAGTTCGGCGAGGCGGGCCTACAGCTGTGCGAGCGCGTGTTCTGGGCGTGGGAGGTCTTTACTCACACAGGCGATCGGCGGAAGCTGAAGCGCATGACCCGCTCCCTGCGGCGCACCTACAAGCCAATCATCCGCTCCTACACCGCCAAAAGGGCGCGCAACAAGCGCTGCCGCGGCATGGCGAACAACCTCCTGAAGGCCTGGCCGGCGCTGTGGACCTTCGCCGCACACCCCGGCGTCGAGCCGACCAACAACCACGCCGAGCGCGGGCTGCGCAGCGCGGTCATCTACCGCAAGCTCTCCCTCGGCAGCCAATCCAAAGACGGAGAGCAACGCGTCGCACGGCTGCTCTCCGCGCACACCACCTGCCGCCTGCAGCACCGCTCCCTGTTCGCCTACCTCACCGACGCGATCACCGCCCACGCCCGCGGCGATCCGGCGCCGCTGCTGACCCGAGCCGCGACCCACTGAACGCTTACGGTTTCCGATGCGGAGCTCCGTTGGTTATATAGGCCAACGGGCTCCTCGTTGGCCTAAACTCCTGTCGTTCGGATCCCGCTTGTTTGCTGGGGAAACGAGCTTATGGGGTCGCCTGCGTAGCACGCACGAGACCCGCGACGGCACTGGCTTCTGGCGCGAAGCGCCGGCGGAGCTCGTGGATGTGCTGCTTGTCGTCCGTTGGGGGTGTGCTCGGTGCTACTCGAGACGCTTCCTTCGCCCAGTAGGAGGAGCCAACCGAGCGTCGATGCAGGGTTCCTAGTCGTCCAAGGTGGGCTCTCCCAATGCCAGTGAGCACTTCCTGTGTCTGGGCAATGGGAGAGCGCTGCGCCTGGGGGCCCGAGCTGCGACCACGACGGGCTGTAAGCCGGGCTCCTACTGCGGTCAGTCTGGGTACTCGTCCTTGCGGAAGGTGCGAAACCCGTCGGGCTGGGGCTTGGGCGTGCGGTCGAGCAGGAAGTTGAAGTATGGCGCGACGAACGGGTCGGGCGCCCTCACGGTGTAGGTGTGGTAGACGGTCCCGTTCTCGCGCGCGAAGGCGATCCAGGCGGGAGCCTCGCGCAGCCCGTCCTTCAGCTCGGCCCCGATCTGGTGCGACCACTCGACCAGCCAATCGGGCGGAGTGTCGACCATCTCCTTGATCTGGGGGATCTGCCGCGCCTGCTCCTCGGTCAGTGCGAGCTCGAAGTCGAACGGGAACTCGGTGTTGTAGGTGGACACGTAGGGAAACTCCCAGCCCATCCGCTCCTTGTAGGCCATAAGCCGCTCGATCGGCGCCCGCGAGAAGCAGAGCAGGGTCACGTCGCGGTGGTTGAGGTGTACGAGCGACCCGTCGAGGCCGTCGCCGAGGGACGTGCACCCGGGACATGCGCCCTTGGTGTAGTCGGGGCCGAACATGATGTTGTAGGCGAGGAGCTGGGAGCGGCCGTCGAAGAGCTCGACTAGCGTCTTCTTCCCGTTCTCGGTGTCGAACTCGTACTCCTCCTCCACCCGGACCCAGGGCAGCGCCAGCCGCTTCTCCTTGATCTTCTCGTTTAGGTCTGCCTGCTCGGCCTCGAGCTTCGCGAGCTCGTTTCGGGCCGCCTGCCATTCCTCGCGGCTTCCAATCTTGTGGTCAGGCATCGTCCACCTCCGTCGGTCGTTGGTCACCTCAGCGTAGGCGGCAGTCGCGGATCCTCGGTGGCCGCCCAGTACGTTTGAGACAGGCGCAGCACGCCGAGCTCATCGCCGCGTCCCGTGGTCGACTCGATTCATGCCTCTGTCAACGGCGACGGGTGGGGAGGACGGCCGCGCCTGGGCATGGGCCCCGCTTGTTGAGGCATCCGGTCCGCGTCGTCGAGAGCCCGCCGCAGCAGCATCTCGACCTGGGCGTTGAGGCTGCGGAACTCGTCAGCGGCCCACCGGGCCAGGGCGTCGTGGACCATCGGGTCGATGCGCAGCAGCACCTGTTTGCGTTCATGGTTCACGTATAGAGCGTCCCGGTGTTGACGACCGGTGACGCCGGCTGGTCGCCGCAAAGAACGACAAGCAGGTTGCTCACCATCGCCGCCTTGCGCTCCTCGTCGAGCTCGACGATGCCGCGCTCATTGAGCCGGGCGAGGGCGAGCTCAACCATCCCCACCGCGCCCTCGACGATGCGAGAACGCGCCGCGACGACGGCGTTGGCCTGCTGTCGGCGTAGCATCGCCTGAGCGATCTCCGAGGCGTAGGCCAAGTGACTGATGCGCACCTCGACGATCTCCACCCCGGCGATTGCGACCCGCTGGGCCACCTCCTGGGCGAGCTCCGCGGCGACGGCGTCGGTCGAGCCGCGCAGCGACGTGCCCTCGCCCGTTGGGTCGTCGTAGGGATGGGTGGTCGCGACGTGACGCAACGCGGACTCGGCCTGGACCTGAACGAAGTTGACGTAGTCATCGACGGCGTAGACCGCGCGTGAGGTATCGGCCACCTGCCAGACGACGATGGCGGCGATCTCCACCGGGTTACCGTCAGCGTCGTTGACCTTGAGGTGGTTGGTCTCGAAGTTCCTGACGCGAATGCTCAGGTTCCGCCGGTCCGCCAGCGGCAGTATCCACCACAGGCCGCTATGGCGTACGGTGCCGACGTAGCTGCCGAAGAAGCGCACGACCTTGGTCTGGCCGGGTTGCACGACGACCAGCGAGGTCAAGACAACGACGGTGGCCAAGACCGGCACGATCGCAAGCAACGCAGCTGAGCTTTCGGCGAGAAGGATGCTGGCGGCGACACATACGAGGACGACTACCACGCCGGCCCAGCCACTAATCGCCCACGCGGGGCGCTCCTGGATTTCGACGCGGATCCCCGCGTGCCCGACCGGAGTCGCCTCGGGCCGGCGGTACGGCTGGTCGGACTGGCTCATGATCCCTCCCCGTGGAGTGGTAATTGATAAAACCGATATCTAAATGATATCATTTTTCCGCGTCCGGCAAACATGGCGGGCGGCGAGCTCGCCTCAGGGAGAGCGAGCGTGATCTGACCCAGGTTTAGAGGAGTCGCGTTTCTGGAATCCTCCGGCGTTCAGCGAGGAGGAAGTAATGCCCAGCAGGTATCCAGTCGAGGTGCGCAAGCAGGTCGTGGAGCTCGCCCGCTCCGGCACGCGGGTCGCGCAGCTTGCCGAAACGTTTGGGATGAGCGAGGCCGTGATCTATGGCTGGCTGAAGCAGGAGCGCATCGACCGTGGTGAGGCGCCAGGGTTGAGCACCGAGGGACAGATGGAGCTCGCAGCCGCGAAGAGGCGGATTCGCCAGCTGGAGACCGAACTGGCGGTCTCCAGGAAGGTCAACGAGGTGTTCCTGGAGCAGAACCTGCCCCCAAAGCCTCTTCCCGGTGATTGCTTCCCTGACCGGGCAGGGTTTGACGTGCAGCGGGCCTGTCTGATGCTCGGCGTGTCCGTCTCTGGCTACTACGACTGGAAGGTACGGCCGCCGTCCGCTCGGACGCTCAGACATGCATGGCTTGCGGGTGAGATTGCGCAAGTCCACAAGGGATTCCGGCGGCACCTACGGCACGCTGGGCGTCACCGCCGAGCTCAGATACGGCCGCGGCATTCATGTCGGCAAGGAGCAGGTGCACCTGCTCATGAGACGCATGGGGATCTACGGGCTACCGAAACGCCGGCTGCCCCGGGGCGCGAGGGTCGGCAAGGCCAGCTCGCTGGATCTCGTGCGCCGACGCTTCAGTGCCGAGGGACCTGACCGGCTATGGATGACAGACATCACCGAGCACCCAACCCGCGAGGGCAAGATCTACCGCTGTGCGGTGATCGACGCGTTCTCACGCATGGTCGTCGGCTGGTCGATCGACAGCCGAGACCGGGCTGCTGGTCACCAACGCGCTCGGCATGGCGTTGAACAGGAGAGGGGCCGAGAGGGCGGAATCATTCACTCCGACCAGGGCGTTCAGTTCGCATCCTGGGTGTTCAGCCAGAAGGTCACCGAAGCGGGCCTCGCTCCGTCCGTGAGTGCCGTCGGAGCTCTGTTCGACAATGCCATGGTCGAGGCATTCTGGGCCCGCATGCAGGTCGAGCTCCCCAACCGCAGAAGATGGAAGACACGCGTCGAACTGGCCAGCGCGATCCATGACTACATCGAGATCTGGCACAACACACGCAGACGCCACAGCGCCCTGAACATGCTCACACCCAGCGAATACGAGAACCAACACCAACAACGACAGATCGCTGCCTGATTCCAGACCGCCGACTCCGAGAAAGCCCGGTCAGATCACTTTCGAGCTCCAACCGACGACCTGACGCCTCAGCTTGGAATCAACCGATAACGGGCTGAGCATCAAGATCGAGTGCCCGCCCACCCCGAGCCAGGGGACGTCGACGGAGCACCCGCAGGGTGACCCCTCGGGGCGACGGCGATGGGTTCTGGCGATGCGTCATCCGGTGCCGGGGCGACCCCGGGATCGGTGGATCCAGGCTCAGTAGTCCGCGAGCGTGATCGCCATGTTGTCTTGCAGCGTGTGCGCGGCAGCGAGTTCGATGCCATCCGTGAAAAACGCGAACGCCAACTCGTCTCCGCCGGTCGCGGTGCAGTAGCCCACCAGGTTGGAGACCCCGGTGAGGGTTCCCGTCTTGCCCGCGCACCGCCCCTCCGCCGCGGTGCCCCGCATCCGTTCGGAGAGCGTCCCCGTGCGCCCCGCCACCGCCAGGTCCCCGCGCAGGACCGTCCCCAGCGGGGTGTGCGCGAGCTCGTCGAGCAGGGTCACCACTTCGTAGGGGGACGTCTGGTCTTCGGTCGAGAGCCCCGAGCCGTCGACCACCTGCGGGTGCAGGCCGAGCTCGGCGACCGTTTCGCGCACCACGTGCGCCCCCGCCGCGGTGGTGCCTGCGCCCCCGAAGCGCGCCCCCAGGCCCTTGAGCAGCGTCTCCGCGAAGAAGTTGTCCGACGGCGGCAGCGTCAGGCCGAGCAGCTGCGCGATCGTGGGGGAGCGCACCGCCGCGAGCGACACAGCCCCCGCCGGGGTTGTGGCCGCGCCGCCTCCTCCCACCGCCACGCCGGCCGCTCGCAGCGCCGCCCGCAGCCGGCGGGCCGCGTACGCGGCCGGTGCGTGGGGGCCTGTTTCCGAGCCTGTTTCCCCGCGGTTGAACGCCAGTGCGCTCAGGGTCCCTTCGAGGAAGGGGTCCCACGCGTAGCCACTCGAGGGCTCCCCGCGCAGGGAGTCGAAGTAGGACTCGTCCCCCTCCACGGTCCCCGTGACGCGGTGGATGCCGTCCGTGTGCGTCAGCTGTTCCGCGAGCGTCGCCCCCGCCGTACCCACGCCCCCGTAGTGGCTGCGGATGAACGACTCCGTCCCGAACGTCGGGTCGCCCCCGCCGTGCAGGTACAGGTTGCCCTCCCACACGCCCCCCGCGGCGAGGTGCCCGGTGCCGAGCACCGTCGTTTCGAGCTGCGCCGTCGGCCCCCACCGCTCTAACGCGGTGGTCGCGGTGTAGAGCTTCTCCACCGACGCCGGCGCCCGCCGGTCCTGCGCGCGCTCGGAGAACAGCACCTGCCCGCTGGTCACGTCGTACACGTAGCCCCCCGACAGTCCCCCTGCGAGCTCCAGCTCGTGAGCCAGGTGCCCCTGCAGCGCCGCCACGGCGCCCGCCGCGGCGCGGGTGGCGCGCGGTGAGGGGCGCGGCTGCGCGGCGTCCGCCGGGCCGGTCGCCGGGGGACGGAGGCCGCCGATCGAGGAGCCGAAGCCGCCGGGCAGGGAGAGGACGCGGTCGGTGACCGGAGTAGGGGGGAGGCGAAGGGTCGGCGGGGGGCTCAGAAGACGAGGGGTCGCCGGGGCCTGGAGCAGGCGATCGCCTGCCGGGGCGCGCAGGAGGCGAACGGTCGCCGAGGCGGTCGTGCCCGGCGCGAGCCCCCACGCGGCGAGGAGCGCGCAGAGCACGAGCGGGAGCGGTGCGAGTAGGCGCCGGGGCACGCGGGTCTACAATAAAGCGTGGTATGGGGCGCGTTGTCAAGTTGGAACCGGCACGAGCCAAGGAGCAGCGTCGGCGCCGCTCCCGCTCCGCCGCGAGCCCCGGGGGACGCGGCGGAGCAGTAGGCGCGCCGCCGGGGGGCGCCTCGGCAGCCGGTGCCCGCTCGCGCAGGGGCCGCCGCAGGCCCTCCAAGACCGCCCTCGTGCTCGGCGGCGGGGGCTTCACCGGCGGGGTGTACGAGATCGGGGCGCTGCGCGCGCTCGACCTGCTCGCGGTGAACTCCACCGTCAACGACTTCGACGTCTACGTGGGGACCTCCGCGGGGGCATTCATCGCGGCCCTCGCCGCCAACGGCGTGACCCCCGAGGAGATGATGCGCGTGGCCGCCTCCGAGGAGCCCCAGCCCTTCCGCGACATCGACCTCGGCGACCTCCTGCGCCTCAACCTCCCCGAGCTCGCACGCCGCGGCCTGCAGCTGCCGCTGCACCTTGCCGGGATCGCCCGCCAGCTGATCACCCACCCACGGCAGATGTCCGCGCTGGACCTCGTGCTGGAGCTCGCCCAGGCGCTGCCCTCGGGGCTGTACACGGGCACCGGCATCGAGGGCTACCTGCGCCGGGTCCTCGGCGAGCCCGGCCGCACCGACGACTTCCGCGAGCTGGCGCGCGGCAGAGAGCTGTACATCACCGCCACCGACCTCGACACCTGCGAGCGGGTGGTGTTCGGCGCCGAGGGCTTCGACCACGTCCCGATCTCCACCGCCGTGCGCGCCTCGGGGGCGCTGCCGATGGTCTACGCCCCCGTGCAGCTCGACGGCCGCGAGCTCGTGGACGGGGGTATCACCTCCACCACCAACCTCGACCTCGCCGTCGAGGCGGGGGCCAAGCTCGTGGTCGTGATCAACCCCGTGGTGCCCTTCGTCAACGACTTCGCCACCGACGTGCGCACCCTGCGCGGACGCCGCCCCCGGCGCGTCTCGGACATGGGCTTCCCCCAGATCGGCTACCAGGCGTTCAAGCTGCTCGCCCACCAGCGGCTGCACGAGCTCGCCCATAGCTGGGAGGAGCGCTACCCCGGGGTGGACATCGTGCTGCTCGAGCCCGCACCCACCGACGAGCTGATGTTCCAGACCTCGATCATGAACTTCGCCTCGCGCATCGCCATCGCCCGCCACGGCTTCCAGACGGTCGCCTCCCACCTCGCGGGCGAATACGAGCGCTACCGCCTCATCTCCGAACGCCACGGGCTCGAGATCTCCCCCGAGCGGCTGCGCACGGTAGTCGAGCACTTCGAGGCCGCCGAGCCCGACCAGGACGTGTCCGCGTGGCGGCGGATCCTCGGGGAGACCACCGGGGCGCTGCTGCGTCAGTCCGAGTCCGCGGGCGCCTGAGTCACGGTCCACGAGTTGCCTGCGGGCTCAGGCTGTGCGTCGCCCTCGGGTGCGGGCTGCGAGTTGCCGTCATTGTCGGGCTGCGAGTCGGGCTCGCCCTCGGCCTGCGCGAGGGTGCCGTCGATCGCTGTGAGCAGACGGTCCGAGGCAGCGGGGTTGCGGAGGCTGATTCGCACGTGCCGTGGCTCCCCCAGGGCGGCTCCCGCCGCGACCAGCACACCCGCGCGCGAGAGCCGCGCGGCGAGCTCGCCCCCGTCGAGGGTGGGGTGGGCCGCCCAGAGGAAGTTGGCCTGGCTGTCGGCCACCTCGAAGCCGCGTCTGCGCAGGGCGGTGCTCAGGCGGATGCGCTCCACCGCGACCCCGTGCACGTGCTTGTCCAGCAGCCCCTGGGCGGTGTGCAGCGCCTCCAGCGCCCCCGCCTGCGCAAGCTCGTTGACCCCGAGGTCCGGTTCCAGCTCGCCCAGCAGCTCCTCCGAGCCGGGGCCCCCGACGGCGTAGCCGATCCGCAGTCCCGCCATGCCCCACGCCTTGGAGAAGCTGCGGAACACCAGCAGGCGCGGGTACTCCTCCAGCAGTGCCAGCGAGGCGTCCACGGGCTGGGCGTCGGCGAACTCGACGAGCGCCTCGTCGAGCAGCATCGCCACGCCGTCGGGCAGCCCGGCGAGCAGCCGTCGCAGCTCCGCGACGCCGAGCAGCTCGCCGGTGGGGTCGTTGGGGCTGGCTACCGCCACCACCCGCGTGTTGTGCGCGGCCACCGCCTCGAGCAGGGCGTCCACCCCGCCGCTCACCGGCACCGCCTGACCGTGCGCCCGGCGGGCCATGATCGGGAACAGGGGGTAGGAGGGCCACGTGGTGATGAGCTTCTGGCCGGGCTCGATCAGGGCGCGCGTGGCCGCGCTTAGCAGCTCGGCGGCGCCGTTGCCCAGGATCAGGCGGGGTGGGTCCACCCCGTGGCGGTCGGCCAGCGCGTCGCGCAGCTCCGAGCCCCGCAGGTGCGGGTAGAGCTGCAGGCCGCGCCGCGCGATGTACGTGATCGAGTTGGCGATGTTCGGGTGGGGCAGTTCGGGCCACGTGGTCTGCGAGAGGTCGATCGTCCGCACGCGCGTGAGCGCTTTGCGCCTGCGCTCCGCCGCCTCCTCGCGCAGCTCGCGGTTGACCTCCTCCTCGGAGAGGCCCTCAAACTGGCGGTAGTAGTCGAGTAGGCCCATGGCTGTCCGAGGGCCCGCGGCTTACATACCCGAGCCGCCGGAGAATTCGCCTCCGGGTCCGTGGATCAACACGAACCAGATCGCGAACAGCCCCGCGCAGATAGCGGCGGTGATCGCGAAGATGCGGCCCAGGGCTCCCGTGCGCTGGTCGTGGCCGGCGGCGCGCCGTACGAGGATCCACCCCTCGTCGAGGTTGCGCATGAGCTTCAGCGCCCCGAACAGCAGCACGAATAGCGCCACGAACGCGACCAGGATGCCGAGGCTGACCGAGCCCGAGAGGTAGTTGACCTGCGAGCCGACCCACAGGCACGCGACGGGGATCGGCCCCCAGCAGAGCAGGCTGAGCACAACCATGCTCCCCAGCATCGCCCCGGCGATGTACGCGTCGACGCGCTGGCGCGCGACGCTGCCGCGCTCGGGCAGCCTGCGGAAGTGGATCGGGGCCGTGCCCGGTCGCCTGCCTACGAAGAGCCCGCCGTTGTCGGATGGATCGCTGCGCATGGTTTAGTGGTAGCCGCTCTTGGAGCCTGGTCTCGCCCCCATCGTCGGGGCCGGCACGGACGGCGACTCAACCTCCTTGTCTAAAGCTAGCGTGTTTTGGCGCGTTCATCGGAACCGCCGGTGCGACCGGGAGCCCGTCCGCTTCGAGCAGATCCTACTGCTCCGCGTACAGCGAGTCGAGCAGGGCGGCGTACTTCTCTGCGACCACCCCCCGCTTGACCTTCAGCGTCGGCGTCAGCTCGCCGCCCTCCTGCGAGAGGTCGCAGTCGAGGATCGCGAACCTCTTGACCTGCTCCACCTGGGCGTAGCGGGCGTTGACGCGATCCACCTCCCCGCCGATCAGCTCGCGGATCGCGGGCTCCCGCGCGAGCAGGGCGGGCTCCTCGGAGAGGCCGTGCGCGCGGGCGTAGCCGGCGACCTCCTCCTCGTCGAGCGTGATCAGCACCACTGGGTAGGGGCGCCGGTCACCGTGCATCACCGCCTGGGAGATCCACCGGCACTGCTTGAGGTCGTTCTCGATGTTCGCCGGCGTGAGGTTCTTGCCCCCCGCGGTGATGATGATGTCCTTCTTGCGCCCCGTGATCGAGAGGTAGCCGTCGGCGTCGAGCGAGCCGAGGTCGCCGGTGTGCAGCCAGCCATCCTCGACCGCGCCGAAGCTCGCGTCGGCGTTGTGGTGGTAGCCCCCGAAGATGTTGGCGCCCTTGATCAGGATCTCCCCGTCCTCGGCGATCCGCAGCTGCACGCCGGGCAGCGCGCGGCCGACGGTGCCGAAGCGGTGGTCCTCGATCGTGGAGACGGTGGCGATCGTGGAGGTCTCGGTCATCCCGTAGCCCTCCAGTACGGGCACGCCGCAGGCCCAGAAGAACTCGAGGATCTCCGGCGCGATCGGGGCGGCGCCCGTGGCCGCCTGGCGGACGTGCCCGCCGAAGATGGAGCGCACGTTTTTGAACAGCCCCTCCTCGGCCTCCTCAAAGGGCCCGCGCAGCTCCTCGGGGATCGGTTCCTCGCGGACGAGCAGGTCGCGCACCCGCTTGCCCACCTCGAGTGCGGCCTCCGTGCGTGCGCGTTCCTCGGGCGGCTGCGCCTCGATCGCCCCGTGGGCGAGCGTGTAGATCTTCTCGAAGATCCGCGGCACCGAGGGCAGGAAGGTCGGCTGCACCTCCTGGAGCTCGCTGACGATCTGCTTGACGTCCCCGCCGAAGTAGGCGATCGTGGAACCTCGGTCGAACGCCCCCAGCTGGATCAGCAGCGCGAACGCGTGCGCGAGGGGGAGGAACAGGTAGGAGATCTCGTCGTCGCGGATCTGCCCCACCACGCGCACCATGTCGACGGTGTCGCGGTAGTTGCCGTGGGAGAGCACGCACCCCTTCGGGGGGCCGGTGGTGCCGGACGTGTAGATGAACGTGTAGGGGTCCTCCGGGCGCAGCGTGGCGCGGCGGCGCTCGAGCTCCGCCGGCCCCTCGCTGGCCGAAACGGGGATGCTCGCCGAAGGCGAGTGTCCCTCGGCTTCGGTCGCCCGCGCGCACCCACGCTCGCGGACCTCCGCGAGTGGGATCGCCTCGATCGGAGGCCGGCTCGCCTTGCCCGCTCCGTTGGACTCCCCGGCGCCGGCTGCGGTGCCCGTCTCGCCGCCCTCGGCGAGGGGCGGATCGATCACGATCACCGTGCGCAGCTCCGGCAGCTGCTCGCGCACCGCGGCGACCTTTGCGAGCTGCTCCGCGTTCTCGCAGACGATCGCCTGCGCGCCCGAGTCGGAGATCACCCAGTGGCACTCCTCGGGGGAGTTGGTCGGGTAGATCGGCACGACGACGGCACCGGTGGCGGTGATGGCCATGTCGACGTAGGACCACTCCGGGCGGGTGCTCACGAGGATGCACACTCGCTCCCCCGGTTCGACCCCGAGGTCGACGAGGCCGAGCGCGATCTCCTCCACGATGGCCCCGAGCTGGGCGTAGGTCACGTCCTGCCAAGCGCCGTCCTGCTTGTGGCGAACTGCCACGTGGTCGCCGAACTCCGCGACAGCGGTGGGGATAAGGTCGGCGATCGTGCGCGCCGCCGCGGCCTGCGCACCGGGGGCACCCGGCGTGTGCTCGATGGTCGATCCAGTGGCCTGCTCTGCGGTGCCTGCCTCCATGGCGCTCTCCTCTTCGGGTGGAGCCGCGGATCCCCCTCAGGACCCCCGGCTGACATAACAGCCAAAGGATATGCCCTCCGGGCGAACTTTGTGGTTGGCGCTGCTGTGTGGTGGGGCCGCGAGCGTGGTGAGGCCGCGCCAGCCTGCTAGGCGTCGCTGGTCAAGACCATATGGGCGGCGGCCCTCCGTCCGCTGGTGGTGTGAGGGTCGGCACCCGCGCATGAGGTGCGCGGGTTGAGCGTCCAGGATTGGCCTGGGCGCCGACCGCAATCATGGAGGTGCCGACCATGGCGCAGGTTAGGACGTTTGTCGGGTTGGATGTTCACGTAGCGAAGGTGGTAGCGGTGAGTGCGGACCGTGAGTCTGGGGAGCTGCGGTCGCGGCGCTTGCCGGGCGGGACTGGTGAGGTGGTCGAGTTCTGCGCTGGCCTTCCGGGCCCGGTGAGGGTGGCGTATGAGGCGGGGCCGACGGGGTTCACGCTCGCACGGGCGCTCGCGGGGGCTGGGATCGAGTGTGTGGTCGCTGCGCCGGGGAAGATCGAGCGGCCCTCCCAGGACAGGGTGAAGACCGACAGGCGTGACGCGGAGCGCCTGATGCGGCTGTTGATGGTCGATGGTCTGCACCCGGTCAGGGTTCCGGCACCCGGGGAGGAGGCGCTGCGTGACCTGGTCAGGGCACGCGAGGACGTGCGTGGTGATCTGATGCGCGCACGTCACCGGCTGGGCAAGCTGCTGTTGCGCCACGACATCAGGTTCGATGGGCCGGGCGTGAACTGGAGCGGCGTTCACCGGGAGTGGCTCGGGCGCCTGGAGCTCCCGGATCGCGGTGCACAAGTGACGCTGCTGGACTATCTCGGTGCGATCGACGCTCTACTCGTCCGCCGCGACGCGCTTGAGGGCACGATCGGCGAACTCGTGCTCCTCTCGCCGTGGGCGCAGACGGTCGCCCGCCTGCGCTGCCTGCGCGGCATCGACACGCTCAGCGCGGTCGGGTTGTGCGCGGAGATCGGCGACTGGGAGCGCTTCCAGCGCGCGGGGCAGCTAATGAGCTTCCTCGGGGTCGTACCCTCAGAGAACTCAAGCGGTGAGCAGCGCCGCCAGGGCGCGATCACGAAGTCCGGGTCCCGTCACGCCCGCCGGCTGCTCGTCGAGGCCGCCTGGCACTACCGCCGCAAGCCAGCGAAGGGCCTCGCGCTGCGCCGCCGCCAAGACGGCCAAGACCAGCACGTGATCGCGCTCTCCTGGAAGGCACAGCAGCGCCTGCACCGCACCTGGCGGCGCCTGGACTCAGAACGAGGCAAGCGCCGCACGATCGTCGCGGTCGCTGTCGCCCGCGAACTCGCCGGGTTCTGCTGGGCGATCGCCAACGCCGACTGACCAACCGTGCACCACGTCGGTCAAGGAGGCGGCGGGAACAAACCTGGCCCAACCACGCGCGAGAGCACCCGCGACATCGCTTTGAGCAACCCCAACCGGGGCCACGCTCGATCTCAAGACAGCGGGCTCTCACGACGAAACCCGGTCCTGCGGTACCCAACCCGCGCATAACAGCCTGACCGCGCGTCGCGCTCCCGCCAGGCCCACCGCCCCCTTGACCGACAAGGAAGCCCGCCCCCGCCGCGGGCATCCGGTGCTGAGAACTTGACAAACCGCCATCCATAACAGCGAGGCGAGGACGCAGAGAGCGTGGCGTGCTCAAGCACCCGAGCGCCCGAGGACAACGCATCGCGCTAGCCGAAACGGGGATGCTGGCCGAAACGGGGACTTGCGCCGAAGGTGCATGTCTACCGGATTTGGTCGAAGGCGAGCGCCTCCCGGCTTCGGTCGGCGACGCCTAGCTCTTGGCGTGCGCGGGGCGCTGTGAGGGGCTCCCCTGGCGGAGGCTCGCGAGGAAGAGGCTCTTGTCGATGCGACCCTTGAAGATCGGGATCCCCTGCTCGATGCACTTCGAGAGGACCTCCCGGCGCCCGAGTCCGGACTCGTGGGCAAGTTCGGTGGGCGTCAGGTGATTGGCCATCGGCGACTCCTTTGGTCGGTGTTCGCGCCTGAGCGACGTCTACATGCACCTACATATACAACCCCGAGCGGACGGTGGCAAGCGAACGTTGTCCGCAACGTGCGGTCTCGGCGCGGACGGCCCCGACGCTCAGCCCCGGCTCCCGCGTGCGCGGCCGAGCGTCTGTGGCTCTAGATGGGGTTGGGGACGTCCAGGAAAACGTGGCGCACGCCGAAGCGCTCGGCGAGGCGCTCGCCTAGGCCCCTGACGCCGAGCGTCTCCGTGGCGTAGTGCCCAGCGGCGATGAAGTGCACGCCCGCCTCCCGCGCCTGCGCCATCACGTACTCGGCCGGCTCCCCGGTAAGAAATGCGTCCGCTCCCGCGGCGACCGCGTCCAAGAGGTGGTCGGCGCCGGCGCCAGAGACGATCCCCAGGCGCCGCACAGTCGGGGGCCCGCACTCGAAGGCGAGCGGCTCGCGCGCGGTGAGCTCCCGCACGCGGGCGACCAGCTCAGGCGCGGGCAGCCCCTCCCCCGGGAACTGCGCCAGGCACCCGATCGGCTGACCGCGATAGGGCGCGAAGGGCGCGAGCTCCTGCGCGCCGAGGGCGCGGGCGATCAGCGCATTGTTCCCGACTTCCGGGTGCGCGTCGAGCGGGAGATGGTATGCCAGCAGCGACATGTCTGCCGCGAACAGGACTCGCAGCCGCCGCGCGAGGGCCGCATCGATCGGCCCCGGCCCGCTCCCCCAGAAGATCCCGTGGTGGGCCACCACGAGCTCCGCGCCCTCTTCGCGGGCGCGCTCGAACAGCTCCAGGTGTGCGCTCACCCCGGTGGCCACCGTGGTCACCTCCTCGCGCCCGGGGACCTGCAGCCCGTTGGGGCAGTAGTCCGTGAAGCGCTCGGGCTCCATCAGGCGGTCCAGCTCATCGACAATCTCGGCGAGTCGGGCGGGCACCACGGCGAGGATAGTCGCCCCGGGGCGGTTCCGGCGCGGGCCGGAGATCGCTCCATGTGGGATACTGGAGTCTGCGTCGGGGCGTGGCGCAGCCTGGTAGCGCGCGCCGTTCGGGTCGGCGAGGTCCCCAGTTCGAATCTGGGCGCCCCGATTGGTTCATGTTCTGCGAAGGCCAGCGAACACGGGCGAAAACCCCCGTGAACACTGGCCCTAGCGGGAGGCGGTTTGCCCGTGTTCGCGGCTGTTCGGTGGTCTGGAGGGCCGCAAATGGGATGCAAGGCTGCGGAAACGGGATGCAAACGGGATGCAAGGCGGTTTCCCCGGCCGGCGACCAGCGACTTGATCGGGGTCGCCGCCGACGACTAGCGTGCGCGCTTGGCAGCGCGGCGCTGCATCTGGATGAGCAGCGGCACGGGCGCCGCATCCTCGGGGTCGGGCACGACCAAAATCTCATCGCCAAGCAGCTTGCGATGAGCGTCCAATACGGCACGGTGCTTGACGATGGTTGTGGCCTCGCCAATGAATGATCGCCCCGGCATGTACGGCTTCAACCGAACGGTCAGCTCGGCGACGGCCACTATGTAGCTGGCGGCGGCCTTGGGACCGACCAGCTCCTTGTCCTGCTCGGTGACGTTGTGCGAGTAGGCACTGATGCTCTTGGCGCCTGAGCGACGCGGATGTACGAGGGCGTTGCGGACCTCGAAGAGAGCGAATAGTCGCTGCAAGGGCAGCCTTCCACGGTCGAGCGGCGGCTCGACGCCGACCAGGCGGGAGCCGATCAACAGCTTCTCCGTCGTAACGAGCCGATCCAGCGCCTGCGCGTCTCGTGCGGGCAGCGCAGCCTCAAGGAACTCATTGGCATACGCCTCGGCGGAGAGGGCAGCGAACAGCACAGCGTTCCGTAGGAAGCTGAGGCGACGGTTCATGGCGCTGAGCCGACGCTGCGAGGCCTCCAGCATCGAGCCGTGGTAGTAGTCCGCTATCTCGGCGTAGAGCGCGGGTGCGCTACTGGCAGCGGTCAGCGCCTCAAGCGCCTGATTCAGATAGGCCGACGATTGCGCTGCACGGGGGAGGGTAGGTGTTTCGGGACTCGGCGACATCTGCACAGCATTGCCTACGGGGAGGCGTCGGCGTGTGCTTTATGCGGAGTTGACGACGTGAAGGTGGCGCGGTGTCTCGGCGGCGGTGATCCGCTGCCCGTAGTCGTCCATCGCGCGCTGCGCACGGGCGAGCGCGCGGCGCCGGCCGAGCTTGGTGTAGACGGTGGCGATGAGGTAGCCGCCGTCGTCGTGGCCGACTATTTCTGCGACCGTCGCGGGGTCGAGGCCGAGGCCGCCGTCCTCGACGGGATCGACCATCCATTGAATCGCGCGGTGCTTCAACTCGTAGAACTCCTGGCCTGGCATCCCTGCCGATGCGCGTACCGAGTGCCAGAGGTTTGACCAAGTGCTGCGCAGCATGTAGCCGCCGCGTGTCGCCGGGAACACGATCTCGCCCTTGGTACGGTCGATCGTCTTTCCTCGATGCGGCATCGTTTCTAGGTGCGCGCGAAAGCGGGGGCTCATTACGACCCATCGGCCGTCGTCATCCTTGGGCCATGTGATCTTGCCGGTGTCGAGGTCGAGTTGCCAGCGCACATGGATCAGGTTCTCCGGGAAGTGAATATCGGGGCGATGCAACGCGAATACCTCGCCGGGACGCATCGCTGCGTCGCCCACGCCGAGGGTTGCGCCCTCAAGGATGAGTCCGTAATCGTCGGCCCGGCTTTCGCGGGCGGCGTGGCGCAGTCGCTCGTACTGCTCGTCGGTGATGATCTCGAAGTCGGGTCGATCTACTCGGCGCTCGTGAAGAAGCCCTTGTGTTGCTGCCACTGGACTACCTGCCGGTCATCTGGGGGATCGTTTAGTTCCGTCACCGCACCGGCCAACCGGAGAAGATCAGGCACGATCCGGGCCGTGGACAACGAGGCGCGGGTCTGCTCACGGAATGCCGCAACCTTCTCGGCGGCAAGAGGTGTCTCGATGGTGCTCTGCCGTTCCTGTTGCCGCCATGCGTGAGCGCCGGCCTCCAGAGCTTCGCGAACCTTGGCTGCGCGTTCGGCTATGTCGGGGAGGTCTTCGTTGCGCTCATCTGTGACCGCTGCGGTTAGGAGATTTTGAGCATGGTCGAGGCGGGTGGCCATCCATTCTGCGACTGGGAGTTCAGGTGCGGGCTCATCGGCGCGGACTACCCGCAGCGCTGCGGCGATGAAGGTCTCCACCACGCCCTCGGCTGTACCGATCGCATGTGCGCGTCCCTCCTGCAGTGTGCTGAGAATCGGCGTAGGAGTGCGGATAGGGTTCGAGAGCATGGCTACGTCGTATCCACCCGCAAGCTGGCTCCGTCCAGCGCTGCCGCAGGCGCTCGAGGGCACCGACCGCTTCGCCGACGCCGACGCGACGGTGCTGGACTTCTGGCGCTGGGCGTTCTCGGACCTTCGGGGCAACGCGCACGACGAGATGTGCCGCGCTAACGCCGCAGCGGATCGCGTTCGGCGACACTCCTTTGGCTTTCACGTAGGCTCTTGGCTGACTTCCGCTCGCGTATGATCGCGTCCGTGACTGGGCGACCGGCGATCGGCGCGCGAGCGCACTAGCGAAGCGAAGCCCGTTGCTGCTTTACGACGCTCAGGTCTCAGGCAATTGTTACAAGGCTAGGCTGCTGCTGGCCCAGCTCGGCGTGGACTACGAAAGGCGCGAGATCGACGTCATCGACCGGGCCGGTCGCGCTGATTTGCTCGGCGAGGTCAACCCCGCCCTGCAGGTACCCACGCTGGTGCTGGATGACGGCCGTCCGCTCGCGGAGTCCAACGCGATTCTGTGGTACCTGGGCCTGGGTACGAGGTACCTGCCCGACGACGACTTCGACCGCGCCAAGGTGCTCCAGTGGATGTTCTTCGAGCAGTACAGCCACGAGCCCAACATCGCCGTCGTCAGGTACTGGGTGTCTATCGCCGCCGACCCTCCACGCGAGTCCGTCATCGAAGCCAGGCGTAAGGCGGGCTACGAAGCGCTGGATGCGATGGAGCGAGAGCTTGCGACACGCGAGTTCCTCGTTGCCGACCTTTACACGATCGCTGACATCGCGCTCTACGCCTACACGCATGTAGCCGACGAGGGCGACTTCGATCTGTCCGGCTACTCGGCCGTCGGCAGGTGGTTGGGCCGTGTCGAAGCTCAACCGGGCCACGTGCCGATCACAGCGTGAGCAGAGCCGAAACGCGAAGCACAACTTGTCGCAATCGCGCCCTGATTCTGCTCGGGGTCGCCACCGTCGCGTTCACGGTCATCCTCGAAGTGATCGACCCCTCGCACGTCTCGCACGGGCCAACAATCCTCGCCTTCGAGTTCGCCGGCAGCCGGGCTCGCGCAACGCAGATCATCGCTGAATGGGGACCGAAAGGCCGCAGCGCCGCACACCTCTCGCTGCTGCTCGACTACGGCTACATGCTCTCCTACGGTCTGTTCTTTGCCCTCGCGGGCTTCGCCGTCCGCGATATGGCGCGAGCGCGTGACTGGAAGCGTCTCGCGGCCGGTGGCGTCGTCGTCCCGTTCTTCGCACTCGCGGCGGCGAGCTTCGACGCGAGCGAAAACGTCGCCCTGCTGCTGACGCTTGCCGGCAACGGCGGCAGCTTCGCCCCGCCATTCGCTGCCGTCTGCTCGGCGATCAAGTTCACGCTCATCACCATCGCCATCCTTTACGCGCTGTGCGGCCTCGCGCTCTGGCTCAGAGCGCGCCTCCTACAGCCGAGCCGAGCCGCATAGACCGCGATCGACCGTCGTGCAGGCACCGCGCAGAAACATTGAGCTGAAGGCGACCGACCCGGACCCGTCCGCGTCGCTTGAGGTATGCCGGGCGCTCGGCGCCGAGGACTGCGGCACGATCGCGCAGCGCGACACCTACTTCGAGGTTGCCCGCGGCGGGCTCAAGCTCCGCGAGGAGCAGCCCGGTCGTCCGCACTTGATCCAGTTCGAGCGCGCAAGCGAACCGCAGCAGCGCGAGAGCCGCTACCGGATCATCGAGGTCAGCGACGGTACGGCGCTATGTGCGGCGCTCGCCGCCGCGATCGGCATACGCGGGGTCGTCGCCAAGCGTCGCCATCTGCTGCTGTGGCAGGGCGTGCGCATCCATCTCGATGAGGTCGAGCAGCTTGGGACGTTCATCGAGCTTGAGGCCGTCGCGCCACCCGACTCCGACCTCGCCCACGAGCACCGACTCATCGCTGAGCTGCGCGACGCGCTCGGGATCACCGACGAACGCCTCGTCGGCCTCGGCTATGCGGCGCAGTTGCTCCGAGCGAGCGGCGATACCACTGCAAGCTGACGCGGGCGCATGACCCCGAAGGTTGGCCCAACCTGCCGCTACCATTCCGCGTATGACGGCGAAGGAGAAGCTACGCGCACAGGTCGAGGACCTGACCGAGCAGGACGCTGAGGCGACCCTTGAGTTCATCGCTGCGCGCGGCCAGAGCTTCGGAGACTGGCTGGACTCGCGTCCTGAGGACGACGAGCCGCTGAGCCCTGACGAGCACGCAGCGCTCGCCGCAAGCGACGCGGACATCGCCGCCGGTCGTACCGTCTCCTACGCGCAGGTGAAGCAAGGACTCGGAGCCGAGTGAGCGGCGGGCGAGCGCTGCGCTTCACGCGCGCCGCCGAGAAGGAGTTGCGGCGCCTCGACCCGCCGATCCGCGCGCGGGTCTTGGGAGCGTTGGATCGTCTCAGTGCCGACGATCGCTCGCTCGATGTCCGGCGGCTCACGGGCAGCGAGCACTTCCGGCTGCGGGTCGGCGACTGGCGAGTGATCTTCGACTACGATCGCGCCACACAGACCGTACTCGTCCGGCACGTCCTCCCGCGTGGCAGGGCATACGAGCGATAGCGGAGCCGCCGTTGCGTAAGCGTCGCTATACGGGCGTTTAGCATGGCATACGCCGGGTCTGGGCGAGCGGCAGGCCGGAATCGAGGTGGTCTGGAGGGCTGCAAACGGGATGTAGAAAGCCCGAATCCTCTGTATCCAAGCCAACTCTAACCGTTCGCCCCGATTGCAAAGAGCCCCGCAAATGCGGGGTTTTTTGTTGGTCTGGCAGTGCGTGGCGGGCTCCGCGATTGGGCAGTGAATACGCAGTGACGGCGTTTGTGGGTGTCTCAATTCGGCCGCAAGCGGCTTGTTTGCAGGGTTTCTGGTCTGTGAGCTGCCCGTGCCTTGCCTTCCTCGGCGGCTGCCGTCAGGCTCGCTGCTTCGCTGACCTTCTCCTGGCGGTAGCGGTCGACCTCGCTGATTATGATCCGCGAGAGCGTGTGCTCGGCGAAGAACGGCAACAGGTGTTTGGCGAGATCGTTGCGTTAGCTGCGGGCGGTGTTCGCCGCGAGCTCGGGCCGCTTGGCGGCGAACCACTCGGACGCGAACTCGTGCAACAGGGGGTCGTTCTCCGCCTTGGCGGGCTCTGGCCGCGGGGGTTTCCAGGTGCCGAGGTCGATGCCGCGCAGTACGACTTGTAGCTCGCGTTCGGCTTGGCGTAGGGTCCAGCCGTCCTCGGGGCGCCCGAGGGTGATGTACTCGCGCTTGCCGTAGGCCCAGACCCGCAGCGCGAAGCTGCGCTGCCCCTTGCCGGGCTTGAGCACCTGGCCGGTCGCCGGGCGCCCGCCCATCAGCCCAACCTGCCCGTCAGGGCCAGCGACCGGCAGTTTCCTGGGAGTTCGAACGGGCATGAGAGCCAGTATCCAGCCCCGGGTGTATGCCGTGGCGCACTGCGAATGCTTGTGGCGAGCGGTGAGCGCTCCCGCAGGCGGGCGGTGAAAACGTTCGTGTCGACGAGAACGGTTGCGATCACTCGTCGAGCGCCGCCACGAACATATCCCACTCCTCGTCGGTCACGTCGGGGATGTCGAAGCGCTCGTCCGCCTTGAGCGGCGCGACATCGGCCATCAGCTCCTCCAGCGAGGGAGGAGTCCAGAACTGGGTATTTGCCCGCTCGATCTGATCGTTGCTCGCGGCTGGCTCTGGCATCACGTGACCTCCGGACCAAGTCTAGGCGGTCCTGGCGACACAAGAGCGGTCCGCACAGCTCTTCATGTTGGTCAGGGATATCGCAGCGGGATCTCGCCGAGGAGTTCTCTCACGGTGTCGGATCTTTCGGGTTGCTTGCGGCGGCGTGGCTTGGCAGGCCGGCATCGGCAGCGGCGGCGGATCAGCGACGCTCTGGTCGAGGTATTGGCGAACTCGCGCGGGATGGAAACCGAGTCGTGGCCTTGATCCCGAGCTCAACGGCACGGCGCCGAGGTCGCCCGCATGGTCATAGACCCACCGGCGTGTCATGCCGGTCATACGTGCTACCTCGCTCGCGCTCACGAGCCCCTCCGGTCGCCCCTGTTCTGGTGTGAGCCACGGCGCTAAGCGTTCGAGAACCCGGTCTGCCAGCCGGTCGGCGAGCCGATCCAAGAGCTCCTCGTCGTCCGCGAGCGCGCCGAGGGTCACGGCTCGCGCGTGCCCGACGGGTTGACGGGGCTGCCCCCGGTGCCGCCGCGGCTCTCTCGGATCATCTGGTGGACGGATGCTGCAACGCGCTCGCGCGCCGATCCTGAATCATGCGTCGATGCGCGTTGGGCGACGATCGAAGGACCGCCTACGGCCGACGACGCCGCTCCGTGGTCGCGCGCAGCGCATTGGGGAGTTTGACGCGGCGGGTGAGGATTTCGAGGCCGAGAACGAGCGTGCGGATCACACCGAGCTGGCGCAGGAGGCTGATGGAGTCGGTGTGTCCGCGGTCTTCCAGGGTTCTGCCGTCCTCGCCGAAGTGGCTGATGGTGATGCCTCGCAGTACGACCGCGCGGCCGTGGTGGGTGCCGTTGAGGATCCATCTGGACGCGACTCGGTTACCCTCGGTGATCTGCTCCTCCACGCCCATCTGTAGGTTCTTGAAGATGGCGAGGTAGAAGGCGACTGATTCGAGACCTCCGTCGTAGCCGTGAAAGGTCGCGTCGTTGACGTGGTCCACGAAGTCGGGGCTGAAGAACTCCTCCATTCGGGAGAGGTCGCCGGCGCAGACGATCTCGATGGCCTGGCGGGCTTGTGCGGCATAGTCGTGTTGGGTAGCGGTCATACCCCGAGCATACACGACAAAAATGTAGTAGTGTGTTGTTCGTGGCGGGCAGGCCAAAGAAGACGAGCGGCGGGTTCGCCCCGCTCGAGTCCGAGGTGATGGACGCGGTGTGGGCAGCCAGCAATCCAGTCGCTGTGCGTACGGTGCTCGACGCGCTCAACGAGCTCCGTCCCGAGCCGTTGGCCTATACGACCGTGATGACCGTGATGAACCGGCTCACCGCGAAGGGCGTGCTGAACCGCCACGGAGAGCGACGCAGCTACGTTTATGAGGCGACGGCCACGGACGCCGCCGGGATCGCGGTACGCGACGTGATCCGCACCTACGGGGATGCCGCGGTCGCGCACTTCGTCGATGAGGCCCGTGCCGACCCCGGAGTGCTGCGCCGCCTGCGGACGCTACTCACGGAGGATTGATGAGGCTGGACAGCGCCAACCGCAGCTTCCTCGCCTTCATGGGCGTCGCGCTGCCGTTGGGCGCCTATGTGCTGTGCGGAGCTATGGGGGGCGTGCTCGTGCCGCTCCTGCTGGTGCGGGTATCTCACGGCGGGCTCGCCGGGCTGCTCGGCGACGGCGCATCTTCGCTGGCGTCGCTCCCGTTCGTCGTCTTGATCGCCGTGGGCCTCGCGCTCGCGGGCCGCTCGCTCGCTCGGCAGGTGCTTGCCTCTCACCGGCTTGCGCGTCGCGTGCGCGGGCTGGCTCGGGCGCTCCCCGACCAGCTGACGCGAGCGGCTATGCAGGCAGGGTTGGGTGGTCGCGTCGTGCTCGTGGAGGCGCCCGAGTCGTTCTCGTTCGTCTACGGCGCGCTGACTCCCCGCGTCGCGGTCAGTCGCGGGCTGCTCGAGAGTGTCTCTGGCAGGGAGTTGAGGGCGGTACTCGAGCATGAGCGCTACCACGTCTGCAACCTCGACCCGCCTGCGCCGCGCCCTTCGCGGGCGCTGGTCTCCTGGCGTACTGGCTCCTTGCCCGCCGTGCGAGCCGCGCCATGTCATGCCCGCGGGCCTGAGGTCGAAGTTCGACATCGGCTGACGCGAGCACAGCGATCAAGCTCGCGCAGAATCGCTTCGTGAGCATTCGGGCGAGGAACAGACGCTTCGTGGAGCCGAGTCGAGGCGCAGCGACCCGTTAGGTTGCTCGTGATGCTCTGGCCGCCGACGCCCTGGCCTCTTCCACCGGTGAACGGGTGGAACATGGTCATCGACCGTTATCGCGGACATACCCGTGTGACAGTCGACGCTCCCGTCTGGAAGGCGCGCGCGGTCAGCGTTCGCGCGTACAGCTCGGCGATCGAGGGTCGGCCGCTGATCGGCGAGGAGTGGCCCGAGGGTCTCGCCGGGCGTATCGCTGATAGCCGAGCGAGGCGAGGAAACCGGGGTCTGCGTCGGGGTCGGGGGCCGGCTCGGGAGGTCCGGCAAGCGGCGCGCCCGGATCCCCGCTCAGCGGTGCTGAGGGCCTCGATGGCAACAGGTAGGCCTTGACCGCTCGCTCGATGACTGCACCATCCGCAAGCCCTGCCGCGGGCTCGCCGAGTTGCTCACGGGCCTGCTCCACGATCGAGGCGTCGAGAGAGACCGCCATCGTGGCGGCGAGTTGGTCGATGTCCCAAGGGGGCGCGCTCAGCCCCTCCGCTTCGCGCGCCTGTGGGGGCGCGAGCGGTGCCGGGCCTTCCTGTGGCGTTTGGTCCTCGTCTCCGGCTTGTGCTTCTTGCGCTTCTTGCGCGTATTGGTCTCCTGCGTGGTCTTAACGAGGCTCGCGCCAGCTGCGCTGGAGGTGGCGCCTGCGGTCGAAGCGGCGGGCTGGGGGTTGGGGCTCAGCGCGGCGCAGTTGGTGTCTTGGAAGGGGTATACCTGCTGGGAGGTCAGCCCTTCGGTGCTCGTCAGCTGCGCGTCGACGGCCAGCGGTTCGCAGTCGGTCGGGTTGAACGTGAAGTCGGGGCGGTTGACTTCCACGTTGACGATCTTGACCTGGAGGGGGATGCCGTCCTTCATGCTCGGCAGCGCGCCGCTGGTGACCGTCAGCTGCCCGGTGTCGTTGTTCACGGCGACGCTCGCGCGCACGACTTCGCAGTCGCAGGGCCCGCTGCCGAGGTCGAAGGGGCCGGCCTGCTCGGGGACGTCGATCGAGAGGCCAAAGGGGGCGCCGTCGTAGGGGCCGGTGAGGAACACCCTACCGTCCCTGATGAAGTACGGTTCGGGTCCGGGGCCGAGGCCCGCGATGAGTTCGCCGATCTGGCTCGCTTCCGGGCAGGTGCCTTCCGCGGCTTGCGGTTCGCCGCAGAGGGGGACGTTCGTGAGGTTCCCGGAGAGCCCGGGGGGCGTGGTGATGGCGATCCCGCCGAGTTCCTGGTCGGCGTCCTGGCGGGAGACCGTGACGACCAGGGGGCTGTAGGCGCCCGCCTGGTTGTTGGTCGTGCCGGCAACGAAGGTGGGGTCGAAGCGCGGTCCCTGGCAGCCGGTGATCTCGAAGGCCGGGCTCGAAGGCGTCACGGGCGACTCGAACGGCGCGGTCCACGGCGTGAGCTCGCCTGCGGCGCTGTATTCGACCGGCACGCCTTCCGCGTCTGTGCACGCGCGGGGGTTGGCGAGCGGCGCGCGCGCGCCGCCCGCCAGGTGGAGCTTCAGTTCGCTGAACGGCAGCTCCGGGGTTTCATCGAACGTGATCGTCAGCTGGCCGGTTTCGGGGTTCGTCGCGACAATGCCGCTGACCTTGACGAACGCGCCGTGTCCCTCGAGCGTCAGGTAGACCGTGAACGGCGGGCCCGTGATCGGCCCCGACGGCGGGCCGCCGAGGTAGAGCGCGCCCTGCAGTTCGCCCGACAGCGCCGGGGTGATCGCCGAGGCCGTTCCGAGCTTCGACGCGTTCGGGCACGTGGTCGGCTCTTCGCTGCCGAGCCCCACCTCCGTCGCCGTGCACGCCTCCAGGCCGTTGGCCGCCGACGGCGAGAGCGCGACGCCCGCGGGCATGGTCACGACGGCGTTCTCGAGCTCGGCGCTCGCCAGGCCTTCGGCGCTTTCGGTCTGGGGGACCTTCAGGTCGACTTCGTAGCCGGTGGGCGTGATCGCCTGCGTTGTTTCGGGGGCGACCGTGATCGTTGGGGCGAACTTCAGCGATTCGCAGTTGGTGAAGGGGCCGAGGGTGGCGCGCTGTGGTGGCGACGCTTCACCCTCCCACGATTCGACGTCGCGCAGTTCCGCCTCGAGTGGGGCTTCGGTGCACCGCGTGGGGTTGACGAGGTAGGCGACGGGGCTTTCGCTCGCGGCGGTTCCTCCGCCTTCGCACTCCGGAGGTTCTTCATTGAACTGGCTGCATTTGAAGTTCTCGCCGCGCTGGGTGTCGTGGGCGGCATCGGCCGGCACTCCCCACACGGTCAGCGACTGGCGCAGGAGTTCGGTGCTTGACACCACGGCCTCGGCACGCATACGGACTCGGTATTCGGGGCCGACCGAGAGGACGATGGTGCCCGAGAAGAGCCGCCCTGTGACGAACCCGTACACCGCCGTCGCGCCGTGTGGGGAAGTCATGTTGTAGAGAGGCCCCGTGATCGTCACGTCCGTGGTGGCAGTGAGTCGCAACTCCGTTTCGATCGTGCCGATCTGGTCGCCTGTCGGGCATTCTTCGAGCTGCAGCTGGATGGGCTCGCAGGCCTTCACCGCGGCCGGGTAGCTCATGAGTCCGGTCGGCAAGACCACTTCCTCGTTGCGCAGCAGGCCCTCCACGCTCCCGGCCCCGTCGCGCGCGAGAGCAAAGCTTGTCGTGAGATCTGGGTGCGCGCCGGCGCGGTCGCTCGACGTGGTGAGCTTGAAGCTGCCCGGTTCGACTTCAAATGCGGCGTCCGCTGCCGCGGGCACGACGCAGCCCAGCGCGCAGGTCACGACACCGACGATCAACGCCACGAAGGCTCTCACGACCGCCTTCGCTTCCTGCGCGTCTTGACCACGCGAGTCTTGGTCCGCACGCACTGACCTCGCTTGTCGCGCGTGTAGCCGTGCTTGCACTTCGACTTGGAGGGCTTTGGCGCAGGCGTGGGGACGTGGGCGGGCGCGGGACTGGGGGCGGGCGCGGGACTGGGGGCGAGCGCAGGGCTGGGGGCCGGGGTGGACATCGGGTTCGGTGCAGGAGGGGCGAGGTTGCCCGTTCCTTCGGAAGTCCCGCTCGCAGGCTGGGTGAACGTCGGTGGCGGGCTGCCGACCCCCTGGCAGCTGGAGCATTCGACCGGCGCGCTTGGCCGCGGGAACCCACCATCCACGCGCGCGTCGTAGATGTTGGTGAATCCGGGGGTGGCCTGCGGCACCAGCTGGGACGCCGACGAGAAGAAAATGTCGCGTCCGTTCTGGCTCGCGCCGAGGAAGAACGCGGGACCAACGTCTTCGCCCGAGGAGATCAGGTGGGTGCACCCGACCGCTACGCCGCAAAATACACCGGGCGCTTCTTCGACTCCATCTGCCTCCCACTCATATACGTCCATCCCAGGATATTTATACCGTTCATTTTCCCTGAATCCAGCAGCATTTGTATCCTGCGGCACGAGTTGCGCGGACGTCTGGAAGAACACCTCCTGGCCACTTTCCGATATCTGAATGAACGAGGGCGTCTCGTCCTGGCTGTTCAAGATGACCGGGTCATCGGCCGCGGGGCTGATCGCTTCGCCGACGGCGGGGGCGACGCCACTACCGCAGGATACGCACATCACGCTTCCGTTATCAGCGTCATACCGATAGACCTCGTTGTGGCCGACGCCGCGCGCTTCAAGTTCGACTCCGCTGGCGCTGAACACCAGGTACCTGCCGCTTGGAGTCGTGTATGACGGTTCGAACGGGGACCTCGGCGGTTGGGCCGCCGCGACGAAGCTTGTCACTTCGGTGGCCGTGTCGTAACGGTATATGTCGCCGCCGGAATCGTAATACACCGTGGACCCGTCTTCTGAGATGAGGGCAGACGGGCCCGGCCCGTTTTCTCCGCCGTCGAACTCCGTCGTGATGAGCTTCAACCGGTGGCCTTCGGGTGCTTCGACGTCATACTCAAACAGCCTGTCTGCGCTTGTCGTCTCGCCGGCGATCAAGGGTGTGCTCGTGTTGAAGAGGATCCTCGAGTCGTCGGGAGCAGCTCCGTCGTAAGTCATATTGCTGCGTTCCGACGGGGCGGGTTCAATGCCCTGCGGTTTTGAGACTTCCACGGTTTCCCTGCCGTCGATGCGCATGTAGAGACGCGATGGTTCGGTGCAGCTGGGCCCAGAGTGTTCGGTCCTGAAGACGATCCTGGAGCCATCCGCGGAGATGGCGTCGGCGCCGCCGCCCCCGGCGGGGTCTGCGCCCCCGGCCCCCAGCGTCGCCCCGCACCCGTTGATCGGCTTCAGACCGGAGCCTTCGCCTTCGACGTTGACGAGGCGCAGGCGGCCATCCGTCCACTCGTACAGGTCGGGAGCGCCGACGACGGTTTCTTCGGCCAAAGTCCCTTCTGGGCCGGAAGGCAGCAGCGAGTGATCGTCTGACACGAATATGAGATCGCTGAAGGCCGGTGCGCTTGGGGTACCCGCGTTGGCCCCGAGCAGGTGGGATTCGCCTGAATCTTCAGCGGGAATGGTCACTGCCACTGTGTATGGCCCGCCCACTGGGCCTACCTCGTAAGCAGGGGTGCCTGAGTCTTCTAGGTTCAGAGAGGTCTCCGTTTCGAGTGCAACCTGCGAGAGCGCGGGGCTGAAAAGACGCATGTCGAAACGCCCGCCGCTTGCGCCGCCCGGTACCGCCGACTGCATCTGCCAGCCGTTCGGGGTTCGAGAGAAGACCGCGGACGTGCCCCGCACATCGGGAACCGGCCCGAACGGCGTGAGCGCTTCGAGCGCCACGCGTTCGCCATCGCTGGAAGGAATGGCCTCGTCGGTCTCGCCCGTGAACGTCAGATCCTGCGAGCGGCCCAGTTCTTCCGGCGTCACGAGCTCATACGCACGGCAATCAGGCAGACGCGCCGAGGGGCCAGCCCGGAATGCTTCATTGGGACAGGGCCCCGATGCTGTCGCGGTGCTCCCTGCGAGCTCGACGGCTGCCGCGCATACCACTCCGCCGATGATCGCAAGGCGGATATACCGTGCGCGAGACAGGATGTGATGGCGCAAAGATCGCTTCCCTCCGCTGCTCGTGACCAACCCCGGCCGATCGCCAGAGTCGGGACTATACTAACCATGGGGCAGGGCAGGGCGTGGTGGCCGCTTGTGCGAGCGCTTGCGCCGAGGGCGGTGCTCAGGCTGTGCGCTTGGCGGCCCCTGTGGTGGCGGGAGCGGTGCGATCTATGGCCTGACTCACGTTCAAGTTTGAGTTCCGAAGATCTTGCCCGCGACGCGGAATGAGGGCCGGCCGTGATGGTCCTGCTCGATTGTCTCAGGCAGCCCGAGTGCGAGCGATCGAGCCTGTTGTTGGGAGACCACTGTTGTGTTCAGGCCGCAGACTCGGGTCGGTACGTGCCAAAGCTCCACGTGTGCCCGTCGAGATCGCGCACCGAGTACTCACGCGAGCCGTAGGGCGTGTCCTCGATCTCGCGCGTGATCTCGGCGCCTGCCGCCTTGGCACGCTCGTAGTGGGCATCCGCGTCCTCGACAGCGACGTAGACCCCCCGATCACCAGGATCGCCCTGCCCGAACATGATCGTGCCTGCGCCGAGTGACATCTCGGCGTGCCGGATCGCGCCCTGATCGTCGCGGTGGACGGCGCGCTGCTGAAACCCAAACGCCCGGGCGAGCCACTCCAGCGCAGCGTCCGCATCGGCAAAACGCATAAAGGGGAAGATATTTGGTGTCTGGTCAGCCATCTCGTGCTCCTCGGTCGGATTACCGCCAACTCTAGGATGCGGCCGGGCTGGCGTCTTGGACAAACGTAACCCGCTCGGAGAGGTACGCTGCGGGAGTGGTTTGAGCGAAGTCGCGGAAGTCACGGTGGAGGTGCGCTTGGTCGTAGTAGCCGCAGGTGGCGGCGAGCTCCGCGAGACTCGAGCTGGAAGCGCTCAGCAGACAGTCGCTCGCGTGACGGAAACGCAGCATCCGTGCGACGAGCTTCGGCGGTAGACCAACGTGCTCGCGGAAACGCGCCGCCAAGTGCTTGCGGCTGCAGCCGAGCTCGGCTGCGAGCTCGGAGACGCGGAGTCGCCCCCGGCTTGCGACCAGATGCCGCCAGGCCCAGTCGACATCTGGCGGCGGCGGCTCAGCTGCCTGCAGCTTGGCGGCGAGCACGGCCTCCACCAGATCAAAGCGCTCCTCCCAGCTGCAAGCCTCGATCAACCGCTCTTCGAGCACGTGCCCCTCCCGGCCGAGTAGATCCTCCAGCGCCACGACCTCGCGCGCGAGCGAACACATCGACTCGCGGAAGATCATTCGGGTGGCGAGTGGGCTCAGATCGACCTGCACGCCACGCATCTCGCCCTTGTGCTCGATCACCGCGCACGCATCGTCGAGACCAGCCACAAACGACCCAAACCAGGCCGCCGGCTGCGCCGGGTCAGCCCGATCGGCCAGCCCCAGCCGTGGTCCCAGCCCGAGAATCATGACAACCCCGGTCGAAAGTGGCTCTCGCTGGCGCGCCGGGCCGGGAAGCTCGTGCGCGTAGCCCCAGTAACCGCGAATATGGCGCCTGAGCGCCGGGTCCGCGCGTCGGACGACCAGCTGATTCGTCACGCTCAGGAGCATAGTCCGCACACGGGCGCCTCCTCCGCATCGAGCGCCCAAACACTGACCTAGCGGGAGGCGGTTTGCCCGTGTTCGCGGCTGTTCGGTGGTCTGAGGGACGCAAACAGGACGCAGCAGCAAGGCAAACGGGACGCAAGCCGTCCTCGGCTGCTGGCGGCCGGCGCGACACTGTAGCTATGGCCTGGCCCGCGGTGCCCGTGTTCGGGGGCGTCTGTTCACGGGACCGGCAAAAGCGTGCATGACCTGCGCTCCCGTCCAGCCTCGCGGGTGCTGGTCAACGCAGCTACGCCGAATCGACGCCGACAGCGGCTGGCTCGGCTAGTGCAGGACGCCGCATGGAAGCTTCGTGTGCCTGCAGGGCACCTGGCGTGAGCGTTGCCTCGTGGATCAGCACTGTCGCGCAAACCAGCGCCCAGAGCTGGGCAACGAGCGCCCATAGGCGCTCTTCGAGTCCCTGGTAGCCGACGAACGAGTCGTGCAGAAAGTACGTGACGAGCCACGCGGCCAGGAGCACGAGAGCGCCGCCCAGTACGAGTCGCCCCAGCCGGCTCGGCCACGCCGAGCGGGCAAAAGTGAAGCCCGTCAACAGGAGCGAGACGTTGATACCGAGGCTCAGCCAAGCGTGCGCGTAGTAATGCCAGGAGGCCGCGCCCGTGTCGTAGCGTGACTTGCATACCGCGCTCAGGGTCGGTGAGCAGTCCATGCGCAGCGGTCCGACGAGAATTGCGCACACGCCGGCGAGTACAAACATCATCGGCATCGCCAGCGGCCACGGCCGGGTGCGCAGCGAGGGCACGAGCGCGACCGCTAGCGCGATGAAGCCCAACCCCCAGAGCCCGACAAAGATCGTGAAGATCCAGGGGTGTGCCCCACCGTCCCGGCCGAGCTCGCTTATGTACTGGCGAACCGGCGAGTAGTGGGGTTCGAGAGCGCCGGCGAGTATCCATCCGCCAAGGAACACGGCCTGTGCGACGATCGCGGCCCACGCCAAAAGCCACGTCCGGCGACGCGCCGCATCGGGCAGAAGCGGCCATCCTGCCGGTCTGAGCCAAAGTGTGAGGTCGCGTACCACGGTCCTTCTCGGATACTAAAGGGAAAATAGCATTCAGGCTGGCTGGCCCGCATCGCGGGCACAGTCCCTGGGGGGTGCCCGCGCGCGAGGTCGAGTAGCGGCTGCAGCGCCTCTGCGACGTCCCGGTCGGTGGCGGCGAACCGCGCGTGTCCGGGCCAAAGCTGCCAAGGTCCCGAGTCGTCGTTCTGCGGACCTCAAGCATCCGACAAGACTGGTTTGACTAGCTCCGAATCCTATCGGGCTCGCGGACATTAGCGACGGCGCACGTGCGCCTCGCCGGTCGTATACGGTCGTATAGGTACCGACCGGAAGGGCGCCGATGTGTCAGGATCGTGTACCTCAGTCGGCGAAAGGAGCATCATGCCCGAGTACACACCCGGAACCCCCTCGTGGGTCGAACTTTCCTCGTCAGACACCGACGCCGCCGCGGAGTTCTACGGCGAGCTCATGGGCTGGAGCGCCACAGAGCCGGGACCGGCCGAAACCGGCGGGTACCGCATGTTCCAGCAGGACGGCAGCAACGTCGGTGGCCTGATGGGCCACATGCAGGAGGGTCAGCCCACCGCGTGGGCGACCTACGTGAGCGTCGCCGACGCTGAGGAGACCGCGGCCAGGGTCAAGGCGGCCGGCGGCACCGTGGTGGTTGAGCCCATGGATGTGATGGACATCGGGCGGATGGCGTTCTTCGCCGATCCCGCCGGTGCCGTGTTCGGTGTCTGGCAGCCGAAGACGTTCACTGGCGCTGACCTCGTCAACGAGCCCAACTCGCTCTGCTGGAACGAGGTGCTCACCCGTGACGCCGACGCGGGCAAGGCGTTCTACCCGGCCGTCTTCGGCTGGGTAGCGCGGCGCCCGTTGTTCGAGGGCGCGCCCGAGACCTACACTGTCTGGGAGCTCGACGGCAAGCCCGTCGGCGGCATGATGCAGATGACCGACGCTCACTTCCCGGCCGAGGTCCCGCCGCACTGGGGCGTGTGCTTCGCGGTCGCCGACTGCGACGGCACGGTCGCGAAGGCCCGCTCCCTCGGGGCGACCGTCACGAACGAGCCCGTGGACATGCCGATCGGACGCTTCGCCGGCCTGCTCGATCCCCAGGGCGCCTCCTTCACGGTGATGCAACCGGCGCCGGCCGCCTGACCGGCGCCCTCGCGTTCGGCGGGGGTAGAGTAGGGTATCCGGCCCGATGGGGACGTCGTGGTAGACATAGGAGGGGGAGACGCGGCCTGCGGCCACCCATAGAACACGAGACGAATGTCTCGCTGACCCGTCGCGGTCGCAACGCGGAGCTGATCGGCTGCTGGTCCTCACGCTCGCGGTGGTGGTACTCGGGCTGTCTGTCGCTCTGCTCATCGCCGGTTCGGCTGCTGCCGCGAACTTCACGTGGAGCGGCGAAGCTCCTGTTGGCGAACCCAACTGGTCGAATGGCGCCAATTGGGAAGGAGGAGTTGCGCCATCCGGCAGCATCGGTGCGCTCACGTTTCCAACGGTAGCGGGGGGACTATGTGCAACCACGTGCTACACCAGCGACAACAACATAGCCGATCTGGTAACGAACTCGCTGACCATCGGCGACACCTACTATGACACCTACTACTTTCTAGGTGATGCTCTCGGCGTAGGCGAAGAAGGAATAAAAGTCGCTGCTGGTGCACGCGCGAATATTGAAATGATGCCGCTCAACCTCGTGGCGCCCCAAACATGGTCCCTTGGTGAATCCGTTGGCGAACCCGCGACCGTGGCTGTAGGAGATGCAACGGGCACCTCTGAGGCTCTCACGATCGCGCTTTCCGGCGGGAGCACTCTCACGAGTGCAAACAGTGCAAACATTGAGACTGGCCCGGTCACGATCACTGGTGCCAATTCGAGCTTCTCAGGGGCCGAAGCGAGCCGGAACGGTGAAGTAACCCTCGGCGGCGCCGAAGAGGTATCCGAGGTAAACGCTGCTGACAAAAACGCTGTCCACGTCGCCAACGCATCTTCCTCAAGTTCCCTAAACGCTACAGACAAGAACGCGGTCAACCTCACCGACGCATCTCTCTCAAGTTTCGATGGTGATATTGGCCCACTAAAGTCAACTGGAGCACTGGTCAACGTAAAGGAAGCCCTTACCGTTGCGGGCGGTGTAACGCTCGACTCGGCAAGTGAGTTGGAGATTTACCTTGGCTCACAGCTAACCGCCACCGGCAACGTCAATCTGGGCAACGCCGAGCTATCACTGTCCCGAGCGTGCGAAGCCCCCGCGCTGGGCGAAGTGTTCACGCTGGTCAGCACATCGGGCTCAGTGTCGGGCACATTTAACGGTATGCCAAATGGAAGTACAGTCGAACAAAGAGGCGGCTACTGTAGCAACGAGTATGACACCCTGAGAATCACCTACACGGCTAATGCGGTTACAGCGACCGTAATCAGTTCAAGCCACATCCCTCCCCCTGACGGCGGAGCGTTTGCCGAAGGTGAACTTGCCGCCGGCGACAACAACGAATCCGTGTTTTGCCTGCCTTGCTTTCTCGGCAAACTTATCTCGTTCATCTTGCCGGTAGATGCTCCCACCGGCAACTTTTGGCACACCTTTGATGACATCAGCGTTCCGGGTCGTGGCATCCCGCTCGATCTGACGCGCACGTACAACTCGATGTCGGCGGCAACCGACGGCCCGTTTGGCTTTGGGTGGTCGTTTCCGTATGACATGTCGCTCAGCTTTCCCGACGCCACGCATGTCGTCGTCAATCAAGAAAACGGCTCGCAGGTCACATTCACCGAACAGTCCGGTGGCACGTACACAGCGCCGCCGCGCGTGACCGCCACCTTGGTACACAACGAAGACGGCTCGTGGACATTCGTACGAAGACACCGGGACACGTTCTCCTTTGATAGCAGTGGCAAGCTGACCCAAGAGAAGGACCTCAACGGCTACGTGACCGCTTTGGTATACAACGGGTCGGGCCAGCTCACCACCGTCACCGACCCAGCGGGGCGAAAACTGACCTTCGCATACACCGGAAACCACATCAGCTCCGTCACCGACCCCGTCGGTCGCGTCGTCAAGTACGCCTATGACGAAGCTGGCGACCTCACTGACGTTAATGACGCCAACGGCGGCAACACGCACTTCACCTACGACGCGGAACACCGGATGCTCACCATGCGATTCCCGGATCAGGCTCCGGGGGTTCCGGGCTCCACGGGTGCGGTCGTGAGCAACAAGTACGACGCTCAGGGACGAGTCATCGAACAGACTGACCAACTCGGGCGGACCACGAAATTCGCATACAGCGGTGAACCGCTTGGTGAGGCTGGCGGCACAACCACGATCACCGATCCCAAGGGCAACGTGACCGTGCAGAACTACCAATACGGCGAGCTTCTGTCAGAGACCAAGGGGTACGGAACGCCGCAGGCCGCGACTTGGACGTTCGGTTACGACCCGGCCACGCTCGGGATGACCAGCGTGACCGATCCCGATGGCCATACAACGACATCCACCTTTGACAGCGAAGGCAACACGTTGACGGCGACCGACGCGCTCGGCCGTACCACCACGAACACGTACGACTCGCTCAACGACCTGCTGACGACAACCGACCCGCTCGGGGTCACGACGACGATGGCCTACGACGCGCATGGCAACCTGCTCAGCACCTCACGTCCACTCACCGGGACCTCCGAAGTCCAGACGACGACCTACACCTACGGCGACCCGTCGCACCCCGGCGACGTCACGGCGATGCGAGATCCTGAAGGCGACACGTGGAAATACACGTACGATGCCGACGGTGATAGCGCGTCGACCACCGATCCGCTCGGGGACACAACGACCTCCACTTACAACGCCGTCGGCTGGCTAGCGAGCACAACCAGTCCGCGCGGCAACGCGAGCGGCGCAAACCCCGCCAGCTTCACCACGACGTACGCTCACAACAACTTCGGTCAGGTCACGGAAACCGTCGATCCGCTCGGGCACAGGACCACCAGCCAATACGATCCGGACCAGAACCTGAGCGCCTCCACCGACGCCGACGGCGACACGACGACCTACACGTACGATGCAGCCGACGAGCGGACCGCCGTCCACCGCGCCGACGGTACGACCTTGCAGACGACCTACTGGCCGGATGGCACTGTCAGGGAACAGATCGACGGCGCCGGCCACGCCACCAGCTACCAGTACGACCCGTGCGGACGCGTGTCCGCGGTCACCGACCCACTGGGGCGCACCACGCGCTACGGCTATGACCCTGCGGGCAACAGGATCACGGTCACCGATCCGGAAGGGCGCGTCACCACGACGACCTACGACGCGGCCAACGAGCCGACCTCGATCACGTACAGCGATGGCAAGACCCCGAGTGTCACCGGCATCACCTACGACGCCGACGGTCAGCGAATCGGGATGACCGACGGCAGCGGCACGTGGTCGTGGACGTGGGATTCGCTGCACCGTCTCACGAGCGTCACAGAGGGCAACAACGGGACGGTCAAGTATCAGCACGACCTTCGCAACGACCCGACGACGATCACCTACCCCGATGGGCACTCCGTGACACGCGGTTACGACGCTGCCGGCCGGTGGACCAGCGTGACCGACTGGCTGGGCAACACGACCACCTTCAGCTACGACCCTGATGAAAATATCACCACCGAGACCCTGCCAGCGGGGACAGGCGTCATCGACACATCGACCTACGCCAACAACGACACGCTCAGTTCGATCAGCGATCGACGCGGGGCCGACACTCTGTTTGCGGCCAACTACTCGCGGGACGCGAACCGGCAACTCACGGGCGACAGTTCACAGCCCGAATCCGAAAACGGGTATGGATACACCGCGCTCAACCAGCTCTGCTACACAGGCACCGGCACAGGGTCGTGCGCGTCGCCGCCACCAGGTGCCACTCAGTACCAGTACGACAGCGCGGACAACCTCACGAGGATCGGGGCCACTACGCAGACGTTTGACGCCGCAGATGAGCTGACGAGCACGTCCACGCCGTCCGGTGGTGGGCCCGGAGGCAATGAACCTGGGGAAAGCAACAAAACCGAAGGGAACACCCCCGGCTCTGGGGAAGAAATCAAAAAAGTGAGCGGCGAAATCCACCCAAAAGGCGGCGCACTCGCCTATTCGGAAGAACGAGTCCTTCCGACCGTGACCAGCGGCAAGGTCGCTTTTGCTCACGCCAGTGGACGCGGCGGGGAGGTCTCACAACTCGTCTCCACCCACAATGCTGGCGGTCTCCTGCTCGCATTTGTATCGGCGAGGCAACCGCGCGGAGGCGGACAGCGTGTCGCCAGCGTCAAAGGCGGGGGCCTCAAGTGGCGTGTAGTGACAAGCAAGTCATTTTCCAGCGGGTACGTCTCTGTCTGGCAGGCCAAGGCTTCTCAACCTCTCAAGCGTACGCGCGTCAGCGTCAAGATGCACACGCCTGGACTTCCGATAGCGCTGGCCGTCGTGGGCTTTGATAGTGGGGCGTCCGTAGCAAATGGAGCTCGAGCAAGCCGAAGCGCCGGCGCCATCCACGTCACTTCGATGGTCCCCGCGGACGCGGTTGTGTGGGCTGTCGGGCAGGACGCTCTCGGACACGCCAAGCTCAAGCCGCTGCAAGGGCAAACGGTCGTGGCGAAAATCGACGCCCCGGGCGACGCCAGCTCTTGGCTACAGACCGGCGCTCCTCTGTCGGCCGGCCTGTTGGTGGTGGGCGACTCCACGAGGTCATCCAGTTGGGGGCTGGGAGCCGTGACCATCCAGGAGCGCCGTGGTGCGGGCGCGAAAATCGCCCGTCGATCTGTGTCGTCGCTCCGCGCCAGCCTGACGGCCGGAGTAGAGATACCGATCGCGCCTCCCGCGACCACGCTGCGTAGCGCTATGGCGGAGGTTCAGCCGCTGGCGGGCACTGCGAACGAAACCAGCACCTTCTCGTATGACGCAGAGGGCGACCGCACCGGCGTCCTCGCCAGCAGTGGCGCGTCCCAAACCTACTCCTACAATCAGGCCTTGGAGTTGACTGGCGTCGGCAGTGAAGTGTCGTACACCTACAACGGAGACGGGTTGCGTATGTCAAAGACTGTTGGCGCGACGAGGACACCGTTTACGTGGGATGTAGCCGGCGAACTGCCTTCCGTCCTCGAAGATGGCGCTAACGCCTACGTGTACGGTCCCGGCGGGCTTCCTTTGGAGCAGGTCAGCGGCGGTACTGCACTGTGGTTCCACCACGACCAACTCGGTAGTACGCGAGTGCTGACTAACGCGACGGGCCAGACGGTCGCTACATACGCCTACACACCGTACGGCAGCTTGTCGAGCTCGTCTGGCACCGCATCGACGCAGCTACTCTTCGCGGGCCAATACCGGGATACAGAGTCCGGTCTTTACTACCTGCGCACTCGTTACTACGACCCAGCCACCGGACAGTTCCTAACGGTAGACCCGGCTGTCGCCTCCACCCGCAGCCCGTACGCCTACGTTGCGGGAAACCCGTTGAACAAAACCGACGCGAGCGGACTCCTCGGTATCTCCGTCTGCTTTGTCGTCTGCATCAGCGCTGATACCGAGAGTGGTCTCGGGGTCGGAATCGGAACGCCCGGCATCGGTGTCTCCGAGGGTCCGGTTGGCATAGGTGGCTACGCTCCCGGCGGCAGCGTGATTTACAATTTTGGTAATAACACCTGGTGTGGCTCAGCTGGGGGAGGAGGCGCGGCGCTCAACGCATGTACCGGTGCGTCATCGTCAGGGTGGAACACGCCCCCCGTGGTTGGCGCTCATATTAGCGCTGATTGTGGCGCGGCTGGGGACTGGTACGCCCAAAAGCGATGCTACATTCAAAGCCAACAGCAATATCTGAATCACTTGCAGCACGGTCCACAGTCATGCGACGTCAACGATGAGATAACAGGCGAGGAGAATCTGATCGCCAATCTTCAGCAACAACTGGCAGAGGGGCCGGCCCCGCCGGGCCCTGCGCCGCCCCAGAGCCCGTGAGGCCGTGAGGCCGTGGTCACGGGGTGTCCCGTAGGGACTCTGCCTTTCTCTTGGTCCACGTCGCCGCGGGCGAATGAGCGGAGTTGGGGGGACGCGGCACGGCCACCGCAGATCCGTCACCCTTTGAAACTGCAGCACGTGTACCGCTGGATCGAGGTCCGCCCGCTCGACGCACGCGGTGAGCTCGGCGATCAGCGTCGGCGTGAGCCCGTTGCCGCGCTCGGGCCGGTCGAGCGTGATCCGGGCGATCCGGTCGCCGACCTCGTAGGTCATCGTCTGCAGATCGCTCATCGGGGACTCCGGCCTCGGCTCGTCGGGTCTACGGCTGGACGTGCGGGAGAGTAGCGGCCACGCCGCGTGCTCTCGCAAGGCCGTGCGTGGTTGCCACCGTCCTGCGGAGCCGCGACGTGGCTTCTCGCCCGCGCGCAGCCTCGTGCGACGCGTCGAGCGCCCGACGCTCAGCGGCGTCGACCCCACGGCTCGGCCCGACGCTCGCGGCGTCGACCCCACGGCTCGGCCCGACGCTCAGCGGCGTCGACCCCACGGCTCGGCCCGACGCTCGCGGCGTCGACCCCCACGGCTCGGAGCGGCGCTCGCCGCCGCGAGCGTCTACGCTTGGTCTCGAAGATGCCCTCGTGCACGCATCTCAGTAGCGTCGTGGTCACCCAGCTACCCGAGTCGGTCGCGGGCTGCGAGGAGTGCTTGGCCAGCGGTGACCCGTGGCTGCACCTGCGGATCTGCCTGGAGTGCGGCAAAGTCGGCTGCTGTGACGACTCTCCCAACCGCCACGCCCGCGCGCACGCGCACGGCAGCGGGCACCCGTTGATCCGCTCGCTCGAGCCCGGCGAGACGTGGTCGTGGTGCTTCCAGGACGAGGTCGCGCTGCTGATCGCTAGCGTGCAGGGCCAGACGCGTATCCCTCCCTCCCCGCTGGGTTGAGCGGATGCCCGGGCCTGTAAGTCGGGTGCTCTCGAGCTCGCAGCTGGCGGCGCTCGCCGACCACGGCGAGGAGCGGACCGCCGAGGTCGGGGAGACGCTGTTCGAGGTCGGCGACGCGAGCTACCCGTTCGTCGCGATCCGCGAGGGCGAGGTCGCGGTGAGGGACCCCGCGGGGCAGGAGATCGTCCGTCACGGCGCCTCGGGTTTCCTGGGGGAGATGAACCTCCTCTCCGGACAGACCGTCTTCCTCACCGCCGTCGTGACCGAGCCGCTGCGCTACGTCGCGGTCGATCGCGAAGTGCTCAGGCAGCTGCTGTTCGAGGACGGCGCGCTCTCGGACCTGCTCCTCAGCGCCTTCGTGGAGCGCCGCGAGCTGCTCCAGCAGCGCCAGGGGATCGGATTCGAGGTCGTCGGCCCGCGCGAGTCCCCCCAGACGCGGCGGCTGCTCGACTTCGCCCGGCGCCAGCGGCTTCCCCACTCCTGGGTCGACCCCGCGCACAGCGAGGCCGGCGCCCCGGCCGACGCGTCCGACCCCCCAGGGGTGCCCGTGGTGCGACTGCCGGGAGGCACGGAGCTGCGCAACCCCAGCAACGGCGAGCTCTCACGCGCGCTGGGAATCGGGCGCGAGCTCGCACCCCGCGAGGAGGTCGACCTGCTGATCGTCGGTGGCGGGCCGGCCGGCCTCGGCGCCGCTGTGTACGGCGCCTCGGAGGGGCTCGACACGCTCGTGGTCGAGGGCACCGTCGTCGGTGGCCAGGCCGGCTCCTCACGCAGGATCGAGAACTACCTCGGCTTCCCGGCGGGGATCAGCGGCACCGAACTGACCAGCCGCGCGATCACACAGGCGCGGAAGTTCGGCGCCCGGGTCGCCACGCCCTACCGCGCGAGCGCGCTCGAACCGGGCGGCGAGAGGCACGTCGTCAAGCTTGCGGAGGGCAACGAGGTCGCCGCCCGAACGGTGCTGCTCGCGACAGGCGCAGAGTACCGGCGCCTGCCCGTGGAGGGTCTCGACCGCTACGAGGGGCTCAGCGTCTTCTACGCCGCGGGCCCGCTCGAGGGGCAGGTCTGCGCAGGACGGCGCGTCGGGGTGGTCGGCGGCGGCAACTCCGCCGGGCAGGCCGCCGTCTGGCTGGCGCGCGGCGGCGCGCTCGTCACCCTCCTGCACCGTCGTCGGGACTTGAGCGAGACGATGTCGCGGTACCTGATCGACGAGCTCGCAGACCACGGGGTCGCGGTCCGCGACCGCGCCGAAGTCGCCGGCCTGCATGGAGAGGAGGGGCGACTCGAGGCTGTCACGCTCACCGACGGCACGAGGCTCGCGCTCTCCTTCCTGTTCCTGTTCCTGGGCGCCGACCCCTGCACCGACTGGCTCGGCGACGTCGTCGCGCGGGACGCTCACGGATTCATCCGCACCGGCCCCGACGTCGGGGCGGACGGCCTGGTCGAGACCAGCGTGCCCGGCGTCTACGCGGCCGGCGACGTGCGCGCCGGGTCGATCAAGCGCTGTGCGACCGCGGTCGCAGAGGGCGCGACGGTCGTGCGGTTCGTACACGAGCGCCTGGCGGCTGCCGTCACCTCACCCCGCTGAGGAGCTTCCTCGAGACGGGGCCGACCTCGGCTTGCCCACCCCCGGGCACCGTCGGGGCCGCCCCTGACGGGGTCCCCCCGGCACATGTGCCGGGGGGCCGGGCCGTACATGTACGGCCCGGAACGCAGGGCCGCATGCGGCCCTGCGCGGGGCGCGCATGCGCGCCCCGCCGGTCGGCACATGTGCCGACCGGAAAGACACCCCCGACACTCAAGCTCAGGACCCCCGCGTGTGCGTGCGGTAGCGTCAGCGCATTCGCGAGTCTGACGAGCACCCCGTCCTGATCCTCACCGGAGCTCCGGGCTCGGGCAAGACCACCGTCGCTCGGCTCCTCGCGGCCAAGTCGCGGCGCGCCGTCCATCTCGAGTCCGATCGGTTCTTTCACTTCATCCAAGCCGGCTACGTCGAGCCGTGGAAGCCCGAGTCGCACGAGCAGAACACCACCGTCATGCAGATCGTCGCCGAGGCCGCGGCCGGCTACGCCGGAGCCGGCTACTTCACGATCGTCGACGGGATCGTGAGCCCGCGGTGGTTCTTTGAGCCGCTGCGCGACTCCCTGCGCGCCGCCGGCCGTCCGGTCGCCTACGCGGTGCTGCGCGCGCCACTTGCGGTCTGTCTGGCAAGGGCTGAGAGTCGTGCGTCGAGCCGGCTCTCCGACGCTCAGGTCGTCGAGCGCCTGTGGCACGACTTCGCAGAGCTCGGCCCGCTCGAGACCCACGTCATCGACAGCGGGACGGCGACCGCCGAGGCGACAGCCGACGCTCTCGCCGCCCGACTGCGGGACGGCCTGCTTCTCAGCTGAGCCCACGAGCTCGAGCGCTCGCTGCGGCTACGTGGCCAGGGCGGTGAGGCAGGGCACGGGCAGCGTCGCAGCCCCACACCCTCGCGGTGTGTGTTGCAACTACCCTCACTCCGGGTAAGCCTACGGCGGCGGCTCGCACGACTCGACCGACGAGTCGCTGCGGGGCAGTCAGCTGGACACACCGACGACAGGAGGATGAAGTGGCTGAGACCGAGACCGAGACCACGACTCACATCACGCAGTTGGGGATCGTGATGGTCCCCGTCAGCGACCAGGACCGGGCGCTCGAGTTCTACCTCGAGAAGCTCGGGTTCGAGAAGCGCTCGGACACCCCCTTCGGGCGGGGCGACCGCTGGGTGGAAGTGGCACCGCCGGGCGCGGCGACGGCGATCGCGCTGGTGCCCCCGCGCGAGGGCGAATCCGTGGGGATTCAGACCCGCGTGGGCTTCACGACCGAGGACGTCGACGCCGACCACGCCAGCCTGCGCGCTCGGGGCGTGGACGTCGACGAGGAGGTCATGCGGATGGGGGACCCCGTTCCGCCGATGTTCTTCTTCCGCGACCAGGACGGCAACCGCTTCATGGTTGTCGAGCAGGGCTGACCCCGTCCGGTGGGCCGTCGCACCCCAGCGGGTCGCCGCGGTGTGAGGTCGCGGCGGCCCGCTGCGCAATGATGCGTGCGTGACGCCGTCGCACCCCGAGGTCTTCGTGAGGGCTCCTTGCGCCGGCGTGGTGGTGGAGCTCGCGCACGCGCCCGGCGAGCCGGTGCGCGCGGGCGTGGCGGTGGCGGTGGTGGAGGCGATGAAGATGGAGCACGAGGTGCTCGCCGAGGGCGACGGGGTCGTGCGCCGGGTGGAGGTCGCGGTCGGGGACACGGTCGCGGAGGGCGAGGTGCTCGTCGTGCTCGCCCCCGGCGAGGGGGGCGCGATAGTCGTCCCCGAGGAGGGTGCCGTGCTCGCGCCTGGCGAGGGCGAGGCGCTCGCGGAGCGTGACGGGCAGCGCCCGGGGGCGGGCGGGGCGCGCGACCTCGACGCGCCCCGTGCGGACCTGGAGGCGGTGCGCGAGCGCCACGCGCTCGGGCTGGACGCCGCGCGCCCGCAGGCCGTGGCGCGCCGGCGCGAGCGGGGCCGGCGCACCGCGCGCGAGAACCTCGCCGACCTCGTCGACGAGGGCACCTACGTGGAGTACGGCCCGCTGCAGTTCGCCGCCCAGGAGCGCCGCCGCCCCCGCGAGGAGCTGATCGCCCAGACCCCCGCCGACGGCCTCGTCGCGGGCGTGGGGGACGTCGAGGGCAACCCGTGCGTGGCGGTGTCCTACGACTACACCGTGCTCGCCGGCACCCAGGGCGCGCGCGGCCACGCCAAGAAGGACCGCCTGTTCGAGCTCGCTGCCCGCCGGCGCCTGCCGGTCGTGCTGTTCGCCGAGGGCGGCGGCGGGCGCCCGGGGGACGTGGACGTGCCGATGGTCGCCGGCCTCGACTGCCGCGCGTTCAACCTCTTCGGCCGCCTCTCGGGCCTCGTGCCGCTCGTGGGGGTGGCCTCGGGGTACTGCTTCGCGGGCAACGCCGCGCTGCTGGGCTGCTGCGACGTGGTGATCGCCACCGAGGACTCTTCGATCGGGATGGGCGGCCCCGCGATGATCGAGGGCGGCGGCCTCGGCGTCCACGAGCCCGCCGCCGTGGGTCCGATCGACACGCAGTACGCCAACGGCGTCGTGGACCTGCGCGTGGCCGACGACGCCGCCGCGGTCGCGACCGCCAAGCGGTACCTCTCCTACTTCCACGGCCCCGTCGAGCAGTTCACGGTGCCCGACCAGCGCGCGCTGCGCCACGTCGTACCCGAAGAGCGCAAGCGCGCGTACGCCGTGCGCCGGGTGCTCGAGACCCTCTGCGACGAGGGCTCGGTGCTGGAGTTGCGCGGGGGCTTCGGGGCGGGGGCCGTCACGGCGCTCGCCAGGGTCGGGGGCCGGCCGCTCGGGGTGCTCGCGAACGACCCCGCCCACCTGGGCGGGGCGATCGACGCGGACGGCGCCGACAAGGCGGCGCGCTTCCTGCAGCTCTGTGACGCGTTCGCGCTGCCCGTGCTGTTCCTGTGCGACACGCCAGGGTTCATGGTCGGCCCGGAGGCCGAGCGCACCGCCACCGTGCGCCACTTCGCGCGCCTGTTCGTGACGGGGGCCAACCTCGAGGTGCCGTTCGGCACGCTCGTGCTGCGCAAGGGCTACGGCCTCGGCGCCCAGGCGATGGCCGGCGGCTCGTTCAAGGCCCCGCTGTTCACCGTCGGCTGGCCCACCTCGGAGTTCGGCGGGATGGGCCTGGAGGGGGCAGTGCGCCTGGGCATGCGCCGCGAGCTCGAGGCGATCGAGGACGCCTCCGAGCGCGAGCGCGTCTTCCAGGCCACGGTCGCCGCCGCCTACGAGCACGGGCGGGGGCTGAACATGGCCGCGTACGGCGAGATCGACGACGTGATCGACCCGGCCGACTCACGGCGGTGGATCGCCACGCTGTTCGACCCCCCCGCGGACGACTGGCGCCGGCGCCCCGCCAAGCGGCGCCCCTTCGTCGACGCCTGGTGAGGGGACTCGCCAGCTTCGCCGAGCTCCTGGGACGCCGTCGCTGAGACCGCGCGCGCCGCGAGCGCGTCGGCGAGGTGGTCGATCAGGGCACCGGCACGGTCGATCGCACGGTCGAGCAGGAGGAAGCCGTGCGGCTGGTCCTCGGCGTGCACGTGCTCCACGGCGACCCCCGCGGCGGCGAGCCGCTGCGCGTAGGCGACGCCCTCGTCGCGCAGCGGGTCGAACTCGGCGGTCATCACGAGCGCCGGCGGGAGCCCCGCGAGGTCGGGGGCGGCGAGCGGGAAGAGGTAGGGGTCCCGGTAGGGGTCCGCGGGGTCGTGCGAGGGAGGCACGTTCTGCGCGAAGAACCACCGCACCAGCGGTCCGTCGAGCGTGTAGCCGGTGCCGCGTTGCTCGTGGGAGGGCCAGCGGCCGGGGACGTCGGTGGGCGGGTAGGCGAGGACCTGAAACGCGGGCTGCGGGGCGCCGGTGTCCCGCAGCAGCAGTGTGAGGGAGGCGGCGGTGGACGCGCCCGAGCTCTCGCCCACGAGCGCGGTCAGCGAGGCGTCACCCTCCAGGCGAGCGGCGTGCTCCAGTAGCCACCCGTACGCGAGGCGGGCGTCCTCGAGGGCCGCTGGGTGGCGGTGCTCGGGGGCGCGGCGGTAGTCCAGCGAGGCGAGCAGCCACCCCGAGCGCCGGGCCAGGCGCCGGCAGAGGCGGTCGTGGGTGTCGAGGTCGTTGAGCGTCCACCCGCCTCCGTGGAGGAACAGCGCGATCGGCAGGACACCGGGCTGGGGGCGGTAGAGGCGCAGGGTCCGCGCACCGTGGGAGTCGGGCAGGCGGAGGTCCTCGACACGGTGCAGCGCGAGCGGCTCGCCCCGGGTCAGCAGCGCCGCGCGCACCTGCGCTCGCGCCTGCTCCACGGGGAGCGTGTGGAGCGCCGGGGCGCCCACCGCCTGCATCACTTCGAGCAGCGCCTGGGCCTGGGGGTCGAGCTGTGCGGTCACGGCGAGCCCGGAGGCTACCCGGTGTGGGCGGGCGGGAGCTGCGGTCAGCCGACCGAAGCCGGGGGACACGCGCCTGCGGCGCTGGCCGATTCGGGGATGCTGGCCGAAAACGGGGATGCTCGCCAAGGCGAGCGTCTCCCGGCTGCGGCGGAGCGAGTGTCTCCCTGATCGGCCCCCGTTTAGGCCAGCAGCGCGGGCGCCACGACCGGGTCGCCCGCCACCACCTCGGAGCTCTGCGGCCCGGAGACGGCGGCGAGCGGGCGCGCGAGCACCGTGCGGTTGCGCCCGGCGCGCTTGGCCTCGTACAGCGCCTCGTCGGCGGCCTTGAAGAGGGTCTCGTAGGCGACGTCCTCTCCGCTGGCGACACTCAGGCCGAGGGAGATCGTGACGGGGACGCCCGTGGGGCGGGCCTGCTCGATCGCGGTGCGCAGCCGCTCGGCGACCTCCTGGCCTTCCGGCTGGGAGACCCCGGGCAGCACAATCAGGAACTCCTCGCCCCCGAGGCGGTAGGCGAGCTCGAAGGAGCGCAGCCGCTTGCGCAGCTCGTAGGCGACGTCGCGCAGCACCCCGTCGCCGCGGTCGTGGCCGTAGCGGTCGTTGATGTCCTTGAAGGAGTCCACGTCGCAGAGCAGCACACACACGGGCTGGTGGGTGAGGCGGGCCTGGTGGGAGATCTCGGTGAAGCGGGGGCGCAGGGCGTGGCGGTTGAGCAGGCCGGTGAGCGGGTCGAGGATCGCTTCGTCGCGGTGGTGCAGCTCGGCGGCCTGCAGCGCGAGCACGATCGAGATGACCACCGCGAGCAGCGCCAGTGTCGCGATCACCGACACGGGGTCCGCGAGCGTGGCCTCGGGGTCGACCCCGAGGGTGGCCACGAGCACCAGCAGGACGGTGAGCACGATCCCGAAGGCCACGACCTGGGGGCGAAAGCGCGCGGCCACCATCGCGCCCGGCAGCACCATCCACGGCAGCGCGGGAGAGTGCGGCCCGCCGCTGATGACCACCCCCGCGCCGATCAGCCCCAGCGTGAGGACGATCGCGGTGAAGCTCACGCGCTCGGGGTGGGCGCTCGTGGGCAGACGCCGCTCGACGTTCCAGAAGTTGAGCGCGCAGAGCGTGAGCAGGATCAGGGTCCACCAGCCGATCCACGGCGCTGAGGCCAGCAGCGCGAGCCCGATCGCGCCGGCGCCGACGAGGCGGATCGTGCGCACGCGGTCGTTGGCGTCGACGATACGGGTGCGGTCGAGCTCGGTGGGGCACAGCCATGAAGATCCCGCTCTCATGAACCCGACTTCGGCCGTATGGAACACGGGCTTGAGTGCTGGGGACGGTCGGCAACACCTGTTTTATGCAGACAGCCGTACCCGCAAGGGTCCGTGTTTCGGGTGTCGTCATCTGAACGAGCTACCGTCTTGGGATGCGCTCTCACACTCCCTCAGGCTCCGATCCGGATCCCGCAGCGGGCTCCGAGCGCGGATCGGCGGGGGGGGCGGGCCGTTCTCGATCCAGACCCTCGGCTCGGTCGGGCGGGGGGCCCGAGGGGGATGAGGCGCTCGGCCGGTGGGGTCAGTGGGAGGACGACCGGGACGGCGAGGGGCAGGGTGGAGAGGGCCAGGGCGAGGGTGGGTCCGACGAGTGGGTGCCAAGCACGATGGTGGAGCTCGACCTCGCGCTCGCCGGCGAGGAGGGCTTCTCGGTCGACCCGGTCACCGAAGCGCGGCGGCTGGAGGCCTTCGACGTGCTGCGGGTGCGGGCTGACAACCCGGGGCCGCTCACGCTGTCGGGGACCAACACGTGGGTCGTGGACCGCAACCCGGCGTACGTGATCGACCCGGGCCCGGCCCTGCGCCAGCACCTCGAGCGGGTGCTGGCGGCGGTCGACGCGCGCGGGGGGCTGGGGGGGATCGCGCTCACCCACGACCACTCCGACCACGTCGAGTCGGTCACGGCCCTGCGCGAGCGGCGCCCGGCGCCGGTGGCGGCGGCGCACGGGGAAGGCGTCAACGTGGCGCTGCGGGAGGGGGTGCGGTTCGGGCCCCTGACGGCGGTGCCGACGCCGGGGCACTCACCCGACCACTTCGCGTTCGTGGCGGACCGCGTGTGCTTCACCGGGGACGCGGTGCTGGGCGAGGGCAGCGCCTTCGTCGCCCCCTACGAGGGTGCGTTGAACGCCCACCTGAACGGGTTGGTGCACCTGTGCACGCTCGAGCTCGACGTGCTGTGCCCGGGCCACGGCCCGGCGATGTGGGAACCGGTGGCGAAGCTCCAGGAGTGCATCGGCCACCGCTACGACCGTGAGCACCGCCTGCTGGCGGCGCTCGCCGAAGGCGCTCGCACCATCACAGAGCTGTTGGACAAGGCGTGGTGGGACGTGCCCGCGGAGCTGCGTCCGGCGGCGACACTCACGCTGGCGGCCCACCTCGACAAGCTCGAGGAGGAGGGCTCGCTCCCGGCGGGGGTGGAGCGCCCGTACTGGGAGGACGCCGTGTGGGAGGGCGTCTCGTGGGGCGAGTTGCCCGGAGAGGACTCCGGGCTGTAGTGGCCGCAGCGAGGAGGGCCGTGGGGGACCCAATCTGCTCGCCGGTCTTGCGGGGGGTGGCTGACCGTGGAGGACTCACCGTTCCCGCCGATCGCGGACTACGGCTTCCTGTCGGACTGCCACACCTGCGCGCTGGTCGCTCTGGACGGGTCGGTGGAGTGGATGTGTCTGCCGCACTTCGACTCCCCGAGCGTGTTCGCGGCGATGCTCGACCGCGGCGCGGGGCGCTTCCGGGTGGGGCCGTACGGGCTGTACGTGCCGGCGGGCCGCCGGTACCTGCCGGGGACGAACGTGATCGAGACGACGTGGATGACCCCGCAGGGGTGGGTGCGCGTGCTGGACGCGCTGACGGTCGGGGAGTGGCACGACAACGAGGAGGGCTCGAGCCACACGCGCCCCCCGACCGACTACGACGCGGACCACCTGTTGGTGCGGGTGATCGAGTGCATCCAGGGCCAGGTGCAGGTGGAGGTGGTGTGCGAGCCGATGCTCGACTACGGCGCGACGGTGGCGAGGTGGAGCGCGGTGCAGGAGGACCCACCGCAGGCCGGGGAGGCCTACCACCACCAGGCGCTCGATGCGGAGAACGGCCGCACCGTGTTCCGCCTGTTCTCGGACATGCGCGCGGGGATCGAGGGCAACCGCGTGCACGCGCGACACACGCTGCAGGAAGGGGAGCGGTGCTTCTGCGCGATGTCGTGGACGGAGGGGCTGGGTGGGCCGCGGACGGTGGAGCAGGCGTTGGAGTACCTGGAGCGCACGAACCGCTTCTGGCGGACGTGGTTGGCTGAAGGGAACTACCCGGACCACCGCTGGCGCATGCAGCTGCAGCGCTCGGCGCTGGTGCTGAAGGGCCTCACGTTCATGCCCACGGGGGCGTTGGTGGCAGCGGCCACGACCTCCTTGCCCGAGACCCCGGGGGGGTCGCGCAACTGGGACTACCGGTACTGCTGGATGCGCGACGCGACGTTCACGCTGTGGGGCCTGCATGCGCTGGGCCTCGACTGGGAGGCGGACGACTTCGTCGAGTACCTGGCGGACCTGGAGCGCAACGAGGACGGGTCGCTGCAGATCATGTACGGGATCACGGGGAACAAGGACCTGCAGGAGCGCACGCTCGAGCACCTCGATGGTTACGAGGGCGCACGCCCGGTGAGGGTCGGCAACGGCGCGTACAACCAGCGCCAGAACGACGTGTACGGCGCGGTGTTGGACTCGGTGTACCTGCACTCCAAGAACCGCGACCACATCCCCGAGCGGCTGTGGCCGGTGCTGATCGACCAGGTGCGCTGCGCGGAACGGGTGTGGCGCGAGCCCGACCAGGGCATCTGGGAGGCGCGGGGGGAGCCGCGCCACTACGTGTCCTCGAAGTTGATGTGCTGGGTGGCGATGGACCGCGGTGCGCGCCTGTCCGAACGGCGCGGGGAGGACGAGCACGCGCGCCACTGCCAGGAGGTGGCGGACGAGATCAAGGCGGAGATCCTCGAGCGGGGGGTGGACAGCCGGGGGGTGTTCCGCCAGCACTACGACACCGACGCGCTGGACGCCTCCAACCTGCTGATCTCCCTGGTGCGGTTCCTGCCGCCGAGCGACGAGCGGGTGTGCGCGACCGTGCGGGCGATCAAAGAGGAGTTGACGGACAACGGTCTGGTGCTGCGCTACCGCACAGAGGCCACCGACGACGGCCAAGAGGGGGAGGAGGGCACCTTCCTGATCTGCTCCTTCTGGCTGGTCTCCGCGCTGTCGGAAATCGGGGAGCTGCGGGAGGCCGAACACCTGTGCGAGCGGCTGCTCACGTACTCCTCCCCGCTGCACCTGTACGCGGAGGAGCTGGAGGCCTCGTCGGGGCGGCTGCTGGGCAACTTCCCGCAGGCGTTCACGCACCTGGCGCTGATCAACGCCGTCACGCACGTGGTCGAGGCCCGCCAGTCCGACTGAGTACATGTAGGCCCGCAAGACGCATCGACCCCTAGCCCCGCGGGGGTGCTCTTATTGCGAGGACCTATATAGGGCCCGAAAAAATGCATCGACCCCCAGCCCCCGCGGGGGTGTACGCCTGTTTGGAGGGCCTATATAGCGCCCGAAAAGATGCATCGGCCCCCCCAGCCCCGCGTCCGCCGCGCGGCGGTGGGCGTCAGTACCCCGGCTCGCCGGGGAGCAGCACGCGGGCGACCTCGCCCTCGACGACCACGCGAGGCTGAACCGCCTCCACGACACGCCCGCGGGCGTGGGCCAGCACCTCGGCGGCGGTGGCGAACACAGAGAGCTGCTCGAGGTGCTTGATGGTGGGGAACACCAGCACGATCTCGCCCGCGCGGTGGGCCTCCAGCGCCCCGTCGGGCGTGAACCAGCCGAGTGCGACGCACTCCTCGCCGTCCACGCGCGGCTCCTGGTCGGGGGGGAGGGAGGCGAGGAAGAAGTGGGTGTCAAAGCGGGTGCGCACGGCGGCAGGGGTGATCCAGCGGGAGAACTTGACGAGCGCCGCGGCGGAGGGCAGGGCCACCCCGGCCTCCTCGCGCAGCTCGCGCACGGCGGCGGCGCGGTGCGCGCGGTCGTCGTCTCCCTCGGCGTGCTCGACGGCGCCGCCGGGAAACACCCACACGCCGCCCATGAAGCGCGCGAGGGGGTTGCGCCGGACGAGCAGCAGTTCGAGCGCCGCGTCCCCGCCGCGCAGCAGGATCACCGTGGCGGCCTGCCGCGGGACCGTGGGGGGCCCGGGGTTGTACTCCTCGCTGGGACCGGGCCGCTGATCGTTGGGGGGCGCGCTGATCCAAGGACCCTACCCGGCGGGGAAGCGGAGCGGTAGGCTTACGCGCGTGACAACTCAGACACTGCAGCGGTGGATCTGCGAGTCCTGCGGGTACATCTACGACCCCGAGGAGGGCGACCCGGACGGCGGGATCCCCGCGGGGACGTCCTTCGAGGACATCCCGGACACGTGGTTCTGCCCGGTGTGCGGCGCCAGAAAGCGCGACTTCACTCTTTACGAGGACTGAGCTGACGACCGACTGGGAGGCACTGCTCGCGAAGGACCGCGAGCACGTGTGGCACCCCTACGGCCCGCTGCCGGCGGCCCTGCCCGCCCTGCCGGTGGTCTCAGCGGAGGGGGTGCGCCTGCGCCTGGCGGACGGACGGGAGCTCGTCGACGGGATGTCGTCGTGGTGGTGCGCGGTGCACGGCTACCGCCACCCGGCGCTGGACGCCGCGGTGCGCGAGCAGTTGGAGCGGGTAGCGCACGTGATGTTCGGCGGGCTCACCCACGAGCCGGCGGTGCGCCTCGCCGAGCGCCTGGTGGAGTGGACCCCGCCGGGCCTGGAGCGGGTGTTCTTCGCCGACTCGGGCTCGGTGGCTGTGGAGGTGGCGATCAAGATGGCCCTCCAGTACCAGCGCGCGCGCGGTCACCCGCGGCGTACGCGCCTGCTGACGGTGCGGGGCGGCTACCACGGCGACACGGCCGGGGCGATGGCGGTGTGCGACCCGGTGGGGGGGATGCACTCCTTGTTCACGGGGCTGCTCGCCGAGCACGTCTTCGCCGAGTGTCCCCCCGACGGCTTCGACGCACCCCAAGATGAACGCAGGGAGCGGTGGGCGGCGCAGGTACGCGAGCTGGCGGCGCGCCACTGCGACGAGCTCGCGGGAGTGATCGTGGAGCCGGTGGTGCAGGGCGCGGGGGGGATGCGCTTTCACTCCCCAGCGTGCGTGGCGCTGCTGCGCGAGGTGTGCGACGCCCACGGCCTGCTGCTGGTGGCCGACGAGATCGCGACGGGCTTCGGCCGCACCGGCGCGCTGTGGGCGTGCGAGCACGCGGGGGTCGCGCCGGACGTGATGTGCGTGGGCAAGGCGCTCACCGGCGGGTACATGACCCTCGCCGCGACGCTGTGCACGGCGGAGGTGGCGAGCGCGATCTCGGCGGGCGAGGGCGGCGGCCTTATGCATGGCCCCACCTATATGGCCAACCCGTTGGCGTGCGCGGTGGCACTCGCCTCGCTCGACCTGCTGGCCATGGGGCAGTGGCGCGAGCAGGTGGCCCGCATCGAGCAGGGCCTGCGAGCGGGCCTTGAGCCGGCGCGGGGGGCACCCGGCGTGAAGGACGTGCGTGTGCTCGGCGCGATCGGGGTCGTGCAGCTCGACCACGAGGTTGACGTCCGAGCGGCCACTGCGGCGGCGGTCGAGCGGGGTGTGTGGCTGCGCCCGTTCCGCGACCTCGTGTACACGATGCCCCCCTACGTCACCGACGAGGCCGACGTGGCCACGGTATGTGAGGCGGTCGTCGCTGCGGCACGGGCAGGTTAGGGGCGGATCTACGCACTCGCGGCTCAGGGTCACCCGACCGAGGTCAGTCGTCGGTAGGCGGTAGGCTCGTGGACGCCAATGCTGACTCGCCTACGTGTGTACAACTTCAAGAGCCTTGGAGAAGCGAACGATCTTCGTCTGGGGCCGATCACCGCGCTCGTAGGTCCCAACGGCTCCGGCAAGAGCAACCTCGCCGATGTCGTCCGCTTCATAGCTGATGCGCTGCGCGACGGACTGGATGCCGCGGTGACATCGCGGGGGGGTATGCGCAGCATCGGTCGCTGGAGCGGCGGACGACCTTTTGACGTCTATATAGCGGTTGACATCGAGGAGGGCGGCGAGGTCGGGAAGTATGAATTGAAGCTTGCGAGTCGCAACAACGGCGAGGAGTACCGGGTCCAAAATGAGTTCGCCGAGTGGGATGGAGAGACCTGCGGGGTGGATAAAGGCAAGTGGCACGGACCGAGTGGTCTTGCGCCGGAGATTGATGACATGAGTTTGGTGCTACCGCTGGTAGCCGCCGATCGCAGGTTCAGGCGACTCTACGAACTGCTTCGCGGCGCCGCTGTCTATTCGATTTTCCCCGACATTCTCCGCAACCCTCAGAAGCACGACCCGAGTGCGCCGATGGAGGAGCACGGCGCAAATTGGGCGACCACGCTGCGGAGGGTCCTCAAAGACGGTGAACGCCGAGCCGATCTACTGACTGCGCTGAATAGGATAGTGGGGGACATCGTCGACGTGGAGGTGCGATCTACCGGCGGATTCCTGGTACCAAGGTTCAAACACGAGCAGCCCCCTGAGACGCCACGCAAGAAGTGGTTCGACGCGGCCCAGGAGTCGGATGGAACGCTGAGGGTCGCCGGAATTCTAACCGCGTTGCTCCAGCGTCCGTCACCGGTGTTTCTTGGCATCGAGGAGCCCGAGTTGACTGTGCATCCCGGTGCGCTGCCCATCATCTACGATTACCTCGTCGAGGTGTCGGGCCGAGCTCAGATCCTGCTTACCACGCACAGTCCCGATCTCCTGGACCTGCTGGGGGCCGAGGTGATCTATGCGGTGGAGCGGCACGCGGGTGTCACGACGGTGAGTCGGATGAGCTCACAACAGCGCACCCTGGTTCGCGACAAACTCACATCGCCCGGGGAACTGCTGAGGATCGAGGGCATCCAGGCTGCGTAGTGCGGTTCTACGTAATCACTGAGGGTCACGGAGAGACCGAGGCCGTGCTCAACCTGCTGCATCGCCTGCAGGCGGACCTTGGTTTGCCGCTGGCTGTCTGGGGGTCCCCCATGCGCAAGGTCGTTGCCAATCGTTCGTCTGCTGAAGAGATGGCGGGTCTGGTGCGTGGCAAGGGGGATGCGCAGGGGTTGCTGCTCTTGAGGGACGACGAGGACGGCTGCCCACGGGACACGGGCCCTGAAATGGCAGAGTGGTTGAAGGAAGTGGGGCTGCCGTTCCCCGTGGCGGTTGTGCTGTTCTTCAGGGAGTACGAGACACTGTTTCTTCCCTGCGTCGACCTGATGGCGGGTCGTCCGCTCGTGAGTCGAGGGATCACGCGTCCGGGCCTGCGAGCAGATGCAAGCTTCACCGGCGATCCCGAGGGGCCGCGCGACGCGAAGGGTGTCATCACATCCCTGATGCCCTCGGGGCGTTCATATAAGCCGACGACCGATCAGCTTGCGTTGACACAGATGGTCGACTTCGATCAGTTACGCGAAAGCGGGCTGCCGTGCTTTGGGACGCTCGAGCGAGGGGTTACGTTTCTGCTCGGGGAAGGTGGCAAGCCCGGGAAGGTCTTTCCCGTCGATCGCTGACCGCTACGGTTGCTATCTGCCCGGTGGTGGGCTAGACTTTGCTTCGGTTAGAGCGTTGACTGCGTTCAACGTCCTCCGAGGGGCCCGGGCAACCGGGCTCCCTCCGGTTAAGGAGTCCCTAGCAGCTGCCGGGGCCGTCCGTGCTGCAACCGCCAGGGCACCTTGCTACCGCGTCAGCCGGTCAATGACCAGCAGCGCGACAAGCAAGGCGGTGGTTAGAGCGTTGATCGCGTACATATCCCTCCTTTCTCCGGGGATACGACCCCGGAACCACCCGGAGAGGAGGAGCGTCGCGTCTCGGTCTCAGGCCACCGGTCCTGATCGTAGGCTCAGCTTGGGACGAAACGCTCGCGCGCGAGCCACCGCCGCCACGGTAGGGTCTCCCCCGCGTGGGCCAGTGCGTCGAGGTCGGGTCCGGGCACGGTGGGCAGGCCCTCGACCTCGACCTCGCCGAGTCGGGCGAGGGTCTCGCGGTTGGAGCGCTCCACGACGGAGGGCTTGGCAGGCCACGGCGTGAGTACGACCGCGCGGACCTCGAGCTCGGCGGCACGGGCGGCGTGGAGGGTAAGCAGCGTGTGGTTGATCGTACCGAGGCCGGGCGGGGCGGCGACCAGGAGGGGCAGCCCCAGCGCGGCGGCGAAGTCGCTCACGGTGTAGCGGTCGGCGAGCGGCACGAGCAGCCCGCCGACGCCCTCCACTACGAGGGTGTGCCCCTGCCCGACGGCCCGGGCGGCGGCGAGCATCTGGGCGGGGTCCAGCTGCCGGCCGGCGAGCTCAGCGGCGAGGTGCGGGGACACAGGCGGGCCGTAGCGCTCCGGGGCGACCTCCTCGGGCGCCTGGCCGGTGGCGCGCGCGAGTAACTCATGGTCGGGGGGCCACGCCCCTGGGGGCTCGTCGAGGCCGGTGACCACAGGCTTGTGCGCCCGCACGGGCTCACCTGCGGCGACCGCCGCGGCGAGGAGGGCAGCGGTGAGGACGGTCTTGCCGACGCCGGTGCCGGTGCCGGTGACGAACAGCCCCCGCACGGCGAGCGCTCCTAGGCGGCGCGGGTGAGGTGGGAGTCTTCGCGCTCGATGTCGAAGGGGGCGGGCGAGGGAGTGCGGCCCGTGGCGTGCGCGCGCAACCGGGACTTGTCGGGCGCCCCCTCGACGTCCTCCGCCGGCTCGCCGCGCTCGGGGTCGCTCTCCGCGCGGCGCGGCGCGTCGGGCGGGGGCAGCTCCGCGGGCTCCAGCCCCTGCGCGCGGGCGGCCTCGGCGAGCACGCGGGCGGCGCGGCGCAGCTCGGTGGGGGTGTGGGAGGCCATCGCGGTGAGGCGCAGCCGGGCGGTACCCACAGGCACCGAGGGGGGGCGGATCGCCTGGGCGAACACCCCGCGCTCCACGGCGCCCTCGCAGAGCGCCACCGCGTCGCGCTCGTCGCCGACCACCAGGGGAACGATGTGCATGTCCCCATCGTGCACGGGGAACCCCTCGGCGGCGAGCGCGCGGCGCAGGGTGCGGGCGTGGGAGCGCAGGCGCTCCACGCGGTGGGGGCGCTCTTCGACGAGCTCGAGCGCCGCGAGTGCGCCGGCCGCGGCCGGGGGGGCGGGGGCGGTGGAGAAGATCAGGGGGCGCGCGGTGTTGACGAGGTAGCGCACCACCTCCTCGGTGGCACACACGTACGCGCCGTAGGAGCCGAGCGCCTTGCCGAGTGTGCCGACGAGCACGTCCACCTCGCCCTCCAGGCCGGCCTGCGCGACCGCGCCGCGTCCGCCGGGGCCCACGGCGCCGGTGGCGTGCGCCTCGTCGACGAGCGTGCGCGCGCGGTGGGCCCGGGCGAGCTCGACGATCTCTCCCAGCGGCGCGAGGTCTCCGTCCATCGAGAACACGGAGTCGGTGGCCACGAGTCGCCGACCGCTGCCCCCGTGGCGGCGCAGGCTCCAGGCGAGGTGCTCGGTGTCGCAGTGGCGGTACACGTGCACCCTTGCGCGCGAGGCGCGGCAGCCGTCGACGATCGAGGCGTGGTTGAGCTCGTCGGAGAAGACCGCGTCGCCGGGCCCCGCGAACGCGCCGATCGCGCCGAGGTTGGCGAGGTACCCCGAGCCGAACAGCACGCAGCTCTCGGTGCCCTTGAACGCGGCGAGGCGCTCCTCCAGGCGGCGGTGGACGGTCATCGTGCCGGACACCAGCCGCGAGGCGCCGGCGCCGACACCCCACCGCATCGCCGCCTCGGCGGCGGCCTCGCGCACGCGGGGGTGGTCGGCGAGACCGAGGTAGTTGTTGGAGCACAGCAGCAGCACGGGCCGGCCGTCGAGCAGCACGCGCGGCCCCTGCGGTCCTGAGATCAGCCGCAGCCGGCGGCTGAGGCCGAGACGCTCGAGCTCCTCCAGCCGCTCTTCGATCTCGCTCACGGTCTCCTCCCCGCTCCTGGCCTCAGCCCGCGGCCATCATCGCGGTGGGCTCGTCCTGGTGGTCTTTTGGAGGAGGAGCCTCCGCTGCGCTGCGGCCGTGCGGGGTCGCGTTGGGCGCTCCGTCGGGACGCGCGGGGACCTTGCGCTTGGGGCGGAAGCGCAGCTGGGAGGAGGGGTCCCACAGACGCACTTTCAAGTCGACCTCCTCCGCGAGCGGTGCGGTGTAGAGGTGCTCCTCGACCACGTCCGGGGTCTGCCCCTCCAGCCACCCTGCGCGGTTGTCGGGCCGGGGGTTGGCGCCGTTGTCGGGCTGGCGCGCGGTGTTGAGGCCGAGCTCCTCGAACATCGCGCGGTCCTCCTCGGGCTCGGCGCCGAGGGTGGTGAGGAAGTTGCCCATCATCACCCCGTTGAGCCCGGCCTTCACCGCGAGCGGCTGCAGCTCGCCGAAGTTCTCCACGCGCCCCCCGCAGACACGGAACAGCGCTTCGGGCAACACCAGGCGGAAGATCGCGATCCACTTGACCGCCTCCCACGGGTCCATCAGCTCGCGGTCGCCGAACTTCGTGCCGGGGCGGGGGTTCAGCAGGTTGATGGGCACGCTCGTGGGGTCGAGCGCGGCGAGCTCGAACGCCATCTCCACGCGCTGCTCGCGGCTCTCGCCGAGGTTGAGGATGCCCCCCACGCACGTCTCCAGGCCCGCCTCGCGCACCGCGCGGATCGTGCGCAGGCGCCCCTCGTAGCGCACGGTGGTGGAGACCTCGTCGTAGTAGCTCTCGGCGGTCTCCACGTTGTGGTGCACCCGCTGGATGCCCGCCTCGCGCAGCGCGCGGGCGCGCTCGGTGGACATGTGCCCGACCGACGCGCACCGCTTGAGGTTGGTGTGCTCGGCGACCAGCCGCGCGCCCTCGAGGATCTTGGCGAAGTCGCGCTTTGAGAGCCCCTGGCCCTGGGTGACCATGCAGAAGCGGTGCGCGCCGGCGGCCTCGGCGGCGCGGGCGTGCTCGAGGATCTGCTCGGGGTCCATCATCGGGTGCATCGGCGTCTCGGCCTCGGCGAAGCGCGACTGCGCGCAGAAGCCGCAGTCCTCCGCGCACCCGCCGGACTTGGCGTTGACCAGCGAGCACAGATCGGTGGAGTCCCCGAAGCGCTCCCGGCGTGCCTCCCACGCGCGCTGCACGAGCGCTTCGATCTCGGCGTGGTCCTCGATCTCGCCCAGGCGGCGAGCCTCCTCGGGGGTGATGAGCGGCGGCATCTGCGGTGCGACCTCCGTGCGTGGTTGACGGTGCATGTTATGGGGCGCTGGGGACGGTACTCTCGCGCGGGCCTTCCTGGTCTGTTGGGCAGGTTCGCGCTGGGGCGCCCGCGGTGGCTGGACGGGACGAGGCGGGAGCGGCTCCTATGATCGCCACCATGTTCTCGCCCCCGTTTGCCTCCCGCGCGTGGACGCGGGGTAGGAGGACCGAAGCCGGGGGACACTCGCCTTCGGCGAGCATCCCCGTTTCGGCCAGCGCGCACTCCCCTGGCGCCGAACAGCGCCGCGTGGACGATCCCCCTCCACCCCTCCAGGTTCCCCACCAGGCTGGCGACCGGTGAGCTCACCGGGGGGACAGGGGCCCTCTCTGCTCGCGATCTCCGACCTGCACATCACCTACCCCGAGAACCGTCGCGTGGTGGAAGGTCTGCGCCCGCGCTCCCCGGGGGACTGGCTGATCGTGTGCGGTGACGTCTCCGAGACGCTCGCCGACGTGGAGTGGGCGCTGGGGCTGCTGCGCGACCGCTTCGAGGTGGTCCTCTGGGTGCCCGGCAACCACGACCTGTGGACCGTCCCTGAGGAAACGCGCGGGCTGCGGGGGGAGGCGCGCTACCTCCACCTTGTGGCCCTCTGCCGGCGCCTGGGGGTCCTCACCCCGGAGGACCCCTTTCCGGTCTGGGACGGGCCGGGTGGTCCCGCGACGGTGGCGCCGCTGTTCCTGCTCTACGACTACTCGTTCGGTGCCAACGTCGCACCCACCAAGCGGGAGGCGCTCGCGCGGGCCTTTGCCGCGGGGGTCGTGTGCTCCGACGAGCTCGTGCTGCACCCCGACCCCTACCCCACCCGCGAGGCGTGGTGCGCCGCGCGCCTGCGCGAGACCGCCGCGCGTCTCGCCGCGCGGGACCCGGCGCTGCCGACGGTGCTCGTCAACCACTTCCCGCTCACCCGCGACCCCCTGCTGGTCCTGCGCCACCCCGAGTTCGCGCAGTGGTGCGGAACCGTGCACACCGCGGACTGGCACGTGCGCTTCGGGGCGCGCGCGGTGGTGTACGGGCACCTGCACATCCCCCGAGTGACCTTCCACGACGGGGTGCGCTTCACCGAGGTCTCGCTGGGCTACCCGCGGGAGTGGCACCGGCGGGACCCCGCGCGTGTCGTGCTGCACTCTGTGTTGCCGGACGGGGACGAGCTGTGATCGAGGAGGTGCTGCTCTTCGCGGTGTGTCGTGGGCTGCTCGACGGGGACGGGCCGTGATCGAGGAGCTTCTGCCCCCCGAGGTGGTCGCGGTGGACACCCGCGAGGACCTGCTCGACGTCGAGCTGTTCCCCGAGGAGCGGGCCGCGCTGGGGCAGGCGGTGGAGAAGCGCCGGCGGGAGTTCGTCACGGCGCGCGCGTGCGCGCGCCAGGCGCTCGCGCAGCTCGGCCTGCCCCCCGCCCCGATTGCCACGGGGGAGCGCGGGGAGCCGTGCTGGCCGGCGGGGGTGGTGGGGAGCCTCACCCACTGCACGGGCTTTCGCGCGTGTGCGCTCGCGCGCTCAAGCGACCTCGCCGGGGTTGGCATCGACGCCGAGCCCCACGCGCCGCTGCCCGCGGGGGTGCTCGGGGAGATCGCCCGCCCCGAGGAGCTTCCGGCGCTAGCGGAGCTGGCGCGCGCGGAGCCCGCGATCCACTGGGACCGGCTGCTGTTCTCCGCGAAGGAGTCTGTCTACAAGGTGTGGTTCCCCCTCGCCCGGCGCTGGCTGGGCTTCGAGGACGCGGTTCTCACCCTCGACCCCGTCGAGCGGACCTTCCACGCCCGCCTGCTGGTTGACTGGCCAGCGGTAGGAGCATGTTTCCCCTCGGTCCTGGATGGCCGGTGGCTCGTGCGTGAGGGACTGGTACTCACCACGCTTGTGCTGACACACCGCTGAGTTTCGAGTGTACTTTTGGCATTTGCTGGAAAAGTCGAATCTTGGCATGGATAGAGGGGGTCTGGTGGTGGAATTTTCACTTCTGAATTGACTTCCGTCCCTTCCGCGGCCAGAATCCGTTAAAAAAACATCATATACTTGTATTGACCAGTCTTTGAGCAGCGGAACGGAGTGGTTGTTGTGCAGGGGTTCTGTTGGCTTACCGTCGGAGGCGTCTGTCCTCGGGTGCACGGACGCGTGGGCCGTCACCCGTGAGTGACCGCTTGGCGATCGCGATAGTCGGGATCTCCTGCCGTCTCCCGGGGGCCGCTGATCCGCGCTGCCTTCTGGCGCCTGCTGCGAGAGGGCGAGAGCGCCATCTCCGAGGCGCCCCCCGACCGTTGGGAGGCGTGGCAGTCGGCCTCCGACGAGCTCGCCCCGGGTGCCCGGTTCGGAGGCTTCCTGGAGCACGTCGACCGCTTCGATCCGGCCTTCTTCCGCATCTCCCCCCGGGAGGCCGCCGCGATCGACCCCCGCCAGCGACTGGCGTTGGAGCTCTGCTGGGAGGCGCTCGAAGACTGCGCCGTGGTCCCCGCGGACCTGCGCGACAGTCACACGGGCGTGTTCGTGGGGGCGATCGCGGACGACTACGCCGACCTGCTGCACGCACGCGGCGCGGAGGCGGTCACCCGGCACGCGCTCACCGGGCTGCACCGCGGCCTGATCGCCAACCGCGTCTCCTACACCCTCGGCCTGCGCGGCCCCTCGCTGACCGTGGACACCGGCCAGTCCTCCTCGCTGGTGGCCGTCCACCTAGCGTGCGAGTCCCTGCGCCGCGGGGAGTCCTCGGTGGCGCTCGCCGGGGGCGTGCACCTGAACCTCTCCCCCGCCTCCGCCCTCGCCGCGTCGCGCTTCGGCGGTCTCTCCCCGGACGGGCGCTGTTTCACCTTCGACGCCCGCGCCTACGGCTACGTCCGCGGGGAGGGCGGGGGCGTCGTGGTGCTCAAGCCCCTCTCCGCGGCGGTCGCCGACGGGGACCCCGTCTACTGCGTGATCCGCGGGAGCGCCGTCAACAACGACGGCGGTGGGGACGGGCTGACGGCGCCCAACCAGGCCGCCCAGGAGGAGCTCCTGCGGCTGGCCTACCGGCGCGCGGGCGTGCGGCGCTCAGACGTTCAGTACGTGGAGCTGCACGGCACCGGCACCCCGCTGGGGGACCGCGTGGAGGCGGGGGCGCTCGGCGCTGTGCTCGGCGCCGGCCGCTCGGCGGGCGACCCCCTGGCCGTGGGCTCCGCCAAGACCAACGTGGGCCACCTGGAGGGCGCCGCGGGGATCGTGGGGCTGCTCAAGGTTGCGCTCTGCATCGAGCACGGGGAGCTGCCGCCGAGTCTCAACTTCGAGCGCCCCGCCCCTGACCTCCCGCTGGAGGAGCTGCGCCTGCAAGTGCAGCGGGACCTGAGCGCGTGGCCCGGCGAGGAGGTAGACGGCGAGCGCCCGCGGCTGGCGGGGGTCAGCTCGTTCGGCGTGGGGGGCACCAACTGCCACGTCGTGGTGGGTGCGGGGACGGAGGCCACCCCCGACCGCGGACGCCCGGGTACGGCGGTGGCGGAGGGGGCCGGCCCGCTCGGGGAGGGCGCGCTGGCGTGGGTGGTGTCGGGTCGGGGCCACGTCGCGCTGCGTGCCCAGGCGCGGCGACTCGTCGAGCACCTCGACGCCCACCCAGGTCTCGACGCGGGCGACGTGGCGCGCGCGCTGGCCTTGCACCGGACGTCCTTCGACCAGCGGGCGGTCGTGCTCGGAGAGGACCTGCGCAAGTTGTCGGACGGCGTGCGTGCGCTGGCCGAGGGTGCGCCGGCCCCGAACGTGCTCGAGGGCGAGGCGGCGGCCCGTGGTGGGGGCGGGGTTGTGTTCGTCTTTCCGGGACAGGGCTCGCAGTGGGTGGGGATGGCGCTGGAGTTGGTGGGTTCCTCAAGGGTGTTCAGCGACCACCTGGGTGTGTGCGGAGAAGCCCTCGCGCCGTTCCTGGACTGGTCGCTGATGGACGCGCTGAGCGGTGGGCCGGGCGCGCCCTCGCTGGAGCGGGCGGACGTGGTCCAGCCGGTGTTGTTTGCGGTGATGGTCTCGCTGGCCGAGGTGTGGCGATCCTGCGGAGTGCAGCCCGCCGCCGTGGTGGGCCACAGCATGGGTGAGATCGCGGCGGCGTGCGTGGTGGGTGGCTTGTCGATCGAGGACGGCGCACGGGTCGTGGCTCTGTGGAGTCAGGCGCAGGCGACGCTCGCCGGCCAGGGCGACATGGTGTCGGTGCAGTTGTCCCACGAGCACTTGGCGCCACGCCTCTCCCGCTGGGGCGATCGCCTCGCCGTCGCTGCGATCAATGGGCCGAGTTGGGTGACGGTCTCCGGTGCACCCGACGCCGTCGAGGAGCTCACCGAGGAGCTCACCGCCGAGGGCGTCAACGTCCGCAAGATCGCGGTTGACGTAGCCGCTCACTCACCTCAGATGGACACGATCCTCGAGCAGGTTCTGGCGGATCTGTCACCGATCGCCCCACGCTCGTGTGACACGCCGTTCTACTCGACGCTGGGCGGAGCTCTGCTCGACACCGACGCTCTCGACGCCGGGTACTGGTGTCGGTCCCTGCGCCACACGGTGCAGTTCGAGCAGGCCATCCGTGCGCTGCTCGCGCAGGGACACGACACTTTCATCGAGGTCAGCCCGCACCCGGTGCTGACGGTAGTCATAGAGGACGTCGTGGACGCCGCGAGCAGCGAGCCGGGCAGTGTCGCGATCGTTCCCACGTTGCGCCGCGACCAGGGCGGCTCGGAGCGTTTTCTGGCTGCGCTGGCGGAGGTGTGGGTCCGCGGGACGGGCGTGGACTGGGGGGCGGTGCTCGCGGGACCGTCCACCAAGCGCGTACGGCTGCCGACCTACGCCTTTCAGCGACAGCGTCACTGGCTGGAGGGTTCGGTGAAGGAGGGGGAGCGCGCGGGGGCCCCGGCCTCGGTGCACGTCGAGCTCGAGCCGGAGCCCGAGTCTGGCGAGCCCGCCACTTTGGTCGACGACCCGAGGCGGGCGTCCACGAACGGCGGGGCGCGCGACGGTGGGCCCGACGCGACGCTCTCAGAGACCCTGCTCGGACGGCGTCTGGCCGATCTCGCCGAGGCCGAGCGCGAGCGCTTCGTGTTGGGGCTTGTGCGCGCCCAGGCGGCGGTCGTGCTCGGACACGACACACCCGAGGAGGTGGAGGCCCGGCGGCCATTCAGGGAGATCGGGCTCGACTCCGCGGGGGCGGTGGAACTGCGCAACCGGCTGAGGGCCGTCACGGGGCTGGCGCTGCCGGTGACGCTCCTGTTCGACCACCCCACGCCCGCTGCCCTGGCTGGTGGTCTGCTGGACCTGGTCACGGGTGTCAGTGCCGACACTCGCGCCGTCCCTACTCCGGCGCGGCTGCAGGAGCCGGTGGCGATCGTGGGGATGGGCTGCCGGTTGCCGGGAGGTGTGAGCTCTCCGCGGGAGTTGTGGGAGCTGGTCCTCGCCGGTGGCGACGCGATCGGAGGTTTTCCCACAGATCGCGGGTGGGATCTCGACGCGCTCTACGATCCCGACCCCACCCACCCGCGGACGAGCTACGTGAGGGAGGGAGGGTTCCTCTACGACGCCGGGGAGTTCGACGCGGCCTTCTTCGGCATCGGCCCCCGGGAGGCGCTGGCGATGGACCCCCAGCAGCGGCTACTCCTGGAGGTCTGCTGGGAGGCGCTAGAGCACGCGGGCCTCGACCCCGTCTCGCTGGGGGGCACCCAGACGGGCGTGTTCCTCGGGGTGATGGCTCAGGAGTACGGCCCCCGCCTGGACGAGGCGACGGGGGGCCTGGAGGGCTTCACCCTGACCGGCAGCACGAGCAGCGTGGCCTCCGGGCGCCTCTCCTACGTCTTCGGCCTGGAGGGCCCCGCCGTGACCGTGGACACCGCGTGCTCCTCCTCGCTGGTGGCGTTGCACCTGGCGTGCGGGGCGCTACTCGGAGGCGAGTGTACGCTGGCCCTGGCCGGCGGAGCGAACGTGATGGCCGGCCCGGGGATGTTCGTGGAGTTCAGCCGCCAGCGGGGACTGGCCCCCGACGGCCGTTGCAAGCCGTTCGCCGCAGGTGCCGACGGCACGGGTTGGAGCGAGGGGGTGGGCGTGCTGGTCCTCGAGCGGCTCTCCGACGCGCACCGCAACGGCCACCCGGTGCTGGCCGTCGTCCGTGGCAGCGCCGTCAACCAGGATGGCGCGAGCAACGGGTTGACCGCGCCCAACGGGCTCTCCCAGCGGCGCGTGATTCGTCAGGCGCTTGCGGATGCGGGGATCGCGCCGGGCGAGGTGGATGCGGTGGAGGCGCACGGCACCGGTACGAGGTTGGGCGATCCGATCGAGGCGCAGGCGTTGATCGCGACCTACGGGCAGGGTCGGGAAGCGGGCCGTCCGCTGTGGCTGGGGTCGATCAAGTCGAACGTCGGCCACACGCAGGCGGCGGCGGGCGTGGCGGGTGTGATCAAGATGGTGCTGGCGCTCCAGCACGAGCGGCTGCCGCGAACGTTGCACGTGGACGAGCCCACCGGGGAGGTCGACTGGAGCGCCGGCGGGGTCTCGCTGCTGCGCGAGGAGGTGCCCTGGCAGCCCGACGGCAGGCCCCGCCGCGCCGGTGTCTCCTCGTTCGGGATCAGCGGCACCAACGCGCACGTGATCCTCGAAGAGGCGCCTGCGCCCGAGCCGCTGTCCACGCCAGCTCCAGCCAAGGCGGGCGACGTGTCCCCGGCCGGGGTGACGCCGTGGGTGTTCTCGGGTCGCGGCGCGGGCTCCGCCCGTGCTCAGGCCAGTCGCCTGGGGGAGTTCCTGGTTAGCGAGCCGCAGCTCGGAGTGGGGGACGTCGGGCTCTCCCTCGCGGGGCGTGCGGCGTTGGAGGATCGCGCGGTGCTGCTGGGGGAGGGGCGGGAGGAGCTGCTGGCGGGGCTCGGCGCGCTGGCGCGGAGCGAGGGTGCGCCCGGTGTGGTGTACGGCACGGCCGGCGGCGCTGGAAGGGTCGCGTTCCTGTTCACAGGCCAGGGCGCGCAGCGGGTGGGGATGGGCCGCGAGCTGTACCAGGCGTTTCCGGTGTTCCGCACGGCGTTCGAGGAGGCGTGCGCCTATCTGGACCGGCACCTGGGGCGCTCTCTGAAGGAGGTCGTGTTCGGCGGGGGAGCGGCCGGGGAGGGTGTGCCGGAGCCCGCGGAGGGAGCGGGTGGTCTGTTGGACGGGACGGCGTTTGCGCAGCCCGGGCTGTTTGCGCTCGAGGTCGCGCTGTTCCGGCTCGTGGAGGCGTGGGGTGTGTCGCCCGACTTCCTGATCGGTCACTCGATCGGGGAGCTTGCGGCAGCGCACGTGGCCGGGGTCTTCTCGCTCGAGGACGCGTGCCGCTTGGTGGCGGCGCGGGGCCAGCTGATGGGGGGGCTGCCGGCGGGCGGCGCGATGGTCGCGGTGGGAGCGTCGGAGGGGGAGGTCCGCGAGTCGATCGGGGAGCTCGGGGGCGTCGCGGGCCGGGTGGCGCTCGCGGCGGTCAACGCCCCGGGCTCGGTCGTGATCTCCGGAGACGAGGACGCGGTGCTCGAGCTGGCGGGGGTCTGGGAGCAGCGGGGCGCCAGGACCAAGCGTCTGCGGGTGTCTCACGCGTTTCACTCGCCGCGGATGGAGGGGATGCTCGCGGAGTTTGGGCGGGTGGTCGAGGGGGTGGGCTTCAGCGAGCCGCGGATCCCGGTGGTCTCCAACCTCACAGGCGGTCTCGCCCTGAGCGACGAGCTGTGCACGCCCGCCTACTGGGTGCGTCACGTGCGCGAGACGGTCCGCTTCGCGGACGGCGTCGCGTGGCTGGTGGGGGAGGGCGTGGGCAGCTTCCTCGAGCTCGGCCCCGACGGGGCGCTCAGCGCGATGGTGCAGGAGTGCCTGGATGGCGCGGGCGAGAGCGACTCGAGCGGCGTCGGGGGCTCGGTCCTGGCGGTACCGGTGTTGCGTGGCGGGGTCGGTGAGGCTCGTTCGCTGTTCGCTGGCCTGGGCGAGCTTTGGGTGCGTGGCGCGGACGTGGATTGGGCGGGGGTGTTCGAGGGGTCGGGCGCCGGGCGTGTCGAGTTGCCCCCGTACGCGTTCGCTCGCCAGCGCTACTGGCTGGCGAGCTCGACCGGCGCAGGCAGGGCGATCGCAAGCGCCGGCCTGGGCGCCGTCGATCATCCCCTCCTGGGGGCCTCCGTGTCGCTCGCCGAGGACGGGGGGCGGCTGTTCACGGGCCGGTTGTCTCTGCGGGAGCCCGCCTGGCTTGCCGACCACGTCGTCACGGACGCGGTCGTGGTGCCGGGCACCGCGTTTGTGGAGGTCGCGCTGCACGTGGCCGGCCAGCTTCAGTGTGACCTCGTGGAAGAGCTCGTCATGGAGTCTCCGCTGGTGCTCTCTGAGCGGGGCGTCGTGCAGTTACAGGTGTCTGTGGAGGCACCTGACGAGACGGGGAGGCGACCCGTGAAGGTCTACTCGCGCTCCGAGGTCGCGGTCGCGGACGGCGTGGACGCCGGAGGAGCGTGGACTCGTCACGCCAGCGGTGTGCTTGCCTGCGCGCAGCCTGCGTCGCCGGCGCAGGAGGTTCTGCAGAGGCGAGCGGCTTCGCTGGCGGGCGGCGTGTGGCCGCCGCGGGGCGCCGTAGCCGTGGACGTCGACGCCTTCTACGGTGAGATGGCCGCGCTCGGTTTCGACTACGGGCCGGCGTTCTTTGGTGTGCAGGCGGTGTGGCGGCGTGCGGGGGAGTTGTTTGTGGAGTGCTCCCTGCCGGGTCGTGAGCAGCTGGATGCCGCGGGCTACGGCATTCACCCCGCGCTGTTCGACGCGGCGATCCAGGGCATGGTCCCGAAGCTCGACGGCGGTGGCGCCGCGAACGTCGCCGGGGACGGCGAGGCGCTGCGTCTGCCGTTCGCGTTCAACGGCGTGCAGTTGCACGGCGAGGGGTCCTCGTCGTTGCGCGTGTGCCTTTCGCCGGTGGGTACGGACGCGATGTCGATGGTGGCGGTCGACGAGGACGGGGCACTGGTCGCGTCGATGCAGTCGCTGACGTTTAGAGCGACCTCTCGTGAGCAGCTGGCTCGCGCTCGCGGCGGATACCGGGAGTCGCTGTTCAGCCTGGACTGGACGGCGCTCGCGGTGGGGTCTTCGGGTCCTGTCCCAGCGGCTGGCGAGTGGGGACTGTTGGGCTCGCAGGACGCGCTCGCTGAGAGCTTGCGGCCCTACGGGGCGCGACGGTACGACGACCTCGACTCTCTGTGCGAAGCGCTGGGTCGCGGTGAGGCCGCGCCGCGGGCGGTGCTAGTCGATTGCGAGGCGGAGGGCCCCGGGGGCAGTCGCGGGGAGGCGCCTGTCGGTGGGCTAGCGCAGGCCGCTCACGAGCTTGCGCAGCGTGTGTTGGCCCTGGTGCAGAGGTGGCTCGCCGACGAGCGGCTCTCCGCTTCGCGATTGGTCTTCGTGACCACGGGCGCGGTGTGCGCGCGTGCGCAGGACGACGTGCTCGGTTTGGCCCAGGCTCCGGTGTGGGGGTTGGTGCGCTCGATGCAGTCAGAGCACCCAGGCCGGGTGGCGATCGTCGACTGGGACGGCGAGGACGGATCCGTCGCGGCGTTGGCCGCGGCGCTGGCGGGCGCCGAGCCCCAGGTGGCGATCAGGGAGGGTGAGGTGCTCGGCCCACGCCTGGCGCGACTGCCCGCGTCGGCGTCGCGGGACGGTGGTGCGCGGGGTCTCGGCGAGGTCGGTGGCGACGGCACGATCTTGATCACCGGCGGCACCGGCGGCCTGGGTGCGGCCGTGGCGAGGCACCTGGTCGAGGTCCACGGCGCTCGTCGTCTGCTGCTGGTGAGCCGGCGCGGTGGCGCCGCGCCAGGTGCGCAGGAGCTCGAGGCGGAGTTGGTCGGGCTCGGCGCCGACGGTGAGGGTCGCGGCGTGCGACGTGGCTGACCGTGAGCAGGTGCAGACGCTGCTCGACTCGGTGCGGGAGGAGCATCCGCTCACCGCGGTCCTGCACGTCGCGGGGGTGCTCGAGGACGGTGTGGTCCAGTCGCTGAGGAGCGAGGGGCTCGATCGGGTGTTGGCCCCGAAGGTCGACGGGGCGTCGCACCTGCACGAGTTGACTTCCCACCTCGCCCTCGCGGCGTTCGTGATGTTCTCGTCCGTCACGGCGACGCTCGGCGCCGCGGGGCAGGCCAACTACGCGGCGGCGAACGCGTTCCTCGACGGTCTCGCCGCGTACCGTCGCGCGCGGGGTCTGCCGGGGACGTCGCTGGCGTGGGGGCCGTGGGCACAGGCGGCCGGGATGACCGCCCAGCTCGGCGAGGTCGACCACAAACGGATTGCGCGCTCGGGTCTGGCTGCGTTGTCCTCCAGGGAAGGCCTCGACCTGCTCGACGGCGCACTGGCCGCGGACGCGGCCCTGGTGTTGCCGATGCGTCTCGACCTGCCCGCGTTGCGCGCGCAGGTCGACGACGGACTGCTGCCTGCGGTGTGGCGCGGCTTGGTCCGGGCTCCGTCGCGACGGGCGGGCGGGGCGACCGACTCGCTCGCCCGCCGTCTTGCGGCGGTGCCCGAGGGTGAGCGGGAGGGCGTGATGCTGGACGTGGTGCGCGCCGAGGTCGCGACCGTGCTGGGGCACGCCTCGGCTGGCGCGGTAGGGGCTCGACGGCCGTTGAAAGAGCAGGGCTTCGACTCGCTGATGGCGGTGGAGTTGCGTAACCGTCTCGGTGGCGCCAGCGGGCTGCGTCTGCCGACGACGCTCGTGTTCGACCACCCCACCCCGGAGGCCCTCGCCGGCTACCTGTTGCGCGAGCTCTCGGGTACGCGGCTGACCGCCGCCGCGTCCTCTGTGCCGGTGGTCTCCGCCGAGGACCCGATCGCGATCGTGGGGATGAGCTGCCGGTATCCGGGTGGCGTGCGCTCGCCGCAGGAGCTGTGGGAGCTCCTCACGGCTGGGGGCGACGCGATCTCGCCGTTTCCGGAGGACCGCGGGTGGGATCTCGAGGCGCTGTACGACTCCGACCCTGACGTCCCGGGCACCTGCTACACACGTGAGGGCGGGTTCCTCGACGACGCCGGTGAGTTCGACGCCGGCTTCTTCGGCGATCAGCCCGCGGGAGGCGCTGGCGATGGATCCCCAGCAGCGGCTGCTGCTGGAAGCCTCCTGGGAGGCGCTCGAAGACGCAGGGATCGACCCGACCTCGCTGCGGGGCACGCAGACCGGCGTGTTCGCGGGTGTCAGCTCGCTGGGTTTCGGCGCCGGTCTGTGGGCTGCGCCGCGAGGACACGAGAGCCTCGCTGGCTACTGGTTGACGGGCAGTTCCGGGAGCGTCGTCTCCGGGTCGGGTCTCCTACGCGCTCGGGTTGGAGGGCCCGGCGGTGACGGTGGACACGGCCTGCTCCTCCTCGCTGGTCGCGCTGCACCTCGCCTGTCAGGCGCTGCGCGACGGTGAGTGCGCGCTGGCGCTCGCGGGCGGGGTGACGGTGATGGACACGCCCGGGTTGTTCGCGCAGTTCAGTGGGCAGCGCGGCCTCGCACCGGACGGGCGCTGCAAGTCCTTCGCCGACGCCGCCGACGGTGTGGGCTGGGGCGAGGGCGTCGGTGTGGTGCTGCTGGAGCGGCTCTCCGACGCGCAGCGGCGCGGCCGTCGGGTGCTGGGGCTCGTGCGTGGCAGCGCGGTCAACCAGGACGGCGCCAGCAACGGGCTGACCGCGCCCAACGGCCCCTCCCAGCAGCGCGTCATCGAGCAGGCGCTCGCCAGCGCGGGGCTCTCCGTGGCGCAGGTCGACGCGGTCGAGGCGCACGGCACGGGCACCACGCTCGGCGACCCGATCGAGGCGCAGGCGCTGCTGGCGACCTACGGCAGGGAGCGCCCCGCCGAGCGCCCGCTGTGGCTGGGGTCGGTCAAGTCGAACATCGGCCACACCGTCAGGCCGCGGCGGGCGTGGCGGGCGTCATCAAGATGGTGATGGCGATGCGCCACGCCGTGCTGCCGCGGACGCTGCACGTCGATCGGCCCTCGAGCAACGTCGACTGGTCCGACCGGCGCGGTCGCGCTGCTCACCGAGCCCGCAGCCGTGGCCGCAGAACGGAGAGCCGCGACGGGCGGGCGTCTCCTCGTTCGGGATCAGCGGCACCAACGCGCACGTGATCCTCGAGGAGCCCCGCGACGCGCTGCGAGGACGCGCCGGCGAGCGCCGTGGCGCGAGCGCGGCGGCCGCCTGACGTGGCGTCCCCTGCGGACGCGGGTGTCCTGCCGTGGGTTCTCTCGGGTCGCGGCGCCGAGGCTCTGCGTGCCCAGGCCGGGCGGCTGGCGGCATTTGTCGCAGGAGCCCCCGACCTCGCGCGGCAGACGTCGGGCTCTCGCTCGCGGGCCGCCCGGCGCTCGAGGATCGTGCGGTGGTGCTGGGGGCGGACCGGGAGGAGCTGCTCGGGGGGCCTTGGCGCTCTGCTCGGGGGCGAGCCCGCGGGCAACGTGCTCAGCGGCGTCGCCCGCGGTGGCACGGTGGCGTTCCTGTTCACCGGCCAGGGCGCCCAGCGGGTGGGGATGGGTCGGGAGCTGTACGGGGCGTTCCCGGTGTTCGCGCGGGCGTTCGACGAGGCGTGTGGGCACCTCGACGAGCACCTGGGACGTTCGCTGCGAGGTGTGGTGTTTGGCGAGGGTCAGGCCGGCGCGGGGTCGCCCGGAGGGGAGCTGGACGAGACGGCGTTCACCCAGGCGGGCCTGTTCGCGCTGGAGGTGGCGCTGTACCGGCTGGTCGAGAGCGTGGGTGTGCGCCCCGACTTCGTCGGGGGCCACTCGGTCGGCGAGCTCGTGGCGGCGCACGTGGCGGGGGTGTTCTCGCTGCAGGACGCCTGCCGGCTGGTGGCGGCGCGGGGCAGGTTGATGGGCGCGCTGCCGGCGGGCGGGGCGATGGTGTCGGTGCAGGCCTCGGAGGAGGAGGCGCGCGAGTCGCTCGCCGGGGCGTCCGCCGAGCGGGTTGCGCTCGCGGCGGTCAACGGCCCGGCGGCGGTCGTGCTCTCCGGGGAGGAGGACGACGTGCTGGCGCTGGCCGCCGAGTGGGAGCGGCGGGGTCGCAAGACCAAGCGGCTGCGGGTGTCCCACGCGTTTCACTCGCCGCGGATGGACGCGATGCTCGACGAGTTCGCGGAGGTCGCCCGCAGCGTGTCGTACGCCGCCCCCGCGATCCCGGTGGTCTCCAACCTCACGGGTGCGGGCGCGGCGCCGAGGAGCTGTGCACGCGCGGAGTACTGGGTCGAGCACGTGCGCGGCACGGTGCGCTTCGCCGACGGGGCGCGCTGGCTCTACGGGCAGGGAGTGAGGAGCTTCCTGGAGCTCGGGCCCGACGGGGTGCTCAGCGGGATGGTCCACGAGTGCCTGGCCGGCGAGGAGCGCGTCGAGGGTGAGAACGAGCCCGCCGCGGCGCCGCTGTTGCGCGCCGGGCACGCCGAGACCCGGACGCTGCTGAGCGCGCTGGCGGAGGCGTGGGTGCGTGGGGTCGAGGTGGGTTGGAGCGAGGTCTTCGGGGGTTGGGCGCCAGGCGGGTGGAGCTGCCGAGCTACGCCTTCCAACGTGAGCGCTACTGGCTGGTTCCGTCGCAAGAGCGGGAGGGTGAGGCCGGCGGGGCGGATCTGGCCGAGACCGGCTTCTGGGGGGCGGTGGAGCGTGAAGACGCCGACGCCCTGGCGGCCCTGGGGGTCGCCGACGGGGGTGAGCGGTCTTCGCTGGAGGCGGTGTTGCCGGTGCTCTCGGCGTGGCGGCGGCGACAGACCCGCCAGTCGGCCGTGGACGGGTGGCGCTACCGGGTGCGGTGGAGGCCCTGCGCAGCCCTCCGGCGTCGGCGCTCGCGGGCGTGTGGCTGCTCGTGGTCCCGGCCGGCCCGTCCGAGGAGGAGCTGTGCGCGGGCGTCGCCCGGGCGCTCGAGGCGCGCGGCGCGCAGGTGGCGGTGCTCGAGGTCGACGGGGCCGGCGTGGATCGCGTCGGGCTGGCCGAGCGGCTGCGGGCGCTGGAGGCCGACGAGCCCGCAGGGGTGCTCTCGCTGCTGGCGTTGGACGAGGCCCCTGACCCGCGCTTGGAGAGCGTGCCGCGGGGCGTGGCGGGGTCGCTGGCGCTGGCGCAGGCGTTGGGGGACGCCGGCGTCGGGGGGCCGCTGTGGCTGGCCACCCGTGGCGCGGTGTCGGTGGGCGCCGCAGATCCGGTTCGGAGTCCCGCACAGGCGATGGTGTGGGGCTTGGGCCGGGTGGTCGGGCTGGAGGAGCCCGGGCGCTGGGGCGGCCTGGTCGACCTGCCGGCGGAGTGCGACGAGCGCGCGCTCGGGCGCCTGTGCGGGGTGCTCGCCGGCTCAGACGGCGAGGACGAGGTGGCGGTGCGTGGCGTGGGGCTGCTCGCCAGGCGTCTCGTGCGCGCCCCGCTGGCTGGGCGCCGGGCCACGGGGGAGTGGAGGCCCGTGGGGACCGTGCTCGTCACCGGCGGCACGGGTGCGTTGGGGGGCCACGTCGCGCGGTGGCTGGCCCACGGTGGCGCCGAGCACCTCCTGCTGGCCAGCCGTCGCGGGCCCGACGCGCCGGGTGCGGCAGAGCTCGTGGAGGAGCTTGAGGGGCTGGGCGCGCGGGTGAGCGTGGTGGCGTGCGACGTCGCCGATCGCGCGCAGCTCCAGGGGCTGCTCGCCGCGGCGCCCGACGAGCTTCCCCTCTCTGCGGTCTTCCACGTCGCCGGGGCGCTCGAGGAGGAGCCGCTCGGCGCGCTGCTCGCCGGAGCGGCTCGACGGTCTGCTGGCGGCGAAGGCCGGCGGCGCGTGGCACCTGCACGAGCTGACCGAGCACCTCGAGCTGGGGGCGTTCGTGCTGTTCTCCTCGATCGCCGGGACGTTCGGCGCCGGCGGGCAGGCGGGCTACGCGGCCGGCAACGCGTTCCTGGACGCGCTGGCCGAGCACCGCCGCGAGCGCGAGCTCCCGGCGGCGTCGATCGCGTGGGGCGCCTGGGCGGGTGGGGGCATGGCCGCCGCGGAGACCGGCGAGCGGCTGCGCCGCAACGGGGTCCGGGCGATGGCGCCCGAGTCGGCGCTCTGCGCCTTGCAGCAGGTGCTCGACCACGACGAGCGCAGCCTCGCCGTGGCGGACCTCGACTGGGAGCGCTACACAGCTCTCTACAACCTGCTCCGCACGCGGGCGTTGATCGGGGACCTGCCGGAGGTGCAGCGGGTGCTGCGCGCGCCGGGCCGTGGGCGAGGAGCGGCGGTGAGACCGGCGGGACGCTGGCCCGGCGGCTTGCGGGCATGCCCGAGGGGGAGCGCGAGCGCGAGCTGCTGGAGCTGGTGCGGGCCCAGACCGCGGCCGTGCTCGGGCACCTCAGCCCGGAGGCGGTGCAGGTGGGGCGGGCGTTCAAAGAGCTCGGGTTCGACTCGCTCGCCGGGGTGCAGTTGCGCGACCGGCTGCAGGCCGCGACGGGACTGCGCCTGCCCGCCACGCTCGTATTCGACCACCCCACCCCGGCCGCGGTGGCGCGGTACCTGCTGGAGGAGGCGCTCGGCTCACCCTCGCGCGTCGGGTCGCGAGGGGCGGCGTCGGTGCTCGCGCGCGGACGAGCCCGTCGCGATCGTGGGCATGAGCTGCCGCTACCCGGGGGCAGTCCGCTCGCCGGAGGAGCTGTGGGAGCTGCTCGCCCGCGGGGGGCGACGCGATCGGGGCGTTTCCCGCCGACCGGGGTGGGACTGGACGCTCTGCGCGGCCCCGACCCCGAGCGGCCGGACGCAGCCACGCCCGCGAAGGGGGCTTCCTCCACGACGTCGGCCGAGTTCGACGCCGCCTTCTTCGGGATCGCCCCGAACGAGGCGCTGGCGATGGACCCCCAGCAGCGGCTGCTGCTGGAAGCCTGCTGGGAGGCGGTGGAGCACGCCGGGATCGGCCCCCTCTCGCTGCGGGGCACCCCGACGGGCGTGTTCGCGGGCATCAACCCGACGGACTACGGCACGTTCCTTCCGGAGGAGCTCGAGGGCTACCGGGTGACGGCCGGCGCGGGGAGCGTGGTGTCCGGGCGGGTGGCCTACTCGTTCGGGTTCGAGGGGCCGGCGGTGTCGGTCGACACGGCGTGCTCCTCCTCGCTGGTGGCGCTGCACCTGGCGTGCGGGGCGCTGCGCGCGGGGGAGTGCTCGCTGGCGCTCGCCGGGGGGGTCGCGGTGATGGCCACGCCGCGGCGTTCGCCGCGTTCGCCCGCCAGGGCGGCCTCGCGCCGCGACGGGCGCTGCAAGTCCTTCGCGCAGGACGGCGGACGGCACGGGCTGGTCGGAGGGCGTGGGTGTGGTGCTGCTCGAGCGCCTGGCGGACGCGCGGCGCAACGGTCACCGGGTGCTGGCGGTGGTGCGCGGCAGCGCGGTCAACCAGGACGGGGCGAGCAACGGCCTGACGGCGCCGAACGGCCCGTCTCAGCAGCGGGTGATCCGCCAGGCGCTGGCCGACGCGGGTCTTGCCGCGACCCAGGTGGACGCGGTAGAGGCGCACGGCACCGGCACCGTGCTGGGCGATCCGATCGAGGCGCAGGCGCTGCTGGCGACCTACGGCCAGGGACGGGAGCAGGACCGCCCGCTGTGGCTGGGGTCGATCAAGTCGAACATCGGGCACCCGCAGGCCGCGGCTGGCGTGGCCGGGCTGATCAAGATGGTGCTGGCGCTCCAGCACGGGGTGCTGCCACGCACGCTGCACGCCGGCGAGCCCTCCACCAAGGTCGACTGGTCAAGCGGCGCGGTGTCGCTGCTCACCGAGGAGGTGCCGTGGCCGCGAAGCGACGAGCCGCGCCGTGCGGGGGTCTCCTCGTTCGGGGTGAGCGGCACCAACGCGCACGTGATCCTCGAGGAGGCCCCGCCAACCGCCCTCGCGCCGGGGGAGGCTTCCTCCTCTCCGGTCTCTTCCCTCGCGCCGCGGGAGGCTCCCTCCTCTCCCTCCTCTGCGGCCTCTGTGCCGGCGGAGGATGTCCCCGGCGGCGTGCTGGGCGCCGGGGTGCTGCCGTGGGTGGTGTCGGGCAGGGGCACGGAGGGCCTGCGCGGTCAGGGGCGGACGTTGCTGGAGTGGGTCGAGGGCGATCCCGCTCTGCGGCTCGCGGACGTCGGGCTCTCCCTGGCGGTGAGCCGCTCGGGGCTCGAGGATCGGGCGGTGTTGGTGGGTGGCGGACGGGAGAGCCTGATGGAGGGTCTGCGGGCGCTGGCGCGGGGAGAGGACGCGCCCGGTCTCGTGCGGGGCTCGGTGCGTGGCGCTGGAAGCGGGCTGGCGTTTCTGTTCACCGGCCAGGGCGCGCAGCGGGTCGGGATGGGCCGCGAGCTCTGCGAGGCGCTGCCGGTGTTCGCCGGCGCGTTCGAGGAGGCGTGCGGGCACCTGGATGGCCTGTTGGGGCGCTCCCTGCGCGAGGTGGTGTTTGGCGAGACGGCTGGTCGAGAACGGGCGCGGGACAGCGAGGGGTCCGGTGGGGAGCGCCCGGAGAGCGGTGACGCTGGGGGCCGTGGGTTGCTGGACGAGACTCTGTTCACGCAGGCCGGGTTGTTCGCGCTGGAGGTGGCGCTGTTCAGGCTCCTGGAGGATTGGGGGTTGTGTCCCGACTACCTGGTGGGTCACTCGATCGGCGAGTTGGTGGCGGCGCACGTGGCGGGTGTGCTCTCGCTGGAGGACGCGTGTACGCTCGTCGCGGCTCGCGGACGGTTGATGGGTGCGCTGCCCAGGGGTGGGGCGATGGTCGCGCTCGCGGCGTCCGAGGGGGCCGTGCTCGAGGTGTTGGGGGGTTTTGAGGACCGGGTGTCGCTTGCGGCGGTGAACGGCCCCGAGGCGGTCGTGATCTCCGGTGAGGAGGACGTCGTCCTGGGGCTGGCAGCGGTCTTCGAGGAGCGGGGGTGCAAGACCAAGCGGCTGCGGGTCAGCCACGCGTTCCACTCGCCGCGGATGGACGGGATGCTCGCGGAGTTCGAGGCGCTCGCCGCGGGCCTCTCGTTCTCGGCGCCGCAGATCCCGATCGTCTCGAACCTCACGGGCGAACCGGTTTCGGCTGAGCAGGTGTGCGACCCGGGCTACTGGGTGCGTCACGCGCGTGAGCCCGTGCGGTTCCTCGACGCCGTCCGGTGGCTCGACGGTCGGGGTGTCGGGAGTCTGCTCGAGCTCGGCCCCGACGGGGTGCTCAGCGCGATGGCGCAGGACTGCCTTGCCGGCGGCGGGGCGGGTGGGCGCGGTGGGGCGCGGGCTGCGGCGGTGCCGGTGTTGCGCGGTGGACGCCCGGAGGTGCGCGCGTTGACGAGCGCGCTCGCGGAGCTGTGGGTGCGGGGTGTGCACGTCGAGTGGGGGAGAGCCTTCGAGGGGACCGGCGCGCGGCTGGCGCAGCTCCCGACCTACGCTTTTCAACGGCGCCGCTACTGGCTCCAGCCGCAGGCTGCGGGCCTCGGGGACGTCGCCTCGGCTGGCCTTGACGTCGGCGACCACCCGTTGCTCGACGCGGTGCTCCCGCTGGCCGAAGGAGGGGGTTGGCTGTTCACCGGCTTGCTCTCGCTCGAGCGCACCCCGTGGCTGGCCGAGCACGTCGTGATGGGCTCCGTGCTGGTACCCGGCACCACTCACGTCGAGCTCGCGCTGCACGTCGCTCGCGTGGCTGGGTGCGACACCGTGCAGGAGCTCGTGATGGAAGAGCCGGTGGTGCTCTCCGAGCACGAACGGGTGGCGCTGCAGGTCGCGGTCGGGGCGCCAGACGCCTCCGGCCGGCGGGTGCTCACCATCCACACCAGCAGGCAGACGCAGCACGTGGGAGAGTCGCTGCAGGAGGGAGCCGCACAGGACGAGCGGGTGTGGACGCGCCACGTCAGCGGCGTGCTGGCCTCGAGCGGCGCCAGCGCCCAGGACAGGCGCCGGGCGCTCGAAGCGCAGGCGGCGTCGGCGACCGGCGGCGTGTGGCCGCCGTCCGAGGCGGACCCCGTCCCGGCCGACGAGCTGCACGACCTGTTGGCGGAGGTGGGCTTCGAATACGGACCGATCTTCAAGGGTGCCCGGGCGATCTGGCGTCGGGGAGAGGGGATCTTCGCGGAGGTCCACCTGCCCGAGGAGCACCACGCGCAGGCACGCACGTACGGCATACACCCAGCGCTGCTGGACGCCTCGGTACAGGCAACCGCGCTGTCCAAATCGCGGCTGCAGCAGATGGTGATCCCGTTCTCCTGGAGCGGGGTGAGCGCCTACGCCAGCGGCGCGTGCGCGCTACGTGTCTGTCTCTCGCCCGCGCCGGACGGGGGGGTCTCGCTGATCGCCACCGACGAGCTGGGGGCGGTCGTCCTCGCGTACGACTCGCTGATGTTGCGCGAGGTGTACCGCGAGCAGATCGAACGGCTGCGCAGCGGTGGCGGCGGGTCGCTGCTGCGCGTCGAGTGGGAGCCCCTCGCCGCTGCTCGGGCAGGGGAGCCCCGCGGCCCCGGAGAGCGGAGCTGGTCACGGCCTTCGAGCTGGCCGAGGAGACCTCCGGGGTCCCGGGTGAGGAGCGGCGCCGGTGAGGAGGGCGCCGGCGGAGAGGGTGCCGCCGCGGTGGCCGCGGCTGTGAGCGCCTGTACCCGCAGGGTGCTGGGTCTGATGCAGGGGTGGCTCGCGCGGGAGGGGCTGGGCGAGTCCACGATGGTGGTGCTGACGCGCGGCGCCCTCGCGGTGGGCGAGGGCGCGGACGTTCCGGGGTTGGAGCAGGCGGCGGTGTGGGGGCTGGTCCGCTCGGCGCAGTCCGAGCACCCTGGGCGGTTCGTGCTGGTCGACCTCGACGGCGAGAGAGCCTCGTGGGATGCGCTGCCGGGGGCGCTGGCGAACGCGTCGAGCGCGGAGGAGTCGCAGCTCGCGATCCGCGCAGGCGTGGCGTTCGTGCCGCGCCTGAGGAGCGTGGCCCGCCCCGCCTCCCCGACCCGGCAGGACGAGGCCGACGGCGAGCGTGGGGCCGCAGAGGAGGGCGCGAGCCGCGTTGCACCTCCGTCGGGCGAGCTCGGGTCGCGCTTCGACGCGCACGGCACGGTCCTGGTGACGGGTGGCACGGGTGGGCTCGGCGCGCTCCTGGCGAGGCACCTCGTGGTCAGCGCACGGGGTGCGCCACCTCCTGCTCGTCAGCCGGCGTGGGGCGCAGGCGCCCGGTGCCGCGGAGCTCGAGGAGGAGCTGGCGGGGCTGGGAGCGCAGGTACGGATCGCGGCGTGCGACGTCGCCGACCGCGGGCGGCTGGGGGCGTTGATCGAGTCGATCTCCGCGGAGCACCCGTTGCGCGCGGTGGTGCACGCCGCGGGGGTGCTCGACGACGGGGTGCTCGACTCGCTGACGGCGGAGCGGGTCGACGCGGTGCTCGCGCCGAAGGCGAGCGCCGCGCTGCACCTGCACGAGCTGACGCGGGGCGCCGACCTCACGGCGTTCGTGCTGTTCTCCTCGGTGGCGGGCACGCTGGGCCTCCCGGGTCAGGGCAACTACGCGGCGGCCAACGCGCTCCTGGACGCGCTGGCCGCTCACCGCCGTGCGTGCGGGCTGCCGGCCGTCTCGATCGCCTGGGGCCCGTGGGCGCAGGCGGACGGCATGGCCGACCGCCTGACAGACGCCGACCTGGCGCGGGGCGCGCGCACGGGGATGGCGTCGCTCACGCCGCAGGAGGGCCTCGAGCTCTTCGACGCCGCGGGCGCGCTGGGGGAGGCGCTGCTCGTCGCGACGCGTCTCCAGGCGGGAGCGCTGCGCGCACAGGCCGCGGCGGGAGCGCTGCCGCCGATGTTGCGCGGCCTGGTCCGCGCGCCGCTGCGCGCCGCCGACGCCGAGCGCGGCACGCTGGTCAAGCGCCTCGTGGGCGTGCCCGAGCACGAGCGCGGGCAGGTTGTGTTGGACTCTGTGTGCGCCCAGGCCGCCGCGGGTCTCGGGTACGGCTCGCCGGGTGCGATCGAGGCGCGGCTGACCTTCAAGGAGCTGGGCTTCGACTCGCTTGCGGCCATCGAGTTCCGCAACCGGTTGAACGCCGCGACCGAGCTTAACCTGCCCGCGACGCTGATCTTCGACTACCCCACCCCGATCGCGCTGGCCGAGCACCTGCTGGCCGAGCTGGGAAGCGACGGCGTGGCCGCAGCCGACCCGTTCGAGCCCGAGCTCGACGAGCTGGAGCGGCGGCTCGCGTCCCTGCCGGCGGACGACACCCACCGGCTGCGAGTCGAGCGGCGCCTGCGGACGATCCTCTCCGGCCTGGGGCAGGAGCGGTCCCCCGAGGACGGCCTCGCGGTGACCCAGCTGATGCGCTCGGCCAGCGCCGAGGACGTCTTCGACTTCATCGACCGGGAGCTGCAGAGCAAGTGAGACGCCGGTGTGGACACCCGCCGCGCCGCGCCCACCCCGCCTGGAGGCGCAACCGACACACGCGGACGAACCAATGAGACGCCCGGGTCGACTCCCAACGCGCCGCCGCGGGGTAGGACGCCCCGCGCACCCGCGCCCGGTGGCGCAACCGACACACGTGGACGATCCCCGATGAGCCGCTCTACTCAAACCACGAACGGGGGACGGTATGGCTGAGGACGAGCGGTTTCTCGACTACCTCAAGCGCGTCACGGTCGACCTGCACGACACGCGGCTGCGCCTGCAGGAGCTCGAAGAGCGCCGGCACGAGCCGATCGCGATCGTGGGCATGGGCTGCCGCTACCCGGGGCCCACCAACTCGCCGCAGGAGCTCTGGGAGCTCGTCACGGACGGCCGCGACGCGATCACGGGGTTCCCCACGGACCGCGGGTGGGACCTGGAGAGGCTGTACGACCCCGACCCCGACCACCTCGGCACGAGCTACACCCGCGAGGGCGGGTTCCTGCACGACGCCGCGCAGTTCGACGCCGGGTTCTTCGGCATCTCTCCCCGGGAGGCCCTGACGCTCGATCCCCAGCAGCGGCTGCTGCTGGAAGTGGGCTGGGAGGCCCTCGAAGACGCGGGCGTCGACCCCGCTGCGCTGCGGGGCAGCCGGACGGGCGTGTTCGCCGGGGTGATGTACCACGACTACGCCACCGGCGTGCGCGGGTCGACCTCGCTCGCCCTCGACTCCGCGGCCGGCGCCAGCTTTGCCGGCAGCGCGGTCTCCGGTCGGGTGGCGTACACCCTCGGACTGGAGGGCCCCGCGGTCTCCCTCGACACGGCCTGCTCGTCCTCGCTGGTGGCGCTGCACCTGGCGTGCGGGGCGCTGCGCGCGGGGGAGTGCCCGCTGGCGCTGGCGGGGGGAGTCACCGTGCTCGCCTCGCCAAGCGCGTTCGTGTGGTTCTCGCGCCAGCGCGGCCTCTCCCCCGACGGGCGGTGCAGGGCGTACAGCGCCGCCGCGAACGGCACGGGCTGGAGCGAGGGCGTGGGGATGCTGGTGCTGGAGCGCCTCTCCGACGCACATCGACTGGGCCACCGGGTGCTCGCGGTGGTGCGGGGCTCCGCGGTCAACCAGGACGGGGCGAGCAACGGCCTCACGGCGCCCAACGGCCCCGCCCAGCAACGTGTGATCCGTCAGGCGCTCGAGAGCGCCGGCCTCTCGGCGGGGCAGGTGGACGCGGTGGAGGGGCACGGCACGGGCACGACGCTGGGCGACCCGATCGAGGCGCAGGCGCTGCTGGCCGTCTACGGGCGCAACCGCTCCGCGCACCGTCCCCTGCGGCTGGGGACGTTGAAGTCGAACATCGGCCACGCCCAGGCGGCGGCCGGTGTGGGGGGCGTGATCAAGATGACGCTGGCGCTGCGCCACGGGGTGCTGCCGAAGACGCTGCACGTCGACCGGCCCACGCCGGAGGTGGACTGGTCCTCGGGCGGGATCGCGCTGCTCGAGGAGGCCACGCCGTGGCTTCCGGGCGAGGGCCCCCGGCGCGCCGGCATCTCCTCGTTCGGGGCCTCCGGGACGAACGCGCACGTGATCCTCGAGGAAGCCCCGCCGGTAGACGCTGTTGCTGACGCCAAAGACGAGGTGGGCGTGCTGGCGGGCGGGGCGGTGCCGTGGCCCGTGTCGGGTCGCGGCGAGCCCGGACTGCTCGCCCAGGCGCAGCGGCTGCAGCGGTGGGCCGCGGCGGAGTCCTCGTCCGCGCGCGAGCCGCGGCCACTCGACGTGGGGCTCTCGCTGGCGCACCGTCCGCTGCTGGAGGACCGAGCCGTCGTCGTGGCGCGCGAGCGCGAGGGGCTGCTGGATGGCCTGCACGCGCTGGCGGAGGGTCGGGCGGCGCCGGGGCTGGTGCGCGGTGAGGGCTCGGTGCGCGACGCCGGGAAGCTCGTGTTCGTGTTCCCCGGCCACGGCTCGCAGTGGGCTGGGATGGCGCGCGAGTTGCTCGCCTGCTCGCCCGTGTTCGCGGAGGGCATCCACGCCTGTGAGCAGGCGCTCGCGCCGCACCTCGACTGGTCCTTGACGGACGTGCTGCGAGGGCTGCCCGGGGCGCCGACGATCGAGCGGATCGACGTGGTGCAGCCGGTGCTGCTCGCGATGATGGTCTCCCTCGCGCGGTTGTGGCGCGCGTGCGGGGTACACCCCGACCTGGTGGTGGGCCACTCTCAGGGTGAGCTCGCCGCCGCGCACGTCGCCGGGGGTCTCTCGCTCCCCGACGCCGCGCACGTGGTGGCCGTGCGTAGCAAGATGCTGGCGGCGCTGACCGGCGGAGGCCGGATGGCGTCCGTCGCGCTGGGGACGCGCGCCCTCGCCGAGCGCCTTGAGCAGTGGGACGGGCGGATCGTGATCGCCGCGGCGAACGGTCCGTCCTCGACGGTGGTCTCCGGCGAGCCCGACGCGATGGACGAGCTGCTGGCGCAGTGCGCCGCCGAGGAGGTGCGTGCGCGCGAGATCCTGGGGGCGGTGTCCGCCGGGCACTCCCCGCAGATGGAGGCGATCCGCGAGCCGCTGCTGCAGGCGTGCGCGACGGTCGCCCCACGCACGGGTGACGTTCCGTTCTACTCGACCGTGACGGGGGGGCCGCTGGACACCGCCGCGCTCGACGTCGAGTACTGGTACCGCAACGCCCGTGAGCCGGTGCAGTTCGAGCCGACGGTGCGGGCGCTGCTGGAGTCCGGGCGGTGCACGTTCATCGAGGTCTCCCCCCACCCGGTGCTGTCGTTCGCGGTGCAGGAAGGCATCGACGCCATGCGCGAGGAGGGTCGCAGCGACGGGGTGCTCGGAACGCTGCGCCGCGAGGAGCCCGCCCCCGAGCGCTTCGCGGTCTCACTCGCGGAGGCGTGGGTGCGCGGGGTCGACGTCGACTGGCTGGCGCTCTTCCGGGGCACCGCCGCGGAGCGCGCGAGCCTGCCCACCTACCCCTTCCAGCGCGAGCGCTACTGGATCGACGGCTCCGACGGCGGCACGGGCGACGTGGCGGGCGCCGGCCAGGACTCCGCGGAGCACCCGCTGCTGGGCGCCGCGGTGGGGCTCGCCGAGGACCGGGGCGTGGTGTTCACCGCCCGCCTCTCCCTGCAGGAGCACCCGTGGCTTGCCGACCACGCAGCGGCGGGCGTCGTGCTGCTGCCGGGCACGGCGTTCCTGGAGCTCGCCCTGCACGCCGGCGCCCGCGTCGGCTGCGGGCAAGTGCAGGAGCTGCTGCTGCAGGCCCCCCTGGTGCTGGGCCCGGACGGCGGGGTGCAGCTGCAGATCCTCGTTGGCGCACCCGAGGAGGGCGGTCGGCGCTCGATCGGGTTCCACTCCCGCCCCGAGGGGTCCCCCGGCGGGGAGCGAGGAGGGGTGGACGCGTCACGCCGAGGGTGTGCTCGCCGCTGGGGAGCCCGCGGCGCCCGACGGAGGCGCGCAGCCCGTGGCGCTCGCCGAGGGGGAGTGGCCGCCGGCGGGCGCCGAGGCGGTGGACATCGAGAGCCTGTACGACCGCGCCGCCGCGCGCGGTCTCGAGCTCGGGCCGGCGTTCCAGGGCTTGCGGGCGGTGTGGCGGCTGGGCGAGGAGGTGCTCGCGGACGTCGCGCTGCCCGCCGAGCAGCTGGCCGAGGCGGAGACGTTCGGCGTGCACCCGGCTCTCCTCGACGCCGCCCTCCACGCGCTGGGGGCGTCGCTGCTCGACGGGCAGGAGGACCCGCCGGGCGACGACGCGCGCGAGGAGGCGTGGCTGCCGTTCTCGTGGAGCGGTGTGGACCTGCACGCGGCGGGCGCCGGCTCGCTGCGCGTGCGGTTTGCCCCGGCGGGCGCCGGGGCGGTGTCGCTGGCGGCCTTCGACCCCACCGGTGCGCCCGTGGCGACGGTGCGGTCGCTGGTGATGCGCCCGATCTCCCTGCGGCACCTGGCCGGTGCGCGTGTGGGCCGCCACCGGACGCTGTTCCTCCAGGACTGGGTCGTGCTCCCGGCGGGCGCCTCCGAGCAGTCGCGGTGGCGCCCGGCGGTGCTGGGCGGGGAGGCCTGCCCCCTCGCGGTCGCGCTGCGCGCGGTGGGGGCAGAGGTGCAAGCGCACGTCGATCTAGAGGCGCTCGGCACGGCGATCGACGCCGGCGCGGAGGCTCCTGAGGTGGTCCTGGTGGAGTGCTCCCCCGACGCACACGACTCGGGCGACGGCGTGCAGAGCTCGGCGGCCGGCGGGGAGGGCCTCGCCGACGGCGCGCGGCGCCCGGTCGACGGGGTCCCCGCCGCCGCGCACGCGGTGCTCAGGCGCGCGCTTGGTCTGCTGCAGGCGTGGCTGGCCGACGAGCGCCTCGCGAGCTCGCGACTGGTGCTCCTCACGCGCGGGGCCGTCGCGGCGGGCCTCGAGGAGGACGTGCCGAACCTGGCGCTCGCGCCGGTGTGGGGCCTCGTGCGCTCGGCGCAGTCCGAGAGCCCGGGCCGCTGCGTGCTGGTGGACGTCGACGGCGAGGAGTCCTCCTGGAGCGCGCTGCCTGCGGCGCTCGCCCGGGACGAGCCCCAGCTCGCGGTGCGTGGAGGTGAGGTCTTGGTGCCGCGACTCGCGCGGGCGGCGCGCGCGGAGGCCCCACCGACCCCGACGCTCGACCCGCGCGGCACGGTGCTGATCACCGGCGGGACGGGTGGCCTGGGGGCCCTGGTTGCCCGGCGTCTGGTCGAGCAGGGGGTGCGCGGCGTGCTCCTGGTCAGCCGGCGTGGAGCGCAGGCGAACGGGGCGCTCGAGCTGCAAGCCGACCTGGAGGCGCTCGGCGCCGACGTCGTGCTCGCCGCGTGCGACGTGAGCGACCGCTCGCAGTTGGAGTCGCTGCTCGCCTCGGTGCCGACGGAGCGGCCGCTGAGCGGGGTGGTGCACGCGGCGGTCGAGCTCGACGACGGGGTGGTCGCCTCGCTCACGCCCGAGCGCGTCGATCGGGCGCTGGCCGGCAAGGCGGACGCGGCGTGGCACCTGCACGAGCTGACCGAGCACCTGGAGCTGTCGATGTTCGTGCTGTTCTCCTCGGTGGCCGGCATCCTCGGCAGTCCGGGCCAGGGCAGCTACGCCGCGGGCAACGCGTTCCTGGACGCCCTTGCCGCCCACCGGCGGGCCCGGGGGGCGGTTGCGACCTCGATCGTGTGGGGACTGTGGGAGCAGGTGGGTGGCGCCGCCGCCGCGCAGCAGTTGAGCGCGCTCGACCTGGCGAGGCTCGCACGTGCGGGCCTCGCGCAGCTCTCGACCGAGGAGGGTCTCGAGCTCTTCGACCTCGCCCGCGGGCTCGACGAGCCGCTGGCTGTCGCGGCGCGCTTCGACGCCGCCGCGTTGCGTGCCCTGGCCAGAGCCGGCGCGCTCCCACCGCTGCTGCGCGGCCTGGTGCGCGCTCCGCTCCGCGGCGCTTCACAGGTGGCCGGTGACTCGCTCGCGCAGCGCCTGCGGGCGGCCCCGGAGGGCGAGCGCAGGCGTGTCGCGCTCGACGTGGTGCGCGGAGAGGCGGCCACCGTGCTCGGGTACGCCTCCGCCCGGGCGATCGACCCGCAGCGGGCGTTCAAAGAGCTCGGGTTCGACTCGCTCACCGCGGTGGAGCTGCGCAACCGGCTGAGCCTCGCCACCGGTCTGCGCCTACCCGCCACCCTGATCTTCGACTCTCCGACCGCCGCCGCGCTCGCCGACCGCCTGCTCGCCGAGGTCTTCCCGCAGGCGGACGCGGAGCGTGACGTGGCGCCCGGCGAGGCGGAGGTTCGCCGGGCTCTCTCCTCGATTCCCCTCGGTCGCCTGCGAGAGGCTGGTCTGCTGGAGTCGCTGCTCGAGCTCGCCGGCGGCGAGGAGGGAGCCGCGGGGTCCGCCGGGGAGGACCCGGCGGACGCGATCGACGCGCTGGACCTTGAGGGCCTTGTGGCGCTGACCCTGGACGGCGCAGGCTCCGCGGGCGAGACCGGAGCCCCGGACTCTGCGGGTGAGGGTGAAGAGCGGGACTTCGCGGGCGAGGCCGAGGCCATGGACTCCGCAAGCGAGACCGGAGCGAGGAGCTGAGGATGGCCGTTGCCGACGAGCGGGTGGTGGAGGCGCTGCGGGCCTCGCTGAAGGAGACGGAGCGGCTGCGGCGGCAGAACCGTCAGCTGCTGGCCGCCTCGCGCGAGCCGCTCGCGATCGTGGGGATGAGCTGCAGGTACCCAGGGGGGGCGGGCCGTTCGGCCTCTTCGCCGCAGGAGCTGTGGGAGCTCGTGCGAGACGGCGTCGACGCGATCTCGGGCCTTCCCGCCGACCGCGAGTGGGACCTCGAGCGGCTGTACGACCCCGAGCCGACGGCCCGGGTACAGCTACGTGCGCGAGGGCGGGTTCCTGCGGGACGCCGGCGAGTTCGACGCCGAGTTCTTCCGCATCAGTCCCCGCGAGGCGGCGGTCACCGATCCCCAGCAGCGTCTGCTGCTGGAAGCCTCGTGGGAGGCGCTCGAGGACGCCGGCATCGACCCGCTCTCCCTGCGCGGCAGTCGCACGGGGGTGTTCGCCGGAGCGATGTACCAGGACTACGGCCTCGGTCTGCAACCCGCCGCCGGTGTGGGCCCGGGTAGCGAGGAGGGGGCGGCGGCGCCGCTGGTGGGCGCCAGCAGCAGCGCGGTCACCGGCCGTGTCGCTTACACGTTCGGCCTGGAGGGGCCGGCGGTGACGGTGGACACGGCGTGCTCCTCCTCGCTGGTGGCGCTGCACCTGGCGTGTCAGGCGCTGCGCGCGGGCGAGTGCCAGCTGGCGCTCGCGGGTGGTGTGACGGTGCTCTCCACGCCCGGGATCTTCGTGGAGTTCAGCCGTCAGCGCGGACTTGCGAACGACGGTCGGTGCAAGGCGTTTGCGGAGGCGGCCGACGGGACGAGCGTCTCCGAGGGCGTCGGTGTGCTGCTGCTGGAGCGGCTCTCCGACGCGCGGCGCAACGGTCACCGAGTGCTCGCTCTGGTGCGCGGCAGCGCGGTCAACCAGGACGGCGCGAGCAACGGCCTGACGGCGCCCTCCGGCCCCTCCCAGCGGCGGGTGATCCGCCAGGCGCTGGCCTCCGCGGGACTCTCGGCGGGCGAGGTGGACGCGGTCGAGGCGCACGGCACCGGCACCGTGCTGGGTGACCCGATCGAGGCGCAGGCGCTGCTCGCGACCTACGGGCGGGACCGCCCCGCGGAGCGCCCGCTGTGGCTCGGCTCGGTGAAGTCGAACCTCGGTCACACCCAGGCCGCGGCCGGCGTGGCGGGGGTGATCAAGATGGTGATGGCGCTACGGGGCGGCGTGCTGCCGCGGACGCTGCACGTGGACCTGCCCTCCACCCGCGTGGACTGGGGCGCGGGCGCCGTGTCGCTGCTCACCGAGGAGGTGCCCTGGTCGCGCAACGGTGGGCCCCGGCGGGCTGGTGTCTCCTCGTTCGGCATCAGCGGGACGAACGCCCACCTGATCCTCGAGGAGGCCCCCGAGGCCCCCGAGGAGGATCACTCGCCACGGGAGCGTGCCCCCCGGCCGCGGGGTGGCGGAGTACATCAGGATGTCCTCCCAGAGCTGAATGGCGCCCCGCGGGAGGATGCCTCCCCCGAGGCTGCCGCCCCACTCGCCCTGCTCGGCGGGGAGACGGTGCCGTGGGTGCTCTCGGGTCGCGGCGAGGAGGGCCTGCGGGGGCAGGCGGCGCGGCTGCGGGACTTCGTGCGCGCTGAGGAGGGCTTGGCGGCGCTGGACGTCGGGTTCTCGCTCGCCCGTCGCGCCGCGCTCGACGGCCGCGGGGTGGTGCTCGGCGAGGATCGGGCGGAGCTGCTGGCGGGCCTGGACGCGCTGGCGGGCGGCGAGCCGGCGGCCGGCGTGGTCCGGGGGGTGGTGGCCGCGGGCGGCGTCGGCGGGGTGGTGTTCGTGTTTCCGGGTCAGGGCTCGCAGTGGGCGGGGATGGCGCTCGAGCTGCTGGAGCAGCTCGGCGGTGTTCGCCGCGCGGCTGCGGGAGTGCGCCGCGGCGCTCGCGCCCCACGTGGAGTGGTCGCTGGAGGACGTGCTGCGCGGCGCCGACGGCGCGCCGGCGCTGGAGCGGGTGGACGTGGTGCAGCCGGCGCTGTTCGCGGTCGACGGTCGCGCTCGCGGAGCTGTGGGGCGCGTGCGGGGTGCGCCCGGACGCGGTGGTGGGCCACTCCCAGGGTGAGATCGCCGCGGCGTGTGTAGCGGGCGGCCTCTCGCTGCAGGACGCCGCGCAGGTGGTGGCGCGTGCGCAGCCGCGCGTTGCGAGCGCTCGCGGGTCGCGGCGGGATGGCGTCGCTTGCGGCCGGGGCACAGGCGGTGCGGACGCGGATCGAGCGGTTCGCGGGTCGAGTCTCGCTGGCGGCCGTGAACGGCCCCGGCGCGGTGGTGGTCTCCGGCGAGGTGGGCGCGCTGCAGGAGCTCGTCGCGGAGTGCGAGGGCGAGGGGGTGCGGGCGCGGCTGATCCCGGTGGACTACGCGGCGCACTCCGAGCAGGTGGGGGAGATCCGCGCAGGAGCTGCTCGAGGGGTGCGCCGCGATCGCGCCGCGCGCGAGCGAGACGCCGTTCTACTCCGCGGTGACCGGGGGGCTGCTCGACACGGCCGAGCTGGACGGGGGGTACTGGTACCGCAACCTCAGGGACGCCGTCGAGTTCGAGCAGGCCACGCGGGCGCTGCTGGAGGAGGGCTACCGGACCTTCATCGAGATCAGTCCCCACCCGGTTTTGACGGTGGGTTTGCAGGAGACGATCGACGATGCGCTCGCCGGTGACGGCGACCCCGACGAGGCAGGAGCGCTCGGCTCGCTGCGCCGCGGGGAGGGCGGGCCGTCGCGCTTCCTGCGCTCGCTCGGCGAGGCGTGGGTCCGGGGGGCGCCCGTGGAGTGGGGCGCGGTGTTCGACGGCGCCGCCGCCCGCCCGGTCCGGCTGCCGACGTACGCCTTCCAGCGGCGGCGCTACTGGCTGCAGGCCGCGGAGCGGGGCGTCGGGGATCTCGCCGCGGCGGGCCTGTTGCCGACCGGCCATCCCCTGCTGGGAGCTGCGGTCGCGCTGGCGGATGGCGGGGGGCGGCTGTTCACGGGGCGCCTCTCGCTGCAGACGCACCCGTGGCTCGCCGACCACGCGGTGATGGGCACGGTGCTACTGCCCGGCACCGCGTTCCTGGATCTGGCGCTGTACGCCGGGGGGCAGGTCGAATGCGAGCTCGTGGAGGATCTTGCGCTGCAGGCGCCGCTCGTTCTCGACGAGCAGGAGGAGGTCCAGATCCAGCTCCTGGTGGGCGAGCCCGACGAGGGGGGAGCCTGCGTGGTGGGCGTCTACTCGCGACCGCAGCTCGCGGGGGAGGTATGGACGTGCCACGCAAGCGGGACGCTCGCGTCGCGGGAGCCGACTCCCGAGCTGGATAGCCTGGATGAGCAGCTGGCCATGCTTGCCTCCACGGAGTGGCCTCCCCAGGGAGCGGTGCGCCTGGAGACCGAGGATCTCTACGACCGGCTGGCCGACGTAGGCTTCGAGTACGGGCCGGCCTTCCAGGGGCTGCAGGCGGCGTGGCGCCTAGGGGAGGAGACCTTCGCCGAGGTCTCGCTCGCCGATGAGCAGCGCCCGTCGGCGACGTGCTTTGCCGTGCACCCCGCGCTACTTGACGCCGCGCTGCACGGGATCGGCGCGGCGCGGTTCGCGGAAGCGGCGGAGAGCACAGAGGATGACTTGGGCCTGCCGTTCTCCTGGAACGGGGTGAGGCTTTACAGCAAAGGCGCCCAGTCGCTGCGCGTCTGTCTCTCCCCCGCCGGAGAGGGCGCCGTATCGGTGGCGGTCGCCGACGCCACCACCGGCGCGCCGGTGGCGGCAGCGCGATCGCTTGTGGTCCGTCCGGTCTCCCGCGAGCAGCTGAAGGGCGGGCGCAGGGGCCGGGGCGCGTCGCTGCTGGCGCTGGAGTGGTCACCGGTCGCAGTCGAGCCGCACGCGCCAGAAGCCGGATGGGCGACGCTGGGCGGGCTGCACGACGACGCCCTTGAAGGCGTGGCCCAGTACGCCGATCTGACAGCCCTGCGCGAGGCACTCGACGGGGGCGCGGCGGCCCCTGCGGTCGTGCTCGTCGGTTGGGCGCTGGACCCGGGAGAGCAGGCCGGCGAGGGCGTCGCCGAACGCGCGCACCGAAACGCGCACCAGGCGCTCGCCCTGGTGCAGGCGTGGCTCGCGGAGGAGCGGCTGGCCGAGACGCTGCTGGTGGTGCTCACCCGCGGCGCGGTGGCGGCGCACGCCGGCGAGGCGCTCGCGGGCCTGGCGGCGGCGCCGGTGTGGGGCCTGGTGCGCTCCGCCCAGTCCGAGCACCCCGGCCGCTTCGTGCTCGTGGACCTCGACGGTGAGCGGGCGTCGTGGCAGGCGCTGGGAGCGGCGCTCGCGAGGGACCGAGCGGAGAGTGGCGAACAGCTGGCTGTGCGCGACGGGGTGGTGCTCGCCCCGCGGCTCGCGCACGCGGCCGGCGCCGGCGCGCTGGCGCCACCGGACGGGGTCTCGCGGTGGCGCCTGGCGAGCGGGGACGGCGGCACCCTCGAGGATCTCCGCCTGGTCGGGTGCCCGGAGGTGGACGAGCCGCTCGCGGAGGGGCAGGTGAGAATCGCGGTGCGCGCTGCGAGCTTGAACTTCCGCGACGTCGTGAGCGCCCTGGGCCTCGTGCCCCTGCGCGGCGAGTGGGACGCGATCGGCAGCGACGGGGCGGGCGTGGTCATCGATGTCGGCCCGGGGGTGAGCGGCTTCGAGCCCGGCGACTGCGTGATGGGGCTGCTGCTCGGAGCGTTCGGCCCGGTGGCGGTGACCGACCACAGGACGCTCGTGCGGATGCCCGCGGGCTGGTCGTTCGCCGAGGCCGCGTCGGTCCCGGGGGCGTTCCTGACGGCGTACTACGGCCTGGTGGACCTCGCGCGCCTGCAGCGGGGCGAGCGGCTGCTCGTGCACGCCGCGGCCGGCGGTGTGGGCATGGCCGCGGTGCAGCTGGCCAGGCACCTGGGCGCCGAGGTGTTCGCCACGGCGAGTCCCGCGAAGTGGGGCGCCCTGGAATCGACTGGGGCTCGACGGGGGTCACACCGCCTCCTCGCGGGACGCGGGGTTCAGGGAGCGGTTCCTGCAGGCCACCGGCGGGCGGGGGGTGGACGTGGTCCTGAACTCGCTGGCGCGGGAGCTGGTGGACGCCTCGCTTGAGCTGCTGCCCAGGGGGGTCGCTTCGTCGAGATGGGCAAGACCGACATCCGCGACCCCGAGCTCATCGCGACGGAGCACCCGGGGGTGGCCTACCGCGCGTTCGACCTGATCGAGGCCGGGCCCGAGCGCGTGCGGGAGATGCTGGAGGAGATCGTCACGCTGTTCGAGCGCGGCGTGCTCGAACAGCTGCCGATCCGCGCGTGGGACGTGCGGCGGGCCCGCGAGGCGTTTCGCTTCATGAGCCAGGCGCGGCACGTCGGCAAGATCGTGCTGAGGATGCCCGCACCCTCTCCCTCGGGGAGCCGGGTACGGCGGGGGCCGGGGAGGCACGGGCGAACTCCTCCCGCGCGTCTCGGCGGGGGACCACGGCACAGTGCTGATCACAGGCGGCACGGGCGAGCTCGGCGGGCGGGTGGCCAGGCACCTCGTGAGCGAGCACGGGGTGCGCAGCCTGGTGCTGGCCAGCCGGCGCGGTCGGGAGGCCCCCGGCGCGGCCGAGCTCGAGGCCGAGCTGACTGCCCTCGGCGCCCGGGTCCTGCTCGCGGCGTGCGACGTGGCCGACCGCGCGCAGCTGCAGGCGCTGCTCGCCTCGGTGCCGGCGGAGCACCCGCTCAGCGCGGTGGTGCACACCGCGGGAGTCCTCGACGACGGGGTGGTCGAGTCGCTGACGCCGGAGCGCGTCGACCGCGTGCTCGCGCCGAAGGTCGACGCGGCGTGGAACCTGCACGAGCTGACCGCGCACCTGGACCTGCGGGCGTTTGTGCTCTTCTCCTCGGCCTCGGGCACGCTGGGCGCCCCGGGCCAGGGCAACTACGCGGCGGCGAACGTCTTCCTGGACGGGCTCGCCGCCCACCGGCGCGCGCAGGGGCTGGCCGGGGCCTCGATGGCGTGGGGCTGGTGGGCGCCGGCCAGCGAGATGACGGGGGGGCTGAGCGAGGCCGAGCTGGCGCGGATGAGGCGCGCGGGCTTCGAGGCGTTCTCCGCGGAGGAGGGCCTCGAGCTGTTCGACGCGGCCCGCGTGTCGGGGGAGGCGCTGACGATCCCGGTGCGGCTCGACGCCGCGGCGCTCCGCGCGCAGGCCGGGGCGGGGGTGCTGCCGGCGATGCTGCGCGGCCTGGTGCGCGCCCGCGGCCTCGCGGGCCGCCGGCGCGCGCGGGTCGCTGGCGGTCCGGCTGGCGGGCATGTGCCAGCGAGGAACGACGGCAGGCTCGTACTCGGCTTGGTGCGGGGCGAGGTGGCCGCGGTGCTGGGCCACGCCTCGGCCGTGGCGATCGACGTGCGGCGCGCGTTCAAGGATCTCGGGTTCGACTCGCTGCTCGCGGTCGAGCTGCGCAACCGGTTACAGGCGGCGACGGGGCTGCGCCTGCCCGCGACGCTGGTGTTCGACCACCCCAACCCGGAGGCGCTCGCGGCCCACCTGCTGAGCGAGGTCGAGGGGGTGCGGGTCGAGCCTGCCTCGCGCCGGCGGCGCGCACCTCGCAGCACGACGAGCCGATCGCGATCGTCGGGATGAGCTGCCGATACCCGGGCGGGGTGAGCTCGCCGCAGGAGCTGTGGGAGCTGCTCGCCGGCGGGCGTCGACGCGATCGCGCCGTTCCCGACGGATCGCGACTGGGACGTCGAGGCTCTGTACCACCCCGATCCCGACCACCCGGGCACCAGCTACGTGCGCGAGGGCGGGTTCGTATCGGCGCATCGCGGACTTCGACGCCGAGTTCTTCGGGATCAGCCCGCGCGAGGCCATGGCGATGGATCCCCAGCAGCGGCTGCTGCTGGAAGCCTCGTGGGAGGCGCTCGAGCACGCGGGTCTCGCGCCGAGCTCGCTGCGCGGCAGCCAGACCGCGGTGTTCACGGGGACCACCTCGCAGGACTACGTGTCGCGCTCGCTGGCGCGAGCTCAACGGCGCGGAGGGCTATCTGCTGACCGGCACCTCGGCGAGTGTGCTCTCCGGCCGTGTGGCTTACGCGCTGGGGCTGGAGGGGCCGGCGGTGACGATCGACACGGCCTGCTCCTCGTCGCTCGTGGCGCTGCACCTGGCGTGCGGGGCGCTGCGCGCCGGGGAGTGCTCGCTGGCGCTGGCGGGTGGGGTGACGGTCCTCTGTACGCCGGTGCCGTTCCTGAGCTTCAGCCGCCAGCGGGGGCTTGCAGCGGATGGGCGGTGCAAGTCGTTCGCTGCCGCCGCCGACGGCACGAGCGTCGCGCGAGGGCGTGGGTCTGTTGGCGCTGGAGCGTCTCTCCGACGCGCGCCGCCAAGGTCACACGGTGCTCGCGATCGTGCGCGGCAGCGCGGTCAACCAGGATGGCGCCAGCAACGGGCTGCCGCGCCCAACGGGCTCGCTCAGCAGCGCGTGATCCGCCAGGCGCTCGCCAACGCGGGCCTCGCGGCGCGGCGAGGTCGATGCGGTCGAGGCGCACGGCACGGGCACCACGCTCGGCGACCCGATCGAGGCCCAGGCGCTGCTGGCGACCTACGGGCAGGATCGTCCCGCCGAGCGCCCGCTGTGGCTGGGCTCGATGAAGTCGAACATCGGCCACACCCAGGCCGCCGCCGGCGTGGCGGGGGTCATCAAGATGGTGCAGGCCCTGCGCCACGGGCTGCTGCCCAAGACGCTGCACGTGGACGCGCCGAGCACCCAGGTGGATTGGTCGCAGGGCGCGATATCGCTGCTGAGCGAGGCGCGGCCGTGGCAGCCGAACGGGAGGCCGCGGCGGGCGGGGGTCTCCTCCTTCGGGGTCAGCGGGACCAACGCGCACGTGATCCTCGAGGAGGCCCCGTCCCTGGATGAGCCCGACGTCCCGCAAGAGGCGCCGGATGGTGGCGCCGGTGTGGTGCCGTGGGTGCTCTCCAGCCGGGGGCGCAGCGCGTTGTGCGCGCAGGCGGAGCGGCTGCGCGGCTTTGTGCTGGCCGGGGAGGACCTCGGCGTGGGCGACGTCGGGCTCTCGCTCGCGGGCCGCTCGGCGCTCGAGGACCGCGCGGTCGTGCTCGGAGGCGAGCGCGAGGAGTTGCTCGCCGGCCTGGCGGCGGCGGCAGCGGGCGCCCCGGCGGCGAACGTGGTGGAGGGCGTGGCGCGGGGCGGGCAGGCGCAGATCGCGTTCCTGTTCACCGGCCAGGGCGCCCAGCGCGCAGGTATGGGCCGCGAGCTGTACCGGGCGTTCCCGCTGTTCAGGGCTGCGCTGGACGAGGTCTGCACCACGCTGGACGGGTACCTGGAGCGCTCGGTGGCGAACCTGGAGCACCCGGTGCTGGAGGTGCTGTTCGCGCAGGAGGGCACGCCCGCGGCGGAGCTCCTGGACGACACGATGTTCACCCAGGCGGGGCTGTTCGCGCTGGAGGTCGCGCTGCTGGCGCTGCTCCAGAGCTGGGGGGTGAGGCCCGACTACCTCGCGGGCCACTCGATCGGCGAGCTGACCGCGGCGTTCGCGGCGGGTGTCTTCTCGCTCGACGACGCCTGCCGGCTGGTGGCGGCCCGTGGCCGGCTGATGAGCGCGCTCCCCACGGGTGGGGCGATGGTCGCGCTGCAGGCCTCCTACGAGGAGGCGCGGCAGCTGCTGGACGGGAGCGTCCGCGGGGGCCGGGTCTCGGTGGCCGCGGTGAACGGCCCCGACGCGGTGGTGATCTCCGGCGACGAGGAGCCGGTGCTGGAGCTCGCGCAGGCGTGGGAGCGCCAGGGGCGCAAGGTCAAGCGGCTGCGGGTCAGCCACGCCTTCCACTCGCCCCGGATGGAGGGGATGCTCGAGGAGTTCGCGGCGGTGGCGCGGAGTGTTGCCTACCACGCGCCGCGCGTGCCGATCGTGTCCAACGTGACCGGTGGGCCGGCCGGCGAGGAGCTCTGCGCGCCGGAGTACTGGGTGCGTCAGGTGCGCGAGACGGTGCGCTTCGCCGACGGCGTCGGCTGGCTCGCGGATCAGGGAGTGGGTGGCTTCCTGGAGCTCGGTCCGGACGGGGTGCTCAGCGCGATGGCGGCGGACTGCCTGCGCGCACGCGACCCCGGCGCGAGCGGGGACGCCGTCGCCGCGGTGGCCGTGTTGAAGCGGGAGCGCCCGGAGGCGGCCTCGTTGCTGGCCGCGCTCGCGGAGGTGTGGGTGCGCGGGGGGTCGGTCGACTGGGCCGCGGTGTGCCGGGAGTCGGGCGCACGACGAGTGGAGCTGCCCACCTACGCGTTCCAGCGACGGCGCCACTGGCTGGCGCTCGCGCCGGTCGAGCAGTCGGGGCCGAGCTGGCGCTACCGGGTGCAGTGGAAGCAGGTCGCCTCACCGCCCGTGCCGGCGCTCTCGGGGACGTGGCTTGCGGTCGTGCCCACCGCGGCGCAGGACGATCCTTGGATCGGCGCTCTGGCGGACGGGCTGCAGGAGCGGGGCGCCCAGCTCGTGCGAGTGCCCGTCGAGGGGGTGGGTGCCAAGCGCGGGGAGCTGGTCCGCTCGCTGCGCGCCGCCGTTGGGGGTTCGCCCGACGTGACACCGGTGGCGGGTGTGGTGTCGCTGTTGGCTCTGGAGGAGCGGCGCCACCCCGCCTGCGTGAGCGTTCCCGGCGGCCTGGCCGCGACGGTGGCGCTGGTGCAGGCGCTCGCGGAGGTCGGCGTCGAGGCTCCGCTCTGGTTGCTGACGAGGGGCGCCGTGTCGATCGCGTCGACCGAGCGGCTGCGCAGCCCGATCCAGGCGCAGGCGTGGGGTCTCGGTCTGGTAGTCGGCCTGGAGCACCCCCAGCGGTGGGGAGGCTTGGTGGATCTCCCTGAGACGCTCGAGGGGCGCGCCCTGGATCTGGTGGCCGGCGTGCTCGCGGACGCGGCCGGAGAGGACCAGTTGGCGGTGCGCGGAGGGGGCGTATTCGCGCGCCGGCTGGTGCGAGCGCCCGAGCGCGTGGACGCGGCGGCAGGCGACTGGAAGCCGCCGCGGGGCACGGTGCTGATTACCGGCGGCACGGGCGGGCTGGGTGCGCACGTCGCGCGCTGGCTGGCGCGCGGCGGCGCGGAGCACCTGCTGCTGGTCAGCCGCCGCGGCGGCGCGGCTCCCGGCGCGCAGGAGCTGCGGGCGGAGCTCGGCGGCCTGGGCGCCGAGGTGACGGTCGCGGCGTGCGACGTCGCCGACCGTGCGCAGCTGCAGGAGCTGTTGGACTCGCTGCCGGTGGAGCTGCCCCTGAGCGCGGTGGTGCACGCCGCGGGGACGGGCGGTTACGGCGCGATCGACTCGCTCACCGTGGAGGGCCTGGAGGAGACGCTGTCCGCCAAGGCGCAGGCCGCCCTGCACCTGCGACGAGCTCACCGAGGGCACGGACCTCTCGGCGTTCGTGCTGTTCTCCTCGATCGCGGGCACGCTCGGCTCGGGGCAGCAGGCCGCCTACGCGGCGGCCAACGCATACCTCGACGCGCTCGCCGCCGATCGCCGCGCGCGCGGCCTGCCCGCCACCTCGATGGCGTGGGGAGCGTGGGCCGGGGAGGGCATGGCCGCCGGGAAGGGTATGGCCGCCGGGGAGGGCAGGGAGGGTATGGCCAGCCGGGGAGGGCATGACCGCCGCGGCGGGCGGGGAGGTGGGCGAGATGCTGCGCCGGCGCGGGATCGAGGCGATGGCGCCGGAGCTGGCGATCGAGGCACTGCAGGGGGCGCTGGCGCACAGGGAGGCGGTCACGGTGGTCGCCGACATCCGCTGGGAGACCTACGCGCCGATCTACGCCTCCGCCCGTGGGCGCCCACTGATCGAAGACCTGCCCGAGGTTCGGGCGGCGTTGGAGGCGACGGGCGGACGCCGCGACGAGGTCGCGGTGCGCGAGCTGCGGGAGCGCTTGGCCGAGACCCCCGCGGAGGAGCGCGGGGAGCTGCTGCTCGAGCTCGTCCGCACCGAGGCTGCCGCGCGTGCTCGGCCACCCCTCCGCCGCGGCGGTGGATGCCGAACAGGGCGTTCAAGGAGCTCGGGCTTCGACTCGCTGCTGGCGGTCGAGTTGCGCAACCGGCTCGACGGCGCCACCGGGCTGGGGCTCCCGGCGACCCTTGTCTTCGACTACCCAACCCCGGCCGCCTCGCCGAGCACTTGCTGGGCCGGCTGACGGGGGACGGGGCGTCGGGCACTTCCCTGGAGGTCGAGCTGGGCGGGCTCGAACGGGCACTCGCGTCGCTGCCGGAGGGCGCGGAGCGGGCGGTGCGGCGTCGCGCCTGCGGATCTTGCTCGCCCGCTTGGACGGTGCGCGCGAGCGGGCGGAGGGCGACCCACAGATCGACCGTTCACAGGCGGGCCAGCAGGATGTGGCCGCCGTCGGTGAGCGGATTCAGGCGGCCTCCGACGAGGAGATCTTCGGATTTATCGATCGGGAGCTCGGGTCACGGTGAGAGAGAGGCCGCGTGTTCGCAACACAACCACTGGAGACGCCTGATGACCGACGACGAGAAGCTGCGCGAGTACCTCAAGCGGGTGACGGTCGACCTGCACGACACTCGCCGGCGCCTGCGACGCGCTCGAGGCGCAGGCCGCGAGCCGGTGGCGATCGTCGGCATGAGCTGCCGCTATCCGGGCCGGCGGTGGCGCTCGTCTCATCGCCGGAGCAGCTGTGGGAGTCTGGTGAGCGCGGGCGGCGATGCGATCTCGGAGTTCCCGACGACCGCGGCTGGGATCTCGGAGCGGCTGTACGACCCCGACCCCGAGCGCCAGGGGACCAGCTACGTGCGCGAAGGCGGGTTCGTGCACGACGCCGCCGAGTTCGACGCGGACTTCTTCGGGATCAGCCCGCAGCGAGGCGCTGGCGATGGACCCCCAGCAGCGCCTGCTGCTGGAAGCCGCGTGGGAGGCGTTCGAGGACGCGGGCATCGACCCGACCTCGCTGCGGGGCAGCCAGACCGGGGTGTTCGCCGGCGTGACGCCGCTCGGCTACGGCGTGGGCCGGCTCGGCGTGCCCGAGGCCTGACGGCGCCACCTCGGCGCCGGCGTGCTCGGCCAGCGTGATCTCGGGACGGGTCTCCTACACGCTCGGGCTGGAGGGCCCGGCGGTGACGGTCGACACGGCGTGCTCCTCCTCGCTGGTGGCGCTGCACCTGGCGTGCGGGTCGCTGCGCGGCGGGGAGTGCTCGCTGGCGCTGGCGGGCGGGGTGACGGTGCATGTCCACGCCGGCGCGTGTTCGTGGAGTTCGCGCGCCAGCGCGGGCTCGCCCCCGACGGGCGCTGCAAGTCCTTCGCGGACGCCGCCGACGGCACCAGCTGGGGCGAGGGCGTGGGCGTGCTGCTGCTGGAGCGCCTCTCCGACGCGCGGCGGCGCGGCCACCAGGTGCTCGCGGTGGTGCGCGGCAGCGCGGTCAACCAGGACGGCGCGAGCAACGGGCTGACCGCGCCCAACGGCCCCTCCCAGCAGCGCGTGATCCGCCAGGCGCTCGCGAACGCGGGGCTCTCGCGCGCACGAGGTCGACGCGGTCGAGGCGCACGGCACCGGGCACGACGCTCGGCGACCCGATCGAGGCGCAGGCGCTGCTTGCGACCTACGGGCAGGAGCGGCCGCGAGGGCCGCCCGCTGTGGCTGGGCTCGATCAAGTCGAACATCGGCCATACGCAGGCGGCGGCGGGCGTGGCGGGCGTGATCAAGATGGTGATGGCGATGCGCCACGGCGTGCTGCCGCGGACGCTGCACGTCGATCGAGCCCTCCAGCAGGTGGATTGGTCGGCCGGCGCGGTGTCGCTGCTGAGCGAGGCGGTGCCGTGGCCGGCGCGACGGCGCAGCCGCGCCGCGCGGGCGGTCTCCTCGTTCGGGGTGAGCGGCACCAACGCGCACGTGATCCTCGAGGAGGACGCCGCCCGCTGCGCCGGCAGCGGGCGGCGTCGCGACGGGGAGACGGCGACTGTGGCACCGCCGACGGCGCTCCGGACGGCGGGCCTGCTCGCGGCGGGAGCGCGTGCCGCTGGCGTCGGTCTCGGCGCGCGAGCGAGGCGGCCCTGCGCGGTGCAGGCCGAGCGCCTGCGCGGCGACTCTCGACGGCGGCGTGTCGCGGAGCGCCGAGCTCGTGCGACGTCGGGTTCTCGCTGGCGGGGCGCTCGGCGTTCGAGCACCGGGCGGTGGTGGTGGGCGGCGAGCGCGAGCGAGCTGCTGGCGGGGCTCGACGCGTTGGCCGCGGGCGAGCTCGGCGGCCGGGCGTGGTCGAGGGCGTCGCGCGACGCTGGCGGGCGCGGGCGGGGTCGTGTTCGTGTTCCCGGGCCAGGGCTCGCAGTGGGCGGGGATGGCGCGTCGAGCTGCTGGACTGCTCGCGCGGTGTTCGCGGCAGCGGCTGCGGGAGTGCGGCGAGGCGCTTGGCGCCGTTATGTCGGATTGGTCGCTGGAGGATGTGCTGCGGGGCGTGCGACGGCGCGCCGGGGCTGGAGCGGGTCGATGTGGTGCAGCCGGTGCTGTTCGCGGTGATGGTGTCGCTGGCGGAGTTGTGGCGGGCGTGCGGGGTGCGCCCGGACGCGGTGGTGGGCCACTCGCAGGGTGAGATCGCCGCGGCGTGCGTGGCGGGTGGCCTGTCGCTTGAGGATGCGGCGCGGGTGGTGGCGCTGCGCAGCCGGGCGCTGGTGGCGCTTGGCGGGTCGGGGTGGGATGGTGTCGGTGCGCGCTCGGGGTGGAGGAGCTGCGTGGAGCGTGTCGAGCGGTTGGGGCGGGCGGATCGCGTCGCGGCGGTGAACGGTCCGCGGTCGGTGGTGGTCTCGGGTGAGGTGGCGGGTGCTGGAGGAGCTGCTGGCGGAGTGCGAGGCGGAGGGTGTGAGGGCGCGGCGGATCGCGGTCGACTATGCGGCGCACTCGGCGCAGGTCGAGGAGATCCGGGAGGAGCTGCTGGAGGGTTGCGCCGATCGCGCCGCGTCCGGGCGAGGTGCCGTTCTACTCGACCGTGACGGGTGGCCTGCTCGATACGCGCGGAGCTGGACGCGGAGTACTGGTATCGCAACCTGCGCGAGACCGTGCAGTTCGAGCAGGCGACGCAGGCGTTGCTGGAGCGCGGGCAACAGGACGTTCGTCGAGGTCAGCCCGCATCCGGTGTTGACGGTCGGGGTCCAGGAGACCGTCGAGGAGGCTGCTCGAGGATGCCGGGCTGAGGGCTGTCGGGGTGCTCGGGCTCGCTGCGCCGCGACGAGGGCGGCCCGGAGCGCTTCCTGCGCTCGCTGGCCGAGGCTGTGGGTGCGCGGGGTCGAGGTCGATTGGGCGGCGCTGTTCAGGGCGACGAGCGCGAGCAGGGTGCGGCTGCCGACGTACGCCTTCCAGCGGCGAGCGCTACTGGCTGCAGAGTCGGGCGGCGCGGCGCGGGCGATGTCGCGTCGGTCGGGCCAGGCGTCCGTGCGGGCACCCGCTGCTGGGCGCCGCGGTCGCGCTGGCCGACGAGCGACGGCTGGCTGTTCACGGGCCGCGTCTCGCTGCGAGCGCCAGCCCGTGGCTCGCCGACCACGTGCTCGAGGGCATGGTGCTGCTGCCGGGCACGGCGTTCGTGGAGCTCGCGCTGCACGCGGGGGCCGGGTCGGGTGCGAGGTGCTGCGAGGAGCTGTCGCTCGAAGCGCCGCTGGTGCTGGCCGAGACGGAGCGCTGTGCAGCTGCAGGTCGCGGTCGGCGAGCCGGACGAGTCTGGAGCCGAGAGGTCGACAATCTTCACGCGCCCGGAGGGCGCCGCGCACGAGCGCTTGCCGGCGCAGGAGGGGTGGACGCGTCACGCCAGCGGCGTGCTCGCCCCCGAGGGAGAGCGCGCGCCCGCCGGGAGCGCCTCCCCGCGGGAGTTGGACGGGCCGCTCGCCGCGGGCACGTGGCCCCCGGAGGGCGCGGAGCCGGTGCCGATCGAGGCTCTGTACGACGACTTCGCCGGGCTCGGCCTCGATTACGGGCCCGTGTTCCAGAGTGTGCAGGCCGTGTGGCGGCGCGGGGAGGATGCGTTCACCGAGGTGAGCCTGCCCGGAGGAGCAGGGCGCGTGGCAGAGGCGTTCGGTCTGCACCCCGCGCTGCTGGACGCCTCGATGCCAGGCGGGTGGGGTGCATACGTTGCGGGAGGGCGCGAGGCGGGCACAGGATGCTGCCGTTCGCGTGGAGTGGGGTGCGTGTGCATGCGGGAGGCATGTCGTCCGTGCGCGTGTGCGCCTCGCGGACCGAGACGGGAGGGTTCGTCGTTGGCGATCGCGGACGAGACGGCGGGCCGGTCGCCTCGGTCGACTCGTTCACGATGCGCGAGATCTCGACGCGCAACTCGCGAGCCTGCGCGCCGCGGGCACCGAGTCGCTGTACCGGCTGGAGTGGGTGGCTCTCCCGCGCGAGCGCCTCCCTCGCCCCGGCGGCGTCCACAGAGAGCTGGGTGCTGCTGGGCGAGCGGACGTCGGCGGTTCTGGGAGCGCCGGGGGCTGCCTCTGAGCGGGTGGCGTACACGCGACCTGGACTCGCTGGTCGAGGCCATCGACGGAGGGGCTCCGGCGCCCGAGCTGGTGCTGGTCGACTCGGGGTGGACGCCGCCACGGAGCGGCGAGGAGCGGGCCGTCGCGGGCGGCGCGCCGGGTTCTGCACAGCGCGCTCTCGCGCTGCTGCAGGAGTGGCTCGCCGACGAGCGGCTCGCGGCTTCGCGGCTTGTGTTCCTGACCGCGGGCGCGGTCGCCGCGGGGCCCGAGGAGGCGGTGTCGGACCTCGCGAGCGCGCCGCTGTGGGGCCTGGTGCGCTCGGCGCAGTCTGAGAATCCAGAGCGATTCGTGCTGGTGGACGTCGACCGCGAGGGTCCTCTCGCGGGTCTGCTCGGGACGGCGCTCGGCGCCGGCGAGCCGCAGCTCGCGCTGCGTGGGGAGAGGTTCTCGCGCCCCGGCTCGCGCGGGTGAGAGCCGTCGGCGAGCGTTCGGCGGGGCAGCCGCAGGCCTCCGGCGAGCGCTCGGAGGAGCAGCAGGCCGGGGAGGCGATCGCGCCGCAGGCGCCCGAGTGGCAGGGCAGCGTGCTGATCACAGGCGGCACGGGCGCCCTGGGCGCGCTGCTGGCGAGGCACCTGGTGGTCGAGCTACGGGGTGCGCAGCTGGTGCTGGCGAGCCGGCGGGGAGTGCGGCGCCGGCGCGAGGAGCGACTGCAGGCGGAGCTGAGCGACCTGGGCGCGCAGGTTACGATCGCCGCGTGCGACGTGGCCGACCGCGAGCAGCTCCTCGCAGCTGCTGAGCTCGGTCTCGCCGGAGCACCCGCTGAGCGCGGTGGTGCACGCTGCGGGCGTCCTCGACGACGGCGTGATCGGCTCGCTGACGCCGGAGCGCGTCGACCGGGTGCTCGCGCCGAAGGCCGACGCGGCGTGGCACCTGCACGAGCTGACCGAGCGGCTCGGCCTGTCCGCGTTCGTCCTGTTCTCTTCGGCCCGGCGTCTTCGGCGGCCCGGGCCAGGGCAACTACGCCGCGGCGAACGCGTTCCTGGACGCCCTGGCGGCCCACCGCCACGCCCGGGGCCTGCCCGCGACCTCGATGGCGTGGGGGTGGTGGGCGCAGGAGGATGGCATGGCGGGCGACATGAGCGCGGCGGATCGCGCACGGATGCACCGTGGCGGAATGCTCGCGATCTCGGCCGTGGAGGGCCTCGAGCTCTTCGACGCGGCGTACGCGGCCGGGGAGGCGGTGGTCCTGCCGGTGCGGATGGACGCCGCGGCGCTGCGCGCGCAGGCGAGGGCGGGGCTCGTGCCGCCGCTGCTGAGGAACCTGGTGCGCCTGCCTTCGCCGACGGAGGCCGAGAGCGTCCGCGGCGCGCTGGCGCGCCGCTTGGCGGGCACGCCCGAGGGGGAGCGCGGGCGGGTGGCGCTCGAGCTCGTGTGCGGGGAGGTGGCGGCGGTGTTGGGGCACTCCTCGGCCGAGGCGATCGACGCGCGGCGTCCGTTCAAGGAGCTCGGGTTCGACTCGCTGACCGCGGTCGAGCTGCGCAACCGGCTGGGCGTGCGGAGTGGGGTGGCGCTGCCGGCGACGCTCGTGTTCGACTACCCCACCTGCGCTGCGCTGAGCGACTTTCTGCTGAGCGAGATGCTGCCCGAGATCGGCGCACCCACCAAGCTCGACACCGACGAGGCCGAGGTGCGCGCCGCGATCGCGTCGATCCCGCTCAGACGCCTGCGCGAGGCCGGCGTGATGGGCACGCTGCTGGGACTTGCCGGCCTCGCAAACGGGGGTGTGCCCGCGGCGGCGAGCGATGCCGGGGAGCAGATCGACGCGATGGACGCCGACAGCCTGGTGCAGATGATGCTCGCCAACGGGGGCGCTGCTGAGGAGTCCGAGGCGGGGAGTCGATCGTGAAGTCCTCCCCCGAGCAGGTGATCGAGGCGCTGCGCGCGTCGATGAAGGAGACCGATCGGCTGCGGCGTCAGAATCAGCAGCTCCTAGCGGCGTCGCGGGAGCCGGTGGCGGTGATCGGCATGAGCTGCCGGCTACCGGGCGGGGTGAACTCCCCCGAGCAGTTCTGGGAGCTGCTCGCCTCCGGAGGCGACGCGATCTCCCCCTTCCCGACCGACCGCGGCTGGGACGTGGAGCGTCTGTACGACCCTGACCCCGAAAGCCTCGGCACCAGCTACGTGCGCGAGGGTGGCTTCCTCCGGGACGCGGGCGACTTCGACGCGGCGTTCTTCAGGGTCAGTCCACGTGAGGCTCTGGGCATGGATCCCCAGCAGCGACTCTTCCTGGAAACGAGCTGGGAGGCGTTCGAGGACGCCGGCATCGACCCGCTCTCGCTGCGCGGCAGCCAGACTGGGGTGTTCGCCGGGGTGATGTACCAGGACTACCTCGCCGGACCGCCGGTGGGAGCGGGGGACGCCATCCCGTCTGCCGGCAGCTCCGGGGTGAGCGCTGGCAACACCGGGAGCATCGTCTCGGGCCGGGTGGCCTACGAGCTCGGGCTGGAGGGCCCCACGATGACGGTCGATTCGGCGTGCTCCTCCTCGTTGGTGGCGGTGCACCTGGCGTGTGGGGCGCTGCGGGACGGGGAGTGCTCGCTGGCGTTGGCGGGTGGCGTGACCGTGATGGCTCAGCCGGACCTGTTCGTCGGATTCAGCACGCAGCGGGCCCTCGCGCCGGACGGGCGCTGCAGATCCTTCGCGGATGCGGCCGACGGGACCGGTTGGGGCGAGGGAGTGGGCGTGGTGGCGCTCGAGCGTCTCTCCGACGCGCTGCGCCTGGGTCACCGCGTGCTGGGTGTGGTCCGCGGCAGCGCGGTCAACCAGGACGGCGCGAGCAACGGCTTCACCGCCCCGAACGGGCCGTCTCAGCGGCGCCTGATCGGTCAGGCGCTTGAGAGCGCGGCCCTTTCGGCGAGCCAGATCGACGCCGTCGAGGGGCACGGGACCGGCACTCGTCTGGGCGACCCGATCGAGGCGCAGGCGCTGCTGGCCACCTATGGGCGAGACCGGCCCGAGGGCCGTCCGCTGTGGCTGGGGTCGGTGAAGTCGAACATGGGTCACACGCAGGCGGCGGCGGGCGTGGTCGGTGTGATCAAGATGGTGCTGGCGATGCGCCACGGTGTGCTGCCGAGGACGTTGCACGTGGACGCGCCCTCCAGTCAGGTGGATTGGTCGGCGGGCGCGGTGTCGCTGCTCACCGAGGCGGTGCCGTGGCCCCAGACCGGCGCGCCCCGGCGGGCGGCTGTGTCTTCGTTCGGGATCAGTGGGACCAACGCGCACGCGATTCTTGAAGAGCCGCCGTCCGTCGAGGGGCCGCCGTCCGTCGCGGAGGCCCCGTCCGTCGCGGAGCCGCCGTCTGCCGAGGAGCCGCCGTCTGCCGAGGAGCCGTCGTCTGCCGCGGAGGCCCCGTCTGAAGGCGCCACGCCTGTGAAGCGAGCTTCGGCCGTGAGGGTGGTTGACGGTGTGGTGCCGTGGGTGGTGTCGGGTCGGGGTGAGGCCGCGTTGCGAGGTCAGGCTGGGCGGTTGTTGGAGCGTGTGGGCGCCGACCCGGAGTTGGGTGTCCTCGACGTCGGGTTTTCGCTGGCGGGCCGCTCCACGTTTGAGCAGCGTGCGGTGGTGTTGGGTGCTAGCCGCGAGGAGTTGGTCGGGGGTCTCGGCGAGTTGGCGGCCGAGGAAGGGGTGCCCGGTGGTGTGGGCGGGGGTGTTGTCGTGCGCGGCGTGGAGGGAGCCGGGGCGGGGCGGGTCGTGTTTGTGTTTCCGGGCCAGGGCTCGCAGTGGGAGGGTATGGCGGTGGAGTTGCTGGACTCCTCGGAGGTGTTCGCCGAGCGGATGCGTGAGTGCGAGGCGGCGCTGGCGCCGTTTGTGGACTGGTCGCTTGAGGGTGTGTTGCGGGGTGCCCAGGGGGCGCCGGGGCTCGAGCGGGTTGACGTGGTGCAGCCTGTGTTGTTTGCGGTGATGGTGTCGTTGGCGGGGCTGTGGGGCGCGTGTGGGGTGGTGCCGGACGTGGTGGTGGGTCACTCACAGGGTGAGATTGCCGCCGCCTGTGTCGCGGGCGGGTTGTCGCTGCAGGACGCGGCGCGGGTGGTCGCTTCGCGGGGGAGGTTGCTGGGGAGCCTGGCCGGGCTGGGCGGGATGGTGTCGGTCGTGGCCGAGGTCGGCGAGGTGGAGTCGCTGATCGGGAGGTTTGGCGGTGGGGTGTCGGTCGCTGCGGTGAACGGGCCCCGTTCGGTGGTGGTCTCGGGTGAGCGCGAGGCGCTCCGGGGTCTGCTCGCGGGTTGTGAGTCCGAGGGCGTGAAGGCGCGGGAGATCCCGGTGGACTACGCGGCTCACTCGGCGCAGGTCGAGGGGATTCGTGGGGAGCTGTTGCAGGAGTGCGCGTCGATCGCGCCGCGCTCGAGTGGGGTGCCGTTTTACTCCGCGGTGACCGGCGGGTTGTTTGATACGGCGGGTTTGGACGGGGGGTACTGGTACCGGAATTTGCGTGAGACGGTGCAGTTCGACCGGACCGTGCGGGCGTTGTTAGGGGAGGGGTGCCGAACGTTCGTCGAGGTGAGCCCGCACCCGGTCTTGACGGTGGGGATGGGAGAGGTCGCCGAAGAGGTGTTCGACGGCGACGGCGGTGTGGTTGGCGCGATCGGCTCGTTGCGTCGCGAGGAGGGCGGCTCTGGCCGTTTCCTGAGGTCGTTGAGCGAGCTGTGGGTGCGTGGTGTGGAGGTGGATTGGAACCGGGTGTTCGAGGGGTCGGGTGCTGTGCGTGTGGGCCTGCCGACGTACGCGTTTCAGCGCGAGCGGTTCTGGTTTCAGGGTTCGGGCTTCGTCGCGGGGGATGCCGCCGCGGCGGGTCAGGCCGGAGTGGGTCACCCGTTGCTGGGCGCGGCCGTCGGACTGGCCGAGGGCGACGGTCTGCTGTTCACGGGGCGCCTGTCGCTGCGTTCGCATCCGTGGCTTGCCGATCACGCGGTGGCGGGCGTGGTGTTGTTGGCGGGTACGGCGTTTGTGGAGCTCGCGCTGTATGTGGGGGGGTGGGTCGAGTGCGAGGTGCTGCAGGAGCTCGTGATCGAGGCGCCGTTGGTGTTCGAGGAGGATGGCGGGATCCAGCTGCAGGTCGTGGTGGGCGAGCCCGAGGAGTCTGGGCGGCGGACGGTGGGCATCTACTCACGCCGTGAGAGCGACGTGGGCGACGAGCTGGGAGCCGGCGAGGGGTGGACGCGCCACGCCGGTGGGGTGCTCGCGCCGGGCGGTGTGGCCGGCGCGGCGGCCGGGTTGGCTGAGTGGGCTGGCGAGCACGCCGGGAGCGAGTGGCCGCCGTCGGGCGCCGAGCGGGTGGAGGTGGACGGGCTCTACGACGTGCTCGCCGGGGTGGGGTTCGAGTATGGGCCCGCCTTCCAGGGGTTGCGGGCGGCGTGGCGGCGTGGGGAGGAGGTGTTCGCCGAGGTGGCGCTGGCGGAGGACCAGCGGTCGCAGGCTGAGCTGTTTGGCATCCACCCCGCCCTGTTCGACGCCGCTCTGCACGGGATCGGGGTGCGCGCGTTCATGGTGGGAGGCGAGACCCCCGACGAGGGTTGTATGCGCCTGCCGTTCGCGTGGCAGGGCGTGAGGTTGCACGCGAGGGGCGCGTCCTCGCTGCGGGTCCGCCTGTCGCTGAGGGGCGAGGAGACGTCGGTGGCGATGGCCGACGAGTCTGGGGCGCTGGTCGCGTCGGTGGATGCGATGGTCTCACGCCCGGTCTCCAAGGAGCAGCTCGGGGGCGCACGCAGCGGCCCTCGACAGTCCCTGTTCGGGGTGGACTGGGTCTCGGTCGAGCTCCCCACGCAAGCCACGCAGAGCTCGTGGGTGCTGGTGGGCGACCGGGAGGCCCCGCTCACCGAGGCGCTGTTGGCCGCCGAGGTCCTCGAGGTATACGAGGACTTGACGGCGTTGGCGGAGGCTGTGGACGGAGGCGCCGCGGTCCCCGAGGTGGTGCTGGTGGATTGCACGGTCGGTGGTGGCGGCGGCGGGCTGGCGGACGTGGCGCGTGGGGTCACGCACCGCGCTCTGAGGCTTGTTCAGGGGTGGCTTGCCGACGAGCGGTTCGCGACGTCGCGCATGGTGCTGTTGACCCGCGGCGCTGCCGACATGGGTGAGGGTGTGCCCCCCGCTGCGTCGGCCACAGGCGCGGCCGGGAGCGACGGCGAGAGCGGCCTGGCGCAGGCGCCGGTGTGGGGTCTGGTGCGCTCGGCGCAGTCGGAGAACCCTGGGCGGTTCGTGCTGGTCGACCTGGATGGCGAGGAAGCGTCCTGTGCCGTGTTGGGGGCGGCGCTTGGGAGCGATGAGACTCAACTGATGATCCGCGGGGGAGGCGCGTCTGCGCCGCGGCTTGTGCGGCAGGGGTCTGCCGGCGTGTTGGCCGCTCCCGCCGGGACCTCTGAGTGGCGTCTGGGTGCCGGGGGTGAGGGCACGCTGGACGATTTGCAGCTGGTGCCCTGTCCTGAGGTGAACGGGGCGCTCGAGCCGGACCAGGTGCGCGTGGAGATGCGTGCCGCGGGCCTCAACTTCCGGGATGTGCTGGTTGCCCTGGGTGTCGTGTCATCGACCGGGGTGATCATCGGCAGCGAGGGTGCTGGGGTGGTCCTGGAGGTCGGCGCGAATGTGAGTGACGTGCGCCCTGGCGATCGTGTGTTGGGAGTGCTGCTCGGCGGGTTTGGCCCGGTCGCGGTGACCGACCGTCGTTGGATCGTTCGGATGCCTTCGGGGTGGTCCTTTGCCGAGGCGGCCTCGATGCCGACAGCCTTCCTGACGGCGTACTACGCGTTGGTGGATCTGGCGGGGTTGCGTGCGGGTGAGAAGCTGCTGGTCCACGCGGCGGCGGGTGGTGTCGGGATGGCCGCGGTGCAGCTGGCCGGGTACCTGGGTGCCGAGGTGTTCGGGACGGCGAGTCTCGGGAAGTGGGGTGTGCTGCGGTCGCTGGGGTTGGACGAGGCCCACGTCGCCTCTTCGCGCGATCTGGGGTTCGAGGAGCGGTTTCTCGCCGTAACGGGTGGGCAGGGCGTAGATGTGGTTCTGAACTCCCTTGCGCGGGAGTACGTGGACGCCTCGTTTGGGGTGTTGCCTCGCGGTGGCCGGCTGATCGAGATGGGTAAGACGGATATCCGTGATCCGGACGAGGTCGCGGCGAACCACCCGGGTGTGGCCTACCGGGCGTTCGACCTGGCGGAGGCGGCGCCCGAGCGTATCCAGGAGATGCTGGTGGAGCTGCTGGAGCTCTTCGAGCGCGGCGTGCTCAAGCAGCTGCCGGTCACGGCGTGGGACGTGCGGCGCGCCCCGGAGGCGTTCCGGTTCATGAGCCGAGCGCGTCACGTCGGCAAGATCGTGTTGACGCTGCCGGCTCCCGCCGATCCCGGGGGGACCGTGTTGATTACCGGTGGTACGGGTGATCTGGGCGCGCTGGTGGCCAGACACCTGGTCGCTGCTCGCGGTGTGCGCAGCGTGGTGCTCGCCAGCCGGCGCGGGCGTGAGGCTCCCGGTGCGGTGGAGCTCGAAGCCGAGCTCGGGGAGCTCGGCGCTCGGGTAAGGATCGCGGCCTGTGACGTGAGTGACCGCGGGCAGCTCGCGGCGTTGGTCGCGTCGATCCCCGAGAGCTTTCCGTTGAGCATGGTCGTGCACACGGCGGGTGTGCTCGACGACGGTGTGGTCGGCTCGTTGACCGAGGAGCGAGTCGATCGCGTCCTCGCGCCGAAGGTCGCGGGAGCGTGGCATCTGCACGAGCTGACCGAGCACCTGGATCTGGTGGATTTCGTGCTGTTCTCGTCGGCTGCCGGTGTCATCGGGGGAGCTGGCCAGGGCAACTACGCGGCGGCGAACGCGTTCCTCGACCGCCTGGCGGCGTACCGTCGTGCGCGGGGCCTGCCCGGCACCTCGATGGCGTGGGGGCAGTGGGCTCAGAGCGAGGGGATGACCGCTGAGTTGGGCGAGCTCGACCGTCTGCGGATGGCGCGTCAGGGCGTCGCGGCGCTGAGTAGCGAGGAAGGCATCGAGCTGTTCGACGCGGCGCGCTCCGGTGACCGGGCGCTGTCGGTCCCCGTGCGTCTGGACCTCGGCGCCTTCCGTCCGTTGGCCAGGGCGGGGCTCCTGCCGCCGCTGTTGCGCGGAGTGGTGCGTGTCCCGGTACGGACCTCGGGTACCGGGGGGTGGCTGCTGCGCCGGGTCGCGGCGGCGCCCGAGAGCGAGCGCGAGCGCACGGCCGTCGAGCTCGTGCGCGGCGAGGTCGCGGCAGTCCTCGGGCACGCGGGGCCCGCGGCGGTGCCCGCCGAGCAGCCGTTCGCAGACCTCGGGGTCGACTCCCTGATCGCGGTCGAGCTGCGCAATCGCCTCAACGCAGCCAGCGGCCTGCGACTGCCGGCGACGCTCGTATTCGACTACCCGACTCCCACGGCGGTGGCGACCTATCTGCTTGGCGAGGTCGGGGAGGTGCGGAGGGCCACCACGGTGTCGGCGCCGGCGAGGCAGGCCGTCGACGAGCCGATCGCGATCGTCGGGATGAGCTGTCGTTACCCGGGCGGGGTCGGCTCGCCGCAGGAGCTGTGGGAGCTGGTCTCCTCGGGAAGGGACGCCATCTCGGGTTTTCCGACCGACCGGGGGTGGGACATCGAGCGGTTGTACGACCCCGACCCCGATCATCGCGGCACCAGCTACGTCTGTGAGGGGGGGTTCCTACACGACGTGGGCGAGTTCGACGCGGGGTTCTTCCGGATCAGCCCCAGGGAGGCGCTGGGGATGGACCCGCAGCAGCGGCTGCTGCTGGAAGCGAGCTGGGAGGCGTTCGAGGACGCCGGCATCGACGCGGTCTCGCTGCGGGGCAGCCAGACGGGGGTGTTCATCGGCGCGATGCACTGCGACTACCAGGCCGATCCAGCGGCGCTGAGAAACGGCTCCGACCCGCTGCTCATGACGGGGAACGGTGGCAGCATCGTGTCGGGTCGAGTGGCGTACGTCTTCGGGCTCGAGGGCCCGACGATGACGGTGGACACGGCGTGTTCCTCGTCGCTGGTGGCGCTGCACCTGGCGTGTGGGGCGTTGCGGGCGGGCGAGTGCCCGTTGGCGCTCGCCGGCGGCGTTACCGTGATCACCCAGCCGCTCGCATTCATCGGGTTCAGCATGCAGAGAGGTCTCGCCCCGGACGGGCGGTGCAAGTCGTTTGCCGACGCGGCGGACGGTACGAGCTGGGCCGAGGGTGCGGGTGTGTTGCTGCTCGAGCGTCTGTCCGACGCGCGGCGCCTGGGGCACCGGGTGTTGGGGTTGGTGCGGGGCAGCGCGGTGAACCAGGACGGCGCGAGCAACGGGTTGACCGCCCCGAACGGCCCCTCCCAGCAGCGGGTGATTCGTAAGGCGCTCGAGAGCGCGGGGCTTTCGCCTGCCGAGGTGGATGCGGTGGAGGGGCACGGGACGGCCACGCGTTTGGGAGACCCGATCGAGGCGCAGGCGCTGCTCGCGACCTATGGGCAGGAGCGCCCGGACGATCGTCCGCTGTGGCTGGGCTCGATGAAGTCGAACATCGGCCACGCGCAGGCGGCGGCCGGGGTGGCGGGCGTGATCAAGATGGTGCTGGCGATGCGCCACGGGGTGTTGCCGAAGACGTTGCACGTGGATACGCCCTCCAGTCACGTCGACTGGTCGGAGGGTGCGGTGTCGCTGCTGACGGAGGCTGTGCCGTGGCCCCAGAACGGCGCGCCGCGGCGGGCGGGTGTGTCCTCGTTTGGGATCAGCGGGACCAACGCGCACGTGATCCTCGAGGAGGCGCCGGCTGTCGAGGGGGATCGGGTTGTGGGGCGGGCTCCGGCTGTTGGCGAGGGCCGGGTCGTGGGGGATGTACCGGGGGAGGGCGCCGTGGAGGGCGATGCCGTGGGTGCCGGTGGTGGTGTGTCGGCTGGTGGTGTGGTGCCCTGGGTGCTTTCGGGGAGGGCCGGGGGTGCGTTGAGGGGCCAAGCTGGGCGGCTGTGGGAGCGTGTGGGCGCAACCCGGAGCTGGGCGTTCTCGATGTCGGGCTTTCGCTTGCGGGGCGGTCGGTGTTCGAGGATCGCGCGGTGGTGTTGGGTGGTGGGCGGGAGGAGTTGTTGGGTGGCCTGGGGGCGCTGGCGCGGGGGGAGGCTGTGTCCGGTCTCGTGGTTGGCGGCGGTGCGGGTGCCGGTGGTGGGCGGGTTGCGTTCGTGTTCACCGGCCAGGGCGCTCAGCGTGTGGGGATGGGTCGTGAGCTGTATGAGGCGTACCCGGCGTTCCGCGCGGCGTTCGATGAGGTGTGCGGGTACCTCGACGGGTTGTTGGGGCGCTCGTTGCACGAGGTGGTGTTCGGCGAGCCCGGGTCGGGGCCGGTTGAGGTGGGAGAGGGGTCTGGTGGGGGTGTGGTTGTGGGCGAGGGCGTCGGCGGGCGCCTGTTGGATGAGACGTTGTTCACTCAAACGGGGTTGTTTGCGCTCGAGGTGGCGTTGTTTCGGCTGGTCGCGGATTGGGGTGTGCGGCCCGATTATCTGATTGGTCATTCGATTGGAGAGGTGGCGGCGGCGCATGTCGCGGGTGTGTTGTCGTTGGGGGATGCCTGTACGTTGGTCGCCGCTCGTGGCCGCTTGATGAACGGGCTGCCCGGGGGTGGGGCGATGGTCGCGGTGCAGGCGTCCGAGCGGGAGGCGTCGGAGTCGCTGCAGGGGTTTGAGGGTCGTGTCGCGTTGGCGGCTGTGAATGGTCCCGTGTCGGTGGTGCTCTCCGGGGATGAGGGCGCTGTGTCGGAGTTGGCGGACTTGTGGGTGCAGCGGGGTCGCAAGGTCAGGCGGCTGCGGGTCTCGCATGCGTTTCACTCGCCGCGGATGGATGGGATGCTCGAGGAGTTTCGTGGAGTCGTGGAGGGGCTGGCATTCAACGAGCCGCGGATCCCGGTCGTCTCGAATGTGACGGGTGAGGTGGCCACGGAGGGGGAGTTGTGCGAGGCGGGGTACTGGGTGCGTCACGTGCGCGAGACGGTGCGGTTCGCCGAGGGTGTGCAGTGGCTCGGGGAGCAGGGGGTACGGTGCTTCCTGGAGTTGGGGCCCGACGGTGTGCTGAGTGCGATGGCGCAGGATTGCCTGGCCGGCGCCGAGGACGGGGCGGAGGTGCTGGCGGTGCCGGTGCTGCGAGGGGAGCGGCCGGAGGCGCGGGCGCTGGTGGGTGCGTTGAGTGAGGTGTGGGTGCGTGGGGTCGACGTCGAGTGGAGCGCGCTGTTCGAGGGGTCGGGCGCCCGGCGGGTGGCGCTGCCGACGTACGCGTTCCAGCGCCGGCGCTACTGGCTCGACGCCACGCCGGACGCGGGAGCGAGGATGGGCGGCTGGAGCTATCGCGTCGGCTGGAAGCTGCTGGACGATCCCCCGGCCAGGCTCTCCGGGACGTGGCTGGTCGTTGCTCCGAGCGACTCGGGCGAGAGTGGGTGGCCGGCGACGGTGCGGGCCGCGCTGGAGCTGCACGGCGCGGAGGTGAAGGAGGTGGAGGTGCGGCGGGACGGCTGCGATCGCGCGGCGCTGGCCGAGCGGCTGGCGGAGCTGCTCGCCCCCGAGCCGTCGGAGGTGGTGGGCGTGTGCTCGCTGCTGGCGCTGGACGAAGAGCGCGATCCCGAGCACCCGGCGCTCACCTGGGGGATCAGGGGAACGCTCGCGCTGGCGCAGGCGCTGGGCGACGTGGGTGCGAGCCCGCCGCTGTGGATCTGCACCCGCGGGGCTGTGTCGGTGGGGGTCAGCGAGGGCGTGGACAGTCCCTGGCAGGGGCTCGTGTGGGGGCTAGGCCAGACGCTCGGCCTGGAGCACCCGCGCCGCCTGCGGTGGGTTGGTGGATCTGCCGGAGGCGCTCGACGAGCGCGCGGGGGCGCGCCTGTGCGAGGTGCTGGGGGGAGTGGGCGAGGAGGATCAGCTGGCGGTGCGCAGCGCGGGCGTGTTCGCCCGGAGGCTGCGCCACGCCCAGGCGGGCGCCGGCCCCGCGCCGCGGAGCTTCAAGCCGCGCGGCACCGCGCTGGTGACCGGCGGCACCGGCGGGGTGGGAGCGCACGTGGCGCGTTGGCTGGCACGGGCCGGCGCGGAGCACCTGCTGCTGGTCAGCCGCCGCGGCCCGCAGGCCGAGGGCGCGTCCGAGCTCGCGCAGGAGCTCGAGAAGCTCGGCGCCGAGGTGACGGTGCGGGCGTGCGACGTGGCCGATCGCGAGCAGCTGCGGGAGCTGTTGGAGGCGATCCCTCCGGAGCGCCCCCTGAGCACGGTCGTGCACGCCGCGGGTGTGGCCGGGCTCGAAGCGTTCGACGAGCTGCGCGTCGAGGAGCTCGAGCAGACCGCTGGCGGCCAAGGCGGCCGGGGCGTGGCATCTGCACGAGCTGACGGAGGGCGCCGAGCTCTCGGCGTTCGTGCTGTTCTCCTCGATGGCGGCCACGTTCGGCTCCGGCGGCCAGGGCGACTACGCCGCCGCGAACGCATTTCTGGACGCGCTCGCGGAGCACCGCCGCGGGCGGGGTCTGGCGGGCACCTCGATCGCGTGGGGACTGTGGGGGGGCGAGGGGATGGGAGTCGCGGCTGCCGCCGAGCTGGGCCGGCGGGGAGTGCTCGCGCTGGCGCCCGAGCTGGCGATCGGCGTGTTGCAGCAGGCGCTCGACCGCGAGGAGACGCGGCTGACGGTGGCGGACATCGACTGGGAGCGCTACGCGCCGCTCTACGTGTCCGCACGGCCCCGCCAGTTGATCGCCGAGCTGCCGGAGGTCGAGCGGATTCTGCGGGAGCTCGCCGACGCCACGGTCGACGGCGCCCCCGCAGGTGAGCTGGTGGCAAGCTTGGCCGGCCTGTCCGAGCCGCAGCGCAGGCGCCTGCCTCGAGGGGATCGTGCGTGCGCACGTGGCCGCTGTGCTCGGGCACCCCTCCCCCGACGCGGTCGAGTTGCACCAGAGCTTCAGGGATCTCGGGTTCGACTCGCTGATGGCCATGGAGCTGCGCAACAAGCTGCAGACGGAGACCGGGCTGCGGCTGCCCGCGACGCTCGTCTTCGACCACCCCACGCCCACGGCGCTGGCGCGCCACCTGCTGGGCGAGCTCCCGGGCGGGCGGCGAGCGCCGCGACCCGCGTGCACGTGCCCACGCCGGTGCGCACCGGCGAGCCGATCGCGATCGTGGGTATGAGCTGCCGGTATCCCGGCGGGGTGCACTCACCGGAGGAGCTGTGGGAGCTGCTCGTGGCCGGCGGCGACGCCATCTCGGGCTTCCCGGGCGACAGAGGCTGGGATCTCGCCGCCCTGTACCACCCCGATCCCGAGCACCCCGGCACGAGCTACACGCGCGAAGGGGGGTTCGTCTACGACGCGGGCGAGTTCGACGCGGGATTCTTCCGGATCAGCCCCAAGGAGGCGCTGGGGATGGACCCCCAGCAGCGGCTGCTGCTGGAAGCGTGCTGGGAGGCGCTCGAGGACGCGGGCATCGCCGCGAGCTCGCTGCGCGGCAGCCAGACGGGTGTGTTCGCGGGCGTCTCGCCCCAGCTCTACGGCGTGATGGCAGCGGAGAGCTTCGACGGCGCGCAGATGACTGGCGGCGCGGGCAGCGTCGTATCGGGTCGCGTCTCCTACACGTTGGGGCTGGAGGGGCCCGCCGTCTCGGTCGACACGGCGTGCTCCTCCTCGCTCGTGGCGCTGCACCTGGCCTGCGGGGCGTTGCGTGCGGGGGAGTGCTCGCTGGCGCTGGCCGGCGGCGTGGCGGTGATGGCCACCCCGGCCGCGTTCGTGGAGTTCAGCCGCCAGCGTGGACTGGCGGCCGACGGGCGGTGCAAGTCCTTTGCGCAGGCCGCCGACGGCACGAGCTGGGGGGAGGGCGTGGGTGTGGTGGCGCTCGAGCGGCTCTCCGACGCGCACCGCAACGGGCACCCGGTGCTGGCGGTGGTGCGCGGCAGCGCCGTCAACCAGGATGGGGCGAGCAACGGGCTGACCGCGCCCAACGGCCCCTCCCAGCAGCGGGTGATCGCGCCAGGCGCTTGCGAGCGCGGGGCTGTCGGCCGTCGAGGTGGATGCGGTCGAGGCGCACGGGACCGGCACTACGTTGGGCGACCCGATCGAGGCGCAGGCGCTGCTGGCGACCTACGGGCAGGGACGAACGCCCGAGCGCGGCCCCCTGTGGCTGGGGTCGATCAAGTCGAACATCGGCCACCCACAGGCGGCGGCCGGCGTGGCCGGCGTGATCAAGATGGTGCTCGCCCTGCAACCACGGCGTGCTGCCGCAGACGCTGCATGTAGACGAGCCCTCACGGCACGTGGACTGGTCGGCGGGGGCCGTGGCGCTGCTGAGCGAGCAGCGACCGTGGCCGCGAAACGGCGCGCCGCGCCGCGCCGGAGTCTCCTCGTTCAGCGTGAGCGGGACGAACGCGCACGTGATCCTCGAGGACGCGCCTCTGCCCGCCGAGGAGGGCGCGGCGCCCGATCCGGTCTCGCGTGAGTCCTCCGTCCAGCAGGGGCCGGAGTCTGCCCAAGCCGATCCGGAGGCCGCAGAGCGTGCCGCCGCCGGGGTGGTGCCGTGGGTGGTCTCGGGCGGAGGGCGCACAGGCGCTGCGCGAGCAGGCTGAGCGGCTGCGTGGGTGGGTGGAGCGTGATCGCGAGTTGCGTGCGGTGGACGTCGGGTTCACGCTGGCGGCGGGTCGCTCGGCGCTGGCGGACCGGGCGGTCGTGTTGGGCGGCGACCGCGAGGCCCTGCTGGAGGGCCTGGCGGCGGTCGCCGAGGGGCGGGCGGCACCCGGCGTCGTGCTGGGCACCTCGCCTCCCGGCGAGCGAGCGGTGGCGTTCCTGTTCACCGGCCAGGGCGCCCAGCGTGTGGGGATGGGCCGCGAGCTGTACGAGCCGCTGCCGGTCTTCAGGGACGCGGTGGAGCAGGTCTGCGGGCACATGGACGGGCTGCTGGGCCGCTCGCTGCGCGAGGTCGTGTTCGGGGTGGGAGAGGGCGAGGGGGAGCACGCTGGGGCGCAGGGCGACGGGGAGCTCGGTGGAGCACAGGAGGCCGCTCGGGAGCTCTCCGGCGGCGAGCTGCTCGATCGAACGCAGTTTGCTCAAGCCGGGCTGTTCGCCCTGGAGGTCGCGCTCTTCCGGCTGGTGGAGGAGTGGGGCGTCCGGCCGGACTACCTGATCGGCCACTCGATCGGCGAGCTCGCGGCGGCGCACGTGGCGGGCGTCCTCTCGCTGGCGGACGCGTGCACGCTGGTCGCGGCTCGCGGGCGGCTGATGGGAGCGCTGCCCCCGGGCGGCGCGATGGTCGCGGTGCAGGCGTCCGAGCAGGAGGGGCGCGAGGCTCTCGAGGGCTACGCGGACCGGGTCGCGCTGGCGGCGGTCAACGGTCCCGCGGCGGTGGTGCTCTCCGGCGACGAGGAGGCCGTGCTCGAGCTGGCGCGCGTGTGGGAGCGGCGGGGCCGTAAGGTCAAGCGCCTGCGGGTCAGCCATGCGTTCCACTCGCACCGGATGGAGGGGATGCTCGAGGAGTTCGCGGAGGTCGCGCAGGGCCTGTCGTTCGCCGCGCCGAGGATCCCGATCGTCTCGAACGTCACCGGCGAGCCGGCTGGGGAGGAGCTGTGCGATCCGCAGTACTGGGTACGCCAGGTCAGCGCTCCGGTGCGGTTCTACGACGGGGTGCGGTGGCTGGGCGGGCAGGGGGTCGAGAACTTCCTGGAGCTGGGCCCCGACGGTGTGCTCAGCGCGATGTGCCACGACTGCCTGGCTCACGCAGAGGCGGTGTCGGCGCTGCGCGGCGAGCGCCCGGAGGCGCAGACGCTGCTGAGCGCCCTCGCGGGGATGTGGGTTGGTGGCGTCGAGGTCGACTGGAGCAGGGGGTTCCAGGCGGCGGGAGCGCGTCGGGTGCGGCTGCCCGGTTACGCGTTCCAGCGCACGCACTACTGGCTCGACGCGTCCGCGCCGCCGGCAAACCCCGCTGCCGGTCCGGGCGCCGCCGGCCACGAGCTGCTGGACACGGCACTCGCGCTGGCGGATGGCGGGGGGTGGCTGTTCACCGGCAGGCTGTCCCTGAGCGAGAGCCCGTGGCTTGCCGACCACGTGCTGATGGGTTCGGTGGTGGTGCCCGGGACCACGTTCGTGGAGATCTGCCTGCACGCCGGCGAGCGGATCGGCTGCGAGGTCGTGCGCGAGCTACTCATGGAGGTCCCGCTGCCGCTGGAGGAGGGTGACGGGGTGCGGCTGCAGGTCTCGGTCGGCGAGCCCGGCGAGGCGGGTGAGCGGCGAGTCGAGGTCTACTCGCAGCCCGAGCACGCCGTCGAGGGGCAGTCGGCAGCCTGGACCCGCCATGCCAGCGGCACCCTGGCCCCGGAGCGGGGCCAGAGCGGGAACGGGACGGTGGAGTCCGCCGAGTGGACGGTGGAGCTCGCCGAGCGGATGGCGGCGTTGGCGGCGCAGGAGTGGCCCCCGCCGGACGCGGCGCCCGCGTCGGTGCAGGCCCTGTATGAGACGCTCCTCGACGTTCAGCTGGACCTGGGCCCTGCCTTCAGGGGGGTGCAGGCCGCGTGGCGACGCGACGAGGACGTCCTCGCGGAGGTCGTCCTCCCCGACAGCGAGCGCCCGCAGGCGTCCAGGTTCGGTGTGCACCCCGCGCTGCTCGACGCCGCGATGCAGACAGCGGTGGTGCGTATCGAGGCCGCGCCGGAGGACGGGCAGATGTGGATTCCGTTTGCCTGGCGCGGTGTGAGGCTGTACGGGGGCGGCGCGAGCGAGCTGCGCGTCCGCAGCTCGCAGGCGCCGGGTGGAGGCATCTCGATGGTGGCGGTGGACGGGGGCGGGGCGCCCGTCGTCTCGGTCGATTCGATGATGGCGCGACCGATCTCCCGCGAGCAGCTGCAGCGCGCGCCCAGCGCCCGACGGGAGTCGCTGTTTCGCCTGGGCTGGGTGAGCGCGCCGGCCGCAGCTGCTCGCCGCTCCGGCGACTGGCGGCCCGCCGTGGTGGGCAGCGAGGACGCCCCCCTCGTGGAGCGGCTGCGCGCGGGCGGCGCACACCCGGAGGTGCACGTCGATCTGGAGTCCCTGCGCGAAGCGCTCGACGGCGTCGGCCGGGAGGCCCCCCCGCTGGTCCTGCTCGACTGCGCTCGGGGCCCGGTGGACGGTGTCGCTCCCGCCGGGGCGAGTGGCGAAGGCGAGGCGCCCTCCGGGGCGAGTGGCGAGGGCGAGGCTGTGGGTCCCGCGAGCGCACGCCCGAGTGTGGTGAGTGCCGTCCACAACGCCGTCAGTGACGTGCTGGGAGTGGTGCAGGGTTGGCTCGCGGACGAGCGGTTCGCCGCCTCGCGGCTGGTGGTCCTCACCCGGGGCGCTGTGGCGGTGCGCCCCGGCGAGGAGCTGCAGGGACTCGCCCAGGCGGGCGTGTGGGGCCTGGTGCGCGCGGCGCAGTCCGAGCACCCGGGCCGTCTGACGCTGGTCGACCTCGACGAACGGGAGAGCTCGCCGGCCGCCCTCGAGGCGGCGGCGCTCGCCACCGATGAGACGCAGCTCGCGATCAGGGGAGGCGAGGTGCTGGCCCCGCGGCTGGAGCGCGTGGCGTCCCCGGCGGGCGGGGAACTGAGCGAGGGCGACGAGCGCGAGGTGCAGGCGGCGCGGGAGGGCCAGATCGACGGCACGGTGCTGATCACGGGCGGCACGGGGGGACTGGGCGCACAGGTGGCCCGGCACCTCGTCGCTGAGCACGGGGCGCGCGGCGTGCTGCTAGCGAGCCGCCGCGGGCGCGAGGCCCCGGGAGCCGCGGAGCTCGAGGCCGAGCTCGTCCAGGCGGGCGCCGAGGTGCGGATCGAGGCCTGCGACGTGACCGCTCGCGACGAGCTGGAGCGGCTCGTCGAGTCGGTGTCCGAGGAGCGCCCGCTGCGGATGGTCGTGCACGCCGCCGGGGTGCTCGACGACGGCGTAATCGAGTCGCTGACCCCGCAGCGGGTCGAGGGGGTGCTGGCCCCGAAGGTCGCGGGTGCGTGGTACCTGCACGAATTGACCGAGCGGCTCGAGCTGTCGGCGTTCGTGCTGTTCTCCTCAGCTGCGGGCGTGTTCGGCGGGCCCGGCCAGGGGAGCTACGCCGCGGCCAACACCTTCCTCGACGCGCTGGCCGCGCACCGCCGCGCCGGTGGCCTGCCGGCGACCTCGATGGCGTGGGGCCTGTGGGAGCAGGAGGACGGGATGGCGGGCTCCCTGGGGGCGGCGGACCGCTCGCGCGCGGCGCGCGCGGGCGTGGTCGCGCTGTCCGCCGAGCAGGGCCTCGAGCTGTTCGACCGCGCGCGGGGGCTGGAGGAGGCGCTGCTGCTGGCGGTCCAGTTCGACGCCGCGGCGCTGCGCGCGCAGGCGGGGATGGGGTGGGTGCCGCCGCTGCTGCGCGGCCTCGTGCGGGTGTCGCTGCGTAGCCCCGCCGCGCCGGCCGGGGGCTCGCTGGCGCAGCGCCTCGCGGGTGTGCCCGCCGAGCAGCGCGAGCAAACGGTGCTCGAGCTGGTACGCGCGGAGGTCGCGGCCGTGCTCGGGCACGCCTCCGCCGAGGAGGTCGAGGCGCAGCGGCCGTTCAGCGAGCTGGGCTTCGACTCGCTCGCGGCGACGGAGCTGCGCAACCGCCTGCTTGCGATCACCGGCCTGCAGCTGCCCGCCACGATCGTCTTCGAGGCCGACACCCCGGCCGCCCTGGCGCGCGAGCTGCTGGCCAGGGTCGCCGGGCTCGAGGCGGGCGGCGAGGGTGGAGGGGAGCCCGCGGGGGCGCTCTCCGGCGGGGCGCAGCCGAGCGCGTTCGGCGCGCTGCTCCGCGAGGCGCACGAGCGCGGGATGGTCGAGGAGTTCATGGGGCTGCTGGCGAGCGCCTCCACGTTCCGCCCGACCTTCGACGCTCCGCTCGATGGCACCGAGGCGCCCGAGCCGGTCCGCCTCTGCAGGGGCGAGGCCGCTCCCTGCCTGGTCTGCCTGCCCTCGGCGCTTGCGACCTCGGGCCCCTACCAGTACGCGAAATTCGCCGGGGAGTTCCGCGGCGAGCGCGACGTGGCGGTGCTGCCGCTGCCCGGGTTTGCCGGAGAGGAGCGGCTTCCGGCGAACGTGCAAGTCGCCCTCGAAGCCCAGGCCGAGGCCGTCCAGCGGCTCGTCGCGGGCGCGCCGTTCGTGCTCGTGGGCCACTCCACCGGCGGGGCGCTCGCGTACGCCGTCGCGGCCCAGCTGGAGAGCGTCGGCGTCGCGCCCGCCGGGGTCGCGCTGATCGACACGTACTCGCTTGCGAGCAGCGCGTTCTCCGAGGCGGTGCGCGAGGCGATCGGCGGGATGCTCGCGCTGGAGGAGAGCTTCGCGCCGATCGGCGACGGGGGCCTGACGGCGATGGGCGCCTGGGGCCGGCTGCTCGCCGAGTGGGAGCCGCGGGAGGTCTCCGCTTCGACGCTGCTGATCAGGGCCTCCGAGCCGATGTCCGGCGTCTCCGCGGACGGCGAGTGGCGAGCGTCCTGGGACTTCGCGCACAGCTCCGTGGAGGTGGCGGGCAACCACTTCACGATGATGGAGGACCACGTCGCCGAGACCGCCCGGGCGCTCCAGGAGTGGCTGTCGAACACGCTCGCGGGGCTGGAGGTGTCATGAGCGGCGCGTCTGCGACATCAGCGACGTCTGCGAGGTCCGCGACATCCGAGGCGGGCATCCGAGAGCTGCTCGCGCGCGAGCTCCCGACCACCTACCTGGCCGCCCATCTGGCGCGCGAGGACGAGGGGATCTTCGAGGGCGTCGAGGACAAGGACGTGCGCAGGCCTCGCTGCGGGTCGGCGAGGTGCCGATGCCGGAGCTCGCGCCCGGACGAGGTGCTGCTCGCGGTGATGGCGAGCGCGATCAACTACAACACCGTGTGGTCGGCGATGTTCGAGCCGATCCCCACGTTCCGGTTCCTCGAGCGGCTCGGGCGCCGCGGGGGGTGGGACGCCCGCCACGACCTGCCCCACCACGTGGTGGGGTCCGACGCCTCCGGCGGTCGTGGTGCGGATGGGCAGCGCGGTGCGCCGGTGGTCGGTCGGCGATCCCGTGGTCGTGTACCCGTGCGCGATCGACCACCAGGACCCGGCCTCGCAGGTGGACGGGATGCTCGCCGAGGATCAGCGGGCGTGGGGCTTCGAGACGAACTTCGGCGGTCTGGCCCACTACGCGGTGGTGAAAGCCAACCAGCTGCTGCCCAAGCCCCGGCACCTCAACTGGGAGGAGGCGGCGTGCAGCACGCTCTGCGCGATGACCGCCTACCGGATGCTGGTCAGCCCGCGGGGCGCCCAGTTCAAGCAGGGCGACGTCGTGCTCGTGTGGGGCGCCACGGGGGGCTCGGGGCGTACGCGATCCAGCTGATCCGCAACGGCGGGGGCATCGCGGTCGGGGTCGTGGGCTCGGAGGCGAAGGCGCGACCTGCTGCGACCGGCTCGGCTGCGACCTCGTGCTGCGGCGCGACGAGCTGGGGCTCGACGGACTCGGAGAAGTGGAGATGGGCAAGCGGGTGGGGAGCGAGATCCGCCGCCAGCTGGGGGAGGACCCGCACATCGTCTTCGAGCACGTGGGCCGGGAGACGTTCGGGGCGTCGGTGTACGTGGTCCGGCGCGGCGGCACGGTGGTCACGTGCGGCTCGAGCACGGGCTACCGCCACGAGTACGACAACCGCCGCCTGTGGATGCGGCTCAAGCGCGTGATCGGCAGTCACGCCGCCAACTGGCAGGAGGCGTGGGAGGCCAACCGGCTGATCGAACGCGGCGGGATCGTGCCGGCGCTGTCGAAGGTGTTCGCGCTGGAGCAGGTGGGGGAGGCGGCGCGCGCGGTGCAGCTCAACCGCCACGTGGGCAAGGTCGGGGTGCTGTGCCTCGCCGAGCGGGAGGGCCTCGGCGTCGAAGACCCGGAGCTGCGCGCCTCGGTCGGCGAGGAGCGCCTGCGGCTCTTCCGCGAGCCTGCCTGAGCTGTCCGTCGCGCGAGAGCGGATCCAGGCGCGCCTGCGCTCAGCGCTCGGCGGTCGCGGGGCGGCCGGGTGACGGTGGACGGTCTACTCGCCCCGCCAGCGCGGCGCGCGCTTCTCGGCGAAGGCGCGCATCCCCTCGCGCAGGTCGTGCGAGGCGAAGGAGGCCCGGCGCAGCTCGATCAGCTCCGCTTCCACCTCCTCGGGAGCTCGCCCTGCGGCGCGCAGCAGGGCGGCGATCACGCGCTTGTTGCCCGTCTGCGAGAGCGGCGCGTTGCCGGCCAGCTCGCCCGCCAGCGCGAGCGCCGTGGACTCGAGCTCCGCGGCGGGGGCGAGCCGGTTGACGAGACCCCACTGCAGCGCGACGGCGGCGTCGATGTAGCTCCCCAGCAGGAACAGCTCGCGGGTGCGCGCCGCGCCGATCGTGTCGAGGAAGCGGCGCAGGCCGGTGTGCGAGTAGACGAGGCCGAGCTTCGCGGGGGGCATCCCGAGCTTGATGCCCTCTGCGGCCACGCGCAGGTCGCACGCCAGCGCCAGCTCCAGGCCGCCGCCGATCGTGTGCCCGGGCAGCGCGGCGAGCGTGGGGTAGGGGTAGCTCTCCAGCGCTTCGATCGCCTCGGTGAACGGGTGCGCGACCAGGCGCTCGGCCTCTTCCTGGAATCTCCCGTCGGTGATCTCGCCGATCTCGTAGCCCGGCCGAGAACATCCCGTGCGCGCCGGTCACGATCACGCAGCGGGCCTCCCGCTCCGCGGCGAGCTCGCCGAGCGTGGCGGTGATCGCGTCGAGGATCGGGTGGTCGAGCGCGTTGCGCTTGGCCGGGTTGGAGATCGTCAGGCGCGCGACGTGTGCGGCGGGCCGGTCGACGAGCAGCTTGCCGTCGGCGAGCTCGCGCGGGGGGGCGCTGGAGGGCATGGCCGAAGCGTAGTGGGCCGGGGAGAAGAGGGGCCCGGCTCGCCGGCCTGGCGGCCGCGCTGCGCCACCCTCTAGGCCAACACGACCAGCGTGTCGCCCTCGTTGACGGCCTGGCCCTCCTCGCAGAGGATCTCGGCGACCGTGCCTGAGTCCTCGGCCTCGACGGGCATCTCCATCTTCATCGACTCGAGGATCGCCACGGTGTCGCCCTCCTCGATCCGGTCGCCGACCGCGCACTCGATCTTCCAGACGGTGCCGGTGATGTGCGCCTCTACCTCAGCCACTGGTGAACCTCCGATCGGTGTCTGGCAGGGGGGTCATGACGGACCGAACAATAGGGCCGGCGTGGGGCTCGTGCGGCGACCCGGCGGCTTGACTGGTGGGGGACAATCGACTAAGATGAGAACATGCCGATTGCCGCTCCGCCTCCGCTTCGGCACTCGCATCCGTTGGCCTGGTTGGTCAGCGACCTGCTGGAAGAGCGCTCCAGCAAGGCCCCCTATCCTCCCGGCGCGACCGACTTCAGCCTCTCGCGGACGAAGCGCTTCACCGAGGACCCGTGTGGGGTGCTGCTCGAATGCTACGAGCGCTTCGGTCCGATTTTCACAACGCGGGTCTTCCACAACAGAATTGTCTTCATGCTCGGGCCGGCGGCCAACCACTACATCACTGTCTCCAACGCCTCCAATTTCACCTATCGGGAATCACTCTTTCGCGATTTCCAGGCGTTCATCGGCGACGGCATTCTCACGACCGACGGCGAGTACCACCGCCGCATGCGCCGTATCGCGCTTCCCGCCCTCCACCGCGAGAGCGTCGCGTCCTACTTCGACACGATCGTCGAAGAGACCGAGCGGGCCCTCGAAGGCCTGGTGCCGGGGCGGGCGGTGGACGTGCACGGCCTTGTGTGGACCCTGATCTGGCGCATCAACATGCGTACTCTCTTCGGGCTGGACCCTGACGGTGGGCGGGCTCGTTCGGCGGACCTGGCCGGGATGTTCGACCAGATGCACGCCATGCCGATCTGGGCGAGCGCCGTGCGTGCCCCGTTCACGCCGTGGGCGCGCCTGATGCGGATGATCCGCGGGCTCGACAGCGTGGTCTACGCGGAGCTCTCCGAGCGTCGCGCGCGCGGCGGCGAGGGGAGGGTGGACTTCATGAGCCTGCTCATCGAGGCGCGTGACGAGGAGGGCGAGCCCCTCACCGACGTCCAGATCCGCGATCAGGTGATGACGTTGATGGTCGCGGGCCTCAGCACGACGGCCTCGACGCTGAGCTTCCTCCTCTACGAGCTGCTCCGCCACCCCGACGTCGCCGCGCGGGTGGTCGCGGAGCAGGAGACGTGCTTGGACGGCGCCGCCCCGGAGGTGGGGCAGATCATGGGCGGCGAGCTGGTCGAGCTGGAGAGGGCGCTCGAGGAGACTCTGCGCATGTATCCCGCGGTCTGGATCGGCGCGCGGCGTGCTACGGAGGCCTTTGAGTTCGGAGGCTTCACGGTGCCGGCAAACGCCTACGTCAGCTTCTGCCCGTTCGCCTCGCACAACCTGCCCGACGTGTTCTCCGAACCGGAGCGCTTCCGGCCGGAGCGCTTCACGCCCGACGCCAGGGCGACTATTCCCAAGGGCGCCTACATTCCCTTCGGCGGTGGCTCGCGCACCTGTATCGGGATGCGCTTCGCGCAGCTGGAGATCCGTACGATCGCGACCCTGATGCTGAAAAGCTTCGAGCTCGAGCTCCCGCGGGACTTCTCCATGAAGGTCAGTCCGCTGCCGATGTTGATGCCCAAGGAAGGCCTGCCGGCGATCCCGCGCGAGCGCACCGCTCGACACGATCGCGTCCCCGCGATCGCCGGTCGCTGAGGTGGTTGCCGGGCCGGTTCCGGGGTCGGTCGCTCGACAACCTCAGAACAGCCCCGGAAGGAGCCGCGCGGTGCGCTGGGTGTAGGCGGCGTATTCGCTGCCCAGCTCCTGCAGCAGGGCTCGCTCCTCGACCTCGATGCGGATCAGGAACGCGGTGAGGGTGCCGAGCAGCAGGATCGCCGCGCTCGCCCAGTCGCCCATGGCGAGGCCCATGCCTGTGAAAGCGACGATCAACCCCAGGTAGCTAGGGTGGCGCAACCAGCGGTAGGGCCCGCGCTCGATGACGCGGTGGTCCTCCTGGACGATGACCGTGAGCTGGAAGAAACGGCCGAGGGTGAAGACCGCCCACGCCCTGAAGGCAAGGCCGGCCCACATCAGGACCAGGCCTGCGATCACAGGCCACCAGGGGGCGCCGGGGATCGTCGCGACACCCGCAAGGGAGACGACGGTGGCGCCCGCGAGGCTCACGGCGATGAGCAGGAGGATACAGACGAGACTCCATTCGAGAGTGCCGTCTTCGCGCGCGCTCGAACGCCTCCCCGAGGCGACTTCGGAGAGGCGCAGAAGAATCATGCTGCCGAAGATCAGGACCGCGACGATCAGGTTGTGCGCGAACAGCGGTCGCATCTTCGACGCCTCTCCTCCCCCTTCTGTGTAAGCCCTGTGCGAGTCGGTGTCTACACCCACACGCACCTGCCTCGAACACGCCCCCGCCGAGCCGTCCGACCACCCAATCATACCTCCGCGAGGATCGCCCTGTCAATCGTGCGCGGCGGTCGGGCGTCTTTTTTTTGATGGCGGCCTCCGGCCGCAGCGGCGTTCGTGTGGCGCACCCGGGGCTGGTGCAGCGGCCGGCCCGCGGTGGGGGGCTTGACAACGTGTTGCAGGTGTGGTTATATAGCGTCTGTCGCGGTGTCCACCCATGGTGGAGCCGGGCATACATAGGGTCTGGTTTGGGTCAGCCCGTCTTGTGGTTGACATCCAAAGCGCTTGCAGGAAAAGGGTTTGGGACGAGGGACTGGGTCACGACGCATGAGGGAGACGATTTAGCGTGGTTTCGAGAGGGAATAACGTGCCGGTTATGCGTGGGGCTCCTGTAGGGGTTCTTGCTAGATGCATCAGCGGTCTGATGCATCTCTCTCTCTCTCTCTCTCTCTTCAGCTCCTCGGCCTGCAGCTAGCCGACCGGTAGCGGCGCATTCGCGTCGCCCGGGTTCCCCCGCACGCGGGGGAGGGTCTTACGCGGCCTCGGGGGGAAAGTTCTGATGCCCGCGCGCGTGGTGTCCCGTCGCGGTGGTCGCGGCGCCCAGGTACCCGTTGCGCGTAGGGCCGTGCGGCGCTCGGGCGCGGGGGCGCCGGCGCCTGCCGCGGGTACGAGTGTCCCGCGGGAGCAGATCGTCGAGATTCAGCGTTCGCGGTTGTTGGCGGCGGCGGTCGTCGCGGTCGACGAGCTCGGCTATGCGGATACGACGGTCTCGGATGTGACGAGCCGCGCGCGGGTGTCGCGTCGTACGTTCTATGAGCTGTTCGCGAACCGCGAGGAGTGCCTCGCCGCGGTGCTGGAGGACGTCCTCGCGTTGATCGAGGGTGAGGTCGCCGCGGCGGACCTCGGTGGTCTAGCGTGGCGTGAGCGGGTGCGCGGGGGGTTGTGGGTGATCCTGTCGTTCCTGGATCGCGAGCCGGCGCTGGCGCGGGTGTGTGTTGTGCAGGCGTTGCGCGGCGGCCCGCGGTTGCTTGAGCGTCGCGAGGAGATCCTCGCTGGCCTCGCGGCCGTGGTGGATGAGGGGCGCTTGGAGGGTGCTCGGGCCGGGGGGTGCACCCCGTTGACGGCGGAGGGTGTCGTCGGCGCGGCGTTCGCGATCGTGTACGCGCGGTTGCTGCGGGGTGAGCGCGAGCGGCTGACGGGCTTGTTGGGTGAGCTGATGGGGATGATCGTGCTGCCCTACCTGGGTGCGGCGGCTGCGCGTCGTGAGCAGGCGCGGCCGGTGCCCGCGGGGTCTGTGGGCGAGCTGGACGTGTCGGCTGCGCCCGGCCGCGCGGTGGGCGACCCGCTGCAGGGTGTCTCGATGCGTTTGACGTATCGCACCGCGCGGGTCCTTGAGGGTGTCGCTGATCGTCCTGGTGCGAGCAACCGTGAGGTCGCCGAGCGCGCGGGGGTCCACGACCCGGGGCAGGTCTCGAAGCTGTTGGCGCGCCTGGAGCGCCTTGGGCTGCTCGCGAACACTAGTGAGGGGCACGCGAAAGGCGAGCCGAACGCGTGGAGCCTCACCCCGCTGGGTGAGCGTGTCACGGCGCAGCTCACTCTCAGGGGCGATCTTCGGCGGGAAGCCGCATGAACGTCACAGACCACGATCAAGGAGACAAGGTGAAGACCACAGCGCAGATCGCGAAGTCCGCTTCCACCCCGAGCACGGGTCTCTGCGCGCTGCTCTCGAACCTACTCCGGGTCGTAGGGACCGGTGCGCACAAAACCGGCAATAGTGGCGTGGCTTGGGCTCCTCGCCGTCTTGGTCTCGCCTCCCTCCTCGCAACCCTTGGCGCCCTCGCCTTCGCGAGCGCCCCGGCCCTCGCCGCCGCCCCGGAAGCCCCGGAGGTATCGGTTGAAACCCCTGTGCACGCGACCGAAGCGATCTTCCATGGTGTGGTGAACCCCGTGGCGGCGGCGTTCCCCCTCGAAGCCGGCACCTATCAGTTCGTTTACAGGCCATCGACCAAGGCCGACGATGAATGCAAAGGCGCCGGCGAAGTACTGGTTCCCCCTTCGGCGGGCATGTACTTCGGCTTGGAACCGGAATCGTTCTCCGAAACGGTCACAGGTCTCACCGCCGGCACCGAATACGCGGTCTGCCTGGTGGCGGAAGACAAAGAAGGGACGACCCCCAGCGCGCCCGTCACCTTCACGACGTCCGCTGTGGCGCCCACGATCCCGAGCGAATTCGGCGATTTCGTCACTAACGTCGCGTCCACAAGTGCGACGTTGGGAGCCGAAATAAACCCGGGTGGCGCTGAAACCACCTATCATTTTGAGTACGGGACCACATCTTCCTATGGTCAGAGCACTCCCGAGTCGGGACTGGCCAGCGCCGGTGACAGCAGCGAGACGGCCGCGGCTCACATCCAGGGGCTCACTCCGCACACGACCTACCACTACCGCGTCGTCGCGACGAATTCGCAGAGTCCGGGCGGGACACCGGGTCCGGATGAGGCGTTTACGACGCAACCGGTTGGTGGGGAACTGAAGCTGCCGGACGGTCGCGTGTGGGAACTGGTCTCGCCCGCGCAGAGCGAAGGTGCTGCCGTCATCTACTACGACGAAGCTCCGTTTCAAGCGGCGGCGGACGGTAGTGCGATGACCTATGTCGAGTCGAAGCCTACTGAACCAGAGCCACAGGGCGGAGCTTACGCGAACCAGGTTTTTTCTTGGCGTGGCCCGTCTGGCTGGGCTTCGCGAGAAATCAATATACCGAACAAGGAAGCGGCCCTTATCACGGTGGGCTATGGCGAAGAGTACAGATCCTTCTCGGCAAATCTAGCCTACGGCATCGTGGAACCCTTTGGTGCCTTTGATCCCCTGCTGTCGGCAGAAGCCACAGAACGCACCCCGTACCTGCGTTCGAATTACGCGATTGGGGATACACGCGCAGCGTGTACGAACTCGTGTTATCGTCCGCTGGTGACGGCTGCCAACGTGCCGCCCGGGACCGATTTTGGTCAAGATAATGAAGCCGCCACTGAATTCCTTGTACCCGTAAAAGTCGTCGCCTTTACACCGGATATGAGCTCGATCGTGCTCGCGGGTGGTGCGGCGTTGACCGATCCGCCCAGTCCCAGCGGGGAGTATCTGTGGACCGGGGGGCGGATCGAGGCGATCCCAGGGAAAGAAAAACCTGTCGCTATTACAGACGGTCGAATCTTCTTCGAACTATCGTCCAATATCTACGTGTTCGAAGCAGCGAGCGAAAAGACGAGGTTGCTCGCATCCAAAGCGGAATTCGTCATGGCGAGTAGCGACGGATCGAAGATCTTCGTTATAAAGGAAGGTCACTATCTTCAGGTCGAAGTTGAAGATGGTCAGGTCACGGATTTGACGCCCAACGGTATGCCCATCAGTACTTCTTATGATCACGTACTCGGGCATAGTCAAGATGGCTCCTCTCTGTTTTTTCAAGGCTTTGTGGGTGGCAAGCATGGCGTGTATGCGCTGCATGAAGCCAGCCCTGAATGGACGACGAGTCCCGTACCAGGGGCGTTGTCGGCTGGAGGCGTGGTTTCCTCAAACGGGCGGTATCTGGCATTCGGCTCTACTAGCAGTTTGACGGGCTATGACAATCGTGACGCTGTGAGCGGTAAGCCGGATCAAGAGGTCTATGTGTACGATGCGGACACCGAAAAGCTGGCGTGCGCATCCTGTAATCCCACGGGTGAGTCGCCGAGCGGTGAATCCTACCTGGAGGGTCCGCAGTTCAACGGTCTGGTTCAACGGCTTCATGGAATGGTTGCGTATCAGCCGCGGGACGTGTCCGACGGCGGTCAGGTGTTCTTCAACAGCGATGATGTGCTCGTGCCGCAGGATGTGGACGGTACGCAGGATGTGTATGAGTATGAGCAGGTGGGTGGTGGTGGTTGCACCACTTCGGATAGTACGTTCAGCGAGGTCTCGGGTGGTTGTGTGAGCTTGGTGTCCTCGGGTATCTCGCCGCAGGAATCGATGTTCTTGGACGCGAGTGAAACGGGTGGGGACGTCTTTGTCCGTACTACGGCAAAACTGACCTCTCAGGATCCTGGTTCAGCGTTCGTTGTCTACGACGCTCATGTGTGTACGAGTGAAGTGCCATGTCGGGTGCCGCTGGTGCCGTCGCCGCCGTGTTCGACAGAAGCATCGTGCAGGCCGGCACCCACGCCTCAACCGTCGATCTATGGCGCACCGTCGAGTGCGACGTTCAGTGGCGCTGGGAATATCGCACCGGTGTCCACGGTGGGCGTAAAGGCGAAGGTGAAGCCGCTGACACGGGCGCAGAAGCTCGTCAGAGCGTTGAAAATGTGTCGAAAGAAGCCAAAGCACAAGCGAGCGGCATGCGACCAACAGGCAAGGCGAGCTTATGGCCCGGGCGAGAACGCCAAAAAGTCACTCAAGGGGGACAGGTAACGATGACTGTAGAGAGACTGGTGCGCAGGCCGTTCCTTGCTCTTGGTGTGATGGTTCTCGCCGGGCTGGCGCTCATGGGCCTCGGAGGCGCAATACAAGCACAGGCGGCGTCGCCGTGGTGGCATTTGTCTTTTGAAGGGCGCCCGCCGAACGTACAGCCCGGTACCGTGCAGGACGCCGTTCAGGAAGTGACGGTCAGCGCAACCGAAGGGGAATTCGTCCTACGCTCATATGAAGTTTTCCATGAATATCCACCGTGCTGCGTGGAATCGGAACAATATCGAACAATCTTTCAGTTCGACCCATCCAATCAGGAATTGCAGGAAGGCCTTGAAAACATATGGGGTGCGGGCACGGTGGAAGTGACGGGTGGGCCGAAGGGGGAGGGGGAAGCGTCGTGGACCTATGTGATTAAGTTCGTGGGTAGTCGTGGTGGGCAGCCCGTGGAAGAGATGGAGGCGGACAATAGAAGTCTTGGAGGAGGGAGTGGGGTAACCATCAGGCAGCCTGCGGAAGGCAGGAGTGAAGGTGAGATCGTTGCGAACGCGAGAAACCTTGGCGATGAAAGCGTGCACGGTGAGAACGTTCCGATCACGATCGCGAACAAGCTTCCACCGGGGTTGAAGGCGGTCAAGGCCAAGGCGTTCAGGGACCGCGAACGGGAAATCTACAATGGATGTGTAGAGCCGGCGGGGCCCTGCACCTCGGACGAAAAGTTGCTGCCGTATCATGGTATTGAAATGGTGGTTTACGTGGATACAACCTCGGGTGCTAAATCCGGTGAAGTGGATGAAGTGACGGCAAGTGGAGGGGAAGCACCTGCGCTGGCGCGTCGCGAGGAAGTGAATCTAAGCGATGCGCCCGTCGGGTTTGGTGTGCAGAACTATGAATTGGACGCCGAAGAACCGGGAGGCGCGCCGGATACGCAGGCCGGATCGCACCCGTTCCAGTTGACAACTACGATATCGCTGAACCAAGAACGCAACCCATTGAAAACATCAGAACTGGTAAAGGACCTTAACTTCCACTTGCCGCCAGGAGTGATTGGTAACCCGACACCGTTCCCCCAATGCGCCAGTACGCTATTCACCCCTAATGAAGCTAGGTCTTGTCCGCAGGATACCGTGGTTGGGGTTGCGTCTATCAAGGTGATCTACTCCAACATAGGACCAACGCTTGTCACGTATGACATACCTCTGTATAACCTAGAACCGTCGTATGGGGAGCCCGCGCGCTTTGGGTTCAATATCTTTGGGACTCGTGTATATCTGGACACCTCTGTCAGGACGGGCAGCGATTACGGCGTTACCGTGAGTGTGCACAACATTCCCCAGGAGGCTCTCTTTCTTGCCAGCGAGGTCACGTTCTGGGGCGTACCGGGCGACCCACGCCATGACGATCAACGCGGTGCGGGATGTCTGGAAAACGGTGGGCCTTGTCCTTCCGAAGGGGAATTTCCGCCGCCGTTGTTGAGTTTGCCGACGTCGTGCACGGGACCGTTGCAGAGCAGTGTGCAGTTTGAGTCGTGGGCGCAGATCGGGGTGTTTGGGTCTGTGCCGACGAGCGAACCGATGCACGCGTTGGACGGGTGCAACCGTTTGCCGTTCAGTCCGAGGATCAGTGTCTCGCCAGATGGGGGCACCGGTAGTACTCCGAGTGGGTTGACGGTCGATGTTCGTGTTCCCCAGGAACTGGTTACCGACGGCACGGCGCTCGCGGAGTCGAACGTGAAGGACACGACGGTGGCGTTGCCTGAAGGCGTGATCCTGAACGCGTCCTCGGCGGATGGGTTGCAGGCGTGCTCTGATGCGCAGATCGGTTTCACGGGCGTCAACCCGGTGTCGGGTGTTGATGAATTCACGCCCGGTGCGCCGTCGTGTCCTGAAGCGTCGAAGATCGCGACCGTGAAGATCAAGACGCCACTGTTGCCCGAAGCACTGGAAGGCGACGTGTATTTGGCCTCGCCACAGAACTTTGCGGGAGCACTGGAAAACCCGTTCGGGTCGCTGGTCGCGATGTACCTCGTCGCCGAAGACCCCAAGGCCGGAGTTGTCGTCAAGCTACCCGGGAAGGTCGAACCGAACCCCCTAACCGGACAACTGGTCTCCACGTTTGAGGATACGCCGCAACTCCCGTTTGAAGAACTAGAACTGCATTTCTTTGGTGGAGAGCGAGCACCACTGGCCACACCGGCACTATGCGGAGCGTATACGACAACAGCATCGATCACACCATGGTCAGAAAACCCAGCCTCAGAACCCTCGTCAAGCTTCCAGATCCTCTCCGGCCCGGAGCTACAGAGCCCCTCCGGTCCGCAGACGACGCCGTGCTCGGACCCGCTGCCGTTCAGCCCAACGCTGGAGTCCGGAACGACGAACATCAACGCCGGCGCATACAGCGACCTGACGACGACGCTCTCGCGCGAAGACGGCCAGCAGACCCTCTCCTCCGTGCAGCTGCACTACCCCGCGGGGGTATCCGGGCTGCTCTCGGGCGTGAAGCTCTGCGGCGAAGCACAGGCGAACGCGGGGACGTGCGGAGCGGAAAGCCAGATCGGGGAAACGATCGTCAGTGTCGGCCTTGGCGGCGACCCGTTCACGGTGACCGGCGGGAAGGTCTACATCACCGGCCCCTACAGGGGCGCCCCGTTCGGCCTGTCGATCGTCAACCCCGCGAAGGCCGGCCCGTTCGACCTGCAGGAAGGCCGCCCGGTCGTCGTAAGGGCGAAGATCGAAGTGGACCCCCATACCGCGGCGCTGACGGTCACGACCGACCCACCCGGCTCCCCGCACGCGATCCCGTAGATCATCGAGGGGATCCCGCTGCAGATCAAGCACGTCAACGTGAATGATCAACCGCCCCGGGTTCACGTTCAACCCCACCAACTGCGACCCGATCGCAGATCACCGGCGCGATCGACGAGCACCGAAGGCGCGAGCTCACCGGTCTCGGTGCCGTTCCAGGTCACCAACTGCGCGATCCTGAAGTTCGCCCCCAAATTCGCGGTCTCGACGTCAGGGAAGACCATCAAAGCGAACGGTGCGAGCCTGACACGTGAAGCTGTCCTACCCCAACGCGCCCAGGGCACACAGGCGAACATCGCACGCGTCAAAGTCGAACTCCCCAAGCAGCTCCCCTCAAGGCTGACGACGCTGCAGAAGGCGTGCTCGGCCGCGCAGTTCGAAGCGAACCCCGCGGGCTGCCCCGCGGCGTCGGTCGTCGGGCACGCGAAGGCGATCACCCCGATCCTCCCGGTCCCGTTGGAAGGCCCGGCGTACTTCGTCAGCCACGGCGGCGAAGCGTTCCCCGAGCTGATCATCGTCCTGCAGGGCTACGGCGTGACGATCGACCTCGTCGGCACGACGTTCATCAACAAGGCCGGGATCACGAGCAGCACGTTCAAGACGGTCCCCGACGCCCCCGTCGGGAGCTTCGAACTGACGCTCCCCCAGGGCCAGTACTCCGCGCTCGCCGCGAACGGGAACCTCTGCAAGGCAGAAGCTCGCGATGCCGACCGAATTCGTCGCGCAGAACGGCGCGGAAATCCACGAGACCACGAAGATCTCGGTCAGGGCTGCCCGAAGAAGGCGAAGAAGAGCTCCAAGCACAGGAAGAGGCACACCAAGAGCACGCGCAAGAAGAGGAAGTAGATGCAGAGCGCCTCGGCACCTCAAAGCCAGTGGCGTAGGCTCGTAGGGGTCGTGTCGGGGTGTTCCCCCAGAAGCCGGTCGAGGGCGGTGACCATGCGTCCGATCGTTCGCGGGTTGCCGCGCGGGTGACGGCCGGGGTTGACGAGGACGAGGCCGTGGTGCGCGTCGCCGCGCTGGTCGTGGCTGTTGGCGATCACGCTGAAGTCGTCGACGTTCTCGGTGACGACGGCACGCTGCTCTCGCTGCGCGGTCGCGAAGATGTCCGGGTCCGCGAGCATGCGGAGCTCCTCTCGCGCGGCCACTGCGTCCACATCGTGGCCGCGGCGGCGCAGTTGCTCCGCGATCGCAGGTGGGTACATCTCGTCGAGGAGGAGCTTCAAGCGAGCGCCGCCTGCGCTCGCTCCCATGCCGCCTGCTGACGGTCGGCCTCCTGGCGGTTGTGGGCGATCCGCTCGTCCACCTCCTCACGGAAGTCGCCGTAGTAGCGCACGGCGGTGCGGACCTGCGCGTGTGTGAGGGCGCCCCACTCGGCCGTGGCAGCGAGCGCCTGCTCGCCCGCGAGTCCGGTGCCCTTGAGCGTCTCGATGACCTCCCAGATGTCCGGTCCGCCGGCGAGCGCCGCCCGGCGTCCGACGGGGCCGTCTCTGAACACGATGCCGGGGTGGTCCTCCATGCGTAGGCCCTCGTCGATGAGCCGCTCGGCCGTCCGCGCCTTGGCCTCGCCGCGGCGTCGTGCGCCGAGGTCGAGACGGGCGAGCGTCCGTGCGCTCATGCGGATCGAGAACGGCTTCTGTGCTGGATCGCTGCTCATGTAAGTGATTGTAGTTTAGCGTACTACAGAAGCCGATCGGGGGGTGGGGGGAACGCGCAGCGCCCGCCCGCCATCGCCCGCGGGCGATGGCGAGAGTGGGGCTGTCATGGTCATGACAAGACGCCTTGTGATAACGGCGGGCGGCCAGGTCTCGGTTCCGGCCGCTGTCCGCAGTCGCCACGGCGTCCGCACGATCATCGCCCACGACCGCGGCTTCCCCCGCTTCGACGGCATCCGCGTGCGCGACCCGTTCGTGTAGCGCGGGGAGCCCACGAATCGGCAAGGTGCGGTCAGGCCGGCTGCCCGCGGTCCTCGGCGAATGCTGCGGCGAAGAGGTCGCCGGTGGGCAGTTGGCCCATGTTCACCGAGCGGGCGCTCACGTCGTCTCCCGCCATGACCGTGCCGATCTCGCGGTAGGCGCCGTCCGCCCGGTCGCGATGGACGACCACGCGCCGCGCCTGGAGATCGACCACCCAGTACTCCTCGACCGCGCGCGCGTACAGGGCGGGCTTCACGTGCAGGTCGCGGTCCGCGGAGGAGAGGGCGACCTCGATCACGAGCAGCGCTTCCGCTGGGTGCTCGCGCCGTGGCTCGGACCGTTCGATGATCGCGAGGTCGGGCTCGGGCTCGGAGGAGCCGATCGTCAGCGCTCCGCAGACCATGAGCTGATGGCGCGAGCGATCCACGTGGTCCGTGACCCACTCCATCAGCCAACGTATGGCATTCTCGTGTGGGGGAGTTTTGGGGCTCATATCGAGGATGAGGCCCTCGATGAGCTCGACGCGCGCGTCCTCGTCGAACCCTCCGCACTGCACCAGGCGATGGTATTCCTCGATCGAGAGGCGGTGCAGGTCGGGCGGCGAGGCCAGCGTTGACACACCGCCGATTCTAGCGAGGCCCGCTCCAGGACGAGGGGCATCGTCGCCGAGGTCCGGCCGCTCGCGCTGCCCGGACAGCACTATTTAATGGCGGCCTCCGGCCGCAGCGGCGTTCGTATGGCGTCCCCGGGGCGGGTGCAGCGGCCGGTCCGCGGTAGGGGGGCTTGACAACGTGTTGCAGGTGTGGTTATATAGCGTCTGTCGCGGTGTCCACTCTCGGTGGAGCCGGGCATACATAGGGTCTGGTTTGGGTCAGCCCGTCTTGTGGTTGACATCCAAAGCGCTTGCAGGAAAAGGGTTTGGGACGAGGGACTGGGTCACGACGCATGAGGGAGACGATTTAGCGTGGTTTCGAGAGGGAATAACGTGCCGGATATGCGTGGGGCCCCGCATGGGGTTCTTGCTAGATGCATCAGCGGTCTGATGCATCTCTCTCTCTCTCTCTCTCTCTTCGGCTTCTCGGCCTGCAGCTAGCCGACCGGTAGCGGCGCAAACGCGCCGTCCGGGTTCCCCCGCACGCGGGGGAGGGTCTCACGCGGCCCCGGGGAGGGTGTTCTGATGCCCGCGCGCGTGGTGTCCCGTCGCGGTGGCCAGGCGTCAGACGCGCGTAGGGGTGTGCGGCGGTCCCGCGCCGCAGTGGTGGAGCCTCCCGTGGGCGGGAGTGTCCCGCGCGAGCAGATCATCGAGATTCAGCGTTCGCGGTTGTTGGCGGCGGCGGTCGTCGCGGTCGATGAGCTCGGCTATGCGGATACGACGGTCTCGGATGTGACGAGCCGCGCGCGTGTTTCGCGCCGCACGTTCTATGAGCTATTCGCGAACCGTGAGGAGTGCCTCGCCGCGGTGCTGGAGGATGTCCTTGCGTTGATCGAGGGTGAGATAGCGGCGGCGGGCCTCGATGGTCTTGCGTGGCGTGAGCGGGTGCGTGGGGGTTTGTGGGTGATCCTGTCGTTCTTGGATCGCGAGCCGGCTTTGGCGCGGGTGTGTGTTGTGCAGGCGTTGCGCGGCGGCCCGCAGTTGCTCGAGCGGCGCGAGGAGATCCTCGCGGGCCTCGCGGCGGTCGTTGATGAGGGTCGCTTCGAGGGTGCTCGGGCCGGGGGCTGCACCCCGTTGACGGCGGAGGGTGTCGTAGGCGCGGCGTTCGCGATCGTCTATGCGCGGTTGCTGCGGGGTGAGCGTGGGCCGCTGACGGGCTTGTTGGGTGAGTTGATGGGGATGATCGTGCTGCCCTACCGTGGCGCGGCGGCGGCGCGCAGGGAGCTGACCCGGCGGGTGCCTGCGGTTGTGGCGGGTGCCCCCGCGCGGGCTGTGGCCGGGGGGGCTGTGGGTGATCCGTTGCAGGGTGTCTCGATGCGTTTGACGTATCGCACTGCGCGGGTCCTGGAGGGTGTCGCGGAGTGCCCGGGTGCGAGCAACCGTGAGGTCGCGGAGCGCGCGGGGGTTCACGATCCGGGGCAGGTATCGAAGTTGTTGGCGCGTCTTGAGCGCCTTGGGCTGCTGGCGAACACGGGTGAGGGGCACGCGAAAGGTGAGCCGAACGCGTGGGAGCTTACCCCGAAGGGTCGGCGGGTCGCGCAGAGCATCCGTATCCATGCCCCCGGTGAGAGGGTGGCCGCGTGATGCCCTGTCGTCCAGACGCAGCGGGCGGGGTCGTTTCTCCGTTGCCGTGGGGTCGCTGTGTCGTCCGTGTTCTCGCGGGCTCTCTTATGTGTCGTGCTACCCGAGGGGTTCTCCCCTCCAAGTTCGAGGAGGAGATGCGTCGATGAGCGTCCTTAGATCAACTGTGGCTGGCCTGGTGTCGCTGTGCGCGTTGACGGGCGCTCTTGCGGTTCTCCCTCCGGTGGCGCTGGCTGAAACGTGCCCGAACGAAGAATTCCGTGTCGGCGCCTCCGCGAAGCTTCCGGAATGTCGTGCGTATGAGCTTGTCACGCCGCCGTTCAAGGAGGCCGCGATAACTGCACTTTCGGGGGGGTATGTTGGTTCGGAAGGTTTCGCGGGGATGTCGGTCGACGGGTCGCATGTGGATGTGACCTCGATCGGGAACTTGGGCGATAGTCAGGGAGGCCTTGAAGGCAACAGCTATGAGTTGACGCGGATCGAGTCCGGTTGGACGGAGCAGACCATCGAACTCCCGGCAACGCAGTTTCGTGCCAGCGAGCCTATCGATACGACGCCGGAACTCGGGGCGGTTCTCTCTGAAGCGCGCGCGAACGAACAGTCGATCTATGCCAAGGACTTCTGGCTGCGCGAAGCCGATGGTGTCCTGCGTGACCTCGGGCCGTTCGAGCCGCCAGCGGACACGGCCGGGCCGCCTGGACCGGGGTTCGGAGAGGTCAGTATCCCCGAACGCGGTGAGTTCCTAGGCGCGTCGGAAGATCTTTCGCATGTGGTGTTCGTCTCCCCTGCTTCTTGGCCGGGAGATGGCGGTGGCACTCTCTATGAGTACACCGTGGGGCAGAGCGGCCCGCCGGCGCTCATCAGCGTAGAACCCGATGGCGAACCGTGCGGCGCCAACTTCAACGGCTATCTGGAAAAAAGTGGTGTCTCGGCGGATGGCTCGACGGTGTTCTTTCAGTGTTCGGGTGAGATGTTTGCTCGGGTCGATGAGTCTCGGACGGTCGCGATCTCCGAGCCGTCCGCGGCGGATTGCTCGGCGTGCGACACGAGCCCGGGCGTGCGCACCGAAGCGAGCTTCAGCGGGGCCTCTGCGGATGGGTCGAAGGTCTTCTTCGTGACTGAACGGCCTCTGCTGGGCGACGATAGGAGTGAGAACGTCTACGAGTACGACTTCGATGCCGCGGCTGCCGGCCCGGGGGACCCGGACGGCAGGATGGTCCGGGTCTCCGGTGGCGATTGGGGGCCTGGGGGGGCTCAGGTTCAGGGCGATGAGATTAAAGTTTCCGGAGATGGTTCGCACGTGTACTTCATCGCGCTGGGCGCTCTGCGGGGCGCGAGCAACAATCGGGGAGAACTACCGAGGGAAGGCGAATCGAACCTCTATGTGTTCGATACCGAAACCGGAACGACCTCGTTCATAGCGACCCTCCCGTCCTCCGACGCAAGCGAATTTCAGAGTGGCTTCAACGTTGTGACGGAAACGAAGCCGACGGTGACGCCCGATGGCCAGTTCCTGGTCTTCCTGAGCAGCGCCGATCTCACGCCTGGCGACACGAGTACCGCGGAGCAGGTCTTCGAGTACGACGCGCAGACGAGTGATCTGGTGCGGGTCTCGATCGGACAGAACGGGTTCAACGACAACGGCAACACCGATACCTTCAACGCCGGGATCCCTCCTGAAGGGCTTCACATGCCGCTGGCGGTGTCCGACGACGGCGCATACGTGGTGTTTCAGAGCATAGACGGCCTGACGCCCGGGGCCCTGAACGGAGAGGCGAACAATGTCTATGAGTATCACGACGGCAACGTGTATCTGATCTCCGATGGGCAGGACAACACCTCTGTGGTAAGGGTCAGGGGGCTCTCGCCTTCCGGCCAGGACATCTTCTTCGAAACGGCCGATCGGCTTGTGCCTCAGGATCTGGATACCCAGGAGGACCTGTATGACGCTCGTATCGATGGCGGCTTCCCGGCGCCGGTCTCGCTGCTGCCGTCCTGCACGGGCGATGCTTGCCAGGGGCCGTTGAGCCCCGCGCCTGTACTGCTCTCGCCCGGCAGTGAATTCCAGGCCGGTGGAAATCCACCGCTGGCGGAACCGACGCTCGCGGCGAAGCCTATACCGAAGGCCAAGCCCAAGGGGTGCAGGAGGGGCTTCGTGAAAAAGCAGACCAAATGCGTCAAGAGACCCAAGGCCAAAGCCAAGAGGTCAGCTAGGGGGAGGAAGTAACATGCTCAAGCGATCCACGCCCGCCCTCCTCGCTGCCCTTGCGATCGTCGCGTTATCGGGAGTATTTGTGTCCTCCGCGCTGGCCTTGGGAACTCCGGGATGGCAGATCGTGACATTTGCGAACCCGACCGCCTTCTCACTGAGCGAAGCGGCATACCAAGAACGCTCGAACCAGTATGTGCTGATTGTCAGCAATGTCGGCGGGGTGCCCACGAACGGCAGCCGGATCACCCTCACCGATAAGCTACCCCCAGGCGTGGCAATAAGAGGTATATCAAGCAGGCAGGAGATAGGGACGGAAGGAGAACCGGAACTGCCTGGATGGTACTGTCCCTACCCCGGCGGCTGGGAACCGGGGGGAGATGTCGTCACCTGTACCAGTTCCGCTTCGGAGGTGGTCGGTCCGATGGGGCAGCTTCCGCCGCTCGTATTGAGAGTGGAATTCGGTTCGATTGTGCCAGGTAGCGAGGTGACCAACAGGGTTACGGTGTCGGGTGGGGGGGCTCCTGTCGCGTCGGCGACTCAGGTGACAGAAGTCGAACCATCGGTTCCTCTGTCGTTCGGGGTGACGGATCTGACCAGCTTCCTCACCGATCTCAACGGGGAGCCGGACACCCAGGCCGGGGATCACCCCAACGGGCTCACGACCAGCTTCGACGTGAACAATACTTTTGATGCGCTAAACAACAACAATGTGAGTAAAGATGTCGAAGCGGTGCAGCGTTGGAAGGATGTCGTCATCGATCTTCCGCCGGGTGTGGTCGGCAACCCGCAGGTTGCCGCGCAGTGTCTGCTGTCCAAGATTGTGGGCGGATGTCCGGCGGCCTCCCAGGTCGGGACGCTGGGCTTCAGCATATTTGAGCAGTACGGAAGCGGCGAACTGGGATCGGATCGGCTACCCGTCTACAACATGGTTCCCGAGAGCGATGCGCCGGCGGAGTTCGCGTTCAGCTACCTGGAATTCCCGATTGGTATTTACCCGACGGTGGTCGGTGAGGGCGCGACTGCGCATATCCGGGTGACCACGCCGGGTATTCCCGACTCGGTGTATATCAATCCGACGTCGATCTACACGAAGTTCTTCGGGGACCCCGCCGCGGCGGATGGCAGTCCGCAGTCCCCGAACGCGTTCTTCACGAACTCCACCGACTGTGAGGGTGGGCCGCTGGTCACGGGACTGCACGTCGATTCCTATGAAGACCCGGGGAGCTATGGCAGCGAAGGCAGCACCGACTTCAATGCGGGTCCTCCGGACTTCAGCGACCCGGCGTGGAAGAGCAAGTCCTACAGTTCGCCGCCGGTGACGGGCTGCGAAAAGCTGCACTTCGATCCGTCGATGGCGGTGCAGCCGGAAACGACGGAGGCGGACGAACCGTCGGGTATGGCGGTCGAACTGAAGGTGCCGCAGAACCCGGACCCGCATGGGCTCGAGACGCCGCCGTTCAAGTCCGTGACGGTGACGTTGCCCTCCGGGGTGTCGCTCTCACCGGGCTCCGGTGATGGGTTGCAGGCGTGCAGCGAAGCGCAGTTCGAACCGCTGTCCAACAAAGAGAGCTCGTGTCCGAACGCGTCGGTGCTGGGGACGGTGACGGCGAGCACGCCGCTGTTGGCGGCGCCGTTGACGGGGTATGTGTTCCTCGGGCAGCCGGAATGTGACCCGTGTACCGACCAGGACGCGACGGATGGCAAGATGTTCCGGCTGCTGATCCAGGTGGAGGGGTCGGGGGTCGTGCAGAAGGTGCAGGGCACCGTCGATGCGAACACGACGACGGGCCAGTTGACCGCGAGCTTCCCGGAAAACCCGCAGTTCCCGGTGAGCGACCTGCAGCTCGTGTTCAAGGGCGGCCTGCGTGCCGGGTTGGCGACGCCGCAGAGCTGCGGGAAGTTCACCGCGACGTCGGACATGGTGCCGTGGAGCACGCCGTACACGCCCGACGCGACGCCGTCCGCGTCGTTGAACATCAGCTGGAACGGACAGGGCGAAGCGTGCCCCGCGATCTCGCCGTTGACGCCGTCGTTCAGCGCGGGGACCTCGAACGCGAACGCGGGGCAGTTCAGCCCCTTCACGTTGACGTTCGCCCGGGAAGACCGCCAGCAGGATCTCTCGCAGATCAGCGTCAGTACGCCCCCGGGGTTGTTGGGGACGCTGACCGGGGTCCCGTTGTGCGGGGAACCGCAGGCGCAGGAAGGGACCTGCTCGGAAGCGTCGCGGATCGGGAAGATGACGGTCGCGGCCGGCCCGGGTGGGCACCCGTTCTACACGCAGGGCAAAATCTATCTGACCGGCCCGTATAAGGGCGCACCGTTCGGGTTGAGCATCGTCGTGCCGACGCAGGCGGGCCCGTTCAACCTGGGGAACGTCGTGGTTCGCTCGCAGGTCACGGTCAACCCGGAAACGGCGGCGTTGACGGTCACGTCCGATCCGTTCCCGCAGATCCTCGATGGGATCCCGCTGCGTTTGCGTACGGCGAATGTGACGATCGACCGGCCGGACTTCATCTTCAACCCGACGAATTGCGCGCCGTTGCGCATCGACGCGACGATCGTCGGGGTGCAGGGCGCGTCGGCGAACGTGTCCTCGCCGTTCGCGGTCGCTGGCTGCGCGGGGTTGCACTTCGGTCCGACGTTCACGGTCTCCACGACGGCGCATACCTCGCGGGCGGCGGGGGCGAGCCTCGACGCGAAACTGGTGTTCCCGACCTCCGACGGCGCGCAGTCGGACATCGCGCACGTCAAGGTCGAACTCCCCAAGCGCCTGCCGTCCCGGTTGACGACGTTGCAGAAGGCGTGTCCGGAAGCGACGTTCAACGCGGACCCCGCGAGTTGCCCCGCGGCATCAGCGATCGGGATCGCGAAAACGATCACGCCGGTGCTGCCGGTCCCGTTGGAGGGCCCGGTGTACTTCGTCTCAAGGGGCGGCGCGGCGTTCCCCGACCTCGTCGTCGTCCTCCAGGGCTACGGGGTGCGCGTCGACCTGACCGCGACGACGTTCATCAGCAAGGCGGGCGTCACGAGCACGACGTTCGACAGCATCCCCGACGTGCCGGTGAACAGCTTCGAACTGTACCTCCCGCAGGGCCCGTACTCCGCGTTGGCCGCGAACGGGAACCTCTGCACGGGGGGAAGCCTCGCGATGCCGACCCAGTTCATCGCGCAGGACGGCGCACGCCTGCAACAGGACACGAAGATCGCGGTCACGGGGTGCCCGAAGGCGAAGAAGGCGACCACCAAGAAGGCGACCAGGAAGAAGGCGAAGAAGTCGAGTGGAGCCCGAAAGTCCAGTCACGGCGGCGGGAGGAGAGGATGATGCGCGCTCACAGGCAGCTCACGGCCGCTCTGGTGACGCTCGGCGTGCTCACCGGAGGACTCGCGCTCGCTGGCGCACCGGCGTTCGCGGTGGCCCCGGAAGCCCCGGAAGCGAGCACGGGCGCAGTGTCCGAAATCGGGCAGTCGAGCGCGAACGTGACCGGGACGGTCAACCCGAACGGCGTGGAAACCTTCTACTACTACCAGTACGGGACGAGCACCGAATACGGGCAGAGCACCGCGCCGGAAGGGCCCGGTGTCAGCGTCGGCTCGGGCACGAGCACCGTGGCGGCCCCGGCGACGCTGGTCCCGCTGGTGCCGGGTGTGACCTACCACTATCGGTTGGTCGCGTGGAACGAACTCGGCACCAGCTATGGGCAGGACGCGACGTTCACGGCTGTCGCCGGGGAGTCGCCGTCGGTGAGCACCGCCGCCGCGAGCGGGGTCTCCGTGGACGAAGCGACGATCTCGGGCACGATCAACCCCGAGGGCAAAGAAACCGGCTACCGCTTCGAATACGGGTCGAGCACCGAATACGGCACACAGACGTTCGGGACGGTTCTCCCCGAACTGGGTGCGCAGACCGTCACGCTGAACCTGCACGGCATCGACCCGGACACCACCTACCACTACCGGCTCGTCGTGAGCAACGCGGGCGGCACCGCCTACGGCGAAGACATGACGTTCACGACGCTCCCGATCGCGTTCCCGGTGATCGCGCCGACCCCCCCGCCGCTGATCGCGCTCCCCAAAATCACGTTCCCCACCGGGACCGAAGAACCCACGACCAGCCCGGGGAAAACGAAGCAGCACGGCAAGAAGACGCACGGCAAGAAAAAGAAGACCGGCAGGAAGCGCAAGAAGGCCAGGAGGAGGAAGGCCGGGGGCAGGGGGAAGAAGAGCGCGCGGCGGGGTTGAGGGAGGGCCGGAGCGAACGTCCTCTCAGGCGGCGGTGGTAGCACTCGGTGGTAGCCAGTTGCGGCGCACGAGGATGTCGTTCGTGTCGAGTGCCTGTGCCACGAGGGCGAGGTCGCTCTTGCTGTGGAGGTGAGCGGCGTGCTCGCGTAGGTCGAATGCCGCGTTCATCGCGGCGACGAGGTTCGCGGCCTGGGCGTCGAGCGTCAGCTTGGCTCTGCGGTGCTCGGTCAGCCAGTGGGCGACGTCGGGCCAGTGCCAGAGGCGGGTCCTGTCGTCCGGGTGTGCGACCGGGGCGGGGAAGCCCCCGGGGCCGCGCTGTTGGTTTGAGAGCAGTCGGATGTACTCGCGTGAGCGCCCGCTGCGCTTGGCGATGGCGGCCAGCGTGACGAGCTCGTCGGGCTCGATCCGCACGACCCGCAGGCCCGCTACGGCTGAGGTCACGTCGCGGATCGCGCCGGCCAGCGCCTCGCTGAAGCTCTTGGCTTCGCGGTCGAACGCTCCGTAGTGAGCACCGTCGCGCACGCCGAACAGGGCGTCGTCGCAGCCGGCCTCGTACAGTGCGTCGAACTGCTCGTCGTCCAGCACGTCGACGCCGCTGAAGAAGAGCGTGAAGCTGTGGATCGGAGATTTGGCGCTTGTGCTCATCGGTCGTCTCGCTTGCGGCGCTCCCCGGTGTCCGGCGCGCTCAGGTCGTGATCGCACTTCTTGACGGCCTCGCGGACGCGCTTCGCGATGTCGAGAAGAGATCGCCACCTAGCCGTTTTGGAATACGCATCTGATGCCGAGCGTGCTAGCATCAAGCATCATGCCGCGCACGACGCTAGATCTCGACGCTTCGGTGTTGCGCGAGCTGCGCCGGCGGGGGGTGCGCGAGCGCAAGAGTATGGGGCGGGTGGCCTCCGAGGTGCTCGCCGCGGGCCTGCGCGAGCGGGCGCCTCGGGAGCAGGAGCCGTTGCGCTGGCCGAGCCGGCATATGGGCAGGCCCAGGGTCGACCTCGATGACAGGGAGGCGTTGGGTCGGCTGCTCGACGGGGAGTATTTGCGCGGGCTCGAGCGGTGAGCCTGGCGCTCGACGCGAACGTCCTGCTCTACGCGTCGAACGCCGACGACGAGCGCAACGAGCGGGCCCAGGAGGTGCTCCGCGAGCTGGCCGAGGGGCCCGAGGTCGTCTATCTGTTCTGGCCTGTGGCGATGGCCTTTCTGCGGATCTCCACGCGGGAGAGCGTTTTTCCCAACCCGCTCTCGCCCGCGGAGGCGTTGGCGATGGTCGGCTCCCTGCTGAGCCGCGATCACATCTATGCACCCGGCGAGGACGATCTGTTCTGGAGCGCCTTCAGCGAGATCGCCGAAGAGCAGCGGGCGCGAGGCGATCTCGTGACCGACGCCCACATCGTCGCGCTCATGCGTCGCTACGGCGTCCGCACGATCATCACCCACGACCGCGACTTCCGCCGCTTCGACGGCATCCGCGTGCGTGACCCGTTTGCGTAGCGCTGGGGAGAGGTGGCCGCGCCTCCTCACGGGTGATGACGACCGCGGGGTGTGCGCCCGCGAGCGGAAGTCGGCGTCCCAAGAGCGCTTCGCGTCTCAAAGGCGCAGGCGGCTATCATGATAGGATTCATGCGCATGAAGACTCGTGTGAGGATCTCGAAGGGGGGCCAGATCTCGATCCCGGCTCCGATCAGGCATCGGTGGGGGACTTCGACGGTCGCGCTCCAGGACGAGGGGCATCGGATCGTGCTCGAGCCCGCGCCGGACGATCCGATCGCCGCGGCCGAAGGCGCACTCGCCGGGGAGCTGGGCGGACTCGACCTCGAGCGGCTCCGCCGCGCCGCGCGCGAGGATGAGCGGATCGCCGAGGCCCGGCGCCGCGACCCGTGACCCTGCTCGACGCGTACGCGCTCATCGCGTTCATGGTCGGGGGGCCGGCCACGCCACAGGTCCGCGCGATCCTGCGCGAGGGAGACGCGGCCGTGGCGACCGCGAACCTGGCCGAGACGCTCGATGTCTCACAGCGGCTCTATCGCCTGCCGATCGAGCGTGCGATGGAGATCCTCGAGCCGCTCCTGGAGGGGCCGCTCACCGCGATCGCGCTCGACATCGAGATCGCGCAGCGGGCCGCCATGATTCGCGCCAACCACTACCACCGCTCTTCCCGGCCGCTCTCGCTCGCCGACACCGTGCTGATCGCCTCGGCCAAGCCGGGCGACCGTCTCGCCACGGCGGACGCTCACGTGCTCGCGGTGGCCAGAGAGGAGAAGCTCGAGCCACTCGCACTGCCCGAACAGGGTTGACGCGTCCACAAGTGGCAGACCGCCGCGCCCGCGACCTGTTCGCGTGGGGGGGCTTGACAACGTGTTGCAGGTGTGGTTATATAGCGTCTGTCGCGGTGTCCACCCCATCGGTGGAGCCGGGCATACATAGGGTCTGGTTTGGGTCAGCCCGTCTTGTGGTTGACATCCAAAGCGCTTGCAGGAAAAGGGTTTGGGACGAGGGACTGGGTCACGACGCATGAGGGAGACGATTTAGCGTGGTTTCGAGAGGGAATAACGTGCCGGATATGTGCGTGGCCCCGCATGGGGTTCTTGCTAGATGCATCAGCGGTCTGATGCATCTCTCTCTCTCTCTCTCTCTCTTCGGCTTCTCGGCCTGCAGCTAGCCGACCGGTAGCGGCGCAAACGCGTCGCCCGGGTTCCCCCGCACGCGGGGGAGGGTCTCACCTGGCCTCGGGGAGGGTGTTCTGATGCCTGCGCGCGTGGTGTCCCGTCGCGGTGGCCAGGCGTCAGACGCGCGTAGGGGTGTGCGGCGGTCCCGCGCCGCAGTGGTGGAGCCTCCCGTGGGCGGGAGTGTCCCGCGTGAGCAGATCGTCGAGATTCAGCGTTCGCGGTTGTTGGCGGCGGCGGTCGTCGCGGTCGATGAGCTCGGCTATGCGGATACGACGGTCTCGGATGTGACGAGCCGCGCGCGTGTTTCGCGCCGCACGTTCTATGAGCTATTCGCGAACCGTGAGGAGTGCCTCGCCGCGGTGCTGGAGGATGTCCTCGCGTTGATCGAGGGTGAGATCGCCGCGGCGGGCCTCGATGGGCTTGCGTGGCGTGAGCGGGTGCGTGGGGGGCTGTGGGTGATTCTGTCGTTCCTGGATCGTGAGCCGGCGCTCGCGCGGGTGTGTGTGGTGCAGGCGTTGCGTGGCGGCCCGCGGTTGCTTGAGCGGCGCGAGGAGATCCTCGCGGGCCTCGCGGCCGTGGTGGATGAGGGTCGCTTGGAGGGCGCGCGGGCCGTGGGTTGCACCCCGTTGACGGCGGAGGGTGTTGTCGGTGCGGCGTTCGCGATCGTGTACGCGCGTTTGTTGCGGGGTGAGCGTGGGCCGCTGACGGGTTTGTTGGGTGAGTTGATGGGGATGATCGTGCTGCCCTATATGGGTGCGGCGGCGGCGCGTCGTGAGCAGGCGCGGCCGGTGCCCGCGAGCTCCTCGCGCGCTGCGGTTGGGCCGGCTGTGGCCGGGGGGGCTGTTGGCGATCCGCTGCAGGGCGTCTCGATGCGTTTGACGTATCGCACCGCGCGGGTCCTGGAGGGTGTCGCGGAGTGTCCGGGGGGGAGCAACCGTGAGGTCGCGGAACGCGCGGGGGTCCACGACCCGGGGCAGGTATCGAAGCTGTTGGCGCGTCTTGAGCGCCTCGGGCTGCTCGCGAACACGGGTGAGGGGCACGCGAAAGGTGAGCCGAACGCGTGGGAGCTCACCCCGAAGGGTCGGCTGGTCGCACAGAGCATCCGCATCCATGCCCCCGGTGAGAGGGTGGCCGCGTGATGAGACACACACGAGAGGAGACCGTAATGATCAAGTCATCGTCCCGTCTTTTGGCCGGGCTCGCGCTCGCGCTGTGCTCGATGGTGGGTGCCGCGCTGCTCACGATGGCCGCGCCTGCTCTGGCGGAAACGTGCCCTAACGAACAGTTGCGCGCGGAAGATCACTCGGCGACCCTGCCGGACTGCCGCGCCTACGAGCTGGTCACGCCGCCGTTCAAGGAGGGCGACACGGCCGGGATCAGGGACGGCGCCCCGCTGGGGGCGGACAGGTCTGGCGGGGGTATCGGCCGATGGCTCGAATATCGACGTCGCCTCGCTCGGCAACTTCGGAGACGCCCAGAACGGGTTGCTGTACGACGATTATCAGATGACGCGTAGCGAATCGGGTTGGAGTGAGCGCAACATCGATCTGCCGGAGTCGGAATTCGCCGAACAGAACCCGCTCTCCACGACGCCGGAAATGGAAGCGACGCTGTATGAAGCGCGCCGGACCGACCAGTCGTACAAGGCCGAGGACTTCTGGCTGCGCGAAGCGGATGGGGCGTTGCGTGACATCGGACCGTTCGAGCCGCCCGCAGACACGGAAGGGCCGTCGAACGTCCCCAGCGGGGAGGGGGTCGTCCATCTGCATACGGAAGTCGGCGGCGGCTACTTCGTGGCTGCGTCGAGAGCTCTCTCGCGGGTGCTGTTCACGAGCCCGGACGTGTGGCCGGGGGATGATGCGTATGGTACGGCCGGTGGCGAGTTGTATGAGTATCTGGTGGGTGCGGCCGGCCCGCCGGTGCCGGTGAGCATCGAACCGGATGGCTTGTCGTGTGCGAGCAACTACCAAAACTTCGACGGGATCTCGGCCGATGGGTCTGTCGTGATCTTCAGCTGCGGGGGGCAGCTGTTCGCGCGGATCGACAATGGTGAAGCGGATGCCCGGACGGTACCGATCTCCGAGCCCTCCTCCGCCGACTGCGCCGCATGTGACACGAGTGTGGGGGAACGGCGGGAAGCGACGTTCGAGTCGCTCTCGGCCGACGGGTCGAAGGTCTTCTTCGCGACGTCGCAGCCGTTGCTCGGCGGCGATCGCAGTGAAAATGTGTATGAGTACGACTTCGGCGCTCCGCAGGCAAGCGCGGACGACCCCGACGGTCGGGTCCTGCGGGTCTCCGGTGGGAGCTGGAGCTCCAATAAAGCGCGGGTCGAGCGTGGGCCGCTGGGCTTTCAGCCCACCGGCGCAAGCACCATCAATGGGGTGGTCGTTTCGGAAGATGGGTCGCATGCGAACTTCCGTCGCGGAAGGGGTTCTCGGTGGCACCGTGAACAGGAACGGACAAGTGCCTGTTGAAGGAAGAGAAAATCTCTACGTGTTCGAGCGAGACGCCCAGTTTCCGGCTGGGCACGTGTCGTTCATCGCGACTATGAAAGGGGGAGGGTATGCATCGACCACGCCGAACGGTGCGTATTTCGTGTTCCCGACCAGCAGCGACCTGACATCCGACGATACGAGCACAGCAGGGCAGATCTTTGAGTACAACGCACAAACAGGAGAATTGGTGCGTGTTCGATCGGACAGGGCGGGTTCAACGATGATGGCAACACGGACAGTTTCTCCGCCGCGTTGCCGTTTGAAGATCAGGCGCCGACTCCGCACATTCCGTTGAGCGTCCAGCCTGTGGGGGTTTCGGACAACGGTGAATACGTTGTGTTCGAAAGCTCGGATGGGTTGACGCCGGGAGCGTTGAACGGTGTGACGGGAACGAACATCGAAGGTCAGGTCACCGTAGTGCAGAACGTCTACGAGTATCACGACGGCAACGTCTATTTGATCTCCGATGGGCAGGATAGGTCGAATTTCGAGGGCGCTGCGTCCACGGTCCGCGTGGAAGGCATGTCGCACTCGGGTGGTGACATCCTGTTCACGACGGCGGATCAGTTGGTTGGGCAGGATGTGGATACGGAGATCGATCTTTACGATGCGCGTATCGATGGTGGGTTTCCGGCGCCGACTTCGTTGTTGCCCACGTGCAGCGGGGATGCGTGTCAGGGGCCGTTGACCGGCGCGCCGGTGCTGCTGTCGCCCGGCAGCGAATTCCAGGCCGGCGGCAATCCGCCGCTGTCGGAATCGGTGTCGGCGGCGCAGCCGAAGTCGAAGGCCAAGGCGAAACGGAAGGCGAAGTCGAAAGCGAAGCGATGCCCGACGGGCAGGGCGGGAGAGCACGGCCGGTGTGCGGCTGTGAAAAAGGCGACGCGGGCCGTTAAGCTGGCGCGGGGAGGGCGGTAGGGATATGCTTGTACGACGCTTTGTGGCGCCAGTCCTCACCGTGCTGGTGGTGCTGGTTGGGGCGTGCCCGTCGGCGCTGGCGGATGGCGCTCCGCGATGGCAGATCACCGCCTTCGCGACCCCGACGTCGTTCACGCCCAACGAAGGCGAAGAAAAGCTTGCTGTGTTCGTCAGCAATGTCGGCGGCGCCGCCTCCAACGGCACTCCCATCACGCTCAGCGCGACGCTCGCCCCAGGGGTCACGGTGAAATGGAGTATCCACGGGACGAAGTTCAAGCCTGGAATTGCGGTGGTCTGACCTGTGGCAGCGGAGGTGCGATCGGTCCGATGCATCAGATCGGCGAGGGGGCGGTTCGGCTGTTCGAGGATGTGGGCTCGAGCGTCCCGGTGGGCAGCGAGATCCCGACGCGGCTGACGGTGTCGGGCGGTGGCGCGCCGTTGCGACGGCGACGCAGATGACGGAGGTCAATCCCTGGTCGCCGCGCGTTCGGGGTGGCGAGCTTGACGAGCTGTTTGTCCAGCCTTGGTGGCCAACCGGATACGCAGGCGGGGATCATCCCAATGGGCTGACGACCAGTTTCGCCGTGACCACGGCCCCGACCACGAATTCCGGAATATAGGTCCGGATCCGGTACAGGGTTGGAAGGACGTGGTGGTCGATCTCCCGCCGGGGTAGCCGGCAACCCGCAGGCCGCCCCACAATGCCCCTTCAGCACATAGAATCACAGGGGTTTCGATTGACGACCGCACCTTTCGGCCTGTCCGCCGTCGTCCCAGGTCGGGACGATGGATCAGTCGGTCTACGGTATTTCCAGCGCCGAGGACCGGCGTAAAGGTTTACAACATGATTCCGGAGCGTAACGCGCCGGCGGAGTTCGCGTTCGATGCGGGGTTCCCGTTGAGCATTTATCCGATCATCGTCGGGGAGGGCGCGGAGGCGCATATCCGGGTGACGACGCCGGGGATCCCGTTCGAGCTTTGTCGAACATCGAGGGTATTGCGTGAATTTCTTCGGCGACCCGAACGAACAGATCCCGGGCAGTCCGGTTCTCCGAATGCGTTCTTCACGAATGCAGTAACTGTGCGGGCGGGCCCGCTGGTGACCGACCTTGCACGTCGACTCCTATGAGGATCCGGGGCGTGGACGCCGGACGGCCCTGGCGTGAAGGGCGCGCCGAACTTCACCGACGGCGTCGCCGGATTTCGGCGACCCGGCGTGGAAGAGCATGTCGATCGCGGCGTCGGGGGTGACGGGTTGCGAAAAGCTGCATTTCGCCCCATCGCTGGCGGTGCAGCCGGAAACGACGCGAGGCGACGAACCGTCGGGTATGGCGGTCGATCTGAAGGTTCCGCAAAACCCCGATCCGCATGGGTTGGCGACGCCGCCGTTCAAGTCGGTGACGGTGACGCTGCCCTCCGGGCGTGTCGCTCTCGCCGTCCTCGGGCGATGGGCTGCGGCGTGCACGCCGAGCGCAGTTCGAACCGCAGTCCAACACCGAGAGCTCGTGCCCGAACGCGTCGGTGCTGGGGACGGTGACAGCCAGTCACACCGTTGCTGGCGGCGCCGTTGACGGGCTATGTGTTCCTAGGGCAGCCGGAATGCGACCCGTGCACCAATGAGGACGCTACGGATGGGAAGATGTATCCGCTGCTGGATCCAGGTGGAGGGTTTCGGGGATCGTGCAGAAGGTCGAGGGCACCGTCGATGCGAACACGACGACGGGCCAGTTGACCTCGCACTTCCCGGAAAACCCGCAGTTCCCGGTCAGCGACCTGCAGCTGGTGTTCAAGGGCGGCCTGCGCGCCGGCCTGGCGACGCCGCAGACGTGCGGGACGTTCACCGCGACCTCGGACATGGTGCCGTGGAGCACCCCGTACACCCCGGATGCGACGCCGTCCGCGTCGGTCAGCATCAGCTGGGACGGTCACGGCGGGGCGTGCCCGGCGACGCCGCCGTTGACACCGTCCTTCAGCGCGGGGACGTCGAACCCGAACGCGGGGCAGTTCAGCCCCTTCACGCTGACGTTCGCCCGGGAAGACCGCCAGCAGGACCTCTCGCAGATCAGTGTCACGACGCCGCCGGGGCTGCTGGGGACCCTGAAAGGCGTCCCGTTGTGCGAGGAACCGCAGGCGCAGCGGGGACGTGCTCGGAAGCGTCGCAGATCGGGAAAATGACGGTTGCGGCCGGCCCGGGCGGGCATCCCTTCTATGAGCAGGGCAAAATCTATCTGACCGGCCCGTACAAGGGTGCCCCGTTCGGGTTGTCGATCGTGGTGCCGACCGAAGCGGGCCCGTTCAACCTCGGGACGGTCGTGGTGCGTTCGCAGATCACGGTTAACCCGGAAACGACGGCGTTGTCGGTCACGAGCGACCCGCTGCCGACGATCCTCGACGGGATACCGCTGCGGCTGCGGACCGCGAACGTCACGATCGACCGGCCGAACTTCATCTTCAACCCGACGAGCTGCGCGCAGCAGCACATCAATGCGACGATCGTCGGGGTGCAGGGCGCGAGCACGAACGTCTCCGTCGCCGTTCGCGGTGTCCGGCTGCGCCGGGTTGCACTTCGGCCCGAAGTTCACCGTCTCGACATCCGGCAAGACCTCACGGGCGGAGGGTGCGAGCCTCGACGCGAAAGTCGTGTTCCCGACCACTGACGGCGCGCAGTCGAACATCGCGCACGTCAAAGTCGAACTCCCCAAACGCCTCCCCTCCCGGCTGACGACGCTGCAGAAGGCCTGCCCGGAAGCGACGTTCAACGCGGACCCCGCGAGCTGCCCCGCGGCCTCGGCGATCGGGATCGCGAAAACGACCACGCCGGTGCTCCCCGAACCGCTGGAGGGCCCGGTCTACTTCGTCTCCCGCGGCGGCGCGGCGTTCCCCGACCTCGTCGTCGTGCTCCAGGGCTACGGCGTCAGGGTCGATCTGACCGCGACGACGTTCATCAGCAAAGCGGGCGTCACGAGCTCGACGTTCGACACCGTCCCCGACGTCCCCGTGAACACCTTCGAACTGTACCTGCCGCAGGGCCCCTACTCCGCCTTCGCGGCGAACGGGAACCTCTGCACCGGGGGGACCCTCACGATGCCGACCCAGTTCATCGCACAGGACGGCGCACAGCTGAAACAGAACACCAAGATCGCGGTCACCGGATGCCCGAAAGCCAGGAAGGCCAAGTCCAGCAGGAGAGCGAAGAAGGCGAGCAGAGCACGAAAGTCCAGTCACGGCGGCGGGAGGAAGGGATGATGCGCGCTCATAGGTTACTCACGGCTGTCTCTGCGTCACTTGGGGTGCTGACCGGGGGCCTCGCGCTCGCGATGCGTCGGCGTTTGCGGCGCCCGGAAGCCCCGGAAACGGCCGCGGCGACAGGGATTACGGCGACGCGGCGACCTCCACGGCGTGCTGAACAAAAGCGCCCGCGGGAAGCGGTGGTGTTTCGCATGCAACATCGAAAGAGCAACGAACGTGCATCGAGGTCTCAGCGAGACCCGTACCGACTTGGAGCCGCAGTCCAGGCAGCGGAGTTCGAAGTGAAGGAAAAATCGCTGGACATCAGCCGAACCGCATCGGAGCGTTTGCTCAGCCTCTGGCGATCGCGATTCGACAACGAGGTTCCAGCCCTTCACCAGACGTATACGTGGCCGACCCCGGTCGACAGCGTGATCGCAAGTTCGCGAGATCGACTGGCGCGTACCTCGGTCAGATCACCGGGCGGCTCTAATTTTGCTCCGATTGGTCTCGCGGTGGATACTCGAGGGAGAGGTCTGAAGGTCGCCGACACGCGCAATGGTATCGTTCGACAACTACAACGGCGCGAGTCGCCTCTAGCGAAGCGAGCTTATCGCCGGCTTCCGCGAGGTGCGGGCGTGTGGTCTGGAACCCGGTACTACCGCTGTCGATCTCCGAAGACCATCTATATAGTATCTGCGATAGATGACGAACCGGTCGTAAGTGCCGTCCGGATAGTCGCGGCGGTACCCGAAAATGGAGAGCTCGCGGCGGGCACGATATATGTAACCGCGGCTTCCGCGGTCGATCTTGCCAGCAAGCTGACGTATGTCTCAACTCCGCCGAGACGGAATACCTCTTCGACTATCGCGTCGGCCTCCAATGCTCCGCCGAAAGCGGTCACCGCTCGAACGTCAATTTGGGCTCAGGGTCGGGCGCAGAAGGAGGTGTCCACGCCCGTGACCGAGCAGCAGCCCAGCCAGCCGTGTGCCGGTCTCGCCTGGTTCCAATACACGACCTTGGCTCGGAAGTGGACCCACCGTGCCACCCGTACGACTTCCGACGTCTCCCCGCACCGCCGGACCATCGTCGAAGGCAGCGAGACTTGGCGAACTTGGCATCGTTCGAAGCTGTGTTTGCGGCGCAGGTCAACCCGAATAACCAGGAAACGAGATACTTCGCTGAATACTCCACGGAAGCGACCGGGGAAACACTCGACGGCGCCATCACGAAAGTCAACGGCTTCACCATTCCTCCGAGGGAATTCGGCGACCGTGAAGTCTTCGTTCCCACCGGCCACGCCCTGACGTCCGCCAAGACCTACTACTATCGCGTCGTGGCGACGAACGGGAGCGGGACGACCACGGGCAAGATCCAGTCCTTCACGACACCCGGCCCGCTCGCTGTCACAGGCGCGGTATCCGAAATTGGGCAGTCAAGCGCGAATGTCACCGGGACTGTCGACCCCGAGGGCGTGGAAACCTACTACTACTACGAATACGGGCCGACCACCGAATACGGGCAGAGCACCGCGCCGGAAGGGCTCGGCGTCAGCGTCGGCTCGGGCACGAGTCCGGTGGCGGCCCGGCGATCCTGGTGCCGCTGGTACCGGGTGTGAGCTACCACTACCGCCTCGTCGCCTGGAACGAAGACGGCACCAGCTACGGCCAGGACAAAACGTTCACAGCCAGCGCCGGCCAATCGCCGACGGCCACCACCGGCGCGGCCAGCGGGATCTCGGTCGACGAAGCGACGATCTCGGGCACGATCGACCCAGAGGGCAAAGAAACGAGCTACGGCTTCGAATACGGGACGACCACCGCGTACGGCACGCAGACGTACGGCACAGTTCTCCCCGAGTACGGGATCCAGACGATCGCGCTGAACCTGCGCGGCATCTCACCGGACACGACCTACCACTACCGCCTCGTGGTGAGCAACCAGGGCGGCACGAGCTACGGCGAAGACATGACGTTCACCACCCTCCCGATCGCGTTCCCGGTGATCGCCCCGAGCCCCCCGCCGCTGATCGCGCTCCCGAGCTTCACGTTCCCGACCGGCTCGGAACCCGTGACGAAACCGGGGAAAACGAAGAAGACCGGCAAGAAGAAGCACGGCAAGAAGAAGAGCGGAGGGAGGCGCAAGAGGGCCGGCAGGAGGAAGGCCGGGGGCAGGGGGAGGAAGAGCGGGTCATAGACCACCGACGAGACCGAGTGCGATTGCGAGGGCTCGATCGAGGGCGGCTAATTGCCCAGGGGAGAGGTGGCCGCGGTAGTGGGTGAGCAGGCGCTTGGGGAGTGTCGCGAGGTCGTCGCAGTTGAGGACCGAGTGCTCGTGCAGATCCAGGTGTGGCCCGTCGAGTGGGACCTCCGCGGGGTGGCCGCGCACTGTGGAGGTGACGAGCGCGACTGTGACGGCGCTCAGTACGGGTATCGCCTCCTCGCGGGTGATGACGACCGCGGGGTGCGCGCCCGCGAGCGGGAAGTCGGCGTCGTAGACGTCTCCGCGGTGGATCACGTCGAGGGGGAGCGCTCTGCCAGCCGTTCACCGGCGAGCTGGGCGCTGGCCTCGGCGAACCAGGGCTCCTGCGGGTGCTCGCTGTACGCGCGGCGGTACTCCTCGGCGATCTCGCGGTTGCGCTGCTCGCGTACCAGCTCACCGATGCCGGCGCGCACCGCCGCGGCGCGGCTGGGGTAGCGCCCGGCGGCCACCGCGGCGTCCAGCGCCGCCAGGTCCTCGTCGTGGAGGCGAATCGCGATCTGCTGCGACATCCCGGTAAGCATACCATCTGCAATCCCAATCCCAAAATACCCCTACAGGTACGCTCACACCTGTGGTCCTCGCGATCGACCAGGGTACGACGGGCAGTACGTGCATCGTCTTCGATGAGCGCATGGAGATCGTCGGGCGCGCGTATCGGGAGTTCGCGCAGCACTTCCCCCAGCCGGGGTGGGTGGAGCACGATCTGGGGGAGATCTGGGAGGTGACATACGCGGTCGCGGGCGAGGCGCTGGACGACGCAGTGGTGCGCGATGGGGAGCTGATGGCGGTGGGGATCACCAATCAGCGCGAGACGGTCTGTGTGTGGGACCCGGCTACGGGGGAGCCATTGCATCGGGCGATCGTGTGGCAGGATCGCCGCACCGCCGCGCGCTGTGAGGAGCTGCGCGAGGGGGGGCATGAGGGGTTGATCCGCGCGCGTACGGGATTGGTGCTCGACCCATATTTCTCGGCCACGAAGATCGAGTGGCTGCTGGGGAACGTGGAGGGGTTGCGCGCGCGTGCGCACGGTGGCCGCGCGGTGTTTGGGACGGTCGATTCGTGGCTTATATATAGGCTCACCGGCGAATATGTGACCGACCCCTCGAACGCGTCGCGGACGATGCTCTATGACATCGCGGCGGGGGGATGGGACCCGGAGCTGTTGGAGCTCTTTGGGGTGCCCGCGCGCGCACTGCCCGAGGTGCGCGCGAGCGCGGGCGTTCTGGGCGTCACGCGGCCCGAGGCGTTGCACGGCCACGCGGTTCCGGTCGCGGGCGTGGCTGGCGACCAGCAGGCGGCGCTCTTCGGCCAGGCGTGTATCGACCCGGGGATGGGTAAGAACACGTACGGCACGGGCTCGTTCGTACTGCTGAATGCCGGCTGGGTCGCGCCGGCCCCGGCGCCGGGGCTGCTGGGCACCGTCGCGTGGGGGATCGGCGGGGCGCGCACCTACGCGCTCGAGGCGTCGATCTTCGTGACCGGCGCGGCGGTGCAGTGGCTGCGCGACGGCCTCGGGATCATCACGGATGCGTCCGAGACCGAGGCGCTCGCGGCCTCGCTCGACTCGAACGATCAGGTCTACTTCGTCCCCGCATTGACGGGTCTCGGCTCCCCCCACTGGGACCCCCACGCGCGCGGGACGATCACGGGCCTGACGCGCGGCTCCACCCGCGCGCACCTCGCGCGCGCGACCCTGGAGGCGATCGCCTACCAGACGGTCGACGCGGTCCGCGCGATGGAGGCGGGAGCGGGAGAGCCACTGCGCGAGCTGCGCGCCGACGGCGGCGCGACCGCGAACAGTTGGCTGATGCAGTTCCAGGCGGACATCCTCGGCGTTCCGGTACTGATCCCCGAGATAACTGAGACAACCGCGCTCGGCGCGGCCTACCTCGCGGGTGTGGGCGCGGGCCTCTGGACCGTCTCGGACGTGCGCACCGGCTGGCGCGAGCGAGCGCGCTTCGAGCCGCAGATGGGCGAGGGCGAGCGGGCGTGCCTGCTCGCGGGGTGGCACGGCGCGTTGGCTCGTGCGAGGTCCGGGTAAGGCGCGAGAACAGAAAATCTTGATAGCGGCCTCCGGCCGCAGCGGCGTTCGCGTGGCGTCCCCGGGGCTGGTGCAGCGACCGGTCTGCATTAGGGGGCTTGACATCGCGTCACAAGTGTGGTTATATAGTGCGGCACGGTGCCCACAGAGAGTGGAGCGCCGGCGAACATAGGGTCTGGTTTGGGTCAGCCCGTCTTGGGGTTGACATCCAAAGCGCTTGCAGGAAAAGGGTTTGGGACGAGGGACTGGGTCACAACGCATGAGGGAGATGTGTTAGCGTGGTTTCGAGAGGGAATAACGTGCCGGATATGCGCGCAGCCCCGCATGGGGTTCTTGCTAGATGCATCAGCGGTCTGATGCATCTCTCTCTCTCTCTCTCTCTTCAGCTTCTCGGCCTGCAGCTAGCCGACCGGTAGCGGCGCAAACGCGCCGCCCGGGCTTCCCCGCACGCGGGGGAGGGTCTCACCTGGCCCCGGGGGGGATGTCGTGATGCCCGCGCGTGCGGTGGCGACGCGCGCCCCGACCGCGGGTGTATCGCACGAGCAGATAGTCGAGATCCAGCGCTCGCGGTTGCTCGCGGCGGCGGTTATTGCGGTCGATGAGCTCGGCTATGCGGATACCACGGTCGCGGACATAACGAGTCGCGCGCGGGTGTCGCGCCGTACGTTCTATGAGCTGTTCAAGAACCGCGAGGAGTGCCTCGCCGCGGTCCTGGAGGACGTCGTCGCATTGATCGAGCATGAGATCGCCGCGGCGGACCTCGACGGTCTCGCGTGGCGCGAGCGGGTCCGCGGGGGATTGTGGGCGATCCTCTCGTTCCTGGATCGAGAGCCCGCCTTGGCGCGCGTATGCGTGGTCCAGACGTTGCGCGGCGGCATGGAGGTATTGGATCGCCGCGAGGAGCTCATGGCGCGCCTGGCGAGGGTCGTCGACGGGGGCCGCCACGAGGGCGCGCGAGCCGGGGGCTGCACCCCGTTGACCGCGGAGGGCGTTGTCGGCGCGGCGCTCACGATCGTGTACGCGCGGCTGTTGCGCGGTGAACGTAAACCGCTCACGGGTCTATTGGGCGAGTTGATGGGGATGATCGTGCTGCCGTATATGGGTGCGGCGGCGGCGCGTCGTGAGCAGGCCCGCCGCGCGCCCGCGAGGTCTGTGAGCGCGCCGGACGAACAGGCCGCTCCCGGCCGCGCTGTGGGTGATCCGCTTGAGGGTCTCTCGATGCGCCTGACATATCGCACCGCGCGGGTCCTCGAAGGCGTCGAGGAACTTCTGGGCGCGAGCAACCGCCAGGTGGCGGAGCGCGCGGGGATCCACGACCCGGGGCAGGTCTCGAAGCTGTTGGCGCGCTTGGAGCGTCTTGGGCTGTTGGCGAACACGGGTGAGGGTCACGCGAAAGGTGAGCCGAACGCGTGGAGCCTGACCCCGAAGGGCCGGCGGGTCGCGCAGCGGCTGCGGGTGAGCGCCGGCAGCGAGAGCGTGGCCGCGTGATGAGTAGACACACGAGAGGAGACCGCATGATCAAGTCATCGCACCGTCTTATGGCCGGGCTCGTGCTGGCGCTGTGCTCGCTGTCGGCCGCCGCGCTGCTCGGGCCCGTGGCGCCCGCTTTGGCTGGAACGTGCCCGAACGAAGAATTCCGCACGGGTGCCGGTGCCAACCTCCCGGACTGCCGCGCGTATGAGCTCGTCACGCCGCCGTTCAAGGAGGCCAGTCAGGTTTCGCTTCGACCCACAGGGTCGTCGCTTGGCGATGAAGTGACGGGGGTGTCAGTCGATGGCTCACACGTGGATGTGGCCTCGTTTGGCGACTTTGGGGACGCTCAAAGCGGCCTCTTCTACAACAGCTACGAGCTGACGCGGACGGAATCCGGCTGGACTGAGACCAGCATCGATCTCCCGGCGTCGCAGTTCCCCGAAAGCGTCCCCATCGAGAGGACGCCGGAACTCGGGGCGGTCCTCTATGAGGCGCGTGCGACCGAGCAGTCGCTGAGAGCCAAGGACCTCTGGCTTCGCGAAGCGGATGGCGTTCTGCGTGACATCGGGCCGTTCGAGCCTCCACAGGATACGGAAGGGCCGCCCGGCTTCGAAACCATTGAAGTAGAATCCATTGAGCAGGTCGGTGGTAGCTTCGCCGCTGCGTCGGCAGACCTCTCGCATATCTTGTTTTACAGCCCGGTCTCGTGGCCTGGCGATGAAGCCTACGGCTCTCTATATGAGTACGTGGTTGGAAGGGGCGGTCCGCCGATACCCGTCGGTGTGGAACCAGGCGGCAGCCCGTGCGCCGCCGGCGCCGATGGCATCTCGGCGGATGGCTCAACGGTGGTCTTCGAATGTTCGGGCAAGCTTTTTGCGCGGATCGACAACAGTGAAGCGGGCGCACGGACGGTCGCGATCTCGACCGGGGCGGCGAACTTCGTGGCGGCGAGCCCGGATGGGAGCGACGTCTTTTACACCGAAGCCGGCGCGCTCTACCGCTTCGATGTGACCAGCGCTACGGGTGAAGTGGTGGAGCCCGTGAGCGCCGGCGTATCGAGCGTGGTCGGCATCAACGAAACCGGTGAAGACGGTGCGTATGTCTACCTCGATGCCACGGGCGCCATGACAGGCGCGAACGCGGAAGGCAACACCCCGAAGGAAGGTGAACAGAACCTGTATGTGTTGGAGCGCGACGCGCAGTTCCCCGGCGGACGACTCACGTTCATAGCGACCGTCAGCCCCGGTACCCCGTCGCTGACCCCCGACGGCCGGTTCCTCGTGTTTACGAGCTACGCCGATCTCACGCCCGGCGACACGAGCACCGCGCAGCAGGTCTTCGAGTACGACGCGCAGACCGAAAGCCTGGTCCGGGTGTCGATCGGCCAGAACGGCTTCAACGACAACGGCAACACCGACACCTTCGGCGCCGAACTCCCTGAACAGTTCTATTATCACCGCCCGCAGACTCCGCCGGTGGTGTCCGACAACGGTGCGTACGTCGCGTTCCAGAGCGCCGACGGGCTGACGCCCAGAGCATTGAATGGAGTCGAGGAGCCCGGCTCAAATGGGGAAATTGTACCGGCAAACAACGTTTATGAGTATCACGACGGCAACGTGTATCTCATCTCTGACGGGCTGGACACGTCGAGCACGCAGCTGTACGGCTCCGCGGTCGAGCTCGAAGGGATGTCGTCTTCGGGCGAAAACATCTTCTTTACGACGGCCGACCAGCTTGTGCCTCAGGACCAGGATTCAGAGGTCGACCTCTATGACGCACGTATAGATGGTGGCTTCCCGCCGCCTGTCTCGCTGCTGCCGAGCTGCTCGGGCGATGGTTGCCAGGGGGAGTTGAGCGCGGCGCCAACCCTACTGTCTCCCGGCAGTGAGTTTCAGGCCGGTGGCAACCCACCGTTGACGGACACTGAACCACCCTCGGCAAAACCCAAAGCGAAGTCAAAGCCCGAGGAGTGCAAGAAAGGCCACATGAGACAAAAAGGCAAATGCGTAAAGAAACCCAGGGCGAGGAAGACCAAGGCCAAGAACACGAGAGCCGGCAACAGCCGGAGGGGTGGCTCATGAGGCTTTCTACTCGTTTGAGGCAGGTCCTGACTGTCGGCGCGATCAGCACCTTGACGGTACTCGCCGGTGCCTCGTCCGCGCTGGCTTTGGGTACTCCGAGGTGGCAGATCACGACATTCGCGACTCCGCACGCCTTCGTGCCCTACGAAGGGGGGGAAGCCCGGACGTATACAAGTTGATTATCAGCAATGTCGGCGGGGCTCCCACGAATGGCAGTACGATCCAAGTCACCGATATTCTGCCCCCAGGCATGACGGGTGGGCTCAGGCCCTATGATCAGCCGTTCAATGAAGATTGGCACTGTGGCGAAGAAAATGCGCTGGACCCTGAGCCAGACTCGGGAAGGGTAGTTACCTGCATCAGCCAGGAGGTGGTGGGTCCGATGCAGCAGGTCGGTGAAACGAATCTCCGGTTGCCTGTGGAAGTCAGCTCGAGCATTCCGGCGGGGAGCGTGGTCCCCAATACGGTGACGGTGTTCGGTGGGGGGGCGCCCGTCGCGTCGGTGACTCGGATGACGGAGGTCAACGCCTCGACTCAGCCTGCGTTTGGGGTGCCCGAAGGAGACCTGACCAACTTCCTCAGCGGTCTCGACGGGGAACCGGATACGCAGGCCGCGGATCACCCCACTGGGCAAATCACGAGCTTCGATATGACCACTGTCCCCCACCTTACCCAGTATCATGAAGAGCAGCAAAACCCGGTGCAGGCGTGGAAGGACATCGTGGTCGATCTGCCGCCGGGAGTGGTCGGTAACCCGCAAGCCGCCGCGCAGTGCCAGTTCCCCCAGCTTCAGTCGGGGAATGAACAGCACTCCAACGCGCCCGACACGTCGGACTGTCCGCCGTCCTCGCAGGTGGCCCAGATGGACCTGGGCATTCATGGTGGTTTCTCTGGCTTCACGACTGGGATCAAAATCTATAACATGGCGCCCGAGCGTGACGAGCCGGCGGAGTTCGCGTTCACCAGCGCCGGCGTCCCGATTGGGATCTATCCGACCGTGGTCGGCAACGGCGCGGCAGCGCATATCCGGGTGACGACGCCGGGTATTCCCTACTCGAACTTTCTCCACCTGATGGCGGTTGAGCTGAGGTTCTTCGGGGATCCCAACGAACAGATCGGGGGGGAGACGGGGGTCCCGAATGCGTTCTTCACGAACTCCAGCGACTGTGCGGGCGGCCCGTTGGTGACGGAACTGCACGTCGATTCCTTCGAGGACCCGGGGAAATGGACGGCGGAGAGCACCGGAACCGTCGGTACCCCGAACTTTACCGATGGCACTCCCGACTTCAACGAAGCGCAGGAAGGCATAAGCGACCCCGCGTGGAAGCGGGAAACGGTCTCCTCGCCGCCGGTGACGGGCTGCGAAAAGCTGCACTTTGAGCCGGCGCTGGCGCTCGAGCCGGAAACGAAGCAGGCCGACGAACCGACCGGTCTGGCGGTCGATCTCAGCATTCCACAGAACCCCAACCCGCACGGGCTCGCCACGCCGCCGTTCAAGGCCGTGACGGTTACGCTGCCGGCGGGTATGTCGCTCTCGCCGTCGGCGGCCGATGGGCTGCAGGCGTGCACGGAAGCGCAGTTCGAACCGGCATCCAATGTGGAGGGCTCGTGCCCGAACGCGTCGGTGCTGGGCACGGTGACGGTCAGCACGCCGCTGTTGCCTTCGCCGTTGACGGGCTATGTGTTCCTGGGGCAGCCGGGGTGCGATCCGTGCAGCAACCAGGACGCGACGGATGGCAACATGTTCCGCCTGTGGATTCAGGTGGAGGGTGCGGGGATCGTGGAGAAGGTGCAGGGCACCGTTGACGCGAACACGACGACGGGCCAGCTGACCTCGAAGTTCCTGGACAACCCGCAGTTCCCGATCAGCGACCTGCAGCTGCAGTTCAAGGGCGGGCTGCGCGCGGGACTGGCGACGCCGCAGGCGTGCGGCACGTTCACGGGCACGTCGGACATGGTGCCGTGGAGCACGCCGTACACGCCGGATGCGACACCGTCCTCGTCGTTTGACGTCAGCTCGGATGGCAATGGTGGGGCGTGTCCGTCCAGTCCGCCGTTGACGCCGTCGTTCAGCGCGGGTACGTCGAACCCGAATGCGGGTCAGTTCAGCCCGTTGACGTTGACGTTCGCGCGGGAAGACCGCCAGCAGGATCTTTCGCAGATCAGCGTCAGGACCCCCCCGGGGTTGCTGGGGACGCTGACGGGGGTGCCATTGTGTGGGGAACCGCAGGCGGCGCAGGGGACGTGCTCGGAAGCGTCGCAGATCGGGAAAATGACCGTCGCGGCCGGGCCCGGCGGGCACCCGTTCTACACGCAGGGCAAGATCTATCTCACCGGCCCGTACAAGGGCGCGCCGTTCGGGCTCAGCATCGTCGTACCGACCGTCGCTGGGCCGTTCAACCTGGGGAACGTGGTGGTTCGCTCGCAGATCACGATCAACCCGGAAACGTCGGCGTTGACGGTCACGAGCGACCCGTTCCCGCAGATCCTTGACGGCATCCCGCTGCGGCTGCGCACGGCGAACGTGACGATCGACCGGCCGAACTTCATCTTCAACCCGACCAACTGCGCCCAGCAGCACATCGACGCGACGATCGTGGGCGTCCAGGGAGCGTCGGCAAACGTCTCCTCGCCGTTCGCGGTCTCCGGGTGCGCGGGGCTGCATTTCGGCCCGAAGTTCACGGTCTCCACGTCCGGCAAAACGTCCAGGGCGAACGGTGCGAGCCTCGACGCGAAACTCGTGTTCCCGACCAACGACGGCGCGCAGTCGAACATCGCGCACGTCAAGGTCGAACTCCCCAAGCGCCTGCCGTCGCGGCTGACGACGCTGCAGAAGGCCTGCCCGGAAGCGACGTTCGCGGCGAACCCCGCGAACTGCCCCGTGGCGTCCGCGATCGGGATCGCGAAAACCGTAACGCCGGTGCTCCCGGTCCCATTGGAGGGCCCGGTGTACTTCGTCTCAAGGGGCGGCGCGGCGTTCCCCGATCTCGTCGTCGTGCTGCAGGGCTACGGGGTGCGGGTGGATCTGACGGCGACGACGTTCATCTCCAAGAATGGCGTCACGAGCTCGACGTTCAACACCATCCCCGACGTACCGGTGAACAGCTTCGAACTCTACCTGCCTGAGGGCAAGGACTCGGCGCTCGCGGCGAACGGGAACCTCTGCACGGGGGGAGCATTGGCGATGCCAACATCGTTCATCGCGCAGGACGGCGCGCGGCTGGAACAGGATACCAAGATCGCGGTCACCAACTGCCCGAAGGCCAAGAAGGCGAAGGCGAGTAGCAGGAAAGCCAGGTCGAGCAGGGCCCGAAAGTCAAGTTACGGCGGCAGGAGGAACGGATGATGCGCGCTCACAGGCTGACACCGATGGTGCTGGCAGTGCTCGGAGCATTGATGCTCAGTGTGGGATCGGCGAGCGCCGCGACCGGCGGCGTCGAATACCTGTCCAGCTTCAATGCCCCGGGCGCGGGCTTCGCGGAACCCGACGGCATCTCGGTGAACCAATCCAACGGCGATGTCTACGTCGCGGATCGCGGTCATGCTCTGGACGTCTTCAACTCGGCGGGCATCTTTCAGTCGGCGTTGACGGGGCCTGCGTTTGAAGGATTGAACGATGCTGCGATAGACGAAGCCACTGGAAAGATCTTTGTGGCCAACGATGCCCTCAACGTTGAAGTCTATAGCGCCTCGGGCGTCTATGAAACGACGTGGACAGGGTCCAATACGCCACAGGGGGGTCTTGGTGGGCGAGGCAATGACGACCATGTTGCAGTCGACAACTCGAAGAGCCCCTCCGACCCATCCGCCGGAGATGTGTACGTAGCGGTCGGCTCCAGTACCAACATCGGGGGGAGCGAAGGCGTTGTGGACAAGTTCAACGCCAAAGGAGAATACCTCTCCCAGATCAATGGTGCCGAACGGCCCGAAGGGGCCTTTGCATGGGAAGAACTCGACGGGATAACGGTCAATTCGAGTGGCGACGTGTACGTGTTCGAAGGTCATGGGGTCGTTGACGAGTTCAGCCCGGAAGGTAAATACATGCGCAGGCTGGCGGGGCTGCCGCCCGGCGTGCGGGACGTCGCGGTGAATGGCACCAGCGGGGACCTGTATGTCGTGGACGGCTCCACGGTCGATCTGTTCAATTCCTCAGACGAAGTGCAGGCACAGCTTCTCGGCACGACAGGCGGGCCCTTCACGGAACCGCTGGGGGTGGGGATCGACGAATCGAGTGGCGATGCCTACCTGTCCGACGGTGGTCCCAAGATCGTGGATGTATTCGGGCCGGCGTCGCTGCCGCCGGCACCTAACACCGAAGCGGAGAGCAGCGACACCGGCACCTCGGTGACGTTAAACGGAAGCCTGAACCCCGGCGGTGTAAACACCAGCTTCCTCTTCTCCTACAACAGGGGCACGACGAGCTGCGCAGGAAGCACCACCTCGGTGGCGAGCGCCGGGTCGGGCAGCAGCCCAGTTCACGAGGAAGCGACGATAGTCGTCGAACCAAACACCCAGTACACCTTTTGCGTCTACGCGCTCGTCGGCGAGCTGGCTCGTGCCGGGTCGCCCATAACGCTCACCACACCAGCCCTGAAGCCCACCGTCGAAGCCCCAGCGCCTCCCCGACTTTGACCGTTACGACCGTGGAAGACCATGTCAACCCGAACAACGAGCCAACCACGTGCGAGGTCGAATATGGAACGAGCGAATCCTATGGGTCAAGCTTGCCGTGCGAACCAGCCCAATTCAGCCCCGTGTACAAACTTCAGCAGTTTGGCGTAAGGCTGCAGGGTCTGGCGCCGCACACGACCTACCACTACAGAATTGTGGCGATGAACGCCACCGGGACTACCTACAGCCCCGACGAGACCTTCAAAACACCCGGGCCGCTCGCGACCACGGGCGCGGTGTCCGCGATCGGGCAGGCCAGCGCGAACGTCACCGGCACGGTCAACCCCGACGGCGCGGAAACACACTACTTCTACGAATACGGCACCACCACCGAATACGGCGAGACCACCGCGCCCGAAGGCCCCGGCGTCGGTGTCGGTGAAGGAACGAGCCCGGTCGCCGCCCCGGCGAGCCTGATCCCCCTCGTACCCGGGGTGACCTACCACTACCGGCTGGTCGCGTGGAGCGAAGAGGGCACCACCTACGGCCAGGACGAGACGTTCACGACCGAAGCCGGCGAGTCGCCCGCGGGGAGCACCGGCGCGGCGAGCGGGATCACCGTCGACGAAGCGACGATCTCCGGGACGGTCAACCCCGAAGGCAAAGAAACGAGCTACCGCTTCGAATACGGCGAAAATACCGGCTACGGCACCGTCGTGTTCGGCACGGTGCAGGCCGAGCAGGGAATACAGACCGTCACCTTGGACCTGCGCGGTATCCAGCCGGACACCACCTACCACTACCGCCTCGTGGTGAGCAACCCCGGCGGCACGGCCTACGGCGAAGACATGACGTTCACGACCCCGCCGATCGCGTTCCCCGTGATCGCGCCGACCCCCCCGCCGCTGATCGCGCTCCCCAACATCACGTTCCCCATCGGGTCCGAAGAACCCGCGACAAAGCCGGGGAAAGCGAAGCAGCACGGCAAGAAGGCGCACGGCAAGAAGAAGCACAAGAAGGCCAGGAAGAAGAAAAAGGCCGGCGGGAAGAAGAGCGCGCGGGGGAGCTGATGGATGGAGGCCTGGCGTAGCAGTATGTGCTACTCTATAGCTACGAAATGGGACAGCCAACCCGCCAAGTTCCTCAGCGTGAGCTCCGCAACAGCATCGGGGCGGTTCTGCGCGAGGTCGAGGGGGGCGCCTCTCTGCGGGTGACCGTGCGTGGTCGGCCGGTCGCCGATCTGGTTCCGGTGCGGGATACGCGCGCGCGGCGGTTCGTACCGCGCGCCGATGTGGAGCGGCTTCTGAGCCGCCATCCGCCCGACTCCACCCTCGAGGCCGACATCGACGAGGTGCTTGCCCAGACCGTCGATGAGCTCGACGAGTGAGCCGCGGCCTGCTCGACACCTCGGTCGTGATCGCTCGTGGCGAGGGCGTTACACAGCCGCTGCCCGACGAGGCTGCGATCTCGGCGATGACGCTCGCCGAGCTGCACGTCGGTGTGCTGCTGGCGCGGACCGACGAGTTGCGCAGCCGGCGTCTGGGGGTCCTCGCGGAGATCGAGCGGGAGTTCGAGCCCCTACCCGTCGATGATGCCGTCGCGCGACGGTTCGCAGCGATCGTCGCTCACGAACGCCGGCAGGGGCGGCGCCCCAAGGTGGCCGACGCGCTGATCGCTGCGACCGCGAGCGCGCACGGCCTGCCCCTCTACACGCGCGACGAGGACTTTCGCGGTACGCCCGGCGTAGAGGTGACCATCTGCCGGTCGTCAGGCTGATCCAGACTGCCGCTCGGGCGTTTCGCGTGGTGTTCCCGGGGTTGGTGCAGAGCCGGTCTGGGTAGGGGCTTGACATCGCGTCACAAGTGTGGTTATATAGTGCGGCACGGTGCCACAGAGAGTGGAGTGCCGGCGAACATAGGGTCTGGTTTGGGTCAGCCCGTCTTGTGGTTGACATCCAAAGCGCTTGCAGGAAAAGGGTTCGGGACGAGGGACTGGGTCACGACGCATGAGGGAGATGGTTTAGCGTGGTTTCGAGAGGGAATAACGTGCCGGATATGCGCGCAGCCCCATCTGGGGTTCTTGCTAGATGCATCAGCGGTCTGATGCATCTCTCTCTCTCTCTCTCTCTCTTCAGTATCTCGGCTTGCAGCTAGCCGACCGGTAGCGGCGCAAACGCGCCGCCCGGGTTCTCCCGCACGCGGGGGAGGGTCTCGCCTGGCCCCGGGGGGGATGTCGTGATGCCCGCGCGTGCGGTGGCGATGCGCACCCCAGCCGCGGGTGTATCGCACGAGCAGATAGTCGAGATCCAGCGCTCGCGGTTGCTCGCGGCGGCGGTTATTGCGGTCGACGAACTCGGCTACGCGGATACCACGGTCGCGGACATAACGAGTCGCGCGCGGGTGTCGCGCCGTACGTTCTATGAGCTGTTCAAGAATCGCGAGGAGTGCCTCGCCGCGGTCCTGGAGGACGTCGTCGCCCTGATCGAGGGTGACGTCGCCGCGGCGGGCCTCGATGGTCTCGCGTGGCGCGAGCGGGTCCGTGGGGGTTTGTGGGCGATCCTCTCGTTCCTGGATCGCGAGCCGGCTTTGGCGCGTGTATGCGTGGTCCAGACGTTGCGCGGCGGCATGGAGGTATTGGAGCGCCGCGAGGAGCTCATGGCGCGCCTGGCGGCTGTCGTGGACGAGGGCCGCCACGAGGGCGCGCGGGCCGGGGGCTGCACGCAGTTGACCGCGGAGGGCATTGTCGGTGCGGCGCTCACGATCGTGTACGCGCGGCTGTTGCGGGGTGAGCGTAAGCCGCTCACGGGCCTGCTGGGCGAGTTGATGGGGATGATCGTGCTGCCCTATATGGGAGCCGCGGCTGCGCGCCGCGAGCAGGCGCGGACTGTGCCCAAGCGCGCCAAGCGCGCTTCCGCTGGGCCGGCGGCGGTGAGCGGGGCCGTGGGCGATCCGCTCGAGGGTGTCTCGATGCGCGTGACATATCGCACCGCGCGGGTCCTCGAAGGCGTCGAGGACTGCCCGGGTGCGAGTAACCGCCAGGTGGCGGAGCGCGCGGGGATTCATGACCCGGGGCAGGTATCGAAGCTGTTGGCGCGTCTGGAGCGTCTTGGGCTGTTGGCGAACACGGGCGAGGGTCACGCGAAAGGTGAGCCGAACGCGTGGGAGCTGACTCCGAAGGGCCGGCGGGTCGCGCAGCGGCTGCGGATGAGCGCCGGCAGCGAGAGCGTGGCCGCGTGATGAGGACACATACGAGAGGAGACCGCATGATCAAGTCATCGCCCCGTCCTATGGCCTGGCTCACGCTGGCGCTGTCGACGGCAGCTGCCGCGCTGCTCGCCACCGCGGCCCCCGCTTTAGCGGAAACGTGCCCGAACGAACAGTTTCGCACCGGTCCCTCCGCCAATCTTCCGGACTGCCGCGCCTATGAGCTCGTGACCCCGCCGTTCAAGGAGGCTGCTGAGGCCTCGCTTGTTAGTAGTTTCGAGGTCAAGGGTTTTGCAGGGATGTCGGCCGACGGGTCGCATGTGGCCGTGACCTCGATCGGCAACTTCGGTGATGCTCAGGACAGCGTATTTTCCAATAGTTACGAGTTGACGCGGACCGAATCTGGGTGGAGCGAGGCCAATATTGATCTCCCGGCATCGCAGTTTCCTGCCAGCGCACCGCTCCAGGCGACGCCGGACTACGGGGCGTTCCTCTACGAAGCGCGCGCGACCGACCAATCCTTCAAAGCTAAGGATCTCTGGATTCGCGAAGCCGATGGTGCGCTGCGTGACCTTGGGCCGTTCCTTCCGCCGTCGTCGACCACCGGGCCGCCCGGTACCGGCGCTGGGGAGATAACGGAGAACGGTGGAAGGTTCAATGGTGCGTCGGCGGACCTCTCGCACGTGGTGTTCGAAACCTCGGGCACAGGAGGCGAAGGTACTGTCCCGTGGCCAGGTGATGGGTCTGGCAGTCTCTATGAGTACATCGTCGGGCAGGGTGGCCCCCCGGTGCTTGTCAGTCTGGACCCCAGCGGCAATCCGTGTGAGGCAGATCCTTACGGAAGCCGTGAAATATATCGGGGTATGTCGGCGGATGGCTCGACGGTATTCTTCGAGCCTGAACCGGGCAGTTGCCTGTCTAACGGACCGCCAGTGAGCGAGCTCTTTGCCCGGGTCGATGGGTCGCGGACGGTCGCGATCTCCGAGCCCTCCGCGGCGGACTGCTCGGCGTGTGATACCAATCCGGCCGCGCTCGCCGAACCGACCTATGACGGGGCCTCTGCGGATGGGTTGAAGGTGTTCTTCACGACGGCGCAGCCCTTGCTGGGCGGTGATACGAGCGCGAACATTTACGAGTACGACTTCGATGCTCCAGGAGCGAGTCCGGGAGATGCGGACGGCAGGATAGTCCAGGTCTCCGGTGGCGACTGGAGTGCAGGGGGTGCCCAGGTTCAGGGTGTGGTGAAAATCTCCGAAGACGGATCGCACGTGTATTTCGTTGCGCAGGGTGCTCTGAGCGAAGCGACGAACAACCAGGGGCAGACCCCGACGGCCGGTGGCGAGAACCTCTACGTGTTCGAGCGCGATGCGCATTTCTCCAGCGGCCGACTCTCGTTTGTAGCAACCCTTTCGCCCTCTGATTTAGAAGTATTGGAACGTGGATGCAGAGGGATTCCGACGGCGAAGGCTTGCGGCGCGACGGTGACGCCCGACGGCCGGTTCCTCGTCTTCACGAGCTCCGCCGATCTCGCTCCCGGTGATACGAGCTCCGCGCGGCAGGTCTTTGAGTATGACGCGCATACGGGTGATCTGGTGCGGGTATCGATCGGCCAGAACGGTTTCAACGACGATGGGAATACCGACACTTTCGACGCTTCGATCCCTCAGCAAAAACCTAATTACCCGCTGGCGATGTCCAATGATGGTGCTTACGTGGTGTTCGAAAGTGCGGAGGGTCTGACGCCGCAGGCACTGAACGGGTACGCCGGGGAAGTCGAATACGAGACAATAGAAGGCGAAAAAGCCATTCAAACTTATTATGCTCACAATGTCTATGAGTATCACAACGGCGAGGTGTATCTGGTCTCTGATGGGCAGGACACCTCGGAGGAGGAAAGAATAGAAGGAGGTGGGCTGGAGTCCTCGGTGAAGCTCAGGGGTATGTCGCCTTCGGGTGATGATATTTTCTTTGAAACGGCCGATCGGCTTGTGCCGCAGGATCTGGATACGGAGACGGACCTGTATGACGCGCGTATCGATGGTGGTTTTCCGGCGCCGGTTTCGTTGCTGCCGAGCTGCTCGGGCGATGCTTGCCAGGGACAGTTGAGTCCCTCGCCGGTGTTGCTCTTGCCGGGCAGCGAATTCCAGGCTGGTGGGAATCCGCCACTGGTGGCCGCGATGCCCGTAACCAAGACCAAGCCAAAGGCCAGGGCCACCACCAAGAAGGGTTGCAAGAAGGGTCTTGAGGAGAGGCACGGCAAGTGCGTCGGGAAGAAAAAGCCAAAGCGAGCCGCGAAGTCGGCCAGAGGGAGGAGGTAGAAGAAATGCTCTGGAGACGCATAATACCTATCCTTGCAGGACTGCTCCTCGTCGTGGTGGGGGTGGTCTGCTCGCCCGCACTGGCCGCAGGCACCCCGGGATGGCAGATCGTGACGTTCACGAACCCGACCGCCTTCACGTCAAGCGAAGAAGGTTATGGCGGAGAAGTGAACCGGTATACGCTGATCGTCAGCAATGTCGGCGGGGCGCCTACGAACGGTGGCACAATTACCCTCACCGACACGCTTCCTCCGGGCGTGACGGTAGCTAATTTTGAATCTTTGGGGTCTGGTGACTGGAGTTGCGGAGGCGGCGGGCCGTCGTTTACCTGCACGTCGTCGACGACGGTTGGCGTAATGGGGCAGCTGAAGCCCATCACGGTGTATGTGTATGTCAGCTCGAGTATCTCGGCGGGCAGTGAGCTCACCAATTCGGTGAGTGTGTCGGGTGGGGGGGCTCCTGTCGCGTCGGCTACTCATACGACGGAGGTCAACCCCCCGGCTTCCCTGTCCTTCGGGGTGGCGGATCTGACCAACTTCTTCACCGATCTCGGCGGGGCGCCAGACACCCAGGCCGCGGACCATCCAAACGGGTTGACGACCAGCTTCGACGTGACTAGCGTCTTCACCCCAGGTAGTGAACGCAACATCAGACCGGCGCAGGCCTGGAAGGATGTCGTGGTCGATCTTCCGCCGGGGGTGGTCGCTAACCCGCAGGTCGCCGCGCAATGCCCGCTGACCCAGCTTTTCGCGTCCTCAGGGTATGCAATCAAACCGGACACCTCGGCCTGCCCGGCGGCTTCCCGGGTCGGAACGCTGGGCATCAGTGTTTTTGGCTCGTTCGTCGACGGGGCAAGCAATAATATCCCGATTTATCGTATGATTCCAGAGAACAATACCCCGGCAGAGTTCGCGTTCACCTTCTTTGGCCAACCGATTGGTATATATCCCACGGTGGTCGGGCAGGGTGCCGCGGCTCACATCCGAGTGACCACGCCGGGCATTCCCATCTCGGGAATCCTGAAGATCATGGCGAACTATGTGAAGTTCTTCGGGGATCCCGCGGCGGATGACGGCGATCCGGGTGCTCCGAACGCGTTCTTTACCAACCCCAGCGACTGTGACGGCGGGCCGCTGGTGACGACGTTGCACGTCGACTCCTACGAAGACCCGGGGAGTTGGGCCGCCGATGGCACCCCCGCTGATGGTGCCTCCACGGATGGTGCCCCGAATTTCACCGATGGCACCCCAAATTTCAGCGATCCGGCGTGGAAGGGCGCGACCTACAGTTCGCCGCCGGTGAGTGGCTGTGAAAAGCTGCACTTCACGCCGTCGCTGGGGTTGCAACCGGATACGACGCAGGCGGATGAGCCGACGGGCTTGGCGGTCGATCTGAGCGTGCCGCAGAACCCTGATCCGCACGGGCTCGCGACACCGCCGGTCAAGGACGTGACGGTAACGCTGCCTGCCGGCGTGTCGCTCTCCCCGTCGGCGGGCGATGGGTTGCAGGCGTGCACCGAAGCGCAGATCGACCTGGAGTCGAACACGCCGGGGTCGTGTCCGAATGCGTCGGTGTTGGGCACGGTGACGGTCACGACGCCGCTGCTGGCGGCGCCGTTGACGGGCTTTGTGTTCCTCGGCGCCCCGCACTGCGACCCGTGCACCAACCAGGACGCCGCCGACGGGAACATGTTCCGGCTGTTTATCCAGGCAGAGGGGTCGGGTGTCGTGATCAAGGTCCCGGGCACGGTCTACGCGAACACGACGACGGGCCAGTTGACGTCGAAGTTCGTGGAAAACCCGCAGTTCCCCTTCAGCGACCTGCAAGTCGCGTTCAAAGGCGGGCTGCGCGCTGGGCTGGCGACGCCGCAAAGCTGCGGGACGTTCACGAGCACCGCCGACCTGACGCCGTGGAGCACCCCGTACACCCCGGATGCGACGCCGTCCTCGTCGTTCAACGTCGATTGGGACGGCCACGGCGGGGCGTGCCCGGCGAGCCCGCCGCTGACGCCGTCGTTCAGCGCGGGTACGTCGAACCCGAACGCGGGGCAGTTCAGCCCGTTGACGTTGACGTTCGCGCGGGAAGATCGCCAGCAGGATCTCTCGCAGATCAGCGTAGTGACGCCGCCGGGGTTGTTGGGGTCCCTTGCGGGGGTCCCGTTGTGCGGCGAACCGCAGGCGGCGTTGGGTACTTGCCCTGAAGCGTCAGGGATCGGGAAAATGACGGTCGCTGCGGGCCCGGGTGGGCACCCGTTCTATACGCAGGGGTCGATCTACATCACCGGCCCGTATAAGGGTGCCCCGTTCGGGTTGAGCATCGTCGTGCCGACCCAAGCGGGCCCGTTCAACCTCGGGAACGTGGTTGTCCGTTCGCAGATCGAGATCGATCCAAATACGGCGGCGTTGACGGTCACGAGTGACCCGTTCCCGCAGATCCTCGACGGGATCCCGCTGCGGCTTCGGACCGCGAACGTGACGATCGACCGGCCGGACTTCATCTTCAACCCGACGAATTGCGCGCAGCAGCGGATCAATGCGACGATCGTGGGTGTCCAGGGCGCCTCGGCGAACGTCTCCTCGCCGTTCGGGGTCTCCGGGTGCGCGGGGTTGCACTTTGGCCCTAAGTTCACGGTCTCGACCTCCGCGCATACCTCCAGGGCGGACGGTGCGAGCCTCGATGCGAAACTCGTGTTCCCGACCTCCGATGGCGCGCAGTCGAACATCGCGCACGTCAAGGTCGAACTCCCCAAGCGTCTGCCGTCCCGGCTCACGACGCTGCAGAAGGCGTGCCCGGAAGCGACGTTCGCGGCGAACCCCGCGAACTGCCCCGCGCCGTCGGCGATCGGGATCGCGAAAACGGTCACGCCGGTGCTCCCGGTCCCGTTGGAGGGCCCGGTGTACTTCGTCTCAAGGGGCGGCGCCGCGTTCCCCGACCTCGTCGTCGTGCTGCAGGGCTACGGGGTCCGCGTCGACCTGACCGCGAGCACGTTCATCTCCAAGGCGGGCGTCACGAGCTCGACGTTCGACAGCATCCCCGACGTGCCGGTCAACAACTTCGAACTCTACCTGCCCGAGGGGAAGTACTCGGCGCTCGCGGCGAACGGGAACCTCTGCACGGGGGGGAGCCTCGCGATGCCGACCCAGTTCATCGCGCAGGACGGCGCGCGCCTGGAACAGGACACGAAGATCGCGGTCACGGGGTGCCCGAAGACCAAGAGTAAGAAAGCGAAGAAGGCGAGTAGAGCCCGAAAGTCCAGTCACGGCGGCGGGAGGAGAGGATGATGCGCGCTCATAGGTTGCTCACGGCCGCTGTGGCGATGCTCGGCGTGCTCGCCGGGGGACTCGCGCTCGGGGGTGCGCCGGCGCTCGCGGCTGCCCCGGAAGTCCCGGTGACGAGCAGTCCCGCGACGTCGATCACGAGTACCTCGGCGGTGCTGGAAGGCACGCTGAACCCGCACGCCGATGCGAAGGCGGGCTGGTATTTCGCTTATACCCAGGGACCGTCGTGCAGCGGAGGGCCGACGACTGCTCACGAACCGGAAGTTGAAGGCGAAGGGCTCGCTGTGCACACCGAAATAACGGGGTTGGAACTGGGCCGGCAGTACACCTTCTGCCTGGTTGCGACCAACGAAGCGGGCGACACCACAGTCGGCTCGGAAGTGTCCTTCACAACGCTCGGCACCGCGCCGCTCGCGAGCACCGGCGCGGTGTCCGAAATCGGGCAGGCCAGCGCGAACGTCACCGGGACCGTAACCCCGAACGCTTTGGAAACGTACTACTACTACCAGTACGGGCCGACCACCGAATACGGGCAGAGCACCGCGCCGGCAGGCCCCGGCGTCAGCGTCGGCTCCGGCTTGAGCGCCGTGGTCGCACCGGGGATCCTGGTCCCGCTGACACCCGGCGTGACCTACCACTACCGACTGGTCGCGTGGAACGAACTCGGCACCAGCTACGGCCAGGACAAGACGTTCGCGACCGAAGCAGGGTTGGCGCCGCTCGCGATCACCGGCGCGGCCAGCGGGGTCTCAGTGGACGAAGCGACGATCTCCGGCACGATCAACCCGCAGGGCAAAGAAACGAGCTACCGCTTCGAATACGGGGAAAACACCGAATACGGCACCCAGGCGTTCGGGACCGTGCTCCCCGAGCAGGGCGAACAGACGGTTACGCTGAGCCTGCGCGGCATCGACCCGAACACGACCTACCACTACAGGCTCGTCGTCAGCAACCCCGGCGGCACGGCCTACGGCGAAGACATGACGTTCACGACGTCATCGATCGCGTTCCCCGTGATCGCGCCGACGCCCCCGCCGCTGATCGCGCTCCCCAACATCACGTTCCCCGCCGGGAACGAAGAACCCACGACCAGCCCGGGGAAAGCGAAGCAGCACGCCAAGAAGACGCATGGCAAGAAGAAGCACAAGAAGGCCAGGAAGAAGAAAAAGGCTGGGGGCAAGGGGAAAACGAGCGCGCGGCGGGGCTGAGGGAGGGCCGGAGCGATCGACTCGAGCGCCGGCCGCTTGAGGGCGTCTCGTGATATGAGGTTTGGGATCAGTCGATCGAGCCGGGCTGGGCGATCCAAACGCTTTCGATCCCGAGTATGCGGCAGAGGAGGTCGAAGTGGCTGTCGTAGTGCAGAACTCCCATGCCGCGCTCGGCGGCTGCCGCGGCGATCAGGTAGTCGGCGGCGGGTAGACGCCGCTCGCCGCGCAGTTCGCGTGAGGCGCCGAGGGCCGCGTCACCCGCGCTGCGTGTTACCGGGGCCTGTGTGAGCGCTTGCAACGCGCGATCGAGATCGTCGAACGCCTCCTCGTCGGGGGCGGCCGCCAAGAGCTCCAGTGCGACCACTGGGCAGACGGCCAGCAGGTCGGCGTCGCGGGTCGCCGCCCACCTGGGCAGGACCGCGGGATTGGCGCGGCGATTCCACGCAGAGGTGTCGAATACGAGCGGCGTGCTCGAGCCGTATGGCTCAGCGGCGTTCTGCATGGAGCCGCTCGGACACCGAGAAGTCGAAACGATCGTCCTCGCCTGAGTCGAGTCGTCGCAGGAACTCGATCGCCTCCCGGCGGCGGTCCTGCTCGGCGCGGATCGCCTCGGCGCCACGCAGCGCGAGGTCGCGCACGGCGCGTGACCGTGGCTTGGTGCCGCCGAGCTCCGCGACCGCGGCGGCCAGCTCGGAGTCGAGCGTGACCTGAACACGGGACTTGGTGGATGGCATACATCGGCAGTGTACCACGCGGGTGGTACAAAGCCGCCCCGGACGCTGCGCTCGGCCGCGGGGCATGGAGGCCTCCGCACACGCACCCGAGCCGCGCATGGGCAATGGCGAGCGGGCGTGCCTGCTCGCGGGTGGCACGGCGTCGGCCAGCGAGAGGTCTTCTCACTAGGGGCTTGACATCGCGTCACAAGTGTGGTTATATAGTGCGGCACGGTGCCCATAGAGAGTGGAGCGCCGGCGAACATAGGGTCTGGTTTGGGTCATCCCGTCTTGTGGTTGACATCAAGCGCTCGCAGGATTTTGGGTTTGGGACGAGGGACTGGGTCACAACGCATGAGGGAGATGGTTTAGCGTGGTTTCGAGAGGGAATAACGTGCCGGATATGCGCGCAGCCCCATCTGGGGTTCTTGCTAGATGCATCAGCGGTCTGATGCATCTCTCTCTCTCTCTCTCTCTTTCAGCTTCTCGGCCTGCAGCTAGCCGACCGGTAGCGGCGCAAACGCGCCGTCCGGGCTCCCCCGCACGCGGGGGAAGGCTTCGCCCGGCCCCGGGGGGGTTGTCGTGATGCCCGCGCGCGCGGTGGCGATGCGCACCCCGACCGCGGGCGTGTCGCACGAGCAGATAGTCGAGATCCAGCGCTCGCGGTTGCTCGCGGCGGCGGTGATCGCGGTCGACGAGCTCGGCTATGCGGACACAACCGTCGGGGATATAACAGGCCGCGCGCGTGTGTCGCGCCGCACGTTCTACGAGTTGTTCAAGAATCGCGAGGAGTGCCTCGCCGCGGTCTTGGAGGACGTTGTCGCATTGATCGAGGGGGATGTCGCTGCGGCGAATCTCGATGGTCTCGCGTGGCGGGAGCGGGTCCGTGGGGGTTTGTGGGCGATCCTGTCGTTCCTGGATCGCGAGCCGGCTCTCGCGCGTGTATGCGTGGTTCAGACGTTGCGTGGCGGCATGGAGGTCTTGGAGCGCCGCGAGGAGCTCATGGCGCGCCTGGCGGCGGTCGTCGACGAGGGCCGCCATGAGGGCGCCCGGGCGGGAGGCTGCACCCCGCTGACGGCGGAGGGCATTGTCGGCGCGGCGCTCACGATCGTGTACGCGCGGCTGTTGCGGGGTGAACGTAAACCGCTCACGGGTCTATTGGGCGAGTTGATGGGGATGATCGTGCTGCCCTATATGGGCGCCGCGGCGGCGCGCCGCGAGCAGGCGCGGCCCGCGCCCGCGGGCCCCACGCGTGCCTCGGATGGGCCAGCTGCGCCCGCGAGCGCTGTGGCCGACCCGCTCGAGGGTCTCTCGATGCGCCTGACATATCGCACCGCGCGGGTCCTCGAAGGCGTCGAGGAGCACCCGGGCGCGAACAACCGCCAGGTCGCGGAGCGCGCGGGGATCCATGACCCGGGGCAGGTATCGAAGCTGTTGGCGCGCCTTGAGCGCCTTGGGCTGTTGGCGAACACGGGTGAGGGGCACGCGAAAGGTGAGCCGAACGCGTGGGAGCTGACCCCGAAGGGCCGGCGGGTCGCGCAGCGGCTGCGGGTGAGCGCCGGCAATGAGAGCGTGGCCGCGTGATGAGTAGACACTCGAGAGGAGACCGCATGATCAAGTCATCGCCCCGTCTTATGGCCGGGCTCGTGCTGGCGCTATGTTCGATAACAGCGACAACGCTCCTTGCAGCAGCCACCCCCGCTCTGGCGGAAACGTGTCCGAACGAAGAATTCCGCACCGGCGCCAGCGCCGCTCTCCCCGATTGCCGGGCGTACGAGCTTGTCACTCCGCCGTTCAAGGAGGGCAACAAGACCGACTATGGAAGTCCCTATGGCTTCTCGGGGATGTCAGCCAACGGCCAGCATGTGGACATGACCTCGTTCGGGGAATTCGGAGACGCCAAAAGCGCCGTTACCAGCAACAACTATGAACTGACCCGGACCGAATCCGGCTGGACCGAGACCAACATCGATCTCCCTGTGTCCCAGTTCACCGAAAGCAGGACGATCGATACGACGCCGGAAATGGGTGCGTACCTCTATGAAGCGCGCGCGACCGGACAGCCGCTTCATGCCAAGGACCTCTGGCTTCGCGAAGCAAACGGCGCTCTGCATGACATCGGGCCATTCGAGCCGCCGGCGGACACCGAAGGACCGACCGGACCCTCGGGAGGGGCTATCGAGGCTCATGGCCCCGGTAGGTTCTTCACCGCGTCGGCGGACCTCTCGCACGTACTGTTCACGATCCCCGTCTCGTGGCCGGGCGATGAAGCTTATGGCGAAGGTCGCTTCGGCACCCTCTATGAGTATCTCGTCGCCAAGGGTGGGCCTCCGGTTCCCGTCGGTGTCGAACCTGACGGCCGTCCGTGCGCAGCGAGCTACGTTGCCGAATACCCCAATAGCCCCGCGGAAACTACTGGAATATCAGCGAATGGCTTGACCATGTTCTTCACATGCTCGGGCAAGCTCTTCGCGCGGATCGACAACGGCGAAGCAGGTGCGCGGACGATCGCGGTCTCCGAAGGACCGGCGCAGTTCTGGACAGCGACACCTAATGGCCGTTACGCCTTCTACACCACGGGCGAAGAACTGTGGCGGTTCGATGTGCAAAGCGGCACAAGGGAAGCGCTGACCGGTGCCGGCGCCAAAGTCCAGGATGGCGTCGCGGCCAGCGTAGACGGCGAATACGTCTACTTTGTCGCTGACGGCGTGCTGGCGGGCCGCAACGTTGAAGGGAAGGAACCGGTACCGAATCAACCCAACCTATATCTGCGCCACGGCGGCCAGACGACGTTCATAGCGGCCGTCTCGCTAGCGGGCGTCTCGACTGAACACCCGGGTCCGTCGGTGACCCCCGATGGCAAGTTCCTCGTGTTCACGAGCGCCGCAGATCTCACATCTGGTGATACAAGCATCGCGCAGCAGGTCTTCGAGTACGACACGCAAACGGGTGAGCTGACCCGTGTGTCGATCGGTCAAGACGGCTTCAACAACAACGGCAACACAAGTGTTCTCAACGCCGAACTCCCTCGCGAAAAGCGCTACCTTTTCGAGCAGAGAGAACGGACGCTGGCGGTTTCCGACAATGGCGAATACGTGGTGTTCCAGAGCCCCGACGGGCTGACGCCCGGCGCACTCAACGGGGTGGTGGAGTACAAGACCGAAACTGGAATACCATACTATATAGAGAACGTCTATGAGTATCACGATGGCGATGTTTATTTGATCTCTGACGGACTGGACGCCACGACCACGGAAAACGAATCCTCGGTGCAAGCCCTGGGAATATCGCCGTCGGGCGACGACATCTTCTTCCAAACGGACGACCAGCTGGTGCCCCAGGACGTTGACACCGAGATCGACCTGTATGACGCGCGCATCGATGGCGGCTTCCCGGCGCCGGTCTCGTTGCTACCGACCTGCTTCGGCGACGCTTGCCAGGGGCCGTTGACCGGTGCCCCGGTCCTGCTCTCGCCCGGCAGCGAATTCCAGGCCGGCGGCAATCCGCCGCTGGCGGAATCGGGACCGGCACCTGTGGCGAAGGCGAAACCGAAGTTTAAGCTAGCCAAATGTAAGAAGGGCTATGTGAAAAAGAACACCAGGTGCGATAAGGCCACAAGCAAGAAGAAGGACAAGAAGCCGGCAAAGGGGAGGAAGTAACATGCTCAGGAAGCCCATATCTTTCGCCGTCCTGGTGGTCTCGGTGGTCTCGCTCCTCGGCGCGATGGCCATAAGTTCTGCATCCGCGCTGGCTGTGGGCACACCAAAATGGCAGATTACGACGCTCGCGGAGCCGACCACGTTCACGTACAACGCGCCGGACAGATACGTGATCGTCATCAATAATGTCGGCGGGGCGCCTACGAACGGCAGCGTTGCCATCGTCACGGTTTCGCTTCCCAACGGTGTGACAGGAGAACTAACACAGATCGATGAAGCGGAACAACCCGGAGAATGGCACTGGGGCCCAGAACCGTATCACGTGGCGTACAATGCCGCAGTCGTCGGCCCGCTGGAGAGGCTCGGTGGGCTGTACCTGAATGTGAACGTCAGTTCGAGCATCCCGGCAGGCAGTGAGATCCCAATGAAGGTAACGATATCGGGTGGCGGAGCACCTGTCACATCGGTCACTCGGACGACCGAGGTCGATCCCCCGACTCCCCTTTCTCCCTTTGGGGTGGCGGACTTCAGCAGCGCTCTCACCGATCTAAGCGGGGAACTGGACACGCAGGCAGCGGGTCATCCCGACGGGCTCACCACCGCCTTCGACTTGAATACAGTCGAGGAAGCGGCTTCGTATGGCGAAGAAGAGTACAACTCCTTGCAGAACTGGAAGGATATCGTGGTCGATCTCCCGCCGGGGGTGGCCGGCAACACACAGGTGGCCCCGGAGTGCTCGTTCAACCAGCTTCTAAGCGGATTCGTCGTTTCGAGCGACAACGCGGACAGCTCCGACTGCCCACCCTCTTCCCAGGTGGCAACGCTGAACCTAGGCATCCATGGGGGATTCTCCGGTTTCAACTCGCGAATCAAAGTGTACAATATGATTCCCGAGCGCAACGAGCCGGCCGAGTTTTCGTTCACCTTTGCCGGCTTCCCGACCTCCATTTACCCCACCGTGGTCGGTGAGGGCGCGTCGGCACATATCCGAGTGTTCACGCCGGGCATCCCCTTCGCCGAACTTACTCACCTCATGGCGGTATTCATATCGTTTTTCGGGGACCCCAACGAACAGGTCGCCGGAGAGACGGGAGTCCCGAACGCTTTCATCACAAACTCCAGCGATTGCGCCGGTGGACCATTGACGACGACGCTGCACGTAGATTCCTACCAGGAACCGGGGAAATGGATCGCCGATGGCCCCGGCGTGAAGGGCACCCCAAATTTCACGGATGGCGCTCCCGACTTCAGTGAAGCACTCGAAGGCGTGAGCAATCCCGCTTGGAAGGAAAAGAGCATCGAGGCACCGGCGGTGACCGGCTGTGAAAAGCTGCACTTCGATCCGTCGTTGACGGTGCAGCCGGAAACGACGGAGGCCGATGAACCGTCGGGCTTCGCGGTCGACCTGAAAGTGCCGCAGAACACCGACCCGCATGGGCTGGCGACGCCACCATTCAAGTCGATCACAGTCACGCTGCCCTCCGGGGTGACGCTCTCGCCGGGCTCGGGCGATGGGCTGCAGGCGTGCACCGAAGCGCAGTTCGAACCGCAGTCCAACAACGAGAGCACGTGTCCGAACGCGTCGGTGCTGGGCACGCTGACGGCGACCACGCCGCTGCTGCCGGGGCCGCTGTCGGGCTACGTGTTCCTGGGACAGCCGGAATGCAACCCGTGCACCAATGAAGACGCGACGGACGGGAAGATGTACAAGCTGCTGATCCAGGTCGAGGGCTACGGGATCGTGCAGAAGGTGCAGGGCACCGTCGATGCGAACACGGCGACCGGCCAGTTGACCGCCCACTTCCCGGAAAACCCCCAGTTCCCGATCAGCGATCTGCAGCTCGAGTTCAAGGGCGGCCTGCGCGCCGGGCTCTCGACGCCGCAGACATGCGGGACGTTCACGGGCACCTCGGACATGGTGCCGTGGAGCACCCCGTACACACCTGATGCGACGCCGTCGGCGTCGGTCAACATCAGCTGGAACGGTCACGGCGAAGCGTGTCCCGCGACGCCGCCGTTGACGCCATCGTTCAGCGCGGGCACGTCGAACCCAAACGCGGGGCAGTTCAGCCCGTTCACGTTGACGTTCGCGCGTGAAGACCGCCAGCAGGATCTCTCGCAGATCAGCGTCACGACGCCCCCGGGGCTGTTGGGGACTCTGAGAGGCCTACCGTTGTGCGGGGAACCGCAGGCGCAGCAGGGCACCTGCTCGGAAGCCTCGCAGATCGGGAAAATGACGGTCGCAGCCGGTGCGGGCGGCCACCCGTTCTACGAGCAGGGCAAAATCTATTTGACCGGCCCGTACAGGGGCTCGCCGTTTGGGTTGAGCATCGCCGTGCCGACGCAGGCGGGGCCGTTCAACCTCGGCACGGTGGTGGTCCGTGCGCAGATCACGGTCAACCCGGAAACGACGGCGCTGTCGGTCACGAGCGATCCGTTCCCGACGATCCTCGACGGCATTCCGCTGCGGTTGCGAACCGCCAACGTCACGATCGACCGGCCCGGGTTCATCTTCAACCCGACGAGCTGCGCGCCCTTGCACATCAACGCGACGATCGTCGGGGTGCAGGGCGCGAGCACGAATGTGTCCTCGCCGTTCGCGGTCTCAGGCTGCGCCGGCCTGCACTTCGGCCCGAAGTTCACCGTGTCGACTACCGGCAAAACGTCGCGGGCGATGGGCGCGAGCCTCAACGCGAAAGTCGTGTTCCCGACCTCCGACGGCGCGCAGTCGAACATCGCGCATGTCAAAGTCGAACTCCCCAAACGCCTCCCCTCCCGGCTCACGACGCTGCAGAAGGCCTGCCCGGAAGCGACGTTCAACGCCGACCCCGCGAGCTGCCCGGCGCCATCGGCGATCGGGATCGCGAAAACCACCACGCCGGTACTCCCGGAACCGTTGGAGGGCCCGGTGTACTTCGTATCTCGTGGCGGCGCCGCGTTCCCCGACCTGGTCGCCGTCCTCCAGGGCTACGGGGTACGGGTCGATCTGACCGCGACGACGTTCATCTCCAAAGCGGGCGTCACGAGCTCCACGTTCGACAGCGTCCCCGACGTGCCGGTGAGCACGTTCGAACTGTACCTGCCGCAGGGCAAGTACTCGGCGCTCGCGGCGAACGGGAACCTCTGCACGGGGGGGAGCCTCGCGATGCCGACACAGTTCATCGCGCAGGACGGCGCGCGCTTGGAACAGAAGACCAAGATCGCTGTCACCGGCTGCCCGAAGGCCAGGAAGGCAAAGAAGGCGAGCAGGGCCACCAAGGCTAGTCACGGTAACGCCGGACATGGGAGGGGCAAGTGATGATGCGCATTCGCAGACTGCTTCTGGCGACGCTCGGTGTGCTGGCGGCTGGGCTGGTGTTCGCTGGCGCCCCGGCGCTTGCGGCGGCGCCCGAACTCACAAGTGAGAGTATTTCCCGTGTAACCCCGTTCGAAGCGTTCCTCAGCGCGAAATTCAAGCCCAACGACCAGGCGATGACGTTCTTGTTCGAATACGCGACGAAAGCAACCGGAGAAATGCTCGAAGGTACCGTCAAGGTGATCGGCGAAGAGGGATTCGGTGCAGGGTACTCCGACGAAGAATTGACAAGCTACCCCTTTTTGGGTGAAACCGGTCATGTCCTGACCCCCGCCACGACCTACTATTACCGCGCCGTGGTAAGGCCCGCGACCGGGACGATCAGCGATGGCAAGGTCGAACCGTTCACGACGCCACCTCGGGAAGCGCCGAAGGTCGAAAGCGAGAGCGTCTCGGGCGTGACCCCGTATGAAGCGACCCTTGACGCCGAGGTCAACCCAGACTCCCAAATCACGACCTATGCGTTCGAATACTCGACAAAAGCGTCGGGAGAAGCGCTCGAAGGCGTGATTACTACCCTCACCGGGCCGGAAGCCATCGGGCCCGTGTTCGGTGGACAGGCAATCGGCGTTCCCATCGGACATCTTTTGGCTCCCGCAACGACCTACTACTACCGTGTGACGGCGAAGAACGAAACCGGGACAACCAAGGGCAAAGTCGAATCGTTCACGACGCCACCCCTGGAAGCGCCCAAGGTCGAAAGCGAGAGCGTCTCGGGCGTGACCCCGTATGAAGCGACTCTGAACGCCCAGGCGTATACCGACTACCAGCCGACGGCTTATTCGTTCGAATACTCGACGAAAGCGACAGGGGAAACGCTGGAAGGCGCTGTCGTAACGATCACCGCCGAAGGCGCCGGCGTGTCGAGCGCTTCCACCGGGCATGTCCTGGCGCCCGCGACGACCTACTACTACCGGGTGGTGGCCGCGAATGGAGCCGGGACCACCAAGGGCAAGGTCGAACCGTTCGAGACGCCACCCTTGGAAGCGCCGGTGGTCGAAGGCGAGAGCGCGTCGCTCGCCGGGGGTATAGCACCGTTCGACGCGAATCTCGACGCGACGATCAATCTCGACTCCCAGGAAATCACGTACTCGTTCGAATACTCCACGAAAGCGACCGGGGAAACGCTTGAAGGCACCATCACGACCGTCCAAGGCGGAAGCTTCGCTCCGGGGCCCCCAGGCGGGCAGCAGGTCGGTGTTTCCACCGGGAATGTTCTGCAACCCGTCACGACCTACTACTACCGTGTCGTGGCGAAGAACGCGACCGGGACGAATACGGGCAAGGTCGAAACGTTCACTACCCCGGGACCGCCGCTGGTGGGCACAGGTGCGGTGTCTGCTATCGGGCAGGCCAGCGCGAACGTGACCGGAACGGTCACCCCGGAGGGCGCGGAAACCTACTACTACTACGAATACGGGCCGACGACCGAATACGGGCAGAGCACGGTGCCGGCAGGCCCCGGTGTTAGCGTCGGCTCGGGCACGAGCGCTGTGGTGGCCCCGGCGAGCCTGCTTCCACTGGTCGCCGGCGTGAGCTACCACTACCGACTCGTCGCGTGGAACGAATTCGGTACCAGCTACGGGCAGGACAAAACGTTCACGGCCGAAGCGGGCGTCTCGCCGCTAGCAACCACCGGCGCGCCGAGTGGGGTCTCAGTGGATGAAGCTACGATCTCGGGCACGATCAACCCGCAGGGCAAAGAAACCAGCTACGGGTTCGAATATGGCGCCACCACCGAATACGGTACACAGACGTTCGGGACGGTTCTCCCGGAGTATGGGACGGAGACGGTCACGTTGAACCTACGGGGCATCTCGCCGGGCACGACCTACCACTACCGGCTCGTGGTGAGAAACGCCGGCGGCACGTCCTACGGCGAAGACATGACCTTCACCACCCTGCCGATCGCATTCCCGATCATCGCGCCGACCCCGCCGCCGCTGCTCGCGCTCCCGAGCTTCACGTTCCCGACGGGCTCGGAACCCGTGACGAAACCGGGGAAAACGAAGAAGCACGCCAAGAAGACGCACGGCAAGAAGACGCACGGCAAGAAGAAGCGCAAGGGGGCCAAGAAGAGTGCTCAGCGTTCGGCATGGAGGCGCTCGGAGACTGACCAGTCGTAGCCATCGTCCTCGCCGGTGGCTATTCACCGCAGGTGTTCGCGGGCTTCCTGGCGCGCGTTTTGCTCGGCGCGGACCGCCTCGGCGCCGCGCAGCGCGAGGTCGTGCACGGCGCGTGACCGTGGCTTGGCGCCGCCGAGCTCCGCGACCGCGGCGGCCAGCTCGGAGTCGAGCGTGACCTGCACACGGGGTGTCGGCAGTGTACCACCCGGGTGGTACAAAGACCTTTCGTGGGCGCGTAACCTTGGCGCCCCCGCGAGGTACAAAGGCCATGGAGTACAACAGCGAGTGGGAGAGCCCCGAGCGGGCAGGGGAGAGCAGATGAGCGAGCTGGCGCCGATGCGCGAGCAGGTGTACATCGACCCGCGGCCGAAGGAGTACTTCGACCGCTTCCACGAGCGCGCGCGCACGCGCGAACCGGACTGGGCGTACGAGGCGACGCGCCTGTGACCTCGCTGTACGCGTACGCCGGCCTGCGCGCGCGGGCGATCTCGACGGACAACGTGCCCGGCAGCGGCGCCGTGATCCTCGCGCCGAACCACTTCTCCTTCATGGACCACTTCCTGATGGGCTGCTACATCCGCCGCAAGGTGCGCTTCATGGCCAAGTCGCAGCTGTTCAAGCCGCCGATGCAGTTCATCTACACCCACGGCGGCGTCTTCCCCGTGCGCCGCGGGGCGCGCGACGAAGACGTGTTCTTCACTGCGCAGGCGATCCTCGCGCGCGGCGGGGCGATCACGATGTACTGCGAGGGGGGGCGCTCGCGCACCGGCAAGACTCGCCGAGCAGGCCAAGCGCGGGATCGGCCGCCTGGCGCTGGAGACCGGCGCGCCGGTCGTGCCGATCGCGATCCACGGCTCCTCGCGGATCCGCAACTGGAGGCGGCTGCGGCTGCCCAAGCGTCACCGTGCAGTACGGGCAGGCGCTGCGCTGGGAGCGCGTCGAGCGACCCCACCCGCGAGCAGCAGCAGGCGGTCGCCGACGAGATCCTCGTCGAGATCAAGCGCCTCTACGCGGGCCTGGAGGAGCACGGGCGCAAGGGCGTGCTCCGCCGCGTACGCGAGCAGCGCCGCGCCGCCGAGGCGTCGGGGGCGTCGCGTACCGTCAGCCAGGTCGGCTGAGGGGGCCCACGCGCCGCGAAGGCGTCGGAGGCATCGCGTACTGTTAGCCCGGTCGGCTGAGGCCCCCGGGCCCCAGACTCCAGGCCGAGAGGCGTTGAGGGAGGCGAGGACAGCTTGAACGGTTCCATCGACGTGGGCGCGATCATCCGCCGCACGTTTCAGATCTATGTGGACCAGGCCCCCGTGCTGATGCCGGCGGCGGCCGTCGTGTTCGCGATCAGCGGGATCTTCGGCGTGCTGCTGATCGCGGCCTCGCCGGGGCTGGCGTTCATCGCGCTGATCGTCAGTCTCGTCGCCACGCACGCTGTTTACCGGCATGGTCGTCGAGCTGGTCGCCGACGTCCAGGACGGCAGGCGCGACGCGAGTGCCGGCCAGCTGCTGCGCGCGGTCACGCCGGTGCTCGGCCAGCTGATCCTGGTGGGCATCGTCGCGGGCATCGGCATCCTGATCGGCTTCATCCTGATCATCATCCCCGGCCTAATCCTCGCCACGCTCTGGGCGGTGGCGGCCCCCGTCGTGGTGCTCGAGCACCCCGGCGGCCTGCGCGCCCTCGGGCGCAGCCGCGAGCTGGTGCGCGGCAACGGCTGGAACGTGTTCGCGGTGATCCTGCTGCTCGTGGTCCTCGTCGGCGTCGTGGGCGCGGGGATCGAGGTGGCGGCTGACGCGGCGGGCACCGGCGTCGGCCTGGTCGTGAGGGTGGTCGTCGGCATCCTCACTGCGCCGATCTCGGCGCTCGCGGCGGCGGTCCTCTACTTCGACCTGCGCAAGGCCCACGGGGGCGGACCCACGATCGAGGAGCCGGACCTCCCCGCGTTCCAGTCCGGCCCGTTCCCGCCCGCGGCGCCCTGAGAACCCCTATGGTCACGGCGTCGTGACCGTGACTCGAGCGTCCAAGCTGCTGCGCCCCGGCCTCCTGGAGGGCGTCTCGGTGCTGCTCGCCGTCCCGCCGGGGCCGCCGTCGGAGGGGGCGCTGGGGGGGGCGGTGTCCGCTGCGTGCGCGGCGCTCGGGGCGCGGGTGTCCAGCTGCCGGCCCGAGGCCGCCGAGGAGGCCGCGCTCGATGTGGCCGTCGCGAACGTGATGCGCGAGATCGGGCGGATCGACCTGCTCGCGGTCGACGGCGCAGGCCTCTTCGCGCACGCCCTCGCGCAGGGTGGGGACGGGCACGCCGCGCTGCGGGCCTGCGTGGACGCGGCGTGGAACGCCACGCGCGCGGTCGTCAACGGGGCCCTCCTGCCCGCCGCCGAAGGCGGGAGGGTCGTCTACCTCGCCCCAGCACCCGACGCGGGCGAGTACGCACCCGCGGCGTGCGCGGGCCTCGAGAACCTCGCGCGCACGCTCTCGATCGAGTGGGCGCGTCACGGGATCGTGACGGTGACGGTCGCCCCCGGAGCGGAGGGGGTTGGACGTGGAGCGGAGGGGGTTGGACGTGGAGCGGAGGGGGTCGCCCGCGGAGCGGAGGGGCTCGCCCCCGGCGCGCAGAGCGCCGCGGGCGAGGTGGCGGCGCTCGTCGCCTACCTCGCCTCGCCCGCGGGAGCGTACTTCTCGGGGTGCCTGCTGGACCTGCGGGGGGTGTGACAAAAATTCAGCGGATAACCATAGTTCTCTGCAGAAATTAGATACTCGACCCCGGCCCAGACTCCGGCCCACCGGACGCGCCGCGCGCGCGACCCGGCCCACGGGAGGAGCTGCGCGCTACCCGGTCATCCCCCCGAACATCCCGCCGGTGACGTGCAGCGTCTGCCCGTGCACGTAGTTGGACCAGGGGGTGCAGAGGAAGAAGATCCCGCCCGCGGCCTCCTCGGGCGTGGCGGCGCGGCCGAGGGGGATCAGCATCGAGGCCATCTGGCGCAGCTGCTCGGGGATGCCGAGCTGGATCTGCTCGCCGTCCTTCTCCATCGTGTTGTCCTCGACCTTCGCCTGCGTGAGGCGCGTGTCGATGAAGCCGAAGGCGACGGCGTTGACGTTGATCTTGAACTGGCCCCACTCCTTGGCGAGCGTCTTGGTGAGGCCCACGACGCCGGCCTTGGCGGCGGAGTAGTTGGCCTGCCCAGGGTTCCCGAAGGTGCCCGAGGTGGAGGACACGTTGACGACCTTGCGGAACACCTCCTTGCCTTCCTCGCGCTCGGCCTTGGCGGGCTCGCGCAGGTGCGGCGCGGCGGCGCGCAGCACGCGGAAGGGCACGACGGTGTGGATGTCGAGCATCGCCTGGAACTGCTCGTCGGACATCTTGTGGATCGGCGCGTCCAGCGTGTAGCCGGCGTTGTTGACGATGATGTCGATCCGGCCGAACGCGTCGACGGCGCTCTGCACGAGCTGGTCGGGCACGCCGGGCTTGGTCAGGTCGCCGGCGAACACCGCGTGCTCGCCCGCGATCTCCTCGGCGGTCTGCTTGGCGACGTCGCCGTCAAGATCGTTGATGAGCACCTGCGCGCCGTGCGCGGCGAGCAGTTCCGCGGTGGCGCGCCCGATGCCGCGCGCGGACCCTGTGACGATGGCGGACCTTCCGTCGAGTACTCCCATTGTGTGTGTTGCTCCTCTGCTCGCTGGTTTGAGCGGCGGAGGTTATCCGTCCCGAGCTCCCGGCGGAGCGGCGCGGCTAGGAGTGCCCGTGCCGGCGGTGCGCGCGATGCCTGCGCCGGTGGTGCTTGCGCCGGTGGTGGCGGCGATGTCTGCTTCGATGGTGCGCGCGGCGTCCGCGCCCCCCGTGGCTGGCTGAGTCACTCCCGGTGGACCCGGCGGCGGAGCGGCCCGGCTGCGAGCCCGCGGGGGAGCGGCGCGCGGAGTGCCCGGGGGCGCACGATGGTGCCGAAGTCCTGGGTGTAGAGCGCCCCGGCCTGTCCTTCGGCGAGCGACGCGGGGGGGTGCGGGGAGACCCCCACGCCGGTTTCGCGGTAGGCGGCGTCGAGGATGTTGGCGCGGTGCCCGGGGGAGGCCATCCAGGCGGAGACGATCGCCTGCGGGGTGGCCAACCAGAGGGTGCCCCACGCGATGTTCTCGCCGACCACGTACCCGTCCTCGGGACTCGAGAGGTAGCCGCTCGCGCGCATCCGTTCGAGCGGGGTTTCGCCGTCCGGCGCGACGTGGGAGAAGTAGTCCTGTTCGGCCATTTCGCGGCTGTGGCCCTGCGCGGCACGCGTGAGCGCGGCGTTGGGTTGCAGGGCGGGCTCGCCGTGGCTTGCGCGTTCCTGATCGACCAGGCACAGCACCGCGGCGCGGACCAGGCCGAGGTCGCTCGGCTGGGGGGTCAGGTTCGCGTTGGGGCAGCCGTCGGCCGACGCAGAGGAGACCTCGCCCGCCAACCCGGCCGCCACGATCGCGCACAGGCAGGCTGTGAGTGCGAGCAGCGGTGTGAGTCGGGCGTGTGCCACAGCGGTTGCATCGACTCCCGCGCGCGCGGACCTGAGCCGGGGCGGGTAGGTTTGGACACCTTGAGAGCTGCACGCGCCAACTCGGCCAGGGACCAAGCCGGCGCGTGCGGCAGATCACCCATCGGCAGGGCCGGGAGGGGGGTGGTGGGGTGCAAGTCTCGATGCAGCCGCTACAGCCCGAGCACGCGCCAACGATCTGAGCGGGAGGGGGGCGGGCCCCCCTCCCGACCGCCCCCCGCCGGGTTGCGCTGCGAGTCAGAGCCCGAGCACGCGCCCGAGGATCTCGCGCATAACCTCGTCGGTGCCCCCGCCGATCGGGCCGAGGCGGGCGTCGCGCGCGGCGCGCTCCACCCAGTACTCCCGCATGTAGCCGGCGCCGCCGTGGATCTGCAGGCAGGCATCCATCAACTCGTAGGAGGCGCGCTGGGTGAGCAGCTTGGCCATCGTCACCTCTTTGAGGGGTTCCTCGCCGGCCACGAAGCGGCGCAGCGCGTCGTAGGTGACGCAGCGGCACGTGTACACGGAGGTCGCAAGGTCGGCGAGCTTGTGGCGGGTGACCTGGTGCTTGGCAAGCGGCCGTCCGAACACGTTGCGCTCGCGCGCGAACGCGGCGGTGCGCTCCCACGCGAGGCCCATCGCGGCCGACGCCCCGAGCGCCATCGCCAGGCGCTCCCACTGGAAGTTAGCCATGATCAACTTGAAGCCCTCGTGCTCGGGGCCGAGCAGGCTCTCCGCCGGCACGAACACGTCCTCGAAGGCGACGGTGGCGGTGTCCGAGGCGGCCCACCCGAGCTTCTTGAGCTTCGCCGCGCTGACGCCCTCGCCCCGCTCGACGATCAGGAAGGAGATCCCGTGGTGGCCGCCCTCCTCGGTGGTCTTCACGGCGGTGACGAGGAAGTGGGCGCGCACGCCGTTGGTGATGTACGTCTTCTCGCCGTTCACGACCCACCCGCCGTCCACCGCCACGGCGCGGGTGCGCAGCGCCGAGACGTCCGAGCCGGCGCCGGGCTCGGTGATCGCCAGCGCGCCGATCCGCTCGCCGCGGATCGCGGGCACCAGGTAGCGCTGCTTCTGCTCCTCGGTGCCGAACTTCCAGATCGGCGGCGTGGCGATGTTGACGTGCGCCCCGATCCCCGCGGCGGTCCCGCCCGAGCCGGTGCGCGTCAGCTCCTCGATCAGGATGGCGTCGTGCAGGTAATCCCCGCCCTGCCCGCCGTACTCCTCGGGGTACTTCAGCCCGAGGAACCCGTGCGCGGCGAGCTTCGGGAAGACCTCGTCGGGGAACCATTCCTCCTCCTCCCACTCGGGTGCGTGGGGCGCGAGCTCATTCTCGACGAAGCGCCGGATCGAGGCGCGCAGCTCCTCGTGCTCGTCGGTAAAGGGGGGCGTGGGTGGGCTCACAATGGTATCTGAGGCAGTCGAGCTGGGTCCGGGGGATTGAGCATTGGTATGGTCACGGCACCCGGTGGTGATGAAAGGTTCGATCCGACGGTCCGTTTACCACGATCGTCGTAGGACCAGGTTTAACGACTGTGCCCGGCTTCTCGTTGGTTTCTATATAGAGAGCGCTCACGGCAGCAAAAAACGCCAAGGCGACGTAGAACGAAAGAAAGACCTTCAGCCGTCCTATAGATCTGACCGGCCACAGCCGCGGCCGGGCATCGGGAGCGACTGGTCGCGCGGAGTACGCTCTCAAATCACCGCGAAAGTCGTCCAGGCTGTCCGGCGATCGGATCGAGCGCGAAAGCAGGCGGCGATAGTTGGCCGACAAGGATTCTAGGACCGGGATCCGCTGTTCCACACCCGTGTACAGTCGGGAGTAGTAGTAGTCCGCTCCAAGGAAGACCACTGTCAGGGCGACCGCGAAGTAATCAGGGAGCGCCACAAAGCTTGTATAGCTGACGGCCACCAGAGCGGCGCCCGCCGTCAAGTATAGGCCGCGGATCGTCAGCGCCGTGCGCTGATGCTCGTTTATGGCGGACTCGTGGCGTTCGAGGTCGGCCTCCACAAGGCGCACGAGCTCCATCGCGTCCGAGCCGAGGGCGTCCGCTGCGTTAGTAACTTGTTTCGATGGCATCCGAGTAACGTTTCCAAACTTCATCAACGTTGTCAGCAAGCGTGCGATCCTTCTCGTCGCCAGTTGCCCGCAACCATCGCTCCACTGTGTCGAGCCAGCTTGGGAACGCATCACGGTGGAATGACACATAGTCCTCGTCTTCGTCGGAGTAGCCAAAGTCCATCGAGCCGTGGAACAGGTCGCTGAGTTCCTCGAATTGGGCGGCAAGCTCGCTGGGCTCACTTGGCCCGTCGTCGCGAGTTGCTTCCATTTCGGCCCTCACCAGTTGTCGCGACACCTTACGCTTGTCCTTGTAAGAAAACCCTCGTACACGTATACCAAAGCTTTCAGGTAGGAAGGCTTCGTAGAACGAACTCAAGAATCGAATGAGCGTCGAAACGCGTCGCAAGTCTGCAACTCGCTCGCTGGCGTCGGCGGCTTCGATCTCCGTAAGAAAAGCTGTGACTCGTGGCAAGTGCTCAGCCACGACCTCGCGCGCAGTCATCCTGTCAGGGCAGTTAGCAATCGCTCAACTGCGGCTGCGGCGGCCTCGATATTTTCAGGATCCTCTGATTGGCTCCTGCTCCGCGCTGCCTGCCATTGCTGCTCGAGATCGTCGATGCGTTTGCGGTCTGTCGCCGAGAGAGCCACATGACTATAGGCGCGGTTTAGGGCACGGTGACGGTTGAACTCATAATAACCATGACCCGCACAAAGAAGCATCGCGCCCTGCTTGCCAAGTGCGTACAGCTCGGCGGCGGCTGCGTGAGGGTTCAGGTCCAATCCGCGCGGCTGGTCCATGAGCTCATGAAAGCTACGCAACGTCGATGCGGCGAGCCTAGAGATGGTTTGCCGATCGAGTGGCCTTACGTTCCGCAGCGCTCGTGCCACGGTCCCGGATTGGTCGCGAAAGGGCATGGCCTCCAACGCCAGATGGATCGCGAAGAGTGGACTACGTGTCGGCAGCACAGCGAGCCGCGTGGGTGTGTAGAAAGTCATGGTCACAGCTTCCGGCAGCGAGTCATCGAGATCATCCGGCATAGCGCCGTCGTGCACGACCAAGACATCGATGTCGCTTCTAGGACCAGCCTCGCGCCGCGCGACAGAGCCAAAAACAGCCACTGCGTCAACGCGGGTGTCCCGCTCAACGCATCGGATCAATTCGCGCGTCTCTGTGAGACCCGGTTCATCTGGTGCTGTAGCGAGGCTGCTCATGCGACAAGGGTAGTGGTGCTGAAGGACGTTGTCGGGACCATATCTGCGCTTGACAGGCGTCAGCTATGCGAAGCCCGGAGGGAACGCGCAAAGGCTGCGTCGTCAGCGGATGTGATGTGCAGTGCCTGTCGGCGCATGCGCCGACAGGCCGGACGGCGCATGCGCCGTCCGGGGGAACCGCACATGTGCGGTTCCCCGCCCTTGCCACATGTGGCAAGGGCCACAGCACCAGCATCAAAGCCCGTACGAGCGGCTGGTTACCCCCTCCCGACCGCCCCCCGTTGGGTTTGGACGACGATCAGAGTCCATATGAACGTCCGATCACCTCCAACATGATCTCGTCGGTGCCCGCGCCGATGCGGTTCAGGCGCATGTCGCGCCACGCGCGCTCGACGCCGTACTCGCGCATGTAGCCGGCGCCGCCGTGGATCTGGATGCACTCGTCGGCGACCTCGCACGCGATCCGCGACGCGTACAGCTTGGCCATCGAGATCTCGCGCACGGGGTAGTCGCCGTTGTGGTGGCGCCACGCGGTCATGTACACCATCTGGCGGGCCGTCTCGATCTTGGTCGCCATCTCGGCGAACTTGTGGCGGGTCACCTGGAAGCTGCCGATCGTCCGGCCGAACGCGGTGCGCTCTTTGGCGTACTCCAGCGTGCGGTCGAACACGCGCTGCGCGCCCGCGACGCACCCGGCGGCGCCGATCAGGCGCTCGCCCTGGAGCTCCCACATGATGTGGTAGAAGCCGCGGCCGACCTGCCCGAGCACCGCGGACTCCGGCACGCGCACGTCCTGGAAGGCCAGCAGCGCCGTGTCGGAGGCGTGCATCCCCATCTTCTTGAGCTTCTGCTCACGGAACACGCCGGGGGCGTCCATCGGCACGAGGAACAGCGTGAAGCCGTCGTAGCCGGCGTCGGCGTCGGTCTTCGTGACGAGCACAATCACGTCCGCGCGGTGGCCGTTGGTGATGTACGTCTTCGAGCCGTTGATCACGTATTCGTCGCCGTCTTTGACCGCGTGCGTCTTGATCCCTTTGACGTCGCTGCCGGCGTCGGGCTCGGTGATACCCAGGCACAGGATCTTCGTGCCGGCGATCGCCGGGGCGGCCCACTGCTGCTTCTGCTCCTCGGTGCCGAACGCGAGGATCGGCGGCATCGCCATGTCGGTCTGCACCGCCACCCCCATCGCCAAGCCCCCGGAGTTGGCGTGCCCGATCTCCTCGGCAAGCACGAGCGCGCTGTAGTAGTCCCCGCCCTGGCCCCCGTACTCCTCGGGCTTGTCGAGGCCAAGGAAGCCCAGCTCGCCCATGCGCGTGAACACGGAGTCGGGGAACGTCGTGTCCTCCCACTCCTCCGCGTGCGGCGCGAGCTCTTTGGTCGCGAAGTTGCGGATCGACTCGCGCAGCTGTTCGTGCTCGTCGGTGAACAGGAAGTGTTTGCGCTTGGCGTGGTGGTCGGGCTTTAGGACGGGCTCGGCGGTGGCGGCCATCGGGGGGGCTCCTTATCTAGTGCGGTCGCGTCGGGGGCGCCGCGTACGTGGGTTCGGTCGGCGTGCGATCGCTTGTGCTCGCAGAAACTAGCGCTTCAGCCAGGAAAAGGCCAGCGGGCGGCGAGGGTCGCGAGCGTTCCGTCCCAAGGCGCGCGTAGCCTGACGACAATGAGCTGCACAAGTCAACATGCCGGCGTGGCGATGCGCGATTCAAGGGCGGTAGAATTGCGCCAATGCCGACGGTGATTCTCGATCCGCTCCCGGTGGAGATCGATGAACTGCTGGATCGTCGCCGGCGGCTCGGGCTGGACAAGGCCGACGAGGTGTGGGAAGGGGTGCTGCACGTGAACCCCGGGCCGCACGGCCGTCACGGTCTCGTCCTGCAGCAGTTGGCGGTGCTGCTCGACGGTCCCTCGCGCGCCGCGGGGCTGGTGCCCGTGCTGGCCGATATCAACGTCGGCGCCGAAGGCGACTACCGCGTGCCCGACGGCGGCATCCTTTACCCCGGACCCGCTCGGCTCTACTACCCCACCGCGGCGCTCGTGGTCGAGATCCTCTCCCCCAAGGACGAGAGCTGGGCCAAGCTGCCCTTCTACGCAGCCCACGACGTCGACGAGGTGTTGGTCGTCGATCCCAAGAAGCGTGAGGTCCACTGGCTCACGCTGCGCGGCGACCGCTACGAGCCGATCGAACGCAGCTCCCTGATCGACTTCGGTCCCGCGGAGCTGGCCGAGCGGATCGTCTGGTCGTAGCTCCCGGCGGCTGGCCGGCTGGCCAGCGATCGAGCGCTGCGGGGCCGCGGCCGGGTACGATGCCGGGCATGTCCGAGCAGGTGGTCCTCTACGAGGTGGCCGACGGCGTGGCGACGATCACGCTGAACGATGCCTCGACGCGCAACGCGCTCTCGGCGGATCTGCTCGGCGGTCTGATCGGGGCGCTGGAGAGCGCGCGCGAGCAGGAGGCGGTGCGCTGCGTGGTGCTGGCGTCCTCGCACGAGACGGTGTTCTCCTCGGGCGCCAACCTTGGGGGGTTCGCGGGGGAGATACCGCTCGTCTACAAGCACTTCGGCTCGGAAGCCTTCGTCGGGCTGTTCAAGCTGCTCGGCTCGCTCGGCAAGCCGACGATCTGCGCGGCCCGCGGGCACGTGCTCGCGGGGGCTCTCGGGATCGCGCTGGCGTGCGACCTGATCGTCGCCTCCGAGCAGGCCACGTTCGGGACGCCCGAGATCAACGTGGGGGCGTTCCCGTTCATGATCATGGCGCTCGTCTACCGCAACGTGCCGCGCAAGCGCGCCAACGAACTGCTGCTGCTCGGCGAGCGGTGGTCCGCGCAGGAGGCGCTCGCCGCAGGGATCGTCAACCGGGTGGTGGCGGCCGAGGAGTTCGACGCCGCGGTCGCGGAGTGGGCCGCGAAGCTCGCCGCGAAGTCCCCGCTGATCATGCGCCTCGGCAAGGAAGCGATGCGCCGCCAGCTGGACATGCCGCTGGACGACGCCCTCGACTACCTGCGCGCGCAGCTGACGCTCGCGCTCTCCACCGAGGACATCGTGGAGGGCGTCAGCGCGTTCTTCGAAAAGCGCGACCCCGTGTGGAAAGGGCGCTGATGAGCGACGACGCGACGGAGACGCCCACGTCCCTGCTGCGACCGCTGGTCGAGGACCTCGAGGCCCGTCGCGCGAAGATCAAGCTGGGCGGCGGCGAGGAGAAGATCGCCAAGCAGCACGAGCGCGGCAAGCTCACCGCGCGAGAGCGCATCGCGCTGCTGATCGACGCCGGCACGTTCGTGGAGCTCGGCATCCACGGCCGGCCGCACTTCGCCCAGCGCGCGATGGACGGCGTCGAGGCCCCGGCGGACGGGGTCATCACCGGCTACGGCCGGATCGACGGGCGCCTCGCGGCCGTGTGCGCGTACGACTTCACGGTGATGGCCGGCTCGATGGGGATGACGGGGGAGATCAAGACGACCCGCCTGCGCGAGCTGGCGCTCACCAAGCGGATCCCGTTCGTGTGGCTGCTCGACTCCGCCGGCGCGCGCGTGCAGGAGGCGGCAGGAGCGATGTTCGCCGGCTCGGGGCACCTGTTCCGCGAGGAGGTCGTCGCCAGCGGGGTGATCCCCCAGGTCGCCGCGCTGATGGGCCCGTGCGCCGCCGGCACCGCGTACATCCCCGGGCTCGCCGACTTCGTGCCGATGGTGCGGGGCCGCGGCTCGATGGCGCTCGCGGGGCCGCACCTCGTGCGCGCCGCCGTCGGCGAGGACGTCACCCAGGAGGAACTGGGCGGCTCGCGCGTGCACTGCCGCCGCTCCGGCGTGGGGGACATGGAGGTCGCCGACGACGAGGAGTGCGTGGCGCGGATCAAGGAGTACCTCTCATATATGCCGTCCAATTGCGAGGAGCGCCCCCCCGTGCGGCCGGTGTCCGACCCCGTGGACCGCGCCGAGGAGGCGCTGCTCGACGTGCTGCCGGAGTCCAACCGCAAGCCGTACGACATGTACGACGTCATCCGGTTGATCGTTGACGACGGCGACTACCTCGACGTCAAGCGCCAGTGGGCCAAGACGATCATCACCTGCTTCGCGCGCTTCGGCGGCCGGCCCGTGGGGATCGTCGCCAACCAGCCCCGCCAGCTCGGGGGGATCCTCGACAACGACTCCTCCGACAAGGCCGCGCGGTTTGTGAACCTCTGCAACGCGTTCGGCGTCCCGCTCGTGTTCCTCCAGGACGTGCCCGGCTTCATGGTGGGCACGAAAGTCGAGGCTGAAGGCATCATCCGCCACGGCGCCAAGATGCTGTACGCCGTGGCCAACGCCACCGTCCCCAAGGTGACCGTCATCACCCGCAAGGCGTACGGTGCCGGGTACTACGTGATGAACGGCCGCGCCTACGAACCCGACCTGATCGTCGCCTGGCCCTCCGCGGAGATCTCCGTGATGGGCGCCGAGGGGGTCGTGGAGATCGCGTTCCGCAAAGTCGTGGACGAAGCCGAGGACCCCGCCGCCAAGCGCGCCGAGCTGATCGAGGCGTTCCGCAAGCAGTTCGACGTGTACATCGCCGCCGGCAACGACCTGATCGACGACGTCATCGACCCGCGAGAGACGCGCGCGACGATCTGCCGGGCGCTCGAGATGGCCGAGGGCAAGCGGGTCGAGCGGCCGTGGAAGCGCCACGGCGTCGTGCCTGTCTGAGTCTTTTTTTGGAGAGCGGCCTGCCGGCCGGGTGCGCCACGCGCGGCACGGTCCCGGGCGCTGTGGCCGCCCGTCCCTCGGGGACGGGCGGGCCCCGCTCGGCGGGATTTCGCGGGGGGGCTTGACAAGTCCCGCGCACTATGCTTATAGTAGTCCTATCACGGTGGTCCACAGGAGACCGCCGGGTGTATTACCGACATAGGATCTGGATTTGGGTCAGGCCGCCTTGGTCGACCATCCAGCGCTGGCAGGGGACCTCGGGAGAGGGAAACGGGTCTGCTCAAGAGGGAGACATGAGGGCGTGAGTTCAACAGGGACATACGTGACGGGACTGGACGCGACCCCACTTGGGGCGTCTACCAGATGCATCGGCATCGCCGATGCATCTCTCTCTCTCTCTCTCTCTGGTGGCGCAGCGGTAGCCGCGGCGCCCTTGCTCTAACGAGCCGCGCGGCGTCCCCTCGAGGGGGGTGGGCCGATCGCGCGCTTCGCCCGGTCCTCGCGCGTGTGTGTGCGAGGTCGCGCATATACGCGGAGGTGTGTTCGCGCCGCGCGCCGCTCGTGTTCGAAGGAGGCCGCTCGATTGGTGCGTCGTCGGTGCCGCGGGCGCTCGCGCTCGCGCTGTGCGCGGTCCTCGCCGGCGGCGTGCTTGCCGGTGCGCTCGCCTCCCCCGCGGCGGCGGAAACGTGCCCCAACGAAGCGTTCCGCACCGGTCCGTCGGCGAACCTGCCGGACTGCCGCGCGTACGAGCTGGTCACGCCGGTGTACAAGAACGGGGGCGAAGTCGAAGGCGTGGAATCGATTGCGCCGGATGGGGAAGGGATGACGCTGTTCAGCCGGGTGGCGATGCTCCCGGACACGGGCGACAATCTGGCCGGCACCTTCTACTTCACGGCGCGTACGCCGGCGGGCTGGACGACGACGCCGGAGATGCCGCCGGCCTCGGAATACCTCACGCCCGTAAATGGGGAGGCAGGGCTTACCTTCGACGATCTCGACGGTGTGAGTCTCGACGGCCAGGGGACGTTGTGGCAAGTGCGGCGGCACGGGCAGCCGGCCGGCGAAGAAGGCCTCTACCTGGAGCCTGCGCCCGGCGCCCCGCTGGTCGAAGTCGGGCCGTTCCAGCAGCCGGCGTACTACTCGGGCGATCTGCGGTACATGTTCTTCGCGAACGCCACGGAGTACGTCGGCACCGGCAACAGCGAACCGATCTCGTTCGCGCTGGACGAAGGCGGCAGTCCCCTGAGTGGCTGTGTGCTGGGCGGCCCTCCGGGGCGCGGGGGAAGCACCTATCACAATCCTGCGTCGGTCGTGGGTTCGACGGTGTTCTTCACCTGTGGCGGGGAGCTGTACGCCCGGCTCGAGAACGGGCAGCCGGAAGCGCACACGCTCGCGCTCGCCGCGGGCGCCGCGTTCCTCGGCGCCTCGGAAAATGGCTCGCGGGTGTTCTATGAACAGGAAGGGAACATCTACGAGTACGACGTGAACGCGGCGGCCGGCGAACAGGTCGTGCGGGTCTCGGGCGGCGACTCCACGGTCTCCAACCCGCTCGCGGAAGTGCAGGGCCTGGTGCAAATCTCCGAGGACGGGTCGCACGTGTACTTCGTCGCGGGCGGCGTGCTTACGAGGAACGCGAATTCCGAGGGGCACAGCGCGGTGCAGGGCGCGCACAACCTCTACGTGTTCGACACCGAAACGCGGCAGACGGCGTTCATCGCGGCCCTGCCGGACGCGGACAGCGCGCTGTGGGGGGAATTCGTGTTCGGGGAAAGCGAGTCGCCGTCGGATGTGACGCCGGACGGCCGCTTTCTGGTGTTTCTCAGCTCTGGCGACTTGACCCCTGACGATACGAGCACCGTGCGCCAAGTGTTCGAGTACGACGCGCAGACGGGTGGCCTGGCGCGAGTCTCGGTCGGCCAGGACGGCTACGACGATGACGGCAACACCGATGTCAACCCTGCAGGGATCGTCTCTCCCGACTACGGTGCGGCCGGTAATGGACAGGTGGGGGGTCCATCGCAGTACTGGAGGCGTTTGACGGTCGCCGAAGATGGGACGGTGTTCTTCGAGAGCAGCGACGCGCTGACGCCACAGGCGATCGACGATCCGCGGAACAGGATCAAGAACGTCTATGAGTATCGCGACGGGAGTGTGTACCTGATCTCTGACGGCCAGGACGCCACCATCGCCGCGCAAAGCACAGAAGGCATCGTGCATCTCATCGGGACCGACGCGTCGGGTCAGGATGTGTTCTTCGCAACGTCGGATGGGCTGGTGCCGCAGGACAACAACGGATCTCCGGACATCTACGACGCCCGCGTCGACGGCGGCATTCCGGCGCCGGTCGCGCCAGCCGAGTGCGAAGGCGATGCGTGCCAGGGGCCGTTGAGCGGGGCGCCGGTGCAGCTCGCCCCCGGCAGCGAGTTTCAGGCGGGTGGGGGGAACGTGGAGGCGGCTCCGGTGTCCGAACCCGCCGCGACGACCAAGGTCAAGTCGAAAGCAAGAAAGTCGAAGGCCAAGCACAAGACCAAGAAAGGGAAGGCCAAGCAGAAGGCCAAGAAGGCACGGGCGGGGAGATTAAGTAGGCGCTCCAAGGGAGGGAGGGGATGATGTCGCGCTGGTTGCGTTCAACGATCGCGCTGCTGGCGCTCTCGGCAGCCGCGTGTGTTCCGGTGTCTGCGGCAGCCGCGAGCGCGGGCCCGGGACCGGGTTGGACGATCAGCTCACTTGCGACCCCCACCGACCTCGCTCCGGGCACGGATACGGGCAGCTACCAGGTGATCGTCAGGAACTCCGGGAGCGCTCCCGCTGAAGGTCCGGTCACGATCACCGATCGGCTGCCGGCGGGATTCAAAGCGGCCACGACTGGATCCGGTGAGGTCAGCAGCAGTAAGCCGCACTACTACGATGAAAATGAAGAAGAAATCTTCTTTCCCGACGATGAAGCGGGGAACGCGCTGCGGGTGCACGCCATCAGGTCCCCTGAAAAGACGGGTAATTTCATCAACCTGCAGGGCAGCGTGTGGTATTTTCCGTGTACGTCGAATGGTGCGGGGACGGTCGTCTCGTGCACGTACTCCCACGCTCCGGTGCGGCCGGGCGTCTCGCTGGTCATGACGCTTGGGGTGGAAGTCCCCGCGACGGCAGGCGAAGGCGAGGAAGCGGTGAACGTCGCGACCGTGACCGGTGGAGGCGCGCCGTCGCCGTCGGCGTCGACGAGCGAGACGAGCACGATCAGCTCCACGACGTCCTCCTACGGCCTCGAGAGCTTCGACTTCCAGGCCGCGGCGCTGGACGGGCTGACCGATACGCAGGCGGGGGATCACCCGTATGAGACGACGGTCTCCTACTTCCTCAACACCGAAGAGGAAGGGGAATCGTATGTGCCAGTCAGCAATGGGGGCGTGAAGGAAGAAACAAAGGATTTCGTGGTCGATCTTCCGCCGGGCTTGGTGGGCAACCCCCAGGTGGTGGCGAGGTGCACGCCGCAACGGGTGGAGGCCGAAAAGTGTCCTCCGAGCACCCAGATCGGGGTGGCGACCACGTACATAATAAACGGCGCGTTGAATGGGAATCGTCCCTTCCCGACGATCGACCCGATCTACAACGTGACGCCCGAACCGGATGAGCCGGCTGACTTCCAGTTCAACGACACCGGCATCCCCGTCAATCTCGCGGTGAACGTGAGCCAGGAAACGGGCTACGCGGTGCGCGTGACGGTGTCGGGCGTCCCGCGGATCGCGGCGGTCGTGGGGGTGTCGGTGACGTTCTTCGGCGACCCGCAGAGCGACCCCGACGTCTTCAACCAGAGCACGGGCGCGCAGCCCTTCGCGTTCCTGAGCAACCCGGTGGACTGCTCGGCGGGGCCGTTGACGGCGCGGGTCAGCACGGACTCGTGGGAGCGTCCCGGCGCGTGGCTTGCGAACGGCTCGCCTGACCTGGCCGACCCGAACTGGAAGACGGCGACCGCGACGGTGTACCCGTCGATGACGGGCTGCGACCTGCTGCAGTTCAACCCGTCGATCAGCGTCGTGCCGGACACGACGCAGGCGGACGAGCCGACCGGGTTGACGGTCAACGTGCACGTGCCGCAGGGGACGGGCATCCCGCCGACGCTGGCGACCCCGGAGCTGAAGGACGCGACGGTGACGCTGCCGGCGGGCATGTCGATCTCGCCGTCGGCGGCAGATGGGCTGCAGGCGTGTTCGGATGCGCAGTTCGCCGAAGCGTCGATTGAACCGGCGGCGTGTCCGGACGCGTCGGTGCTGGGTACGGTTCGGATCTCCACGCCGCTGCTGGAACGGCCGCTCGAAGGGCAGGTCTATCTCGGCGCCCCGGAATGCGACCCATGCACGAGCGCGGATGCCGCGGATGGCAGGGAGTTGCGGATCCTGCTGGAGGCGGCGGGCTCGGGTGTGCGGATCAAGAAGGAAGGCCGTGTCTACGCGAACCCTTCCACGGGCCAGTTGACGACCAGGTTCGAAGACGATCCGCAGCTGCCGTTTGAAAACCTCGAACTGCATTTCAAGGGTGGTCTGCGCGCGGGGCTCGCGACGCCGCAGACGTGCGGGGCGGCGGCGACGAGCGCGGATTTGGTGCCGTGGAGTTCGCCGGTCACACCCGATGCAGTCTCTGAAAACTCGTTCGACGTGGACTGGGACGGCGAAGGCGGGGCGTGCCCGGCGGTGACGCCGTTCGCGCCGTCGTTCAGCGCGGGTACGTCGAACCCGAACGCGGGGCAGTTCAGCCCGTTCACGATGACCTTCGGCCGCGAAGACCGCGAACGGGACCTCGCGGGGATTCAGGTGCAGATGCCGCCGGGGCTGCTCGGGACCCTGACGGGGATCCCGCTCTGCGGGGAAACGCAGGCGTCGCTGGGCACCTGCGGGGAAGGCTCGCGGATTGGGTCGATGACGGTCGCGGCGGGTCCCGGCGCGCACCCGTTCTACGAGCAGGGCGAGATCTACCTCACCGGCCCCTACGGCGGCGCGCCGTTCGGGTTGTCGATCGTGGTGCCGACGGTCGCGGGGCCGTTCAACCTCGGTAACGTCGTGGTGCGCGCGAAGATCGACGTCGATCCCTCAACGGCGGCGTTGACGGTAACAAGCGAACCGTTTCCGCAGATCATCGATGGGATCCCGCTGCGGCTGCGCAGCGCGAACGTGACGATCGACCGGCCGGGGTTCATCTTCAACCCGACCGACTGTGCGCAGCTGCACGTCACCGCGACGATCGCCGGCGCGCAGGGCGCCCAGGTGCAGGTGCAGGCGCCGTTCGCGGTTGCCGGCTGCGCGGGCCTGCACTTCGGGCCGACGTTCAAGGCGTCCACGTCGGGGCGGGCCTCCCGCGCTGACGGCGCGAGCCTCGACGCGCGGCTCACGTTCCCGGCCGGCGCGCAGTCGAACATCGCGCACGTGAAGGTCGAACTGCCCAAGGCGCTCCCGGCGAGGCTCACGACGCTGCAGAAGGCGTGCACCGCCGCGACGTTCGAAGCGAACCCCGCGGCGTGCCCCACCGGGTCGCTGGTGGGGATCGCGAGGGCCACGACACCGGTGCTGCCCGTCCCGTTGACGGGCCCGGCGTACTTCGTCTCGCACGGCGGGGAGGCGTTCCCGAGCCTGATCGTCGTGCTCCAGGGCTACGGCGTGCGGATCGACCTCGTCGGCGCGACGTTCATCAGCAAGCAGGGAATCACCAGCTCCACCTTCGACAACGTCCCCGACGTGCAGGTCAGTAGCTTCGAGCTGTACCTGCCCGAGGGCCCGGACTCCGCGCTGGCGGCGAACGGGAACCTCTGCAAGCAGAAGCTCACGATGCCGAGCACGTTCACCGCGCAGGACGGCGCGCAGCTCAAACAGAACACCAAGATCCAGGTCACCGGCTGCCCCAAGGCCAAGACCGGGAAGCCAAAGACGAAAAAGAAGGCAACAAAGGCCAGTAAGGCTGGAAGGTCCACGTCGTCCAAGGAGAGCAGGCGATGAGCGCCCACAGATCGATCCCCGCTGCGCTTGCCGCACTCGCGCTCGCTGCCGGGAGCCTGGTGTTCGTGTGTGCCCCGGCGTTCGCGGGCTATAGCTTCGTCGGGTCGTTCGGGAGCGCGGGGTCTGGTGGTGGGCAGTTCTCTGGGCCGGCTCGGCTGGTGGTCGAAGCCGCGACGGGCGATGTGCTGGTCCTCGATGAAGGCAACAGGCGCGTGGAGAAGTTTGGTCCTTTGGGTGAATATCTCTTGGAACTGAATGGCGCTGGCGCGCCGGTGTTGTTCAGCGAAGCCGATGAACTCAGTGGGTTGGCGGTCGATAATTCGGGTGGTGCCTCTGGCGGGGATGTGTATGTCGCGACTGGTAACAGCAACTCGAACGCTGGTTCTACGTTTGTCGATAGGTTCAGGCCGGGTGGGGGCGGGTATGAATATGCGTGTCGGCTGAGCGGCCCGGGCGGCGGGTGCAACCCACCCGGCGCGATTGCATCCGAAAAATTCGATTACGCTCAGGCGAGCGTGGCGGTCGGGCCCGGCGGCGAAGTGTATGCCCTTCAGGGCGGCTTCGGAGAAGCGCCCAAGGATGTCGTCGAGTTCGACGCCGCGGGTGAATACGTGGCGTCCTTGAAAGGCCCGCTGCTTTCCTCGGGTTTTGGGTTCAATATCGCGGTAGACCCGACTGGCAGGGTCCTATATGTGGTCAACATCGAATCCGAGGTGGTGAAGTTGACGCTGAACGCGGCGGGTGACGCGGTCGAATCGGAAACGGCGTTCGATACGACCGGCGAACCGTATGCCGTGGCGGTGGAACCGACGACCGGTGATGTGTTCGTCGTCGACCACACGGGCGGCACGCATGTCAGCGTGTACAACCCCGGCGGGGAACTGCTGGAAGAATTCGGCAAAGGCGTGACCGGAGGAATCGGTATCGGTATCGCGTACAGCCCCTTCAACAAGGAGATATACGTCAGCGGAGAAAACCGCGTGGACATGTTCAGGGCGGGGCCGCCGGAAGCGAAGACCGGCGGCGTGTCCGCCGTGCAGCCGACGAGCGCGACGTTGCACGGGACGGTCTACCCCAACGGCGAACCGACCGTCTACTACTTCGAGTACGGCGCCACGAAGGGCGCGCTCACGTCGAAGACCGGCGAAGCGAGCGCGGGGAGCGGCGACAGCCCGGCGGCGGTCCAGGCGCAGTTGACGGGCCTCTCGCCGGAAGCGACCTACTACTACCGGCTCGTCGCGACCAACAGAAACGGCACGAGCGCCGGCGAAGAAGCGTCCTTCACCCTGCCGCAGCCCGAACCGCTGACTGGCGGCGCGGTGGAAGTCGCGGCGGACGCGGCGACGGTCCAGGGGACGGTCAACCCCGGCGCCCACGCGAGCGCCTACGGCACGGTGTGGTGCTTCGAATACGGGACGGGCGCCGACGACTATGACCTGGGGTTCCTGCCGGCACGCGCGGAAGCAGCCGCGGGCGGCAGCGAAGTGCAGGTCAGCGCGCGGCTGACGGGGCTCGAACCGGATACGGCCTACCACTACCGGCTGGCCGCGGTCGACGACCCCGGTGTGGGGCAGGGTTCGGGGGCGTGCCATACCGCCGGCGCGGTGGAGGGCTATGGGGCGGATGCGGTGTTCACGACGCCGTCGGTCTCGACACCGCCCGCGGTCGCGACGGGCGGCGCGAGCGCCGTCACGCAGAGCTCGGCGACGGTCTCCGGCAGCGTCGACCCGGAGGGCCTGGCGACGACCTATGAATTCCAGGTCGGGGTCGACACGGCGTACGGGGTGCAGGTGTTCGCGAGCGCCGGATCGGGCGGCGAACCGGAGACGGTCACGCTGCATCTGGGGAGCCTGCAGCCGGGCGTCACCTACCACTACCGGTTGGTCGCGCGCAGTCTGGGCGGTGTCAGCTACGGGGCCGACGCGACGTTCACGACGGGCACGTACCCCTCCTCGCTGCTCACAGCGCCCGCGAGTCCGCCGCTGCTGGCGACGCCGGCGTTCGCGTTCCCGGTTGCTGCGGGCGCGACACCGGTGGTGGGTAAGACGGTGAAGGCCAAGACCAAAGGCAAGAAACGTAAAGCCAAGGCGAGAAAGCAGAAGAAGAGCAAGCGTGGCAGGAAGGCGAGCCGCGCGCGCAACGCCAGTCGCCAGAGCCACGGCCAGGGGGGAGCGGGCGATGAGCAGAGCGATTGGCATACGCAGGTCAATCCGCACGATGCTTGCCGCGGTCGCGCTCGTTGCTGGAAGCATGGTGTTCGCGAGCGCCCCGGCGTTTGCGGGCTATAGCTTCGTCGGGTCGTTTGGGAGTGCGGGCTCGGGTGCTGGGCAGTTCTCGGGGCCGGCTCGGCTGGCGGTCGAAGCGGCGACGGGGGATGTGCTGGTCCTCGATGAAGGCAACAGGCGTGTGGAGAAGTTTGGTCCCGGTGGTGAATATCTCCTGGAATTGAATGGCGCTGGCGCGCCGGTGTTGTTCAGTGAAGCCGATGAACTCAGTGGGTTGGCGGTCGATAATTCGGGTGGTGTCTCTGGCGGGGATGTGTATGTCGCCACGGGTAACAGCAACTCGAATGCTGGCTCGACGTTTGTCGATAGGTTCAGGCCGGGTGGGGGCGGGTATGAATATGCGTGCCGGTTGACCGGCCCGGGCGGCGGGTGCAGTCCGCCCGGTGCGATTGCATCCGAAAAATTCAAGTATTCCGTGGCGAGCGTGGCGGTCAGTCCCGGCGGCGAAGTGTATGTCCTTCAGGGCGATTTTGGAGAAGGGCCCAAGGATGTCGTCGAGTTCAACGCCGCGGGTGAATACGTGGCGTCCCTCGAAAGCCCCCTGCTTTCGTCGGGTTTTGGGTTCGATATTGCGGTGGACCCGACTGGCAGGGTCCTGTATGTGGTCAACGCTGAATCCGATGTGGTGAAGTTGACGCTGAACGCGGCGGGTGACGCGATCGAATCGGAAACGGCGTTCGATACGACCGGCGAACCGTATGCCGTGGCGGTGGAACCGACGACCGGTGATGTGTTCGTCGTTGACAACGCGGGCGGCACGCATGTCAGCGTGTACAACCCCGGCGGGGAATTGCTGGAAGAATTCGGCAAAGGCGAGATTGGGGGATCCATCGGAGTCGCGTACAGCCCCTTCAACAAGGAGGTCTACGTCACCGACGGAGCGAACCGCGTGGACGTGTTCGAGCGCGAATTGCCGGGGGTGACGACGACGGCGGCGTCGGCTGTGGTTGCGACGGGCGCGACGTTGAACGGGACGCTCGCTACAAGTGGCAAAAACGCGAGCTACTACTTCAAGTACGGCACCGTGAAAGGTGCGCTCACGTCGAAGAGCGCTGAAGCTGAACTGGTCGACAGCGCGGCGGAACCGGTGTCTGAGCGGGTGGGTGGGCTCACGCCGGACACGACCTACTATTTCCGGCTCCTCGCGAGCAACGAAAACGGGAGCGTCGAAGGCGAAGAAGAATCGTTCACGACACCGCTGCCGGCGCCGTCGGCGACGGTGTCCGGCGCCTCGGGCGTCGTGGCGGGCGCCGCGACGGTCGCGGGCGCGGCCGGTCCCAACGGGGTGCCGGTCAGTGTGTGCGCGTTCGAATACGGCCTGACGAGCGCGCTCGGTTCGAGCGCCGCGTGCTCGCCCTCGCCGGGGGCGAGCGAAACGCCGGTGGTGGTGACCGCGGGTCTGTCGGGTCTGGCGCCGGGCAGCACCTACTACTACCGTCTCGCGGTCACGACGGCGGGCGGTACGACGTACAGCCCGCTGGAAGCGTTGACGACCGCGCCGGGTATCGACGGGACGGCGTTCGCCTCGGAAGTGACGTCGTTCGCGGCGAGGTTGATCGGGACGGTGGACCCCGGCGCGGACCTGGTCACCGCCAGCTACCGCTTCGTGTACGGGACCACCGTCGCGTACGGGTCGAGCACGCCGGAGACGCAGGCGCCCCCGGGCGGCGGCGACGAGCCGGCGGCCCAGACGATCAGCGGTCTTGCGCCGGGCACCACCTACCACTTCGCGCTGGTCGCGACGAATCTGGGCGGCGGGGTGACGGTCGGCCCGGATGAGACGTTCACGACCCGCGCGCTGCTGGCGCCCGTGCTCAGCACGGGCGGCGCGGAAGCGGTCGGGCAGACGGGCGCGACGCTGACGGGGACGGTCGATCCCCAGGGGATCGAGACGACCTACCGCTTCGAATACGGCACGAGCGCGGCGTACGGGTCGAGCTGGCCGACCGCGGAAGTCGATGTCGGCCGCGGGAGCGGCAGCGAACCGGTCGCGGTGCAGGTCCCGAATCTGCAGCCGGGCACGACCTACCACTACCGGCTCGTCGCGAGCAACGAAGACGGCACCAGCTACGGCTCAGACCAGGTCTTCACGACCCAGGGCTATCCGGTCTCGGTCGTTCAGGAAACCCCGGTGCTGAGTGCGAAGCTCGGGTTCGTCAACCCCGAAGCGGGGCACTCTTCGGGCAAAGCCTCGAAGGGCAAAGGCAGGGGGAGGGGCAGGAAGCATGGCAAGCACAGCGCGAAGGGCAGGCGGAAGGGGGGGAGGAAGGGGTAACGGCCCCCCTTTCGGGGATCTTCCTCTTCGGACGCGGTGTTGGCGATTACCGGCAAACGTAGGGCGGCGCCCGGCAAGCGTCGCGGCGCCGACGGCGGTGGAGCGGCCCGCGGGGACGGGACGGATCGGGGTGGAGCGGATTCTGCGAACGGCGCCAGTGTGAATGGTGTGGGCGAAGATCGTGCGGTTCGCGGTGGCTCGGGTGGCGCGGGTGGTGTGGGCGCGGATGGCGCGGGCCTCATCGGCCGTATCGGCCGGGGGCGGATCGGCGAGCTGCAGCGCGCGAGGATCCTCGGCGCGATGGTGGAACTGGTGCGCGAGCGCGGCGTCGGGCATGTGACGGTCGCGCATGTCGTGGCGCGCTCGGGCGTCTCGCGGCGGACGTTCTACGAGCTCTTCGAGGACCGCGAAGCGTGCTTCCTGGCGGCGTTCGACCAGGCTGTGCAGCGCGCGGCGGAGCGTGTGGGGGCCGCGTACACGACGGGCGGAGCGACGTGGCGGGAGCGTGTCCGTGCGGGGCTGGCGGCGCTGCTGGGGTTCATCGACGAGGAGCCGGCGGCCGGTGCGCTGTGCGTCGTGGACGCGCTCGCGGGCGGCCCCGTGGCGATCGAGCGCCGCGCGCGAGTGATCGACGCGCTGATCGAGGTCGTGCGCGAGGGCCGGGGGGAAGCGCAGAACGGGCGCAGGCCGCGGCGGCTGGTCGCGGAGGGCGTCGTCGGCGCGGTGCTGTCGGTGATCCACGGCCGGCTGTCGGCGCAGGACCCCGAGCCGCTGGCGAAGCTGTTGAACCCGTTGATGGCGATGGTCGTGCTGCCCTACCTCGGCCCCGCCGCGGCCGACCGGGAGCTCACGCTCAGATCACCGCGCACGCGCCAGTCCGCGCGGCCGGGGGTCGCGGGCGATCCCCTGCGTGATCTGGACATGCGCTTGACCTACCGCACCGTGCGGGTGTTGCTCGCGGTCGCGGAGCGTCCGGAGGCGAGCAGCCGCCAGGTCGCGGATAGCTCGGGGGTCGTGGACCAGGGGCAGATATCGAAGCTGCTATGGCGCCTAGAGCATCTCGGGCTGATCGTCAACGACGTGCCGCGGCGGGGGGAGCCGAACGCATGGACGCTCACCGATAGGGGCCGCAAGGTCGAGCAGGCGATCCGCGCACAGACCGCGCACTGAGCGGTTCGCCGCGGGAGCCGCTGCGAACCGGTAAGCGACGCTCCGGGCATCAGCCGGCTGCACCTACCAGACTACGGCGCCGGCTGGGATACTGCCCTGCGTGAGCGTCGAGGACCCCGTCGTCATCACCTGCGCGATCTCAGGCATACTCGCCAACCGCGAGCAGTGCCCGGCGATCCCGTACACCCCCGCGGAGTACGCGGCGGAGGCGCGGCGAATCGTGGACGAGGGGGGGACGATGATCCACATCCACGCCCGCAAACCGGACGGCTCGCCGAGCTTCGAGGTGGAGGACTACAAAGCGATCGGCGAGGCGATCCGCGCGGAGGTGGGGGATGCGGCAATCCTCAACTTCTCGACCGGCGCGGTGGGGGTGCCAGTCGAGAAGCGCGTGGCGTACCTGCGCGAGTGCCGCCCCGAAGTCGCGGCGCTCAACATGGGGTCGATGAACTACGCGAAGTACTCACGGACGCGCAAGAGCTTCGTGTTCAACATGGTCTTCGCCAACCCCTTCGAGGAGATCGTCGAGCTGCTGCACGCGATGACCGAGCTCGGCATCAAACCCGAGCACGAGTGCTTCGACCTCGGCCACGTGGGCAGCCTGGAGCCGCTGATCGACATGGGCGTGCTGAAGCCCCCGCTGCACGTGGACTGCATCATGGGTGTCGTCGGCGGGGTCCCCCCGGGCGCGCGCAACCTCGCGGCGATGGTCGCCAACATCCCCGGAGGGGGCGGGCACGGCGGGCCGAAGTCCCACTGGGCGGTGATCGGGATAAGCCGCGAGCAGTGGCTGCTGGTGGCCGCCGCGCTGACCCTCGGCGGCTCGGTGCGCGTGGGCCTGGAGGACAACCTTTACCTCCCGGATGGCGCGATGGCGCGCTCCAACGGCGAGCTGGTCGCCAAGGCACGGCAGATGACCGAAGACGTCGGCCGCCGCCCGGCGAGCGTGCAGGAGGCCCGCCGGCTGCTGAACATCCCGCAGCGCGATGTCTAGCCTGCCCCTGGAGGGCGTACGCGTGCTGGACCTCTCCCGGCTGCTGCCGGGCGGCTTCTGCTCGCTGCTGCTCGCGGACTTCGGCGCGGAGGTGCTGAAGGTCGAGGACACCGGCCTGGGCGACTACATCCGGTGGTCTCCCCCCTACCACGAGGGCGCCGAGGACAGCGCGAAGTCGGCGCTGTTCCTCGCGCTGAACCGCAACAAGCGCTCGGTGCGCGTCGACCTCAAGCACGAGCGGGGCCGCGAGGTGCTGCTGCGCCTGGTGGCGGCCCACGACGTCGTGCTCGAGTCCTTCCGCCCCGGCGTGCTCGACCGCCTCGGGGTGGGCTACGAGCGGATGCGCGCCGTCAACCCCGGGATCGTGTACTGCGCGATCTCCGGCTACGGCCAGACCGGCCCCAAGCGCGAGGCGTCCGGCCACGACATGAACTACCTCGGCCTCGTCGGCCTGCTCGGGCTTACGGGAGAGCGCGAGGAGGTGGGCGGGCATCCGATCCAGGCGGCGGGCCAGATCGCCGACCTCGGCGGCGGTGCGTTGATGGCTGCCTTCGGCATCCTCGCGGCGCTGCGCGAGCGCGACGGTGGATTCGATCCGCCCACCCGCCGGGCTCCGGCGAAGGCCAGGTGGTGGACGTCTCGATGGCTGACGGCGCGCTCTCGTGGCTGGCGATGGTCGCCGGCGCGTACTTCGCCGACGGCGTCGTCCCCCGCCGCGGGGGCCTGCCGCTGGCGGGCTCGCTGGTCTGCTACCGCCCGTACGAGTGCGCCGACGGCTGGGTGACGCTCGGCGCGCTGGAGCCCAAGTTCTGGCAGGCGTGGTGCCGCGGCGTCGGGCGCGAGGACCTCGTCGAGCGCCAGTTCGAAGCGCCGGGCTCCGAGGCGCACGCGCAGGTCGTGGAGCTCTTCAAAGCACGCACCCGCGCGCAGTGGCAGCAGTTCGCGGGCGAACACGACTGCTGCCTGGAGCCCGTGCTCGAGCTAGACGAGGCGCTCGACTCAGAGCTCGTGCGCGCCCGCGAGATGGTCGTCACGCTCGAACAGCCCGGCGTCGCGGGCGGCGTGCGCCAGTTGGGCGTCCCCGTCAAGCTGACCCGCACCCCCGGCGCCCACGACCGCCTCCCCGGCCCCGCGCTGGGCGAGCACACCGAGCAGGTGCTCGCCGCCGCCGGCTACGCGCCGGAGGACGTGGCGGCGCTGCTGGAGTGCGGCGCGGTCGCCGGACCGGCGGCGGCTGCGGGGCAGGGCGCCACGTTTCGGGCGTGACTCGCCCTACCACCGGGCGCGGTGGTGCTCGACCACGCCCAGGCCGTGGACTAGCTCGATCCCGCCGGGGAAGGTGCCCGCGAAGGTCCCGAACGGCGCGCGGTACTCGCTGCGCACCACCACCAGGTTCTCGCGGCGGCTGCGCTCGGCCTCGGCGGTGAAGCGCAGCTCTGAGCCGTCGGCTGCCGTGATCGCGGTGAGGTCGGGCGCGAAGGTGACCGGCGCGACCTCGTGCGGCTCGCCCGCCACCCACACCGCGCGCTCGCTGCCGGTGGGCGGGTCGTTGACGCCCTCCACGAGGTTGAACGCCAGCGGCGTCCCCGCGGGGTCCACGCCGACGCCGGCCGCCCACCGCCACTCGGTCACGCGCGCGTGGTAGCCCGCGGTGTCGTCGAGCACCGCGAGCGCCTCGAACGCTGTGGGCCGCCCGCCGTCGAGCGCCACCGTCCCGTGGGCGCGCACGCCCGCCTGCTTGCGCGTCCACACGTAGCCGCCGCCGTGAGGGCAGACCGCCTGGATGCCGGCGCCCTCCTCGAACGCGACGTCGAGCTCCACGCCGCGGTCGCGCACTCGCAGCCGCCCCGGCGTGAGCTCGACGGCCCCGCGGTGGGCGAGCGTGTGGGTACGCTCCCGCAGGCTGGGGTTCTCACCGCGAGAGAGCACCGCCCAGAAGCTCTGGCGTGCGGGGCCGACGCGCACGACGGCTGCGCACGCCGCCAGTTCCTCGCAGAAGACCGCCACGTACCGCCAGCGCTTGAGCGGGCGCGTGCCGCGGAACAGGGGCATGTGGGCAGGAGGCACGGGCCCCGCTGGCGCTATGCTTGGGATTGTTGACTGACTAGTCAATCTATTCTGTGAGGGGACGCTCATGGAAGGAGTTCGTTTGAGGGTCGCCGCAGTCCAGCTCAACTCCACGGCCGACGCCGCCGCCAACCTGGCTGCCGCCGATCGCCTCACGCGCGCCGCCGCCGCGGACGGCGCTCGGCTGATCGTACTCCCCGAGAAATGGACCGTGCTCGGCTCCGACGAGGACCTGCGGGTGGGCGCCCAGGGCCTCGACGGTCCCGGGATCTCTTGGGCGCGCGCGCTCGCGCGGGAGCTCGGACTCGACCTCGTGGCGGGGTCCTTCATGGAGCGCCTCGAGGATGGCGCCGGCCGAAGCGCCGCTGCCGGGAAGCTTGCCAACACCTCCGTGCACGTCGACCCCAGCGGAGAGGTGCGGGCGGTGTACCGCAAGCTGCACCTGTTCGACGTCGACGTCGCCGGGCGCGCGTACCGCGAGTCCGCCGTGACCGAGCCGGGGGAGGACATCGTCGTGAGCGCCACCGCCGAGGGCGTGGAGGTGGGGATGGCGATCTGCTACGACCTGCGCTTCCCCGAGCTGTTCCGCGTACTCGCCCTGCGCGGCGCCCGCGTCGTTGTGCTGCCCTCCGCCTTCACGCTGCCCACTACCCGCGACCACTGGGAGGTCCTCGTACGCGCCCGTGCGATCGAGAACGAGGTGTTCGTGCTCGCCGCCAACCAGGTCGGCCCCCACCCCGGCGGGCACCGCTCCGGGGGGCGCTCGATGATCGTCGACCCCTGGGGGGTCGTACTCGCCGAGGCCGGTGACGGCGAAGGCTTCGTCGCGGCCGACCTCGACCTCGCCCGCCAGCAGGAGATCCGCGCGCAGCTGCCGGTGCTCGTCCACCGCCGCCCGGACGTGTACGGGCGGGTGGAGGGGGTGTGCGCGTGAGCGGCGGTCACGTGAGCCTTGGACGGCGACACCTCCCCTCGACGCGGGGCACGACGCCCCGCGCGCACGCGCTGGGGGCGGTACCCACACACGTGGACGATCCCCAATGAACGCCTCTCGTCCTCCCGCCGCTCGGACGCGGTCCGGCCCCGACAAGCGTCGCATGATCCTCGACGCCGCCGTGCGGGTGTTCGCGCGCCAGGGTTTTCACGCCTGTCGTGTCTCGGACATCGCCGACGAGGCCGGGGTGGCGTACGGGCTCGTGTACCACTACTTCGCCTCCAAGGACGAGATCCTCGACACGCTCTTCCTGGAGCGGTGGGCCGTGATGCTCGAGACGATCCGCGCCGTGGACGCGCAGGAGGAGCTCGGCGCGCGCGAGAAGCTGCACGCCATCGCGTCCTTCATCGTGGAGTCCTACCGCCACGACCCCGACCTGATGAAGGTCATCATCGTCGAGGTCACCCGCGCGGCCAACTCCTTCGGGCAGACCCACCTCGCGCAGATTCGCCAGGCGTACGAGCTGATCGCCGCGATCGTCACCGCCGCCCAGGCCGACGGGACGTTCAAGGCCGAGATCGACGCCCCCTTCGCGGCCCTCTCCTTCTACGGCGCGATCGAGCAGATGCTCACCGGCTGGATCTTCGGGCTGCTGCCCGATGGGGAGGACCAGTACGAGCGTGCCCCGTGGCTCGTGGTCGAGACGGTGTGCGGCGGTTTGGAGACGACCACCGTGGGCAATACACTCTCCGGATGATGGAGAACGAGATGGTCAAGCGGCTGCTGTGGTCGGGCCTGCTCACCGCCCTCGGCGCCCTCGCGAGCGTCCTCGTGCAGCGCACCGCCGGCCTGGCGTGGCGGCGGGTGTTCGACGAGGAGCCGCCGGAGTGAGTGTCGCGCCGGGCGAGGACCCACGCGCCGGGCGCCGCACTGGACCTGAGGCCACTCCGCCTCTGAACATCGCCACCGCGCTCACCGACGTCTCCGAGCGTGTCGCGGTGCTGGTCCGCGAGGAGGTCGAGCTCGCCAAGGCGGAGGTCGCCGAGAAGGCCTCCCGGCTCGCCCGCGGCGCCGTGGTCGGGGTGGTCGCGGGCGTGTTCTTCTTCACCGCGCTGTTCTTCGTGCTGATCGGGTGCGCGTGGCTGCTCTACTACTACCTGCCCGTCGGCTCCGAGTTCACGTACTTCTGGGGCTTCTTCGCGATGGCCCTCATCCTCGTCGTGCTCGGCGCCCTCGCCGGGCTGCTCGCCGCCCGGGCGCTCAAAAAAGGCGCCCCGCCGGTGCCCACCCAGGCGATCGAGGAGGCGCGTCTGATCCGCGAGACCATGAGTGCGAGCTACGCCGCGCAGGGTGCCGCTTCGCCCGGCGCCGCGGCGGGTCCGTACGGCGCGGCGGGCGCAGCTGGCCCGGCGGGCGCGGGCCCCACGGCGAGCACAGGCATCTACCGCGTCCCCTCCGACGGCGGGGGGTCCTGATGGCGCAGCGCTCTCCGGCGGAGATCCGCAACTCGATCGAGGCCAACCGCGCGGAGCTCGCGGTCTCGATGGAGCGCCTGCACGGCGAGGTGACGCGGCTCACCGACTGGCGCGGGCACGTGGAGCGCCACAAACGCGAGCTCTTGATCGGCGCCGCCGTGGTGGGCCTCGCGCTCGGGATGCGCAGCCGGCGTCGTCGCCGGCGCTGAGCTCAGGCCACCAGCGCCCGAGGGAGCCCGCCGACGCCGACCAGGCCCGGCCCGACGTACGTGCCGATCACGGGGCCGACTTCGGAGACGAACAGCGGCTCGGAGCCGTAGATCTCGCGTCCGCGCGAGATCAGGCGTTGGGCCTGCTCGGTGGCCTGGATGTGCTGCACCACCCACGCGTCGGAGCCAGCCTCGCGCAGTTCGTGCAGGTACTGCACCATCCGCTCGAATGCGCGCCCGGCGGTGCGCACGCGCTCGACGGGGGTGATCTCGTGCCCCAGCGTGAGGATCGGCTTGATCCGCAGTGTGCCCCCGATCCACGCCTGCGCCTTGCCGACGCGGCCCCCGCGGCGCAGGTACTCCAGGGTGTCGATGCAGAACCAGATGCGCAGCGTCTCGTGCGCCTCGCGCACGCGGGCGACCACGCCGTCTTTGTCTGCTCCCCCGCGTGCCGCCGCGGCAGCCGCGAGTACGAGCATCCCGAGGCCCCCGCAGGCGGTCTCCCCGTCGATCACCTCCACGCGCTCGGCGAGGCCGCGCTCGGCGAGCACGCCGCGGGCCTGGCGGGCCGCCTCGCAGGTGCCGGAGATGCCGCTCGAGAGGTGCACGGACACCACGTCCTGTCCGGCTTGCAGGAGCGGCTCCCACACCGCGAGGAAGTCTCCGATCGAGGGCTGGGAGGTGGTGGGCAGCTGCGGGTCGGAGCCCAGGCGCTCGTAGAAGGCGTCGAAGTTCTCTTCGTCGGTCTCCCGCCGGCGCTCGTCGCCCCACCCCACGTACAGGCTCACCTGGTGCACGCCTTCGCTGTCGGCGAGCGCACGGGGGAGGTAGTGGGTGGAGTCGGTGACGACCGCTACGGAGGGCGAGGGCATCGGGCGAGCACCCTACCAACGCCCCGCCCCCGGCGGTCGTGGGACGTCTGGCCCCGGTGGTTTGGGGCGCCCGCCCGGGTGGGTTGTGCGGCCGTCCGACTCGGTGGGCTGTGGCGCTCCGACCTACCGGGACCGGTCGAAAAGCTCCGCGAGCTCGCCGGACTCGTACATCTCGGTCACGATGTCGCACCCGCCGACCAGCTCGCCGTCGAGGAACAGCTGTGGGATCGTCGGCCAGTTGGAGATCGCCGAGAGCTCCTGACGGATGCGGGGGTCGGGCAGGATGTCCACGGCGGCGAAGGCCACGTCGAGCTCCTGCAGCGCGGCGACGGTGCGCCGCGAGAAGCCGCACGCGGGCGCGTCGGGGGAGCCCTTCATGAAGAGGATCACGGGGTTCTCCGCGATCGCCTGCTCGATCGCCTCGCGGATTGGGTTGGGCCCGTCACCGGCCGGGGGGGCCTGGGTCGCGGGGTCGCTGCTGGCCATGGGAAGCGTCTGGTTTGCTGACACGTGAGGCTCCTTCTCGGGCGTGGGGTCTGGAGGGTGCGGTTGGGGGTGCGGTTGGGTCTGGTGGTGTGGCTGGGGGCGGGTGTAGTGGTTGGCCCGGGGCGAGGTCCCCGGGTGGCTCAGCTGGCGTGGGTCTTCAACGACAGCGCGTGGATCGCCCCGCCGAGCTCCTCGCCGAAAACCGCGTAGACGAGGCGGTGCTGCTCGATGCGGCTGCGCCCCGCGAACGCCTCGGCGGTGACGGTCGCCTTGAAGTGGTCGTTGCCGCCGCTGACTTCGGCGCGGGCGCCCGGGATCGCGGCCTCGATGCGCTGCTTGATGTCCTCAGTGGTGGGCATGGAGTGAAAGAAGAGGGGCCTGGCTCGCCGACCTTCGGCCGGCTGCGCCACCCTCTTGGCCAAGGATAGCCGCTGTCGGCGCGGCGCTATACTTTGGATAGCAATGGTTGCGTTCACCGACAAGGGAGCCGAGAAGGTGCGCGAGTTCCTCGCCGGCCAGGGCTCCGACGTGGCCCTCGCGGGGCTGCGTGTCGGGGTGCGTGGCGGCGGCTGCTCGGGCTTCCAGTACCAGCTCGCCTTCGACGCCCAGCGTGAGTCCGACGCGGTCTTCGAGAGCCACGGCCTGAAGCTCCTGGTGGACCGCGCCTCCCTGCAGTACGTGGCGGGCTCGGAGATCGACTACGAGGAGAGCCTCCAGGGGGCCGGCTTCAAGGTCAACAACCCCAACGTAGTCGCCGCCTGCGGCTGCGGCTCGTCGTTCCGTGTGGCCGAGGAGGAGCAGGTATCGGCTGTGTAGGTAGGCTCGTTGTCCGGATGAGGCGTTCTGCCCTCGCCGCGGCCGTCGCACTGGTGGCTCTGCCGACCACTGCCGAGGCCTCCTCGCACGCGGTCAACTTCCTGACAAAGACCGCGGACGTGGTGTGCGGCGTCGTCGCCTCGGTTCCCGGGACGGAGCTCGATCCCGGTACAGGCGCTCCGCTCAACGGCGACTACCCGGGGCTGCAGTGCTCGGCGGCGGGCATTCCCAAGCCAGCACACGGTTTCGGCGACCCCTTCGTGCAGCTCGGGCAGGGGCACGCCGGTCGCGCCAAGCTCGTCGACGAGAGCCAGGACGACCTCGTCTCGAGTGCGAGCTTCGTGACGCTCGCGCCGGGCTCGACCTGGCGGCGCTACGGCATCGCCTGTGGTCTGTCCGCGTCCTCGGTTCGCTGTACGAACGGGGCGGGCCACGGCTTCAAGATCTCCACCGGCCGCCTCAGCCTGTTCTGAGGAGGAGCACGTTTCAGCCACCTAAACCAACCAGGCCGGTTGGACGTTCGTTGACCAAGACCATATGGGCGGCGGCCCTCCGTCCGCTGGTGGTGTGAGGGTCGGCACCCGCGCATGAGGTGCGCGGGTTGAGCGTCCAGGATTGGCCTGGGCGCCGACCGCAATCATGGAGGTGCCGACCATGGCGCAGGTTAGGACGTTTGTCGGGTTGGATGTTCACGTAGCGAAGGTGGTAGCGGTGAGTGCGGACCGTGAGTCTGGGGAGCTGCGGTCGCGGCGCTTGCCGGGCGGGACTGGTGAGGTGGTCGAGTTCTGCGCTGGCCTTCCGGGCCCGGTGAGGGTGGCGTATGAGGCGGGGCCGACGGGGTTCACGCTCGCACGGGCGCTCGCGGGGGCTGGGATCGAGTGTGTGGTCGCTGCGCCGGGGAAGATCGAGCGGCCCTCCCAGGACAGGGTGAAGACCGACAGGCGTGACGCGGAGCGCCTGATGCGGCTGTTGATGGTCGATGGTCTGCACCCGGTCAGGGTTCCGGCACCCGGGGAGGAGGCGCTGCGTGACCTGGTCAGGGCACGCGAGGACGTGCGTGGTGATCTGATGCGCGCACGTCACCGGCTGGGCAAGCTGCTGTTGCGCCACGACATCAGGTTCGATGGGCCGGGCGTGAACTGGAGCGGCGTTCACCGGGAGTGGCTCGGGCGCCTGGAGCTCCCGGATCGCGGTGCACAAGTGACGCTGCTGGACTATCTCGGTGCGATCGACGCTCTACTCGTCCGCCGCGACGCGCTTGAGGGCACGATCGGCGAACTCGTGCTCCTCTCGCCGTGGGCGCAGACGGTCGCCCGCCTGCGCTGCCTGCGCGGCATCGACACGCTCAGCGCGGTCGGGTTGTGCGCGGAGATCGGCGACTGGGAGCGCTTCCAGCGCGCGGGGCAGCTAATGAGCTTCCTCGGGGTCGTACCCTCAGAGAACTCAAGCGGTGAGCAGCGCCGCCAGGGCGCGATCACGAAGTCCGGGTCCCGTCACGCCCGCCGGCTGCTCGTCGAGGCCGCCTGGCACTACCGCCGCAAGCCAGCGAAGGGCCTCGCGCTGCGCCGCCGCCAAGACGGCCAAGACCAGCACGTGATCGCGCTCTCCTGGAAGGCACAGCAGCGCCTGCACCGCACCTGGCGGCGCCTGGACTCAGAACGAGGCAAGCGCCGCACGATCGTCGCGGTCGCTGTCGCCCGCGAACTCGCCGGGTTCTGCTGGGCGATCGCCAACGCCGACTGACCAACCGTGCACCACGTCGGTCAAGGAGGCGGCGGGAACAAACCTGGCCCAACCACGCGCGAGAGCACCCGCGACATCGCTTTGAGCAACCCCAACCGGGGCCACGCTCGATCTCAAGACAGCGGGCTCTCACGACGAAACCCGGTCCTGCGGTACCCAACCCGCGCATAACAGCCTGACCGCGCGTCGCGCTCCCGCCAGGCCCACCGCCCCCTTGACCGACAAGGAAGCCCGCCCCCGCCGCGGGCATCCGGTGCTGAGAACTTGACAAACCGCCATCCATAACAGCGATGCAAGGACGCAGGGAGCGAAGCGTGCTTCAGCACGCGAGCGACCGAGGACGCCGCAGCGCGCAGCGTCAACGGGCGTCCAACGAGCGCCACAGGTAGCGGCACGCTAGCGTCCGGTGCGGGCGCCACGGCTCCGCGATCCGTTCGCATCTCGGGGGCGTCCGGGAGCGCCGGCAGCGCGTACGCGCGCTCGATCGCGCGGCGAACGCCGAGGTCGCCGACGGGCAGCACGTCGGGACGCTGGAGGTGGAACATGAGGAACATGTCCGCCGTCCACACGCCCAACCCCTTGACCGCCACGAGCTCGGCGATCACCGTCTCGTCGTCCAGTTCGTCGAGGCGCTCGAGCTCCAGTTCGCCGGAGAGCACGTGTTCGGCAAGCGAGCGCAGGTAGCCGACCTTCGCGCGCGAGAGCCCCGCGGCGGCACGCAGCTCTTCGGGCTCGTCCGCGAGCACCTGCTCCGGTGTCGGCGTGCGCCCCTCGAAGCGCTCAGTGAGGCGTAGGTAGATGCTGCGGGCCGCCTTCGTGGAGAGCTGCTGGCCGACGATCGCGCGCACCAGCGCCCCGTAGTGGTCGGCGGGGCGCCCGGCGCGGGGGTCGCCCAGTTTGGGGCCGACCGCTTCGATCACGCCGGCGAGCACCGGGTCGGCCCGGCGCAGGTGTGCGAGCCCCTTAGGCAGGGGACCACGCCGCCGTCTCGAGCGCGACCGGCTCGCCGTCGAGCGCGTTCAGCGCGCGGCCCAGCGAGGCGGCGAGGCAGGTGAAGCTCGGGGTGTCCCTGACCGTGTAGCGGGAGGCCTCCGTCGTGCGCAGGCGCTGCACGAGATCCAGGAACGTGCCCACGTCGTCGGTGTCGAACGCGACCACGAACTCCTGGTCGTCCAGGCCGAACGAGTAAGTCGTGTGGTTGTCCACCCCCGGGTACTCGCGCCCCACCGCGATGTGCCCCTGCATGATCCGCCACCGCTCCTCTGCGGGCAGGGCGTACCACTCGCGCGACTTCACGAACGGGTACACGAACACGTACTTGCCGCGGAAGCCGCGCGGGGTGGTGCGCTCCTCTTCGGAGTACTCCGAGCTCTTGCGCATCCCCAGGAACGAGTAGGGGGTGTGCGCCCACTTCATTAGCCCGCTCTGCGCCAGCACCACGTGGAACTCGTGGATGCGGTCGAGGTTCTCCGCCTCGGAGATCAACAGCAGCTCCGCGTCCCCGCGGGTGCCCACCAGCGAGAAGGACTGCAGCAGGTGCCCGTCGGCGAAGTCCTCGCACGCTGCCGCGAACTCTCGCTTGTCCTGCGCGCGCTGCTCGGAGTCTCGTCGTCGCCACGCCGGGTCGAGCTTCAGGAACGTGTACTTGACGAAGTGGCGCTCGCTCACACCCCACAGGCTACTGGCCTTCGACCGGGACCCGCCCGCCGAGCTCAGCAGTGGCGCCGGCGACCGGGAGGTCGCTGCCCGCCGGCGGCTGGACCGGGGGCAGGTAGCCCGGCTGCCCGGCCTACCGGGGCCGAAGGGGCTAAAGTTTAAGCGTGCGGATCGCGCTCGTCTCGCCCTACTCGTGGACGTACCCGGGGGGAGTCACGCGCCACATCGAGGCGCTCGCGGATGAGCTGCACGCAGCCGGCCACGAGGCTCGCATCCTCGCGCCCTTCGACCCCGACGACGCGCTCGCGCGCGCGATGCACCGGGGCGCGCGCCCGCAACCGATGGCGCTGCCCGAGCGCGTCGTGTCGCTGGGCGGAGCACCGGCTTTCCCGCCAACGGGGCGGTCTCCAACCTCGCGGCCACGCCCGACGCGCTGGTACGCCTGGCGCGGGAGCTACGCGGTGGGGAGTACGACCTCGTGCACGTCCACGAGCCCGTCGTGCCCCTCGTCGGCTGGTACGCGCCCGGCTGCGCCGGGGACCTTCCGCTCGTGGGCACCTTCCACAGCTTCTCCGAGAACGCCTTCACCAACGGCATCGGGTTGGCGCTCGGGGCGCGCCGGCGCATGAACCGCCTGCACGCGCGCATCGCCGTCTCCGAGGCCGCCGCTTGGACCGCGCGGCGCTTCTTCGGGGGGCGCTACCGGATCGTGCCCAACGGAGTGCACCTCGACGCGCCCGGCGGCGGAGGCCCCCGAGCGACCCGGGGAGGGTGAGGGCGAGGGCGAGGGCGAGGGTCTGCGCATCCTCTTCATCGGCCAGGCCGTCGAGCGCAAGGGGCTGCCCGTGCTGCTGCGCGCCTTCGAGGCGCTGCGCGAGCACGTACCCGCCACGCTGACGCTCGTGGGGGCCGCCCCCGAGGAGATCGCGCCGCTGCTGCTCGACGACCGCGGGGTGCGCGCGCTGGGCAAGGTCTCCGAGGCGCAGAAGGCGGCTGTACTCGCGCGCGCCGACGTGCTGTGCGCGCCCTCGCTCGGCGGCGAGAGCTTCGGGATGGTGCTCACTGAGGCGTTTGCGGCGGGCACGCCCGTGGTGGCCTCGGACATCGCCGGCTACCGCGACGTGGTGCGCGACGGGGTCGACGGCCTGCTTACCCCGCGTGGCGATGCGCGCGCGCTCGCGGAGGCGCTGCGTGCGCTGGCGCTCGACCCTGCGCGGCGCGAGCAGATGGCGGCGGCGGCGCGCGAGCGCGCCGAGCGCTTCGCCTGGCCCCACGTGGCCGCCGAGGTGCTCGAGGTCTACGAGCAGGCGCTCGCTGTGGGGCGGGCTCCCACCCGTCCCGCCCGCGCGGCGGTGCGTCTCGGCCTCGCCCCGGCCGACCTGCTGCCCCGCGTGCGTGCCCAGCGTCTGCCGAGCCTCGAGCCCGAGCTCGCGCTGCCCGCCGCCGCGCCGCGCGCTGCGCGCCGTCCGCCGCGGCGCGCTCGCCCTGGCGTCGCTCGCTGGCCTCGTGCTGGCGTGGACCGCGCTTTCGCGGATCGGGGTGGGCCGCGTGCTCACCAGTCTCGTCGCCTCCAGCCCCGGGCTGGTGGCCGCCGGTCTCGCGTTGATGTGCGTCTCGATGGTCGTGCGCGGCCTCGCCTGGTACGCGATCCTCTCCGCGGCCCCCACCTGGCGCCCGGCGCGACGGCGCGACGCTCTGCAGGGCACCTTCATCGGCGTGCTGATGTCCGCGACGCTGCCCGCGCGTCTGGGGGAGCCCTCGCGTGCGCTGATCGTTGCGCGCCGCATCGGCCGTCCCCGCGAGACGCTGCCTGTCGTGCTCGGCACGATGGTCTCCCAGACGCTCCTGAACCTGCTCGCGCTCGCCCTCCTCGGGGCGGCGATGCTCTCGGGCGTGCCCCTGCTGCACGGCCACGACGGGGCGCTGGCGGTGGCCGCACTCGTGCCCCTCGTCGCACTGGTGGCCGTGCTGCTCGCCCCCGTGCTGCTGCCCCGCTCGGCGATCTCCCGCTACGCGCGGCTGCACGCCCTGGTGCTCGGCCTGCGCTGCTCGCTGCTGCGCGTGCGCGAGGGCCTGCGCGTCTTTCGCCAGCCTCGCCGCGCGGCGGTGGCCACGACCACACAGCTCTCTGCGTGGGCGCTGCAGTGCGCCTCCTGCTGGCTTTTGCTGATGGCGCTCGGCCTCGACCACCGCGTCGGCTTCGCGGGTGCCGCGGGCGTGCTATTCGCGGTCAACGTCACCGCGGTCGTGCCCGCCACGCCGGCCAACGTCGGCGTCTTCCAGGCCGCCTGCGTGGCCGTGCTCGCCGGCGCCTACCACGTCTCCACCCCCGACGCCGTCGCCTACGGGATTATCCTGCAGGCGGTCGAGGTCGCCACCGCGGTGATCATGGGCACGCCGGCGCTCGTCTCGGAGGGCCTCTCCTGGAAGGAGGTCCGCCTGCGCACTTTGCACGCCACGCCGGTCCGCCTGCCGCCGCTGCCGGGGGGCGGCGGGGTCGCCTCGCGGGCGTAGCCTGCGCCTACACGCCCTGCTGGCGCACTGGCTCGGAGTTGCTGCGCGCCCGTTCGAAAACGCTCGCGGCCGCCGCGCGTGAGCTGACATCGAGCTTGTCGAAGATCCTGGAGACGTGTCGGTCGACGGTGCGAACGCTCAGGAACAGGCCGGTGGCGATCTCGCGGTTGGTCTTCCCAGCCGCGACCGACTCCATCACCTCCAGCTCACGCTCGGTGAGCCCGAAGGCCCCTGCGCCGGGCCGCCGCTTGCCGGCGCTCCGGGGTACGGCACGGCCGAGCTTGCGCAAGTGACGAGCGGCTTCGTCGCTGTACTGGTAGGCGCCACAGCTCACGAGCTGAGCGTGGGCCGCCTCCAACGCCTCGATCGCGGCGGATCGATCGCCTGCCGCTGCGAGCGCTCTGGCGGCGAGGATACGTCCGCGCGCGGCTTCGATCGGGACGCCCACGCGCTCCGCGGTCTCGGCGGACGCGAGCGCCTTGGCGCTCGCCGCCCGCGGCTCGCCGCGCTCCAACAACACGATCGCGCGGGCTCGACACGCGTGTGCGAACGGCAGGTGAATGCCCAGCCTGCGCACCGTCTGCTCGGCGTGTCGCGCGAGCTCCTCGGCCCGCTCCAGGCGCTCCAACGCAATTTCCGCGCGCACGAGGAGCTCGTAGTAGAGCCCCTCGTAGAGTGGAAAGGGCGGCAGCTCAGGCTCGCCGTCGGGGCCCAGGAGCTGAGCGCGGCAGCGCTCGGGCTCCCCGATTTCGAGCAGTGCGGACGCAAGCACCACGCGCGCGATGCCCGACAGGGGGCTGTTGGCCGCGCCTGCCGCGCTGACGCCGCGCTCGCCGAAGTGCAGGGCGCCGTGCAGGTCGCCGGCGACGATGCTTGCCTGGCAGCGCAGCGTCATCGCCCAGCTGAGAAACAGGTCGCTCTCGGTTAGCAGCGCGGCCTCGGTCGCGGTTTCGGCCACGGCGGTCAGCTCCTCCCCGCGCCCGGTCAACGCCAGCGCCTGTCCCTGCACGGCCAGCAGCGCCACTGTCATGTGACGCTGCCCGGCGAGCCGCGAGACGCCGATGCACCGCTCCAGGTGCTCGATCGCGGCGTCGAAGCGCTCGCTGCACACCTCCGCCCAGCCGAGCCACCCCGCGATCGCCGGATGGTGGGCCGCGACCTCCTGGTCTGAGAGGCTGTCGAAGAGCTCCGCGCTCTCGGACACCGTCGCCGAATGGCCCGCCCGATCGAACTCCCCGAGACCCAGCTCCCCGAGACCCAGCTCCCCGAGGCCCAGCTCCCCGAGGCCCAGCTCCCCGAGGCCCAGCTCGGCGACCCCCAGCGCGGCGAGGACGCCGACCCTGACCATGCCCTCACACTCGCACGCGAGCGCCTCTCTCGCCCACCCCGCCATCCCCTCCCAGTTGGCGTCCATGAAGCAGGTGAACGCGAGCTCGCGCTTCAACTCGGCCGCCTCGCGCCCGTGCTGGTCGGGGAGCCGCGCCAGCTCGTCGAGCAGCAGCCTGCGACCGCCCTCGTGTCTGCCGAGGAGCTCGTCGATGATCGCGGCGAGCACGGCTACCTGCAGGCGCAGCGGGTCCGGCTGCTCGGGTGAGCGTGCGAGAAACTCCCGAAGCGCCTCGCGGCTCTGCTCGATGCGCCCTGCGATCCCGAGTGCGGCGGCGTGCTGGGCGAGCAGCCCGAGGCGGCGCTCGAGGTTCTCCTCGCGCTCGGGCATCAGCCGCAACGCGGCTTCATACCAATGCGCCGCAGTGGCCGGTGCGCGCGCGAGGATCTCCTGGCCGGCCTGTTCGAGCAGTGCCGCGGCCTCCTCGTCGCCGGCCCGCGCCGCGCGCTCGATGTGGGGTGCCCTCGCCGAGGCGGGGGCACCGCGGGCCCGCAGCGCGGCGTCGGCGCGACCGTGCGCGGCGAGCCGCCAGCCCGCGCCGGCCTCTTGATAAACGGCGTGACGCACGATCGGATGGCGAAAGCGGAAGCGCCGCGGCGAGTCCGTGGCGCGGATCAGGTCGCTCTCCAGGAGCTCGTCGAGCGCGCTCAGCGCGGAGTGTTCGTCGATCCCGGCGGTGTCGGCGGCGAGGTCGGGCTCGAACGGCTCGCCCAGCGAGGCCGCGCCGTGCAGCAGGGTCCGCGCCGGCGCCGAGAGTTCGTCCAGCTCGCTCGCGAGCGCCGCGCGCACCGCCGCCGGAACCTCGGTCACGGCCACCACCGGCTCCCCGGCTTGGGGCCCGCGAGCCATCTCTGCCGCCCCCGCTCGCGGCCCCGCGCCGCGCCGCGCGGCACCGGCCAGCTGCTCCAGGTAGAGGGGGTTGCCGCCGCTCTCGCGGTAGAGTGCCTCGCTGAGCTCCGGATCCAGCCCGGCTCCCAGCAGTTCGTTCGCAGCGGCGGCCGACAGTGGCGTGAGCTCGATGCGGCGCGCGTGACCGTGACGCTCGGCCTCCGCGAACGCCGTCAGCAGGCGCGGCTCGCTCTGGGCGGGACGCGAGGCGAGCAGCAGCAGCGACCGGCTCGCCATGCCGCGGTGCAGCAGGCGGCAGACAAGGTCGATCGAAGCCGGATCGGCCCAGTGCAGGTCATCGAGGGCCACCACCAGCGGGCGTTCGCCGGCCACCGTCTCCAGCAGCGCCTGCATCGCTCGCAGCAGGCGATGGCGCTCGTCCGCGTGGGCCGTCGCGGGCTGCTCCGGAGCGAGGCTTCCGAGCGCCGGGAAGGCGGTCGCCAGCAGCGCCAGCGCCTCGTCCGGGAGCGACTCGAGCGACTCGCGCCCGGACGCGCCGAGATGGCCCTCGAATGCGTCGGCGAACACCGCGAACGGCAGGTCGCGCTCGAACTCGGCCGCGCGCCCGCTGAGCGTCTCGCAGCCGTGCTCACGGCTGCGCCGCAGCAGCTCGGCGACCAGCGCCGTCTTGCCGATGCCCGGCTCTCCGGAGAGCACGACGACTGCGCTCTCGCCGTCGCCGACGGTGTCGATCAGCCGCTCCAGGGCCTCTAGCTCGGCGTCACGGCCGACGAGCTTCCGCGGCGGTGCGGTTGGGTAGTCGGATTGGGTGATATCGCGGATTGTACGTTCACCGGTTTTGCAGTCAAGCTGGTTGAGTGTCCCGCAAAGCCCTCGTCATCGGCGCGCAGGGAGTGCTCGGAGCGCTCATCTCGCGAGCCTTCGCGCAGGCCGGCTGGGAGGTGGCACGAGCCGGCCGGCGGCCCGAGCGTGCGTCCGACTTCCGCCTGCTCGACCTCGCCGATCCGGTCGCCCTGAGCGAGGCGTGCGCGGAGGCTCACGTGGTTGTGAACACTGCGCACGACCCCGAGCTCGCCCCGGAGCGGACCGTCCTGCGGGAGGGCGGCACGCTGATCGACCTGATCGAGCTCACGCCGGCCGAGCGCGCGCTGCTGCGCGGCGAGGTGGCGGAGTCCGCACGGGGCTCGGTAGTGCTCGACACCGGCCTCGGGGGTATCGCCTACCTGGCGATCGCAGGCCTGCTCGCAGAGCACCCCGAGGCCGACGAGGCAGAGTATTCGCTGATGATCTCGGCCTCCGGCTCCACCGGTCGCGCCGGCGCGCTGATGGGCCACAAAGTGCTCACTGCCGCGGCGCACCACCGCAGCGTCAAGCTGCCCTTCGCGCGGCCATTCGGGGTGCGCCGCTGCCTGGAGATCGGCGCGGGCGGCGAGGGCATGTTCCGCACGGCCGTCAGCGGCACGCCCGTTCGCCACTACCTCTGCATGCGCCCGCGTGCGCTCCAGGGTCTGCTGCTGGCGCTCAACGGCGCCCACCTCATGTCCCTGCTTCCGAGCGCCACGTTCACGGCGGGCGCCAGCAAGGCCTCGGCCGAGCCCAGCGACGAGCGCATCTGCGAGTGTGTCACCGTCGGTCGCGGCGGACAGCGCCTGGGCGCTCGGACGATCGAGGGTCGCGGCTACTACCGCATGACGGCCGACGCGACGCTCGTGTTCGCGGAGGCGCTCCCCACCCTATCCCCGACTGACGACGCGCGACGGGGGCTGCTCAGCATCGATGAGCTGCTGACCCTGGATGCGATCCGTCCCGCGATCGAGCAGCACGAGATCTTCGTCCGCGAGCAGCCCGTCGAGGGCGCTGGGCGGGCGGGATGATGGCCGTCGAGCGGGAGTCCGACCACGAGCTGGCGTGGGCCTTCGCCCAGCGCTGGGTCGATCGCTGGAACGCACACGACGTCGATGGCATCCTCGCGCTCGTCAGCGACGACGTGAGCTGGGAGGACCCCACAATCGACGGCACCGCCCACGGCCGCGAGGCCTCGCGGCGGTACATCGAGAGCTTGTTACGGACCTCTCCGGACATCGCGTGGGCGATGCCGTCTGGTGTCTGCACCTCCCCGAGGGGGGAGAGCGGCACGCTCGCGGTCGCCCAACCCTGGTCGTGCACGGGAACCGTGCTCGGCCCGATCGAGCCGGGTTTTGCGCCGACTGGCCGCGCCTTTCGGCTCGAAGGGGTCGACCTCTGGGAGCTGCGCCTGGACGAGGGCGTGTTGGGCCGCGTGGTCTCGCACTACGACGCGCTGGACTTCGCCCGGCGCATCGGTCTGATGCCGGAGCGCGGCAGCGTCGCCGAGCGGGCGTTGGTGCAAGCGCAACGGCTGCGGGAACTGGTGATGGCGCGACTGGGACGGCTGAGGGAACGGTTTGGATGGTGAACGCCGTTGCCGAGGAGGGCGTCGAGCGCTCTGAGATAAGCGTCGGCCGCTACGACGTCGTGATCGTGGGCGCCGGCATCGCCGGCTGCACGGCGGCACGGCTGTACGGCCAGCAGGGGATGCGCGTGGCGCTCGTCGATCGTCGCGGCGACGCCGGTGACTACAAGCGGATGTGCACCCACTTCATCCAGCCGTCGGCGATGCCGGTGATCGACCGGCTTGGCCTGTCCCCGCTGATCGAGGAGGCCGGCGGCGTGCACAACGCGCTCGACACCTGGACGCGCTGGGGTTGGATTCGCGTCCCGCAACCCACCGACGGCAGTCGACCGCCGTACGGGTACAGTGTCCGCCGCCAGACGCTCGACCCGTTGCTCCGCCGCCTCGCCGCCGAGACCCCGGGGGTCGAGCTGATGATGGGCAAGGTCGCCGAGCGCCTGCTCTCGACCGACGGCCGCTTCACGGGCGTCGTCGTGAAGGGCCGCGACGGGCGCGAGCAGGAGCTGACGGGCCGGCTCGTGGTGGCGGCCGACGGACGCGACTCCACCATCGGCGAGCTCGCCGGTGTGCGGGCGCGGGTCAAATCCAACAAGCGCTTCACCTACTTCACCTACTACCGCGGGTTGGAGCTCAGCTGCGGTGAGGGCGACACGGGTCAGCTGTGGATCCTCGAGCCGGACATCGCACTCGCCTACCCAAACGAGGATGGGGTCATGCTGGTGGCCTGCTTCATCCACCGCAAGCGGCTCGCCGCCTTCAAGCGCGACCCCGAGGGCAGCATGCAGCGACTCTTCGAGTCGCTGCCGATGGGACCGAAACTCGCCCAGGCCGAGCGCATCTCCCCGCTCCTCGGCAAGCTCGAGATGCCCAACAGCACCCGCCGCGTGGCGCGCAACGGGCTGGCGTTCATCGGCGACGCGGCGATGACCTCCGACCCCTTCTGGGCTGTGGGGTGCGGGTGGGCCTTCCAGTCGGCCGCGTTGCTGGTCGATTGCACCGCCGAGGCTCAGGTTCGCGGCGAGCAGCTCGACTCGGCACTCGCCCGCTACCGCCGCCGCCACCGCTCCCACCTGCTCCCTCACTACCTCCAGAGCTCCAGCTACTCGACGGCTCGCACGCTGCTCCCGCACGAGCGCCTGCTGCTCGCCAGTGCCGCCAGGGATCCAGTGATGGCGAGGCGCTTCACGGCTTTCGGCGAGGGTCTGGTGCGGCTGCACGAGTTGTTTGCGCCATCCTCGGTCGCCCGTACGCTGCGTTTCGGGTTCACGCGCCGCGGGGGGTAGTCGCCGAAGGCCTCGGCTGCCACGCCCAGCCTGCGCCTGCCACGCCCAGGTCAACAGGCCCTCCTAGAGGTCCGTGGACCAAGCGGAGCGAGGACGCAGTGAGCGAAGTGCGCTTCAGCACACGAGCGATCGAGGACGCAGACCGACGAAGATCGGCCAGCGGCGTGTCCACGGTCCTCTAGGCCATCGCGGGTTCGTCCTCTTCCTCCACGGCCCCGTCCGGCGGGTCCTCGTCGCCCAGCTCGGGGGCGCCCTCGCCCGCGCCGAACAGCGAGGGGTCGCGGGAAGAGCCCTTGATCAGGTCATCGGGGGAGCCGTCCGGTAGGAGTCGCCCCTGGCGGGTGCCGAAGTAGATCGCCTGCGGGTGGTGGGCGACGAGCGCAAGCGTGGACTGCTCGGGTTCGGGGGCGTAGCCGTCGGTGATGCGCATGCCGATGTCGGCGAGTCCCAGCAGCCGCTCGACCTTCAGGTGCTCTGACTGCTCGGGCACCGCCGGGTAGCCCCACGAGTAGCGCCGGCCCTGCGTGGCGGGGATGCCGAGCATGGAGCGCGCTTCGTAGTGCAGCCACTCCGCCAGTCCCTCCGCGGTCTGCACGCCGAGGCCGTGCACGTACAGCTGCTCGGCGTACTCACCGTCAGACTCGAGCCGGGCCATCAGCTCGGTGACCTCCGAGCCCACAGTCACCGCCTGCACCGCGATCACGTCGAGCTCCGGTGGAGGCGAGCCGTCCTCGGCTGCCGCGCGGAAGAAGTCGGCCAGGCAGAGGCGGGCTCCCTTCGGCTGGCGCGGGCACACGAAGCGCGTCAGCTCGGTGGTGCGGTCCTCGGGGTCGAGCACCACGATCTCGTTGCCCTTGCTGTAGCAAGGGAAGAAGCCCAGCAGCGCGCGGGGGTGCAGGTAGGTCTGCTCCCGCCACATCCGCTCCAGGCGCGGGCGGAAGTTCTCCTCCAGCAGCTCGCGCCATGCCTCGCCTTTGATGCCCCTGCCGCCCCAGTGCAGCTTGAACAGCACGTGCGTGTCGAGGTGGGGGTAGACCTCGTCGAGGTTGACTGGGATCTCCTTGACGCCCCAGTACGGGGGCTCGGGGATCGGTACGTCGGTGCGCGCGGCCGAGCGCACCGAGGCGTCGGTCAGGTCGCCGGTCTCCCGGGGCTCCTCGCCCTTGGCGCGGAACGCCGTGGCGCCCGCCCGCAGCTTCTCCAGCAGCGCCGCGTGCGCGTCGGCGTCGACCAGCTGGTCCATCACCGCGAGGCCCTCGAAGGCGTCCTTGCAGTAGAAGACCCCCGGGGCGTACACCTCCTCGGACTCTTTGCCGCCGGGGTACAGCGCCCGGTAGCTGAACGCGCGGTTGATCGCCGCGCCCCCGATCAACACCGGGAACTGAAGGCCCTTGGCGTGCAGCTCGGCGATGCACGCCGGCATCTGCTTGGAGGTCGAGACCAGCAGCGCCGAGAGCCCGATCGCGGTCGCCTCGTGCTCCTGCGCGGCGTCGAGGATCGTCTGGATCGGGACCTGCTTGCCGAGGTCCACCACGGTGTAGCCGTTGTTGGTAAGGATCGTGTTGACCAGTGACTTGCCGATGTCGTGCACGTCGCCGAACACCGTGGCCAACACGACCGTGCCCTTCGTGTAGCCCTCGATGCGGTCTAGGTACTTCTCCAGCTGCGCCACGGCCCGCTTCATCACTTCCGCGGACTGCAGCACGAACGGCAGGATCAGCTCGCCCGCGCCGAATTTGTCGCCGACCTCTTTCATCGCCGGCAGCAGCACCTCGTTGAGCGTGGGGACCGCGCCGATCTTCTCCACGCTGCGGTCGATCCACACCTCGACGCCCTCCTTGCGGCGGCGCAGGATGTGGAAGTGCAGCGCCTCCTCGGGCTCCATCCCCTCCGTGGGGTCCGCGGTGGTCTGGGCCTCGACCTCGCCCTGGGACTCGAAGTGCGCGATGAAGCGCTCCAGCGCGTCCTCGCGGCGGTTGAACACGAGGTCGTCGGCCAACTCGCGCTCGGACTCGGAGATCTCCCCGTAGGGGGTGATGTGGTTGGGGTTGACCATCGCGAGGTCCAGGCCGGCCTGTACGCAGTGGTGCAGGAACACCGAGTTGAGCACCGCGCGCGCCGCGGGTCCAACGCCGAAGGAGACGTTCGAGACCCCCAGCGAGGTCTTCACGTGGGGGATCTGCTCCTTGATGGCCTTGATCCCGGCGATCGTCTCGACGGCCGAGGGGCGCCACTCCTCGTCCCCCGTGGTCAACGTGAACGTCAGGCAGTCGAAGATCAACAGCTGCGGGTCGAGGCCGTGCTCCTCGCAGCACAGCTCGCGGATGCGCTTGGCGACCTCGACCTTGCGCTCGGCCGTCTTGGCCATCCCGACCTCGTCGATCGTCAGCGCGATCAGCGCCGCCCCGTGCGCGAGCGCGACCGGTACCACGCGGTCGAGCTTGGCGCGGCCGGCCTCGAGGTTGACGGAGTTGACGATCGCCCGGCCGGGGATCTGCTCGAGCGCCCGTTCGATCACCTCCGGCTCGGTCGAGTCCACCTGGATCGGCGCGGGCTGGGTCAGCGAGACCTTCTTGGCCACCAGGCGCATCTGTTCGTCCTCGTCCGGCCGCTCGGTCAACGCCACGCACAGGTCCAGCACGTGCGCACCGCCGGTGACCTGGTCCTCGGCGATCTGCACGAGCCCGTCGTAGTCCTCGGCGAGCAGCAGCTCCTTGGCCTTACGCGAGCCCTGCGAGTTGACCCGCTCGCCGACCATCGTCGGCGCCGGCTCCTGCGCCAGCGGGGTCGCGGCGATCATCGAGGAGAGGTGGGGAGGACGGGGATCTGGACGCCCGCCCGGGCCCACGGGGCGTCCCTCTGGACGGCTCGGTGTCCGTCCGACCCGCTCCACGATCGCGGCGACGTGCTCGGGCGTGGTGCCGCAGCAGCCGCCGACGATGCCCACGCCGTAGCGCTCGACGAACTCTCCCAGCGCCTCCGCCAGTGGCTCGGGCTGCTCGGGGAAGATCGTCTCGCCGTCGGGGCCCTGCAGCGGCAGGCCGGCGTTGGGGATGCACGCGACCGGCACGGGGCACTGCTCACCCAGGAAGCGGATCGCGTCACGCATGTCCTCCGGGCCGGTCGAGCAGTTCAGGCCGATCACGTCGACCCGCAGCGCCTCCAGCGTGCACAGCACCGCGGAGATGTCGGTCCCCAACAGCATCTTGCCGCCGTTGGGCAGCAGCGACACGGAGGTGTGGATCGGGAGCGTGCGCCCGGTGGACTTGAACGCGGCGCGCGCGCCGAACACGGCGGCCTTGACCTCGAGGATGTCCTGCGCGGTCTCGATGATGAGCAGGTCCGCGCCGCCGTCGATCAGCCCCGCGGCCTGCTCGGTGAAGACCTCCACCAACTCACCGAAGCGGATCTGCCCGAGCGAGGGGTCCTCGGAGGCCGGCAGGTAGCCGGTCGGCCCGATTGAGCCGGCGACGAAGCGGTGCTCGCCCGCCGCGCGGCGCGCGATTTCCGCGGCCTTCGTGTTGATCTCGACCGTGTAGTCCGCGAGGCCCCACTCGCCGAGCTTCAGCCGCGAGGCCTGAAACGTGTCCGTCTCGACCACCTCCGCGCCGGCGTCGAGCATCGAGGCGTGGACGCCTTCGATCACGTCGGGGCGGTGGAGCACGAGCGCCTCGTGGCACTTGCCGGCGAGCCCGCCGTAGTCCTCGGGGGTCAGCTCGAACTGCTCCAGGGTCGCGCCCATGCCGCCGTCGTAGACGACGACTCGGCTGGAGACCGTCTGCAGGAAGTCGCGCACCCCAAGGATGCTACTAGCGGCCCCTTTTGGCTCCAGCCCGTCCGCCGGCGGGCCTTTTGAGGGGTCGGGGGGTGTTCACGGCTTTTTACACGCCTGCACCCGCGACCCTACGTCAGCTGCCCCTTTCGGGCACCCCTGTCGGCCGTTCGGAACGACACCTCCGTCTCACTCTTTGGGATGCCGTTCGATCACTTGTCCAGCGGGCGTGAAACATCGCCTGCGAGCGGGCATTCTGCACGGCCACTGCCGCTGCACTGCGGCCGGCGCACCACAACAGAGCCAGGAAGGCACTGCCCGTGGACTGCGCTCGACTGCGCGACTGACAAGCCAGGACGACAAGTCAAGTCAGGAGACTGCCCCATGCCACAGCCCGCCGCTCTGAAAGCTCCCCCCGTTCTACCCGCCGCCGCGCCGCCGTAAACCGCTCCAAGCAGGCGGGGCACACGGTGGTCGCCGTCGTCGGCCTCGGCTACGTCGGCCTGCCCACCGCGATTGCGCTGCGCAACGCTGGTTGCCGGATCGTCGGGATCGACGTCTCCGGGCCCCGCCTGGGCGCGATCCGCAGCGGCGCTGCGGAGCTGTTGGAGAGCGAGCAGCGCGACCTGCGCCGCCACCTGGCCAGCGACGGGTTCGTGCTCACCAACCGCGTCAAGGCGCTCGACGCCGCCGACCTAGTGCTGATCTGCGTGCCCACCCCCGTCGACGAGCGGCTGGCGCCCGACCCACGGATCCTGCGCGACGCGTGCGCCTCCGTCGTGCGCCACGCCCGTCCCGGCCAGACGCTCGTGCTGACCTCGACCACCTACGTCGGCACCACCCGCGAGCTGCTCGCCGAGCCGCTCGCAGAGCGCGGCCTGCGCGTCGGCGAGGACGTGTTCGTCGCGTTCGCCCCCGAGCGCATCGACCCCGGCGTCAGCGCGCACGAGCAGCTGCAGACCCCGCGGGTGCTGGGCGGCGTGACGGAGGAGTGCTGCGCGCGCGCCGCCGCCGTGCTGCGCCACACCTGCAAGCACCTGCACCACGTCTCCTCGCCGGAGGCCGCCGAGCTGGTGAAGCTCTACGAGAACACCTTCCGCGCGGTCAACATCGCGCTCGCCTTCGAGCTCGCCGAAGCGTGCGGCACGCACGGCCTCGACGCGATCGAGGTGACCGAGGGCGCCGCCTCGAAGCCCTACGGCTTCCTGGCCCACTACCCCTCGGCCGGAGTGGGGGGGCACTGCATCGCCGTGGACCCCTACTACCTGCTCTCAGACCTGCGCGAACGTGGCCGCCCCGCGACGGTCGCCGAGGAGGCGCTGCGCAAGGTCTCCGGGCGCCCCCGCCACGTCGCGTGGCGCGCCCACGAAGTGCTCGTGCAGCTGGGCCGGCCGTTGCCGCAGGCGCGCGTGCTGCTCGTCGGGGCCTCCTACAAGCCCGGCGTCGCCGACACCCGCGAGGCGCCCGCCCTGGAGATCATCGCGCGGCTGCGCGCCGAGGGCGCCCGGGTCGACTACCACGACCCGCTCGTCCCGACCCTCGAGGTCGACGGCGTGCGCTCGCGCGGAGTGGCGGCCCCGGACCCGGTGGCGGTCGCAGCCACGGCGGACGCGCCGGACGCTGCGGGGGAGGCGGGCGGGAGGCGCCGACTCGGTGGGCCCACCGACCGACCCGTTCTCGACCCGGAGGAGTACGACCTCGCGATCCTCACCACGCTGCACCCCGACCACGACTACGACTGGCTCGAGCGCTGCCCGGCGGTGCTCGACTGCACCTACCGCCGCCACACCGCCGGGCGCCAACGCTTCACGCCCTAGCCGATGCCGCACCGCTCGATCACGACCCACCGCGTCTTCAAGGCGCTCGCCGGCCTCTACCTGGTAGCGCTGCTCGCTGCCGTGATGGCCTACAAGGCAGCGTTCGCCGGGCTGCTGTTCTCCAACGTGTTCTTCGGCGTCTACTCCGTCACCGTCGCCTGCTACATCGTCTCGCGCTTCCTCTTCAGCCTCTTCTACCGCAGCCGGCCGGACGCCGGGGCGGAGCCGCACATCGCGATCGTGATGCCCGGCTTCAACGAGCAGGAGGCGATCGCCCACTCGCTGCGCTCGCTGCTGGCGCTCGACTACCCCCGCGAGAAGCTCGAGTTGGTGGCCGTCAACGACGGCTCCACCGACGGCACGCTGGCGGAGATGCAGCGCGTCGCCGCCGAGTCGCGGGGGCGCGTGCGCGTGATCGACTTCCCGGAGAACCGCGGCAAGCGCGCCGCGATGGCGGCCGGGATCCGCGCCACCTCCGCGGAGGTCGTGGTGTTCGTGGACTCCGACTCCTCAGTGGAGCCCGACGCGCTCAAACGGCTCGTGCAGCCGCTCGCCGACCCCCGCGTGGGGGCGGTCTGCGGCCACGCCAACGTGCTCAACGTGCGCGACACCTGGATCACCCGGATGCAGGCCGTGCGCTACTTCGTCGCCTTCCGCGTCGTCAAGGCCGCCGAATCGGTGTTCGGCGCGGTCACGTGCTGCTCGGGCTGCTTCTCGGCCTACCGCCGCGCCGCGATCCTGCCGCGTCTGGAGTGGTGGGAGAGCCAGACGTTCCTCGGGGTCGAGTCCACCTTCGGCGACGACCGGTCGCTGACCAACTGCGTGCTGCGCGACTGGCGCATCCTCTATGAAAAGCAGGCCGTCTCGCACACGATCGTGCCGACCACGTTCCGCGCGTTCATCAAGCAGCAGACCCGCTGGAAGCGCTCGTGGACGCGCGAGTCGCTGCTCGTCGCACGGTTCATCTGGCGCAAGCACCCCGTTGCCGCGGGCTTCACCTACATGAGCATCCTGCTGCCGCTGCTCGCGCCCGTCGCCGCGGTGCACTCGCTCGTGTGGGGGCCGCTCACCCACCACGGGGTGCTGCCGCTCACGTACCTCGCCGGGATCTACGCGCTAGCGCTCGTGTACTCCTTCTACTTCCTGCTCTTCCAAGACCGCTACAACGTCCTCTGGCTGTACGGGATCCTGTTCGTGTTCTTCTACCTCGGCATCATGCTGTGGCAGACGTACTACGCGATCGCCACCTGTCGCACCGCCGCGTGGGGCACGCGGCCCGCGACCGCCGGCCTCGGCGCCGGGGGGAGGGGGGCTAGGTGCCCTCGGTGGTCCACCGGCTCTCGCTCCGGGGCGCGCTCGCGGCGCTGCTGCTACCCGCCTCGCTGGCGCCCGTGGTGCTGCTTGCCCCCTCGCTCGCGCGCGCGCCCGCCACGCTCGTGCTGCGCCTGGAGCGGATGGTCGTGCCCGCCCATGCCCGGGTCTACCCCGCGCCGTACGAACCCCCGCGCTACCCGCCGGGTGCCGCGCGCTTCGAGGTCGACGCGTTTGCCCCGGCTGCCGGCGTGCTCACCCCGCAGGTCGGCGTGTCGGTGCTCGCCGAACACGAGTCGCCCGAGGAGCGGGCCCACCAGCCGATCCCCCTGATCACCGGTGAACCGGCGGTGGGGAGCTGGCCGTGAGTGGTGTGTTGGTCGCCGCGGTCGCTGCCGTCTCGCTTGCCGCGCCTGGCCCACTCGCACCGGGCCCACTCGCACCGGGCCCACCCGTCTCCGGCCCACCCGTCTCCGGCCCGCTCGCACCCGGCCCGCTCACGCGCTCCTCCGCTCACGGACGCTCCCCCACAAGTGCCGCGGCCTGCGCCGGGCGTACGCCCCGCACGGTGCGCCTCACGCGTCTGGCCGGGCCGCGCGTGCGGCTCAGCTGGCGGGCGCCCGCCGCCGCCCCCGCGGGCGGGGTCGCCTACCGGGTGCTGCGCTCCGGACGCACCGTCGCGCAGACCGCGCGCACCGCGATGGTGCTCCCCGTTGTGCCCGGCCGGCCCACCACGTTCACCGTACAGGCCCGCTACACCCGTGCCCCGCGAGTCTGCGCCGCGAGCCTCCACAGCGCGCTGCGCCTGCGGCCCCCCGGGCGCGTGCGGAGGCTGCGCGTGCTCGCCTACACCACGACCGGCGTGCACATCGGGTGGGGCCCCGCGGCGCGTGGCGACGCCCCCGTCGCCGGCTACCGGGTGGTACGCGACGGCGCCGTCGCCGGGCAGACCCGCGGGCGCGTCTACGTCCTGAAGCTGAGTGCCGGTCGCGCTCACACGATCACGGTCGCCGCCGTTGACACCCGCGGGCGTGTAGGGCCCCCGAGCACGGCGCTGAAGATCGCCGCCGGCTCCGGCACCCCGCGCGCCACGCGCCCCCGCGCGGTGGCGGGCAACACTCCTCCCTCCACGCCCGACCGGCTGAGCGTCTCGGAAGTGAGCGAAGCGGGCGCGACCGTCTCGTGGCTGCCCAGCCGGCCGGGCTCTGCGCGGATCGTCGGCTACCGCGTTTACCGCGACGACGCCCTGGTCGGCCAGAGCACCACCGACTCGATGCGCCTCACGCACCTCTCGGCGATCCGCACGTACCTGGTGCAGGTCGCCGCCGTCGACGCCGCGCACCGCGAAAGTCCGCGCACCCAGCCGCTGCGCCTGACCACCACCCACGTCCCGCCCGAGGGGCCCGCGGTGATCTCCGCCTCGCGCGTCACCGACACCTCCGCCACGCTTGTCTGGCAGGCCGGCGCCGCGAACAGTGGCAGCCTCGTGGGGTACCTGCTGTACGAGAACGGTGTCCCCGAGCGCGTCGTCGCCGGTCTGAGCACGACCGTCACGCTCGCCTCCGAGCGCCACTACACGTTCACTGTGCGCGCACTGGACTCCTACGGCTACCTCTCCGCGCCCGCCCCCGAAGTCGCGGTGTTCACGACCCACACTCCGCCGTCTACGCCGGCCGGGCTCACGGCCACTGAAGTCACCGCCAGCTCCGTCACCCTCGCCTGGTCGCCTTCGACGCCCGTCAGCGGCACGATCGTCGGCTACCGCGTCTTTCGCAACGAAATCCCCGTCGGGCAGACCTCCACTCCAGGGATGACCCTCGCCAACCTCGCGCCCTCCACGAGCTACCAGATCACCGTCGTCGCCGTGGACTCGCTCGGGGCGATCAGCGCACCCACCGCGCCGCTGGGCATCGAAACCTCCGACCCCCCGCCCACGCACGGCAACGTCCAGGCGTTTCTGCTCGCGTCCACCGACCAGAGCTTCTTCGACCTCGAGGCCCACTACCAGCAGATCGGAGTGGTGTACCCCACCTACTTCAGCTGCGGGCCCGGGGGGACGGTCACCGGCAGCAACTGGCCGCTCGTCACCGACTGGGCGCGCGCGCGGGGAATCGCGGTGATGCCGCGCCTGAACTGCCAGAACCCCGAAGACGAGGACCAGATCCTCAACGAACCGGCGGCCGGGGAAGCGATGATCAACCAGCTCGCCGCGCTCTGCTCAGAAGACGGCCTCCAGGGCATCCAGATCGACTTCGAGGGCGCCCAGCCCGCGGAGCGCGAACCGTTCACCGCCTGGATCACCGCGCTCGCCGCGCGCCTGCACGCCCAGGGCGACAAACTCTCCACCGTCGTCACCGCCAAGTACTACAACATCACCTCCGGGCGTGCCGCGATGTACAACGACGCCGCGCTGTCGGTGCCCTCCGACTACGTCTTCGTGCTCGACTGGGGCCTGCACTGGACAACCTCCGCGCCCGGCGGGATGGACGAACTGCCGTGGTTCACCCGGGTCGCCGACTACACCGCCACGATGCCCAACAGGAGCAAGTTCGTACTCGGCATGCCGATGTACGGGATCGACTGGCCCAACGGCGGCGGCTCCGCCAACCCCGGCACCCCGCTCGAGTTCGACAACGTGATGGCGTTGGCGGGCGAACTCGGGATCACGCCCGAATGGGAACCGGTCGCCGCCGACCCCCACTTCTCCTACGTGGACGCCAGTGGCGTGCCCCACTCCGTCTGGTACACCGACCAGCAGTCGCTCGGCGTGCGCGCCCAGCTCGCCGAATCGCTCGGCCTCGGCATCGGCCTCTGGCACCTCGGCTCCGAGGACCAGAGCATCTGGGAACTGCCTCAGCTTGGGGGCTGAGGCGGGTCTAGGGCTCGTCCCGTCTCGTCCCGCAAACGCTTCGGTTGTGGAGGTCCCCCGTATCGCACGAACGCTCGCGGTCTCTGCCGCCGTGCTGGCGCTCGCCGTGGCAGCACCAGCAGCGTGGGCGGGCCGCACGCGCTCCGATGCCCCTCGGGCCGCCCCCGAAGGGGGGAAGGCCAATCAAAACCCTCCCCCTGCACCCCTGCAGGCCTTCCTGTTGGCGAGCTCGCCGGACTCGTTCGCCGACCTGCAGGCCCACGTCGGCGCCGTCGGCGTGGTGTACCCCACCTACTTCGAATGCGCGCTTCCCGGCGGGGCCGTCGTGGGCGCCCCGAACCCCGAAGTCGACGCCTACGCCGCCGCCCACCAGCTCGTTGAGGAGCCCCGCTTCAGCTGCCAGGACGGCGCTGTCGTGCATCGCCTGCTCACCCAACCCGCGCTGCGCGCGCGCACGCTCGCGCAACTGGTCGCGCTCGCCGCGGGGCCTTCCTCCGCGAGCCTCGCCGCTGGGCCCTCCTACGCGGGGCTCAACCTCGACCTCGAGAACGACGGCGCGCGGGACCGCGGGGCGCTCAGCGCCTTCGTGCGTACGCTCGCCGTACGTCTGCACGCACTCGGGCGGCGGCTCTCCGTCGACGTCGTCGGTGTGACCCGCGAAGACCCGGGGCGTGCCACCTACCTATATGACGACCGCGCGCTGGCTGCCGCCGCGGACACGGTCTTCGTGGAGGCGTGGGGCGTCCACTGGGAAGGCTCCGCGCCCGGGCCCCTCGCGCCGTTGCCGTTCGTGCGGGCCGTCGCCCGCCGCCTCGCCTCGCTGCCGCACGCGAGCCGGTTCGTGCTCGGGGTGCCGATGTACGGCCTCGACTGGCCCGCTCGCGGCGCCTCGCCCCATCGTGCCGTGGCGCTGCAGTACGCCGGCGTCCTCGCGCTCGCACAGGCGGTGGTGGCGACCCCAGTACGCGATCCTGCCTCAGGCGAGATGACCTTCGCCTACACCAGCGTCGGCGTACCCCACCGCGTCTGGTACATGGACGCCCGCGCGATCCTCGACCGTCTGCAGATCGCCCGCCGGTACGGGCTGGCCGCCGGGGTGTGGCGGCTGGGCGAAGAGGACCAGGCGCTGTGGTCCTCGCCCGGCCTTACTTAATAAACAGCATCTCCGAGTACTTCGGCAGCGGCCACAGGTCATCCGGCACGAGGCCCTCCAGGCGGTCGGCGACCTCGCGCACGTCGTCCATTGCGGGGACCACCGTGTCGCGCATGTAGGCCGCCCACTTCGCCGGCGAGGAGTCCGGCTGGTTGTCCGCGAGGTTCGCGTCCTCGAGCTTCAACAGCGCGTAGTGCAGCTCCTTGACGAGCGGCTCCAGCTCACCGATCAGCTCTTCCAGGCCGGTGGCCTTCAATTCGTTGAGGTACCGCACGGCCGCCGGCAGGAGCGCCGTGCGGGCGATCCCCGCCGCGGTCTCGGCCTCGATGTTGAGCTTCACCGCGTACTGCTCGGTGAACACCTCGTAGCGGGACTCGAGCTCCCGCTTGGAGAGCACCTTGTACTTCTTGAACAGCGCCACGGTGCCCTTCTCGACCAGCCACGGCAGCGCCTCGGGGGTCGAGCGCAGGTTGTAGAGGCCGCGCTTCTCGGCCTCGCGGTGCCACGCCTCGGAGTAGTTGTCTCCGCCGAACACGACCTGCTTGTTGGCCGCGTAGCTCTCCTTGACGACCTTCGTGAGCGCCTTCTCGAGGTTCGCGCCGGAGCCTTTCAGCGCCGTCTCCAGCTTGCCCGCGAGGTCGTCGATGGCCTCCGCCACGATCGTGTTGAGCACCGTGTTGGGCAGCGCCAGCGACTGCGAGGAACCGAGCGCGCGGAACTCGAACTTGTTGCCGGTGAACGCGAACGGGGAGGTGCGGTTGCGGTCGCCGCCGTGCAGCGGCAGCGCCGGCAGCACCGGCGTACCGAGGCCGAGGAACGAGCCGGGCTTCGAGGTCTGCGCCTTGCCCGCCTCGATCGCTCCGAACACCTTCTCCAGCTCTGAGCCCAAGAAGATCGAGATGATCGCCGGCGGCGCCTCGTTGGCGCCCAGGCGGTGGTCCTGGCCGGGGCTCGCGATCGACGCCCGCAGCAGCGCCTGGTGGGTGTTGACCGCCTGGATGACCGCCGCGCAGAAGAACAGGAACTGCAGGTTCTCGTGCGGGGTGTCGCCGGGCTCGAGCAGGTTCGCGCCGGTGTTGGTGCCCATCGACCAGTTGTTGTGCTTGCCCGACCCGTTGACGCCTGCGAACGGCTTCTCGTGCAGCAGGCACACGAGGCCGTAGCGGCGCGCGACGTTCTGCATCACCTGCATCGTCAGCTGCTGGTGGTCGGAGCCGACGTTGGAGTTCTCGAAGATCGGCGCCAGCTCGTACTGGTTGGGCGCCACCTCGTTGTGGCGCGTCTTGACCGGCACACCCAGCTTCGCGAGCTCCCGCTCGGTCTCCATCATGCACGCGAGGATGCGCTCGGGGATCGAGCCGAAGTAGTGGTCGTCGAGCTCGTGGCCCTTCGGCGGCTTGGCGCCGAACAGCGTGCGCCCCGTGGTCAGCAGGTCGGGGCGCTCGAAGTAGTACTGCTCGTCGATCAGGAAGTACTCCTGCTCGGGGCCCACGGTCGTGAACACGCGCTGTGCGTCGTCCACGCCCAGCAGGCGCAGCGCGCGCACCGCGGCGCCCGAGAGCGCGTCCATCGAGCGCAGCAGCGGGATCTTGTGGTCGAGCGCCTCACCCGTCCACGAGGTGAACGCCGTCGGGATGCACAGCAGCGCCCCGTTGGGGTTCTCCAAGATGAACGCCGGCGACGTGGGGTCCCACGCGGTGTAGCCGCGCGCCTCGAACGTCGCGCGGATGCCCCCAGTCGGAAACGACGAGGCGTCCGGCTCGCCCTGGATCAGCTCGCCGCCTGAGAACTCGGCGATCGCGGTGCCGTCTCCGACTGGGGCGTAGAAGGAGTCGTGCTTCTCCGCGGTGGACCCCGTCAGCGGCTGAAACCAGTGCGTGTAGTGGGTCGCGCCCTTCTCCATCGCCCACTCCTTCATCGCCTGCGCCACCGAGTCCGCTAGCGAGGTGTCCAGCGCCTCGCCGCGCTCCAGCGTCCGCTTCAGCGCCTTGTACACGTCCTTGGGCAGGCGCTGGCGCTGGACGACCGGGGAGAACACGTTCGACGCGAACACCTGGTTGCCGGGGAGGGTCAGGTCGGGCGAGCCGAGCGCCGTGCCGTTCGCGCTCCACTGTGCTGCTGTGACGTTCTGCTGGCGTGTCCTGGGCATGGGGGGCTTCTGTCCTCCTCGTCTCTGGGCTGGGGCCACCGCGCGGCCCGCGCAGCGACAGACGACGTCCCCAACGCGGGCCGACCCGCATCGTAGACCCCTCCGCGTCCCCCCGTGTCGCACCCGTGGCGAAAACGCCCGGCCGATCTTTCGACACCGGGCCAAATGACGAGAGCCGAGGTAGGGGTAGCCAGGAGGGTAGGGAGGGGGATCGTCCGCGTGAGTCGGTGTGCCCCCCGGGCGCGTGTGCGCTGGGGCCTCCGTGCCCCCGCGGCGGCGGCTTGCGCGGAGCGCCGTGGAGGCGGGCAGCCCACCGTGTCCGCAGGCGACCATATCGGGGCATATAGGGGCACATATGTTTGTTGTTTGCGCGCCCTATATAGACGGCGTATATGTGTTGCTCGAGCGCCCTATGCAGGTGTCCGGGCGGATGTATGTGTCCCCCCCGGAGCGGCGCCTACTCTTCCGAGGGCACGTACGGACCGGGCACGACCTTGCCCGTCTGCGGGTCCACGTGGACCGGCGGTGGCTTGCCGGCGACGTACACCGTGAAGCTGCCCGCCGGGGCCGCACCGTCGGCGAGCTGCGCCTGGGCCTTGCCGTTGAGGCCGGCGTACACCCGGTAGAAGACGCGGTGCAGGCCGGGCTTGACCGGGGTCACGCGCCACACAAAGCTGCGCGTCGCGCCCGCCGGCAGCGGGCCGAGCGCCCAGATGTCGTAGTTCGGTGTCGTGCCGGCGCCCGGCGGGTCCACCTGCACCGTTTCGACCGGCGGGTTGGGCACCCGACCCGGGCCCCGGTCCACGACCCACACCGGACGCTTGCGGCTCGCGAGGTTCGGGTAGTCGCTGAGGTAGTCGAACGACGTCACCGCCACGGTCACGTCGGGCAGCGTGTGCGCGCTCGTGTTGCGCACGCTCACCACGAGCCGCACCGGCCGCGCGACCGCCTGGTGGGAGGGGAAGCTCGCCTGCGCGACGCTCACCGTGAAGTGGCCCCGCGGTTCGTGCGCGTCCTGCTGTGCCGAGCTTCCGCAGCCGGCCGCCACCGCGCTCGCGAGCGCTCCACAGACGCCGAGTAACAAGACCTTAGGCAGCGACCCCCTCACAACGTCGCCACGATACCAGCGGCTCGCCCCGGAGGAGTGGCGCCCCGACCCGCCCCGGAGGGGTGAGGCTCCGACCGCCCCGGAGGGGTGGCGCTCCGCCCCCGGATCGCGTAGAGTGTCTGTGTAGCGGCACACTTGCGCCGCCGTGAGCTGAGGAGGAGGCAGGAGTGGTACGCAGCGCCGCCGAGCGGGCGTTCCTCCCTACGAGGAACTTCATCGAGGAAGTGGGCGACATGATGATCCTGACGGGCAGGACCATCGCCTCCGCCCTGAAACCGCCCTACCCGTACGGCGGGGAGTTCGTCTCGCAGTTCCTCTTTGCGCTGCGGCTGTGCTGGTTTCCGCTGCTGATCTCCACCGTCTGCATCTGCTACGCCGCGCCCGGCCTGCAGGCCGCGAACTTCCTCACGCTGTTCGGCGCGCTGGACCGCCTCGGCGGGATCTTCGTGCTCGCCGCGATCCGCGAGATCGGCCCCAACGTCACCGCGATCGTGCTCGCCGGCGTCGCCGGCACAGCGATTACCGCTGACCTCGGCGCCCGCAAGATCCGCGAGGAGCTCGACGCGCTGCAGGTGCTCGGCGTGGACCCCGTCAAGAACCTCGTCGTCCCCCGCTTCCTGGCGCTGATGCTCGTCACCGGGCTGTTCAACATCTACGCGATCCTGTTCGGCCTGTTCGGCGGCGTGCTCGCCGAGCTCGTCTACCACCAGCCGCTCGGGCCGTTCTGGGACAACCTCTTCAACAACGCCTCCACCACCGACCTGTGGGGCTCGGCGCTGAAGACCGTGCTGTTCGGCGCGATCATCGCGATCGTGTGCTGCTACAAGGGCATGACGGCCTCCGGGGGCGCCGAGGGCGTGGGCCGCGCCGTCAACCAGGCCGTCGTCGTCGCGTTCCTTGCGATCTTCGCGTTCGACTACGTCTTCACGCAGACGTTGCTGGCAACCCACCCACAGATCCTGCAGATTAAATGATCCGACGGCGCCTCATCGCCCCTGGCGGCGTCCTCGATCGCTCGTGTGCCAAGCACACTTCGCTCACTGCGTCCTTGCCAGGAACGACGATCCATCCGTCGGATGGGCGGGCCGATCTTCGATCGGTCGAACGTGCGGTGCCGGGGGGTGAGGCGCAGTGAACGAATGGCTCGCGGTTCCGCGGGAATGGGTCGGCTCTGCGGGCGAGATCGCCGGCTTTGCCGGGCAGATCATCCGCAACGTCTACGACCTGCGCGTCTTCCGCTTCTTCGGCGAGGGGCTGCGTCAGTCGGGCATCCTGATCATCTCCTCCACGCTGATCATCTGGTCGCTGATGTTCATCCTCGGCCTGGAGTGCGGCATCGAGGGCGCCTACTTCCTCGAGGCCCAGGGGGCGCCCGCGTATGCCGGGGTGTTTACCGCGTGGTGCGACCTGCGCGAGATCATCCCCTACGCCTTCGGGTACATGATGGCCGCGAAGGTCGGCACCGGGATCGTCGCTGAGCTCGGCGCGATGCGGATCTCCGATGAGATCGACGCGCTCGAGGTGATGGGCATCGACTCCGTCACGTTCCTCTGCGCGACCCGGCTGCTCGCCGCGTGGCTCGTGCTCCCGTTCATGTACCTCGCCGGCATCGGTGGCGCGTTCCTCGCCTCCTACATCGCCGTCGTGCAGCAGGTCGGGGTGGTCTCCTCCGGCGGGTACTTCCTGATCTTCTGGCAGTTCCAGAACCCCCCCGACTTCCTGTACAGCCTGATCAAGGCGATGTTCATGGCGACCGCGATCGTGCTCGTCGCGTGCTACTACGGCTACAACGCCTCCGGGGGCCCCGTCGGGGTGGGGACCGCGACCGCCAAGTCGATGGTGCTGAACCTCGTGCTCGTGCACCTCATCGGGATGCTCGGCACCCAGATCTTCTGGGGGGCGAACCCGCGCGCTCCGATCGGAGGGTGAGGGTGTCCGTGCAGGCCCGCGCAGTCGACGTCCACGGCCCCGGCGCCCCCCGCGCCCCGCTCGGAGGCTGACGGTGGCGCTCGAGTCAGAGACGGTCGATCCGGCCGACGAGGAGGCCTTCCAGTACCACACCGGCGCCTCCCGCCCCAGCGAGTCCCCCGACGCGATCGAGTTCATCGACGTCCACAAGGCGTTCGGCTCCAACCGCGTGCTGCGCGGGCTGAACCTCGGCATCCCCGAAGGCCAGGTCTCGATGATCCTCGGGCCCTCCGGCACCGGCAAGTCGGTGTGCATCAAGCACATCGTCGGCCTGCTGTACCCCGACCAGGGCGACGTGATCGTCGCCGGGCACTCGATCCCCTCGCTCTCCGACGACGACCTCTTCGAGCTGCGCAAGAAGTTCGGGGTGCTCTTCCAGGACGGCGCGCTGTTCGGCTCGCTCAACCTCTACGACAACGTCGCCTTCCCGCTGCGCCAGCACACCGAGAAGGGCGAGGAGGAGATCGCCGAGATCGTCAACCGGCGCCTGCGCGAGGTCGGTCTCGGGGACGCCAACGAGAAGATGCCCAACGAGCTCTCCGGCGGGATGCGCAAGCGCGCAGGGTTCGCCCGGGCGCTCGTGCTTGACCCCGAGATCGTCCTGTTCGACGAGCCCGACTCGGGCCTCGACCCCGTGCGCACCGCTCTCCTGTGCGAGCTGATCAAGGAAGTCCACGCCGAGAACGGCGGGACGTACGTGGTGATCACCCACGACATCCTCTCCGCCCGCCGCGTCGCCGAGCACATCTCGATCCTGTGGCGCGGGCGCATCGTCGAGTCCGGGCCCGCCGAAGAGCTGTTCGCCTCCGAGAACCCGTTCGTCCGCCAGTTCCTTTCGGGTGACTCGGCGGGTCCCCTCGGGATGGAGTAGTCACGGCGCGCCTCGTCGCCCCTGGCGGCGTCCTCGATCGCTCACCGATCGGAGACCAGATGCGATCTCCTGATCGGCCAGCAAAGCACATTTCGCTCACTGCGTTTTGGCCAGGAACGACGATCCATCCGCCGCCCGGCGGCGCCTCGTCGCCCCTGGCGGCGTCCTCGATCGCTCATGTGCAAAGCACATTTCGCTCACTGCGTTTTGGCCAGGAACGACGATCCATCCGCCGCCCGGCGGCGCCTCGTCGCCCCTGGCGGCGTCCTCGATCGCTCATGTGCAGAGCACATTTCGCTCACTGCGTCCTTGCCAGGAACGACGAGCCATCCGCCGGAGTGGTGAGCTTCGCCAGCAGGGCGATTCTTTAGCCTCCTGATTTAGCCTCGTGACTGTGTCCGCACGACTTCTATCCGCTCTCGCCGGCGGCGCCGCCCGGAGGCCGCTGTTGGTGGTCGCCATCGCCGTGGTACTTGGCCTGGGCGGGGCTGCCCTTGCGTTGGGACTACACCCCTCCGCCGCCGCCGACACGTTCGTCGGGCGTTCCAGCTCGACCTACCGCGCCACGCAGGGCTACTACCGTGCCTTCGGGGAAGAGCCCGTGGAGGTGATGGTGCAGGGCAACCTGCAGCAGCTGCTGCTCAGCTCCGACCTCGACCGCCTGCTCGGGCTGGAGGGGTGCCTCTCGGGCAAGGTCCCGCGCGCCGCGCTGCCGCGCGAGGGCGGGTACGACGGGCCCTGCGGGCAGCTTGCGCGGCTGGGCACCGTGAAGGTCGTGATCGGCCCCGGCACGTTCGTCAACGAGGCGGTCAAGCAGATCGACGAACAGCTCTCGGCCCAGAGCAGCCGGGCCGAGACGCAGGCCCGCCAGGCCGAACAGACCGTCCGCGCCGCGGCGCTCGCCCGCGGACGCTCCGCCGCCGAAGCGCGCAAGCTCGGCGAAGAAGCCAGCAAGTCCACGCTCGAACGGTACGTCCAGGAGATCGCACTGCTGGGGACGGAGTACGGGCTCACCGCGCCGCCCAGCCTCGACGACCCGAGCTTCGTCGACGCGCTCGTGTTCGACAACGCCGCCAAGCTCCCCGGGACCCCCAAGCAGCGCTTCGCCTACCTCTTCCCGAGCCGCGAAGCGGCGCTCATCTCGGTGCGCCTGAAGGCCGGGGCGAGCGAAGCGCAGCGCGCACGCACGATCGCCCTGGTCCGCCGGGCGCTCACGATGCCCGAGTGGCGCCTGCAGCACGGCGAGCACTACCTGCTCACCGGCGAGCCCGTGATCGTCTCCGACCTGACGAGCTCGATCACGCACTCGATCGAGCTGCTGCTCGTGGCCGTGCTGCTCGCGATGGCCGCCGCGCTCAGCCTCGTCTTCCGCGGCCGTCCCCGCCTGCTGCCGCTCGGGATCGCCGCGCTCGCCGCGGCGCTCACCTTCGGGGGGCTCGCCGCCGTGGGGGCGTCCCTGACGGTCGCGCAGGTCGCCGTTCTGCCCGTGCTGATCGGGCTCTCCGTCGACTACGCGATCCAGTTCCTCTCGCGCGTGCAGGAGGCCCGCGAGGAGGGCGCCGCCGACGTGCGGGTCGCGGTCGTGCGCGCCGCCGCGGTCGGGGGCCCCACGCTCGCCGCCGCCGCGGCGGCCGGAGCGGGGGCGCTGCTCGTGCTGACGCTCTCCCCGGTGCCGACCGTGCGTGGCTTTGGGCTGCTGCTCGTCGTGGGCATCGCGCTCGCCCTGCTCTGCGCCCTCGTCGTGGGCTCCGCGGTGCTCGCGCTCGCCGCGGACCACGGGCGCGGCGGGCCGGCGGCGGGACCGGGGGCGCGGGCGGTGAGCGGCGAACCTCGTGAGCACTCGACGGGCGGAGCCGGCTCGCCGGGAGCAACCGATCGGGCGCCCGGTGGAAGGCTCGCGTCCGTCCGGCGTCGCGCTGCGGCGCCCGCTCTACGCGCCGGCGCGCTCCTGGCCCCCTCCTGGCGCGGCGCGCAGGAGCTGCTGCGCGAGAACCTCCTGACCCGCTTCGTCTCCAGTGCGGCGCTCGGGTACGCGGTGCGCAACCCCGGGCGCGTGATCGGCGTGGGCCTCGTACTCGCGGCGCTCGGGTGGGGGCTGGACACGCAGACGCACGTCGAAACCAACCTCGAAAAGCTGGTCCCCCAGAACCTGGCCTCGCTGCGCAACCTCGACGCGCTCGAGCGCGCCTCGGGGGTGGGCGGGGAAATCGACCTGGAGGTCTCCGGCGCGAACCTCGCCACTCCGGCGGCGATCGAATGGATGAGCTCCTACCAGAACGCGCTCCTGAAGCGCTTCGGCTACACCTCGACGCGCGGCTGCGGGCGGGCGCTGCTGTGCCCGGCCTTCTCCCTGCCGACGCTTTTTCAGGGAGGAGCCCTGGAAGGCGGCACCGCTGAACCCGCGCATTCCGGCACGGGCGCCCCCGGTGGCTCAGCGGCGGGCGGGGCGGCGCACGCGAAGCTCACCGCCTCCGAGGTGGACGGCCTGCTGCGGGCGATCCCGCCGTACTTCTCCCAGAACGCGATCACCGCCAACCGGCGCGTGGCGACGCTCGCGTTCGGCATCCGCCTGGGGCCCCTCGACCAGCAGCAGCACGTGATCGAAGCGATGCGCGCGAGCCTGCACCCCCCGCGCGGGCTGAGCGCGCAACTGGTCGGGCTGCCGGTGCTCGCGGCACAGTCGGGCGCGCAGGTCGCTGCTCCGTGGCGGCGGGTGCTGACGCTGCTCGCCGGGCTCGCCGCGGCTGCGCTCGTGCTGTTGGCCGCCTTCCGCGGCGACCGCCGCCGGGCGCTGACGCCGCTGCTGCCGGTGGCGCTCGCCACCGGGTGGTCGGCGCTGCTCGTGTTCGTCATCCGCGTGCCGCTCAACCCCATGTCTGTCACGCTCTCCGCGCTGGTGATCGCGATCTCCACCGAGTTCTCCGTGCTGCTCTCCGAGCGCCACCGCCAGGAGCGCCTAGAGGGTGGCGCAGCCGGCTGGGGGCCGGGGAGCCGGGCCCCTCTTCCTGGATCAGACGGTGGCGCAGCCGGCGGGGGCCCTCTGCCCGAAACGGGCGGCCGGTCGTTTGAGGAGGCGCTGCGCCGAACCTACTCGCGCACCGGCGCCGCTGTGGCGGCCTCCGGCGTCACCGCGATCGCCGGGTTCGGGGTGTTGGTCCTCTCCGACATCCGCATGCTCCGCGACTTCGGCATCGTCACGCTCGTCGACCTCTCCGTCTCCCTCGTGGGGGTGCTGGTCGCGCTGCCCGCTGCGCTGCTGCTCGCGGAGCCCGGCGAGCTCGCCCGGCGCAGACCTGCTCTCCCCCGCCCCCTGGCGGCGCTTCGCGCGCGCGTACGCCCGCGCCATGAGCCCGTCTGAGCGGCGGCCCACGGCGCCGGGTCGGTTCGAGCGTCCCGTCCACCCGTCGGGCCGGCTTGAGCGGCCCGCGCCGTGAGCCCGTCTGAGCGTCCCACGGGGCGGGCGGGCTCCTACGCATCCCCGCGCTACGGTCGGTGGGTGGGTGCGCTGGCGCTGGTGATCCTCGGGCTGATCACGCTCAACACGATCCTCACCCCGTCCAACGGGGCGGTCGGGCTCGCGCCGGGGGAACGTCTGCCGCCCTTCGCGGTCCCGCTCGCGAGCGGCGACCTGCCGGGTGCCGCCGACGTCGCCACCCGCCCCGACGACGGCTCCGCCGGGAAGGTGCCCGCGTGCGCGGAGCGGGGCCCGCAGATCCTCAACGTCTGCCAGCTCTACGAACGGGGCCCGGTGGTGCTGGCGCTGTTCGTGGACTCCGGCGGCTGCGCGGCGGTCCTCGGTGACCTGCAGACGCTCGCCCCTAGCTTCCCCGGGGTACGCTTCGCGGCGGTCTCGATCAAAGGCGACCGCGGGCAGCTGCGGGCGCTGGCGCGCTCCCACGGCTTGAGCAGCGTCCCGATCGGCATCGACGCCGAAGGGGTGCTGGCGGCGCTCTACAAACTCTCGACCTGTCCCCAGCTGACCTTCGCCTACCCGGGGGGGGTGGTGCAGAGTAGGGCGCTGCTCAACCGTCCTCCACTCGCCACGCTGCGCGCCCGCGTGAACGAGCTCGTGGCGGGAGCCCGCGCGCGGGGATGGAGGCCGCCGCGGTGAGCGAGCCCACCGCCCCGGTGCACGAGCCCACGCGCGGGTGGTGCGAGCGTGAGGTCGAGGAGGAGCTGCCGGGACTGAGCCTCGTGCACCTCCGCGCGGCCGTCGTGCACACCGGCCGGGGCTCCCCACCGGCGGTGAAGGCGCGACTGCGGGAGCTCTCCAACCGCTGGGCGGGGCCGCACGCGGTCAACCTGCGCCAGCGGGCGGTCCCCGCGGCCTACCGCGTGTTCTTCAGGCACATCGGCCTCGACCCCGACGTGGCTCGCACCCCGATCGAGGAGGCCATGTTCGCGCGGATGATGCAGGGCGGCTTCCACTCCAACCACCTGCTCGCGGACGCCCTGCTGATCGCGCTGGTGGACACCGGGGTGCCGGTGTGGGCGCTCGACGCCGCCACGGTGGAGGGCCCGCTCGGCATCCGCGCAAGCCGCGAGGGCGAGAGACTTGGAGCCACGCCCGCTGGCTCATCCGACCCGGGAGGCTCGCCCGACGCGCCCGTCCTGCCCGCGGGGCAACTGGTGGTCGCCGACGCGCGCTCCGCGGTGGCGGTGCTATTCGGGCGGATCGCCTCCGGCAATCTCCCCGGGGCGGGCGGACTCACGTCCCGCGGGGGTGTCAAGACCCGCGAGGTCGAGCTCTTTACCCTCCAGGTCACCGGCGTGTCCTCCCTGCACGTCGAGGAGGCGCTCTGGATGTGTGTCGCGATGCTTGAAGGGCCGTGGTAGGGGGCGATCGGCATTGCCCTTGGCCTCGGCAAAGCGGGGCGGGGAGGACCGATCGAAGATCGACGGATCTCCGATCGGCCAGCGCGCGCTGCGCCTGGGCAGGCCCACCCACTCACGCGGACGATCCCCTGCCAAACACGGGGAGGCGGATCGTGCGCAGTGGTCCTACTCGAACTCGGCGGGGGGCTCGTAGGTTCTGAGGATGAAGCGCGCCAGGAGCGGCACGGCGAACGAGTACCTGCCCAGCCGGTTCTTGTAGATCATGCCGCGCTCGGCGAGGCTGGCGAGCATCTGATTGGCGTGGCTGGGCGAGAAGGCCTTGGCGAGGAGTCTCCTACCCTCCTTGACTAGTTCCTGGATCGTGAATTCTTCGTCCGGGTGCTCGAGGTTGGCCACCGCCCAAAGCAGTTCGCGCTGACGGTCGGTGATCTTCGCCCAGCGTCCGGCGAAGAAGTCGGTGTCGAGCTTGCGCTGGATGGCATCGACGGGCACGCCCGCTGTCAGGTCGCCGTGCGCGTGCTGCTGGATGAAGACGTCGAATACCTCACGACATATGAACTGGATGAAGTACGGGTAACCGCCGGACTCGTGGCAGATCGTGTTGACGGAGTCCGGCGAGAACTTGATCGGGCATTCGGCGACCTCGATTGGCTTGAGAATCGCCTCTCTGCTCTCGTCGTCGTCGAGCTTGGTCAGGGTCACGACGCGGAACATACGCTCCGAATAGGTCCGTGCGTCCACAAGCTTGGGAAACAGTGTCGGCAAGCCGGCGAGGACCAGCATGAACGGGATGCCCTTCTTCTGGATCGACTGAAAGACGTCGAGCAGCACCGACAGCGGGAACTGCTCTTTCTCCGCGTGATCGGAGAGGTTCTGCGCCTCGTCGTAGGCGAAGACCACTCTGTGCGGGCCCTGCTGGCGAAGGTGGTGCCACGCGAATTCGAGCGTCGCCTTGATCTTGTCGGAGGTCAAGCCGGGCGTGCTGTTGTAGAGGGAGGCCAGAACCTCGTGAGACAGCGGCACCCGACGCGGCTCGCTGGGCACGGCAAAGCCGGTCGGGTGGCTCGGCTGCTGCGCCTCCACCGTGATCGACGAGGTGATCAGCGCGAGGTCAGCCAAGATGCGCTGCGCGAGCGCCGTCTCGCTGATGCTCGCGGACTCGGATAGATCGGCCGTGGCCCACAGCCATCCCAGCTGCATCGCGCGTGGCTTGAACGTCTCCAGGAGCACGGTCTTGCCGACGCCGCGAAGGCCCGTCAGGACCAGATTCTCCAGGATCTCGTCCTGCGTCAGAAGCCGATCGAACTCGGCGTACTCGCGCTGACGGCCCGCGAGGTGGGGCGGCATGTGCCCTGCGCCGGGCCTGTAGGGATTCTTGAATTCGACCGGGCTCACAGATTGTTAGCTCCTCTACTAAATTAAGTCTACACACTCAATTTAGCATGTAGCCTAAGTCCATGTCAACCACGTTGTTCAGTCCGCGTCTGGCCGCTCAGCGACGGCCCGCCACGGAGTTGGCCGAGGTGACGAAAAGGACAAGCCAAGCACTGATAGAATCGCTCCAGCGGCAGCCCCCGAGGAGGAGAAGCTGGGCGATGGTCCCAACTGAGCAGCCCATCATCGACCGTGAGGCCCCACGCCTCCGTCTGGACGTGGAGATCGATCGCGCGGCGGCCGATCGGAGAGCGGCCAGCGGGGTGGCTGAGCGCGCCGCGCGGGAGTCACTGAGGGCGCAGGTCGCCAAGCTCGAGCGCGAGCTCTCCGGGGTCGTCGCCGAGCGCTTCCCGTACGTCTCCCCGGGTTCGGACTCGCACCCCGCCCGCTCTGCCGGCCACCCCGGTCCCCACCTCCTCTCGCTGGCAGAGCTCGAGCGGCTGCGCGATCGGCTCGTGGCGCGGTTGCGGGGGGCACAGCGCGTAGCGGGGCAGCGCTCAGAGCTCGAGACGCGCTCGCGCGAGCTGCTGGAGCGGATGAAGCAGGAACCGGGTCGCTACAAGTTTGTGCGCCTGCCCGTCACTGACCTCGGCGAACGCGGCTGCGGGGTGTGGGAGGTACGTCCTCGCCTCGGCCTGATCGGGATGCTCGCCGGCTGGTGGCAGCTGACGCTCTCCTCAGGCTGTCCGTTACCCCGGCCGCGCGCCCCCGGCGCGCGGCCTCTTCCGGTGCGAGGCAGCGCGGCGCCACCCGCGTTCGAAGCCCGCGTGGCCCCGCCTCACGACACCCTTCTTCCCCGCGCCAGCGCGGGAGGCCTCTTCCGGCGGGGCCGCTCATCGGCTGAGCGCGATCGCGCCCTGCTCGTGGCACGCCGAGGCGAGCGTGCGACGTTGGCGCTCGGTCAGCGACCCCACGGTCTTGGCCTCCGAGAGCTGCAGCTGGTAGAGCAGTTTGCGGCAGCGGCTCTCTCCCCATCTGCGTTGGCTGATCAGCAGGTCCGCCACCGTCATGCTGTGGGCCTCCCAGGGGCACTCGAGGATGACGTCGGCAGCGTCGAGCTCCCCCGTCGCCACCCTCCGCTTGAGCTCGGCGCGGGCTAGTCGCACTTTGTTGGCGCGTTCCAGGGCGCGCATGTACTGAGGTGGCCCACCCACCCGGCCGGCAGGGGCTATCGTCGCTGTCGCGTTCATGTAGAGCTCACTCCCCGTTGCCGCCGCGGGCGCTCACCCGCGACACAACACCTTGCTTGGATTTGACGAAGACCGCGCTCGCACCGTCGCTCTCAACTCGCCCACCGGACGTCCCTTCCGGTCTCGGCACCCCTCTACCTGTGACGCGGAGCGAGTTCCGAGCGTTGATGCAGTAGCGCCTCTTCACGCTATCCCGCGGGGGGGTCGCGGTCAACACCGCCCGGTGTAGATCGTGCGCAAGAAGCGACCTTTTTCTTTTCTCACGGTCTCCATGAGGAATCTCAGTCGAGCCGCGGGCCGGGCAGCGGGATCGTGCTCGGCTGCGAAGGGCTCGGTCGGGTCCCGGGCCGGGCAGCAGCTCGTACTCGGCTTCGAGGGTCTCAGTCGAGCCGCGGGCCGGGCAGCGGCCCGTGCTCGGCCTCGAAGGTCCGCTTGACGCGCGCGAACACGTCCAGCGCGCGGTCGAGCGTCGCCGCGTCGTGGGTGGCCATCACGCTCGTGCGCAGCAGCGCGCCCCCAGGGGGCACGGCGGGGTGTAGGGCAGTGTTGACGAACACCCCGGCGTCGTACAGCGCGCGCCACAGCAGCGCTGCCTTCCAGTCGTCGCCGACGAGCACGGGCACGATCGGGGTCACGATCGTGGGCGCCCCGTTTGCGTCGAGGCGCACCCCGGGGGCTGCCGCGACTGAGGGCCGCGCCGGCAGCGGCTGGGGGGCGACCACCGCGAAGCCGAGCTCTGCCAGTCCGTCGCGCAGGCGCCACGCGTTCTCGAGCACCCGCGCCAGTAGTGCGGCGCCGTCGGGTGAGCGCAGCACGCGCAGCGCGGCGAGCGCGGCGCCGAGCGCGGCGGGGACGGCGGAGGCGGTGAAGATGAAGGCGCGCGAGTAGTAGCGCAGGTACTCGAGCACGTCGGCGGGCCCCGCCACGAAGCCGCCGCAGGAGGCCAGCGACTTCGAGAAGGTGCCCACGCGCAGGTCCACGCGGTCCTCCAAGCCGAGCAGCTCGGCGGTGCCGGCACCGCGCGCGCCCAGCACCCCGGCGGCGTGGGCCTCATCGACCATCAGCCGCGCGCCGTGGTGCTCGCACAGCTCGCAGATGTCGAGCAGCGGCGCGACGTCGCCCTCCATCGAGAAGACGCCGTCGACGACCACCAGCACGCCGCCGCCGTCGCCCTTCGCGCGCCCGAGCATCTTCTCGAGCTTCTCCAGGCGGTTGTGGCGGAAGGGGCGCAGCTTCGCGCGCGAGAGCAAGCAGCCGTCGAGGATCGAGGCGTGGTCGCCCGAGTCCGCGATCACGGTGTCGCCGACGCCGAGGATCGTGCCGAGCGTGCCGAGGTTGGCCTGGTGGCCGGTCGTGAACACGAGCGCGTCCTCGCTGCCCATCCACTCGGCGAGCTCGGCCTCCAGTTCGAGGTGCAGTGGCGTGGTGCCGTTCAGCGGGCGCGAGCCGGTGAGGCCGGTGCCGTAGCGGTGCAGCGCGTCCTGCGCGCCGGCGAGCACGCGCTCGTCCCCGGTGAGGCCGAGGTAGTTGTTGGAGCCCAGCATGATGCGCTGCGCGCCCTCCATCTCCACGACCGGCATCGCGGGGGAGGTGAGCACGTGGAAGTAGGGCAGCACGTCCGCCTCGCGCGCCGCGGCGAGCAGGGCGGCGCGCTCGTGGTGGCGGACCTTGGCGAAGACGTCGGTCGACCGGGAGGGGTCCGCCGGCGTGGTCGCACCGTCCGCCGAGGTCGGTGCACCGTCGGCGGTCGAGGTGGGCGTGCCGTCTGTCGAGGTGGGCATATAAAGTGGCGCGCGTGGCAGTCGAGATCCGGCCCGTGAGAACCAAGGGCGAGCTGAACACGTTCATCAAGCTGCCGTGGCGACTGTACCGGGCCTATCGTAACGAGCCCAACTGGGTGGCCCCGCTGCTGATGGACCTGAAGAACCGGCTGGACCAGCAGAAGAACCCATTCTTCAAGCACGCCGAGGCGCAGTACTTCCTGGCGTGGCGCGACGGGCGGGCGGTCGGTCGCGTCAGCGCCCACGTGGACCGCAACTTCAACGAGTTCCAGGGCAACGAGTGGGGCCTGTGGGGGTGGTTCGAGTGCGAGGACGACCCCGAGGCCGCCCGTGCGCTGCTCGCCGCTGCCGAGGCGTGGCTGCGCGAGCGCGGGCGCGACCGGATGGTCGGTCCGATGGACTTCACGACCAACGACGAGATCGGGGTGCTGGTCGAGGGGCACGAGTACCCGCCGATCATCCTGTGCCCCTGGCACCACCCCTACTACCAGCGCCTGCTCGAGCAGGACGTGGGCGTGGCCAAGGCGATGGACCTGTACATGTGGAGCCTGTACGTGGACAAGCGCGAGAAGGTCCACCCCGCGATCTGGGAGGCCGCCGACAAGCTCGAGTCCGAGCACGGGATCGTGTGCCGCTCCTTCCGCAAGAAGGACCTGCACGCGGAGGTGACCCGCTTCCTGGAGGTCTACAACGCGGCGTGGGAGAACAACTGGGCCTCCGTGCCGCTCAACGAGGAGGAGGTCCGCCACTACGCCAAAGACCTCAAGCCCGTGCTCGACGAGAACTGGGCGATGGTCGCCGAAAAACGCGACACCGGCGAGGTCGTGGGCGCCGCGCTGACGCTGCCCGACTTCAACCAGGTGCTGGCCAAGCTCAACGGGCGCCTGCTGCCCTTCGGGTGGGTGACCGCGCTGCGCGAGAAACGCCGGATCGACGCGGTGCGCGTGTTCGCGCTGGGCGTGAAGCCCGCCTACCAGCACACCGGCGTCGCGGCGCGCTTCTACCAGATGCACTTCGACGCCGCCGAACGCACCCCGCAGAAGGGCGGCGAGATGGGGTGGATCCTCGAGGTCAACAAGCCGATGAACCGCGCGATGGAAGGCATGGGCGGCGAGATCAAGCGTCGCTACCGGGTGTACGAGCGGGTGTTCGACGCCCCACCCGCTGACGCGGCGCCGCCCGCAGGCGAGTAGCCGCCCGAGGGCACCTGCGAGAGGCAGGGACCGGCCGCGGTGCGCGGACGCGAAGCAGTCTGGACCGCTCTCTACACTCCGGCGCGTGGGCGAACCGCTTCAGACCGACGGGCCGCAGGCCGAGGGTGGCGACACCGAGGAAGTCGACGCCGTGGTCGTGACGCCCACGCCGCGGGCGCTCCCGGCGCGCCGGGCCGCCGAGGCGGTCGTGCCCGCCGTGCAGGCGGCGGCAGTGGCCGCCACGGGCTTCGTCGCAGGGGCGGCCCTGGTGGGCCTGGCGCACCGCCGCCAGCACCGGCGTGAGTTGATGCGGGTCGGCTCCGCGCGGCGCCTCGGCCGGCGCACAGGCGGGGGCCGCGGGCGCGGGTCCGCGAAGGGCGGGGCGGAGCTCGTCAAGATCGTGGGCAGCCGCTCGCTGCTGGTGGACGTGCACCTACTCGGTGGCCGCGACTAGCGCTCGTCCCACCAGGAGCACTCGGCCGTGGCCGCGTCGGCAGCCTGCGACGACGACGCGCCTGGACGCGGGCGCGCCTCTGGGAGTGCAGGCGCGTGTCGAGGTGCGGCCCGCGTGGCCGTGGCGCCTCCCCGCGCACGGGGGAGTGGACGGGGTGCTGCGCCACCGGGCGGGAGTGCTCGAACGGCTGCTGCACCGAGGGGAAGAGCCGGTGGTCGTGCGCGTCGCTCAGGCGGCCCCCGACCGCGTCGTGTTCGGGGCGTGGGCGCGCACCCAGGAGGCCGCGGAGCACGGGATCGAGCGGATGCGCTTTGCGCTGGGCGTGGACGAGGACCTGCGTGCCTTCCACACGCGCTTTGTGCAGGACCCGCTGATCGGCGCCTCGGTGCGCCGCCGTCCGTGGCTGCGGGTGCGCCGGCGCCCGGAGCCGTGGGAGGCGCTCGCGTGGGCGGTGTGCGAGCAGCTGATCGAGTTCGAGCGCGCGGCGGCGATCGAGCGGCGGATCGTGGCGCGCCTGGGGCGGCGCTGCGCGCACACCCGTCCTGAGGTGCCTCCCCGTCTGGCCCCACGCGACCCACGAGACCGGCAAGGGCCGCGTGGCCGCGACGGCGCACCCGGCGACCGAGGGGACCTGCGCGACGTGCCGACGCCGGAGGCCCTCGCGGGGGTGGCACCTGCGCTGCTGCAGTCCATGGACCTGGGGGGCGCAAGGGCGCGCACGCTGGTGCGCGTGGCCCACGAGGTGGCGCGGGGGCGGATCGACCTGCGCGATCCCGACCACGAGCGCACGTGGAAGCGCCTGCGCGCGATCCCGGGGATCGGCCCGTGGACGGTGGAGATGTTGGCGCTGCACGGCCAGGGCCGCCACGACCAGGTGCCGGCAGGGGACGTGGGCCTGCTGAAGCTGGTGGGGCGGAAGCTCAGCGGCGGCAACCCCCACGCACGCGCGCAGGAGCACGAGGTGCGCGCGTTCTTCGCCCCCTACGGGGAGTGGGCGGGGTTGGCGGTAGTGCACATGATGAGCACGTGAAGCGGAGCGGCTGACGGCGCCGCAACACACCGATCCCTGCGCCCTACGGCCAGATCCTGTGGCCTACGGCGAAGCGTTGCGTCGCCCCTGCTCGACAAGCTCGTTGGAGTTGGCCATGATCTGGAACAGTCCGATGCACAGCTCCAACGCGATGCGAATGAATCCGAGCATGAACAGCGAGCTGACCGGCGCGAGGATGAAGAGCACCAAGAGCCCGGCCGCGGGGCTGGTGTGGAAGCCCAAGAATATATAGAATATGGCGGTTAGTCCGATCCAGATCATCGCTAGGATGTAGAGCAGCCTGACGAGCTTGGTCGTCACTAGGGACTTGAACGACACGTCGAAAAGTGAGTAGAAGACGCTTTTCTGAGTGAGCGAAGCGGGATCCTCACGCGGCGAAAGTGGCGGCGTCATCGGCCGCGGCGGCGCGCCGGGCGGTGGCTGCATCGAGGACCGCAGGACGGTGTTGTCCGTAGCCTGCGCGCTTGGTGACATGGCGACTCCGCAGTGGGCGCAGGCGGTCGCGTTTGGATCGTTGGGTTCCCCGCAGAGCGGGCAGCTCACGGCTGTGTCGGTCATTGCTCCCCCTTTGTCATCGCGTTGATCCTAGGTGGTCGATCCAGACAGTCGGGCTGAGTCAACCTGATTTAAACATACAGTGTGGCGGGGCTCACTGGAGACGCGGGGCCCGGCAGCGAGCTGCGGGTCGCAGTTCACCTTCGTGGCCGCTGGGCGACCGTCGGGCAGCAGCTCGACGTAGACCAGCTCCGTGCTGCGCAAGCCCCTCAGTTCTCCGGGCTTGACAACTGCCTCGGAGGTGAGCTCCTCGCTCTCGGTGTACTCCGCGCTCTGGCCGGAGGACTCACTGTAAGAGCGGCTGGTTGTCTTGGACACGCCGAAGGTCACCCCGAGGGGTAGGCCGCCCCCCGCCGAGACCGCGGTGGACTCCGCCCAGCCGGGCGTCTGGGTGTGCGACCTGCCCGCGGTGGCGGCCTTCCGGGCCAGGACCCACGCCTGCTTGGTGCCAATGAACTTGCTGGCCTCCTGCGCCTCCAGGTGGTTGCCCAACGCAAAGAACGCAGCCGCGGCTCCACCCGCGCCGGCGATTTCGACCGCGTGCTGCCTGAGGTGCTCAAAGAACAGCAACACCCTGATCCGCTCGCGTTCTGCGGCGGTGATCAGTGATTTCAGATCATCGTAGCCGATGCCCTCGGCGCCGAGGATCACCAGCACGTCGGCCTGAGCCTGGCCCAGCCGGATCTGGCTCAGCAGCAGCTGAAAGAGTTGGTGAGAGCACCGCTTGTGCTCGGAGTTGTCGGTGTGCTTGTCGACGCCGATGACCTCTAGCCGCGCCTCGCTGTTGGTGAGGAGCGGCTGGAGCCCGTCCGCGAATACGGCCTCGGTGACCGGGACGCCGGCGCTCCCACACAGATCGCTGAGCTCGTGCGTGGTGAGGCGCTGGGAGAGGTCGCCGATCGTGAGACGGGCCCCGGAGCCGAGCAGCGAGGCTCCAAGCGTCACAAGCGCCGCCGTCCAGGAGTCCGCTCCGCCGCCGAACACGCAGGTCGTCCGCGCGGTGTCCGAGAACGGCACGGGATACCACACGTCGGCTGCCTCGAGGCGCTCTTTCTCATTCGCGTCGAACCGCGCGAGGCGCTCCTTCCAGGCGAACACCGCCTGCCGGTGCTCGTTCTCTGCGAGCGCGGCCTCCTTCGGATCGGGAACGAGGTCGGCCTGTCCCAGCCAGATGCGACGCCACGCGAGGACTGCCTCGACCGCCAGCACGAGGTAGGGCAGGAAGAAGCACACGAACGCGATGAGTGCGGGCAGCAGGTCGCGTTGGACGGGGTTGAGCTGCTCACCGGGTCGTCGCTCGGAGGACCGCTGCCACACCCGAGCGACCCAGAACGCCACCGCCGCGGCAAGCAGGTTGGCGAGAATCGCCGCTGCCTCTCTCACCGTGCCCCGCGCGCCACCGATCGAGAAGACCCCAAGCGCCGAGTCCAGGGTCAGGATGACGACGGTGCCCGCCGCCGCCACCACCGCCGCCTCCCACAGCCCATTCGCACGCGCTCGCGGAATCGTGCGCGCCTGTTTTAGCTTGGGCGGGTTGCCGCGGTCCGGGCTCTCCGCCGCCGGCGCCGGCTCGACGTACTCGTAGCCCCACCGCGCCGATCGCGCGAACAGGGGTGAGGAAGTTGCGGTCCCCAGCAATTTCGGAGCATGGTATCGGCTGCAGTATCTGGGTTGTAGTTCCTGTGGTCGCGAAGCCGGCGACTCACTCTCCCAACCCCGCCGGCTGTGAGCGGGCACACGCCGGCGCTCTGTCAGGACAGGGAAAGCACACCGGCCCCAACGAACCGCCCGCCCCGCAGGTCCTCAAGCGCGCGGTTGGCGTCCTCCAGCGGGTAGACCGTGACCCGGGTCTGCACCGGAACCAACGGCGCGAGCGCAAGGAACTCGGCGGCGTCGAGGCGCGTGAGGTTGGCGACCGAGCGCAGAACACGCTCCTCCCACAAGTCGGAGTAGGGAAAGGAAGGGACGTCACTCATATGGATGCCCCCGCACACCACAACCCCGCCGGGCGCGACGGCGCGCAGCGCGAGCGGGACGAGCGCGCCGACGGGGGCGAAGAGGATCGCGGCGTCGAGCGGCTCGGGCGGCGACTCGTCAGAGCCCCCGGCCCACACGGCGCCGAGCTCCCGTGCGAACGCCTGCGCGGCCACGTCGCCGGGGCGGGTGAACGCGAACACGCGCCGGCCCTGCCAGCGGGCGACCTGCGCGAGGAGGTGTGCGGCGGCGCCGAACCCGTAGAGGCCGAGCGTGCGGGGGTCCCCGCAGAGGCGCAGCGCGCGAAAGCCGATCAGCCCGGCGCACAGCAGCGGGGCGGCCTGCTCGTCGGGGCAGCCGGGGGGCAGGTCGAAGCAGAAGCGCTCGTCGGCCACGACGTACTCAGCCATGCCGCCGTCGAGGTCGCGCCCGGTGAAACGCGCGCGGGGGCAGAGGTTCTCGCGCCCGGAGCGGCAGTAGGCGCACTCGCCGCAGGTCCACCCGAGCCAGGGCACCCCGACGCGCCGCCCGGCCGTCGTCGGCGTGCGGGCACTCGCGGGGCCCCCGCCGCGCCCTTCGACGGTACCGACGATCTGGTGCCCAAGTATGCGCGGAGGGGAGGCGATGGGCACCTCGCCGTCGAGCAGGTGCAGGTCGGTGCGGCAGACCCCGCAGGCGCGCACCCGCAGCAGCAACTGCCCGGGCGCGGGTTCGGGGACGGGACGCTCCACCGCCCGCAACGGCCGGCCGACCTCCTCAAAGACCATCGCGCGCATAAGGCGATACGTTCTAGGTTCTCAGTTCCCCCGCTACCGCGAGCCATCTGGTGGCGGAATCCCCAGTTGCCGGCAGATGCTGCGGGCCAAGCCGTAGCCGATCTCGCGGTGGCGCGGGATCGATGTCCGTGGCTTGCCCCCCGGCGCTTCCCACCATGAGTGCTCGGCACCCTCTCTGTCCAGCCGGCAGCCGTGTTTTTTCAGGTGCTGTTCGAGCTGGCGCCGCTTCACGCCGCGAAGCTCAGGCGCACCGGCTCAGTGTCGGCGTCCGCCGGGATCTCGCCCAGCCTCTCGCTGCTCTGGTCCTCTACGTAGAAGCGCAGCCAGTCGTTCAGCGCCGACAGGATCATTTCCCGTGCTTCCTCGCGTGTGCGCCCCTGGCTCAGGACGCCCGGCACCTCTGGGATTGACACCATGATCCAACCATCCTCGTCGGGCTCGTAGACGATCGTAAGGTTCAGCGTGTCAACCATGTCCCAAGTCTAGCGCCCGCCCTCACCCAAAGAACAGCTCCGCGGTCGCGTACAGCTCCGGGTCGAGCAGCTTCGGCGCGGAGAGCGCGAGCGCGAGGTCAACCTCCACGATGGACGAGCCCCGCAGTGCGACCATCGTGCCGAAGCGCCCGGAGGCCACCGCGTAGACGGCGGCGACCCCGAAGCGGGTGGCGAGCACGCGGTCGAAGGCGATGGGGGTGCCCCCGCGCTGCACGTGGCCGAGGATCGTCACGCGGGTCTCGAAGCCGGTGCGCGACTCGATCTCGCGCTCGAGCGTGACCCCGATGCCGCCGAGGCGGGCGTGCCCGAAGGCGTCGGTGGCGTCGCCCCGCACGACCTGCAGGGTCCCCTCGCGCGGCACGGCCCCCTCGGCGACGACGACGATCGAGAAGGAGCGTCCGCGGGCGTGGCGGCGGCGCAGGTGCGCGCAGACCTCCTCGAGGTCGAACGGCCGCTCGGGCACGAGGATCGCGTCGGCGCCCCCCGCGAGCCCGGCGTGCGTGGCGAGCCACCCCGCGTGGCGGCCCATCACCTCGACGACCATCACGCGGTTGTGCGACTCCGCGGTGGTGTGCAGGCGGTCGATGGCGTCGGTGACGATCTGCACGGCGGTGTGAAAACCGAACGTCACGTCGGTGCCGCCGAGGTCGTTGTCGATCGTCTTCGGGACCCCCACGAGCGGAACGCCCGCCTCGTGCAGGCGCAGCGCCACCCCGAGCGTGTCCTCGCCGCCGATCGGGATGAGCGCGTCGACGCCGCGGCGTGCGAGCGTGGCGCGGATCGCCTCCAGTCCCCCCTCGCCCTCGGCGAACGGGTTGGTGCGCGAGGTGCCGAGGATGGTGCCCCCGCGCGGGAGGATGCCGACGGTGGACTGCAACGTGAGCTCGACGGCGTCGTCGGCGAGCACCCCGGCCCAGCCGTGGCGGAACCCCACGAAGGAGTGGCGCCCCTGCGCGAGCCCGCTGCGCACGGCACCGCGGATCACGGCGTTCAGCCCAGGGCAGTCCCCGCCGCCGGTGAGCAGTCCCACGCGCGCCATGCGCTACAGGTTAGGCGCCCGCTCCGATGGGAGAGCTGGGGGTAGAGTGGGGGAGATGAGTGAGGGAGAGCACCCTCCCGAGGGTGAGCACGTCCACGAGGGAGAGGCCGTCCCCGGCGGCGAGCGCATCCGCGAGGGGCCGCTCACCCCCGCGCAGATGGCGCGCGCCAAGCGGCGGCTGCTGTGGCTGGAGCTGCCCGCGATGTTCGACTTCGACGACCCCGCGCAGGAATGGCGGCGGCTGTTCTCCGAGCTGCTCGGAACGTTCCTGCTCGTGCTCGCCGGCGCGGGCGGGGCGGTCGTGAACGCCGTCAGCCACGGCGGCGTCTCCCGCGGGGCAGCCGTGACCGCGCCGGGGCTGACGGTGATGGCGGTGATTCTCTTCATGGGCGCCGTCGGCGGCGCCCACCTGAACCCCGCCGTCAGTGTCATGTTCTGGCTGCGCGGAGACTTCCCGTGGCGGCGCGTGCCCGGCTACATCGTGGTGCAACTGCTCGGCGCGACGCTGGCGTGCCTGTTCCTCGCCGCGGTCTTCGGCAAGGTCGGGCAGCTCGGCGCCACCGAGCCGGGCCCCGGCGTACACGCCTGGCAGGCGGCGCTGATCGAGATGGTGCTCACCGCCGGGCTCGTCAGCACGATTCTCGGGACCGCCTCCAAGGCCCAGAACGTGGGCGCGCTGGCTGCCGTTGGCGTCGGTGGCTACATCGTGCTCGCGGGCCTGTGGGCGAGCCCGATCAGCGCGGCCTCGATGAACCCCGCGCGCTCGTTCGGGCCCGACCTCGTGACGGGGAACTTCAGCAACTACTGGGTCTACCTCGCCGGCCCGCTCGCCGGGGGCCTGGTGGCGGTCGCGTGCGCCCACATCCTGCGCGGCCCCGGAGGGGACTCCGGCGGCCTGGCCGCCGCGCGCGGCAGGCTGGGCGGCGGCGCGGAAGCGTAGGCGACTCCCCGGCCAGGCGATACACGGTCCTTCCGCTCGCCGTGGGTGGCCACGTGAGGACTCCGTCCCGAGGTCGGCGGCCCACGCCACCTGTAACACATCGTAATTTCTGTGATACCGTAGGAGTGTGGCCACGAAGTCGGCTCCCTTCAGCATGCGCCTGTCCAAACGGGTGGAGGCGCTTGTCGACCAGGAGGCCAGGCGCACCGGTCGCAGCAGGGGCGCGATCGTCGAGGCGCTCGCCGAGGAGGCGCTGCGGATGCGGCTGTTCCCGGGGATCGCCTTCCGCGGCGTGGACTGGGAGCGGCGCGCGTGGGTGATCGGGACCGCGCTCGACGTGTGGCAGATCGTCGACGCCCACCGCGACGTCGGGTCGGTGGAGACCATGGCCGCCGGCGGCTCTACCAACGCGCGTCAGATCCGACTTGCCCTCGACTACTACAAGCTGTTGCCCGAGGAGATCGACGCAGCCATAGCCGAGAACAGGCGTCCGCTCGAGCAGCTCGAAGAGGAGTTCCCGTTCATAGCCGTCAGCCGTGTCGATGTGTAAACGGGCACCAGACGCTCAGTGAAGCTCTTCCTCGATGCCCACATCTCAGGGCCGCGCGTCGCGAGCGCGCTCCGCGAGTGTGGCCACGACGTTCGCGCCGCGGACGAGGAGCGGGCGCTGGACGGCTTCACCGACGAGGAACTGCTGTCGATCGCTGCGGCCGAAGAGCGGATCTTCGTCACGTTCGACGTCAAGGACTTCCCAGTGATCGCGCGCCGCTGGGCCGAGGCCCGACGAGTGCACGCGGGCTGCGCGATCGTGGTCGGCATCGACCACGGCGAGTTTGGCGCGATCCTCGACGCGCTCGCCCGCGAGCTGGCCACCCGCCCGCGACCGGCCGCCTGGACCGATCTCACCGTGTTCCTCGCGCGGAGCCGGTAAGGGCCCCGCGCTGCTCTTCCGGCCCAAGCGGACCGTAGGCTGCCGTGTGTGACAAGTGAGCGTCGCGAGACAACAGATCCCGACGGACGGCTTGTTGTCCTGGATGAGCGCACCGAGGGGCACTTGGCGAGGCGTCGACCGCAGATGCTCGCCCACGTTCAGGCGATTCTCGACGCGGTGAGCCCGGCCCGACGTTCGCGAGGAGGATCCCGCCCCTGGCCGTGAGCGGTTCTATCGCCGCGATCTTGATCCGCGACGCTGGTTGAGGGTCGTCGTAGACTTCAACGAGTCCCCAGGCTTCGTGGTCACCGCCTTTGTCCACGATCACGGGCCGGAGAGCTCATCGTGACCCTGACCATCGCCGGCATCAGCTTCGACCAGCACGAGTACGACGAGCGCGGCGATGTGCTCTATCTCAGCGTGGGGCCGCCGCGGGGGGCGTTCCGGACGATTGCGACACCCGAGGGTCATGCGGTGGACTACGACGAGGCCGGCGCGGTGATCGGCATGGTGTTGGTCAACGTTCGGTTCCTGCTTGACCGCGATGGTGCGATCACTGTCACGATCCCGCCGGACCGGGTTGTCCTTGCGCAAATCGAGCCGGCACTGATCGCGGCCTGAGCGGGCGCGGTGCGTGTGACCCGAGGTATGCGGCGGCTGGCCGCGGCAGGTCCGACTCGGGCATGATTGCCCCGTGAGGGCGCTCGACCCGAGGCTGCTCCGCTACGCGCGCGCGACCCGGACGTTCGTGTACGTCTCGGTCTGCCTGGGGACGCTCAGCGCGCTGTTGATCGTCGCGCAGGCGTGGCTGCTCGCCGACGTCGTCGCCGGCGCCTTCCGCCACGGGCGGGGCCTCGCGCAGCTGCGCACCCCGCTGAGTGTGCTGCTGTGCGTGGTCGTGGCCCGCGCCGCGGTCGCGTGGGGGGCTGAGCTCGCCGCGAGTCGCTCCTCCGCGCGCGCTAAGTCCCAGCTGCGCGGCGCGCTGCTGGAGCGCGTAGCGGAGCTGGGGTCCGACAGCTCCCGCGAGGAGCGCACCGGCGCTCTCGCGGTACTCGCCACGCGCGGGGTGGACGCGCTCGACGGGTGGTTCTCGCTGTACCTGCCGCAGCTGTTCCTCGCGGTGATCGTGCCCGTCGTCGTGCTCGCCGTGGTGCTCTTCGAAGATTGGATCTCCGCGGCCATCATCGCCTTCACGATTCCGCTGATCCCCCTGTTCATGGCGCTCGTCGGCGCCACCACGCGCGAGCGCATGGACCGGCAGCTGCGCGCGTTGGAGCGGCTCGGCGGCCACTTCCTCGACGTCGTCGCCGGGCTGCCCACGCTGAAGGTCTTCGGGCGCGCGCGCGCTCAGGCCACCGCCATCCGTGAGGTGACAGAACGGTACCGCCGCACCGCGCTCTCCACGCTGCGCGTCACGTTCCTCTCCTCGCTGGTGCTCGAGCTCGTCGCGACCGTCTCGGTCGCGCTCGTCGCCGTCGCGATCGGCCTACGCCTGGAGGCCGGGCACCTCGACCTGCGCACCGCCCTGTTCGTGCTCGTGCTCGCCCCCGAGGCGTACCTGCCGCTGCGCCGGCTCGGCGCCAACTACCACGCGAGCGCCGAGGGCGTGGCCGCCGCCGAGCAGGTCTTCGCGGTGCTGGAGCGACCCCGTGCGGCCCGCGGCACGCGTACCGACGTGCCCGACCCCGCCGTCGCCGACCTCGTGGTCGAGGGGCTGCGGGTCGCCTACCCCGGTCGCGCCGTGCCAGCGCTCGACGGTGTCTCGCTGACCGTCGGCGCCGGGGAGGTGCTCGCGCTTGCCGGCCCCTCCGGGTGCGGCAAGTCCACCCTGCTCGGGGTGCTGCTCGGGCTGGTGGCGCCCCAGGCCGGGTCGGTGCGCGTCGGACACCGCGAGCTCGCCGAGCTCGACCCCGACGCGTGGCGCGCGCGCCTGGCGTGGGTACCCCAGCGCCCCCACCTGTTCGCCGCCTCGGTCGCCGAGAACGTGCGCCTCGGCCGCCCCGGCGCGTCCGTCGAGGAGGTCCGCGCGGCGGTCTGCGCCGCGGGGCTCGACGGGGTGGTCGCCGACCTGCCCCAGGGCCTCGAGACACTGCTCGGCGAGCGGGGCGCCGGGCTCTCCGCCGGCGAGCGCCAGCGGGTCGCGCTCGCGCGCGCGTTCCTGCGCGATGCCCCGCTGCTGTTGCTTGACGAGCCGACCGCCGCCCTCGACGGCGACACCGAGCGGGAGGTGGGGGAGGCGGTGCGGCGCCTCTCCCGCGGACGTACCGTCGTGCTCGTCGCGCACCGCCCCGCGCTGCTGGCCCTCGCCGACCGCGTGGTCTCGCTCGCCCCGGTGGAGGTCGCGGCGTGAGGACCCCAGGCTCCACGGACTCGGCCGGTCCGGTGGGGGCTGCTCCCGCGCGAGAACCGCCACGCTCGACCCCCCGAGCTTCGGTCTCTGAGGCACCGGCCTACCCGGACTCACCCGGCCCGCTGCCGACCACCACGGCCCGCAGGCCCCCCTGCTGCGCACGCTCGCGCTCGCCCGGCCCGCCGCGGGGCGGCTGGCGCTCGCGACCCTGCTCGGCGCCGGCGCCGTGGGCGCCGCGATCGGCCTGATCGCGACCTCCGCGTGGCTCATCTCCCGCTCCTCGCAGCGCCCGGAGGAGTCCGCCGTCGCGGTCGCGATCGTCGGCGTGCAGTTCTTCGCGCTCTCGCGGGGTCTCTGCCGCTACGGCGAGCGGCTCGTCGGCCACGACGCGGCCTTCCGCGTGCTGGCCGACCTGCGGGTGCGCATCTACGAACGGCTGGAGCGCCTGGCCCCGCTCGGCCTGCCCGCGTTCCGCAGCGGCGAGCTGCTCGCGCGCCTGGTCCACGACGTGGACTCCCTGCAGGACCTGCTGCTGCGGGTCGTGCCCCCGTTCGCCGTCGCGCTGCTCGTCGGGGCCGCCACCGTCGGTGTCGTCTGGTCGGTGCTGCCCGCCGCCGGCGCGATCCTGCTCGTCGCGCTGCTGCTCGCCGGCGTGCTCGTGCCGTGGCTGACCGGGACGCTCGCCGCGCGCGGGGAGGCGCGGCAGGCCGCGGCGCGGGGGGAGTTGACGGCGTCGGTCGTCGACCTCATCGAGGGCGCCCCGGAGCTGGTCGTCAACGGGGCCGCCGCGGCGCAGCTGGGGCGCGCGATGGCGGCGGACGGCGAGGTCACGAGCATCGCCCGCGCTACCGCGCGCACAGCGGGGGTCGGCCAGGGGTTGACGACCCTCTGCTCGGGGCTCGCCGTGTGGGGCGCCCTGCTCGTCGGTGTCGCCGCGGTGCGCGCGGGGACCCTGAACGGCGTGTGGCTCGCCGGGGTCGCGCTGATCCCGCTCGTGGCGTTCGAGCTCGTGACGGGCCTGCCGGTCGCGACCCAGACCCTCCAGCGCGTGCGCCGCTCGGCAGCGCGCGTGTTCGAGGTGCTGGACGCCCCACCGCCGGTGGTCGAGCCCGCGCACCCCGTGGCGCTGCCCTCCCGCGCCTGCACGTCCTGCGGGTCCGGGGTCTGCGCAGCCGCTACCCAGGCGCCGCCCGCCGGGCGCTCGACGGGCTCGACCTCGACCTCGCCCCCGGCCGGCGCGTGGCGGTCGTCGGTCCCAGCGGCGCAGGCAAGTCCACGCTCGCGGGCGTGCTGCTGAGGTTTCTCCACTATGAGGGCCCGCCCGCATCGGTGACGCTCGACGGCGTGGAGCTCGCCGAGCTCGCCGGCGAGGAGTGCCGCCGCGTGGTCGGGCTCGTGGCCCAGGACGCGCACGTCTTCGACAACACGCTCGAGGAGAACCTCCGCCTCGCGCGGCGCGAGGCTACCCGGGAGCAGCTCTGCGAGGTCCTGGCCCGGGTCCGGTTACTCGACTGGGTCGAACAGTTGCCCGAGGGTCTGGACACCGAGGTGGGCGAGCGCGGCGCGCGCATGTCCGGCGGACAGCGCCAGCGCCTGGCGATCGCCCGCGCGCTGCTCGCCGACTTCCCCATTCTCATCCTCGACGAGCCCGGCGAGCACCTCGACACGGCGACGGCCGACGCGATCCTCGCCGACCTGCTGGCGCTCACACGCGAGCGGGCGGTGTTGCTGATCACCCACCGGCTCGCCGACCTGGCGGAGGTGGACGAGGTGCTGGTGCTCGACCACGGTCGGGGGACGGCGATGGGTGGGGGGCGGCAGGGCGAGGATCGCTCGTGAGGGGTGAGGCCCACTCACCCGCCGCGGCCTGAGGATGGGCCGTCTCCCGCCCGCGGACGGAGCCCACTCCGCCCAGGGGGCACCCGTTCCAGCCGAGGCACGGAGGATCATCGAGGCATGACCAACGACCTGGCACGTTGGCAGTTCGCCACCACGAGCATCTACCACTTCCTGTTCGTCCCCGTGACGATCGGGCTCGCGTTCCTCGTCGCGATCCTGCAGACGTCCTGGCACCGCAACGGCCGCCCCGAGTACCGGCGCCTGACGCGCTTCTTCGGGACGCTGCTGCTGATCAACGTCGCGGTCGGGGTCGTGACCGGCCTCGTGCAGGAGTTCGAGTTCGGGATGAACTGGTCGGTGTACTCGCGCTACGTCGGCGACGTGTTCGGGGGGCCGCTGGCGATGGAGGGGTTGGCGGCGTTCTTCCTGGAGTCCACGTTCCTGGGGCTGTGGCTGTTCGGGTGGGACCGGCTGCCCCCGCGGGTGCACCTCGCGTGCATCTGGCTGGTGTCGTTCGCCACGGCGTTCTCGGCGCTGTTCATCATGGCCGCCAACTCGTGGATGCAGCACCCCGTCGGCTACACCCTCAACCACGCAGGCCAGCCGGAACTGAACAACATCGGCGCGCTGTTCACGAACCCCACGTTCCTGTGGGGGTACGTGCACGTGCTGCTGGCCTCGCTGGTCACGGGGTCGCTGATCATGCTCGGGGTCTCCGCGTGGTACCTGCGCAAGCAGCGGGAAGTGGAGGCGTTCCACCGCACCGCCTCGATCTCGCTGGCCGTGCTGATCCCCTCGATCATGCTCGCGCTGTTCGTCGGCTCCGAGCTGGGCGTCGTCGAGGCTCGCTACCAGCCGATGAAGATCGCCGCCGCGGAGGCGCAGTGGAGCACCTGCCAGCCGTGCTCGTTCTCGCTGTTTCAGATCGGGGGGGCAACAACGACGAAACGCCCTCGCAGATCCTCGAGGTGCCCCACCTGCTCTCGCTGCTGGCGACCAACTCGTGGAACGGCAAGGTGATCGGGCTCAGCCAGCTGCAGGCCGAATACGAAAAGAAGTACGGCCCCGGCAACTACGTGCCCAACGTGTTCATCCAGTACTGGTCGATGCGAGTCATGGCCTACATCGCCGGGCTCGTGCTGCTGCTCGCGCTGTGGGGCGCGTGGCTGCTGCACCGGGGCACGTTCGACCGCTCCAAGTGGTTCTTGCGCTGCTCGGTCTGGGCCGTGGTGACGCCCTTCCTGATGAACACCGCCGGCTGGATGCTGACCGAGAACGGGCGCCAGCCGTGGATCGTGCAGGGGCTGATGAAGACCGTCAACGCCTCCTCGCCGTCGGTCACCTCAACTGACATCTGGATCAGCCTGGTTGTGTTCGTGGCGATCTACGCGGCGCTCGGCGCCGCCGACGTGGTGCTGATGTTGCGCTACGCGCGCAGAGGGCTCGACCACGGGGACGAGGGGGCTGAGGGGGCCGGGGGCGCCGACGGGCCCAGGACCGCGACGGGAGGGGCCGGGGCGGTTCCGGCGCTGACGTACTGATGCACCTGCACACCATCTGGTTCATCATCCTCGCCGTCGTGTGGGTCGGGTTCTTCGTACTGGAGGGGTTCGACTTCGGCGTCGGCGTGCTGCACACGCTCGTGGGCCGCACCGAACTCGAGCGGCGCGTCGCGCTCAACACGATCGGACCGTTCTGGGACGGCAACGAGGTGTGGCTGATCGTGGCCGGCGCGGGCACGTTCGCCGCGTTCCCGGGGTGGTACGCCACGATGTTCTCGGCGTTGTACCTCGCGCTGCTGGCGGTGCTGGCGGCGCTGATCGCCCGCGGCGTGGCGTTCGAGTTCAGGGGCAAGAGCGAGGACCCCCGCTGGCGCGCCACGTGGACGTGGTGCACGACGGTCGGCAGCCTGCTGATCCCGCTGTTGCTCGGAGTCGGCCTGGGCGACTTGCTGCACGGCCTGCCGATCGACTCAGGCCACGAGTACACCGGCAACTTCTTCGACCTGCTGACGCCCTACGGCCTGTGGACGGGGGTGACGCTACTCGGGCTGTGCCTGCTGCACGGCACCACGTTCCTGGCGCTCAAGTCGACCGACGCGGTGCGCGCCCGCGCGCGAGCGCTCGCCCGGCCGCTGGGGTGGGTTGCCGTCGGTCTCGTGGTGGGCTTCGTGGCCTGGACGCGCATCGTCGTCGGCCACACCCAGGTGCCCGGACCGGTCGAAGCGCTGGCCGTGATCGCAGTGGCGTTCGCCGCCCGCCTGGCCCGCTCCGAGCACGAGGGGTGGGCGTTCGCGGCCTCCGCGACGGCGATCGCGGCGACCGTGGGGTCGATCTTCGTGGACCTGTACCCCTCCGTGATGGTGTCGAGCACCTCCGCCGCGTACTCCCTCTCAGTGAACAACTCCGCCTCGGGCCACTACGCGCTGGTCGTCATGACGATCGTGGTGGTGCTGTTCCTCCCGCTCGTGCTGGCCTACCAGGGGTGGTCCTTCTACGTGTTCCGCGCCCGTGTGCAGGCCCCGCCGCAGGAGGCTGGGCCCTCCGTACCGCAGGCGTCCTAGCAATCGTCATTGCCGGTGAGGACTCGGTTGTTCAGGGGTGATCGTCCGCGTGAGTCGGTGCGGCCCACACGCGCGTGTGCGCCGGGGCCTCCGTGCCCCCGCGACCGGGCGGGCTGTCGCCACCGGGCGGGCGCCGGGGCCCGCAGTTCATCTTAGGCGGCAGGATGGTATATTTATGCCATGACTACCACCATCGATTCTGCTGGACGAATCGTGGTCCCCAAGCGTCTGCGTGAGGAGCTTGGCTTCAGGCCGGGGCAGCAGCTGGAGCTGAGCGCGGTGGACGGGCGGCTTGAGGTGGTGCATCCCACGACCCCCGTACATCTGGAGACGCGTGCGGGACGGCTCGTGGCCGTCGCCGATCGTCCGATGCCGACGTTGACACCCGAGCTCGTGCGCGAGACGCTGGAACAGATTCGCCGGTGAGCTCCGAGGGCGCGGCGGAGACTCCCGACAGCAGTGTCGTGATCGCCGCCTTCGCCAGCTGGAGTCAGCACCACGAGGCGGCCATCGAGGCGCTCGGAGATGCGAGGGACCTGGTGGCGCACGCGGAGCTGGAGTCCTACTCGGTGCTGACCCGCCTGCCGGAGCCGTTCCGGGTCGAGCCGGCGCTTGCGGCGGAGTACCTGCGCAAGGACTACACGGGCAAGCGGATGGTCCTACCGGAGTCCGCTCGGCGCGACCTGGTCACGCGGCTGGCCGGGCTCTCGATCGCCGGTGGCGCCGTCTACGACGCGATGGTCGCGGCCACAGCCGCTCACCACGGCTATCGCCTGCTCAGCTGCGACCGGCGCGCCACCGCCACCTACGAGCGGCTCGAGGTCGAGGTCACCTACCCGTAGGTTCACCAGAACGTGGCACCTTTGGAGTGGTCAGGGTTCACGTCGTGGGCCCTGAGTGCCACGTTCTGGGTCGGGGCGGCGACGGCGGGCTGACGCCCACGCCGTCGTTGCTGGCACCATGCGAGTCGTCCCCGCCGCCGAGAGGAGCCCCGCCATGTCCCCGCCCGCCATCCGCCTGCTGCTCTCCGACGTCGACGGCACGTTGGTCAACTCCGAGAAGGCGCTCACCGCGCGCTCGGTCGAGGCCGTGCACAAGCTGCACGACGCCGGCGTGCTGTTCGCGGTCACGAGCGGCCGTCCCGCCGCGCGGGATGGAGATGCTCGTGCGAGCCGCTGGCGCTCGACACGCCCGTGGCGGCGTTCAACGGCGGGCTCTTGGTAGACCCCGACATGACGGTGCTTGAGGAGCGGGTCGTGCCCGAGGAGCTCGTCGCGCCGGCGCTCGAGTTGCTTGAGTCCTTCGCGCTCGCCGCGTGGGTGTACCGCGGCGCCGAGTGGTACGTGCGCGACCTGCACGGGCCGCACATCGAGCGTGAGAGCTTCACCGTGCAGTTCGCCCCCACGCTCGTGGAGAGCTTCGCGGGCCTCGCACGGGGACGTCGCCAAGATCGTCGGCGTGAGCGACGACCACGACGCCGTCGCGCGTGCGGCTGCCGCCGCCGGCGAGCAGTTCGGTGATCGCGTCTCGGCCTCCCGCTCGCAGCCGTACTACCTGGACGTCACCCACCCCGAGGCGAACAAGGGGTGCGTCGTGCGCTACCTCGCTGCCAAGTACGACGTCCCCATTGAGGCGATCGCCACGATCGGAGACATGCCCAACGACGTGCTGATGTTCGCCCACTCCGGGCTCTCGATCGCGATGGGCAACGCCGGGCGGGAGGTGCAGCGCGCCGCGCGGCGCGTGACCGCCTCCAACGACGAGGACGGCTTCGCCCTCGCGGTCGAGCGGTTCATCCTGGGCGGCGCGTGATCGAAGTCGTGCGCGCCGACGCTGGGCACGGAGGCCCAGCGCACACGGCCGTGTCGCCCGCACCTCACCGCGCGGACGATCCCCAATGAAAGACCCGGCCTACCGCAGCGCTCGGTAGCGGCGGATCAGCGCGTTCGTCGAGCTGTCGTGGCCCAGCTGTGGCTCGGTCTCGCTCTGGAGCTCGGGGACGATCCGCTTGGCGAGCGCCTTGCCGAGCTCCACGCCCCACTGGTCGAAGCAGTCGATGCCCCACACCGTCCCCTGCGTGAAGACGCTGTGCTCGTACAGCGCCACCAGCGCGCCCAGCGTGTGCGGGGTCAGGCGCTCGGCGAGGATCGTGTTCGTCGGGCGGTTGCCCTCCATCACCCGGTGGGGCACGACTGCCTCCGCAGCTCCCTCGGCGCGCACCTCCTCGGCCGTCTTGCCGAACGCGAGCGCCTCGGCCTGCGCGAACACGTTTGACATGAGGATGTCGTGGTGCTCGCCCAGCGGGTTGAGCGTCTGCGCGAAGCCGATCAGGTCGACCGGGATCAGCTTTGTGCCCTGGTGGATCAGCTGGTAGAAGCTGTGCTGGCCGTTGGTCCCCGGCTCGCCCCAGTACACCGCGCCGGTCTCGTGGTCCACCGGCCGGCCCTCCAGCGTGACGTGCTTGCCGAGCGACTCCATCGTCAGCTGCTGCAGGTACGCGGGGAAGCGCTTGAGGTACTGCTCGTAGGGCATCACCCCGTGGGTCTGGGCGCCGAAGAAGTTGCCGTACCACACCGCGAGCAGGCCCATCAGCGCCGGCAGGTTGCGCTCCACGGGGGTCTCGCGGAAGTGCTCGTCCATCGCGTGGAAGCCCGCCAGCATCTCCTTGAAGCGCTCCGGTCCCACCGCGAGCATCGTGGAAAGGCCGATCGCCGAGTCCATCGAGTACCGGCCCCCGACCCAATCCCAGAAGCCGAACTGGTTGGCCGGGTCGATCCCGAACTTCGCGACCTCCTGCGCGTTGGTGGAGACCGCCACGAAGTGCTTGGCCACCGCGGCCTCGTCACCCAGCGCCGCCACCGCCCACTCCCGCGCGGAGCGCGCGTTGGTCATCGTCTCCAGGGTGGTGAACGTCTTCGAGGAGATGACGCAGAGGGTCTCGGCCGGGTCGAGGTCGCGGGTGGCCTCCGCGAAGTCGGTGCCGTCCACGTTCGAGACGAAGCGGCACGTCAGGTCCCGGTCGGAGTAGTGGCGCAGCGCCTCGTACGCCATCACCGGGCCGAGGTCTGAGCCGCCGATGCCGACGTTGAGGACGTTGCGAATCGGGCGCCCGGTGTGGCCCCGCCACTCGCCCGTGCGCACGCGCTCGGCGAACGCCGCCATCCGGTCGAGCACCTCGTGGACCTGCGCCACGACGTCCGTGCCGTCCACGACCAGCGAGGCGCTCCGCGGCATCCGCAGCGCCACGTGAAGGACTGAGCGGTTCTCCGAGACGTTGATGCGCTCCCCCGCGAACATCGCCGCCGTCCGCGCCGCGAGGCCCGACTGCTCCGCCAGCGCCACGAGCAGGCCGAGTGTCTCGTCGGTGACGCGGTTCTTCGAGTAGTCCAGGTACAGGCCCGCGCCCTCCGCGGTCAGCCGCTCACCTCGTGTGGGGTCCTGGGCAAACAGCTCGCGCAGGTGCGTCCCCCGGATTGCCTCGTGGTGCGCGGTAAGCGCCGCCCACGCGGGGCGCTCGCGCAGCGGGGTCGTGGGGGTGGTGGTGACGGTGGTCGTGTCCATCGTTGTCGGTCAGTGTGTCGTGTCGGTGGTGGTTGCGGTTGCGGCGCCGCCGGCCACGGTCAGGCGGTGGCGGTGGCGGCAGGGGCGCCCTTCCTTCGCCATAGTCAATCACCCGGTGGGGATGACGCCCGCTCGCCCGCGGTTTCATTAGACACCGGAGATGTTCGAGAACGTCGCCCTGCTCGGGCTCTCCTGCGCGTTCAACCCGGTGCTGATCGCCGTGGTGCTGCTCACGCTCGCCTCGGAGCGCCCCAAACGGATGCTCGGCGCGTACACCGCAGGCGCCTTCACGTGGAGCGTGGGCCTCGGCATCGGGGTCGTCGCGGTCGCCACCTCCGCCGACGTCTTCGGCTCGTCCTCCTCGTCCTCGCGGCCGGTCGCCGACCTCGTGCTCGGCGCGCTGCTGCTGGTGGGGGCGGTCTGGTACGCAACGGGGCGCGCCGAAGCCCGCAAAGCGCGCAAGGCGGCGCTCGCGGAGGCGGAGAAGGCAAAGGACGACGGGCCGCAGAAGCCCCCGCTCGCCGAGCGGCTGCTGTCGGGGCCGCCCGCGCTGGCGTTCTTCGCCGGCGTCGTGCTGAACTTCCCGAGCGTGCGCTACATCGCGGCGATGAAGGAAATCGTCGTCGCCGACGTCGCCGAGCGCCAGCAGGTCCTCGCGATCCTGCTCTTCAACCTGCTGATGCTCTCGCCTGCGCTCGTCCCGCTCGCACTCCTCTCGTTCCGCCCCGAGGAGACCAAGGCCACGCTCAAGCGACTCGACGCGTGGATGCGCCGCCACTCGCGCACGCTGATCTCGGGCGTGCTCGGCGCGCTGGGGTTCTACCTGTCCGCCAAAGGCGTCGTGGGCCTGGCCTGAGCGGCGTGCCCGGCCGCGCGTCGGTGCCTCACTGGCGCGGCGCGGGGCGCTCGCAGGGTCACCCCGGGGGGGTGATGAAACCTCACCCGCGGGCGGGCGATGCTGCACCCCGACGGCGGGCGGCGCCGGCCGTCCCAAATCTTCAGTCTTCAGTCATGCCGCTCCGCGCCGTCCGCGGAGCGGCGCAACCCGCAGGCGAGGAGGACCGCCATGTCCAGCACCACTTCCGATCCGAGCACCGCCGGTGATCGCTACGACACCCGCTACGGCTCTCCGGGGCCAGTCAGCGGCTGGATCGTGTTCGCCGGCGTGCTGATGCTGATCGAGGGTTTCCTCGACGCGATGTGGGGCCTCGCGGCGGTCATCAACAACGAAGTGATCACGGTCGGCGGCCACGGCGTCGTCGTGTGGGACATCACCGCGTGGGGCTGGGGGCACCTGATCCTCGGCGCGCTGGTCGCGCTCACGGGCCTCGGCCTGCTCGCGCAGCAGAGCTGGGCGCGCTTCGTCGGCATCTTCTTCGTCTCGCTGGACATGCTCGTCCAGTTCGGCACCTTCACGCTCTTCCCGCTCTGGGCCATCATGATCATCGCAATCGACATCGTGATCCTCTACCACCTCTGCGCGCGCTGGGAGTCGGCTCCGCGGTGAGCCTCGCGCCTCGCTGACGATCCTCGCTTGCCGGGGTGAGGGGCGTCTCAGTCGTGCAGTCGCCGGTGTGCGAGGCGATAGACGCTGGTGCGCCCCGGTTCTGGGTGTCGCACTCCAATGGCGATCGTGTAAAGCGCGAAGGGTCGGTCGGGATCTTCGCCCGCGCGGAAGACGACGCCCCATGGGCCGTCGGGCCAGGGCAGGTAAGTCTTGACGCAGCCACCCAGGTCGGTCCCGTCGCGTGCATTGCCGTGACAGCGCTTGAGGCGCTCCTGCGGAATGCCACCGTGCCGCTCCGTCTGTGTACGCAAGCTGCGCAGCGCTTCTGCCGCCGCCGCTGGGAGGCGCTCTTGGTCGATGGAGAGGATCGAGTCGTCGAAGATAGCCGGGAAGACGACGGTCCGCTGTGTGCCAGCCACCGTTCAACCCTCATCGTCGGTGGGCAGGTGGCCGAAGTGCCGCTCGAACTCCTCCGCTGCCAACGGCTTGGCGCCGTGGCGAGCGAGGATGGCGTCAACCGAGGTGTCGGGTACGAGCACGAGGCGCCCGTCTGGGCGCCGGTCCTCGACCACGTACTCCCCGGCGATGTCGCCGCTGAGCGTCACGTGGGCCTGTCTGCTCACGGTTTGCATGATACGAGCTGAGGCTACGCCCGCCTGGGGATGGAACGCTCGCGCGGCTCAGATCCCTTCCCCCGGCAGGTACTCGTTGGTGAAAGGCGGCAGACCGGCTGCGTTGGGGTTGCTCTTGAGCAGGCCCCGCGTGTACATCCACTGCCCGAAGGCCGCCCACTGCGCGGGGACCTGGTAGCCGTAGGGCCGGCCAGGTTCCGTGGGCTGGGTGGCGGGCAGCGTGCGCTTGATCGATTCCAGCTGGAGGCGTTCTTCGAGGCTCGGGTTGGCCGCCACGATCAGCTTCGCCGCCGCCGCCGGGTTCGCGCGCACCGCGCGCTCGCCGCGTGTCAGCGCCTGCATGAACGCCCGCAGGTCCTGGCCGGCGTGGTGGGCCTCTTCCTGGCGCACCACCACCACCAGTTCGTCGTAGGTCGGGACCCCCGCTTCGTTGATCGGGATCACCGTCGGGTGCTTGTGCAGCAGCTGCAGCTGCACCGCCTCGTAGTTCCAGAAGCCCCCGAGCGTCGCGGCCACCTTGCCCGAGAGCATCGCCGGCACGAGGTTGAAGCCCACATTCACTTCCTGGGTCTTCGCCGGGTTGACGCCCGCGTTCTGTAGCGCCGTGCGCAGCTCCGCCGCCTGATAAGGGATGCCGGCCGTGCCGACCTTCTTGCCCGCCAGGCTCGCCACCGAGGTGACGTGCTGCTTGGGCAGCGCGATGATCGACGTCAGCGGGCGCTGCACCAGCGCGCCGATCGACACCAGCCTCAGACCCTCGTCACGCGCCAGCAGCAGCTGCGGCTCGTAGGAGATCGCCGCGTCCACCTTCCCGGCGGCGAGCAGCTTCAGCGGTTCGGCAGATTCGGCGGGGACGACCGGCTGCACATCCAGGCCGACCGCGCGGAAGTCGCCGTTCGCGATCGCCGCGTACAGCGGCGCGTGGTCGGCGTTGGGGAACCAGTCGAGCTCCACCGTGAAGCGCTTCAGCCCCGTCGGGGTGATCGTGTCCTGCTTGGCCCCGCACGCGGTCAGCGCCAGGGCGCACGCGAGGGCCACCGCACCCAGCAGGTGGCCCCGCGTCCGCGCAGGCGGGCGCGTCGGCCGGGCGCAGCGTGCGGGCGGCGTCTTCGGACGGGGCGCGCGAGTGCGGCGCTGGCGAGGACGGCTTGGTCAAGGTCGGGCTCCTCTTGTTCGATGGTTCCAGGGGTTCAGCTTGCGTTCGGCGAGCGCCAGTGTGTAGAAGCACGCGATCGCGAACAGGCACAGCACGGTCGCTGCCGCCCACGCGCGGGGGTTCTGAAAGGCGTCGCCGTCGCGTGACGATCTCCCGGCCCAGCCCGCCGTACGGCCCGACCGTGGCGGTCTGGGACTCGGCGATGAAGGCCGCGATCACGCCGACCGCGACCGCGATCCGCGCGCCGCTCAGTGCCGCCGGCAGCGCGGCGGGCAGCTCCGCGAAGCGGAACGCCTGCCAGCGCGAGGCGTCCAGCGTGCGCAGCAGCTTGAGCTGGTCGGGGTCCACCGCCGCGAGGCCGTCGACTGTCGTGACCACCACCGGGAAGAAACAGATCAGCCCGATCACCACCAGCTTGGGGAAGATCCCAAAGCCCCACCAGAAGACCAGCAGCGGCGCGATCACCGCGATCGGCACCGCCTGCGAGCCGACCGCCAGCGGGTACGCCGCGCGGCGAAACAGTGGGGAGAGGTGGATCGCCACCGCCATCGCGAAGCCGCACACAAGCGCGACTCCCAGGCCGCACAGCACCTCCTTCGCGGTGATCGCGAAGTTCCTCCACAGGACCCCCGTGTTGCCCCACAGTTCCACCGCGATCACGTGCGGGGCCGGCAGCAGCGACGGTTCCACGCCTCCCGCCCACACGTACAGCTCCCACGCCCCCAGCAGCGCCACGACGAGCAGCACCGCGGGCAGGACGTTGCGACGCGGCGCCTCCACGGTGCCCCCAGGACGAGTAACGCTCAGGCGCCCAATCCAAGGGCGCTCAACGCTTGCTCGCGCAGCGCCGTCACCGCCGGGTCCGTGCGCGCCCGCGGGTCGCGGCAGCTCGATCTCCAGCTCCGCCACCACGCGGCCCGGGCGCGCGCAGAGCACGGCCACACGATCGGCGAGCAGCACCGCCTCCTCCACGTCGTGCGTCACGAGCACCACCGTGCGCGGCTCCTGCGCGAGCGCCCGGGCGAGCCACCCCTGCATCTCCGCGCGGGTGATCGCGTCGAGCGCCCCGAACGGCTCGTCCAGGCACAGCACGGGCTTGCCTGACAGCAGCGTGCGCACGAACGCCACGCGCTGGCGCATCCCGCCGGAGAGCTCGTGCGGGTGGGCGTTCTCGAAGCCCGCGAGGCCGAGCTCGGCGAACAGCCCCGCGGCCCGCTCCCGCGCCTGCGCGCGGGGACGCTTCGCGATCCGCAGCGCCAGCGCCGCGTTGTCCACGGCGCTTAGCCACGGCAGCAGCAGGTCGCGCTGTGGCATCAACGCCGCCGGCTCGCTGCGCACCGTGCCCGCGTCCGGGCTCTGCAGGCCGCAGATCAGCTCCAGCAGCGTCGTCTTGCCGCAGCCGCTCGGGCCGACCACCGCCAACAGTTCGCCCTCGGCCGCGTGCAGCGAGACGTCCGCGAGCGCCCGCACGGTGCGCTCCGTGCCGCCCGCGGCTGCGCTTGCTGCCACGCTCTCGGCGGAGCCCCTCGCGCCGCCCTCCGAGTAGGTGCGGCTCACTCCGCTGACGCTCACCGCGCACCCTTGCGCGGCCGTCTCAGACGGTTGTGGTCCGGCTCTGAGTCCTGTCGACACTCACGCCACTCCCTCCGCGGGCATTACCCCACAGGTTCGAAGGGTCGGCGCCGGGGAGTCTCCAGTGCGCCATCTCAGCCGGCCATCCCGCCAGCCCCCCTGTGTTTGTCTTGCTCCCTGTAAGCCTACCGCGGGCTGCGCGGGCGGACGCAGGATCCTCGCGTGCTCCTTGGGTGCTGGAGTGGTGTGGGCCGCGACCAGAGGCGGCTGCGGGAGTTAACCGTGGTTCGACGGACCCCAACCTGTGCCGGCTGGGCGCGAGCCGCGACCGAGCGCCTCGATCGCGTCCGCCGCTGCGGCCGGGCCCCCCGCCGCCGCGTAGGCGCGACTCACGCGCTGCGCGCCCGCGCGACGCGTGAGCGCGGTGCGCACGGCGTCCAGGAGCCGCTCGGGGGTCAGGCCCCGGGGCGAGAGGCGCACGCCGGCGCGGGCGACCTCCACGCGGCGCGCGGTCTCGAGCTGGTCGCGCCCGAACGGCACGACGACGACCGGGACCTGCGGACGCGAGAGCCTTCTGCGTGATGCCCATGCCGCCGTGGCAGACTACGCACGCCGCGCGCTCCAGGACCGCTTCGTGGGGGACGAAGCGCACGACCCGGCTCCCCGCCGGCGCGTGGAACGCGTCGGGGTCGTGCGCGGCCGTAGTGGCGAGTACCGACATGCTGGCCGCGGGCAGCGCCTCCAGTGCGACCCTGACCAGGCGCCTGTCGTGCTGGTGCTCGGTCGAGCACGTGACGAGCACCAGCGGGTCGGACATCTCGGCCAGCCACGCCGGCGGGGGGTGGGGGGATCCCAGTTAATCGCGCCGACCAGGCGCACGTTCGCCGGCCAGTCGCTGCGCGGGTACTCGAAGCCCTCGGCGGTGAGCGCCAGCAGCAGAGGAGGCTGCTCCAGCAGGTCGGTGAAGTGGTCGAACCCGCCGAGGCCGTGCCGGGCGCGCAGCGCATCCAGCGCCGGTAGGACCGCGCGGTCGAAGCCGACGTTCCCGAGGCGGCGCAGGAGCACGTCGCGTGCGCGGCCGAGCGGGCCGCCCGGGGGTGGCAGTCCCGGCCCGTAGGCCGGGGCGTCGCGGGAGGGCAGCATCAGCAGGTAGGGGCAGTACACCGCCCAGGGGAGGCCCGAGGCCTCGGCCACCGTTGCGGCCCCCCAGCAGTTGACGTCGATCACGAGCACGTCCGGGTGGTGAGCGTCGATCGCGCGCGCGAGGTCGGGAGCCTCGTGCTCCGCGCGCGCGGCGAACGTCGCCAGCGCGCGCCTGCCCTTCGCGGGCACCCAGTGCGCCTTGTAGTCGTCGAGCTCGACCGCTTCGACCTGCCCCGAGATCGGCCCCGCGTCGATGCCGAGCGCGCGCACCGTCTCGACCTGCGAGGAGAGCGTCAGCAGCGCGAGCTCGTGGCCACGTCGCTGCAGCTCCTGCACGATCGGCACGACCGGGTACAGGTGCCCGCGCGCGGGCGAGGTGTAGGCGAGGACCTTCACCGCCGCCCCTTCCTGAGCGTCGTCGCGCTCGCCGCGGAATGCGGGCGCCCGCCGGCCGGCGGGGTGCGGGCGGGGACCTTCACATCAGCTCCTCCCCGAGCAGACGCTCGATCGCGGTGGTCAGGGTTGCGAGGACCTCGGAGCGCTCGAAGCCGAGGTCGTGTGACAAGAGCCACCAGGTGTGCACGTCGCAGAGCACGATCAGCGCGGCGCGGCAGCGCACGCGAGCCTGCCCATCCAGACGTTCCAGCTGCGGGCCGAACGCGTACTCGACCCAGTTGTAGTGAAGCTGGCGCGCCATCTGCGAGAGCCTGGCGAGCTCGGGGGGCCCGCTTTCAAGCCAGGCGCCGATGCGCAGCGAGCGCTCGCCCAGGGCCTCGTAGTGGTCGAGCACGTTCTCGACCGCGCCTTCCACGTCCCCCTGCGGGGCGCTCCAGCGCTGTTTGACCGCGTCCGAGGCGCTGTGGAGCAGCGCCTGCATCAGCAGCCCGTCCTTGGAGCCGAAGTGGCGCAGCAGCGTCTGCTTGGTGACCCCGGCCCGGCCCGCCAGTGCCTCCAGCGACGCCTTCACCCAGTTGCCCTGAGTGAACTCCTCGATCGCCGCGTCCTGCAGCGCGTCTCGAGTGCGCTGCTGGGCCTGCGCTCGCGCTACCTGTTTGTACGGGCGTTTGGCGATGTCGGCCGTCAATTTACCGGCGTCGGCCGTCAACCAGGCTAGCTGCGTGTCGGGTGTCGATCCCATCAGTCCTGCAGCGCGAGGGCGGCCGGCACGCGGGTGGCGAGGTAGCCGGGGATCGCGAGGATCGCGAGCGCCGTGGCGGTCACGAGGGCGAGGCTCTCGAGCCCTGGGAGCGCCGTGACGGAGTAGACGACGGGGAAGTCGATCGCGTCGGCGAGCGCGCGGTCGGCCAACTGCTGGCCGTAGAGGCCGAAGATCGCGCCGGTCAGGCAGCCGACGCCGACGAGCAGCAGGCTCTCCAGCAGGATCGTGCGCCACAGCTCGGCGCGGGGGAGTCCCTCGAGCTTGAGCTTGGCCAGGCGCGGCCGGCGCTGCCACACGAGCGCGCCCATCGCCGCGGCCATCGCGAGCACCGCGGCGATCGGGATCAGCGTGGCGATCTGGGTGAGGCGCGCGAGGGCTTCGCGGCTGAGCGCGCGCTGGCGGCCGGTGTGCTGCTGGGCCGTTTCGACGGCCAGTCCTGTCTGGGTACTCCCGTTCGCCGCGTTCGCGCCTGCCCCGTTTGCGCCAGTCCCGCTCCCACCCACTCCGTTCCCGCCCGACCCTGACCCGCCCCCGTCCAGCGCGCGTTCGATCTCCCGAGCGCCCCGGGCGGGCGAGACGCCGGGAGCGAGCAGGACGGTGTAGGCGCTTGCGTCCTGGCTGCCCCACGCGCGGGCGTAGTCGGAGGCGTTCATGACGATCGCGCCGGGCGCCCACGTCATGTTGGTGGACAGCGCCGCGAGGCGGAACGTCTGCGGGTCGGGGCTCGGCAGCGTGAACGCCTGGCCGATGTGCAGGTGGTGTTCGGCGGCGAGCGCCCGCGAGAGCACCAGCCAGCCCCCGGCGCGCAGGCGGGCGGTCGCCTGGCGCACGTTGCCCTGCACGAGCTGGTCTGCGGAGAGCAGCGGGGTGGCCTGGCGCGGCGGGGCGATCACCAGCACCCGGCGCTCGCCGTAGTTCAGGAGACCGCTGCGGTAGAGGCCCACCGCGCGCACGCCGGGCAGGCGCTCAAGCTGCGCCTGCTGCGTCGGCGGGAACGGCGCGGTCTGCAGGAGGTTGTAGGAGCCGGCCGGGGAGACCCACACGTCGGTGAACGCGTTCATGTCGTGCGCCGCGCGGTCGAGGCCCACGAGCAGGTCGTGGTGCGCGCCCTGGATCGTGACGCTGCCGAAGACCGCGACGGCGCCGGTCGCCGCGATCGCGAGAGCGCGTGCGCGGGCCGCGCTCAGCTCCATCACGGCGACGTGCGGGACCGTGCTCGTGAAGGTGCAGGCGAGCCGCTTGACGAGCGCGAGCGTCGCGCTGAGCGCGAGCGGCAGCTCCAGCAGCAGGGCCCCGAACAGCAGCACCATGCCCGGGATCGCCGCGTCCGGCGCGGCGAGCAGGATCGCGGTGGCGCCGGCGAGACAGGCCAGGCCGGCGAGCGCCAGCGCGGGCGCGCTCCCAATCGAAGCGGCGCTGGAGCTCGCCTGTGGGCTGTCGAGCGCGGCGAGCTCGCGGGAGAGGACGGCACGCAGCGGGCTGAGGACCGCCACGATCGCGGCGCACATCCCCCCGCCCACGGCGAGGGCGACGGCCTGCCAGCTCACCGCGCGCTCCGAGCCGAGCGCGAAGGCGAGGGAGAGAAACGCAGGGTTGGAGTGGAGCACGTGGATCGAGAGCTCCTCGCCCAGCGCCAGCCCGAGCACGCAGGCGGCGAGACCCAGCGCCACGGCGTCGAAGAGCAGCACCGCGACAACGGTCCGAGGGGTGTACCCGACGAGGCGCAGGTCGGCGCTCAGCCGCCGGCGCCGCGGGACGGTGAGCAGCGTCGCGTTGAACGCGAACAGGAACCCCACCAGCGCGCTGATCGCCGCAAACAGGGCGGTCGACTGGTTGCTCGCCGCGGCGGCCTTCGCGAACAGCGTCTCGTCGTAGGTGGTCGCCTCGACGTCCAGACGGCCCCCGGCGAGCGTCGTGAGCGCGGCTCGCACCCGAGCTTCCGAGCCGGCGGCGGGCTGCACGAGGATGCGGCTCACGCGAGCGCCGAGGCCGGTCGCTTCCTGCGCGAAGGACAGCGGCGCGAGCGCGACGGAGCTGCCGATCAACGGGCCGAGCTGCCGTTCGTGAAGCTCGGTGTAGAGCGGGACCTCGACGGTGTGCCCGGCGAGCTGGAAGGTGACTTCCTGGCCGAACTTGGTGACACCGAGCGCCCTCGCGAGCGGAGCGGGCAGCGCGACTGCGCCGACGCCCCCGACCGGCGCGAGGGCAGTGTGACGCACGAGCGCCCCGCCGAGCTCGGAGAGGCTCGGGTCGGCGCCGACGAGCTCGACCGACTCGCTGCCCCGGGGGCCGATCGCGTTGGCGCCCGCTTCCAGCAGCGGCGCCGCCACGCGCACACCGGGGATCCGCGCGCACGAGCCCGAGCGTGCTTTCCGGGAAGCCGTGCGGGTCGCGCGCCAGGAGTTCGAGCGTGGCGGCGCCGTCGATCCCGCGCGAGAGCTCTGCCACGGAGCTCTGCAGGCTCGAGCTCGAGACCTGCGAGGCGAACAGCAGCGCGACGCCGGCGGCGATCCCCACGATCGCGAGGCACTCCTGCACCGCCCGTGCACGCAGGCGCACACGGTAGAGGCGCAGGATGTTCGACGGCTTCACGCATACACCCGATCGGCCACGTGGTCTGAGAGCCTGCCGTCGCGCAGGGCGAGCGCACGGTCGGCGTAGTCGGCGGCCATCGGGTCGTGGCTGACGAGCACGACGGCGACTCCCCGCTCGCGGCACAGCTCCCGCAGCAGCTCGAGCACTTCGCGCCCGCGCTGGGTGTCGAGGCTCCCTGTCGGCTCGTCAGCGAGCAGCAGGCGGGGCTTGGTGGAGAGCGCCCTGGCGATCATCACGCGCTGGCGCTCGCCCATCGAGAGCGTCTCGGCGCGGTGGCGTAGGCGCCCGCCCAGCCCGAGACGTTCGAGCAGGGGCGCGATCTCGCGCTGCGCGTCGGGCCAGCGCATCGTCTTCAGGAGCTTCAGCACCGCGTTGTCGATCGCGCTGACACCCGGCAGCAGGTCGAAGGTCTGACGGATGAAGCCCAGTTCGGAGAGCCTGAAGTGCGAGGCCTCGCGCTCGGAGAGCGAGGACACGTCGCGTCCGCCGATGCTCACCGTGCCGGCCGTGGGCGTGAGCAGCGTTGCGACCATCAGCAGCAGCGTCGTCTTGCCCGACCCGCTCGGCCCGTACAGGGCGACCATCTCGCCGGGGGCGACCTGCAGCGAGACCCCGTCCACCGCGCGCACCGATTCTCCGCCGACGGCCGGGTAGTGCTTGACGAGGTCACGCAGCTCCAGCACGTGGCCCCCTCGTTCACCCGCCGGCCTTGCAGGGGGCCGTGGCGAAAGCGCTGCCGGTGGAGCCGTCGGCGTAGGTGAATTCGGCGGCGAACGGGAAGCCGCCCGCCGGGCACCTGGAGGGCACGAGGACCGTGTTCGCGTTGCGTGCTCGGTGGTGTGGGCTCGCGCCGATGGTGAGCGTGAGGTTGACCATCGAGACGTCGGGGTTGGAGGGCAGCGTGGGAACCGGGGGGACGGGGATCACGAGCTCTTCCCCGTAGGGCGCGCGGGCCGGGACCACCGTCCCGGTGACCACGACCTGCCCTGGTACCGGCGAGGAGCCTTCGCCGAGCAGCTCGAGCGTCGGTTCGTTGTTCTGCGGAGGGCCGATGAAGGCCCACACGGTGACTGCCTCGGCAACGAGCTGAGCTCCCACGGTCACCTCCGCAAGCGCGTGTCCACGGCCGATTTTGGACTGCGCCGGGCAGCTGCCGGGACCGTGGGCCAGCAGACGTGTGGCGGTGCAGCTGCGCAGGCTGGGGACTTCGAGGGTCATTCCGGCGGGGAACCGCACGACCGACCGGTGTACCGGGGAGGGTACGCCGAGTTCGCCGCCCGTGTACTGGATCGTGAAGGTGAGGGCGGCCTTCGCCCCGGGTCTGGCGGGGGAGAAGAACGGTGCGATCGTCGCGGAGGTGTGGGTGGGTGCCGCCTGGGACAGGGCGGTCGTCCGAGTGGTCGTCCGAGTGGTCGCCCGCGAGGCCTGCGCCGGCGCGGTCGTCTGCGCCTGCCCGGGCGCTGCCAGCGCCGCCCCCGCGAGGAGGGGGGCCGCAAGAAACATGCGAACTGTACGGGTCACCACTCTCCCATCTTCATATTACCCACAGTAACACGAACCTGTGGGGGCGTCAACGCCTGGGACGGAGTCGCGAGTCGGGGAACCCTTGCGAGGGGGGCTGCACGAGGCATTCGGGCTGTGCGATTCGCCGCTCCTCCACCTTCAGATCACCACAGTACGATTGATCTATCACAGTAGCACTACTGGTGGGGACGTCAAGCCCCGGTTCTCGCGGCGTCGGACGCCGTCACGCCTCCCTATCCGACACTGACTTCAGCTAAGTATATACTTGGGAGGCCCATGGCAAGCACGACTCGTGAGCGCATCGTCGACGAAGCGATGCGCCTGTTCAGCCAGCACGGCTACGCCGCGACCAGCATCGCCAAGATCGAAGCCGCCGCGGGACTCACGCCGGGCGCCGGTGGGCTGTACCACCACTTCGACAGCAAGGAAGCCGTCCTCGCCGCGGGCATCGAGCGCCAGCTCGCGCGGCTGGACGCGCTGCGTGAGATCCGCCGCGTCCTCACTCCGCTCGGAGACCTCAAAGCCGAGCTGACCCTGACCGCCCGCTACGTCCTCACCGAGCTCGACAGCGAGTCCGAGCTGCTGCGCATCCTCGCCTCCGAAGCGCGCACCCGACCACAGCTGCTGACGGCCGCCGTCGAGCAGCTGGTGAGCTCCACGTTCGAAGGCTTCGCCGCGTGGATCGCCGAACGCGCGGAGCGTCCGCTCTCTAGCGAGGAGGCGGCGGCGACAGCGGCGCTTGGGTTGGGGTCGCTGCTCTCCTCCCGCCTGCTGCGCGACGTCCTCGGCATCCCAGCCCAGGTCGACGACGAGATGCTCGTCGACACGTGGGTTCAGCTGATGGTCCTCGCGCTGGCCGACCCGACCGCCGAGAGTTAGGCCTAGAGAACGGGCGCCTACAGCGAGGGCGCGGCGTCGAGCGCGTGCTCAGGACGGGCAGGCCGGCCGTCTGCGATGCGCAGGCTGCGCAGCCGCCGGAATGTGCGGGAGCGCTCCCGGCACGGCGACCAACGACCGGCCCTCGGTCTCAACCCCGACTGCGCGAGACGGGTGAACGTCTCCTGGGCCTCGAGTCGAGCGAGCCCCGCGCCGACGCAGAAGTGCGGGCCGTTGCCGAAGGCGAGGTGGGGCGGACCGGTGCGGGTCAGGTCCAGCCGGTCCGGGTCGGGGTGGCGCGCGGGATCGCGGTTGGCGGCGCCGAGCACGACGAGCGCCTGCTGCCCCTTGCGCACTCTGACACCGCCGAGGGTGAGATCGGCGAGCGCGACGCGGGAGGCGACCTGGACGGGGCTGTCGTAGCGCAGGAGCTCGTTGACCGCCTGGAGGGAGAGGTCAGGGTGCTGCGCGAGCCACTCGAGCTGGTCGGGGTGCTCGAAGAGAGCGAGCGTGCCGTTGCCGATCAGGTTCGAGGTCGTCTCGTGTCCGGCGGCGAGCAGCAGCAGGCACATCGTGATGATCTCGTCGGTAGCGAGCGTGACGCCACCCTCGGGGGGGTGGATCAGGGCGCTCAGGAGGTCTTCGCCCGGGTCCACGCGCCGCTGCGCGACGAGCGGCACCAGAAACAACATCACCGCCATCGCCGCTGCGCCGATCGCCTCGAGCTCCGCGGGCGTGGGGTCGAGCTCGAGCATCCGCGCGAGCGTGGGGGTCTCTGCGCGAATCACTTCCGCGCCCTCGAGTCCGACGTCGAACAGCTCCGCGATCACTGCGAGCGGGATCGGGTAGGCGAGCTCGCTCATCACCTCGATCGACGCTCCCTCGGCGAGGGGCTCAAACGCGCTGTCGACGATCGCGGCGACGCGCTCGCGGATCTGCTGCACCGCGCGGGGGGTGAAGAAGCGGTTGACGGCGCTGCGCAGCCGCGTGTGGGTCGGCGGGTCGGACATCAGCAGCGACTCGCTCCACATCTCGGCGCCAGATCCCGGCCCGCCGAGGGAGGCGAGCAGCTGCGGGCTGTTGCGCGGGTCGGAGCTCCACTCGGGGCTGCGCAGGACAGCTGCCGCGTGCTCGTGGGAGAGCACCAGCGCGGCGCCGAGCCGCTCGTCCCACTGGACGGGCGCCTGGGCCCGGGCGGCGTGGTAGGCGGGGTAGGGATCCTCGGTCGGGAACGGCCACGCTGCCCAGTCAGGCATGGCTGCCCGCCGCCTGGCGGTCCTCGAAGAACGCGTGGTCGAGCTTGCCCATCGCGGTGAGCGGGTCCGCGCCCTCGAAGTACTCGGCCGCGATCGACCCCCAGTGGTTGGTGGCGCGCAGCTCGGCGAGCAGGGACGCTGCGCCCATCTCGATCCGGCCCATGATCGTGTACTCGGGCGAGGCGGTGAGGTGGCGAAAGGCGTTGGCCGACGGGCCGGTCGGTGAGAACTTGCGCTCGATCCACCTGGAGACGTACTCCGGAGTGACCGTGAACGGCTGCTCCGCCCACCACATTTCCCAGGGCTCCCGCCAGTACGTGAAGACTTCCTCGGGGGTGACCGGATCTGTGGATCGCCAGAACCCGCCCTCCACACTTGCCTGCCAGGTCCCAGGCACGTCGGCCCTGAAGCACGCGCGCCCGATCGCCTGCATCATCTCGACCCGCTCACGCTTGAAGCGCTTGATGCAGCCGAAGTCCAGGAAGCTCACGCTCCCGTCGTCGTGGAGCAGGTAGTTGCCGGGGTGCGGATCGGCGTTGAACAGACAGAAGCGGTGGTTGGAGCCGTAGACGAACCGGTGGATCGCCTCCCCCCAGCGGTTGCGCAGCTCCTGCTCGCAGGCGAGGCCCTCGCTCCAGGGTTTGCCCTGCACGAGCTCCTGGGTCAGCACACGACCGGTGCTCAGCTCGCCGATCACCTCCGGGACGTGGATGAACGGGTGCCCGCGGTAGAGCTCGGCGAACTCGGCCTGGTTGGCAGCCTCGAGCCGGTAGTCGAGCTCCTCGGTGATGCGCACGCCGATCTCCTGCGCCGCGCCGCGTATGTCGAAGCTCACTTTCCTCGGGGACAGGCCGAACAGCAGTCCGAGGAACGTGGAGAGCAGCTCGGTGTTCTTCAGGTCGGCCGCGATCGCGCCAGCCACTCCCGGGTACTGGATCTTCACGGCGACGGCGCGACCGTCGTGCATACGGGCGGCGTGAACCTGGCCGATCGAGGCTGCCGCGAGCGGCTCCCACTCGAAGTGCGCAAACGCGCTCTCGGTTCGCTGACCGAGCTCGCGCTCCAGCGCCGCGCGCGCGAGCTCGGGCGCCATCGGCGGCGCTTCATCGCGCAGGCGCGTGAGCGCCGACTGGTAGATCGACTGGAACTCCGCTGGCACCGCGGGGCTGGCCGAGACGAACGACAGCATCTGTCCGGCCTTCATCAGCGCGCCCTTGGAGTGGCCGAGCAGCTCGGTGTAGCGCTCGGCCGTGCGGACGTGAAACTCGGTGGCGTCGGCGCCGGTCAGCTTTCTGCGCAGGCCCACCACCACGGCCTCTCCAGCGGTGCGTGCCGTCAGACCCACCAGCGGGGCGGTGCGCCGCAAGCGCCCACGGCCGATGCCGTCACCCGGGGGCGTGGCGTCGCTCGCATCTGGAGGCGGTCCGATATCGGGCACCAAAGCTCCTTCTCGGGATTGACTGACCTCAGCTAAGTATACACTTAGTGCGAGGAAGGCGCAAGCCCCGCGACCCACAGCCCGCCCCACAGGGCCGTCAGTGGGGCAGCGCCTCGGAGTCCTCGCGCTCCCCGGGTCGCTCCTCGACGGCGCGCAGCGCGTGGCGCTCGATCAGCTCGAGCTGCATGGAACGAGGGGGCTCCTCGGAGTGAGGGTGCACCCGCCGCCAGGCACCGTCGGCGTGAAGCTCCCAGGCGTTCTGGTTGTCGTGAAAAGCGCGCTCGAGCACGTCGAGCAGTTCGTCCCTGAGCTCCGGGGTCTCGATCGGGACGGCCATCTCGACACGGTGGTCGAGGTTGCGGGGCATGAGGTCCGCGGAGGCGATGTAGACGGTGTGGCGGCCCTCACGCTCGAAGGCGTACACGCGGGAGTGCTCGAGCAGGCGCCCGACGACCGAGACGACGCGGACGTTCTCGGAGACGCCCTCGACACCCGGCCGCAGGCAGCAGATCCCGCGCACGTTCAGATCGACGCGCACCCCGGCCTGGGAGGCGCGGTAGAGCGCGCGGATGCAGGGCCCGTCGACGAGCGCGTTCATCTTCATCAGGATCCGCGCTGGGTGCTCGGCGGAGTGCGCGGCGACGGTCCGCTCGATCTCGGCGAGCAGCCCGTCGCGCAGCTGGGCGGGCGCGATCAGGACCTTGCGGTAGTGCAGCGGGCGCCCGAAGCCGGTGAGGTAGTTGAACATGTCGGCCACGTCGGCCCCGATCTGGGGATCGGTGGTGAACAGCCCGAAGTCGGTGTAGAGGCGGGCGGTGGTCGAGTGGTAGTTGCCGGTGCCGATGTGCACGTAGTTGCGCACCCCCTCGCCCTCGCGGCGCACGACGAGCACGCACTTGACGTGGGTCTTCAGCGCCGGCTGGCCGTAGACGACGTGCACCCCGGCCTCCTCCAGCGCCTTGGCCCAGTGGATGTTCATGCGCTCGTCAAAGCGCGCCTTGAGCTCCACCAGCGCGACGGCCTCCTTGCCGCGCTCGGTGGCGTCGATCAGCGCGGGCACCAGCGGGGAGTCGTCAGAGGTGCGGTACACCGTCTGCTTGATCGCGAGCACGTTGGGGTCGGCGACGGCCTGCTCGACGAAGCGCTCCACGGAGGTCGTGAAGGAGTCGTAGGGGTGGTGCACGAGCACGTCCCCGTCGCGCATCGCGCCGAGCACGTCGGGCCGCTCGCCCTCGTGGCGCAGCAGCCGGGGGTGGGTGATCGGGCTCATCGGGGGGTACCGCAGCTCCGAGAGGCCGGGCAGGCGCGCGATCTGCCAGAGGGAGCCCATGTCGAGTAGCCCATCGACGGGGTAGATTTCCTCCTCGGCCATGCCGAGCAGGCTGAGCAGCTCGGAGCGCAGCGGCGCGGAGCAGTGCGCGCCGAGCTCGACGCGCACGACCTCGCCGAAGCGCCGACGGCGCAGCTCGTCCTCGACGGCCTGCAGCAGATCGGCGGCGTCGTCGGAGACCTCCAGGTCGGCGTCGCGGGTGACGCGGAAGGCGTTGTAGTCGACGATCTCCATGCCGGGAAACAGCGCGTCGAGGTGGTGGGCGATCACCTCCTCGAGCGGCACGAGTGTGACTCCCCCCTCCGCGGCGCCGTTGTTGCCGCCCTCGGCGGGCTCGACGGAGATGAAGCGGGGGAGGATCTCGGTGGGGACCTTCACGCGGGCGAAGACGGTCTGGTCGTTGACGGGGTCGCGCACGAGCACGGCCAGGGAGAGCGAGAGGTTGGAGATGTATGGAAAGGGCCGTCCGGGGGCGACCGCGAGGGGCGTGAGCGCGGGGAAGATGACCCGCTCGAAGTGCTTGGCCAGGTGGGTGCGTTGGTGCTCGTCGAGCTCCTCGAAGCCGACGAGGCGGATGCCGTGGTCGGCCAGCGCGGGGCGCAGCCGCTGCTCGAAGCAGGCGGAGAGCCGTCCGCTCAGCTCGAGCACCCGCTCGCGGATGCGCTTGATGGTCTGCGAGGGGGTGAGGCCGTCCTGCGAGGGGTTCTCCACGCCAGCCTCGATCTGGTCGTGCAGACCGGCGACGCGCACCATGTAGTACTCGTCGAGGTTGGTGGTGTAGATCGCGCAGAACTTCGCGCGCTCGAGCAGCGGGATGGCCTCGTCCTCGGCGAGTTGCAGCACGCGCTCGTTGAAGTCCAGCCAGGAGAGCTCGCGGTTGAGGTAGAGCGAGGGGTCGTCGAGGTCGTCCATCGGCCCGCAACGCTAACACCCTCGACATCCCGCTAGTGTGAAGTGCGAGGGAGAGATGGCTCGCCAGCTTTGGTTGCTACGCCACGCGGACGCGGAGCCGCACGGAACCCGTCCGGACTCCGAGCGGCGTCTGACAGAGCGGGGCGAGCGCCAAGCGCGGTTGGCGGGCGCGGCCATCGCCCGGACGGGGGTCGAGTTCGAGACGCTGCTGAGCAGCCCCAGGGAGCGCGCGCTGCGCACCGCGACGGTGGCGGCGCAGGGGTGGAGCGAGGCACAGCGCAACAGGCTCGAGGTCCATCAGCCGCTCGCGGGAGGCTTCGACGCGCAACAGGCGCTGGCGCTGCTGGCCGGCCTAGGCGCGGACGCCCGGCTGCTCCTCGTCGGCCACGAGCCGGACCTCTCGACGGTGGTGGCGGAACTGACGGGCGCTCGCATCGACCTGAAGAAGGGCGGGCTGGCGGTGGTAAAGGTCGAAGGCGCCAGCAGTGAGCTGGTGGCGCTGCTGCGTCCGAGCGAGCTGGCGTTGATCGCGGACTGAGAACGCTCCACACGGTAGGGTCCCGGTCGTGGCCAGCAGACCCTCCGCGCTGATAACCGGGATCACCGGCCAGGACGGCTCGTACCTCGCGGAGCTGCTCCTGGAGAAGGGGTACGAGGTGCACGGCGTGGTGCGCCGCTCCTCCACGGAGCGCTTCGAGCGGATCGAGCACCTGCGCGAGCGGATCACCCTGCACCAGGGCGACCTGCTCGACCAGCGCTCGCTGGTGGACGCGCTGCGCGCCGCGCGTCCCCAGGAGATCTACAACCTCGCGGCGATGTCCTTCGTGGCGGTCTCGTGGATCCAGCCGACGCTCACGGCGGAGTTCACGGGCGTGGGCGTGACGCGGATGCTGGAGGCGATGCGCGAGGTGTGCCCCGAGGCGCGCTTCTACCAGGCGTCCTCGAGCGAGATGTTCGGCAAGGTGCGCGAGGTCCCGCAGACCGAGCAGACGCCCTTCTACCCGCGCTCGCCGTACGGGGTGGCGAAGGCGTACGGGCACTTCATCACGGTCAACTACCGGGAGTCCTACGGCCTGCACGCGACCAGCGGGATCCTGTTCAACCACGAGAGCCCCCGCCGCGGGCTGGAGTTCGTGACCCGCAAGATCACGTGGCACGCGGCGGCGATCAAGCTCGGCCTCGCGGAGAAGCTGCACCTCGGCAACCTCGACGCCGAACGCGACTGGGGCTACGCGAAGGACTACGTGGAGGCGATGTGGCTGATGCTCCAGCGCGAGCGAGGCCGAGGACTACGTGATCGCCACGGGCAAAGCGCACTCGGTGCGCGAGTGCCTGGAGGTCGCCTTCGACCAGGCGGGTCTGGAGATCGACGAGCGGGTGGTGATCGACGACTCCCTGAAGCGCCCCGCGGAGGTGGACCACCTGATCGGCGACCCGCGCGAAGGCCCGCAGAGACCTCGGGTGGGAGCCGCGGACGAGCTTCGAGGAGCTGATCCGGCTGATGGTCGACGCGGACCTCGAGCTGCTGAGCGGGTGATGGTCCCGTTCCGCTCGCTCGGCCGGCCAGACGCTCGACGGGAGACTCATGGTGTGCCGCGTTGGCCTTGAGACGCAGCCCTTCGAGGGCGGCTAGGTGGCAGCAGACCCGCGCCGGGCGCTCGTAACAGGGCTCACGGGCCAGGACGGCTCGTTCCTGGCAGAGCTGCTGCTGGCGGAGGGCTACGCGGTGACGGGGATGGTGCACGGGGAGGGCACGCCGCGGGCGCAGCTAGCGCTCGGCGCGGCGGAGCACCTGCGGGGGCAGCGTCGAGGTGGTGGAGGGCGAGCTGCTCGACCCGCAGAGCGTGCGAGCGGTGGTCCAGGCGGTGCGCCCGCGGGAGGTGTACCACCTGGCGGCGCCGTCGTACGTACCGGCCTCGTGGGAGCACCCCGCGCAGACGCTCGCGGCGATCGCGGGCGCGACGGCCGCGCTGTTGGAGGCGGTGCGCGACACCGACCCCACGACCCGCGTGTTCACGGCGGCCTCGGGCGCGATGTACGGCGCGGCGGGGGAGAGCCCCCAGCGTGAGCAGACCCCTGCCGCCCAGACACCCCGTACGCGATCGCCAAGCACGCGGCGCACGAGTTGGTGGGGGCAGTGCGCGCCCACGACGGCCTGTACGTGTGTTCGGGGATCCTCTACAACCACGAGTCCGAGCGCCGCCCGGAGCAGTTCGTGACGCGCAAGGTGACGCGCGCCGCCGCAGCTGTGGAGCTGGGGCTGGCCGACGAGGTGGTGCTGGGCGACCTGGAGGCGGTGCGCGACTGGTCCTTCGCGGGAGACGTCATGCGCGGCGCGTGGCTGATGCTCCAGCAGGAGGAGCCCGAGGACTTCATCCTCGCCAGCGGCGAGCCCCACACGGTCGCGGAGCTGGCGCGCGCGGCGTTCGCGTGCGTGGGCCGCGACGCCGAGCGCTACGTGCGGGTCGCGCCCGAGTTGGTGCGTGCGCCAGAGCCCACGCCGCTGGTGGGCGACCCGAGCAAGGCGCGCGAGCGGCTGGGCTGGAAGGCGAGCCTGAGCTTCGAGCAGCTCGTGGAGCGGATGGTGCGCGCCGACCTGGAGGCGCTGAGGGGAGCGTAGCGAGGCCTTCGGTGGCCTCGTATACCGTGGTATACTCCTGGTGTGGCAAAGGTGATGGTCTCCATGCCAGAAGACCTTCTCAGCGAGGTGGACGCTGAGGCAAGCCGGCTGGGCACCACGCGAAGCGCTGTGCTGCGGGGCTTCGCCGACGCCGCGCTGCGCAGGCGCCGTGCCGATCGCGCGGCGGCGATGCGCACGCTCGTGGCTCACACCGCACATCACGGAGGCGCAGCCGCCGAGCGCGTGAAGGCCACGCGACCCTCCACGTGAACACACTGCTGCTGGACGCCAGCGCGATCCTCGCGGCGTTCGACGCCGACGACGATCTGCATGAGTCGGCGCGTACGATCCTCGTCGATCCGGAGCTCACGCTCGCCACGCTGGATCTTGCCCGCTACGAGGTGGCCAACGTTGCGATCCGCGCATGGCGGGCACCTGAGCGTGTCGCGCCGCTTTTGGATGCGATCGATCGGATCGCCGACGACGGCGGCGTCCTGTCCTCAACGACGGCTCTGATGACACGCGCGGCGCAGCTTGCTGAGGAGCACACCATCTCGGTCTACGACGCGGCCTATGTGGCTGCGGCCAACCACACCGGCGGCACGCTTGTCAGCTGTGATGCCCGAGATTTGGTCGGCAAGGAGCTGGCGAGCAGCCCAGCGCAGGTGCGCCGCGAGGTCACCTCCGCCGATCCTCAGTAGCACTGAAGGGCGGGAGCGCCAAGCCAGAGGGTCTGGGGTGCTAAACCAGCGCCTCGACCCTGTCCCGCTCGGCCTCGACGACAGCGGCGTCAGGCGGATCAAGCGCGGGAGAAGGCTCAACAGCGGGAGCCCCGACGCCTGCAGCGACGTCATCGCCCGCCACCCCTGCCACACCATCCACGGTGACCACAGACCCGTCGGCAGGTTCGGCGGCGAAGCGGTAGCCGATGCCGAAGTGGGTGTGGATGTAGCGCCAGTCCGGGGAGGCCCTCTCCAGCTTCTGGCGGAGCTTGCGCACGAACACGTCCACCGAGCGGTCGCCGCGGACCATCGCGTAGCCCCACAGCCGCGAGTAGATGTCCTCGCGCTCGAGCACGCGCCCCTCGGCGGCGGCGAGCAGCTCGATCAGCTCGAACTCGCGGCGGGTGAGGTCGATGGTGCGCCCGGCGACGAACGCCTGGAAGCGGTCGGAGCGGATCTCGACCTCGCCGGCGCTCACGGGCTTGAGCTCGGCCCGCCCGGCGGAGCGCCGGCGGCGGCGCACGACGCCTTGGACGCGGGCGATGACCTCCTCGGGGTGGCAGGGCTTGGTGATCCAGTCGTCGGCGCCGAGGCGCAGCCCGCGCACGCGCTGGGCCACGGTGGAGGGGCCGGTGCAGACGACGATGCCGAGCTCGGGCAGCGCGCCGCAGAGGCGCTCCAGCCACGCCCAGGCCTGGGGACCGAGGATCGCGAGGTCGACGACGAGCGCGGAGAGGCGCATCGAGGCGATCGCGTCGGGCGGCACGGGGCTGGCGAGCACGCGGTGCTCCCAGCCGAGCCGGTCGAGTCTCTTGCGAGAGAACCTGGATGAAGCCGCTGTCGCGGTCGAGAACGGCGATGCGCAGTTGGGTGCCAGTGGCGGAAGCGCTACGTGCGTCCTGCACGGCCCCCGGCGCGGCGCGAGTGCTTTCCCTCATCGCGGACCTCAGTCTAAGCAAAGTGGCGGTCGTGGCTGCTGGCCCGGTCACAGGATGGTCACAGCGAAAGAACGCTAGGAGCGGCCGTCAGCGTCGCAGGCCCTCGACTGCGCCGAGCGGGTGCGAGGAGTCGGAGAACTCGCGGAAGAGGCCGGTGACGACGAACGCGACCTGCTCGCCGACGTCGACGGCGTTGTCGCCGATGCGCTCCAGGGCGCGGGCGACGAGGATCATGTGCATCGCCCATTCGCGCGTGTCGGGGTCGTCGCCGACGTCGAGCGCCATGCGGAAGATGTCGCGGTTGAGGCGGTTGATCGCGCGGTCCTGGCGGACGAGGTCCTCGGCGAGGCCGACGTCGCGCGCCGCGAAGGCGGCCTTGCACTGGGTGACCTCCGAGCGGGCGAGGGCGCCCATCTTCAAGCAGCGCCTCGAGCAGCTGCGGCGCACCGGGGGCTCGTGGCCGGAGAGCGGGATCAGCTTGGCGATGTTGACGCACTGGTCGCCCATGCGCTCGATGTTCTTCATCACGTGCAGCAGCGCGGCGACGACGCGCAGGTCGCCGGCGACGGGGGCCTGCAGCGCGAGCAGCGAGAGGATGCCCTGGTGGATCTCCAGGTAGCGCCCGTCGACGCGGTCGTCGTCGGCGATCACCATCGGCCGCGAGCTCGACGTCCTGGTGCTCGAGCGCCTCGAGCACGCGGTCGAGCTGCTCGACGACGAGGTCGAGGCCGCCGAGCGCGCGGGCTCGAGCTCGCGCAGCTGCTGCTGGAAGTGCTGGCGCGGGGTGCGCCTGGCCGCAGCGAGCGCACCGGCCGCGCCGACCCACCGGCCGCGCCGTCCCCATCGGCCGACCGGCCCCACCGGCTGCGAGCGGCCCGCGGGGCGCGGGGCGCGGGGGAGTCAGCCGAACTTTCCGGTGACATATTCCTCTGTGCGGGGGTCGGTGGGGTTGGTGAAGATCTCGTCGGTCGGGCCCGACCTCGACGAGCTCGCCGGCGAGCATGAAGGCGGTGCGGTCGGCGACGCGGGCGGCCTGCTGCATGTTGTGGGTGACGATCACGATCGTGATGCGCCGCTTGAGCTGCGCGATCAGCTCCTCGATCCGCAGGGTGGCGATCGGGTCCAGCGCGGAGCAGGGCTCGTCCATCAGCAGCACCTCGGGGTCGACGGCGAGCGAGCGGGCGATGCAGAGGCGCTGCTGCTGGCCGCCGGAGAGCCCGACGCCGGGCGATGGAGAGCCGGTCCCTGACCTCCTCCCAGAGGCCGGCGCCGCGCAGCGCGGCCTCGACGCGGTGGGCGAGCTCCCCGCGGCCCGTGGAGGTGAGCCGCAGGCCGGCGGCGACGTTGTCGAAGATCGACATCGTGGGGAAGGGGTTGGGCTTCTGGAAGACCATCCCGACGGCGCGGCGCACGGCGATGACGTCGACGGAGGGGTCGTAGATGTCGAGCTCGTCGAGCAGCACGCGCCCCTCGGCGCGGGCGCCGGGGATCTCCTCGTGCATGCGGTTGATGCAGCGCACCATCGTGGACTTGCCGCAGCCGGAGGGGCCGATGATGGCGGTGACCTGGTTGGCGGGGAAGCGCAGGTCGATGCCCCGGACCTGCTCGGAGGAGCCGTAGAAGGCGCGCAGCCCCTCCAAGCGAACCTCGGGCGCGACCTTGACGATGGATACCCCGCCCGTCCGCCCGCCGCCGGCGCAGCGGACTCGGCAGCGGACCTCGCGGCGGAGGGGCCGGCGGCCGAGGAGGGTGGCAGGGCGAGCACGGCGCAGGCGGCTCGAGCGATTGGCGATCGAGGCGATCGCCAATCGGCCAGTCTGGGGGAGGGTGCGTCGGGGCTCATGCAAGGCGGCTCCTTCGGGCGACCAGGCGGGCGAGGAGGTTGAGGATGAGGATCATCGTGACGAGGGCGAGCGCGGCGCCCCACGCACGGTTTACCACCTGCGTGGTCGGGGAGGTGACGTCGTTGTAGATCTGGTAGGGCAGCGAGTTCATGAACTGCCCGAGGTCGAGCGTGGTCTTGTTGGTGTGCCCGGCGGTGAACAGCAGCGGCGCGGTCTCGCCGGCGGCGCGCGCGACGGCGAGCAGCACGCCGGTGAGCATCCCGGTGAGCGCGGTGGGGAGCACGATCCGGAAGATCACCTTCCAGCGCGGCGGCGCCGAGCGCCAGGGCGGACTCGCGCAGCGCGCCGGGCACGAGCAGCGAGGATCACCTCGGCGGAGCGGATCACGACGGGGAGCATCAGCAGGGCGAGCGCCAGCGAGCCCTTGTAGCCGGCGTAGGTGGAGCCGGTGCCGACGATCAGCACGATGTAGATGAACAGCCCGAAGACGATCGAGGGCACCCCGGTGAGGACGTCGACGAAGAAGCGCACGGTGTGGGCGAACCAGGAGGAGCGGCCGTACTCGACGAGCCACAGCGCGACGCCGATGCCGACCGGGATGGCGATCGCGGAGGCGAGCGCGACGATCTCGAGCGTCCCCAGGATCGCGCTCTTGATCCCGCCGATGGAGGAGCCCCCGAAGAAGGTAGAGCCGGTGGGGTCGGTGGTGAAGAAGCTCCAGCTCCACGCGCCGAGGCCCTTGCGCAAGCAGGTAGTAGACGATCAGCACGAGCGGCACGAGCGCGACCAGCGTGGCGGCGAGCAGCAGCCCGCGGGCGACCTTGTCGGTGCGCCGCCGCCGGGGACTGACCGCGAAGCGGGCGAGGCGGTCGGGTGCGATGCCCCGTGGGCGCTCACCTGCGGACCTCGGGATGTGTGATGCGTTGGGGTGTTCATGGGGGATCGTCCGCGTGGGTGAGGTGAGCCAAAAATGGTCGGTGGGCGCGGGGCCTCCTACCCCACCTCGCGGCTCCGAGCCTCGCAGGCGGGCTCATGCGCCCGCCGCCACCGCGGCCCCGAGGTCGCCGGGACCCTCGCCGGGCCCGGTCGTCGGCCCCCCTGCTGCGCGAGGCGCGCAGCACGAGCAGGCGGGCGAGCGCGTTGACGAGCAGGGTGAGCACGAACAGCACGAGCGCGGCGGCGAACAGCGCGGAGCGGTGCAGGCCGGTGGCCTCGCCGAACTCGTTGGCGATCACGGCGGCGAGCGTGTAGCCCTGGCCGAAGAGGTGGTGGGCGAGCGTGGGGGCAGTCGCCGATCACGATCGTGACCGCGATCGTCTCGCCGATCGCGCGGCCGAGGCCGAGCATCGCGCCGCCGACGATCCCGGAGCGGCAGTAGGGGATCACGGCGATGCGGACCATCTCCCAGCGGGTGGCGCCGAGCCCGAGCGCGGCCTCCTGGTGGTCGGGAGGCACGGTGGTCATCACCTCGCGGGCGATCGCGGAGACGATCGGCAGGATCATGATCGCGAGGATCAGCCCGGCGATGAAGCAGTTGGGGATCGTGACGAGGCCCCCGCCGACGAAGGGGATGAAGGAGAGGCGGTCGGGCGACCCATTCCTCGGCGGGCTGCGAGCTTGGGGGCGAGGAAGAAGATGCCCCACAGCCCGTACACCACGGAGGGCACGGCGGCGAGCAGCTCGACGAGGACCGTCAGCGGCGCGAGCATGCGCTCGCGGGCAGAGCTCGGTCAGGTAGAGGGCGGTGGCGACGGCGATCGGCACGCCCATCAGCAGGGCGAGGCCGGAGGTGATCAGCGTCCCGACGAGCAGCGGCAGCGCGCCGTAGTGTTCGGCGGAGGGGTTCCATTCGTTGCTTGAAGACGAAGCCGAACACCCCGGAGGCGGCGAACGCGGGGCGCGCTTCGCCGAAGAGGCGCACGAAGAAGTAGACGATCAGGACGAGGATCAGCGCGGCGAGCGCGGTGAGCCCGTACTGCAGGGCGCGGTCGGGAAGGCGCGCAAGCGGCGACCGCTCGAGTAGAGGAGCGGTCACCGCTTGGGATCGAAGCTGCCTCCAAAGCGCCTTTCAGGCTAGCTCAGCGGCGAGCCTTCGCACTCCAGGCCGGCGACCGCCGCCTTGGACTTGGCGAGGATCGCGGCCGGCAGCGCGGCGTAGTCGGCCTTGGCGAGGATCGCTCTGCCCTTCGCCGAGGCCGTAGTCGAGGAACTTCACGACGCCTTCCGCCGCCGCCTTGCCGCCGGGGACGCCGGCCTTGCACAGGTCCTTGTAGACCACGACGAACGTCTGCGAGGTGATCGGGTAGGCCTGCGGCGAGGAGGGGTTTTTGATCGCGAAGCCGAGGTTGGCCGGCACCACGATGCCTTCCGCGGCGGCGCTCGTGGAGGCCAGCGTGGGCGCCACGTAGTTGCCCGCCTTGTTCTTCACGTCGGCGTAGGTGAAGTTGTGCTGCAGGGCGTAGGCCTGCTCGACGTAGCCGACCGCGCCGGTGGTCTGCTCGACCGCGCCGGCGACGCCGGCGTTGCCCTTGGCGCCGGTGCCGACCGGCCAGGGGACGATCTTGCCGGAGCCGACCTTGCTCTTCCATTCGGGGTCGACGGCGGCGAGGAAGCCGGTGAAGCCGGCGGTGGTGCCCGAGGAGTCCGAGCGGTGGATCACGGTGATCGGGGTGCTCGGCAGCGTGACGCCGGGGTTGAGCGCCTTGATCGCGGGGTCGTTCCAGGTCTTGATCTTGCCGAGGTAGATGTCGGCGATCGTGGGGCCGTCGAGCTTCAGGCCGGCCTTCACGCCGGGGAGGTTGTAGGAGACGGTGATCGCGCCCAGGAACATCGGGATCTGGACCGGTTCGCCGACCTTGGCGAGCGCCGATTCTTCGGCGGCCTTCAGCGGCGGGTCGGAGGCGCCGAAGTCGACGGTCTTGCCTTCCAGCGCGGTGATGCCGGCGCCGGAGCCGACGGCCTGGTAGTTGACGGTCAGGCCGGAGCTCGCGAGCTGCGAGCCCCACTGTTCGTAGACGGGCGCGGCGAAGGTGGAGCCGGCGCCGGAGATCGTGGCGGAGTGCTCGACGGCGCTGGCGGTGGTGGAGCTCGTCGTGCTCGAGCTGGAGCCGCAGGCGGCGAGGACGAGCGAGAGCACCGCGACGCCCAGGGCCGTCGCGGCTGTCTTTTGCAAGGTGATCACTACTGAGTCTCCCTCTGGCTTGGGGTTATGGATCGGAGCGGAGCGAGGACGGAGAGCAAGGCGCTCCCTGCCCGTGTGAGGCCGAGCCTACTCGTCCTACTCCGACGACGGCGTGCGTGTGAAAATTTCGTGAAGGCTGCGGCCGCCTGGTCGGTCGGGAGCGGCCGGGAGGCGCACCCCCTCCCGCCAAGGGCTGGGGCTGGAAGCGGTAGCCGAAGCCGGGGTGGGTGTGGATGAAGCGGCGGTCGGGCATCGCGGCTTCGAGCTTGGTGCGCAGCTTGGAGACGTACACGTCGACCGAGCGGTCCCCGGCGCGCAGCTCGCCGCCCCACACGGCGCTGTAGAGCTCCTCGCGCGTGAGGATCGCCCCGATCCGCTTGGCCATGGCGACCAGCAGCCCGAACTCGCGCACCGACAGCGTCAGCGCCTGGCCGGTGGCGAGCGCCAGCCCCTCGCCGGGCCGGATCTCGAGCTCCCCCGCGTACAGGGTGCCGCCATTCTCGCGAGACTCCTCCACAGGCTGGCAGAATCGAGCACCCGACCCGCGCGCGGGTTGCGAACTCGTGATCGATTCGTGAAAAATTGTGAAAGTAATGGGATAGCCCGAGCCGCCTCCCGGCCCACCCTCGACCGCGCGTCGGCGGCTCTCCGATACTCCTCCGCGCGATGAGCTTCCTGCGCCGCGGCATGGACGGGGCCCTGATGGACCTCCTGGAGGAGGCCGGGCGCAACGTGCAACGCTCGGGCCTGCTGCTGCGCGACCTGCTGGCGGACTTCCCCGAGCACGCCACGCTGGCGCGCGACCTGAAGGTGTGCGAGCAGGAGGGCGACCGCATCACCCACGACATCATCCACCGGCTCACCGGCGGCGGGCGCGTGCGCGCCCCGTTCGCGGCGGGCGACGGCTACGCGCTGGCGACGGCGCTGGACGACATCGTCGACTACACCGAGCACGCCGCGGCGCAGATGGTGCTCTACGGGGTGGAGGCCCCGATGGAGCAGTCGGTCGAGTTCGCCGAGGTGCTGGTCGGCGCGGGCGAGCAGATCGCCAGAGCGCTGCGCTGCCTGCGCACGGGCACCGAGCTCGCCCCCCACCTGGTGGAGATCCACCGCCTGGAGAACGAGGGCGACCGCCTGCAGCGCGACGCGGTGGCCTCGCTGTTCGCGGGCGGCATCGACCCGATGGTGGTGATCCGCTGGAAGGACATCTTCGAGTCCCTCGAGGCGGCGGTGGACGCCTGCGAGACGGTGGCCCACGTGCTGGAGGGCATCACGCTCAAGCAGCGGGGGCGCCGGCGGTAGCGTACCGTCCCAAGCGCGGAGTACATTCGAGACAGGAGGGTGCAGCCGGGTGGTCCCGGCAGGCACCTGATACGTGCATTCTCGGAGTCATCCTTCGAGGGGTTCGATTCCCACACCCTCCGCACTGCACAGACCGGACGGCTCGCAAGCAGGCGCCACCATCATGCGCTGCGGGTTCATGGCCGCCACGCTTGAGCCGTCCGGCGCAGTGGTGACAGTCGGGCCGGTGAGTGGCCTGTTACGATCGATGTGCGTATCAGGTGCTTGGGGCCTTACGGCCTCTGCAACCTCCGGCCCGCCGAAAGGCGGGCCGATCTTTTGCTGGGACGTGCTCGGCGATGCGCCTCGCGCGGGTGTGACGTCCTTGGGGGCAGTGGCGCGACGTGCTGAAATGGGGTGGCGATGAGTGCGGTCTCCACCACTGAGCGGGCGCCTGCCGGCGGCGCCTCCGCGCCCGGCGAGGGCGACGGGCGCGGGGTGTACGAGCTCGACGTCACCGGGATGCACTGCGGGTCGTGCGCCGCCCGGGTGCAGAGCGCCCTCGGCAGCGAGCCGGGCGTGCTGGACGCGGTCGTCAACCTCGCGACCGGCCGCGCGACGGTTGACACCGCGGCGGGCGCCGTCGCCCCCGAGCGCCTCCTCGAGGTCGTCGAGGAGCTCGGCTACGGCGCGGCGCCCGTGGTCGCCTCGCAGACGCCGGCGCGTGCGGCCGAAGCAGCTCGACGCGGCCGAGGCGCGCGAACGCGCCGGCTGGCTGCGTCGGATCGTCGTCGCGGTGCCGCTCACGACGGCCATCGTCGTGCTCACCTACGCGTAGCCCCACGACGAGACGGCGCGCTGGATCGTCGCCGCGCTGGCCGTGCCGGTCCAGTTCTGGTGCGGGGGGCCGTTCCTGCGCGGGGCGCTCGTGCGCGCGCGGGCGCGCACGACGAACATGGACACGCTGATCGCGCTCGGCACGCTCTCGGCGTTCACCTACTCGACCGTCGAGCTGCTCACCGCCACGACCTGCACGACCACGGCGGGCCGGGCGGCGAGTTCATGAGCGGCCACCTCCACTACGACATGGCGGCGGCGATCGTCACGTTCCTGCTGCTCGGACGCTGGTGCGAGGCGAGCGCGAAAGGCCGGGCGGGCCGGGCGGTGCGGGAGCTGGCGAGGCTGGGCGCCACGCAGGCGCGGCTGCTCGACGAGCAGGACCCCACGGCCCCGGAGCGGCTCGTGCCTGTCGAGCAGGTGAGGCGCGGCGAGGTGTTCCTCGTGCGCCCGGGCGACAAGGTGCCCGTCGACGGGATCGTGCTCGCGGGCGACTCTGCCGTCGACGAGTCGATGCTCACCGGCGAGTCGCTCCCCGTGCAGAAGCACGCCGGCTCGCTGCTCACCGGCGCGACGCTCAACGTCGACGGGGCCCTGCGCGCGCGCGCGACCGCGGTCGGCGCCGACACCGCGCTGGCGCAGCTCGTCGGCGCTCGTCGAGCGCGCGCAGGCGTCCAAGCCGCAGATCCAGCGGCTCGCCGACCGGATCGCCGGCGTGTTCGTGCCGAGCGTGCTCGTCCTCGCGCGCGCTGACCGCGGCGGGGTGGGTGCTCGCGGGACAGTCCGAGCGCGGGTTCCTCGCCGGCGTGGCGGTGCTTGATCGTCGCGTGCCCGTGTGCGCTGGGCCTCGCGACCCCGGTCGCGATCCTCGTGGGCAGCGGACGCGGGGCGACGCTCGGGCTGCTGATCAGGGGCGCGGAGATCCTCGAGCGCAGCAACAGGAGTCGACACGGTCGTGCTCGACAAGACCGGCACCGTCACGACCGGCGAGCTGTCGGTCGCGGAGCTGTGGAGCGCCCCCGGCGTCGGGGAGGACGAGCTGCTCGCGCTGGCCGCCTCGGCCGAGGCGGGCTCCGAGCACCCCGTGGCGGTCGGCGGTCGTGCCGGCGCGCGCGAGCGTGGGCTGCAGCTCACGCCGGTCTCGGCGTTCCGCTCGCTCCCCGGACAGGGTGTGCGCGCGACCGTGGAGGGCGAGCCGGTGTGGGTCGGACGCCCCGCGCAGGAGGGCGAGCGCGCCGCCGGTGCTCGAGCGAGTGGGAGCAGAGCGGGCCGCACCGCGGTGCTCGTCGACGCGCGGCGAGCGCGCCCTCGGCGCGATCGCGCTCGCGGACACCGTCAAGCCGGAGGCGCAGGCGGCGGTGCGCGGGCTGCAGCGCATGGGCATCGACGTCGCGCTGCTCACCGGGCGACAACGCCCGCGCCGCGGCCGCGGTCGCCGCACAGGTCGGCATCCCCCGCGTGCTCGCCGAGGTGAGCCCCGCCGGGAAGGTCGCGGAGATGGCGCGCCTGCAGGCCGCCGGGCAGCGGGTCGCGATGGTCGGCGACGGCGTCAACGACGCCGCCGCGCTCGCCCAGGCCGACCTCGGGATCGCGATGGGCACGGGCGTCGGCGCCGCGATCGAGGCCGCCGACATCAGCGTGCTCTCGGGCGACCTGCGGGGCGTCGCCCGCGCGCTGCGCCTCGCGCGCGAGACGTACGACGATCATCCTGCAGAACCTCGGCTGGGCGTTCGGCTACAACCTGATCGCCCTGCCGCTCGCGATCACCGGGCTGCTCAGCCCGACCCTCGCCGGCGTCTCGATGGGGCTCTCGAGCGTGCGCGTCGTCGCCAACAGCCTGCGCCTGCGCCGCTTCGGAGGCCCGGGACGCCCGACCCCGGTTCGCTCCGCCCGCGAGCGGGTAGCGGGCGTCGCGCTCGCCGCGGTCGCGCCGGCGCTGCTGCTCGGCGGGCTCGTGCTCGCCGACCCGAACACGTTCGTCGGCCCGCCGACGGCCAACCGGATCGTGCACGAGCCGGCCGGCGAGCGCCTCTACATCACGGCTCTACCGCTCCAGCCGGGGACCGTCGATCTGCACACCTACCTGGTGAGCGGCTCGGGCGCCCAGCCGAGCATCGCCGCGATCGCGATGCGGGGCACCTCCACGACCGGCGCCACCGCGACGCCCCGCTTCTTCGCAGCCGGGCCCGCGCACGAGATCGGCGAAGTGAAGCTGACGCAGGGAACTTGGACGTTCCGGATCTCCGGCAGCGACGGCAGCCCACCACCCGCTCGGCGGCTCGTTCACGATCACGATCGGCTGAGAGGCGACGCTCTGCGCGCCGCCGTGGCGCTGGGCGCCCGGGCGGTGTGTGGGTGCTCCCTCCGGGGTTGGCTCGGGCTGCGGGCCCTCAGCTCAGCAGCTGCATGGCGGCGAACATGTAGGCCATGCCGAGCGTCATCACGAACATCGAGGGGCGCAGGTCGCGCTCGCAGATCAGCGGCTGCGACGGCGCTCGCCGTGAGCGTGCCGTCGGGGTTCACCGCGGTGGCGCCGACGATCGCGTGGTTGTCGAGTTTGCGGTAGGAGTTCGTCACCCACAGCAGCGCCTGGGCGGTGAAGTACGCGACCAGCAGCCACGTGATCGGCGCGACGAAGCCGGCGGGCGACCACATGTAGACCATCGCCGCGAGGTCGACCGCCATCACCACCCAGAGCATGTTCACCGCACGGCCGCTCAGCGCCTGCGCGATGATCCAGGCGACCACCACCCCGGCGGCGTTGGCGAACAGCAGCTGCCAGAAGCCGGTGGGGATGTTGAAGTGGTCGAGCGACGCCGGCGCGAACATGAACACCATGCCGAGCGCCATCAGCACGTGGCCGGAGTGCCACCACCGCCGCCCCTCGCGCGTCTCGGCCACGTGGCGCGCGTGCAGGACGAGGACGACTAGGAAGAGCAGCGTCCAGATCACCGCGAGCCAGTTCGGGAGGATGTTGGTCGCCCCGTGGGGCGGGCTCATCGACATCCCGCCCATCGCCGTTTGGGTCGGGTGGGCCGGGCCCATCGACATCCCGTTCATCATCATTGCGGGCGAGTGTACCGGCTCGGCTGCGCGCGTGCGGTGGTATGCTCGCGCCGCGATGAGAGTCCGTCGCCGTGCTCTCGCAGGCCCGCGAGTCCCCCGGCTCACGCTGCTCGCCGCCCTCGTGCTGCTCGCCGCCCTCGTGCTGAGCCACGGCTCTGGGGCCTCCCTCGACGGACTGATGTACCTGGCGCCCGCGCTCGTGCTGGCGGTCGTCCTGCTCGGCCGCCGCTACCCGGGCGAGCGCGTCATCGAGCGGCTGCGCGAGGCGCGTGCGGCCCGACCGCGCGCGCGTGCGGCCAGCGCCCCGCGTCCACGTCAGCGTCCGCGCGACGCACCAGCGCGGCGGACGCCTGATCGCCGTCTCGCTCGCCGGGCGCGCGCCGCCGCTCGTGGCGGGCTGTTGCTGAAACCGGCGCGGCCCGCGTTCCCGATCGCCTGATCCCGCCCTCGGTGGCGGGACGACCTCGACCTCCGCCGGCGCGTGCGTCGCGGAGTCCGCAACGCGATGGGAGTTGACATGCTTGAAGACGACAAACTCGCGCGGGCCGCTGGGCTCGCGCCATCCATGGGCGAGGGGCTGCGAAGTCGCCTGCGCATCACCCGGCGCGGGCTGCAGATCGCGCTCGGCTGCATCTGGCTGCTGGACGGGCTGCTGCAGTTTCAGAGCTACATGTACACCCACGCGTTCCTCAGCCGAAGTCATCGAACCGACGGCCACGGGACAGCCGGGGTTCATCTCCGACCCGATCCTCACGCTCGCGCACTTCTACGGGCACGACCTGACGCTGTGGAACACGCTCGCCGCCGAGATCCAGTGCGCGATCGGGCTCGGGCTGATCCTCAGCCGGCGCACGGTGCGCCCCGCGCTGCTCGTCTCCTTCGCCTGGGCGTTCGTCGTCTGGTGGTTCGGCGAGGGCTTCGGGACGATCCTCTCGGGCGCACCCGTCTCGCCGCTGATGGGCGCGCCCGGCGCGGTGCTCGTGTACGGGCTGATCGGCCTGCTCGTGTGGCCGATCCCCGGGTGAGCGTCCGACGAAGGCGAGCGCTCGGTCGCCGACGGCGGGCTGCTCGGCGACCGCGGCGGGCTGGTCGTCTGGTCGCTGCTGTGGCTCGAGGCGGCGGTGCTGTGGCTGCTGAACGTCGACCGCTCCAAGGGCGCGATCCACGAACAGATCGCGGGCATGGCCAGCGCGGCGCCCCACTGGCTGGCCACCGCGCAGAGCTCGGTCGCGAACGCCTCCCAGGGTCACGGCGTGACGATCGCCACCCTGCTCGCGCTCGCGTCGGTCGCTGATCGCGCTCGGCGTCTGGACGCGGCTGGCGTCCCGGCGCGCTCGCTGCTCGGGGCGGTGCTCTCGCTCGCCTACTGGGTGTTCGGGCAGAGCCTCGGCGGCCCGTTCTGGGCCGGGCAGGCGACCGACGTCAACACCGGCCCGCTGCTCGTCCTGCTCGCGCTCACGCTGATGCCTCACCATTCTTCTCCGCCCGGCCCGCCGGACGGAAGGGTCGCTGATTTCCGGCGCCGGCGCACCACGACCACCAGCGCCACCCCGCCCAGCACGATTACCACCAGCGCCACGATCGCCGCGACGGGCGTCTTCGTGCCTTCCTCGGGGACCCAGAAGAGCTGTCCGTAGATCGTCGCCGGCTGCGCTCCCACCCGGATCGGCACTTCCCATTCGAAGACTTTCGTGCGCTTGGCCTGGTTGGTGACCTCGGGCGGCAGCAGCGGCGACATCCAGTGGATGCGGTGGTCGTGCCATTCGAACTGACCGGCGCGGTCGATGACGCTCCACCGCGGGGTGGCGCTGGGGGACGCGGAGGCGGGAACGGTGACGTCGCCGTAGAAGTTCTGGTTGAGGTAGTACGCGGGCGAGTGCAGGTTGACTTCGACCGTGCCGTCGGCCAACATGCGCACGTACGGTTCCTGCTGGTAGCCGTAGACCGTGACCGTCTTGCCGGTGTGGTTGACCATGATCAGCCGGTCGGCGAATTCGAGCACGTGCAGGATCAGGCCGGGCACGCTCGGGACGACCCGGGTGATGTAGGTGCGGTAGTGGTAGCTGCTGCCCTGGTCGTTGATCGGGCTGCCGCTCTCCTGGAACTTGAGCTGACTTGCGCCCAGGGCGCGCGCCGGGAGCGCCGGCGTGAGGGCGAGGGCAGCCGAGCGCGACGGCGAGGGCGAGCCGGCGGGGGGTCACGTCCCCACCGCCGAGAGCAGCCACAGCCCGAAGCTCGTGAACGCCACCATCACCGCCAGCATCCAGTACTGGCTGCGCAGTGCCTCCTGTGGGTCGCGGTAGATCGCGAGCGCGCGGTCGTGCGCGAGCGTCAGGCCGCCGACGTGGCCGGAGAGTAGGGCAGCGACCTGCACGTACCAGATGGCCGCGTAGGAGACGATCCCGTAGTGGATCTGGTAGCTGTCAGTGCCGAGCAGGTTCGTCCCGTTGCCCAGCGGGTCGGAGGCCAGGTAGACCATCGCCTGACTCTGCCAGATCAGCAGCGAGAAGTAGTGTGCCAGCACGTACGCGAACCCGATCGGCGCGAGTGTGTGCGCGAAGTCGCGCATCAGGTGGGGGACGTCGTAGCGGCGGCTGACGCTGTGCACCCCCAGGATCCCTAGCCGGTACACGCACGCGATCACGCCGATGCAGAACAGGAGCCCCACCGAGTAGGCCAGCTCGAGCGCGGCCATCTGACTGAGCCCGAGTTCGGCGAAGCGGCTCTGCAGCCACGGCTCGCTGTCGTGCCAGTAGATGCCGTTGCTGAACCCGTCGAACGTGGTGACCCCGATGATCGTGCACATCAGCGCCACCGTCCCGCGCCGCATCGGCAGGTCGGTCAGCCCGCTCAACGGCCGGCGCAGGTAGACCACGCCGTCCTCGCCGCGCACCAGTGCGGAGATCCGCGAGAGCAGGTTGAAGTACACCCCGAACCCGTCGGCCTGCTCCCCCCACCCCTCCACTCCGAACACCGTCATCCCGGCGAGCGCCCACAGGAAGTACCCCAGCGACAGCGCCGCGATCAGCGAGGGCTGGTCGCGGTTGGGGATCGGGTACACCAGCTCCAGCCACCCGAACCCGACCAGCGTCGCCACCGCCGGCCACACCCCCAGCCACCGCGGGTAGCGCAGCGGCGCGGTCCGCGCGCGCAGCGGCGCGAACGCGTCGAGGCCGGCGCGCAGCACCCGCGCGCACGTGCGCCACGGGGAGAGCGCCCGGAAGACGTCCCCGAACAGCACGCTCAGCACCGGCATCCCGACCCAGAACACGACGTAGACGAACGTCACCGAGAAGTTCACCGACCACACCTGGGCGCCCGCGAAGCCGCTGTACACCACGAGCACGAACAGTCCCACCCCGATGACGTTCCCAAGCGCGTCCACCGCCCGCGGCAGCGCGAACAGCGCCCGGCGGTGCTGGCGCTGCAGCTGCGGGCGCGTCCACAGCGTCGAGAGCGCCACGAACGACACCACCAGCACAACCGCCGCCGCCCAGCTGAACAGCCACGGAGGGATCGGCAGGTCGGCCTTGCCGACGATCCCGTGCGCCGAGGCGCTCGCGGGGAATAGGAGCGCGCCGAGACCGAGGCCGCCGAGCAGCGCCAGCCGCACACGTGCGGGGCTTCTCATGGCCGCGGCAGTCTAGCCCCGGGCACGCGCTCCGCGCCGCAGCGAGGGGGCCACCAGGGACCCCGGCACAGCGGCGCGGGTGCTTCTGTGGCTTCTCGTACAGCACATCAGTAGTGATGTCTTATCCATGATTCAGGGCGTAACGCATCGTAAATGATGGCTCACACGGGAATGGCCCGCGCGGGGACGGAGCAGTGGGCGCGCCTCAACCGACCAGCGGTGGACGTGGGGCGAGGAGTCGGGCGCGGCCGGATGACAGTCGCGGCGGTGACACTGTGGGGGGCGCAGCTCCGCCGGTGGGGCGCGTCCGAAGGCGTTCATCGCCTACAACGACGCCACCGGCGAGGTCCGCTCGCCCCCAGGGCAGGTGCAGGTCGGCGACGGCTTTCGACAGTGGCTGTTGAAGTTCGACGGGGTTGCGCGTGCCGGCGACCACGGACTCGCCGACCCCCAGGGGTGGGGCGCGGTAGAGTACGCCTACTCGAAGCTGGCCCGGGCGGCCGGACTCGAGATGACCGAGTGCCGCCTCCTGGAGGAGCACGGCCGCCGGCACTCCATGACCCGCCGCTTCGACCGACCCGAGGGTGGCGGCAAGCTGCACATGCAGACGGTCGGGGCGCTGGAGCACGTCAGCTACAACGAGCCGGGCACCTACAGCTACGAGCAGCTCCTGCTGTTGATCCGCCGGCTGGGCCTCGGCACGCCCGTCGCGGAGCAGCAGTTTCGGCGTATGGTCTTCAACGTCGTCGCCCGCAACCAGGACGACCACGTCAAGAACGTCGCCTTCCTGATGGACCGCGCCGGTGCGTGGTCGCTGGCCCCGGCCTACGACGTGACCTGGGCCTGGGTGCCCGGCAACCGCTGGCTCGACAGCCACCAGCTGTCGCTCAACGGCAAGCGCGACGGGTTCACCGTGGCCGACCTGCGCGCGGTCGCCCGCGTGGCGGGCCTCAAGCGTGGCCGCGCTGAGGTCATCCTCGGGGAGGTCCGCGACGTGGTCGCGGGTTGGCCCGAGGTCGCCGAGGAGGTCGGAGTCGACGAGGATGGCCCCGTCTAGGGTTTAGCCACCCCCAGTCGCGCGAGACATCTGGCTGGCTGCCGAACGCTTCGATACGGTGTCTTCATGGTTTCGCAGGATGTCATCGAGGTCGCTGGCCGGAAGCTGGCCGCGGCTGCCGAGAATCCGATCAAGGTGGTGCTCTTCGGCTCGCACGCGCGTGGGGACGCCGGGCCGGACAGCGACTTGGACTTCCTTGTGGTCGAGCGCGACGTCGGTGATCGGCATGCCGAGATGGTGCGGCTCGGTCGAGAGTTGCGTCCGCTGGGCGTTCCCGTCGATGTCGTGGTGGTGAGCGAGCGCTATGCCGAGGACTGGGGGGGCGTGGAAGGATCGATGGTGCACGCCGCGCTGACCGAGGGCCGAGTGCTGCATGCCGCAGCATGACCGACTCGATCTGGCGCGTGTGTTGCTCGCCAGGGCGATAGATGACGAGACGCTTGTCCGCAAGGTCTCCGCGGACACCGATATCGCCGACGCGATCATTGGCTTCCACGCGCAGCAGGCTGTCGAGAAGCTGATCAAGGCGGTATTGGCGGCGCGCGGCGTGGCGTTCATAAAGAGCCATGCGCTGAGCTATCTCATCGGTCTGGTCGAGGAAAATGAGATCGAAGCTCCGGCGGAGCTCTCGGAGGCCGACGTGCTCTCCCCTTGGGCAGTCGAGTTCCGCTACGAGGGTGAGGAATCGCCGACGCTCGATCGTGATGCAGCGCTTGCGCTTGTTGGGCGGCTTCGATCGTGGGCCGAGAGCGAGATCAGAACTGTGGATCGTCAGTTGCAAGCAGGGCAACAGGAGCCGCGGTAGGTTGCGCTACACCTATTTCGAATTCGAGAACTTCAGGGGGATCCGTCAGGCTCGTCTGACGCTCGCAAGCCGATTTCGCACAAGCGTGTGATGAGAGATATCGGGGCAGACGAATCAAGTGACACCAAGGACGCGGAAAGGCTCTGGGTTCAGTTCCGCATTGAGGACACAGACGGGCTTTTTTCCATCGCAGAGCGATCACTGCCCCCGGCCCGCCGCAAGGCGAGCCGAACCTTTTCTAGTACGTGCTCGGCGGGGCGCTCACTTCGAGCTTTGCGCCGGCGGCGCTGTCGATGAACAGCACCTGGAACGGGCTCGAGCTGTGCGCTGCCACTTCGGCGAGCACCGCCCGGCCCGCCGCCACGATTCGCCCGCCGCGGCGGGCGACCCCGTAGACCACGAGGCCCTGCTGCGCCACGGCCGAGTCGTTGGCGACGGTTCCTGCCGCGCCGGCGCTGCCGCCTTCTGCGGTTGGGTGCACTCCCGACACGACGATCTTCGGCGCGTTCGCGGGCGCCTGTGGGGCTTCGCCGACGAGCGCGCTCACGCTCGCCGGGCTGCCAGTGGCCTGCACCTGGTCGTCGATCCACGTGAACTGCGCGCCGGGCGCCAGCAGCGGTACCGAGGTTAGCGCCGCTTCCAGGCCGGGGGCGTTGTTCTGGTAGAGCGTCCCCCCTGCGGCGTCCCTCACGGTGATCGCGATCGGCACGTCGCGCAGCGCGTGCGGGGAGGTGTTGCGCAGCGTCACCACCGCGGCGGTCCCTTCGGAGCTGTGCAGCACCTGCGTGGTCACCACCCGCACCTCGCGGCTCGCCTGCGCGATCGAGAGGCCCCGGCTGGCCTGTACGGGGTTGCGCGCCCGCTCGGCCTTGGCCGCCTTTTCGAGCTGCGCGCTCTTTTCCTGGCTGCTCTCACACCCCCCCAGCGCGAGCGCCAGCAGGAGCACCACGCCGAGGCGCCTCACGCGCGCCCCGCCCAGCCGGCGCGACGGGCGCGCGCCGCTTCGCCCAGCGTCACCACGCCCTGTCCTGTCACGCGCGAACCCTCCTCGCCCAGCGCCACAACGCCACGTTCCGCACTGCGAACGCCCCGCGGGCCGCCTCGGGCGGCCCCATCCAAATCCCTCCCCGCTCGAGTCTGCTACTCCCGCGGGAGTCCCCGCGCCCGCTTGGGTTCTCACCCGAAGGCCCCGCTGATGTACTCGCGCGTGCGCTGCTTGCGGGGCACCTCGAAGAGGAGCTCCGCGGGGCCGTACTCGACCAGCTCGCCCAGGTGCATGAACGCGACGTGGTCGGCCACGCGCTGGGCCTGCTGGAGGTTGTGCGTGACGATCACCACCGCCACGCTCTCGCGCAGGCCGACGATCAGCTCCTCGATCACCGCCGTTGAGATCGGGTCCAGGGCCGAGCACGGCTCGTCGAGCAGCAGCACCTCCGGGTCGGCTGCCAGCGCGCGGGCGATGCACAGCCGCTGCTGCTGGCCGCCGGAGAGCGACAGCGCCGGGCGGTCGAGGTCCTCGGCGACCTCCTCGTGCAGGCCCGCTCTGCGCAGCGCCTCGCGCACCTCCGGCTCCAGCCGGCTGCGCCGCGCGCGACGACGACGGCGTCCGGGCGCCTCGCGCAGCGCGTACGCGACGTTCTCGAAGATGCTCATCGGGAACGGGTTCGGCTGCTGGAAGACCATCGTCACCCGCCTTCGCAGCGCGTTCACCTCGATCTCGTGGATCTCCTCGCCGTCGAGGGTGATCCGCCCCGCGCGCCCCGCCCCGGCGGTTACCTCGGTGAGGCGGTTGAGCGAGCGCAGCAGCGTCGTCTTGCCCGAGCCGCTCGCGCCGATCAGCGCGAGCACCTCGCCCTGGCGCACTGGCAGGCTCACATCGCGCACCACCCACCGCGTCCCGTACGCGAGCGACACCGACTCGATTTGCATTCGCTCCTTCGGGGGGGTGGCTGCCGCCGGCCGCGCGGCGTGTCGCCGTGTCGCCGCGGTGGTGGCTGGGGCTGTGGGGGAGCCGTTGCCTGAGCCGTCTGCGGGTGTTGGGGGTGCGGCCACGCGTGGGTGGCGGTCGACCGCGATGCGGCGCACCGGTGGGGGGGTCCTCGCGCTCATTCGTTGACCGTCCCCTTGACTGTCCTGAACGAGAGTCCTCTGCTCAGGCGGGTCACCACTGCGTTGAGCGCCAGCACGATCATCAGCAGCACGAACGCCGCCGCATACGCCTTCTGCGGAGCGTTGCCGTCTCCGGAGGGGGAGTTGTAGTAGACGTAGCTGGTCAGCGTCGAGCCGGTGCCGCGCAGCGTGCCGAGCAGCGGCGCACCGCCGACGCCTTCGAGCTTCAGCGCGGTGCCGCCGAGCAGGATCGTGATGATCGCGGTGTCGCCGATGATGCGGCCCATCCCCAGTACCGCGCCGCTGGCGATCCCCGGCCGGATCGAGGGTAGCAGTACGCGTCGGATCGTGGTCGCGCGAGTCTTGCCGAGCGCGAAGGATGCCTCGCGCTGGCGCTGCGGAAGCTGTTCGAGCGCCTCGCTCGCAGCGCCGACGACGAGCGGCAGTGCGAGCACCGCCATGACGATCCCGGCAATCAGGAACGACTGGCCCAACACCGAGCCATTGTTGGCGCTCCCCGAGAGGAACGCGAAGAACGGGCGCGCGAAGATCAGCAGGCCGAAGATCGCGAGCACGATGCTGGGGATGCCCGCGATCGTTTCGATCCCTGATTCGACCGCGCGCGCCAGCCACCGTGGGCGCGCGTACTCGACCAGCCACACCGCGATGCCGACGCCCGCAGGCGCGGCGATCGCGATGCCGATTGCGGTGACGATCAGCGTCCCGACGATCGGGTCGAGGAAGCCGCCGGACTGACTCTGGTGCAGCGTGGGCGCCGGGGATTCGACGAGCAGGTTGAGGTGCAGCTCGGAGATCCCCTTCACAAACATGAACACCACGATCGCCCCTGCGATCACGCAGAGGCCGATCCCCGTCGCCCAGCACAGCACGTAGGCGAGGCGATCGGCCAGCGGCCAGGAGGAGACCTTTTCGCGCCGCGGCCGGACGATCGCAAGCGCCGGCTCTGCGGCCGGCTCGGCCACGGACATCAGACACCGACCCCGTAGCGCTTCAGCCGCTGCCTCACAGCCCAGCTCGCGAACGACAGCATCGCCGCGCGAGAACAGCAGCACCGCCCCCATCGCATAGACGGTGTGCCCGATTGGGGTGTTGGGGTTGTCGCCGAATTCCTTGAAGATCGACGCTGCCAGCGGCTGGATCGGCTCGAACAGGAACGTGATCCCGTCGAGCGGATTGGGGGCGAACGGCCGCCCGCCGCCCAGCATCGCGAGCATGATCGCCTCGCCGAGCGCGCGCGCTGTCGCGAGCACCGTGGCGGCGGCGATCGCGGGCCGCGCGGCGCGCAGCGAGACCCGCCAGATCGTGCGCCAGCGGTTGACGCCCAGCGCGACCGAGCCCTCGCGCCAGGAGGGCGGCACGGCTGGCCAGCGCGCCGGCGGTGAGCGCGATCATGATTGGCAGGATCATCACCGTGAGCACCAGCGTCGCGGTCATCAGGTTGGCGCCGTTCAGCTGCACGACGTACTGGACGGATTCCTTGCGCGCGTCGCTGATCAGGTGTTCGTCCACCCACGGCGCGATCGCGAGGATCCCGATCAGCCCGTAGATCACCGACGGCACGCCCGCGAGCAGCCGCACGACCGGTTCGAGCACGCGCCGCACCGGCGCCGGCGCGAACTCGGTCAGGAAGACCGCCGCGAGCGTCGAGACGACCAGCGCGATCACGACCGCGCCGACGGTGCTCAGCAGCGTCCCCCAGATCAGTGGCCACGCGCGGAAGTACAGCAGCGAGTGGCCGGGCAGCGGCGTGCCGGACTGCATCGCGCGGAACTGTGTGACGACGTCGCCGCCGGAGCCGAACCAGCTGAGGCCGTTGGCCGCGAACGAGGGCCACCCGTTGACGAGCACCGTGACCAGCATCAGCGCGATCAACGCGAGCACGCCGACCGCCAGCGCGCCGAGCGCGAGCTCGACGCGCCGGTCCCGGGCGGCGTCCCTCAGGTGCGTGGTGACCGAAGCCGGTAGACACTCGCCTTCGGCTCGCATCCCCGTTTCGGCCAGCGCCGCGCGCTGGGGCTCATCGGCGCTCACAGCGGCCCACCTGCGCCCTCGCCGCTAGTGGATCGCGATCCAGCTGGAGCTGATGATCTCTTTGGTGGTCTTGTTGCCACTCGTCACCCAGTCGATGAACTTGGCCGCTTCGCCTTTGGGGACGCCCTTGGTCACCATCCAGAAGTTGCGCACGCCGCCGTACTGGCCGGACTTGGCGTTGCGCAGGTTGCAGGCGACGCCCTGGTAGGCGGCGGCGTTGACGCCCGAGGTGTAGGCGAAGGAGACGAAGCCGATCGCGTTGGCGTCTGCCGCAACGGCGTTCTGCTCTTCGCCGTTGGAGGCCTCCGCGCTGGCGCTGGGGGAGATCCTCAGGTCTTCGCCCATGAAGATGTTCTGGAAGGCGTCCTGCGTACCGGAGGCGCCGTCGCGGTCGAACAGGTCGATCGGCCCGGTGGCGGTGGCGCCCGGAACTTCGCTCCAGTCGCGCATCGTACCCGCTGAAGATTCCCTGGACCGTCTGCTGGGAGAAGTTGGCGACGGGGTTCTTGTCGTTGGTGATCACGCAGATGCCGTCGCGCGCGATCTTGGTGAACACGAGCCCGTTGGGGTCGGTGCTGAGCGGGTCGCGCGAGGAGTCGCCGATGTCGAAGCGCCCGCTGGCCGCGCCCGCGATGCCGATGTCGGACTGCCCACCCTCGACCTTCGGTTCGGGGATCCGCGGGTACTGGTGGTGGTAGGCGGCGGCGAGTTTCTGTGCGAGCGGGAGCACGGAGGTCGATCCCCCGATGATCAGGCGTTTGGCCGCGGCGGCCGTGGCCGGGGCGGCGAGCGAGCAGGGCGAGACCGATCAGCGAGAGGACCTTGAGGGTGCGGTGTGCGCGCACGGCGACTCCTTTGCTTTCGAGGGCGTGGGCAGTCTCAGCCGCTCGCCGGGCGGCCCAAGTGAACAGGTGGTGGCCAGATGGAGAAAATTTGGTGAAGGACATGCCGGTGGTCGTGGCGCGACGATGTTTTGTTTTTGTGAAAGCGGTTTGCTTTTCCCGCCCGCTCCGGTAGACCTGCGGTGATCGCGGCGCCGGCTCAGCTCGTCGCCACTTCGATTACCTCTGCCCGCGGCCACGGCCGGCCGGGGCCGCCCAGCCATGACCGACGAGCCCAGCCCCGACAGCCCCACTCCGCTCCCGCCCGCCAGCCCGCTCGGGCAACGGACGCCCGGGCAACGGACGCGCCAACGGCCGCCCGGCACAGACGGCCGCGCCGCCGTGCGCTCGGGCCTGGCCACAGCGCCGCAACCCGGTGCTGGCGACCCTCGGCGCGGTCGCCGCAGAACGTGCGCCGCGTGGCCTTCCGCGACCCGATCTCGCTGTTCCTGCTGCTCGCCTCGATCGGCCTGGCGATCGCGTTCGCCACGCTGCTCGGCTCGATCGCCCCGAGCAGCGCCGGGCGCGCAGGTGCCGCTCAGCACCGTGCACCAGCTCGCCGCTCACCACCAGATCGCGACCGCGCTGCTGCTCGACCACGACAACCGCGTCGAGCTCGTCACGACCGCGAAGGCTCCCCCGGTCGCCGCCGACGGGGCGCTCCTCGGCGTGAGCGGTGAAACGGGCAAGACAGGCGCAACGGGCAAGGGCGCACGGGCACCGCCACCACCGGCACCGTCACCGGCGAAGCGGCTGCCACCGGCGGCGGTACCGACGTCGCCGGCCTGGGTCGGCGTCGAGGCTCTTGTGGGCCGTCCTACCCGGCCTCGGGCGCGCAGACCCAGCAGCTGCATCCACGAACTCGAAGCGCGGCGGCGCGATCGTCAGCGTCGACCAGCAGTCGGGCAAGGGCACGAAGACGATCATCGTCCAGTTCCTGATCCCGATCCTGCTGCTCGTCTGCCTCTTCTCGCTGTTCATGCGCCTCGGCGCCGAAGGCGCGGCGCGGCGGCATCGCCGGCTTCTCGCAGTTCGCCGGCAAAGGCAAGCAAGAAGGGCAAGGGCACCTCCGACCGCATCACGTTCGCCGACGTCGCCGGCGCCGGCGAGGCGGTGGCCGAGCTGCGCGAGATCCGCGACTACCTCGCCGAACCGCAGAAATACCTGAGCGTCGGCGCCGCCGCGCCCAAGGGCGTGCTGCTCGTGGGGCCCCCGGGCACCGGCAAGACGCTGCTCGCCAAGGCTGTCGCCGGCGAAGCCGACGCGGCCTTCTTCTCGCTGTCGGGCTCGGACTTCGTCGAGTCGCTCGTCGGCGTCGGCGCGGCGCGCGTGCGCGACCTCTTCCGCAAGGCCCGCAAAGCGGCGCCCGCGATCATCTTCATCGACGAGCTCGACGCCGCCGGGCGCAAGCGCGGCGCCGGCATCGGGCAGGGCAACGACGAGCGCGAGCAGACGCTCAACCAGATCCTCGTCGAGATGGACGGCTTCGCCGGCGACGGCGGCCTCGTGGTGATGGGCGCCACCAACCGGCCCGACATCCTCGACCCCGCGCTGCTGCGCCCCGGGCGCTTCGACCGCCAGATCGTGATCGACATCCCCGACGTGCACGGGCGCCTGGAGATCCTGCGCCTGCACGGCGGCAAGCGCCCGCTCGCGCCCGACGCCTCGCTGGAGGAGGTCGCGCGCCAGACCCCCGGCTTCAGCGGCGCCGAGCTCGCCAACGTGATCAACGAGGCCGCGCTGCTGAGCGTGCGCGACGGGCGCGTCGAGATCGACCAGGCGACGCTCGAGGAGGCGATCGACCGCGTCGTCGCCGGCCCCGCCAAACGCCACATCCTGACCGCCGAGGAGCGCTGGCTGATCTCGATCCACGAGTCCGCCCACGCCGTCGTGACCGACGCGCTCGGCCAGACGACCTCCACGCGCAAGCTCTCGATCGTCGCGCGCGGCCGCCAGCTCGGCACCGCCGCGCACATGCTCACCGACCGCGACCAGGTGATCATGAGCGAGCCCGACCTGCAGCGCCAGCTGATCTCGATCCTCGCCGGCCTGGCCGGGGAGCGGATGGCCTTCGGGCAACCACTCGACCTCCGTCCACGACGACCTGCACGCCGCCACGGCGCTGGCGCGCTCGATGGTCACCTCGTTCGGGATGTCCCCCGCGCTCGGCCTCGTGACGATCGGCGAGAAGAGCGGCGAGGTGTTCCTCGGCGCCTCGCTGCAGGACCTTGGCTCGGTCGGGCCCGAGACGCTCAACGTGATCGACAACGAGGTCGAGCGGCTCGTCGGCGACGCCGAGGCGCGCGCCGCGGTGATCCTCGACCGCAACTGGTCCACCGTCGAGGAGACGGCCACGGCGCTGCTGGAGCAGGAGACGCTCTCGGGCGTGGCGCTGGAGGCCGTGCTCTCCACCGTGCAGGAGGTGACGCTCGAGGAGTTGCGCGAGGTGCGCCGCGCCTCCTCCACGCCGCCGCGCTTCACCAGACGCGCCGACCCCGAGCAGGCGGGATGAGCGTGGTGCCCGCGCTTGCGCCGCTCACCCCTCCGCGGCTCGCCGTCCGCGGCAACTGCGGAGGGGCGCAGTGAGGGGATGGCTGCCCTCACCGGCGATGCTCGTCGCCCTGCTCGCGCTCGTGTTCTCCACCACCGGCCTCGCCGACGCCGCCCGCCACGCGGTGGTCGCGATGATCGCCGGGCACCCGGTCAGCTCCAAGCCCCACGCCGGCGCCCTGCTGACGCTGGGCCGCAACGGCAAGTTCCCCGCCGCGGCGATCCCCACGGTGGGTAGCGCCAAGAACGCCAAGCGGCTCGACGGCAAAACCGCCGAAGAGCTCGCGCCCACCTGCCCGCCGGACACCGTCGACCTCGGCACGTGGTGCCTGGAATCGACGCCGTACCCGCTCACCAACGCCGAGCTCGGCAAGAACAACTTCATCTGGGCCTCCCAGCAAGTGCGAGGAAGAAGGCGGCTGGCTGCCCTCGGCCTCGGAACTGCTCGGCGCGGCCGAACGCGTGAAGCTCGAGTCCACGATCCACGACTCGCCGCTGACCGCGACGATCAACCTCGACCCGAGCCGGGGCCTGAAAGACGAACGGGAGATGAGCTCGACGCTGGTCACCACCGAAGCGGGCTCGGCGGCGGCCGGCTTCGAGGGCGTCAGCGAAGGCGCGACCGGCAACCCCCGCCAGGGCCAGCCCAACCCGGTCCCGCTGCCCGCCAACCCGCTGCCCGAATCGCTGCAGTACGTGACCGTCTACGACAACGGCAACAAGGGCGGCTTCGCCGGCTCGCAGCCGGTCGACGAACCGCAGAACTTCCGCTGCGCGTACGACGCCGACGCCGGGCGCCCTCAACAAATCCACTTCCTGAGCCTGCCCATGCCGATCCTCCGCTCGCCCGCGCGCCGGTGGCTCCAGGTGGTGCTCGTGATCGGGCTCGCCGCGGCCCTCCTCGCCGCCCAGTCGCACCAGGCCCGGGCGGTGATCCTGCCCGCGACCACGATCGACGGCCCCAGCTGAGGAAATCGTCGGCTTCGGCGGCGTGGCGATGGCCGAAGACGGCACCGGGGGGCTGGTCTACCTCAAGCGGGTCGAAGGCGTCGCCCACGTGTTCGTCTCGCGCTACGTGGAAGGTCACTGGCTGGCGCCGATCCGGGTCGACACCGGAGAGCCCTACGCGGCCAGCTGGCCGCGCATCGGGGCGGCCGACGACGGCGAGCTGGTGGTCGTGTGGGCCACGCCGTTCGCGACCGAAGACGAACGCCCGGTCGACGAGCTGCTCGGAGCGACCCTGGGCCCCGGCGCCTCGACGTTCGGCCAGGCGATCATCGATCGACCCCGACATCGGCGACGGTACCGGCACGAGCCCCGACCTCGCGGTGAGCTCGACCGGCCAGGCCGACGTCGTCTACCGGGTCGTCGACAACGAGCTGTCCGGACAGCAGCTAACGATCCCGCTGCTGCGCCCCGGCGACGTGGTCGAGGACGTGCGCGTGGCGCACTACGACGGACGGCGCTGGCTGCGACCTGGGGGCGATCAACCGCGACGCCGGGAGTCTCGATGCGCCCGCCCACGCGAAGCCAACGCGCCGCAGATCGCGATCGGCCCGACCGGCAACGGGGTGGTCGTCTGGCAGGAGCCGGACATCGAAGGCGTCGCGCGCATCTGGGCCAGGCGGCTGTTCGGGAGCACGCTCGACTACGTGATGCCGGTCAGCGCCGAAAGCTTCGACGGCGCGCCGATCGGCCAGGACGCCGACGCGCCGAGCGTGGCCATCTCGCGGCTCGGCCAGGCCGAGGTCGCCTACCGGCAGGGTGCCGGCCCCGGCTCGCCGCTGCCGGGGCCGCGCATCTTCCTGAACACGCTGCCCGACGGCGAATCGGCCAGCGGCGCGGAGTTCCTCGGCGCGAGCGTCGCCGACTCGGCGGTCCCCGGCGGCGCCGCGGCGAGCGTCGGGCCGCCGAGCGTCGACATCGACGAAAAAGAAGGCTTGCGGCTGCTGTACGACTCGAACGGCACGCCGCGCGTGATCGAAGGCAACGACCACGGGCTGACGAGCACGGTCTCGCTAGGGCCGCCGTTCGCGGGCTCGGAACCCTCCTCGGCGAGCGTCATGAATCCCGCCGGGGGAGGCGTCTCGGCGTGGCCGAGCGCCTACGCGCAGGGCGACCCCGCGGTGGCGGTGCGCGAGGACTTCCCCGGCGGCGCCGTGCAGACCGCGCTGCTCAGCGGCGGCGCCGGCGGCGAAATCGGCGAACTGGCGGTCGGCCGCTCGGGGCTCGGCGACGGGCTCGTCGCCTTCCGCCAGGGGCCGTTCGGCAACGCGGCGATCGTGGCCGCGCAGGTCACCGCGCCTCCGGCCGGCCTGCTCCTCAACGCGCCCAAAGGGTGGGTCGAGCCCTCGCAGGCCGTGGTCTCCTGGCTGCCGGCGACCAGCGCCGACGGGCCGCTGCGCTACCAGGTGGTGCTCGACGGCCGCCCGCTCCCGACGCCCGCCGGCGCCTCGCAGCTGCGCCTCGATCCGCGCGGGCTGGGCTCCGGGCGCCACCGCGTGCAGCTGCTCGCCACCGACGCCGACGGTCAGGCCACGCTCTCGCCGCCCTCCACGCTGCTGGTGGACGGCGTCCCGCCGACCGTCAGGATCGCACGTGCAGGGCGGCACGGTGAGCGTGCGCGTCAGCGACGCCTACGCGGGCGTCGACGCGCACGCGGTGAGCGTCAGCTTCGGCGACGGCGCCCTCGCCAGCGGGCGCACCAGCCTGCGCCACCGCTACGCGCGCGGCGGGGTCTACCAGGTCGTGGTCCACGTGCGCGACGCTCTCGGCAACACGGGCGTCGTGCGCCAGCCTGGTGAGCGTGCGATGAGTCCCCGTGCGGGCGCTGCAGGCCCACACAGGCTGGCGAAGGCGCTACGTCCTGCGGGCACCTGGGGCTGCTTTCCCGCTAGGCGCACTCTCGCGCTGCTGGCGCTGTGCGCCGCGCTGCCCGCCCTGCTCGTGAGGAGCACCCCGGCCGCCGCGGACGTGTTCGGGCCGATCGCGCTGGCCTCGGCGAGCGCCGTCCCCGGCGATCCGCAGGACCAGCAGGCCGACTACGCCGCCGACGCCGCGATCTCCGGCGACGGGCGCTACGTCGCGTTCGATGGCTCCTTCGGCGGGAGAACCGGCGTCTTCCGGCGCGACCTGCTCACCGGCGAAGTCGCCGTGGTGGCCGAAGGCGACGCGGTGGAGCCCTCGATCAGCGAAGACGGGCGCTACGTGAGCTTCACCACGACCGCGCGCCTGGACGAAGAGAACGACACCAACTCCGCGCCGGACGTGTACGTGCGCGACATGGACCGCCCGAGCTCCCAGCCCTGTCCGGGACAGTGGGAAGCCTCCGAAGAAGCGCGCGAGGCGTGCGCGTTCACGTTGGTCTCGGCGGTCAACGGGTCCGCGCAGGGTCTCACCTACGCCTACGGCTCCAACCAGACCTTCGAAGCGACGCACCTCGGATCGCTCGCGGCCGGGCGCTCGGCGATGAGCGCCAACGGGCGCTACGTCGCGTTCGTGACGAGCGCGGTCTCCAACCTCGCCAACCCCCACCGCCCCCTCGGTTCCGCGGAACCTGAACCGCCGGAAACCCCGGCGCTGCAGGTCGCGGTGCGGGACCTGCAGACCAGGGAAACACAGCTCGTCAGCGTCGTGCGCGACCCCGTGAGCGGGGGGCCGGCGCTCAACGAAGCCGGGCAGCCCGAGCCGGTGCCCACGGTCAGTGAAGGCACCTCCCTCTACGGAGCGCTCTACGCCGGCGGCTCCCCGCCCGTATTCCCGAGCGCGTGGGCGGGGGCGTCGATCAGCGCCGACGGCTCGACCGTCGCGTGGATGGGCCAGCAGATCGGCGCCCAAGCCCAGGTTCTCTCTGCGAGCGACGTGGCGACGCAGCCGCAGTACACCGAGCCGCTGTGGCGGCGGATCGGCGAAGGGCCCCGGGCGCCGACGCGGCGCGTCACCGGCGGCTCGGACCCCGCCAACCCGCTCTGCGCGGCGAGCGGCGAGACGGAACTCGCCAAACCCCCGACGCTCTCGGACCCGTGCCAGGGGCCGTTCGACACGCTCGGAGGGAACGGCGGGCTCGCAGCGGGGCTCTGGACGGGCGGCACGGCGTACGACTACCTGCCGCGACTCTCCGCGAACGGCACGACCGTCGCGTTCATCGCCAACGCTCGCGAAGTCGCGAGCGGCGAAGAATTCAAGACCGGGGAATCCTCCAGCGACCTCTACGTGGTCGACATGCGCGACGGCCTCACGCGCGCGCAGGCGCTGCGCCGGCTGACCGAGCTCGCCGGCGGCAACTTCAGCGACCCGGCGCGCGTGGCGCCGATCGTCGACTTCGGCGTCTCCCCCGACGGCACCCAGGTCGCCTTCTCGACCGAGCGCACGGTCTTCCCACTCGGCTCCCCGGCCTTCGTGAGCGCTCCGGCCGCGCAGGTCGGCGTGGTCGAACTGTACGACGCCGACCTCGCCGACGAAACGCTCACCCGCGTCACCCAGGGCTACGAAGGGCAGCCGGCCGAAGTCCCGCCCGGCACGAGGAGCCTCACCGACTCGCCCTCCTTCTCCGAGAACGGCGACCTCCTGGCGTTCTCCTCGAACGCCGACAACCTCGTCTACGGCGATGGCAACAAGGCCGGCGACGCCTTCGTCGTGCCCAGGCTGCAGTTCGCCGCGACGCCCACGCCGCAGGTCATCTCGAGCCCGCCGGCGGGGCCGGCGCTCGGCTCCCTGTGGGCGCTCGGCGTCACGGCGCTCTCGCGACGCGACGGGTCGGTGCTGCTCGAGGTCGAGGCTCCCGGTGGCGGCACGCTGCTTGCGAGTGCGCAGGGCGTCGTCCAGGTGGCTGCGGCACATTCGCAGGCGGCGCGCCGTCGCGGGCGTCGCTCGCGCGACGCGCGGGCCAAGACGGCCGTGAGTGTGGCGAGCCGCCGCGTCGCCGGCGCCGTGAAGCCTGTGAGCGAAGCGGGGCTCGTGACGCTGGCGCTGACGCTCGCGCCGAGCTACCGGGCACTCGCCTCCCGACCCGGCGGGCTGTCCGCCACGGTGACCCTCACCTTTGCCGCGGCCGGCCACAGGACTCTGAGTCAGAGCGTCCCCGTGACGTTTGTGCGCGTGCCCCAACCGGCGCGGCGCTCGCGACGAGCAGCGGCGGCCCACCGTCGCGCCGGCGGGGGGAGGCGCCGTCGATGAGCCCCCGCCGCGCCCTCGCCCCACTCGCCCTCCCGGTGCCGCGCGCCCTGCTGGCCCCGTGGGCTCTCCCGGCTGGGCGCGCCCTGCTGGCCCCGCGCGTCTTCCCGACTTGGCGGGCCCTCCCGGCCCTGCTCACCCTAGCCCTAGCCCTCGGCGCCGGCCTGTTCGCGGTGGGCGCCCACGCCGCCGAAGGCGACGGCGGGGCGACCTGGCGCCTTGAACAGCCGCTGCCGCCCGCGCTCCCCGACGGTCAGCAGGCCGCGACCCCGATCGGCCTCGGCAAGATCGGCGACATCGAGTTCTGGGCGCCCAACCGCGGGCTGCTGATCACCGCCGGCAACCCGCCGACGATCCCACCCGGCGTGTGGGCGTACAACGGCGTCGCCTGGCACGAGCTCTCGACGGTCTGCGGGGCGAGCGACGGGCGCATCGCCTGGGCCGGCCCGGACGAATTCTGGACGATCTCCGACGGACGTCCCGGGCAGGCCAGCATCGAGGGCACCCCGCCCCTGGAAGACAACACGCTGTGCCACTTCTCCGACGGTCAGGTCGTGGGCTCCTACGCCTCGCTCGCCTTCCTGCCGAACTCCTACCAGGCGATGCACGGGGCGGCGTGCCTCAGTCCGGAAGACTGCTGGTTTGCAGGGGACCCGCTCCCCGAAGGCCAGGTCGGCGCCTTTCACCTGCACTGGGACGGCCACTCGCTGACGGCCGAACCCAACCCCCAGGGGCACGCAGTGGAGGACCTGCGCAGCTTCGACGGCAAGCTGTACGAGAGCGTGCGGCTCAACGACGGCGACCTGCTGAGCGAACCGGAACTGCCCACCGAACCGTCGGACCTGCACCTGATCGAGCCCAACGGCGTGCAGCCCAGGTTCATCTCGCTGCTGCCCGGCGTGCCGCTCTACTCCGAAGGGGAGTTCCCCGAGGCGCTCGACTTCCTGCACCTCGGCGCCGACGCACAGGCGCTGTGGGGGGCGGCCGACCCGGTCGTCCCGACGCCGGAAGGGTCCACCCAGGGCCAGGTCACGGTCCTGCGCTACGCCCAGGGCCAGTGGAGCCAACTCCTCGGTCCCACCACCGAGCCGGAAGGCCACAACCCCTTCACCACGGAAACCGAAGAAGGCCCCCACGGTGGCGGGGCCAACGAAGCGGTCGCCTCGCTCGCCGCTCAGCCGCCGAGTGAAGCCGAACGGGCGGTGGAAAGCGAAAGCGCCTGGCTGACCCTCGACTCCCGCCTGAACTCCGGCGAAGAACCGCTGGCGTACGCGCACCTGGCGCGCCTGGCCAGCGACGGGATGATCTCCGAACGTCAGACCCTGCCCTCCGAACAGGAAACGCTGGAAGGCATCGGCCCGAAGGGGGCAGCCGGCAAGATCGCCTGCCCCGCTCCCGAGGACTGCTGGATGGCGACGAGCCAGGGGTGGCTCTTCCACCTCGCGCCGCCGGACGAACGGCGCCTGCCCGAAGACACCGACCCGGCCTTCTCCGAGCCTGATCACCTACCGCCCGCCGGACGCCGGCATCCCGGCGGTGGTCCCAGACGCGCCGCCGGAAGACGACTCCGGGCTGACCGAAGGGCCCCCTCCCTACGGCACCCGCATCGCGCTGCCCCCGGCGACGAGCGAATCGAGGGTCGCGGTCCCGCTGTTCTCGGACATTCGCAGCCGGCTCGTCCACGGCAGCACGCTCGAACTGCGCTTCCACCTCGCGGTGCGGGCGCGCGTGCGCCTGCTCGCCAAGCGCCGCAAGCGCCTGGTCGCGAGCACCCCGATGCGCACCCTGGCGGCGGGCAACCGCACGCTCCTGTTGCGTCTGGACCGTAGCCTCTGGCCGACCAAGCTGGCTCTGCAGAGCCACGCGCTCGCGCCGCTGCCCACCGTCTCCGCGGCGGCCGGGGCGACGAACACCGTGAGCACCGGCCTGGTGGCGCTCCCGCACACAACTTCGTTCGCAGGTCTGGGACCGCTCTGGTGAGACGCCCGCGCGTTGCCGGACGCCGGGTTCCCCGGCCGGTGCTGCCCGTGGGCACGCTCCTGCTCGCGGCGCTGCTGGCGCTCGCCCTGACCGGCGCCTTCGACGGATCGGGCGTGATCTCCCGCGCCGTCGGAGCGACGAGCGCGGGCGAACCCACGGCCCAGACCGACGACTCGGTGCCCGCACGCGAGGTCACCATGATCGGCTCCTCTCCCGCGGAGGCCCCCGGCGAGACCTGGGGCATCGGCGAAGTCGGGACGGTCGCCTCGAACACCTGGGGGATCGTCCGCTACACCACCGAAGGCGGCTGGTCCCTGGCTCCCGGCCCGCTCGATGCGGCGGGGCAGCCGCTGCTCGGATTCGAACCGGACCGCAGCCCGCTGATGGGGGAGATGACCCCTGGCGGTGCCGGAGTGCTGCTGGGAACCGTCGCCGGGCACGGGGTTGCGCTGGTGCGCAACCCCGGCGGCGCCTTCGAGGAGACGGCGCCGGTACGGACCGAAGGAGAAGAACTCGGGGCAGGCGAAGAACCGCTGCTGAAGAGTGGGGAGAAGCTCTTCAGCACCGCGCGTGCCCCGTTGGTGGCCGCACTGGAAGAAGCCGGCGGGATAGCTGGGGCGCTCGTCGTGCCCGTCAGCGAAGGCTTGAACGTCGAGAACCAGGTTCTGCACTGGGACGGCCACCGGTGGTCCTCCGAGCCGATCGAAGTCCCCAAGGCCAGCGAAGAAAAAGGCGGCTTTCGTGTGCTCGCGATCGCGGCCAGCCCGCACGCGGTGTGGCTGCTGGCCCAGCTCTCCTCGGGGTCGCCCACCGTGGCGCTGTTTCGCCGCCACCTCGGCACGGGCGGGGAACCCGCGAGCTGGCAGCCCGTCGCGCCCGCGCCGGGCCTGGCTGCCGGGGCTCCCCTGCAGGTCAAGACAGTCGGCGCCGAAGAGCCGTTCACGGTCCCCGGCACCGGCGAGCCGCCCACCACCCAGGCGCAGATCCTCACTGCGACCGACGAAGGCGTGTGGATCGACGGCGAACGCACGGACGCGCACGTACAGCTCACGATGTTCTTCAAGCCTGCGGAAAGCGGTGCCGACAGCGGCGCAGTGCTCGCGAGCTGGTGCAACGTCTCCTCGCCGGCTCCCGCCTGCACCCACACGCTCCCCGAAGAATCGCTGCCGACCGGTCCCTCGCGGAGCTTCGCCTGGGCGAACGCCTCCTCTGCGACACCGTTCGGCGAACGTGTCATCACGGGCCTGGGCGAAGGCGTGAGCCTGCGCCTGGAAGGCACGGAATTCAAACCCGTGCTCGCCCTCGGCGGATCGGAAGCGCCCGAGGACGTCGGCGGCACGCTCGGCGCCGCGTTCTCCAACCCGCGCGAGGGGTGGCTGGGCAACTCGGCGCTGCCCGTCCACCTGACCCTGGACCCCGCACCCGACCGCCTGACGCCCTACCCGGTGCCCTTCCGTCACGCGCTGACGGCGATCGCGCCACAGCCCGGGGCGCCCGTCGGGGCGCTCTCCAGCGAGGCCCTCGCGGTCGGCGACCAGGGCGAGGTGGCGCGCTACGAGCCGGGCGAGGGCTGGCAGCCCGAAAGCCTGTTCGGGGCCGGTGGACGGGTGGAAACGCCGCGGCTGCGCGCGGTCGCCTGGCCCACCCCCAACCGCGCCTACGCGGTGGGAGAACTCGGCCAGATGTGGCTGTGGCGGGGCGAAACCGGGCTGTGGGAACCGGACCCCGCCACGCCGGTGAACTTCCGCGGCAACCTGCTCGGGATCGCCTTCGACCCCAACGATCCCAGCCGCGGTTACGCGGTCGGCCAGCAGGGGGTGCTGCTGCGTTACGGCAAGACGTGGACCCAGGAAGAACTGCCGGCCGGAAGTCGCCGGCGCCAGCTTCACCTCGATCGCCTTCGCCGGCTCGGAGGCGATCGTGGCCTACCGTCAGATCCACCTCGAAACAGCACCGAAGGCGACCACTACACGGGCGGGCTGCTCGTCAACGACGGCTCGGGCTGGCACGTCGACCAGGGCGCCGCGCAGGCTCTCGGGCGCAACGTGCCGTGGGCGGTCGCCGGCCTGCCCGACGGCGGCGCGGCCGTCTCGGCGACTCCGGGCGGGTACTCCGAAGCTCCGCTGATCCTGGAGCGCGAATCCTCAGCAGCGCCGTGGCTCCCGACGCCGCCCTACCCGGGCGGGGAAGCACCCGGCTCGCTGGCCCTGTTCCGCGAAGGCGGCGCGCTGCGGGCGGTCGGCTCCGGCGGCGTCCCGCCGACGATTCAGCTCGAAGACGAACGGCCTCCACCGGCGGGCTTTCCCCCGAACCTGATCAAACCCTACCCGCTGGCCACGGGCTACGTCATCCGCCAGACCGCCGCGGGCTGGAGCGACGAGGAGCACGAACGCAACGACGTCCGCGACCCGCTCGGCGAATACAAATCCTACGACATGGTCTACCAGCCGGACCCGACCTCCGCGGTCCTGATCGATCCCACGGGCGCGCAGGGCTGGGCCGTGGGCGGGGTCGTCGAGGAAGGCGGCAACGGGCGGCTCGACACGGCCGACGTCGATCGCTACCCGGCCGACGGGGTCACGCCCCCGGGCTTCGCCACGGCGCCGGTGCCGACGCAATCCACCGAAGCCACGTTCGCCGTCGCCGGCGGCGCGCAGTGCCAGGCGCCCTGCGCCGCTCGCGCCAACGCGCGCCTCGGCCCCGACGTGTGGCTCTCCTCGGCGCTCGAACAGGCCCGGCAGATCTCCGGCGTGCGGGCGTTCCTGTACACCGGGCCGCGGGTGACCAGCGGCGAAGGGCACGGCCTCTATGCCGTGCCGTACGCGCGCGAGTTCGCGCGCTACGCCGAACTGCTCTCGAGCTCGCTGCCGGCCTTCCCGGCGGTCTCCCCCAGCGATCGCGGCCCCGGCAGCGAGTGCAAGTTCAAGGAAGCTTTCGCGGCCGGCTTTCCCGAGCCCTTCGGCGACGGCGCGCCGGTGGCCGGGCTGCAACCGACCGGCGCCGGTCCCGGCGAACCCTGCCCGGGCTACAACGCGCTGGAATCGACCGGCCTGGCTGCGGGCTACTACGCGCTGGAATCGACCGGCCCGGCTGGCGCCGTGCGCGTGATCGTGCTCGACGACTCGACCGACGTGGGCGAAGCGCAGCTGCAGTGGCTGGCGGCGCAGCTCGCCGACGCGAAGGAACACAGGGGCGCAGGTGAAAGCCCGGAACCGGAGCCGGCGATCGTGCTCGGCAGCGCCGACCTGAACGCGCAGATCGCCGCGGGCGATCCGGCCGCGCAGGCGGTCGCGGAAACGCTCATCGGTGGCGGGGCCTCGGCCTACTTCTACGACGCGCCCGAACAGAACATCGAGCAGCCGCTGCGGGGCAGCTCGGTGGTACAGACCTTCGGCTCGGGCACGCTCGGCTACGTCGCGGCCGTCCACGCCGAAGAACAGGACTTCCTCGGTCAGATGGGCTTCCTGCTCGCGGAAGTGGACGCCGCTCCGAGTGCGCGCAAACCGAACAACGTGGCCCCCGTCAAAGCGCGGCTGATCCCGAACATCGGCGAACTGGCGCTCGAAGCCAAAGGCGGGGTCTTGCTGCGCCGCAGCCACGCGGCGCTGTTCGACGCCCTCGCCCGCCGCCCCCGGGCGGGCGGGAAGTCCCAGCGGGGCGTCAACAGCAACGAAGCGGCGCAGTACATCCCGATCCCCGCGAACTGCATCGGCGGCGCCTGCGCGAGCGCCATCCCCGTCGAATACGAATTCAGCTCCTCCAACCCCGACATCGGCGAATTCGTCGAGCCCAACCTCGCCTCCCCCGAACCCCAGACGACGGTGCTACTGGGTTCGAACGAAAAACCGATCCCCGACCCCAAATCTGGCCTGTTCTGTGCCTACAACGCGGGCACGACGGTCGTCACGATCTCAGCCGGCGGCCTCTCCTCCTCGCTCGCGGTCACGGTGCAGGCCGGCAGCGTCCGCCGCCCCTGTGGGACCCAGCCGTTGAAAGGGGTCGCGAGCCAGCAGCAAGTCGTCTCGGCGCCCGTGCCGCCACCGCCGGCCCCGGCGCCCACCCCCGCGCCCGCCTCGACACCCCCGCCGGTGCCGCTGCCGCCAGAACCACCGCCGGTGGTTCCCCCGGTCGTGGTTCGCCCGGTTCCCCTCAAGCCGCCGCCGCCACCGTTCGTCCCGCTGGTCGCGCTGTCCGCCCCGGTGCTCGCGTTCGTGCCCCCGCCCGTTCCCACGCCCGCTCGCCCGACGCCCCCGACGGGCACCTCGGCGGTCACCTCGCCGGTCGAGGTCGCCGAACACGAAGAGGAGCGCGAGGAGGCCCCCGAGTCGGTCAGCAACGAGGCTTTCGCCTACAGCGCGCCTGAACACGAGCCCTCGCCCGTCTACGTCCTTGGGGTCGTGATCCTGGCGGCGTTCGCGGGGGCGGGGGTGCGCCGACGGCCCCGCCGCGACCGGCGCGAGCTGCGTGTCGCGCCGGCCACGCTCTCGACGATGCGGGCCCAGCGGCGGATGGGTGACGGTCGCAGGCGGTCTTGAGCAGTTCTTCACTGGTTCGAGGACACCCGATCTTCACCAATTCGCAACATGTTGGCACGGTCGAGCTGGGCTAGCGTAGGGCGGGCGCTGGTCGCAGGCAGCCGTGACAGCCGGTCTTTCGCGGTCTGACGAGCCGATCTTCACCAGTTCGCAACACAATCGGCACCGCGATGCGCGAGCTTTTGTGAAACACGAGATCGGAGCCAGATGCCCCACGCCCCCCACGCCCAGAGTCCCCGTGTGAGACTGACCCTCGCCCTCGCGACGGCGACCTGCCTGCTCGCGGTTGTTGCCTCGGCCCTGCTGCCGAGCACCGTGCGCGCCGCGGAAGCCAAGGGTTACGGCGAACTGACCCGGTTCGGCGAAACCGGCAACATTGGGGGCAAAGAAAGCGTTGGCGCCACGGACAAGCTCGACGAACTGCGAACCGACGCGCTAGGCGTGGACCCGAGCGAAGGCAACAGCGTCTTCGTGCTCGACGAACCGAGGAAACGGACCGGGACCGAACGCTTCTACCGTCTACAGAAGTTCACGGAATCCTCCGGCACTTACTCCCTCAGCGCGTCGGTGGAATTCCAGGAAACGTATCCCAAGGTCGCAGTCGGCGAAGAAGGGGAAGCGGAACCGGCTATCGAGGGGCTCGCGGTCGATCCCAGCGAGGGCATCGTCTACCTGCTGGCCGTGGACCTCCGCGAAAAGAAGCTCAAAGTGGACAGCGGGGGGCCTGGCAATATCGATCTGCCCGTGGCTTCGACGCTCTACGCGTTCTCGACAAAAACGGAAACGGGAGCAAAACTCGTGGCGGCGCCCGGCACGAAAGAACCCAATCCGAAAGAAACCGGCGTTCTCACCGGCCCCACCGAACTTGGCTCGCAGTCCGAAAAAGCGGGGCAGGCACTGCTGGAACCGCACGGTATCACCGTCGATCCGGCCAGCGGCGAAGTGATCGTCCTCGCACACGTCGACAAGAGCGGAAGCAAGGAAGACAGCATCTCCAGTGCAACGGACCACTACGTGCTGCAGCGGATCAACTCCGCAGGCATCTTGGGTGATCAGTACGAAGACAAATCCAACAAGCTCAAAGAAAAAAACATCCAGGGCTTTACGCCCAAACCCCACTCTCCGATCGTGGTCTCGGTCTCGGGCACGGAGCACATATACGTCGGCTTCGACGGCCTTACCGAAATACCCTACGACTTCACGTCCTCTGCGTCCCCCACGCCACTGCCCCTCTCGGAAAACCCCGCGGGTCACGCGATCGAGGGGGGAGTGGACAGCGCCCCCGACGGCGGCCGGCTGACGGCGTCGCCCGAAGGGACGATCTACGGGGCCAACGAAGGGGTCACAAACGAAGAGTTTGGCAAAGGGGAAGCCTACGCCGGCCTGACTGCGCTCTCGGGCGCCGACGGCTCGTTGATCGGATGGACCGGCGGCCAGGAGCCCCACGGCGAAAATGACCAGTGCGTCCTCACGCCCTACAATTTTGGGGAACGTTTCATCAGCGTGGCTGCCGGCTCGGAAGGCAAGGTGTTCACACTGGCCCCGGAATTCCTGCTTCGACAGACCGAAGAAGAAGAAGAAATCTGGAACGAAGAAAAAGAAGAATATGAAACAATTGTCCGGCTGGAACCGCTGCCCGGTCCCTTCTTCGACGCCGTGGTCGAGTTTGGTCCAGGGGGCACAGGATGTCCCCCGGCGGAAGCGACTGCTCCCGTCGCGAAGGTGAGCGGCCTCGAAGTCAAGGGCGAAGAATCGGTGAAACCGAACAGCGAAGTGACGTTCTCCTCGACTCTGAAACAGGCTGATGCTGTGAAGGTCGTATGGAACTTCGGTGACGGGTCGGAAGAAACCGTGTCCGAAGACGAGTACCAGACGACCGCCTCGAAGCCGCACAAGTACGCCGCCGAAGGCAAGTACACGGTCACCGAGACGATCTACAGCGACGATCTCGCGGCCTCCGAACAGGCCGTCTACCAGGCAGGCCAGCTTAAGACTCCGACGATCGTGGTGACCCGCAAGATCAACGTCGGCAGGCAGCCGCCGAAAGCGCAGTTCAGCGGGCCCGCAGCCGTCAACGTGGGCGAAGCGGCCACTTTCGAAAGCCTCTCCACAGATCCCGAAGGCGCGACGCCCTTGGAATACGTGTGGAACTTCGGCGACGGGACTCCCGAAACGGCCAGGAGCAAGGCGGCCACCGCGAACCACGCCTATACGCAGACCGGGGTGTACACGGTGACCCTGACCGTGTACGACCAGAACAAACTGAAGTCCGAAGTCACCCACTCGATCACCGTCAACCGGCCAGAAACCGGCCCTGGTCCCGGCCCCGGTCCTGGTCCCGGCCCCGGTCCCAGTCCTGGTCCTGGTCCTGGTCCTGGTCCGCTCTCCTACAATTTGATCCTGCCCACCACCTCGTTGACGGCGAGTTCGTCCGGTGCGCTCCCGCTCAAGGTCGAGTGCCTCGGTCAGAGCGGCTGCGTGGGCGGCACCGTGACGCTGCGCACGCTCAGCGCTGTGAGCGCGGGCCCGCACAAGAAGAAGGCGGTCCTGACGCTCGCAAGCGGCTCGTTCACTGTCGCGGGTGGTCAGGATGTGGTCGTGACGCTGCACCTCTCCTCCGAGGCCAGGTCGCTGTTGAGTCACTCGCACGTCTTGCATGCGCTGGTCACGGTCGTTGCCCACGACTCGCAGGGCGCGGCACACACTACGCAGACCACGGTGACGCTGCACACGGCGGCCAAGGCCAAGAAGAAGCGCCGCTGACGAAGGCCCGCACCACTGATTGTGCATAGATCACGCTGCTGCCGGGTCCCTCGCCAGGGTGGAGCGGCCTGCGTGGATCTCTCCGCTCGGAGTGTGGCGCACTGTGAAGAGCTCGCCAACCCGAGGTGAACTTCGTGTGGCTATCGGGTAAACTATTGGTGAAAAGGAGCGAGTGTAAAAAACCAGGATCGTAACGTCGCGGAGCCTGCCGACTGCGATGGTTTGGCGTGCGGGGGAGCGGACATTCCCCAGCACGACCATATACCCTTACAGGAGGTAGTCTGGCAATGACGTCACGATCCGCGCGCCGCCTTGTTCCGGCGTGCATCCTCTCGGCGGCCACGGTGGTCGCCCTCGCGGTGCCGGGTGCCGCGAGCGCCTCGCTCGTGCAGTGTGAAGGCGGGCCCATTCACGGCAAAGGCTCGTCTGCACAGAAGCTCCTGCAGATCGAAGTCTGGAACAAGAAGTTCAACACGTCGGCCAACCCGCTCGCGTGCAACGGAACGCAGGGCTCGAAAGGCAAACCGGCGGTGACGTACACCTCGACCGGCAGCGGCGTGGGCCTGGAATCGTGGGGCGTCGAAACGAAAGCAGGCGGTGAAATCAGGTTCGGTCCGGAAAATGCGTTCATCGGCTCGGAGATCGCGCCGAACGCAACTCAGACCGCAGAAATCACGAAACACGGTGCTGCGGGGACGCTTCTGACGATCCCGGTCGCTCAGCCCGCCATCGCGATCCTGATTCACCTGCCCGCCGGCTGCACCAAGGTCGAAGGTGGCCCGGTCCCCGGTCGTATCGCGTTGAAAGATTCGACCGTGGAGAAGGTCTTCCAGGGTACCGATCTCGAATGGAGCAAGATCCTAAACAAAGCCGTGCTCAAGGGCTCGACCGAATGCGAAAAACTGGCCAAGAAAAGCCACATCACGCGCGTGGTGCGTGAAGATGGATCGGGCACGACGGACGCATTCATGAAATACCTCGGTGTCATCTTCAAGAAGGAAGTTGAATCGGGAGTTTTCTGGAAAACTCTCGCCGAACCGGCCAACAACACGGTCTGGCCGAACCAGAGCACAGACGAAGTGAAGCGGGGCAACGGTGGCGGAGGTGTTGTCACGAAGGTCGAAGAAACGCCCGGCAGCATCGGCTACGCCAACGTTGCGGACGCGCGCAGCAAACACCAGTTCACGCCGCCCTTGCACGGACCGAGCACCACTCAGTTCTGGGCCGAGGTCGAAGACCACAAGGAAGGCTACAGCGACCCCGCGACCAACGGGGACGTGGAAGTGGGAGCCAACGCCAACTGTGGCGAAACGCTGTACACAAACGGGAAAAAGAAATTCCCGCCGCCGTCGACGACCGAACTGTGGAACGAAGTCACAGTCGCCAAGGTCCAGCCTGGTAGCAACTATGACATTTGCTACCTGACCTTCGATCTGGCACTGACCAAATACTCGGCGTTCACAAAAGAAACGTCGGTTGCAGAACCCCCGACCGAAGCGGAGGCCAGGACGGTCTACGACTACCTCGGGTACGAGCTCAGCAGCGGAGTCGAAGGCGGACAGGAAGCCGCCAACGGGCTCGACTACCTCGGTGATCCGACCAACGAAAACCCGAAACTGAGCGTGCTGGACATCGCTCGCGAAGGACGCGAAAAAATCGCGTTCTAGTACTGGCTAAGGAGTAGATGGGTCCAATCGAAAGCCGTCGCGGCGGTCGCATGGGACCCGACGAAGGATGCATCACCGGCCGGGCCGCTCCAGGATGGGGCGGCCCGGCCGTCGTTGTGGGCGAGGTGCGCGGGTTGGCCGACCTGACGCTCGAGGAGGATGGCGAGCAGCGCAGAGCGACGGTAACGGGTGTCGGGCGCTTCGACCTCACGCGCTCGGCGATGCGGGTCAAGCGCGCGCTCGACCTGCTTGGTGCCGCGCTCGGACTGCTGGCGCTCGCGCCCCTGTTGCTGGTTATCGCCGCGGCGATCAAGCTGGACGGCCGCGGTGGCGTGCTTTACCGTCAACTGCGCGTCGGCCGCCACGGGAAGCGCTTTGAGATGCTGAAGTTCCGCACGATGGTGCCCGACGCCGACGCGATGAAGGACGCGTTACGCGTACGCAACGAGGCGCGCGGGGGCCTCTTCAAGATCGCCGAGGACCCGCGCGTGACCCGCGTCGGGCGGCGGCTGCGCCGCAGCGCGCTGGACGAGCTGCCCCAGCTGCTGAACATCCTCAAAGGCGAGATGAGCCTCGTCGGCCCTCGCCCGCTGGTGGTCGAGGAGGACGAGCGCATCGCGGGGCGCCACCGCCGGCGCCTTGAGCTGATGCCGGGGATGACCGGCCCCTGGCAGATCCTCGGGCCCGCGCGGGCTTCGCTCGGCCAGATGGTGGCGATCGATTACCTCTACATCACCGACTGGTCGCTCTGGAAGGACCTCAAGATCCTGCTGCGCACCGTCCCGCACGTGCTCGGACGCCGTGGGCTGTAGGAGATCGACCGACGGCCCTTCCTGCGCGCGCCGGTGGTCTGCTCAGTCAGCTCAGCCATGCGGACAGCTCCTTCAATGTGAGAATGCAGGTGCTCGAGAGACGGGTCGCCAGGCGTGACTGTGGCAGGCCAGTCTGGCTGGGTCAGATGGCACGGGGCAAGAATCCGGCCTGCAACCGCCGTTGCGCGGGCGCCTTTACGAGGCTGCCCTTCGGCCCCAAGCTGCCACGAACGCCGGAGAGAGATCCCAGAACTCTGGGTCGGCCAGCAGTGTACGGGCTCCATCGATCTCCTCGCCGGTGGCAAGCTGCATTTCAGTGATCCTCGGGCGTAGGAGCTCCAGGCCCAGGCTCCAGAACTCAGCGACCGGCGAGCCGCCGCGAAGCACCGCCACGTGTGCCTCGCCGCCGATCGCCTCGAGCCCCTGGCGCTGCAGATGCGCAGGCAAGCAACGGCCCCACTCATAGTCGGTGCCGGTCTTGCGGAGGCTCTCGACCCATGCCCGCATCGCCGTCCCATAGACCGGATTGGGCGTGGACTCGACGCTGAACGACACGCAGTCGCTGACGCTTAGCCATCCCCCAGGAGCCAGCCAGAGGCACACGCCTTCGAGCACAGCATCGCGTGCGGCGATGTGCTCGAACACTGCCCGTGCGTGGATGAAATCGAACGAAGCGGCCTCAAATGGGGCCTCGGTTTCGGTGAGATCGTGCTGCACGACGGTCAGGTTCGGCTCCGCGAGTTGATCAAGCCAGCGCGTGTCCAGGTCCACGGCCGTCACGTGACCGGCCTCACCAACCTCCTGACACAGCCAACGCGCGATCGAACCGCCTCCTCCGCCGATCTCTAGGCAGCGCGCACCAGGCGCGACTCCGAGCGCCGCGAGGCGCGCCGTCGACAACCCGTCCCAAACCTGCTCCAGCAACGCCAAGCGACGTCGCTCGTGCTCCCAGTTAGGGTCCAACACATACCCGGGCTCGTGCTCCGGCATCGCGAGCGATTCTAACCCCACGGCCAGTCCACAGGTTGGTCGCCCTCGCGGTGCAGGCCAACGACTGTGACACGTAGCCTGTCGCGATGACCGCTCCCAGGAGCGAAGCGAGCATGAGGGACGACACGCGGCAGGCGAGCGCAATGGACGAGGACCGGCTGGCCCTTTGAGGAGGATCACAACGCTCGGTCCGGCGTCCCAGACGCGAGCGCGCAAGTGCGATCATCAGAACCAACTACCGAGAAGGGAGTTCCCGACCGTGGAGTCATCCGAGACCCCCATCCGAGTACTTGTGGTGGCCCACAAGACTGCCGCCACACAACCTCTGCTCGACGCCGTGCGAGAGCGAGCGCAACGTGGACCGTGCACGTTCACGCTGCTCGTCCCAAACGCAACCCACGGCCTGCACAAGATCGTCGACCCCGAGGACCAGGGCTCCGGCGAGGCCAACGCCGTGATAGATCACGCCCTGCCCCTGCTGAGCGAGGCCGCCGGGGCCCCGGTCGAGGGAATCGTGGGTGCCCCCGACCCGGGCGCGGCGGCGCATGATGCGATCAACCGGTACGGCTTCGACGAGGTGATCATCTCAACGCTGCCCACACGACTGTCGCGATGGTTGAAGCTCGACCTTCCGAGCAAGGTGTCGGGCACGGGTCTGCCCGTGACCACCGTGACCCCCTCCGACGTATCGGGCTGATCTGCCTTGCGTCCGCGCCTCGCTCGACCCTCGGCCGCCCGAGAAGCACGTTCCTACCGAGATAGGCCCATAGTCCGGCACCCGGACGTTAAGTCAAAACGTACTGTGCCTAGACCGCGGCTCGGCTGCGGGGCTCGCCGGCTTCAACTTCGTATGCTCTCGCCGCGCGAGAGCGACCCACCCGGGTCAGGGCGGTCGAGATCGAGCGTACCTTCGTATCTTCGCGTGAGGAGGGCTCGCCTCTGCGCTGGACGGCCTCGGTCACGTGGGCGGAGAGGCGGCGCTGGAAGGCTGCGACCGAGAAGCGCTCGGCGTTGCTGCACCGCGCGTGGCGGGGTCGAAGTCGAGCTCGTCGAGCTCGCCGATCGCCCGCGCGAAGGACTCGACGTCGTCGGGCATCGCCAGCCGCCCGGTCTGCCCGTCGAGCACCGTCTCCAGCGCTCCGCCCGCGGCGGCGGCGATCACCGGCCGTCCGGCCGCCTGGGCCTCGACCGCGGTGATGCCGAACTCCTCGATGCTCGGCACGACCACCGCGCGGGCGCTCGCGTACAGCTCGACGAGCTCCTCGTCGCCGGCGCGCCCGAGGAACTCGGCCTCGGGGTAGGCCTGGCGAGGGCGGCGTGGTCGGGTCCGCTGCCGACCACGCGGATCGGCGATGCGCGCGCGGCGGGCCGCCTCCAGCGCGACGTGCACGCGCTTGTGGCGCACGAGCTCGGAGACGACCAGCAGCGAGTCGCCGGGCTCGCCCGGCGCGAAGCGGTGGGTCTCCACCGGCGGGTGGATGACCGCGGCGTCGCGGCCGTAGCAGCGCTTGATCCGCTCGCGAGCTGAGCTCGGAGATCGCGATGTAGGCGTCGACCCGGCGGCTGGCGGCGAGATCCCACCTGCGTATGCGGCGCAGCTGCCGGCGCAGCAGCGGGCGCAGCGCGGGCGAGACCTCGTCGAGGGCGCAGTCCTGCTCGTCCCACGCATAGCGAAACGGCGTGTAGCAGTAGCAGATGTGCACCGCGCCCTCGGGCGCGCGCACGCCGTGCGCGAAGGCGCTGCTGCTGCTGAGCACCACGTCCGACGCCGGCGGCTTCAGCCGCTCGACGGCCAGCGGGTAGAGCGGCAGCAGGCGCCTGAAGTTGGACTGGCCGACGCCCAGGCGCTGCAGCGGCGAGGTGGTGATCGAGCGGCCCGCGAAGCGCTCGTCGGTGCCCTGCTCGTCGTAGAGCAGGGTGAAGATCGGCGCCTGAGGGTAGAGGTCGGCGATCGCGGCGAACGTGCGCTCGGCGCCGCGCATCACCAGCAGGTAGTCGTGGGCGAGGCTGACAGAGGTGGCTGGCGAGGCGGGGGATAGGTGGTCGTGGGTGAGACCGGCAGGTCCGGCGACCGAGGCCTGACCGTGGGTGAGCTCAGTGACCACGGCTGATGGTGAAGGAGTGGATAACAGGCCGTGGGCGAGGCTGGCAGGGCCGGCCTGAGGGAGGGGCAAGGCAGCAGATGACTGACTGCGGGTGAACTCGGTGGACCCGGCTGATGGTGAAGAAGTGGATAAGCGATTCATCGTGGGCTCACAGTCGATCCACAGGCCGAGCGCGACGCAACGTATCCCCAGCCGGTGCGAGCAACCTATCCCCCGGCGGCGGAGAGAGATGTGAAAATGTTGGGGGGCGAGTTGCAGGTGCTCGATGCCTCACGACCAGCTCTTCGATTGGCCCCGGGACCCGGCTCTTGAGTACCCTCCGACTGTGCTTGTGGAGGACGGCTGCGATACCGGTTGGTCGATGGCGAGGGGCGCTTCATGCGCATCCTGGTCACGCTGCCGTGGGGCCAGCGCCTCGGCGGCGCCGAGGCGATGCTGCAGACGGTGCTCGACGGGGCGCACGAAAGCGGCCACGAGCTCGAGCTCGTGTTCTTCGAGCCGGGGCCGTGGCCGGCGGAGCTGCGCGACGCCGGCTTTCGCGTCGAGGTGATCCCCGCCGGGCGCCTGCGCCAGCCCCACCGCTGGATCGCGACCGTCGTCGCGGCTCGCGCGGATCTTCCGCCGCCGCCAACCCGATCTGATCCTCAACTGGGCGGCCAAGACGCAGCTGTACGGCGCGCCGGCGGCCATGCTCGCGGGCATGGCCGACCGCGTCCTCTGGTGGCAGCAGGGGATCCCGACGGGTGACTGGATCGATCGCTGCGCGACCGCGCTGCCCGCGTCGGGCGATCGGCTGCTACTCGAATGCCGCCGCCCGAGCGCAGGCGCGGCTGTTGCCCGCGCGGCCCACGTTCGTCGTCGCCGCCGGTGCACCCGTCGCTGACGCAGGTGTCGTTGGCGCTGACGTCGCTGACGCGCGCGTCGCCGGCGCCGCGAGTACGGCCCTGGAGCTGCCGCCGGGACGCCCGTCGTCGGGTCTGGTCGGGCGCCTGCAGCCGTGGAAGGGCCAGGACCGGCTGCTCGGCGCCCAGGCGCTGCTGCGCGAGCGCGGGCACCGCATGCACACGGTGATCGTCGGCGGCGACGCCTACGGCCTCTCCCCCGAGTACGCCGGCTCGCTGCCGCCGCTGGTCGAGCCGCCTGGGACTCGCCGACGCCGTCACGATGACCGGCCAGGTGCCCGACGCGGGACCGTACATCGAGCAGCATGGACATCCTCGTCAACGCCTCCGATCCGCGAGCCGTTCGGGATCGTGCTGCTGGAGGGCGATGGCCCGGGCGTCGCGGTCGTCGCGGTCGACTCCGGCGGCCCCGCCGAGTTCATCGAGCACGGCAGGACCGGCGTGCTCGCGCGCTCGGGCGAGCCGCAGGCGCTGGCGGACGCGCTGGAGCCGCTGCTGGCCTCGCCCGCTCTGCGCCGCGAGCTCGGGCGAGGCCGGCCGGGAGCGCTTCATGCGCGACTTCACCGACGTCGCGATGCGCGAGCGGTTCTTTGGCCAGCTCGAGCGCCTGGTCGGGGAGCGCCAGGTGCGCTCCGCGGCACCCGTATGAGCGGCGTGCGAGTCAACCGAATCGACGCTACGCTGTCGGTGCAGCCTGGTCTCGGCACCGAGCCTGCCGGTCGGTCCCGCGCTCCGTGCGAGGTGACGATCGTCGCGCACGACATCGGCTCGGTGGGCGGGATGGAGCGCCAGCTCGCGGAGCTCGCGCTCGGGCTGCGAGCGGCTGGGTCACGAGGTCACGGTGATCGCTCGCACGTGCGAGCTGCCGGCCGACGGCGGGCGTGAGCTTCCACCGCGTGCGCGGCCCGAGCCGCCCCTTCCTCCTCGCCTATCCGTGGTTCGTGCTCGCCGGCTCGCTGGCGGTCCGGAGACGGCGGCGAGGGCTGGTGCAGGCGACCGGCGCGATCGTGCTCGAATCGCGTCGACACGATCGCGGTCCACTACTGCCACCAGGTCCACCGGGCGCAGCCCAACCGTACCGGCAGGCTGCTTCCGCGGTACGTCGACGCCGTGGGCTTGTTGAAGCGCGTCGGCGAGCGGCTGTGCTTTCGGGCCAACCGCCCGGCCGCGTTCGTGTGCGTCTCCGAGGGCGTCGCCGCGGAGATGCGCGAGCACTTTCCCGAGCCGCGGACCGGGTCCTCACGATTCACAACGGCGTCGACACCGAGGCCTTCGCGCCAGGCGTACGCGAGCGGCGAGGCCCGTGCGCTGCGCGTCGAGCTCGGGATGCCGCCGGAGCGGCTGGTGGTCGCGTTCGTCGGCGCGAGTGGGAGCACAAGGGCCTGCGCCGGGTGATCGAGAGCGCTCGCGCGGGCGCCCGACTGGGATCTGCTCGTGGCCGGACGCGGACACGTGCGCAGCTACCAGGAGCTGGCCGACTCGCTCGGCGTGGGCGGAGGCTGTGCACTGGCTGGGGGTGGTGCGCGACATCCAGGTGGTCTACGAGCTGGCCGACGCGTTCGTGCTGCCCTCGAGCTACGAGACGTTCTCGCTGGTCACCTTCGAGGCGGCGGCGAGCGGCCTGCCGATCCTGGCCACGCCCGTGAACGGCGTGCGCGAGCTGATCGCGACGGGGAGAACGGCTTCCTGATCACGGCGGACCCGGCGGTGATCGCCGAGCGGCTCGGGCGGCTCGCCGCCGATCCGGCGCTGCGGACGCGCCTCGGGCGCGCCGCACGCGAGTCGGCGCTCGGGTTCACCTGGGAGGAGATGGTCGCCAAGCACCACGAGCTGTACCGCGCCCTGGGCGCCGACGCCGACGCCGACACCAACACTGGCAGCGGCACCGACCCTCGCACTGGCAGCGGCATCGAGCGACAGACGCGAGCGCGCCCAGACGCCGGTTCAGCGCGGCGCGCTCGCGGGCGTGGACGCGTGTAGGAGCAGCCGCTCGAGGGCGTCGGTCGCGGCGGGCACCGAGAACAGCCGCTCGACCGCCGCCCGGCCCGCGCCGGCCAGCTGCGCGCGAAGCTCTGGAGCGCCTCGCAGCTCGGTCAGCGCCGCGGCGAGCGCGGCGTCGTCGCCCTCGGGGAACACGAGTCCTCCCCCGGTCAGCTCGATCAGCCAGGGAATCTCGCCCGAGTCCGAGCCGACGACGGGAACGCCGCACCACAGCGCCTCGACGATCACCCGACCGAACTGCTCCTTCCACGTCGGCGTGGTGTGGGAGGGCAGCACCAGCACGTCGAGCTGTGCGTACCCCGCGGCCATCCGCTCGTGCCCGAGGCCGTCGAGCACGCGCACGCGCGAGCCGGGAATCGGCTGGCCCTCGAGCTGCGCGCGCAGCTCGCCGTCGCCGATCAGCAGCAGCTCCACCGGCGCCTGCAGCCGCCGCACCGCCGCGAGCAGGTCGAGCAGCCCCTTGCTCTCGACCAGCCGGCCCGCGTAGCCGACGGTGAAGGGTCGCTCCGCCGGCGTGGGAGCCGTCTCCCACGCCGGAACGGCTGGCGGCGCGAGCCCGACCTCTCCCCTCGCGCCCCACGCGCGCGCCAGCCGCGCGGCGCTGTCCGAGCGGGCGGCCACGAAGGCGGCGTTGCGCAGCACACGCGAGCGCAGCCAGCGCACGGGCAGAGGCAGGTCCCGGTCGATGTTCTCGTAGCACTGCACGCCGAACGGGATGCCGAGCCCGACGAACGCGCGGCCCCACTGCGTCGCCGCGAGCGAGTACGGCTCGGCCTCCACGAAGGCCACGTCGGGGCGCGTGCGGGCGCACAGCGAGCGGCACCTGGTCAGGTAGAGGTGCCGCTGCGGGCGGCCCGCAGGGCGACCAGCAGTGGGGCGCAGCGAGTCCTCCATGCCCGCGAGGGCCTGCGGGGTCATGACGCGCGCCGCGAGTACTCGCGAGCGCCAGCGGCTGGGCACGACGATCGTGACCTCCCACCCTCGCCGGGCCAGCTCCCGGTAGACCTCCTGGTTGACGCTCACCACCGCGGGGTGGCTGACCACCAGCAGGCGCCGTCGGCGCGCCGCGCCGGTGTCTGGGCCACTACTGCTCATCGGAGCACCGTTTACAAGAGCTTCACATCCGGCTGTCGCCGATGCCTGATGCTTGTGCCGGTCTTGGGGCCATGACAGTGACGTCGGATGGTGACGTTGGCCTTTGCGATGGCCACCCATCCTCAAGAACTTTGCGATGGCCACCCACGATGGCCACCCATCGAAACGTGAGTGAACCATAAGCGATGAACGAGACGACCGACGCCACCGCGATCCTCGCTCCGCTCTGGAAGCGCAAGTGGCTGATCCTTGCCGTCGCGGTGCTGGTGGCGGGTGCGACCTACGGCTACTACAAGCGCCAGCCGGCTCTCTACAGCGCGAGCACTCAGCTGGATCTGAGCAGCGGCTCGGAAGCGCGGCAGCTCCTCAGCGGCACACAGGGCAAGACGCAGCTCAGCAGTCACACGCTCGCCGACGCCGCGGCGCTGATCACCTCGAACGGCGTCGGCCGAAGCCGTCCGCGCGCGCCTGCAGAGCAGAACACATCCGCTCGAAGGGCCTTGGCAAGGTGCACGCGAAGGCGTCCTCGGAAAGCGACCTCGTCATGATCGACGCCGAAGCGGGCAGCGCCAAGGGCGCGGCGCGTCTGGCCAACGACTACGCGCTGGCGTATCTGGCGCGGCAGCGGAGCAGCTACCGCCGGGAGATCGAGGCAGCGATCGCCAGCACGCGCAGGCAGCTGCGGCGAATCGAAGCGGCGCAGGCGGCGTCCGCGAGCGCAGCTCAGCGCAAGAGCTCCGGGAAGGGCTCCGGCTCGGGGCGAGCCGCGGCCGGCGGCTCGGCGGTGATCCAGGCCGCGAGCCTCGCTAGCAAGATCAACCAGCTCGAATCGGAGCTCTCGGTCTCGAGCGTCCAGCAGATCAACCCCGCAACGCCCAAGACCGCGCGACTGGTCTCCCCGAAGCCGAAACAGAATGCGATCTTCGGCTTCGTGGTCGGGCTCCTGCTGGCCGCGCTCGCGGTCTTCGTGCTCAGCCGGCTCGACCGCCGCGTGCGCTCGCTCGAGCGAGCTCGAAGCGATCTTCGAGACGCAGCTCCTCGCCGCGCTGCCCGCGCGCACGGGTGCCGATCGTCCACCGCGACGGACAGCCGCGGCCCTCCGCGCCGCTGCTCGAGCCGCTGCGGCGGCTGCACACGTCGCTGCAGCTCGCCGACGCGGTCGAGCCCGAACGGGAGGGCCCGCCGCGCCTGATCCTGTTCGTCAGCGCCGGACGCCGGCGACGGCAAGTCGACGCTGATCGCCGATCTGGCGCTCGTCCAGCGCGACGCGGGCGCGCGGGTGGCCGTGATCGAGGCCGACCTGCGCCAGCCGGCTCAGGCGCGCCTGCTCGACGTGAGCGCTCCGAGCGGGCTCGCGGAGGTGCTCGCGGGAGCCGTCTCCTTGGATGGCGCCATGCAGCGTGTGCGGAGCGCGAGCACCGGCGCCGCGGCCGCAGTTCGATTCGCCGCAGCCTGTCGCGGGAGTGTCCACCGTGGTGCGCTCGCCCCCCACCGGCTCGCTGTCGGTGCTCGCGGGCGGAGGGCCGGCCGCCAACCCGCCCGGCGCTGCTGGCCAGCCAGGCGATGCAGGAGCTGCTGCGCTCCGCCGCGGCCGACTTCGACTACGTGCTGGTCGACGCGCCGCCGCCGCTGCAGGTGAGCGACGTCATGCCGCTGCTGCGCACCGTCGACGGGATCGTGCTCGTCGCGCGGCTGGAGCACACGCGCGAGGCGTCGGCCGAGCGGCTGGCGCAGCTGCTGGCACGGACATCCGCCGCGCCGGTGCTCGGGGTCATCGCCAACTGCGCGTCGCGCGCGGACCTCAGGAGGTACGGCTTCTCCTCGGCGTCCGGCAAGAAGCGGCGCTGGCCTGCGCTGCTCGCCAGATGACCTCCGCCGACCTGCGTCCGCTCAGTCCGCTCGACGGGCCTCGGTCGGGTGGCGCCCGGGCTGGTGGGGCCTGGGCAGGTGGGGCTCTCGATCCCAGCGTCCGCGCGCTTCTGCTGAGCGGCGTCGCCGCGTTGACGGCGTTGGCGGTGGCGCTCGGCATCTCGCTGAGTGTCCCCAATCCGAACTTCCCGCTGCTCTTTGCGCTGAGCGCTCGGAGCGCTTGGCCTCGTCGCGCTCGTGGTCAGCTCGCGCCTTGAGGTGACCGTCATGGTGCTGGCGCTCTACCTGGGGTGTCTCGACGGGCCGGTCAAGCTGCTCAGCGCCAACCAGGCGGCCTCGAGCGTCCGCGACGTGCTGATCGGCGCAGTCAGCCTCGGCGCGCTCGTCCGCCTCCTCTCCAAGCGCGAGCGCGTGCGGCTGCCGCCCCTTGTCCGGATGGGTGCTGGCGTTCGTCGCGCTCGTGCGTGGCCGAGGCGTTCAACCCGGACACCCACGGGCTCTTGAAGGTCGTGGGCGGCTTCAGGCAGCAGCTGGAGTGGGTTCCGTTCTTCTTCTTCGGCTACGTGCTGATGCGCTCGCAAGGAGCGCTTGCGAGCGCTCTTCGTGCGTGCTCGGCGTGATCGCGCTGGCCAACGGGGTGGTCAGCGCCTACCAGACGCGGCTCACGCCGGCTCAGCTGGCCAGCTGGGGACCGGGCTACGCCGAACGCGTCAACGGCAGCGAAACGCTCACGGCGCGCAGGTACCGCGCGAGCGAACGGTGAAACGCTGGTCCGCCCGCCGGCCTCGGCTCGGACAGCGGCTTCGGCGGCGGCGTCGGCGTGCTCGCGCTGCCCGGGGCGCTCGCGCTGCTCGCGATCGGACGACGACGGCGACGGTGGCTTGCGATCGCCGCTCTGCCTCGGCGCGCTGCTCGCGATCGCCACGGGCCTCGGCGCGCCTGCAGGTCGTCGGCGGGGTGGTCGCGCTGGTCGCGTTCGCGCTGCTCTCGCTGAGCGCCGGGCGCCGCGCGCACGCGCCCGCTGGGGGCGCTGCTCGCGTTCCTCGCGTCTGGCGCTGCCTTTCGCCGCCGTGCTCGTGGCCGCCGAGGGCGGTGCGGTGTTCTCCCGGTACACGAGCATCGCCCCGGAAAACGTGACGACGACGTCCACCAGCTACAAGGAAAAGAGCCTCGGGCTGATACCCCACGACATCGCCAGCGCGCCCTTCGGCTTCGGGCTGGCGACCACCGGGCCGGCGTCGACCTTCGGCGGGAAAGTCTCCGGAGAGCTGGAAGGCCACAGCATCACCGCCGAGACGCAGTACAACTACGTCGTCGACGAACTCGGGGCCCCCGGCCTGCTCCTGTTCGTCGCTCTGCTGCTCGAGCTGTGCGTGCTCGTCGTGCGCCGGCTGCGGCGCGTCGCGGACCTCGAGGTGCGCATCGAGCTGGCGGCCGTGTTCGCGCCGGTGCTCGCCTTTGCCGTCATGGGCCTGCGCGGCGCGTTCATGGACACCTCCTCGGCCGGGCCGTACTTCTGGTTCGCGGTGGGCATCGCCGCCTACTGGCTCGCCGGCCCCGGACGTGGCGTGCGACGGGGGAAGGGCGCGCGGAGGCGTGAGAAGCCAGCGCCAGTGGATCGTGAAGGGCGCGCGGAGGCGTGAGAAGCCAGCGCCAGTGGATCGTGAAGGGCGCGCGGAGAGCGCGATGGCCGGGTCGGCGGCGGATCGTGAAGGGCGCGCAGAGGCCGTGAGGACCGAGCCGGCGGCGGATCGAGGCGCCTCCTCGCAGTCCACCGGGCGCGCCCGGCTGAGCGCTGCTGCTCGGCGAACGGCGCGGGCTGGTCGCTGGCGCTCGGAGGGAGCTCGATCCTCTCCGGGTTCACCGAAGCGATCAGCTGGCGGTGGTCGCGCAGGTCGGCGGTCGCGCTCGCCAACGGGACAAAGCACATGCACATGGACGTCGGCCCGTTTCACCTCGTGCGCCGGGGTGGGCACCCTGCTCGCGATCGCGCTCGCCGTCACCCTGCTGCGCCTGGCGCTGCAGTTGCCGCTCTCGATCCTGCCCGGCGCGGATCGCCGCCGACGTGCAGGCGCGGCTGCGCCGAGACCTGTTCCACGCCTTCACGCGCGCCTCCTGGGAGGTGCAGTCGCGCGACCGCGAGGGACAGCTGCAGGAGACGATGACCAGTCAGGTGATGCAGGCGACCGCCGGCGCGCTGCAGGCGACGGCGCTGATCACCTCGCTGTTCACCTTCCTCGTGCTGATCGCCTCCGCGCTCGCGCTCAACGTGCATGGCCGCCGTCATCGTGCTCACTGCGTCGCTGCTGCTGTTCGGGCTGCTGCGGCCGCTGCGCGCGCTCGGCGTCCGGCGCGCCCGCGCGCTCTCGCGGGCCCAGATGCAGTACGCCGGCGGGATCGGCGAGGCGATCCGGGTGGCCGAGGAGACGCAGGTGTTCGGCGTGGCGGACGCGCAGCGCGAGCGCATCGACGGCTTCGTCGCGACCGCGCGACGGCTCTTCTTCACGCACGCAGCTGCTCGGCCAACTCGTCCCCAACCTCTACCAGAGCCTGATCTACCTGCTGTTCGTGGTGGGCCTGTGCGGCCTCTACGCCGTCGGCACCAGCCACGCGGCCTCGCTCGGCGCGGTCGTCCTGCTGCTCGTGCGCGCGGCGCAGTACGGCCAGCAGTCGCAGACCGCCTACCAGGGGCTCTGCGCCAGTCGCTGCCGTTCATCGAGCGCACTGCAGGACGCCGCGCGCCGCTACGCGCAGAGCGCCCCGCTCGAGGGCCGCCTGCCGCTGCAGGCGGTGCAGACGCTGGCGTTCGAGGACGTCGCGTTACGCCTACCGCGCCGAGCGCCCGGTGCTCTCGGGCATCAGCTTCGAGGTCGTGCGGCGGCGAGGCGATCGGCGTCGTCGGCCCGTCGGGCGCGGGCAAGTCGACGCTGGTGCAGCTCCTGCTGCGGCTGCGGAGCCCCGACGACGGCCGCTACCTGGTCAACGGGGCGCCGGCGAGCGAGTTCTCGCGCGCGGACTGGCACCGGCGGGTCGCCTACGTGCCCCAGGAACCGCGCCTGCTGCACGCCTCGGTGGCGGACAACATCCGCTACTTCCGCGACATCGACGACGAGGCGGTGGAGCGCGCCGCGCGGCTGGCGCGCATCCACGACGACGTCGTGAAGTGGCCCGCACGGCTACGAGACGATCGTCGGGCCGCGCGCCGACGCCGTCTCCGGCGGCCAGCAGCAGCGCATCTGCCTCGCGCGCGCGCTCGCCGCGCGCCCGGAGGTGCTGGTGCTGGACGAGCCCACCAGCGCGCTGGACCCGCAGTCGGAGGCGCTGATCCAGGAGTCGCTGACGGCGCTCAAGCACGAGCTGACGCTGTTCATCGTCGCGCACCGCATGTCGACGCTCGACATCTGCGATCGCGTGATGGTGATCGTCGACGGCCGGCTGGTGGCGTTCGACACCGCTGAGCTCCTGCGAGAGCGACAACGCCTACTACCGCTCCGCCTCGCAGCTCGCCGTCGGGACGCGTCCGGCGACGGCCGTGTTGACCCGGCCTGCGACGGGTGCGGCGCGTCAGCGGGGTGGGCGAGAAGCGTCGGATCGGGCAGTGAGTACGGTGGCTGCTCGTACGGGTGCCGACGCGGGTTCCCGACTTCTTCATCGTCGGCCACCCCAAGTGCGGCACGACTGCGCTGTATGAGATGCTGAGGCGCCACCCGCAGATCTACATGCCCGACGGAAAGGAGCCGTGGTTCTTCGCGCCGGAGCTGCACGTTCGCACGCCGCCACGCAGGCCGGTCGGCACTCCCGACACGCTCGAGGAGTACCTGGCGCTGTTCGCGGCGCGGCCGCCCGGCCAGCGGGTCGGTGAGGCCTCGGCGCTGTACCTGTGGTCGCGCACGGCGGCCGGCGCGATCGCCGAGGTGCAGCCGGACGCGCGCATCATCGCGATCCTGCGCGAGCCGGCGAGCTTCCTGCGCTCGCTGCATCTGCAGTTCCTGCAGAGCCCACATCGAGACCGAGCCGGACCTGCGCAGGGCGCTGTCGCTCGAGGACGCCAGGCGCGGGGGCGGGCTGCTCGACACGCACACCTACTGGCCGCAGATGCTGCTCTACTCCGAGCACGTGCGCTACGTCGAGCAGCTGCGCCGCTACGAGGAGCAGTTCCCGCGCGGAGCAGTTGCTGGTGCTGATCTACGACGACTTCCGCGCCGACAACGAGGCGACCGTGCGCACGGTGCTGCGCTTCCTGGAGGTGGACGATGCCGCCTCCGGTCGCAGTGATCGAGGCCAACCCGACCGTCCGCGCCCGCTCGCAGCGGCTGCACGAGCTGGTGCACGCCGTGTCGGTCGGGCGGGGTCCGGGCTCGCGGGCGGTGAAGGCGGCCGTCAAGGCGCTGACGCCGGATGCACCGCGGCGGAGTCTGCTCCACGCCTTCCGCCAGCGCGTTCGTCTACGGCGCGCCTGCTGCTGGCAGCCGACGAGGAGGCTGATGCGGGAGCTGCGTGGCCGCTTCAAGGGCGAGGTGCGTGGCCCTGAGCGAGTACCTCGACCGCGACCTCGTGAGCCTGTGGGGCTATGACGGTGTCGGCTGAGCCCGCGGCTGTCGCACGGTTGGGTGGGGCGCTCGCCTCGCGGGAGGGTGGGGTGCCTGATCTGGGGCAGGGCAGGGTGCCCGACTTCTTCATCGTCGGGCACCCCAAGTGCGGCACCACAGCGCTGTACGAGATGCTCCGCCGCCACCCGCAGATCTTCATGCCCGACATCAAGGAGCCGTGGTTCTTCGCGCCGCGAGCTGCGCTCGCGCAACCGTAAGCCCAGCGACCTGCGCCCGGAGACGCTCGAGCGCTACACCGCGCTGTTCGCGCCCGCCCGCTCGGATCAGCGTGCAGGCGAGGCCTCACCGTCCTACTCTGATGTCGCACACAGCGGCAGCCCGCATCGCGGAGGTGCAGCCGGACGCGCGCATCATCGCGATCCTGCGCGAGCCGGCGAGCTTCCTGCGCTCGCTTCACCTGCAGTGCGTGCGCAACCACGTCGAGACCGAGACCGACTTCGCCAGGGCGCTCGCGCTCGAGCCGGCCAGGCGGGGCGGGGAGCAGATCCCGCGTCACTGCCCACGTCCGCACGAGCTCCTGTACTCCGAGCACGTGCGCTACGTCGAGCAGCTGCGCCGCTATCACGCGGTGTTTGCACGCGAGCAGGTGCTGGTGCTGATCTACGACGACTTCCGCGCCGACAACGAGGCGACGGTGCGCCGCGTGCTGCGCTTCCTGGAGGTGGACGACGGGGCGCCCGTCGAGGCGGTCGAGGCCAACCCGACTGTGCGTGTGCGCTCACCGGCGGCTGCACGAGCTGACGCACGGCTGTCGCTGGGGCGCGGCCCGCTCACGCGGCCGGCCAAGAGCGCGATCAAGGCCGTCACCTCCAGGCGGCTGCGCCGCCAGGCGCTGCGGGTGACGCGACGGCGCGTGGTCTACGGTCAGCCGCGCGCGCCCGACGAGCGCCTGATGGCCGAGCTGCGCCGGCGCTTCAAGGGAGAGGTGGTGGCGCTGAGCGAGTACCTCGGCCGCGACCTCGTGACCCTGTGGGGCTACGACCGTGTCGACTGAGCCGTCCACGGGCAGCGGGTGCAGGGGCCGCTCCCCGGACAGCGGACTCGGGTCTGCGCGGCGCAGGCTCAAGCGCTGCTCCCCGCGCGGCGGTTCCGGGAGCTGCCCCCCGGGCAGGTGCAGGGGCGGCTCCCCGACTTCTTCATCGTCGGGCACCCCAAGTGCGGCACGACCGCGCTGTACGAGATGCTCCGCAGCCACCCCCAGATCTACATGCCGATGAAGGAGCCGTGGTTCTTCGTGCCCGAGCTGCACTCCCGCTTTCGCAGGGCGGGTGGCCCGCGCCCGGACACCCTCGAGGAGTACCTGGCCCTGTTCGCCGGGGCCCGCCCGGAGCAGCGCGCGGGCGAGGCCTCGCCGTCGTACCTGCGCTCTCACACCGCCGCGGCCCGCATCGCAGAGGTGCAGCCGCGCGCGCGCATCGTCGCGATCCTGCGCGAGCCCGCGAGCTTCCTGCGCTCGCTGCACCTGCAGTTCGTGCAGACCCACGTCGAGACCGAGACCGACTTGCGCACGGCGCTCGCGCTCGAGGAGCCCCGGCGCCGGGGCGAGCACATCCCCCGCTCCTCCCCGCGCCCGCAGGGGCTGCTGTACTCGGAGCACGTGCGCTACGTCGAGCAGCTACGCCGCTACCACGCGGTGTTTGCGCCGGAGCAGGTGCTGGTGCTGATCTACGACGACTTTCGCGCCGACAACGAGGCGACGGTGCGCCGGGTGCTGCGCTTCCTCGACGTGGACGACACTGCGCCGATCGAGGCCGTCGAGGCGAACCCCACGGTCAGCATCCGCTACAAACGCCTGCACCAGGCGGTACACGAGGTGACTCACCGCCCGCGACCCGGCTGCGCGCGCGGTCAAGACCTCGATCAAGGCGCTCATGCCGCAGCGCCTGCGCCGGGAGGCGTTTGAACTGGTGCGCCGCCGCGTGGTGGTCGCTGCGCCGCCGCCGGTCGACGAGGAGCTGATGCTCGAGCTGCGCCGCCGCTTCAAGGGAGAGGTGGAGGCGCTCAGCGAGTACCTGGGTCGCGACCTGGTGTCGCTGTGGGGCTATGACCAGCTTGGTTGATCCGTCCGCGCCGGGCGTCGCTCGGGAGGCGGGGCGGCCGGCTGCCGTCGGAGCGCCGGGGAGGGTGCCCGACTTCTTTCTCGTCGGGCACCCCAAGAGCGGTACCACCGCTCTCTACGAGACGCTCAGGGCGCACGCACAGATCTACATGCCTGAGCTCAAGGAGCCGTCGTACCTCGCGCCCGACCAGCCGCGACGCTTCCAGCGGGCGGCCACCGGCGCGCTCCCCGGCACGCTCGAGGAGTACCTGGCGCTGTTCGCCCCCGCGCGCGCGGAGCAGCGCGTGGGTGAGGCGTCCTCGGCCTACCTCATGTCCCACGCGGCCCCGAGCCGGATCGCCGAGCTACAGCCGCGCGCGCGGGTGATCGCCGTTCTGCGTGAGCCGGCGAGCCTGCTGCGCTCGCTGCACCTGCAGCTGATCCGCGACCACGTGGAGGACGAGCGGGACCTGCGCAGCGCTATTTCGCTTGAGCGCGCCAGAGGCGAAGGGCGGCACATTCCGCCCCGCTCCCCGCGGCCGGAGGCCCTGCAGTACTCCGAGCGCGTGCGCTACGTCGAGCAGCTGCGCCGCTACCACGCGGTGTTTGCGCGCGAGCAGGTGCTGGTGTTGATCTACGACGACTTTCGCGCCGACAACGAGGCGACGGTGCGGCTGGTGCTGCGCTTCCTTGAAGTGGACGACCGCCTGCCGGTCCTCGTGCGGGAGGCCAACCCGAGTGTGCGCCTGCGCTCGCAGCGCCTCGACGAACTGGTGCACTCCGTCTCGGTCGGTCGTGGGCCGCTGTCGCGGGCTGCGAAGGCGTCGGTCAAGGCGCTCGCACCCCGACGCCTGCGACGCGGCGCGTTGGAGGCGGTGCGTCGCCGCGTGGTCACGGCGCCGCCGGCGGCGGCCGACCGCGAGCTGATGCTGGAGTTGCGCCGCCGCTACAAGCCGGAGGTCGTGGCGGCGAGCGAGTACCTGGGCCGCGATCTGGTGTCGCTGTGGGGCTATGACGAGCTCGGGTGAGCTGGGCGCCCCGGGGGAGCGCGTGCCCGACTTCTTCATCGTCGGGCAGCCCAAGAGCGGCACGACGGCGCTCTACGACATGCTCGCCGAGCACCCGCAGATCTTCATCCCCGAGCTGCGTGAACCGGCGTTCTTCGCGGAGGAGCTGCCGCGGGAGGACCACCGCACCAAGCTGCCGGCTAGCCCGGCGGAGTACCGCTCGCTGTTCGCCGACGCGCGCCCCGAGCAGCTCATCGGCGAGCGCTCGGCCATGTACCTGTGGTCGGCGAGCGCGGCGCGGCGCATCGCGGAGGCGCAGCCGGCCGCGCGCATCATCGCGATCCTGCGCGAGCCCGCGAGCTTCCTGCGTTCGCTGCACCTGCAGAACCTGCAGTCGCACTACGAGACCGAGGCCGACCTCGGCGCGGCGCTCGCGCTCGAGGACGCTCGGCGCCGGGGCGAGCGGGTTCCGCGCCGGTGCCGGCGCCCGCAGACGCTGCTGTACTCCGAGTACGTGCGCTCCGTCGAGCAGCTGCGCCGCTACCACGCGGTGTTTGCGCCCGAGCAGGTGCTGGTGCTGATCTACGACGACTTTCGCGCCGACAACGAGGCCACGGTGCGCCGGGTGCTGCGCTTCGTCGGCGCTGACGAGCAGGTGCCGGTCGTGCCCACCGAGGCCAACACGACCGTACGGGTGCGCTCGCAGCGGCTCGAGGAGCTCGTGCACTCGCTCGCCACGGGCCGGGGCCCGGTCGCGCGCGCCGTGAAGGCGTCGGTCAAGGCGCTCGTCCCTCGCCGGCTGCGCAGAGGGGCGCTCGAAACGGTGCAGAGCCGCGTGGTGCTCGCTCCCCCGCCGCCCGTGGACGAGGAGCTGATGCTGCGGCTGCGCCGCCGCTTCAAGGGGGAGGTCGAGGCGGCGAGCGAGTACCTGGGCCGCGACCTGGTGTCGCTGTGGGGCTATGACCAGATCGGGTGAGCCGGGCTCCCTGGCGAGTGGCGGTGCGGTTGAGCTGGGCTGCGCGGTCGGACCGGACGGCCCCGTCGGGCCGGGCAGTGCGGCTGAGTCGGGCGGGGGTTCGCCGGTCGCGCCCCAGGCTGGGGGCCGGGTGCCGGACTTCTTCCTGGTCGGTCACCCCAAGAGCGGCACGACTGCGCTTTACGAGATGCTCCGGAGCCACCCCCAGATCTACATGCCCGACCTGAAGGAGCCGCGGTTCTTCGCCGCCGACCTGCGCGCGCGCTTCCAGCGGCGTGCGCCCGATCCGAGCAGCCCGTCGGCCCTGCCCCAGACGTTCGAGGAGTACCTGGCTCTGTTCGACGCCGCCGGGCCAGGGCAGCGGGTGGGGGAGGCCTCGCCGCTGTACCTTATGTCGCGCGCCGCCCCCGAGCTGATCGCCCGCGTCCAGCCGGCCGCGCGCGTCGTGGCGATCCTGCGCGAGCCGGTCGGCTTCCTGCGCTCGCTGCAGCTGGAGCTGGTCCAGAACCACATCGAGAGTGAGCGCGACTTCCGCCGGGCGATGGCCAAAGAGCGGCTCGAGGCGCTCGGCGAGGGCACACCCGACTACGCCCCGCCGATCCGCCGCTACTCCGATCGCGTGCGCTACGTCGAGCAGTTGCGTCGCTACCACGCGGTGTTTGCACGCGAGCAGGTGTTGGTGTTGATCTACGACGACTTTCGCGCCGACAACGAGGCGACGGTGCGGCGGGTGCTGCGCTTCCTCGAAGTGGACGACGGGGTCGCGCTGCGCGCGGTCGAGGCCAACCCCACGGTCCACGTGCGCTCGGTGGGGCTCGACCGCCTCGTGCGCTCGCTGTACGCAGGAGGCGGTCTCTCGCGGGTTCTCAGGCGGACGATCAAGGCGCTGACCCCGCGCCGCTGGCACGGCGAGCGCCTCCAGGCGGTTCGGCGCCGCCTGCTCTACGGCGCCCCCCGGCCCCCGGACGAGGCGTTCACGCTGGAGCTGCGCTCCCGCTTCAAGTCTGAGGTGGTGGCACTGAGCGAGTACCTTGGCCGGGATCTCGTCAGTGAGTGGGGCTATGACCTTGTCGACTAGGGAGCCCCGCTCGGTCGGTACGCCTTCGGCTGGGCAGCTCGGCTCGGTCGGTACGCCTTCGGCTGGGCAGCTCGGCTCGGTCGGTACGCCTTCGGCTGGGCAGCTCGGCTCGGTCGGTACACCGTCGGCTGAACAGCTCAGCTCAGTCGCCACGCCTTCGGCTGGGCAGCTCCGCTCTACCGGGACTCCCCCCGGGCCGCTCGACGCAGAGTGGCGCGCTGCGCGGGAGCGCCTCCAGGAGGCTGCTCTGCGGCCCGGGCCGACCGTGGTGTCCTGCGCGGCCCCGCTCGGCACGGGCGGTCTCGGGCGCCACCTGCAGGAGACCCTCGACGCGCTCGGGCGGCGCGGCGAGCAGGCGAGCTGCCTGTGTGAGCCGCTGGACCCCGCGGGGTCGGCAGCCGCGCGGACGGGCCTGGGCACGCGAGCCGGCCTGTGGGCGGCCACCCCTGCGGCGCGTCTCTCCCCGGGGTGGCGGGCGTGGCAGACGTGTGTCGCCTTCGACGCTGCCGCGGCCCGCCGGCTGCTGGCGGCCGAGCACCTAATCGCCTTCAACGGCCAGGCCCTGAGCCAGTTCGGGGCGGCGCGGCGGGCGGGCACGGAGTCGCTCGGGCTGATGTCCGCCACGGCGCACCTGCGCAGCGTCGTGCGTCAGCACGCTCGCGCCCACGCCCTCCATCCGCTTGAGCGCTCGTGGGCGAGCCGCCTGCTGCAGCGCAACCTGCTCGAGTACGCGCACGCCGACCGCATCCACGTGTCCTCCCGCTACGCGTGGGAGTCGTTCCTCGCGGAGGGCGTCGCCGAGGAGCGGCTGTCGCTCTTTCCGCTGACCCCCTCTCCTCGTTTCTCGCCCGACCCTGCTCCCACGCGGCACCCCTCGTCGAGGTTCGACGTGGTGTACGTCGGGGGTCTGTCGGTCGCCAAGGGCGTGGCCCTGCTGGTCGACGCCTTCAGCCGCCTGGCACACGGGGACATGCGCCTGCTGCTGGTTGGGGGAGCGGAAACGCGCGGTATGCACCGCTTCCTCACTCGCGCCCGCGCCCATGACCCGCGCATCGAGGTCCTGCCCGGAGATCCCCTGCCGGTCCTGCGCGCCGCGCGCCTGTACGTGCACCCGTCCTACACCGACGGCTTCGGCTACGCCCCGGCAGAGGCGCTCGCCTGTGGCGTGCCGGTGCTCGTCAGCGAGGACACCGGGATGAAGGAGCTGATCGGCTCCGCCCGCGACGGCTTGGTCCTGCCGACGGGAGACCTGGATGCGCTCACGGAGGCCATCGACTGCGCGTACCGCGGAGAGCTGCGCGGTGGCTGAGGCGACGACAGCGGCCGAGCTCGCGACAGTGGCTCAGCCCGACGGAGCCTCAACTGCAGAGCGCGCGGCGAGCGATGGCAGTGGCCTACCTGCCTCGCAGGCAGTACGCCCGCTGCGGATCGCCGTCGTGGGTATGTCGGTCGGCCGCACCTGTGGCGTGCGGGCTCACGCCGAGCTGCTCGCCGAGGCGCTGGGTCGCGAGCACGTCGCCTGCTCCCAGCACTGGCTCTCACGCGAGCAGGGGTCGCTGCGTGCCGGGAGGGCCGAGGTCCGAGCGTGGACGCGAGCGCTCACCGCCGAACTGAAGGAGGGTCGGCCGGACGCCGTCCTCTGGCACTACTCGATCTTCGCCTACTCCTACCGCGGCCTACCGGTCTTCGTCGGCCCGACGCTGTCGGCCCTGCGCAGCGCCGGGGCCCCGGTGGTGGCGCTGATGCACGAGCTCGCCTACCCGTGGCGGCTCGGAGGCTGGCGTGGCGACGTGTGGGCGCTCGCCCAGCGGGCGCGCCTGGTCGGTGTCGTGCGCGCCTGTGCAGCGGTTGTGGTCACCACCGACTTCCGCGCCGAGTGGCTCGCGTCACGGCGCTGGTTGGTTCGACGCCCGCTCGGTGTCGCTCCCGTCTTCTCGAACCTGCCGCCGCCCACCCCGCGCACGCGCCCGGACCGCGACTACCCGGTCCTCGGCCTGTTCGGCTACTCCTACGACGAGCGTGCGATCGCGCTCGTGCTCGACGCGGCCCGCCTGCTGCAAGACCGGGGCGTGAGCTTCGAGCTGGCGCTGCTCGGGGCACCCGGCCGGGCGTCGCCTCTGGCGGAGACCTGGCTGCGGCTGGCGAGCGCCCGTGGGCTGACCGGCGCGCTGTCCTTCGCAGGCCCCCTCCCGGCTCAGGAGCTCTCCGACGAGCTCGCGGCCTGCGAGGTCCTGCTGTTCGCTGACACAGCCGGTCCGTCCTCGCGCAAGGGCACGCTCGCCGGCGCGCTCGCCTCGGGCCGTCCGCTGATCGCCACCGACGGCCCACGGCGGTGGTCGGCGCTTGTTCGGGCCGAGGCGGCGTGTGTCGTGGAGCCGACTGCGCCCGCCCTTGCCGATGCCGTCGCGGCGCTGCTCGCCGACGAGAGTGCGCGCGAGGCGCTCGGCGCGCGCGGCCACGCCTTCGCGGAGCAGGACATGGGAGTCGCGCGGAGCGCGGAGGTCGTGCACGAGCTGCTCGGCGAGGTCCTTGCGGACCCCAAACGCTGTTCATGCTGACCACCATGCTTGAGGGTTGGACGGAAAATCGATGATGTGTGACCACTCCGCTGGTTTCGTCGGAGTAAGGGGAGATGCCCCCCTGCCTTCCTCGCAGACTCCTGTCTCGGTTGCGCTCCTCAATCCTCACCGTGGTGGTGGTGTTCGGCTTGGTACTGGCCTTCCGAAAGTATCGACGCTATGCTGAGTCGGTGGGCACGGTCCATGATCTAGCCGCGTACATTCTGCGCGAGCAGGGGCGAATGTCCACTTGGAAGCTCCAGAAGCTCGTCTACTATTCGCAGGCGTGGGCGCTCGTGTGGGATGGCGAGCCGATTTTCAAGGCCCACATTGAGGCGTGGGCGAATGGCCCCGTCGTGCCGGAGCTTTACAGGAAGCACCGGGGCAAGTTCTCCGTCGATTCCTGGGAAGGCGATCCCCGTGGGCTAAGCGACGCCCATCGAGACACGGTTGAGATAGTCCTTAGCGAGTATGGGCACCTGACCGGGCGCCAGCTCAGCCAGCTCACGCACGCCGAGCGACCGTGGCAAGAAGCGCGGCGAGGACTCGAGCCTACGCAACTCGGGTCCCAGGTGATCGCGCTTGATTCGCTACAGGCGTACTACGAAGTGCTCGATGCTGACCCTGCGATGCCATCGGTCAGCGCTATCGACTGGGCGAAGCTCGAAACTGGGTAGGCCGTGGCCAAGGAGAAGGGTGGCGCCAGAGGCAAGCCCCCCGCCCACTCCACGAGGCAGGCAAGGGCCGAGCTACCGGCATCAGCGGCCCGCGAGCGCCCAGTGTTTTGCTTCCGGCACGCGCAGATCAATTGTGATCCACGCTGGGCCTTTCGGCCCTCGACGGACGAGGCGGTTGAGCTGGTGGAGTTCTTGCGGCTCATGGCCCAAAGCACATGGGCTGAGATCGAGAACATGCGCACGGGTGGCCAAAACCGCCACAAGAAGCACCACGACCAGGAAGTAGATGCTCCCCCGTTCGATCCCCAAGCCGTCAAGGACTTGGAAAAGGCCAAACTCGGCCAGGAGTACGGCGAGACGATGTTTCGCTTCCGACTGAGCGGCGAGAAGCGGCTATGGGGCTTTCGGAACCACGTGATCTTCCACGTGGTCTGGTGGGACCGCAACCATGAAGTCTGTCCCGCCGAGAAGAAGCACACCTAGGCACGTGCCGCGTTCGACGGCACGGCCAAGGTCCCAGACCGACCAGATCGGCAGATCATCCCCGGTCAGCAGGTACACCACTACCCGGCGGGCGGGTGTCAGGTCGGCGGTCGGCGGTGGCCGGTGCCGCGCTCGGACTCCCACCGCGCCCGCGCGCGGAGGTAGGCATCCGTGAGCGCCGCCACGTGGCGCTCTGGAGAGAACCGGTCGGCGACCAACCTCCGGCCGGCGAGGCCGAGCGCGTGCTGGCGCGCGGTGTCGCCCAGCAGCTCCTCCAGCGCTCGCGCGAGCTCCCCGGCGTCCCCCGGCCTGACCGACACTCCGGTGACGCCGTCCTGCAACCAGTCGCCGATCCCTCCCGTCGCGCTGGCGACGACCGGTCGGCCGGCCGCCAGCGCCTCGATGCCGACCAGCCCAAACGGCTCCGGCCACAGCGACGGCACCGCCACAACCGACGCGTTCGCCAGTTCCTCGGCGAGTTCCTGCGCGCCGACCCACCCCCTGAAGTTCACTCGCGGCTGCACCCCGAGGCGCCTCGCGAGCCTCTGCATCGAGGCCAACCGCCAGCCGTCCCCGCAGATCACGAACTCGGCCTCCACCGTGCGCGCGGCGTGGATCAGGACGGCCACTCCCTTGGGGGCGACCACGCGACCGGCGAACACGACGCGCCGCCGGTCGGCGTGCCCAGAGCCGCTCGCCGGGGGCGTCGTGCTGAACAGCGGGACCACCGCCCGGTGGGCGAGTCCGTTCGCGGTGAGGTGACGGTCGACAGCGCTGGAGTAGCTGACCGCGAGGTCGGCGCGCTTGAGCGCTGCCAGACCCCGACCGGCGCGCCGGTAGGCTGCGGGCAGTGTCTGCGGGCGGCGCGTGTGCGCGCAGCCCCGCGCCGCGAGGTTGGGCAGGCACCCCGGACCGTGGGCGCGCGTGCACTCCTGGCCCGGCCGGAAGTAGTGCACGCCGGAGGTGCACGCTGTGTAACCGTGTGCGCTCACCACCACCGGGGCGCTCTCGCGCAGCCGCTCGACCACGGCGGGGTCGTCGACTTGGTGAAGGTGAATCACCTCTGGCTTGAACGACGCCGACTCCCCGAGCCGCGCATCCATCGAGGCGTGCGCGTCAAACAGCGCGGGACTGTGAAAAACGCTCACCCCGGGCACGCTGTGCTGCGCGTTGACGTGGGCCGCCACCACCCCCACGCGCACACCCTGCCCAGCGAGAACGGCTGCGCTCGCCTCGACGTGGGCACCCACCCCGCCGTCCCTTGTCCACCGCGGTGTCACCAGGAGCACGGAGTCCGGCCGCATCGAAGGCGCATGATAGGCTACCGCCGTCATGGCGCGCTCAACGCCAGAGCCGGCGGTGTCCGCACCTCCGTCTCCGAGCCGCGACGACAGGCCGAAGGTGATCTACGTGATGGGCGCTGGCCGCAGCGGCAGCACGATTCTCGGAGTGACACTGGGTAACTGTGAAAACCTCTTCTACGCGGGCGAGCTCGACAAGTGGCTGTTGATGTCCGGTGTCTCGATGCACGAGCGGGCCGGCCTGGTCGGGGATCACCGAGCGGACCTCGATCGGGGCCACCGCGATCAGGGCCACGGCGATCAGAGCCACGACGAACACGGCGATGGCGAACAGGGCCTCGGCGATCAGAGCCACGGCGAACACGGCCACCGCGATCACGCCCTCGGCGAACAGGGCCTCTGGAGCCTCGTGCGCGAGGACGTGGGCGCGGAGGGCCTCTTCGGCAGGCAGACGCGGCGTTACATCGAGCACTCCTCCGCGCTGTTTCGTCCAGGCAGGTGGCGCGCGCGGCGCCGTCTACGCGGGTCCTACCGCCGTGTGACGGAGGGCCTCTACCGCGCGATCGTGCACAGGACGGGGTCCGCTTTTGTCATTGACAGCTCGCACCTGCCGCTGCGGGCACGGGAGCTCCAGTCGCTCGGCGGCGTCGACCTGTACCTCCTGTTCCTGGTCCGCGACCCGCGCAGCGTCGTCGCGTCGTGGGATCGACCCGGTCTTCCCGAGCCGCGGTTCTCGGCGCTGGCCACCAACGCCTACCTGTGGCTGACGCACCTGCTCTCGGTGCTCGTCTTCCTGCGCCACCCGCGCGAGCGGCGGCTGTTCGTTCGTTACGAGGACTTCACAGCGAGCCCGCAGGCGATCGTGCAGGATATCCTCGATCGGATCGGCTCACCCGCGGCGATCCCGGACCTGACATGTCTCAGCACGGGCACTCCCTACCACGGCAACCGGCTGATCCTCTCCGAGGTCGTCTCCCTCGAACGCGAGCCCCGCACGCGGCCCCGCACGTCGCCGATCACGACGCTGCTGCAGCTGCCGTGGCGGGCGATCCTCCCGCGACTGCCGCAGTAGCCGCCTTGCCGGGCACCCGCCGATCCGCGCTCCGCAGGTTCGTGCCTGCGCTACTACGCCCGGGCTGGCCGGACGAGGCGCGCCGAGTCGCGCAGGAGCCGGTGCTCTACGAGGCAGCGGCCGTGGCGCGTCCGCACGGCCGCTGTCTGAACGCGGGCTGCGGCGAGGGCCTGTACTCGAGGTTCCTCGAGTCGTTCGCCGAGGTCGAGCAGATCGTCAACGTGGACGTGGAGCTGCCGCAGATCGCCGCCCGGCGCCACGACCCGCGGCACACCGACGTGGCCGGCTCGCTGACGGAGCTGCCGCTCGCGGACGGGTCGTGCGACTGGCTGCTGTGCACCGAGGTGATCGAGTTCGTGCCCGACGACGGCGCCGTCGCGCGGGAGCTGGGCCGGGTGCTCAAGCCAGGCGGACACGCGCTGGTAAGCGTCCCTACGCCGCCCGCGCCGCGGGTCTCCGCAGATGTACGCGAGGGCTACACCCCGCCGCAGCTGCGCGCTCTGCTGGCGCAGGGGGGCCTGGAGGTCGTGTGGGAGCGCCACTGCTTTCACCTGCTCATGCGCTGGTTCGTGGCCGCGTGGCGCTGGCAGCACGAACGCCTCGGCGGTGGCCGGCGAAGCGTGATGCCGCGGTTGGCCGTCCTCGCCTGGGGCTACGCGGACAGGTGGCTGCCCGTCGGTCGTCCGTGGGATCTCGTGGTGCTGGCGAGGCGGCGGTGAGACGTGCTCCTCTGCGTGGCATGCCCCGCGGGCTCTACCGGCGCTCGCAGGCGCTGCGCGAGGCCGCTCGGGAGCGCCGCTTCCGCTCGCGCGTGCGGTTCGACCCGCAGGCGCCGGAGCTGCTGCTCTCCCCGCACCTGGACGACGCGGTCCTCGACTGCTGGAGCCTGCTTGCGAGCGACCGCGACCTGCGGGTGGTGAACCTGTTCACCGGTGTCCCCGCGGCCGGTCGGCTGACGTCGTGGGACGCGATCACCGGGGCCCGGGACTCCGCAGAGCGGGTACGAGCGCGACTCGCCGAGGACGCGCTCGCGTTGGAGCGCGCCGGGCGCAGTCCCGTGAACCTGCCGTTCCTCGACGCACAGTACCGCCGCCCGCCGCCCGCGCCGAGCCTGGAGGAGCTCGACCGCGCGCTGAGCTCCGTGGTGGGAACCGCCTCGCGCGTCCACGCTCCCGCCGGCCTGGGCGACCACCCCGACCACCTGCTCGCCCGGCGCTACGGACGCCTGCTGCTGCGAGCGGGTTTCCCGGTGAGCGCCTACGCCGAGCTGCCCTACTGCGTCCTTCACGGGTGGCCCGCGTGGGTCGACGGTCGCGAGGCGGACTCCCACCGCGACGTCGACGCGTTCTGGGCGTCGTTCCTGAAGGGTCTGCCCGAGCTGCCTCCGCTGCGCTCCGCTCGTGTGGAGCGGCTCGACGACGGGGCAGCGTCTGCAAAGTTCGCGGCGATGTCCTGCTACGAGACCCAGCTGCCGTGTCTGGACTACGGCGCGAGTGGCTTGCTCGCCGATCCCGCGATCCACCGCTTCGAGGTCAGCTGGGAGCTCGTGCGCCCCGCGCGGGGGGCCTGACGGACGAGGCTTCTCGCCGGCCCTTGTACTGGATGGTCAGTAGGCGGGGGTAGTCGGTGGCGGCGATTTCGATGGTGGCGGTGCCGGGGGTGTAGGTGGTGAGGTGTGTGGGGGTGGTTTCGTTGCGGAGGGGGTCGTAGGCGGTGATGGTTGGGGGTGTGGTGGTTGGGGGGAGGTTGCCGAGGGTGATGTGGAAGGTCTCGGGTGGGAGGTCGAAGCGGTGGATGTCTGTGGTGGGGGCGGTGGGTTCGTAGAGGGTGAGGAGGTCGAGTGTCATGACGTAGATGGGGATGACGAAGCGGGTGGGGGAGGCTTGGAAGGGGAAGACGGCGAGCATTTCGCGGTCGTAGAGGTTGGGGTGTGCGGTGGTGGTGTCGCCGGTGAACTGGGCGTGGTCGCCGGTTTGGGTGATGGAGAGGAGTTTGAGTTGTCGGGGTGGCCCGGTGGGTCCGGGGCCTTGGAAGTGGGTTAGGAGGTTGTGGAAGGCGGTTGTGGTTTCGCCGCCGAGGGTGTCCCCGGGGTAGGTGGTGGGGTGGGCGGCGAGCGCGGTGGAGAAGTTTTCGTTGATGAGGCTGAGGGGGCCGGGTGCGGCGTGGAAGAAGTACTCGCGGGTCATGCCCTTGCTGACCATCGCGATGAGGCTGCGTAGGAGTGCCTTGGCTTGGAAGTGGGCGCGGTCGGCGGGGGTGAGCTGTGCTGAGGGTCCTGTCGCGGGGGTGTTCTCGTTGGGGCCGAGCACGGTCGCTTTCGCGGGGCTGAGGTTGTACTCCGTCATCCACACCTGCGGCGGGGTGGGCTCGCCGACGTAGCGGCCGTGGGGAGCGCCGTAGATGTACGTCGTGATCGGCGCGAGGTCGCGCACGATCGTCGCCGTCTGCAGCGCCGTCAGGTAGTACTCGGGCAGCAGCGCCTGAAAGTGGGGGACGAACCGCGGCGTGAGGGAGCCGGCGGACTTGCGGGGGCCGACGGTGTCGCGTTCGCCGAGCACGTTGAGCGGCACGTTGCCACGCGCGACGCGAAAGTCTGCGGGGAAGCTCTTGGCGCCCACGTACAGGTGCTTGCTGAGCGCGGTCAGCCCCGGTGCGTGCGCGCCGGTGGGGAACGGGGTCTGGTCAGCGAAGCCGTCGGTGATGCCGACGTCCGGGGAGATGCCGTGGGCTGGGTTGCGCACGTAGGCGACGGTCGCGTCGAGCAACGCCTGGGCGACTTCACCGGTCACGGTGTGCGGCTTGCCTTCGCCGGTGGGCGCGTAGTAGAGCTGGGCGTTCAGGAACTGCGAGCCGAACGTGAGCTCGTTCCAGACCTCGAGGTCATAGCCGCCGGAGCCGAAGATGCTCTGTGCCTCCCGGGAGACCGTGGCGAGGTAGCTCAGCCACCCTGCCAGCGTGGCCTGGAAAGTCGGATTCGCCGCGCCGCTCGGAAGCTTGGGTGCCCCGAATGGCGCGTACAGCAACGTCGTCCCCTTGTGTTCGCCGGCCGCTAGGGGGACCGGCAGCGGCCTCGAGAGGGTCGCAACGTGGTCGGCGCTCACCCTCGTGATGAGCACCGCGGGGTTGCCCTCCCGGACGACCGCGGTGAGTCCCGCGCGGGCCTCCGCCCGGCGCGCTTCGCGGCGTTCAAGGCGCTGCGCGGGCGTGAGCTTGACGGCGCTCTTGGAGTGCTTGGTGTGCTTGCCGCGGCCTCCGCGCGTCCGCTTCGGGGAGACGAACACGGCCCCGTCGAAGCCCGTCTTGCCCGGCACCACCTCGGCGGCACTCGCGGCGTCGAGCGTGACGGTGGTGGCGCCCGCCGGCGCCGGCGCCACTGTGTCTAGGGTGATGCGCTTAGCCGGGCACGGCGCGGTGCTGTTGGCGTCGAGCAGGATCAGTGGCCGCAGCCCGTACCGGTGCAGCGCGGACAGCCGCGTGCGGATGTCCGCTTCGTCCACGAACCGCGTCGGGTCTTCGTAGGAGAGCGCGCTCCAGTTGATCCCGATGCGCGCGAGCTTAAAGCCGCTGTCGTGCAGCAGCCGCGCCGTGCCCTGTGCTTCGGGAGCGCTGACGTCGAAGTTGATGCCCAGCGCGTCGAGCAGGCGCGAGGCGGGCCAGGTGTCCAGGTACGCCCGCCACGGCTGGATCCAGAAGGAGCTCTTGCCGAACGGCAGCTCGGTCAGGTAGCGGGAGTCGATCGGGGCGCCGAGGGCTCCGACCGGAGCGGCGGGGGTTCCGCCGGCCGCGGCGGACGCCGTGCGCTCGGCGGGCGTCTGGGTCGAGCGCCTGGACGGCGTCGAGGAGTGCGTGAGGGCCGTGGCGGCCAACCCCGCCGCCAGCAGCGCCAGCGCGACGATTGCGATTCTCCGACGCACGCGGCGCCATCATGCCAGTCGCCGCACCGCGCGGCGCCCCCTGTGTTACGAACCTGTGAATTCGAGTGTGAGGATGCGGGGGTAGTCGGTGGCGGCGATTTCGATGGTGGCGGTGCCGGGGGTGTAGGTGGTGAGGTGGGCGGGGGTGGTTTCGTTGCGGAGGGGGTCGTAGGCGGTGATGGTGGGGGGTGTGGTGGTTGGGGGGAGGTTGCCGAGGGTGATGTGGAAGGTCTCGGGTGGGAGGTCGAAGCGGTGGATGTCTGTGGTGGGGGCGGTGGGTTCGTAGAGGGTGAGGAGGTCGCGTGTCATGACGTAGATGGGGATGACGAAGCGGGTGGGGGAGGCTTGGAAGGGGAAGACGGCGAGCATTTCGCGGTCGTAGAGGTTGGGGTGGGCGGGGGTGCTCGTCGCCGGTGAACTGGGCGTGGTCGCCGTTTTGGGTGATGGAGAGGAGTTTGAGTTGGCGGGGTGGCCCTGTGGGTCCGGGGCCTTGGAAGTGGGTTAGGAGGTTGTGGAAGGCGGTTGTGGTTTCGCCGCCGAGTGTGTCGCCGGGGTAGGTGGTGGGGTGGGCGGCGAGCGCGGTGGAGAAGTTTTCGTTGATGAGGCTGAGGGGGCCGGGTGCGGCGTGGAAGAAGTACTCGCGGGTCATGCCCTTGCTGACCATCGCGACGAGGCTGCGTAGGAGTGCCTTGGCTTGGAAGTGGGCGTGGTCGGCGGGGGTGAGCTGTGCTGAGGGTCCTGTCGCGGGGGTGTTCTCGTTGGGGCCGAGCACGGTCGCTTTCGCGGGGCTGAGGTTGTACTCCGTCATCCACTTCTGCACCGGTTCGCCCCCCGGTGGTCCGACTTCGCGGCCGTGCGGGAGGCCGTAGACTTCGGTCGTGAAGGGAGCCAGGTCGCGGATGGCCGTCTCGGTCGAGAGCGCCGTCAGGTAGTACTCGGGGAACAGCGACTGAAAGCTCGGGACGAACAGCGGCGTGAAGCTCTTGGGCAGAGTGTCGCGGGCTGCCCAGTGCGTCGAGGGGGCGGATCGACTTTTCGCGGTACGCGGCGGGAAAGCTCTTGGGGCCGTTGTACAGGTGCTTGCTCAGCGCGGTCAGCCCGAGCGGCGCCTGCGCGCCGGAGGGAAACGGGGTCTGGTCGGCGAAGCCGTCGGTGATGCCGACCGCCGGGGAGATGCCGTTGGCGGGGTTGCGCACGTACGCGACCGTTTCGTCGAGCAGCGCCTTGACGACCGCCTTGGTCACCTGCGCTTTGCTCGGCGCTTGTGCCGCTTCCGCTTCCGCTTCGGTTTCCGAGCTTTCCAGCGCTTTCGAGCCTTCTTCAGCCTCCGCGCCTTCTTCTCCCACGATGCCTTCTTCACCCGCTTCGCTCCCCGGGCCCGTTTCGCCGGCCGCGGAGTAGTAGTGCTCGGAGTTGAGGAACTGCGAGTCGAAGCTGAGCTCGTTCCAGACCTCGAGGTCGTAGCCGTCGGGTCCGAAGATGCTCGCGGCCTCTCTGCAGACCGTCGCCACGTAGCTCAACCACCCGGCAAGCGTTTCCTGGAAGGCCGGGTTCGGTTCCCCGTTCGGGAGCGTGGGCGCCCCGAACGGCGCGTACAGCAGCGTCGCGCCCCTGTGTTCACCGGCCGCCAGCGGGCTGAGCAGTGGCCTGGAGAGCGTGGCGAGACCGCCCGGCCGGACCGACGTGATGAGGATGTCCGGATCGCCGCCGAAGGAGAGCCCGTCGAAGCCGGTCTTGCCCGGCACCACCTCGGCGGCGCTCGCGGGGGTCAGCGTCACGCTCTGGGCGCCGGTCGGGGCGGCGGAAAGCGTGGTCAGGGTGACCTTCTTGGCCGGGGCCGGGCCGGTGCTGTTGGCGTCCAGCAGGATCAGCGGGCGCAGGCCGTGCCGCTGCAGCGCCACGAGCCGTGTGCGGATGTCGGATTCGTTGACGAACTGTGTCGGGTCTTCGTAGGAGAGCGAGTCCCAGTTGATCCCGATGCGTGCAAGCTTGAAGCCGCTGTCCTGCAGCAACTGGGCCGTTCCTTCCGCCTCGGCAGCGTGCACGTCGAAGTTGATCCCGAGCGATTCGATCAACCTGGAGGCCGGCCAGGTGTCCAGATACGCCCGCCACGGCTGAATCCAGAACGAGCTCGTCCCGAACGGCGTCGCGGTCAGGTACCTGGGGTCGATCGGGTCGGTTTCGACCCCACCGAGCGGAAACAGGGACGGCGGGGCGGCGGCGCCTGCAGGCGGGGGCGGGGCTGTGACCGGGGGCGAGGGCGTGCTGGGGGGTGTGGGCGGCGCCGGCTCGGGGCTCGCTGCGGGGCCGGAGGGCCGCGGGGCCCGTTTGGTGCGCGCCCGGCTTGAATGGACGGCCCGCCCCGTCGCACACGCGTGGGCGCGGGAGGAGCGGCTGGAGGATCTCTTGGGGGAGTGGCTGGAAGATCTCTTGCGGCGTTTGAGCGCACACGTGTCGCGGGCGATGCTCGTGCGACTCCTCGCTCCGTGTGAGGCGTGGCGGCTCTCTCCCGCCGGAACGTGGTGGCTCTGCGCCGCGGGCGCCGCGAGCGGCGTGAGCAGCTCAAGGGCGAGCACGAGGCCGAGCAGTGGCAGCGCCCGGCGAGGCAGGCGAAGAGCGCGGGGCATTCTGGAGGTCACCGCCGTCGGGGTCGGGGGCTGTGGAGACTTCGCTACGCCAGTTCGATCGGCGGTGTCCCCCCGGGTCCTCGACGGATGTACGTCGCGGTGGACGGATGTCGTGTCGGGCGAGGAGGCGGTCAGGGCAGTCGTGCGACGGCGGGAGGCGCACCCCGCGCCGATCATTCCGCGCGGCGTGCCTGCGCCATTGCTACGCGGTGCTCAGGGTGTCGAAGGTCACGCGACCCGACGAGCGCTTGCGCCGATGGTTAAGCGGCGCTTCGCCGAGCGCGACGCCTGGTCTGGCGCACGACGCGCTCGTAGACCTGCTCCAGCTGCTCGGCGATCGCGTCGGGGTGGTAGCGCTCGGCGGCGCGCCGCGCGGCGGATCCCAAGCGCTCGCGCTCCGCGGGGTCCTCGTGGAGGGCCCGCATCGCGGCTGCCAGCGCCCCCGCGTCGCGGCTGCGGAAGAGGCGTCCGGTCTTGCCGTCGGCGATCACCGTGGCGGGGCCGCCCTCGTCGGGGGCGATCACCGGCAGGCCGGCCGCCATGCCCTCGAGCACCACCTGGCCGAAGGGCTCGGGGGTCACCGAGGCGTGCACGAGCACGTCGAGGGAGGCGAGCTCGGCCCACACGTCCTCGCGGAAGCCGCGAAACTCCACGCGCCCGTCGAGCCCCAGGCGCGCCGCCAGGGCGGGCAGCTCGCGTTCGTAGGACTCCTCGCCGAACATCGCCGCTCCCACCACGACCGCTCGCGTGTCGCCGCCGGGGAAGGCGTCGGCAAACGCGCGCAGAAAGAGATCCTGCCCCTTCCACGGGGCCAGCCGTCCGACGATCCCGAACGTCGTGCCGGGCGACTCGGGTCTCCGGGGGTACGTGGAGAGCTCCACGGAGTCGGGGAGCACCCACCGCGGAGAGCCCCCGGCGGCGCCCAGCGTGTCGAGCGTGGCGGTGGAGTTGGCGAGCACGCCGTCGGGGAGGTGACGGATCAGGCGCCGCACGAGGTGGACGGCCGGGCGCGGGAGGTAGTCCTCGGCGATGCGGTCGCGCACGTGCCAGACCACGGGCACGCCAACCGCCCGCGCCGCGAGGCTGCCGTAGACGCCGGCCTTCAGTGAGTTCGTGTGCACGAGGTCGGGCCGCAGCTCGCGCAGGCGCAGCGCGAGCCGTACGACGTACGCCGCCGCGCCGAGCGCCGCGCCGCCCACCTGCGTCGACTCTCCCTCCCGCCCGCGCACGGCTCCGCCGAGGCGCACGGTGTCCTTGCGCAGCTCGCGGGTGGCCGCGTCGATCGGGAGCACCTCGACCGAGACGCCGGCCTGCTGCAGGCGGGTGGCGAGCGGCCCGTCCTCGCCGAGGATCACGTGGGCGTTCACGCGCCGCAGGTGCGGCAGCAGCCGCAGCAGGGCGATCTCCCCCCCGAGAGCCGGGCGACGTGATCGAGGTAGACCACCCGCAGGCGCGCCTCGCGCTCCCCGCGCCTCAGGCGGCTGTAGAGGTCGCGGTGGCGCGCGGCGAGCGCCGGCCAGTCAAAGCCCTCGGCGTAGCGCCGGGTGGCCTCGCGCGTCGGAAGGTCTCCCCGCGCGGCGGCCCGCAGCCGATCGCGCAGCGCCTCTGTGTCCCCTGCGGGCACGACTAGCGACGGCTCCAGCGCCGCCGCCGCCTCCGGCAGGCCGCCGACGTCGCTGACGACGCTCGGGGTGCCGCACGCCGCCGCCTCGAGCACGACCAGGCCGTACCCCTCGACGGCGAGGGTCGGCACCACGGCGACGTCGGCGCAGCGGTAGGCGTCGATCAGCTCAGTGTCTGTGACCCGGCCCTCCACCCGCACGCGGCCGGCCAGCGGCGGGCGCTCGCACCGTTCGAGCAGGTGCTCGCGCAGTGGCCCGTCGCCGATCACGAGCAGCGTTGAGCCCTCCGGCAGCTGCTCGCAGAGCGGGCCCCACGCGTCGAGTAGGCCGTCCACTCCCATGCGGGGCACGATCCGCCGGGCGCAGACGGCGACGAACGCTGCGGGGTCGATGCCCAGCCGCGCGCGGGAGCGGGCGCGGTCCCCCGGGGTGAACGTGTCCAGCGCGACCCCCGGGGGCCAGACGTGGATCTCCCACGGAGGCACGCGGTAGCGCTCGACGAGCAGCCTGCGAAACGAGCTGGAGAGCACGACGTGGGCGTTGGCGTGTCGGAGCACGCGCCGCTCGAGCGTTCGGCGCAGTGTGAGTCTCGCGCCCGACGCGTCGCCCGCCGCGAGGTTCTCCTCGGCCCACGGCCCGTGAAAGTGACACACCGTGGGGCGCGAGCGCAGCGGGCCCAGCAGCAGCGGAGCGGCTGCGTACAGCGCGAAGTGGGCGTCCACCACCTCGGCGCCGTGTGCTGCGCGGCGGGCGGCGAGCCAGAATCCGAGCAGCCTGCGCGGCAGCGACAGCTCGGGGCTGCCCACCACTTCGATCGAGCGGGGCGCGTCCGCGGCGGGGCCGAGCACCACCCCGCTCGCCTCCGGGAGCTGCTCGAAGAGGGCGCGGTAGTAGCGGTCGAGTCCGCCGAGCGTCGCCGGAAACCAGCCGAGCCCGAGCATCGCCACACGTGGGCGGCCCCCTGCCTCGTCGGCTGGCGCGGCGGGCCGCCGTGAAGGTTCGTTGAGTGGCTTCAGATCTGGACGGCGCATTTCGGTATCCAAGGGAGGAGTGTCCACGCTTTCGTGTAATGTAATTCGTCGGTCGAGCGGGGCGACCTAGGCGGACTCCAGTTGGATACAGGATGAACTCCAGGTTGACACAAGATGTTCACATCTTGTGACAATTTGCGCCGGGCGGGCGGCAGGGTCGCACCAAGCAGGGTCGCACCAATCAACGTCGAGACAACTTCACTTCAAGTCAAAAGGAGACCCAGGGAATGAGACGCTTCTGGATCATGTGTGGGCCTGCCCTCGCGGTGTGTGCGCTGGCGGTCGCCGCTGTACCGGCCTCGGCCCATCAGTTCACCGCCGGTGCGGTCGGCAAAGCCTTCCCGCTGAAGACCAAGGGCGTGGGCGTGGGCAGGCAGGTGTTCAAATTTGGGAAAATCGGAATCGAATGCGAAGCGGCGACGTCCAAAGGCACGGTCGCGGAATCCCCGACGCCGCTGCTGAAGGTGGAAGTCGCATACAAGGAATGCGAAGCGCACGTCTCGTTCATCGGCGAAGAAGTGTCGCCGAAGGTGCGGTTCAAGTCGAAGGTCGAATACGTCTACCACCCCAACGGTTTCGCCGTGCTCGGTACGGGAGGCGAACCCGAAACCGTGGAAGTCGGACCGGGGACGGTTGAACTCTCAATCGCTCACACCGGCGGGTGCAAGGTGCTGTTGCCGAAGCAGACGGTCCCCGTCAAGGCGATCAAAAAGCCGGAAGAAGAGTACTCGGCGGCGGTCTTCACCCCAGAAGAAGTGGCCTCGACGAAATTGAAGCCGTTCCCGAGTGGCTTCCAGGACAGGCTGAAGATTACGAACGAATTCAAGGCTATGGAATTCGGGATCGAAGAAGCCGGTCTGTGCGAAGAATTCTCGAACACCGAAGGCAAAGGCGGTCGCTACGAAGGCGCGCTGCAGGTGGAAGTGCCCTCGGGCAACCTCGGCTTTGAATAACCACTGCGGCGTGTAGTCCACGCGATTCGCGGGGCGGGAGACGGGGTCGGCTGCAAGCGCCCCGTCTCCCGCCCTTTTTGTGCTGTCAGGGCTACGTCGCGCCGTGCCCCCTGCGTGTCCACCATGTGAACATCCCGTGAAACTTATGTGTATCCGGGGGGCGTGTGGAGTTAGATGCGTGTGAAGTTGATGACGTTGGATGCGACATACCGCGTGCGCGTCGGCAGGCCGGCCGACGGTCTGCCCCTGCCTTCGAGCTGCGCTCGGGCGATGACCTACCTGCGAGCTGCGCTCGGGCGATGACCAGCCGGACAGCGCTCCACCTCGGGCTTGCCGCGCCCCTGCGTATCGCGTCGGCAGCCGCGCTGCTCTCGCTGACGCTGCTTGGCGCGGGCTTCTCGGATGGCCTGGCGAGCGAGCCCGGCTCACTGGTCCAGCAGGGCCCGAAGCTCACGGGCAGCGAAGAGCTTGGCGCGGGCCGCTTCGGGCGCAGCGTCGCGCTCTCCGCCGACGGCGACACCGCGCTGATCGGCGGCCCCCGCGACGGCGGCGAAGTGGGTGCGGCGTGGGTGTTCATACGCTCGGGCTCGACGTGGACGCAGCTGGTGAAGCTCACCGGCGCCGGGGAGAGCGGCGCAGGCTGCTTCGGGCGCAGCGTCGCGCTGTCCGCCGACGGCGACACCGCGCTGGTCGGCGCCCCCCGCGACAACGCCGGGCTGGGCGCGGTGTGGGTGTTCGCGCGCTCGGGCGCGACGTGGGTCCAGCAGGCCGAGCTCACCGGCTCCGGGGAGAGCGGCAAGGGCTGGTTCGGTCGCTCGGTGGCGCTCTCTGCCGATGGGGACACCGCGCTGGTGGGCGGCTACGTCGACCACAGCGACGTCGGCGCGGCGTGGGTGTTCAGGCGCTCGGGCTCGACCTGGACGCAGCAGGGCGCGAAGCTCACCGGCGCGGAAGAGGACGGCGCGGGTGAGTTTGGCTGGAACGTCGCGCTGTCGGGTGACGGTGAAACGGCGCTGGTCGGGGGCCGCGATGACGGCGGTGGAGTGGGTGCGGCGTGGGTGTTCACCCGTTCGGGCGCGACCTGGACGCAGCAGGGCTCGAAGCTCACCGGTGGCGAAGAGGCGGGCGCGGGTGAGTTGGGCGACGGCGTGGCGCTGTCGAGCGACGGTGAGACGGCGCTGGTCGGGGGCCGCGAGGACAGCGGTGGAGTGGGTGCGGCGTGGGTGTTCGCGCGGTCGGGCGCGACCTGGACGCAGCAGGGTCCGAAGCTCACCGGTGGCGAAGAGGCGGGCGGGGGCTACTTCGGCGACACCGTCGCGCTGTCGGGCGAAGGCGACACGGCGCTGGTCGGGGGCCACGAAGACGGCGGTGGGGTGGGTGCGGCGTGGGTGTTCACTCGCGCGGGCTCGACGTGGACGCAGCAGGGCTCCAAGCTGACCGGCGGCGAAGAGCGCGGCGCGGGCGAATTCGGCTGGAGCGTGGCGCTCTCCTCAGAAGGCGCCACAGCGCTGATCGGCGGCATCGGCGACAGTGGGAGAGCGGGGGCGGCGTGGGCGTTCAGCGTCCCTCCCTCCCCGCAAGATGGAGAACGGTCTCCCGGTGGCGGACCGCCCGCGGGTGGGGGCGCGCCCGACGGCGGCGAACCCGCGCCGGGCACCCAGACGCAGACCCCCGCCGGGAGCTCGACCGGGGTGACCCAGCGGGCCAAGCAGGGCGTAGGTGCGTACAGAGCCGCGGGTGGCGGGGTCGTGCTCGTCGGCCGCCGCGTACCCGTGCGCAGCGGGCGCGCGACCGTCGTGCTCCGGTGCACGGCCCCGGTTGCCTGCCGCGGGCGCCTCACGCTCACGCTCGGGGTGGCGGCGAGGGCCGCGAGGCGATCCCGGACTGTGACGTTTGCGACCGCGAGCTTCTCGATTCCGCACGGGCGGACGGCGACCCTCAAGCTCAGGCTCGACGCCGCCGGCCGCTTGCGCCTGCGTGCCGGCCACGGGCGACTGGGTGGGAGCCTGGCGGTCCACGTGTTGACCCCGGACCCGGCGGGGACGCGGATCTACGCGGTCGCGCTGGTGTCGCGCGTGGTCCACCGCTCGCGGTAGGGAGACGTACGGCCCGCCGCTGGCGGTAGAGAGACCCGAGAGGTAGGACCACGGGCCACTCCGAGCGCCGGCTTCGGACCGCCGGCGTGCGAGTCCCGCGGGGGTGGCAACTTGTTGAAATCCTTCACGCGGACGCAACAACCGCTGGGCTCGCCTTGCGTAGAGTCGTGTCTCAATGGCATGAAGAAACCCACGGAGAAGGAGCAAGGATGAGGTTCAAGCAAGGAGTGGCTGTCTTGGCTGCGACCGCGGCCGGGGTGGCGGTTGTGCCCGCGGCGGCGCCGGCCGCATCGCTGTGGGTCGCGCACGCGCCCACCGTCGAAGGTTCGGGGAAAAGCTGCACCAGCCCCGGTTACAAAACGATCCAGTCGGCTCTTGCCAAAGCCGCCGCCGGGGTGAAGATCGAGGTCTGCACCGGCACGTACGTCGAACAGCTGCAGCTCACGACGCCCGTCAGCATCGTCGCGGCTGGCCCGGTCACCCTCCAGCTGCCGGCGAAACCGCAGGATTCCACGACGGCCTGCGACACCGCCAAAGGCACTGAAAACTATGTGGCCGACCAGGACGCAATCGCGATCTGCGGCACCGGCGCCTACTCGATCAGCGGCCTCACGCTTGAAGCCGACTGGCCGGCCGGCACCTGCTACGACAGCCTCTACGGCATCCTCGTAGGTGGCGGAGCGAGCCTGAAGCTCACCGACTCGAGCATCGCCGGCGCGGGCGCCGATCCGATCAACGGCTGTCAGGGCGGCGTCGGCATCCAGGTCGGCATGGCCTGGACCACGCCCGTCGAGGTCGGGACAGCGACGCTCACCAACGACACCATCGCCGGCTACCAGAAGAACGGCATCACCGTGGACGGCGTCGGGTCCGCTGCGAGCATCACGAGCACCACCGTCACCGGCGCAGGCCCGACTGAAGCAACCGCGCAGAACGGCATCCAGGTCAGCAACGGCGCACAGGCGAAGATCAGCGAGTCGACCATCACGGGGGACGAGTGCAACGTCGCGTCCTGCGGTGCGGACTCACTGGCCGACTACCAGGCGGCCGGCATCCTCTTCCTTGGGGCGGCGACCGGTTCGAGTGTGAGCAAGTCGACCATCAGCGACAGCGACGTCGGCGTGTACACCTACGACGCCTCCAAAGAAGCGCCGACCTCGTCACAGGTGACGATCTCCGACGACACGCTCACCGACGACCGCTACGAGTCGATCGCGCTTGACCAGGGCTGGACAACCGTCAAGGACGATGTGCTCGAAGGCGGCAACGTCGGCATCCAGCTGCTGCAGTACAGCGAACAGAGCTACGGCCCCGTGGGGACCGGCAGCGGCGACACGATCAGCGGGATGCACGACTGGGCGGTCCAGGGTTACTCCGACGAAAACGTCGCCGACCACGCGGGGTCGTTCTCGATTCTCAAGAGCGAGATCAGCGGCAACCCGTCCGGCGCCTCGGTGTCGAACTCTGTGACCAGCAACTCTCGCAGTCTCGCCATCACCACTGCCAAAAGCGACAGCTGACAGAAGGAGCCGCAGGCGACGCAGCCCTATCGGCGTCGTCTGCGGCTCCGCACCACCGCCACCGCGTGGACGAAGACGCTCCTGCTGTGGCCCGACACCTGCTTGCCGTTGCTCACCTTGACCAGTGCGCGGTAGGGGCCCGTGTGGCGGATGCTCACGAGGGCGCTGAAACGTGACACGCCTGCCGTACCCCTTTTGACCTTCGTGCTGGCGACGTTCGCCGGTCTGCGCCCCGTCCGCAACAGCTGGAAGGTCACCGGCGAGCCCACCTCGGCGGGTGTGACCGTGCCTTCGAGACGCACCAGTTCCTGCCCGGCCGGCTGCGCGCGGAGCGTCACGAGTACCGAGACCTCCACGGTCACGACGCGACTGTAGACGGGCGAGTCGAGCGTGCTCACGCGCAGCTTCGTGTTCTGTGACACGCGCGGGACGCGGAGTGAGAAGCCGCCGCGGGCGTTGGTGGTCGTGGGACTGCCGAGGTCGCTGAAGGCTTCCTGGTAGGGGAACGGGCTGGCCTGCAGGACGACCGTCTGATTCGCGCCGCCCGGGCCGGACAGGGTGCCCGCCACCGCGAACGGGCTGCCGTAGGTCTCCACCATGAGTGGGGTGGGGAGCACGAACTTCAGTGGGACGGGCTTGGGGATCGACGTGTGGTTGCGCCCGGCCGCGGACTTGGTGGTGAACAGGCGATCCAGGCCGTCGGTCGTTCCGGCGGTGGCGTTCACGGCCACCAGGCGGTAGTGGTAGGTGGTGCCGACCTGCAGCCCGGAGAGCGACCTGGTTCACCTTGACCCCCCCGACGCCGCTGCCCGCAGCGGTGGTGGGCGTCTGCGCTCCGTACGTGGTGGTGGTCCGTACTGGAAGTAGTAGCTCGTTTCCTGGCCGCGAGGGTTGACGTTTCCGGTGAGTTCGGCGGAGGAGCCGCTCACGTGGCGGGCGCCCCCGGTGGACGCGTGCGGGCGCTTTGGACTTGGGTGCCTTCAGCGCCGGCGCGGAGAGGCGGCAGCGCCAGCGCGACGCTCGCCAGCAGCGCTCCAGTCAGGGCCACTCGGCGGCCTGGTGCTGGTCTCCTCACGTCTCGGTCACTCCCCTTGCCGCGACGGACTCGGGCGCGAAGCGGTAGCCGATCCCGAAGTGCGTGTGGATGTACGCCCACTCGGGCGCCACCGCGGCGAGCTTGGTGCGGACCTTGCGCACGAACACGTCCACGGCGCGGTCGCGGTGCTTCATCTCCCCGCCCCACACCTGCCGGTAGATCTCCGCGCGGCGCACCACGCGATCCTCGCGGTCGGCCAGCACCGCGAGGACTTGGAACTCGCGCACGGTGAGGCCCACCCGCGTGCCGGCGACGAGCGCCTGCATCTCGTCGGGGCGCAGTTCGAGGTTGCCGAAGGTCCTGGTCAGCCGGTCCGCCTGGTCCCGGTCCGCCTGCGTGGCGGCGGCGGTGGGTGGCCGCGGTGTTGGGGGCGCGGACTCCACCTCCAGGGGTCGCGGGGCTAGGACGGTGGACTCGGTCGTCATCGACGCATCGGCGAGCTGGGTCCCTGTGGCTGTGGCATCGACTCTGAAAGCTGCCCCACCGCAGGACCCGACGGTGTGAAAGGTTTGTGACTGACGCTCCGAAAGGTTGTGACTGACGCTCCACCTGAGCTGGGCGTCGAGAGCGAGTCTCGCACGCCGGGGCGCTCCCGGGCGATCTGTTCACCGAATCGTCACCAGTTGCCACGCTGGGGGAAACGTATGATGCGGAACCTATGAAAGCCTGCGCTCACTGCGGCGCCTCGCTGGCCGACGACCAGCGCTACTGCCTGGAGTGCGGTGGGCGCCAGGTGCAGGCCCGCAGCCAGTTCCTGGACCGCTTCACGCCCGCGGCCGTCTCCGATCCAGCCCGCCCGTCGAGCGGGGTGGCGGCTGGGGGTGGGCGCTCCTCGGGCGCGACCGCCGTGGCGGGCGTCGGGGTGCTGCTGCTGGCGATGGGCGTCGGCGTGCTGATCGGCCGCGCCAGCGGCGGCAAGACCGTCACCGAGCCGGCGCAGGTGATCTCGGTCGCCTCCCCCGGCGCCGCGGCGCCCGGTGCGAGCACCCCCACCACCCCGGCGCTCACCACGTCCACGGGGAGCTCCCCTCCCGCGGCTGGGACGCACAAGAGTGGCGGCTCGTCGAGCACGAGCACGAACGCCAACGGCAAAGTGTCCTCCTCCTCCTCGGGGCAACCCTCAAAGAGCGGCGGCGGCGCGAGCACGACCAAGTCGGGCTCCCCGAGCAGCGGGTCGAACAGCGGGCAGAGCTACGAGCAGAAGTCGCGCACCCTTCCCAACGTGGTGACCACCGGCTGATGGGTCTCTGATGGGCCTCTTCGACGCGCTGCTCTCCCGCCCCGACGCGGACGCTGACCAACGGGCCCCCGCGGGGGACTCCCGCTCGTCCTCGCCCTCGCCCTCCACTGACGGGCGCGCCAGCCTGGAGCGCCGCCGCGACGAGCTGGTCGCGCAGGTCGCCGAGCTGCACTGGGACCTCGGCGGCCTCGCCTACGAGATGGCGATCCGCGACCACTTCCGCCTCGACGTGCTCGTGCGCCGCGCCGCCGAGCTGCAGGAGCGCGACGCCGAGCTCGGCGAGCTCGAACGCGTGCTGAGCCTTCAGGAGTACGCCGGCGCCGGCTCCTGTCCGGACTGCGGGGCGGTGCACGCGCGCGGGGCGCTCTACTGCTGGCAGTGCGGCCGGGTGCTGATGGAGCGCGTCCCGAGCGCCGCCGCGAACGGCTCGGCGAGCGAGCCTGCGAGCAGCGAGCACCCGGCAGAGACTCCCACCGGGTGAGTGGGACTGTGGGCGCCTGCGCGGAGTGCGGCTCGGCGCTGGCCGCCGACCAGCGCTACTGCCTGAGCTGCGGTGCCCGCTGCGGTCCGCGCCCGCCGGCGCTGGAGCGCATCCTCGCGGGTCTGCGCCCGGGAGGGCGGGCGCTGGGGGGGGCGGGCACCGAGTCGCCAGCCCCCCGCCGCGCCAAGGACCGCGAGGCGCTCTGCCCGGGCCGCGCACGGCCGCCGTGCTGACGCTCGCGATGCTCGCCTTCGGCACGCTCACCGGCGCGGCCGCCTCCAACCCCTCGGGAGCGCTGAGCGCGCTGCGCCGCGGGCCGCTCACGCTGCTGGTCCCCGCCCACGCCCCGGCCGCCACGGCGCTCGCCGCCGCGCCGCCGCCCGTGGCAGGGCGCTCCACGCCCGAACCCGTCGAGACGCCGCCCCGCCGCAGAACCCGCGCCGGCCAACTCCTCCGAACCGGCCTCCTCCCCGGCCGGCGGCCACAAGCAGTCGGGCGGGAGCTCCGGCGGGGCTCACGGGCGCGGGAGGCTCGCACCTGCCGCCCGTCAAGCACGTCTTCCTGATCGTGCTCGCCGACCAGCCCTACGCCCAGACCTTCGGGCCGGAATCCCCCGCCCCCTACCTCGCGCGCACGCTCGAGCACCGCGGCGAGCTGCTCGTGCGCTTCTACGCCGTCGCCCACGAAGAGCTCGCCAACGAGGTCGCCCTCGTCAGCGGCCTCGGGCCGACGCCGCAGACCGGCGCCGACTGCCCGATCTTCACCGACATCGTGCCTGGCGCCGCCAACAGCAAAGGGCAGTACACCGGGCAGGGCTGCATCTACCCGCAGAGAAGCTCAGACCGTCGGCGACCAGCTCGCCGCCAAGGGGCTCACCTGGAAGGTGTACGCGGAAGGGATGGCCTCCGCCTGCCAGCACCCCGAATTCGGCGCCGCCGACCCCACCTCCCAGGCGCCGGAGGGAGACACGTTCGCCACCTTCCGCGACCCCTTCACCTACTTCGACGGCGTGCTCCACTCGCCCGCGTGCGCCCACGAGGACGTGGGCCTGGAAGGGCTCGCGAGCGACCTGCGGAGCGCCCGGAGCACCCCCACCCTCTCCTACGTCGTGCCCGACCTCTGCCACGACGGGCGCCCCACGCCGTGCGCCCCCGGTGCGCCCTCCGGCCTGCCGGCCGCCGAAACCTTCCTGCGCCGCGTGGTCCCCGAGATCCTCGCCTCCCCCGCCTACCGGCACGGCGGGCTGCTGATCGTGACCACCGACCAGGCCCCCGCCACGGGGGTGTACGGCGACTCGAGCTCCTGCTGTGAGCAGCCGCGCTTCCCCGCGCCGCTCGCTCAGCCTCCGGCCGCCGGGGGGGTCTCGAGTCCGGGTTCTGCCACGCCGGGCGCGACGGCCGCTCAGCCGGGCGCGACAGCCGCTCAGCCGGGCGCGACGGCGACCCAGCCGGGTGCCGCGACCACCCCTACTGGGACGACCCCGGCCGCGAGCGCTCCGGCGGCGAGCACCCCGACCGCCACGACTCCGGCTGGGACCACCCTGGCTGGGACCGCTCCGGCTGGGACCGCTCCGGCCGCGACGACTCCAGCGGCGACGACTCCGGCCGCCACGACGCCCAGTGGGACGACTCCGGCTGCAACCACTCCAACCGCGACCACCCCGCCGGCGACGGCCCCGTCGGGGGTGAACCTGCCGCCCTCGGGCGGGGGCCAGGTCGGCGCGCTGCTGCTCTCGCCCTTTGTCAAGCCCGGCACCTTCGACCAGGAACCCTTCAACGACTTCTCGCTGCTGCGCACGCTCGAGAACCTCTTCGGGCTGCCCCCCTAGGCTACGCGGCGACGCGGGGCCTCAGCTCGTTTGAAGCCTCGGTCTTCTCGGCCTGGGCCGGCGCTCCGGCCAGTTCGTCGTAGGTGACGGCCAGACGGCGCCGGGCGGTGTGGGCGAGCACCCGCTCGAGCGCCCGCGCCTGGCGGGGCTGCTGGAGGTACGCGGGGGACACGTCCAGTCGCAGAGTGCGTCCCCCCGCGAGCAGCGCACCCGCGCGGACGGAGCTCGGGCCCCACGCAGGGGCGAGCGGCTGCCGGGGGAGGCCTGTCGCGCCGTGCAGACCCAGCAGGCTGGCCCACCAGCGGAAGCGTGCGCCCACCGCGCGGCGCAGCGCGGGCGTGTAGGCGTAGGCGGGGGCGACGAACCCGTCGGGCTCGACACCCGCGAGCTTCAGCAGCCGCCAGCCGGCCTCCACCGCGCGGCGGGTCTCCTCGCCGTCGAGTCCCGCGAACTCCGCCGCACGGCGCGTCCGTGCCGGGGCGCACAGGCGCTGGGGCCAGCTCGCGCGCCGCAACCGCTCGTGCTGGAAGCCGTGCTGGGCGATCGAGTCGCCCGCGCGGCGGCGCTCGGCCAGCCACGCGGCCAGCTCCGGGGAGCGCTCGCCCAGGGGGTGCAGGTCGCGGGCGGGGATCACCAGCAGCGTCACGCGGTCCACCCCGCGGTCCTCCAGCCAGTCGCGGATCTCCGCGCAGCGCTCGAACGTCGCCGGCTCGACGTCGTGCAGCGCGACCGCGAGCGTTTGTGTGCTACGCGGCACGGCGCGCCCCCGGCGTCGTGTCTGTACCTGTGTCTGTGTCGCTCGCGTTTCGGGGCTCGGCCAGCACCCGGCGGTAGCCCTCGCCGAGACGCTCCATCGCACTCTCCCACGTGCGCCGGCGCACGGAGCTCAGCGCGACCGCGGCGAGGCGCCGGCGCAGCAGGGGGGAGCCGGCGAGCTCCAGCACGCACTCCGCCAGGGCGTCCGGGGCGGGCTTGCAGAGCAGGCCGCTGACGCGATCCTCGATCAGCGACAGGGGCCCACCGGCGGCGACGGCGACCACGGGCAGGCCGGAGGCCTGCGCCTCCAGGATCACCTGGCCGAACGTGTCGGTGGCGGAGGGGAACAGGAACACGTCGGCGCTCGCGTAGGCCTGCGCGAGCTCCTCCCCCTGCAGCCACCCGAGGAAGGTGGCGTGCTCCTCGCCGACGCGCTCGCGCAGGCGCTGGAGCTCGGGGCCGCCACCGGCGAGCACGAGGTGCAGGCGGGGGTCGCGGCTGTGGGCGTCGAGGAACGCCTCTGCCAACAGGTCCACACCCTTCTCGCGGGTGAGGCGCCCCGCGTAGAGCACGTTGAGCTCGCCGGGCAGCTCGAGCTGCCCGCGCAGCGCGGGGTCGAAGCGCTCGGTGTCCACGCCGCGGTCCCACCGCGCCACGCGCTCGGGGCCGACGCCGATCTCGCCGCAGCGCCTCGTCGGAGGCCGGGCTGGGGGAGAGCACGAGGTCGCACGCTCCGTAGAAGGCCCGCACCGCCAGTGCCATCGCTTGCGCGAGGCGTACCTCACCCGAGCGCTCAGCGGCGTAGGCGGTGAGCTCGGTGTGGTAGCTGCCGAGGAGCGGCACGCCGAGCGCGCGTGCGACGAGCGCGCCCGCCACCCCGACCGGCCCGGGCGAGCAGACGTGGATCGCGTCGAAGGCGCCCTCGGCGAGCGTCTCCACGGCGGCGGGCAGGCTGGGCACGCCGATGCGTAGGCCGGGGTAGAAGGGGACGTCCACCTCGGCGACCGCGGCGAGACGGCGGTCGACGGAGGGGTCGGTGCCGATCACCTCGATCTCGAAGCCCGCCACGCCGCGCTGGCGGATCTCCTCGAGCGTGCGCGAGACCCCGTGGGTGCTGCCGATCCCGTCGGCCATGATCGCCACCCGCGGCGTCTCCCCCTCGCGCGAGTCGAGCTTGGCCTTCTCGCTGCCCAGGAAGGCGGCGGCGGGGGCGTAGGGGATCGCGGCGACGCAGCCCTCGAAGACGCTCCACGCCGCGCCCGTCGCGTCGACGCCTCCCGCCTGCGGTGTGCCCGAGGGCGCCGAGATGGCCTGTACGACCGACTCCACGGCGGCGCGCAGCTTGCGCTCGTGTGCGCGGCAGGCGCGGCGGTACAGGTCGGCGTGGGTGAAGCGCTCGTCCTGCATGTACGCGACCAGCCCGCGCTCGTCGAGCTCGTCGAGCTCGACCGCGGCGAGCCACGCGCGCAGCAGACGCCGGGCGTCGGCGGGGGTGAGGTCTGCGCCGACGGCGCCCTGGCGCGCGTCGCCCTCGCGCAGCAGGCGCTGGGCCATGGTGAGCACCGTGCGGGGGTCCGGACCCTGCCCGCCCCCGGTCACGCCACGGCCACCGCTCTCTGCGCCGCTCGGGCCGCCGCCTGCCGCCAGGCCGCCGCCGCCAGGGCTTTCACCGCCAGGGCAGCCGCTGCCGAGCGTACGCGCGGCGAGCGCGATCGCGGCGTGCGCCCACTTCGCGGCGCTGCCCTGTTCGCCCCGCGCGGTGGCCCGCCCGGCGCGCACGTGGGCGAGGAACTCCGTGGGGTTGCGCGCTGGCGGGGTCTCCGTCCAGGTACGTCCGACGTCCACCCCCGCGTGGTCGTCGCTGCCGCCGATGCCCGTGCCGTCGAGCGTGGCGACGTAGGTCGCCGCAGGGCGGTTCAGCTCGCGGGCGCGCGCGCCGTTGCGCACCTCCCAGATCGCGAACGCGTCCGCGAGGCGCCGGCGGTGGCGCGCGGTGAGGGGAGCGCCGACGGTGTAGTAGGGGTGGGCCAGCGCGCACACGCTCTCGCGGGCGCGCAGGTACTCCGCGCACTCCTCCACGTCCCCGCGGTGCGCCTGCAGCCACTCGTGGTCGGCGGGGTCGATCCCGTAGCAGAGCACGTGCACCGCCGCCCGCGGCTCGCCGCGGAAGTGGGCGGTGAGCTCCTCGGAGACGAACACGTCGGGGCGCTCTGCGATCTGCAGCACGCCGGCGATCGTGTCGTGGTCGGTGATCGTCACGAAGTCCATCCCGCGCCGCTTGGCCAGCTCGTAGACCTCCTCCGGCGGGGTCGCGCACTCGGGCAGCCCCACCGCCCGCTGCACCCCCAGGCGCGAGACCTCCGAGGCTGTGGAGTGGCAGTGCATGTCCACCCTCGCCACGCGCTCCTCGCTCCCGCCTCGCTCCGGCACGACCGTGCTCTTCGCGTCCATACAAAGAGATTCGGCCGCAAATTGCGGGTTCTTGTAACCAGCCGGGCACCACCGTGTGAACGATTGGTGAAGCGCCGGGTCGCGCCGGCGGTCTGTGCGGGCCGCCTTTGAACGTCCTGGGGTCGTGCGGGCGGCCCTGAGCGTGCTGGGCGTCTACGCGGGCCGCCACCCTCTTGCGAGGAGTCGAACAAAATGGCGCTCGCTGGGAGTTAGCATGGGTACCGGCCGGCGGCGGGGAGGGACTGGGCACTGACCCGCTGGGGCCGCCACCGCGATGCACGTCGATCCCTACATAGTTCTCGGAAGCGCCGTGGTCGGGCTGCTGGTCGGCATGACCGGCGCGGGCGGCGGCGCGCTGATGAGCCCGATGCTGATCCTGCTCTTCGGGGTCACGCCGTCCACTGCCATCTCCAGCGACCTCGTGGCCGCCGTCGTGATGCGCCCGATCGGCGCGGGGGTGCACCTGCGCGCCGGGACCGTCAACCTGCGGCTGGTGCGCTGGATGGTGCTCGGCTCCGTGCCGGCCGCGTTCCTGGGCGCCTACCTGCTGCACCTGATGGGCCACACGAAGATGGCCCAGGAACAGATCGAGGTCGCGCTCGGCGCGGCGCTGCTGCTAGGCGCCGGCGCGATGGTGCTGCGCCTCGCGCTGGACCGCCGGGCGGGCCACACCCGCACGGGCGCGGTGCACGCCGTGATCGCCCGCCCGCTGCCGACGGTGGCGATCGGGGTCTTTGGCGGGATCATCGTGGGGATGACCTCCGTGGGGTCGGGGTCGCTGATGATCGTGCTGCTGCTCTTCCTCTACCCCACCCTGGGGGCGAGCCAGCTAGTGGGCACCGACCTCACCCAGGCCGTTCCCCTGACGGCCGCCGCCGCGCTGGGTGCGCTCGCGTTCGGCCACGTCGACTTCGGGGTCACGGTCTCGCTGATCATCGGCTCCGTCCCCGCGGTCTTCGTCGGCTCGCTGTTCTCCTCCTCGCATGCCCGACCGCTACATCCGCCCCGCGATCGCGTTCGTGATCTTCGCCTCCGGCTTGAAGTACGTCGGCGTGGGGACCACCGCGCTCGGGTGGATCCTCTGCGCAGTGCTGCTGGCGGTCGCCACGTTGTGGCTCGTCTACGCACGGCCCTGGCGCAGGACGACCGTCTCCGTGGCGCTGGACGGCGGACCGTCTGCGACCCACTGGACAGACCGGCACGACGCCCCCGCGGTCGCCGTGCTAGATGAGGACGGCTCGGAGGGGGCGCTGGAGGCGAAGTAGGGCCCGGGCGGTCGGGAGTCGCTCAGCGTGGGCGGTAGACGTCAGCGCGGTGCGCGACGGCGAGTACCGAGACCGTGCGGGAGGCGTCGTCGATGCGGTAGATGACCCGGTAGGGGCCGCGGCGTGCCGAGAAGCACCCCTCGAGCTCGAAGCGCAGGGGCTTGCCCAGGCGCCGGGGGTTGGCTGCGATCGCGCTGAGTGTCTCGAGGACTGCGGTGGCGACTGAGACGGGTAGGCGGTCGAGCTGGCGGCGGGCCGGCGCCATCACCCGCACGTCCCACGGCGCTTCGCTCACGCCGCGGCGTTGCGGCGGCGCTCGAGCGCCGCCTGGAGCTCGGCGAGCGTCGTGCCGGGCATCGCCCTCCGCGAGCGCCCGCTCGCTCTCGCGGATGTCGGCCATCGCGGCCGGGTCGGACATGATCGCGAGTGTCTCTTCGAGACCGTCGAGGTCGTCCTGGCTGATCAGCACAACGGCCGGCCTGCCGTTGCGCGTAACCACGACGCGGTCGTGCTCGCCCTCCACGCGATCGACGATCTCAGAGAGATGGGCCTTGACGGACGACAGGGGCAGTGTCTCGGACATGACCAAGATTCTAGTCATGGCGTCGCCGATAGTCAAGACTGATCGGGCGCTAGCCGCGCGAGCGCTCCTCGCCTCCCCGCGAGGGACCCGACCATCGTCAACGACTCCTGGCGATTACGCGTGCGCCACGCCCCGGGATTTGCGTGACGTGGTGGACGCGCGGCTTCTCGGATCGGCCGTGGGGCGCGCGCAACTGGACGCGCGTCAGTACCGTGCTCAGCACGGTCTTCATCTCCATCACCGCGAAGGCCGCGCCGATGCAACGCCGGGTCCCGCCGCCAAAGGGGATGAACGTGTACGGCGCAGGCGAGCCGTCGAGGAACCGCTCGGGGCGGAACTCCTCGGGGTCGGGGAAGGCGTCCTTGGAGGTCTGGACGAGTGCGATCGCCGGCAGTACCAGCGTGCCGGTGGGCAGGCGGTGACCTGCGACGAGGGCGGGGGCGGTGAGCTTACGCCAGACGCCGTCGATCACGGGACGCACGCGCAGCGTCTCGTTCACGACCGCGTCGAGATACTCCTCCCGGCCGGCCTCAAGCTCATCCTGGAGTCGCTGCAGCGCGTCCGGATGGCGGATCAGTCGCTCGAACGCCCACGCCAGCCCGGTCGTCGTCGTCTCGTGGCCGGCCAGCAGCAGCGTGATGATCTGGTCGAGCAGGTTCTCATCCGACAGCGGCTCGTCGTCGGCGTCGCGCGCTGAGACCAGCAGAGCGAGGATGTCGTCGTGGGCTTCGGGGTCGGCGCGATGTGCGGCGATCTCTTCATAGAGCAGGCGGTCGACCTCGGGACGTACGCGCATCGACGCGTGGCGGCGGCCCATCGGTGTGTCGAGCAGCTTGGGGAACAGCCATACCGCCCACATGTCGAACACGTTGAAGTCGAGCAGCTTGGGCAACAGCTCACGTAGGCGCGCGAGGCGCTCCGGGTCGCTGACACCGATTACGGCTCGTAGAATGATCTCGAAGGTGATGTCCTGCATGCGGGCCCGGATCGGGAACGCTCTACCGGTTGGCCAGGTAGCCACCTCGGCGTCGGTGATCTCCTCGATCCGCTCGCGGTAGCGAGCGATCACGTCGCCGTGGAAGGGCGGGAGCATCAGCTTTCGCTGTGTCAGGTGGCGCTCGCCGTCGAGGGTCAGCAGCGAATGGCTGCCCAGCACGGGGCTCATCGCGGCGTTGGCCTTCCCGGCAGCGAACACGTCGCGGTCGCCGGTGAAGACATCCTTGATGTGCGCGGGGTCCGCGAGCACGACGACGTTTCCAAACGCGTAGGGACGGATCGTGAAGACATCGCCATAGCGGCGCCGGGCTCGCTGCATAAAGGAGACCGGGCGCGCCGCCCACAGAACCGTCTGCACTGCCCGTGGGAGTCGCGGGCCCGGCGGTACACCCTCGACAACGGAGGGCTGCGGAGCTGCAGGCTCGATCCGGTCGGTCTCTACGTCGGTGGTCATCGTCATCTGCCTGCGCCTCCTCGGTTGCCGTTGGACTCCAATCAAGCTGTACGTACGTACAATACACACGTTTGTCCTAAGAGGAAGCTATGATCGTCCCATGGCACAGCCCAGCCACCGCGAGCAGCTCTTGGAAGGCGCGATCGAGTGTCTGCGCACCAAGGGCTACTCGCGCACGACCGCGCGCGACATCGCGACCGCGGCCAACGCCAGCCTCGCGTCGATCGGCTATCACTTCGGCTCCAAGGAAGCACTGCTCAACGAGGCCATCACCCGCACCTGCGCGGAGTGGACGACCCGCCTGGGTCAGGCGGCGGTTGAGGACCCTGACGGCTCGCCGCTCGAGCAGATGGCCAGGTCATGGGTAGCGATGCTCGCGTCGTTCGAGGAGCTGCGGCCGGTGCTGACGGGCTTCATCGAGGCCGTTGGGCAATCTGCCTGGTCGGACGAGCTGCGTGAGCAGATGGCAGCCCACTATCGGGAGGTACGCAAGGCGGTTACCGACATGGTCAGCGCGAGTCTGGGCACGTCGGCGCCGGAGCGCGGCGCCGACCCAAAGGTCGTGGCGTCGTTCCTGATCGCCGTGTGTGATGGGCTGGTGTTGCAGTGGCTGCTCGATCCACGCGAGACGCCGAATGGAGAGGATCTTGTTGCCTCGCTGGGCGCAGCCTTGAGTCTGGCCCTGGAGGATCTGCCGGATCTGACAAGCAGCGCTCCGGACTCGCTCCCGCAGCGCGACGAAGCCGCTGCGTAGTCCTTGCCGAACCAGTTCTCCGCGGCTCCCGACTCGCTCGCGCATTCGATGCGAAGCAGCCCCCGCCCCGCGCGCGGGTACACCACAACGCGACCCGCTGCCGAAGGCCATCCAAAAAAGAACCCCGGTCCCGCCCCCGCTCCGGACGCAGTAGAGCCGACCGCCCTCAGGCGAGCGTCCGCGACGCGCCGCGTCGGGCGGCGCCTGGCTCGGAGGTGCGACGGGACGGCGTGCGAGGACCTGGTAGACCTTGGTGTAGCCGACGTCGAAGCCGTGGCGGGCGGCGCGCAGGTAGAGCCGCCACACGCGCAGGCGCTCGGCGCCGGCGAGGCGCTCGGCCTCCTCCAGGTGCGCGTCGAGTCGCTCCTGCCAGTGGCGCAGCGTCTGCGCGTAGTCCCGCTGGAAGCCCTCCACGTGCTCGGTGTGCAGGCCGGCGCGCTCGAGCGCGAGTTGCACGCGCGAGTAGGGCAGCGGCTCGCCGTCGGGGAACACGTAGCGCATCGTGACCTCGTCGTCGAGCGGGTCGTCCTCGGGGTTCGTCACGGCGATCCCGTGGTTCAGCAGCGCGCCTCCGGGGGCCAGCAGCCCCGCGAGCGTCTGCGCGTAGCGGTCGATCTGACGCGCCCCGACGTGCTCGACCATCCCGATGCTCGCGATCGCGTCGAATGGCTCCTCGGTGAGCTCGCGGTAGTCCGCGACGCGGACCTCGACGCGCTCGCTCAGGCCGGCAGCCGCGACGCGCTCGCGCGCGAGCGCCGCCTGCTGGGCGGAGAGCGTGATCGCGGTGACGTGCACCCCGTAGTTGCTCGCGGCGTGCACCGCGAAGCTGCCCCACCCGCACCCGACGTCGAGCACGCGCTGGCCGGGGGCGAGTGCGAGCTTGGTTGCGACCAGGTCGAGCTTGGTCGCCTGCGCCTCCTCGAGCGTGCTCGCGCCGCGCGAGTACACCGCGCAGCTGTAGGTCATCGAGGCGTCGAGGAACAGCGCGAAGAAGTCGTTGCCGACGTCGTAGTGGTAGCGCACCGCGGCTGCGTCGCGCTCGAGGCTGTGACGCTCTCCGCCGAGCAGCAGCTCCAGCGCCGGCCGCCGCGGCACCCCGCCCGGCGCCGCCGCCACCGCGACGCCGAGCGCCAGGCGCACGCGGTCGGGCGTCGAGACCGGTGGCGGCTCCCAGTCGTCGACGACGAGGAACGCGGCGTCGAGGTCGTCGACGCTCAGCGAGCCCTCGACGTACGCGCGGAACAGGCCGAGCGCCCCCGGCGCCCGCAGGCAGTGCGCGAGCGCCGAGGGGCGCTCGAAGAAGAACGTCGGCGCCGCGGGTACCGTCGCCGCGACGGTACCGCCGTCCCAGAACCGCACGTTGAACGGGCGCTCGGGCAGGGCGTGAGCGATGCTGCGACGCAGGGGCAGGGAGAACGGGAGCGCCATCGGCAGTGTCGATCTTAGGGCCCGCCCTCGGTGCAGCGTCCCCGCCGCGCCGCCCCATAAGCTTTCGCGCCGGTGCACAACCCGATCTCCTACTTCCAGGCGGTGGTCCTCGGCCTCACCCAGGGGGTCGCGGAGCCGTTCCCGATCTCGAGCCTCGGGCACGCGGTCGTGCTGCCGCGGCTACTGGGCTGGAACATCCACCAGTCCGCCCCCTACTTCCTCACGTTCCTGGTTGCGACCCACCTCGCCACCGCGATCGTGCTGCTGCTGTTCTTCCTGCGTGACTGGGTCAAGATCGTCGGGGGCATCCTGCGCTCGCTGCGGCAGCGCGAGGTCCGCGAGGACGACGTCTACGCCCGGCTCGGGTGGCTGCTCGTGGTCGGCACCATCCCCGCGGGGCTCCTCGGGCTGCTGCTGCAGGAACCGCTGCGCAAACTGTTCGCCTCCGCCTCCGTCGCCGCGGCCTTCCTGATCGTCAACGGGGTCGCCCTGCTCGTGTTCGAGCGGCTGCGCCAACGCCCCCCGCAGCCCGGCGACTACCTGGGCGACGCCGACGCGCGCATCGCCCAGCGCAGCTGGCGCCAGGCGGTCGCGATCGGCAGCTCCCAGGCCGCCGCGCTGATCCCCGGCATCTCCCGCTCCGGCTTCGCGATGGGGGGCGGGCTGCTCACCGGCCTCTCCAACGAGGACGCCGCCCGCTACGGCTTCCTGCTCGCCACCCCCGTGATCCTCGCCGCCGCCGCGCTGAAGCTGCCCGAACTGCTCGGCCCCCAAGGCGACGGCGTGCGTGGCCCCGCGCTCGTCGCGGGCCTCTGCGCCGCGCTGACCACGTTCCTGGCCGTCAAGTTCCTGCTGCGCTTCCTGCAGACCAACCGCCTCAGCCCGTTCGGGTTTTACTGCATCGGCTTTGGTGCTGGTATGCACCGTGGTGTTCGCGCTGGAAGGCTAGGTGCCCGAGCTGGCGGCCTTCGCCTTCGGCCCCGTCTGAAACCACGCAAACGCGAAGCACGCCAGTGCGACCACCAGCGCCGCGATCCCGTGCTTGGTGTGGTGGTGGTTCGCTTCGGCGCTGCCCACCGCCGCGTGGCCGGGGAAGAACGACGGCAGCGAGTGCTCGGGCGTCACGAAGTAGACCACCGCCACCACTACCAGCACGACCCCCAGGATCACCGCGGGCACGACCAACTTGCGCAGGGTGGAGCTGCTCACTGCCGCGGAAGGCTACACCGCGGCGGCTGGGCGAGGCGCCCCGCCTGCACGCAACTTGCCACCGGCTGGCGCCGCGTGCGCAGCCGCCATCATGTGAGGCGGGGCTCGTCCGACGGCCCCCGAGCCCATGCCCCGCACCCCACCCCTCCCCAAGTCGCCCTCGAAGATGTTCGAGACCCGCAGCCAAGCGTGGCAGGAGGTCGGTCTGCTGCACCAGGTCAGCCCCCGCGCGGCGAAACGCGCCCGTGTGGAGGGGGTGGTGCTGGCCGTGCTGTTCGTGGTGGTGGTCGTCGTCTACGACCACCGCCGGAGCCTGCTCTCGGTCGACACGCGGGGCAGCACGCCGGAAGTCAACACCCTCGTGCAGATCCTCACGGTGCTCGCGCTGGTCGGCCTCGGCTGGGCGATCGCACGCGACGCCGGCCGCGCGCTCGGGCCCGCGCTGTTCCGGCGCATGGACCCGGCCACCGCGGGCACCGTCGGCTTCCTGGTGCGCCTCGCGACGGCCGTGCTCGCGCTGCTGGTGGCGCTGGGCGTGGCGGGGGTCGAAGCTCGCGCGCTGGCCCTCGGCGGAGCGTTCACCGCCGTGGTCCTCGGCCTCGCGGCGCAGCAGACCCTGGGCAACCTGATCGCGGGCACCGTGCTGCTCTCCGCGGGGCCGTTCCGCGTGGGCGACCACGTGCGCCTGCAGGGCGGGCCGCTGGCCGGGCAGATCGAGGGGGTGGTGAGCTCGCTGGGGCTGCTCTACACGACGTTCGCCACCGCGGAGGGGTCGGTGCTGGTGCCCAACTCCGTCGTGCTCGCCGTGGCGGTTCACACCGGCGAGGGCCGCCTCGACGAGGTCGCCCCGGAGCGCGCGAGCACCGAGGTCGGCTACAGCGCGGGCGGGCGGGCGGGTGGGCGGGCTCCCCAACCCCCCACGCGGTAGCGCAGCAGCAGCTGGGACTGGCTCTCGAGCACCCCGAGCAGCTCCAGCTCGAGGGGTGGGTCGAACTCGGGGCCGGCGAGGATCCGCGGCGACTCGCCGGTGAGTCCGCCCCCGCCGAGCTTGGGGGCGAGGGATAGAAACAGCTCGTCGACGAGCCCTGCGGCGAACAGCTGCCCGTTGAGTCGGGGGCCCCCCTCGCACAGGAGCGTGCGCACCCCGAGGCGGGCGTACAGCTCGGCGAGCGCCGCGGGTAGGTCGAGCTCCCCGTCGCGGGCGGCCCGGACGTACTCGACCGGGGTGGCCTCACCGGAACGCTCACCGGGGGGGTCAGCCCTCCCCGGGCAGCTCCCCCGTGGGGGAGGGGGTGAGGACGGCGATCCGCGCGGCGGGGTCGGCGAGCAGAGGGATGTCGGGTGCGAGGGCAAGGCTGGCGGAGACCAGGCACGCGAGTGGTTCCTCTGCCAGCCCCCGCGCTGCTCGCAGCCGCCGGTGCGCCTCGTCGCGCACGAGCCGGCCGTAGCGCTCGGCGCGCACGGTGCCCGCGCCCACGAGCACGGCGTCGACGGTGGCGCGCAGCGCGTGGAAGAGCTCGCGGTCGGCGCGGTTGCCGATCGGCCCCGAGCGTCCCCCGACGGTGGCCCGCCCATCCGTGGTGGAGGCCATGTTGAGCAGGACCAGGGGTCGTCCACTCGGCGCGTCCGTCGGCGGGCGCTCCCACAGCCGCAGCTCCTCGACCACCTGCTCGGCGGTGAGAGACGTGGGTGGACTGACCGAAGCCGGGAGACACTCGCCTTTGACCGAAGCCGGGGGACACGCGCCTCCGGCGCGAATCCCCGTTTCGGCCAGCATCCCCGTTTCGGCCAGCAGCCGCCTGAGTTTTGAGGGGTCTGTGGGGGCGTTCACGGTCACTGGTATTCAACAACTCTCCGCACAAAACGGCCGCCGCACGTGCTACCGTCGTTTCCGTTGGGCCAGCGAAAAGGCTGGCTAAAGTAGTGCAAGCTCTCGCAGGTCGAAGCTCTTAGCAGCATCCTCCGCGCAGCAGCACGCACGAATCGTGGAGGAAGTCACATGCCTACCGGCACAGTGAAGTGGTTCAGCGACGACAAGGGATTCGGTTTCATCACCCCGGACGACGGGGACAAGGATCTCTTCGTACACCACACCGGCATCAACGGCGACGGCTACCGCTCGCTGCAGGAGGGCGCCAAGGTGTCCTACGACGCGGAGCAGGGCGACAAGGGGCCGAAGGCCGTCAACGTCTCCGCCATCTAGCCAGGGCGCCGCTGGGCTGCGCGATGCGGCGTCCTCGATCGCTCGTGTGCTAAAGCACACTTCGCTCCCTGCGTCCTTGCCTCGCTTGCCCAGCGGCGCCCTGGAGGCGTTGTTCGCCGGCTGTCGCGCTTGGCGGATTGTTGCGCGTCTGAAGACAGAGGTCCTCAGGACGAGGACAAGTACTCTTAGGGGACCCGGTCATGGCCGGGTCCCCTATGTATGGCTAGCGACGCGACCACACTGCCCCTGCGGGACTCGCTGCTGGACGACCCGCGCAGCGCGCCTCGGCGCGGGACGCGGCGGCGCGGGAGGGCACCGGTCCCGGACGAGCTCCTCGCCCCCGCACGCACGCGCACGCGCAGAGAGACGGCGCTTGGCGCCGCGGCGCTGGTCACGATCGCGGCGTGCGTGACGCTGCTCGTGGTGGCGGCGGCCGACCGTCCGAGCTTCCTCTCCGCGCCGACCCACTACGGGTTCTTCCCCGGCTGGATGGCCGGTCCGTTGGGCGGCCTGTGGCCGGGGTTCACCCGCAGCCCGCAGGCGGTCAAGTCGCTGTTCACGGGGGCGCTGCTCGTGATGTACGTGGCGTACCTCGTGGGCCTCAGGTACGTGCCGGCGCTGCGGGCGCGGTGGGCGGTGGCGACCGTGGTGGGGGTGCACGTGGTCCTGCTGCTCTCCCCGCCGCTGTCGCTGACGGACGTGTTCAACTACATCAACTACGGGCGCATGGGGATGCTGCACCACCTCAACCCCTACACCACGGTCCCGGTGCTCGAGCCCCACAGCGACCCGAGCTACGACCTGAGTAACTGGCACCAGCTGCTGAGCCCCTACGGGCCGGCGTTTACGCTGCTCACCTACGCGGTGGTGCCGCTCGGGATCGCGGGCTCGCTGTGGACGCTGAAAAGCCTCGTGGCGGTCGCGAGCCTGGGGACGATCCTGCTGGTGTGGAGGTGCGCGCGCCTGCTCGGACGCGACCCGGTTCGGGCGATCGTGTTCGTGGGCCTCAACCCGATCGTGCTGGTGTGGGGCCTGGGGGGCGACCACAACGACTTCTTCATGGTGTTCTTCATCGTGCTCGCCTTTTACCTGCTGCTGCGCGCGCGCGCGCCGGGGATCTCACCCGAACTGGAGGCCCCCGCCGAGCGCGTGCGCGGGTGGCTGCTGCCGTTGGCGGCGCCGGAACTGGCGGCGGGGGCCGCGCTGGCGAGCGCGATGGCGCTGAAGGCCTCGGCGGGGATCCTCGTCCCGGTGGTGCTCGCGGGTCTGTTGAGGGCCCCGCGCCGCCTCGTGCAGGTGGTGGTGGGCATCGTGACGGTCGGGGCCGTGTGGGGGGTGTGCAGCGTGGTGGCGTTCGGCTTTCACCTACCCAACCTCGGCACCCAGGGCCGCCTGGTGATCCCGATGAGCCTGCCCAACGTGGTGGGCCTGGTGCTGGGCCAGGGGGGGAGACGGACACGATGCGCGTCCTGCTCAGCGTGGTGCTGGCGCTGTCGGTGCTCGGCTGCTCCGTGCTGGCGTGGCGGCGGCGGGACGCCCTGAGCGCGTCGGGCTGGGCGACGGTGGCGCTGCTGGTGACCCTCAGTTGGGTGCTGCCGTGGTACGTGCTGTGGGTGCTGCCGCTCGCGGCGCTCTCGCGCTCGCGCGCGCTGCGCCGCACGACGCTGGTGCTCGGGGCGTACCTGATCCTCACGTGGATGCCGTCGGCGACGGCGATGGACAACGCGATCGGCCTCCGACCGACCAAGACCTCGCTCGGGCAGCTCCACCAGCGCTACGTCAAAGAACTTCTGAACTAGTGCGCGGCCCCGGGCGGCCCCCCGCCGACGCGCTCCTCGCCCTCGGGTAGGCGTCCGTCGCGCCCGACGTAGCCGTCCTTGCCGCCGACGCACAGGTAGACGGCCTCGCCGTCGCCGACGTTGCGCATCGAGCGCACGGTGGCGGCGTCGACGCGGGCGAAGGCGCCCTCCTCCAGTCGGTGCACGGAGCCGTCACCGAACTCCATCTCGAGCGCGCCGCGGTGCACGAAGTAGAGCTCCTCCTGGGTCTCGTGGCAGTGGCGCCCGGACTGGTAGCCGGGGGGCATGACGATCGCGTTGACGCCGAACGCGGTCACGCCGAGGCCCTTGCGGACCTTGCGAAAGCCGGGGCCCTCGCCCAGCGCGTCGAGGTCGCCGACGGCGTAGCCCTCGCCGACGGTCACTGCGGGGTACTCGGTTGATGCCTCCATGGGGGTCTCCTCTGGGGTGGGGGTGTGGATGGTGGGTGTGGCGGGTCCGTGGGCAGCGGGGCAGGTCGGCGGTCAGTGGTCGGCGACGTGCCCGCCCTCGGGTGCGAGCGGGTGGCCCTCCTGCGCCCAGCGCACGAGGCCGCCGCTCAGCGAGTGGGCCTGGAAGCCCGAGGCGCGGAACGCCTGGGCGGCCATGTCAGAGCGGGAGCCTACGCGGCAGTAGAAGACGACTGGGCGGTCGGCCGCGAGCGTGGCGGCCTGCGCGGTGAGGAGGTTCAGCTCGATGTGGCGGCTGCCCTCGATGTGGCCTGCCTCGCGCTCGTAGGTCTCGCGGACGTCCACTACCTGCAGGTCGGGGTCCCGGGCGCGCCACTCGGCGAGGAGTGCGGGATCGAGGGCGACCTCGGCGGCGGGGATCTCGGAGGACGCATCGGCAGGGGCCACCGACGGAGCGTAGCGCCCGGTCCGCGTCGGCTCCCCACCGCAGGGCGAAGGCACTAGCATCCATCACATGGAGGCGGTGAGCGAGGTCTACACGATCCCCCAGGAGTACCTGGACCTGTGCGCGACGATCCGCCAGATCGCGCAGGAGCGGATCGCGCCCCGCTCGGCGGAGATCGACGAGCAGGCGGAGTACCCGTGGGACATCCGCAAGATCCTCGCCGAGCAGGACGTGCTCGGGCTGCCGTTCGCGAATCGAGTACGGGGGGACGGGCACCGGCACGCTGATGCTGAACATGGCGGTCGAGGAGATCGCGAAGGTGGACGCGTCGTGCGCGCTGATCCTGATGGTGCAGGAGCTCGGCACGCTGCCGATCCAGCTGTTCGGCTCGGAGGAGCTCAAGGAGCGCTTCCTGCCGCGGTGCGCCAGCGGCGAGTGGTCGCCGGCGTTCGCGCTCTCGGAGCCCGAGGCGGGGTCGGACCCGGCGGGGATGAAGACGACCGCGGTCCAAGACGGCGAGGAGTGGGTGATCAACGGCACCAAGAACTGGATCTCCAACCTCGGAGTGGCCGACTTCTACGTCTGCTTCGCGGTCACCGACCGCGAGAGCCGGCGGATCACGGCGTTCGTGGTGGAGGCCGACCGCCCGGGGTTCAGCGTCGGCAAGCTCGAGCACAAGCTCGGGATCCGCGCCTCGCCGACGGGCCAGCCGATCTTCGAGGACGTGCGGGTGCCCCAGGAGAACGTGATCGGCGAGGTCGGCCGCGGCATGCGGGTGGCGCTGGGGACGCTCGAGCGCACGCGCCTGGGGGCGGCGGCGCAGGCGGTCGGGATCGCCCAGGGGGCGACCGACTACGCAGTGGGGTACGCGCGCGAGCGGGTGCAGTTCGGTAAGCCGATCCTCGAGCACCAGGCGATCGCCTTCAAGCTCGCCGATATGGAAACACGCACGGCGGCAGCGCGGGAGCTGCTGTACAAGGCGTGCGCGATGGCCGACCGCGGGGATCCCCAGCGTGCGAAGTACTCCTCGATGGCGAAGGTGTTTGCCTCGGACACCGCGATGGCGGTGACAGTCGAGGCGGTGCAGGTGCTGGGGGGCTACGGTTACGTGAAGGAGTACCCGGTGGAGCGCATGATGAGGGACGCCAAGATCACCCAGATCTACGAGGGCACGAACGAGATCCAGCGGCTCGTGATCGCCCGGACGCTCAAGTAAGGGTGGGCGGGCTCGAGTCCCGGTGATATGCGCGCACCCAAACCTCCCGGAGTCTTCGGCCAGCTGCGGAAGGTCGGCCTGGCGGCGCTGATCGCGCTGGCGCTCGGCCTGACGGTGGTCGTGGCGGGGCAGGGCTTCAGCACCGTGGCGGCGGTGCGGGTGGTCGAGCAGCTCGTCCTGGGGCTCGCGGTGATCGCCGTGCTGATGACGGCGGCAGCGTTCGTGGCGGTGCGCCTGGCGGGGTGGCACGACCCGGAGTCCGAGGAGGAGTTCGAAAAGATCGTGCGCCGCGCCGAGGAGCTGGGGCGCGAAGGCCTCGCGGTGGACCCCGAAGAAGCGGAGTTCATGGAGCTCGACCCCCTCAACGACGAGGACTTCGAAGAGCTCGTGCGAGACGCGCTGGACGACCTCCCGGACCTGCTGCGCAACGCGCTGCGCCACGTGCCGGTGGTGATCTCCGACAAGGGCCGCCAGGCGGGGGCGTACGGCCTCTACCAGGGGGGGCAGGGCCGCCTCAACACGTTCGGGCCTCCCACCCACGACCGCATCATGATCTTCCGCGACACGCTGCGGCGGGACTTCGGGCACGACCCGGAGCTGCTGCGCGAACGCGTGGTCAAAACGGTGCGCCACGAGCTCGCCCACCACGTGGGGTTCGACGAGTTGGGCGTCTCGCCGCCTGGATCTGTGATCTGGCGCCCGTGGGCACGAGCGCGAGGCGGCGTCCTCGATCGCTCGTGTGCCAAAGCACACTTGGCTCACTGCGTCCTTGCCTCGCTTGACCCACGAACGCCAGATGGGCTGACCACGTACGCCAGAGCGGCGCGGTGTCATAAGATGCGTGCCGCCGCAAGGGGAGGCGGGGCGGCTGCCGGGGCCCAAAACACCACCAAGGAGAGCCGAATGCCTGACGCCGTAATCGTGGACGCCGTACGTACGCCGATCGGACGGGCGGTGAAGGGGTCGCTGAAATCGGTCCGCGCCGACGACCTCGCGGCGGTCCCGCTGAAGGCGCTGCTGGAGCGCAACCCGCAGCTTGAGTCGAGCTCGATCGTGGACGTGATGATGGGGTGCGGCTTCGCGGAGGGGGAGTCTGGTTACAACATCGGGCGCAACGCGGCGCTGCTGGCTGGGATCGACTACCACGTGCCGGGCACCACGGTCAACCGCTTCTGCGCCTCCTCGCTGCAGACGACACGGATGGCCTTCCACGCGATCAAGGCGGGCGAGGGCGACACCTACATCGCGTGTGGCGTGGAGGCGGTCTCGCGCGCCACACAGGGCGGCGAGTTCGAGTTCCACCCGAAGCTCAACGGGTCGGAGGGGTCGCTGTACAACGTGTACATCCCGATGGGCCTCACCGCGGAGAACGTGGCGGAGGAAAAGAAAGTCAGCCGCGAGGCGCAGGACGAGTGGGCGGTGGTCTCCCAGAACCGCGCGGTCGCGGCGCAGGAGTCGGGCCACTACGACGTGGAAATCGTCCCGGTGACGGCGCCGGCGCACAAAGACACCGACCGCGAAGGCAACGAGATCGAGATCCCGGAGCAGGTGGTCAGGAAGGACGACGGCCCGCGCCCCGGCACGACGCTCGAGAAGCTGGCGTCGCTGAAGCCGGCGTTCAAGCCCGACGGGACGGTCACGGCCGGCAACGCGTGCCCGCTCAACGACGGGGCGGCAGCCCTGCTGGTCACCTCCGAGGAGCGCGCCGCGGAGCTGGGGTGCAAGCCGAAAGTGAAGATCCTCGCCTCCACGGTCGTAGCGATCCGCCCCGAGGTGATGGGCCTCGGCCCGATCCCGGCGATCCAGCAGCTCTTGAAGAACACGGGCATGTCGATGAGCGACATCGACGTGGTGGAGATCAACGAGGCGTTCGCCGCGCAGATCGTGCCGTGCAAAGCCGAGCTCGGCATCCCCGACGAGAAGCTGAACCCCTTCGGCGGCGCGATCGCCCTGGGTCACCCCTTCGGGATGACGGGCGCGCGGATCATGACGACGCTGATCAACGACCTGCAGACCCTCGACGGGACTTACGGCATCGAGTCGATGTGCGTCGCGGGGGGGATGGGCATGGCGATGTTGGTGGAGCGCTTGAGCTGATCGGCCCGTCCCGGCGGGGGACGGGAGCACGGGGAAGCACCTGCCGTTTGGTGCGGGTTTGGGATCGTCCGCGCGGGCGGGTGCGTCTGCGAGGGCCCGTGTGCGCGGGACCTCGTGTCCCGCGGCGGGGGCCGTGGGGGCCTCCAGGGGGCCAGTCGGACACATTCCGGCAAGCCTGAGGCCCCATTTCTCGGGGTTTTCGGGCGATTTCGGCCGTCGGGACGATCTTTTTCCGCGCTCCTTGACATTCGTGTATCGTTGTGCTTGCAGCCTCGATTCGAGCCGTAGTCGCGCTGCACTCGGCGTTCGAGGAGGGGCTGGAGATCATATGGACCACCAAGACAACGACCAACGACCAACAGATCAACAGACAAGTCAGACGACGGACATAGCAAGCCGGTACCGGTGCACCTTTGAATGAGATTGGCGCCTCGGTGTTGGCTACCCAATCATAAAAAACGATCGAAAGGGAAGTACGACATGAAGCGTTTCAGGATAGCGGGACTCTGCCTCGTGTCTATGCTCGTTATGGGCATGGCACTGGCAGGGACCGCCTCGGCGGCACCATTATGGTTAGTGTGCTTACCAAAAACAGGTGGTAAATTCCTTGACTCTCAGTGCCTAAAACCAGGGGCTGGAGAATGGGAATCGGTTAAACTCACTGGGTCCGATACGGTCAGGCTTGTGGGTTTCACATTGAGACTGACGGACACCGGCACAGCTCTAGGGACATCGACAGTCAAATGCAATGGCAAAGGAAGCGAAGGGGAGGGATTAATTACCGGCCCAAATCTAGGCGTGATAAATACGGCTGAAGTCAAAGAACCATCCAAAAACTGCGAAAGAGTGGCAGGAGCCTGCAAAGCGGGAGAAGTAGAAAAAGTGGTAGCAGCCGACCTCCCGTGGAAGACTGAAATTTTCGAAACGGAAGGCAAATACTTAACCAAGATCCTAGCTGATGGCAATGGTGAACCGGGATGGGCAATTACGTGTAATACTCTCGCCGGTAAAGAAACGGATACGTGTCTGAGTGAAAGTACAGAAAAGGCAGAACAGGTAGAATTAATTAGCACCGAAAGGAATGCTGAGTTAGTAGTATTGGGTAGATTCGAGAAAGCGCATAAGGCAAAATGCTCGGAGGCGAAAGGCAAAGTAGAAACAGGTGAAGTGGAAGGCTTATTCGCGCTCTTATTAGCGAGCGGGAATGGGCTCTCGATCAATACCTGAGTCCTGAGTGTTTGGGTGGGGCCGGTATACGGCGGTCCCACCCGAGCTTATCGGGTGCAGCTGAGTATGGTTGTGGGGCGGCTGAGGATCTTGTGGCTTGTAGGGGCGATTGTAATGCTTTGGGATTGGAGGGTGTGTATGAGGTGGCGTAGGTGCGAGGTCGATGGGGTGCACGTGGGGAGTGGTGTCTATTTTGGTGTGTGGGGGAGGAATCGGGCGGGGTGCATTCGCTTGGCGGGGGTGGTCGGGTTGGCGTGTGGGTGTGTCGTGGGGTTCGCGGGGAGCGCGGTGGCCGCGGCCGAACGGTGCCCGAACGCGGCACTCCGGGTCGGCCCCTCGGCTAGCCTGCCCGACTGCCGCGCCTATGAGCTGGTGACGCCGGCGGACCTAGGCCGCACGGAGGATATGACGTTCACCGAGAACGATCATGCCATACCGTCCGGCGATGGCGAACACATGGCGCTTGAGACGGACACGCCGCTCGAACCCGACCCGAACGTCTTCGGAACGTCTGCGGTCTTCTCGCGCACCGCGGCGGCCGGCTGGACGATGAAGTCTGCCGTGGCGCCCGGGGCAGCCGCGGAGTTCCTCCACATGAGCCTCTTCAGTCCCGATCTCTCGCAGGTCGCGCTCGAATCGTTCACTGGGCTGAACGAGGAAGAAGACAATAATCCGCCTTATACGTTTGAGGTTGGTCCCGTGGGTGGCCCGTATATGGTTGCGGCAAACACCCCACCAACCGCTGGAGGGAGTCATTTCGTTGGCGCGAACGCCGGTACCGCGAGCGTTCCCGCTTTCAGCGATGTGCTGCTTTCCTCGACTGATCACGAACTCCTGTTGCCAGATGCGGAACACACCGTAGCTGAAGATACCGTTGCAGGCGCCCCTGACCTGTACGACTGGACGGAAGGGAAATTGCGACTCGTCAACGTCGAAGGCGAAGGTTCGCAATTGAAATTGGTCGACCCATGTGGAGCGGTGCTAGGGGTTGGCAAAGGCGACTCCTATGGCGGGGGCGGGACCGGCGCGGTCTCTGCGGATGGCTCAAAGATCTTCTTTACCAGTCCCGCTAGCCCTGAAGAAGCGGGTTGCAGCGAACCGTCGCTGTACATGCGCGTGGATGGCAGGGAAACGGTGGAAGTATCGGCGCCCCAGGGTGTCAAGCTGAAACCATCGGAACGCCACAAAGTCACTTACGATGGCGCCACTCCAGACGGCTCACGGGTCTTTTTCGATACAACAACCGTATTGATTGCGGGCGAGTCGACCGAAGATAAGCTATTCGAATACGACACTGAAAAGCCTGAAGGCGAAAGGCTGAAGCTCATCGCCCCAGGATTCAGCGGAATACAGGGACCAAGCAGGTTCCTTGTCATCTCGGAAGAGGGGTCAACCATCTACTACACCGCCAACTCTAGTATTTATCGCTACGAAATCGGGAGTGGGAAGACGAGTTTTGTCGCGACGACTAGCAGCCCGCATTATTTCGATGAATCTTCGTACACCACGCCGAACGGCGATTTCCTCGTGTTCGTCGCCGGCGCCGGCGGTGTCGAAATTGCTGGCTCCCATGGTCATGAACGTGAACCGCGTGGTGTGGCTCACCAGGAGTTGTACCGGTACGGCGCTGCCGATGGGAGCGTGATGTGCGTTTCATGTGGGGAGGGTGTTGCGCCTACGAGCGGCGAAATGATTGAGCCCAACGGGCCAATCTCGAATGAAGCAGTGTTGCAGACCCAGGATGAGGAACCTCCGTTTGTTCAGATGTCTGAAAATGGCCAGGAGGTATTCTTTCAGACGACCGCGCAGCTTGTGCCGCAGGACACGAACAGCACCGAAACCGATATCTCGTCTCATCATGGGACTCCGGGTATGGATGTATATGAGTGGGAGGCGGATGGGACCGAAGAAGGGCCCGGTGTTTTCTGTCGTGTGGTGAATGGATGTACGCATCTGATCTCTTCGGGAGAAGATGTCGGGCCAGCATATTTCCTGGGTGCGAGCAGGGACGGGAGTAATGTATTTTTCTCGTCGGCATCGCAGTTGGTGCCACAGGCCACCCCTGAATTCACGAACGTTTACGATGCGCGTGTGGACGGTGGTTTCGCCCCGCTGGGGGTACCTGAAATATGTTTGAGCTGTCACGGTGTGGGTAGTCCTCCGCCGTTGTTCAACGTTCCGGCGGGCGTGTTGTTTACGGGTGCGGGTAATCCGGCTGTGCTGGGCAAAAAGAAGACCAAGAAAGAAGAAAGAAAGAAGAAGAAGAAGAGGGGGAAGGCTAAAGGTGCGAAGAAGAGGAAGGGGGCTAAGCGCGCGAAGGGGGGTCGCTCATCATGAGGACTCGGTTGTGGTTGTTGGTTGTGGGTGTGGTGGTGGTGTGTGGTTGTGTTGTGCCTGTTGCTGCGGAGGCCGGGTTCGCGCTCGAACCGGGCAGCTTCAAGGTGACCACATCGAGCGATCAGGCCGGCGCGCACGCTGATCTGACGACGAGCTTCGCATTCGCGCAGAACGAAGCTGGTGGTGTGGGCGCGTTGTTGCGTAACGCGGAAGTGGTCCTGCCGGTTGGTTTCGCGGCCTATCCGACGGCGGTGAAGACGTGTGCGCCTGTCCAGTTGCAGCTTGAAGGGTGTCCGGTGGATTCTCAGATTGGTACCATTGAAGCGGTGCTCAGGCGTGAACGTGGTTTGGATTGGACGGTACTTTTCCCGCTGTATAACATGGTACCGACGCCGAAAGAGACGGTTGTTTTTGGTTTTGCCATACCTGGGGTGCTCTCTGCGAATATCGTGGTCTCTCTTGGGCCTGATTACAGGCCGCATGCGGTCGCGACGGACGTGATCACCGGTATTGAATTGGTCAGTCAGTCGTTGACGGTGTGGGGTGTTCCGGCTGCGCCCAGTCATGACGCAGAGCGCGGTAACCATTTCGGCTGTGAACAGTACACCGGACAAGAAAAGCGGTGCGAAGGTGGGGGTGTCCCAGCCAACGAAAACCCCGCGGCGTATCTGGCCAACCCCACGCAGTGCACGGAAAGGCCGTTGACGGCGGAATTGGCAGGCGTGGAATCGTGGGAGGGCGAACAGGTGCCTCCCACAACGGCCGGTATCGGCCCGTTCACCGGCTGCGAATCGCTGAAGTTCGCGCCGACGATCGCGGTGACACCGGAAGAATCCCAGGCGACGACCCCGACGGGCTATGCGGTCGACGTGAGAGTTCCGCAGACGGAAGGCGCGGAAGGTCTCTCGACGGCCGACTTGCGTGACACGGTCCTGAAGATGCCTGCCGGTGTGGTGCTGTCGCCCTCTGCCGCGACGGGTTTGGTGGCGTGCACCGAAGCGCAGTTCGGGATGGAAGACGGCAAGGCGAACGGCGATCCGGTCGAATGCCCTGACGCTTCGAAGCTGGGCGAAGTCTCGCTCACGACCCCGGCGCTTACGGGCGAACTGAAGGGCGCCCTGTATTTGGGCGGCCCGCCGTCGGGGGTCATCACGAAACCGCCGTTCGAAGTGTATTTGACGCTTGCGGGTCACGGGGTGCTCGTCAAGGTCAAGGGCTTGGTCGTCCCGGATCCGGTGACGGGTCAGGTCACGACGACGTTCGACAAAACCCCGGAGGAGCCGTTCAGCGAACTGCGGGTGCAGTTGACGGGCGGGTCGCGGGCCACGGTCGCGAACCCGAGCACGTGCGGGTCATACAGCGCCGAAAGCGATTTGACCCCGTGGAGCGCGCCGTTCGATTCGGACGCCCTACCGTCCAGTCTCCCGTTTGAAGTCACGGGTTGCAAAGCGCCGCGGTTCGCACCGTCGTTCGTGGCGGGCCCGACGAGCAACCAGGCCGGTGGGTACACCCCGCTGAGCGTGACGTTCGGGCGTGAAGACGCCGACGAGGACCTCGGCGGGCTCACGGTCACGACCCCGCCGGGCCTCTCGGGGAACCTCTCGCACGTTCCGCTGTGCGGCGAACCGCAGGCCGCGCAGGGCACGTGCGGAGCGGAAAGCCAGATCGGGGAACTGACCGCGGGCGCCGGCCCTGGCCCGGAACCGTACTTCATCACAGGCGGCAGGGTGTTCCTCACCGGCCCCTACGACGGCGCACCGTTTGGCCTCTCGATCGACGTGCCGGAGAAGGCCGGCCCGTTCGACCTCGGCACTGGCGCGTGCGACTGCGAAGTCGTGCGGGCGACGGTGAACGTGGACCCGCACACCGCGCAGTTGACGGTCTCAAATGGGACATTGCCGACGATGAAGGACGGCATCCCGTTCCAGGTAAAGACGGTCAACGTGACGATCAACCGCAAAGAATTCGTCTTCAACCCCACCAGTTGCAACCCGATGAGCGTCGACGCGACACTGTCGAGCACCCAGGGGCTGACCGCGCAGGCCTCGAGCCACTCCCAGGTGACGAACTGCGCAGCACTCGCGTTCAACCCCGCGTTCAAGGTCTCGACTTCGGGAAAGACCAGCCGAGAAAATGGAGCGAGCCTCACCGCGAAGCTGAGCTTCCCCAACACCCCGCAGGGCACGGAGGCGAACATCGCAAAGGTCAAAGTCGAACTCCCCAAGCAGCTGCCGTCGCGGCTGACGACGCTGCAGAAGGCCTGCCCGTCCGCGACGTTCGAAGCGAACCCCGCGAAATGCCCTGCCGCGTCCGTGGTCGGGCACGCCACGGCGGTCACGCCGATTCTGCCGGTTCCATTGACGGGCCCCGCGTACTTCGTCTCGCACGGCGGGGAAGCGTTCCCGAGCCTGATCGTCGTTCTGCAGGGCTACGGCGTCACGGTAGACCTGGTGGGGACGACGTTCATCAGCAAGGCGGGGATCACGAGCAGCACGTTCAAGACGGTCCCGGACGTCCCTGTCGGCACATTCGAACTGACGCTGCCGGAGGGTCCCCACTCCGCCCTGGCGGCGCCCCACAACCTCTGCAGGGTCAAGCAGCTCGTAATGCCGACCGAATTCATCGCGCAGGACAACGCGGCGATCTACCAGAACACGAAGATCGCTGTCACGGGGTGTCCGAAGAAAGCGAAGAAGGCGGGCAACGCGAGCAGGGCCAAGGCGCGCGGGGCTTGAGCGAGTGGTGGCCGCCACCGCGACCACGGGGGCTGAGCCAGGGCGCAGCGCGTTTCCGTGGCCTATGTATCCAGCCCAGGAATCGGCTCGATCGGGAGCTCGCCGTGAATCTCCGCCAGACCGATCAGGTCGTTGCGATCCCGGGGGCGACCGGCAAGGCGCTTGAAGCCCACGATGCTGCTCAAGCCGGCGACCAGGAACTCGAACCCGTCATCCGCGGCGCGCATCGCGCGTGTCTCGACGGTCTCGTAGTCGAGCGGGTGCAGCCCTCCGCGCATGATGTCGATCACCCCGGCGCGTGTCTTTGCTCGCAGATGCGTCTGGTCGAGCAGGTGTTCCTCGCGAAGCGGGGCATCGTCGCGCAAGCGCACGCCGTCGAGCTTGAGGAGGGCGGCCAGTACACGCCGGTCGTTATCAGGGTCGTCGGGGACCAGGAAGTCGATGTCCTCGGTCGCCCGGACGTAGCGGTTGGCGATGACCGAGAAGCCGCCAATTATGACGAAGCGGGCATCCTCGGCGACCATTGCGGCGACGGCAACGTCGAGCTCAGGATCGAGGGCTGCCATCGGCTCGCTCGACGGCTCGCAGCAGCCATGCCGCCTGGGCCGAGAGATGCTGCCCGCGCCTGAGCAGCTCGCGGATCGGTGTATCGGCGGGGGGCGTCATGGCATGGCGCTTCTCCTCGTTGAGCGCCGCCCACTCTGCCTCGTGGCCGGGCGAGAGCAGAGGGGTCTTCGAGGGGTTCTTGGCTGGAGTGCTCACGACCTGAGTCTACCCAAGATGGCCGACGGCTCGGACCAATGTCTGCAAGATATCTACCGAAGCGCAATACGCGGTGGGCTATCCATTCGGATGACCAGTAAATGTCAGCGCTCGCCGACAAGAGCGGTCTGTCGCCGTACGACGACATGCGAGCGGGCGTGCCTACACGCGGTCACGCGCGATCCAGCGGACGAGCCGGCGGCTGCTCAGCGCGGAGGCATCCGAAGCGCCCCATCAAGCCGGATGGTCTCCCCGTTGAGCATCGGGTTCTCAACGATGTGAGAAGCAAGCTGCGCGTACTCGTCCGGCCGGCCGAGCCGCTGGGGGAAGGGAACCCCCGCACCGAGCTTCTGGCGGGCCTCCTCGGGCAGCGCGGCGAGCAAAGGGGTGTCGAACAGCCCGGGGGCGATCGTGCAGACGCGGATTCCGTACTGCGCGAGGTCGCGGGCCGCCGGGAGCGTCATGCCGACGATGCCGCCCTTGGAGGCGGAGTAGGCGATCTGCCCGACCTGGCCGTCGAAGGCCGCGATCGAGGCGGTGTTGACGCAGACGCCGCGCTCGCCGTCCTCGCCGACGGGCTCGGCGGCGAGCATCGCGGTGGCGGCGAAGCGCAGCACGTTGAAGGTGCCGACGAGGTTGATCTGGAGGATCGTCTCGAACGGCAGCAGCGCGTGGGGGCCCTTGGAGCCCGCGACCTTCTGCGCCCAGCCGGTGCCGGCGCAGCAGACGGCGATGCGCAGCCCGCCGGCGACGGCGGCGGCCCGCTCCACGGCGCCCTGCACCTGCGCCTCCTCGCGCACGTCGCAGGCGACGAACTCGAGGCCCAGCTCGGAGGCCAGCGCGCCACCCTTCTCGGCGTTGACGTCGGCGATCGTGACGAGCGCACCGGCGGCGTGCAGCCGGCGCACGGTGGCCTCGCCGAGCCCGGAGGCGCCGCCGACGACGATCGCTGAGTTGCCCTCGATCTGCATGGTGCGGCGGGAGCCTACATCACCCGCGTGGCCGCGACAGCGTCAGCGCGAACAGGTCCTCGGGGTCGGGGAGCCAGCGCACGAGCTCGAGGCCCGCGGCGTCGAGGTCCCCGCGCAGGCGGGCGGGGGTGAACTTGGCGGAGATCTCGGTGCGCAGCTCCTCGCCGGCGTCGAAGTGCACGTCGAGCTCCAGGGCGCGCACGGTGACGGTGTGCGCACGCCGCGCGCGCAGGCGCATCTCGATCCACTCGTGGCGGTCGTCGAAGAGCGCGATGTGGTCGAAGTCGTGGGGCTCGAAGTCGGCGTCGAGCTCGCGGTTGAGCACGTGTAGGACGTTGCGGTTGAACTCGGCGGTGACCCCTTGAGGGTCGTCGTAGGCGGCCTCGAGCACGTCGGGGTCCTTGACGAGGTCGGTGCCCATCAACAGGTGGTCGCGGGGCCCGAGCAGGCCGGCGATCTCGCGCAGGAAGCGCCGGCGGGAGCCGGGGGGGAAGTTGCCGATGGTGCCGCCGAGGAAGACCACCAGGCGGGGGCCGGCGGCGGGGGGCACACGGTCGAGGTGGCGCTCGAAGTCGCCGATCACCCCGTGCACGCGCAGGCCGGGGTACTCCAGCGTGAGCTCGTCGGCGCAGTCGCGCACCATCTGCTCGGTGACGTCGACGGGCACGTACCGTTCGAGCGTGCCGGCGCGGTGCAGCGCGTCGAGCAGGACGCGCGTCTTGGCGGCGGTGCCGGAGCCGAGCTCGACCAGCTCGACAGCCCCGGTCAGCGCGGCGAGCTCGTCGGCGGTGTCGTGGAGGATGCCGCGCTCGGTGCGGGTGGGGTAGTACTCCGGGAGCTCGCAGATGCGGTCGAACAGCGCGGCGCCGCGGGCGTCGTAGAAGTGCTTGGGCGGCAGCTCCTTGAAGGGTCGGGTGAGCCCGTCGAGGACGTCCTCGGCGAGCGTGCGCTCCTCGGCGCCGCCGAGGTGGGAGTCGATCTGGATGTCGGCCGGTCGGGTGGGGTCGCGAACGGGCTCCATCACGCCTCCCAATCCCGCGCCAGCCGCAGGCCCGCGAAGATCTGGCGCCGCTGGGGGCGGTCCCAGTTGCGGAAGGTGGGGCCGGCGACGCGCGGGCTTGTGGCCCAGGAGCCGCCACGTAGCACTCGGTACCCGTCGCCGAAGAACACTTCGGAGTACTCCCGGTAGGGGTACGCCACGAACCCAGGGTAGCCGCGGAAGGGGCTGGCGGTCCACTCCCACACCTGCCCGACGCCCTCCAGCGCCGGCTGGCTCCAGGTCGCCGCCCGCTCCCACTCGGCCTCGGTGGGCAGCCGCGCGTCGTGCGCGCGGGCGAAGGCGGCGGCCTCGAACCAACTGACGTGGCAGACAGGTGATTGGAGTCCGCCCGCCCCGCCGGAGGCCACAGAGGCGTGGTGGGTGAGGTCGTACTCCTCCTTCCACGCCCACCCCTCCGCCGACCACCACTCGCGCCGCTCGTAGCCGCCGCCCTCGGCGAAGCGCAGCCAACTGGCGTTGGTGACGGGGCGCCGGGCGATACGGAACGCGCCGGTCTGCGCGAGGTGGCGGGGGCGCTCGTTGTCGTAGGCGAAGCCCTCGGAGCCGGGGGCGGGCGGGGCACCCATCCAAAAGGCGCCGGCAGGGATCTCCAGCCACCCGTCCTCGCCGTCGAGCGCCGCCAGGCGGGGCTCCCCGGGCGGGAGCAGCCCGGCGAGGGCCATCGTCTGACGCATGGTCTCGGTGTGCTGCAGCTCGTGGCGCAGCACCAGCTCGTGCAGGAGGCCGTCGCCGACCCCTTCGCCAAGGATCGCGTCGGCGACGCGCTCGCGGACAGCCTCCAGGTAGGCGCGCGCGCCGGGCGCGTCGAGCAGCTCCACGGACCCCCGCACGGCGCGGGGGGTCTCGAAGGCGTCGTAACGCTCGGCGAGGTCGGGGCGCAGCAGCTCCAGGCCGGCGTCGCGGTAGACGAGCCACAGGTCCTCGTAGGCAGCGATGTGGGCGAGGTCCCAGACGAGCGGGCTCTGGAGAGGCGAGTGCGTGCCCTCGAGCTCCTCGTCGGAGAGGTGCGCGACGAGCGCGAGCGTGTCGCGGCGCACGCCCTCCAACGCAGCGAGGAGCTCTGCGGCGAGGGGAAGGGGCGCGGCGGTGTGGTGGGAAACGGTGCGGGCCATGGGCTCCGAGCGCCTACTCAATGCAGAGTACGACGTTTGCACCCGTCTGGCTCACCCCATGCCTCAAAGGCGACGTTCCGAACGTCAGGAACGGCCCGCGGCGGCAGCGTCGGCCACGACCAGCAGGCGCTCGGAGGCGAGCAGGCTCGCTGGCACGCGGGGGTCGGGTCCCGCCATCACAGCGGCGAGCGCGGAGGCCTTGCCGGCGCCGGTGACGAGTAGCAGGCAGCAGCGCGCGGCGCGCAGCACGGGCAGGCTGAGCGTCACCCGCTCCGGCGGGGGCTTGGGCGCGTCGCGCACGGGCAGGCACAGCGCACCGGAGTCGTCGTCCACCTCGGGAAAGCCGGGGAACAGCGAGGCGGTGTGCCCGTCCTCGCCGAGGCCGAGCAGCGCGACGTCCAGCGCGGGCAGACCACCCTCCGCGTCGGGGGCCACCCGTGCGCGCAGGAGCGCCTCGTACGCGCTCGCGGCGGCCTCGGGGCCGAGCTCGCCGAGGATGCGGTGCTCGCGCGGGCCCACCGGGGCGGCGGGGAGACCGGCGAGCAGAGAGGAGGCCACGAGCTGGTGGTTGCTCTCCGGGTCCTCGGGCGGGACACAGCGCTCGTCGCCGTACCACAGCTCGACCGCGCTCCAGTCGGCGAGCAGGCCGGCGAGCAGAACGTAGGCTGGACGGGGGGTGGAGCCCCCGGCGAGCGAGAGGTGTGCGACCCCGCGGTGCTCCACGGCCTCCTGCAGGAGGCCCGCGAGCTCCGTCGCGGCGTGCACGGCCGCGGCTTCGGGGTCGGCGAAGGTGAGCAGGCGCGTCACGTCACGTGCCTCCGCGGCCACGTCCACCCTGGGGGCTGGCCCAGCCCACCCGGGGCACGGGGCCCAGCCCCCCGCCGGCCCGAGGTCCCCGCCCACTCGCCGGTCAGCCCGCGCCGCGTCATGGCGCCATCTGCGCCACGGCTGCCAGAGCGGGCGCGTAGGTGGGGTCGCGCAGGAGCGCCTGGCGGATGCCCTCGCCGAGGATGCCGGCCTCCCCGCGGGAGGCGCCGAGCAGCGTCCACTCCCGCTCCTCCCCCCGGGGGTCGCGGCGGAAGGCGTGCAGGCCGCCGGGCCCGCGGTCGAGGCGCAGGCGCCAGCCGCCGGCGGTCTCCAGCGTCAAGCCGGCGAGGCCGCGCACGGTGAGCTCGGGAGCGGCGAGCAGGCGCAGCGCGACGTCCTGGCGGCGGGTGCGAGCCACGCCGGTGAGGGCGTCCTCGTGCGCGCTCAGCGGGGGCACGTCCCAGCCGAGGCGGGAGGCGAGCCAGCCGACGAGCAGCAGCGCGGAGATCGTGGAGTCGGGGTGGTGGCGGATCGTAAGTGTCTCGAGCAGCGACAGCTCGCGGCGCAGCTGCGGGGGGTCGAAGGCGGTGGCGAGGCGCTCGCGCCACGGGGTGGAGCGCAGCCAGGCGAGGTCCACCACGTAGGCGCGCTCGGAGAGCGTGCGGGCGCGCTCGACGGCGTCGCGCCAGACGGGCTCGTCCACGGAGTCGACCAGCACCGCCTGGGCGAGCCCGAGCAGCTCGTCCGCCACCTCGGGGTGGCCGTGGGGGGACCACAGCAGCGTGGGCAGGTCGGACACGACGAGCGGGTCGGCGATCGTGTAGAGGTCGTCGAGGTGGCGGTCCCCGAGCTCCACCACCACCGTCTCGCGCAGCAGGGTGAGCTCGCCCGGTCGCGGGTCGCCCTCGGAGGCCACCGTGGCGAGCGCGTCGAGAGTGGTGCGGCCGGGTTCGTAGGAGAGCACGACCAGGCGCGAGGCGTGAAAGCGCCCGACCCCGCGCAGGCGGTTGGCGATCTCCCCGCTCCACGCGTGGTCCACGAACGCGATCATGTTCAGCGCGCGCGCCGGGACGTAGCCGCCGTGCTCGGCGTGGCGTTCGGCGAGCATGGCTCGCAGCGCGGCCTCGATCGCGTCGGGCGTGGTGCCCTGGGCGCTCCACACGGCGTCGGAGACCGCGGGCATCAGCAGGCCCCCCCGCGCCTAGTCGCACGCTGTCCCGCACCCTCCGGTCCAGGAGCCGGCCGCGGGTGCGTCGAGGGGAGCCCCGCACCCATCAGATCGAGCGCCAGGCGTGGCCCTCGCGCAGCAGACCGGCCGCCTCCGCGGGGCCTTCGGAGCCGGCCTCGTACTGAGGCAGCGGCCCCGGCGCGGCTTCCCAGGCGCGCACCACGGGGTCGCAGATGTCCCACTGCGCCTCGACCTCGTCGTTGCGGGTGAACAGCGTGGGGTCCCCGCGCATGGCGTCCATGATCAGCCGCTCGTACGCCTCGGGGGACTGCGAGAGGAACGCGGTGCCGTAGAGGAACTCCATGTTGACGGGCCGGATCAACATGCGGGTGCCGGGGATCTTGGCGCCGAGCTGCAGGGTGACACCCTCGTTGGGCTGCAGCGTGAGGATCAACTGGTTGGGCCGGATGCCGAGCGAGCCCGTCTGGTCGAAGGCGAGGTGGGGGACGGGCTTGAGCGTGATCACGATCTCGGTGATCTTGCGCGCGAGACGCTTGCCGGCGCGCAGGTAGAAGGGCACCCCCGCCCACCGCCAGTTGTCCACCTCCAGGCGCAGCGCGGCGAACGTCTCGGTGTTCGAGTGCTCGCGCACCCCCTCCTCGTCCAGGTACCCGGGCACGTCCTCCCCGCCGGAGTGTCCCGCGGCGTACTGCGCGCGCACGGCCATCTCGGAGATGTCCGCCTCCGTGGGGGCGTGGATCGCCTGCAGCACCTTGACCTTCTCGTTGCGCACCTCTTCGGCGGTGAAGTTCACGGGCGGCTCCATCGCGACGTGGCAGAGCAGCTGCAGCATGTGGTTCTGGATCAGGTCGCGCAGCGCCCCGGAGTGGTCGTAGTAGCCGGCGCGGGAGCCGATGCCGATGTCCTCGGCGGCGGTGAGCTGCACGGAGTCGATGTAGTTGCGGTTCCACAGCGGCTCGAACAGCCCGTTGGCGAAGCGGAACGCCAGCATGTTCTGGACGGTCTCCTTGCCGAGGTAGTGGTCGATGCGGAAGACCTGGGACTCGTCGAACACCTCGAGCACACGGCGGTTGAGCTCGGCGGCCTCGGCGAGGGAGGTGCCGAACGGCTTCTCGATGATGACCCGCACCTCGCCGCCGGCGTGGCGGTTGAGGTCCTGCGCGCCCAGCGCCTCGACGATCACCGGGAAGAACTCGGGCGCCGTCGAGAGGTAGAAGGCGCGGTTGAGCGGCTCGCCCGCGCGCTCGTCGAAGCGGTCGAGCACGAATGCGAGCTCCCGGTACACGCGCTCGTCGTCGAACGTGCCGGGCACGTACTTGACGTGCGCGAGCAGCCCCGCGAGCACGTCCTCGTCGGGGGGGCGGCGCGAGAAGGAGCGGATCGCCTGCTCGCACTCGGCGCGGTAGTCGTCGCGCTCCTTCTCTTTGCGCGAGACCCCCACGAGGTGAAAGCGCTCGGGCAGCGCCCCCTCGTGCGCGAGGTTGTAGAGCGCGGGCAGCAGCTTGCGCCGCGCGAGGTCGCCGGTGGCGCCGAAGATGACGAGCGTGGTGGGCGCGACGGGCAGCCGCTCCAGAGCCCTCGACGAGGGGGTTGTCCGGCGCCTGCTCGAGCGTGCTCACGAGCCGACCGGCGAGCGGGGGGCCCCGCAGCGCGTGGTGTGCGGGAGGGTGGGCAGGGGGGATCGTCCGCGCGTGTTGGTGCGTCCACCGGGGGAGGTACGCGCGGGACCTCCGTGTCCCGCTCCACGAGCGCGCGCGCTCATCCGCTCTTCCTCACCGCGTGCCCGCCGAACTGGTTGCGCAGCGCGGCGAGCACGCGGTTGGCGTAGTCGCCGTTGCCGCGCGAGGAGAAGCGCGCGTACAGCGAGGCGGTGATCGCGGGCGTGGGCACGTCGCGGGCGGTGGCCTCGGCGATCGTCCAGCGCCCCTCGCCGGAGTCCTCGGTGTAGCCGCTCAGGGCGTGCAGGTCGTTGCCGTCGGCTTCGAACGCGCGCGCAGCCAGTTCGCACAGCCACGAGCGCACGACCGAGCCCTGCCCCCAGAGGTGGGCGATCTTCGCGTTGTCGAGCTCGTACTCGCACTTGTCGAACAGGTCGAAGCCCTCGGCGTACGCTTGCATGAGGCCGTACTCGACGCCGTTGTGGACCATCTTCACGAAGTGCCCGGCGCCGGCGGGCCCGAAGTGCAGCCACCCGCGCGGGCCGACCGCGGCGAGGCTCTCCTCGGAGGTCGGGGGGGCGAGCACGTCGAGGAACGGGGCCAGCCGCTTGACGGCCTTGGGGGGGCCGCCGACCATCATGCAGTAGCCGACCTCGAGACCCCACACTCCCCCGGAGGTGCCCACGTCCACGTAGTGCAGGCCGCTCTTCTTGAGGACTCCCGGCGCGGCGCTTGTCTTCGGTCCACTGCGTGTTGCCGCCGTCAACGATGGTGTCGTCGCGGTCGAGCAGCTTGGCGAGCCGGTCGATCGTGCTCTGGGTGACCTCTCCAGCGGGCAGCATCACCCACACGATTCGGGGCGGCTGCAAGCGTTTGACGAGCGCGGCGAGCGACGCCACGCCGACGGCGCCCGTGGCCGTCGCGCGCTTGACGGCGGCGCTGTCGGCGTCGTACACCACCACCTCGTGCCCGGAGTCACGGAGGATGCGGTGCGCCATGCCGCCGCCCATGCGCCCCATCCCGACGAACCCGATCTGACTCACAACTCCTCCTCTGGTGTAGGTTTCAGGCACACGCGCACGTAAAGGTATCCATTTGAGCCCCGACCCCACTCACCAGCGCCCCGACCGCAACCTCGCGCTGGAGCTCGTGCGCGTCACCGAGGCTGCCGCGCTCGCCGCGGCACGGATGGTCGGCAAAGGCGACAAGGAGGGCGCCGACCAGGCTGCGGTGGACGGGATGCACTACGCGCTGCAGTCGGTGCAGATGGACGGCGTGGTGGTGATCGGCGAGGGCGAGAAGGACGAGGCCCCGATGCTCGCCAACGGCGAGCACATCGGCGACGGCTCCCCACCGGAGGTGGACATCGCCGTGGACCCGCTGGAGGGCACCACGCTCGCCGCGCACGGGATGCCGAGCGCGCTGGCGGTGATCGCGCTCTCCGCCCGCGGCACGATGTTCGACCCCGGCCCGTGCGTGTACATGGAGAAGATGGCGGGCGCCCCCGACGTGGCTGACCTGCTCGACCTCGATCGCCCGCTGGCCGAGACGGTCGCGCTGATCGCAAAGCGCAAGGGCCGCGAGATCGGGGACGTGAAGGTGGTCGTGCTCGACCGCCCCCGCCACGAGCAGGGCATCAGGGAGATCCGCGAGGCGGGAGCGTGCGTGCGGCTGATCCCCCACGGCGACGTGTCCGCCTCCCTGCTGGCGGTCACCGAGCGCTCCCCGGTGGACCTGCTGTGGGGCATCGGGGGCACCCCCGAGGGGGTGATCTCCGCCGCCGCGATCAAGTGCCTCGGTGGCCAGCTGGTGGGGCGCCTGTGGCCCCGCGACGAGCAGGAGCGCACGGCAGCGCTGGAGGCCGGCTACGACCTGCAGCGGTTGCTCGACCGCGACGACCTGGTGGCGGGCGAGGACGTGTTCTTCTCGGCCACCGGCATCACCGACGGCGACGTGCTGCAGGGCGTGCGCTACCCCTCCGCGGGCGGAGCGACCACCGAGTCGCTCGTGATGCGCACCCGTTCGGGCACCGTGCGCCGCGTCCACGCGCGCCACGACCGCGCCAAGCTGCGCGAGATCTACGGCGACGCGCGGTTCGGCTGAGCCTCTGCGAGGTGCCCGACCCGCGACTCGGCGAGGTCCAGGCGCCCAAGCGAGCGCAGGAAGCCGTGGGTCACGAACACGTGGATGCGCGACTGGGTCGCGTTGTAGAGGCGGAGGCCGAACCCCGACGCGATCGCGGGGTGGAAGTTGGCGACCTCCACCGCGACGTGCAAACGCGCCACATTCGCGCCCTCCACTCCCAGGGCCGCCCCCTTCGAGCCGTCCGCGCCGATGCTTCCTCTCTCCAAGCTCTCCTCCCCTGAGCCTCTCAAGCTCTCTCCCGCCGAGCTCTCGCCCCGCACGCGACGCACGTCGATCTGCAGGTGCCCCTTGCTCTCACGTCCCGCCCGCGCGACCAGCAGCCCCCGCACGATGCGCCAGCGCACCACGCCGTGGTCGGGCTCCAGCTCGTACTCCGGCGCCCGGAACGCGAGCAGCGTCAACGGCCGGAAGAGCAGCACCACGAGGCGCTCCCGCTCGGTGTAGCGCACGCGTACGAGCCCCAGGGTGACGCGGGTGAGGAAGCGCCAGTAGGTCCTCGCCAGCCGCTCCAGGTTCTCGGGTGACCAGAGCTCGCTCAGCGCGCGCTCGCTCAGCAGCACGTCGGCGCTCTGCACCGAGCGCATCGCTCCGGTGTGCTCGTCCACGGTGGTGCAGTCGCGCAGGTTGGCTATGCGGGCATCCGCCACTGCCCCAGGCTACCTGCCGGCTCGTGTCTGACGCCTCTGATATTCAAGAGCTTCAGTGAGCGACTTCCCTCCCGATCCACTTCCCCGTTTCGCTCACGAGCGCGAGGGGTCGCCGCCGGCGCGCCTGGCACGGGCCGCACACGCGGCGGAGGAGCTGTGCGGGGCGCTGTGGGAGGCGGTGCACGACGAGCTGCGCCAACCCCGCGCGCCGCGGGTGGCCGAGTTTGCCGAGCGCCTGGCGCAGGTCTGCTCCGCCCTCGCGGCGCTGGCCGCCGAGGAGCCGGCGCCCGAGCGGGAGTCGCCGGCGGCGCCCGAGTGGGAGCGACGCGCGACGCTTGAGCGGGAACCACTCGCGGCGCATGAGCGGGAACCACTCGCGACGCCCGAGTGGGAGCGACCGGCGGTGCACGAGCCTGAGTCACCGGTGCTCGCGGGGGCACCGGAGATCGCGATTCACGACATCCGCCGTGAGGGCGGAGAGGGTCCCGTCGCGTGGATCGAGACGATCGAGGCGAGCCTTGAGCGCCACCGGGCGGAGGGGCTGCCGTTCGCGGTGCTGCTGGTCGAGGCGCTGGATGTGGAGCGGCTCGTCCGGGCGGAGCCCACGGACGCGCTTACGGGCCTGCTCGACCGCGTCGAGGCTGCGATCCAGCGGGAGCTGCGTCCCGCTGACACGCTCGTGCGCGAGAGCAGCGGACGGTGGTGGCTGACGGCGTCACGGACCGACTCCGGCGGCGCGCGTGCACTCGCCGAGCGGCTGGCGCGCGCCGCGTGCGCCACGGCCGTCCACCGCGGTCAACCGTTGGGGGTGGCGGTTGGAGTGGCGGCGTGTCCCGCCGACGGCGAAGAGGCGGCGACGCTCGCCGCCCACGCCGACGTGGACCTCTACGCCGCGCGCGCGATGGGACGGCCAGTGGCCCCGACGGACGACGCCGCGTAGGTGAGCCGGCCGATGAGCGGCGCTATGCGGCGTCCTCGATCGCTCGTGTGCAAAGCACACTTCGCTCACTGCGTCCTTGCCTAGCTTGCTCCTCGGCCGGCTCACCGGCGTTGTGTGCCCTCGAGAGAGAGGGTGTGCTCAGCCCGCGGTAGCCCCGCCGGTTGCCCCCGCGGGGGCCGGTGCGAGCGGAGCGGAGGGCGTGTCCGACGCGGGTGGTTCGGGTTCGCCGAGCGTGGGGGTGTTCGCGACGTGGCCGACGATCTGGGTGGCGACGCGCACCGTCTCCTTGATTTCGAGCGCCTGCGCGGCACCCTGCGTCAGGTCCCACGTGGCGCCGTTGTGCCCGTAGGGCCCGCGGTCGAGCACGGGCACCGTCAGGAGGTGGCCGCGGTAGCTGACCTGCACGAGCGTCCCGCAGGGAAGGGTGCGGCTCGCGACGCCCACGATCGTGGGGCTCATCGTCTGTCCGCAGGCGGTGGCGTGGCCGTAAAAGCCGGGGCCGAACCACGTCGCCAGTGTGAGCTTGCCCGGGACGGCCGGCGTGGCCGGTGCGGGGGCTGCTGCTCCGCCGGTGGGGGTGGGCGAGCCACTCGCCGCAGGGGCACCCGCGCCGAGCGACGCGGTCAAAAGCCCTGCCAGCAGGGCGTGCCTGAAGGAAGCGGTACGCATGGGTGTCGTCGCCTACGGGGTGAGCTGACGGGCTCGCGCCTGATGGCGCTACGGTCCCGAAAGGACCGATTCGCCCCCGTGGACCGATGCTCGGTCCACAATGGGTCCCCCGTCCTCCGCGACCTGGGCCGCAGAGGTTCGGCGTGCGGGCAGTATACAGAGCCCGTCCGTCACTCCCCAGTGAGCCGCCGGAGGGCGTCCTTCACGAGCCGCTCCCCGGCGGAGACCCCCGCTTGGGCGAGCTCCCCGATGAGCTCCGCCACCGAGGCCGCCAGCTCGGTACCGCTCGGCGGCTGGACGGGACGGCCCGGCTCGATCTGCTCCTCGGCCTCGAAGCCCTGCGGGGGCACTGGGGGCTCGACCGGCTTGGGCGCGGCCTTCGTGGTCCGCCGTGGGCGAGCGTTCGTGGCCGGCTTCGTCGTGGTCGTCGTTTCTCGTTTGGCGCGAGCCTTCGTCCTGCGTGCGCTGGGGCGCTGGGGACGAGTGCTGGGGAGGCTCCCCAAAACGCTCGGACTGTCTCGCCCGGACCTGTCGGTTGCACTGGGAGGAGTCATGCGGTCGCCATCATCGCGCATAAGGACAAACGGCGGCGAAGCGTTAGCATAGGGTCCACGTTCGGTCGTAAGGTGGCGAGCCGCGGACGCGGCCGGGCGGGTGCAGGTCCTCGGTGCATCCGGCAGGGTCGCCTCGGTTGCGACAGGGCGGGCGGCCAGGAAAATTTCGAGAAGAACGCTGTCAACGGAAACGGGAATCGATGTCAGGATGTCAGTAGTCGAACTGCAGGAGCTCGATGAGATAAAGGGCCTGCTGGCGAAGGGCCAGCAGATCGGGGTGCTGACCTTCGCGGAGATCTCCACCGCGACCTCGGAGCTGGATCTGGACGAGTCGGACGTCGAGGAGCTGCACGGCTTCCTGGAGAAATCCGAGATCGAGCTCGTCGAGGACATCGACCCGGCGACCGCGGCGGCCTCGCAGGTCGAGCGCGCCCCCGACAAACGGGGCCGGCGCAAAGCGAAAGCGACGCTCGACCTCAAGCCGGACATGACGACCGACTCGCTGCAGTTGTTCCTCAAGGACATCGGCAAGGTGCGGCTGTTGACCGCCCAGGAGGAGGTCGACCTCGCCAAGCGCATCGAGCGCGGGGACCTCGACGCCAAGCAGAAGATGGTCGAGTCCAACCTGCGCCTGGTGGTGTCGATCGCCAAGAACTACCGCAACCAGGGCCTGCCGTTCCTCGACTTGATCCAGGAGGGCACGCTCGGACTGGTGCGCGCCGCGGAGAAGTTCGACTACCGCAAGGGCTTCAAGTTCTCCACGTACGCCACGTGGTGGATCCGCCAGGCGATCGCCCGCGCGCTGGCAGACAAGGCGCGCACGATCCGCATCCCCGTGCACGTGGTCGAGAAGCTCAACAAGATCGGCCGCGCCGAGCGCAAGCTGGTCACCGAGCTCGGCCGCGAACCGACCGCGGAGGAGATCGCGGACGTGACGGGGATCGACCCCGAAGAGGTGGACTCGATCAAGCGCTCCGCGCAGGCCCCGGTGTCGCTGGAGAAGCCGGTCGGCGACGAGGAGGAGTCGGAGTTCGGCCAGTTCATCGCCGACGAGCGCGCCGAGTCCCCGTACGAGCGGGCCGCGGAAATCCTCACCAAGGAGGCCCTGCGCGAGGCGCTGGAGAACCTCTCCTACCGCGAACGCCGCGTGCTCGAGCTCCGCTACGGCCTCGGCGGCGAGCACCCCCGCACGCTGGACGAGGTCGGGCGTACCTTCAACGTGACGCGCGAGCGCATCCGCCAGATCGAGAACCAGTCGCTGAAGAAGCTGCAGTCGCTCGCGGAGGCCCAGAAGCTGAGGGACGTGGCGTAGCGCTCAAGCCCTCCGCGCGGGGTGCCGATGCGGGGAGCATGTTCGACGTGCAGTCAGCGCTGCGCGAGCTGGTTAGCAAGCACGGCTCGGACCTGCATCTGAAGGTGGATTCGCCTCCGCTGTACCGGGTGCACGGCGTCCTCGCCCACGACGAGCACGGCGAGAAGCTGAGCGCGGAGGACACCGAGCGGGCGCTGCACGACCTGCTGCACGACGCCACCAAGCTGCACGAATTCACCGAGGAGCACGAGGTCGACTTCTCGTTCGAGATCTCCGGCGTGGCGCGCTTTCGCATCAACGCTTTCCGCCAGCGCGGCGTGATCTCGCTGGCGTGCCGCGCGATCCCCCACAAGATCTCCACGATCGACGAGCTGACGCTGCCCCCGGTGGTACGGGAACTGGCCGAGGAGGAGCGCGGGATCATCCTGCTCACGGGCACCACGGGGTCGGGCAAGTCGACCACGCTGGCGGCGATGATCGACCACGTCAACGAGACGTTCGCCAAGCACATCGTCACGATCGAGGACCCGATCGAGTTCGTGCACCAGGACAAGTGCTCAGTGATCAACCAGCGCGAGGTCGGGATGGACACCGCCTCCTTCAAGCGCGCCCTGCGCCGCGTGCTGCGCCAGGACCCCGACGTGATCCTGGTCGGCGAGATGCGCGACGAGGAGACGGTCCAGACCGCGCTGTCGGCCGCCGAGACTGGCCACCTCGTGCTCTCCACGATCCACACGGTCGACGCGGCGGAGTCGATCAACCGGATGCTCGACTTCTTCCCGCCCCACCAGCATGCCCAGGCGCGCTCGATGATCGCGGGCACGATCAAGGGCGTCATCTCCCAGCGCCTCGTGCCGGGGGCCGACGGTGGTCGGGTCGCGGTGTGCGAGATCCTGCGGATGACCGGCAGGGTGCGCGACATGATCATCGACCCCGCCCAGACGGGCAAGCTCCACGAGGTGATCGCCTCCGGCGGCTACTACGGGATGCAGACCTTCGACCAGGCCCTCTTCGGGCACCTGAAGGCCGGGAGGGTCACCCTCGACGACGCGATGCGTGTGGCCTCCAGCCCCCACGACTTCAAGCTGCTCGTGCAGGCCGACGGCCGCCGCGGCACCACGATGGAGGACGTCGCCTCGATGGCCGAGCAGCGCGGCGAACGTCCCACCGACCCGGCCGCCCCTCCGAACGGCGCTTCCGCCGCGCAGCCCCCGCAGGAGCCGGCGCCCGCCGGCCGCCCGCCGCTGACAGTTGCGTAGACCGCAACTTGCGGTGAGCTATCCTGTAGCCACTGAGTAGGATGCCCAAATGACTGCCACCATGGAACCGCTGAGACAGGAGCTCGAAACCTACGAGACCCATCGCGAGCAGCTGCTCGGGGAGGCTCGCGGCAAGTACGTCCTGATCCGGGGCCACTCGATCGTCGCCACATACGACACCGAGCAGGACGCGATCAACGAGGGGTATCGGCAGTTTGGCAATGTGCCGTTCCTTGTTAAGCGCATCGCAGCGATGGACGAGCCGGCGAATTTCTTGTCGCCCGTAGCAAGCTTCTGAGCCGTGCCCTCGTTCACGATCGAGGCGGCGGACCTGGAGACCGAGGGACCCGTGATCGACGTGACGGTCGGCGTGAGCGGGGCAGCGCAAGGCGCCCTCGCTCAGGCTGGGCAGCAGTCTCCGACGCCGGTTAGCGCGTCACTGCTGGTCGATACCGGTGCGTCCCACTCGATGGTCAAGAACGGCCTTCTTGCGACGCTGCAGCTACACCCCGTTGGCACCGTAGGGGTAAACACCCCAACGTCGCAGGGGGTACCTTGCGGCCTATACTCGGTGCGGATCACGCTGCCGCATGGTCAATACATCGACACGACGGTAATCCAATCGCCCCCCAGCGGTTTCCAAGGCCAGAACATCGACGGAGTAATCGGCCGCGACGTTCTCAAGTGGGGCATCCTGATCTACATGGGCCAGCGCGCCCAGTTCACGCTTAGCTTCTAAGCGAACCCCTTGGGGGACGGTCGCCTAACACTTCACTTGGTAAAGTAAAGGGATGGCCGTCGACGAGACATGCCCGGTGTGCCGCACGGCCGAGATCGTGTGTGCGAAGTGGACGCTATTGCTGATCCGTGACCTCGCCGAGGGTCGCTCGCGCTTTTGTGAGCTGGAGCGCTCGCTGGAGGGCATCAGCCCGCGCACGCTCTCGCTGCGGCTGCGCGCGCTGGAGGAGGAGGGGATCGTCGAGCGCCAGACCTTCTCGGAGGTCCCACCGCGGGTGGAGTACGCGCTGACCGAGAAGGGAACGGCGCTGCTGCCGATCATCGAGGACATGCGCGTCTACGGCGAGCGCTGGATCGTGCAGGGCTGCGAGGACCGGGTGACCTCGGCGATCTCCCGCCCGGTCGCGGCGGCCCTCGCGTAGGGCTCCACGTCGGGGGCTGCAAGACCCCCTGCGCCCGCAGGAGCGCGGGACGCTCCGGCGAACTGCCTCCCGTGCGCTCCCCCCAGCTCGAGACGGCCCTCACGCAGTTCGTAAAGGACGCCGCGCGGCAGCTGCAGGCGGAGCTCGACGCCGGCGCGGAGGTGCCGTTCGAGCTCGCGGCCACCGCGGTGCGCGGGCGCCCGGCGCTGTACAGCTACCGCTCGCTGACCGGCGCGTTCATCGGCGAGCGCTGGCCGGCGCTCACGGGCCTTGAGAGCTACACCACAGCGGAGCGCCTGCTGGAGTGCCTGCAGGGGCTCGAGCGGTACCTGCTTGTGCGGGACGTGCGGATCGGACGGGGCGCGCGGCGGGCACGGGCTGGCGTGGTGGCGCGGACGCTGCTGGAGGCGGTGTTCGCCGAGCAGGCCGACTTCGAGCTCGACGGCGAGCGGCTGCGCCGGGCGCTGGAGGAGCTGGACGAGGCGGCCTTCACAAACGCCGGCGAGGCGGCGTTGATCGAGACGTTGCACGGCCTCTCCACGGTCGCGCCCGAGCTCGCGGGGACGCGCGCGCCTGCGATCGGCCGGCCCGAGCTCGCGTGGGCGCTGGCGCGCTTTGAGATGGGCTGCGAACGGGCCTCGGAACTGGAGGCGCTGAGCGACTACCTGCTCGCGCTGCGGGCGCTGCTCGAGCCGGAGGGGCCCTCCTCCGGGCGGCTCGCCGGACGGCTCGCGGCGCTCTGCGCCGCGCCCGCGGAGCGGCCGGGCCTGACGCGGCGTGTGCACCAGGCGCTCGCCCTGGAGCGCGCCGTGATCACGGGCGCTGCGCTCGAGCACGCGAGTTGCGATGCGTTGGTGGCGGAGCTCACCGGCCACCTGCGGGCGCTGCTGCGCGACGTCGTCTGCGGCCACCTGCCCCCCGACCTCGCGACCCTCGCCGACGCGCTGGCGGCGCCGGGGGAGGCGACCGGGGAGGTGACGGTGCGGCGCGGACCTGGGCGCTCGCCCCGTGAGCGGATCTCAGGAGAACAAGACGTCGGCGACTCGAGCGAGACCTGCGAGATCCTGAACGTCCCCGTCTAGGTGGGGCACGAGGATCGGGTCGGGGTCCCCAAGCGCCTCGGAGAGCCGCGCGACGCTCGCGCGGTCGCGCTCCACGAGCACGTCGAAGTCGGCGAGGTTGGCGGCCACGCGCGCGGCGAGCCGCTCGCCGAGCTCGTCCGCTAGCAACGCCTGCACCTGTGCGGGGGTGTGCCCTTGCAGGCCGTCGCGGTGGACGCGGTTGACGATCGTCGCGGCGCGGCCCATGCCGGCGGCGGCGAGGTGCTCGGCGAAGAGGGCCGCCTCGCGCGTGGGCTCGGGCTCGGGCGAGGTGACGAGCAGGAACGCGGTGGCGGGGTCGCGCAGCAGCGCCTCGACGGCGCGGGCACGCTCGCGGAAGCCGTCGACCATGCCGGCGAGCGAGCCGAAGAAGCCGGAGAGCTCGCCGATCAGGTCGACGCCGGTGAAGCGGGAGAAGACCGACAGCACGAGGCCGGTCCCGCGGCCGACGACGCGCGCGGCGAGGGTGCCGGGGGCGAGGAACATCTTCAGCGCGCGGCCCTCCAGGAAGCGGGTCATGTGCCCCGGGGCGTCGAGGAAGTCCAGCGCGTTGCGCGAGGGCGGGGTGTCGAGCACGACGGTGTCGAAGCCGCCCTCGCGGTGCAGCTCGTAGAGCTTGGCGATCGCGGAGAACTCCTGGGTGCCGGCGACGGCGGAGGAGACCTCCTGGTAGATGCGGTTGGAGAGCGCCGCCTCGCGCGCGCGCTCGTCCGGCGCGAGGCGCGCGATCAGGTCGTCGAAGGTGCCCTTAGCGTCGAGCATCGTCGCCCATAGCTCCCCGCGCAGCTGCCACCCCGTGGGCGGCGAGCAGCGCGGGGTCGATACGCCGCGGCTCGTTGTCGAGCTCGTCGAGGCCGAGCGCGCTCGCCAGGCGCCGGGCGGGGTCGATCGTGACGACCGCGACGCGCTGCCCTTCGCGGGCGAGGCCCAGCGCGAGCGCGGCGGCGGTGGTGGTCTTGCCGACCCCGCCGGGGCCGACGCAGACGCAGACGGTGCGCCCGGCGAGTCGCCGCTGCAGCTTGACGTGGCGGGGGGGCACGGGGGGATGGTATGGAGTCCCCCGCCGGCCCATATATATAGGTCCCAAAAGAGAACACAGACCCCCGCGGACCCGCCCCGGGGACTCGCTCTCCACGGCCCCTATATATAGGTCCCCAAAAGAGAACACACACCCCCGCCCGCCGCCCCGTGCAGGAATCCGCCCGCCATGTGCGAATACCCACCCGACGGCTTCCCATCGACGGGTTTCCCCCATCGGTGGGCCCCACCAACAGCGACGGACGGAGCGTGCCGTGCAAGGACGGGCGAAGGTCATAGCGTTCGCCAACCAGAAGGGCGGCGTGGCGAAGACGACGACGACGCTGAACCTGGCGGCGGCGTTCGCGGAGGCGGGCCACCGGGTGCTGTGCGTCGACATGGACCCGCAGGGCAACCTGACGATGTCCCAGGGGATCGACCCGGACACCCTGGAGAAATCGATGTATGACGTGCTGGTCCATAAAACCTCGATCCGCGAGGTGATCCGCAAGCGCGAGATCGACATCGCCTGCGCCTCGATCGACCTCGCGGGCGCGGAGATCGCGATGAGCACGATGATCGGCCGCGAGCGCTCGCTGCAGAAGGCGTTCGAGCCGATCCGCGAGGATTACGACTTCATCTGCATCGACACCCCGCCGAGCCTGGGGCTGCTGACGATCAACGCGCTGACGGCGGCCGACAAGGTGATCGTCCCCGTGCAGTGCGAGTATCTGTCGATGCGCGGGCTGATCCAGCTGCAGAACACCCTGGCGATGATCCGCGAGAACCTCAATCCGGACGTCGACATCGAGGGTATCCTTCCTACTCTGGTGGACTTGCGTACGATCCACGCGAAGGAGGCGATCGAGATCCTCGAGGAGAACTTCGGCGACCGCGTGTTCGCTTCGCGCATCCGCAAGACGGTCCGCTTCGCGGAGGCGCCGGTGAAGGGGATGTCGGTGCTCAAGTACGAGCCCGAGGGCGTCGCCGCCCAGTCCTACCGCCAGCTCGCGCAGGAGGTCCTCGCGCACGGCGTGAAGGAGGAGGAGAAGATCCTCGCGCACGGCGCAGGTGAGATCGCCGCGCGGCGGGGCCCGATCGCCCAGGGCGCGCCGGCGCCGGCCGCGCAGACGCTGGCCCCCGACGCCCAGGAGGTCCTCGTCCGTGGCCCAGAGTAAACGCGCAAGCATGAGGGAGGGGCCCCTGACGGCCCTGTTCAGCAAGACGGAGGAGGAGCAGGCGAAGGAGCCGGAGAAGCCCTCCGCCTCCGCGAAGGAGCCCGAGGCGCCCACGACGAAGGAGCCTGAGCAGCCCTCAGCAAAGGTGCCCGAGGAGCCACCCGCACAGGACGAGCTCGCTACGAGCGCGCCGGATGCCGTCGCGGCGGAGCCCGAGGAGGAGACGACCACCGTCCCCAGCCCAAGGGAGCGCCTGCGCAACGTGTTCTCCGCGGAGATACCCGCGAACGTGATGCAGCGGCCCGACGCAGCGGCCCCGGAGCAGGAGCCGGCGGCGGACGTGTACGCGCGCGAGGACCGATCGGAGATCGGCCAGCGGGCGGAAGCGGGCGGGCAGGGCGTGACCGAGCCGGTGATCCGCGTGGTAGGCGTCGGCGGCGCGGGCGTGAACGCCGTCAACCGGATGGTCGAGGCCGAGGTCGCGGGCGTGGAGTTCCTCGCGATCAACACCGACTTGCAGTCGCTGCAGCAGTCCACCGCGGACATAACCCTGCACATCGGCGCCGAGCTGACAAGGGGGCTGGGGTCCGGCTCGGACACGAACCTGGGCCGCGCGGCGGCGATGGAGGATTACGACCGCGCGAAGGCGCTGCTGAAGGGCTCGGACATGATCTTCATCACCGCGGGCGCGGGCGGCGGAACGGGCACGGGCGCGGCCCCGATAATCGCGCGGATCGCGCGCGAAGTGGGCGCGCTGACGGTCGCGATCGTCACAAAGCCCTTCGGCTTCGAGGGATCGAAGCGCGCCGAGGCGGCCGAGCAGGGCGTGCAGGCGCTGGCCGAAGAGGTGGACACGCTGATCGTGGTGCCAAACAACCGGCTGCTGACAGTGCTCGACAAGCAGACATCGATGGTCGAGGCGTTCCGCGTCGCCGACGACGTGCTGCGCCAGGGCGTGCAGGGCATCTGCGACCTGGTGACGTTGCCGGGCCTGATCAACCTCGACTTCGCCGACGTGCGTACGATCATGAGCGGCGCGGGCAACGCGCTGCTGGGCATCGGAATGGGCGCGGGCGGCGAGCACCGCGCGACGGAGGCCGCGATGCAGGCGGTCGCCTCGCCCCTGCTGGAAACCTCGATGGAGGGCGCGCGCTCGATCCTGCTCTCGATCACCGGCGGCAAAGACCTATCGCTGTGGGAGGTCAACGAGGCCGCCAAGGCGGTATCCGAGGCAGCCCACCCGGACGCGAACATCATCTTCGGCGCGATGGTCGACGAGAAGCTCGAGGAGCAGGTGTGGGTCACGGTGGTAGCTACCGGCTACGAGGAGAAGCGCGGAGCCCGCCCCACCGGCCGCGGCCGTCTGGAGGAGCCGCGGGGCGAGCCGAGAGTGCAGCGCGCGGGCCGCGCCGGGGAGACGGGCCGTCGCGAACGCCGCGGGGGCTTCGCCGTGGACGACTTGGAGATCCCGGAGTTCATGCCCAGGGCGTAAGGGCCGGCGTACTGCGACCTGGCGCGTGAGGCCCGGTTTGGTGTTCAGGGGGGATCGTCCGCGTGTGTGAGTGCGCCCGACCGGGCGCGTGTGCGCGGGGCGTCGTGCCCCGCGTCGGCGCGTGCGGACCCTGCTGATGCGCGCCCGACGTCCCTTGACAATAGGGCGACCGTCGATCGGGCGGAACGTCCGCCGGGGTCCTGCGCGCACAAGTCGTCTCGCTGCGCTCAACCCCTGCTGCCCGGAATGGGCCTGCGAATCACCTGTGTCTATAAGGGATTTCTGGTGTGGGAGGCGGGCGTTGCGGGCGCGCGGTCTGCGGGCTGCGGTTGGACTTGACGCGGAGGGGCCCTTGACAAGACGTTCCGGTTGTGCTTATGATGAGTGGGTCAGGCAGCCAATGGTGGTTGCCGGGCACAACATAGGGTCTGGTTGGGGTCTTCCCATATGTGGTCGACCTTGTAGCGCTCAAAGGGTTGACGGGAGAGGGACCGGGTCGGGATGAAGAGGGAGATTGGTTAGCGTGGTTTCGAGAGGGATTGACGTGCTGGAGATGCGTGGGGCCCCACCCGGGGTTCTTGCTAGATGCGTCAGCGGTCTGACGCATCTCTCTCTCTCTCTCTCTCTCTTGTCCTCTAGGGCCGGCTTCTAGAGCCACCCAACGGCCGGCATCGGCCGGTCGTAAGTTTCCCCCGAGGGGGGAAGGGTGAGGGCCGGGTCTCATCGCCGGTCGCCGCGGCGTCGGATGCGTCCTTCGGTCTCGCGCGAGGGTGTGGCCCTCCCGCGTGAGGGTGTGCCGCGCCCGCAGGTCGCTGAGATCCCCGAGATCCAGCGCTCGCGGCTGTTGGCGGCGGCGGTCGGTGCGATCGAGGAGCACGGGTACGTGCACTCCACGGTGCAGCAGATCACCTCCCGTGCGCGGGTGTCGAGGCGCACGTTCTACCAGTTGTTCGAGAATCGCGAGGGGTGCCTGATGGCGCTCCTGGAGGACGTGATCGTGGCGATCGAGGAGGAGCTCGCCGCGGCGGATCTCGCGGGCGCAAGTTGGCGTGAGTGGGTCCGTGGCGGCCTTGAGGCGATCCTCGAGTTCTTCGATCGCGAGCCGGCGCTCGCGCGGGTGTGTGTGGTGCAGGCGTTGCGCGGTGGCCCACGGGTGTTGGAGCGTCGCGAGGAGATCCTCGCGCGGCTGGCGGCGGTCGTGGATGAGGGCCGCGGGGAGAGCGCACGGGGCGCGGAGTGCAGCCCGTTGACGGCGGAGGGTCTTGTCGGTGCGGCGTTCGGGATCGTCTACGCGCGGCTGTTGCGCGAGGAGCGCCGGCCCCTGGGCGAGCTTACTGGCGAACTGATGAGCCTCATAGTGCTGCCCTACTTGGGTCCCGCGGCGGCGCGCCGCGAACAGTCCCGCCCGGTGCGCCAGTCGGCGCCCGCTGAGCCCGAGGCGCCCGAACCACAGGTGCGCAGCGACCATGACCCTTTGCAGGGTGTCCATATGCGTCTGACGTTCCGTACGGCGCGGGTGCTCGACGGTATCGCGGATTTGCCGGGTGCGAGCAACCGTATGGTCGCCGAGCACGCCGGGGTCACGGACCCGGGGCAGATCTCGAAGCTGCTGGCGCGTCTGGAGCGCTTGGAGTTGATCGAGAACAGCAGCGAGGGGCATACCAAGGGTGAGCCCAACGCGTGGTCGTTGACCGCGACCGGCCGGCAGGTCGCGCAGAGCATCCGCACCCACGCCCGTCACGAGACCCGTAGGCGGGCGGCGTGATGCGCGAGGCGGGCGACTCGAGCGTCGTGTGGGGCCGTTGTCCTGGCCTCACGCAGCGATTTTCACAGGGACTCATTCACCGTATGAGCACCACTCATCACCACAGGAAAGGCATATCAGTGAAAGCCACAAGGCCGATCGCGAACCCCGCTTCCACGTCGAAGACCGGTCTCTTCGCGATGGTCTGTGGTTTCCTTCACGTCAGAGGGACTGGTGCGCCTTTGCGCATCGTCCTGGTGGCTGTGGTGTCGTTGTGCGCCGTCGGCGTCACCCTCCCCACGGGTGTGGCCCAAGCCGAAACCTGCCCCAACGAACAGCTCCGCTCGGAAGCCCACTCGACGAACCTCCCCGACTGCCGCGCCTACGAGCTCGTCACGCCGCCTTTCAAGGAGGCCGCTGTGGAGCCGATGGAAGAAGTGTCCTTTGTGGGTGGCTTCCACGCCATGTCGGCCGATGGCTCGCAGGTGGCTGTGAGCTCGTTCGGCAACCCTGGCGACAGTCAGGGAGCTGCGAGGATCAACAGCTACGAGTTGACGCGGACCGCGTCCGGCTGGACTGAGACGAGCCTCGACATCCCGGCGTCGCGGTTTCCCGCCGGCACGGTTCCCATCGGCGAAGAAGAACACGCTTTTGCCAGCGAACCGATCCTGGCGGCGCCGGACTTCGGGAAGTTTCTCTACATAAGTCCGCCGGCACACAACGACGGCTATGAACACAGCGGCAGTTTTTGGATTGGCGAAGCCGATGGCGCCCTGCATAGCCTTGGATCGGGGGAAGGGACGTGGATTGGCGCCTCGCGAGACCTCTCACACGTCCTGTTCGGCGGCCCAGGCGGCCTGGAAGAGGAGGGCCCCTCCGGCGGGACCCCGGTGCCCGTTGGTGTGGAACCCAGCGGCGATCTGTGCTCAGCTGGCTACGCCTCCACGCGTGGCACTGGTGGCTTGACAACAGGACCGGGGGGCACTGGTGGCATGTCAGCCGATGGGTCGAAGGTCTTCTTCAATTGTCCGGGCGGGCTCTTTGCTCGCATTGAAGAGTCGCGGACAGTCGCGATCTCCGAGCCCTCTGTGACGGACTGCTCGGCGTGCGATACGAGCCCCGGTGTGCTCGCCGGCGCTGAACTCGACGGGATCTCCGTGGATGGGTCGAAGGCCTTCTTCACCACGACGCAGCCTTTGCTGGGCAGCGAAACGGAAACGAGCGCGAACATCTACGAGTACGACTTCGACGCTCCGGCCGCGAGCCCCGCGGACCCGGATGGCAGGATCGTACATGTCACCGCGGGTAATTGGGGTCCTGGGGGCGCACGGGTTGAAGACCACAGTGTAAACTACGAAGAGGCCCCTGACGTGTTGGTCTCCGAAGATGGTTCGCACGTGTATTTCGTCGCGGCGGGCAAGTTGGAAGGCGTGAGCAACAACCAGGGACAGTCGCCGCAGGAAGGCCAATCGAACCTTTATGTGTTCGATACGGAAACGGGGACGACGTCGTTCATCGCGGCGGTCTCGCCCAATGACGCGTCGGTGACACCCAATGGGCAGTTCTTCGTCTTCATGAGCGGGGCCGATCTAACGCCCGGTGACACGAGCACCGCGTATCAGGCTTTCGAGTACGCCGCGCAGACGGGAGAACTGGTGCGCGTCTCGATCGGCCAGAACGGGTTCAACGACAACGGCAACACCGACACCTTCGGCGCGAACCTCGTCCCGGGAGAACATGACGGACGCGTCTATGAAACGAGATACATGGAACCGCTGGCGGTGTCCAACAATGGCGCCTACGTCGCGTTCGAAAGCTCTGACGGCCTGACGCCAGGGGCGCTGAACGGTCAACTCGAGGAACTGGAATACGAAGATGAAGGCCACAAAGAAACCAAGACCTATTATGCGGAGAACGTCTATGAGTATCACGACGGTAACGTGTATCTGATCTCCGACGGGCAGGACACCTCGTTCGACCTCCGCGCAGGAGAAGGATCGAATGGGGCGTCCGCGGTGCGGCTTAGGGGTATGTCGCCTTCGGGTAAAGACGTCTTCTTTGAAACGGCCGATCGGCTCGTGTCTCAGGATCTCGATACGCAGCTGGATCTGTATGACGCGCGTATCGGTGGTGGCTTCCCGGCCCCGGTGTCGTTGCTCCCGAGTTGTACGGGCGATGCTTGCCAGGGGGCGTTGAGCGCCGCGCCAACCCTCCTCTCTCCCGGCAGTGAGTTCCAGGCCGGTGGGAATCCGCCACTGACGACGTCTGCGCCGGCGCCCGCGGTGAAACCCAAACCAAAGTCGAAGCCGGCGAAGTGCAAGAAGGGCTACGTGAAAAAGGACGGTAAGTGCGTCAAGAAACCTAAGGCCAAGAAGGCGAAAGCCAAGAAAGCCAGCCACGACCGGAGGGCAAGTCGATGAATGTCAAAAGGATGCTCACTCCGCTCCTAACCCTCGCCATCCTACTGGTGGCGTTCGCGTTTGGCTCCTCGTCCGCGCTGGCCCTGGGCACCCCTGGATGGCAGATCCAGACGTTCGCGGAACCGACTGCCTTCCTGACAGAACAAGTGGAAGGACCAGATGCACACGAAGGAAGGGACGCAGACCACGATGTGCTTATCGTCAGCAACGTCGGCGGGGCGCCCACGAACGGCAGCACGATCACCCTCACCGGCACGCTCCCCGCGGGCATAACATTCAACAGAGCCAATGGCGGCACGTCGGGCGACACGTCGATCTTTACCTGCACGTGGTCGCAGAGAGTTGGTTCGATGGAAGGGCTCCCGCCGTGCACGATCAGATTGGAAGTCGGTCCGAGCATCCCGGCGAACAGCGACGTGACCATTTCGGTGACGGTGTCGGGCGGGGGGGCTCCGGTCGCGTCGGTGACTCAGACAGTAGAGGTGGACCCCTCGTCCCCCCTTCCCTTCGGGGTGGCGGACCTGACGAACGTCTTCAACTCTCTCAACGGGGAACCGGACACGCAGGCCGCGGATCACCCCAGCGGACTCACGAGCAACTTCGACGTGACGAACATCGCCGAAGAAAATGAAATAGACAAGTCGGTCTATGCGTCGCAGTCTTGGAAGGATATCGTGGTCGATCTTCCGCCGGGCGTGGTCGGCAACCCACAGGTCGCTGCGCAATGCCCGCTGAGCAGGATTGTGTTTATAGTACATTCTACTGAAGCCGACGTCTCGGGCTGTCCGGCGGCTTCCAGGGTCGGTACGCTGGGCATCGGCACTCGCCTAGCCAGCGGATATAATAATGCTGCAGCGGATATTCCCATCTACAATATGATTCCCGAGGGCAACGAGCCGGCGGAGTTCGCGTTCAGCTACTTTGGTGCTCCCCTTGGGATATACCCGACGGTGGTCGGCCAGGGCGCCACGGCGCACATCCGGGTGACGGTGCCGGGCATTCCCGCCTCGGCGCAGCTCGGTGTCTACTCGCAGTTCACGAAGTTCTTCGGCGACCCCGCCGCGACGGATGGCGACCCGGAATCCCCGAACGCGTTCTTCACGAACTCCAGCGACTGTGAGGGCGGGCCGCTGGTGACGACATTGCACGTAGATTCCTACCAGGACCCAGGGAGCTGGACGGCGGAAAGCACCGGTACTATCGGTACCCCGAACTACACCGATGGCACCCCGGACTTCAACGAAGCAAACGAAGGCGTAAGCAACCCGGCGTGGAAGTCGAAGATCGTCAGCTCGCCGCAGGTGAGCGGCTGTGAAAAGCTGCATTTTCCTCCGTCGCTGGTGTTGCAGCCGGAAACGACAAAGGCGGACGAACCGACGGGTCTCGCGGTCGATGAGATCGTTCCGCAGAACCCCGACTCGCACGGGCTCGCGACACCGCCGGTCAAGAACATCACTGTCACGCTGCCGGCGGGGATGTCGCTCTCGCCGTCGGCCGGTGACGGGTTGCAGGCGTGTAGCGCTGAACAGTTCGCCCTGGAGTCGAACACGGAGAGCTCGTGTCCAATCGCCTCGGTGCTCGGGACGGCGAAGGTCACGACGCCGTTGCTGGCGGAACCGTTGACGGGCTATGTGTTCCTCGCCGAACCGGGCTGTGACCCGTGTAGTGACCAGGACGCGTCGGATGGGAACATGTTCAAACTCTATCTGCAGATCGAGGGGTCTGGGATCGTGCAGAAGCTGCCGGGCACGCTCTACGTGAACACGACGACGGGGCAGTTGACCGCGAAGTTCCTGAACCTCCCGCAGTTCCCGTTCAGCGAAGCGCAGCTGTCGTTCAAGGGCGGCCTGCGAGCGGGCTTGGCGACACCACAGAGCTGCGGGACGTTCACGAGCACGGCAGATCTAACTCCGTGGAGCACCCCGTACACGCCCGATGCGACCCCGGAATCCTCGTTCGACGTCAGCTGGGACGGTAATGGCGAAGCGTGCCCGTCGAGTCCGCCGCTGACGCCGTCGTTCAGCGCGGGGACGTCGAACCCGAATGCGGGGCAGTTCAGCCCATTCACGCTGACGTTCGCCCGTGAAGACCGCCAGCAGGATCTGTCGGGCATCCAGGTCAAGATGCCGCCGGGGCTGCTGGGTTCGATCACCGGGGTCCCGTTGTGCGGTGAAGCGGAAGCGAACGCGGGGACGTGTTCGGTGGCGTCGCGGATCGGGACGATGACGGTCGCCGCGGGTCCGGGTGGGCATCCGTTCTACACGCAGGGCTCGATCTACCTCACCGAACACTATGAGGGCGCGCCGTTCGGCCTGTCGATCGTGGTGCCGACGAAGGCGGGCCCGTTCAACCTCGGCAACGTCGTGGTGCGCTCGAGGATCAACATCGACCCGACGACCGCCGCGTTGACGGTCACGAGCAACCCGTTGCCGCAGATCCTCGACGGCATCCCGATCCGGTTGCGGACCGCGAACGTGACGATCGAACGGCCGGGGTTCATCTTCAACCCGACCAGTTGCGCTCAGCAGCACATCACGGCGACGATCTCGGGCACCCAGGGAACGACGGCTGACGTCTCCGCCCCATTCGCGGTCTCCGGCTGCGCGGGGTTGCACTTCGGCCCGAAGTTCACAGTCGCCACCTCGGGCAAGACCTCCCGTGCGAACGGTGCGAGCCTCGACGCGAAGGTCGTATTCCCTGCCGGCGCGCAGTCGAACATCGCGTACGTCAAAGTCGAACTGCCCAAGCAGCTCCCGTCGCGGCTGACGACGCTGCAGAAGGCGTGCTCGGCGGCGCAGTTCGAATCGAACCCGGCGGGTTGCCCCGCGGCGTCGGTGATCGGCGTCGCGCGGACCTCCACGCCGATCCTGCCGGTCGAGCTGACCGGCCCGGTGTACTTCGTCAGCCACGGCGGCGAAGCGTTCCCCAGCCTCGTCGTCGTACTCCAGGGCGACGGCGTCCGCGTCGACCTGACCGCGTCAACGTTCATCGACAAGGCCGGGATTACCAGCTCGACGTTCAAGACGATCCCCGACGTCCCCGTCAACACCTTCGAGCTCTACCTCCCCGAGGGCAAGTACTCCGCCCTCGCGGCGAACGGGAACCTCTGCACCTCCAACCTCCAGATGCCGACGCTGTTCACCGCCCAGGACGGAGCGCAGCTCAAGCAGAACACGAAGATCGCGGTCACGGGGTGCGCGAAGGCGAAGAAGGCCACCGCGAAGAGAGCGAAGAAGGCGAGCAGGACTCGAGGGTCAAGTCACGACCGGGGGAGGCGCTCATGAGGCACGTTCGCAGGTTGCTCACAGCCGGTCTGGCGACGCTCGGCGTGCTGACCGGGGGGCTCCTGCTCACAGCTGCGCCGGCCCTCGCGACGGCCCCGGAAAAACCGGAAACGGTCACTCCCGCGACGGGGATCACAGCGACCACGGCGACCCTCCACGGTGTCCTGAACCCAAAAGCCGCGGTGGCCGTGAAAGCGGGCTGGTTCTTCCTCTACAGCACCGAACCGGCTTGCACAACCGGTCCTGCCCAGAGTGCGGTGGAACCGGAAGCCGAAGTGCAAGCGTTGCCGGAGGAAAAGGAAGTGACGGAACTTCAGCCGAACAAGCAGTACGAGTTCTGTCTGGTCGCGACCAACGAACTGGGCGAAACGACACCGGGTAACGAAGTGCCCTTCACGACACTCCCCGCGCTGCCGGAAGTCTTCGCGGGCAGCGAGAGCGCCTCCAACGTCACGTCTTCCGGGGCGACGTTGAACGCGGCGGTCAACCCTGAGAACGAGAAAACGACGTACTTCTTCGAATACTCGACCAGCGAAACGGAAGTACTGGCGCACAAAGGCATAAGGGTCGAAGGCGCGCCTCCCGCGCCCGGGCTCGAAGGCTTCGGTGGACAGGGCGCCACCGCGAACGCGACCGGCCTTTCGCTAGACACGCCCTACTACTACCGCGTGATCGCGGAAAACGCACAGAGCGAAACCGAAGGCAAACCAGCCGAAGGCGAAATCGAGTCGTTCACGACGAGTCCCACCGCGCCCATGGCGAGCACCGGCGCGACCTCCGAAGTGGGACAGTCGAGCGCGAACGTCACCGGTACGGTCACCCCCGAGGGCGCGGAAACCTACTACTACTACCAGTACGGGCCGACCACCGAATACGGGCAGAGCACCTCACCGGAAGGCCCCGGCATCACCGTCGGCGCGGGCACCAGCGCCGTCCAAGCGCCCGCCATACTCGTCCCGCTGACCCCGGGCGTGAGCTACCACTACCGGCTCGTCGCCTGGAACGAAGACGGCACCAGCTACGGCCAGGACGAGACGTTCACGGCCGTCGCCGGCCAGTCGCCGCTCGCCACCACCGGCCCCGCGAGCGGGATCTCGACGGGCGAAGCGACGATCTCCGGCACGATCAACCCCGAAGGCAAAGAAACGGCCTACCGCTTCGAATACGGCACCAACACCGAATACGGCACCCAGGCGTTCGGGACCGTCCTCCCCGAGCAGGGCGAACAGACGGTCACGCTGAGCCTCCGCGGCCTGGAAGCCGGCACGACCTACCACTACCGCCTGGTCGTAAGCAACCCGGGCGGCGAAGCGACCGGCGCGGACGCGACGTTCACCACCCCGCCGATCGCGGACCCGCTCGTAAACCCCGCGGTCGTTCCCTTGATCGTCACGCCCGCGATCGCGTTCCCGAGCGGCAGCCAGGAAAACACAGGCGCCACCAAGACGACGACGAAGAAGCTCACCAACACCCAGAAGCTCGCCAAGGCGCTGAAGGTATGCGCCAAGCAACCGAAGAAGAAGCGCTCAACGTGCGAGAAGCAGGCGCGCAGCAGGTACGGGACGGCAAAGAAGAAGCGGAAGAAGTAGCGGGAACGCGCGCCGACCCGGGGCACGGAGGCCGCCTCTATCGAGCGGCGGGTGTGTGTTTGCGCCGGAAGAGGTTGTGCACCCAGCCTGGGAAGAGCTGTGTGGAACCGAGGCCGGGCATGTTTGTTGGTCTGGATGTCTTCCGCGCGTTGGGTTCAGCAGTCGGTCGCTCGTGCGAGCGCGCGGCAGACTCGGTCCATCCTCTCCGGCCCAAGCTCGGTGATGCGTTTGGTCAACAAGGCCTTGCGCGCGGAGAAGGTGTTGTCCAGCACGAGCACACAGGGTTGGGGCATTCCGTCGTCTTGGTCGAGCGGGACCTCGGTATCCCAGTCACGCACGGTACTCGTCGCGGGCGCGGCAATCACGCTGTGCCGGCGCTCGATGACATCGTCGCGGGTGAGTATCAGCGCCGGCCGGGGCTTGTCGTCGGGGTGCTCGTACCACCAGACTTCGCCGCGTCTCACTGCGGTCGCTCGCGTTCTGCACGTGCCCAAGTGTCGGCGAGCGTCTCACCGGAGGCTGCGATCTCTTCCTCGTCGAGCATGCGCATGGTGTCTCTGGCCGCGTGGTCGAGCATCGCATCGAGGTCGCCCCAGTCGTCGACGATCGACTCCGCCTCGTGCTCGTGCTGGACGGCGCGCAGCGCGACCTCGGCATCGCGCTCGCTCCAGCGGGACGCTTCTCGCAGCAGCAGTTCCTTGGCAGTCACCAAGCCGATCTTAGCGGCGCGCCCCTGCTGCGAACGGCTGCGGGGATGTCGTGTAGTGTCTCGGGTCGGGCCCATGCAACCCACGGTAGGACACGCTTGGGACGGAACGCTCGATCGTGTCCGTCCGACCCCGCGAAGCGAGGCTCGGGGTGGTCGGCGGTCGGGACCGAACCCGGCACCGTTCACCCTGCGCTGCGCGCCTGCGCCTGCGCGCACAGCTCGGCGAGGCCGATCGCTTCGACGGGTGGCGCCAGGCGGTAGCTGTCGGCTCCGGGGTGGACGACCAGTGCGCGTTGCGGTGCGAGGTCGGCGAGGGCGGAGTGAAAGCCGCGCTCGAGTGTGGGCGCGAGGCTGCGCTTGATCTCGACGGCCCACTCCTCGCCCCCGGGCCAGGTGAGGACGAGGTCGATCTCGGCGCCGTGGCTTGTGCGGTAGAAGCTTCCCTGTACTCGCTGCCCGCCCGCCCCTGCGGCGGCGAGCAGGCTCTCGATCGCCATGCCCTCCCAGCTCGGCCCGGCCGCGGGGTGCCCGAGCAGCGCCTCCTTGTCGGCCAGCCCGAGCAGGGCGTGCACGAGGCCGCTGTCGCGCACGTACACCCTCGGTGCGCGCACCAGCCGCTTGCCGACGTTCGCTAGGCGAGGAGCCAGGCGCCGCACGAGCAGGAGGTCGACCATCAGGTCGAGGTAGTGGGCGATGGTGGTGCCGCTCACACCGAGTCCGCGCGCGAGCTGCGCGGCGTTGAGCAGGCCGCCCTGGTGGTGCGCGAACATCGTCCACAGCCGCCGCAGCGTCTCGGCCGGGATGCGCGGGCCCAGCTGCGGGATGTCGCGCTCCAGGTAGGTGCGGATGAAGTCCTCGCGCCACCGTAGGCTGAACGCGTCGTCCGCCGCGAGGAAGCTGTCCGGGAAGCCGCCCCGGACCCAGAGCCGGTCCAGGTGGTCCGCGCCGACCTCGGTGAGGTCGAGCGGCGCGAGCTCGACGAACGCGATCCTTCCCGCAAGGCTCTCGCCCGACTGGGCCAGCAGGTCGATCGCGGCAGAGCCCAGCAGCAGGAACCGGCCGGTCCCCCGGCCCTCGCGCCTGGCCTGGTCGATCACGCCGCGCAGCGCTTCGAACAGGCCGGGCGCGCGGTGGATCTCGTCGAGGATCACGAGCTCCTCGGCATGGTCGGCGAAGTAGAGCGCCGGCTCGGCGACCCGAGCCCGGTCCGCGGCGGACTCCAGGTCCAGGTAGACCGACGGCCGGTCCGTGGCGATCGCCAGCGCGAGCGTGGTCTTGCCGGCCTGCCGCGGGCCGAGGAGGGCGACGGCCGGCACGTGGTCCAGCAGCGCAGTGACTTCGGAGGCCACCCGTCTCTCTATCATCCGTGCAATTATAAACCATCGCTACAGATTTGCACGACTAACGCTCCACACATTCAAAACCGGGTCCCGGCGTAGGCGTGGAGACAACCTGCGGTTATCCAGAAGCTGCGCGGCGAGCGGCTCTGACCGGGTGAGCTCGCCGCGGCCCGCGCGTAGCGCCGCGCTCGACGTCCCTTGACAATAGGGCGACCGTCGATCGGGCGGGATGCCTGCCGGGGTTCTGCGCGTACATGTCGTCTCGCCACGATCAACCCTGGCAGCGTCGGGGCCGACCAGCGAATCTCCTGTATCCATCACGATCCCCGGCATGGAAGGCGGGTGCGGAGGACGCCTCGGCCGCGAGCGGCGGAGCGATGTGACGCGGGAGAGCCCTTGACAAGACGTTCCGGTTGTGCTTATGATGAGTGGGTCGGGCAGCCAATGGTGGTTGCCGGGCACAACATAGGGTCTGGTTGGGGTCTTCCCATATGTGGTCGACCTTGTAGCGCTCAGAGGGTTGACGGGAGAGGGACCGGGTCGGGATGAAGCGGGAGATTGGTTAGCGTGGTTTCGAGAGGGATTGACGTGCTGGAGATGCGTGGGGCCCCGGGTGGGGTTCTTGCTAGATGCGTCAGCGGTCTGACGCATCTCTCTCTCTCTCTCTCTCTCTTGTCCTCTAGGGCCGGCTTCTAGAGCCACCCATCGGCCGGCCACGGCCGGCCGTAAGTTTCCCTCGAGGGGGGAAGGGTGAGCGCCGGGTCTCATCGCCGGGCGCCGCGGCGTCGGATGCGTCCCTCGGTCTCGCGTGAGGGTGTGTCCCTTCCGCGTGGGGGTGTGTCGCGCCCGCAGGTCGCTGAGATCCCTGAGATTCAGCGTTCGCGGCTGTTGGCGGCGGCGGTCGGCGCGATCGAGGAGCACGGGTACGTGCACAGCACGGTGCAGCAGATCACCTCCCGTGCGCGGGTGTCGAGGCGCACGTTCTACCAGCTGTTCGAGAACCGCGAGGGGTGTTTGATGGCGCTCCTGGAGGACGTGCTCGTGGCGATCGAAGAGGATCTCGCCGCGGCGGACCTCGTGGGCGTGGGGTGGCGTGAGCGGGTCCGTGGTGGCCTGGGGGTGGTCCTCGCGTTTTTCGATCGTGAGCCGGCGCTCGCGCGGGTGTGTGTGGTGCAGGCGCTGCGCGGTGGCCCGCGGGTGCTGGAGCGTCGTGAGGAGATCCTCGCGCGGCTGGCAGCGGTGGTGGATGAGGGTTGCGGGGAGAGCGCGCGGGCCGCGGAGTGCAGCCCGTTGACGGCGGAGGGCCTGGTGGGCGCGGCGTTTGGGATCGTCTACGCGCGGCTGTTGCGCGAGGAGCGCCGGCCGCTGAGCGAGCTGTTGGGCGAGCTGATGAGTCTCATAGTGCTGCCCTATCTCGGCCCGGCGGCGGCGCGGCGCGAGCTGACCCGTCCGGCGCGCCAGTCGGCGCCCGCTGAGCCCGAGGCGCCTGAACCACAGGTGCGCAGCGACCATGACCCTTTGCAGGGTGTCCATATGCGTCTGACGTTCCGTACGGCGCGGGTGCTCGACGGTATCGCGGATTTGCCGGGTGCGAGCAACCGGATGGTCGCCGAGCACGCCGGGGTCACGGACCCGGGGCAGATCTCGAAGTTGCTGGCGCGTCTGGAGCGCCTGGAGTTGATCGAGAACGGCAGCGAGGGGCATACCAAGGGTGAGCCCAACGCGTGGTCGTTGACGCCGACCGGCCGGCAGGTCGCGCAGAGCGTCCGTTCTCACGCCCGTCACGAGACCCGCGGGCGGGCGGCGTGATGCGCGAGGCGGGCGACTCGAGCGTCGTGTGGGGCCGTTGTCCTGGCCCCACGCAGCGATTTTCACAGGGACTCATTCACCGTATGAGCACCACACATCACCACAGGAAAGGCATATCAGTGAAACCCACAAGGCCGATCGCGAACCCCGCTTCCACGCCGAAGACCGGTCTCTTCGCGATGGTCTGTGGCTTCCTTCACGTCAGAGGGACCGGTGCGCCTTTACGCACCGTCCTGGCTGTGGTGTCGTTGTGCGCCGTCGGTGGCGTCCTCCCCGCTGCGGCGTCGGCCGAAACGTGCCCTAACGAACAGCTTCGCGCGGAAGCTCACTCGACGAATCTCCCCGACTGTCGCGCCTACGAGCTGGTCACGCCGCCGTTCAAGGAGTCCGATGTCGCAGCGATGGAAACGCTGTCCTTTGTGGGTGGCTTCACGGGCATGTCGGCCGATGGCTCGCATGTGGCTGTGACGTCGTTCGGCAACCCTGGCGACAGTCATGGAGCTAGTAGGGTCAACGTCTACGAGTTGACGCGAACCGCGTCCGGCTGGACTGAGACGAACATCGACATCCCGGGGTCGCGGTTTCCCGCCGGCACAGTTCCTGTCAGCGAAGAAGAAGGGGAGTTTGCCAGCGAGCCAATTCAGGCGGCGCCGGACTTCGGGAAGTTTCTCTACAGTCGCCCGTTCGGAGCGGACGCCAATACCAGCGAAACCAATGGCCCCTATTTTGTTGGCGAAGCCGATGGCGCCCTGCATAGCCTTGGATCGGGGGAAGGGGCATTCTTGGGTGCTTCGCCAGATCTCTCACACATCCTGTTCGGCGGCCCGGGCGGTCTCGAAGAGGAGGACACCTCCGGCGGTCCTCCGGTACCCGTTGGTGTGGAACCTAGCGGCAATCTGTGCCCAGCAAGATACGCCTCCCCGGCCGGGACGGGCGGCAACGAGGACGACCACCCTGGCGAGGGCACTGGTGGTATGTCGGCGGATGGCTCGGTGGTCTTCTTCGATTGTCCGGCCGGGCTCTTTGCTCGCATTGAAGAGTCGCGGACAGTCGCGATCTCCGAGCCCTCAAAGGTTGACTGTTCGGCGTGCGATACGAGTCCCGGTGTGCTCGCCGGCGCGGAATTCGACGGGATCTCCGCGGATGGGTCGAAGGTCTTCTTCTCCACGGCGCAGCCTTTGCTGGGCAGCGAAACGGAAACGAGCGCGAACATCTACGAGTATGATTTTGATGCTCCGGCCGCGAGCCCCGCGGACCCGGATGGCAGGATTGTCCATGTGACGGCCGGTGAATGGGGTTCCGGGGGCGCCCAGGTTCAGGGCAATCAGACTATGGTCTCCGAAGACGGCTCGCACGTGTATTTCATGGCGACTGGCGCCTTGAAAGGCGCGCACAACAATCAGGGACAGTCTCCAAAGGAAAATGAACCGAATCTTTACGTGTTCGATGCTGAAACGGGAGCGACGGCGTTCATCGCGACCGTATCGCCCACGGACCCGTCGGTGACACCCGACGGGCAGTTTCTCGTCTTCGCGAGCTTCGCCGATCTTACGCCTGGCGATACGAGCATGTATCCGGCGGAGCAGGTCTTCGAGTACGACGCGCAGACGGGTGAACTGACACGAGTCTCGATCGGACAGAACGGGTTCAACGACAACGGCAACAGCGACACCTTCGGCGCAGAAATCCCGCCAGGGAGCCACGAACGAGGGGGTGGAGCCTATTATATGGCGCCGTTGGCGGTGTCTGATAATGGTGCGTATGTCGCGTTCGAAAGCTCTGACGGCTTGACGCCAGGGGCGCCGAACGGTGATCTCGTGGAACTGGCGTACGAAGAAGAAGGCCACAAGGAACGCAAGACCTATTATGCGGAGAACGTCTATGAGTATCACGACGGTAACGTGTATCTGATCTCCGATGGCAAGGACACCTCGTTCGACCTCCGCGATGGCGAAGGATCGCATGGGGGGTCCGCGGTGCGGCTCAGGGGCATGTCGCCTTCGGGCGAAGACGTCTTCTTCGAAACGGCCGACCGACTTGTGCCCCAGGATCTCGATACCCAGGTGGATCTGTATGACGCGCGTATCGACGGCGGCTTCCCCGCGCCGGTGTCGTTGCTCCCGAGTTGCACGGGTGATGCTTGCCAGGGGCCGTTGAGCCCCGCGCCAACCCTCCTGTCGCCCGGCAGCGAGTTTCAGGCCGGCGAAGTCCCGCCACTGGCCCCTTCCGCGCCCGCGGCCAAACCCAAACCAAAGGCCAAGGCCAAGGGCTGCGAGAAGGGCTACGTGAAAAAGGACGGTAAGTGCGTCAAGAAACCCAAGGCCAAGAAGTCGGCGAAGGGGAGGAAGTAACATGCTTAAGAAGCTCATACCGCTCGCTGCCTTGCTTGGTGCGTTTGCGTTCACCGCCACACCCGCGCTGGCCCTAGGCACCCCTGGATGGCAGATCCAGACGTACGCGAAGCCGACCGCCTTCCTGACAGAACAAGTGGAAGGACCAGATGCCAACGAAGGAGAAGACGCAGACGAAGTTGTACTTATTGTCAGCAACGTCGGCGGGGCGCCCACGAACGGCAGCACGATTACCATCACCGACACGCTCCCGCCCGGTGTGACACAAAAAAATAACCACGCGTCGTCCCATACCTGCACGTTTTCGCAGACAGTTGGTTCGATGGAAGCGCTTCCGCCGTGCGAAATCAGGCTGGCGGTCAGTTCGAGCATCCCGGCGGGCAGCGAGGTGACAAGCTCGGTGACGGTGTCTGGTGGGGGGGCTCCGGTCGCGTCAGTGACTCAGACGACTGAGGTGGACCCCTCGTCCCCGCTTCCCTTCGGGGTTGCGGACCTTACGAGCTTCCTCAGCGGTCTGAACGGGGAACCGGACACGCAGGCCGCGGATCACCCCAGCGGACTCACGAGCAACTTCGATGTGACCAACATCGTCGAACACAACGAAATAGACGTAAGTGCCTTTGCGTTGCAGCCTTGGAAGGATATCGTGGTCGATCTTCCGCCGGGCGTGGTCGGCAACCCGCAGGTCGCCGCGCAATGCCCGCTGAGCAGAATTATATTTGTGGCAAAGACTACTGAAGGCGACGTCTCGGGCTGTCCGGCGGTTTCCAGAGTCGGTACGCTGGGCATCGGCACTGCGCTAGCCAGCGGATATCTACAGGCTTCAGCGGAAATTCCCATCTACAATGTGATTCCCGAGGGCAACGAGCCGGCGGAGTTCGCGTTCACCTATTTTGGTTCTGCCCTTGGGATATACCCGACGGTGGTCGGCCAGGGCGCGACTGCGCACATCCGGGTGACGGTGCCAGGCATTCCCTCCCCGGGGGAGCTCGGTGTCTACTCGCAGTTCGCAAAATTCTTTGGGGATCCCAGCGCAACGGACGGGGACGCGGCGTTCCCGAACGCGTTCTTCACGAACTCCAGCGACTGCGAGGGCGGGCCGCTGGTGACGGAACTCCACGTCGATTCCTATGACGATCCGGGGAGATGGACGGCGGAAAGCACCGGCACCGTGGGTACCCCGAACTTCACGGATGGCACCCCCGACTTCAACGAAGCAAACGAAGGCGTCAGCGACCCGAACTGGAAGTCAAAGAGCGTCGAATCGCCGCCTGTGACCGGCTGCGAAAAGCTGCACTTCGCTCCCTCCCTTCAGTTGCAGCCGGAAACGAGGAAGGCGGATGAACCGACGGGTCTCGCGGTCGATGAGACCGTGCCGCAGAACCCCGACCCGCATGGGCTCGCGACGCCGCCGGTCAAGAACATCACTGTCACGCTGCCGGCTGGGATGTCGCTCTCGCCGTCGGCGGGCGATGGGTTGCAGGCGTGTTCCGCTGAACAGTTCGCCCTGGAGTCGAATACGGAGAGCTCGTGTCCGAACGCCTCGGTGCTGGGGACGGCGAAGGTCGCGACGCCGCTTTTGGCTGAACCGTTGACGGGTTATGTGTTCCTCGCCGAACCGGGCTGTGACCCGTGTAGTGACCAGGATGCGTCGGATGGGAACATGTTCAAACTCTATCTGCAGATCGAGGGGTCGGGGATCGTGCAGAAGCTGCCGGGCACGCTCTACGTGAACACTACGACGGGCCAGTTGACCGCGAAGTTCCTGAACCTCCCGCAGTTCCCATTCAGCGAAGCGCAGCTCTCGTTCAAGGGCGGCCTACGCGCGGGCTTGGCGACACCACAGAGCTGCGGGACGTTCACGAGCACGGCAGATCTGACGCCGTGGAGCACCCCATACACGCCCGACGCGACACCGGAATCCTCGTTCGACGTCAGCTGGGACGGCAACGGCGAAGCCTGCCCGTCGAGCCCGCCGCTGACACCGTCCTTCAGCGCGGGTACGTCGAACCCGAATGCGGGGCAGTTCAGCCCGTTCACGTTGACGTTCGCCAGGGAAGACCGCCAGCAGGATCTTTCGGGTATCCAGGTGAAGATGCCGCCGGGTCTGTTGGGTTCGATTGCGGGGGTCCCGTTGTGCGATGAAGAACAGGCGAACGCGGGGACGTGCTCGGTGGCGTCGCGGATCGGGATGATGACGGTCGCGGCGGGCCCCGGTGGGCATCCGTTCTACACGCAGGGCTCGATCTACCTCACCGAACACTATGAGGGCGCGCCGTTCGGCCTGTCGATCGTCGTGCCGACGAAGGCGGGCCCGTTCAACCTCGGCAACGTCGTGGTCCGCTCGCGGATCAACATCGATCAGAGCACCGCGGCGCTGACGGTCACGTCAAACCCGCTGCCGCAGATCCTCGACGGTATCCCGATCCGGTTGCGCACCGCGAACGTCACGATCGAACGCCCGAACTTCATCTTCAACCCGACCAGCTGCGCCCAACAGCACATCACGGCGACGATCTCGGGCACCCAGGGAACGACCGCGGACGTTTCCGCGCCGTTCGCGGTCTCGGGGTGCGCGGGGCTGCACTTCGGGCCGAAGTTCACCGTCTCCACCTCGGGCAGGACCTCCCGGGCGAACGGTGCGAGCCTGGATGCGAAGGTCGTGTTCCCCTCCGGGGCGCAGTCGAACATCGCGTCGGTCAAAGTCGAACTGCCCAAGCAGCTCCCTTCGCGGTTGACGACGTTGCAGAAGGCGTGCGCGGCGGCGACGTTCGAATCGAACCCCGCTGGCTGTCCGGCGGCGTCGGTGGTCGGTGTCGCGCGGACCTCGACACCGATCCTGCCCGTCGAGTTGACGGGCCCGGTGTACTTCGTCTCGCACGGCGGTGAAGCGTTCCCGAGTCTCGTGATCGTGCTGCAGGGCGACGGGGTGCGCGTCGATTTGACCGCGGCGACGTTCATCAACAAGGCGGGGATCACGAGCTCGACGTTCAAGACGATCCCCGACGTCCCCGTCAACACCTTCGAGCTCTACCTCCCCCAGGGCAAGTACTCCGCGCTCGCAGCGAACGGGAACCTCTGCACCTCGAACCTCGAGATGCCGACTTCGTTCGTCGCGCAGGACGGCGCGCAGCTCAAGCAGAACACGAAGATCGCGGTCACGGGGTGCCCGAAAGCGAAGAAGGCTAGGAAGGCGAAGGCGAGCAGGGTTCGAAGGTTCAGCCACGACCGGGGGAGGCACTCATGATGCGCGTTCGCAGGCTGACGAGGATGTGGCTGGCGACGCTCGGCGTGCTGACGGGGGGGCTCCTGTTTACAGCCGCGCCGACGCTCGCGGCCCCGGAAAAACCGGAAACGGTCACTCCCGCGACGGGGATCACGGCGACCACGGCGACCCTCCACGGTGTCCTGAACCCAAAAGCCGCGGTGGCTGCGAAAGCGGGCTGGTTATTCCTCTACAGCACCGAACCGGCTTGTACGACCGGTCCTGGCCAGAGTGCTGTGGAACCGGAAGTCGAAGTGAAGGCGTCGCCGGAGGAAAAGGAGGTGACCGAACTTCAGCCGAACAAGCAGTACGAGTTCTGTCTGGTCGCGACCAACGAACTGGGCGAAACGACACCGGGCGACGAAGTGCCCTTCACGACGCTCCCCGCGGCGCCCGAAGTCCTCGCGGGCAGCGAGAGCGCCTCCAACATCACGTCTTCCGGGGCGACGTTGAACGCGGCGGTCAACCCTGACAACGAGAAAACGACGTACTTCTTCGAATACTCGACGAGCGAAGCGGAAGTTCTGGCGCACGAAGGCACAAGGGTCGAAGGCGCGCCTCCCGCGCCCGGGCTCGAAGGCTACGGCGCCCAGGGCGCCAGCGCGAACGCGAGCGGCCTTTCGCTGGACACGCCCTACTACTACCGCGTGATCGCGGAAAACGCACAGAGCGAAACCGAAGGCAAACCCACCGAAGGCGAAACCGAGTCCTTCACGACAAGTCCCACGGCGCCACTTGCGAGCACCGGCGCGACCTCGGAAGTGGCACAGTCAAGCGCGAACGTCACCGGCACCGTCACCCCCGAGGGCCTGGAAACGCACTACTACTACCAGTACGGCCCAAGCACCGAATACGGGCAGCGGACCTCCCCGAGCGAACCCGGCATCAACGTCGGCGCCGGCCTGGGCGCCGTACCCGCCCCCGCGATCCTCGTCCCCCTGACCCCAGGCGTGACATACCACTACCGGCTCGTCGCCTGGAACGAATACGGCACCACCTACGGCCAGGACAAAACGTTCACGGCCATCGCCGGCCAATCGCCGCTCGCCACCACCGGCCCCGCGAGCGGGATATCGACCGGCGAAGCGACGATCTCCGGCACGATCAACCCGGAAGGCAAAGAAACGGCCTACCGCTTCGAATACGGCACGAACACCGAATACGGCACCCAGGCGTTCGGGACCGTCCTCCCCGAGCAGGGCGTGCAGACGGTCACGCTGAGCCTACGCGGCCTGGAAGCGGGCACGACCTACCACTACCGCCTGGTCGTGAGCAACCCCGGCGGCGAAGCGACCGGCGCGGACGCGACGTTCACCACCCCACCGATCGCCGACCCACTCGTAAACCCCGCGGTCGTTCCCCTGATCGCGACCCCCGCGATCGCGTTCCCGGCCGGCAGCCAGGAAAACACCGCTGCCACCAAAACAACGACGAAGAAGCTCACCAACACCCAGAAGCTCGTCAAGGCGCTGAAAGCGTGCGCCAAGCAGCCCAAGCGCAAGCGCGCCACGTGCGAGAAGCAGGCGCGCGGCAGGTACGGGACGGCGAAGAAGAAGCGGAAGTAGCGGGACCGCGCGCCGACGCGGGGCACGGAAGCCCCGCGCACACGCGCTCGGGCGGAGTACCCACTCGCGCGGACGATCCCCCCTGATCAGACGGTTATCAGGAGCCTCAGGCTGTCGATGCCCGCGAAGTGGCGTGCGTTGAGTGTCGCCAGCGGGGTGTCGTGGGTCAGGCAGCAGGCCGCGATCCAGGCGTCGTTCGCCGGCAGCGGCGCTCTCGCGCGCAGGGCCGCTCCGGTGAGCTCGCCCCAGCGGCGCGCGACGGCGCGGTCGGCTGGGATCACGACCACGCGCTCCAGCCAGCGCTCGAGCGCGCTCACCCGCCGAGTGCCCCAGCCGGCGTGCATGGCGCCGCGCAGCAGCTCGCCGGCGGTGACGAACGTCACGCACGGCGTGTGGCCCTCGATGCGCTGCGCGACGGCGGCGGGCAGCGTGTCGCGCATCAGCCTCGACACGACGTCCGTGTCGAGCACGACCGCCTCAGCGGTCGCGGTCACGTTCGGTGCGGACGGCGGCGTTGAACAGGTCCACCTCCTCGTCGGAGCTCCACACCTCGGGGTCCGCCAGCTCGGAGGCGCCCCCGAGGGGTCGTACGCCCTGGGCGGCGGCGAGCGTCGCGATCGTCGCGTCGGGGGCGGCCCCGGGGGGGACCGGCTCGGCGCGCGTCGGATCGGGTGCGCCCGCGCGCGGTCTCAGCGCTTCGACGTCGGCGCGTCGCAGGCGGCGCACCCCCGAGGGCAGGCGGGCGGCGCCGATCAGCCCGCGGTCCGCATAGCGGCGCACGGTGCTCTCATGTACGCCGAGGCTCTCTGCGGCCTCGCGCAGCGTCACGCAGGTATGTTTGGTAGCCATGCACTAGATGGTAGCCCGTCGTGCGCGGGGCCTCCTGTCCCATGTCGGCGCGCGCGGACCCTGCTAGCGCGCATTCGACTCCCTTGACAATAGGGCGACCGTCGATCGGGCGGGATGCCTGTCGGGGTTCTGCGCGCACATGTCGTATCGCCGCGGTCAACCCATGCCGCCCGAAATGGGCCTGCCAATCACCTGTATCTATCGGGGGTTCTGTCGTTGGAGGCGGACGCGGCGGGCGCCCGGTCCGCGAGCGGCGGTTGGACTTGACGCGGAGGGACCCTTGACAAGACGTTCCGGTTGTGCTTATGATGAGTGAGTCGGGCAGCCAATGGTGGTTGCCGGGCACAACATAGGGTCTGGTTGGGGTCTTCCCATATGTGGTCGACCTTGTAGCGCTCAAAGAGATGACGGGAGAGGGACCGGGTCGGGATGAAGAGGGAGATTGGTTAGCGTGGTTTCGAGAGGGAATGACGTGCTGGAGATGCGTGGGGCCCCGGGTGGGGTTCTTGCTAGATGCGTCAGCGGTCTGACGCATCTCTCTCTCTCTCTCTCTCTCTTGTCCTCTAGGACCGGCTTCTAGAGCCACCCATCGGCCGGCATCGGCCGGTCGTAAGTTTCCCCCGAGGGGGGAAGGGTGAGGGCCGGGTCTCATCGCCGGGCGCCGCGGCGTCGGATGCGTCCCTCGGTCCCGCGCGAGGGTGTGCCGCGTCCGCAGGTCGCTGAGATCCCCGAGATTCAGCGCTCGCGGCTGCTGGCGGCGGCGGTCGGTGCGATCGAGGAGCACGGGTACGTGCACTCTACGGTCCAGCAGATCACGTCCCGTGCGCGGGTGTCGAGGCGCACGTTCTACCAGCTGTTCGAGAATCGCGAGGGGTGCCTGATGGCGCTCTTGGAGGACGTGATCGCGGCGATCGAGGAGGAGCTCGCCACGTCGGACCTCACGGGCGCAAGTTGGTGTGAGCGGGTCCGTGGTGGCCTTGAGGTGATCCTCGCGTTCTTCGACCGCGAGCCGGCGCTCGCGCGTGTATGTGTGGTGCAGGCGCTGCGCGGCGGCCCGCGGGTGCTGAAGCGTCGCGAGGAGATCCTCGCGCGTCTGGCAGCGGTCGTCGACGAGGGCCGCGGCGAGAGCGCACGGGCCGCGGAGTGCAGCCCACTGACTGCGGAGGGTCTTGTTGGCGCGGCGTTCGGGATCGTCTACGCGCGGCTGTTGCGCGAGGAGCGTCGGCCCCTGCACGAGCTGCTGGGGGAGTTGATGAGTCTGATTGTGCTGCCTTACATGGGTCCTGCGGCGGCGCGCCGCGAACTGACCCGTCCGGCGCCCCCGCCGGCGCCCACGGAGGCGCAGGCGCCCGAACTTCAGCTGCGCAGTGACCATGACCCTCTGCAGGGTGTCCATATGCGCCTGACGCTCCGTACGGCGCGGGTGCTCGACGGTATCGCGGATTTGCCGGGTGCGAGCAACCGCATGGTCGCCGAGCACGCCGGGGTCAACGACCCGGGGCAGATCTCGAAGCTGCTGAGGCGCTTGGAGGGTTTGGAGTTGATCGAGAACAGCAGCGAGGGGCACGCCAAGGGTGAGCCCAACGCGTGGTCGTTGACCCCGACCGGCCGGCAGGTCGCGCAGAGCATCCGCGTCCACGCCCGCCACGAGACCCGCAGGCGGGCGGCGTGATGCGCGAGGCACGCGACCACATGCCGGTGTGCCCCCTCGTGGGAAACGACCGAAACCATCGAGTACAAGCAACGACAGGAAAGGCACAACAGTGAAACCCACAAGACCAATCGCGAACCCCGCTTCCACGCCGAAGACCGGCCTCTTCGCAATGGTCTGTTTCTTCCTCCACGTTAAAGGGACCAGTGCGCCTTCACGCAACGCCCTAGTGACGCTGGTGTCGCTGTGCGCGCTGGCAGGCGCCCTCGTGTTCTCAACCGCCGCCCAGGCCGAAACCTGCCCCAACGAACAGCTCCGCGCGGAAGACCACTCGACGAGCCTGCCCGACTGCCGTGCCTACGAGCTCGTCACGCCGCCGTTCAAGGAGGACGCCCAGACTGGGCTCGAAACATGGTTCGCCGTGCCCGCTTTGACTGGCATGTCGGCCGACGGTTCGCATCTGATTGTACCGTCGACTGGTAATTTCGGTGAAGATAATGGCGCTCCGGGGGCGAATAGTTATGAGTTGACGCGGACCGCGTCCGGCTGGTCTGAGACTGATATCGATCTCCCGGTCTCGCGGTTTCCCGCGAGCACGATCGCTTTGGCCGAACAGCATGTTGCCGAAAGCGACCAGAAAGGATCGTCACTTTTAGGTAGTGAACCGTTGCAGGCGTCACCGGATTTCGGGATGTTTCTCTACCACAGCCCGAACGGCGGTGAAGAGTTTGCCTCCGGTAGTTTTTGGATCGGCGAAGCCGATGGCGCTCCGCATCGCATTGGGCCGGGGGAAGGGATATTCAAGGGTGCCTCGCGGGATCTTTCGCATGTGCTGTACCAAGTCGGCGGGAGCTATGTAGGTGGCGGCATCCTCGAGGAGGAGCGGTATGTCGCCGGGCAAGAAAGCGCTCCGGCGCCGGTTGGTGTCGATCCCAGCGGGGAGCTGTGCCCGACCGCGACATACATCTCTCCTGGGGGTACAGGCATGACTGGTGGTATGTCGGCCGATGGCTCGGTTGTCTTCTTCTCGGTCCCCGCGGCAGGTTGTGCTGCCGGCGATCCGGCGGTGAGCGAGATCTATGCGCGGGTGGAAGAATCGCGGACGGTCGCGCTCTCCGAGCCAGACAAGGAAGATTGCTCGGCGTGCGATATGAGTCCGACCGTGCAGGCCCCGGTGGAAGGTATCGATGGGGCGTCCGCGGATGGGTCGAAGGTGTTCTTTACGACGAGCCAACCGTTGTTGGGCAGCGAAACGGAAACGAGCGCGAACATCTACGAGTACGACTTCGACGCTCCGGCCGCGAGCCCTGAACATCCGGATGGCAGGATCGTGCGTGTCACGGGGGGCGAATGGGGGCCTGGGGGGGCTCAGGTTCAGGGCAATCAGATTATAGTCTCCGAAGACGGCTCGCACGTGTACTTCGTCGCGGCGGGGAAGCTGGAAGGCGCGAAGAACAGTCGGGGTAAGGAAGCGGTCGAAAACGAATCGAACCTCTACGTATTCGATACGGAAACGGGGACGACGTCGTTCATCGCGACGGCCGCGTTCGGGCCCCACTGGTCGACGACGCCCGACGGTCGCTTCTTTGTTTTCACGAGCTCCACCCCCGAACTCACCGAAGACGACACGAGTACTGCGCGGCAGGTCTTCGAGTACGACGCTCAGACGGGAGAACTGGTGCGCGTCTCGATCGGTCAGGATGGGTTCAACGACAACGGCAACACCGATACTTTCGCTGCTGTTATTCCCCCGGGAGAACGTAGCAATGCCGTGTTCAATCAGGAATACATGCAACCGTTGGTGGTGTCCGATAATGGCGCCTACGTCGCGTTCGAAAGCTCCGATGGTCTGACGCCCGCTGCGTTGAATGATCATCTCGTCGAACTCCCATTCGAAATCAAGTACGGAAACGGAGCTGAAACCTACCACGGGATACTGAAATATTATGCCGAGAACGTTTACGAGTATCACGACGGTAACGTGTACCTGATCTCCGATGGGCAGGACACATCGTACAGTCGCCGCTCCGGAGAAGGAGGATCATCGACAGCCTACGCTAACGGGTCCTCCTCGGTGATGCTCAGGGGTGTGTCGCCGTCGGGTGAAGATATTTTCTTCGAAACCGCCGATCAACTCGTGTCCCAAGACGTGGATACGCAGGTGGATCTGTATGACGCGCATATCGACGGTGGTTTCCCCGCGCCGCTGTCGTTGCTCCCGACCTGTACGGGCGATGCTTGCCAGGGGCCGTTGAGCCCCGCGCCGACCCTCCTATCCCCCGGCAGCGAGTTCCAGGCGGGCGAAACCCCGCCACTAGTAACTCCGGCGCCAGTTGCCACGATAAAACCCAAACCAAAGGCCAAGGCATGCAAGAAGGGCTACGTAGAAAAGGACGGTAAGTGCGTCAAGAAACCCAAGGCCAAGAAGGCAAAAGCCAAGAAAGCTAGCCGCGACCGGAGGGCAAGTCGATGAATGTCAAAAGGATTCTCACTCCGCTCCTAACTCTCACCGTCCTGCTCGTTGCATTCGCGTTTGGCTCCTCATCTGCCTCGGCCCTGGGTACCCCGGGATGGCAGGTACAGGCGTTTGCGAACCCGACTGTCTTCCTGCCGGAAAACACTCTGGAAGGGGAATATCCATCAGGCGGCGAATTTGGCGAAACCATATATCAGTATGGTGACACTGACGAGTATGCATTTATCGTGAGTAATGTTGGTGGGGAGCCCACGAATGGTGGTCCGATCACGCTCACCGACACGCTACCTCAGGGTGTGACGGCACACGAAGGAGGTGCGGTAGGTAATGAATGGGGGTGCTCCGATTTTGCAGGTGCCGGGTCGATAACCTGTACGATTTCGCGGACGGTCGACTCGATGGTTGGGCTCCCACCGCTCACGTTAAAGGTGAACGTCAGTCCGAGTCTCCCGGCGGATGGCGACGTGGTCAATACCGTTACGGTGTCGGGCGGTGGCGCCCCGGTGGCGTCGGTGACTCAGACCACGGAGGTCAACCCCACGACCCCGGAGATCGACCCCACGACCACGCTTCCCTTTGGGGTGGCTGACCTGACGAGCTTTCTCAGCAATATCGACGGGGAACCGGATACGCAGGCAGCCGATCATCCGACCGGACTGACGACTAACTTTGATGTGACCAACTTCGACCCTAACGACGATGGATATATCCAGGCGACGCAGCCGTGGAAGGATCTTGTGGTCGATCTTCCGCCGGGCGTGGTCGGTAACACGCAGGTAGCTCCGCGGTGTCCGTTGAACAAACTTTTCGTGGCAGCCAGTAGCAGTGGCCAGGCTTCGGCTTGTCCACTGACTTCCAGGGTCGGCACGCTGGGCTTCGCCGACCAGACAAGTGGCTACCAGACCGCTGAAGAAGGCGAGATCCCTATTTATAATATGGTTCCCGATGCTAATGAGCCGGCGGAGTTCGCTTTCACCTACCTTTCTTTTCCGCTTGGGATCTACCCCTCGGTGGTTGGTGAGGGCGCTGACGCGCATATTCGCGTGATCGTGCCGGGCATTCCCGCTCCCAATCAGGTCAGGCTTGTCGCGGATTTCGTAAAGTATTTCGGTGATCCCTCGGCGGCGGACGGGAATCCGTCGTCCCCGAACGCGTTCTTCACGAACTCCAGCGACTGTGAGGGCGGGCCGCTCGTGACGACGCTGCACGTTGATTCCACGTACGATCCGGGACGCTTGCTGCCGGACGGTCCCGACACCAAGGGCCCGTTGAACATCACGGACAGCACCCCCGATTTCAACGAAGCGGCGGAAGGCGTGAGCGACCCCGCATGGAAGGAAAAGACGTATAGCTCGCCACCGGTAGCGGGCTGTGAAAAGCTGCATTTCGCTCCCTCCCTTCAGTTGCAGCCGGAAACGACGCAGGCCGATGAACCGACGGGTCTCGCGGTCGATGAGACCGTCCCGCAGAACCCTGACCCGAATGGGCTCGCGACGCCACCGGTCAAGCGCATCACGGTCACGCTGCCGGCTGGGATGTCGCTGTCGCCCTCGGCGGCCGACGGGTTGCAGGCGTGTACGGCGGAACAGTTCGATCTCGAATCCGACGCGGAGAGCTCGTGCCCGAACGCCTCGGTCGTGGCGACGGCGAAGGTCACGACGCCGTTGCTCGCCGAACCGTTGACGGGCTACGTGTTCCTCGCCGAACCGGGCTGCGACCCGTGCAGCAACCAGGACGCGTCCGACGGGAACATGTTCAAACTCTATCTCCAGATCGAGGGCTCGGGGATCGTGCAGAAGCTGCCGGGCACGATCGACGTGAACACCACGACGGGCCAGTTGACCACGACGTTCCCGAACCTCCCGCAGTTCCCGTTCAGCGAAGCGCAGCTCGTATTCAAGGGCGGGTTGCGCGCGGGCTTGGCAACCCCGCAGAGCTGCGGGACGTTCACGAGCACGGCAGATCTGACGCCGTGGAGCACCCCGTACACCCCCGACGCGACACCGGAATCCTCGTTCAACGTCAGCTGGGACGGTCACGGCGAAGCGTGCCCTTCGAGCCCGCCGTTGACACCGTCGTTCAGCGCGGGCACCTCGAACCCGAACGCGGGGCAGTTCAGCCCGTTCACGCTCACGTTCGCCCGGGAAGACCGCCAGCAGGACCTCTCCGGTATCCAGGTCAAGATGCCCCCGGGTCTGTTGGGGTCGATTGCGGGGGTCCCGTTGTGCGATGAAGAACAGGCGAACGCGGGGACGTGCTCGGTGGCGTCGCGGATCGGGACGATGACGGTCGCGGCGGGCCCGGGTGGGCATCCGTTCTACACGCAGGGCTCGATCTACCTCACCGAACACTATGAGGGCGCGCCGTTCGGCCTGTCGATCGTCGTGCCGACGAAGGCGGGCCCGTTCAACCTCGGCAACGTCGTGGTCCGCTCGCGGATCAACATCGATCAGAGCACCGCGGCGCTGACGGTCACGTCAAACCCGCTGCCGCAGATCCTCGACGGTATCCCGATCCGGTTGCGCACCGCGAACGTCACGATCGAACGCCCGAACTTCATCTTCAACCCGACCAGCTGCGCCCAACAGCACATCACGGCGACGATCTCGGGCACCCAGGGAACGACCGCGGACGTTTCCGCGCCGTTCGCGGTCTCGGGGTGCGCGGGGCTGCACTTCGGGCCGAAGTTCACCGTCTCCACCTCGGGCAGGACCTCCCGGGCGAACGGTGCGAGCCTGGATGCGAAGGTCGTGTTCCCCTCCGGGGCGCAGTCGAACATCGCGTCGGTCAAAGTCGAACTGCCCAAGCAGCTCCCCTCGCGGCTGACGACGCTGCAGAAGGCGTGTGGGGCGGCGACGTTCGCGTCGAACCCCGCCGGCTGCCCGGCGGCGTCGGTGGTCGGTATCGCGCGGACCTCGACACCGATCCTGCCCGTCGAGTTGACGGGCCCGGTGTACTTCGTCTCCCACGGCGGCGAAGCGTTCCCGAGCCTCGTGATCGTGCTGCAGGGCGACGGGGTGCGCGTCGATTTGACCGCGGCGACGTTCATCAACAAGGCGGGGATCACGAGCTCGACGTTCAAGACGATCCCCGACGTCCCCGTCAACAGCTTCGAGCTCTACCTCCCCGAGGGCAAGTACTCTGCGCTGGCAGCGAGCGGGAACCTCTGCACCTCGAATCTCGAGATGCCGACCGCGTTCACCGCCCAGGACGGCTCGCAGCTCAAACAGGACACCAAACTCTCGGTCACGGAGTGCCCAAAGGCGAAGAAGGCGACTAAGAAGAAGAAGAAAACCAAGAGGCAGGCGAAGAAGGCGAGCAAGGCAAGTAATGGGCACGGCGACGGGAGGAAGTCATGATGCGCGCTCACAGGTTGACACTGACGGTCCTGGTTACGCTTGGGACGTTGATGCTCGGCGCCGGGTCGGCGAGCGCCGCGACCGGCGGCCTTGAATTCCTTTCGAGCTTTGGTGCCTGCACGGGTCCAGGAGGCACCTGCGAACCCGGCCAGTTCGTCAACAATCCGAGCGAGATCGCTGTGGACCAGTCCAGCGGCGATGTCTATGTCGTCGACGCCGGTCAAGCTCTGGATATCTTCAACTCGGCGGGCGTCTTCCAGTCGGCGCTGACGGGCCCTAGGTTTGAAGGGCTGCTGCTCGACGCCGCGGTGGACGAAGCGACGGGCCAGATATTTGTCAGCAATGATCCATTTCACAGCAGAAATGAGGCCGGGGAAGTTGAAGTGTTCAGCTCCTCGGGTGCCTATGAAGCGACGTGGACGGGGTCCAATACGCCACAGGGAGGCTTTGATATTGAAGGCTTCGATTTTGTGGCGGTGGATAACTCGAAAAGCCCCTCCGACCCGTCCGCCGGTGATGTGTACGTCGCGACTGGCGCCAACTATAATGTGCTTCATAACCTGGGGCGAGGCTATGTGGACAAGTTCAACACCAACGGTGAATACCTGTCGCAGTTCAATGGCGCCGAACGACCCGAAGGACCCTTTGCTCACGAAGGACTCCGCGGGATAACGGTCGATTCGCACGGCGACGTGTATGTGTTCGAAGCCGGATCGGCGGTCGTCAGCAAGTTCGGTCCGGAAGGCAAATACATAAGCCGACTGACGGTGGCGCCCGGCGTGGCGGACGTCGCGGTGAATGGCGCCAGCGGCGACGTGTACGTCGTGGACGGCGCCGCCGTCGATCTGTTCGACTCCTCGGGCGTGCTGCAGGGTCAGTTGCTCGGCACGGCGGGCGGGTTCTTCACCGCACCGCTGGGGATCGCGCTCGACGAAGCTAGCGGTGACGCCTACGTATCCGATGGGGGTCCGAAGGTCGTGGACGAGTTCGGGCCGGCGTCGTTGCCGCCGGAACCGACTATCGACGAAGCGCCGAGCGCCGACACCGGCACATCGGTGACGCTCCACGGGAGCCTGAACCCCGGCGGCGTGAGCACCAGCTATTACTTTTCTTACGACCAGGGCACGAGCTGCCTGGGGAATACGACCCCGATCGCCGACGCCGGCTCGGGCGAAAACCCCGTTGACGAGCAAGCGACGGTCAGCGTTGAACCGGCCACCCAGTACACCGTCTGCTTCTACGCGCTCGTCGGCAAGCTGGCCCGCGCCAGCTCTTTGCTGACGTTTACCACAACGGGCCTGAAACCCACGGTCGAAGCTCCGAGCGCCTCCCCGACTGCGGGCGGGACGACCGTCGAAGCCCAGGTCAGCACGAACAAGCAGGACACCACCTGCAAGGTCGAATACGGCACGACCGCGTCGTACGGGTCCAGCACACCATGTGTACCGGCCGACCTCGACGCGGAATATCCCCCTCAGCGCGCTACCGCGAACCTGATCGGCCTGGCAGCGGCCACGACCTACCACTACAGGGTCGTGGCGACCAACGTAACGGGCTCGACCGAACCGACCGAAGGCACCGGGGAATTCACAACGCTCGGCCCACTCGTCGAAAGCACGAGCGCACCGTCCACAATCGGGGCCACGAGCGCGAACGTCACCGGGACGGTCAACCCCGAGGGCGTGGAAACCTACTACTACTATCAGTACGGGCCAACCACCGAATATGGGCAGAGCACCGCGCCCACCGGTCCCGGCATCGACGTCGGCGCGAGCGCCGGCGCTGTGGAAGCACCGGCGACGCTGGTCCCGCTGGTGCCGGGCGTGACATACCACTACCGGCTCGTCGCGTGGAACGAAGACGGCGCCAGCTACGGCCGGGACGAGACGTTCACGGCTATCGCCGGCCAGTCGCCGCTCGCCGTGACCGGTCCCGCGAGCGGAGTGTCGACCGGCGAAGCGACGATCTCCGGCACGATCAACCCCCAGGGCAAAGAAACCAGCTACCGCTTCGAATACGGCACGAGCACCGAATACGGCACACAGGCGTTCGGGACCGTGCTGCCCGAGCAGGGCGAACAGACGGTCACGCTGAGCCTGCGCGGCCTCGACCCGAGCACGACCTACCACTACCGACTGGTCGTCAGCAGCCCGGCCGGCACGAGCGTCGGCGAAGACGCGACGTTCACGACGCCCGGGATTCTCGACCCGCTAGTAAACCCCACGACCACCCCATTGATCGCGACCCCCGCGATCGCGTTCCCGGCCGGCAGCCAGGAAAACACGGGCGCCACCAAGACAACGACGAAGAAGCTCACGAGCACCCAGAAGCTCGCCAAGGCGCTGAAGGCGTGCCATGCCAAAAAAGGCAAGAAGCGGGCGACTTGCGAAGCCGCCGCGCACAGCAGGTACGGGGCAGCGAAGAAGAAGCGGAAGAAGTAGCGGGACCGCGCGCCGACGCGGGGCACGGAAGCCCCGCGCACATGCGCTCGGGCGGAGTACCCACTCGCGTGGACGATCCCCCCTGATCAGACGGCCGTCATGAGCCGCACAGTCCTCGCCGCGCGCCCACGCCTACCGGGCGGCTCTCCGCTGGAGGTAGTCGCGGAACCGGGGCGCGGTGTAGGCGTACTCGCCCTTGCGGGTGCGGTAGAGCGCGCCGGCGTCGACCAGGCGGCCGAGCAGGACGTTGACGTTGCCGGGGGTCTTCGCGGAGGCGTTGCCGAGGTCGGAGGAGCGTAGGGGTGGGTAGGGGCAGTCGGCGGAGGCGAGCAGGAGGTCCTGCTCGGCGGGGGTCAGCGTGGCGAGGCGCGGATCGTAGAAATCGTGGTCGAGGCGGTTGTAGATGTCGGGGCGGGTCGCGTCGAGCAGCTTCGGTGTGAGGCGCTCCACGCCGGCGAGGTCGGCGGCGTCCCACAGCTCCGACCCCCACAGCTGCAGGAAGTACGGGTAGCCCTCGACTTCGGCGGCGACGGTCCTGGCGAGCGTGGGGGAGGCGGCGCGGGCCGTCTGTTCGAGTGGCCTCGTGAACGCCTCCAGCGCCTGCTCGGGCGCGAGCGAGTCGATCTCCTCGCCGCGAAACAGCCGCTCGCTGTAGGAGCGCGCCTTCTGCAGGTTCCCCGCGAGCGTCGGCAGGCCGCACAGGACGAGCCCGAGCGGCAGCTCTCGGCGCTGCAGCGCGACGATCGGCGCGATCGTCAGTGAGAGCGGGTGCTCGCCGTGGCGGCTGCGCTCGTCGTGGACCAGCTGCGCCTCGTCGAGGAGCAGGACGACGCCCGTGCGCCCCTTGGAGAGGGCGAGCTGGACGGTGGTGAACAGCTCCCGCGCGAGATCCTCCTCGCGCTCGGAGCCGAAGGAGACCGACAGCGATACCTCTTCCCAGCTCACCGACAGGCTGCTCGAGCGCAGCGCCCTCCCGGCCGCGGATCGCAGTCGCGCCCTGCGCGAGAGCCGCTCGCGGGTGCGCCCCAGCAGCGATCCGAGCGCCGCCACGATCGCCGTGTCGGTGTTGTGCGCGGGCTGTAGCTCCATGAACGCCGGCTCCCACTCCTGCTCGCGCGCGTGTTCTGCGAACGTCTCCAGCAGCACGGTCTTGCCCACGCCCCTCAGCCCCGTGACCCGCATGTTCGCCTGCTGCTCGGGCGCCGCGCGGAGCATCGCGTCGAAGCGCCGCAGCGGCGCATCGCGGCCCGCGAGATACAGCGGGCGCACGCCGACGCCAGGCCTGTAGGGATTTTTGCCCGGAGTGTTGGTCATTACAGTGGTCTTGTAATGATCGACGATCCTAACAGATCTCCTGTAATGAGGCAAAGACCGGGGGAGCTGGACCAACCAAAGTGCAACTGTGGTGTTACACTGGTGTGGTGTCGACCGTTCATCCCCGCATCGCGCTCACGCGCGACCCCGAGCTCGACGAGGCGCTGCGGCGCGCGCGGCCGTTGCTCGGCGAGCGCAAGCCGACGGCCACGCTGGCGCGTGAGCTGATCCTGCGCGGAGTGCGCGAGCTGCTCTCAAACCAGGGTACCGAGCTCGACCGCTGGCTGGATCGGCGGCACGCCACCCCTGCCGGGCGCTCCACGGAGCAGGTGCTCGCTGTCGCCGCCAGGCTCGGGTTGCCCGATCCCGCGAAACCGTACGCGAGCACCGAAGCGCTGGAGAAGCTGCGCGGCGAGCGGCTCTGACCGCCGATGGCGGACGCGCAGCTCGTCTATCTGGACACCTCGGCGTTCGTGAAGCTGGTGGTCCCCGAGCCCGAGACAGCGGCGCTGGTGGCGGCGCTTGCCGCCGGCGCCCGGCTGGTCGCCTCGGAGATCCTCGAGGTCGAGGCGCTGCGCGCCGTGCGCAGGGCGAGCGGCGAGGATGGCGCCGGCGCCGCGCGCGCCCAGCTCGCGGGGGTGCGCCTGCTGCCGTTGACCGCTTCCATCCGCAGGCGGGCCTGCGAGCTTGAGCCCGCGACGCTGCGCTCACTCGACGCGATCCACCTCGCCACCGCGTTGGACCTCGGCGAGCGCCTTGCGTGCGTGTACGCCTACGACGCGCGCCTGGCCACCGCTGCCGGCGGGGCCGGTCTGCGCGTATGCGCGCCCGTGGCCGAGCAGCCCACCGCCGAGGACGCTCAGGCCGATCGGGAGTGAGACGCGGGGGTGGTGCGAGACCCCAAAGTTAGCGACGGGCGCGCCCAGTTCTCAAACCGACACCGCCACCCCGCCCCGGCGGGGGTCACCCGTGCCGAGCAGCGCCCCGTCGGAGCGCTGCACGGCCTGCACGCCCCCGAAGTAGAGGTTGAGCGCGTGGAAGCTCACGACCCGCCGGCCCTCCCGCGCGAGCGCCCGCACGTCGATCCCCGGCTCCGCGTACACCACCCCCGCTTCGAAGTGCGCCCGCGGCGCGCGCACCGCCTCCGCGGCGCCCAGGCCGTGGTCGACCACCCCCACGATCGTCTGCAGCAGCGCCGAGCGGATGCGGTTGGAGCCGGCGCTGCCGAGGACCAGCTCCACCTCGCCCGCCCGCCGCACGATCGAGGGCGCCATCATGCTCGGCATCCGCCGGCCCGCGGGGTGCAGGTGAAAGCCCTGCGGGTTGAGGTCCTGCTCGCCCATGATGTTGTTCACGTGGATGCCCGTGCCGGGCACCACCACGCCCGAGCCCTCGCCGTTGGTGCACGTCACGCTGCACGCCCGCCCCGCGCCGTCGAGCACCGAGATGTGGGTGGTGGCGCCGAGGTGGCTGCTCGTGCCTCCCCCCGCCTGGCCGTGCGGGCCCTCTCCCGCTTGGCCACCTGCGCCCGCGCGGGCGGCGCAATCGGCCCGTCCGGCCGGCCCGGCCGCGCCCAGGCGCGCGGCGAGGAACCGCTCCAGGAAGCCCTCCTCGGCGAGGCCCTCGACGAACTCGGGGGTGCGCTCCGCCTGGGCGGCTTCCATTGCCGCCACGACCTGCTCGAGCGTCGCCGGCGCCGGCTGGCGGTCGAGCAGCCCGAGCGCGTACGCCAGCAGCGTGCCCCCCGCCGAGGGCGGCGGGTTGGTCAGCACCTCGCGGTCGCGGTAGCCCTGCGCCACCGGGCGGCGCTGCTGCGCCTCGTAGGCCGCGAGCGCCGCGCGCGTCACCGAGCCGCCGCGCTCGCCCACCCACTCGCTGACGGCTGCTGCCACGTCCCCCTGGTAGAAGGGCTCGGCGCCGTCGCGGCCGAGGCGCTCGAGTGCGTCCCCCAGCTCGGGGTTGCGCAGCACCTCGCCCTCGCGCAGCACGTGGCCCTCCGGTGCCCACAGCGCCGCGCACTCCGGGGTCGAGAGCAGCAGCTCGGTGAGGATCTCCGCCACGTACGCCTGCCCGGCGTTCAGCGCCACGCCCGCGCGCGCGAGGTCAGCCGCGGGCGCGGCGAGCGCCTCCAGCGGGACGGTGCCCCACCGCGCGACCGCTTCGCACACACCCGCCGGGGTGCCGTAGATCCCGCAGGAGGCCGGCCCGATGTGGAACGTCTGCGCCGCGTCCCCGAAGGACACGTCGATCGCTTGGAGCTCCGCCGCCGAGCCGTCCTGTGCTCGCGCGGGGGCCTCCACGAAGAAGTCCAGCAGGGCCGGCTCCCACTCCGGGCCCGCCACCATCAGGTACCCCCCCGCGCCCAGGCCGGTCAGCAGCGGCTCCGCCGCGAACGAGGCGAGCACCGCCGCCACCGCCGCGTCCACCGCGTTGCCCCCTTCGCGCAGCACCCGCGCCCCCGCCTCCGCGGTCAGCGGATGCCCGGCGGCGACGCAGCCCCGCTCGGGTGCGCTCACGCGGGTTGCCCCCTGCCGGCGGCGCATATGCTCCCTGCGGGTGAACTCATCTGCGAAGGGTACGGGTAGCACTGGGCAGACGCCCTTCGGCGGGCGGGTGACGCGGGCAGGCGCGCTGGCCGCCACGCTGCTCGCCGTGGCCGCGGTGGCTGCCGTGGCAGGCTGCGGGGAGAACGTGGTGCTCCCCGACCTGTTCGTGGTGCAGCGCACCGGCGGGGCGCCCGGGGAGCGGCTGACGATGGTGGTCAACGAAGGCGGTGGGGTGCGCTGCTCTGAGAAGCCCTTTCACCCCGCCGGCCACGCCACGCACGAGCTGAGTGACCCCCAGCTGGTCCTGGCGCGGGGTCTGCAGGAAGAACTCCAGGAACCCTCTGCCAAGCGCCTCTCACTGCCCCCGCGGCCGGGCTCCGTGTTCCGCTACTCCGTGCGCGACCCCGAAGGCGCGGTCCGCTTCGCCGACAACTCCGCCGGCCAGCCCGCGGTCTTCCGACACCTGGCTCTCTTCGTGCTGGAAGTGGCGCAGCGGGTGTGCGGCCTGCCGCAGTGAGCGCTACCCGAAGCGCACCTTCCCGTTGGACTGCGCGTGCGCCTGGGCGCGCTCCACGAGCTCCATGCGCTTGATGGCGGCGCGGAAGAGCATCGTCAGCAGGTGCAGGCGGGCGTTCTCGGAGCGCAGCTCCAGCAACTCCTGCTTGGCGTCGGCGCCGAACTCCACCGTGGCGGCCATGCGGTAGGCGTCGAGCGCCTCGAGCTCCTCGCTCGAAAGGGCGTTGTCGGTCGCCTGCTCGACCAGGGTGGCGTACAGCTCCCGGGTGGAGTTCACCACCTCGGGGTCGGCCGGCTCGTCGTGCTCGTCGAGGAACTCTACGACACCCGCCGGGTAGGGGAGGTCCTCTTGGCGTTCGAGCAGGCGAAACGGACGGGTGCCGCGTACGAGGATGTTCATGCGCCCGTCCGCCTTGCGCTCGAGCACCTGCTCGACCGTGCACGCGCAGCCGACCGGCTTGAGCTCGTCGTCGGCCATCCACACGATCCCGAACTCGCGCCCCTCCTCCAGGCACTCCTCGATCATCGTGCGGTAGCGGTCCTCGAAGATGTGCAGGGGCACGTTCTCGGTCGGCAGCGCCACGATGCTCAGCGGGAAGAGCGGGAAATCCCGGTGCCTTCGGTCGGTCATCTCGCCGCAGAGTCTAAGGGGATGAACCGTCTAGGGTGGTGAACCTCGACGGGTGTGTAACGAGCGGTACCCGGTCAATCTGCCTTGTGTGCGCAGAGCATCAGGTTGTAGAAGATCGCGGGGGGCAGCCGTGGCTCCAGCAGGCGACGGTCGAGCTCCTGCAACACGAGGTACCCGCGGTAGGCGTACTGGCGCCACGCCCATGGCACGTCTGCGGGCTCGGCGGTGGCCTCGAGCGTGCGGTTGGTCCAGCCGAACCAGTTGGCGGTGAGCTCCTCGCCGACCACCCGGACCTGCTGCAAGCCGGCCCCGTGTGCGAGCTCGCGCAGTTCCCCGGGGGCGAAGGCGTGGACGTCGACCACGCTCTCTAGGGCCGCGTCGGGCGCGCCCTCGGATTCGGTCCCCGCCCACCCGGCCGGGCGGGCGCGCAGCGCCGCGCGCCACAGGGGGGCGACCGCGCCGGCGAAGCGCTTGGGCACCCGCGCGAGGCGGTCGCCGTAGCGGGAGGGCTCCCCGGCGAACAGCAGCGTCCCGCCGGGGGCGAGCACGCGCGCGAGCTCGGCGAAGGACGTGGGGAGGTCGGGGAGGTGGTGCAGCACGGCGTGGCCGAGCACGAGGTCGAAGCTGCCGTCCTCGAACGGCAGCCGCTCGGAGTCGGCGGGCACGGTCTCGACCCGCAGGCCGAGGCGCTGCGCGTTGGCGCTCAGCGCCGCGAGCATCCCCGGGGAGATGTCGGTGCAGGTGGCCTGCTCGATCACGCCGGCTCGCAGCAGGTTCAACGTGAAGTACCCCGTCCCCGCCCCGATCTCCAGCGAGCGCCGGTAGTGGCCGGGAGGGCCGCCGAGCGCCTTGCGCACCTTGGCGGTGACCTGCTCGAGGCCGACGTCTCCGAAGTCGATCCCCCACTTCGCGTCGTAGTGCCCCGCGGCGACGTCGTGGTAGCGCGTGTTGACGTCGCGGATCTCCTCGGGGGTCATGGCGGGTGGCATCGCGCCCGGGACCATATACTCGCGCGCCGTGGCGGCGCCTCTCTACGTGCAGCGCGACCAGCCCGCCGACGTGCCGCCGCTTGGCACTGACGGGGGAGCGCACGCTCCCGGACGTGCCGGAGGAGAACTACTGGTTCCGCCGCCACCTGGTGGTCTACCAGTGGATCGCGGCGCGCGTGGAGGGCCTGCGGGTGATCGACATGGCCTGCGGGGAGGGCTACGGCTCGGACGTGCTCGCGGGGCAGCGCCGCGAGCGTGGTGGGGGTGGACGCCAACCCCGAGGCGCACGCAGCACGCACGCGCGCGCTACCGGCGGACGAACCTGCGCTTTGAGCGCGACCTCATCGAAACCTTCTCCGAGCCCGCGGACGCGGTGGTGTTCCTGCAGACCGTCGAGCACCTGCAGGACCCCGGCGCGGCGCTCGAGCACTTCCGCGCGCTCGTCTCCGGAGTGGGCGAGGGCAGCGGGGGCACGGTGTACCTGTCCACCCCCAACGTGCTCACCCTCGCCCCGAAGGGAGCGGAGCGCTCGGACAACCCGTGGCACGTGCACGAGTACCGCGCGCAGAGTTCGAGCGGCTCTGCCGCGAGCACTTCGCCTCGGTGGCGCTGTTCGGCCTCTTCCACGCCCGCCGGCTGCGCGCGCACGAGCTCGCGCTGCGCGCCGGCTGGGACCGCGTGCACCCCCGGCTGGGCCTAACCGAGCGCTTCTACGGCTGGTTCACCCCGGCGATCTCCGTCACGGACTTCGCGCTGCGCCCCCGTGGCCAAGCCGACCTGGAGCGGGCGCTCGACTTCGTGGCGGTGTGCCGGACGTGAGCCACCGTCCGGTTGCCCGCCCGCCCCAAGGCGAGCTCGCGATCGTCCTGCACACCCACATGCCCTACGTGGAGGGCTTCGGGACGTGGCCGTTCGGGGAGGAGTGGCTGTGGGAGGCGATGGCCACGTGCTACCTGCCGCTGCTGGAGCTGCTGGAGGCGGGCGCGCCGCTGACGGTGTCGCTGACCCCGGTGCTGTGCGACCAACTGGAGGCCCCGGGGGTCGGGGAGCGCTTCGCGCGGTTCGTGGGCGAGACCCGCCGCTACACCCACGCCGAGGACGCCCAGGGGTTGCGCGCGGGGGGCCACGAGACGCTCGGCGCGCGAGCTGGAGCGCGCCTGGGGGGACTACGAGCGGGCGCTGGAGGGCTTCGAGCGCCGCGGCGGGGACCTGCTGGGCGCGTTCGCCCCCCACGCGCAGTGGACCTCCTCGGCCACCCACGCGGTGCTGCCCCTGCTCGCCACGGAGGCCGGGCTGCGGTTGCAGGTGCAGACCGGCGTCGCCTCCCACCGCGCGCGCTTCGGCGCCGGCTGGCGGGGAGGCTTCTGGCTGCCGGAGTGCGCCCACGCCCCTACCTGGAGCCCACGCTGGCGGAGGCCGGGGTGCACGCCACCTGCGTGGAGCTGACCGGCCGCCTCGGCCTGGGGGCGCCCGCGCACCTGCGCCCGCTGCGCGGGGACGCGGGCGTGGTGCTCGTCCCGGTCGACCGCGCCACGGTCGCGCTGGTGTGGAGCGAGGCGGGCTACCCCGCGCACGGGCACTACCGCGACTACCACCGCCACACCGTCCACCACCACCAGCCGTGGGCCAACGACGGCGGCGCCTACGACCACGCCCGCGCCCTCGCGCTGGCGCGGGAGCACGCGGCGGACTTCGTGGCCCGCACCTGCGAGCGCCTGCGCCGCGACGGCGCCGGCCTGCCCGGGGGCGGCCTGGCGGTGTGCGCGCTGGACACCGAGCTGCTCGGCCACTGGTGGTACGAGGGCCTCGCGTGGCTGACCGCGGTGGTCGAGGAGTGCGCGCGCCAGGGGCTCCCCCTGGTGCGCCTCGACGACGCGCTGGAGCGCCACGAGCCGGCGCCCGTGGAGGAGGAGTGGGGGGCGAGCACGTGGGGCCAGGCGGCGACCTCTCGACGTGGTCGGGCCCCGGCGGTGGCGGACCTCGCCTTCGCCACGCGGGCCGCCGAGCTCGACGTGGTGCGCGCCGGCCCCCGCGCGGGAGCCGCGGCGGTGCGCGAGCTGCTGGCGCTGCAGGCGAGCGACTGGGCCTTCATGGTCTCCCGCGGCCTCGCGGTGCCCTACGCGCGCGAGCGCTTCGCGGCCCACCGCCTCGGGGTGCAGCGGGCGCTGGCGGCCGGCCCGGACGCCGACGCGAGCGCCGTGCGCAACCTCGCGGTGCACGCCGACGCGCGCCGCGCTGCTCGCGCCCTGAGCAGGCGCCCCGGGTGGCTGGGTGGTGTATCGGTTTGGGGACATGATCGCCGACTGGACCTGTGGGGTAGCAACCAGATGGCAGTTATGAGAGGTCCAGTCAGCTATATATATGTTCGCCCAAATGCACTATCGGCTCTCGCGGGTCTGCGGGGTCCCGACCAAACTGAGGCACTACTGCGCCCCGAGGCGCCTGGACGCGACCCCGGGTCCGCTACGCGACGCCCCTCCCCGACTCCGGACCGCTGGCTCCCGAGGCACCTGCACGGCGACCCGGGTCCGCCACACGAACGAAACGCCCCTCCCGACCCCCTTGGGGGGTCCTCCTAAAACCCTCCCCCCGTCACCCCCACCGCATCGAACGGGGCGTCTCGCGCATGCGCATCACGCGGGCGGGGACGCCGCCGACCACGGCGTTGGGGGGCACGTCGCCGGTGACCACGGCGCTGGTGCCCACCACGCTGTTGTCCCCGACGGTGACCCCGCGCAGGATGCACGCGCCGTAGCCGATCCACACGTTGTGCCCGACGCGCACGTCGCGCTTGTAGATCCCCTGCAGGCGGATCGGGCGCTCGACCTCGACCATGCCGTGGTCGAAGTCGATCAGCATCACGCGGTCGGCGACGATGCACTCGCGTCCGATCGAGACGTGCTGGAAGGCCGAGACGGTGCACTCCTGGCCCACCACGGTCTTGGCGCCGATCCGCACCTCGCCCTCGTGCACGCGTAGCTTGGTGCCGTGCCCCACCCACGCCCACCGGCCGATGTGCAGCCGTCGCGTGGCGGCCGATCTCGAGCTGAACCCCGGGGCAGATGAAGCACGGCCCGTCCGTCACCAGGCGCCCGCGGTAGCGCAGCTTCAGCCACACCAGGCGCAGCGAGCATGTGGGCGTACGCGAGGGACGACCATGTTGTTGGCGCGCATGAACCGCCACAGCGCGAGCGGCCCACCCCGGCGCGGAGGTGGCTCTCCCCGAAGCTCGCGCGGGGGCCAGCGGGGGAGGGGGGGTCGGAGGGGGAGGGGTTTTGAGCAGGACCCCCACAGGGGGGGTCGGGGGCAGGGTCGCGTGGTGTGTGGCCGTGCGCGGGGTGGGTCCTCAGTCGCTGCGAGTCCATGGTCGGCGAATCGTACGTCCTGCGATGATGGCGCCGTGACCGGGACGGCCTCGACGACGACGCTCGCCCAGCGCCTGCTCGCCGGCGACCGCCGCGCGCTCGCGCGGGGGATCTCGCTGGTCGAGGACGACCGCCCGGAGGGGTGGGCGCTCGTGCGCGAGGTCTACCCGCACACCGGCCGCGCCGCGGTGGTCGGCTTCACCGGGCCCCCCGGGGTGGGCAAGTCCACGCTGATCGGCGCGCTCACCCGCGCGCGGCGCGAGGCGGGGCGCACCGTGGGGGTGCTCTCCGTGGACCCCTCCTCGCCGTTCACCCACGGTGCGCTGCTGGGGGACCGCATCCGCCTCGGCGAGCACTTCCTGGACCCGGGGGTGTTCATCCGCTCGATGGCCTCCCGTGGCGCGCTGGGCGGCCTCTCCGAGGCCGCACTGCAGGCCGCGCTGCTGCTCGACGCGGCGGGCCGCGACGACGTGTTCGTGGAGACCGTGGGGGTGGGGCAGGCGGAGGTGGACGTCGTCGACCACGCCGACACGGTGGTGCTCGTGTTGATGCCCGGCTCGGGCGACTCCGTCCAGGCGCTCAAGGCGGGGGTGATGGAGATCCCGGACGTGATCGTCGTCAACAAGGCCGACCACCCGCTCACCGACACGACGGTGCGCGAGATCCGTGGCGTGCTCTCGCTCGCTCCACTCGGCGCCGAGGGGGGCGCGGGGGAGGGGCGCGGGCGGACCTGGCGGGTGCCCGTCGTCAAGACCGAGGCTGCGCACGGCCGGGGCGTCGGCGAGCTGGTGGAGCGCCTGGAGGAGCACCGCGCGCACATCCTCGCCGACGGCCACCTCGCCGAGCGCCGGCGGCGCAACCTGCGCAGCGAGGTGCTCGCGCTGGCGAGTGCCCGCCTGCGCCGGCGCCTGGAACTCCAGCTGCGCGAGGACGCCGACTTCGAGCACCTCCTGGACGAGGTCGTGGCCCGCCGCCTCGACCCTGCGAGCGCGGCCACGGCGCTGCTCGAGCGGGCCGCGACGGCGCCCGGTGTGGGCGCGCCGGACGAGCAGGCCGATACGCCCCACGCAGGGCTGACAGGCGCTTGACGACGGAGAAACAGTGGAAACGTAGCTGTCGTTTTATTTGAAAGGTTCTTAATAGAGCTGCACTTGGGAGCCGGTTTGGTGTACCGTTACGGAACCGAGCGGTCGTCGGGAGGGACGACCGGGAGAAGAATGTCAGCCAAGAACTCGACCGCCGTAGTTGACAGAACCTGGATGCGTGGGTCCTCGCCCCTGAAGGGGGCGATCCTGGGCCTCGTCTTGGAGCGCCCGGGCCACGGCTACGACCTGGGCGCCCGCCTCGGCGCGCGCTTGGGGCCGACGTGGGCGATCGACCCCAAGCGCCTCTACCGGATGCTCGACCAGCTCGAGCGGGCGGGCCTGATCTCGGGAACGGTGGAGTGTGACCCGGAGAACCCGCGCCAGCACCGCACCGTGTACAGCGCCACCGAGCTCGCTCCCGAGGCGCTGCAGCTGTGGCTGGCCACGCTTGCCCACCGCGAGCCCACGCGCGCCGAAATCCAGGCGAAGGTCGCGGCGGCGCGCGAACAGGACGCGCCCCACCTGCTGTACGCGCTGCGCCAGTACGAGTGCGAGTGCCTGGAGCTGCTGCGCAAGAGCTCCGGGCCGCCGCTGCCCATGCGCTCGTGGATGGGCCTGGTGATGGAGATCGTGCGCGACGCCTCCGACGCCCAGCTGCACGCCGAGCTCGACTGGGCCAAACGCACGCGCAGGCGCATCGAGGAGCATGGCGAGCGCACCCACTAGCGCCCCCGGTGCCACGCCGCTGCTCTGCTTCGAGCAAGTCGGCAAGGCCTACCCCGACGGGCGCCGGCGGATCGTGGTGCTCGAGCGGACGTCCTTCGAGATCCACAGAGGGCAGCACGTCGGCATCCTCGGCTCGCGGCGCTCGGGCAAGTCCACGCTGCTGCGGCTGGCGGCGGGCATCGAGGCGCCGGACGAGGGGAGGGTCGTCTTCGAGGGGCGCGACCTGGCGCGGATGCCGGCGCGCCAGCGCGACGGGCTGCTGCGCCGTCGGATCGGACTGCTGGCCAGTGACGACTGGCGTCCCGCGAAGGGCGAGCGGGCGGTCGACCTCGTGGCCCTGCCGCTGGTGAGCGACGGGGCCACCCTGCACGAGGCCCACCGCAGGGCGCGGCGCAAGCTGCACTGGGCGGGCGTCACGGTGTACGCGGACGACCTCGCGGCCTCGCTCGGGGTGGGGGAACGCATGCGGGTGATGCTCGCCAGGGCACTCGTGCGCGAGCCGGACCTGCTGCTCGTCGACGAGCCGGCGGTGGTGCCGAGCCCGAGCGAGCGCACGGCTCTCTACGAGCTGCTGCGCGCCGGCGCGCGCGAGCACGAGGCCGCGATGGTGGTGGCCTCCGAGGACCACGACGCCACGCACGAGGCCTCCCTGCTGATGGCGATCGGCGACGGCGAGCTGGTGCGCGCCGGCGGCGAGCCCGGGGTCGTCGTGCCGCTGTTCCCGGCGCCTCGGCGTCCCGGGTTGGAGCGCTCCGGGTTGTGAGCTCCAGCCTCGAGCTGCGCGAGCTCGTCAAGCACTACGCAAGCGGCTCCGAGGTCGTCCAGGCGGTGGACGGGGTCTCGCTGACGGTCGACCCGGGCGAGCTCGTGGCGCTGTACGGGCCCTCCGGGTCGGGCAAGTCCACGCTGCTGCTGCTGACCGCGGGGCTGCTCACGCCGGACGGGGGGAGCGTGTGGTTCGGCGAGCGCGACGTGACCCGCCTGTCGGCCGAGGAGGGCGCCCGTTACCGCCTGCGAGAGGTCGGCTTCGTGTTCCAGGCCTTCCACCTGATGGCCGGGGCGTCGGCGTTGGACAACGCCGCGCTGAAGCTGCTGGGGGACGGGTGGACGTTGCGCGAGGCCCGTCGGGCCACGCGCCCCTGGCTTGAGCGTGTGGGCCTGGGCGAGCGCGAGGAGCACACCCCCCAGGAGCTCTCGATGGGTGAGCGCCAGCGCGTCGCGATCGCGCGGGCGCTCGTGGCGCAGCCGCGCCTGCTGCTCGCCGACGAGCCCACCGGCAACCTCGACTCCAAGCGCAGCCGGGACGTGCTCGCGCTGCTGCGCGACATCTGCCACGAGCAGAGCATCCCCGGGCTGCTCGTCACGCACGACCCCCAGGCGCGGGCGTTCGTGGACGGCGTGCACACGCTCCGCGACGGGCACCTCTATGAGGGCCTGGACGCAGAGCTGGCGGCCAGCCCGGTCTGAGAACGTGCTTCGCGTTCCGATGAGCCTCACCCCGGCGCTGCGCTCTCGATGAGACGCCCGTCGCTGAACCCGACGATCCTCGGCGTGCGCGTGAGCATGTTGTTCCGCTTCTACGGCTGGCGCCTGCGGCGCTACACCGCGCAGGAGCTACTCGCGGGTGGAGGGATCGCGGTGGGGGTGGCGCTGGTGTTCGGGGTGCTGGTCGCCAACACCTCCCTGGTCGGCTCCGCCACCCAGCTCGTTCACGGGCTGGCCGGCTCCGCTCGCCTGCAGCTCGCGGCCCGCTCGAGCGCCGGGTTCGACGAGCGGCTCGCCGTGGCCGCCGGCCAGCTGCCCGGCGTGGAAGTGGCGGCGCCGCTGTTACGGGAGAACGTGACGATCGTGGGGCCCGGCGGTCGTCAGGAGATCCAGCTCATCGGGGTGACCCCCTCGCTCACTGCCCTGGGGGGGCTGGCGACGAAGGGCGTGAACGTGGGCCTCTCCTCGCTGTTGGGGGGAGTCACGCTCCCCACGGGGGTCGCGGACGCGATCGGAGTCGGGCAGGGTGCCAGCGTGAAGCTGCTCGCCGACGGGAGCTCCCACCCCGCGCGTGTCGCCGTGGTGTTGAGCGCGGCCTCGGTGGGCTCCATCACCGACAACTACGTCGCCGTCGCCAGCCTGCCGCTCGCCCAGCGGTTCACCGGCAGGCAGGGAGCCGTGACACAGGTGCTGGTGAAGCCTCGAGCGGGCGCCCTCGCGCTGGTGAGCGGCGAGCTTCGACGGCTCGCGGGGGGCCGCCTGGACGTCGAGCCGGCCGACAACGAGCTGCGGCTGCTGGCCGAGGCCACGAAGCCCAACAGCCAGTCGACGACGCTGTTCGCCGCGATCAGCGTGATGGTCGGGTTCCTGCTCGCACTCAACGCCATGTTGCTGACGGTCCCCGAGCGCCGGCGCTTCATCGCGGAGCTGCGCATGCAGGGCTTCGACGCTGGCCAGGTGGTGCTGCTGCTCGGCTTCCAGGCGCTGGCGCTCGGCCTCGGAGCCTCGCTTGTGGGGTTCGCCCTCGGAGAGGCGCTCTCTCACACCGTGCTGCACCAGGTGCCCTCCTACCTGACGTTCGCCTTCCCGATCAGCGCACACCAGGTGGTCCGTGCGAGCACCGTGCTGCTGGCGCTCGGGTGCGGCCTGCTCGCCGCGCTGCTCGCCTCGCTTCCCCCGCTGCTCGACCTGCGTCCGGGGAGGCCCCCGGACGCGATCTTCCGCGAGGTGGGCGGTGGCACCACCGTCCCGGTACGCACCTCGGCGTGGCTAGGTGGCGCCGGTCTCGTGTTGGTCGGGGCCGTGACGGCGCTCGTGCTGCTCTTTCCCGGCCTCACGATCGCAGGCGGCGTGATGCTGGCGGTCGCGACGCTCTGCCTGATCCCGCCCTGTTTCGCGGTGGCCGTGCGCGGCTGTGCCCGGGTGAGCGAGCGCATCCCCGGCTCGATGCTCGTGATCGCCGTCGCCGAGCTGCGTGCGACGGCCACGCGCTCGATCGCGCTCGCCGGGGTGGCGGGGCTCGCCGTCTACGGAAGCGTGGCGATCGGAGGCGCTCGCAGCGACCTGACGCACGGCTTGAACGAGGCGATCGTGCAGTACCTGGGCACCGCCGAGGTGTGGGTGACGACGGGCGACAACGTGTTCACCACCGACAGCTTCCGGGCTCCCGGCGCGGCCGGCGCCATCGCACGGGTTCCCGGCGTGGTGTCGGTCCGCGGCTACCAGGGCGGGCTGCTCGACGTGGGCGACCGGCGGCTGTGGATCCGTGCCCGGCCCCCCGGCGACACGCCGCTGCTTCAGTCCAGCCAGATGGTGCACGGCGACCTCGCCCACGCGAGCGCGCTGATCCGGGCCGGCGGCTGGGCCGCGATCTCCAACGGGTTTGCCTCCGAACACGGCCTGCGGGTGGGGAGCGCCTTCACGCTGCCCACGCCCTCCGGCCCTGTGCGCTTCGGGGTCGCGGCGATCACCACCAACGTTGGCTGGCCGCCGGGGGCGATCACGATCGACACCCGCGACTACACCCGCTACTGGCAGACGAGCGAGCTCGCTGCGCTCGAGGTCGACTTCGCGCCCGGAGTCCCTCCGGCGGTGGGCAGACGCAGGGTGGAAGGGGCGCTGGGGGGCGTGACGGGGCTGCGCGTGCAGACCGCGGGGGAACGCGAGGCGCAGTTCGAGGCCAACGCCCGCCAGGCGGTCAGGAGCCTCGGCGAGATCGCCCTGCTGCTGCTGATCGCCGCGGGCTCCTCGGTCGCGATCGCGCTCGGTGCCGCCGTCTGGCAGCGGCGCGCGCGGCTCGCCGCGCTGAAGATCCAAGGCTTCGACCGCCTCCAGCTCTGGCGGGCGCTCCTGTTGGAGAGCACCATCCTGCTGGGGGTCGGCTGCGTCGTCGGCGCGGCCCTCGGCGTGTACGGCCACGCGCTCGCCAGCCGGTGGCTGCGGCTTGCGACCGGTTTTCCCGCCCCGTTCTCACTGGGCGCGACGCAGGTGCTGCTCACTCTCGCGCTCGTCATGGGCGTTGCGATTTTTGTCGTCGCCCTGCCGGGTTACACTGCGGCGCGGGTGCCTGCCCGGGCGAGCTTTCAGGAGTGAACATGCCAACAAGTAGCGTCCCCTACGAGCAAAGCTGTTGGAGCGATGCCACCAAGTGGAAACAACCAGGGGTCTGCGTCCGCGTTCGTAGGCGCGGCGAGGCGCTACTGGCTGAGTGTCTTTCCCGCTGCGCGCCGAGAGCAGCGCCACTGGCACGGCCGCGCGAGCGAGATCCCCGATCCCGTGCTCCGTGGGCTGGCGTTGGATGCGCAGCGCCGCAAGCGCGGGAACATCGAGGGCGCGGCGGCGTTCGCCGCGTTCGTGCACCCGACCAGCCGCCCCGTGGTGGTGCGTGCGCTCGTCGCCTTCCAGACGGCCTACGACTACGCGGACATCCTCTCTGAGCAGCCGAGTCGCGACCCGGGCGCGAACGGGCACCGGCTGCACCAGGCGCTGCTCGTGGCCCTCGACCCCGGCGTCCCTCACGTCGACTACTACAAGCACAACGCTCGGCGCGAGGACGCCGGCTACTTCGACGAGCTGGTCGACTCCTGCCGCTCTGCGGTCAAGGCTCTGCGCTCCTACGCAGCCGTCGCCGAGCAGGCGCTGGGAGCGGCCTCGCGGATCGCGTCCTACCAGAGACTCAACCTCACTGAGCTGCGGGGAGGCCACGAGGCGCTGGCGCGCTGGGCCGGTGGGGAGACCCCGCGCGGTACCGACCTGCGGTGGTGGGAGACCGCGGCCTCGGCCGGCTCCTCGCTGGCGATCTTCGCGCTGATCGCAGCAGCGGCCGGTCCCCGGGTTCGGGCGGCCGAGGCCGCCGCGATGGGCGCCACCTACTTTCCGTGGGTCGGCGCGCTGCACACGCTGCTCGACTCACTCGTGGACAGACAGGAGGACGCCGCGGCGGGACAGCGGAGCCTGCTCGACTACTACTCCTCACCTCAGGAAGCGGCCACCCGCCTGGGCCTGCTCGCCACAGAGTCCCTGAACCGGATCCGGGCGCTCCCGGGCGCCCGCCAGCACATGCTGCTGCTCGTCGGGATGGCCAGTCACTACCTCTCGACCCCCGAGGCCTCCCGGCCCGACGCGCTGCTCACTGCGCGCGCGGTGTTAAGGACGATCGGCGGGCTCGCAGCACCCACGATGCTCGTGATGGGCGCCCGCCGGGCGTCCGCCGGGGTGCCGTCGAGCGTCGCTCGACGCCCCTCCCAGGGGATCCGTGTGGGCGAGGATCGGGGTGTAGGAGGGCTTGGGTGGGAGACAATCGGATAGAGTTGGAGCCCACGGTCCACGTCGCCGGAGCGAACTACTCGCAAAGCGACCATTCTTGTTGCGACTTTCATCGGTGCGGGTGAGTTAGGCAGGATGACTGCAGTCATGGCCAAGCCACTCGATCCCGAGCATCCCGGCAGGTTCTCCTCCTCACTGGTCGCCGGCCTGGCGATGCTCACGTGCTTCACCGCCGAACACCCCGTGCGCGGGATCGCCGACATGGCCGAGGAGCTCGACCTGGGACGCTCGACCACCCACCGCTACGCGACCACGCTGGTCACGCTCGGCTACCTCGAGCAGGGGCCCTCACGCAAGTACCGGCTCTCCTCGCGCGTCTCGGACTTCGGGCTCTCGCTGCTCGACTCGATGGTGGTCCGCCGGGTGGCCCGCGAACACCTGCGGGAGCTGCGGGCGCGGACCGGACGCACCGCGAGCCTGGGGGTCCTTGGGGGGACCGAGGTGGCCTACATCGACCGCTGGCAGGGGTCACGCCAGGGGCAGTACGCGGTCGACGCGGGCATCGGGCTGGGTACACGCCTGCCCGTTCACTGCACCGCCGCGGGCAAGGCGCTCCTGGCGCGCCTGCCCGAGGCGGAGCAGCGGGAGCTGATCGGAAAGCTGCGCCTGACCAAGCGGGGCCCCAAGACGATCGTGACCAAGACCGCCCTGCGCGCGGAGCTCGAGCGGATCGCCGCGGACGGCGGGCTGGCGGTGGAGGACGAGGAGCTGCTCGCCGGCCGGCGAGCGATCGCCGCCGTCGTCGTGGACGGGGAGGGCGCCCCGATCGCGGCCGTGGAGCTAGCGGTCCCCGTGCAAGCCTACGCCCGCGAGCGGCTGCTGAAGGAGCTCGGTCCCAGGGTTACCACCACGGCTCACCGGATCGCAGCGGCGCTGGGATGAAGCGCCGCGATCCGCGCTGGCACAGCGTTGGCGGCGAGCTTGCGCGGCGAGTGATCGTCTGCGGCCACTCCGCGCCGCCGTCCTGCCCCCTCACCGAGCGATCGTGGCGGCAGGCTACGCCCCGAGGGCCCGCGCGATCACCATCTGCTGGACCTCGTCGGTGCCCTCCCCGATCGTGAGGATCTTCGCGTCGCGGTAGAACCTGCACACGGGGTACTCCTCGATGTAGCCGTACCCGCCGTGGATCTGCACGGCCTCCTCCGCGCAGCGCACTGCCAGGCGGCCCGTCTTGAGCTTGGCCTGGGCGGCGGTGAGCGTGAAGTTGCGCCCCGCGTCCTTCTCTTGCGCGGCCTTGTGGACGAGCAGGCGCGCGGCTGCGATCTCGGTTGACATGTCCGCCAGCTTGCCCTGGATCGCCTGGAACTTCGAGATCGGCCTGCCGAACGCGCGGCGCTGCTTAGCGTAGGCAAGCGCCTGGTCGAGCGCGCCCTGCGCGAGGCCCACGCCCATCGCTGCGACCCCGATGCGCCCGATGTCGAGGATGTGCAGGAACTGCTTGAAGCCCTGGCCGCGGGGGCCCAGCAGGTTCTCCTCGGGCACCCGGCAGTCGGTGAAGCTCAGCGGGCGGGTGTCCGAGGCGTTCCAGCCCATCTTGCGGTACGGCTCGCCCTGCTCGTAGCCGGGGGTGCCGTTCGGCACGATGACGTTCGAGATCTCCCTGCTCGCGCCGCCGTCCGCGGTGCCCGCGCCGTCGCTCTCGCCGGTGACGGCCGTGATGCACACCATCCCGGAGATCCTCGTGCCGGCGTTGGTGATGAACTGCTTAGCGCCGTCGACTACCCACTCGCCGTCCTCCAGACACGCGCGGGTGCGCGTGTTGCCCGCGTCTGAGCCGGCCTCCGGCTCAGTCAGCCCGAACGCCCCGAGCCGTTCGCCCGAGCACAGCTGCGGCAGCCACTCGCGCTTCTGCTCCTCGCTGCCGAACAGGTACACCGGCTGGGTGCCCAGCGAGGTATGGGCGCACACCGTGATCGCCACCGAGGAGTCCACCCGCGTGAGCTCCTCCACCGCGAGCGCGTACGCCAGGGTGTCCCCGCCGCCGCCGCCGTACTCCTGCGGGAACGGTATGCCCATCAGGTTCAGCTTGCCCAGCTGCTCCACGATCGCGTACGGGAACGCCTTCGTGCGGTCGAGCTCCTCGGCCACGGGGGCGACCTCGCCCTCGGCGAACTCGCGCACGGTGCGGCGGATCAGCTCGTGCTCAGGCGCTAGGTCGAAGTCCATGGGCTGGCGCCAGCATACCCGGCGGTTGGAGGCCGCCGATCCTCACCAAACGTTGCTAATCGAACCAACGTCCAAAGGCTCCCGTTCTCCCCAAGGGACGGGAGCCTTGGCGTTTTGGGGGAGCGTGCTGGCGAGGATGGTGGCTGGCGTGGGGTCCGGGGGGGCATGATGATGCCTCGAAGGGCGTTGTGGAAGGTGCGCAGCCCGTCGGACGTCGAGGGCGCTGAGCGCGGGTTGGATGTTGAGTGTTCGGACGGTTGGCCGGGGTCGCACAACACGGTGTCCGCCCCATCTGATAGAACGCCTGCCACTCATCCATGCAGGACGAACAGGAGGCCCCGATGGAGGCGATCCGGCTCGGCAAGACGTGCTCGGCAGGCAGGGGTTGGGGTCTTCGGGGGACCCAGCTATCGAGGGTCGTCGGTGTCGTGTCGTTGTGCTTGGCGTGTGCTTCTTCGTTGATGGTTTTTTGTGCTGTGGCTCGTGCTGAAAAACTATCGCATACGATGGAAGAGCATTTCCCCGAACTGGTTCAGTGGGCATACCATAATGCTGCTGAATCGACTAAATCCAAGTGTGGGTTTGTTTGTGAGCGTTTGTGGAGTATTGAGGAGGCTTTGCCGACTACCTCGCCGAAATACTCTAGGTTGGCGAAAGGGTTGGCGGAATTGGAGTTGGGGACTGGTCAGTGGGGGTCCCTGAGGGAATTGGCCGAGAATCTTCATGCGGTGCAGACGGGTAGCAGTGGTTTGGAAGTTGGCTGGGCGATGGGTAATAAATGGATGCGTATCGTCGGGCCGGCGGCTCCCGGGTCTAGCCCTCCATCTCCTTGCAAAGAATGGAGGGTAAGTATTGTGCCAAAGGGCGAAAAAGTCGGCTCAACCTTTTTTGAAGAAGTGTTTGCACCTGAAAATGCTTGGTATCTTAACGGGTGCGGGACTGGCGAAATCGTGGGCCAACTGGCGCCGGCGGACAACCCTGAAGAGCCAGAACGGAACTGTGAAGATAATGGAACTGAAATCTCTGGTTGGAGCAAGCAGGAATGGATCTGGAACGCTTGCTACGAGGGTGTGTATAAAGGTAGTGAAGTGGTTCCTCCGGTGACGGCGCAGGCTTTCTATCTTCCGTTGGTGTTTGGGGTCGTGCACCCGTGGGAAGGTCAGAAATTGGAAGGTGAATTCGCTTATAACGTCGGGACGCGGGGGGGTGAAGAAGCGAGTCTGTCTAGGCTTGAAGAAGAACTCAGGCGTTTGCTTGAAGAAGAAGGTGGGCTGCGGGAATGGATCAATGAAGTCCTTCCGTTCGTGACGGTTTCCACCGAAGAAGAATATGGGCCGGGGACCGAACCTAAAAAAACTGGCTGTCACGAAGCCGATCCGGTGAATTGCGCGACCGGTAACGAGGTCGAGAGCCAGACGGATCTGTCGGTGGGTGGTAGGGGTCCGGGACTGGCGCTGACGCGAACGTACAACTCGCAACAGGCGGTAACCGCTACGGAACACGGTCCTTTCGGCTACGGCTGGACTGGCCCCTACAGTGCGCACATAACGACGAGCAGTCTCTATGGCTACACGGTCGTTACTGTCCATCAACAGGACGGGAGTGCCGTGCGTTTCGTTGATCTCACGGGTACGTGGGAATCGCTTGGGGATGGGCTCGTGCACGGTAAGCTAGTTCAGGAACACGAAGAATATATCTATACTCCTGTTGATCAGACGGTGCTTCGGTTTGCGGAAGGCACGGGTCTGCTGACCAGCATCACCGACCGCAACGGTAATGCCGTGACGATGCATCGCAACAGTGAAGGCCGGCTGGAATCTGTCAGCGACGCGAGTGGGCGCAGCCTGACCTTTACCTATAATGGCTCTGGAGAGGTGGAATCGGCTAAAGACCCGATGGGCCACGTCGTGAAATATACCTATGAAAGCGGGAACCTGGCGTCGGTGACGCTGCCCGGTGAAAGCAGCGCACGCTGGAAATTCAAATACAATGCCTCGCACGAGATGACGAGCGAGACCGATGGACGTGGGCATACGACCACCACGGAATACAACGGTTCTTACCGCGTGATTGCCCAGACCGACCCGTTGGAACGCAAATATAAATGGGAATACCTCGAAACCGCGACGGGCAGCGAAACCACGATCACCGAGCCATCGGGAGCAAAAACCGTAGAGGTCTTCAACAGCGAAGGCCAGCTAACGAGCGTAACGCGCGCGTCTGGCACCAGTATCGCCACGACGACGCTCTATGAATATGACGGCAACGGTGATCTCATCGCGGTCACTGACCCCGACAAACACAAGACGACATACGGATACAACGAAGCGACCGGGGACCGTACCAGCGAAACCGACCCCTTGAACCACGAAACGAAATGGGAATACAACAGCACCCATGACGTGATCTCCACCACCACACCACGGGGTGAGAAAACAACGATCAAACGCGACAGCCACGGGAACGTCGAAGCGATCGAACGACCCGCCCCACTGGGCGAAACTGAGGTCACGAAATTCAAATACGATTCAAAAGGTGACCTGGAAAGCGTGGAAGATGCGCTCAAACACGTAACGAGCTACGAATACGACTCGCACGGCGACCGCACGGCGGAACATGATCCTGAAGGCAACAAGCGCACGTGGGCGTACGACGAAGACTCGAACGTCACCTCAACCGTTAGTCCTCGCGGCCATGCCAGCGGCGCGAAAGAAGAAAGCTTCACGACCAAAATCGAACGCGATGAACAGGAGCGGCCAAAGACGATCACGGACCCGCTCGGCCATACGAGCAAATATGTCTACGACGCCGACGGCAACGTTGAATCCTACACCGACGGCAACAGTCACACCACCAAATACGAATACAACGCCGATAACGAGCTGATCAAGGTGACGAGACCGAACGGCAATACGACCAAAACGGGTTACAACGCGGAAGGTCAGGTCACCAGCGAGACTGACGGCAACGAACACACGACCAAATACGAACGGAACCTGCTGGGCGAGGTGACCGAAATCATCGACCCTCTGAAACACACCACGACCAAGGAATACGACCTGGCGGGCAACCTCAAAACTGTCACTGATCCACTCAAACGTACCACCACCTACAGCTATGATGCGGACAACCATCTAGTGGAAGTCACTTACTCGGATGGGAAAACTCACGCCGTCAAATATGAATACAACGAAGATGGCGATCGTACCAAGATCGAAGACGCCAGTGGCACCACCGAATACGAATACGATCAGCTCGACCGCCTGACGAAAAGCAAAGACGGCCACGGGGACACGGTCAAATACACCTACAACCTCGATAACGCCCCGACCGAACTGACCTACCCAAACGGGGAAACCGTCACTCGCACCTACGATAAAGACGGCCGGCTGGAATCCGTCAAAGACTGGCTCAGCCACACCACCACGTTCGCCTACGACCCAGACTCGGACCTCACCAAGATCACATATCCGAGCGGCACGAGCGAGGAAGACAAAACCACGCTCAACGATGCTGACCAGATCACGAAAATCGAAATGAAGAAAAGCAGCGAAGTGCAGGCATCGCTGACCTACACCCGAGACGACGACGGCCAAGTCAAAACTATCACCCAAAAAGGAGTACCGGGAGAAGAAAAACCGAGCGCGACCTACGACGAAAACAACCGCCTGACCAAACTCGGAACGACCGAATATAAATACGACGCCGCGAGCAACCCGACCAAGACTGGCTCCAGTACGAACACCTTCAACGCCGCTGACGAGCTCGAAAAAGGCACGAGTGTCACCTACAGTTACGACGAACTCGGTGAGCGCACAAAACGCACCCCCACCAGCGGCCCTGCAACCACCTACAGTTACGACCAAGCCGGCAACCTCATCTCCGTCGCCCAACCAAAAGAAGGCGAAAAAGCCGCAATCGAAGACAGCTACACCTACAACGGCGAAGGACTACGCACCAGCGAAACCGTCGCCGGCAATACCAACTATCTAGCTTGGGACAACGCCGAAGCCGGCATCCCATTCCTGCTCAGCAATGAATCGTATAGCTTCATCTACGGCCCAGGAGGTGTACCAATCGAGCAGATCAACAACAGCACGGGTGCGGTGTTGTATTTGCATCATGATCAGCAGGGTTCGACACGGCTGATCACCGGGTCCACAGGGAAAGTCGAAGGCACGTTCACCTACGGCCCCTATGGCGAACTGACCGGCTCCACCGGGACCGCGACCACGCCCCTCGGCTACGACGGGCAATACACCAACTCGGACACCGGGCTGATCTATCTCCGGGCGCGTGAGTATGACCCGAAGACCGCGCAGTTCCTCAGCGTGGACCCGCTCGTGTGGCTCACGCGAGCGCCCTACACCTATGCTGGCGATAATCCGCTGAACTTCGGTGATCCCACTGGCCGAGCTTTCCAGATTTGCGTGGGTGGCACGGTGAGTCTTGGGTTCTTTAGCGTGGAAGGGAATGTGTGCTACGTCAATACGCCTCATGGCGAAGGCGTGGCGATTTCCGGTGGGGCTTCTCGTGGTCCTGGGTTGGGCGCGAATGTCCACTTGGGGGCAGGCGGGAGCAACGCTCAAACGCCAGAGGAATATGGTGGGCCGTTTGCGAATGTCGGAGGTAGCGCACAGGCGGGATTCGGTGGCTACGCGGGTGCGTTCTTTGGTCCGGGCGGATCATGCACTCCGGTTGTGGCTGGTGGTACCGCGGGTGTGTCAGCCGGCATCGGGGCTGAGGCGGGCGCGGGCGCTTCCTACACAGAAGTGATCCCCTTCTAGCGATGGATTGAGGCCCGCAGATGGTTCTCGCCTTTATGGCTCAGCATGTTTGGGAAGTCGGCGCAAGCGTCCTTGCCCTTCTCCTGATCGGTCAAGGGCTGTTCACGGTGATTACGGGTTCTGGCGCAGCGCAAATGCGAGGAATGAGTGAGCGAGCCACACGGACGATTGGTGGCCTTGCTGTGCTCATAGGGGTGGGCGTTGGGATTGCGGCCTTCGCGGTTAATGCAGAACAACCGGGCGCGCACGGCGGCAATGGCTGGGGAGGGACCGGAGGGATAGTCATTTTGTGTGTGTGGGTGGCGCTCATGTGCGCTGGACCTGTGTCAAAACTCGTCAGAGTCATGTCGAGAGGCAGGGACGGCAAGCAGGGTTAGCCGCCGAGCGCCGTCGCGCGCTGAGTGTCGTCGTTAGTGTGCGTCGTTGGCGAGGATGCGTAGGCGCTTGCGGGTGAGGAGGGCGTCGAGCATGTGCAGGAGGCTTTGGCGGTCGTCGTCGTCTAGCTCTGCGAGCTGGCCGAGGCGTTCGGCGAGGCCGTGGTCGGCGACGTGCAGCGGGCGGCGTGGGGTGTTGTCGATCGCCAGGTAGTCGAGCGAGACGTCGAGCGCTTCGGCGAGGCGCACAGCGACGTCGAGGGAGGGTGTGATGCGGCCGTGCTCATAGCGGCTGATCTGGCGGGCGTCTGAGCCGCCGACGCGCTCGGCTAGCTCGGCCTGGGAGAGCCCGGCTTCGGTGCGGAGTTGCTTGATGCGGTCGGCGATGGGCATGGAGTGGTCCGTTGGGTCGTCGCTTGACACCCATTCTGGACCAATGTCCTGCTCTTTGCTAGCCACACTTGTCACGTCAGATCGCCATGATAGGTATGTTATGGCATATGCTCCGGTCAGAAGTGGCAAGCGAAATCTTTATCTTGAGGGGTTGAGGGTTGGCGCGCATCCCGCGTGTTCCGCGCGACCGGACATGAGCATCTGTCGGGGTCGCTGGTGATCCCGGTGGGTGACGTGAACGGCGAGGTCGTGCAGCTCTACGGGCGCAAGCTGCGCGATGACCTGAACCATCGTGGCTCCTCGCGCCACCTCTATCTGCCCGGCCCGCGCCGCGGCGTGTTCAACGCGAAGGCCCTCGCCGCCGCAGGCGGGGAGCTGGTCGTGTGTGAGTCGCTGATCGACGCGCTGACGTTCTGGCGTCACGGCCTGCGCCATGTGACGGCGGCGTTCGGCGCGGACGGCTTCACCGACGAGCTGCACAAGGCGCTCAGCAAGGCGGGCGTGCAGCGAGTGCTGATCGCGTTCGATCGTGATGAGGCAGGCGACCGCGGCGCCGGCGTCCTGGCGGATCGTCTCGGCGCCGAGGGGGTCGAGTGCTTCCGGGTGCTGTTCCCCGCCGGCCAGGACGCCAACAGCTTCGCGTGCGGTGTGGAGGAGCCGGCCGGCGCGCTCGCACAGCTCTTGCGCGAGGCGGTGTGGATCAGCGCGGGCGAGGCGGCCACGCGGCCGGCGCCGGCCGCTGTCGAGCCCGAGCAAGGCGGCGCTCGAGCGCAGCTCGAGCAGCACAGCGACACCGAGCACGAGCGCGGGCCTGAGAGTGATCTTTCCTCAGCCGCCAAAGCCGCCCGTTCTGTCTCATCGCCGCCGTCTTCGCCGGTGCCGCGCCCGCCGGGCGCGCAGCCGGTGGTGAAGCTCGACGGCGATGAGCTGCGCGTGGAGATTGAGGATCGCCGCTGGCGCATCCGCGGCTTGGGCAAGGCGTCGAGTTACGAGCTGCTGAGGGTGAACGTGCTCGTCGCCAGGACTCACCCTCGCCGCGGCGAGGTTTTCCACGTCGATTCGCTTGACCTGTATTCGGCGCGGGCGCGTGGTGTGTTCGCGCGCCAGGCGGGCGAGGAGCTTGGGGTGGCGGAGGAGCTGGTCGCGCGTGACCTGGGCCGTGTGTTGTTGACGTGTGAGGAGCACGCGGAGCGGGCGGTGCGCGAGGCGCAGGCACCAAGGGAGCCCGAGGTCCAGCTTTCAGAGCCCGAGCGCGAGCGGGCGCTGGGCCTGCTGAAAGACCCCGGCCTGGTGGAGCGGATCGTGGCTGACTTCGAGCGGGTGGGGATGGTCGGCGAGCAGGACAACTGCCTGATCGGCTACCTCGCGGCGGTGTCGCGGAAGCTGGATCGGCCGTTGGCGGTGATCGTGCAGTCCACGTCGGCGGCGGGGAAGTCGGCGCTGCAGGAGGCGGTGTTGGCGATGGTGCCCGAGGAGGAGCGCGTGTCGTTCAGTGCGATGACGGGCCAGAGCCTTTTCTACATGGGCGAGTCGGATTTGCAGCACAAGGTGTTGGCGGTCGCTGAGGAGGAGGGCGCCGAGCGCGCGGCCTATGCGCTGAAGCTGTTGCAGTCGGAGGGTGAGCTGCGGATCGCCTCGACCGGCAAGGACGGGCAGACCGGGCGGCTGGTGACTCACACCTACACGGTGCGCGGCCCGGTCGCGATCTTCCTGACAACGACGACGATCGACGTTGATGAGGAGCTGCTGAACCGCTGCGTCGTGCTCTCGGTGGACGAGGAGCGCGAGCAAACCCGCGCGATCCACGAGCGCCAGAGGAGCCGCGAAGCGCAGCGAAAGCGGGCGCCTCAGGGATGAGGAGCCGCGAAGCGCAGCGAAAGCGGGCGCTTCAGGGATGCCTCGTGTGGGTGGCCGCTCAGTGCTGTTGCTGTTCTTCGACGGCGGTGACGATCGCGCGCAGGCGCACGTCGAGGGCCTTGGCGACGGCGCAGATCGTGGACCACGATGGATCGGACTGGCCGAGCTCTAGCCGGGTCAGCGTGCCACTCGTCAGGCCGGCGTGAAGTGGAGGTTGCACAAGCACAGCGTCTGCATGCTGCTGAGAGTCGCGAGATGGCGACCGCGATTCTAGACTCTCTTCCCGAGTCGCTGCCTCCCGGGCTGCGCGAAAGACTCAGCGATGCGCTTGAGCGCAAGACCGAAAACGCGGCACCCACTCGCGAGATAGTGTATGCCCGAATCATCTCCTCAGACGAGCAGCGCGTGGTGCTGAGAGCGATGCTAGTGCAGATCAAGAAAGGTGAGGACGATCCCGCGTTGGCGGTCCAAGCGGCGGTCGCGACCCTCCTTGATGCGGGACGAGTCGCAAACCGCAAGTTCTTGGATGCCTTGAAGCAAGAACGAGCGTGTCTCTCCAAGATTGCACCACCGCCAGCGCTGCGTGAAACCCACAGTGCCTTCCTCCATCTCTGTGGAGAATACCGAGATGCTGTTGCGGCCTGCTACGAAGCCATCGAAGCTGAGCAAGAGGACGCGGTGCGGCAATCGGCCGACGAAGTGTGCGACCTCTGGCAGGCACGGAGGGATTACACACGGAACGTGGTACGCAGTTTGATGGAAGGCTTCGGGGATTCGATTTGACGGAGTGGAGCTGTGTGCGGCGAGTGGGCGCCGGCGACGACATTGCAGTTCACCGAAGGATTGGGAGGAGCCGGTGGTCAGCCCCGAGTTTCAGAAGCTGCTCAACCCACCAGCACCCCATGACCGACGGGTAAGCTAGACCGAGTCCGAGTAGGCCAGCACGTACCTCCCCCGCTCGATCCGCACGAGTCGACGCGAGGAGCCAGAGACGTTGGAGGCAAGGGCACCCCTGATCGAGGACCACGCCACCGGCTCGCCCAGCGATGCCTCAACTGCTGCGTGGATGTCCTTGGCCCGCATCGGCTCGTCTCGATCGGCCAGCACTTGGACGACAGCCTTCAGCACCCAGCCCGGTCGGCGAGGCCGCTGCCGACAGGCCACAGCCTGCCGCCGAGGCCCGCCGCTGGCCCGCACGGTGGCCAGTTTCCCGGCCAGGCGACCCAACGACCCCTGTAGATCGTGGTTCGATAGAACTCCGATTAAGTCCGCTCAGGGCGTTTCCGACAGCCCTACGCGCTGTACGAACGCGCCAGCTCGACCAGCAGCCGTACCCCGTACCCCGAGGCGCCCTTGCCGACGTAGGCGCGGCCGAGGTCCCACGCCGAGCCGGCGATGTCGAGGTGCGCCCACGGCGTCTCGCCGACGAAGTTCGCCAGGAACGCCCCGCCGACGATCGTGCCCGCCTTGCGCGCTTCCGGGGCGTTGTCGAGGTCGCCGTACTTGCCCTTGATCAGCTCGTCGTACTCCTCGTGCAGCGGCAGGCGCCACACGATCTCCCCGCAGCGCTCCCCCGCCGCCGCGATCCGCTGGGCGAGCTCGTCGTCGTTGGACATCACGCCCGCGTACGTGGAGCCGAGCGCGACGATCACCGCGCCGGTGAGCGTTGCGAGGTCGACGATCCGCTCCGCCCCGAGGGTCACCGCGTGGTGCAGGCAGTCGGCGAGCACGAGCCGGCCCTCCGCGTCGGTGTTGTTGACCTCGATCGTCTTGCCGTTGCCCGCCGTGACGATGTCCCCGGGCTTGACCGCCCGCCCGCTGGGCAGGTTCTCCGTCGCGCCCACGACGCCCACGACGCGCACCGGCAGGCCCAGCCGGGCGATCGCGCCGACCGCCTCCACCACCGCCGCGCCCCCCGACATGTCGAACTTCATCTCCGCCATTTTCGCGCCCGGCTTCAGCGAGATGCCACCGCTGTCGAACGTCACCGCCTTGCCCACCAGGCCCAGCAGCGGCCCGTGGGGATTGGGCCCCGCCCACCCCGTCGTACCGCAGCACGATCAGCGCCGGCTCCTGCTCTGAGCCCTGGGCGACCGCCGCGAACGCGCCCATGCCGCGCGCGACGATCCCCTCGCGTCCCTCCGTCTCCACGGAGAGCCCCTCGACCTCCTGCGCCAGCGCCTGCGCGTGCGCCGCCAGCGCGGTCGGGGTGAGGTCGTTGGCGGGGCGGTTCTGCAGGTCGCGCGCCGCGTTGACCGACGCCGCGATCGTCGCCGCCTCGGAGACCTCCTGCTCGAGCTGCGCCGCGTCCCGCGCGTCGGGCGCGCTGAGCACGCAGCGCCTGCAGGTGCTTGGGGGCGGCGTCCTCCCCGTCCGGCGGGGTCGAGCGGTGGCGGTCGAAGCGGTAGTCGGCGAGCGCCGTGCCCTCCACGAGCGCCGCGCGCACCGCCGGGCCGCCCTCCGCCGGAGCCTGCCAGCACAGCGTGCGAGTCGAGAGCTCCAGCGCGCGTGCGTGCGCGCCCGCCGCGGCCACGCGGGCGCGCTCGGGCGTGAAGTCGCCGCGCTTGCCCAGCCCCACCAGCAGCCACCGCTTGCCGTCCGCATGGGCCGACCGCGAATGCCTTGGGCTTGCCGCGCGCCTCGCCCGTCGCGATCAGCTCCGCCGCCTCGCCCGGCAGCCCGGCTGGGGGCGTCCTCGCCCTCGAAGATCCCGACCGCGACCGTATCGGCCTCGGTGCCTGCGCCCGGCTCTCTTGTCGCTGAGACGTCCACTTTCAGGGCGGAACCTTATCTCACTCGCTAGCATTCTCGGCGTCCGGCCCCCTCATCCCCCCTCGACCTAGGAGAGCTTCACCACCATGGCTAAGACCGTGATCCTCGGCACCGCGCGCACACCGATCGGCAAGATGGGCGGCGGCCTCTCGACGCTTGACGCCACCGAGCTCGGGGGGCTCGCGATCGAGGCCGCGCTGGAGCGCGCCGGGGTGGAGCCCGCCCAGGTCGAGCACGTCGTGATGGGCCAGGTGCTGCAGGCCGGGCAGGGGCAGATCCCCTCGCGCCAGGCGCAGATCAAAGCGGGCATCCCCAAGGAGGTCTCCTCGGAGACGATCAACAAGGTCTGCGCCTCTGGGCTGCGCGCCACGGTGCTGCTCGACCAGGCGATCCGCGCCGGCGACGTGCAGGTGGGAGTCGGCGGCGGGATGGAGTCGATGTCCCGCGCTCCCTACCTGCTGCCCGGCGCGCGCTTCGGCTTTCGCATGGGCGACGTGAAGGCGCTCGACGCGATGGTCCACGACGGCCTCACCAACCCCTTCTCCGGCAAGCAGATGTTCGTCGAGGCCACCGCCAGTCGGCGACGAGCTCGAGCTGACCCGCGCCGACCTCGACCGCTGGGCGCTGCGCTCGCACGAGCTCGCGCTGGCCGCGACCGACGAGGGGCGCCTGCCCGAGGAGATCGTGTCGGTCACCGTCAAGGGCAAGAAGGGGGACACCGTCGTCGAGGTCGACGAGGGGCCCCGCCGCGACACCTCCCTGGAGAAGCTCGCGGCGCTGCCGGGCCTGGTCGGCAAGGAGGGCTCGCACACCGCGGGCAACTCCCCCGGCGTCAACGACGCGGCCGGCGCGCTGGTGGTCGCCTCCGATGAGTGGGCCTGCCGCCAACGGCAAGGAGGTCCTCGGCGAGATCGTCACCCACGCGCAGAGCGGCGACGACTTCGCCTACCTCGCCCGCACCCCCGCCTCGGCCGCCACCAAGGCGCTACAGAAGGCCGGTTTGAGCGCCACCGACATCGACGTCTGGGAGATCAACGAGGCGTTCGCCTCGGTCACGCTCAACTCGATCCGCCTGCTCGGCATCGAGGAGGACCGTGTCAACGTCAACGGCGGCGCCGTCGCGCTCGGCCACCCGATCGGCGCCTCCGGCGCGCGCATCCTCGGCTCGCTCGTGCTGGAGCTGCGCCGCCGCGGCGGTGGCCTCGGCTGCGCGGCGATCTGCTCCGGCGGCGGCCAGGGCGACGCGGTGATCGTCCGCGTCTGAGGCGTGTTCCACCAGCATGAGCGCGCTCCCGTCTGAGCACCACGCGGGGTCGCCGGCTAGGAGGGCCGGCGCCCACGACCTGGAGGCAGAGCCCACCCGCGCGGACGCGCACCAAAAAGACCAACTGGGCCCACGCGACCCGTCGACCCCGCGCGCCGCGGCGTTCTTCGACCTCGACAGGACCCTGATGGCCGGCTCCTCCGGCATCTTCTTCGCGCGCGCGGCCTACGAGGCGGGGATGATCTCCCGGCGGCGTCTGCTTGGCGACCTCTGGCAGAACCTGCGCTTCCGCTCTGCGCGGCTCGACCGACGACTGGGCCGACGCTGTGCGCCGTCGCGTCGGGGAGATGCTCGCGGGGGTGCCGTGCGCGACCTGCAGCGCATGTCCCCGCGCGTGCTCGCCGGGGTGCTGCCGCGGCTCTACCCGCAGATGCTTCAGCGTGCCTACGCTCACCAGGACGCCGGGCTGCCGGTCTACATAGTCACCGCAGCCTCTCAGGAGATGGCCGATCTGATGGCGCACGTGCTCGTCTTCGACGGCGGCGTCGGCTCGCGCCTGGAGGTCCGCGACGGCCGCTACACCGGTCGCGCTGACGGGCCCTTCAACTACCGCGAGGGCAAGGTGCTCTCGCTGCGCGAGCTCGCTGCGCGGGAGCGACATCGACCTCGCGGCTTCCTACGCCTACTCCGACTCGGAGTCAGACCTGCCGATGCTGCGCGCCGTCGGGCACCCGGTGGTCGTCAACCCCGACCCCGAGCTGGCCCGCATCGCCGCGCAGGAGGGCTGGGAGGTTCTGCGCCTCGACCACCTTGGGCGCCGCCTGAAGATCGCTGTGGCGCTCTCCGCCGGGTTCGGTCTCGCCGGTCTCGGCCGCGTCGTGCGGGGGCGTGCAGGCGAGCGCGAGCGGGGCGTGCCGGCGGGAGCGAGCGGACGCAGCATAGGGCGTGCAGGCGAGCGCGGCCCCTCGCGGGCATAATCCCCCGCGATGTCCTCCGCCACTCCCACCCACGGCAAGATCCGCGTCGTTGTCGCCAAGCCAGGCCTCGACGGCCACGACCGCGGCGCGAAGATCATCGCGCGCGCTCTGCGCGACGCCGGCATGGAGGTCATCTACACGGGCCTGCACCAGACCCCCGAGCAGATCGTCGAGACCGTCATCCAGGAGGACGCCGACGCCGTCGGGCTCTCGATCCTCTCCGGCGCGCACATGACGCTCGTGCCGCGCGTCGTTGCCCTGCTGCACGAGCAGGGGGTCGACGACGTGCTTGTGACCGTGGGGGGCACGATCCCCGCTGAAGACATCCCCGAGCTCAAGCGCCTGGGGGTCGCCGAGGTGTTCACGCCCGGCGCGCCCACGCAGGCGATCGTCGACTTCATCCGCGCCGGCGTGGCCGACAACTGATGTTCCCGGTGGCTCCCCCGACGCGCCGGCGCGAACGCGGATCGACGCGCTGCGTGGAGGTTCTGCGCGGCCGGGGTGGGCCGCTGTTGATTGACTCGTCAGTCAACCGCGCGAGCAGTAGGATATAGCGGTCCAGACACCAAGGAGATAGGCAGAAGAATGAAGATTTGCGTCCAAGCCATAGCTGGGGGAGGGCGGGCCCTCCCCCAGTGCCCCCTCCCGACAACGAGGAGGCTGGTCTGAAGAATGAAGATTTGCGTCCTTGGTCAAGGAGGTTCCGGACGCCGCCGTCGAGAAGCGCATCGACCCCTCGACGGGGCGCATGGACCGCAGCGGGGAGAAGAACCTCAACCCCTACGACACCCACGCCATCGAGGCCGCCATGCAGATCAAAGAGGGCGGCGCCGTCGCGGTGGATGAGATCGTCGCCGTCACGATGGGCCCCGAGAGCGCCGTGCGCGCCCTGCACAAGGCGGTCTCGCTCGGCGCCGACCGCTCCGTGCACCTCTCCGACCCCGCCGTCGCCGGCTCCGACGTGGCCGCCACCGGCTACGCGCTCGCGCAGACGCTCCAGCGCGAGAGCCCCGACCTCGTGCTGCTCGGCCAGCAGTCCGACGACGGCGAGTGCTACACGATCGGCGCCGTCGTCGCCGAGCACCTGGGGATGCCCTCGCTCACGCAGGTCATCAAGATGGACGTCGAAGAGGGTGCCCTGCGCTGCGAGCGCCAGGCCGAGTACGGCTACGACACCGTGCAGGTCGGCCTGCCCGCGGTGATCTCCGTCGGCGACGCGATCAACGAGCCGCGCTACCCCTCGCTGAAGGCGATCATGGGGGCCAAGAAGAAGCCGCTCGACACGCTCGGCATCGGGGACGTCGGCATCGACGCCGCGAAGGTCGGGGGCGAGAACTCCGCCGCGCAGTGGGTTGCTGCCAAGGCGCCACCGGCCAAGGCCGCCGGGGAGATCATCGAGGACGAGGACACCAACGAGACCGTCGAGAAGATCGTCGCCTGGCTCGACGAGCGGAAGCTTCTCTAAGCGTGGATCAGCGAAAGGAACTGAACTGACATGGCGAACATCCTGGTCTACGCGCTGCACTACAACGGCGCGATCAACAAGAACTCGCTCGGCGCCGTCTCCGAGGGCGCGAAGCTCGCCGCGGAGCTCGGCGGCGAGGCGCACGCGATCCTGCTCGGCGAGAACGTTCCCGCAGGAGCTGGCGGCGTCGCTCGGCAAGTACGGCGCCAAGAAGGTGCTCGTCGCCGAGGGCCCCGAGGGCCTCGCGCAGCCGCTGGTCGACGCGATGGCCGCGGCGATCTCCGGCGGCGACTACAAGTACGCGCTGTTCGGCGGCGGCCTGCTCGGCTTCGAGATCGGCGCCGGCCTCGCCGCGCGGCTCGGCGCGGGCGTCGTGATGGAGGTCACCGGCGTGCGCGCCGAGGGCGGAGAGCTGATCGCCGAGCGTCCGATCCTCGGGGACTCCGCGATCTCCGAGATCAAGTACCGCTCTCCCGTGGGCATCATCATCGGCCGCCTCAACGCGTTCGAGATCAAGGAGACCGGCGGCGCCGATGCGCCCGTGGAGCAGCTCGCCTTCGAGCTCTCCCCGCACGCCGCGCGGGCGAAGATGATCACCCGCGGCGAACAGCGCGGCGCGGACGTCGACATCGAGGGCGCCTCGATCCTGATCGCCGGTGGCCGCGGTCTCGGCAAGGCCGAGGGCTTCCAGCTCTGCGAGGAGCTCGCGGGCGCGTTCGGGGGCAACACCGCGGTGGCGGCGACCCGCGCGGTCGTGGACGCCGGCTGGTACCCCTACGCCGCACAGATCGGGCAGACCGGCAAGACGGTCGCGCCGAAGCTGTACCTCGCTGCGGGCATCTCCGGGGCGATCCAGCACAAGGTCGGGATGCAGTCCTCGGAGAACATCGTCGCGATCAACAAGGACTCCAACGCGCCGATCTTCGAATTCTCCGACCTCGGCATCGTCGGCGACCTCAACAAGATCCTGCCGAAGCTGACTGAGGCCGTGAAGGCAAAGAAGGCAAGCTAGCGAGGTTTGAGGGGAGCTCGACGGGATGCACCACGCCGACCCCGAAGGGAGCATCTGAGCGATGTCCGGACATAACGGTTCCAGCAACGGCAGGGTCGTCCCCGCGGCCTACCCGCCGCCGGTGGACCCCCAGAAGGAGTTCGTCAAGCGCGGCCTCGACCCCGAGGACGAGCTGATCGAGGTCGGCGTGGCGATCGTCGGCGGCGGCACCGCCGGCCTCGCCTGCGCCAACCGCCTGCTGCAGCTGCTCGGCGACGATCCGGAGACGATGGAGCGCTTGGGCGAAGTGCCGGTCGCGGTGATCGAGAAGGCGAAGACCTGCGGCGGGCACAACCTCTCCGGCGCGGTAATGCGCCCCGGGCCGCTGCAGGAGCTGTTCCCGGAGATGACGCGCGAGCAGTGGCGCCAGGAGGGCTTCGCGTTCGGCGAGGTCAAGAAGGAGTCGATCTACATGCTGCCCAGCAGCAAGACCAAGCTCCGCATCCCGCCTGCGCCGCCCCAGAACAACCACGGCAACGAGGTCGTCTCGGTCTCGGCGCTCGCCCGCTACCAGCAGCGCCAGGCCGAGGAGGCCGGCGCGTACATCCTCACCGAGACCGCCGCCACGCAGCTGATCGTCGAGGACGGCCGCGTCGTCGGCGTGCGCTCCGGCGACAAGGGCCGCGGCAAGGACGGCGAGCCGCTCGGCAACTTCGAGCCCGGCACCGACATCAAGGCGCAGGCGACCGTGCTCGCCGAGGGCTGCTGGGGGCACATCACCGGCGCGGCGATCCGGAGTTCGACCTCGCCGCCGGGCGCGAGCCGCAGGTGTGGGAGCTCGGCGTCAAGGAGGTGTGGAAGGTCAAGAAGCCGCTGGATCGCGTGATCCACACGCTCGGCGGCTGGCCGCTAAAGATCTCTGCGAAGTACGGGCAGATCGGTGGGTCGTGGATGTACCCGATGAAGAACGAGAAGACCGGCGAGGACCTCGTCTCGATCGGCTTCATCATCGACCTCGACTACGCCGACGCCACCACCTCTGCGCACGACCTGCTCCAGCAGATCAAGCTGCACCCGCTCTTCAAAGACGTGCTCGAGGGCGGCGAGCGCATCGCGTGGGGCGCCAAGGCGCTGCCCGCCGGCGGGTACTGGGCGATGCCGAAGCTCTCGATGCCCGGCGCCGTGCTCGTCGGCGACGCGGCGGGCATCATGAACCTCGTGTCGCTGAAGGGCGTCCACTACGCAATCAAGTCCGGGATGCTCGCCGCGGAGTCGATCTACGCGGCGCTCAAGCGCGGCGAGCCGTCCTTCGAGAACTACGAGCAGGTGGTCGAGGACTCGATCATCGGCAAAGACCTGTGGGAGCAGCGCAACGCGCGCCAGCCGTTTCAGAAGGGCTTCCTCCGCGGAATGCCGCTCGTCGGCCTGATGATCGCCACCAAAGGCCGCTTCCCCGGCGGGCGCTGGGCGCTGCACCGCAACGACGCCAAGCCGATGTTCATCGGCAAGACCCGGGACTCCTACCCCAAGCCCGACGGCAAGTACACCTTCGACAAGCTCTCCTCGGTGTTCATCACCGGCAACGCCACCCGCGACGACGCCCCCAACCACATTCGCGTGCAGAAGCACGTCCCCCGCGAGCTCGCCGAAACGTGGCGCTGGATGTGCCCCGCGGGCGTCTACGAGATCCCCGAGGACGCCCCCGAGCACGGTGTCGTGGACGTTATTGTCAACTACACCAACTGCGTGCAGTGCGGCGCGATCACCGCGAAGGGCGGTCGCCTCACGACTCCCGAGGGAGGCGACGGCCCCCTCTATCAGATCCTCTGAGCGCCCGTTTGCGCAACAAGAGCGGCTCTCGGGGTGTTAGTGGGGGGCGATGTCGAAATCGATGTTATCCATGGCCGCTGAGCACAGTGGCGTTGATGGCGGCGCTCCCCGGAGCGGGCACGACGACCCCTGCACCGGCGGTGAGCGCGAACGTCGAACAGTGCGTCACGGCGGCCAGCCAGTCCGGCCGCTCGGTCACGTTCACCGGCCAGATGGAAACACTCCCGGGCGCCCACCGGATGGCGATGGAGATCGTCGTGCAGGAGCACGACCCTGGCGAACCGGGCTTCCACACGCTCGCCGCCGCCGGCCCCGGCACGTGGCAGCGCTCTGAAGTGGGGCTGAAGATCTACAAGTACGTGCGGCAGGTGACCGACCTGCCCGCCCCGGCGGCCTTCCGCGCGCTGGTGCAGTACCGCTGGCTCGACGAACGGGACCACGTTCTCAGGACCACTTCGCGGCGCACCCCCATCTGCCGGCAGCCCGCCGCTACAATGCCTGAAGCATGAAGACCGCGATCCACCCCACCTATGTGCTGGCCCACGTGAGATGCACGTGCGGCAACGAGTTCGCCACGCGGGCCACCCGCGAGGAGCTGCACGTGGAGGTCTGCTCCAACTGCCACCCCTTCTACACGGGCCGCCAGAAGCTCGTGGACACGGGCGGGCGCGTGGAGCGCTTCCAGCGCCGGGTGGCCAAGAGCCGCGTGCGCCAGGCTCAGGGCGCACAGCCCACCGCTGCCCTCGCGGCCGAGGCGGGCGCCGGCGCACAGAGCCAGACGCCGCCCGAGTAGCGATGTCCTCGCGCGCGCTCGCCGGTCCGTCCACGGCGACGCCGCCCGTGGCCGAGCGCAGAACGGTCGCGCGCCGAGCCGGCGAGGAGGCCGAGGCCGCCTATGCGCCGGCCGAGGACGGCGAGCTGATCGCCCAGCGCGACGCCCCGCTCGGGGGCCAGGCGGTGCTGGAGGGCGTGATGATGCGCGGGGTCTCCAACTGGGCGGTGGCGGTGCGCAAGCCGAGCACCGAGCAGCTCGAGCACGGCGGCCTCGACCCCGAGGAGGCGGCGCTGGGAGAGATCGAGGTGACGAGCTTCCAGCTGAGCTCCCCGATCCGCCGCCACCGCCTGCTGCGCCTGCCGATCGTGCGCGGCGTGGTGGCGCTCGGAGAGTCGATGGCGATCGGCTTCCGCGCGCTGGGGGTCTCCGCGAACGCGCAGCTGCCCGAGAGCGAGGGCGACGGCGAGGGCGAGAAGGAGACCCAGGAGATCCCGGGGGCGATCTGGGCGGGGACGGTGGTGGTGGCGATCGTCTTCGCGATCGGGCTGTTCTTCCTGATCCCGGTGGGGCTCGTGAGCCTCATCAAGGGCCAGCTCGGCGGCTCCTCGGTGCTCTTCTGGCTGATCGAGGGCCTCGTGCGCACGGCGATCTTCCTCGGTTACATGCTGCTGCTCTCGCGCATCCGCGACCTGCGCCGGGTGTTCGAGTACCACGGCGCGGAGCACAAGACGATCTCCTGCTACGAGGCGCAGCTCGACCTCACGCCGACGAACGCGCAGCGCTTCTCGCGGCTGCACCCGCGCTGCGGGACGAGCTTTCTGTTGATCGTGATGATCGTGGCGATCTTCGTGTTCGCCCCGATCGGCCTGCCAGCCTGGTACTGGCTCGTGGCAACGCGCATCCTCGGCGTCCCGCTGATCGCCGGAATCTCCTTCGAGATCATCAAGTTCGCCGGCCGCAACCGCCGCCGCGGCTGGGTGCGAGCGCTGATGTGGCCGGGGCTGAAGCTGCAGCTGTTGACCACCCGCGAGCCCGACCTCAGCCAGCTCGCGGTCGCAATCGCGGCCTTGAAGGCGGTCCTGGAGCACGAGACCCCAGGCGAGCTGAGCGCGGCCGACCTCGTCGGCGTCGAGGTCGTGGCGTAAGCGCGCCCAATTCCGTACCGGTAAGAACAAGACCCCACGCCGTTTGCGACCCGCGTGGGTATGAAGCGGACCGAAACCCTGGGTACGTCGGTGCTACGGCGGCGAGCCTTGTACGAGTAGGTGCGTGCTGCGACTGGCGGCGTAGCTGGGATATCGCTGCAGCCATTCTCGAGCAAGAGCCGTACAACTTGAGGTCCGTGCTGCGGCTGGCGGCGTAGCTGGGACAACGCCGTCCCTCCCGGTGCAGCGTTCCATCGCAGGCGCTGAGTAGCTTTGGGAGCATGGGCTACAAGACCAAGGCGATTACCCCCGTGGTTGTCTTCGGGCTGGCGTTGATCGGCAGTGTTGCGTACGGCAGCCCGGCCAAGCTGCCAGGTGCGGCGCTTGGATGGACGCTGCTCCTGCACGTGGAGCGGGCGAGCGCTGTACTGGCGGCTCTGGGCGCTGTCTGGCTGGTCGGCTGGCGCGCGCTGCACGGGCGCTTCCCGATCAAGTTCGGCAACGTCGAGTACGAGGATGAGTTTGCAGCGTCGGCCGTGACGGTCGACGCGCACGAGCGGCGGCTCAAAGTGATCGAAGACTACCTGACCCTTGCGAAGCAGCCGCCGAAACGCATACAATGAGCATCATGATTCTGCAATTTGCCAAGAGCTCAAGCTCCACCGTACCTGTCGAGCAGATCACCCCGGAGGGGAGGCGTCGTCGGGAGATCCGCGAACAGGCCTGGCGCGAACTGCCGGCCCTACGCAAGCAGGCGGAGGAGGGCATCGCCACACTCAAGCGGCTCACCGAGCGCGCCGGCAGGTAGGCGAGCCAGGCTGCCTACGGCCACTCGATCCCCGCGGCCAGCTGCGCGGTGCCGAGGTCGATCAGCCCGCTGCGCTCCACCGGCTCGTAGCCGCCATCCCGCAGGGCAAGCCAGTGGACGGTGCGCTCCCGCGGATCGACGATCAGCAACTCCTCGACGCCGTGGGCGGCGTAGAAAGGCGGCTTGGCCCAGGTCTCGTCGCCGGGGGAGACGATCTCGACCACGAGCGCGGCGCTCGGCAGGTAGACGTCGTCCGGCCCGGGTCGCAGCAGCGCGGCGTCGGGGACGCGGTAGTCCTCGGGGCTCCCGATGTTGACCGGCCCGCTGGCCTCCAGGCCGGCGGCCTGCGCGGGCGCGTCCAGCAGTCGGGTGACCCGCCGGTCGAGCTTGCCGTGCGCGCTGTGCGGTGCGGGTACCACGTGCAGCACACCTTCCCACACTTCGTCAAAGCGATCGATCCCAAGTCGCCGGCGGCGCTCCAGCAGCGCCTCGAACTCGGCGGGCGCCGGATCAAGCACGAGCGTGTGCATGACGAGGAGTCTAACGCGGCTTGTGTGGGCTGCTCCTGGCCGGTGAGGAACCCCGCCGACGGCGTGCATAGCTGGGACACCGGCTACTGCTAAGCTGGACTAAGCCATGGCGAGGGTCTACAACATGCACGAGGCCAAGACGCACCTGTCGCGACTGGCCGAGCGCGCCGCGCAGGGGGAGGAGATCGTGATCGCGCGCAACGGCCATGCGCTGGCGAGGCTCGTGCCGATCGAGGAGCGCAGGCCCCGCAGGCTCGGGCTCTGGGCCGGCAGGGTGTGGATGAGCGAGGACTTCGACGACCCGCTGCCCGCGGAGATCCAGAGGGGCTTCGAAGGCGCTGGAGAGTGAGGCTGCTGCTCGACACCCACACCCTGATCTGGGCGGCGGCAGGGAGCCTGAAGCGCGATGCGCAGACCGCGATCGAGGATGGGGCCGATGCGGTTTTCGTCAGTGCCGCGACCGTTTGGGAGATCGAGATTAAGCGGGCGCTCAACAGGCTGCACGCGCCCGAAGACGTGGCGGGACTCGTGGAGCAGTCGGGGTTCCAACCGCTTGCAATCAGCTTCGAGCACGCGCGCGAGGCGGGGCGGCTGCCGCCGCTGCACGGAGACCCCTTCGACCGGATGCTCGTCGCCCAGGCGCGGGTCGAGGGCTTAACGCTCGCGACCGCCGACGAGGCGATCCGCCGGTACGACGTCGCCGTGCTCGACGTAGCTCATACGCAACCCCAGGCGACTCGCCCGTAGCTGGGGCACGACCCGCCGTCAGGCGCTTGCGCGCCTCCCAGGCATGGTGTCGTGTAGAAACACCGTTTAGGTATTGACAAGCGTAAGCGGATCGTGTACGGTTGCCATTGTCAAGGTCATCCCTCTGGGGTGCCTGACAGACATAGGGTCGAGTTTGGGTCGACGCGCCTTGCGGTTGACATCAAGCGCTAGCAGGGTCTGATGTTCGGGAGAGGGACCATCGTCTCGAACGGTGAGGAGTGGATTCAGCGTGGTTTTGAGAGGGAATAACGTGACGGGGATGTCTGTCGCCCTACATGGGCGTCTTGCCAGATGCATCAGCGGTCTGATGCATCTCTCTCTCTCTCTCTCTCTCTTCACTCTCTGGCCTAGCCTCTAATCGCCCCCATCGACCCGCGCCCGAAGCCCCATCCGCGGGGAGGGCGGCCTGATGCCCCCGCGCGCGCGGGTATCGAGGGGCCCCCACGCCCCGGACCGCGGCACCCAGAGCACCCAGCTGATTCAGATCCAGCGCTCGAGATTGATCGCGGGCGCGGTCAATGCGATCGAGGAGCTGGGATATGTGCGGACGACGGTCGGCCACATAACCTCGCGCGCTAGCGTCTCGCGGCGCACGTTCTACGAGCTGTTCGCCAATCGCGAGGAGTGCCTGATCGCGGTATTGGAGGAGGTGATCGGCCTGCTCGGCGCGGAGCTATATGCGGCCGGCCTGGAGGATCTCCCGTGGCGCGAGCGGGTCCGTACGGGCCTTGGGGCGATCCTCATGTTCTTCGACCGCGAGCCGGCGTTGGCGCGGGTCTGCGTGGTGCAGTCGCTGCGCGGCGGCCCGCGGGTGTTGGAGCGCCGCGAGGCGATCCTTGCGGGCCTGGCCGAGGCGATCGACGAGGGCCGCTTCGAGGGTCCCCGCGGCGCGGAGTGCACGCCGTTGACGGCGGAGGGACTTGTCGGTGCGGCGTTCTCGATCGTCTACGCGAGGCTGTTGCGGGGGGAGCGCAGGCCATTGATGGGCCTACTGGGCGAGCTGATGGGGATGATCGTGTTGCCGTACCTCGGGCCGGCGGCGGCGCGCCGCGAGCACTCCCGCTCTGCGCCCCTTACGTCCCCGGCCGAGGACGCCCCCGTGAAGGCCGCGCCGGCCGCCGGCGACCCCTTGGGTGGGGTCAGGATGCGCTTGACCTATCGCACCGCGCGGGTGTTGGAGGGTGTCGCCGAGCATCCGGGCGCGAGCAACCGGATGATCGGCGAGTACGCGGGGGTCATCGACCCCGGGCAGATCTCGAAGCTGTTGGCGCGCCTGGAGCGTGTCGGTCTGCTCGCGAATACGGGCGAGGGGCACGCGAAGGGCGAGCCGAACGCCTGGTCGCTCACCGCGAAGGGCGAGCAGGTCGTCCGCAATATCCGCGTGCACAGCCCCAACCAGCGCGAGGCGGCGTGATGCCCATGGCCCCGTGACCAGGTCGATCCCTCCAAAAGTTTTCCGTGATCACCACCCCAAGAAAGGCACTCAAGTGAGCAATCCAAGCCATATCATCGCGTCCCTCCTGCACCGTCTCGGTGTCGGTCGGCGTGTTCGCTTGGGTGCATATCAAGGGAGTGGTGCGCCCAAAATCAGCCGTCTCGGGCTAGTCCTCCTGACTCTCACCGCCACGCTTGGCACCCTGGCCCTGATGACCGCGCCGGCCCTGGCCGCGGCCCCGGAAACCCCGGAAACCCCGGAAACCGGCGAGGCGAGCGCGGTCACCGTCACCACGGCGACGCTCGAAGGAGGCGTCCTGAACCCGAACGCTCCGGGCGCAGCGGGTGAATACCAGTTCCTATATAGGGCGTCCGGATCGCAGTGCGAAGGGGAAAGCGCGGCCCCCGAACCCGCGGGTATCGCCCCGGGGATCGAAAAAGAAGTCGTGCCCCCGGTGAAACTGACGGGCCTGAAGCCGGGCACGCAGTACACGTTCTGCCTGCTGGAGCGTAACGCTGCGGGCGAAACGGCCGTCGGGTCTCCCGTGACGTTCACGACCCACGGGGCCGGGATCACCGAAGAGCAGGCCTCTACCGTCGAAGCGACCGCGGCGACGCTGCAGGCGAGTATCGACCCCAACGAATCCAACACGAGCTACCACTTCGAATACGACACGACGCCGTACACATCGAGCGCTCCCCACGGTACGAGTCTGCCGGTCCCGAGCGAAGGGATCGGCGCGGGTACGAGTCCCGTGCTCGTCAGCGTGCGGTTGAAGGGCCTGCAGCCGGGCGCCACCTACTACTACCGTGTCGTCGCGGTCGATGAAATCGAAACGTTCGACGGTCCCGGCAAAACCCTCACAACCCCCATCGCCCCCGGCTCCGCTCCGGGGCAGAGCTGCCCCAACGAACAGTTGCGCTCCGAACAGCCCTACGGGCTTGGGCTCCCGGACTGCCGGGCGTATGAGATGGTCTCGCCAGTCGAAAAGGGCGGCAACGACGCGACCGACCCGGGGTTTGAAACAGACCAGAGTCGTGCTTCTGTGTCGGGTGAAGCGGTCGTCTTTACGTCCGCTGGCTCTTTCGCGGGCCCGGTTGGCGCGCAGTTCAGTAATCAGTTTCTTTCTCGGCGTGGGCCGGATGGCTGGTCGACGCAGTCGATCACACCACCCTTCAATGAGTATAATATCCTCCCGTTTACATCTCCCTACGAAAATATGGCTTTCACGCCGGAACTTTCGAAGGGAGTCATGTTCACCGAGGCTGCGCTGACCAGCGAAGCTCCCGCGGGACAGTTTGAGACGTACGTTACCAATTTTTCCAGTGGCTCCTACCAGTGGGTGTCAAACGTTCCTCTGCTACCCGAAGGAAGAGAATGCCTACCCTATCGCTCATCCGAATATCTTCAACCCTTGACTTCTTTTGCGGGCACGTCCACCGATCTCAGCCACGTGGTTTTTTACGATGTCTGTAACAAATACCAGCTGTATGAGTGGATAGATGGTGAGGTAGTCGGTGTGAGCGTCACCAACAGCGGCGAACCAATGAGTTATCCTCTCGTCGGGATCAGCGTTCTACGAAGGATCCACGGCTTACCAGGGCCTGGGCTCTGAACACGATGCAGACGTATGGAACGCGGTTTCCGCTGATGGCTCGCGCGTGTTCTTTACTAATGAAGGAGGTACAGGGGAGTTGTATGTGCGCGAGAACACCGGACAGCCTCAGAGTCCGCTCAATGCCGGTGGTGAATGCGCCGTGCCTACCGATGCTTGCACGGTGGATGTCTCGGCATCACAACGCGCGGTGCCCGATCCAAACGGGCCTCGGGGCGCGCGGTATTGGGGTGCGAGCGCGGATGGTTCGAAGGTGTTCTTCAGCAGTGACGCGGAGTTGACCGAAGATGCGTACACGGGCCCAGCGGATGGTGCGGCGAACCTGTACGAATACGACCTGGAAGACGGCAGGCTGACCGATCTGACGGTAGATAGGTCCGATGCGAATGGCGCCGCGGTGCAGGGCGTGGTGCAGGTCTCAGAAGACGGCTCGTACGTGTATTTCGTCGCCGAGGGCGCCCTGGCCAAAGGCGCGGTCGCGGGTGCGGATAACCTCTATGTCTCTTCCGACGGCAGCGCACCAGTGTTCATCGCTACGCTCGCCGCGGGTGATGGAGTGCACAGGGAATCAGGCGATGAAACGGACTGGGGGGTTCACGGGTATGACAACGATAGTTCCGCGGTGTCGAGGGATGGGACGCGCTTGGCGTTCGTCTCGGAGCAGAGCCTGACGGGCTATGACAACGAACCGGCGGGATCGGAAGAGTGCACGGTCTATGGCGGGGTGAACGGTTCAAAGATTTCCAGTAGGTGTACGGAGGTCTATTTGTATGATGCGTCTACGGGTAGCCTGGTGTGCGTGTCGTGCAATCCGGATGGGGCGCGGCCGGTCGGCCCGTCGAGCCTCGGCGAACAATATAGGCCTCTTCCTGAGCATCGACGGCGTAACTTCTCCGAAGACGGCAGTCGCTTGTTCTTTCAGAGCGCCGATGCGCTTGTGCCGCATGCCAGCGACGGCCGGCTGAATGTGTATGAGTACGAGGACGGTCGCGTCTATCCGATCTCTGATGTGGCGGGCGCCTATGAATCGTTTTTGCTGGATGCGAGCGCCAACGGGAACGATGTGTTCATCGCGACGGCGGATCAGCTTGTGCCGCAGGATCGGGATAATCGTGTCGACGTGTATGACGCGCGGGTCGGAGGTGGGTTCCCTGCGCTGGCCTCCGCGCCGCCATGCGATAACGGGGATTCGTGCAAGCCGCCGCCGACGTCCCAGTCCGGGGTGTTCGGCGCTCCCGCGAGCGCGACGTTCTCCGGTGCCGGTAACCTCGCCCCAGGAGCAGCAGCGGCACCTGCGGTGAAACCAAAGGCCAGGCCCGCGAGGTGCAGGAAGGGCTTTGTCAAGAGGAGGGGCAGGTGCGTAAAGAAGCCTACGGCCAAGAGGGCTAAAAAGTCAATCCACGGTAAGGGGAGCAAGTAAACATGCGTATATTACAGAGACGTTCCCTGTTGCTTGTGCCCGCACTGCTCATGGCGATGCTCGTGTCCGCTGGTCCCGCGATGGGCGCGTTTGGGTTGCAGAAGTTCGCGATCTCGGCGCATAACCAGAGCGGGTCACAGGACGTGCAGGCCGGCTCGCACCCCTACGGGCTGACGACGACCTTCATGTTGAACAACCCAAAACCGGTCGAAGTCGAAGGAGAAGAACATCCTTTGTCTGTCCCGGAAGGCGACCTCAAGGACATCGCGCTCGAATTGCCACCAGGGTTCGTCGGGGATCCAAACGCCACACCGAAGTGCAGCTACCAAACGTTCGTAGAATTTGGCTCGGATTCGTGTCCGAATGAAACGGTGGTCGGGGTGGCGACTACCTACGTCACTAACTTCAAGTTTGCGTTTGGGGCGGTGCCAATCCATGAAACGAGCGACCCGGTTTATAACTTGGTGCCTCCGACGGGTGTGGCGGCAGACTTTGGTTTCAAGGTGGCCGGGGAAGTGCCTGCTTTTCTGGAGACTTCTGTGCGGACGGGTGGGGATTATGGTCTGACGACGAATGTGTCGGATATCAGCCAGGCCGCGGCGGTGTATGCGAACAAGGTGACGATATGGGGTGTGCCCGCCGACCCGCGTCATAACGCTCTGCGCGGAACGTGTACTGGGGGAGAAGTTGGTGGCTACCAAGGTGGTTTGGCTGAAGACGAATTCGAACGCGAAGCCTTTGGAGGAGGAGGTTTCCCTGGTCTTGAACAGGAAGGCGCGGGTACGTCGGGGTGTTCGACGCAGACGCCGGTGTTGCCGTTGTTGACGAATCCGACGTCGTGTGGGGTGCCGCGCACGGCGAAGCTCAGCGTCGATGATTGGGAGGAACCGGGCGTCTTCGATTCGAAGAGCGTGTCGATGCCCGAAGTGCAGGGTTGTGAAAAACTGGACTTCAGCCCGTCGATCAGTGTGACACCGGACGGGACCGCGGGGAGCACCCCGACGGGGTTGAACGTCGATCTGCATGTCCCGCAGGAATCGATCCTGAACCCGGTGGGGCTCGCGGAGGCCGACGTGAAGGACACGACGGTCACGTTGCCTGCGGGTGTGCAGCTTAGCCCGAGCGCCTCGGATGGTCTGCAGGCGTGCTCGAATGAAGAGATCGGGTATCTCCCGGAAGAGAGCACCCCGGGGAATCTGCGGTTCACGCCGGGGAAGCCGTCGTGCCCGGACGCCTCGAAGGTCGCGAACGTGCGGATCAAGACGCCGCTACTGGAAGGCGAACTAGAAGGCCAGGTGTACCTGGCGGCGCCGCAGAACTACAGTCCGCTGACGGGTGCCCCGCCGGAAAACCCGTTTGAATCGCTGCTCGCGCTGTATCTCGTCGCTGAAGAACCACAGGCGGGTGTCGTGATCAAGGTCGCGGGGAAGGTCACGCCGAACCCGGTGACGGGCCAGCTCGTATCGACGTTCGAAAACACCCCGCAGCTGCCGTTCAGCGACCTGAAGCTCGAATTCTTCGGGACCGAGAGAGCACCCCTGACGACCCCACAGCTGTGCGGGAGCTATGGGACGGAAGCGGTGTTCGCGCCGTGGTCGGGTGGCCCGTCGGTGACGCCGGCGACGAGCTTCCAGATCACCTCCGGTCCGAATGGCGCGGCGTGCTCTGATCCGCCGCCGTTCACGCCGGGGTTCCAGGCCGGCTCGACGAACATCGAGGCGGGGGCGTTCACGCCGTTCACGCTGACGATGAGCCGCCCCGACGGCGACCAGACGCTCAGCCGGGTGGAAATGCGGATGCCGCCGGGGTTGCTGGGGACGCTCTCGAACACGAAGCTCTGCGGGGAACCCCAGGCCGCGCAGGGGACCTGTGGGCCGGAAAGCTTGATCGGGGAAACGGTCGTCAGCGCCGGCCTCGGCAGCGACCCGTTCACGGTCACCGGCGGGAAGGTCTACCTCACGACCGCTTACGGTGGCGGGGCGTACGGCCTGTCGATCGTCAACCCCGCCGCGGCGGGACCGTTCGTTCTGGATGAAGGGAAACCCGTGATTGTGCGCGCGGCGATCTTCGTCGATCCGCATACCGCGGCGCTGCGGATCGTGAGCGACCCGTTGCCGACGATCCTGGATGGCATCCCGTTGCAGATCCAGCGCGTGAACGTGACGGTCAGCCGCGAAAAGTTCACGTTCAACCCGACGAACTGCAACAAAATGGCGATCGATGGGGTCCTGGGCAGCACCGAAGGCGCCCAGGCCGCGGTCTCGAGCTCCTTCCAGGTGACGAACTGTGCGCGGTTAGCGTTCGACCCGAAGTTCGCGGTCTCGACGTCGGGGAAGACCTCGCGGGAAAACGGGGCGAGCCTGCACGTGCACCTGAGCTACCCCGAGGGGCCGTTCGACGCGAACATCGCGATGGTCAAAGTCGAACTCCCCAAGCAGCTCCCCTCCCGCCTGACGACATTGCAAAAGGCCTGTACGGCGGCGCAGTTCGAATCGAACCCCGCGGGGTGCCCGCCGGCGTCGATCGTCGGGCACGCGACAGCGACGACGCCGGTGCTGCCGGTCCCGTTGGAAGGCCCCGCGTACTTCGTGTCGCATGGTGGAGAAGCGTTCCCGACGCTGATCATCGTGCTGCAGGGGTATGGGACCCACGTGGATCTCGTCGGGAACACGTTCATCTCGAAGGCGGGTATTACGAGCAGCACGTTCAAGACGGTCCCCGACGTCCCGGTCGGGACGTTCGAATTGACGTTGCCCGAGGGGAAGTACTCGGCGCTCGCGGCGAACGGGACGCTCTGCAAGGACAAGCTGTCGATGCCGACCGAATTCATCGGGCAGAACGGCGCGGAAATCCACGAGAGCACGAAGATCAGCGTCACCGGCTGCTCGAAGCACAAGGCGATGAAGGCGAAGAAGCACTCCCACGGGAAGAAGCGCAAGCGCAAGAAGTAAAGCCCGTTCGACGGGTGCCCATAGACTGGGCGCATGATCGAAGACCTCGTAGAGCAGATCGAAGCGCGCTTCGCCGAGCTCGGCGCCCAGCTCACCGACCCCGCGGTGATCAGCGACCGCCAGCGCTACGCGGAGGCCGGGCGCGCGTACCGGCGCCTGGAGCCCGCGGCGAAGCTGGCGGCGGAGTGGCGCCGCGCGCAGGACGATGCGGCCGGCGCCGAGGAGCTGCTGAGCGAGGATGGCGAGGACGCGGAGGTGCGTGAGCTGTTGACGGGCGCGCGCGAGCGGATCGAGCGGCTGGAGGAGGAGATCCGCCTCGCGATGGTCGAGGAGGACCCGAACGACGAGAAGGGCGTGATCGTCGAGATCCAGGGCGGCGCGGGCGGCGATGAGGCGGGGCTGTGGGCGGGCGACATTTACAGGATGCTGAGCCGCTATGCGGAGCGCCGCGGTTTGCAGGCCGAACCGCTGGAGGCGGGCGAGGGCAAGTACACGTTTGCGATCAAGGGCGAGGGCGCGTACTCGGTGTTCAAGTTCGAGGGCGGCACGCACCGGGTGCAGCGCGTCCCCGCGACGGAGTCCCAGGGCCGCACGCACACCTCGACGGCGACGGTCGCGGTGCTGCCGGAGGCCGAGGAGGTCGAGGTCGAGATCGACCCGAACGACCTGCAGATCGACGTGTACCGCTCGACGGGCCCGGGCGGCCAGTCGGTCAACACGACCGACAGCGCGGTGCGGATCACGCACAAGCCGTCGGGGGTGGTGGTCGCGATGCAGGACGAGAAGTCCCAGCTGCAGAACCGCGAGAAGGCGATGCGCGTACTGCGCGCGCGCCTCTACGAGCGGGCGCTCGCCGAGCAGCAGGCGAGCCTCGCCGCGGACCGCAGAGCGCAGGTCGGCACGGGCGACCGCGCGGAGAAGATCCGCACGTACAACTACGGCGAGCGGCGCGTGACCGACCACCGCGTGAAGCTGACGACGCACAACCTCGACCAGGTGTTGGAAGGCGAGTTGGAGGAGTTCACAGAGACGTTGCAGTCGGACGAGAAGCGCCGACGCCTGCAGGCGCAGACAGCGGCGTGAGCGTGGATCACACCGGCGGTGGGGAGGGGTTGGGATGGGCGGCCCCCCTCCGGGGCCGCCGGCGGGCTTTCGCAGCGCATTCCGAAGGGGCGTGCAGGGGCCCCGCGCAATGGTGAGGCGGGGTGTCGCGGTGCGGGACGCACTGGAGGGCGCGATCACGGCCCTGACCGCGGCAGGCGTGGAGACCCCGCGCTTGGACGCGGAGGTATTGCTCGCAGACGCAATGGATATCGACCGCGCGCGCCTATATATAGATCGCGAGCTGACGGTGGAGGGCCCCGCGGTGCGCCGATATCAGGATGCTGTACGCCGCCGATCGGTGGGGCGCGAGCCGGTCGCCTACATCACGGGCCGACGGGGCTTCCGTCACATAGAGCTGAAGGTGGACCACCGCGCACTGATCCCGCGCCCCGAGACGGAGCTGCTCGTGGAGGTCGGCCTATCCCTGCCAGAGGCCACATGCGTGCTCGACGTGGGCACCGGCAGCGGAGCGGTGGCACTGGCGCTCAAGCACGAGCGCAATGACCTGAACGTGACCGGCAGCGACGTCAGCGAGCAGGCGCTCAATCTGGCGCGGGAGAACGGAGCGAAGCTCGGCCTGGATGTCGCATGGCTGCGCTCCGACCTATTGGACGACGTCCCCGACGAGTTTGACGCGGTGTTGAGCAACCCCCCGTATGTGGCCGAATCCGAGCGCAGAACGCTCGCCCCGGAGATCCTCCGCCACGAGCCCGAAGAAGCCCTGTTCGCCGGCGATGATGGTCTGGACACGATCCGGCGCCTGATAGCCCAGCTCGCCGAGCGAGACCATATCCGCCTGGCGGCCCTGGAGGTAGGCGCCGGCCAGGCCGACCCGGTATGCGAGCTCGTGCGCGCAGCCGGCTTCCCAGCGGTGCGCACCGAGCGCGATCTGGCAGGCATTAAGCGCGTGGTAGTCGCCGAGCGCAGGCGGTAGACCAGACCGAAACCATGGCTACGTCGGTGCTACGGCGGCGAGCCTCGTACGAGGAGGCCCGTGCTGCGACTGGCGGCGTAGCTGGGACAAAAGCACCGTGGCTGAACAAAAGCACTGTGGCTGAACAAAAGCACTGTGGCCGAACAAAGGCACCGTGGCTGAACAAGGCGGCGTAGCTGCGACAAAAGCGCCAGATAGCGACCGCCTCGTGCTACGCTGTTCGGACGAGAACTCGTACGACTTGGGGTTCGCTATGCGCAGCGGTTTGGGACTTCCATTGGAGCGTCAGCTTGGCACCGACCAGGCTCGGACCAGGCTGCCGAAGCTGGTCGACGCGATGCGGCGCCGGCGCAAGCCGTCGAGTGGCCTGCTCGACAACGCCTATGGCATCGGGCCCCGCCGCCAGGGCGGGGCGCTGCTGATCCCAGAACTCGACGCGCTTGCCGCGGTGCAGCGAATCGAGCGGCTCGAGGCAGAGGCCGAGGATCTCGCGCTCGCCCTACTGTTGCGTGAGCGCGCCGGCGAGTCGAGTGCCCAGGGTATCCCGATCGACGATGTGATTCACGAGCTCGGCTTCACGCATGCGGAGCTCCAGCGCGCGGGATGAGCTACCAGGTTCTCGTGCTGCCAAGCGCACGCGGGGACTTCGTGGAGCTGGCCGAACGCGATCGTGAGGCAGCGCGAGCTGCGTTGCGGCTTGCCGGCGAGCTCAAAGAGAATCCGTGGCTCGGAGCGCAGATGCGAGCTCGCCGGGGCCTCGAGGAGCTCGCTGACTGCCGGCGCATCCCGTTCGACCGAGACGACTGGACGGGCAAGCCTCGCTTCCGGCTCGTCTACCGCAACGAGCCCTCCGACGGGGCGCCGCACATCGTCGCGATCCTCGCTGCGACGGAGCGCCTGAACCTTGGCGCTTATCGCAGAGCCAAGCCACGAATCATCGATCGCCTGCGCGCCCTGGGCGAGAGCCGCCCGCGCTGACGCTCCGCCGGGGAGCCGAGCTGGGCCACGACCAGGCCCTTCGCTGGAGCAAGGACACCACGTCGCCGAGCCGAGGCAGACCCTCCGTCTAGGTATTGACAAGCGTAAGCGGTTCGTGTACGCTTGCCATTGTCAAGGTCATCCCTATGGGGTGCCTGGCAGACATAGGGTCGGGTTTGGGTCGACGCACCTTGCGGTTGACATCAAGCGCTTAGCAGGGTCTGATGTTCGGGAGAGGGACCATCGTCTCGAATGGTGAGGAGTGGAATCAGCGTGGTTTTGAGAGGGAATAACGTGACGGGGATGCCTGTCGCCCAACGTGGGCGTCTTGCTAGATGCATCAGCGGTCTGATGCATCTCTCTCTCTCTCTCTCTCTCTTCACTCTCTGGCCTAGCCTCTAGAAGCCTCCATCGACAAGCGCCCGAAGCCCTACCCGCGGGGAGGGCTTCGTGATGCCCTCGCGCGCGCGTGTAAGAACGCGGCCCCACGCCCCGGACCGCGGCACCGACGGCGCCCAGCTGATCGAGATCCAGCGCTCGAGGTTGATCGCGGGCGCGGTCAACGCGATCGAGGAGCTGGGGTATGCGCAGACGACCGTCGGCCATATAACCCGGCGCGCGAGCGTCTCGCGGCGCACCTTCTACGAGCTATTCGCCAACCGTGAGGAGTGCCTGATCGCGGTCCTGGAGGACGTGGTCGGCCTGGTCACCGCGGAGCTCGACGCGGCCGGTTTGGACGACCTGCAGTGGCGTGAGCGGGTCCGCATGGGATTGGCGGCGATCCTTGGGTTCTTCGACCGCGAGCCGGCATTGGCGCGGGTCTGCGTCGTGCAAGCACTGCGCGGCGGCCCGCGGGTGCTGGAGCGCCGCGAGGAGCTCCTCGCCGGCGTAGCGGGAGTGATCGACGAGGGCCGCAGTGAGGGCCATCGCGGCGCCGAGTGCACCCCACTGACGGCAGAGGGGTTGGTCGGCGCGGCGTTCTCGATCGTCTACGCGAGGTTGTTGCGGGGGGAGCGCAGGCCGTTGATGGGCCTGTTGGGCGAGCTGATGGCGATGATCGTGCTGCCGTACCTCGGGCCGGCGGCGGCGCGCCGCGAGCAGGCCCGTTCGGTGCCGATATCCCCGCCAGGCGCACCAGGCACCTCCGCGATGTCCGCCCCGGCGGCCGGCGACCCGTTGGAGGGGCTCAGGATGCGCCTGACATACCGCACCGCGCGGGTATTGGAGGGCGTCGCCGAGCTGGGTGGGCGGGGATCCAATCCCAGCAACCGCATGATCGGCGAGTACGCGGGGGTTATCGACCCGGGACAGATCTCGAAGCTCTTGTCGCGCCTCGAGCGCATCGGTCTACTCGCCAATACGGGCCAGGGGCACGCGAAGGGCGAGCCGAACGCCTGGACGCTCACCGCGAGGGGCGAGCAGGTCGCGCGGAGCATCCGTGTGCACAGCACGCAAGAGCGGGATGCGGCGTGATGGATATGCCCCGCTCGAGCAGGTCGGTCCTTCAGAAGCTTTCCGTCATAACCACCCCAAGAAAGGCACCCAAGTGAGCAATCCAAGCCATATCCTCGCGTCCCTCCTTCACCGTCTCGGTGTCGGTCGGCGTGCTCGCTTGGATGCATGTCAAGGGAGTGGTGCGCCCAAGATCAGCTGTCTTGGGCCGACCCTTGCGATTCTCGCCGCAACCATCGGCGCCCTGGCGCTGATGAGCGCCCCGGCCCTCGCTGCTGCCCCGGAACCCCCGGAGGTCTCGGTCGAAACCCCTGTGCACGCGACCGAAGCGATCTTCCACGGCGTGGTGAACCCCCTGGCGGCGGCGTTCCCCCTCGAAGCCGGCACCTATCAGTTCGTTTACAGGCCATCGACCAAAGCCGAAGACGAATGCAAAGGCGCCGGCGAAGTGTTGGCTCCCCCTTCGGCGGGCATGTATTTCGGTTTGGAACCGGAATCTTTCTCTGAAACGGTCACGGGTCTTACCGCCGGCACCGAATACGCGGTCTGCCTGGTGGCGGAAGACAATGAAGGGAAGACCCCCAGTCCGGCGGTGCCCTTCACGACCGCGATCCCCCCGGAAACCCCGGAAGCGATCGCGCCCAAACCGAACGAAATCGCCGCGACCACGGCGACTCTCGATGGCGTCCTGAACCCCGGTGCGCCTGGCAACGCCGGCACCTACGAATTCTTCTACCGTCAGTCGGCGACCGAATGCGAGCTTGAAGGAGCGCCGGAAAAATCGACGCCGGCGAAAGCCGCGGCGGGCGGCAAAGGCGAAGCAGCCAAGGCCGAAGTGACTGGCCTCCTGCCGGGGATGCAGTACACGTTCTGCCTCCTCGCGTACAACACGGCGGAAGAAGCCAGCGCCCCGAGCGCGCCCGTAACATTCACGACGCCCGCCGTGGCGCCCACGATCGAAAGCGAGTTCGGGGACTTCGCCACGGACGTCGCGTCCACCAGCGCGACGCTGGGCGCCGAAATAAACCCGGGTGGCGCTGAAACCACCTACCATTTCGAATACGGGACTACGTCGGCCTATGAGCAGAGCACTCCCGAGTCGGGCCTGGCCGGCACAGGCGACAGCGTCCAGTCGGCTGCCGCTCATATCCAGGGCTTCCAGCCGAGCACCACCTATCACTACCGCGTGGTGGCGACAAACGCGCAGAGCCCGACCGGCGGGACGCCGGGTCCGGATGAGACGTTCACGACGCAGCCGGTCGGCGGCGAATTGAAGCTGCCTGACGGTCGCGTGTGGGAACTGGTCTCGCCCGAGCAAGCCGAAGGCGCCGCCATGAGGGATTCGAACGTAATTCCGTTGCAGGCTGCGGCGGATGGCGACGCGATCACATATAACGCGTCGAAGCCGATCGAACTGGAGCCGCAGGGCAACGCGACTGGGAATCGTGTCTTTTCGTGGCGTGGCCCGTCGGGTTGGTCTTCGCGGGAAATCGATATACCGGACACAAAAGTAATTGGGCCTAAAGCTGGTGCTGGGGAAGAGTACAAGTACTTCTCGACCGACCTGGCCTACGGCATCGTGGAACCGTGGTGGGCGTTCGATCCGTTGCTCTCGCCTGAAGCCACCGAACGGACTCCGTACCTGCGCTCCGATTACGCGAACGCGGAAATGACCGAAGCGTGTGTGAGCTCGTGCTATCGGCCGTTGGTGACGGCTGCGAACGTGCAGCCACCGGGAACCAAGTTCGGCGGTCAGGAAACGGGTGGCAATATTTTGGAAGAAGCGTATGGGCCCCTCCATGTCGTTGCCGTTACACCGGATCTGAGCTCGATCGTGCTGAACGATGGCTATGTATGGACGGCGGGTCGGCTCGAGGCCCTTCCGGGAGGCTTTCTCGCGATCACGGACGGGCGTGTCTTCTTCGCTGAAGAAGCGGGTGGGATCGGCGTGCTTAACATAGCGACTGATCAAGCTCGCTCGCTCGCGTCGGACGCGGCGTTTGTGATGGTGAGCAGCGATGGGTCGCGGGTATTCTTCACCAGGGAAGATCACTATTTCATGGTGGAAGTCGAAAATGGTAGGATCACGGATCTGACTCCCAACGAGGATGTGCAGATCGACAGCACGGGGCAGGTTGTATATGGCATAAATATAAATGGTGCTGTGGCTGGGCACAGCGAAGATGGCTCGTATCTGTATTTCGAGGGTGTTGTGGATGGTAGGGAAGCGGGGTATGTGCTGCACGAATCCAGTCCTGAATGGACGACGAGTGTGGTGCCGGGAATGACCGAAGCCACATCCCAGCCCGGATTTCTTAGTTCGCTCCCGCCGGTGCTGGTGGTCTCTCCGGACGGGCGATATCTGGCCTTTGGGGCTACGAGCAGTTTGACGGGCTATGACAATCGTGATGCTGTGAGTGGTGGGCTGGATACAGAGGTGTACGTGTATGACGCCGATACGGGAAGGCTCGCGTGCGTGTCGTGTAATCCGACGGGTGAGCGTCCGAGCGGCGCATCGTATTTGGAAGGCCCACACTACAACGACTTGGAAAACGAGTTGCGTGGGATCATTACGAGTCGGTCGCGTGACGTGTCCGACAGTGGCCGGGTGTTCTTTAACTCAAACGATGCGCTCGTGCCGCAGGACGTGGACGGCACGCAGGATGTGTATGAGTACGAGCCCGATGGTGTCGGCAGTTGCGCGATATCGGACAGCACGTTCAACGAACGTTCTGGTGGGTGCGTGAGCCTGCTCTCCGCGGGCACGTCACCGGATGAATCGACGTTCCTGGATGCCGGCGAAACGGGTGGGGATGTGTTCTTGCTGACCACGTCGAAACTGTCCTCGCAGGATCCGGGCGAGGCGTATGTCGTCTACGACGCGCATGAATGTACGAGTGAAGTGCCTTGTCATGTGCCGTCGGTGGGTTCGCCTCCGTGTAGTACGGAAGCTTCGTGCAGGCCTGCGCCGACCCCGCAGCCATCGATCTATGGGGCGCCGTCGAGCGCGACGTTCTCAGGAGCGGGAAACATCGCGCCGGCAACCGTAGCAGGCGTGAAAGCAAAGACCAAGCCGTTGACGCGCGCACAAAAGCTCGCGAGAGCGTTGGAGGCTTGCAAGAAGAAGCCGAAGGGGAAGCGAGCGATGTGTGAGAAGCAGGCGAGGCGGGTGTACGGCCCGGTTGGTAATGCGAAGAAGTCGCGAAGGGGGAGCAAGTGATTATGATGCGTCTGCTGGAGAGAAGCATCCTTGGTGTGCTGGCCGCAGCCCTGCTGACGATGTTCGCCGGTGCCGCTCCCGCGTTCGCGGGATCGGCGTGGTGGCATCTGTCCTTCGAAGGTCGGCCTGCAGACGTCCAACCGGGCACGGTCGAAGACGGGGTTCAGGAATTGACGATCGCAGCTCACCGCATATACAAATTTAGGCTGAAATCGGTGCAAGTAGAGCGGGAATTTGGGGAAACCGAACCAGGGTCTCCAGAACATAATTACGCTATCCTTATCCCAAACAGTAAAGTTATCAGTGAAGTGTCCGATCAGGAACTGCGCGAAGGTCTCGAAACGATGTGGGGTGATGGTAATGTGGAAGTGACGGGCGGTCCGAGGGGTAAAGGTGAAGCGTCGTGGACCTATGTGATCAAGTTCATCGGTGGCCGCGCCGGTCAACCGGTGCAAGAAATGGGCGTCGAAAAAGCCGCTGGAACCAGCGAAGAAGCAACCAATAAGCTGCGCTCGGAAGGCAAAAGCGACGGGGAGATAGTCGTTGATGCAAGCAACCTGGGCGATGCGCCTGTGCCTGGCGGGAGCAGTCCTATAACGGTCGCGGACAAGCTCCCGCCAGGTTTGAAGGCAGTCAAGACCGAAGAGTACTATCAAAGCCTACAGTTTGTGGTGCCCATCGTCGGCGGATGTGTTGAGCCGTCTGGACCGTGCACGTACGCTGGGGGCAGCGTCGGGCCGTATGAAGGCATCGAAGTGGTGGTGTACGTGGATGCGACCGCGGGCGCGAAATCGGGTGAAGTGAACGAAGCGAGCGTGAGCGGTGGGGGAACGCCGAGTGTGACGCGTCATGAGGCAGTGAGCATGAGTGACGCGCCGTCGGGGTTTGGGGTGGAGAACTACGAACTGGACGCCGAAGAACCTGGTGGGATGCTGGATACGCAGGCTGGGTCGCATCCGTTCCAGTTGACGACGACAATCTCACTCAACCAGGAACGCAACTTGCAGAAGACGCCGGGGGGGCTCGTGAAGGACTTGAATTTTCAGATACCGCCGGGGCTGGTCGGCAACCCGACACCGTTCGCCCAGTGCCACAGTGCAGGTTTCACCCTCGGCAATGGGGTCTGTCCCGCGGACACGATTGTGGGCGTCGTGAGGGTTAAAGTTGATATCAATATAGGTTTTGGGCAGGAAATTCGGTCCTACACGGCGCCGTTGTTCAATTTGGAACCGCAGTATGGAGAGCCTGCTCGCTTCGGGTTCAACATCGAAGGGGTGGAGACGTATCTGGATACGTCTATCCGTACGGGCAGCGATTACGGTGTGACGGTGAGCGTTCACAACATTCCCCAGGAAGTGGTGTTTTTCTCGAGTCAGGTCACGTTCTGGGGTGTGCCGGGCGATCCACGCCACGACGCGCAACGAGGCCTCTCATGCCTCGCCCCGTCATATTACGGACCATGTGCTCCTCTCGAAGAGAAATCGCCGCCACCGTTGCTGAGCCTGCCGACATCGTGTACGGGTTCGTTGCAGAGCAGTGTGCAGTTCGCTTCGTGGGAACAGCCGGGCGTGTTCGGATCTATCCCGACGAGCGAACCGATGCAGGCGTTGGACGGCTGCAACAAGTTGCCGTTCAGTCCGAAGATCAGCGTGGCTCCGGATGAGAGCACGGGCAGCTCACCGAGCGGACTGGCCGTCGACATCGACGTTCCGCAAACCCTGGTGGTAGATGGGACGGCGCTCGCGGAGTCCACTGTGAAGGACACGACCGTCACGCTGCCCGAAGGCGTGATCCTGAACGCGTCCTCCGCGGACGGCCTACAGGCCTGCTCTGATGCGCAGATCGGCTTCACGGGTGTCAATCCCGTCTCCGAGGTCGATGAATTCACGCCCGGTGCGCCGTCGTGTCCTGAAGCGTCGAAGATCGCGACGGTCAAGATCAAGACGCCGCTGCTGCCCGAAGCGCTCGAAGGCGAGGTATATCTGGCCGCCCCACAGAACTTCGCCGGGGCGTTGGAAAACCCGTTCGGTTCGTTGGTAGCGATGTACATCGTCGCCGAAGACCCCAAGGCCGGCGTGATAGTGAAGCTCCCCGGGAAGGTCGTACCCAACCCCCTCACGGGACAGTTGGTCTCGACCTTTGAAGATACCCCGCAACTTCCCTTCGAAGAACTCGAACTGCATTTCTTCGGTGGGGACCGCGCACCGTTGAGCACGCCCGCGTCGTGCGGGACGTATACGACACGAGCGTCGATCACCCCGTGGTCTGAAAACCCGGCATCAGAACCGTCCTCGAGCTTCCAGGTCACGAGCGGCCCGAACGGCACACCCTGTTCCAACCCGCTGCCGTTCAGCCCAACGCTGGAGTCGGGCACGACGAACATCAACGCGGGCGCGTACAGCAACCTGACGACGACGCTCTCGCGCGAAGACGGCCAGCAGACCCTCGCCTCCGTGCAGCTGCACTACCCCGCGGGCGTGTCCGGCCTGCTCGCCGGTGTGAAGCTCTGCGGCGAAGAACAGGCGAACGCCGGGACGTGCGGCCCGGAAAGCCAGATCGGGGAAACGATCGTCAGCGTCGGCCTCGGCGGCGACCCGTTCACGGTGACGGGCGGGAAGGTCTACATCACCGGCCCCTACAGGGGCGCGCCGTTCGGTCTCTCGATCGTCAACCCCGCGAAGGCCGGCCCGTTCGACCTCCAGGAAGGCCGCCCAGTCGTCGTGCGCGCCAAGATCGAAGTGGACCCGCATACCGCGGCGCTCACGGTAACGACCGACCCGCCCGGCTCGCCGCACGCGATCCCGTCGATCATCGAGGGGATCCCGCTGCAGATCAAGCACGTCAACGTGAACGTCAACCGGCCCGGGTTCACGTTCAACCCGACGAACTGCGACCCGAAGACGATCACCGGCTCGATCTACAGCACCGAAGGCGCGAGCTCGCCGGTCTCGGTGCCGTTCCAGGTCACGAACTGCGCGGTCCTGCAGTTCGCCCCCAAATTCGCGGTCTCGACGTCCGGGAAGACCTCGCGGGCGAACGGTGCGAGCCTGCACGTGAACCTCTCCTACCCCAACGCGCCACAGGACACCCAGGCGAACATCGCCCGCGTCAAAGTCGAACTCCCCAAGCAACTCCCCTCCCGGTTGACGACATTGCAGAAGGCGTGCTCCAGCGCGCAGTTCGAAGCGAACCCCGCCGGCTGCCCCGCGGCGTCGATCGTCGGGCACGCGAAGGCGATCACGCCGTTGGTCCCGGTCCCGTTGGAAGGCCCGGCGTACTTCGTCAGCCACGGCGGCGAAGCGTTCCCGTCGCTGGTGCTGGTCCTGCAGGGCTACGGCGTGACGATCGACCTCGTCGGGACGACGTTCATCGACAAGGCGGGGATCACGAGCAGCACGTTCAAGACGGTGCCCGACGCGCCCGTCGGCAGCTTCGAACTGACGCTCCCACAGGGTCAGTTCTCCGCGCTCGCCGCGAACGGGAACCTCTGCAAGGACAAGCTGTCGATGCCGACCGAATTCGTCGCGCAGAGCGGCGCGGAAATCCACGAGAGCACGAAGATCGCCGTCACGGGGTGCGCGAAGCACAAGGCGAAGAAGGCGAAGAAGCACTCCCACGGGAAGCAGCGCAAGCGCAGGAAGTAAAGCCCGGACTCGCTACCGCAGCAGCCGGTAGGGCACGCCGAGTGCGCGGTAGGTGCGCTCGGCTCGCCCGTCTCGTGTGAGGAGCTCCAGGTCGTGCTCCAGTGCGGTCAGGGCGATCAGGCCGTCGTAGGTCGCGCCGCCGCTGACACCGGCTGTGGCGAGTCGGGCGGCGGCCTTCGCGTAATCGCTCCCACTCAGTGTGGCGAAGGTCGCTGGCAGGCGCTCGCCGAGCACCGTGGCGGCTGTGGTCGCGTCGGCCTGGTTGGGGGGCGGCAGCCGGGTGAGGACGCTATAGGTCTCGGCCGCGACGTGGGCGATCGTGGTGGTGCAGCTTGCGAGCGCCTCAGCCGAGCTTTGATGAGCGGGGTGGTCGTCCAGGAGCGCAGCGACTGCGATGCTGCTGTCGGCTGCTCTGCTCACCGGCGCTCGCGCACCGCTTCGAGCGTGCGCCGCACGTCCTCGTCGGTAATCGGGGTGCCAGTGGCGGCAAACGACGGCCCGTAGGGGCCGGAGACCACCTTTGCCGGCTCGTGGGGCGCCGAGAGCTCCAGTCGCCCGTTGACCACCTCGGCCTCCAGAGGCTTGTCCGGCGAGAACCCGAGTTCCTCGCGTATGCGCTTGGGGACCACCACCCGTCCCGCGCTGTCGATTGACACGTGCATGGTAGGAGCCTACCACGTCAATGGCTGCTGATGGGACTCGCCCCGCGAAGGCGCGTGGTAGTCGCCGAGCGCAGGCGGTAGACCAGACCGAAACCCCGGTTATGTCGGTGCTACGGCGGCGAGCCTTGTACGAGGAGGTCCGTGCTGCGACTGGCGGCGTAGCTGGGACACGCCTCGCTGGAACAAAGACCCGTCGACAAGGCCCCGTCGCTGGGATACCACGTCGCCGAGCGATAGGCATGAGCAAGAAAGCCTTCTCGGTTGGGTATTGACAAGCATAAGCGTATGGTGTACGGTTGCCATCGTCAAGGTCATCCCCCATAGGATGCCTGGCAAACATAGGGTCGGGTTTGGGTCGACGCACCTTGCGGTTGACATCAAGCGCTAGCAGGGTCTGAGATGTTCGGGAGAGGGACCATCGTCTCGAACGGTGAGGAGTGGAATCAGCGTGGTTTTGAGAGGGAATAACGTGACGGGGATGCCTGTCGCCCAACGAGGGCGCCTTGCTAGATGCGCCAGCTTGGCGCTGCCGCATCTCTCTCTCTCTCTCTCTCTCTTCAGTCTCGGCACTAGCCTCTAGAAGCCCCCACCGACACGCGCCCGAAACCCCATCCGCGGGGAGGGCGATCTGATGCCCCCGCGCGCGGGTGTATCGAGGGCCTCGGGGGTCAAGACCTCGGGTCTCGCCCAGCGGACGCGCGCGTCCGTAATAGACCGTGGCACGCAGAGCGCGGAGCTGGTGCGGATCCAGCGCGCAAGGTTGATCGCGGGCGCGGTCAGCGCGATCGATGAGCTCGGCTATGCGCAGACGACGGTCGGCCATATAACCCGCCGCGCGAGCGTATCGCGGCGCACTTTCTACGAACTGTTCGCCAATCGCGAGGATTGCCTATCAGCGGTCCTCGAGGATCTCGTCGGCCAGATCGGCAATGAGCTCGCCGCGGCGGACCTCGCCGATCTGCCGTGGCGCGAGCGGGTCCGCACGGGGCTGGGCACGATTCTGTCGTTCTTCGACCATGAGCCGACGCTCGCGCGTGTCTGTGTGGTGCAGGCGTTGCGCGGCGGCCCGCGGGTATTGGAGCGCCGCGAGGAGATAATCGCGGGCCTCGCGGCGATCATCGATGAGGGCCGCCATGAGGGCCATCGCGGCGGGGAGTGCACCCCATTGACGGCGGAGGGCCTCGTCGGTGCCGCGTTCGCGATCGTCTATGCGCGCCTGCTGCGGGGTGAGCGCCGGCCGCTCACCGATCTGTTGGGCGAGCTGATGGGGATGATCGTGCTGCCATATCTCGGCCCGGCGGCGGCGCGTCGCGAGCAGGCCCGCCCCGTCCCCGCATCGGGGGCGGCGAACCCGCAGAGCGCGCGTAATGTGCAGGGCACAGGCGACCCACTGCGGGACATCCCGGTGCGCCTGACATATCGCACCGCGAGGGTATTGGAAGGCGTCGCCGAGCAGCCGGGCGCGAGCAACCGCATGGTCGCCGACTACGCGGGGGTCATCGACCCGGGGCAGATCTCGAAGCTATTGGCGCGCCTGGAGCGCGTCGGGCTGCTCGCGAACTCGGGCGAGGGCCACGCGAAGGGCGAGCCGAACGCCTGGACGCTCACCCCAATGGGCGAGCGGGTCGCGCGGAGCATCCGTGTTCACAGCCCCAACCAGCGCGAGGCGGCGTGATGCCCGACCGGTCCTCTGTCGCTCTACTTGGGGGGGCGAAGCTCGTCGAGGTGATGGATGAATATGGCGGTCCAGCCGACCATATATGCGAGTGCCACCGCCCACAGAGCTCCGTACACGACGAGGATCGCCATCGCGATCGAGCCGGACAGCAGGGCGAGTATGTAGTCGTAGCGGTCGAGGCGGGGGGTCATGACCCGATCCTAGCAACGAAGACAAAGAGCATCAAGGAGCCGAGGAACATCCCGACGCGAAAGCCGATGCCCATGCCCCGATTGATCAGATCGGCTCGCACGTGGGCAGGGGTGTCGTCCAGCGCAAGCAGCGCCGCCGGCAGTCCTGAGAAGAACACCGTGGAGGCGCCCAGAACGGTCGCCCAGGCGAGTACGCCGTTGACGACGGCGGTCCCCAGCGATGGGTTGTCCTCGCAGATGGCGCGGATGATGGCTATCGCGGTCACGGCCAGGCAAGCTACTCAGCGCTTGGGACGAAACGCTCGCTCGGGCTCGTTTCGGCCCCGAAACCCCTGCATATCCCTCCAAAAGTTTTCCGTCATCACCACCCCAAGAAAGGCACCAAAGTGAGCAATCCAAGCAATCTCATCACGTCCCTCCTTCGCCGTATAGGTGTCGGTCGGCGTGTTTGCTTGGGTGCATGTCAAGGGAGTGGTGCGCCCAAGATCAGCTGTCTTGGGCCGACCCTTGCGATTCTCGCCGCAACCATCGGCGCCCTGGCGCTGATGAGCGCCCCGGCCCTCGCTGCTGCCCCGGAACCCCCTGAAGTCTCGGTCGAAACCCCTGTGCACGCGACCGAAGCGATCTTCCACGGCGTGGTGAATCCCCTGGCGGCGGCGTTCCCCCTCGAAGCCGGCACCTATCAGTTCATCTACAGGCCATCGACCAAAGCCGAAGATGAATGCAAAGGCGCCGGGGAAGTATTGGCTCCCCCTTCGGTGGGCATGTACTTTGGTTTGGAACCGGAATCCTTCTCGGAAACGGTTACAGGTCTCACCGCCGGCACCGAATACGCGGTCTGCCTGGTGGCGGAAGACAAAGAAGGGACGACCCCCAGCCCGTCCGTCACCTTCACGACCCCCGCCGTGGCGCCCACGATCGAAAGCGAATTCGGCGACTTCGTTACGGACGTCGCGTCCACCAGCGCGACGCTGGGCGCCGAAATAAACCCGGGTGGCGCTGAAACCAGCTACCACTTCGAATACGGGACTACGTCGGCCTATGGTCAGAGCACTCCCGAGTTGGGTTTGGCCGGCGCGGGCGACAATGTCCAGTTGGCCGCCGATCATATCCAGGGTCTCCAGCCGAGCACCACCTATCACTACCGCGTGGTGGCGACCAACTCGCAGAGCCCGGCCGGGGGGACGCCTGGGCCGGATGAGTCGTTCACGACGCAACCGGTCGGCGGCGAACTGAAGCTCCCCGACGGTCGGGTGTGGGAATTGGTCTCGCCCGCGCAGACCGAAGGCGCCGCCATGTTCGATTTTAGCGAATTTCCGTTGCAGGCTGCGGCGGATGGCGACGCGATTACATATAACGCGTCGAAGCCGATCGAACTGGAGCCGCAGGGCAACGCGACTGGGAATCGTGTCTTTTCGTGGCGTGGCCCGTCGGGTTGGTCTTCGCGGGAGATCGATATACCGGACACGAAAATAATTGGGCCTAGAGCCGGTGATGGGGAAGAGTACAAGTACTTCTCGACCGACTTGGCCCACAGCATCGTGGAACCATGGTTTGCGTTCGATCCGTTGCTCTCGCCTGAAGCCACCGAACGGACTCCGTACCTGCGCTCCGATTACGCAAACGCGGAAATGACCGAAGCGTGTGTGAGCTCGTGCTATCGGCCGTTGGTGACGGCTGCGAACGTGCTGCCACCGGGAACCAAGTTCGGCGTTCAGGAAACGGGTGGTTTGCTAGAGGAAGAAGCGTTTGGGCTGGTGCACGTGGTTGCCGTTACACCGGATCTGAGCTCGATCGTGCTGAACGATGGCTATGTATGGACGGCGGGTCGGCTCGAGGCCATGCCGGGAGGCTTTCTCGCAATCACGGACGGGCGTGTCTTCTTCGCTGAAGGAGGCGGAATCTATGTGCTCGACATAGCAAGCGATGAGACTCATCTGCTCGCGCCGAACGCGGCGTATGTGATGGTGAGCAGCGATGGGTCGCAGGTGTTCTTCACCAGGGAAGGTAACTATTTCCAGGTCGAAGTCGCAAGTGGTCAGATCAAGAATCTGACGCCCGGTGGCGAACTGCAGATCAACGGTGTGTTCGGGCACAGCGAAGATGGCTCCTATCTTTATTTCAATGGTGCCGTGGGTGGAAGGGAAGGCTCATATGTGCTGCACGAAGGCACTCCTGAATGGACGACGACGCTCGTGCCGTCTGGCGGCGGGTTGGTCTCGCCGAACGGACGATATCTCGCTTTTAGCTCCACGAACAGCTTGACGGGCTATGACAACAGTGACGCTGCGACTGGCACACCGGACGGTGAGGTGTACGTGTATGACGCCGACACAGGAAGGCTCGGGTGCGCGTCCTGTAATCCGACGGGCGAGCGTCCGAGCGGCGCATCGTATTTGGAAGGGCCCCACTTCAACCGACTTATCGGACCCGTTGCAAATCAGCCGCGTGACGTGTCCGATAGCGGCCGGGTGTTCTTCAACTCGAACGATGCGCTCGTGCCGCAGGACGTGGACGGCACGCAGGACGTGTATGAGTACGAGCCCGAGGGTGTCAGCAGTTGCGCGATATCGGACAGCACGTTCAATGAGCGCTCTGACGGGTGCGTGAGCCTGCTCTCCGCGGGCACGTCACCGGATGAATCGACGTTCCTGGACGCCGGCGAAACGGGTGGGGATGTGTTCTTGCTGACCACGTCAAAACTGTCCTCGCAGGATCCGGGCGAGGCGTATGTCGTCTACGACGTGCATGAATGTACGAGCGAAGTGCCCTGTCATGTGCCGCCGGTGGGTTCGCCTCCGTGTAGTACGGAAGCTTCGTGCAGGCCTGCGCCGACCCCGCAGCCATCGATCTATGGAGCGCCGTCGAGCACGACGTTCTCCGGGGCGGGCAACATCGCCCCACCGGCGAGCGCACCAAAGAAGGTTACGAAGAAGAAGACAGTTAAATGCAAGAAGACCTTTGTGAAGAACAAGAAGGGTAAATGTGTGAGAAAAAAGAACTCCAACAAGGCGAAGAAAGCCAGCAACGAGCGGAGGGCAGGCAGATGAACACCGTTAAAGCTCTCGTATCCCTTCGGACCCGTCCAGGACGACGAGACGCGCTGCCCATTGTCGTTCTTGTCCTCGCCATCCTTGCCTTCTTGGCATCCCCAGCCTTCGCGGCGTCGCCGTGGTGGCACCTGTCCTTCGAGGGCAGGCCCGCGAGCGTGCAACCCGGTGTAGCGGAAGACGGGGTACAGGAACTGACGGTCGATGCCGGCCGCGAAGAAGGCCACATCGTACTGAAATCGGTGCAAGTCGAGCGGGAATTTGGAGAAAGTGAACCAGGAGCTCTCGAACATAATGACCGCATATCGATCCATACGGGAGAAGATGGCGGCGAAGTCCCTGATCAGGAATTGCGCGAATCCCTCGAAACGATGTGGGGCGATGGCAATGTGGAAGTCACCGGCGGCCCGAAGGGCGAGGGTGAAGCATCGTGGACCTATGTGATCAAGTTCATCGATGGCCGTGCCGATCAACCGGTGGAAGAAATGAAAGTCGAATCTGAAGGAGTATTCAGTAAGCTGCGCTTGGAAGGTAAGACCGACGGGGAGATCGTCGTTGATGCAAGCAACCTGGGCAACGCGTCTGTGCTTGGCGAAAGCAGTCCTATAACGGTCGCGGACAAGCTCCCACCCGGTTTGAAGGCAGTCAGGACCGATATGAACCTGCTCGGCACAGAGTATGTGGGGTCCGACGACAGCGGATGTGTTCAGCCTGCTGGACCGTGCACGTACCCTGGCACGGTGCTGCCGTATACCGGTATCGAAATGGTGGTGTACGTGGATACGACCGCGGGCGCGAAATCGGGTGAAGTGAACGAAGCGAGCGTGAGCGGTGGGGGAACGGCGAGTGTGACGCGTCATGAGGCAGTGAGCATGAGTGACGCACCGGCGGGGTTTGGGATGGAGAAGTACGAACTGGACGCCGAAGAACCTGGTGGGATGCTGGATACGCAGGCTGGGTCGCATCCGTTCCAGTTAACGACGACGATCTCGCTCAACCAGGAACGCAACTTGGAAAAGATATCGGGGGCGCTCGTGAAGGACTTGAATTTTCAAATACCGCCGGGGCTGGTCGGCAACCCGACACCGTTCGCCCAGTGCCCAAGTGTAGATTTCACCTCCGGCGGCACAGGCTGTCCAGCGGACACGATTGTGGGCGTCGCAAGGGTTATGGCTGACGTCAACATTGGTTTTGGGCAGGAAATTCGGTCCTTCGCGGTGCCGTTGTTCATTTTGGAACCGGGGTATGGAGAGCCTGCCCGCTTCGGGTTCAACACCGTCGGGGTGGAGACGTACCTGGATACGTCTATCCGTACGGGCAGCGATTACGGTGTGACGGTGAGCGTTCACAATATCACCCAGCAGGTGGATTTTTTCTCGAGTCAGGTCACGTTCTGGGGTGTGCCGGGCGATCCACGCCACGACGCGCAACGAGGCTACTCATGCTTGGACTCTGAACTGTACTCCGAACCATGTGTTCCCGCGGGTGAGAGTTCGCCGCCGCCGTTGTTGAGTTTGCCGACATCGTGTACGGGTCCGTTGCAGAGCAATATGCAGGCCGATTCTTGGGAACAGCCGGGCGTGTCTGAGTCTATCCCGACGAGCGAACCGATGCAGTCGTTGGACGGATGCAACCGCCTGCCGTTCAGTCCGGAGATCAGTGTCGCTCCGGATGAGAGCACAGGCAGCTCACCGAGCGGACTGGCCGTCGACATTCACGTTCCCCAGACCCTGGTCGTGGATGGGACGGCGCTCGCGGAGTCCACTGTGAAGAACACGACTGTCGCGTTGCCAGAAGGTGTGATCCTGAACGCGTCCTCCGCGGATGGGTTGCAGGCGTGCTCTGATGCGCAGATCGGCTTCACGGGCGTCAACCCGGTGTCGGGTGTTGATGAATTCACGCCCGGTGCGCCGTCGTGTCCTGAAGCGTCGAAGATCGCGACGGTCAAGATCAAGACGCCGCTGCTGCCCGAAGCGCTCGAAGGCGAGGTATATCTGGCCGCCCCACAGAACTTCGCCGGGGCGTTGGAAAACCCGTTCGGTGCGTTGGTGGCGATGTATATCGTCGCCGAAGACCCCAAGGCCGGCGTGATAGTGAAGCTCCCCGGGAAGGTCGTACCCAACCCCCTCACGGGACAGTTGGTCTCGACCTTTGAAGATACCCCGCAACTTCCCTTCGAAGAACTCGAACTGCATTTCTTCGGTGGGGACCGCGCGCCATTGAGCACGCCCGCTTCGTGCGGGACGTATACGACACGAGCGTCGATCACCCCGTGGTCTGAAAACCCGGCATCAGAACCGTCCTCGAGCTTCCAGATCACGAGCGGCCCGAACGGCACACCCTGCTCCAACCCACTGCCGTTCTCCCCGACATTGGAGTCGGGCACGACGAACATCAACGCCGGCGCGTACAGCGACCTGACGACGACGCTATCGCGCGAAGATGGCGAGCAGGCCCTCTCCTCGGTTCAGCTGCACTACCCCGCGGGCGTTTCGGGCCTGCTCTCGGGTGTGAAGCTCTGCGGCGAAGAACAGGCGAACGCCGGCGCGTGCGGCCCGGAAAGCCAGATCGGGGAAACGATCGTCAGCGTCGGCCTCGGCGGCGACCCGTTCAGCGTGACCGGCGGCAAGGTCTACATCACCGGCCCCTACAGGGGCGCGCCGTTCGGTCTCTCGATCGTCAACCCCGCGAAGGCCGGCCCGTTCGACCTCCAGGAAGGCCGCCCAGTCGTCGTGCGCGCCAAGATCGAAGTGGACCCGCATACCGCGGCGCTCACGGTAACGACCGACCCGCCGGGCTCGCCGCACGCGATCCCGTCGATCATCGAGGGGATCCCGCTGCAGATCAAGCACGTGAACGTCACGATCAACCGGCCGGGGTTCACGTTCAACCCGACGAACTGCGACCCGAAGACGATCACGGGCTCGATCTACAGCACCGAAAGCGCGAGCTCGCCGGTCTCGGTGCCGTTCCAGGTCACGAACTGCGCGGTCCTGCAGTTCGCCCCGAAATTCGCGGTCTCGACGTCCGGGAAGACCTCACGGGCGAACGGTGCGAGCCTGCACGTGAACCTCTCCTACCCGAACGCGCCGCAGGACACCCAGGCGAACATCGCGAGGGTCAAAGTCGAACTCCCCAAGCAGCTTCCCTCAAGGTTGACGACGTTGCAGAAGGCGTGCTCGAGCGCGCAGTTCGAAGCGAACCCCGCGGGCTGCCCCGCCGCGTCGATCGTCGGGCACGCGAAGGCGATCACGCCGTTGGTCCCGGTCCCGTTGGAAGGCCCGGCGTACTTCGTCAGCCACGGCGGTGAAGCGTTCCCGTCGCTGGTGCTGGTCCTGCAGGGCTACGGCGTGACGATCGACTTGGTCGGCACGACGTTCATCGACAAGGCGGGGATCACGAGCAGCACGTTCAAGACGGTCCCCGACGCCCCCGTCGGGAGCTTCGAACTGACGCTCCCGCAGGGCCAGTTCTCCGCGCTCGCGGCGAACGGGAATCTCTGTAAGGACAAGCTCGCGATGCCGACCGAATTCGTCGCGCAGAGCGGCGCGGAAATCCACGAGACCACGAAGATCCAAGTCACCGGCTGCGCGAAAGCCAAGCACAAAGCGAAGAAGGCATCCAAGCGCCACAAAGGCAAGCGCGGGGCCAAGGGAAAAGGGAAGAAGAAGAAGTAGGAGGCCCGCGGTACCGTGGCGGCGTGCCGGCTCGTGGCTCAGCCGAGATCGATCCCCGCCCGCGACGGGACCTGGGCGCCGAGGGGCGGCGCGGCCCGTGAGCGGCAGCGGGGGGAGGCGGACGCCGATCGCGCCCGATGCGGCCGGCGCGCGGTGCCTGAAGGAGTGTCTGCGCGCCGGAGGCGTAGCGGTGCTCCCCACGGACACCGTCTACGGCCTCGCGTGCGACCCGCTGCGACGCGAGGCGGTGCAGCGGCTGTACAAGCTGAAGGGCAGGCCCCCGGAGCGCCCGGCGGCGGTGATGTTCTTCACGTTCGACGCCGCGATCGAGGCGCTCCCCGAGCTGGGCGCGCGCGAGCGCGCGGCGCTGGAGGCGCTGCTGCCGGGCCCGCTGACGGTGCTGCTGCCCAACCGCGAGCATCGCTACCCATTGACGGGCGGGTCGGACACCCTGGGCCTGCGCGTGCCGCTGCTGCCCGAGCGCCTGGCGGCCCTATGCGCAGTCGAGGGCCCCGTGATGCAGTCGAGCGCCAACCTCTCCGGCGGCCCCGACACGCGGCGCCTGGTCGACATCCCATCCGCGTTGCTGGAGGGCGCCGACCTGGCGATCGACGGAGGCGAGCTCCCGGGAACCGCCTCCACGGTCCTCGAGCTGCGCGACTACGAGCGCACCGGGCGGTGGGACATCGTGCGCGAGGGGCCGGTGGGGGAGGCAGACATTGAGCGCGCGCTGGATGGATAGGGGGTGTGTGGATTCATGCGCCGTTTGAGGCGTTCGATGTCCTCGAGGTCCAGTGGCCTGCCGGTGGCGTGCTTCATCGCACAAAGGTGCTCAAGGCCGCATACACGCACCGGGACACCGTCGATATCACCCGTGATGGCCGCGCGGTCGAGCTCGGCGTAGAGGTCGTCGGCCTCGATTCCGCCGACCCACTGCATGATGTCGAGACGGCCGAGACGAGTGTCCAGATAGAAGTTGCCGCCTTGGGCGAGGTCTGTGGGCCGTATCGGGTCCATCGGCAACTCTTGAGGCTCGAAGTCGCCGCTGTCCAGGGTGGTCGCTTCGAGATCTCGCAGCGCATCCGAGAGTCTCGTGAGATTCTTCTCGGTGGCCCGTGGGACGGTGTCAAGGTCCTTGGTCATGCGCATGAGGCCGTGCGCGGTGATCGCAAAGCTCCCGATGACTATGTGCTCGACGCCCTGCTCGTAGAGGTACCGCAGCAGGGCGGCTGGGTCAAGTGTGTCTGGCATCCCTGAACGCCTCGGCGAAGCGGTTGGCGAACCGGGAGAGTGCGATGACATCCTCGAGGTTTGCGCTCGGGCCACGCGCGCTGTCGCGGGCGACCCGTGCTTTGACGGCGCGCTCGTTGCGCGCGATCTCCTCGGGTGTCCACGGCCCCCGTGGCTTGGCTTTCGGCGTCGCTGCCATGCATCGCATTGTACTCCGCCGCGCGGATCTGCTGGCCCGTCCGCCGGCATAGAGGATCTGCGCGCTGACGCGGGGCACGGAGGCCCCGCGCACACTCCCGCGGAACGTGTCCCGACCTGCGCGGATGCGCCCCAAATGAGCACCCCTATGTGCGCGCATGTGATCTCCGCCACGTGCTAGCCTCGAAGTTGGTCATCGCGACTGGCGCCGGATGAGGTGGAGCACCACCGGGGAGCGGGGGCCGCAGCAGAGCAGCCGCGCGCCTGGGCACCCTTCCGCTTTCGTCCCCGAGGAGTGCCCCATGTCCGAGCTGAGTCCCGACTACTTCAACCGCCCCCTCGCCGAGGTCGACCCCGAGGTCGCCGAAGCGCTGCGCGGGGAGCTCGCCCGCCAGCAGGACACGCTGGAGATGATCGCCTCCGAGAACTTCGTGCCCCGCGCGGTGCTCGAATGCCAGGGGTCGGTGCTCACCAACAAGTACGCCGAGGGCTACCCCGGCCGGCGCTACTACGGCGGCTGCGAGTGGGTCGACGTCTCCGAGCAGCTCGCGATCGACCGCGCCCAGGCGCTGTTCGGCGCCGAGCACGCCAACGTGCAGCCGCACGCCGGGGCGCAGGCCAACACCGCCGTCTACCACGCGCTCCTGCAGCCCGGCGACACGATCATGGGGCTCTCGCTCGCCCACGGCGGGCACCTCACGCACGGGATGCGCCTCAACGTCTCCGGGCGGCTGTACGACATCGCCGCCTACGAGGTCGTCGCGCGAGAGCGGGCTGATCGACATGGACGAGGTTGCGCGCATCGCCCGCGAGCGCCGGCCGAAGCTGCTGCTCGCCGGCTGGTCGGCCTACCCGCGCCAGCTCGACTTCCCCCGCTTCCGCGAGATCGCGCGCGAGGTCGGGGCGCTGCTGATGGTCGACATGGCCCACTTCGCCGGGCTCGTCGCCGCGGGCCTGCACCCCAACCCCGTCGAGTACGCCGACGTCGTCACGACCACCACCCACAAGACGATCGGCGGGCCGCGCGCCGGGCTGATCCTCTGCAGGGAGGAGTTCGCGAAGAAGATCGACTCCGCCGTCTTCCCCGGCCAGCAGGGCGGACCGCTCGAGCACGTGATCGCCGCCAAGGCCGTCGCGCTGCGGATCGCCAAAAGCGAGCTCTTCCGCGAGCGCCAGCGCCGCACGCTCGACGGCGCCCGCGCGCTCGCCGAGCAGCTGCTCGCCGCCGGCCACGGCGTCTAGGTGCTCACCGGCGGCACCGACGTACACCTCGTGCTCACCGACCTGCGCGACGTGGTCCCCGAGCTCACCGGCCGCGCCGCCGAGGACCGCCTGCACGACCTCGGCATCACTGTCAACCGCAACGCCGTCCCCTTCGACCCCCGGCCGCCGATGGAGGCCTCCGGCCTGCGCATCGGCACGCCCGCGCTGGCCACCCGCGGCCTTCAGCACGCAGGACTTCGTCGAGGTCGGGCAGATCCTCGCCGCCGCGCTCACCCCCGGCTTACGAGGCCCGCGCCGACGAGCTGCGCGAGCGGGTGCGCACGCTGGTCGAGCGCTACCCGCTGTACGAGGAGCTCCCCGCGGGCGTGCACGCGTAATCCACCGCGCGCACACGACCCCCGCGCCTGCGATGCTGTCCGCGGGCCTCCATGACCTCGCACGAGCTCGACGCGCTGTACGCCTTCCTGGCCGCCGCCGTTGTGACGGCGCTGCTGACGCCGCTCACGATGCGCCTCGCGCGGGCAGTCGGGGCGATCGACCAGCCGCGCGAGCGCGGCCTCTCCGAGCGCGCCACCCCGCTGCTCGGCGGCCTGGCGATCTTCGCCGGCGCGCTCGTGGCCGGGCTCGTCTGGCTGCCCGACGAACGGATCTGGCACGGCATGCTGATCGCCGCCGCCTTCATCACGGTGGTGGGGGCGCTCGACGACCGCTTCGACCTGCCGCCGCTGGTGAAGCTCGCCGGGCAGGTGGCCGCGGCGCTGATCGTCGTGCACTTCGGCGTCGAAGTCGAACGAGATCGCGCTGCCCTTCGTCGGCCTGCTGCACTTCCCCAACGCCGGCGCCGCGATCACCGTCGTCGGCCTCGTCGCGCTGATGAACGTCGTCAACTTCTCCGACGGCGTCGACGGCCTCGCCGCCGGTGTCTGCGCGATCATCGCCGCCGCGCTCGCCGTGATCGCGTTCGACCTCGAACGCTGTGCGCCCGGCGTGCTCGCCGCGATCATCGCCGGCGCCTCGCTCGGCTTCCTGCTCTACAACTTCCCGCCCGCCTCCTCGCTTCATGGGCGACTGCGGCGCCAACCTGCTCGGCCTGCTGATGGGCTGCCTCACCGTCGAGGGCGCCGTCAAGACGCAGGTCGTGCTCTCCTTCGTGCTGCCGCTGATCCTGCTCGCGGTGCCGTTCCTCGACACGACCTTCGTCGTGCTCAAGCGCTTGAAGTACCGCCGCCCGATCTATGCCTCCGACAGCGAGCACTTCCACCACCGCATGGCCCGCATCGGCTTCTCCCGCCGGCGCACGATCGCCTACCTCTACGCCTGGACGCTGATGCTCGCCGGCTTCGCGCTCGCGCTGCGCTTCGTCCCCTACTCCGACCACAAAGGCCACCTCTACCTCGGCTGGACGCTCGTGATGGCCGCGATCGCGCTTGCTCGTGGTGGCCGCGAGTGTCTACCTCGTCTACGTGCTGGAGATCCTCAAGTTCCGCCGCCTCGACGTCGATTCGCCTGCGCCGGCTGCGGCCCGAGGCCACCCCGGCGGAGATCGAGCGCGACGTCAGCCAGGACCTCGAGACCGGCGAATACGAGACCGTCTCCTCGTGAAGACGCCTCCGCGCTCGCGCGCGTGCTCGCTGCTCGCGCTGGCGCTTGCCCTCCCCGCGGGCGCGCACGCGCTGGCCGTCGGGATTGGCGAGCAGCAGCCCTACATGTTCACCGACCCCCGCTTCCAGGCGCTCGGCATCCGCTACGCGCGCCTCTGATCGGCTGGAACGCCCTGCAGAGCCACGCTCAGAGCCAGGGGCTGCCCGCCTGGCTGCGCGCCGCCCGCGCCGACGGCGTGCAGCCGCTGATCTCCTTCGAACACTCCTGGATCGCGGGCGCCACCGGCGGCTGCCGAGCCCGGCCCAGTTCGCGCGCCAGTTCCGGGCGCTGCACGCCCGCTACCCGTGGGTCAAAGAATTCGCGGCCTGGAACGAGGCCAACTACTGCGGGCAGCCGACCTGCCACTGCGCCCCGCTCGTTGCCGCCTACTACCGCAGATGCGCCGGGTCTGCCCCGACCTGCACCGTGCTCGCCGCCGAACTGCTCGACGTGCCGGGCATGGTCGGCTGGTCTGCGCAGCAGCCGCGCGCGCTCGCACCACGAACCGAGGTCTGGGGCCTGCACAACTACATCGGCGCCAACCGCCTCAAACCGCCTCCACGCGGGCGCTGCTGGGAGCCACCGCCGCGCCGGTCTGGTTCACCGAGACCGCGGCGTCGTCGCCAGCCACAACCACAGTCCGTCCACACCTTCCCCGAATCGCCCAGCCCACGCCGCCGCGGTCACCGCGCTTCATCTTCGACCGCCTCGCCCGGCTCTCCGGGCGCGTGGCGCGCGTGTACCTCTACCAGTGGCACGCCGGCACCCACCGCCGCGAGCCCTGGGACTCCGCGCTGATCGGGCCCGCACAGGAGCCCCGACCCGCCTTCTGGGTGCTCGTGCGCGAGCTCCACACGTCCTCGGGCAGCTGCCCGCAACGCCCGCCGCAAAGGCTCTGCTCGCCGCCGCACGAGCCTGACCGGCCCAGCGCCAGCGCGCCACCGAGCGGTTGGGAGTACGCCGCCGAGCGGCTGGAGTTAGGCGCCACCGAGCAGCGCCAGGGAGACATAGCCGCGCGCTTGGATCGTGTTGTGTTCGCGTTCTGTCGCCGCGGGGAACGCGCAGCCATCTCTCGCGGCCGTTACGCTTATGCTCGCGTTCATGCGCAGCGGAGGGTCGCCGAGACGACGCGCCGCGCCCGCGAGACGCGCATAAAGCCGCACGCTCCGCTCTTGTGGCGGGCCCCAGCGACATGCGACTACCCAGCTATCCGCACATCCCCACCGGCCGGCACACCACGGCTATCGATCCATCGCGCTCGCCGGCGCCGGGCGCCGCGTGCTGATTCTCTCCGCCGACGTCGGCGAGGGTCACGCCGCCGCCGCGCGCGCGCTGGCCCAGCAGATCGAGGCCATCCCCCGAGGAGGCCGAGGTCACCGTGATCGACGGCCTCGCCGCGATGGGCCGCGTGCTGCGCCAAGTCGTCCAGGACGGCTATCGCGTGCAGCTGCGCTTCCTGCCCTGGAGCTACTCGCTCGTCTACTGGCTGCTCGAGCGCGTCGCCGCCCGTGCGCTGGCTGACGCGCTGGCAGCTGTGCCTGTTCGGCGCCCGCCCGCTCGCGCGCCGCATCGCCGAGTACGAACCCGACGTGATCGTCTCGACCTACCCCGCCGTCACCGTCGTGCTCGCGCGGCTGCGCCGCACGCGGCGCCATCGAGCTGCCCGACGGTGGCCACCATCACCGACCTCACCGGCCTCTTCTTCTGGGCGCAGCCCGGGATCGACATGCACCTCGTGATGTACGCCGAGTCGATGCCCTCCGTCGAGCGCATCGCCGGGCGAGGGCAGCGCGCGCCTGGTGCGCCCGCTGATCTCCGCCGAGTTCCTGCAGCCCCGCTGCCCGCTGCAGTCGCGGCGCGCGCTCGGGCTGCCCGAGGACGGGCCGCATGGTGGTCGTCTCCGGCGGCGGCTGGGGAGTGGGCGACGTCGAGGGCGCCGTGCGCGAGCTCTGCCGGGTGCCGGAGGTCAGTCGAGCATCGTCTGCCTCGCCGGCTACAACGAGCAGCTGCGCGACGCGCCTGTCCGCCACCTTCGCCGGCGAGCCCCGCGTGCACGTGTACGGGTTCACCGACGAGATGCCCCAGCTGCTCGCCGCCGCCGACGCGCTCGTGCACTCCACCGGCGGGGTCACCTGCCTGGAGGCGAAGGCCACCGGCACCCCCGTCGTCTCCTACGGCCTGCCCGTCGGCCACGCCCGCCTGAACACCCGCGCGATGGCCGACCTGGAGCTGCTGCGCCTCGCCAACGACACCGGCGAGCTGCGCGAGCACGTGCAGGCCAGCTTCGCCGAAGGACGCGCGGTCGGGTCGGCGCGCCGGCACGCTGGCGCCCGCGCCCGAGTCCCCGCGCGGCGAGCGAGCACCCGCAGCCGCCGACATCGTGCTCGGGGCGCCCCGCCGCGTGCAGCCCGATCCCCGCTCTGGCGCCTGAGGCTGGCCGCGTTCTGCGTCCAGCTGCTGCTGCTGCTCGGCGTCGGCACGTGGACGATGTCGACCGACGAGGTCGCCGCCCTGGCGGCGGACGATCCTGAACGTGCACTCGCTCGCGCAGGTGCGCACCGACCGGCCCGACGTCGGCTTGATCGTGCGCGCGCCCGCGCGACGAGGTCGCGCGCGTGGCGAGCGCCCTGGCCGCGCAGGGCATCCACGCCTCGTTCGCCGACGGCGGGGTCCACGCGCCCGCCACGATCGCTCGCGCTGCGCGCGCTCGGCGACGAGCTGCTGCCCGAAGTGCCGCCCGGCACGAGCGTCCTGCGCTGGGTGCGCACACGCGGCGCGCTGCGCGCGCAGGCCCGGGCGCTGGGCCTGCACCACCGCTTCTACTTCCTGGAACCCCGCGGCGGCCTGACCGGTCGGCTCAGCTGGCTGCTCGGCCGCGAGCCACCGGCGCGACCCCCGTGCAGCGGGCGCTGCGGCTCAACGCCACCGGGCCGCTGCCTCAGCGGCCGCACGCGCGCCGGCGACGTCCTCGTGGTCGGCGTCGACGGGTCGGGCGCCTCGGTGCTGTGGCTCGAGCGGCTCGTCTCCTGGCTCGGCGCCGACGGGCTCTCCGCCGAGCCGCTGGCCGCGCTCACCCGCTCGCCTGAGGGGCGGCCCGGCCGTCCTGCGTCGCGCTGGTCCGGCCGTCCTGCGCCGGTGTCTGCTGCGCCTGTGCTGGCGGCTGGCTTCGGCCTCCGCGCCCGCCCGCTCCACTTCCATCAGCGCGAGCAGCAGCGGCGAGCGGGCCAGCATCACGGCGCCCACGATCAGCACCAGCCAGCGACACCGCCAGCGGCACCCCGCCCAGCGGGGTTTCGGTGAAGCGCTCGCCCAGCAGCACCGGGGCGAGCGCGACCGGCACCGCGGTCTGGATCACGAACACCACCGGCGCCACCTGGATCGCGGGGCGCGACTGCAGCGCGCTCATCTCGCTGAGCGCGGCGATCGCGGAGGCCGCCGCCGTGGCGAGTCCCCAGGCGACCGCCACCCACAGTGCACCCGTAGGGCAGGTTGTCGGAGGCGAGCTTGGTGGCCACCCCGCTCCAGCCGTACGCCAGGCCCGCGCCGACGATCGTGACGCATCGCCGGTGGGCGGCGGAAGAGGCGCAGCATGATGTACGGCAGCAGGCTCGCCAGACCCAGTGCGCCCAGCACGATCGCGAGGACCGCGTCGGAGGCCTGGGCGTCGGTGTGCGGCGGCGCGCACAGCGCCGCGCCGATGACCCCCACCACGATCGCGCCCACCGCCAGGTGCTCGCGTCGCCCCGCGCGCTCGCCCAGCATCCGCTCGCCGACCACCAGCAGCACGAGCAGGCCGGCCGCCATCGCGGGCTGCACCACCACCAGCGGCGCCAGCGAGAGCGCCAGCAGCTGCAGCGGCCAGCCGAGCAGCGACAGGCCGGTGCCGAACAGCCAGCGCCCGCGTTTGACCAGGTTCCGCGCCAGCCCCAGGCGCAGGTATTCGTGCTGCGGGGTCTGCCTGGCGTCCATCGCCTGCAGCGCGACCCCTAGGCTGTAGAGGGTCGAGGCGCCCATCGCGGCCATGATTCCGAGGACCAGTTCGACCATGCTTGCCCCCGATGATCGCAGCCTTCTCCCGCCGCTGGCCGGCGCCCGGCGGTGGCCGCCGCGCTCGGCTACGCGCTGCCCGCGCTCGCGGCGCCTGGCGGCCGAGCGTCGGCGCGGCGCTGCGGCACTGCTGGCCGCGCGCTGCGCAGGAGGGCGCTGCGGCCGTGGCGATCGAGGACCGCACCGCCAGCGGCACGGGGTACGCGCTGACCTTCGACGACGGCCCCCACGCGCAGGGCACGCCCGCGGTGCTCGAGATCCTTGCCGCCGGCGGGCGTGCGCGCGACGTTCTTCCTCGTGGGGGAGCAGGTGCGGCGCAACCCCGCGCTCGCCGCGGAGATCGTCGCCGGCCGGCCACGGGGTCGGCCTGCACTGCGACCGCCACCGCAACCTGCTGCGCCTCACGCCGTGGCAGGCCCGCGAGGACATCCTGCGCGCGCAGGCGACCATCGAGGAGGCCACCGGCCGCTCGCCGACCCTCTACCGCCCGCCCTACGGCGTCGCTCAACGCGGCCGCGCTCGGCCTGCGCCCGCCGCCGCGGCTGGCGCACGCTGCTGTGGAGCCACTGGGGTCGCGACTGGGAGGCCCGCGCCACGCCGGAGTCGATCGCCGCGCTTGCTGACCGGCGGGGCGGGCGAGGGCGCGGTGCTGCTGCTGCACGACGCCGACGACTACTGCGCCCCCGGCTCCTGGCGGCGCACCGTCGCGGCGCTGCCGCGGGTGCTCGACACGCTCGGTGAGCGCGGCCTGGGACGTCGCGCCCTAACATTGCCCGATGGCCTCGGGCGTCCAGATGGAGACAGCCGCCGGGGAACTGGCCCTACCGCCGCTGCCTGCGCGGCCGGCGCCGGAGCGAAGTGCAGCGTCGTCCCGCGCGCGCGCTGGTGGGTCGAGGCGCTGGTCGATCGTCTGGCTGTGCTGGGTCTACGACGCGATCAACAACCTCGCGCCCGCTGCGCGTGCACGCCGCGCTGGCCCACGGCTGCGGGCGTGCTGCACCTCGAGCGCTCGCTGCACCTCGACCCCGAGCTCGCCCTCAACCGCTGGCTGGCCGCGCCACCACACGCTCGGCCTGCTGCTCTCCGACTACTACGACAACGCCCACTTCATCGTCACCCTCGGGCTGCTTGGGCTGGCTGTGGTTCCGGCGCGCGGACATCTACCGGCCGCTGCGCAACACGCTGGTCGCGATCAACGTGCTCGGGTTGGCTCGTCTTCTGGCTGTACCCGACGCCCCGCCGCGGCTGCTGGGCGGCAGGGGCTTCGACGACGTCGTCGCCTCCACCGGGGCGCTTCGGCTCGCTGGCACACCGGGCCGCTGGCCGCGGCCGCCAACCAGTTCGCGGCGATGCCCTCCCTGCACATGGCGTGGGCGGTGTGGTGCTCGGCTGGTGCTGTGGCGCTCTTCCGCGACGCATATGCGGTGCGGGCTGCTGGCGGTCCTCTACCCGTGCGTGACCTGCGTGGCGGTGCTCGCCACCGGCAACCACTACCTGCTCGACGTGCTCGCGGGCGTGGCCACCGCGGCGCTGGCCGTGCTGCTCGTGCGCGCGCTCGAAGCGTTGTGGCGTGCGCGGGGTGGTGCACTTGCTTTTTTGCGGCCCTATATATAGGTCCCAAAACGGACGTTGTACCGCCGAGGTCGCCACGTGGTCCCCGTGGCGCATGTCACAAAGTTGTTACGAAGTCCCCGATCCGGTAGACTTCGCCGCGCCACCCCAGATGGTCAGAGGAAGGCTCGGGCAAAGTCCGCACGGGCGGGCGCGCGGGTCTTTGCATCTGTAGGGTCCCCAGTCAATCTTCCATGCCCAGTTCCGAGCCAGAACCGATGGCCCCTGCCACCCTGCGCGCCGGCGCGAGCCCGGTTATCGAGCGATCCCTGATCGAGCTGCTGCGCCACCTCGACGTCGTCCTCGTGGTGCTCGCCGTCCCTGTGGCGGTCGCGCTCGGCGCGCCCGCGCTCGGCCTGCTGATCGGCGCGGGGGCGTGGCTTGCGCAGCGGTCCTCGCGCACACCGACCGGCGGTTGATCGCCCGCGCGCGTGCGCCGGGGGCCGGTCTCGGCGTCGGCCTCGTCGAGGCGTTCGGGCGCATCTGGCTGCTCGCGGGGGCGATCGTCCTCGCCGGTGTGGTCGGCGGCCGCGCCGACGGGCTCGCGGCGGCCGTTGACCGATCTTCGCGGCCTACTCGGTGGCCTTCGCGGTACGCGTGGTCAGCGGACGACCGGGCCCGAGCGATGAGCGCGGTCGCAGGGGCACCGCCGATCGCCCCCCGGATGGGAACCCCGTCCACCCCGCCCACCGCTCAGCCCGAGAAGCAGGGGATGAGCCAGGCACGGAAGGTCGTTTACGCGCTCCTCGGCGTCTGGCTCGGCGGGATCGTCCTGTTCGTGATCCTGTTCGGCGTCACCGCGCACAAGGCCCCGGCCGTCGCGAGCGGCGCCTTCTCGCCGACCGACGAGTTCAAACTCGACACCTGGTTTCAGGTCGGGCCGATCGCGTTCAACAAGGCCATCCTCTACCTGCTGCTCACGGTCGGGATCACGCTCGGGGTGATGTTCTACGTCTCCCGGCGCCTGCAGCAGCGCCCCGGGCGCCTGCAGGTCGCGGTGGAGATGTACTACGACTTCATGCGCCGCATCTCCCAGGAAAACCTGAACCCGGAGATGGAAGGGAGGTACTTCCCGCTGATCGCCACGATCTTCGTGTTCATCCTCGTCTCGAACCTGATCGGCTACATCCCGCTGCCGGTCGACTCGGGCGAGAGCTTCAACGTGTTCGGAGCGCACATCCCGTCGCTGCAGATCTACGCGGCCGACACCAACGTCGCCTTCCCGCTGATCCTCGCGTTGAGCGTGTTCGTCCTCTTCACCTACGAGGGGATCAGGCACCACGGGCCGGTCGGCTACGTGAAAAGCCTGATGCCGGGCGGCGTCAAAGGCCCGATCGTCCTGCTCATCTACCCGATCGAGATCCTTTCCAACTTCCTGCGGCTAATCTCGCTGACGGTGCGGTTGTGGGCCAACCTGCTAGCCGGCCACATGCTGATCGCGTTCATGGGCGGGGAGCTCGGAGTGCTCGTCGGCCTGCAGGTCGTGTCCTGGTTCCTGCTGCCCTTCGGGGTCCTCATCTTCCTGTTCGAGGCCATCCTGATCGCCGGCCTGCAGGCCTTCATCTTTTCCATCCTGACTGCCATCTATCTCGGTGGCGCGGTCTCGAGCCACTAACAAACAAGGGAGCTATCGAGTAATGGGGTTTCTCCACCTTTTCAGTGTGTTCCACCCGCTGATGCTGACCGTGGAACCGATCATCAAGCAGAGCCAGGACGCCGGTCGGGCGATCGCCCTCGGCGTCGGCGCCGGCGGCGGCGCGGCTGGTGCGGGCGCTGGCATCGGTGCGGTGTTCAACGCCTCGATCCAGGCCAAGACACGCCAGCCCGAGCTGCGCGCCGAGGTCGAGCGCGACCAGTGGCTCGGCTTCGCGCTCACCGAGGCGTGCTTCTTCTACGGCCTTGTCGGCGGGTTCATCGCCTTCTTCCTATAGGCCACGATGCACCTCACCGCCAACATCCCCCTCGCAAGCGGATCGTTCCTGATCAGCCCCAACGTGGGGCTCATGGTCTGGACGATCGTGGTGTTCGCCATCTCGCTGGCCATCCTGCGCAAGTGGGTTTTCCCTCTGATAGGCCAAGCTCTCGACTCACGCGCGCAGAAGATCGAGGGCGACATCGACGCCGCCGCGGATCTGCGGACCGAGGCCGACAAGGTGCTCGCCGAGTACCGCGAGCGGCTGAAGGAGGCGCGCACCCAGTCCGAAGAGATCCTTCAGCGCGCGCGCGAGACCGCCGACACGCACAAGGCCGAGGGCAAGGAGCGCGGGCAGGAGCTCGTCGCGGAGGCCGCCCGGAAGGCCGAACGCGACATCGAGGCCGCGACCAAGCGAGCGCTTGACGACATCCGCCGCGAGGTTGCGGATCTTACGATCCTGGCCACCGAGAAGGTCGTGCGCAAGACGCTCGACGAGGCCGACCAGCGGCGGCTGGTCGAGGAGGCTTTGAGCGAACTGGACTTCTCCGGCCTCTCCTCGGGAGCGCAGAGTAACTAATGGACGAGTTGGCCCAGGTATATGCCCGTTCGTTGTTTCAGGTCGCCCTGGAGCGGGGCCGCCTCGACGTGCTGCGCGAGCAGCTTGGGCAGTTCGCCGATGCGCTGGACGCCAACCGCCAGCTCGCCGTGTTCTTCTTCTCGCCTTACTTCTCGTCCGTCGAGAAGCAGCAGGCGCTCGGTACCCTGCTCGATGGCGCCGAGGAGATCTTTCTCAACTTCCTCTCACTGCTCATCGAAAACCACCGGATGCCCGTGATCTTCCGCATCCGTCAGGAGTACGAGCGGCTGTGGGACGAGGAGAACAAGACTCTGCCGGTGCAGATTACGAGCGCGATCGCGCTCGACGAGGCGACCACCGAGAGCCTCGGCCGGACGATCGGGGAGCGCGCGGGGCGCAAGGTCACGCTGACGGCGCGCGTGGACCCGGACATTCTCGGGGGCATCGTTCTCAGGGTCGGCAACTCGATCCTCGATGCCTCTATTCGTAATCGACTGGAGCAGCTGCGAAGGCAAGTTGCCCAAGGAGTCTCATAAGACATGCAGATCAACCCAGACGAGATCACGAGCATTCTCAAGAGCCGCATTGAGGGACTCGACGCCGGTGCGGCCGAGCTGACCGAGGTGGGCACTGTGCTGTCGGTCGCTGACGGCATCGCGCGCCTGCATGGGCTGGAGAACTGCATGTCTTTTGAGATGCTTGAGCTGCCCCACGGTGTTACTGGGCTGGCGCTGAACCTTGAGTCCGACAACGTTGGTGCGGTGCTGTTCGGCGACTGGGAGCGCGTGTCCGAGGGCGACACCGTCAAGCGGACCGGCTCGCTGCTGGAGATCCCGGTGGGTGAGCAGATGTTGGGGCGGATCGTTGACCCGCTGGGGCGCGCGCTCGACGGGAAGGGTGCTATCGCCGTGGAGCAGACGCGCCCGGCGGAGTTCAAGGCTCCTGGTGTTGTGCAGCGCCAGCCGGTCAAGCAGCCTATGCAGACTGGGCTGAAGGCGATCGACGCGATGATCCCGATTGGTCGCGGGCAGCGCGAGCTGATCATTGGGGATCGGCAGACTGGTAAGACCGCGATCGCGATCGACACCATCATTAACAACAAGGACACTGGGGTGGTGTCTGTGTACGTCGCGATCGGGCAGCGCATGTCCACCGTTGTGGCGCTTGCGCAGACGCTTGAGGAGTACGGGGCGCTGGAGAACACGATCATCGTGGCTGCTCCTGCGGATGAGGCGGCGCCGATCAAGTTCATGGCCCCCTACGCCGGCTGCGCGATGGGCGAGCACTTCCTGTACAACGGCGGCCACGCGCTGTGCGTGTACGACGACCTGACCAAGCACGCCTACGCGTACCGCCAGATGTCGCTGCTGCTGCGCCGCCCCCCCGGCCGCGAGGCGTACCCCGGCGACGTGTTCTACCTGCACTCGCGGTTGCTCGAGCGCGCGGTCAAGCTCAACGACGACCTTGGCGGCGGCTCGCTGACCGCGCTGCCCGTGATTGAGACGCAGGCCGGCGACGTCTCGGCGTACATCCCGACGAACGTCATCTCGATCACCGACGGGCAGATCTTCCTCGAGTCGAAGCTCTTCAACTCGGGCGTGCGCCCCGCGATCAACGTCGGGATCTCGGTCTCGCGCGTCGGCGGCAACGCGCAGATCGGCCCGATGAAGAAGGTCGCCGGGCGCATCAAGCTCGAGCTCTCCCAGTACCGCGACCTCGAGGCCTTCGCCCAGTTCGGCTCGGACCTCGACGCCGACACGCAGCGCACGCTGGCGCGTGGTGAGCGCCTGGTCGCGACGCTCAACCAGCACGAGCGCGCGCCACTCGCGGTCGAGGACCAGACGGTGCAGATCTTCGCCGCCACCAACGGCTACCTCGACCGACTGCTGGTCGAGCGCGTCCCCGAGTTCCTGCTCGCCCTGACCGAACGCCTGCACTCCCAGCACCCCGAGCTGCGCGTGAAGATCAACGGCGGGGACTGGTCGGAAGAGACCCAGAAGGAGGTGCGCGACACCGTCGACGCCTTCGCACGGGACTTCGGCTACGACCTCGACGAGGAGGGCCAGCCGCTGGACGAGGACGCGCCGCTGCGTTCTGACGAGTCCGCCCGAGGGGGGGACGGGTCGGCCGGGGGCGGGCAGGGCGAGAGCGCCGGGGCCGAGGGCGAGGGCGCCGGGGGCTCCCAGGGCGAGAGCGTGCGCGAGCCGGAGGCTCAGCCGGCGTAGCCGGCTGGCGTAACCGTCATGGCCTCTCAGCGCGACGTCAGGAACAAGATCGCTTCGGTGAAGAACATCCAGAAGATCACCCGGGCGATGGAGATGGTCGCCGCGGCCCGCCTGCGGCGCGCCGAGCAGCGGATCTCCGCGCTGCGCCCCTACGCCGACGCGCTCGGGCGCATGACCCGCCAGGCGGCGCTCGCGGCGGGCGCGGAGGCCGGCAGGCTGCCGCTGCTGCGCGAGCACGAGACCTCCACGAACGTCGGGCTGCTGCTCGTCACCGGCGACCGTGGCCTCGCGGGTGGCTTCAACTCGCAGATCATCCGCGCCGGCGTACGGCTCTCCGCCGAGCTCGGGGAGGAGGGGCTGCGCAGCAGTTGGTTTGCGACCGGCCGGCGCGGCGTCTCCTCGCTGGTCTTCCGTGGGTACGAGCTCAGCGGCTCCTACACCGGCTTCGCCGACCGACCGGCCTACGCGGACGCGCGCACGATCGCCGACGACGTGATCCAGGCCTACGTCGACGGCCGCGTCGACCGCGTCGAGATGGTCTACAACTCCTACGTCTCGCCGCTCACCCAGCACGTCACGCGCCAGACGCTGCTGCCGCTCACACACGGGGTGGTGGCCGGTGAGGAGGGCGAGCCCGCGGCCCGGCGCCCGACGCCCGTCGACTACGAGCCCGAACCGGAGAAGATCCTCCGCCGTCTGGTGCCCGACTACCTCGAGGTCTCCGTCTACCGGGCGCTCGTGGAGTCCGCCGCGGGCTTCTTCGGGGCGCAGATGACGGCGATGCGTAGCGCCTCAGAGAATGCCGGGGAAATCATCACCGACTACACCTTGCAGATGAACCGCGCCCGCCAGGCCGAGATCACCCAGGAGATCATGGAGGTAGTGGCCGGGGCAGAGGGTTTGGCATGACGCTGGGCGGGGCTGGCCGAATCGGGGATGCGAGCGGAGCGAGTGTCTCCCTATTCGGTCTGCGTCCTCAGTCGCTCGTGTGCTGGCCGATCAGTCGATCGCATCTGATCGACGATCGGTCACTTCGCTCCTTGCGTCCTTGTCTGGCTTGCCCATCGCCACGCCAAACTGGCGCTCATATCCACATGAACTTGAATAGATAGACAGGAGAGTCAGGAAAATGGAGGCGAGCACAATCAGCGCAGAGGCCACAGCCGGCAAAGAGCAGCGCAACGTCGGGCGTATCGAGGAGATCCAGGGCGTCGTGATCGAGGCCGTCTTCCCCGACCGCCTGCCCGAGATCAACCACGCGATCACCGTCGCGCGGCCCGCCGCTGCGGCGGCGGAGGCGGCCGAGGACATCGCCGCCGCCCGCGAAGGCGTGCTGGTCTGCGAGGTCCAGCAGCACCTCGGCGACGACCGCGTGCGCGCGGTCGCGATGGACACCACCGATGGCCTCGCGCGCGGCGTGGAGGTGGTGGACACCGGCGGCCCCATCACGGTGCCCGTCGGGGAGGTCACGCTGGGGCGGATCTTCAACCTGCTCGGCGACCCGATCGACCTCGGCGCCGAGCTGCCCGCGGATGTGGAGCGCCGCGGCATCCACCAGAACGCCCCGCGCGCGGAGGACCTCACGCCGACGACCGAGATGTTCGAGACGGGCATCAAGGTCGTCGACCTGCTCGCCCCCTACGCCAAGGGGGGAAAGGTGGGGCTGTTCGGCGGCGCGGGCGTGGGCAAGACCGTGTTGATTCAGGAGCTGATCCACAACCTCGCCAAGGAACACGGCGGGCTGTCCGCGTTCTGCGGCGTGGGCGAGCGCTCGCGCGAGGGCAACGACCTGTGGCTGGAGATGAAGGAGTCGGGCGTGCTCGACAAGACGATGCTCGTCTTCGGGCAGATGAACGAGCCGCCGGGCGCGCGCATGCGCGTGGCGCTGTCGGGGCTGACGATGGCCGAATACTTCCGCGACCAGGGCCAGGACGTGCTGCTGTTCATCGACAACATCTTCCGCTTCGTGCAGGCCGGCTCCGAGGTGAGCGCGCTGCTCGGGCGGATGCCCTCCCAGGTCGGCTACCAGCCGACGCTGGAGACCGAGATGGGCCAGCTGCAGGAGCGCATCACCTCCACGCGCGAGGGCTCGGTGACCTCGGTGCAGGCGATCTACGTCCCCGCCGACGACCTCACCGACCCGGCCCCCGCGTCGGTGTTCGCGCACCTCAACGCCACCACGGTGCTCTCGCGGGCGATCTCCGAGAAAGGCATCTACCCGGCCGTGGACCCGCTCGACTCCACCTCGACGATCCTCAAGGCCGACGTGCTCGGCGAGGACCACTTCCGCGTGGCCAACCGCGTCAAGGAGATCCTGCAGCGCTACAAGGAGCTGCAGGACATCATCGCGATTCTCGGCATCGACGAGCTCTCCGACGAGGACAAGCTGACCGTCCAGCGCGCGCGACGCATCGAGCGGTTCCTCTCCCAGCCGTTCTTCGTGGCCGAAGAGTTCACGGGGACCCCGGGCGCGTACGTGCCGATCGCGGAGACCATCAGGGGCTTCCAGGAGATCATCGAAGGCAAGCACGACGAGGTGCCTGAGAGCGCGTTTTTCTTGAAGGGGACGATCGACGAGGTAGTTGCGGCGGCGAAGAGGTGAGGACACGTGCTTTTGCGATCCGTTAGGACAGGGCCGCACATGTGCGGCCCTGCGGACCGGTACATGTACCGGTCCGGACAGCGGCACATGTGCCGCTGTCGACAGGCGAGGGATCGACGGCGAGTGCGTACCGAGGGGGTGGCGTGATGGCGCACACAAAGTTCCCAGCCGAAGTCATCACCCCCGAGGGTGAGGTGTTCTCCGAGGAGGTGGAAATGCTCTCCACGCGCACCGCCGTAGGCCAGATCGGCATTCTCGCTAACCACGAGCCGCTGCTCGCGCAGCTCGAACCGACGGAGCTACGCCTGTACCGCTCGGAGACGGAGATCGTGCGCTTCGCGCAGGCCGAGGGCTACCTGCAGTTCGCCGAGAACCGGGCGCTGGTGCTCGTCGAGCAGGCGATCGCGCCGGCCGACCTCGACCGCGCGGGCCTCCAGGCACGGCTGGCCGACGCCCGCACCGCCGCCGAGCAGGCCGCGCCGGAGAGCGAGGCGCGGGCGCGCGCGCTGCGCGACTGCAGGCGCTACGAGGCGTTCCTGAGCGTCGAGGGCTAGCCTTCCCTGTGCACATGAGTCCGGAACGCGAGCCGATTGCGGTCATCGGCACCGGCTACGTGGGCCTGGTCACGGCGGCCGGCTTCGCGGAGCTGGGCTCCGAGGTGTGGTGCGTGGACATCGACGCCGCCAAGATCGAGCGCCTGCGCCGGGGGGAGGTGCCGATCTACGAGCCCGGCCTGGAGGCCCTGCTGGCCAAGCACTCGGCGCGGCTGCACTTCTCCACCGAGCTGGGGGACGCGCTGGAGCACGCCCGTCTGCTGTTCGTGGCGGTGGGCACCCCGCCCACCTACTCCGGCGACGCCGACTTGTCATCGGTGCACGCGGTGGTCGACGCGATCACGGCCTCCGAGGGCCACGCGCTGGTGATGAAGTCCACGGTTCCCTGCGGCACGGGGGCGGCGATCAGGCGCGTCTTCGGCGAGCAGGGCAAGGGCGGGCTGAGCTACGTGTCCTGCCCCGAGTTCCTCAAGGAGGGCTCGGCGGTGCGCGACTTCCTGCACCCCGACCGCGTGGTCGTAGGGGACGACGGTGACTGGGCCGGGGATGCGGTGGTCGAGCTCTACCGTCCGCTGTTGGCCACCGCGAACGGGGGCGCCGGGGGCGGTGCCGACGGCGGTGGCGCTGCGCTGGTGCGCACGGACGTCGCCTCCGCGGAGATGGTCAAGCTCGCCTCCAACGCGTTCCTGGCGACGAAGATCTCGTTCATCAACGAGATCGCCAACGTCTGCGAGGAGACCGGGGCCGACGTCGTGGAGGTGGCGCGCGGCATGGGACTGGACGAGCGCATCGGGCCGAAGTTCCTACAGGCCGGCATCGGCTTCGGCGGCTCCTGTTTCCCGAAGGACGTGAACGCGCTGAAGCAGCTCGCAGGCAACTCCGGCTACCACTTCCAGTTGCTCACCGCGGTGATCGAGGTCAACGAGCTGCAGAAGCGCCGCGTGATCGGCAAGCTGCAGAAGCACCTCGGCAGCCTGGTGGGCCGGCGGGTGGCACTGCTGGGACTGGCGTTCAAGCCCAACACCGACGACATGCGCGAGGCCTCTTCGCTGGTGCTTGCCGCGCGGCTGAACGCCGACGGGGCGAGCGTCAGCGCGTACGACCCCGTCGCCGAGGAGGAGGCGCGCGTCCTGCTCGGCGGGCTTCAGCTCGCGGACTCCGCCCTGGACGCCGTGCGCGACGCCGACGCGGTGGTGCTCGTCACCGAGTGGCCGCAGTGCACGGGCCTGGACTGGGCGCAGGTCGCCGAGGCGATGCGGGGCACCGTCGTGATCGACGGTCGCAACGCCCTCGACGGCGACGCCGTGCGCGCCGCGGGGCTCGTCTACGAGGGGATCGGGCGCGGTTAGTGGCGCGTCCCGCATACCCACGGTTGCCTGGACCGCCGCCTACACGCCCACCGGCTCACAGGAGCGATCGCTGATGCAGGCCGTGATCCTCGTCGGCGGCGAGGGTACCCGCCTGCGCCCGCTGACCTCCACCGTGCCCAAGCCGCTCGTGCCGCTCGTGGACCGGCCGTTCATCGTGTACATGATCGAATGGCTGCGCGCGCACGGGATCGAGGACGTGATCATGTCCTGCGGCTTCCTCGCTACCTCGGTGCGCAACGTGCTGGGCAACGGCTCGGGGCTCGGGATCCGGCTGCGCTTCGTGGAGGAGCCCGACCCGCGCGGCACCGCGGGCGCGCTGAAGTTCGCCGAGTCGATGCTCGACGAGCGCTTCCTGCTGCTCAACGGCGACGTGCTGACCGACCTCGACCTGACCGCGCAGCTCGCCCAGCACGAGCGCACCGGGGCGCGGGCGACGCTCGCACTCGTCCCCGTCGAGGACCCCTCCGCGTACGGCCTCGTGCACCTCGCGGAGGACCGCTCCGTGAGCGGCTTCGTGGAGAAGCCCGGCCCCGATCACCGAGAGGGTGGCGCAGCCGGCGTCGGGGCGCCCGCCGGCCGGGCTCCGCTCGAGTCGTACACCAACCTGATCAGCGCCGGGGCGTACGTGCTGGAGCGCGAGGTGCTTGGGCTCGTGCCCGGCGGACGCAACGTCTCGATCGAGCGCGAGGTGTGGCCGCTGTTGATCGGCCACGGTCTCTACGGGTACCCCTCGGAGAGCTACTGGCTGGACATCGGGACCCCCGAGCGCTACCTGAAGGGCACGTTCGACATCATCGAGGGCAAGGTCCGCACCACGGTCGGCGAGCTGCTCGGCAGCGACTACCTCTCGGTCGCGCCCGACGCGCAGGTGCAGGGGCGCGTGGTCCCCCCCGCGGTGCTCGAGCGTGGCGTGCACGTCGCGGCGGGGGCGCAGGTGGGCAGCCTTGTGGTACTCGGCCAGGGCGTCCAGATCGGCGCCGGCGCCACCGTGGAGCGCGCGGTGATCATGAACGGCGCGGAGATCGGCGCGGGGTGCACGTTGCGCGACTGCATCGTCGCGGCGGGCTGCCGCGTGGGGGAGGGCACTCAGATCACGGGCTCGGCGGTGCTCGGCGAGGGGGTCACGGTGGGGGCGCACAACACGGTGACCCGCGGTGCGCGTATCTTCCCGGGCGTGACCCTCCCCGACGGAGCCCTGAGGTTCTCGTGACCGAGAACGTGATGACCACCCTCTCCCGCGAGGCGATCGCCGAGGTGGACCGCTCCGGGCAACTCGCCGACGTGCTCGCGCTGCCCGAGCACCTGCGCGACGCGCTGTGGCGGGTGGAGTCCGCGATCATGAACGAGTGGGACACGCCAGGAGGGCTCGTGGTCGCCGGCATGGGCGGCTCGGCGATCGGTGGCGCGCTGGCGGCGGCGGCGCTGGGCGACCACGCCTCGCGGCCGATCCTCGTCACCCGCGCCTACGGGCTGCCGCCGTGGACGACGCCCGACACCACGGTGCTGTGCGCCAGCTACTCGGGCAACACCGAGGAGACGCTCGCGTGCTACGAGTCAGCGGGCGCGCTGGGGGCCCAGCGCGTGGTGGTCACCACCGGCGGTCGCCTGGCGGAGCTCGCGCGCGCGGACAGGGTGCCGGTGATCCCGCTCCCCGGCGGCTTCCAACCGCGCGCCGCGGTCGCCTACATGACGGTCGCCTCGCTGGAGGTCGCGGCGCTCTGCGGAGCCGGCCCCCGTCTTACCTCGGAGATCGACGTCGCCGCCTCCCACGCCGAGCAACTCGTCGCCGAGTGGGGCCCCGACGCGCCGGAGGACTCGCTGGCAAAGACGATCGCGGGTGGCCTGCTGGGCACCACGCCGGTGATCGCCGGAGCGGGGCTGACCAACCCGATCGCCTACCGCTGGAAGACACAGATCAACGAGAACGCCAAGCAGCTGAGCTTCGCAAGCGAACTGCCCGAGCTCGACCACAACGAGATCGTCGGCTGGGAGAGCGCGCGCGAGTTCGGGCGCTTCTCGGCCGTCTTCCTCGACGACTCCGACGCCCACCCGCGGGTGAAGGAGCGGATGGACCTGACCGAGCGGCTGATCGCCGACAACGCCGCGGCCAGCTTCCGGCTGGAGACACGCGGGCAGACCGCGATCGAGCGGGTCTTCTCGTTGGTGCTGCTCGGTGACCTCGTCTCGATCTACCTGGCGACGCTGCGTGGGGTCGATCCCGGGCCCGTGAGGATCCTGGACGAGCTGAAGGCCGCCCTCGCCGAGCGCTGACCGAAGTCGGGATCATCCGTCCTGACCTTGGTCTAAATTGCTTTTTAGACCTCCATAGAGACCCGTAGCTGGTCAAGTCGGTCTGCTTTGGGGGTTGTCCCTGCGGCTGGTGTCCTTGCGGCTAACTTCTTCTAAAATGGATTATAGAAAGCGCTAGAGATGGATGCGACCCAGAACCCCTTCACCCCGGGTGCCGGCGCCAGGCCGCCTGCACTGGTCGGTCGTGAGGATGTGTTGAGCGCATTCGACGTTGCCCTTGCAAAGCTGGCCCAGGGTCGGCACGCACGCAGCATCATCCTCGACGGCCTACGGGGGGTGGGCAAGACGGTCCTGCTGGGCGAGTGCGACGCGATGGCGCGCAGCCGGGGTTGGATCTCCTCCGGTGTCGTGGAGTGCAACGAGGACGACGACATCCGCGGGCTCGTAGCCAAGCTCTCGCACCGTGCGCTGCGCGCTCTGAGTCGCAAGCGCCGGATGACCGACTCGGTTCAGCGGGCTTTCGGAGTCCTCAAGGCGTTTACGTTCACGCTCGACGAGAGCCTCCGGTGGCGGTTCAACATCGACCTCGAGGCGGTGCGGGGCGTCGCCGACTCCGGCGATCCGGAGACCGATGTGGTGGAGCTGCTCAGCGAGTTGGGGCGCGCGGCGGCCGAGCAGGGGGCTGGGGTGGTGTTCCTGCTCGACGAGATGCAGTTCCTGGGCCAGCACGAGCTGGCGCTGCTTGCCACCGCCATGCACCACATCAGCCAGGCGCGCAGCCCGGTGCTGGTCGTGGGGGCCGGCCTGCCGCAGTTGCCGCTCATGCTCGTGCGGGCCCGACCCTACTCGGAGAGGCTCTTCGACTACTTGCGGATCGAGAGCTTGCGGCGCGAGACTGCCGCCAAAGCCCTCACCGTTCCCACCGAGCGGGCGTACGTCGCTTTCGAGCGGGACGCCTTGGAGCACGTGCTCGACCGCGCCGGGGGCTACCCCTACTTCCTGCAGCAGTGGGGAGAAGTTGTGTGGAACGAAGCCGAGACCAAGACCATCGGGATCGAGGACGTGCTCAGCGCGGAGGACTACGTCAACGACGAGCTCGACCGGCGCTTCTTTCGCGATCGCTACGAGCGGGCCACCGAGGCGGAGCGGATCTACATGGCGGCGATGGCCGACCTCGGCGACGGCCGGCACCCCTCCGCGGAGATCGCCCGGCACATGGGCAAGGAACAGCGCGGGGTCTCAGTCCGCCGCGACGGACTGCTCAAGAAGGGGCTGATCTTCAATCCAGTGGGCTCCGAGCTCGACTTCACCGTGCCCCAGTTCTCGGTGTTCATGCGCCGCACCCACCCCTTCGACCCCGACCAGCGCCCCAGCAGGGGGCGCAAGCCGCGCCGCGTCGCCCCACAACTGCGGCCACCGACCACTACAATCCCCCCGAACGCATGACACCCACCATTACCCAGCCCACTGCCACTGAGGTGCCGCCCGCTCAGGCTGCCCCCGCCCACGCCGACTTCAAGGTCGCCGACCTCTCCCTCGCCGAACTCGGGCGCAAGGAAATCACGCTCGCCGAGCACGAGATGCCCGGTCTGATGGCGACTCGCGCCGAGTACGCCGAGGCCCAGCCGCTGCGCGGCGCGCGGATCACAGGTTCGCTACACATGACCGTCCAGACTGCGGTGCTGATAGAGACGCTGACGGCGCTCGGAGCCGAGGTCCGGTGGTGCAGCTGCAACATCTTCTCCACGCAGGACTCCGCCGCCGCCGCGGTGGCGGTCGGCCCCGACGGCACTCCCGAGGAGCCGCGCGGCGTGCCAGTGTTCGCCTGGAAGGGAGAGACACTGGAGGAGTACTGGTGGTGCACCGATCGGGCGCTGCGCTGGCCCGGCGAGGACGGCGGATCGGATCACGGGCGGGCGGGGTCCGATGCCGGCGGCCCCAACATGATCCTCGACGACGGCGGCGACGCGACGCTGCTGGTGCACAAGGGCACCGAGTACGAGGCCGCGGGCGCCGTCCCCGGCGTGGACGAGGACGGGATGGACGAAGATGGACTCATCCACTCTGAGGAGTTCCAGGTGGTGCTCTCGCTGCTGCGGCGCTCGCTCGGCGAGGACCCGCAGCGCTGGACGCGGATTGGCGCGGGCGTCAAAGGCGTCACCGAGGAGACCACCACGGGCGTGCACCGGCTGTACGAGATGACCGAGGCGGGCACCCTCCTGTTCCCGGCGATCAACGTGAATGACTCCGTGACGAAGTCGAAGTTCGACAACCTCTACGGCTGCCGCCACTCGCTCGTGGACGGCATCAACCGCGCCACCGACGTGATGATCGCCGGCAAGATGGCCGTCATCTGCGGCTTCGGGGACGTGGGCAAGGGCTGCGCGGAATCGCTGCGCGGCCAGGGCGCGCGGGTGGTCGTCACCGAGATCGACCCGATCTGCGCGCTGCAGGCGGCGATGCAGGGGTACACGATCCGCACGCTCGAGGAAGTGGTGGGGGAGGGCGACATCTTCGTCACCTGCACCGGCAACCGCGACATCATCCGCGCCGAGCACATGGCACGCATGAAGCACCAGGCGATCGTCGGCAACATCGGACACTTCGACAACGAGATCGACATCGCGGGTCTCGCCAAGGTGCCGGGCGTCGAGCGCATCAACATCAAGCCGCAGGTCGACGAGTGGGTCTTCCCCGACGGCCACGCGATCCTGATGCTCTCCGAGGGGCGCCTCTTGAACCTCGGCAACGCTACCGGTCACCCGAGCTTCGTGATGAGTAACTCCTTCACCAACCAGACGATCGCCCAGATCGAGCTGTTCACTAAGAACGACGAGTACGAGCGGCGCGTGTACGTGCTCCCCAAGCACCTCGACGAGAAGGTCGCACGGCTGCACCTCGACGCGCTCGCAGTCCGTCTCACCACGCTCTCCGACGACCAGGCCGCCTACATCGGTGTGCCCGTCGAGGGGCCGTATAAGCCCGACCACTACCGCTACTAGCTGTGGTGGCCGCTGAGCGGCGCGATGCTGCGTCCTCGATCGCTCGTGTGCTGAGCACACTTCGCTCACTGCGTCCTTGCCTCGCTTGCTCATCGACCACCACAGCGGCGTTGTACTCAACCCTTGCAGGACGATCCGATAGCCTGCCGACGCGATGAGAGCAATGGTCCTCGCGGCGGGTCTCGGTACCCGCCTGCGCCCGCTGACGTACGAGATCAATAAGCCGATGGTGCCGGTGCTCGACCGGCCGGTGATGGCGCACATCGTCGATCTGCTCGACCGGCACGGGTTCGACGAGACGATCGCCAACCTCCACTACTTCCCTGACTCGATCCGCGAGTACTTCGGCGAGCGGCTGAGCTACCGGACCGAGCCGCAGCTGCTGGGCACCGCCGGCGGGGTGCGGGGCTGCGCGGAGTTCTTCGGCGACGAGGCGTTCCTGGTGATCTCCGGGGACGCGCTGACCGACATCGACCTGCGGGCGTTTGCCGCCCGCCACCGCGAGGCGGGTGGGGTGGCGACGCTGGCGGTGAAGAAGGTGCCCGACACGCGCGAGTACGGCGTCGTGTTGCACGACCGCGCGGGACGCATCACCGGCTTCCAGGAGAAGCCCGAGCCCGACGAGGCCCTGTCGGACCTCGGCAACTGCGGCATCTACATCTTCGAGCCGCGCATCTTCGACTACTTCCCCGACCGCCCGTTCGTGGACTGGGCGCAGGACGTGTTCCCGGCGCTGCTGGCCAACGACGTACCGTTCCACATCCACGAGGTCCGCGACTACTGGAACGACGTCGGCTCGCTGGCGGAGCTGCGCCAGGGCACCTTCGACGCGCTGCGCGGGGAGCTGCACCTACAGGTCGCCGGCGAGGAGGTCGCCCCCGGCGTGACCGTGGCCGGAGGAGCGCCGCTGCCGGGCGACGCCGAGGTCGAGGGGCCGGTGTGGGTGGGGCGCGAGGTGGAGATCGGCGCCGGGGTGCGCCTGACGGGCCCGCTCGTGCTGGGCGACGGCGCGCGCGTCGGCGACGGGGCGCAGCTGCGCGAGAGCATTCTCTTCCCTGGCACCGAGGTCGCCGCCGGGGCGATCCTGATCGGCGCGATCGCCGGGCACGCCGGGATTCTCGACAGTCTGCGTCCGAGGGGCTCATAAAGCGGAAGGCCCGCCGAAGCGGGCCTTCCGAAGAGCAACGCTCTGACGAAGCGCATCCGATGATAGTTGTCTGAGCGTCGTACATCTGCGGATAAGCCGATGGACAACCGCCGCCGGGAGGCGTAGCATTGAAGAAGAACAGTCTCCCCGACCGAAAGGAGGCACGCATGCAGATCGAGATCAAGGGCCGCAACGTGCCGGTCCCCGACGATTTGCGCAGGCACGCGGAACGCCGCCTGGAGAAAGTCTCGCGGCAGGTCTCCGAGTTCGCACGCCTGGAGATCGAGCTCCTGCGGGAGCCCAACCCGCGGGTCGCCGACCACCAGGTGGCCGAGGCCACGCTCTACCTGAAGGGCGTCACGCTGCGCGCCCGCGACGCCTCCCCGCAGATGCTGCACTCGCTCAACCTCGTGGTCGACGAGCTGGCCCGCCAGGTCAAGCGCCACCGCGACCGCCGCCGCCGCCGACGCGAGACGCGAGCAGCCCTCGCTGCGCTTACCGAGCTTGGATCGGTCGCCGAGCGCACGCTGCCATCGCGCGAGCGCCGGTCGAGGAATCGAGTCCCGCCCGCTCCCGGAGTCCCACCCTCCCCAGCCGTACCGTAAGGGCGTAGAGGCGGTCCGCCCCTACCGGATCGCCTCCACCGGACACACCCTCAGGGCGCTACCCTGGGGGCGTGTCCCTCCTGGATCGCGCCCTCAACGTCGGCGAGGCTAAGAAGTTCAGGCAGTACGAGAAGCGCGTCGCGCTGATCGGTGCGTTTGAGCCCGAGCTCGAACACGACACCGACGCGGAGCTGCGCGAGCGGATGGACGCCCTGCGCGAGCGCGCCGCGGCGGGGAGTCGCTCGACGAGCTGCTCCCCGAGTGCTTCGCGGTCGTGAGAGAGACCGGCAAGCGCACGATGGGGATGCGCCACTTCGACGTGCAGCTGATCGGCGCGATGGCGCTGCACGAGGGCTGCATCGCGGAGATGAAGACGGGCGAGGGCAAGACGCTCACGGCCACGCTCGCGGTGGCGCTCAACGCGCTCGCCGTCAGGGAGCCCGCTCCGCCGTCCAACGGCGACGGGAGTGGGGCGCCAGTTCGCAAGGGCGTGCACGTGGTCACCGTCAACGACTACCTCGCCCGCCGCGACGCGGAATGGATGAGCCCGATCTACAACGCCCTCGGGGTCTCGGTGGGGGTGCTGCAGAACATGCAGCCCTACGAGGAGAAGCACCGCGCGTACGCCTGCGACGTCGTGTACGGGACCAACTCGGAGCTCGGCTTCGACTACCTGCGCGACAACATGGCCAAGGACCTCTCCGAAAAGGTCCAGCGCGGCCACCCCTTCGCGATCGTGGACGAGGTCGACAACATCCTGATCGACGAGGCGCGCACGCCGCTGATCATCTCCGGCGCCCCCGAACAGGCGGCCGACCTGTACGTCAAGTTCGCGCGCCTCGCGCCCCGGATGACCCCGGGCAAGACCCCCGAAGGGATGGACCCGCGCTCCAAGAAGGAGTTCCTCGCGGACTTCGACTACGAGTTCGACGAGAAGCACAAGACGGTGTCGGTCACCGAGCAGGGCGTCGCCAAGGCCGAGCGCTTCCTCGGCATCGACCACCTCTACCGCGCCGAGAACGGCCACCTCGTCAACCACCTGAACCAGTCGCTGCGCGCGGAGTCGCTGTACAAGCGCGACGTCGACTACGCGGTGATCGACGGCGAGGTGAAGATCATCGACGAGTTCACCGGGCGCATCCTCGACGGGCGGCGCTGGTCGGAGGGCCTGCACCAGGCGATCGAGGCGAAGGAGGGGGTGCGCATCCAGGAGGAGAACCAGACGCTCGCCACGATCACCTACCAGAACTTCTTCCGCCTCTACGACAAGCTCTCCGGGATGACCGGCACCGCGCTGACCGAGGCCACGGAGTTCATGAAGATCTACGAGCTGCCCGTCGTGCAGATCCCGACCAACGTGCCGATGGTCCGCGAGGACCGCAACGACCAGGTCTACAAGACCAAGGACGGCAAGTGGAGCGCGGTGGTCCGCGAGATCGCGGCGCGCCACGAGAACGGCCAGCCGGTGCTGGTCGGCACGATCTCCGTCGAGGTCTCCGAGCTGCTCGGCGAGCGCCTGAAGCAGCGCGGGATCAAGCACACGGTGCTGAACGCCAAGCCCGAGCACGCCGCGCGCGAGGCGGAGATCGTCGCCGAGGCCGGCCAGCCGGGCGCGGTCACGATCGCCACCAACATGGCCGGCCGCGGCGTGGACATCAAGCTGGGCGGCAACCCCGAGCACCTCACCCGCCTGGAGCTCGCCAAGCAGGGCCTGAGCCGGAGGCCGAGGGCTACGAGCAGCGCTTCGCCGAGCTGCTGCCCGGCATCGAAGAGCGCGTCGCGGCCAACCGCGAGCGCGTGATGGCGGCCGGCGGCCTGTACATCTGCGGCACCGAGCGCCACGAGTCGCGGCGCATCGACAACCAGCTGCGCGGGCGCTCCGGGCGCCAGGGCGACCCGGGGGAGTCGCGCTTCTTCCTCTCCGCCGAGGACGACCTCGTGCGGCTGTTCGCGGGCGACCGCATCTACCGCATCCTCGACAAACTCGGCGGGGTCGACGAGGAGGGCAACGAGGAACCGATCGAGGCGGGGATGCTCTCCAAGCAGATCGAAAAAGCCCAGCGCAAGGTCGAGGAGCAGAACTTCCTGATCCGCAAACGCGTGCTCGAGTACGACGACGTGATGAACGAGCAGCGGCGCGTGATCTACGCCTACCGCGACCAGGTGCTCGAAGGGCGAGGCGATGGGCGAGCAGGCGCGCACGGAGATCGGGCACGTGATCGAGCGCACGATCGAGAGTACACCGCAGGGCGACTACCTCGAAGATTGGGACCTCGACGGCCTCTTCACGGCGCTCTCGCAGTTCTTCCCGCTGGACCTCGGCCCGAGGACATGACCCCGAGGCGATCGACCGCACCCACCTCGGCGAACGCGTGCGTGGAGGCGGCGATGGAGCGCTACGACGCGCGCGAGCAGGAGCTCGGCGAGGAGCTGATGGGCCAGCTCGAGCGCTACCTGCTGCTGCAGATCATCGACGAACGCTGGCGCGAGCACCTGTTCGACATGGACTACCTGCGCGAAGGCATCGGCCTGCGCGGCATCGCCCAGATCGATCCCGCTGGTGGCCTACAAGAACGAGGCGTACACGCTCTTCGGCGACCTCATCAACAGCGATCTGGGCCGACTACGCGCGGATGATCTTCAACGTCCAGATCGTCGCCGAGGGCCAGAACGGCGGCGGCGGCGCCTCCGGTGCCCGCCTTCGCGGCAGCCGGCAACCCCACCCGCCCCGCGCGGGTCTCCTACTCGGGCGGCAGCGCCGTGATGGGCGCCGGCGCGATCGCCGCCGCCGCGGCGGCGGCGGGGGCCGGCGGTGCGCAGGCGTACGCCGCCAACGGCGGCGGCGGCGAGTACGAGATGGCGCCCGTCGTCGAGCAGCGCGTGGTCGACACCGAGCACCAGGTGGGGCGCAACGACCCCTGTTGGTGCGGCTCCGGTAAGAAGTTCAAGAAGTGCCACGGCGCCTGAGGCGCGTCCCGGTGCTTCTGCGCGAATTGGGGACGGTAACTCGACCTGGCGTGTAGGCGGATCCTCCTCCTTGGCCGGCAAGCCCGTGTGCCCGTGACCATCCATGCCCGTGGCGGCGCAGCCCACGGGCACCAGTTCAGGAAGTGCCACGGAGCCTGACTGGAGACACTGGTAGCGTAGGGGCATGGCCACCGCGGCATCCACCGAGTCGGTCCCGCAGAGACTTGCCGCGATCCGCGAGCAGCTGAAGCTGCTCGCGGACTATCTTTGACCCGGCTAGGCTGAGCGAGCGCGCTGGGGCGCTCGAGGGGGAGATGGAAGCCCCGGGCTTCTGGGACGACTCCGAGCGCGCGGGGAAGGTCGTCGGCCGAGCACGCGCGCGTGGCGCGGCGCCTGGAGACGTTCCGGGCGCTCGAGCGCGACGTCGAGGACCTGGAGGGCCTGGCCGAGCTCGCGCAGGAGGATGAGTCGCTGGAGGGCGAGGTCGAGGAGCACCTCGCCTCCGTGGAGGCGCGCCTGGCGGCGCTCGAGGAGCAGCGGCTGTTCTCCGGGCCCTACGACTCCGGCGACGCGCTGGTGAGCGTCAACGCCGGCGCCGGCGGCACCGACGCGCAGGACTGGGCGGAGATGGTGCTGCGCATGGAGATGCGCTGGGCGGAGTCGCGCGGCTTTCAGGTCGAGCTGCTGGAGGCCAGCGCCGGCGAGGAAGCGGGCATCAAGTCCGCCACCTTCCGCGCTGCCGGGGAGAACGCCTACGGCCTGTTCGGCGCCGAGCGCGGGGTGCACCGCCTGGTGCGCCTCTCCCCGTTCGACTCCGCGCACCGCCGCCACACGAGCTTCGCCGGGGTCGAGGTCGCGCCGGTCGTGGAGGAGACCGGCGAGATCGAGATCGCCGACGACGACCTGCAGGTGGACACCTACCGCGCCTCCGGCGCCGGCGGCCAGCACGTCAACAAGACCGACTCCGCGGTGCGCATCACGCACCGGCCGAGCGGGATCGTGGTGCAGTGCCAGAACGAGCGCTCCCAGTCCTCCAACCGCGCCACGGCGATGGCGATGCTGCGCGCCAAGCTGCTCGAACGCCGGGAGCGCGAACGCCAGGCGGAGATCGCCCGCGAGAAGGGCGAGGCCCAGGACGTCAACTTCGGCTCGCAGATCCGCTCCTACGTGCTGCACCCCTACACGCTCGTCAAGGACCACCGCACCGGCCACGAGATGGGCGACGTGCAGCGCGTGCTCGACGGCGACCTCGACGGGTTCGTGCGGGCTTACCTGCTGCACGCGGCGGCGAGCTGAGCGGCGTGCCGGAGGTCGCTACGACGCTCGGTCGGGCACCCGCCGGCGGGGAGGTGCGGTGCGCGACGGTGTTGCCTCGCGCTCGTCGGCATCGTGCTCGGCGAACAGGCCGAGGTTGCGGCAGGTGTAGCTTGACCGCCTACGACCATGGCTCCGCTGAGCGCTCATGATCGCTGCCGCCCAGCAGCGGGGCGCCCAGCATCGAGTGCTACGACACCTGAGCGCGTCAAGTCGGCCACCATCAGGCCCCAGTCGTAGCGGCTGTTTCGGCTGCGGCTTCGCCGATGATGCTCTTTGGCCTCATGACGACGAGCTTCGCAACGAAGTCAAAGTGCGTCAAGACGGCCAAGCGGCATGGCCCGCGATGAAGCCGATGCCCATTCCTGTACTGATCGCATCGGGACGCCTTTCCGGCGTGGCGATGACGAACAGCGACATTGCGGCCGGCAGACCCTGACCACGAAGTGCTATGACAGCCTGCCAGGACTGTCGGCCTGACGCAGCAGCCCGTTCATGACCGCGGTCGCGAACGAGAGCCGGCTTCGCAGAGGATGCCGATGACGGCGGCCATCCACGTCAGCGAACCGCGGCGCTTGGGACGGAACGCTCGTCCCATGCGCATCCTATGCCTCATGCGATGGCCTACGTCCTCCCGCACGACCGAGCTGACCGCGCTCGTGCGCCGCGCGCTGGAGGAGGACGTCGGCTCCGGCGACGTGACGACCGACGCCACCGTGCCGCCGGGCGCGCGGGCGCGGGCGACGATCACGCAGAAGGCGCCCGGCGCGATCTACGGGCTCGACGCCGCGGAGGCGATCTTCGCGCTGCTCGACCCCGACGGCGCGCTGCGAGCGGCTCGTGGGGGAGGGCGTCTGGCGCGAGGACGGCGGGCCTGGTGCTGCGCCGTCGAGGGCTCCGCGCGCGCGCTGCTCACCGGCGAGCGCACCGCGCTGAACTTCCTCGGGCACCTCTCCGGCGTGGCGACGATGGCGGCGCGCGCGGCGCGGGCGGTGGAGGGGACCGGGGCGCGGGTGCTCGACACGCGCAAGACCACCCCGGGGCTGCGGGCGCTGGAGAAGGCCGCGGTGGCCGCGGGCGGGGCGCACAACCACCGCGCGGGGCTGTACGACGCGATCCTCATCAAGGAGAACCACATCGCCGCCGCCGGCGGGATCGCGCAGGCGGTGGCCCGCGCGCGCGCGGCGGCGCCCGAGCTGGCGGCGACGCTGGAGGTCGAGGTGCGCGACCCCGAGGAGATCGCGCAGGCGCTCGCCGCCGGCGCCCCGCGGCTGCTGCTCGACAACATGGACGACGCGCAGCTGCGCGCCGCGGTCGCCCAGGTCGCCGGCCGCGCGCAGCTGGAGGCCAGCGGCGGGGTGACGCTGCAGACGCTCCGGGCGCGCGCGGAGACCGGGGTAGAATGGATCTCGATGGGCGCCCTCACCCATTCGGCGCCGGCGCTCGACCTGTCGATGATCCTGGAGGCGCTGCCATGAACCTGCCGATGGCCCCCTCGCAGGCTCCGGCCGCCCGCGCTCGACCCCGCGGATGATCGCGGAGCTGCAGGAGGAGGTGCGCGCGCTCGCCGCCGAGCGCGGGGCGGTGATCCTCGCGCACAACTACCAGGTGCCCGAGGTGCAGGACGTCGCCGACTACGTCGGCGACTCGCTGGGGCTCTCGCGCCAGGCCGCCGCGGCGGAGGGTGAGGTGATCGTCTTCTGCGGCGTGCACTTCATGGCCGAGACCGCCTCGATCCTGTGCCCCGAGAAGACCGTGCTGATCCCCGACCTCGACGCCGGCTGCTCGCTGGCGGCCTCGATCGACGCCGAGCAGCTGGCGCAGTGGCGCGAGCAGTACCCGCGGCGGGGTGGTGGTGATGTACGTCAACACCACCGCCGAGGTCAAGGCGCTGACCGACTACTGCTGCACCTCCGCGAACGCCGTGCGAGGTCGTGCGCCACATCTACGAGACCCACGGCCCCGACACCGAGATCCTGTTCGGCCCGGACATGTGGCTCGGCGCCTACGTCGAGAAGGAGCTCGGCCGGCGCATGCACGTGTGGGACGGCGAGTGCCACGTGCACGCCGGCATCCGCCCCGCCGACATCGAGGCCACGCGCGCCGCGCACCCCGGCGCGGACTTCCTGATCCACCCCGAGTGCGGCTGCTCGACCAGCGTGATGGAGTACGTCGCCGCCGGGGACATCTCCTCGGAGGGCGTGCACATGCTCTCCACCGGCGGGATGCTCGAGTACGCCGAGCAGGCCGAGCGGCAGGCCGCGCGCGGCGGCGGTCGAGGGCGCGGGCGTCGAGCGGTGGGTCGACGGGCGAGGGCGGCGCCCCGGCGGCGAACGGCAACGGCGGCGAGGGCGTGCGCTCCGGGCGAAGGCGCAGCGAGGTCGTTGTGGCGACCGAGGTGGGCATGCTCTACCCGCTGCGCATGGCCGCGCCCGACGTCGACTTCATCCCCGCCAACGCCGAGGCGAGCTGCGTGTACATGAAGATGATCACGCTGCCCAAGCTGCGCGACTCGCTGCGCGACATGAAGTTCGAGGTGCGCGTGCCCGAGGAGATCGCCGACCGCGCGCGGGTGCCGATCGACCGCATGGTCGCGATCGGCTGACGCTCAGAACTCCTCGGCGCTGTGCGGTCCCACGCACGCGACCGCCAGATCCTCGGTGATCCCTGCGGCGACCTCGCGGACCTCCTCGAAGGTGACGGCGTCGAGCGCCGCGATCGCTGCGTCGGGGTCGAACGGCTCGCCGAACACGATCGACTGGCTCGCGGCGTAGCGGGCGACGGCGTTGGTGTTCTCGAACGCCAGCACCAGCGGCCCGCGGCGTAGGCGCGGGCGCGGGCGACCTCCTCCTCGGGCGGGCCGTCGGTGCGCAGCTCCTCCACGATCTCGCGCATGCGGGTGTACGCCTCGATGCACTTGCTCGAGTCGAGGCCCGAGCCGAGCTGCAGGATCGGCACGTCGGCGAAGGAGTGGTCGAGCGCGTACACCGAGTAGCACAGGCCCCGTTTCTCGCGGATCTCGTCGAACAGGCGCGAGCCCATCGAGCCGCCGAGCAGCGTCGAGTAGATCGCCAGCGCCGCGCGCTGGCGGCGGTCGGTGACGTCCACCGCCGGGCGGTAGATCATGCGCAGGTGCGACTGGTTGGTGTCGCGCTGCTCGACCGCCGTCTGCGGCGCGAACGCGGGCGCCGGCACGTAGGGCTCGGGCTCGCCCAGCGCGGGGAAGCGCGCGAAGCACTCGTGCAGCTCCGCTTCGGGGGGCAGGTGGTCGAGGTTGCCGACCAGGAACGCCCCCCCGCGCGTGCCCGCCCAGCGGCGCTCGCGGAAGGCGACGATCGCCTCGCGCGTGAAGCTGCGCAGGTTCTCCTCCGGCCCCAGCACCGTGCGCCCCAGCGGGTGCTCGCCGAAGGCGGCGCGGTCGATCAGGTACTCCGCGACCGTCGAGGGCTGGTCGTAGGCGCGGTTGATCTCCTGGATCACCACGCCCCGCTCGCGGTCGAGCTCCTCGGCGTCGATCCGCGGGCGGCCCACGAAGTCGCTCAGCAGGTCGATCGCCGCCGGCGCGGACTCCGCGCGGACGGTGATGTGGAAGGCGACGAGGTCGTGGCTGGTGTAGGCGTTCAGCACGCCCCCCAGCCGCTCGGCGGTCTCGTTGACGTCGGTGTACGTCGGGTACTTCTCCCCGCCCTTGAACACGAGGTGCTCGAGGAAGTGCGCCATCCCGTTCTCCTCGGGGCGCTCGGTGCGCGCGCCCGCGTCGAACGCCACCAGCGCGGTCAGCGCGCGCGTGCCCGGCACCGCGACGCGGTGCACCGGCAGGCCGTTGGCGGGGACCGTGGTCGTGGTGACGTTGGCCACGGCCCCTACCTTATCCGCGCGGGGGCTGGGGTCGGTGCATTCTTTTCGGGCCCTATATATAGGGCCGTTGGGAAGAGAGCAGCAACCCCGGCGGCGAGACCCACGGCTCCTCCGGGCGCTCTGCCGCGGCAGTCGAGGAGGCGACCTCGTAGGCTGAGGGACGTGACCCCCCGCCGGCACACCCCTCCACGCCTTCGCCGCCACGCTCGCCGTGCTCGTGGTGCTGCTGCTCGCGCTCGTGGCCGCGGGCATCTGGTGGGGCGGGCACCCCGAAGACCTGCCCGGGTTCATGCAGCGGGTGTTCGTCGCCAACCGCGGCACGCGCGTCGTCGACGAAGCGCTGGCGCGGATCCACCACGACTACTACCGCCCCGTCGGCGAAGCGCAGCTCGCCAACGCCTCGATCGCGGGCGCCGTCGCGAGCCTCGACGACCGCTTCTCCCACTACCTCACCCCGGGCGAACTGCGCGAATTCGACCAGCCCGGCAGCTTCAGCGGCATCGGCGTCGAGGTCAACCCCGACCCGCGGGGGCTGCGGATCGTGCAGGTCTTCAACGCCTCCCCCGCCGCGCGCGCGGGTCTGCAGCCCGAAGACCTGATCGTGGCGGTCAACGGGCGCAGCCTCGCGGGCCTGCCGGAGACGTGGCGACGGGCCTCGTCAAAGGGCCCCCCGACACCACCGTCACGCTGCGCGTGAATCACCCGCCCGCGCGCGCCAGTCACTCCGCGGGCGCGAGCGCGCGCACGGGCGCGGGGGCCGGCTTGCACGGGCGCACGCGGCCCACCGGCCACCCCAGCGTCGCACCGTGACCCTCACGCGCGCCACGATCTCCCAGCCGGTGGTGGCCTCGGTCACACGCACCGTGCACGGCGTCAAGCTCGGCGTGGTGGCGCTCGCCGAGTTCATCGCCGGCGCCCACGGCGAAGTGCGCGAAGCGGTCGAACACGAGCTGCACGCGCGAGCACGCCGCGGGCTGGTGCTCGACCTGCGCTCCAACCCCGGCGGGCTGGTCGAAGAGGCGCAGCTGATCGCCTCCATCTTCCTGCCCCGCGGCGCGGTCGTCGTCACCACGCGCGGGCGCGTCCAGCCGACCCAGGTGCTGACGCGCCGTCGGCGGCGCGATCCCGGCGTCGGTGCCGGTGGTGGTGCTCGTGGACCGCAACACCGCCTCCGCCGCGGAGATCGTGACGGGCGCGCTGCAGGACCACCACCGCGCCACGGTCGTCGGGCACCCACACCTTCGGCAAGGGCGTCTTCCAGGAGGAGCAGCCGCTCTCCAACGGCGGCGCCCTGGACATCACCGTCGGTGAGTACTTCACCCCCAACGGCCGCAACCTCGGCGGCGGCGGCGTGCGCGAGGGCGCGGGCATCACCCCCGAAGTGCCGGTGCCCCAAGGCGTCGACACCCCCCACGGCCTCGCGGTCGCGCTCGAAACGCTCGCCGCCAAAGTCCAGGTCATGAGTCCCGCCCACCCTCCCCGGGAGGGTCGAGGCGGCGCGGGCAACCGGGGTGAGGGTCGGCGTCGTGCGGCAGGGCCGAGCGGCGAGGGCCGGCGGGCAGAGCGCTCGTGGCGCTCGTGGGAGCGGGCCAGGGCGGCAAGGGCGCGCGGGAGTGCCCGGGTCCGGCCGGCGCACGCGGTGGCCGCGGGGCGGGCGACGCACGCGTGGTGTGGCCGCCCCAGCAGCGCGAGAGCGCGCGGGAGGCGATCGAGGAGCTGATGCGCGAGCGCGGCCTCGCGCGGCGCTTCGAGCAGGGGGTCGAGCGCGCGGCGCGCTCGCGCCCGCGAGCGCGGCCCGCGGGTCGCGGTGGGGGCGCCGGCGCGGCGCGACCTGCGCGAGCTGGCGACGTTCACGATCGACCCCGTCACCGCGCGCGACTTCGACGACGCGATCTCCGCCGAGCGCCTCGGGGACGGGCCGGGGGCGGGGGTCCGCGTGTGGGTGCACATCGCCGACGTCAGCGCCTACGTGCGCGAGGGCTCGCCGGTGGACGTGGAGGCGCGAGAGCGCGCCACCAGTCGTCTACGTGCCGGGCGCCGTGGAGCCGATGCTGCCCGACGCGCTCTCCGGCGACGCCTGCTCGCTGGTGCCGGGCCGCGACCGCGCGGCGGTGACGGTCGAGCTGGAGCTCCACGGCGCGGAGGTGCGCCGCACCGCCTTCTACCGCTCGTGCATCCGCTCCGACGAGCGCCTCGACTACGACCGCGTGGACCGCATCTTCGCCGGGCGCGAGGCCGCGCGGGAGCCGTGGGCGGCAGCCGCTGGAGGCGGCGCGCGAGGCGGCGGCGGCGCTCGGCGCAGGCGCGCGCGGCGGCGCGGCGGGGCGCTCACGCTGGACTCCGAGGAGCCCGAGTTCGCCTTCGACGCGCGAGGGCGAAGTGAGCGAGATCCGAGGCGCGCGTGCAAACCGAGTCCCACCGTCTGATCGAGCACCTGATGATCGCCGCCAACGAGGCCGTCGCGCGGGAGCTGCAGCGCAGGGCGTGCCGTGCCTGTACCGGGTGCACGAGCGCCCGCGGCGGCGAGCGTGGAGCGCCTCGTCGACCAGCTGGCCTCGCTGGGCGTGGCGACCCCGCCGGTGCCCGCCGCAGCTGTCCCCCGCGCAGGCCGCCGAGCTGGTCGGGGAGGTCTCGCGGCTGGTGGAGGCGCACGTGCGGCGCACCGCTCGCCCGCGCGCGCGGCGGCGAGGCGACCGCGGCGCCCACGGGGGGCCGGCAGGCGCTGACCGCGCTGGTGCTGCGCTCGCTGCAGCAGGCCTACTACTCCCCGCGCAACCTCGGCCACGCCGGGCTGGGGTCGGCGTGCTACTGCCACTTCACCTCCCCGATCCGCCGCTACCCCGACCTCGTGTGCCACCGCGCGCTGCTCGCCACGCTGGGCGGGCCCGGAGCGCGCGCCGCGCGCGGAGACCCTGCAGGAGCTGGGCGAGTGGACCTCCGCAGCGCGAGCGCGCGGCGATGCAGCTCGAGCGCGACGCGCGACGACGTGGCGCGCTGCTTCGCGCTGGAGCGCGAGCTGCTCGAGCGCGGCTGGCAGCAGACCTTCGCAGGGCGAGGTCGTCGGCCTGATCGGCGCGGGCGCGTTCGTCGCGTTCGGGCGCCCCGCGGGGGAGGCCGGGCGAGGGCGGCTACCGGTATGAGGGGATGCTGCCTGTGAGACGCCTCGCGGCGGCGATGGCGGCGCAGCGTAGCGAGGAGCAGAGGCGAGGATTAAGGGATGGGCCCCCCGCCCAGGGGGGCGGGGCCAGGGGGGGGTCAGTGCGGGCAGGGCAACCGGGCGCGCGGCCCTATGGCGCGGCGCGCGGCAACGGCCGGGACCTCGCGCGCAGTGGGGGCCGCGAGTGGTGGGAGCTCAACGAGCAGGGCACCGTCCTGCGCGGCGAGCGCTCGGGCACGACTCTGCGGCTTGGTGACCCGATCGCGGTGCGGGTGGGGCGCGTGGATCCGCGGCGCGGCCGGGTGGACCTCGACCTGGCGCCGACCGGCGGAGGAGGAGCGAGGGACGCGGCGGGCGTGGAACCAGCGGAGGGCCACGGGGCGCGGCGGGCGGCTAGGCTCGGTGCACGATGGCCAAGACGCGAGGCGGCAAGCGCAAGGTGGGCGCGGGGGACGTGGCGAGCAACCGCTACGCCTCCTACCGCTACGAGCTGCTGGAGCGCCTGGAGTGCGGGATCGCGCTGCGGGGCACCGAGGTCAAGGCGCTGCGCGACTCGGGGGCGCAGCTGAAAGAGGGGTACGTCGCGATCCGCGACGGGGAGCTGTGGCTGCACAGCGTGCACATCCCCCCCTACGCCCCCGCGGCGCGCGAGAACCACGAGCCCGAGCGCGACCGCAAGCTGCTGGCGCACCGCTGTGAGATCGAGCGGCTGGCGGCGAGGGTCGAGCGAGCGCGGCCTGACGCTGGTGCCGACGCGGATCTACTTCAAGGAGGGCCGCGCCAAGGTCGAGATCGCGCTGGCGCGGGGCAAGGACCTCTACGACAAGCGCGAGGCGATCCGCGAGCGGGAGATCAAGCGGGACATGGAACGGGTCACACGCGCCAGACGTTGAATACGCTGGTCCAACATGGGAGCTATACCTCCTGTGTCACGCCCCCGGCAGCTAGCACTGCGCGGGGGCACTTATTTTGGGTCCAACGATCCTACCAAGAACCTGAGCCCTGTCCCGAGGCTGCCTGGCGTCCGCGCGGTGCTCCCCATTCAGGGCCCCAGCGAGGCGATGGCGCGGTCGAGCTCACGCCGGTGAACGACACGAGAGATGAGCCACTTCTCGGCGTCCTGATCGAGCTCGTCCTCGTTCAGCGGGCGGTAGAGCACGCGCAGCTCGCCCATGCGCAAACGGAGCCAGGGGGCACGATTGGCCACTGCCTTGACATCGAGATTCGCCGCACCCGCGGAGAGCGCCTCCAGGCCTCCGCGGACACGACGAACGTCGCCGCTCGCAAGTTTCCGCAGATCGCGCATAGCCCGGCGCGAGATCTCGATGTTGGGTAGCCCTGCGGTGGCCATTGCTCGGCACTATCGAACATCGCGCGGCGGAGGCCGTCTGCGGCCTCATCTCCGACTCCTCTCCAGGAGCTCCTTCCCCTCCCTACGCGTCATCCGCTTGAAGGTCTCTGAAGCTGTCCGGGGTGGGGCTGCTCGTGGCCGTCAGCTTTCGAGCTCGGCGAAGACGTCGGCTGCGTTGCGCGTGCGCCCCTCCCGCAGATCCTCGTCGGCGGCCACCATGTCGGCCAGGAACGAGGGGGCCTTGGAGAGGACGAGATCCTCCAGATCGGAGGGGTCTATCGCGATCACTGCGGCGACGGGCGTGCCGTGCTTCGTCACGACGGCGGGACGGCCGCTGCTGGCCACGTCGGATACGACGCCGCTGGCGTTACGGGACAGCTCTCGGATGCTGACGGTTGTCACTTGGGTTGCCTTTCGGGGTGGGACGAGGGTCGTAAAGGGATTGTACCCACAAGTGTCGGACAAATCCAGCCCGAATTGAGCAAGCCAGAGCACGATCGTCGCACAGCGGCACCGGGAGGGACTATCGTGTTACGCGTGAGCGAGACGCTGCGCTTGACGATCGTCTACGAGGACGGCGGCGACGGCTGGATCGTCGCGTCGATCCCCGAGGTCCCCGGTGCCCATAGCCAGGGTCACAGCCGCGCAGAGGCACGCGAGAACGTGATCGATGCGCTGCACGGCATCCTCGAGCTGCGCTTCGGTGAGCACGCGCTCTCAGAGCCCGCCGCCGACAGCGAGGCGCTTGAGCTGATGATCGCTGCGTAAAAGCGCCGCGATCTCGAACGCCACCTGCGCGAGCACGGCGCCCGGCCCGCTGCGCGAGGGCGGACGCCACAGCTATTGGGGCTTTACCCAGAGCGCTCCACAGCCCTCCCGCGCCACCGCGAGATCCCCTGGCCGCTCGCACGCAAGATCTGCCGCGACCTGAAGATTTCGCCGCCCACCGGCTCGCGCTGAGGAACGCCAGCCGTCTCAGCGCTTGGACTTGCGCGCCACGCCCTGACGCGGGGTAGGATGCCCCGCGCACCCGCGCGTGGTGGCGAACTCGACACGTGGACGATCCCAAAGCAACCCTGCTGCGGTACCGCCCTCGGTCCTCGACAGCGCGCGCGGTCACGTCCGTCGACGCTGCGCGCGGCGATGGGTCTCAGAGCCGGAAGTTGTGCCCGGCGCTGGCGAGGACGTGGGTCTCGGCCATCCCGAAGGCGAGCCCGGCGGCGAGGCCGATGTAGACGGCGCCAACCAGCAGCCGGTGGTGGGGGGCGACGCGGTAGTACGCCTCCTGCGCCGGGGAGCGGGTTTTGCGCAGCTGCCAGCGGCGGTAGAGCTCGAAGCCGCCGAACAGCACGATGATCAGCACGATCGGGTTGGAGGGCAGCGCGAACAGCAGCACGAGCAGCGCGCCGAAGCCGACGAACCACATCCACGGCGCCATCGCCGCCATCGCCCGGCCGCCGTCGAGCGGCACGATCGGCAGCAGGTTGAAGAGGTTGATCAGGAAGCCCACGTAGGCGAGCGCGATCAGCATGTCGCTGTGGACGAGCTCCCCGACGACGGCGACGGCGGCGGCGGCGAGGCTGCCGAGGATCGGCCCGGCGAGCCCGACGCGCGCCTCGGCGAGCGCGTTGTCGCCGAGCGAGCGGGAGGTGATGAGCGGCGCCCATGAAGGGGACGAACATCGGCGCGCTCGCCGGGATCCCCTCGCGGCGCAGCGCGATCACGTGGCCCATCTCGTGGATGAACAGCAGCACCACGAAGCCCGCGGCGAACTCCCAGCCCCAGAAGAGGCTGTAGGCGGCGACGGAGATCAGCGCGGTGCCCGCGGTCGTGAAGAGCTTCAGCGTTGGGCAGCGCCACCAGCAGCGCCTTGAGCGCGGCGCCGAACTTCGCGGCCAGCGCCGCCGACGCCCGCGAGGGCGCTGCCGATCCGCTTGCGCAGCCCCCGGCGGTGTTGGCCGAACGGCTCGCCGTCCAGCGTCGCGGCGCTGCGCCGAGGGGGGCGGCGTGTGTCACGGGGACGCCGTTCACGGTGACGGTGGCCTGCGGGGCTCACGCCGTTCGGGGCGCTGGCCTGCCCCGCTCCGCCCAACCCCGCGGCGCTGGCCTGCCCCGCTCCGCCCAACCCCGCGGCGCCGGCCTGCCCCGCTCTGCCCAACCCTGCGGCGCCGGGGCTCCGCTGGGCTCCGGCCGGGGGGTGGTGCTGTGCGAGGGGTAGGCGCCGAGCGTGGGCCAGGCGGGGGGCACGGTGGGATCTCATCCATGGCTTCCATTGTGGCAGGCGCGGTAAGCGGTGCCTAAGAGTTGTGTGCGGGGACTCCAGGGGCTGCGCTCAGAGCTCTCCCGAGCGGCGCCTGAGCGGTGCCCCAGACTTTTTTTCGGAGTATGCGGGGAGAGCTCGAAAAAGGGCTTGCAATCCTCGCGAGGCCGGCGTATGTTGAATCCAGACGCGGAACCGAGCCGCCAAAGAGCGAGGCCACCGAGGTGTGAGGCCGCGCCACCCAAGCCGGAGGGCCGTAGGGTCAGCCGAGGCGGGTTCCTCAAGGGCGGCCCGGGACCGCGTCGCTTTTGTTAAGCCCGCTCTCGCCGAAGTGGCCTCGGCCCCCGCTCTGCCGAAGTGGCCCCCGCCCCCGCTCGCCGAGGGCTACCGCTCGCCGACCGACGTCGCGCGTCGCTGGGTCCCCGAGCTCCCGACCCCCGTCGAGGATCAGTGCCGCGCCTCGGTGGCGCGGGTCGGTGCGCGCTACACTGGTGGCGCAAGTAAGCATCCCCGGGGACGACAGGCTTCGACGCGGTCGGTTCGTGGGGGTGGTGGCGAGCCGAGGTTCCGGGAGGCCTCGTAAATCACCCGGAAAACCATAAGTGCGGACTCTCACGAGTACGCCCTCGCGGCCTGATTAGAAACCAGGCCTGAGGTCTCGGCCCCCGTTAGCCTGCGGCGGGGATCACCGGGATCAGACAGCAGGCTCACCCGGCGAGGCCCGCTCTCGCCGAACCGGGGACACTTCAGGGAGCTGGTCCCCCGCAACCCCGCCGGCGAGGCGAGCAGGGGATGAGACCAGAGCGCCGGCTACGCTCGTAGAAGCCGCCTTTTCACGCGACTGTGGACGTGGGTTCGACTCCCACCGTCTCCACTAACACGCAAAGCTGCGAAGAAGCGCGAACTTCGCCCGCCTGCTGGGGTTACCCGGCTCGACGAGGTGCGAAGAGGGGCGAAGCAAAATCCCGCTCCTAGCGGCCACTCTCAGCTCGCTGCGGTCGCAGCATGTACGCAGGGCTCCCCGCGTGGGCGTACGCAGCGGTCGCAGGGACCGGTGGGGTTTCCATCACGGACGAGCTGGGTATAAGGCGTACCAGGGCGGATTCGATCGTCCACGGGCCCAAGTGAGCCACGCATGAGTGGGTATGCCAAGCGAGTTGTCGGCACGGCAATCGTTACGGCCGCGGTGGTGGTCGCGACGGTGCTCTACGTCGCGCTCTACCTGACGAACGTACCCGGATCGGCTGCGGCCACCCGCACCCCCATCGGCGCCCAGCTCTACCTCGCCACCGTGCCGGAAGCCGGGCCGAGTGATCCCCACCCGACGTGGGTCTCGTTCTTTGCGGTCGATGCCACCGCCGGCGACTGGCGTCACGTCACGACCTACGAAGTCCCGGCCAACTCTCTGGTGCGCATGACGATTTACCAGTTCGACGGCCCCTCGGGTCTGCGCAACCCGTTCATCAGCCAGGTCGCCGGCACCGTCGGAGGCGTCATGACGCTCGACGGCAAGGTCACGCGGGCGATCCCCCCCGAAGAAGCGTCGCACGCGTTCGCGCTACCGCAGCTGGGCATCTCCGTCCCGCTCCCGGGCGTGGAAGAAGAAGCCAAGAACGCGTGCGAACACGCGCCGTGCTCGCTCGCCAACGCCCACCGCACGATCTCCTTCGTGATCCACACGCCAGCGAAGGGCCTCTACCGCTGGCAGTGCTTCGTGCCGTGCGCGGCGGGATTCATCACGGGCTTCGGCGGGCCGATGCAGACGGTCGGCTACATGGGCGGCTTCCTCAAGGTCGTATGAGCGGGGACGTCCGCACGGGGGAGGGGGGCGCGCGTCACGACGCGCGCAACGTCACCCTGTTGTGGCTGCTCGCGAGCGCGATCATGACGCCGATCGTCGTCTTCGTCTTCGGGCCCCACCTGCCGCCGGGGCACGGGTCCAACGAAGCCGCGGGCCAGGTCGTGGACAACACGGTGCTGCTCGCGGCTGCGGCGCCGATCGCGCTGGGCGTGCTTGTGTTCATCGCCTATGCACTGTGGGCCTTCCGCGAGCGCGAACCGCAGCTGCAGGCGGACGGCGCCGCGCTTCGCGGCAACTCGAGCGTGCAGTTCTGGTGGATCGTCGCGACGACCACGGTGGCGCTCTCGCTCTCCGGGTACGGGACCATCCGACTGCTGGAAACGGGTGCCGGCGGCGGCCAGGGACCCGAACCGATCGCTGTTCCGCCGCACGCATCGAGCGCGCTGCAGGTGCAGGTGATCGCCCAGCAGTGGCAGTTCACGTACCGCTGGCCCTCCTTCGGTGGCGTCGAGACGCGCGAAATCGAGCTTCCGGCCCACACGCTGATCGAGTTCAACGTCACCTCGCTCGACGTGATCCACTCCTTCTGGGCATATCAGCTCGGGGTCAAGGCAGACGCCAACCCGGGCGTCAACAACATCGCCTACGTCACGACCAGGGGGCCGCTGGCGTTCGAGGTCCGTTGCGCCGAGCTGTGCGGGGTCTGGCACGGGTACATGTACAACGGCGGGCAGGTCGTGCCGCGCGCGAGGTTCGCGTCCTGGATCGCACGGGCACGCCTCCAGTACGCGCCCGCGACGCGCAACCTCCCGCCGTACTCGAAGACCTACTTCCCGAACCCACTGAGGAGGGCCGGATGAGCGCGGTGGCCGCAGGAACGTATCCCGGACCGATGTCTGCCCGCGCGCCGCTGTGGCGGCGGCTGATCGGCTTCAACCTGCTCACCGGGATCGTGCTCGGCGTCGGCGGCTGGTACCTCGGCCACTGGATCGGCACGGAAATCCACGGCGAAAGCCTCGCCTACTTCTCCAACACGGCGGGCGAAAACGACATCGCGATCATGCTCGGCTACCTGCTCGGCGTGATTGGCTTCCTGATCGGCCTCGGCTTCGCCGTCTACCCAGTCCAGCGCCTGCTCGGTCGCGAGCCGACACTCGCCGAGCGGGAGTCCCACGAACACGGGTTGCTGCGCTACTTCAGTCTCTCGACCGACCACAAGGTGGTCGCGAAGCAGTACCTGGTCGGCATCGGGTTCTTCTTCTTCATCGGCGGGCTGAACGCGATGGCGATACGCACCGAGCTGCTGCAGCCCAACACCCACGTCTTTGGTGCCAACCAGTACCTCACGCTCGTCGGGATGCACGGTTCGATGATGATGGGCATATTCACCTCGGGCGTGCTCGGGCCCTTTGCCAACTGGCTCGTCCCGATCATGATCGGCTCGCGGCGGATGGCCTTCCCGCGCATCGAGTCGCTCACCTTCTGGCTGCTGATGGCCGCCGGGGTCGTCTTGATCACGACGATCTTCTTCGGCGGCTTCCAGACCGGCTGGACGGGCTACCAGCCACTCGGCGACCAGGGCACAGCGGGCTACGACGCCTACATCGGCTTCTTCGCGCTCGTCGGTGTCTCGATGACGCTGCTGGGCTTCAACCTGATCGTCACGATCGTGACCATGCGCGCTCCGGGCATGACCTGGTCGCGCCTGCCGATCTTCGTCTGGTCGGTGCTCGCGACGTCCGGGCTGATGGTGCTCGCGGCACCGACGCTGATCGCGACGCTGCTGATGGCGGCGATGGACCGCACCGTGCAGACGGCGTTCTTCATCCCCGGCCAGGGCGGGAGCCCCTACCTCTTCCAGAACCTCTTCTGGGTGTTCGGCCACCCGGAGGTCTACGTGCTGGCGCTCCCGGGCTTCGGGATCGTGCTCGAGCTGCTGCCCGTGTTCACGCGCAAGCCGCTGTGGGGCTATCGCCTCGCGGTCGCGGGGATGCTCGGCGTCGGGATCCTGAGTTTCTTCGTCTGGCAGCACCACTTGTTCGTCTCCGGTCTGAACGCCGACCTGCGGCCGTTCTTCTCGCTCTCCACCGAGCTCATCTCGATTCCCACCGGGTTCATCTACCTGTGTGCGCTCGGCACGCTCTGGCGCGGTCGCATCCGCTTCACGGTGCCGATGCTCTTCTGCCTCGCCTGGGCGTTCAACTTCCTCTGGGGCGGCGTCTCGGGCATCTTCCTCTCGGACGTGCCGAGCGACGTGACGACGCACGGCAGCTTCTTCGTGATGGCTCACTTCCACTACACGATCATGGGCGGGCTGATCTTTGCGTTCTTCGCGGCGATCTACTACTGGGTGCCGAAGATGTACGGCTACAAGCTCTCCGAACGCCTTGGCAAGTGGCACTTCTGGATCATGTTCCTGGCCTTCAACTCGACCTTCGCGCCGCTCTTCGCGCTCGGCTTCCTGGGCATGCCCCGGCGTGTGGTCACCTACGCGACGAACCTGCAGGGCTTGAACGACTGGGTGAGCGCTTCGGCGTACGTGCTCGGGCTCTCACTGCTGCTGTTCCTCGTAAACGCGGTCCGGTCGCTCGTCTTCAAGCGTGAGCCCGCGGAGCGCAACCCGTGGCAGTCGAAGTCGATCGAGTGGCAGCTGCCGACCCCGGTTCCGCTGCACGACTTCGAGCAGTTGCCCGTGTTCGACGGCGATCCCTATCCCTACGGCGAGGAACGTGCGCCGGTGCCCGCGGTGGCGCCGGCCGCGGAAGGAGCGTAGGCGATGGAGGCCTCGGCTCCGCTCGACGAGCGCTTGCAGGCCGAGCCGCCCGACTGGCAGCCACACGCCCTGCGGCTCGGCGGACGGCTGCTGTGCGGCTCGATCACGTTCTTCTTCCTCGCGTTTCTGTTCGCATACTTCTACCTGCTCGCGCTCAACACCAACGGCCACTTCAGGATCGGGAGCACGCAGCCGCCGGTGGGCCTGGGTACGCCGATCGCCGGGCTGATACTGATCGGTGCAATCGTCTATCGCCTGGCCGCGCGTCGCCGGTTTGCGGACGTGTTGGGAGCCGGGATCGTCGCGCTGGTGTGCACGCTCGCCGCGGTCGCGCTGCAGTTCTACGAGTACACGACGCTCAGCTTCGGCGCCGCGAGCGGGGGATATGCAGCGGTCTTCTTCGGCTGGACCGCGTGGTATGCGGTGCTCGCGCTGATCGGCGCCTGCTGGATCGAGATCCAGGTCGCGAGCCTCGCGCGCTGGCGAGCCGGTGGGAGCGAGCGACGCTCGCGGCGCGAGGGCGTGCCCTCCGACGACGAGGAACTGCTGCGCGCGGGCATCGAGGCGTCCTCCTTCTACTGGGCCTACTTCGCGGCGATCGGCGTGATCGCGTTCATCGTCCTGTACCTGGTATGAGGCAATGAGCCTGAGCCGCTGGTTGTGGGATCCCTCGCTCGTGTACGTGGTGCCGGCAGCGGTCCTCTACGCGCTGGGGAGCCGGCCGAAGGCAGGACGGCCGAACGCGCTTCAGGCGGCTGCCTTCTACACAGGGTTGCTGTCGATCGTGATCGCGGTCGACTCTCCGATCGACGCCTATGCGGACGAACTGCTGTGGGTGCACATGCTCCAGCACGTCATCCTGCTCACCGTTGCGCCGCCGCTGATCCTGCTCGGGCGCCCGTGGCCGACGATGTGGCGAGCGCTGCCGCTTGGCTCGCGAACCGTGCTCGCGCGCGGAGTCGCCAAATCGCACCTCGCCGCCCCACTGCGCGCCCTCGCGGCGCCGCTCGCGGCGTGGATACTCTTCAACGGGGCGATCGTCGTCTGGCACATTCCCTCCGCGTACGACCTCACCGAGCGCAACGGCGCGGTGCACGCCGCCGAGCACGCGATGTTCTTCTTCTTCGGCCTGCTGTTCTGGGCACGGGTCATCGACACCGGCCCGCTGCGGCCACACCTCGCGTGGCCGGCCCGGATCGCCTACATCGTGGGTGCGATGATCGTCGGCTGGGTCCTCGCGGTCGTCTTCGTCGTGGCGCCCGAACCGATCTACCAGCACTACGCGGACCTGCGGACCCGTCCCGGCGGGATCAGTGCGCTCACCGACCAGCAGCTCGCGGGCGGGATGATGTGGGTCGGGGGCTCGATCGCATACACGATCGCGCTGCTAATCGGGCTGTATCAGTGGGTCGCCCCGGAGCCGCCGGGCGCGCCGGTACTCGACGCAGTCGGCTTCCCGAGTCCCCCCGACGGCCCTGCGCCGGCCCCGAACGGCTCCCCGATCCCGGTACTGCCGGGGGCCACGCAAGCGAGATGAGGAGGTTGAGCGGATGACAACGGTGGTGCTGGGCTCGTCGTACCTGTCGGCGTCGCTGCTGACGATGCTCGTCCCGATGGCTGCGGTGATCGCCATGGTCGCCTGGGGCGTGTTCCTGATACGGCGTCACGAGCGTCACCGCGAGCACGTCGATTCGTAGGGGCGATCGTGCCGCCGGCTCTCGGCTCGGACACGCGGCGGGCACTCATGCTCGGTGTCCTCCTCGGCGCCGGCGTCGCCGCGCTCGTGGTGGGCGCCCTCGCGTTCACCCGGCCGTCACCGTTGCCACCGTCACAGACCGGGGCGCTCGCGAGCAACCCTACGCTCGACCCCGGCACGCCGATCCACAGGACCGCCCCCGACTTCACGCTGACCGATCAGTTCGGTCGAGCTGTGTCGCTGTCCGCCTTCCGCGGCAAGGTCGTGATCCTCGCTTTCAACGACCCGCAGTGCACGACGATCTGCCCGCTCACCACCACCGCGATGGTTAAGGCCAAGCGGCTCCTCGGGCCGGCGGGCGCTCAGGTGGAACTGCTGGGCGTCGGCGCGAATCCCGCCGCGACCGAAACACGCTGGGTGCGCGCGTACTCGGAAGCACACGGGATGATGCACGCCTGGCACTTCCTCAACGGTCCACTCGCACGGCTCAAGCGCGTTTGGCACGCGTACGGGATCGAAGCGCAGATCGTGGCTGGTCAGGTCGACCACACCCCCGCCGTGTACGTGATCGACCCGCAAGGAAAGCTCTCACGCCTGTTCATGACCCAGATGTCCTACGCGAGCGTGGGACAGCTCGCATCGCTCTTCGCACAGGCGGCCGCGAGCTTGCTGCCAGGGCATCCGCCGGTGCGTTCCGCGTTCTCCTACGCCCAGATCACCTCGATCGAACCGACGACCAACGTCACGTTGCCGCGGGCCGGCGGTGGCAGCGTGCAACTCGGCCCGGGCGCCAAACCGCGGCTGATCCTGTTCTTCGACACGTGGGACTCCGAGGTGACAGGCCTCGCGCGGGGACTCGAGGCACTCGACGCCTACGCCGAATCCGCGGGCCGCGAGGGACTGCCGGCGCTCACGGCGGTCGACGAGGCGAGCGTCGAGCCATCGCCTGCCGCGCTACCGCGATTGCTCCGATCACTGCCCCACCCGCTCTCCTACCCGATCGCGATCGACTCGAGCGGCCGTCTCGCGGACGGCTACCGGGTTCAGGACGAGCCGTACCTGGAGCTGATCTCACCGTCGGGCGGCTTCCTCTGGTACTACGATGTGAGCACGGGAGGGTGGCTCACGCGTGCTGCGCTGGTCAGCCAGATACATGCCGCGCTCGTCCCCGCCCCAAGCTCCACGGAGACAGGCACCGATGCGCGTCAGCAGCTGGCGAGCTCGCCCCCCGCGCTTGCAGAACTACACCGCCAGGCCGGTCAGCTCATCGGCTCCGAGTCAGCGCTTGCCGCTCGCCTGCGTAGCCTGCGCGGTTATCCAGTGGTGCTCAACGTGTGGGCGTCATGGTGCGGGCCCTGCCGCTCGGAGTTCCCTCTGCTCGCGAACGCATCCGTGATGTACGGACGGAGGGTCGCGTTCCTCGGCGCGGACACCGAAGACCAGGCGGCGAACGCCCGCTCGTTCCTAGCCGACCACCACGTCGCATACCCCAGCTACGAAGCCAGCACGGAAGCGCTCAGCTCGCTCGCCGCGTTCGAGGGCGTCCCCACCACGATGTTCTTCGATCGTGAAGGAAGGCTCGTCCACGTGCACTCCGGTCAGTACGAGGCACAGGGGACGCTCGATCACGACATCGAAAGCTACGCGTTCGAGGATTGACCACTCATTCTTCTTCGCCGGCGGGTTCCTTCTCGTGCGAGGATTCGATGAGGTGGAAGTCGTTCGAGCGAGTGGGGAAGGAGCAGTAGGCCTCCAGCGTCCCGACGTCGCGGACGCTTCCGCCATCGTCGGCGCAGCGACCTTCGTTGGTGTCGTATTCGCGCATCTCTTCAAGAGTCAACGGCTGCGCGCTGGGTCGATGCCGTCCGATCGGCTCTCGCGCGCCGCGACTGACGCTGGTGCTGGTGCTGCCGACGGTGAGACTATGCGTGCTCTCGGTTGCAGACCTAGAGCCTGCGCCGCATCCGGCGAGTACCACGCTCGCCGCAAGCGCGCTCAACGGCAAGCTCAGCGATAGCCCACGGGCCACTGCGAGCTCCTACCGCCTCGGAGGCGCTGCCGAAGCCATCCGCTGCGAACTTTCGCTCATGGTCTGATGTCGAGGATACCGCGGGAGCACCCTGCTTTGGGGCGCTACGGCTCATCCTCTCGCAGCGTGCGCCCGTCCGAGATATCTAGCGCCGGAGCCTCAAACGCTGGGTTCGCCCACCGTCTGGTCCTCTCCATTTCTGGGAGGTATTGCGGTCCTAATCGAACCACCGCTTGCTACGGGGGCGAGTGCCTCCGGTCCTTCCTGACCGAAGACGGCCTACTATCCGGAGCTCGACGCGCTTGACGAGCTTTGAGCATTGCGGGCCTAATCAGGTGCTGAGGCAAGGAAGTAGACGGGCTTCAGCGGCAGGCGTCGCCGGTCGGGGTCGGGGAGTCCCTGCATGTGCTGGACCCACAGCTCGACGAAGCGCTCTAGGTCGATCAGCTTCAAGCGGCGCTTCTCCTGCGAGCGCGCCTCCCGCTCCGCCTGCGGGGAGAACCCGGCGGCTGAGATGTAGATGCCGACATCCTGGTCACCAAGGACGGCCATGAACGCGCGCAGGCTCTCCGCCGAGACCTTCTCGGTGTCTCGACGCTTTACCTGCACCTTGATCCGCGGGCCGGTGGTCCCCAGCGGGTCCGTGTGGGCGATCAGATCGATGCCCCCATCCGGGCCGGGCGGAGCGATCCAATCTATGTAGTAGCCCATCGCCTTGAGCAGCGCTCCCACGAGCCGCTGGAAGTCATACGGTGGCATGGTTGTCAGGTACGCACGGATCTCCGCCCACGCGGAATCCTGCGCCTCCTCCAACGTGCCAGTGCTATCGGCGACCTCGCTCGCCTCCTCGATCTCGGCCTGCTCGGGCTGTCGCTCCTTCTCCCACGCGCGGTAGCCCCGGACTGCCTCCCGCTCGAAGGCTTCGGGATCGGAGAACGACCGATACGCCCGTCTGCCCTCATCGGTCAGCGACCAGCTGCCGCCGCTCTTGACCAGCCATCCAGCCTTCACAGAAGTGATCGTGGCAAAGCGGATCGTCTTCTCGTAACGCCGCACGCTCGGATTACGCGGGTAGGTTTCCCGCTCGAACTCGGTTGGAGGCACCAACTGCTCGACGGCCTTGAGCACCTGCGCCGCGGGCAGCCCATCCGCCTTGTCCATGAGCACAGCGAATACGCCCCGCACGAGTTCCCCGCGGCGCCTGCTGGTGATCTCCGCCACCTATCGGTCCTCCGTGCTCATCCACGAATGATCCCACTTAGCCCCCTCGCCGACGCGAGTTCGTGGCTGAGTAGGCACGCGGGAGCAATAGCCGACGGGACGAGGTGCGATGATGGTCGCATGGGCAAGGTCGTCGACCTCTTGAACCGGCCGACATACGGCCTCGCGCAGATTGATTCGCTGCTTGGCTTGCAGGCCGGCACAGCGCGCCGGTGGATCGACGGCTACCAGCGGAGCGGGAAGCTGTACGCCCCGGTCGTGCGGGAGCACAGCACCGGCGAGGAGCTCGCTACCTGGGGCGAGTTCATCGAGACGAGACTGCTTGCGGAATACCGCGACGCCGGCGTGCCGATGATTCGCATGAGACCGACGGTCGAAGCGCTGCGCGAGGAGTTGCAGGTGCCCTATCCGCTCGCTTCGGCGCGAACGTGGCTGCGCCCTGAGGGGCGCGACCTCGTGCGCGTGGTCGAAGAGAAGGTAAAGCTCGATCCGCACTTGGCGCTCGTGGTCGTAGCTACCGGCCAGACGTTGGCGTGGTCGGCCGAGGCTGACCGCTTCTGTGCCGCGATCGAGTGGACCGGCGACGACGACGACGCGGAACCGCGCCGGCTGCGGCCCGTCGCTGGGATCAGTGAGGTGGTGGTCGATCCGCTGCTGGGGTTCGGTGAGCCCGTCGTGCGGGGCGTCAGGACCGAGGTCATCCGCGAGCTCGTGCGGGCCGGCGAATCGCAGGACGCGATCGCCGAGGTGTACGAGCTGCCACGAGAGTCGGTGGAAGCGGCCGTGCGATACGAGCTGCTGCGCGTGGCGGCCTGACGATGCCGCGTGGCGGCCAACCCTGATCGACTCAGGTTCTACGTCGACGAGAGCGCCCTCGGTCTCGGCAAGACGCTTGCAGCTGCCCGCGAAGACGTGATCCACGCCGGACACCCGCTGATCCCTGAGTGCCCACTCGGAACCCTCGACCCCGAGTGGATTCAGGCCGTCGCTACGCGGAACCTGATCGTCATCGGTAGGGACAAGCGCATCAGGACTCGCCCCGCCGAGGTGCAGCAACTCGTCACCGCGGGACTGCGAGTGTTTCGCATCGGCGGCAAGAGGGACACGACAACCTGGGGATGGCTGACGTGGCTCGTGCGCCATTGGGATGAGATCGAGAGCATCATCCGCACGCGCGGCACCGGCCCGTGGTTCTACGTGATCTACGAGCGCAGCATCGCCGAGCTCAAAATCCCCGATCCACGGTAGACCAGCCGAAGACGGGTGCTGGCACGCAGGAGACTGTACGCGAGCCCCTGATCTCAGATTCCGAGTCCGAGCAACGTATGGCGATCGGGAGCAGCCACGACCAACCCATCCCCATCGACACTGCGGCTGATTCAGCGGCCCGCCAGCACGTACCGCCCCCTCGCTACCCGCACGAATCGCGGCGAGGCGCCCGAGACGTTCGAAGCCAAAGCACCCTTGACGGAACTCCACGCCACCGCCTGCCCCAGCATCGCTTCGACCGCTGCATGGATCTCCCGAGCCCGCATTGGCTCCGCCTGGCCATCCAAGACCCGGACCAGAGCACCGACCACCCAGCCCGGCCGCTGACATCGAAGCCGTTGGCTCCGAACCACTCGCGACTGCGCTCCGCCGGCCCGCACCGTCGCCAGCTTCTCGGCCAGACGGCTCAACGACCCCTGGAGGTCATGGTTCGATAGAACTCCGATTAGGTCCATTTCTGAGGAGCCTTTAGGAGGCGCTCCAGCATTGTCTTGGCGCGAGGCTTGGTGATCTCTCCCCGCTACGTTCTACGGAACTGATCCAGCGAGCACGACTGGATCAGCGGCTCTCAATGAGGGCTCGCCGCAGAGCCTCGATCCGCTCCCAGGGGTTTTGTCTTTGCCCCCCGGTGTCCACTGCACCCGTTTCGATCTAGCCGTGCCCGCTCGCGGTGACGATCCAGGTGGAGGCGGGTGCGCGTAGCTCTCCCTCTTCGGCGAACTCGGCGAGGCCCTTGCGCAGGGCGGCCTCGACCTGGCCGTGGAGGTGGGTGGCGCGATCGCCGGCCAGGCGCAGGATCTCACCCGCTGGGCCCAGCGCCATGACCAGTTCGAGGGCTTCCTCGAGATCCTTGCCGATCACGATTGGGATGTCGCAGCGACGCAGACCGATCTCGGTGAAGCCTGCGTGTGTGAGGATCTCGCTTGTGGTGTCGGCGTCCGCCATCGAGAACGGGCCGGGGCCGCAGGTCGGCTCGTCGTACTCCTCGGGCCGAGCGACGATTCCCTCGACGATCGTCTGGGCTCGGTAGAGCCAGTCGTTGTCGATCCGCCGTCGCCACACGACCATCACGAGCTGCCCGCCGGGCACGAGCGCCATCCGGATGTTGCGCAGAGCGGCTACGGGGCTGGCGAAGAACATGGTCCCAAAGCGCGAGAAGGCCATGTCGAAGCGCTCCTCTCCGCCGAGGGTCTCCTGCACGTCGGCTACGAGAAAACGCGCATTGGTGACCCCTGCTTCGCCGGCCTCGCGAACCGCGTCCTCGATGAAACGCGGAGCGGCATCGACGCCCACGGCCTCGCCGTCCGGGCCCACGAGTCCGGCGATCCGCTGGGTGGTGTCCCCGAAGCCGCAGCCGACGTCCAAGACCCGCTGCCCACGCTTAGGGGGATGCAGGCGCAGGGCCTCCTCGCCGTGGGCCCCGAGTCCCGTCGTGACCGTCTCGCGGAAGCGCACGAAGCGGTCATACAGAGGCCCATCCCACGCGCGGATCGCCTCGTTGTTGGCGCTTACGTGCTGCTCGGATGCGGTCGTGCTCACGGCTCTTCTCCTCGGGCGTCTTGCAGGCGGCCTACCGGCTGCCCCTTGCTCACCGCTACGCAGATCCTTCGCCGGTTGCTACAGGCAAGAGTACTCCGCGGGTGCGTTGCGTGAGCAGTGTCGGCCGCCTGGTGCTCAGTCCGCCAGCAGCGTGAGGTGAGCATCGGCGAGGCCGCAGGGTCAGCCGGCCAACGCGGATAAGTCCTCGCTGCTGTCGAGGCCGTCCTGCTCCGGCGCGCTGCCCTCGGCCTCGAGCTCCGGACGCCTGTTGTGCCACCGTCGGCTGACGTCTCGCGCACCGAGCCGCGCGACTTCTGAGAGCAGTGCACGTCGGTCGACGTCGCCTTTGGCGAGCAGGCGCGTGACGGCCCCGCCGACCCGGGGCGGGGTCAGGACGCGCGAGGGTCGTTTGCGGTGGTTGAGCACCTCGAAGAACTCGTCGGCTCTGCCCTGCTGCTGCAGCCGGCGGAGCACCTCGACGAGCACGGGCGGGACGTGGCCGGGGTCTTCGAAGTCGCTCGCGATCCAGTAGTGCTCGGCGAACTCGTGGTCGCGCCACCGTCCCCACCGGTGCGTCGCACGATCCAGGGCGCCGTCAGGTCCCTGCAGCGCGCCGGCGATCGTCTCGGCGAGTGTCTCGGCCTGCAGGAAGGCGTCGCCGATGCCGCGCCCGGGGGCGGGGCTCTTGAAGTGCCCGGCGTCCCCGGTCAGCACCCAGCCGGGGCCTGAGGCCTTGCGGAAGTACCCCTCCCAGTGGATCGCTCCGAGCACCTTGCCGACCGGCCTCGCACCGTCGAGCGCGTCGGCGACCGGCTGGCAGCTCCTGGCGTGGTCGACGAACGCGGTCGGCGGGTCGGCGCGGAAGCGGGGCAGTTCGGCTCGTTCGGGCCAGGCCAGGACCTGGTAGAGGCCGCTGTCGGAGGGGATCGCAAGGATGAACCGGTCCCCGAAGCGGTGTGAGAGGAACGTGGGGATGGGCCCGGGGTGTGCGTTCTCGAAGAACGCCCAGTAACACAGGCGCCGGCTGGGGGTGAGGTTGTAGCGTGGTGCGTGGCAGAGCTTGGCGACGGTCGAGTGGCGCCCGTCGGCCCCGACGACCAGTCGGGCGCGAAGCTCGTGCTCCTGCCCGTCCTGGGTGTAGCGCACGCCGGCGACGCGGCCGTGCTCTTCGATCAGCGCGCTGACGCGTGCTCCGGTGTGCAGTTCGGCGCCGGACTCCTGGGCTGCCTGGGCGAGGATCGGATCGAGCAGCGTCCGTCGCACCGAGGCGATGCCACCGATGTCTGCCGGCCGCCGCGGCAGCTCCCCCTGCAGCCACACGTCCTCGACGCGCGTGTCGGTGTGGTTGACCATCGGAGCGCCGGTCGCCCGCAGCTGCTCGGCGACGCCGAGGCGGTCGAGGAACGCCAGCGCGTCGGCCTCAAAGAGGTGGCTGGAGAGCGTGTCGCTGGGAAAGGTGGCGCGGTCGAGGACGGCCACCCGGATGCCGCGGCGCGCGAGCAACGCGGCGAGCGGGGCCCCTGCGCAGCGCGCTCCGACGATGACCGCGTCACAGCCTTGCCTGGTGTCCTGCGTCATGGAGCTATCCTCTCTCGTTCGAGGGGTACCTAACGGTCGTTAGGTACTGGGTCCAGGAGATTACTTAGGAGCCATTAGGTTGTCAACCGACACCAGCGAGGCAGCGCCGCGCAGGCGCCTGACGGCGCAGGCACGACGCGAACTGATCGAACAGGCCGCGAGCGAGCTCTTTGCGGAGCGCGGCTACGCTGGCACGACGATCGAGGCGATCGCGGCGGCTTCGGGCGTCACGGCACCGGTGCTCTACGACCACTTCGCGTCAAAGCTCGACTTGCACCGGCGCCTGCTGGAGCGCCACTACGCCGACCTGCGCGGGGTGTGGCGGGAGCAGTTGCGGGGCGAGGAGCCTCCCGGGCGGGCGATCCCGCGAGCCGTCGACGCGTGGTTTGCCTACGTGGAAGCTCACCCCTACGCCTGGCGGATGCTCTTCCGCGAGACCACGGGCGAACCGGAGGTCCAGGCCGCTCACGATGAGGTCGTCGCACAGAGTCGCGAGGCGATCACGCCCCTGCTCCTGAAGTACGTCGACGTTGGGGCCCTGAAGACGGATGCCTCCGCCCACGCCGACGCCAACGCGCTCGACATGGCCTGGGTGATCATGCGCGGCGTCCTTCAGGGCCTCGCGCTGTGGTGGTACGAGCACCAGCACGTGCCGCGTGCCGAGGTGCTCGCCGCCGCGATGAACGGCCTCTGGATCGGTTTCGAGCGCGCCCAGGCAGGCGAGACGTGGCAGTCGCCGGCCCCCGACCCCGAGTAGGTAGACGTCCTCCAGTTCGGCGGCGCGGGCAAGGTTGGTCTCGGTCGGGTGTGCCAGGCGGTACGCGCCGCTGCTGGCGTCACGACCACGGACCCCATGCCTGCGTTCCATGCGGGACATGGGGCCCTGATCGCGGGTCGTCCTTGACTCGTCATCCGTGACCCGTCATACCTGACTCGGCTGCAACGCCCCCGGCACGCGTGTGCCGGTCTCGTTGCTCCTTGCAGCGCTTCCACGCTGCGAAGTCCATGCTGACGGGTACCGGGCCTCAACTGAGGCCCACCAAGGTGTTAGAAGACGACACCCTGGTGAGGGAGGTCTTCCGCCACCGGGCTCGCGGCGCCGGGCTCGTCTGCTCGCCGCACGGTCGCATCTGTCATGCTCGGTGGTGGTGGCACGTTGGAATCGAGCCGGCCACAGACAGCGGGCGCACCTGCCGGTGGGGAGGACCCACTGGCGCGCCACTCGCTCTCGCCACGAGAGCTGAAGCAGCTGCTCGCGGTCCAGCACGAGCAGCTGCCCTTCCTCGCCCTGCGTGAGCCGGACGGGCGGCTGCGCCTGCTCACGCTCGACAGTCGCCGGCCGAGCCTGACGATCGGGCGGCGCGCCGAGACGGACGTGCCGATCGCGTGGGACGGTGAGGTCTCGGCGCTGCACGCCGAGCTGCATTGGATCGGCGGGGAGTGGACGATCCTCGATGACGGACTGTCGACTAACGGCAGCTACCTCAACGGACGCCGGGTGGGCACTCGCCAGCGGCTGCGCGACGGAGATCGCCTGAGGGTCGGGCGCACGACGATCGCGTTCCACCTCGGCGGCCACGAGCGTGCGCAGACGACCGTGTCAGGTCGCGCGCTGCCGGTGCCGACGCTGAGCCCGACCCGGCGCAAGGTGCTCGTCGCGCTCTGCCGTCCCCACCGCCAGGGTGGTGCCTACGCCACGCCCGCGAGCAACCGGCAGATCGCCGAGGAGGTGTTCCTGAGCGTGGACGCGGTCAAGACGCACCTGCGGGCCCTGTTCAACGAGTTCGGCCTCGCCCACCTGCCCCAGAACCAGAAGCGCGCGGCGCTGGTGGAGCGGGCCCTGCAGCTCGGCGTGATCGCCCCGAGCGAGCTCGACTAGCTGGGGCTCTACGAGACGACCACGGTGAACGTCGCCGTCGCCGTCTGGTGCACCCGTTTGGTGGCGTCGGTGACCGTCACGGTGACCGGGAACGACGTCCCGGGCGCGTATTTTTTGAGGCCCACTTTCCCCGACACCAGCCCCGCGCTGCTCAGTTTGAGGCCGGCGGGGAGGCTGTGCGCGGTGACTTTCCACTTCAGGGGCGCGAGGCCGCCGACCGCTTCGAGCTGTGCGCTGTAGGGCACGCCGGGCGTGACTTCGGGCAGCGAGCTGGTCGTGACGTGCAGCCCCACGACCTTCAGCGTGAACTGCTGGGTGCTGTCGGCGCCGATCCCATTGGCGGCGGTGAGCGTGATCTGGAAGGTGCCGGTCTGCGTCGGGGTACCGGAGAACACGCCGTTCGCGAAGCTCACGCCTTCGGGCAGCGTGCCCCACTTGGTGATCGTGGGCGCCGGGGTGCCGGTGGCGCTCACCGTGAACGTGTCGGCTGCGTCGTCGGTGAACGTCGCTTCGTCGGCCGAGGTGATCGCCGGGGCTTCCTCGACCAGCTCGCTTGTCGTGCCCGACGAGGTCGCGTAGTTTGCGTCGCCTTCGTAGCTGGCGGTGACTTCGTCGCTGCCCGCCGGGAGCGCGAGCTGCGTGGTGCACGTCGCGGTGTCGGGTGAGCCACCGCTCAACGGCTGGTCGGCACACCCGAGGATCGGCCCGGAGTCGTCCGCGAACGAGACCGTGCCGGTCGGGGTGCCGAGGCCCGGCGGGACGGGGGCCACGGTCACCGTGTAGGTGACCTGCTCTCCCGGGAGCCCGGCGCCGCCGTTGGAGGAGTGCACCGAGGTGCTCGTCGGCACGCCCGGCGAGGTGGCGGAGGTCAGGTGCAACGTCAGGATGTTGCGGTACAGCGCCGGGTCTTTGGCGCCGATCTTGTACTTGGGGAGCTCGTGCCCAGTTCCGTGCCGACTGTCGTAACCGGTTTGGGCAGGCGGTAGCCGCTGAAGACCATCGTCAGCGAGCCATCCGGGTTCTGGACGACGGCGGGGCCGTACGCGCGGCCGGAGTAGTAGGCGCTCACGCCCAGCGGTTCGTCTTTGCCTTCTTCGAGTGCCTTGTCTTGCGCGGCCGAGGCCGAGAACGTGTAGTCGGTGCTCACCACCACCTTCGGCACCGACCACCCCTTGCCGTTGCTCGATTCGGTGTAGAAGATCTGGTTGAACGCGTCGCTGTCGCCGTCACTGGCCCACGAGCCGGACAGGAACATGCCGTAGCTGCCGTTCGGGTTGGTGATGATCGTGCCGCGCGAGCCGATGAAGCGCAGCTCGGTCGTGTCGAAGCTCCCCGGGGCGAGGTTCGTGGGTTCGGTGCTCGACGGGCTCGTCTGCTGGTAGGGGTTGGACAGGTCGTTGTAGGAACCGGTGTCGTTGCCGGTCGCCGAGGCTGTGCCACTGATCGGCCCAAGGTCGGTGAAGTTGATCCCGTTTTCGGTGTACGCCGCTCGCAGGACCGTGTAGTCCTCGTTGTTGGCGAACAGCTTCTCGGGGCCCTTCGAGGTGGAGTTCTTGCCCTCGCCGATCTTTTCCAGCGAGGAGTAGGGCGCGACCGCGGCGTTCGGGCCGCCGACCCAGTTGCCTTCCTTGACCGACCCGGTGCCTCCGGTGCAGCCGGTGAGGTCGTAGCTGCCGCCCGGCACGCCGGCCTGCGTGGCTTGGGTGTTGCCCGTGCAGGTCACTTCCTGGATCGGTTTGCCGACTTCGGTGCCGAGGTAGATTTTGAACGAGCCGGTCGAGGGCAGCGGCTCGCTCGGGTGCACAGATGGGGTGTAGGTGACCGTCGTCGTCCCCGCCCCGGGGAGGGTGATCGTCCCCGCTTTGTAGGTCGTGCCGCTGACGGAGCCGTCGGTGGTGCCGACGATGAAGTAGGCGAGGACCTTCTCGGTGTACAGGACGGTCGTCGATCCCGCGGGGGCGCCCGGATAGCTCGGCACTGTGCCGACGATGCCGTCAGGGGATTGCAGGCCGGTCGTCACCTGGGCGTGGGGCGGCAGAATCGGGTCCGCCGTGATCGCGTCGCCCTGGTGGACCGTCAGCGGCGATCCGCTGGTGTTGGTGCAGTCCTCGATCTTCGTCGTCGGGTTCGCGTTCGACTGGGAGCAGTAGACCGTGTCCCCGTCGATGTAGAGGCGATTCGGAGCATTTTCGTTGAGGATGAAGGTCGTCAGTGGCGACACGACGGAGTTGCCGTTCAGGATTTTGAAGGTTTCCAGCCCGCCTTCTCCGCTGGGCTTGTTCGGACCAGGGGGCACGACGTATCGTTTTGCCTTCGCCGGGGTTCGCCGTCGCGATCACCTGTACGATGTCGTCGTCTGCCTTGACGGTCAGGGGCGCACCCCCACCGACCGTGCACCCGGTGAGTTCGGCCGGCGTCGTGTTCGTGCCTTTGCAGGTGACGACCGATCTCGACGGCGAGGCAGCGTTGTAGTCCTCATACGGACCGGCGACGATGTGCTCGGGAGAGCTCGCTTCGCCGAGCGTGGAGACGGGGATGCTTTCGCCGGTGCCGCTGGTGGGGACTTCGACTTCCGATCCGGCGTAGGTGTTCGGGTCGATGCCGACCGGTTCGGTGGGTTCGAGCGAGCCGAGCGGGTTCGACGCGGACGGTGCGACGTTGTGGACGAGCAGGCCCACGCCTTCGTAGTCGCCGGCCGGGCGCTGCAGCGTGTACAGCTTCGTGCTCCCGCCGATCGACGCCACGTACGGGTGGCCCTGACCGTCGTCGTTGGTGTCGGCTGTCGGGCAGTAGCCGGGGTTCTGCTCGAGCGCTTTGCCCTCGGCTGATCCACGTCTTGCCGTTGTCGGTGGACCGCGCAACCGTGATCGCCTCGTCGGCATCCTTCGGCCGGTAGTCGAAGTAGCCCGTCAGCGAGCCGTCGGCGTTGCGGACGACATCGGGGAAGTAGTAGGGCGAGAACGGCAACGTGGTGCCCGCCGGCTGGGAGACGGGCGAGCCCTGTCTCGGTTTCGCGCTCTAGGCTTGCTGCAGTAGCCCGTCGAGCGGGCCGGGGTTCCCGGCCACGCCGCTCGGGTAGGGCAGCGCTTAGTCACTTCTTTGCCACCTTCGATCACTTTTTCTTCCTGCGGGTACACGGCGACATTGGGCTCTTTGAACCCGCCGAGCGTCGTTTCGGGACCGCCCAAGGCGAACGTGGGTAGGAGCTCGGAGCTCAGATATTCGCCGCCCGCGTACGGGTCGCCCTGGGAGGTGTTCCAGGGTCCGCCTTCGATCGTGTCCACGGTCGGGGCTTCCGGGGTGTACGTAGTGCCTTCCGCTGCCGCGGCGGTCGAGGACAGCACCAGTGTCGAGTACAGCGCGGCGAGGGTTACGGCGAACAGCAGGGCACTGAGGCGGCGCACGGGGGTCTCCGATCGTCGGTTTGGGCCCGCGCTTTCTACCAGCCTTCTTTTGGTTCGTGGCAACCGGTCACGGGATCTTTACGATGTAAACGTGTGCGGCGCGTGGGCCGCCGCCGCCCGCGCGCGGCGGTACTCGTTGACGACGATCTCCGTGAGCTCCTCGACCGAGGTCTCGGCCGTCGGCTTGTCCAGCGCGATCACGCCGTCCTGGATCAGGCTCACGCGGTCGCACGCTTCGAACACGTGCACGTAGTTGTGGAGGATCATGATGATCGAGACCCTGCCCTCCGCCTTCAGGCGCGCGACCAGGTCGAGGATCTGCGCGCCCTCTTTGGCGCCCATCGCCGCCAGCGGCTCGTCCAGCAGGATGATGTCGGCGTCGGAGTTGACGGTGCGCGCGACCGCGATCGCCTGGCGCTGGCCGCCGGACAGCCGCGCCACGGCGACGTCGATCCGCGGGATGTTGATGCCGATCTCGTCGAGCGCCGCGCGCGCTTCGCGCTTCATCTCGCGGTTGGCCAGGAACGGGATCGGACGGTGGCACGCTTCTCGCGGCGCAGGAACAGGTTGTGGTAGACCGACAGTTCGTCGATCAGCGCGAGGTCCTGGTAGACGGTGTCGATGCCTTTCGCGCGCGCGTCGTCGACGCTTTTCGGCTGAGTAGGGCTCGCCGTGCAGGAACATCTGCCCCGAGTCCTGCTTCTGAAAGCCGCAGATGATCTTGATCAGCGTCGACTTGCCGGCGCCGTTGTCGCCGAGCAGGCCCAGCACCTCGCCCTTGCGCAGGTGCAGGTTGACGTCGCGCAGCGCCGTCACCGGGCCGAAGCGCTTGGCGATGTGCTCGACGCGCAGCACGTCGTCCGCAGCCGAGACCGGCCCGACGATCGTCTCCGCCGGTACGGGCTGATCAGCCACTGCGGGACCCCCTGCGCACGCGCTGCACGTACACGTTGATGGTCATCGCCAGGATGATCGCGAGGCCCAGGTAGAAGAGCTGGTAGTCGGCGTTGACGCCCTTGAGGATCAGCCCGTCGTTGAGGATGCCCAGGAACAGCGCTCCGATCAGCGCGCCGACGACGGTCCCCGACCCGCCGGCCAGCAGCGTGCCGCCGATCACCGCCGCCGAGATCGCCTTGAACAGGATTTCGTTCGCCCCGGCGACGTCCGGCTGCACCGAGGAGGCGCGCACGGCCTCGAGGATCCCCACGAAGCCGCCGGCGGTGGCGCAGAGGATGAAGTTGCGGATCATCACCAGGCGCACCCGCACCCCGGCCTCGGCGGCGCCGAGCTTGTTCGAGCCCACCGCCACCGTGTACAGGCCCCAGCGGGTGAACGTCAGCACGATCTGCCCCACGACCACGATCACGAGCGCCCAGATCAGCTCCGAGTAGGTGCCCTCGCCGAGGACTTTCGCGAACGTCGAGACGTGGTTGACCGTTTCGGTGAGCACGATGTGCGCCCCGTTGATCACGTGGCGGACGCTGACCGTCGTGCTCGTCACTTCCGCGCCCGGCATCGCGACCGGCTCGGCATGGGAGATGATCAGCGTCAGCCCCTCCAGCGTGAACAGCATGCCGAGCGTGGTCACGAACGAGTTGATGCCGACGATCGCCGTGAAGAACCCGTTGACGGCGCCGACCACCATGCAGCAGGCCAGCGCGATCAGCACGCACGGCACGTGCGGAATCCCGGCCACCGCCAGCTTGTAGTAGATGAACGGCGCGAGCAGGTATGTCGCCCCGATCGACAGGTCGATCTCGCCCAGGATCATCACGAACACCTCGCCCGCGCCGAGGATCGCGAACGGGGCGAAGAACGGCAGCAGCGTCTTGAAGTTGGCGCTGGTGAGGAAGGTGCTGGTGGTCAGCGAGAAGTAGATCGCCACGAGCAGCGTGACGACGATGATGCTGCCCTCGCGCAGGGAGAGCACGCGTTCGAGCAGCCGCCCGCCGCTCGGCAGCGAGGACCCGGCGCGCGTGCGCCGGGTCCCCCGCCGGTGGGCGTGGACGTCCCGGTCGAGGCGGGCTCGGGGGTGGGCGGGGCGTCCATCCGCTGCGCCATCGTCCAGGCTCTAGGCCGCGGTGCCCGCCGGGATCGGCACCACCTTGGCTTCGGAGGAGGTGCCCTCGAAGCGGCTCTTGGAGTTGACGTACGGAGCGACGGTTTCCTTGTCGATGAATTTCAGGCCCGTGTCGACTTCCGCCGGACCCGTCAGCGACCCGGAGACCTGCCACAGGAACAGCTGCAGGATCGGCAGGAACCCCTGCAGGTAGGGCTGCTGGTCGATCGTGAATTCGATGTAGCCTTCGTGGAGCAGTTTCTGGGTTTTTTCGGTCAGGTCGAAGCCGCCGGCCTTGACGCCTTTGGCGGCGAGCCCGAGCTTCTGCATCACGCCCGCGAGTTCCGCGGTGTCGCCACCGTCGACGGCGTACATCCCCTTCGTGGTCGGATGGCCGGTCCAGTAGGCTTCGATGGCCGTTTTCTCACCCGATTCCAGGGAGCCGGTCACGATCGTGGTCAGTTTGATCGGCGCGCCCGATGTCCTTGATCGCCTTTTCAGCTCCTTCGAGGCGCGGCTGCAGGTTCGCCGAGCCCGCATTGGCGGTGAAGATCACCACGTCGCCCGTGCTTCCACGGCGGCGACGATCCGCTTGCCCATCAGTTCGCCGGCCAGTTTCAGGTCCTGGCCGATGTAGGCCAGGCGCTTGTTGGGGGGCGAGGGGGCGTCGGCGTTGTAGGCGACGACCGGGATGCCCGCCTTCAGCGCGTTTTCGATGGGCACGTTGAACGCGGTCTTGCTGATCAGCGACACCGCGATCCCGTTGGCGCCGGATGAGACGGCGGTGTTGATGGCGTTGACCATCTGGTTGATGTTTTCGCTTTCCGAGCCCGTCCACTCGTAGCTGCAGCCGAGCAGTTTGCAGGCGTCCGGCGATCCCGTACTGCGTGGGGACGAAGAACGAGTTCGTCGTCACGTGGTTGACGACCACGAATTTGTATTCCGGGTGCGAGCCGAACACGATGGCGCGAGCCGCCGCGCTCGAGGAGTGCGCTCGACCCGCACGCGCTCAGCAGCGTGCTCACCGAGCCGGCCGCCACGCCGGTCAGCGCGGTGCGGCGCAGGAACGCGCGGCGGTCGAAGCCCGGGGCTCGCTCGCCTCTGGCTGGGTCGAGGTGATCGAGGCGCTCCACCGCTTCGTGGGCCTGGTCGGTGTCTGACATCAATCCTCCTCCTCGCTTGGGGTGCTGGACCGCAGGGGCCTGGGGACCCACCTTTGGTTTCCCGCTGAGTCATCTGCTACACGCTCATTCGACCCTGGGTCAATGCTCGTCCGCGGAAGTGCGCCTTCCTGTACGCCGACGTCTGCACGGGTACGCCCGTCTACGGCTGGCTGCTCGCCCGTACGGGTATACCCTCGATCGATGGGCTGAGCTCGTCTGCGCCGTGCAGGACCCCGTCCGTCTGCGCGGCACGGCGCCGTGCCGGAGAGCCGTGCCGCTGCCCGGAGCGTGGCCGAGCAGCCATCTGAGCTGTCCGACTCGCCGACGGTCCGGCGCGACGTCGAAGGCGGCACGAGCCGCGCGAGCTGATCGGGCCGCTCGCGATCGCGCGTCACGTCAAAGACGGACGGCCGCGCGCTGCTGCTCTACACCCGCGCCGAGCGCGAGCGGCATGAGCGAGCAGCGCCGCAACGAGCTGCGCGGCGAGCAGGTCGTCTACGCGATCCACCGCCAGGACCGCACGTTCCTGCCCTCGCGCGAGCACTGCCCGCTGTGCCCCACGCGGCCGGGGGGCCGGAGACCGAGATCCCCTTCCCCGCCTTCGAGATCGCGGTCTTCGACAACCGCTTCCCCGCCTTCGAGGCGCCCCACGGCGCGGCCGAGGTCGTCGTCTACACCGACGCCCACGACGGCTCCTTCGGCACGCTCGCGCCGGAGCGCGCGGAGGCGCTGATGTGGGTCTGGCGCCACCGCTACGCCGGAGCTCGGCGCGCGCGAGGACGTCGACTACGTGCTCATCTTCGAGAACCGCGGGGTCGAGGTCGGCGTGACGCTGCACCACCCGCACGGGCAGATCTACGGCTACCCGTTCCTGCCTCCGGTGCCGCGGCTCGAGCTCGCCGCCGACGAGCGCCTCGGCGGCTGCGCGCCGTGCGCGCTGCTCGCGCCGGGAGCTCGAGGACGGGCGACGGGTCGTGCTACGAGAACGACGGCGTCGTCGTGCTACGTCCCGTATGCGGCCCGCTGGGCCTACGAAGCCCACGTGGTGCTGCGCGAGCACCGGCCGAGCCTGCTCGACTGCGAGGCCGCGGAGCTGCGCCTGCTCGCGGGCGGCCTGCAGGCGCTCGTGCGCGGCTACGACGCGCTGTTCGACCGGCCGTTCCCCTACGTGATGGCCGTCCACCAGGCGCCGACCGCCGACTCGCCGTCCGCGCGCCGCCGGCTTCGCTCGCCAGCCGGACGCGGGCACGGGGCACCTGCACGTCGAGTTCTACCCGCCGCTGCGCACCGCCGAGAAGCTCAAGTACCTCGCCGGCTCCGAGCAGGGCGCCGGCACGTTCATCTCCGACATGCTGCCCGAGGAGTCCGCCGCCATGCTGCGCGAGGCGATCGCTCGTGCCGCGTGAGCGCTCCGGTGCGTTCGCGCCCGGGCGCGTCAACCTGATCGGCGAGCACACCGACTACAACCTCGGGCTGGCGCTGCCGTTCGCGATCGCCGAGGGCGTCACCGTGCGCGCCGAGGCCGCGCCCCGCGGCTCGCCCGGCGAGGGGCGCGTGTACGCCTACGCGCGCGACCTGGACGAGCGCGACGAGTTCGCGCTCGCGCAGCCCCCACGCCGCGCACGGCTGGCGCGCGTTCGTGCGGGGCGTCGTCGCCGAGCTCGCGCGCGCCGGCGTCCCGCTCGTCGGCGCCCGCCTGGAGATCGGCGGCGACCTGCCGCTCGGCGCCGGCCTGTCCTCCTCGGCGGCGCTCGAGGTCGCGCTGTGCCTCGCGCTTGTCGACCTTGGGTGCGACGACCCCGGCGAGGCTGACGTCGATGGACCGAACCGAGCTCGCCCGCCTGTGCGCGCGCGTGGAGAACGACTGGGTCGGCGCCCAGACGGGCCTGCTCGACCAGCTCGCCTCGCTCTACGGCGCGCCCGACACGCGCGCTGTGCATCGACTTCCGCACGCTCCGTGTCGAGCCGGTGCCGCTGCGGCTCGGCGGCTGGCGGCTGGTCGTGCTCGACTCCGGCGAGCGCCACGCGCACGCGAGCTCCGGCTACAACGAGCGGCGCGCCGAGTGCGCGCGGGCCTGCGAGCTGCTGGGAGTCGACTCGCTGCGCGAGGCCGAGCCGGGCAGGCGGTCGAGCGGCTGCCCGAGCCGCTGCGCCGGCGCGCGCTGCACGTGCTCGACGAAAACGACGCGGGTGCGTCGAGGCCGTCGCGGCGCTGCGCGCGGACGACCTGCCGGCCGTCGGCGCGCCTGCTCGACGCCTCCCACGAGAGCCTGCGCGACCTCTACGAGGTCTCCACCCCCGCCGTCGAGGCCGCCGTCGAGCGGCTGCGCGAGGCCGGCGCCGCCGGTGCGCGCGTCGTGGGCGGCGGCTTCGGCGGCAGCGTGCTGGGCCTGTTCGCGCCCGGCGTCTCCCCACCCGCCGGGGCGCGCGAGGTGCGCCCCGGCGCGGGTGCTCGCCTGCTGGGGCCGTAGGCGGCTGTGCGATCAGGGCTTCCGTCCCGCCCATCGGGCGGTTGTGGGGCTCGCACGAGTCGGCTGACCAGAAAATACGAACAATAAGTAGCTCACCGCCAATTATGACTCCTATTGTCTGAGATTGTTTTAGAAATTGCCCTTGACACAGGGCCCTGGACCGGCCAGTATGTTGAGGTCAGTCAGAAACAAAAAATGCTAACTGCAGCATGGGCTTCGTGGGGGAGGCAGGTGGAAACGGCCACTTGCACTGGCCCCACCGCGGAACTTTGAACTGGCCCCACCCCGCGTTGGTTGTTGGTGTCAGTGGGGCCAAGCGAGTTCCGTTCCCAGCAGGCGACGACCGGAGGGAGGGTAGGCCAGGATGGGGCAGTCGACGACGCAGGACCTGGATGGAGCCCGCTCTCACGTCAGCCTGCCGACTCGTTTCCATAGCGCGACCGTCACCGATGTTGGTCCGGTGAGCCGCCGACGCGTGGACCGGGCACCTTTCTGATGACCGTCCGCAGTCTGCCCACTCGGCGCGCCGCTCTCTGGGTCGGGGTCTTCGAGTTGCACGGCTACCTCGTCGAGCAGCGGGGGAGGGCGGAGCTCCTGGGTGAGCTCTCCCTGCGGGCTCGCCGCCCCGCTCCCCACGGCGAGGTGTCCGCGGTGCTCGACGTCCACGAGCTGTGGGTGCCGGGACCCGACCCGGACGGCCTGCGGTTGGAGGCCGAGGGCTGTCACCTGTACGGAGGCTCGTGGAACGCGCAGCTCGGGGGCGGGCGGCCTGAGGATGCCGAGCGGCTCGACGTGGACCGCACCAAGCCGCGTGAGCTGCTGCTTCACCGCCACCCCTTCGGGTTTCCGAACGGGGTTCGGGAGCCGGTTCCGGTCCTGCCCGCGCCCGATCGGTGGGTGCTGGAGATCGAGGAGCTCGTCTTCCGGCGCTTTCTCGCCTCACGCGACGAAGGTGACTAAGCGGACAGAGCGGACAGCCTGCGCTACGCTCTCTTTGTTATGCCGGGTGCCTACCTGACGGTTCCCCAGGTCGCCGCCGAGCTCTCCATGAGCTCCGACGGCGTCTACAAGCTCATCAAACGGGGCCGGCTCCCGGCGATCCGTCGCAGCGAGCGTGGCCTGCGCGTCTCTCGTGTGGCGCTCGCCGCCTACCTGCGCAGACTGCAGCAGGGTGAGGTGCCCGACGTGGGGGTGCGGGAGGTAGGGGAGGTGGACTTGGACGTGGACCGGCTGCGCACCGAGTTCGAACGCGAGACGGGTCTCTCCCCGCGTGCCTGGGAGCGTCGCTGGCGGGCCGACGAGCTCGAGGACACCGCCGCTCACATGCGGCTGGCAATTCGTGCCTTGGGACTGCTGCTCGCTGAGCGGGGCTCCGGTTCGGGGCGGGAGCCTCAGGACACTCCCGCGGCCCACTCGCGGTAGTCCTCCGCTCCGCCCTGCCCGCTCGGATCTTTCCCCGGGTCCGACCGAAGCCGGGAGACACTCGCCTCCGGCGAGCATCCCCGTTTCGGCCAGCGAACGCCGCTGCGGCCGGAGGCCGCCATCAAAAGGCCTTTTGGCCACCGGTTGACAGTCGCAGACATCTCTCAAGCGCTTGGGGCCTGGCGCCGATGTGTTCGCGATGCCTGAGCTCTCCGTTCAGCCCGTTCGTCCTGCCGGGCGTTCGTCGTCTGGCGCTGCCTCCTCGCGCGAGCGTGAGCGGCGTGCCGAGGCGCTGCGTCGCCACCGCGCCGACGCGCGCGTGCAGCTGATGGCCGGCGCCGGCGAGCTTGCCTACCTGCGCGCCCAGCTGCGTGTCGCCGCTCAGCTCACCGCGCGGTTGGCGGCCACGCACGAGGTCGAGGAGATGGCGCGTCTGGTCGTCGACGAGCTGCACTGCACGTTCGCCTTCTTTCTGGCTGCGATCCAGCGCCTCGACGGGGACGGCGTGCTGCGGCTGGTCGCCGGCGCCGGGCCGCTCGCGGAGGTCATGACCGAGTTTCTCGTCGTCGCCCAGCCCGTCTCTGAGGGCGTCAACGGGCGCGTCGCCCGCTCGGGGTCCACCGCGCTCGTGTTGGACACGCGCGCCGACGCGGACTACATCGTGCGCGACCCGCTCACCGACCCCCGCTCGGAGCTCTCCGCCCCGATCTTCGTGGACGGGGTGGTTTGGGGGGTGCTCAACCTCGAGGCCCCCGGCCCTGGGGCCTTCGGCGAGGCCGACGCGGTGCTCGTCGAGGCGGTCGCCGCCTCGCTCGGTGCCTCCCTGCACCGCGCCGGGCTGGTCGCCGACCTCGAGCGCACCTTCACCACCACGCTGGCGGCGCTCACCTCCACCGTTGAAGCCAAGGACGACTACACCGCCACCCACGGAGAGGACGTCGCGGGGCTCGCCGAGCGGGTCGCGCTGCGCCTCGGGCTCACCCCCGCGCAGGCGCGCGACGTTCGCTACGCGGCGCTGCTGCACGACCTCGGCAAGGTCGCCGTGCCCTCCGAGATCCTGCTCAAGCCCGGGCCTTTGACCGACGCTGAGTGGGTCCTCATGCGCTCCCACGCCGCCGTCGGGGGGGACCTGGTTGGCCGCATCCCCGCCTTCGCGCACCTCGCCCCGGCAGTGCGCGCCTCCCACGAGCGCTGGGATGGGGGCGGCTACCCCGACGGGCTCGCAGGCGAGGACATCCCGCTGGCGGCGCGTCTGATCGCGGCCTGCGACACCTTCGACGCGATCGTCACCGCTCGCCCCTACCGTCCCGCACGCACGCGTTCGGAGGCGGCCTGCGAGCTGCTTCGGGTCGCGGGCTCTCAGCTCGACGCCCGCGCCGTTGGTGCGCTGTTGGCCGAGCTTGATCTCTCTACCTCGACCTGACGGTTACTCTTGGACCAGGCTTGGGCTTCGCGTGGCGTCAATAACCGTGCTCGACCTTGTTTTCCAGCGGTTCTCCGCGGACGTACCGCCGCACCTGCTCGCCGACGAGCGCGTACGCGCGCCGGTCTGCCGCCACGGTGTCTCCCGCTAGATGGGGGGTGAGGAGCAGGCCCGGCGCGTCCCACAGGGGGTGCCCGGGGCGCAGCGGCTCCGGATCGGTCACGTCCACCGCTGCTCTGATCCGCCCGGCTTGGAGCTCCTCGAGTAGCGCTCGGTAGTCCACGACCGGCCCACGCGCGGCATTGACGAGCAGCGCGCCGGGGCGCATGCGCGCGAGCTGCGCGGCGCCCACCAGGCCGGTCGTTGCGGGCGTCAGCGGCACCAGCACCACCACCACGTCGGCGCGCGGCAGCACTTGGTCCAGGTCCTCGACGCCGTGCACGCCCTCGCGCGCGCGTCTTGCGACCCGGATCAGCTCTACCCCGAACGGGGCCACTCGCGCCTCCACGGCGGCGCCGATCGAGCCGTAGCCAACGATCGCGATGGTGCTGCCGGCGAGCTCTTTGGACCTCTGCCACTCCCACCGGTGCTCGCGCTGGTGGTCGCGCAGCTCCGGCAGTTCCTTCGTCGAGGCGAGCGTCGCGGCCACCACCCACTCCGCAACCGCCGCGTCGCGGGCCCCGCCCGCGTCGCACACCGTCACGCCGGCGGGGACGCTTCCTAGCAGCCAGTCGACCCCCGCCGACAGCGTCTGCACCACGCGCAGCGCGGGCATCCGGGGGAGCATCCCGAGCACGCGGGCGTCGCGCGCGCTTGGCACCACGAACTCCGCGGCGCCCACCGCGCTCGGTAGCTCTCCTTCGCGCGGGATCAGGCCGAGCTTCACGCCCTCCGGCAGCTCGCCGACGGCCTCGCGACCCTCCCGGTCTGCGATCCACACGTTCACGCGCTCGGAGTGTATGCCTGTGGGAGACTGCGCCCGTGCCTGCGTCTCGGCCGAGAGTGGCGGTGGTTGGCCACGTCGAGTGGGTGCGCTTCGCGCGGGTGCCGCGTGTCCCCTGCGCCGGGGACATCGTGCACGCGCATGGCGTCTTCGAGGAGCCCGCGGGGGGCGGCGCCGTCGCTGCCGTGCAGCTGGCCCGCCTGGCCGGCGCCGCGGTGCTCGTCACAGCGGTTGGCGTTGACGCTCACGGCCGCCGCTCGCTGGCGCGCCTGCGCGAGCTCGGCGTCGACGTGTGGGCCGCGTCCCGCGCGGCTCCCACCCGCACCGGCGTGACCTTGGTTGACGACTCCGGTGAGCGCACCATCACGACCTTCGGGTCGCGCCTGGAGCCCTTGGGAGGTGACGCGGCTGTTCCGTGGGACGCGCTTGCGGACATGGACGCTGTGTACTTCACCGCCGGTGACCTCGACGCGCTGCGGGCCGCGCGCGCGGCGCGTGTTCTGGTGGCCTCTCCCCGCGCGGGCGCTGCTCTTGGGCACGGCGTCCCGCTGGACGCGCTGGTGCTCTCCGGGGGGGACGCGGTCGAGCGCGGGGACGCCGCCCGCGCGCAGGGTGAGGCCGAGCTGGTCGTGCTCACCGCCGGCGCGCACGGGGGCACCTTTCACGGCCGCTCCGGCGCGTCGGGCTCGTGGGCTGCCGCCCCGTTGCCCGGTGCGCCCGTGGACTCCTACGGTTGCGGGGACTCCTTCGCCGCGGGGCTCACCTTTGGCCTTGGTGCGGGTCTCGCGGTCTCCGACGCGCTCGCTCTGGCGGCGCGCTGCGGGGCGTTCTGCCTCACTGGCCGCGGGCCTTACGAGCGCCAGCTGACCCTGTGACTGCCGGCGCCGCGCGGTCGCTACGGTGTTGCCGTGTGCGCGAGTGAGGCGTCAGACGCCCGTCCGTCCCGCCAGATCGCTCTGCTGCGTGGCGTGAACGTTGGGGGCCACAACCGAGTGCCGATGGCGCACCTGCGCGAGCTGCTGCTCGCTCTCGGCTACGAGGACGTGCGCACGCACCTGCAGTCCGGCAACGCCGTGTTCACCGCCGGTGACGTGCCCCCGGACGTCGCGGCACAGGCGATCGAAGGCCAGCTTGCGCGGTCGCTCGGGCTGGGCGTTCGCGTGCTCGTCCGCACCGCCGCCGACCTTGCGCGGGTGGTGCACGCCAACCCGCTGCCCGCCGCGGTCGCCGAGCCCTCGCGATTCCTGGTCACCTTTCTCTCCGCGCCGCCTGACCCTGCTCTGTTGGGTGAGCTTGACCCGGCGGACTTCGAGCCCGAGCTCTTTGGTTTCGGGGAGCGAGAGCTCTACGTTTGGTGCCCCGAGGGGGTGCGCACCCTCAAGCTCTCCTACGCCTTCTTGGAGCGGCGCTTTGGGGTGGTTGCCACGGCGCGCAACTGGCGCACGGTCACGCGGCTCTTGGCGCTTGCGCGGGAGTAGCCCTCACTCGGCTGACGGCCACTCGATCCGCTCGGCGAGCTCGCGTGGGCCGAGGTCGATCAGCCCGCTGCGCTCCACCGGTCGGTACTCGCCCTCGGCCAGCGCCAGCCAGTCAACGGAGCGCTTGGCGGGGTCGACGATCAGCACCTCGTCCACGTCGTGGGCGGCGTAGAACGGGAGCTTGTCCCACGACTCGTCGTTGGGGGACACGATCTCGATCACGAGCGCCGCCGTACCCAACCAAGTTCCGCCGGCGCCGGGGCGATGCAGCCCTCCGTCTGGTATGCGGAAGTCACGTTCCGACTCGCCAAGGTTGAAGTCGCCCATCGCAGGTATGAGCTGCGCGTCGCGGGCCGGTCGGTCGAGCACCACAGCCAGCTGATGCGTGACACTTGCGTGAGCGAAGTTTGGCGCCGGAACCATGTGCAGCACACCGTCCCACACCTCGTCGAGGCGATCGAGCCCCGAGCGGCGCCGGCGTGCGAGCATCTCCTCAAGCCCCGACGTGTCAGGATCCAGTACCAGTGCGCGCATTCGCCACATCGTAGCGCTCCGACGGCCGTCTTGTTGCGCGGCGAAGTTGGCGCGTTCGGGTCCTCGCCCCGGCCTGCGCAGGTGGTGTGACGCGGTGGGCTCACGGCCCCGGGCTGGCGGAACTCACCGCCGGCCGGCGGGCATTCACCGCCCCGGGCGGCGCGAGAGCCACACGTACACCGTGTTCACGGTGGCCCCTTCGCGGAAACTCGCCTGGGCGACGAGCTTGACGCGCTTGACCGGGGGTCGGGGGACGTCGCTGAGGTAGATCGCTTCGCGATACGGGCGGTCGTACAGCTCGTACCACGTGCCGAGCCGCAGGGCTGAGCCGGGGGCGAGCACGCGGGTGCCGCGAGCCACGAGGTAGTAGCGCACCGCCGGTTTGACGGGTTCGGTGGCGCCGTCGAGTTTCCCCTCCAGGAGAACTGTTCCCCCGCGTGGTACCTCCTGGGCGAGGTGCGCATCGATCGCTTTTACGGGCCTATATATAGGGGCGTGTTCGTCGGGCTTGCCGTTGGCGGCCACCGTCCTGCCTACCGCGGCGGTGGCGGCGATCCCGAGGACGGTGAGGGCCACGGCCCCGCTCGCGGCGAGCGCTCCGGCGCGGCGGTTGGGGGGTGTGCGTGAAGGAGAGGGGAACCTGCTCCTGGGCGGGTTCAAGGGCGTGTTTGCGGCGGGACTGGGGGGTAGGCTCGCGGGACGGCTGGGCGGTGCGCTCGCGCGGTGGCGGCGCACGCTCCTCGCCAACCCTCGCGCGGCCCACACCAGCACGAGCCACCCCGCCCACGCGAGGGTGAGCCACACGATCATGCCGACCTGGGAGCCCCACCACATCGTGTACCCCAGCGTGGCGGAGAGCAGGGGCGGGGTAGGGGTGGCGGCGGCCACGGCGGCGAGGGCGGGACACAGCACAAGCGCCGTCACTGCGAGCGTCGCCACCTCGCGACGGCGGCGCCACCCCCCGACGAGGGCGACGGTCACGAGCGCGGCGAGTGCGGCGACGGTGGAGCTCCTCGCGAGCGCCGTTGGCGTGGAGCGGACTTCGTACTTGCGCTGCCACCGGCTCTTGGGGGTCTGCAGCCACCACGGAGTGATCCCCACCGCGTGCACGACGGCGTGCCAGCCCACCTCGCTGCCGAGCGTGGCCTTGTGCTTGGTGGCGGCTTCGGCCACGAGCGTGAGGTTGCCGGGGTGTTCGGTGAGCTGCTCCTCGACGGTGGCGCTCCAGCAGAGGGCGGCAGCGAGCAGCGTGGCGAGGGCCCACCCGACTTTCGCCCGCCTCCGCAGGCCGGGAGCTTTGCTCCGCCGTCGCGCGAGGAACCCGGCGGCGAGCCCGCCGAGGCCGACGGCGAGCAGCGCCAGGGTGGGGGGCAGGTAGGTGAGGTGCGTCTGCACCGTGAAGCTCGCCACGACGACCGTCACCGGTAGCAGCCTGTACTCGCCGCAGGCCACCGACCAGCAGAGGAAGATCGTCAGCGTGAACGGCCACAGCCCGGCCGATGGGTTCCACACGTCGTGGAAGGTCTCCGCCGCCAGCGACTGGCACATCAGCGCGATGGCGCACGCGCTCATTACCATCAGCACGCGCCCCCCGCGGCGGCGGGCGATCGCGACGCAGCCGACGATGCACACGGTGTTGAGGGTGCCCATCGTGATTGTCATGCCCACGGTGCTCCCGTCGTGGGCTGTTGGGGCGAGCAGCCAGAAGAGCATTGGTCCGAGGCTGTGGGTGACCTTGCCGGTTACTTCCCCCGCGAGGGTGTACTGGCCGACGAGCGGCGGGTGCGACGTGAACACGTCGTGGGCGCGGGTGGCGATGATCCCGCGGTCGGCGAGCGGCACCCACCCGGCCTGCACGGCCTTGACCGTTGCCACGATCACCGGGATCGCGGCGGCCAGTCCGGCGGCGAGCGTGAGCAGGCCCTCCCCGAGCCGGGGCGCGGCCCAGAGCAGGGAGGCTCGCAGCCGGCGGCCGATGGCGCGCGGTCGCCCACCGTCGCTGGATGGACTCCCCCCCAGGCCGGGGGTGGTGTGCGAGGTTGCGACGTCAGGCGGGAGTGGCGAGGCGAGTTCCTCCGGGCGCGGCGGCTCGCCGGGGGGGCGGGCGGTGTGGGGGCCTGGGGTACCCACCTGTGCGCCCGCTCACTCCTGCGGCAGGTAGGGCGCGAGCTCGCGGCGGGCGATCGAGAGCTTGTGGACCTCGTCGGGGCCGTCGGCGAGGCGCAGGGTGCGCAGGTGGGCGTACGCCCACGCGAGCGTGGTGTCGTCGCTGACGCCGGCGCCGCCGTGCACCTGGATCGCGCGGTCGATCACCTTCAGCGCGATCGAGGGGGCGGCGACCTTGATCGCAGCGATCTCGGTGCGGGCGTTGCGGTTGCCGACGGTGTCCATCAGCCACGCGGCCTTCAGCGTCAGCAGGCGGGCCATCTCGATCTCCACGCGGGACTCGGCGATCCAGTCCTGGACGTTGGCGCGCGCGGCGAGCGGCTGGCCGAAGGTGGTGCGGGAGACCGCGCGGCGGCACATCGCTTCGAGCGCCCGCTCGGCGGCGCCGATCGAGCGCATGCAGTGGTGGATGCGTCCGGGGCCGAGGCGGGCCTGGGCGATCGCGAAGCCCTCGCCCTCCCCGGCGAGGAGGTTCGCGGCGGGGACGCGGACGTCCTCGAAGAGCAGTTCGGCGTGGCCCTCGTGGTCGTAGTACCCGAACACGGGCAGCGCACGCACCACCTGCACGCCGGGGGTGTCCAGGGGCACGAGGACCATGCTCTGCTGGCCGTGGCGCGGGCCGTCGGTACGTGTCTTGCCCATCACGATCATGATGCGGCAGTGGGGGTGCAGGGTCCCTGAGATCCACCACTTGCGCCCGTTGAGCACGTACTCCTCGCCGTCGCGCTCGATCCGCAGAGCGATGTTGGTCGCGTCCGAGGAGGCGACGTCGGGCTCGGTCATCGCGAACGCCGAGCGGATCTCCCCGGCGAGCAGCGGCTGCAACCAGTGTTCGCGCTGCTCGGCGGTGGCGAAGCGGTGCAGGATCTCCATGTTGCCGGTGTCGGGCGCCGAGCAGTTGCAGGCCTCCGAGGCGATGTGGCTGCGCCCGAGGATCTCCGCGAGCGGGGCGTAGTCGCCGTTGGAGAGCCCGGCGCCGTCGTCGGGGTCGGGCAGGAACATGTTCCACAGCCCGCGCTCGCGGGCCTCCGCCTTGAGCTCCTCCATGACCGGCGGCTGGATGGATGAGATCCCACCCGCCCTGTCGGACTCACGCAACTGGCGCTCGTAGACGGGCTCGGCGGGGTGGACGTGCTCGTCCATGAACGCTGTGAGGCGCTCTTTGAACTCAAGGCAACGAGCGCTGGGCTGGAAGTCCATCGGGGTCTCCTCCTGGTGGGGTGTCGTCTGTATGAAACCACCCCATCCGAAACTCCTTGGTCCCCTCCCGCATAGGGTCGCTGGAAGCGATCTGGGGAGTTTTCGGGATGGAGCCCTTCGGTTGGGTGGGCCTCACGTCGCCGGTGCGGGTGAGGTCCTCCCCAGTATTGATATAATCTGATAGCAAGCTAAGACTATCCCCGGGCCGGGAAGGCCTGGGCCGGGGCATTCGCAGTCGCCGCGCCCCGGACGGCCTGGGGCGTGGACGTCCCGTCAAGCTGACCGACCACGGTCTAACCCTATACCTCAGCTTTAGGTTCCACATGATGGATCGGGTGTTCGAACAAGAGAGACAAGCCATGTTCGCAAGGCCAAGCGTCCGGCGCATACGGCACCCTGCTCGCGGCCCGTCCGTACGCTCGAACTTGAACCCGTCGTCCCAGACAGATAGAGTCTTAGAGAGAATCGCCATCGTTCTCCGGGCTGGGAGGCCCGGGATCTCGATGTCGCCGGGCCGAGCACGGTTCGGAGCTACCCGGATCGAGGCGACCTGTCTAAGTCAAATACACAGAGGAGAGAGAGCTGATGATGCGCACTGCATCCACTAGAAGGGCCTTGCTCGGCCTTTGCATCCTGGGGCTGCTGGCCGGTCTGCCGGCCGCCGCCTCGGCGACACCCGTGGTCACGCTCAAAGCGGCGGCCGTCCCGATCCCGATCAATCCGGCCAACCCCCACAGCGCGACCTACCCGGGGACCGGGGACATCCTCGGGGCCCCCACCGCCTTCGAATCGGAATTCACGATCACTGGGACCGAATACGGCACCGGCTCCCAGGCGAGCCCCTCGCCGATCACGCAGGTCAAGGTCTTCGTGCCCAGCGGTGCGAAGCTGCACACGACGGGGTGGGCCACCTGCACAGAAGAAATCATCAAAGCAAAGGGCCCCGAAGGGTGCCCGAAGAAGTCGTACGCCGGCCCCAAGGGCGAAGCGCGGGGTACGGTCAGCTTCGGCGAAACGCGCGTGCACGAGACGTTGACCGTGCAGCCGCTCTTCGGGCCCGGCGGCAGCCTGCTGTTCGCGGCCGACGGCAGCACCCCGGCCTCGATCGAACTGATCTCCAAAGGCTCGCTCGCGCCGAGCGGCACCAGCACCTACGGCGAGGTGTTCACGGCCGAAGTGCCGCTGGTCGAATCGGTGCCGGGGGCGCTCGACGGGTCGGCCGAATTCATCAGGGTCAAGGTCGGCGCCGCGTACAAGAAGGGCAAGAAGCTGATCTCCTACGCAACCGTCCCCACGAAGTGCCCGAAGGGCGGTTTCCCGCTCAAGACCGAAGTCAAATTCCTGAGCGGGGAAGTGGTCGCAGCTGAATACAAGGCCCCCTGCCCGAAACACAAGAAGTAGGTTGATGGCGAGGCGCTAGATCAAGCCACGGGCGCCCGCCTCGGCGGGCGCCCGTCTGCAAACGAGCGGCGGGGGCGACCCAGCGGAGAGGGGGCCGCCTCCGCCCGCTGGCCGCTGAGATCGGCCAGTACGGAGGAGGAAGGATCAGCAGTGAGTACCGCGGGGTCTTCAAGGAGGGGTGCGGCAGCGGCGATCGCCGGCGGGCTCGGCGTCGCCGTGGTGGCCGGCGCGATCCTGCTCGCCACCGCGGCCGGGGGTTCGAGCGGGGGCTACGCGGTACGCGCGATCTTCGACGACGCCGCCAACATCGTCCCCTCCGAGGACGTCAAGATCGACGGCGTGAAGGTCGGCACGGTCGGCTCGGTCACGCCCACCCCGATCGGCAAGGCGGCGGTCGTGCTGAACATCGATAACCCGGGCTTCCAGGACTTCCGCGCCGACGCGAGCTGCGTGATCGAACCGCAGGCGCTGATCGGAGAGAAGTTCGTGGACTGCCTGCCCACCCAGCCGCGCCCGGAAGGCACGCCGCTGCCGCCGCCGCTGCACCAGATCCCGGCGGGACGGGAAGGCGCGGGGCAGTGGTACCTGCCCGTGACCAACACGTCCAGCCCGATCGACCAGGACCTGCTCAACGACATCAACCACCTGCCCGAGAACCAGCGCCTGACGATCATCATCAACGAACTCGGCGCCGGCCTCGCCGGTCGCGGCAGCGACCTGAACGCGGTCCTGCACCGCTCTAACCCGGCGCTGCACGAACTGGAAAAGGTGTTCGGCATCCTCGCCTCTGAGAACAAGGTGCTCGGCGACCTCGCCGTCGAAGGCGACCGCTCGCTCGTCCCGATCGCCCGCGACCGCCGTCAGTTCGCGGAATTCTTCGCCCAGGCCAACACCGTGTCGACCGCCACCGCCCGCCATCGGGCGCGAGCTCGCCGAAAACCTGCACGAACTTCCCCGTCTTCCTGCGCAAGCTCGGTCCCACCTCAAACAGCTCGACCAGCTTCGCCGACGCAGGCCACGCCGACCTTCACCGACCTCGGCGTCGCGGCCCCCGGCATCAACCGCACGTTCGAGAGCCTCCGGCCGTTCTCGAACAGCTCGACGCAGTTCTTCCAGAGCCTCGGCAAGACCTCCAAGGTGACCGGGCCGGCGCTCGTCGCCACCCAGCCGTTTCTGAGGCAGTTGGAGACGCTCGGCGGCGCGGTAAAGCCGTTCGCGAGCAACTTCGCGGAGCTGCTCTCGAGCTTCCGCTCCACCGGCGGCCTGGAGCGCCTGCTCGACTTCATCTTCCTCGGCACCAACTCCGCCAACGGCTACAACTCGCTCGGCCACTTCGTCCGCACGGTCGGGGTCGGCAAGCTCTGCAGCGTCTACAAAGTCCACTCCCAGAGCGGCTGCGAAGCGAACTTCGTCAACGGCTCGCCGGCGCCGCCGCGCAGGCGAGCGCCGCGTCGAGCGCGGGCGGCACGAGTCCCTCGCGGAAGCGCGCTATCGCGGCGCTCGCGCACGGCGCCACCGTGGCCCAGGCGCTCGCGGAGTACCCCGGCTCGGAAGCAGCGAGTCCCCTCGGGGCAGGCGGGGCGGCGACCTCGCCCACCGTGGGCGCCCCGGCCGTCGCCCAGCCTGTGGGGGGCGCGAGCGCCGGCACCACCTACTACACACCCAGCAGCGAAACCGAAGCCGGCGGGCTGCTGCTCAACTACCTGCTCGGCAACTGAGCCCGCGATGAGACCACCACGCCACGACCGCAGTTTGCGCGCCCGCCTGTGGCCGGCCCTCGCCGGGGTGCTCGCGCTGGCGCTGCTCGCAGCGAGCGCGTCTGTCGCCCAGGGCGAAGGGTCCGCCGGGACGGGCGGGGCGGGCGGGCCTTCATCCACAGGCGAAACCTCGGAAACCTCGACCTCGACGTCGAGCACCTCGACCGCGCCCGGCTCTGAAGCGCCGGCCGGCGTGCACGGCCAGGTGGGCGAACCGCCGAGCACGACCGAAACCCCACCGGCCGCGCAGGGCGGGGCGGGGACGTCGGAAGCGACCGCGACGACTCCCGCGCCCGAAGTCGAGGCTCAGAGCCCGCAGGCCGCGAGCACGCCGGGCGGGGTGAGCGGGAATCCAAGCCACCACGGCCACGCGCACCGGGGCTCTGGCGGGACCGGCGCTGGCACCCCGCCGAGCCACTCCGCCAAGCAGCCCTCGACGCTGCCCGCGCCACCGCCGTCGGCGCTCACGCCGCCGCTGCCCGGCGCGCTCGGCGCCCCGATCTCGGGGATCCCGGACTTCTTCATCGAAAGCTTCCGCATCCCGCCCTTCCTGCTGCCGATCTACCAGGCGGCGGGCACCGCGTACGACATCCCCTGGCAGGTGCTGGCCGCGATCAACGAGGTCGAGACCGACTACGGGCGCGACCTCAGCGTCTCAAGCGCCGGCGCCGAGGGCTGGATGCAGTTCCTGCCCTCCTCGTGGGCCCGCTACGGGGTCGACGCCAACGGCGACGGCTACGAGGACCCCTACAACCCGGCCGACGCGATCTTCGCCGCCGCGCGCTACCTCCAAGCCGCCGGCGGGGGCACCGCCGCCGGAGGCGGGGGCACCGCCGAAGGTGGTCAGCACATCCGCGCGGCGATCTTCGCCTACAACCACTCCCAGCAGTACGTCGAATCGGTAATGCTGCGCGCGCAGCTGCTCGAAGGCACGCCGCCGGAACTGCTGAGCGCGATCACGGGTCTGACCGAATCGCGCTTCCCGGTGCACGCGCCGGCGCACTTCGCCGACGGCTTCCCCGCTATGCCGGGAGACTCCAGCCGCACGCTTGCAGGGACGACGATCTACTCGCAGGCGGGAGCACCGGTGATCGCCGTGCAGGACGGCGAGGTGACCGCCGTCGGGGACTCGCCGACGCTCGGGCGCTACGTGTCGCTACGCGACGCCTACGGCAACACCTACACCTACGCGCAGCTGGGCTCAGTGGCCGCGCTCTACCCGGTGCTCGAACCGCGCGTGGAGACCGCCGTCAGCCGCCGTATCGTCCCCACCGGCCCCGGTCTCAATCTACCCAAGCCGAGCGCCCCCGCGAGCGCTGGCGTGCAGCCGCACTCACCGCTCTCCGAAGGGGCCGTGAGCTCGGGCCTGGCGTTGGGTGCGGCGAGCGCGTTGGAAACGCCGCCCCCCGCCCCGGTCGCCCCCGCGTCGCCGCCTTCGCCCCCCGCTCCATCCGCCTCTGCCTCGACGCCGCGGGTCTTCCGCGCGGGCCCCGACGAGGTCTACCTACGCCCGTTGGCCCCCGGGGTGCAGGTACTGGCCGGCACCGTGCTCGGGCACCTCGGCGCGGCCGGGGAAGACGAAACCGTGCCGGCGCCCGCCTCCGCGGCCGGTCAGTCCCCTCTGGCTGAGACCGCCGAACCGCACATGCTCTTCCAGATCCGTCCCGCCGGCGCGGGGGCGCCGCTGATCGACCCCAAGCCGATCCTCGACGGGTGGGTGCGCCTGGAAGAGACCTCGATCTTCAGGGCCAAGGGCGAGAACCCGTTCCTGGCGACCTCGCCGACCGTGGGTCAGGTGCTGCTGGCGTCCAAGCCGCAGCTCGAGCAGCTGCTGCTGCGCGACCCCGGCGTGCGCCTGCCCCGCTGCGAGCGCGGCGAGGTGCGGGCCGGCGAGGTCGATCGACGGGTGCTCGCGGCGCTCGAGTTCCTCTCGGTCTCCGGGCTGAGTCCGACGGTCTCGGCGGCGGGCTGCGCCCACGGTAGGAGCGCCCCCGGGGCGGGCAACGCCGTCGGAGCCGCCGCGGGTGACGCGGTCGACATCTCGGCGATCGACGGCACCCCACTGGCGGGGCACGAAGGGCCGGGCTCGCTCACCGACGTCGCCGTGCGCCGCCTGCTGCGGCTGCAGGGCACCGCGAAGCCCGCGCAGATCGTCAGCGCGGAGAGCTACCCGGGGACAGACAACACGCTGACTTTGCCCGGCTATCGCGGCCTGATCCACGTCGCCTTCGCGTCCCCGCTCGCGGCGACTGCCTCCCGCACCGGCGCGCGCGCGGCCGGAGTGCGTCTGGCCGGCAAGCTCGCTTCGCCGCTCACTCCCAGCCAGTGGCTGCAGCTGGTCTCCCAGCTCGGAGAGATACCCGAGCCGGTCGTGACGGGCAAACCTTCCGCGGCTGCGATCCCAGATCGGAGCGGTGGCTGAGGATGGCCACGACCACTCCACCGCCGCGGGCGGGCGGGGCCCCAGAGCCGCTCCCGCCGCCGAGCGGCCCTCCGGGGCCGCTGCGGCCGGTCTCGCCTCCACCGCGCAGCATGGGCCGCTGGATCGCGGCCGGCGCGCTGGCGCTGGTGGTGGGGGTCCTCGCCTACATCGTGTTCTCGGGCGGCAGCGGGGCCAACTACAAGTTCGAACTGGAAAACGCCAGCCAGATCGTGCTGGGCGACCAGGTGCAGGTCGGCGGCGTGCCCGTGGGGAGCGTCACCGGTATCACGCTCACCCACAACTACAGGGCGCTCGTCACGATCCACGTGGAAGGCTCGCTGGTGCCGCTGCACGAAGGCACGACCGCCCAGATCAGGGTGCCCTCGCTGACGACCGTCGCCGGGCGCTACGTGGCGCTCTCCCCGGGCCCCAACAACCGCCCGGCGCTGCCCGCCGGCGCGACGCTGCCCCCCAGCTCCGCGCAGGGGACCACCGACCTCGACCAGCTGTTCGACACTCTTCAACCCGCGCACGCGCAAAGGGCTGCAGGAGCTGCTTCGTGGGCACGGCCGAACAGTACGCGGGCGCCACCTTGGCGGCGGGCGTCTCAGCGGAATACTTCAGCCCCGCCCTCTCCTCCGCGAACCACATCTTCGACGAGCTCACGCGCGACCAGCACACGTTCACCGAATTCCTCGTGCAGTCCGCCAAGGCGCTCGCGACGCTCGGCGCCCACCACGAAGCGCTCACCGAATTCGTCGACAACGGCGACCAGGCCACCCAGGCGCTCGGCGCCGAACAGACGAGCCTCCAGCGCGCGGTGGCGGAGCTGCCCGCCACGCTGCAGGCGGGCAACCGCGCGTTCGCGCAGGCGCCCTCGACGTTCGCGGCGCTGCGCCAGCTGGCGAACGTCGCCGGGCCCGACACCAAGCTGCTTGCGCCGCTCTTCACGCGGCTGGAGCCGCTCGTCGGTCGAGGCGGGGCCGGTGCTGCACAACCTCAGCCTCGCGATCAGCCGCCCGGGGCCGAGCAACGACCTCACCGACGCCGCGCTCGCGCTGCCGACGCTCGCGAAGATCCTCCAGAGCGGCTCGCCCAACGCCATCAAGGCGCTGCAGGAATCGGTGCCGGTGACCGCCTTCTTCGGGCCCTACGCCCCCGACCTGGAGGGCGCGGTGCGCGACTTCGGCACGAGCGCCGGCTACTACGACGGAAACGGCAACTACGCGCGCGTGGCCCCCGTGTTCGACAACTTCACGCTCGGCGCCAACAACACGCTCACCCCGACCACTCCGCCGCAGGGGCTGCAGGGTCTGAAGACCAAGCAGCTGCAGCGCTGCCCCGGCGCGGGCGCGACGCCGCCGCCGGCCGACGGCTCGGCGCCCTTCACCGACAACGGCCAGCTCGGCTGCGACCCCACGCAGGTGCCGTGATGAACCCGCGCCGCCGCAGCTCCCTCGCCGGCAAGCCCGCTGCTGATCGGGGCGCTCACCGTGCTGATCGCGGCGGTGGCGGTCTACATCTCCTACAACGCCAACAACGGGCTGCCGTTCACCCCGACCTACGACATCAAGGCGGAACTGCCGGAAGCCTCGGGCCTGCAGAACGGCAACCAGGTGCGGCTGGCCGGCAAGCGGGTGGGGGTCGTGAGCGCGCTCACCCCCCACCAGGACCCCGCCACCGGCCGGGTCACGGCGATCGTGAGCCTCAAGCTCGAAAAGCACGCGGGGCCGCTGCCGGTCGACACCTCGACGCTCGTCGAGTCGGTCTCGACGATCGGCCTGAAGTACCTGGAACTGACCCGGGGGCACTCCCACCAGATGATCCCCGAAGGGGGCACGATCCCCGTCTCGCAGTCCCACGAACCGGTGCAGATCCAGGACTTCTTCAACATCTTCGACAAGAAGACGCGGATCGCGATCGAGCAGAACACCAACACCTTCGGCGACGGCTTCGCCGGGCGCGGGCCCGGCCTGAACGAAACGATCCACACGCTGCGCCCGCTCGTGGACAACGCCGTGCCCGTGCTGCACAACCTCGCCTCGCCGCAGACCGGCTTCGGTCAGCTGTTCGTCGGCGCTCGACAAAGCCGCCAAACAGGTCGCGCCGGTGGCCGAGACGCAGGCGACCCTGTTCGTCGAGCTCGACACCTTCTTCACGGCCTTTGCCGGCGCCTCGCCGTCGCTGGAACGTACGATCGAAGGCGGCCCGGCGGCGCTGCGCCAGGCGATCCACTCGCTGCCCTACGAGGAACCGCTGTTCGCAAAAACCACCGAGTTCATCCACCTGCTGCGCCCCAGCGCGCACATTCTGCGCACCATCGCGGCGCCGCTCGGCCACGCCTTCGAAGTCGGCGCCGTCAACCTGCGCGCCGCCGTCGCGCTGAACAAGCAGCTGGCCAGCGCGCTGCACGCCTTCCAGGTCTTCGCCGAAGACCCCGTCGTCGGGCTCGGCCTCGAAGAATTCACGCGGACCGCACAGCTCGGCACCCCGCTGCTGGAAGGGCTCGCCCCCGCGCAGACCACCTGCAACTACGTCACGCTCGCGTTCCGCAACCTCGCCAACCTGCTCGCCGAGAGCGTCGGAGTCGGCACGCTCGCGCGGGTGGTGCCGATTCTCAGCCCCTCCGGACCCAACGCCGAGGGCCTCCCGGCCTCGGCGCCCGCCAACGGGCCCTCGAAAGACGTTGAACGCACCCCGACCGGCGCTGGTCGGCATAGAAATCCCCGACAACCACCTGCACTACAACCCCTACCCCTACGTCGGCGGTCCCGGTCAGCCCAAGGAGTGCGAAGCCGGCAACGTGAGCTACGTCGAAGGCAAGACGGTGATCGGCAACACCTCGACCACCCTCGGCACGCTCCACGACGTGACCAAGCGCAACGAAAGCCTGTTCGGGGAAAAGTACCCGGCCTCCACGCTGAGCTACCTTCCCGAAGGAAGGGTCACGCGAGGGCAAGGGCACGAGCAAGGGCAGTGGCAAGAGCACGAGCAAGGGGAAGGGGCAGTGAGCCGCGTGCGTATCTGGCGCCGCCGGGAGGTCGCCGTCTCCGAGCTGCAGAAGCGCTCCAACCCCCTGCGCTTCGGGATCATCTTCCTGATCGTCCTCGCGATCGCCGTGTACTTCGGCTTCACCAAGCACGTCCCGTTCAAACACGGCTTCCGCCTGAACGCGGTCTTCAACTCGGCCGTCAACATCCAGCCCCGCTCGCCCGGTGCGGATCGCCGGGGTCGACGTCGGCAAGGTCACCTCCGCCACGCGCGAGGGCAACACGGCGCTCGTGGCGATGGAAATCGAAGGCAAGGGCCTGCCGATCCACTCCGACGCGACGCTCAAGATCCGCCCGCGGATCTTCCTGGAAGGCAACTGGTGGGTCGAACTGCAGCCCGGCAGCCCCTCCGCGCCGGTGGTCTCCTCCGGTCACACGATCCCGGTCACGCAGACCTCCGACCCGGTTCAGCTCGACCAGGTGCTCGACGCGCTCAACACCGACACGCGCGCGAACCTGCAGACCTTCCTGGTCGAATACGGCGCAGCGCTCACGGCAAGCCGACTGCCGCCGAGGACGCCGAACAGGCGCCGGAAGTACGCGGCCTAAACGTGGCCCAGGCGCTCAACAAGGCCTACCACCGCGGCCCCGAAGCGCTGCGCGACGGCGCGATCGTCAACCAGGCGCTCGCGGGCACGGAAACGCACGATCTCTCGAAGCTGTTCGCCAGCATCGAAAAAGTCACCGCCCAGCTCGACGTGCACGAGCAGCAGCTCGGGGAACTGTTCGGTCAACTTCAGCACGGCTTCCTCGCACCCCTTCGCCGCGCAGGCGTCGAGCCTGCGCACCGCCGTCGCCGAGCTGCCGAGCGCGCTGCGCAGGGCCGACAGCGCGGCTTCGCCGAACTGTACGCCGCCGCGCCCGTCGATCAGGACCTTCTCGCTGGACATCGTCCCCGGCGTCGAAGAGGTCCCCGCCGATGGCCACCGCCGCCTTCCCGTGGATCGAACAGCTCGCAGGCCGCGCTCGCCCCGAGCGAGCTCGGCGGCGTCGCCGCGGGCCTGCGCACAGCGGCGCCGGAGCTCGCCGCCCTGACCGCCGGCCAGATCTCCTTCCAGCACCAGTTCAACGAGTTCAACCAGTGCCTGACCAAAGTGTTCTACCCCGCCGTCTACACCAAGCTGCAGGATGGGTCCAACACCTCGGGCGTGGAAGACTACAAGGAATTCTGGTACGCGCTGGCGGGCCTGGCGGGCCTCGGCCAGAACTTCGACGGCAACGGCCCCGCCGACCGCTTCCTCGACCGGGGGCAGCGGCACCACGGTCGTCTCCCCGCCGGCCCGGTCGTCAACCCGGCGCGCCGCCCGGCAACAAAACGCTGGTCGCCCAGACCGCGCTCGCGCCGGAAGGCACCAGCCCGCGCTTCCCCGGCAGCGAGCCCCCGTACAAGCCGCTCGTGCCGTGCTACACGCAGAAGCTGCCCAACTTCAACGGCCCGCTCGCACATGGCCCGGCGGACGGGGGCGGGTGAGCCGGCCGATGAGCTGCGCGATACTGCGTCCTCGGTCGCTCGTGTGCGGAGCACACTTCGCTCCCTGCGTCCTTGTCTCGCTTGCTCCTCGACCGGCTCACCGGCGTGGTGCGTTTGAGGTGGGTGGGTGATGGCGGCCGAGAACGGCAACCAGGTCGACCATGAGGCTGGGCGCGGGATCCGCGACCAGATCGAGCGCTACCGCACGGCGTTCCTGGCGGTCGTGGTGATGATCGTGATCGCGGCGGCAGCGCCGGCTACATCCTCGCCCACGAGCGCCTGTCGGTGCCCGCGTGGGTGCCGGTCATCGGCCACGAATCATTCCCGCTGAAGGGCGAATTCACGACCGGCCAGGCGGTCACCCCCGGCCAGGGCCAGTCGGTCGAGATCGCGGGCGCCAAGATCGGCGAAATCGGCGAGCGTCGAACTGCGTCGACGGCAGGGCGCTGGTGAGCATGAACGTGACGCCCAAGTACGCCCGCTACATCTACCGCGACGCCACGATGCTGCTGCGCCCCAAGACGGGGCTCAAGGACGAGACGGTCGAGATCACCCCCGGCAGCCCCGCCGCGGGGCGCGTGCCCAAGGGCTACACCGTCCCGATCACCCAGACCTCCCCGGACGGCAACCTCGAAGAACTGCTCGCCGCGCTCGACACCGAAACGCGCGCCTCGCTGCAGGAGCTGCTCGCCGGCGCGGGCGAAGGGCTGGCAGGGCAACAGCGCGAACCTCTCCGCGACCTTCAAGCGCTTCGACGCCGCTCGCGCGCGAGTTCCAGGAGATCGGCCGCGAAGTCGCCAAGCGCCAGGACTACGTGGCCCACGGGATCCACAACTTCCGCCTGCTGATGGAAGCGCTCGGCAACAAGGACACCCAGCTCGCCGCAGTGGTCGACTCCTCCAACGCGGTCTTCGCGACCTTCGCCCAGCAGGACCGCGCGGTCCAGGAAACCCTGCGCGAGCTACCCGGCGTGCTGACGCAGGCCAACCACGGCTTCAGCAAACTCGGCCGGCCCGCTCCACGTGGTGGGCTCCACGCTGCACGGCGCTGGAGCCCTTCGCCAAGGCGCTCGCGCCCGCCGAGCGCGCCTCGCAGCAGTCCTTCCGGACGACACCCCGATCTTCAAGAACGCAGATCCGGCCGCTGCTTCGCCAGATCCTGCCGGTCATCGACCAGCTCCAGCCCTCGCTGCAGGACTTCGCGCAGGCCGCCCCCCAGCTCGCGACGGCTTCAACGTGCTCAACGAATTCTTCAACGAGCTCGCCTACAACCCCGGCCCCAACCAGGCCGGCTTCCTCTTCTTCGCGGACTGGGCCACCCACGACCTCGACAGCGTGGTCTCCCAGGGCGAAGCCCACGGTGCGCTCGGCCAGACGCTGCTGTACTTCAACTGCGAACTGGTGCCGATCCTGAAAGGCGTGGCCGAAGTCGACCCGACGGCGAAACTGATCCTCGGCCTGCTCAACCCGCCGAGCGAGTCGCTGTGCGTCGGCCGCGGCGCGCGGCACCGCTGCCGCCAAAGCCGCCAGCGTGCACGGCGTCAGCGCGACGGCGCGGCTGGCCGGATCGCGTCTTCGGCCAGGGCCCCGACGCCGCCGCGCTGGCGCAGGCCCCGTTCGGGAGGGGGGGGCTGAATGCAGAAGCGCGCGCCGACGCTGGCGAACATCCTCGTGATCGTGCTCTTCGCGCTCAGCTGCTTCGGTCTGCTGCTGTTCCTGTGGGAGTCCTTCGGCGGCCCGGTGCCGCTGAAGCCCAAGGGCTACCGCTTCTACGGTCGAGCTCACGCGCACGCTCGCCGCTCGCCGAAGAGTCCGACGTGCGCATCAGCGGCGTCAAAGTCGGGCACGTCGTGAGCCTCGCGGCGCGCTCGAACGGGCTCACCGACGTGACCGTCGAAATGAACCACCAGTACGCGCCGGTGCCCGCCAACGACCGCCTGCATCCTGCGCCAGAAGACGCTGCTGGGGGAGACCTACATCGAACTGATCCCCCAGCACGGTCGCGCGCCGAGCGCTGCCCGACGGCGGGCGCTCTGCCGGCCAGCCAGGTCGAACCGGCGGTGACGCTCGACGACATCCTCGCCGCGCTCGACCCCGCACGTGCGCCGCCTTCAAAGCGTGGCAGCAGGCGCACGGCGGCCGCGTACAACGGACGCGGGGAACAGATCAACTCGGACTTCGCCGAACTCGAGCCGTTCGTCGAAAACGCCAACAAGCTGGTCGGCATCCTCGCCGCCCAGGAAGGCGCGCTGCGGGCGACGGTGCACAACACCGGCGTGGTGTTCGACGCGCTCACCGAACGCGACAACCAGTTCCGCGGGCTCATCGTCAACGGCGAGCGCACCTTCCACGCGCTCGCGCCAGAGCAGCACGCAGTTCGCCGACGCCTTCCGCGCGCTGCCCACCTTCGAGCACCGCTCGGAAGCGACGCTGCGCGAACTCGACAACCTCGCGGCCGCCGCGGGCCCCGTGCTCGACGAGTCGCTGCGCGTGGGAGCGCCAGCTCGCCCCGCTGCTGGAAGGCGTCGAAGTCGTTCACGCCCCGACTTCAACAAGCCTGCTCACCGACTTCGGCCCGTTCACGCAGCGCCTCCAAGCGGGGCCTGCCGGCGTTCGAACGCACGCTCAGCCTGCTCACGCCGCTGCTCGAGCAACGCTCGGCCCGGTGCTGCGCAACTTCGACCCCTTCCTGCAGTTCACCGGCGACTACGTCCCCGAGCTGCAGTCGTTCTTCGCCAACGTCACCGCCGCCACCGAGGCGCACGACAAAAACTACGACATCTCCAACGGCCAGATCCAGCACTACCTGCGCGGCCTGGTCACGATCAACCCGGAAAGCCTCGCCGTCTACAGCCAGCGGATCGGCACCAACCGCGCCAACCCCTACTTCCAGCCGGGCGCCTTGCGCGCGCTCGGCAACGGCGGGCTGCAGGTCTTCAGCACGCGCGGCCTGCGCCAACTCCGCCCCGTCGGTCAGCGGGCCCGCGAACGGCGCGGTGTCAGCAGAGCATCATCGAACAGCTGACTGGGAGCTGGACTGAAACGAAGCGCCGGCAAGCCGCCGGTGCACCAGGAAGAGCCGGCTGTCGCCAACGAACCCGAAAGCACGACCAACAAAGTCGCGGCGCCGGGGTGCACCCAGCAGGGCCCCTTCACGTGGGAAGGCGCGACCAGCCAGTTCCCGCACGTCACGCCGCCGCCGGCGAAATAGGCGGCGCCCGCCGCCGGTGGCGCGGTGGAGCCCGCCGGCTGCCCACTCCCACGCGCGCGTTCGGTGAGTCGCGCCAAGGTCGGGTGAGTCGCGCCAAGGTCGGCGCGGTCAGAGTTGCGGCGGCGCTGCCGGTGAGTTCAGACGCCGAGGACCCTCAGGCAGGCACTCCCTTCGCGTACGCCGCCACGAGCGCCCGGTGGTGGCCCAGGTAGGGCAGCAGCGCGAAGTACGCGAGGTCGCCGCACAGGCGGGGCAGTTCGCCGGTGCGGTCCGACAGCGCGCGGTGGTGCAGGACCGAGGCGATCCCACCCACCATCGCCTCGGAGATGCAGGCGGGGAGGTGGTCGGGGTCGGCGCAGTGGAAGCGCCCCTCCTCCAGCAGCGGCGGGAAGATCCTCAGCAGCGCGTAGTGGCGCTCACACGCGGCGGGGCCCGCGCTGAGGCACTCCACGAGCACCACGCGTGCGCCGTCGGGGTCCTCCGCGAGCGCCCTCATCAGGGCCTCCAGGCCCGAGCGGACCCGCTCGGGCCAGGGCACCGCACGCTGCACCGCCTCCTGCACCCAGCTCTCCGTTCGGGCGATCAGCGCGTCGAGCGCCTGCAGGAAGCAGTCCTCCTTGTTCGCGAAGTACTCTTCGAAGAGCGCCGCCGGGACTCCCGCGGTCTGCAGCACCCGCTCCACGGTGGTGCGATCGTAGCCCCGGTAGGAGGCCGTCGCGATCATCGCGTCGAGCACGCGGAGCGGGGGTTGGGGGAGCGGCCCGCCGTCGAAAGCGAAGGGTTGGCGACGGGCTCCCGTGGGGCGCCGAGGTGGCTGCTGTGCAACATCGTTCCTCCCTCCCTGCCCGGCGAAGGAGCGGGTGGAGGAGCGCGACCGGTCCGGTCGAGCCGTGGCTGAGGCCGCGTTTTCCAGGCGCTGAATCCCGGACTGTGAGTTTCCTCTCCCCACAGAGAGTAGTCCCGCCGGCACCACGTTGTCAAGGGCACCCGCACGTGTCTTGTCAACAGCCTCGGAGGGCGTGGTCGCTAGGGGACTTCAGCCGGTTGCTTGCGGGGGGGGGGGGGGGGGGTCGTCAGTCGCCGGGCCGTCAGCCGGCCGTTTCCCCGGTGGCCCCCGGAAGCGATCCGGTCGATGATCCCGCGCGGTCGCCTTGGCGGACCGGACCAACCAGCGGCTTGGCCGATCAGGCGATCCCGTTGATCGTCGACCGGTCCGCCGCGGGCTCGGCTTGACGCCCGGGTTGCGAGGGGACGTCGATGAAGCGCAGCCGGTAGCGGCCCACCACGATCTCGTCACCGTCCTCGAGTATCCGCCACTCGATCCGCTCGCCGTTGACGAACACGCCGTTGAGGCTGCGATCGTCGAGCACCCGCACCCCGTCGGGCTGGCGCACCAGCAGGGCGTGCCGGCGTGAGACGGTGGGGTCGTCGAAGCGCACGTCCGCCGCGAGGCTGCGCCCCACGCGGGTCCACTCGTGAGTCAGCGCCACCACCGTGGTCTCCTCGTCCTCCTCGTAGGCGAGGTACTCCCCGGGCTGCTCGATCCGCTCCCTGACCTCCGCGAGCCACGCCTCCTCGCGCTCGTCGGCCTGCTCGGCGATCCTGCCTCCACCCTCGGCGGCGCGGACGCCTTCGGTGGCGGCCTCCCCTCCGAGTCGTCCGGCGCTGAACAACGAGGCGCGCACGAAGCTCGCGCCCCCGCAGCCGGGGCAGTCGCTCAGCCTGTCGGAGGCCGCCAGGGTCAGGACGTAGCCGCAGCGCTGGCATCGAAAGGATCCCGCTCCAGCCAGCGTGCCCGAGGTCAGTGACTCCACCATCTCAGCGCTCCTCTTCTCCCGTTGGCTCACGTCTTGGCGCCCTTCTTGCCAGCGAAACCTTGTGGCGATCATAACGAGACTTTCCCCGAGAGGTCTAAAAGGCTTGTAATTTTCTGGAGGCCCGCAGCATTTTGCGGGCTCGGCTGATCTGAGGCAGGGGCCGAACGTGGGTAGCCTGGTTCTTCTACCCCCGGCTGGCCTCCTCCAAACCGGCGCTTCGCGGCTGGCCGGCGCGGGCGGGCAAGGGCGAGCGGGTGGCCCAGTTCGTCCCCTTCGCCGGGTGCTTCGGCACCGGCCTGGAGGAGACCGGCGCCGAGTGGCGAAACCCCGGAACATGGCGTCTGCCACGGTCACCGACATAGAGCGCTTCGAGCGCGTCCTCCTGCGCCGGGGCGTCGGAGTGCTCACGGCCGATCGCAACCGCTGCGCCGACTGCCGCCGCACCCCGCTGGTGGGGGAGCGGGTGCACCTCTACGGCGGAGCCGTCGTCTGCGAGCTGTGCCGCTCGGAGCGCCGTGACGCCCCCGTGGCCACCCAGACCGTGCGCCACTCCGAGCACGGCCACGGCGTGCGCCTGGCCGCTCGCGCGGCGTAGGGTCGGCGGCCACGGAGGCCGCTCCCGTGCAGTGGGACGCTGGTGCGCGTCTGGCGTCGTGGAGCGGCCTGCGCTCGTGCTGGGGGCCCCCGCTTGTTGGCTGTGGCTGCGCCTGCTGGGCGTATAGACTGCCGCACGCGATGGACCCCGTGACCGTGTCGATCCTGATCGACGCTCCCCGCGAGCGGGTCTTCGAGTACCTGCAGGACCTTGCCAACCACTCCGAGTTCACCGACCACTACCTCCGCGACTGGCACCTCACGCGCGTGGACTCCGTCGGCCGCGGGGCGGGAGCCCGGTTTCGCGTGGCTGTCCCCGGCAACCGCTTCAGCTGGGGCGACGTGACCTTCACGGAGGTGGAGGCGCCGCACCGCATCGTCGAGGTCGGCCGCGGTGGCAAGAACAACCGCGTGCGCACCCTCGGGGTCTACGAGCTCGCCCCGGGAGCGGGGGGCACGACGCGCGTGCGGTTCACTGTGGAGACCCAGCCCTACACGCTCTCCGACCGTCTCCTGGAGTCCTTTGGCGCGCGGGGCTGGCTGCGGCGTAAGAACGCGAAGGCGATGCGCCGCCTGCGCTCGATCATCGAGACCGGGGAGGGGCGTGGGCGGCGCGTCACGGTCGCCTCCGGATAAACTGCGGCCTCGCATGTCCCGCCCCCCGCGCAAGACGATCCTCGCCGCCCTGCTCGCCGCCCTCGCCGCGCTCGCGCTGGGGGCCTGCGGGGACTCCCACACGCGGGTCACGACCGGCACCTACGCCGGGTCCTCCGGCAAGAACGCCCCCTACCTCAACGTGGGGCCGCTCGTCTACGAGGTCCAGATCTCCCGGGAGCTGAACCCCTACGACACCGAAGACTCCTCCTACCTGCTCGGCCTCACGCCCGCCCAGCGGCACCTGCGCCCCGGCGAAGAGTGGTTCGGGGTGTTCCTGCAGGTCTACAACGAAAGCGGCCTGCCCCACCCCGTCGCGACCGATCTCACGGTCAGCGACACCCAGGGCAACATCTACTCCCCCGTGGTCCCCGGCCCCGCCAACCTGTTCGCCTACCGCCCCGGGTACGTGCCCCCCAAGGGCCGGGTCCCCGCCCTCGACACCGTCGCCGCCAACGGCCCCACCCAGGGGGCGGTGCTGCTCTACAAGCTCAACGTCGAATCGCTCAACGAGCGGCCCTTGACGCTGAAGATAGTCGACCCCGGCGACGCCACCCAGACGGCCTCCGCGGAACTGGACGTCTAGCCGAGGCCACCGGGCTGCAGGGCCGCTTCGATCACCTGCCGCGCCACCGGCGCAGCGGTCGCCCCGCCTGCGCCGTCGCGCACCATCAGTACCCCCACCGCGACCTTCGGATGCAGCGCCGGGGCGAACGCCGCGAACCACGCGTCGGTGTTCTGCGGGTTGCTCTGTTCGGCGGCACAGCTGCTCGCTTCGGAGGGGTGTTCCTTGGCAGCGTGTTCTTCGCCTTCCGCGGGTTTCTGTTCGGAGCCCCCCGCCGCGCACGCGCTCGGGCTGCCGAGTTCCGCGGTGCCCGTCTTACCCGCCACCACCACCCCCGGGATCGCCGCCGCGGTGCCCGTGCCGTAGCGCACCACTTCGATCATCATGCCCCGCACGGTGCGCGCCGTCGCGGCGCTGACCGCTCGCACCGCGGGGTGGCCCCCTCCGCTGGGCTCGAACACGAGGCTCGGCGTCGGCCGCCGGCCACCGTCGGCGATCGTCGTCGCCACCGTCGCCATCTCCAGGGGGCTCGCCAGCACCTGGTCCTGCCCGATCGCCGTGGAGCCCACCGCCAGTTCCCCCTGGATCTCCGCCGCCGGGGGGATAGTGCTCTCGGCCGCGCCCGCGATCCCCGGGGGGTGGTTGAAGCCGAACCGTTCCGCCGTCGCCACCAGTCGCGCGGCCCCCAACTTTACCCCCAGCGGGGCGAACACCGAGTTGCACGACACCGCGAACGCTTCCACCAGGGTCCCCCCGCATTCCTCCCCGTTGGCGTTATGCAGTTCCACCCCGTCCAACGTCGCCTCCGTCGCGTCGGCGAACGTGCTCCGCGGGTTGGCGACCCTCGATCCCAGCACCCCGCTCACGGTGACCATCTTGAACGTCGACCCGGGCGGCTGCAGCGCTTCCAGGGCGATCCCCGCCACCGCCAGCACCCGGCCGCTGGCCGGTTCCAGCGCGATCACTCCGCCGTACTGGCCCCCGAGGGCACTCACCGCCGCGCTCTGCAGCGCAGGCGAGATCGTGGTGCGCACCGCGCTCCCCGCGTGCGGCGCGACGCTCGCCAGTACCCGCTCGCCGCCGGCGTCCGCGGTGCCCGCGGTGGCAGACTGAGTCGTGGTGCCCGTGGTTGGAGAGTCTTCTGTGGCGCCCGCGGTCGGGGACTGACCGGTCGGGACGGCGAGCAGTTCGCCCCCTGGGGTGCCCCGCAGGCGTTCGTCCTCCGCGAGCTCCAGGCCGCTCACCCCCACGATCGCGTCGCCCGGCACTCCCTGCGCTTCGAGGGACTGGCGGCTGTCCGCGGGGACCGGCCCCACTTCGCCCGCCGCCGCGTCCGCCGCTGCGCCCAACGGTGAGCTGCGCTGCCCCGCCGCGCTCGCCGGCCCTTCCGCCAACGCCGTCCCGTTGCGCGCCTCCAGTGTCGCCCTCGGGGGCAGCTCCGTGCGCCTGCTCAGCAGCTCTCCCGCCCGCAGGCCCGGGAAGGCCAACGAGCGCGACCACACAACCCGCTCCCCCCCTTCGTCGGGCTCCTCCACCACCGGCAGCCTGAAGCTCTCTGCGAGAGTCCCCCACAGTCGCGTGCGCACTCGCACCGGCACCACCTCCACGCCCCCGGCCGCTCCCCGGGGGGTGCCCGTCACCCGCTCGCCGCTGGCGGTCGCCGTCGTCAGGTCCTCCTGGTAGGCCTGCGCGAATTCGCTCGCCCTGACCTCCCGCTGGGAGGTGGGGGAAATTTCACCGTACATCTCCGCGTAGTCCCCTCGCGCCCACGCCGCCGCGAAGCGGGCCGCGAGCGCGGGGGCGGCCGAGGAGGAGGAGTGCGCCGCGCCCACGATCGCCCCCGCCGCGAACGCCGCCGCCGCCAGCGCGACCACCGGTCGGGCACGCCGCGTGCGCCGGTTGCTCGCGCTCTGGAGGTCCCTGCCGCGGTGGCCTGTCCCTTGTGCCCGCCAGCCCCGGCTGGAAGAGGATGCGGCGGTCATCACCCAGCTCCAGTGCAGGTTTTCACAACGCGGAACGGTAGAACATGGGCGTGACGTCGCTCGACTGGACAATCCTGCTGTTCGTCGCCCTCCTCGCCCTCTTCGGCCTGCGGCAAGGCTTCATCGTGGGCGTGCTCTCCTTTGGAGGCTTCGCCCTCGGCGCGTTCGTCGGGACCCGCGTCGGTCCGCTGCTGCTGCCCCAGGGCTCCGCCTCGCCCTACGCCCCCGCCTTCGGCCTCGTCGGCGCGGTCCTCGCCGGCGCGATCCTCGCCACCGGCCTGGAGGGGCTCGGCTGGCGGCTGCGCAGCACCACTCGGCTGGTCCCCGGTCTCGGCCTGCTCGACGGCGCGCTGGGTGCCCTGCTCTCCGCCGCGGTGGGTCTCGGGATCGTGTGGATCGTCGCCGCCGTCGCCGCGCAGATCCCCACGGCCGCCACGCTGCGCGCCGACATCCAGCGCTCGGCGATCCTGCGCGAGCTCAACGGGCTGCTGCCGCCCTCCGGCCCGATCCTCAACGCGCTCTCGCGCCTAGACCCGCTGCCCTCGATCCCCGGCCCGCTGCCAGCGCTCGCGGCGCCCCCGCCGCGCATCGCCGGCGCCCCCGGGGTGCAGGCCGTCTCGCGCTCGGTCGTGCGCGTACTCGGCACCGCCTGCGGTCTGGCGATCGAGGGCTCCGGGTGGGTCGTGCGGCCCGAAGAGGTCCTCACCAACGCCCACGTCCTCGCCGGTGAGGACGACACCACCGTCGAGGTCGCCGGGCGGCCCCCCGGCCTCCCCGCGCAGGCGATCGCCTTCGACCCCACGGTCGACCTCGCGCTGCTGCGCGTCCCCGGCCTTGGGCTGCCCCCGCTGAGCCTCGTCTCGAACCCCCCTGGGGGGCGCGCGGGGGCGATCCTCGGGTACCCCGAAAACGGGCCCTTCGACGTCCAAGCCGCACGCATCGGGGCCTCCGAGCAGGTGCTCACGCAGAACGCCTACGGTCAGGGGCCCGTCTCCCGCCTGCTCACCCCCCTGCGCGGCCTCGTGCGCCCCGGCAACTCCGGGGGGCCCGTGGTGGACTCCGCGGGCGCGGTCCTCACGACCGTCTTCGCGGGCACCACCGGCGCCGGGCCCCCCGGCGGCTACGGCGTCGCCGACGCCACCGTCGCGCACCTCCTCGAAACCGTCGGTGCGGGCGGGCCCCCGGTCGAAACCGGGCACTGTGACACCGCGTGAGGCCGCGCGCTCGTGGGACGTTAGGGGCTGGCGCACGGTCGGGGCACCGCGCACTGACGCTGGGCACGGAGGCCCAGCGCGCACCCGCTTGGCGGCGGCACCCACCCGCGTGGACGATCCCCAAAAAAGACCCTGTGAGACCAACCAGCTAGGCTGACCTCCGTGCCGAAGACCCTGGTGATCGCCGAGAAGCCCTCCGTGGGGCGCGACCTCGCGCGCGTGCTGCCCGGGACCTTCAAGAAGGAAGAGGGCTGGCTGGAAGCCGAGGAGTACGTCGTCACCTGGGCCGTCGGGCACCTCGTGCAGCTCGCTGAACCCGACGAGTACGACCCCCGGTTCAAGCGCTGGCGGATGGAGGACCTACCGATCGTGCCCGACCGCTTCAAGCTCGTCGTGCGCGACGAGCGCTCGCGCAAGCAGATGTCGGTCGTCACTCGCCAGCTCTCCCGTGACGACGTCGGCGAGGTCATCAACGCCTGCGACGCCGGCCGCGAGGGGGAGCTGATCTTCGCCTACATCTACGAGAAGGCCGGCTCCTCGCTGCCCGTGCGCCGGCTGTGGCTGAACTCGATGACCACCTCCGCGATGCGGGCCGCCTTCGACTCGCTGCGCCCCGCCTCCGAGGTCGCCCTGCTCGAGCAGGCCGCCCGCTCGCGCTCAGAGTCCGACTGGATCGTCGGGATGAACGCCACCCGCGCCGCCACCATCCGCCTGCGCACCTCCTTCGACGGGGCCGTCTCGCTCGGGCGCGTACAGACCCCGACGCTCGCCATCGTCGCTCGCCGCGAGGAGGAGATCAAAGCGTTCGTGCCCGAGCCCTACTGGCTCGTGGACGCCATCTTCGCCGCGGGAGCGCTGGAGGGGGAGGGGTCGACCGCCGGGAACGGGGACGGGGAGGGCGAGCCAAAGGAGCGCGTCTACACCGGGCGCTTTCACGCTGGCGCCAAACCGCGCCTGGCGACCGAGGAGGAAGCGGTCGCGATCGTCGAGGCCTGCACCGGGCGGGAGGCGACCGTCACCAAGCTCGAGGTCAAGGAGGCGCGCGAGCGTGCGCCGCTGCTGTACGACCTGACCTCGCTGCAGCGCGACGCCAACACCCGCTTCGGCTTCTCCGCGCGGCGCACCCTCGGCGCCGCGCAGCGCCTCTACGAGGAGCACAAGGCGCTCACCTACCCGCGCACCAACTCCCGCTACCTGACCAAAGACATGATTCCCGAGATCAAGCCCACCGCCGAGCTGGTGGGCTCCCACAAGGAGTACGCCCGCGCCGCCGCCTTTGTCACGGGTCTCGACAAGCTCCCCCTCGCGCGGGTGGTCGACGACGCCAAGGTCACCGACCACCACGCCATCATCCCCACCCGCTCCGAGCACAAACTGGAGCGCATGTCCGACGACGACCGCCGCGTCTACGACCTCGCTGTCCGGCGTTTCCTGGCGATCTTCCACCCCGAGGCCGTGTTCGAGAACACCCGCGTGGAGACCACCATCCCGGCTGCCGCGGGGCCGCGCGCCGGGCACTACGTGTTCCGTACCCGTGGCAAGGTCCTGATCGTGCCCGGCTGGCGCGGGGTCTACGGGGAGAGCACCCCCGAGACCGGCCGCGAAGGCGGCCCCGGCGCCGAGGAGGACGAGGGCGTCGAGCAGCCCCTGCCCCGCCTGCTCGAGGGCGAGCCCGTGCAGACGCGGGAGATCAAGAGCCTTGCCAAGGAGACCAAGCCCCCCCGGCGCTACTCGGACGCGTCGCTGCTCGGCGCGATGGAGACCGCCGGTAAGCTCGTCGACGACGACGAGCTGCGCGAGGCGATGAAGGAGTCCGGGATCGGCACCCCCGCCACCCGCGCCGCGATCATCGAGCGGCTCATCTCCGTGGGCTACATCGAGCGCGACGGGCGCTCGCTGGTGGCCACCGAGAAGGGCCTCAACGTCGTGCGCCTGCTCGGCCACCACCCGCTCACCTCCCCCGAACTGACCGGCCGCTGGGAGCACCGCCTCGACGCGATCGAGCGCGGGGAGGACTCCCGCGAGCACTTCATGCACGACATCGCCGGCTTCGCCGGGGAGACCGTGAAAATGCTTGACCACGCGCTCAAAGACGTGCGCATCCCCAAAGCCACGCTCGGGCCCTGCCCGGTGTGCGGGCACCCCATCGTGGAAAACCGCAAGGGCTACTCCTGCTGGGCGCGCAACGACCCCGGCTGTGGGTTCGTGATCTGGAAGTCCAAAGCGGGCAAGCAGCTGGCTCTCGCGGTCGCCCGCGAGCTAATCCGTACCGGCTACACCGCCCGGCCCGTCACCGGCTTCCGCGGGCGCTCCGGGCGCTCCTTCCGCGCCCACCTCGCGCTTCAGCAGGGGGTCGACGGGAAATGGCGCGTTGAGTTCAATGAGTCTTGGGCGAAGGAGGGGGCCAAGCCGCCCGACCAAGAGCCCGCTGGGGATGGTGCCGCGGTTGAGGTTCCCGCCGAGGCTGGGGTTGAGGCCGTGGGGGCGCAGTCCGCGGCGTAGGGGCGTGCGAGCTGTACGGGCGGCGGGCGGTTTGGGGCGGGAGCGACGGGGGTCGGATCTGGGGACTTTGCCCCCACCAGGTGATCGAGGTTTGGACCGAGCCGCCGCAGATCGCGGGGTAGTAGCAGGGGGCGATCCGCTCCTACTGGCAACCCCGCTCAACCTTTGCCGGCGCTGCCGGTGGGCCCGCAGTCGCCACAGAAACGGTCGCCGGAGGCCGTACGAGCATCCGACCCATCCAGGTAGGCAGCTCATCAGATCTGGGGACGACTGCGTGATTGCGGCGAGGTCGCGTGACCTCGTCCCCCTTGGTGGACTCGATGGACCTTCGAGCTGGCGCGTAGCTCGGTGTCGCCAGCGTCAGCGGCCAGGGAGATCGAGAACTGTCTCGATCAGCTCGCGCATTGGGAGGTTGTCGCCCTGGAAGCTGCGCCGCGAGGCGTGGACGAGCGCCCTTGCGTCCAGGCGCTCCCAGGCGAGCGTGTGTCCAGCGTCGAGGGCGAGTTGGCGCAGGAACGCGCGCTGCGTGCGCCCGTTGCCCTCGCGGAACGGGTGGACGGCGTTGAGCTCGGCGTAATAGTGGGTGAGCCGCTCGGCGAACTGCTCACGTGGTAGCCCACGGAGGTGCTGCTCGGCGGCGAGTTGGCGTAGCACCTGAGCGGCGTAGTTCTCGATGTGCTCTGGTAGCGCGAACATGCTGCCGGGCTTGGCGAGCGGGACGGTGCGCAGCTCACCCGCCCAGCGGTAGACATCCTGGAAGATGAAGCGGTGGAACTCCTGTAGGTGGGGGAGGTCGTAGGCGCCCTTCAGGCCGTCTGCGGCGAGCTGTGCGAGCCGCAGCGTAGTCGCCTGCGCCTCATGTTCGGCCAGCGCGTCGGCGTCCTGCGACTCCAGCAGGTTGCGCAGCACGGTGGTGCCGGGGTAGACATAGGGGTCGGCCACCGCGCCGCTCAGACCACGGTCAGCGGCGTGTTGGCACGGGTTCTGGTTGGCCGAGCAGGTGGGCGACAGACTCGCCGGCGGCGAGGCGCTGCGCGGCCTCCCCGAGCTGCTCGGTCTCGATCTGGCCGTTGACCCAGCGATCGAGAATCTCGGCGACGGTCGCGCCTGGCTCCAAGCCCTCCGCGCGCACCGAACCGATGGCGTCTGCGGCTATGTGTGCCCGCGAGTCCATAAGCGTCTCCTCCCAGGATACCGCGGCTCCTGAAGCCGACTGCCGGTTCCGCCCGATGTGGGCCTGTCGCGCCGGTCGGGCGTGCTTTGGGCGAGGTAGGCGCCTGCGGCAGGAGTTGTAGTGTGCCGCCGATGAGCAAGCACGTCGTGATCCTCGGGGCTGGGTTCGGCGGACTGGAGCTCGCGACCCGGCTCTCGGAGACGATCGCGGACGCGGTCCGCGTCACGCTGTTCGATCGCAACGACTCGTTCTACTTCGGCTTCTCCAAGCTTGAGGTGATGCTCGGCCGCCAGTCGGCCACCGACGTCCGGCTTCACTACCGCGACTTCGAGAAGGACGGCGTCGAGTTCCGCCAGGAGACGGTGACGGGGGTCAACCCGGCCGCGCGCCGCGTCACCACCGACGCCGGATCCTACGACGCGGACTTCGTTGTCGTGGCACTTGGTGCCGACTACGACTTCGCCGCCACGCCGGGCTTCGAGCAGGGCGGGCACGAGTACTACTCGCTCGCTGGCGCCGAGCGGCTGCGCGATGCGCTCGCCGACTTCAAGGGCGGCAAGGTGCTCGTCTCGGTCCTCGGGCAGCCGTTCAAGTGCCCGCCAGCCCCGTTCGAGGGTTCCTTCCTGCTGCACGAGCACTTCACGCGGCAGGGCCTCGGGGACTCGGTGGAGATGGCGACGACATTTCCGATGGCGCGCCCGGTCCCAGTGACCGGTGAGGTCTCGCAGATGTTCCGCGACGGGCTTGCCGCGCGCAACATCAAGGAGCTGCCCGAACGTCTTGTCGCCGGCATCGACCCGGCGACCCGCACGGCACGGCTCGCGAGCGGCGAGACGCTGCCCTACGACCTCTTCGTCGGCATCCCGATCCACCGGGCGCCCACCGCGCTTGCGGACACGGGCCTCGCGGTCAACAACTGGGTGCCCGTCGACCAGTCCAACCTCAGGACCCGGTTCCCCGGCGTCTACGCGCTCGGCGACGTCTGCACCGGTCCGCGGACCGTTCCCAAGGCCGGTATCTTCGCCGAGGCGGCGGCGCGCGTGGTCGCTGAGGACATCGCCGCGACGATCGCGGGCGCCGAGCCGCCCGCGCCGTTCGAGGGCTCGGGCGTCTGCTACGCCGAGTTCGGCGGCGGGCTCGTCAGCAAGGTCGAGGTCAGCTTCCTCCGTGGCGACACGCCAGCGGCCCGGCGCTACGACCCCTCGCTGGAGTACGCCGCCGAGAAGGAGGAGTTCGGCGCGGTCCGCCGGGCGCGCTGGTTCGGGCGCTCGTGAAACGCGAGCCGCTCCGTGGAGCGGCTCGCGCGAGAAGGGCGGGGCGGCTCAGGAGGTCGGCAGCGAGCGTACGTGCTGCGAATCCTCTGGGCTGGCGTCGAGCGCTAATCCTGTAGCTCAACTACGAGCGGGACGCGTTTTCCGGCGCCCGCAAACCCCGCGCAAAGCCACGCCCAACCTCGCGCTCGGCCACCGAGTTCTTGCGGTGCACGGGAACGACGACGTCGGGTGGGTGCGCCACTATGGGCGCCCATGCCCCTCACGCTCATAACCGGACCCGCCAACGCCGGCAAGGCCCGCGTCGTGATGGACGCACTGCGCGCCCACCACGCGCGGGGAGAGCAGCCGCTGCTGGTGGTGCCCACCCGTGCCGACGTGGAGCGCTACCGCGGCGAGCTCGCTCGCGGGGGGCTCGTGGAGGGGGTGCGGGTGGAGCGCTTCGGAGGGCTGCTCGCCGAGGTGCTCCACCGCGCCGACGCCCGGGGGTCGGCCGGCACCGCGCGGCCACTCGGCCGCCTCGCCCTCGAACGGGTGCTCGCGGCGGCGTGGGAGAGCGCGCGCTCGGGAGGACCCCACGCGCGCGTGGGAGGGGCGGCGGCGAACGGAGCCGCGGCGGAGGGGGCGGCAGCGCTGCAGCACGCCCCCGGCGGGCCCCGAACACAGGGCACGCGAGCGGCGAGCCCCCGCCACGCAACCCACGGCGTGGTGCGTGCCCTGGCGGCGCTCGTCGGGGAGCTCGAGGTCGCGCGCGTGCCCCCCGCGCGCCTGCGCGAGGCGCTGCAGGCGTGGGCTGCCGCGGACCCCGCGCACGCCCCCCGCGCGCAAGAGCTCGCGGAGCTCTACGCGGAGTACCGCCGCGCGAGCGAAGAGCTCGGACGCGCGGGCCCCGAGCGCCGCGCGGCGCTCGCGCTCGACGCGCTGCGCCGCACTCCGGCGGCGTGGGGCGCCACGCCGGTGGTGCTCTACGGCTTCGACGACCTCGGGGCGCTGCAGCTGGACACGGTGGAGACGCTTGGTGTGAAGGTGGGCGCCCCGGTGACGGTCTCGCTCGCCTACGAGGCAGGCCGCGTGGCGTTCGCCGGCCGCGGGGACACCTTCCAGCGCCTGGCCCCCCTCGCGTCCGCTCACCACGAGGTGGGGCCCCGCGTGGACTACTACGCGCCCGCTGCCCGCCCCGCGCTGCACCACCTGGAGCGCTTCCTGTTCGAGCCCGGCCCCCCCGCGGTCCCCGCGGCGGGAGCGGTGCGACTGCTGGAGGGCGGGGGCGAGCGCGCGGAGCTTGAGCTCGTCGCGGAGGACATCCGGGGGCTCCTGGAGCGCGGGGTGCCGGCCGGGGAGATCGCGGTCGCCCACCGGGCTCCGGAGAGCGTCGCCGAGCTGGTGGGGGAGGTCTTTCGCGCCCACGGCGTCCCGTTCGCGCTGGAGCGGCGCGTGCCGTTCACGCACACCGCCCTCGGCCGCGCGCTGGTGGGGCTGCTCGCCGCGGCGTTCCCAGTCGGAGAGGACACAGGGGCGGGGGACCTCCTGGCGTGGCTGCGTGCGCCCGGAGTGCTGGCCCGCCCTGAGCTTGCGGACGACCTGGAACGGCGTGTCCGGCGGGTGGGAGCGTCCACAGCGGCGCAGGCGCGCGCCCTGTGGGAGGCTGACCACTGGCCGCTGGAGACCCTGGACCGGCTGGGGGCTGCGGCGCAGCGAGGCCCCGCGGCGCTGGTCGACCGGGTTGCCGACGAGCTCGAGCGGTTGTCGTGTCCCCCGGGGCCCGGGGGGGAGGTGCGCGCGCCCGTCGAGGAGGTCTCGCCCGACCAGGGGACGCTCTTTTCAGTTGGGAGACCGCTTTCGCCCGCAGAGGAGGCACTCTCACCTGGAAGCGAGTCGCTCGCGCCTGTTGGAGGGGCGCCCTCGCCCACGGAGGTGACTGAGGCGCGCGCACTGGCCGTAGGCCGCGCGGCGCTCGAGGAGTTACGCGAGCTGGCGCGCTCCGCGTCCGAGCTCGCGCCGGACGCGCACGGACTCCTCGCAGTCCTGCGCGGGCTGCAGGTGGTCGTCGAGGAGGAGCCCTCAGCGGCGCCGGCTGTCGAGTGGCCCGCGGGAGCGCCGACGGGAGCGGGGGACGCCGCGTCAGCGGGCGCGCGCGGGGCCGTGGCCGTGCTCGACCCCCTCGCCCTGCGCGCGCGCCGGGTGCGCGCGCTGTTCGTGTGCGGCCTGCAGGAAGGCGTCTTCCCTGCGCCCGCGAGGCCCGAGCCGTTCCTCTCCGAGGAGGAGCGCCGCGGGCTGGCGGAAGCCTCAGGCCTGCGGCTGGGGCGCGTCGTGGACGCTCTGGCCGCGGAGCGGTACCTGCTGTACGCCGCGGTCTCGCGCCCCGAGGAGCTGCTCGTGCTGAGCTGGCACACCGCGGACGACGACGGCGTACCGAGCGCCCGCTCGCTGTTCGTGGACGACGTGTGCGACCTGTTCGCGTGCGACCTCCACGCCGCGCGCACCCGGCGAGCGCTGGGTGAGGTGGGGGAGGGGAGGGGGCCGCGTGTGGCGAGGCCAGGCGCAGTACCCGCGGGACTGCCGGCTGGGCACCAGCCGGGGAGGGGTTCGGCTGTGGCGAGGCCCGGCGCAGTTCCACCGGGTCTGCCGGTTGGGGACGGGCCGGGGAATGGCCGCCGCGAGCCCTCGGCGGGTGCCCCCCCGGACGGGATCGAGCCCCTGAGCGACCCGCGGGTGCTGGCGGAGCTGCGTGAGCGGCGGCTGTGGTCGGCGTCGGGCCTGCAGGCGTGGGCCGGCTGTCCGGTGCGGTGGTTCGTGGAGCGGTTGCTGGTCGCGGGGGACCTCGAGCCCGACGCCGAGCCGCTGGCCCGCGGGAGCCTCGCGCACGCGGCGCTACGTGACGTGCTGGAGGGTCTGCGGCGGGAGACGGGCTCCGCGCGCCTGACCCCCGAGCGGGTGCCCCGCGCGCGCGAGCTGCTGCACGCCGCGCTGGAGCGCCACGCGGGGGAGCGACCGCTCTCCACCGCGCCGGAGCGTGTGCCCGGAGTGCGCCGGCGGCTTGAGGCCGACCTGGAGCGCTACCTGGAGCACGCCGCGGGCGGGTCGGAGGCTGGTCAGCGGGAGAGCCCGCTGGAGCCGACCCACTTCGAGTTACCCTTCGGCTTTCCGGAGGAGCCCGGCGGGCTGCCGGCGCTGGACCTCGGCGAGGGGGTGGAGGTGCGGGGCCGCGTCGACCGTGTCGACCTCGCGCCGGGGGGCGCCGCGGTGGTGTACGACTACAAGGGCACCCTGGCCCCCCCGCCCGACCGGTGGGTGTCGGAGCGCAGCTTCCAAGCGGCTCTCTACATGCGCGCGGTGGAGTCCCTGCCCGACGTGCACGCGGTGGGGGGCTTCTACCAGCCGCTCTCCGGCCGCGACCTGCGCGCCCGCGGGGTGCTCGCGCAGGGGGAGGGGGTGGAGCTCCCCTGCGTGCGTGGCGACGCGCGCGAGCCCGACGAGGTGCGGGAGCTCGTGGAGGAGGTCCTCGCGGCGGCGCGGGCTGCCGCCGCCCAGGCGCGTTCGGGGGCCCTGGAGGCGCGGCCACAGACGTGCGGCTTCGGGGGTTCCGGGTGCGTGTACCCCCAGATCTGCCGGTGTGAGCGCTAGGGAGATGACGCAAACCGTCGAGCTCCCGGGAGTACACGCCCTCACCCCTGAGCAGGAGGAGGCCGTCGCGCGCCGCCGCGGTCCGCTGCTGCTGGCGGCGGGGGCGGGCAGCGGGAAGACTTCGGTGCTCGTGGAGCGTTTCGTGCGGGCCGTGCGGGAGGACGGCGTCGCCCCGGGACGGATCCTCGCGATCACCTTCACCGAGCGCGCCGCCGCGGAGCTGCGTGGGCGGGTGCGCGCGCGCCTGCTGGAGCTCGGCGAGCGGGAGGCTGCGCGTGACACCGAGGGCGCCGCGATCGGCACCTTCCACGGCTTCTGCGCGCGCCTGCTGCGCACCCACGCGCTGACGGCAGGCCTCGACCCCGACTTCGCGATCCTCGACGAGGCCTCCGCGGGGCGTCTGGCGCTGCTCGCCTTCCGCCACGCGCTCGCCGGTCTGCTGGCCGAGCCGGGTACGCTGGCCGAGCCGGGGATGCTGGCCGAGCCGGGGATGCTGGCCGAGCCGGGGATGCTGGCCGAGCCGGGGATGCTGGCCGAAACGGGGATGCTGGCCGAAACGGGGATGCTGGCCGAAACGGGGATGCTGGCCGAAACGGGGATGCGAGCCGGAGGCGAGTGTCTACCGGCTTCGGTCGGAGGCGAGTGTCTACCGGCTTCGGTCGGAGGCGAGTGTCTACCGGCTTCGGTCGGAGGCGAGTGTCTACCGGCTTCGGTCGGAGGCGAGTGTCTACCGGCTTCGGTCGGAGGCGAGTGTCTACCGGCTTCGGTCGGAGGCGAGTGTCTACCGGCTTCGGTCGAAGGCGAGTGTCTCCCGGCTTCGGTCGGAGGCGAGTGTCTACCGGCTTCGGTTGGCGAGCGCCACAGGGAGGCCGTAGACGTGCTCGCCGCCTACGGCGCGGACCGCGTGCGGGGGATGGTGCTGGGCGTGTACGCCGCCCAGCGCAGCCGGGGTCTGAGCCGGCCCACGCTGCCCCAACCGCAGCCCTCGGAGCCCTCGGAGGAGGAGGCGGTCCGAGTGTGCGCCGTGTTGGGCGAGGCGCTGGAGCGGTTCGCCCGCCGCTACGCGGAGCTCAAGCGGGCGCGCTCAGCGCTCGACTTCGACGACCTTGAGTTGCGCGCGCGGGACTTGCTGGAGCGCCACGAGGGTGTGCGCCGGGCGTGGGCGGAGCGCCTGGAGCTGCTGATGGTGGACGAGTTCCAGGACACCAACCGCCGCCAGCTCTCCTTACTGGAGCTGCTGGAGCGCGACAACCTGTTCACGGTCGGCGACGCCCTGCAATCGATCTACGGCTTCCGCCACGCCGAAGTGGAGCTCTTCCGCGAGCGCCGTCGTCGGCTGCACGCCGAGGGAGCGGCGCTCGCGCTGTCCCACAACTTCCGCAGCCGCCCCCCGCTGATCGCCGCGGTCAACTCCGTCTTCGCCGAGCGCTTCGGGGACGCCTACACCCCGCTCCTCGCCGCGCGCGAGGACGGTCCCGAGGACGGGCCGCTGGCCGAAACGGGGACCGATCAGGGAGACACTGGCTCCGCTCGCATCCCCGAATCGGCCAGCGCCTCAGGCGCGTGTCTCCCGGCTTCGGCCGAAACGGGGACCGTGCAGGGAGACGCTCGCTCGGCTTCGGTCGAGCTGCTGCTCACCGACCGACGCGCCTGGTCGGAGCGCGGGGGCCGGACCCCACTCACCCAGCCGCTCGTGCAGGCTGTCGCCGGGACGCTGCCTCCAGCGGCCCTCTGGCGCCACGCCGAAGCGCGCCTGCTGGCCCAGCGCGTCGCCGAGCTCGTGGACGCCGGGCAGGCCGCGGCGGGCGACGTGGCGGTGCTGCTGCGCGCCGCGGGCGACCTGCCGGTGTACGAGCGCGCCCTGGAGGAGCGCGGCCTGCGCACGCTCGCGGCCGTGGGCACCTTCTGGGGCCACCCTCAGGTCGGTGACTTGGTGGCGTGGCTGCGCGCGCTCGCCAACCCGCTGGACGAGCTCGCGCTCTACTCGGTGCTCGCCTCCCCGCTCGTGGGGCTCTCCTCCGACGGTCTTGCGCTGGTGGCCCTCCACACGCGCGCAGAGGGCCTGGGCGCGTGGGCCACGATCGCGCGCGCCGAGGGCGCGCTCTACACGAGCCTGCCCGACCCCGACCGCGAGCACCTCGCCCGCTTCGCCGCCCACTTCGCCGCCGAGCGCCGCGCCGCTCCGGTGTACCCCCTCGCCGAGCTGCTGCTGCGCGTGATCGCCTACGCCGGCTACGAACGCCACGTGCTCTCGCTCACGTGGGGTGAGCGGCGCCTGGCGAACATCCACAAGCTGCTGCGCCTCGCCCGCCGCTTCGAAGGCGCGGAGGGCCGGGACCTGCGGGGCTTCCTCGACCACGTCGCCCACCGCGAGGCGTTCTCCGAAGGCTCCGAGCCCCACGCCCCGACGGGCTCGGAGCCCGACGCGGTGCGGCTGATGACGATCCACGCCGCCAAGGGCCTCGAGTTCCCAGTGGTGTGCCTCGCCGACCTCGGCCGCGCTCCCGCCGGCACCCCCCCCGACCTGCTGGTGGACGGCGAGCGCGTCGGCCTGCGCCTCGCGAGACTCGACGGCTCCCCGCCCGTGGGGTGCCTGCGCTACGAGGAGCTCTGCGAGGAGCGCCTTCGCGCGGAGACGGCGGAGGAGGAGCGGATCGTCTACGTCGCGCTGACCCGCGCGCGCGAGCGCCTGCTGCTGAGCGGGTCCTGCGACTTCGAGCGCTGGTCTGGTGGTGGGCCCATCACCTGGCTGGCCCCCGCGCTTGTGCCAGAGCTGCCCGCGCTGGCTCGCACGCTGGAGCGGCCCGTGGCTGAGCTTGCCATGGGCGGGAGCGTTGAGCCCGGCGTGGCTCGGGCCACTGTCCGCTGCTGGCTGAACGCACCCGCAACCGTCGGGGAGGTCCTGCGCGATCTTCCCGGCGTGAGCGCGCCGACGAGCGCCGCCGACGTGCGTGGTCTGGTGACCTCGCCTGCCCCGTGACGTGCGGTTGTGCGACCTCGCCTGGCGGTGACCTGCAGGGCTGTGCCCAACCTCGTCGGCCCCCTGACGCGCGCGGCTATGCTCGTGTGATGAGGCCGACCGGCTCTGCGAGCGGCCCGCCCGGGTTGGGTGCCCACCCGCCCCAGGCGGCGGTCGTCGAGCACGCGCGTGGGGAGGTCTCCGACGCGGAGCTCTTCGCCCGCTGCCGTGCACACGGCGACAGGCGCGCGCGTGAGCTGCTGATCGAGCGCTACCTTCCCCTCGCACGCCGCCTCGCCCGCCGCTACCAGCGGGCGGAGGAGCCGTTGGAGGACCTCGTGCAGGTCGCTTCGCTGGGCCTCATCAAGGCGATCGACCGCTTCGACACGGGGCGCGCAGTGGTCTTCTCAAGCTACGCCGTCCCCACGATCCTCGGGGAGCTCCGCCGCCACTTCCGCGACCGCACCTGGTCGGTGCGCGTCCCCCGCGACCTGCAGGAGCTTGCGCTGCGCGTAGACCACGCGGTCACGCGCCTCTCTGTGGGCCAGCGCCGCTCGCCGTCGGTGAGCGAGATTGCGCACGCCGTGGGCGCCTCCGAGGAGCACGTGCTGGACGCTCTGGAGGCCGCCGCCGCCTACCGCGCGACCTCGCTCGACGCCTCGCGCTCCGCCACCCACGGCGAGGAAGCCGGGGAAAGCGTCGCCGACACGCTCGGCACGCACGAGGGCGGCTTTCAGCGCGCCGAGGAGCGCGCCACCCTGGAGCCGCTGCTGGCCAGACTCACCCCCCGCGAACGCGTCGTGCTGCAACTGCGCTTCGGCGCAGACCTCACTCAGGCGGAGATCGGCGAGCGCATCGGCGTCTCCCAGATGCAGGTCTCGCGCCTCATCCGCCAGGCCCTCGCGCGCATGCGCGCCGGACTCGGGGATGGTGGGGAGCCCGGGTAGGCCCGGGCGTTGGCTTCTTGGGACGGTGCGAGTCCGGGGTAGGCCCATTTTCTTGGCAGCGCGCAAACCGGCCACGCCGTCCGCCGATAAGCCGGGCAGCAGAGTTCAGGCTTTCTCGGAGGAAGTCCACACCTCGTGCTCGGCGGCCACCTGCTCTAGCGTCTGACCGCCGGGCGCGACCGTGAAGCTTGCGGCCACCGGGCTATAGAACGGCTCGCCTTCCCAGTCGGTAATGGCCTCGTATACCCGGTGTGGGATCGCGGACGGCGACAACAACTCGATGTCTTGATCCTCTGATGAGCGCCACGCGAATTTTGGCTGCGCGTCGCCTTCGACGTGGACTACGACTTGGAATGCTACGGCGTCCGGGTTGTAGATCGGCCTGTCCTTTGGCCTCAGGACGGTCTTGTTGAGCCACAACCGTTGTCCGTGCTTGAGGAGGCCCTCCCGGGCCAAGATTGGCACGAGGGCTGGACGCCGTGTGGTGTTCTCGCTGCGCTTACGTTCCTCCCGCCTGCGGATGGTCATGTCGAACTCGCCCTCGTCTGGCAACGGGAGCAGTCGCTCGAAGGTCAGGCTGTACTGGCCGCCGCTCCGACTGAAAAGCCTCACCGCGATGGCCTCGATCGGCATGTTGTAGACGTCTCCGAGCCACTTGACAGTCTTCAGGACTCGACGGGGAAACGTTGGAGCAACGAGCTTGATGCGGACGTGCTGGCTAGGCTGCCAAGCATCGAAATCGTCGAGTTCGAGAAAGCCGACAATGCGTTCCTTACTCTCGTCCAAGCTGATCTGCGTGATTGCCTGCGTGTTTAGATCGGCTACCGCCGATCCGTCTGCAGCAGGCGCTCCGGTAGTCGAAGGCTGTGGCTGCTCCCCTGCGGCGGCTGTACCGCCTTGAGATGCGTCGGCACGCTTCTGCATCGTCCGTCGCAGAGTCTGTGCGAGTTCCTCAGGTTCGCGACTGGCGTACGCGCCAGCGTAAGCAAGCGCCTGAAGGTCGGTCACCCGAAAGCTGTCGGCCACCTTCAGCTCGATGAGCACGAGCTCACCGTCGGCATCGATTGCCAGGACATCGAGGCGATCTTGATCCTCCTCGAAGTCGGCCAGCTGCTGTCCGAGGACTAGCAGAGGCTCGCCAACAAGCTCAGGATTATCGACGACCCAAGACTCCAGCTGCGCCTCCGATACATGCCTGTCAAAAGACACGGGCTTGAAGGCGCGGGGAGAGCCGCCGGTGACCTCGAGCACAGATGTCGAGAATGAGCGCATCGGGCAGTCGGGACTCTAGCAACGAACGGCGAGGTGACGACCAGGCCATCCGGTACGGTCGCCGCATGGCATCCACTGCCCTCAAGAACTGGCGAGAGGAGCGCAGGAAGCATCTCGACGACCTGCTCGATGCCCATAAGCTCGTGGGAGAGCCGGCTCTTGGTCGGCGCTGGCGAACCGCGGCCATCAACGATGCGCTGATCCTGCGTCTCGCGGCCGAGTTCCAAGGGTTTGCGCGAGGCCTGCACGATCAGGCCAGCGACGTCTTCGCGTCATGGGTCGCTCCATCCAGCCCGACCGCCCAGCGCGTGGTGCGCAATCGGCTTGTCGAAGGTCGAGAGCTGGAACGAGGCAACGCGCACCCCGGATCAATTGGTCGCGACTTCGGGAGATTCGGGTTCGAGGTCTGGCGCGAGCTGCATCGTCGGGATGAGCGGACCGCCAAGCACAACGAGTCGCTTGCACTGCTCAACGACGCGCGCAACGGCCTTGCGCACTCTGACGACGCCAAGCTCGCCGCCCTACGGGGCAAAGGCCACCCACTCGCGCTGAGTACGTTCCGCAGGTGGCGCCGAGACCTCGACGCTCTGGCGGCTAATCTTGATGCTGAGATGTCGGGTCAGCTGGCCCGGCTGTTCGACCGGCAGCGCCCTTGGTGAACGACATGGCAACCACAACTAAGCACGCCAGCACAAGCGGAAAGCGGATCAAACGCGGCGACAAGGTGGCCGTTCCCTGGGGCCTGGACGAGATCGTCGGGGAGGTCGAAGAGGTCTACGGTCCCCCAGCACGGAAGTATGTCGTAGTACGGGTCCCCACCCACGGCCCCGCAGGAGAGATCCTGCACGAGGAGAACATCTCCTTCCCCGAAGACTCGCTCCGCCTCGTGGCATCTGCCTCCTAGCAGGTATCGCTGGTCCTTCTCGGCGTATATGTTATCGGATCTGATAACTTCCTGGTGTGAGATCCCCACTGGACGATGTTCTGGAGAAGGCCGCGCGGCTGCAGGCGTTGGTCCCCGGCGCAGTCTTGGTCGGAGGCTCGGCGGCGGCGCTCCACGCGCACCACCGGGAGTCGCTCGACAATGACCACGTCATCGCGGACCTCGCTGAGCGCTTCGACTCGATCCTCGAGAACCTGGAGGCGCTCGCGGACTGGTCGACGGCCAGGGCCCAGCCCGGGAAGATCATCCTCGGCGAACTCGGTGGCATCGAGACCGGAGTGCGCCAGCTGCTTCGCAGCCGGCCGCTGGAGAGCACCGAGCTCGAGGTGCAGGGCCGGCGGCTGCTGGTACCCACTGCTGCGGAGATTCTGCGGATCAAGGCCTGGCTTGCGCTGAGTCGCAACCAGACCCGTGACTACCTCGATCTCGCGGCCCTCGCGGATCGCATGGGACTGGACGAGGCGGCTGCCGTCCTGCGCGGCATCGATGACTTTTACGCCGACCTCAACCGGCGGCCGGAGGCCGTGGCGACGCAGCTCGTCAGGCAGCTGGCAGACCCGCGACCGCGGGATGCCGAGGTCACCACGCAGCTGGCCACCTACAAGGCGCTCGACCCTCGCTGGCACGAGTGGTCAACGGTCAAGGCGGTGCTGGCAGACCTCGCGGAGAGGATGGTGCGATGACTGTGCGCTTTCGCAACGTCGACTTCGACCCCACCGCACCTATAGATCGGTGGCCGGCTGAGGCGATCGAGACGCTCCTCGATCGCGGTTCGCTGTCCGCCTGGCGTCGGCTTGCCGACGCGATCCGGCAGCACCCCTGGGGTCCCGCGGCGCGCACGACCGAGGTGGTGGTCGCGTGGAACGAGCACTACGGCGTCGACGCGCTGATGGCAGGCGTGATTCGACACGCTCGCGAGGACGTCGCCCTGCGCGGACGGTCCGAGTACGCGGCGCAAATTCGCTCCTGGCGTGCCCACACCGGGTTGACGCTCCGCCAGTTCGCCCTGGCCGCCGGCACCTCGGCGTCCCGGCTCTCCGACTACGAGCACGCGAAGGTTGCCCCCACCACCGACGTGCTCGGTCGCCTCGCCCACGTCGCCGCGCTCGATCATCGATGAGCCGGGACGCCTCATTCAGGGCTTGACTTCGAGGCTGTAGCGGTCACACTGTGCTGTATGCCCCACTCGATGTGGAAAGGCACACTCACCTTCGGCCTGGTCTCCGTGCCGGTCAAGCTCTACTCCGCGGTCGTCCAGCGCTCCGTGCGCTTCCACCAGCTGCACGCCACCGACCACGCGCGCATCGTGCAACGGCGCTACTGCTCGGCGGAGGGCGAGGAGGTTCCCTTCGAGGAGATCGTCAAAGGCTACGAGATCGCCCCCGGGCGGCACGTCGTGATCGAGCCTGAGGAGTTCGCCGCCCTGGAACCCGCCTTTACGCGCTCCATCGAGATCGAGGACTTCGTGCGGCTCGAGGAGATCGACCCCATCTTCTTCGACCGTCCCTACTTTCTCGCGCCCTCCCGCGGCGGCGCCCGCCCCTACCGGCTGCTGCTGGAGGCGATGCGCGACACCGGCAAGGTCGCCGTCGGGCGTGTCGTGCTGCGCTCCCGCCAGCAGCTCGTCGCCGTACACCCGCGCGAGGGGCTGCTGCTGATGACCACCCTGAACTTCGCCGACGAGATCCAGCGCACCTCCGAGCTCGGCGAGCTGCGGGAAGCGGAGGAGGTGGAGCTTGGCGCGCACGAGCTGGACGTAGCCCACCGCCTCGTCGAGTCGATCGCTCGCCCCTTCGACCCCGCCAACTACCACGACACCTACCGCGAGGCGCTGCTCGAGCTGATCGACCGCAAGGCGGGCGGCGAGCAGGTGGTGCTGGAACCCCCCGTCCGGGACGAGCCGCTGCAGGCCGCCGACCTGATGAGCGCCCTGGAGGCCTCCCTCGCCCAGGTGCGCGCCCGCCGCGATCAGGATGAGGCCGCGTTCGCCGGGTCCTCCGCGGGCGAGTCCGGCAACGGCCGGCGCGGCGCGGGCAGACGCGCGCCAGCCACCGGGGGCGCGAAGAAATCCGCCGGGGCTCCCGCGGCCAAGAGATCCGCTGGGGCTCCCGCGGCCAAGAAATCCGCCGGGAAAGCTCCGGCTGCGAAGAAGAAGCAGCCTCAGGGCCAGAAGCAGCCCCAGAGCGGCTAGTCAGACGACGTTCTCAGAACGCTAGCCCCACCACGAGCTCCTCGCCGGCGCCCCCAGCCGCCGGCTCGACGCGCAGCTCGTCTGTCATCCGCTCCAACACGTTGCCCACCCCCGGCAGCACGGCGTCCTGCACCAGCCGGTTGGCGGCCCGCTCCGGGAGCTCGCTTACGCGCAGCTCGAGCGCTCCGCCGCGCACGCTCACCGCGAACGTGACGTGGCCGTCGCTCGTGTGGGCGGGAGCGTGGGCGCTGAGCGCGTCGCACACGACCATCGCGTCCTCCAGGCGGTCCATCGGGCAGTCGGCCCGCGCGAGCACCATCGAGACGACCCTGCACAGCACCGGCCCCACCAGCGGGCCGTTGGCGAGGCGCAGCGACGCCGAGCTCTCGTACGGGCTCTCGGCGTGGTCTGGCTGCGCGTACCGACCCTCCCCGTGGTCGGGGTGCGTACCGCTGCCCGGGGGCTCCTCGCTCACGGGCCCGTCGGCCGGTTGGCCGTGGCGGAGACCGTGTGGCCGGCCGCGACGCCCTGGTGGGGGAGGGGCGCGGTCAACGTGAACGTCATGCGCACCTCCGTGCGCTCCTCTCCGTCGTGCCCCAACTCGACGTTCTCGCTGAGCGAGGCGATCAGCGGCAGGCCGAGACCGAGGCCGGGGCTGTCCGGGCGCGGGCCGATGCCACGGCCCTCGTCGCGCACCACTACCCTCAGCTCGTTTCCCCACAGGGTCGCGCACACCTCCATCGGGCCCTCCCCGCCGTCCGGGTAGGCGTGGACGACCACGTTCGTGCACGCCTCCGTGACCGCCAGACGGATGTCCGAGAGGACCTGCTCGTCGAGCGCGTACGCGTCGCCCAGCGCGCCGAACGCGTGGCGCACGATCGCGATGTTCTCCGCGCGTGCCGGAAGCGCAAGCTGCATGTCGGGAGTCATGGTCGGGTTCGCTTCTCCCAGCTTCTCTCGTCGGGGCGCGGTCTCGTCTTGAGTGATGGTGCCCTGCGGGGACGGTTTTCACACATCCCACCCTCGCCGTCCGTGGCCTACCGCCGTGCCCGCTCCCGCAGGCACCCTGTTGCAGAGGAGCATAGGCTGCTACAGAGGAGCATACGCGAGCACACGGGCGGACGTTCCGGAGAGCTGGACGCTTGGACATCCGGCGGGCTGGACGCCTGGACGACGGGTGGTTGTCGGCGCCGATTCCGTCCCCGGTCCACTGCTACGCTTCAGCCTCCGCCTCAGGTGCCCTCACCGCCTGCACGGAAGGCCTGTCCGTGCGGGAAGCACCGTCCCCCCGTGAGCACTTCCATGACTTCGCACACCCGCCAGCCGCCCAAGGCCGTCGGCCTCTACGACCCCCGTTTCGAGCACGACGCGTGCGGTGTGGGGCTGGTCGCGCGGCTGGACGCCCGCCCCACCCACGAGGTGATCGCGCAGGCGATCGGCGCGCTGGAGAACCTCGAGCACCGCGGCGCCTCCGGCGCCGACCCCACGACCGGGGACGGCGCCGGGATCCTCCTGCAGATGCCCGACGAGCTGTTCCGCGCGGTGCTCGACTTCCCCCTGCCTCCGCCCGGGCGCTACGGGGTGCTGATGTGTTTCCTGCCGCTCCACGACGAGGAGTGCGCGCGTCTGCGCGAGCTGCTCGAGCGCGTCGTCCGCGCCGAGGGTCAGCGCGTGCTCGGCTGGCGCGAGGTGCCTGTCGACGCAGCGTGCACGGGGCGCACCGCCGGCGCCTGCCGTCCCGCGATCTGGCAGCTGTTCGTCGGGGCGGGCGAGGGCCTCGCCGGTGTGTCCGACACGGGCCCTGCCGGTGCTGTGGCGTCCGCGGCGCAGCGGCCTGGCGGCTCGCCCGGGGGGTCCTCCGGGCCGCCAGAGGCCCACCCGCCCGCCTTCGACCAGGACGCCTTCGAGCGCAAGCTCTTCGTGATTCGCCGCGTCTGCGAGCTCGACCCCGCCGCCGAGGGCCTGTACGTGACGTCGTCCTCCTCGCGCACCCTCAACTACAAGGGCATGTTGATCTCCCACCAGCTCGGCGGCTTCTACCCCGACCTGCGCGACCCGCGCACGCGCTCCGCGCTGGCGCTCGTGCACTCGCGCTTCTCGACCAACACGTTCCCCTCCTGGGAGCTCGCGCACCCCTACCGCGTGGTCTGCCACAACGGGGAGTTCAACACCGTCGCGGGCAACGTCTCCTGGATGCGCGCCCGCGAGTCCGAGCTCTCCTCCGAGTTGTTCGGCGCCGACCTCCCCAAGATCCTGCCCGTCGTGAAGGCCGGCGACTCGGATTCCGCGACCTTCGACCGCGTGCTAGAGCTGCTGCTGCTCGCCGGGCGCTCGCTGCCGCACGCGGTGATGATGATGATCCCCGAGGCCTTCCGCGAACGCGACGACCTGCCCCAGGAGCTGCGGGACTTCTACGCCTTCCACTCCTGCCTGATGGAGCCGTGGGACGGGCCCGCCTCGGTGGCGTTCACCGACGGGCGTCTGATCGGCGCGACGCTCGACCGCAACGGCCTGCGGCCTGGGCGCTGGGTGGAGACCGTCGACGGTCTGGTGGTGCTCGGCTCGGAGTGTGGGCTGCTCGACATCGCGCCCGAGCGCGTCCGGCGCCTCGGGCGTCTGCAGCCCGGCAAGCTGTTCCTCGTGGACCTCGCCCGGGGGTGCATCGTCGAGGACTCCGAGGTCAAGCGCGCCGTCGCCACCCGCCGGCCCTACGGCGAGTGGTTCGTGCGCAACTCCGTCCTGTTCGGCGACCTGCCTCCCTCCGAGGCGGTGACGATCTCCGATCAGCCGTTGCACGCCCGCCAGCGCGCCTTCGGCTACACCCAGGAGGACCTGCGGGTGCTGCTCACCCCGATGGCGCGCGACGGGGCCGAGCCGGTCGGCTCGATGGGCAACGACCTCGCGCTGGCCGTCCTCTCCGACCAGTCTCCGCCACTGTTCTCCTACTTCAAGCAGCTCTTCGCGCAGGTCACCAACCCGCCGATCGACCCGATCCGCGAGGAGATCGTGATGAGCCTCGCGACGAGCCTCGGCACCGAGCTCAACCTCTTCGACGAGACGCCGGCCCACGCGCACAAGCTGATCCTGCGCCAGCCGATCCTGCTCAACCGTGAGCTCGAGACGCTGCGCCACGTCTCCCACGAGGAGTTCTCCGCGCAGACCTTCGACCTCACCTGGCCTGTCGCCGAGGGCCCCGCGGGCATGGAGCGGGCGCTCGAGCGCCTCTGCGCGCAGGCCCTCGAGGCGATCGCGCGCAGGGTCAACATCCTGATCCTCTCCGACCGTTCGCTGGGGCCGCTGCGCGCGCCGATCCCCTCGCTGTTGGCAGTCTCCGCCGTGCACCACCACCTCGTGCGCGAAGGCACCCGCCTGCGCGCGGGCATCGTGCTCGAGTCGGGCGAGCCGCGCGAGGTGCACCACTTCGCGACGCTGATCGGCTACGGGGTGTCCGCCGTCAACCCCTACCTGCTGCTGGAGACGCTCGACGAGCTCGCCTTCCGGGGCCTGCTCGAACGCCCTGCGAACGGGTCTGCCGCCACCACGCTCACCTCCGAGGAGGCCTCGCAGAACGTCGTCAAGGCGATCGGCAAAGGGCTGCTGAAGACGATCTCCAAGATGGGCATCTCCACGATCCAGTCCTACCGCTCCGCGCAGATCTTCGAGGCCGTCGGGCTCTCGCGCGAGTTGATCGACCGCCACTTCACCGGCACCGCCTCGCGGATCGGCGGGGTCGGCCTGCCCGAGCTGGCCGTGGAGGCTCTGGAGCGTCACGCTCGCGGGTGGGCGGGCTCCGCCGCCGACGAGTTGCTCCCCGTGGGCGGGGTGTACGCGTGGCGGCGCGACGGTGAGCGCCACATCTGGAACCCCGAGACGATCGCGCTCGTGCAGCACGCCGTGCGCGGCGCCGAGGACGGGCACGTGGCCGCCGCGCTCGCGGGAGACACGCAGGCGCACGAGTCGGTGCGCGAGAGCCCGGCCTTCGCCACCTACCGCGAGTACGCGCGCGCGGTCAACGAGGACGCCGCCCGGCGGGCCACGCTGCGGGGCCTGCTGAAGCTGCGCGGCGAGGCCGGGCCTGTCGGCGATGACTCCGTGGGCGGTCGGGAGTCCGACCGGGAGGGAGGAGGAGGGGGAGGGATTCCCCTTGAGGAGGTCGAGCCCGCGAAGGAGATCGTGCGGCGCTTCTGCACCGGCGCGATGTCGCTCGGCTCGATCTCCCGCGAGGCGCACGAGACGCTGGCGATCGCGATGAACCGCCTCGGCGGGCGCTCCAACACGGGAGAGGGCGGCGAGGACCCCGCGCGCTTTACGCCCGACCCCAACGGCGACCGGCGGCGCTCGGCGATCAAGCAGGTCGCTTCGGGGCGCTTCGGGGTGACGATCCACTACCTCGTCAACGCCGACGAGTTGCAGATCAAGATGGCCCAGGGCGCCAAGCCCGGCGAGGGCGGCCAGCTGCCTGGCCACAAGGTGGACCGGTACATCGGCTCGATCCGCCACACCACCCCCGGGGTCGGCCTGATCTCACCGCCGCCCCACCACGACATCTACTCGATCGAGGACCTCAAGCAGCTGATCTACGACCTGCGTTGCGCTAACCCCCAGGCGCAGGTCTCGGTCAAGCTCGTCTCCGAGGTCGGCGTCGGCACGGTCGCCGCGGGCGTCTCCAAGGCCAACGCCGACCGCGTGCTGATCGCCGGGCACGACGGCGGCACCGGCGCCTCGCCGCTCTCCTCGATCCAGGCCGCGGGTGTGCCGTGGGAGATCGGCCTCGCCGAGACCCAGCAGACGCTGCTGCTCAACGAGCTGCGCTCGCGCATCGTCGTGCAGACCGACGGGCAGCTGAAGACCGGCCGCGACGTGCTGATCGCCGCGCTGCTCGGCGCGGACGAGATGGGCTTCTCCACCGGGCCGCTGATCGCGACCGGCTGCATCATGATGCGCGCCTGCCACCTCAACACCTGCCCGGTGGGCATCGCCACCCAGGACCCCGTCCTGCGCGAGCGCTTCCAGGGGACCCCCGAGCACGTCGTCAACTACTTCTTCTTCGTCGCCGAGGAAGTCCGCGAGCTGCTCGCCGGGCTGGGGCTGCGCACGCTCGACGAGGCTGTTGGCCGTGTGGACCTGCTCGACGCGGCCCCCGCGATCGACCACTGGAAGGCGCGCGGCGTCGACCTGACGCACATCCTCACCCACGTCGAGCTGCCCGACGGTGAACCCCGCCACCGGGTGCAGCCGCCCCCGCCGGTGCTCGACGACGCGCTCGACTGGCAACTCGTGGAGCGCGCCGGCCCGGCGCTCGAACGGGGAGAGCGAGTCGCCGTGCAGTTGCCGATCCGCAACGTCAACCGCTGCGTGGGTGGCATCCTCTCCAGCCACATCGCGCGCGCCCACGGCGCCGCCGGGCTCCCGCCCGACTCGATCGTGGTCGACTTCGAAGGCTCCGCGGGGCAGAGCTTCGGTGGCTGGCTCGCGCCCGGGGTGACGTTCACCCTGCGCGGGGACGCCAACGACTACGCCGGCAAGGGCCTCTCCGGGGGGGTGCTCGCGATCCGCCCGCGCGCCGGCATGTCCCCCGACTTCGTCGCCGAGCACAACGTGATCGTCGGCAACACCGTGCTCTACGGGGCGACCTCCGGGCGCGCCTTCTTCCGCGGCCTCGCCGGGGAGCGCTTCGCGGTGCGCAACTCCGGCGCCTCCGCTGTCGTCGAGGGTGTCGGGGACCACGGCTGCGAGTACATGACGGGCGGGCGAGTGGTCGTGCTCGGCCCCACCGGGCGCAACTTCGCGGCCGGCATGTCCGGCGGGATCGCCTACGTGCTCGACGAGCCCGGCGCCTTCCCGGCGCGCTGCAACCCCGGCCAGGTCGACCTCGAAGCGCTCTCCGCCGCGGACGCGCTGGAGCTGCGCGCGTTGATCTCCGAGCACGCCGACCGCACGGATTCACCCGTCGCCCGGCGCGTGCTCGCCGACTGGGATGGGCTGCTCGCGCGGGGGGCGTTCGTGAAGGTGATGCCCCGGGACTACCGGCGGGTGCTCGCAGAGCTGGCCGAGGAAGAGCGCGCTGCGGCCGACGCCTCGGGTAACGGCGCCACCACGCCGATCCAGCAGCTCGACGCGGTCGGCGCGCCGCTCGGGGACTCCGACGAGAAGCCGCTCTGATGGTGGTCCTAAGAGGAGCGGACGCCTGATGGGCAAACTTGGCGGCTTCCTGCAGATCGAGCGGCGCGGCATTCCCTACCGCGACGCGCACGAGCGCGCGCACGACTACCGCGAGTTCCTCGTGCTCCGCCCCGAGCCGGAGCTGCGCGAGCAGGGGGCCCGCTGCATGGACTGTGGGGTGCCCTTCTGCCACAACGGCTGCCCGCTGGGGAACCTGATCCCCGACTGGAACGACCTCGTCTACCGCGACCGCTGGCAGGAGGCGATCGTCCAGCTGCACGCCACCAACAACTTCCCCGATTTCACCGGGCGCCTCTGCCCTGCCCCGTGCGAGGCGGCGTGCGTGCTGGAGATCCGCGAGGGCGACGCGGTCACGATCAAACAGATCGAGTACGCGATCATCGAGCGCGCCTTCGCGGAGGGCTGGATCAAGCCGGAACCCCCGTCACCCCGCCGCGAAACCGGCCAGGCGGTCGCCGTCGTCGGCTCCGGGCCCGCGGGGATGGCCGCCGCCCAGCAGCTGCGTCGCGCCGGGCACCGCGTCACGCTGTTCGAGCGCGACGAGGCCGCCGGGGGCCTGGTGCGCTTTGGGGTGCCCGACTTCAAGATCGAGAAGCGGGTCGTCGAGCGCCGTGTATGTCAACTCGTTGAGGAGGGCGTGGAGCTGCGCTGCGGCGTGGAGGTCGGCCGCGACGTCACCGTGCAGGAGCTGCGCGCCGGCTTCGACGCGGTGGTGCTCGCCACCGGCTCGCGCGTGCCGCGCGACCTGCCCGTCCCCGGGCGCGAGCTTGGGGGAATCCACTTCGCGATGGACTACCTCTACCAGCGCAACCGCCTGATCGCGCGTGAGCACGGCCCTGACGCCGACCGCTCCCCAGAACCCGGCGGTCCAGTCCCCGTCCACTCCGATCACCGCGGCCGGCAAGCACGTGGTCGTGATCGGCGGCGGCGACACCGGCGCGGACTGCGTGGGCAACGCGCTACGCGAGGGCGCTGCTTCGATCGTGCAGCTGGAGCTGCTGCCCGAGCCCCCCGCGCACCGCCCCGACGAGCGCACCCCCTGGCCGGAGTGGCCCTTGAAGTACCGCCTCTCCTACGCGATGGAGGAGGCCCGCGAGCAGGGCGTCGGAGAGCAGGACTACGCGGTGACAACCACGCACTTCAGCGGCGACGCCGACGGCGGTGTGGCTGCGCTGCACATCGCCCGTGCCGCCCCCGCGCCGCCGTTCGCACCGATCGAGGGCACCGAGCGGGAGCTGCCCGCTCAGCTCGTGCTGCTCGCGATGGGCTTCCTCGGACCCGAGCAGGCCCTGCTCGACCAGCTCGGAGTCGAGCGGGACCCGCGCAGCAACGTCAAGGCCGTCAAGCCCTACACGACCTCCGTCGAGGGTGTCTTCGCCGCCGGCGACGCGCGCCGCGGGCAGTCCCTGATCGTCTGGGCGATCAACGAGGGCCGCCAGTGCGCGCGGATGGTGGACCGCTTCCTCGCCGCCAAACGTAACGGGAACGTCTCCCCGCCCGACCCGCTGCCCGAGGACGGCGCCCTGCCCGGCCACGCCGACGCCGACGAAGGCCCTGAGGGCCCGCCGCAACACGTCAGCGGCGGGGTCAGCGTCGAATAGACCCGTGACCAGGGCCGCCGCTACGCTGAGGCTGCGATGAGCGGGCCGCAGAATGGATACCTCGGTTACGGCGCGCTGCCTCGCGTCTGCATCATCGGCGCGGGCTCCTCGGGGATCACCGCAGCGAAGGCGCTCGCCGATCGGGACGTCCCCTTCGACTGTTTTGAGAAGTCCGACAAGGTGGGCGGCAACTGGGTGTTCGGCAACCGCAACGGGATGTCCTCGTCGTACTCGACGCTGCACATCAACACCTCGCGCGAGCGCATGGAGTACGCCGACTACCCGATGCCCATCTCCTACCCCGACTTCCCCCGCCACGACCAGATCGCGCGGTACTTCGACGACTACGTCGAGCACTTCGGCCTGCGCGAGCGCATCACCTTCAACACGGGGGTGGAGCACGCCCACCCCCGCGCGGACGGCGTGTGGGAGGTGACGCTCGAGGGGGAGGGCGCCGCGGGGGGCCGCGAGACCCGCCACTACGACGCGCTGCTCGTGGCCAACGGCCACCACTGGAACCCGCGCTGGCCGGAACCTCCGATCCCGGGGACCTTCGACGGCGAGCAGATCCACGCCCACGACTACAAGGAACCGAGCCAGCTCGCCGGCCGGCGGGTGGTCGTGGTGGGGATGGGCAACTCCGCGATGGACATTGCGGTCGACGCCTCCTACCACGCGCTCTCGACCACGCTGGTCGCGCGCCGCGGGGTCCACGTGGTACCCAAGTACATCCTCGGCCGCCCGCTCGACGCGGGGGTGCGCCCGAGCCGCCTGCCGTTCACGTGGCTGCTGCGCGGGATGCAGGTCGTCACCCGCCTGACGGTCGGCCCGATGGACCGCTACGGGCTGCCGCTGCCCGACCACCGCCTCGGGCAGTCCCACCCGACGGTCTCCTCGCGGATCCTCGACCGGCTCGCGCACGGCGCGATCACGGTCAAGCCGGAGATCGCCGAGCTCGCCGGTGAGCGTGTGCGCTACGCCGACGGCAGCGAGGAGCAGGCCGACCTGATCGTGTACTGCACGGGCTACCGGATCAGCTTCCCGTTCCTCGACGAGCGGCTCGTCTCGGCGCCCGAGAACCGCCTCGTCCTCTACAAGCGGGTCTTCTCGCCCGAGCACCCGGGGCTGTACTTCATCGGCTTCGTCCAGCCGTGGGGCGCGATCATGCCGATCGCCGAGCTGCAGAGCCGCCTCGTGGCCGGTCACCTGACGGGCGAGTACGCGCTGCCCCCCGCGACAGAGATGCAGCGCGACATGCAGGCGATGCTGCGCCGCCAGAGCCGCCGCTACCAGGCCTCCAAGCGGCACACGATCCAGGTCGACTTCTCCAACTACGTGGTCGAGCTCGACGACGAGCGCCGCGCCGGCGCCGCGCGGGCCCAGGCTCAGGGCTTCGCGCTGCCGTTGCCCCCGCGGGCCGCGGAGGCGGCGGCGCTTGCCGGGTAGCGCACCGCGCGCCCAAGGTGGTGCTCCCCGTGCTCCGGTAGCGCTCCCCGCGCCGGCCGGCGCCTCTCGCTGGGTGGCGCTCCGCCCGACCCTCCTAGACTGGCTTGAGTGGAGAGATTTTGCCGCCACAACCGCTTCATCGAGCGCTGCTCGATCTGCCGGGAGACCGTGCCGGGCATCGCCCCGCCCGAGGGCGCGGCGAAACGCTCGCGCGCGAAGGACGCCGAGGGGTCCAAACGGAGCGCTCGCGCCTCCGCGAGCGGCGCGCGTCGCGGCGGGGCCGTGCGGGGCCGCAGGGGCACGGGGCTGCACGTCAGCCACGAACGGCGCGCCGAGGACGACGGCTACCGCTCGCCGCTCACCCCCGGGCTGCGCGCCTCCCAGGACGCGGAGCGCCTGGCGGAGGAGATCGCGTTCGCGGAGGGTCGCCTGCTGGCGCTCACCACCGCGCCGCCGGACCTCTACGGGGAGATGCGCGAGGAGGAGGACTTCGAGCAGGCCGCGTGGATGTGCTTTCTGAGCGCCTACCTCTGCCCGCTGGAGGGTGGGCGGGATTCGGACCCATTCGTCGGCATCCGCCGTGCCCTGGAGGCCGACTGGCGCGCGGGCGAGCTCCCGGACCTGGAAGGCGTCCCGCTCGGTCCCCGCACCTCGCACGACCCCGCGCGGGGGGACGCCACGCTGCAGCGCCTACCTGCAGTGGGCCACCCGCGCCGACACCCAGGACCCCGCGTTCGTGGGCGACCCCGCCTGGACCCCCGGGCGGCGCTTCGAGCGGCTCTTCGAGCGGCTAACGCTCCCGGGCCTCGCGCGGATGGGCCGCTACGAGCTGCTCCTCACACTCGGTCGCGTTGGGCTGTGCGAGGTGCGCGCCGACGCCCTGTACTTCACGAACGCGCCGGGCGCTGCGCACGGGGACCTCGCCACGCTGGGCGCCAAGCGCGTCTTCGGGATCGGCGACCCGATCCACCTCGAGCCGCGCGCGCGGGAGCTGGCAAAGGCGGCGTCGGTCCCGATCGAAGCGCTCGACCTCGCGCTCGCCAACTGGGAGGCGGGCGAGCGGGCGACGCTGGGCGTCCCGTCCGAGGCGTCGGACGCCCACGCGCTGGAGCGCGCCCACGCGGCGCTCGATCTCTGAAAAGTGCCGTCCACACCGGTGCTTACAGTCTGCGGCGATGCCGCTCTGCTTCATCGAACCGCAGGATGCGATCCGGGTGGTCGCCGAGTCGGTCGGTCGTGAGGCGCGCAGACAGCTCGTAGGTGAGGTCGTGCGGGCCTGGGTTGACGACATCCCCGACCAGGAGCTTTCGGTCCACTACGCGAAGGCGATCGCGGACCTTGACGACGACGACCTGCAGCTGCTCGCCGCCTGGCACGCCTCGCTGGAGGTGGGCCAGCCGATCGCGAACACCTCCTTCCTGCAGGGCATCTTCCACAGCCTCGGCGACAACCGCCGCGAGGCGCTGAAGATCGCAGCGGGCTTTCGCGGCGAGGAGGCCTTCCAGGAGGGCGTCGCCGAGGACCAGGTGCTCGACACCGTCCTACCCAGGCTCTCCCGTGGCCGTGCCAACGAGCTCGCCCACGAGTGCATCCAGCTGTACATCTGGGATCGCATGGGCTGCGATAACTAGGCGAGCTACACTCGCGCTATGTCCGAACCTGCCGCTGCGACCGTCGAGGCCGACGACGTTCTCGACGCGCTCTCCAACGTGATCGACCCGGAGCTCGGTCTCGACTTCGTCGAGTTGGGGCTCATCTATGGGGTGGAGGTCGATGGTGGAAGCGTGCACATCACCTTCACGCTCACCACCCCGGCGTGCCCGATCGGCCCCCAGGTCACGGAACAGATGGAAGAGTTTGTGGGCGAGCTCGAAGGCGTCCAGACCGTGGAGTGCGAGATGATCTTCGTGCCCCCGTGGTCACCCGAGCGGATGAGCGAGGACGCGAAGTTCGCCCTCGGCTTTTGAGCGCTACGCCGACTGCGCCGCGGTGGCCCCGCGCGCAAGCGAGACAAGCGCCGCGAGCTCCTCCGCGATGCGCTCACCGAAGCGGTCGATGTCGTACATCGCGTCGAGGTCTCCGAGCAGGCCGAAGTTCATCTGCCCGTTGTAGGACATGATCGCGATCGCCAGAGCGTGGCGCTGGGGCAGGAATGCGACGGGGTACGCCTCGAGCATCCGGCGGCCCAGGACGTAGAGCGGGAACTGGGGGCCGGGGACGTTGGTGACGATCAGGTTGAAGAGGCGCGTGGAGAAGTTCAGCCGCGAGGCCTGTGCGAGGATCGTGGGCGGGGCGAAGTTCTGGGCGCCCGCGATCACCTCGGCGCCGAGCGCCTGCTTGGACTCCTTCAGCCCGTCCATCTCCCGTTTGACGAAGCGCAGACGCTGCAGGGGGTCGGCCATGTAGACGGGGAGCGGGCCGCGCATCACCACGATGCGGTTGCCCATCTGGTGGTGCTCGTCCTCGGCGCGCACCGAGACAGGCACCAAGGCGCGCATCTCCAGGCCCTCGGTGCGCACCCCGCGGTCGAGCAGGAAGTCGCGTAGCGCGCCCGCCACGACGGCGAGCACGACGTCGTTGACGGTGCAGTCGAACGCGTTCTTGACGAGCTTGAAGTCGGCCAGCGGAGAGCCGACCCCGACAAAGCGTCGGTGGGGCCCGATGTCCACGTTCAGCGGCGTCGGGGGCGCCGGGTTCAGCACCGCCCAGACGATCTCCCCGACGCCCTCGGCCGCCTCGCGCGCAGAGTGCAGCGCGTGGTCGGGGTGCGCCAGCGCGTCGGCTGCCCCCGCGAGCAGCTCGGCGCCCGCGCGCAGCGCCCCGCGCGCCCCCGCGGCGAGCAGCTCCAGGGTCCCGGGTTCGCGGTGGGGCTGCCACGGGCGCCCGGAGTGGCGCACCGGCGGCGGGGTGGGGGAGAGGTCGAACAGCACCGTCGCTAGGTCCACCCCGGCGATCCCGTCGATCAGCGAGTGGTGGGTCTTTGAGATCAGCGCGAAGCGGTCTTCGCGCAGCCCCTCGATCAGCCACATCTCCCACAGCGGCTTGGAGCGGTCGAGCTGCTGGGAGAAGATGCGCGCCGTGAGGTTGCACAGCTGCTCCCAGTCCCCCGGCGCCGGCAGCGCGGTGTGGCGCACGTGGTACTCGAGGTTGAAGTTCGGGTCGTCCACCCACACCGGGCGGCTGGAGTCGAGCGCCGTGTGGGTGGAGGCGAGCTTGTGGCGGTAGCGGGGCACCAGGTGCAGGCGCCGGCGGATCTGTTCGAGGAACTCCTCCAGCGCCGGCGGCGGGCCCTCCAGCAGCGTGAGCCCGCCGACGTGCATGTGCGAGGAGGGGCCCTCCTGGAGCAGGAAGGAGGCGTCGGTCGCTGTGAGCCGGTCGAGGTGACGCTGGGGCATGGCGCTTAGGGTACTTGGCGGGCGCCCTTTACAATGGAACCGGTGGCCAACACGGTGGAGAAGATCCTGCTCGCGGCCCCGCGCGGGTACTGCGCGGGCGTCGATCGCGCGGTGCAGACGGTCGAACGCGCCCTGGAGCTGCACGGGCGGCCGGTGTACGTGCGCAAGGAGATCGTGCACAACAAGCACGTGGTCGCGCAGCTGCGCGCCCGGGGGGCGGTGTTCGTGGACCAGGAGACCGAGGTGCCGGAGGGTGCGGTGACGGTCTTCTCTGCGCACGGGGTCGCGCCGAGCGTGCGCGCCAACGCGCAGGCTCGCCACCTGCAGACGATCGACGCGACGTGCCCGCTGGTGACGAAGGTGCACGTCGAGGCGCGGCGCTTCGCCGAGCAGGGCTACACGGTCGTGCTCGTCGGCCACGCCGGCCACGAGGAGGTCGAAGGCACGATGGGGGAGGCGCCCGAGCGGATCGTGCTCGTGCAGAATGAGGCTGACGTGGACGCGCTGCAGGTGGAGGACCCCGAGCGCGTCGCCTACATCACGCAGACCACCCTCTCGGTGCACGAAACGGCCGCGATCGTGGCGCGCCTGCGCGAGCGCTTCCCGAGCATCACGGGCCCCCGCACGGAGGACATCTGCTACGCCACCACCAACCGCCAGGCGGCGGTCAAGCAGATGGCGGGCAGGTGCGAGCTGATGTTGGTGATCGGCTCGCGCAACTCCTCCAACTCGGTGCGCCTCGTGGAGGTCGCGCGCGACTGCGGCACCGAGGCGTACCTGGTCGACCACAGCCGCGAAGTGCGCGAGGAGTGGCTGCAGGGCAGGCGTGTGGTGGGCGTCTCCTCCGGCGCTAGCGCCCCCGACGAGTTGGTCGTGGAGCTGCTCGACTTCTTCCGCGCGCGCGGCGTGCCCGAGGAGGGCATCTCCGAATTCCACGTGACCCGCGAGGACGTCCGCTTCATGCTCCCCAAGCCGATCCGCGAGGCTGTGGCAGCCACGGGGGCCTCGTAGCGGCGTTGCCCCGCCCGGGCAGGACAGGTTCGCCGGGCGGCAAGGCGCGCCCGCGGGTGGCGCCGTGCGCACACTGATCGTCTCCGACCTGCACCTCGGGAGCGCCAGCGGCGTCGACCTGCTGCGCCGGCCCGAGGTGCGCGCGACGCTGTTGGAGCAGACGCGCGACGCCGACCGAGTGGTGCTGGCGGGCGACGTGCTCGAGCTGCGCCACGGCCCCCGCCGCGAGGCGCTGGCGGCGGCGCGCCCCTTCTTCGAGGAGCTCGGCCGGGCGCTCGCGGGCCGCGAGGTCGTCGTGGTCGCCGGCAACCACGACCACGCCCTGGTCGAGCCGTGGCTGGAGCGCCGCAGCGAACTGCCAAAGCAGGCGCCGCTCGGCGCCGAGCAGCTCATCGAGGTGACGCCCGGCGTGCCCACCCCCTCCGCGATGACCGCCCAGTTGGCGGAGTGGGCCGCCCCGGCCCACCTGAGCGCCGCGTACCCGGGCCTGTGGGTGCGCCCCGACGTGTACGTCACCCACGGCCACTACCTCGACTGCCACCTCACGATCCCGACGCTCGAACGCCTCGGCATCGGCGCGATGAGCCGAATGCTGCGCCGCCCGGCCGACGCGCTCGCGGGCCCCGAGGAGTACGAGGCGATCATGACCCCGGTGTTCGCGTGGATCGACGCGGTCGCCCGCCAGTCCCCCACGGGCGAGACGCTCAACGGCGGCACGACCGTCCGCGCGTGGCGCGCGCTGGGGGGAGGGGGCGCCGCGCCGGCAGGGCAGGGCGATGATCTGGAGCCCACCCACCCGCGCAACGGATATCACCGCATGGCGGGCCTCGGCCGGACGCTGCGCCGGCACGTGCTCGCGGGCTCCTTCCAGCTCGGCGTGGCGGCGCTCAACCGCGCAGGCCTCGGCCCCCTGGGCACGGACCTCTCGAGCGGAGAGCTGCGCCGGGCGGGCCTCCGCGCGATGGGCGAGGTGGCGGAGCGCCTGGATCTGCGCAACGCCCACGTGGTCTTCGGCCACACCCATCGCGCCGGCCCGCTGCTGGGCGACAGGGCCGCCGAGTGGTCAACCCCCGGCAGCGCGCGCCTGGTCAATGCGGGCTGCTGGACGTACGACTCCTACTTCCTCACCCCCACCGCGGGCGAGAGCCCCTACTGGCCAGGCGGCTGCGTCACCGTCGAGGACGAGGGCCCGCCGGTCCTGCGGCGGCTGCTCGAGGCGCGCACCCACGCGGAACTAGCCCCCGCGCGGGCCACTACCCAATAGACCCGACCATCTCCAACTGAATCAGCCGGTTGAGCTCCACCGCGTACTCCATCGGCAGCTCCTTGGTCACCGGCTCGATGAAGCCGTTGACGATCATCGCGGCGGCCTCGTCCTCGGTGAAGCCGCGCGAGCCCATGTAGAAGAGCTGGTCGTCGGAGATGCGCCCGACGGTAGCCTCGTGGGCGACGGTGACGTGGGGGTTCTGGATCTGGATGTCCGGCCAGGTGTCCGAGCGCGAGCGGCCGTCCATCATCAGCCCGTCGCACTGCACGCGCGCCTTGGACCCGGCGGAGTGGGGCCCCATGCGCACGAGGCCGCGGTAGCCCATGATGCCGCCGTCCTTGGAGATCGACTTGGCGAGGATGTTGGAGGTCGTGTTGGGCGCGAGGTGCACGACCTTCGCGCCGGTGTCCTTGTGCACCCCGCCGGAGGCGACGCCGACGTTGAGGTGGTCCGCGCGGGCACCCTCGCCCATCAGAAAGGAGCCGGGGTAGAGCATCACGTACTTGGCCCCCATCGAGCCCCCGACCCACTCGACGGTCCCGCCGGCGTCGACGACGGCGCGCTTGGTGTTGAGGTTGTAGACGTCCTTGGACCAGTTCTGCACGGTGGTGTAGCGCGCCTTGGCGCCCTCGTGCACGAAGATCTCGACGACGGCGGAGTGCATCGAGTTGACCGAGTACGTCTGCGCGGTGCAGCCCTCGATGTAGTTCACCTCCGAGCCCTCGTCGGCGACGATCAGCGTGTGCTCGAAGGTGCCCTCGCCGGCCCCCTCCATGCGGAAGTAGGACTGCAACGGCAGGTCGCACTTCACACCCTTGGGGATGTAGCAGAACGCCCCACCGGACCAGACGGCGCCGTGCAGCGCGGAGAACTTGTTGTCCTGCGCGGGGACGCACTTGTTCATGAAGTAGCGCTGCACCAGCTCGGGGTACTCGGTGACGGCGGTGTCCATCGAGCAGAAGAGGATGCCCTGCTTGGCGTACTCCTCCTTGAGCCCCTCGTAGACCGGCTCCTGGCGCCACACCCCGACGACCCCGGCGAGGTGCTCGCGCTCGGCCTGGGGGATGCCGAGGTCCTCGTAGGTCTGCTTCATCTCCGCGGGAACGTCGTCCCACGAGTCAAAGCGCCCAGCGGTGGGGGGCGAGTAGAGCACGAGGTCGTCGAGGTTCAGCCCCGAGAGGTCGATGCTCCACGTCGGCATCGGCTTACGTTCAAAGATCTCCAGCGCCCGGAGCCGTTTCTCGGCCATCCAGTCGGGCTCGCCCTTGATCTTCGAGAGCTCGCTAACGACCTCCCGCGAGATCCCCTGACGCGCGCGCAGCTGCCCCTGCTCGTCCTCGACGATCGGGGAGGGCTTGGCGATCCTGACTGTGTCCGTGGCGGCCATGAAGCTCCTTCGCTGGAATCCCGTGCTCTGAGGTAGGGATTCTATCGCGTCCGGCGGAGATCATCGCGCGCGGCGAGCGGGAGGCCGATTTTTTTGATGAGGGCCGCCCCGGAGGCGGCCCCAGCGGCGTTCGCAGCGCGGAGCCGGGCGCCGCGGAGATCCCGGTCGGCATCCCCGAGGATGTTGACGGTGCGTCAGGCTGCTACGTCGCGGGGCTTGCGCGACACAGAGCCGGTCCGGCGGAGTTTGGCAAGTGGGGGAAAGATGATGCGCTCGATATCGAGCTCTGGGATTGAGGTGATCTCGACCATCGCCGTATCGTCGTCGTTGAGCTCCAACAGGCCGCCGGTGGCGCCGGCGGGGATGCCGTCAAATGGCTCGATCAGTTCGATCAAATCAAGTACTGCAAACTTGTGGGAGGCTGGCATGGCCCTTATCCTAACGGATAGGATAGGCGGTTACAAGTCGTGGGCCATCGCGGGCGTGCTTATAGTGCCAGAACGTCCGAGCTTTGGCTGTGCGCTTGCCGATTGTAAGGGTCGTCTCGATACCGCAGACGATGCCGTGGGGTTCTCGGTCGGTGACCCTGTGGATCGGTGCGTCGAGCACGGCGTGGGCGATCGCGTCCCAGAAACGCTGGGCGTCGTTCTCGCCGACATGCAGGACGTGCGCCCATTCCTGCCCGTGACCCTCGTCGCTGAGTATCCAAGCGAGCTTCTCGGGCACGGTGTACGCCTCCGCGGCACGCGGCAGCAGTTCGCCTGCCTGCGGCGGCCAGGGCCATCGGTACAGGCCGATTGAGTGCATCCCGAGAACGCTACGCACGACCTGCGATGGAACTCTCGACCGTTCCCCGCCACGAGACCGCAGCGGCCGGAGGGGCCATTTTTTTGATGAGGGCCGCCCCGAGGCGGCCCCCCGCGGCGTTCGCAGCGCGGCTCCGGGGCGTAGCTCAGGGGCCCCGCAGACAGGCCGGGGCGCAGCTCGGGGGCCCCCAACAGGCCCCGGTCGCGACCCTGCCAGGGGCCCCGAGCACGACTTTGCGGTTAGGGCTTGACATCGCGTTACCGATGTGGTTACATATGGGCGTCACGGGGTCCACTGAGGGTGGAGCGCCGGGCAACATAGGGTCTGGTTTGGGTCATCCCGTCTTGTGGTTTGACATCAAGCGCTTGCAGGAAGAGGGCTTGGGACGAGGGACTGGGTCACAACGTATGAGGGAGATTGGTTAGCCCGGGGGGTGCAGTAACGACCGCGCCCCCGGGGTGAGCGGGGGCGCGGATACGTCCGGTTGGGCAGGGATCCTGGGCTTGTCGAAGGTCCTTGATCCCGAGCTTGGAGGTTCACCTTGAAGGTGATGCGTGATGGACGCCCGGTAACCGTAGAAGTCACGTCGGACGGAGTGGGTTTGGTCTCGCACGCGGGCAGCGCGCTGGTGGCGCAGGTCGCTGAGGAGGTCGGGCTGACCAATGCGCTGTCGTTGGGGCTGGCCGGGATCAAGCAGCGGCGTCGGGGTCATAACCCGGGCCGGGTGGTCCGCGATCTGGCGGTGATGTTGGTCGATGGCGGCGAGTGCGTCTCTGACCTCGGCGCGGTCCGTGAGCAGGACGCGTTGTTCGGGGCGGTGGCGTCTGATTCGACAGCGTTTCGGATGATCGACCGGATCGCCTCGACGCCGGGGTCCTTGGACGCTCTGCGTGACGCGCACGCGTGCGCCCGAGCGCGGTTCTGGGAGATGCATGGTGCTCCTGAGCGGTTGACGCTCGATGTCGACGCGACGCTGATCACTGCGCATTCGGAGAAGGAGAAGGCGGCTGGGAACTACAAGGGCGGCTACGGGTTTCACCCGTTGCAGGTCTACCTTGATGAGACCAGGGAGGCGATGGGTGGGCTGCTGCGCCCGGGGAACGCCGGCTCGAACACCGCCGCTGATCATATGGCGGTGCTGGACCGGGCGCTTGAGCAGATCCCGGCCGAGTACGTCGGGTCGCTGGAGATCTTGGTGCGCGCGGACTCCGCCGGCGCCACCCACGGGCTGGTTGACTACTGCAGGGAAGGCGATATGCGCTTCTCGGTCGGCTACGAGCTGACCGAGACGGTCCGCTCAGCGATCCTGCAGATCCCCGAAGACGCGTGGGTTCCGGCTCTCGACCAGGACGGCTCGGCCCGCAAAAACGGCGAGGTCGTGGAGATCACCGACATGGTTGATCTGTCCGCTTGGCCCGAGCGCTCTCGGCTGATCGTACGCAGGGAGCGTCCGCACCCCGGAGCGCAGCTGTCGTTCACCGACCACGACGGCTACCGCTTCCAAGCGATCCTCACCGACCAGACCGGCCAGGACATCGCCGTCTTGGAGTGCCGTCACCGCCAGCACGCGCACGTCGAGGATCGCATCCGCGACGACAAGGACACCGGCCTTTCCAAGTTCCCGTTCAAGGAGTTCGCGCTCAACGAGGTGTGGCTCGAGATCGTGATGTTCGCGCACGACCTATTCGTCTGGACCCAAGCGCTCACCCTCACCGGAGACCTTGCCAACGCCGAGCCCAAGCGCATCCGCTACCGGCTGCTGCACGTCGCCGGCCGGCTCGCGTTCTCCGGCCGCCGCGCAAAGCTCCACCTCCAGGACACATGGCCGTGGGCAGCCGAACTCGTCGCCGCCTTCGAGAAGCTCAAAGCACTCCCAGCCCCCACCGGCTGACAGCCGCCACCGGCCGACCACACCACCAAGCAGCTTTCCGGCCACGGCCTCGCTCACGGCTGCCCGCACACCGGCCGCTTACAAGCATCGCGGTTCCGCGGAACCGCCCACACGGCCACCATCACACCCCCCAACGTCACGCCCACAACCCCGATCGCCGCACGCGGGCTCCCCGGTCACTCCCCAGCGCTTACTGCACGTTCCGGGTTAGCGTGGTTTCGAGAGGGAATAACGTGCCGGATATGTGCGCGGCCCCGGATGGGGTTCTTGCTAGATGCATCAGCGGTCTGATGCATCTCTCTCTCTCTCTCTCTCTTCAGCTTCTCGGCCAACCCGTAGAAGCCTCTATCGGCCTGCCCTAACGGGCGATCCGATATCACCCGCGCGGGAAGGGTCGTACTCGGCCTCAGGCTGCGCACAACGTACGGCAAAAAAAGCCGGAGCCGTTCGAGACCAGCGGCATATAGAGCAAGACCGAAACCTTGCTCAACAAAGGACGTGTGGCCGGCAAGCCTCGCACGCGATGGTCTGTACTGCGATTGGCGGCGCAGCTGGATCCCCCCAACGGATGAGGGAGTTGTTGTCTTGTGGGACCTCCCAGTGGGTGAGGGAGTTGTCCTGTGGGACCCCCCGACGTACGAGGGAGTTGTCCTTTGGGACACGGCCCGCAGGGGCGGTGACGTGATGCCCGCGCGCGCAATGACACGAAGGGCCGCGTCGGTGTCGAGCGCGCGCAGGGCCGCGCGGCGACCGGCGGCGGCGCCTCCCGCGCGCGAGAGCATCTCCCACGCGCAGATAATCGAGATTCAGCGTTCGCGGATATTGGCGGCGGCGGTCAAGGCGATCGATGAGCTCGGCTACGCAGACACCACGGTCTCCGATGTGACAAATCGCGCGCGCGTCTCGCGTCGCACGTTCTACGAGCTGTTCTCAAATCGCGAGGAGTGCCTGATCGCGGTATTGGAGGATGTGGTCGCGTTGATCGCGGGGGAGGTGGCCCGCGCGGGCGTGGAGGGCCTTCCCTGGCGTGAGCGGGTCCGCACGGGTTTGTGGGCGATCCTGTCGTTCCTGGATCGCGAGCCGGTGCTCGCGCGCGTATGCGTGATCCAGGCGTTGCGCGGCGGCCCGGAGGTGTTGGCGCGCCGCGATCAGATCCTCGCGGGCCTGGCGGCGGTCGTGGACGAGGGCCGCAGTGAGGGCGCGCGCGGCGAGCAGTGCACGCCGCTGACCGCGGAGGGCATTGTGGGCGCGGCGTTCGCGATCGTCTACGCGCGGCTGTTGCGGGGTGAACGTAAGCCGCTCACCGATCTATTGGGTGAGTTGATGGGGATGATCGTGCTGCCCTATCGGGGCGCCGCGGCGGCGCGCCGTGAGATGGAACGCCCGGCGCTCGCGGGGTCGAAGGGCGGATCGTCGGCGCCGGCTATGGCCGGGCGGGTCGTGGACGACCCACTGCAGGGTGTCTCGATGCGCCTGACGTACCGCACCGCCAGGGTTCTCGAGGGTCTCGCTGGGCGCCCGGGGGCGAGCAACCGTGAGGTCGCGACCCGCGCGGGGATCCACGACCCGGGGCAGGTCTCGAAGCTCTTGGCGCGTTTGGAGCGGCTTGGGCTGCTCGCGAACGCGGGCGAGGGGCACGCCAAAGGCGAGCCGAACGCGTGGAGCCTCACCCAGTTGGGTGAGCGTGTCACATCGCAGCTGACTCTCAGAGGCGACCTTGGGCGGGCGGCGGCATGAGACCGCTCGGCCCTCCCACCAATTCAGTCAGTCCGCCTCCGGCGTGGCGGGAGGTCGAAGTGGCGGTACAGGCTGATCGTGACCGCGATTGCGAGGAACAGGTACGCGGTCCAGAAGGGTGCGCCGAGCACCCAGGCTGCCACCATGATCAGGCCGACGACCATCGAGATGGCGAAGTCGTAGCGGTCGTAATCGCTCATGAGACCACTCTAGCAACGAAGACAAAGAGCGTCAACCCACCGGCCGCCACGCCGATGAGAAACCCGACGCCCATACAGCGATTGATCAGATCGGCGCGCACATCCGCGCGGGTGCTGTCCAGCGCCATCAACGCGGCTGGAAGCCCGGCGCCGAGAGCTGTGCAGCCGCCCAGCATGGTCGCCCACGCGAGCAGGCCGTTGACGACGGCCGTCCCCAGTGAGGGGTTGTCCTCGCAGAGGATATGGATGGTGGCAGCGACCAGCATGCCAGTCACCGTACGCAGCGCCGGCGATGGAACGCTCGTCCGCCGCCCGAATCGCCCGTGTTTCCGGGCTTCGCGGCGTGAAACCTGGCGCGAATTGGTCCTTGTGTCCGCATCTGGGACGCAGCGACGGCGTTTCGACCCCACACCACCAAGAAAGGCATACGCATGAGTGAGTCACGCAACCCCCTGATTTCCCTGCTGCACCGCCTTGGTGTCGCCGGGCCTGCTCGCGTGCTTGCCTTCGACGGGAGTGGTGCGCCCAAAGCCAGCCAAGGGACCGGTGCGCCCGCGCGTGGTCGCGCCCTCGCCGTACTGCCAGTCCTCGCCGCGATGCTCGGCGCCCTAGCCTCGTTTTCCGCGCCTGAGCGTCTCTAGCCTCGTCGATCCGCCCCGTGGCTTGGGGCTTTGCGGGGCATCTTCGCCTCGAGTATGGCCAGCCTGTTGTGGCAACTGGGCCTGTAGTCTCCCGGTTCTTCCGTCCGCTGGGTCTACTATGGTTGTGGCAACATGTTCGTCAAGGAGACCGTCGTCAAGCGCGGGTCCCGCGCGTATACGTACGTCCAGATGGTCGAGGGCTACCGCGACGAGCAGGGGCGGGTGCGCCATCGCGTTGTGGCAAACCTCGGCCGCAAGGAGAAGCTCAAGGCCTCCGGAGCGCTCGAGAAGCTTGCGGGCTCCTTCGCCCGCCTGGACCCGCCGCTTTCAGGCACGCGCCGCCAGGTCGGGCCGCTGCTGCTGGTCTCTCACTTGCTCTCCGAGCTTCAGGTCGCGTCCACGATCGACTCATCACTGCCGCGCAACGCGCGCTCTGAGCTCTCGGTCGGCGAGGTGGTCTGCGCGCTCATCGCAAGCCGCCTGTGTTCGCCCTCGCCGCTGTATGACGTGGCGGGCTGGGCCTCCGGCGCTGCGGTCAGAGAGCTCTTGGGGATCCCGCCGGCGCTGCTGAATGACGACCGTCTGGGCAGGGCACTGGAGAGCTTCGCCGTCTATGCAGAGCACGTGCGCGGCCTGCTCGCCGCGCGCGCGATCGAGCGCTTCGGCGTCGATGCCGCGCGGCTGCACGTCGACCTGACCACCGTGCGCGTCGCAGGCGCCTACGAGGACTCGGCACTCGTGGCCAAGGGTTGGGGGCAGGGCCAGGGAGTGGGACGCCAAGTGCGCGCGCTGCAGGCCTCAAGCGCGGACGGCGTCTCGCTGTATCTGCGCCCCGACCCCGGCAACGCCTCCGAGCTGGCGCTCGTCGGCGCGTCGCTGGAGCGCCTGCTCTGCTTCTCAAAGCCGGGGATGCTGATGGTCTGCGACTCGGCGCTCGGCCAGCCGAAGCCGCTCTGTCAGATCGCGCGCGCGGACCTTTCCTTCATCGTGCCGTTGAAGGCCGACACGGGCTTCCGCGAGCGCTACCTGAAAGAAGTGGGCGAGGGTGCGCTGCGACCGCTTCGCTACGTCCCAGAGCGACAGCGCAGGCTGCCGGCAAGACTTCGCACCTCCTACCGCGGGACGCTGCGCGACTGGCAGATCACCGACCCGCAGACGGGCGAGGAGCGGCGCTTTCGCGTCGCCTACATCCACTCCTCCGAGGAGCAGGAAGAGACGGCGCTCGCCCGCGAGCGCGCGCTGCTGCGAGCGGAAGAGAAGCTGGCGCGCGTGCAGCGCGGGCTCGGTGGCCGTTACTACAAGAGCAAGGCCGACGTCGAGCGGCGCGTCGGGCAGGTCGTGGGCTCAAACATCCGTGATCTGCTCAAGGTCGAAGTCGGCGCCAAGTCCGGCAAGCCGACGCTTCATTTCGAGCGCGACGAGAAGGCGATCGAGCAGGCCGGCCTCACCGACGGCATCTACGCGCTCGCGACCAACCTCCCCCACCGGCGCCTGAGCGCCGGCCAGGTGCTGCGCGCATACAAGGACCAGCAGATAGTCGAGCGCCGCCACCGTGATCTCAAGCAGACGCTGAAGGTGCGCCCGATCTTCCTGCATAACGATGATCGCGTTTACGCGCTGATCGGCGTCGTGGGGATCGCGCTTTTGATCTTCGGGCTGATCGAGGCCGAGTTGCGCAAGGCGCTTGCCTCAGAGGATCGCTTCAAGGCAGGGCTCCTGCCGCTGCTGCCCGAGGACCGCCTCGCCAAGCCCACCAGCCGCAACATCCTCGCCGCCTTCCAGGGGCTCGGGCTCACCTACACCGCGCGCGGCATCGAGCTCGACCGCCTGACCTTCACCCAGCAAACGATCCTCGAACTATTGGGCGTGCAAGTGCCCTGGCCGCAGCAGGGAGAGGTAGAGGCCCACAAGCGCGGAAAATGAGCCTAGCCGTCACGAGTGCCCCGGCGCTGGCGGCTGCACCGGAAGCTCCGGCGCTTACGGTGGAAGCGCCCGCGAAAGCGGTGGAAGCGACGCTCAACGGTGTGTTGAACCCCGGCAAAAAAGGCGTGGCGGGCACCTATGAAACCGGCACGTACGAATCCCTCTACAACGAAGGCAGCGGCTGCGAAGGGGGCAGCGCGACGAAACCGGGCGTGTCCCTGGGCGGCGGGGAAGAAAAGCTCCCCGCGGAAACATTGACCGGGCTCAGGCCCAACGCCGGATACACGGTCTGCCTGCGTGTCACGACGGTGGGCGGGTCGACGTTGAGCCCGCCAGTGAAGTTCGTGACCGCGTTGGAAACCCCCGAAACGGGTGCCGCGAGTTCGATCGGGGTGGCCACGGCGACGGTGAACGGCGTGTTGAGCCCCGCTGCGACGCTTGCGGGCGAACCTGCCACCTACGCATTTCTCTACCGGCAGTCCCCGAGCGAATGCCAGGGCGGCGAACTGGCGGAAGAAAAAGTGACGCCCATTTGGGAACAAAAAGCGACGCCCGCGACTGGGGCGGCTGGGGGCGCGAAGGAAGCGGTGCAGGCGCCGCTGACGGGCCTGGAGGCGGGGACGCAGTACACGTTCTGCCTGCTGGAGCGCAACGCGGCGGGCGAAACGGCGGTCGGCTCGCCGGTGACGTTCAGGACCCTCGGGGCGGGGATCGCCGAAGAGCAGGCCCTGGGTATCGAAACGGGTGCCGCGACGCTGCAGGTGAGTATCGACCCGAACGAATCGAGCACGAGCTACCACTTCGAATACGACACCACCCCGTACACCTCGAGCGCTTCGCACGGCACGAGCCTACCGGCGCCGAGCGAAGGGATTGGCTCGGGTACGAGTCCCGTTGTGGTGAGCGTGGGGTTGAAAGGCCTGCAGCCGGGCACGACTGACCACTACCGTGTCGTGGCCGTCGACGAAATCGAAACGTTCTACGGCCCCGACCATACCTTTACGACGTCCCCGGCCCCGGGCGCCGCGGAAAGCTGTACGAACGAACAGCGCCGCGCCGAACAGCCCTATGGGTTGAGGCTCCCGGACTGTCGTGCGTATGAGATGGTCTCGCCGCTCGATACGGAAGGACAGGACGCGACCGACTCGTTTATCGAATCAAATCCCCGTGCCGCGGTGTCTGGTGAAGCTGTCACCTATGCTTCCGTTGGTTCCTTCGCAAACCCGAAGGGCTCGGCATTTTTGGATCAGTTCGTCTCCCGGCGTGGTCCGGGGGGATGGTCGACGCAGGACATCACGCCACCGCAGGACCCCACCGCGACCACCCTTAACCGACCCTACCGATACACGGCTTTTACGCCGGAACTCACGGCTGGGATCGCAGAGACCAACGCTCTTCTGGCTGGCGCAAAACTCACGGAAGAAGGGTTCAACTACCTGCAGTATGTGTTCGATTTTGCCTCGGAATCTTATCGATTCGTTTATCCCGCTCTATTTCCCTCGGATACCTCTACCGACCTCAGCCACGTGCTCACTGGTGAATACCACTACGTGGGTTATAGTGGGCGCGAGTGGATGAATGGGAAGGTCACAAACGTTACCGTTGGTAATCATGGAGAAGAGATCTACGCACCCTTCGCCGAAGGGAGCAATTCGTGGCATGCGATGTCCGCTGATGGTTCGCGCGTGTATTTCACAAGCACTAGCAGCGGGGGTGTTGTATGGGCGTGTGAATACAGAACAGCCTCAGAGTCCCATAAGCGGCGAAGAGTGCACGGTCGCCGGCGACGCCTGCACGATCGAAGTGTCGGCTTCGCAGCGAGCTGTATCCGACCCCCACGGCCGCAGCCTTCCATGTTCGCGGGCGCGAACACGGAAGGCTCAAAGGTGTTTTTCATGAGCAAGGCGGAGTTGACCGAAGACGCTTACACCGGCCCCGAAGACAACGCGGCGAACCTCTACGAATACGAACTTTCGAGCGAACCCGGCAAGCGCGGGAGGCTGACCGATCTCAGTGTGGCCAAAGCGGGCCACGGCGCCGCGGTGCAGGGTGTGGCGCAGATCTCCGAAGACGGCTCGTACGTGTACTTCGTGGCCGAAGGCGACCTCGCCGCGGGTGCGCTCGCGGGAGCGCCGAACCTATATGTCTCCCACGATGGCGGTGCGCCCGCGTTCATCGCGACGCTCGCGCCCCACGGCAGCGAAAGAGGGTACTTCGAACCAAAGGGCGGGGACAGCCTAGATTGGGGGTACGGGGGGGCGTCTCAAATACCTGTCAATCCGGAGGTGACTCGATCTGTCGTGACGCCGGATGGAACGCACCTGGCTTTCGTCTCGGAACGAAGCCTCACCGGCTATGACAACGAGCAGGCCGAATCGGGCGAGTGCGAAGGAGAAATATCAGGGAGTGGCTTTCGGGAAACTGGTAGGTGTCCTGAGGTCTATCTTTACGACGCCGGAACGGACCGCCTGGTATGCGCATCCTGCAATCCGAGCGGTGCGCGCCCGATCGGCCCATCGGTCATCGACACCAGTTCCAGTAGAGCAGGGGTGAGCGAGTATCGGCCGCGTAATCTCGCCGAAGACGGGACTCTGTTCTTCGACAGCCGGGATGCGCTTGTTCCTCATGCCAGCGATGGCCGTAAGAACGTGTATGAGTATAAGGGTGGCCACATCTATGCGATCTCCGACGTGGCGGGCGGCTATGAATCGTTCTTCCTCGACGCGAGCCCGAACAGTGCCAATGTGTTCTTCGCGACCGCGGATCAGCTCCTGCCGGAAGATACGAGTCAACGATGTTGTGTGTACGACGCGAGGGTCGGTGGGGGATTCCCGGTGACGGTCTCCCGCCACCGTGCAACAACGGCGATTCGTGTAAACCTCCCCCGACTCCCCAACCTGCGCTTTTCGGGGCGCCGGCGAGCGCGACGTTCTCCGGCGCCGGGAATCTCACGCCGGAACCCTCGTCGCAGACACCGAAAGTCACTTCGAAGATAGCGGTGAAGTGCAAGCAAGGAAGGAAGCTAAGCCACGGAAAGTGCGTCAAGAGATCCAAAGCGAGAAAAAGAAGAGCAAAGACCAAGAAGACCAACCGGAGGGCAGGTCGATGACCACCATCAAAACCACCCGTAGGCCTGCCAAGGTCTCTCTTCTGATTCTCGCTTCGCTGTTGGCGATGCTCGCGTTCACCGCCGCGCCCGCGATGGCCGAAGCCGAATTCGGCCTGCAGCGGTTCGCCATCTCGGCGCGCAACCAGAGCGGCGCACCCGATGTGCAGGCCGGGTCGCACCCCTACGGGCTGACGACGACCTTCGTATTGAATGAGCCCACGCAAAGTGCTGTGGCGGAGGGCGCCCGTATCAAGGATCTCAGGCTGGAACTGCCACCCGGTTTCGTCGGGGACCCGACCGCCGTACCGAGGTGCAGCTACCAGGCATTCATAGCCAAGTTGCCCGACGGCGCCCCAGCATGTCCGAACGAAACATCTATCGGTATCTCTACCACCTTCAACGACATCGCCGAAGAACCCGAAAACTTCTTTGTCACCAGCGACCCGGTCTACAATCTGGTGCCCCCGAAAGGTGTTGCGGCTGAGTTCGCTTTCAACGCGGCTGGACACTTGCCTGTCTTCCTGGACACCTCGCCTCGGGCCGGCACGGACTATGGCCTGACGGTCCACGTGGCCGACATCGGCGAGGCAGTGCTTGTGATCGCGAACAAGGTGACGATCTGGGGAGTGCCCGCGTCCCCGGCCCACAACGACTTGCGTGGATCATGCCTGGGCGAGGAGCTTCATGGCACCCTGTTGGAAGAAGTCGGTGGGGGCCTGCGTGAAGGCGAAGACGAACTGGAAGGGGGCGCCAGCAACGTTTTCTCACGTGGCGAATGCCCTACGCAGACGCCGCTGGTGCCGTTGTTGACGAACCCGACATCGTGCGGGACGCCGCGCACCGCGACGCTCAGCGTCGACGACTGGGAGGAACCAGGGGCCTTCCATTCGAAGAGCGCGTCGCTGCCAAAGCTCCTGGGCTGTGAAAAACTCGACTTCAGCCCGACGGTCAACGTGACGCCGGACGGGACGGCGGGGAGCACGCCGACGGGTTTGAACGTCCATCTGCACGTTCCCCAGGAAACGACCGAAAACCCCGTGGGGCTGGCCGAGTCCGATGTGAGGGACACAACGGTTGCGCTGCCTCCGGGTGTGCAGATCAGCCCGGGCGCGTCGGATGGGCTGCAGGCGTGCTCGAACGCGCAGATCGGGTTCACAGGCTACAGGGAACTAGACCCCACCGCCGAACCGGACGTGCAGACCCCGCAGTTCACACCGACGCCCCCGTCGTGCCCGAACGCGTCGAAGATCGCGAACGTGAAGATCAAGACGCCGCTGCTGGAACACGAACTGGAAGGCGAGGTGTACCTGGCGGCGCCGCAGAACTTCGCGGGTGTCCCGGAAAACCCGTTCTCCTCGCTCGTGGCGATGTACCTCGTCGCCGAAGAACCGATCACGGGCGTGATCGTCAAGATCCCCGGGAAGGTCACGCCGAACCCGGAAACGGGGCAGCTCGTCTCGACGTTCGAAAACACGCCGGCGCTGCCGTTCACCGACCTGCAGCTTGAGTTCTTCGGGACCGCCCGCGCCCCGCTGACGACCCCCGCGCTGTGCGGGACGTACAAGACCGAAGCGTCGTTCACGCCGTGGTCGGGCACACCGTCGGTGCGCCCGGAAACGAGCTTCCAGATCGCCTCCGGCCCCGAGGTCGAGGGCCCGTCGGGGGTCGAAACGCTGCCGTGCTCCGACCCGCTGCCGTTCAAACCGACGCTGGAGTCGGGCACGACGAACATCAACGCCGGGGCGTACAGCAATCTGACGACGACGCTTTCGCGCGAAGATGGTCAGCAGACGCTCTCCTCCGTGAAGCTGCACTACCCCGCGGGGGTATCCGGTCTGCTCGCCGGTGTGAAGCTCTGCGGCGAAGAACAGGCGAACGCGGGCACGTGCGGCCCGGAAAGCCAGATCGGGGAAACAGTGGTCAGCGTCGGGCTGGGCGATGACCCGTTCAGCGTGACGGGCGGGAAGGTCTATATCACCGGCCCCTATGAGGGCGCGCCGTTCGGCCTGTCGATCGTCAACCCCGCGGCGGCCGGCCCGTTCGTCCTGCAGGAAGGCCGCCCGGTCGTGGTAAGGGCGAAGATCGAAGTGGACCCCCATACCGCGGAACTGACGATCACGACCGACCCGCCGGGCTCCCCGCACGCGATCCCGACGATCCTCGACGGGATCCCGCTACAAATCAAGCATGTCAACGTGAACGTCGATCGGCCCGGGTTCACGTTCAACCCCACTAACTGCAACCCGAAGACGATCACCGGCACGATCTACAGCACCGAAGGCGCAAGCTCGCCGGTCTCGGTGCCCTACCAGGTCACCAACTGCGCGGTATTGCAGTTCGCGCCGAAATTCGCGGTCTCGACGTCCGGGAAGACCTCGCGGGCGAACGGTGCGAGCCTGCACGTGGAGCTCTCCTACCCGAGCGCGCCGCAGGACACCCAGGCGAACATCGCAAGGGTCAAAGTCGAACTCCCCAAGCAGCTCCCCTCGCGGTTGACGACGTTGCAGAAGGCGTGCTCGAGCGCGCAGTTCGAAGCGAACCCCGCGGGCTGCCCGGCGGCGTCGATCGTGGGGCACGCGAAGGCGATCACGCCGTTGGTGCCGGTCCCGTTGGAAGGCCCGGCGTACTTCGTCAGCCATGGCGGGGAAGCGTTCCCGTCGCTGGTCCTCGTGCTGCAGGGCTACGGCGTGACAATCGACTTGGTTGGGACGACGTTCATCGACAAGGCCGGGATCACGAGCAGCACGTTCAAGACGGTGCCCGACGCGCCCGTCGGCAGCTTCGAACTGACGCTCCCGATGGGCCCCTACTCGGCGCTCGCGGCGAACGGGAACCTCTGCAAGGACAAGAACCTGGCGATGCCGACCGAATTCGTCGCGCAGAGCGGCGCGGAAATCCACGAGAGTACAAAGATCGAAGTCACGGGCTGTGGCAAGGCGAAGCACGCGAAGAAGGGGAAGAAGAGCTCCAAGCACAAGCGGAAGGCCGGGTCTCGCTCCAAGAAGAAGAAGCACTGAGCCGCGGCTGGGAGCGGGGGGTCAATGTCCCTGCAGCGGGTTCTCCCAGCGCAGCTCGGTGAACCTCGCGAAGTCGGTGTCCGCCGAGCAGACGGTCAGGCCGTGCTCGAGCGCGAGGGTGGCGAGCTGCGCGTCGGTGATTACTTTGCCCCGTAGCTGGTAGCGCTTGACGAGGTCGCCGAGGACCGCTGCGTGGCGGTCCGTCGGCACCGGTACCCAGGCGACCTCGCACGCGAGCCACGCTTCGATCTGCTGCCATGCTTCGTCGGGGCCGAGTGGCTGCTTGGAGGCACCTGGGTGGGTGGCGATGCGCAGGAACGCGGCGAGCGATTGCCACGGCAGGCCCACGCGCCGGTCGCCGTTGAGGACGTCCTCGAGCCACTCCCGGGCGGGCGTGTGGAAGGGGCTCTCTCGATCGACGGCGAACAGCAGCAGGTTCGCGTCGAGCAGCATCAGCGCCAGGCGGGTCCTTCGATCTGCTCCAGCGCCTCGGCCACGTCCGTCACGTCGACCGTGAGGCCGAGCTCGTGGGTGCGCTGTACGAACCTGGGGCGGGAGGCGCCCTGGCGAGCGAGGCCGCTGCGCGCCAGCTCATTGACCGCCTCGCTCAGGCCGAGCGAGCGCTCGCGGCGCAGCTGCTCGACCGCGGCGGTTACGTCGTCTGCGAGGTTCACGGTGGTGCGCACCAGCACATCATAGCATCGCGATGCGCATGACGAAGCATCGCGATGCGCCTCTGCGGCGATGAATCCAAGCGGGTCAGTGCGACGGTTGAAGATTCGGACGCCTGTTGTGAGTCGTCAGGCCGGCCAGTCCAAGGGTGACGGCACCGGCTGCCTCCGCTTCACCAGATGGTCAGCTCGGGGTCGAAGGCGCGGATCGCCGCGTCGCGTGTGACGAGGGTGGCGTGCAGGGCCCGGGTGGTCGCGTAGATCAAGCGGTCCGCGGGATCGCCCGGGAAGCGTCTCGCGTCGAGCAGCCCGGCTGCGACCGCCACCTCGTGGTCGGGCGCTAGCGATTCGACGCGCTCGTGTGCGAGCGCCTGTCTGACCCAGGGGCCCACCTCGCGGTCGAGCGAGATACGTCCCTGTCCCGTCAGCGTGGCGATCTCCCAGGCGCTCAGCGTCGAGATGCCGATGCGCGACGCGCTGTCGATCGCCTCTCTGGCGACGTCGGAGAGGCGATCGGGCGCGTCGAGCCACCACAGCCAAGCGTGCGTGTCGAGGACGATCAATCGGAGGCTGCGTTCCATTCGACGTCGATCGGCTCGATGAGCTCCTCGTCGGTGACGTGGTAGGTGACCGATCCGCGCAGGCTCTTCGGCTCGCTCACGGCGAGGACCCGGGCGACGGCACGGCCTCGCTTGGTCACCGTGATCTCCTCTCCGGTGGCGGCGACCTCGTCGAGCATGGCGAGGCACTGGGCCTTGAACTGGCTTGCGGATACAGTGCGAGGAGACATGACTATGGTCATATTACCATAGTCATAAGAGGATTAGGGCCGCCCCGGGGCGGCCCCAGCGGCGTTCGCAGCGCGGCCCCGGGGCGTGGTTCAAGAGGCCCAGGCGGGCCCCGGTCGCGACCCTGCCGATGGCGCCGAGGACTCGCGGGCGTGGGCCTCCGAGCGCGACTTCGCGCTTGGGGCTTGACATCGCGTTACCGATGTGGTTACATGTGGGCGTGTCGGTGTCCACTGAGGGTGGAGCGCCGGGCAACATAGGGTCTGGTTTGGGTCATCCCGTCTTGTGGTTGACATCAAGCGCTTGCAGGAAGAGGGCTTGGGACGAGGGACTGGGTCACAACGTATGAGGGAGATTGGTTAGCGTGGTTTCGAGAGGGAATAACGTGCCGGATATGTGCGCGGCCCCGGATGGGGTTCTTGCTAGATGCATCAGCGGTCTGATGCATCTCTCTCTCTCTCTCTCTCTCTTCAGCTTCTCGGCCAAACCGTAGAAGCCCCAACCGCCCGGCCTTAACGGGCCGTCCGGGTTCCCCCGCGCGGGGAAGGTTTATCGATGCGTTTTGTCGGCCGGCCCTCACCGGGGGGGAGATCTGATGCCCGCGCGCGCGGTGACACGTCGGGCTGCGCCGGTGTCGGGGGCGCGCAGGGGCGGGCGCTGGCCGGTGCCCAGGGCGGCGGACGGTGCCGCGGGCGAGGGCGTATCCCACACGCAGATAGTCGAGATTCAGCGCTCGCGATTGTTGGCGGCGGCGGTCAAGGCGATCGACGAGCTCGGCTACGCGGACACCACGGTCTCCGATGTGACACATCGCGCGAGAGTTTCGCGCCGTACATTCTACGAGTTGTTCTCAAATCGCGAAGAGTGCCTGATCGCGGTATTGGAGGACGTGGTCGCGTTGATCGTGGGGGAGGTGGCCCGCGCGGGCGTGGAGGGCCTTCCGTGGCGTGAGCGGGTCCGCACGGGGTTGTGGGCGATCCTCTCGTTTCTGGACCGCGAGCCGATGCTCGCGCGCGTGTGCGTGATCCAGGCGTTGCGCGGCGGCCCGGAAGTGTTGAAGCGCCGCGATGAGATCCTCGCGGGCCTGGCGACGGTCGTGGACGAGGGTCGCAATGAGGGTGCGCGCGGCGAGCGGTGCACGCCGTTGACCGCGGAGGGTGTCGTCGGCGCGGCGTTCGCGATCGTCTATGCGCGGCTGCTGCGGGGTGAACGTAAACCGCTCGTCGATCTACTGGGTGAGTTGACGGGGATGATCGTGCTGCCCTATATGGGTACCGCCGCGGCCCGCCGCGAGCTCTCGCGGCCAGCACTCGCGGCGCCCGGGGCGGCGCCCGCCGGCTCGGCCTTGGCCGGCGCCGCTGTGCGCGATCCGCTGGAGGGTGTCTCGATGCGTCTGACGTATCGCACCGCGCGGGTCCTCGAGGGCGTCGGGGAGCGCCCGGGGGCGAGCAACCGTGAGGTCGCGACCCGCGCGGGGATCCACGACCCGGGGCAGGTCTCGAAGCTTCTGGCGCGTCTGGAGCGGCTTGGGCTGCTCGCGAACATGGGCGAGGGGCACGCGAAAGGCGAGCCGAACGCGTGAGCCTCACCCCGTTGGGTGAGCGTGTCACCGCGCAGCTGACTCTCAGAGGCGACCTTGGGCGGGCGGCGGCATGAGACCGCTCGGTCGGCCCACCCAATCGGCCGCTCTACCGCCGGCGTATCAGGAAGCCGAAGTGGCGGTACACCGTGATCGTGACCGCGACCGCGAGGAACAGGTACGCGGTCCAGAAGGGTGCGCCGAGCACCAAGGCTCCCACCATGATCAGGCTGATCAGCATCGAGATGGCGAAGTCGTAGCGGTCATAGTCGGTCATGAGACCACTCTAGCAACGAAGACAAAGAACAGCACCACACCGGCTGCCATGCCCATGAGAAACCCGGCGCCCATGCCGCGGTTGATCAGATCGGCGCGCACGTCCGCGCGGGTGCTGTCCAGCGCCATCGGCGCGGCCAGAAGCCCGGCGCCGAGCGCTGTGCCGCCGCCCAGCATGGTCGCCCACGCGAGCAGGCCGTTGACGACGGCCGTCCCCAGCGAGGGATTGTCCTCGCAGAGGATGTGGATGGTGGCAGCGACCAGCATGGCAGCCGTACGCAGAGCCGGCGATGGAACACTCGCCCGCCGCCCGAATCGCCCGCGTTTCCGGGCTTCGCGGCGCGAAACCTGGCGTGAATTGGTCCTTGTTTCCGTATCTGGGACGCCGCGACGGCGTTTCAACCCGACCGACTGCACCACACCACCAAGAAAGGCATATTCATGAGTGAGTCACGCAATGCCCTGATGTCCCTGCTGCACCGCCTCGGTGTCGCCGGGTCTGCTCGCGTGCTTGCCTTCGACGGGAGTGGTGCGCCCAAAGCCGGCCAAGGGATCGGCGTGCTCGCGCGTCGTCGTGCTCGCGCCGTGCTGGCGGTTCTTGCCGCGATGCTTGGCGCTCTGGCCTTCGCGAGCGCCCCGGCGCTGGCGGCTGCCCCGGAAGCTCCGGCGCTCACGGTGGAATCGCCTGCGAAAGCGGTCGAAGCGACCCTCCACGGTGTCCTGAACCCCGGTAAAAAAGGCGTTGCGGGCACCTACGAAACTGGCACGTACGAATTCCTGTACGCCGAAGGCAGCGGTTGCGAAGGGGGCAGCACGACGACACCGGGCGTGTCCCTGGGCGGCGGGGAAGAAAAGCTCCCTGCGGAAACGTTGACGGGGCTCAGGCCCAACGCCGGGTACACGGCCTGCCTGCGTATCACGACCGTGGGCGGGTCGACGTTGAGCCCGCCCGTGAAGTTCGTGACCGCGTTGGAAACCCCCGAAACGGGTGCCGCGAGTTCGATCGCGGTGACCACGGCGACGGTGAACGGCGTGTTGAGCCCTGCCGCGACGCTTGCGGGCGAACCTGCCACCTACGCATTTCTCTACCGGCAGTCCCCGAGCGAATGCCAGGGCGGTGAACTGGCGGAAGAAAAGGTGACGCCTAGCTGGGAACAAAAAGCGACGCCTGTGACTACGGCGGCGGGGGGCGCGAAGGAAGCGGTGCAGGCGCCGGTGACGGGCCTGGAGGCGGGGTCGCAGTACACGTTCTGCCTGCTCGAGCGCAACGCGGCGGGCGAAACGGCGGTCGGCTCGCCGGTGACGTTCAGGACCCTCGGGGCCGGGATCGCCGAAGAGCAGGCCCTGGGTATCGAAACGGGCGCCGCGACGCTGCAGGCGAGCATCGACCCGAACGAATCGAATACCAGCTATCATTTCGAATACGACACGACCCCGTATACCTCGAGCGTCTCGCACGGCACGAGCCTGCCGGCGCCGAGCGAAGGGATCGGTGCGGGTACGAGTCCCGTCACGGTGAGCGTGGGGTTGAAAGGCCTGCAGCCGGGCACGACCTACCACTACCGTGTTGTGGCCGTCGATGAAATCGAAACGTTCTACGGCCCCGATCAGACCTTCACGACCTCGATGCCCCCGGGTGCTCCGGAAACCTGTCCCAACGAACAGCGTCGCGCCGAACAGCCTTATGGGTTGAGGCTCCCGGAATGTCGCGCGTATGAGATGGTCTCACCACTCGATACGGAAGGACAGGACGCGACCGACTGGTTCATCGAATCAAATCCCCGTGCCGCGGTGTCTGGTTGAGCAAGGCGGAGTTGACCGAAGACGCTTACACCGGCCCGGAAGACAACGCGGCAAACCTCTACGAATACGAACTGTCGAGCGAACCCGGCAAGCCTGGGCGGCTGACCGATCTCAGTGTGGACAAAGCCGGCGACGGCGCCGCGGAGCAGGGTGTGGCGCAGATTTCCGAAGACGGCTCATACGTGTACTTCGTCGCCGAGGGCGACCTTGCCGCGGGTGCGCTCGCGGGAGCGCCGAACCTGTATGTCTCCCACGATGGCGGTGCGCCCGCGTTCATCGCGACGCTCGCGCCCCACGGCAGCGAAAGAGGGTACTTCGAACCAAAGGGCGGGGACAGCCTAGATTGGGGGTACGGGGGGGCGTCTCAAATACCTGTCAATCCGGAGGTGACTCGATCTGTCGTGACGCCGGATGGAACGCACCTGGCTTTCGTCTCGGAACGAAGCCTCACCGGCTATGACAACGAGCAGGCCGAATCGGGCGAGTGCGAAGGAGAAATATCAGGGAGTGGCGTTCGGGAAACTGGTAGGTGTCCTGAGGTCTATCTTTACGACGCCGGAACGGACCGCCTGGTATGCGCATCCTGCAATCCGAGCGGTGCGCGCCCGATCGGCCCATCGGACATCGACACCAGTTCCAGTAGAGCAGGGGTGAGCGAGTATCGGCCGCGTAATCTCGCCGAAGACGGGACTCTGTTCTTCGACAGCCGGGATGCGCTTGTTCCTCATGCCAGCGATGGCCGTAAGAACGTGTATGAGTATAAGGGTGGCCACATCTATGCGATCTCCGACGTGGCGGGCGGCTATGAATCGTTCTTCCTCGACGCGAGCCCGAACAGTGCCAATGTGTTCTTCGCGACCGCGGATCAGCTCCTGCCGGAAGATACGAGCAACGATGTTGTGGTGTACGACGCGAGGGTCGGTGGGGGATTCCCGGTGACGGTCTCTCCGCCACCGTGCAACAACGGCGATTCGTGTAAACCTCCCCCGACTCCCCAACCTGCGCTTTTCGGGGCACCGGCGAGCGCGACGTTCTCCGGCGCCGGGAATCTCACGCCGGAACCCTCGTCGCAGACACCGAAAGTCACTTCGAAGATAGCGGTGAAGTGCAAGCAAGGAAGGAAGCTAAGCCACGGAAAGTGCGTCAAGAGATCCAAAGCGAGAAAAAGAAGAGCAAAGACCAAGAAGACCAACCGGAGGGCAGGTCGATGACCACCATCAAAACTACCCGTAGGCCTGCCAAGGTCTCTCTTCTGATTCTCGCTTCGCTGTTGGCGATGCTCGCGTTCACCGCCGCGCCCGCGATGGCCGAAGCCGAATTCGGCCTGCAGCGGTTCGCCATCTCGGCGCGCAACCAGAGCGGCGCACCCGATGTGCAGGCCGGGTCGCACCCCTACGGGCTGACGACGACCTTCGTATTGAATGAGCCCACGCAAAGTGCTGTGGCGGAGGGCGCCCGTATCAAGGATCTCAGGCTGGAACTGCCACCCGGTTTCGTCGGGGACCCGACCGCCGTACCGAGGTGCAGCTACCAGGCATTCATAGCCAAGTTGCCCGACGGCGCCCCAGCATGTCCGAACGAAACATCTATCGGTATCTCTACCACCTTCAACGACATCGCCGAAGAACCCGAAAACTTCTTTGTCACCAGCGACCCGGTCTACAATCTGGTGCCCCCGAAAGGTGTTGCGGCTGAGTTCGCTTTCAACGCAGCTGGACACCTGCCTGTCTTCCTGGACACCTCGCCTCGGGCCGGCACGGACTATGGCCTGACGGTCCACGTGGCCGACATCGGCGAGGCAGTGCTTGTGATCGCGAACAAGGTGACGATCTGGGGAGTGCCCGCGTCCCCGGCCCACAACGACTTGCGTGGATCATGCCTGGGCGAGGAGCTTCATGGCACCCTGTTGGAAGAAGTCGGTGGGGGCCTGCGTGAAGGCGAAGACGAACTGGAAGGGGGCGCCAGCAACGTTTTCTCACGTGGCGAATGCCCTACGCAGACGCCGCTGGTGCCGTTGTTGACGAACCCGACATCGTGCGGGACGCCGCGCACCGCGACGCTCAGCGTCGACGACTGGGAGGAACCAGGGGCCTTCCATTCGAAGAGCGCGTCGCTGCCAAAGCTCCTGGGCTGTGAAAAACTCGACTTCAGCCCGACGGTCAACGTGACGCCGGACGGGACGGCGGGGAGCACGCCGACGGGTTTGAACGTCCATCTGCACGTTCCCCAGGAAACGACCGAAAACCCCGTGGGGCTGGCCGAGTCCGATGTGAGGGACACAACGGTTGCGCTGCCTCCGGGTGTGCAGATCAGCCCGGGCGCGTCGGATGGGCTGCAGGCGTGCTCGCTCGCGCAGATCGGGTTCACCGGCTTCAAGGAACTCGACCCGACCGCCGAACCGGGCGTGCAGACGGCGCAGTTCACGCCGACGCCCCCGTCGTGCCCGAACGCGTCGAAGATCGCGAATGTGAAGATCAAGACGCCGCTGTTGGAACACGAACTGGAAGGCGAGGTGTACCTGGCGGCGCCGCAGAACTTTGTGGGTGTCCCGGAAAACCCGTTCTCCTCGCTCGTGGCGATGTACCTCGTCGCCGAAGAACCGATCACGGGCGTGATCGTCAAGATTCCGGGGAAGGTCACGCCGAACCCGGAAACGGGGCAGCTCGTCTCGACGTTTGAAAACACGCCGGCGCTGCCGTTCACCGACCTGCAGCTCGAGTTCTTCGGGACCGCCAGGGCGCCGCTGACGACCCCCGCGCTGTGCGGGACGTACAAGACCGAAGCGGTGTTCACGCCGTGGTCGGGGACGCCGTCGGTGCGCCCGGAAACGAGCTTCCAGATCACCTCCGGCCCCGAGGTCGAGGGCCCGTCGGGGGTCGAAACGCTGCCGTGCTCCGATCCGCTGCCGTTCAAACCGACGCTCGAGTCGGGCGCGACGAACATCAACGCCGGCGCGTACAGCAACCTGACGACGACGCTATCGCGCGAAGATGGCCAGCAGACGCTCTCCTCGGTGAAGCTGCACTACCCCGCGGGGGTCTCCGGACTGCTCGCCGGCGTGAAGCTCTGCGGCGAAGAACAGGCGAACGCGGGCACGTGCGGCCCGGAAAGCCAGATCGGGGAAACGGTCGTCAGCGTCGGGCTGGGCGATGACCCGTTCAGCGTGACGGGCGGGAAGGTCTACATCACCGGCCCGTATGAGGGCGCGCCGTTCGGCCTGTCGATCGTCAACCCCGCGGCGGTCGGGCCGTTCGTCCTGCAGGAAGGCAAGCCGGTGGTGGTACGCGCGAAGATCGAAGTGGACCCCACACCGCGGAACTGACGATCACGACCGACCCGCCGGGCTCCCCGCACGCGATCCCCACGATCATCGACGGGATCCCGCTGCAGATCAAGCACGTCAACGTGAACGTCGATCGGCCCGGGTTCACGTTCAACCCCACCAACTGCAACCCGAAGACGATCACCGGCACGATCTACAGCACCGAAGGCGCAAGCTCGCCGGTGTCGGTGCCCTACCAGGTCACGAATTGCGCGATCCTGAAGTTCGCGCCGAAATTCGCGGTCTCGACGTCCGGGATGACCTCGCGGGCGAACGGCGCGAGCCTGCACGTGAACCTCTCCTACCCGAATGCGCCGCAGGACACGCAGGCGAACATCGCGAGGGTCAAAGTCGAACTCCCCAAGCAGCTCCCCTCAAGGTTGACGACATTGCAGAAGGCGTGCTCCAGCGCGCAGTTCGAAGCGAACCCCGCGGGCTGCCCCGTGGCGTCGATCGTCGGCCACGCGAAGGCGATCACCCCGTTGGTCCCGGTCCCGTTGGAAGGCCCGGCGTACTTCGTATCGCACGGCGGCGAAGCGTTCCCGTCGCTGGTCCTGGTCCTGCAGGGCTATGGCGTGACGATCGACCTGGTCGGGACGACGTTCATCGACAAGGCGGGGATCACGAGCAGCACGTTCAAGACGGTGCCCGACGCGCCCGTCGGCAGCTTCGAACTGACGCTCCCACAGGGTCAGTTCTCCGCGCTCGCCGCGAACGGGAACCTCTGCAAGGACAAGCTGTCGATGCCGACCGAATTCGTCGCGCAGAACGGCGCGGAAATTCACGAGACCACGAAGATCGAAGTCACGGGCTGTGGCAAGGCGAAGCACGCGAAGAAGGGGAAGAAGAGTTCCAAGCACAAGCGGAAGACCGGGTCTCACTCCAAGAAGAAGAAGCACTGAGCCGCGGCTGGGAGCGTGGGGTCAGTGTCCCTGCAGCGGGTTCTCCCAGCGCAGCTCGGTGAACCTCGCGAAGTCGGTGTCCGGTCAGACCGGCCAGTCGTGGTCGCCGCTGACGGCGCCGCGCACGACCTTGAGGTTCAGGAGCGCGCACTTGCGCCGGGTGGCCGAGACCGGGATTCCCAGTAGGTCGAGCATCCAGTCGGCGCCGAGCGCGCCGACCTCCTGGAGCTCCATGCCCTTCAGCTCCTCGGAGGCGATCGAGGCGGCGGCCTGGGAGATCGCGCAGCCGTGGCCGTCGAAACGGAGATCGTCGATGCGGCCGTCCTTGACGCGGATCTGCACGCTGAGTTCGTCGCCGCAGAGTGGGTTGTGCTCGATCGCCTCCAGGTCGTGGGGCTCCAGTTCCCCGCCGAAATTGCGGGGGCGCTTGTAGTGGTCGAGGATGTAGTCGCGGTATAGGTCGTCCATCAGCGCTCGCGCCTCGCGACTGCTCGAAGGTTGGCCAGCGAACCGTGTACGGAAGGCGTCGCGACTCGGAGGGTCCGTCCGCGGGGCTCGGTGGTGCTCACAGCCCGAAGACCTCGCGGCCCGCGTGCAGCGCGTCGATCAGCGCGTCGATCTCCGTGGGGGTGGTGTAGATCCCCACGCTTGCCCGTGCGGTGGCGTCGAGGTGCAGGCATCGCATCAATGGCTGCGCGCAGTGGTGGCCGGCGCGGATGCACACTCCCTCGCGGCTCGCCAGCTCGGCGATGTCGTGGGGGTGCATCCCCTCGATCGTGAACGACGCGAGGCCGCCGCGGTCCTGCGCTCTCGGGGGGCCCACGACGCGCAATCCGGGTACTTCGGCGAGGTGGGTCAATAGGTGCGCTGTCAGCGCCAGCTCGTGGGCGCGGACCCGCTCCATCCCGATTTCCTTCAGGTACTCGACCGCGACGCCCAGGCCGACGGCCTCCGCGATCGGCGGGGTTCCCGCCTCGAACTTGTATGGCAGCTCGTTCCACGTCGCGCTCTCGAAGTCGACCGAGGCGATCATGTCCCCGCCGGTGAGGAAGGGAGGCATCTCCTCCATGATCGCGCGGCTTCCGTGCAGGACGCCGATGCCGGTTGGCCCGATCGCCTTATGTCCTGTCCACGCGTAGAAGTCTGCCCCCAGCGCCTTCACATCTACCGGCATATGGGGGACGGCCTGGGCGCCGTCCACGAGCGAGACGGCGCCCGCGGCGCGGATGCGGGCTGTCATCTCCGCGACGGGGTTCACAGTTCCGAGCACGTTTGACACGTGTGTGAACGCCACGAGCTTCACGTTCCCCCGTTCGAGCTCCTGCTCGAGCTGCTCGGGGTCGAGCTTTCCGTTCTCGTCCACGTGCAGATATCGCAGCTCTGCGCCCCGCTCTTTGCATAGCTGCTGCCACGGCACGATGTTCGCGTGGTGCTCCATCTGCGTAATCACGACCGCATCGCCCGCGCTCACGTTCGCGCGGCCCCACGCATACGCGACGAGGTTGATCGCCTCGGTCACGTTCTTCGTGAAGACCGTGGTATATGGTCCCGCCCCCCCGGCGCCGGTGAACGCTGCGACCCGCCGGCGCGCGCCGTCATATGCGGCATCTGCCTCCTGCGCGAGCGTATAAACGCCGCGATGTACATTCGCGTTGTGGGCCTGTAGATGCTCGGCCACCGCGTCGATCACGGCCTGCGGCTTCTGGGAGGTGGAGGCCGAGTCGAGGTAGATCAGGGGACGACCGTCGATGCGGCGCGCGAGGATCGGGAAGTCGGCGCGGACGTCGAGCGTTGAGGTGGTTGATGGACGCTCGGCGATGTATGTGCTTTTTCCGTCAATTACCATAGTAGCTACCTGTCTGTATATACTATGGTTAATAGCGAAAAAAAAGACATCAACTGCCTGCCGGCTTGCCGCTTGTAGGAGCCCCCGTTCCGCACAACGCGACCCCGCTCCCCCGAACCGCTCGCACGTGCACCGGCTGGGGCGCTGGACATACCCCGGGGTCGTGCAACGAACGCCCATCCTGACCCCCCTTGTGGGGGTCCTTTTAAAATTGCTGTTCCCTCACCGGCTCGCCGCATACGCCTCAATGTCCTCCCGCGCGCGCGCGAGCTTCGCCGCGATCCTGCCGCGCACCAGCTCTTCCAGCGGCTCGTCCTTCAGCTCGCTCACCAGCGGCTCGAAGAAGCCCTCCACGATCACCCGCACCGCGCTCGTGCGGTCGAGGCCGCGGGACTGCATGTAGAAGATCGCGTCCTCGTCGAGCTCGCCCACGGTGCCGCCGTGCGAGGCGGAGACGTCGTCGGCGCTGACCAGCACCGAGGGGATCGCGTCCACGCGTGCCTTCGGGGAGAGCATCATCGTGTGGATCTGCAGGTACGTGTGCGTCTTCTGCGCGCCCGGGTCGATCTGGATCAGCCCCTCGAAGCTCGCGCGGCTCGCGCCCGTCGCGGCCCCGCGCCAGTGCACGTCGCCACCGGAGGGGCCGGTCTCGTGGAGGTCCACCGCGAACACGTCGAGCAACTCGTTCTCCTCCGCGAAGAACAGGCCGCGGAAGGCCATGTCCCCGCCGGGCTCGCTCACCGCCAGCTCCAGGTGCTGGCGTACCAGGTGGCCGCCGAGCAGTGCTGGCAGCCAGTGGCAGTACGCGTTCCGCCCGACGCTCACGAAGCGCGTCGAGGCGTCGAACACCTCTCCCGAGCCCCAATCCTGCACCTGTGCGAGGCGGCACCGCGCCCCGTCCTGCAGGTACATCTCGAACGCCCCCGCGTGTAGCGCCTGGCCGCCACCCTCTTTGGAGTCCCGAGCGCCGCCCCCGGCGGTGTCCGGTTCTGCGAAGCCAGAGGCCAGGTCGTACTCGTGCACGCGGAAGTCCGACGTCCGCTCGCCGACGATGAGCGTGCGCCCGTACTGCGCCACGCCCGGGCCGCCGATCGCGTAGACGATCTCGAACGGCTCCTCCACGGCGAGGCCCGCGGGGACGTGCAGGAACGCGCCGCCGGTCCACAGCGCTGCGTTCGCCGCCTCCAGCTTGTGGCGTTCACACGTCAGACGCTTCGAGTACCACTGTGTGAACACCTCCGTGTGCTCGCGCGCCGCCTCCTCTAGCGAGCACAGGACCACCCCGCGCGCCGCGAGCTCGGGGTCGAGCTCGACGTGCACGACGGACCCGTCGAGCTGCACGATCCGCCCCGCGCGGGGGCGCTCGGGGATCGTCTCGCGCACGACCTCCGGGAGCGCCTCCCCCGGGGTGTGGTGGCGCACCTGCAGCGCGTCCAGATCGAGCTCCTCGAAGCTCGTCGTCCAGAAGCCCGAGCGCCGCCACACCGGCAGCTCGGTGGACTCGTACACACTCAACGCGGCCTCACGCAGCTGCTCCAGTGAACGGCCGTCGCCCGCGCCGGCCCCGTGCAGCGCGTGGTACAGCGTCGCCTCGCGGTGGCGCCCCGGCTTGACCGCGACCTCAGACACTGACGCCACCGTACTCGCGGCGGATTTCGTCATACCCCTCGCGCTCCAGGCGCTCCACGAGCTCCACGCCGCCCTCCATCACGATCCGCCCGTCGAGCATGATGTGCACGAACTGGGGCTTGATGTAGTGCAGGATGCGCTGGTAGTGAGTGATGATCAGCGCACCGAGGCCCTGCTCGGTGTGCAGCTTCTCGACGCCCTCGGCCACGGTCCGCAGCGCGTCGATGTCGAGGCCCGAGTCGGTCTCGTCGAGGATCGCCACGTCTGGCTGGAGCATCGCCATCTGCAGGATCTCCGCGCGCTTCTTCTCCCCGCCGGAGAACCCGTCGTTGAGGTGGCGCGAGGTGAACGAGCGGTCCACGTCGAGCAGCTCGATCGCGTGCTGCAGCTGCGTACGAAACTCCTTGACGTTGATCGGCTGCTCGCGCTTGGCGTTGATCGCCATGCGCAGGAAGTTCGCCACCGACACCCCCGGGATCGACACGGGGTACTGGAAGGCGAGGAACAGCCCCGCCTTCGCGCGGTCGTGCGGCTCGGCCTCGGTGATGTCCTCGCCCTTGAAGAGGATCGACCCCTCCGTCACCTCGTACGCGGGGTGGCCCAGCAGGGTGTTGGCGAGCGTGGACTTGCCCGACCCGTTCGGGCCCATCAGCGCGTGCACCTCCCCGCGCTCGATGCTCAGGTCGACGCCTCTGAGGATCTCGCGCTCCTCGATGCGCACGTGCAGGTTACGAATCTCCAGGTCAGCCATATTCTCCTTCGGGTCAGGCGATTGTGGGCAACGGCTCACCGGCGACCGGCGCCGGCAACAGGTCAGCGAGCGTGGTGTTCATCAGCGTGCTCACGATCGAGAAGCGCACGCGCGTCCACAGCAGCTTCGTCGGGCACACGTGGTCCGGATCGGACTCGCGCGAGCACACGACGCTCCCGTCCGCGTTCTGGGAGATGCACTCGATCGGCGCGATCGAGCCCTCCAGCGCCTCGACGACCTCGGCCATCGTGATCTCCGGCGCGGGCCGCGCGAGCATGTACCCGCCCCGCGAGCCCCGGCGACTCTCGATCAGCCCCGCCTTGCGCAGCCGCGCCACGAGGTGCTCGAGGTACGCCTGCGGCAGCCCGTCCTGCTCGGCGATCTCCGCGAGCGGCACGACCGGCTCCTCGCCGTCGGGGCTCTGCGCCGCCCGCTGCGCCAGGGCGACCATCACGCGCACGCCGTACTCGGCCTTGGTTGAGAACATCATCGCTTGAAAACCTACCTGGGGGGTAGGGTATCAGCCGCCCAGCTTGCGCACGTCATGCGCGAGCGCTTCCGGAGTGAGTTCTTCCAGCGGGAACTCCACGCGCGCGGCGCCGGCTCGGTCGAGCACCACCACGAACGCGCCCTCTTCGTACCCGCGCGGCCCGGCGGCGGCCGGCACGACGCGATAGGCGCGCCAGATCGGGCGCAGCTGCGCGAGGCTGCCCGTCAGGTACTCCAGGCGCCCCGTCAGCGAGGTCGCGCGCAGGAAGGCCCGTACGCGCGCCGGGGTGTCGGCCGCGGGGTCCACGCTGACAGCGAGCGCGGAGACGCCCGACGTGTGGCCTTCCAGTTCGTCGAGCGCTCCCCGGATCTGCTGGGCGATCAGCGGCGCGGTGGTCTTCGAGGACGTGTACAGGAACGCGAGCACCACCACCCGGCCGCGCAGGGCGCGCAGGGAGACGCGCCGCCCGTACTGGTCGGTGAGCGTGAACGCGTACGGGCGCAGGTTGCCGGGCAGCAGCGCCCCGTCGAATCCCGTCGCGGAGGGACCGCCCCCTGAGGAGGTGGTGTCAGCGGCTGCCCCCGAGCTGGCCGTGCCCGAGCCGCCGGACCCGCCCGCCGAGCACCCCGCCAGCGCCGCGAGTGCGAGCGCCACCGAGGCGAGCGCGACAGCTCTCGAGGTCGGAGTGAGCCGATGGGGGGGTTCGGACGCATAGAGAGCATGGAGCGTAGGAGACAAGCGAGGCAAGTGCTCACGCTCCGTAGGCGAGGTTATGTAATCGGTTGCACGGTATTGTTCGACGCCCCTGGCAGACTGACTCACGGAAGAGGTGCTCCACAGATGCGCGTAACGTCCTGCCCTGGCGTTGCCGTGCTCGTGCGCGGCGTGCTGGGCAATCTTGCGGTCCCGGCGTTCGCGCTCGCGCTCTCGCCGGCCGACGCGAGTGCAAGGTTCTCGCGCGCGCCCCAGCCCGAGCGCGCGGTGATCCTGCGGGGTGGGCCGATCCTCACTGTGGACGACGCCAACTCGGTCGGGGAGGCGCTCGCGATCCGTGGCTCCACGATCCTCGGAGTCGGCTCCCTCAACGAGCTCAAACGCCACTACACGCCCGGCACCGAGATCGTCGACCTCGAGGGCCACGCGGTGCTGCCGGGGTTCGTGGAGCCCCACGTGCACGTGCTGGAGAGCGCTCTGGCCGCCGCCGACATCGATCGGGACGCGGCAGCCGGCCTGCTCGAGGAGGCCCCCGAGCGCGTCGCCGAGCTGGGTGCCCGCGCGCTGCGCGATCTCGCGATGCGTGGCTGCACGACCGTGTACGACCCCGGGATCGGTCTGCTCGGGGGCGTGGCCGAGCACGAGCTGCTGCGCTCGCTCGCCCGCGCGCCCGATGCGCCGGTCCGCTTACGCGGGGCGTTCACCCCCGAGCTCGCCACCGCACTCGGCGCGAGCCTCGGCGACGGCGATGAGCGCTACGACGTGGTCGGGATCGCCTACTGGGCGGACGGCCGCGTCCAGGGCTTCGCCGCCGCGCTGGGCGAGCCCTACCTGAACGGTCAGGGGGAGGGCACGCTGATCCACGAGGAGGCCGAGCTGCGCGAGGCGATGCGCGTCTGGCACGACGCGGGGTGGCAGCTGGTCGTGCACGCCAGCGGGGACCGCGCGATCGAGCAGGCGCTGCGCTGCTACGCGGCGCTCCTCGCGGAGGGACAGCCGGACGCGCCCCCGGCGCCGGTGCACCACCGCATCGAGCACTTCACGCTCGCCGCCGACGAGCAGATCGCGCAGGCCGCAGCGCTGGGACTCTCGGTGAGCCACACGATCGACGACGTCTACTTCTGGGGGGAGGCCTTCCGCGACCGCGTGCTCGGCCCCGAGCGCGCCGCCCGCATCCACTCGCTGCGCCGCGACCTCGAGCAGGGTCTCGCGAGCTCCTGCCACAGCGACTCGCCCCTCTACCCGGTCGACCCCTGCCTGACCCTGCGCACCGCGACGACTCGCCTGATGCGCGACAGCGACGACGTGCTCGGGCCCTTCCAGCAGCTGAAGCTCGACGAGGCGCTGCGCACGCTCACTCGCAACCCCGCCGACCACGTCCTGCTCGGCGACCGCGTCGGCTCGCTGCGCCCGGGGATGCTCGCCGACCTGGTCGTGCTCGACCGCGACCCCCGCGAGGTGGCCCCCGAACGGCTGCACGAGCTGCGGGTCGTCGAGACCTGGTTGGGTGGGCGCCGGCAGCGGTGGATGTAGGGCCGGGCTCGGCAGGCTTAGGGGCACTTCGGGCGGGCGTCGGTGGGGGTGGGGGTAGTCTTAAATCGACCCATATAGGCGCTATACTTTCTGAAGTCCATGAAACCCGACCACCGTTTGGGAGTTTTCAGATGACCGTGTCCTCGGCGGAGCTGCTCCGCCAGATCAAGAGCCGCATCGACGAGGTCGATCCCTCCGAGGTCAAGGAGCTGATCGGCGAGGGCGTGGCGATCGTCGACGTGCGCGGCAGCGAAGAGTTCGCCACCGGGCACCTCCCGGGCGCCAAGAGCATCCCCCGCGGCCACCTGGAGTCGCGGATCGAGAGCGCGGTGCCCGACCGCTCCGCCGAGGTGATCCTCTACTGCGCCTCCGGCATCCGCTCGGCGTACGCGGCGCGCACGATGATCGAGGACATGGGCTACGAGCACGTGCGCTCGATGACCGGCGGGATCACGCTGTGGAAGGACCGCGGCTACGAGGTCGAGATCCCCCGCGCGCTCACCGCCGAGCAGCGCGAGCGCTACTCGCGCCACCTGCTGATCCCCGAGATCGGCGCGGAGGGCCAGCAGAAGCTGCTCGACGCCCGCGTGCTGCTGCTCGGCGCCGGCGGCCTCGGCTCACCGACCGCCTTGTACCTCGCCGCCGCCGGCGTGGGCACGCTGGGGCTCGTCGACGACGACGAGGTCGACCTCTCAAACCTCCAGCGCCAGGTGATCCACTCCACGCAGCGGATCGGCATCCCCAAGGTGGACTCCGCCGAGGAGACGATCCACGGGCTCAACCCGGACGTCGAGGTCGTCAAGTTCCCGGTGCGCCTCGACGCCTCGAACATCATGGAGATCATCGAGGGGTGGGACGTGATCGTCGACGGCGTCGACAACTTCCCCACCCGCTACCTGCTCAACGACGCCACCGTGCGCCTGCAGATCCCCGTTGTCTCCGCCTCGATCCTCGGCTTCGACGGGCAGCTGTCGGTCTTCAAGCCCTACGAGGGCCCCTGCTACCGCTGCCTCTTCCGCGAGCCGCCGCCCGCGGAGCTCGCGCCCTCCTGCGGGGCCAACGGCGTGCTCGGCGTGCTGCCGGGCACGATGGGTCTGCTGCAGGCCACCGAGGTGGTCAAGCTGATCCTCGGCATCGGCGACCCCGCGATCGGGCGTCTCTTGCTCTACGACGCGCTTGGCGCGACGCTCACCGAGGTCAAAGTCCACCGCGACCCCGAGTGCCCGATCTGCTCGCGCGCGCCTGAGGAGATCCGCGACGAGGAGATGGGCGTGTTCCCGGACTACGAGGCGTTCTGCGCCGCGGCAGGGTAGCGGCACGCTGGCACGGCCTTCTGTGACGACCAACTCTTCCAGCCGGTAACCTGCGCGCTCAGATGGCCACAATCAAGATTCCCCCGGTGCTGCGTGCCTCCGTCGGCGGCGAGAAGCAGGTCGACGCCGCCGGCGAGAACGTCGGCGACGTACTGCGCGACCTCGCCGCCAACCACCCGGCCACGCAGGACCAGCTGTTCTCCGCCGAGGGGGAGCTCAACCGCTACGTCAACGTGTATCTCAACGACGAGGACGTGCGCGTGCTCGACGGCTTGGACACCGCCGTCGGCGACGGCGACACCTTGGTGATCCTTCCCGCTATGGCCGGCGGGTAGCGCACTACGCTCCGCGTCCAAGTTTTCTTGCAAAGCTCAATCGTCGTGGGCCGCCGCACGATGGGACCGCATCGGCATGAAGGTCTGCGGCATCCCCATTCCCGTGTTCGGACGCGCCTCGTGCGTCGCGCTGCTCGTGAGCGGCGCGTGCGCGGTGTTCGCCGCCCCCGCCGTGGCGTCGGAAGAAGAACCCAAGGCTTCCGAATACTCGCTCAAGGTGGTCGAGGGGGAGAGCACGGTGCCCGAAGAATCGATCCTCTCCACCAGCGGCTCCGTCCGCGTGCCGCACGTCCACAACGTTCCGGTCACCCTGCGGATCGTTCACAACGGCCTGACCGTGGCGCAGGACACCGAGTCCGAAGGGCAGGCGTGGCTCTCACAGGTCCCGCAGGTCGGTGACGTCGTCTACCTCGAATCTCCGGCCGGCAACGTCGTCGGCTCGGTCGTCTACGACGGACTGCCCTCGATGGAACCGACGGTCTGCGCGGGCTCCACGAGCTTCTCCGGCCAGCGCTCGGCAAACGAGGAAGTCGAAGGCAGCTTCTACACGCTGGTGCCCAAGCCCACCTACACGGCGCACCGCCGGGGCGGCGAAGCACAGATCACCTCGCTCTCGGGCGCGTCCTTCGCAGGCAACTTCCTGACGCCCCTGGCGCCCGGGGAGACCGTTCGTGCGGTCGAGCACCTGAAGACCTCGCTCGCCGGTGGCGCGACGTTCACCTACACCAGCGAGAACGACCGCCCGGTGGGCGCCTGCCCGGTGCCGCCCGCGCCGCCGCCACCACCGCCCGTGCCGGCGCTGCAGGGCTCGGTCCTCAAGCTCGTGCGGACCACGATTCACAAGCTGTTGAAGTCGGGCTGGCTGGATCAGGTGACGATCAACCAGCCTGGCACGGTCACGCAGGACCTCTACCAGTTGGGAGGCGCGGTGCCCGCGTACGCCTCGGCGCACGGCAAGGGCCACGGGCACAGGCACAAGCCGCCCGCACTGCTGCTGGCGCGCGGGTCGGCGTCGGCCGCCGCCGCCGGCAATGTGAACGTGTTGCTCCGCGTCACCACGAAGGGTCGGCGGATGCTCAGCCACAGCCACCGTCTGCGGGTGGTGTTGGTCACGACGCTGAAAGCTCAGTCCGGCGCCAAGCTGAACCTCGAAACGCACACCGTCACGCTTCAACGCTAGCCTGCCGGCTTGCGGCTGCCACGGTCTCCGTCCTTGCGCGTGTTGGTCTCGGTGGGCGCGCTGGTCGCGTGCGCGGGTGCGCAGGGGGCGAGCGCCGCCCATGGCGCCCAGGGGCCGCCGCGCTCGGGCGCGGAAAAGGTTCACCCTGCGCAAGCCGGCGCCCCCGCCTGGCTGCAACCGCCGCCGGTCCTGCCGCGGCCCTCGGCGGGCGGCGCCGAAGGACCGCCCCGGCCATATGGCCTGGAACCGCCGCCGGGAGTCTCGCCGCCGTTCACGGGTCCATGGTTTGTGCACGCCCAGAACCACGCGCTGCTCTACGGCCCGTTCCCCAAGGGCGGGTTGACCCGGGGCGTCTCCGACAGCACGCTGTTGATGAGCGGCGACGCGCAGGTTCGCGAACTGGCGCTTGCGCGCATTCGGGCGACTGGTGCGAGCGTGGTCCGCATCCCAGTGGAATGGCGCTACACGGTGAGCCCCGACCCGCCCGCGGGCTTCGACGCGAGCGATCCGGCGAGCCCCGCCTACGACTTCACCGCGGTCGACGCCGCGGTGCGCGACACGGTCGCCGCCGGCCTGACCCCGCTACTGGTGGTCACCCGCGCCCCGGCCTTCGCGGAAGCGCCGCACCGCTGGCCGTACGCCTACCCGGGCAGCTGGGCGCCTGACCCGGTCGCGTTCGGGGCCTTCGCGACGGCCGTCGCGCGTCGCTACGACGGCTCCTTCCCGGACCCGCTGCAACCCGGCCGCGCGCTGCCGCGCGTGCGGCTCTTCGAAGCGTGGAACGAGCCCAACCTCGCCCGCTACCTGGAGCCGCAGTGGGTCGTGGAGGGGGGGCGCTGGAGGGCGTTCTCGCCGCTGCTTTACCGCCAGCTGCTCAATGCCTTCTACGCCGCCGTCAAGACGGTCGCGCCGAGCGACGTGGTGCTCACGGCCGGCATCGCCCCCAACGGGGAACCGGCGGGCGTGGGACGGATGACCCCGCTGCGGTTCCTGGATGGGCTGCTGTGCCTGGAAGGTGGCGCGGGGAGGGGGGATGCGCGGACGGGGGGTGGGCGGATAGGCGGCGCGCTGACAGGGGGCGCGGCGTGTCCCGATCCCCCGCACTTCGACGTGCTCGCCTTTCACCCGCTCTCCTTTGAAGGCCCCGACGCCCCCGCGCACTCCTCACAGGACGTGGCGATCTCCGACATCGCGAAGGTCACAGACCTGCTCGACCGGGCCGAGCGTCTGCACACCGCGCTGCCGCGAGGCCGCAAGCCCGTGTGGGTCACCGAGCTCAACTGGGAAAGCGCTCCGCAGTCTCCGCACGGCGTTCCCGGCCGCCTGCAGGCGCTGTGGATCTCGCGCGCTCTGCACCGGCTGTGGGTCGCGGGCGTCGCCTTCGCCGACTGGCAGTTCCTGGTCGACCCCTACCCCGCTCTGCCGCTGGCCACCCCCACGGGCGGCACGATCACGGTCTCGCGACCCGCCGGTCTCTACACCCCTGGCCCGGGCGGAGAACTCTCGGGCGCCCGCCCCAAGCCGTTCCTACGTGGCTTCACCCTGCCGTTCGACCCACTGCGCGTGGACCGCGGGCACGTGCGCGTCTGGGCGCTCCTGATGCGCCCCGCTCAGGCCGTTCTGTTGCAACGCGAGGCGCGTGGCGACGCGTGGCGGACCGTCGCCCGTCTGCGTGCCGGCCGAGACGCCGTGCTCAACGCGTTGATCCCGCTGCGCGGGGCGGTGACGCTGCGCATGGTCAGCGGGACGTTGCTCAGCGTCAGCGCAGCGGAGCCGGTGACGGCCAGTCGCAGTCGACTCTGACAGGTCGTCCTTTGTTGCTCTAGGGCAGAGCGTCGTGCGGCTTGCCGTCGCGGCGCGGGAACAGGTGTCGCGTGACGACCGTGACCACGCCGATAACCTGCACCACCGCAGCCGCGAGCCAAATCTGGATCACCCCATCGGATAGATGCCACTGCTTACCGACTTCCGCAAAGACCCAAAAGACTACGTCCGCGGCAGCGATCTGAACAGCGAGGATGACCAGTAGACCGCGGGCGTAGTTGCGGCGAAGCTCGATCTCCTGTCTGGCGTATTCGCGCTTGAGTTCGATGTCTTGGAGTTGCAGCTTCTCGTCGAGGTGCTGAAACTCCGACGGCATCTCCTTGGCCCCGCCCTCATTGAGGATGCGCCGAAGCGTGTCGATCGGAGACTCCTGCTCTGCATCTCCGGCAGAGGGGGCCTCCTCAGGCATCTAGAACGCCAAGCCGAGGTTCTTGAGTCGATTCTGCATGGCTCCGCGAGAAACCTTGAACCGGATCGCCAGTTCGAGATCGCTCAGTCCCGTCCCGTGATAGGTCCGAACGTGATCGGCAGGCATCAGCAGGCAGGCCGCGAACTCGTTCGCGTAGACCTCCTCGGGATCGCTTCCCGCCTTGGACAGGCCGCTGCGCAGATCGACAGTCGCGTACTCCTCGGATTCTTCGGAGCGTCGGACGAAATGCCCCAGCTCATGCGCGCAGGTGAACCGTTTCCGGTTTTCGCTATCGCTCTCATTGATCATGATGGTTGGATCCTGATGGGGCTGCTTGATCAACGCCCCCATCGTGTCCTCATCCAAAACGGCGGAAACAACCAGAAGTCCCGTCCTCTTCGCAATCGAGATCGGATCGACGGGGACCCCAAGGGGCCACGTCGCCCCGAGTAGGTTCGCGGCATCCTGTGAAGCTTCCGCCTTGACTTGGCTCATCGAAGTCCTGCCTGTAGTACCCATATGACGCCTACGGTACCGACGGGTTAGGACGGTAGACGCGCGCGAGGCTACGCTGCGGCGCGCTCGCCAGCGGGCTCTGCGGCGGTCTCACCAGCCGCGGGCACGTAACTCATCGCGTGCTCCGCCAGGGCGGTGATCGTAAGCGAGGGGTTCACCCCGACGTTGGCGGGGATCGCCGAGCCGTCGCAGACAAGCAGGTTCTCGTAGCCGAAGACGCGCTGGCGGGCGTCGACGACGCCGCGGGAGGGGTCGGGGGCGATCACCGCGCCGCCGAGGATGTGGGCGGTCGTGGGGACGTTGAAGAGCGCCTCCATCACCGAGCTCTGGGCGATCCCACCGGTGCGTCGGGCGATCCATTCTGCCGCCTGGTTGGCGACGGGGATGAACGTCGGGTTGGGGCGCTCGGGGTCCTGTTCGGTGCGCAGCCACAGGGTGCCGAAGGGCCCTTTGCGCGGGCGCAGCGCGATCGCGTTGTCGAGCGTCTGCATCACGAGCAGGATGATCGTGCGCCGCGACCACCGCTTGGCGAACAGCACCTCGGCAAAGCGCCGGGGGTGCAGCAGGATCTGCGCGAGCAGCTTCAGCGGGCGCGTCAGACGGGTGCCGTCGCCGACGAGCAGCGTGTAGAACATCCGCATCGAGTCCCCGTCCTCGCCGTAGGAGACGGTCTCGATGTGTGTGTGGGGGTCGGGGTAGATGCTCGAGGTGATCGCCACGCGCTTGGTGAAGCCGGCCGCCTGCTCCTCGGGGACGGTCACGGTCAGGATCGCCTCGCTGTTGGTGCGCACGAGCTCGCCCAGGCGGGCGGAGATGCGCGGCAGCGACCCGCCGAGACGGCAGCGCTGCAGCAGCGTGTTGGTGCCGAGCGGCCCCGCGGCGACGACGACCCCGCGCGCGCGGTGCACGCGGCGTTCCTTGCGCACCCACGCGCCGGAGCGCACGCTTTCGACCTCGTACCCCTCGCTGCCGTCGGCGGAGCCGAGCGGGCGGACGTCCACGACGGTGCGTTCGGGCATCACCTGTGCCCCGCGGCGTTCGGCGAGGTACAGGTAGTTCTTCACGAGCGTGTTCTTGGCGCCGTGGGGGCACCCCACCATGCAGCGCCCGCACAGTTTGCAGCCGGTGCGCTCGGGTCCCTCGCCCCCGAAGAACGGATCGGGGACGGTCCTGCCGGCCTCGCCCTCCGCGCCGAAGAAGATCCCGACCGGGGTCTTTTTATAAGTGTCGGAGACACCGAGGTGCTCGCCGAGCTCGCGCAGCAGCTGGTCGGCGGGGTCGTCGTGGGGGTTCTGGACGACTCCGAGCATCCGCTGCGCCTCGGCGTAGTGGGGCGCGAGGGCGCTCTCCCACTGCTCCATCTCCGCCCACTGGCGGTCCTCGAAGAACTGCGTGGGGGGGACGTAGAGGGTGTTGGCGTAGCCGAGGCTGCCGCCGCCCACCCCACAGCCGGAGACGACCGCCACGTCGCGGAACAGGGTCAGCCGGAAGATGCCCTTCATCCCCAGGTGCGGGCGCCACGTGTAGCGGCGCACGTCCGCGGTGGACTTGGGGAACTCGTGGTCGGCGAAGCGCCGCCCGCACTCCAGGACCCCGACGCGGTGGCCCTTCTCGGAGAGGCGCAGCGCGGAGACGCTGCCGCCGAAGCCCGAGCCGATCACGAGCCAGTCGTAGTCGTAGTTGCGACCCATCCCCGGCATCCTACTGGCCGGTCGGCCAGGCGCGGACGGGCAGGCAACTCGGGTCCTCGACAGAACTGGTGGGGCGGAACCGGCGAGGTGGTGTATTAGTTTGGGTGTATATCAGCGACTGGACCTGTGGGTAGCAACCAGATGGCAGTTATGAGAGGTCCAGTAGCTATATATATGTTCGCCCAAATGCACTATGGCTCTCGCGGGTCTGCGGGTCCCAACCAAACTGAGGCACTGACCACCGGCGAGCACCGCTATATTCCGTGAAGTAATGGCGGCGGAGGGTCTGCGCAACAAGCCCTGCGGGGGTCGCTACGGCGACATCGTGCAGTCGATCGGCAATACCCCGCTGATCGAGCTGCCACGCCTCTCCCCGAAGCCGGGGGTGCGGATCTGGGCGAAGCTCGAGTCGCGCAACCCCACCGGGCTCGGTCAAGGACCGGGTGGCGCGCGCGCTGATCGAGGACGCCGAGGAGAAGGGGGCGCTTCTTCCGGGCCAGACGATCCTCGAGCCGACCTCGGGCAACACGGGGATCTCGCTGGCGATGATCTGCTCGCGCAAGGGCTACCGGTTGAAGGTGGTGATGCCGGAGAACGTGACCCCCGAGCGCACGCAGCTGCTGAAGATGTACGGCGCGCAGATCGTCTACTCCGAGGGCTCCAAGGGCTCCAACGGCGCGGTCGAGAAGGCACTGGAGATGGCCCACGCCGACCGTCCTACTACATGCCCTACCAGTACGGCAACCCTGCCAACCCAGCCGCCCACTACAACGGCACGGCGCTGGAGATCCTCGAGGAGCTCGACGAGGTGTCGGCGTTCGTCGCGGGGCTCGGCACGGGCGGCACGCTGATGGGCAACGGCAGGCGCCTGAAGGAGACGTTCGGCGACGCCGTGAAGATCGTCGCGGCCGAGCCGATGCAGGGCGAGCCGGTGCAGGGCCTGCGCTCGCTCGACGACGGCTTCATCCCGCCGATCATCGACCTGTCGCTGCTGGACCGCAAGATCTTCGTCACCAACCGCGACGCGATCCTGTGGACGCGCAAGCTGCTCGACGAGGAGAGCGTGTTCGCGGGCGTCTCCAGCGGCGCGATCGCGCGCGTGGCGGTGCGCATCGCGGGCGAGCTCGAGGAGGGCAACGTCGTGTTCGTCGTCGCCGACGACGGCTGGAAGTACCTCTCCAGCGGGATCTACACGCTGCCAGTGGACGAGATCGAGAACCTCGACTCCACCGTGTGGTGGTAGGCGCCGGCCGACCGCGCGCAGACCGATATGCGTGCATAGCTGCCGCCGGCTCCTGGACGACGTGATCGCGCACGCGCGCGAGGAGTACGACGCGGAGTGCTGCGGCATGATCGCCTGCGAGCACGAGGGCGCTCGCGGCGGTGAGCTCCGCGGGCGAAGAGCGTGTACCGCGGGCGGGGGACATGCCACGCCAGCCCGCTGCAAGCGCTTCGAGATCGACGGCAAGGATGTTCTGCGGGCGATCAACGAGTTCGACGAGGCGGCTGGGAGATGGGTGCGATCTACCACTCGCACACGCACACCGAGCCGTACCCGTCGCAGACCGACATCAACTTCGCCCGCAACTGGCCCGGGGTGGAGTGGGTGATCGTGGGGCTCGCCGACGGGGAGCCGGAGGTCCGCTGCTACCTGATCGAGGACGGCGAGGTCACGGAGGTCCCGCTCCAGGTGCGGTGAGGCGATGGCGGCGGAGGCGCGTCTCGTCTGTCCGGTATGCGGGCCCGCCGACCCGGCCACCCCGCGCACGCCGCGAGCGAGCGCTTCTGCCCGCGCTGTAGGATGCCGCTGGTGTACGCCGAGGGCGAGGGTGGCCCCGAGGGGGGCGGGCGGGGTCCCTCAACCCCTGGGGGAGTTGTGGCAGCGGGCGCGGAGGATCAAGCCGCAGTACTCCGAGGGCGCGCTCGTGCGGGTGGTCGGGGCGCGCAACTTGACGGAGGCCGACTTCATCCAGAACCTCCTGCTGGAGGAGGGCATCCCCTCGATGCAGCGCCGCGCGCGAGGCTTCGACGTGCCGGACTTCCTCGCGGCCGGCCCCCGCGACATCCTCGTCCCGGCCTCCGGCGTGCCCGCCGCGCGCGACGCGCTCGGCTGTGCACGAGGGCGCCCGGGCGGCCCGCCGCTGGGTGCTGCGACTCGCGATCGCGCCGCGGTCCGCTGGTGCAGGCTAGGCGAGAACCGGCTCGGAGCCGACCTCGCGGGTGATGGTCTCGATTTCCTCTGAGGCGCGCTCGAACTCGTCGTCGGAGAGCACTGGCGTGCCCTCGAAGGGGAGTTCGCGTTGCAGCTCCAGCCACGTGCGGCAGCCGAGGTACTCCTCGCTGACCTTCACGGTCACGGGCCGCGGGATGCGGTAGGTGCGCAGCAGCAGCACGTGCAGGGGGTGGCGGGGCTTCCACGCGAGGCGCTTCTCCGCGTAGTCGGTGCGCCACACGTAGAAGGGGGAGAGCGCGTCCACGCAGCGGGGGTCGTTGATCGTGAAGTGCCCGGCGACTTCGGCCCACGCGCGGATGCGCACGCGGTCGGGCTGCTGGAGGCGGCCGCCGGCGTGCGAGCGCCTGCAGCGAAGGCTCGCCGTCGCTCCACACGCCCTCCTCGAGCGCGCGGCGCAGCTCGGGCTGGTGGGACTCGCGCACGAGGTCGTTGCGTTGGTGGTCGAAGGTGGGGTAGAGGAAGAAGCGGTCGTGCTCCACCCGGAAGTGCTTGTCGGCCTCCCGGATGCCGCCCTTGCGCAGGGTGAGGAGCTGCTCGCCTTCGGCGAGGGCGCGGACGGTTACCGCCCATTCCTTCAAAGCAATTGGCATGGTGTCTCGTAGGGGGGAAGAGGTTTTCGGGGGCTGGTGCTGCTGACTGCGGTACCCGGAGGGAGGGCAGCCGACTCCCCTTAACATACGAAATCCTGGCGGAAATGCCAAATGCCCTGCAAATGGGCGGTTTTTTGGGGCGTTTGCATTGCGCACAAAGTCGCACAAGGGTCACGTGGAGGGCCGCTTGGGGCCTGTCGAGGGCGCCTGGTCCGTGCTCACCTTTCGTCGGGGCCTCGCATGAAGCCCGTGGGAGTCACCCGGGAGGTGTGGCCCGTAGCCGCCCCCGCCGGGGGTCTCGATGCGCAGGCGCTCCCCGGGGCGTAGCACGCCGGTGACCTTGCCGGGCAGCTCGCGGCCGTCGAGCAGGTTGCGCCCGCGCGCGCCGGGCTCCCCGCCGTGCGCGCCGGGAGGAGGGTGGCGGCGGCGCTCGGTGATCAGGGAGAAGGTCATCTCGCGCAGCGCCTCGATCTCGCGCACGACCCCGTCGCCGCCGCGGTGGGCGCCCGCGCCGCCGGAGCCGCGGCGCAGCGCGTAGCGCGTGACCCGCAGCGGGAACTCGCGCTCGAGCGCCTCGACGGGGGTGTTGAGGGTGTTGCTCATCGCGACGTGCACCCCGCTCGGGCCGTCGGCGTCAGCGCAGGCGCCCTGGCCGCCGCCGAGGGTCTCGTAGTAGGAGAAGCGCTCGTCGCCGAGGGTGAGGTTGTTCATCGTGCCCTGCCCCAGCGCGCGGCCGAACGCGGCGAGCACGAGGTCGGCGACGCGGGAGGAGGTCTCGACGTTGCCGGCGGCCACGGCGGGCGCGCCGTGGCCGGCGGGCAGCGCGTTGAGCAGCGAGCCCTCGGGGACGCGCACCTCCACGGGCCGGTACGCGCCGGCGGAGGGCGGGATGTCGGGGTCGGTGAGGACGCGCACGGCGAAGTAGCACGCGGAGCGGGTGACCGCGAGCGGGCAGTTGAGGTTGCCGGAGTGCTGGGGCGGCGCAGCCGGCGAAGTCGAGGTGCAGCCGCTCGCCCGCGCACGCGGCGCGCAGGCGCAGCACGAGGTCGCCCTCGATCGCCTCCAGCACGTCCTCCGCGCTGCGGGTCCCGTCGGGGAGCGCGGCGAGGCAGGCGCGGGTGCGCCGCTCGGCGTAGTCGAGCACGGCGTCGATCGCCTCGCGCAGGCCGCGTCCGCGGCGCTCGAGCGCGCACGCCGCGCGAGCTCGGCGAGGCGCAGCGCGCCGATGCGGTTGGCGGCGAGCTGCGCGCGCAGGTCGGCGCGGCGCTCGGCGGGCTGGCGCATGCTGGCGACGAGCTCCTCGATCGCCGCCGGCGTCAGCGGGCCGGGCGAGATCACGACGCCCTCCTCCTCGAGCGTGCGGCTGTCGGCCGGCATCGACCCGGGCACGCGCCCGCCGACGTCGGCGTGGTGGGCGCGGCTGGCGGCGAAGCCGAGCAGCGCGCCGCGCTCGGCCGCCGCGAACACAGGGGTGACGACCGTGATGTCGGGCAGGTGGGTGCCGCCCGCGAAGGGGTCGTTGAGGACCCACGGCAGGCCCGCGGCAGTGGTCCTCGCCGAGCACGGCGGCGACCGCGTCAGGCATCGAGCCGAGGTGCACGGGGATGTGCTCGGCCTGCATCGACCATCTCGCCCGCGCGCGTCGAACAGCGCGGTGGAGCAGTCGCGGCGCTCCTTGATGTTGGGCGAGTGCGCGGAGCGGACCAGCGCGGCGCCCATCTCCTCGCAGGCGGCGCGCAGCGCGCCCGTGATGACCTGGAGCTCGATCGGGTCGGCAGCGGCGGCTCGGTCACGCTCGCGGTGGTCTCCAGCGGTCGGCGCAGGTGCATCGTGCCCTGCGCGTCGACTTCGCCCTGCCATCCGGCTCGGCGACGAACAACGTGGACCCTGGTAGCGCGCAGGACCGCCGGGCCCTGCGATCCTGGTGCCCGGCGCCGGCTCGACCGTGTGCTTGCGCGAGCGCGCAGCCGCGGGGCGGCGCCCCAGGCCGAGGCGCGGATCGTGACCAGCTCGACCTCCACGCCGTCGTCGCGGTAGCCGTAGCGCTGCTCGTGGGCCTGCGCGAACGCCTCGCGCAGGGCTCGGGTCGGGCGGCTGGCGGCGGCTCTCACCCGCGACCGCCGGCTCGAAGGACTGCTGCGGCAGTCGTCCTCGTCGACCGCCAGCTCGAAGGACTGGCCGCGGTAGCGCAGCTCGTAGCGGACCGCGACCCGCTCGGCCTCGGCGCCCAAGCTCGGCGCGCGCCCGGGCGACCAGCGCCTCGCGCTCTCGCGGCCAGGCGCTCGGCGTCGAAGGACTCCCCGGCGAGCATCACCGTGCGCGCCGCGTCGCGCCGGGGCGCCGCGGCGGCGAGGCCGAGCGCGCAGAGCACGCCGGAGGCGCGGGGGAGAGGATGCGCCGCATCCCCAGTCCCGCGCGAGCGCCGCGGCGTGCAGGGGGCCGGCGCCGCCGAAGGGCATCAGCGCGAAGCCGCGCGGGTCGACGCCGCGCTCCACGGTCACCGTCGCAGCGCCCGCTCCATCTCGGCCTCCGCGACCCGCACGATCCCCTCGGCGCAGCGCAGTCGCAGCGGTCGTCGATGGTCGCGAGCGTCGTCGTCGGTACCGAGCTGCGCGGCGAGGCCCCACCGCGCGCTCCGCGGCCTCGCGGTCGAGCTGCAGGCCGCCCGCGAGCGGGGCGTCCGCGGGCAGGCGCCCGAGCAGCAGGTTGGCGTCGGTCACCGTCGGGTGCGCCCCGCCGCGTCCGTAGCACGCCGGGCCGGGGTCGGCGCCCGCGGAGCGCGGGCCCACGCGCAGCGCGCCGCCCGGGTCCCGCCACGCGATCGAGCCGCCGCCGGCCCCCACGGTGTGGATGTCGAGCGCCGCCAGCGCCAGCGGCCGGCCCGCCGACCACGGCGCTCCGCGGTCTCCGCCACGCGGCCCCCCTCGATCACGCACACGTCGCACGAGGTGCCGCCCATGTCGAAGCACAGCACGTCGCGCTCGCCCGCGAGCTCCGCCAGCGCCAGTGCGCCCCGCGACGCCGCCCGCGGGGCCGGAGAGCACCGTCAGCGCCCCGTGCGCCGCGGCGCTCGCGGCGTCGGTGAGCCCGCCCGAGGACTGCATCACCGCGGGCTCGGGCAACCCCAGCGCGTCGGCCTCCGCGCCGAGGCGGCGCAGGTAGGAGCCCAGCAGCGGGGACACCGCCGCGTCGACCTCGGTCGTCGCCGCGCGCTCGTACTCGCGGAACGTGCCCACGAGCTCGTGGGAGAGCGAGACGTGCGTCGCTGGGTAGGCGCTCTGCGATCAGCTCCCCCAGCTGGCGCTCGTGCTCGGGGTGGGCGTAGGAGTGCAGCAGCGCCACCGCGACGGCCTCCGGCTCCGCCTGCGCCAGCTCCTCCACCAGCGCCCGCGCCGCCTCGGGGTCGAGCGCGCGCAGGGGGCCGTCGGGGGTCATCCGCTCGGGCGCCCCGAAGCGCAGCTCGCGCCGGCGCCAGCGGCGCGGGGCGGGCCTCGCACAGCCGGTACAGGTGCGGCCGCGCCTGGCGCCCGAGCTCCACCACGTCGGTGAAGCCCTCGGTGGCCACCAGCGCCGTGCGCGCGCCGCGGCCCTCCAGCAGGGCGTTGGTCGCCACCGTCATCCCGTGCGCGAAGCGCTCCACCTCGCCGGCCTCTGCGCCGGCGGCGGCGAGCACCGCGCGCACCGCCTCCAGACGCCGCGGGACTGCTCCTCGGGGGTGCTGGGGACCTTCGCGGTGTGCGCGGCGCCCTCGGCGCGCGATCAACACCGCGTCGGTGAAGGTCCCGCCGACATCCACTCCCAGGAGCACCCCCCCAGCCTACGGCCGCTTGGGATGTTCAGTGGGCCGCCGGGGCAGCCCGCGCCCGCAGCGGTGGACTGGAGCCCACCGCTGCGTCTGGGCCACGCCCTCGGTGAGTGAACCGGACGCCCGGTCTGTACGTATTACCGTTGACGCGGGGCACGGAGGCTCCGCGCCCACTTCCCCGGTGCGCCGCGCTCACCCGCGCGGACGATCCCTAAAAATCCCTCAGGCTGCCATCGGCTCCTGGTGCTCGGTGTCCGCGAGGTGCTGGTGGGATGGGCAGTACCCGTTGTGTGCGAGCGGCGTGCGCTGACACGCGGCGCCCTTGCGGGTCATCGCCCGGCACTGCAGCGGCTTGTCGCTGACCGACGCGTGTGCCGCGTGCGGGTTCTGGGCGAGGTACCGCTGCGCGAGCTCCATGTAGCGGCACACCACCCCGTGTACCCGCGCCTGCGCGCTCATCGGGAAGTACGCGCGGATGTCCCAGAACAGCGTCCGTTCGGGCCGCGCGAAGTAGTGGCGGTCGGTCGCCAGGCGCTCGATCGCCGCCTCGCACGCGCGCAACACGTGCTCGTGGTTGCTGCGGCCCGCCGCCGCCGCGACGCTGCCCGGGGTGGGAGCGACGATGTAAGGGGCCAACTCCCGGTAGATTGCTCGACTGAACTGGTACATGGCGAACCCCTCGCCTCCTTCTCGCGCTGCTCTCCGTTCGACCACAGTCCTCTCGACTGCTTAGCCGCTCTCTTCTTGGGGACGTCGCCGGCTCCCGCGACCTTCCCTCGATCAAACACGTCCGTTCCACCAAAAGACCGAAGGGCTTCCTAAATCTCCCTAAAGCCCGGTCCCGCGAACCGTCGAGTATCGACCCCCTGCCTAAAGCCAGGGAAAGGGGATTGTTAGAGGCAAATTAATCCCACGTCTCCCACGTGAGCTCGCCCTCCGCCTCGACCACGACGTGGCGGCGCTCGAGCGCGGGGTCGGCCTCGGGGTGCTCCACCCGCCGGTGCGCCCCCCGGCTCTCGCTGCGCTCCAGGGCGCACCTCGCGATCAGCCGCGCCAGCGGGTGGGGGTCCCGGGCCAGCCGTTCAAGGCCCTCCGCTGAGCGCTCGATGCCCGCGTCGCGCCACATCGCCGCGCGCGTCTCGGCGTCCGCGACGGGTGGCGCGCACCGGCCGACCCACCCCTCCGGGGCCCCTCCCGTAGGGCTGACCCGGCCCTGCGGGCTGTGTGCCCCCCGTGCCCCCGGCCGGCCCGCCTGCGCCTCCGCGGGTGGGTGGGGCCCCCACCGATCCGGCTGGCCGACCCAGCTCCTGGGGCTGTGTGGCCTCGATCGGTCGGGGGGCTCCCGCAGTGCGCTCGCCGCCGCGCGGCGCGCCCACACGAAGCACTCGCTCAGCGAGTTCGACGCCAGCCGGTTTGCCCCGTGCAGGCCGGTGCACGAGGTCTCGCCCACCGCGTACAGTCCCGCCACGGACGAGCGCCCGTGCAGGTCGGTCACGATCCCGCCCATCGTGTAGTGCGCCGCCGGTGCCACCGGCACCCGCTCCCGGGTCGGGTCGACCCCCGCCTCGCGCAGTGCCGCCACCACGTTGGGGAACAGCCCCGGGTCGACCTCGCGCATGTCGAGGCCCACCGACTCCGCTCCCGTCTCCCGCAGGCGCGCCCAGATCGCGCGTGCGACCTCGTCGCGCGGGGCCAGCTCGTCCACGAAGCGCTCCCCGGTCGCGTCGTGCAGCGTCGCCCCCTCCCCGCGTACCGCCTCGGTGATCAGGAAGCCCTCCCTGCCCTGCACGCCGATCACCGCGGTGGGGTGGAACTGCACGAACTCCAGGTCCGCCAGCCGCGCGCCCGCCGCGTGCCCCAGCAGCAGGCCCGTCCCCTGCGAGCCGGGAGGGTTGGTCGTGCGCGACCACATCGCCGCCGCGCCCCCCGTGCTCAGCACCACCGCCCGCGCCGCGATCGTGCGCCCGTCCTCACACACAACCCCGCCGCAGCGTGCCCCCGCCGTGTCCTTCACGGTGGGCGCCCCCGCCCCTCCGCCGCCGTGGGAGCCGCCAACGCTTCTCGGGGAGTCGCCCTCTCGCTGCCACAACGCCCCCACGCGCACGTTCTCGAGCACGGCCACCCGGGGCTCCTCCACGGCCAGCGCGGAGAGCTGGCGCAGCAGGCGCCGGCCGGTCGCGCTGCCCCCAGCGTGCACCACCCTGCGCACCGAGTGGCCCCCCTCCAAGCTCAGTGCGAGGCGCCCGAAGCGGTCCGCGTCGAAGCGCACTCCCAGCGCCTGCAGGTCGCGCACGCACTCCGGCGCCTCCGCCACCAACACCTCCGCCGCCGCGGGGCGCGTCGCGCCCCGGCCCGCACGCTCGGTGTCCTGCAGGTGCAGCTCCGGGCTGTCGTCCTGCGCGAGCGCCGCCGCGAGGCCGCCCTGCGCCCAGTAGCTCGCCGTCTGCGCCAGTGGGGCCGCCGAGATCAGCGCGACCCGCCCGCCCGCTCGCGCTGCGCACAACGCCGCATAGAGGCCCGCCGCGCCGGCACCCACGACGGCCACGTCCACCTCCAGGTTCGCGTCGTCCCCCCCGCGCCGCCTCGGCACCGCTACCCCGCCGGTGCGCCCGTGGCCGTGCCGCGATCGCGTTCGGCTTCCTGCACCACTTTCTGTAGCGCGGTGTTCCCCTTGGCTTTCGCGCCTGTGCCTGTCCCGGTGCCCGTTCCGGTTGCGGCTCCTGTCCCCGTCCCACTTCCCGTTCCCACGGCGCCCGTCGTCGTGGTGCCCGTCCCCGGCTGTTTTGCCCCCGGGATGCTCGTTCGCGGGGTCGTCGCTGCGGGCGAGGTTGCTCCCGGTGTGGTCGTCCCCGGAACGGTCGCTGCTCCGATCGTCGTCGTTGGTGTCGCCGCCGCGGGTGCGCCTGCTGTGGAGCTTGTCCCCGCGCTCGTCGCTCCCGCCGCGGGAGTCGTGACGATCGGTGTCGCGGAGCCGGTCGCCGCGCTCGTCGTCGGGCTCGCCGAGCCGCCCGCCAGCGAGACCAGCGCTGCGCTCAGCGCGCCGAGGGAGAGCACGATCACCACGCCCAGTGCGATGACCGGGGTGCGCCAACTGGGGATCGCCGCCAGGCGCGTGCGCGCCGCACCGCCGCACCTCAGGCACCACTCCTGCTCCGCTCCCAGCGGCGCTCCGCACAGCGGGCACTCCTCTACGGGCGGAGGGGGCGTGGGCGGTGGTGGGGGAGGAGCCGTGACGCTCACTTGCCGGCGTCCGGGGGCCGGATGATCTCCGTCGGGCGATCCTCTGCGGCGGGGGGACGGGCCGCCACGGGCGGGTTCGCGGTCGTCGGTGGTGGCGTGGGGGTCGGCCGAGGCGTGGCGGTCCTCGGCGGCGTGGGAGTCGGCGGTGGCGTGGCGGTCCTCGGCTGCGCGGGAGTCGGCGGTGGCCGCCGGGAGTTGGCGTGGGTGCCGGCGTCGAGGTCGCTGCCGGGGTGGCGAGAGCCGGGGTAGCTGGTACCGAGGTGGCGGGCGCCGGGGTGGCGAGCGCTGGGCGGGCGAGTGCCGGCGCGGATGGGGTGACGCCTGGCGCCGCAGGTGGGTGGGGCCCGATCTCGGGCGGCGACCCCGGCATCGCTCCTGCCGCGGGAGGCGACACCGGCGTCGCTGTGACCGGGCGGTCCGCGTGGTGGCCCATCGGCAGTCCGCACGCCGGGCAGAAGCGGTCTCCGCTGCCGTGGATCGCCGCGCACCGCGGGCACGCTGCGATGCCCGCCTCGCGCAGCACCGTGACCGGGAGGCGCGCCCCGAGGGCCCCCTCCAACGCGCGCAGCTCCTCGTCGAAGCGGACGAGCACCGCAAGCTTCGCCGCCACCAGCTCGTCGTGGCGCTGGCCCAGGCGGTGCATCTCGAACACAAGGCCCCCCAGGTCGCGGTACGCGAGCTCTCTTGCCTTGCGCAGGAAGCGCACCCTCCTGCGCATCCGGCCGCGCTCGCGGAAGCCGGGGGGGCGGGGCTCCGCGGGGATCTCCACGCCAGCGGGAACCTCCACACTGGCTGGCGTCTCCGTGCCAGCCGGGACCTCCACTGCGGAGGCCTCCACGCTCGCGGGGACTCCGCCTTGCGCCGGCGGCGCCGGTGGCTCTGGCGCCCGGGGCTTTGGATCGGTCGCGGGTTGGCCGGCGGGACTCGTCGTTTGAGCGTCCATCGACCCACCCATGCTACCCACCGCGCCGTACGACCATATAGGGGTGTCGGCCTTCTTTCGTTTTGGGGCCCTGTATAGGCACGTCAGAGAACTACTCCAACAGGGTCCGCCACGCCTCCGCGAGGCGCTCCGCCTCCCGCGCCGCGGAGAACGGCTCGGCGTGCGCGCGGCCCGCGACCCGGGGGTCGGAGTCGCGCAAGTGGGGTTCCACCGCGGCCCGCCAACTGCTCAGGTCGAAGGGCGCGCACAGGGCGCCCTCCACACCCTCAAGCGCCTGCGGGTGCACGCCCACCCGGGTCGCCACCACCGGCACATCGCACGCCAGGGCCTCCAGCACGGCCAGGCCGAAGCCCTCCTCGTCGGAGGGGACGACCACGGCGTTGGCCGCGTTCACCCACTGCGGCACCCGCTCCGGGGGGACCCCGCCGAGAGTGCGCAGCGGGACCCCGAGCGCCTCTGCGAGCGCGAGTGCGCGGTCGTAGCGCTTGCCTGGGCGCGCGGGGTCGGCGGGGAACAGCAGGTGTGGGCTCTCCTGGTCGAGGCCCAGCTCGGCGCGGGCCTCCGCGCGGGGGAGTGGGCGAAAGCGCTCCACGTCCACCCCGCACGGCAGCACGAGGGCACGCGCCCGTGCGGCGCGGGTCGGCAGCTCCCGCGCGAGCTCCGCGGTGGGGGCGGCGAGGAGGTCCATCCGTCCCAGCACGGCGCCCGTGGCCAGGCGGGTGCGGGGGTGGCGCACGTCGGTCCCGTGCACCGTCAGCCCCCGCACCCCCGCGCGGACGGCGAGTGCTGGCCACGCGGTCAGGCCGAAGTGGGCGTGCACCACGTCCAGGCGCTGGGATGGACGAGACTTCGATCCCGACCCGTGCCGGCGAGGCGGCGATCCCGACCCGTACCGGTAGTGCAGCTCACGCGCGGCAGCCACCAGCGCACGGGGGCCGGGAGGAAACTCGTACAGCTCGACCTCCCACTCGCGCCCGACTCCCTCCTGCCCCGCGAGGCGGCGCAGCGCGTCGACCTGATCGCGCACGAACCGCCCGCGCTCGGGATGGGCGGCATCGGGAAGCATGTTTGAGACCACCAGCGCCCGCACGACCCGCGACGGTAGCGCTCTGAGATGATGGCTGGCGTGTCGAACCTCTCCCTGACCCGCAGCTACGACCGCACGCCCGACGGGCTGCGCCCGGTGACGATCGAGCCGGGGTTCGTGCGCACCGCAACCGGCTCGGCGCTGATCTCGATGGGGGAGACCCGCGTGATCTGCACGGCCTCCGCGCAGGAGTCCGTGCCGCGCTGGCTCGCCGGCAAGGGCCGCGGGTGGGTGACGGCGGAGTACGGGATGCTGCCCGCCTCCACCGGCGAGCGCAAGCCTCGTGACGCCACGCGCGGGCGCCTGGACGGGCGCTCGGTCGAGATCCAGCGTCTGATCGGGCGCGCGCTGCGCGGCGTGGTCGACTTCGAGGCGCTCGGAGAGCGCACGATCTACCTCGACTGCGACGTGCTGCAGGCCGACGGAGGCACGCGCTGTGCGTCGATCACCGGCGCCTTCGTGGCGCTCTCGCTGGCCTGTGCGCGCCTGGCGGAGCAGGAGGCGTTCGAGCGCCCCCCGCTGACCGGCTCGGTGGCGGCGGTCTCGTGCGGGATGGTCGCGGGCGTCGCACTGCTCGACCTCGACTACTCCGAGGACTCCACAGCGGAGGTCGACGCCAACGTGGTGATGACCGGCGAGGGGGACCTCCTCGAGGTACAGGCCACGGCGGAGCGCACCCCCCTCTCGCGGGCGAGCCTGGACGAGCTGTTGGCACTCGCGGCGGGTGGGATCGAGCAGCTGCGGGCCGCCCAGGAGCGGGCGATCGCGACGCCGTGAAGCTGCTGCTGGCGACCCACAACGAGCACAAGTGCCGCGAGCTCGGGCGCCTGCTGCCGGACCACGAGATAGCGCTCCTGCCCGATGCTGTGGAACTGCCCCCTGAGGACGGGGAGACGTTTGCCGAGAATGCGCTCGGCAAGGCACGCGCCGCGGCTGCTGCGACCGGGCAGGTGGCGATCGCCGACGACTCAGGCATCGAAGCGGCGGCTCTCGGTGGCGCGCCCGGGGTGCGCTCGGCGCGCTACGCCGGGGAGCACGCGACCGACCAGCAGAACCTCGACAAGCTGCTGCGCGAGGCGCCCGTCGGCAGCGCGCTGGCGTACGTGTGCGCGCTCGCCTACGTGGACCCCGCCGGGGGCGTCGAGCGGCTCTTCGAGGGCCGCTGCACCGGCCGTGTTGCGTCCACTCCGCGCGGGGAGGGAGGCTTCGGCTACGACCCCGCCTTCCTGCCCGACGACGGCCCCGCGGTCCCGGCCGGCCTGACGATGGCGGAGCTCACCGACAGGCAGAAGGACGCCATCAGTCACCGCGGCCACGCCGCGCGGGCGCTTGAGGAGTGGCTCGCGTCGAACTCGGTGGCGGACGCGAAGTCCTCGGCTCCCTGAGTCGTCGGCGTAGTCGCTGCGGGCGGTGCTCAGAACAGGTTGATCGCCGCCGAGCCCCCCACCGCGACGGACAGCACGGCGTAGCCCGTGTAGCCGGCGAGCAGCAGCAGCGCGGCGGTGAGCAGAGCGATCAGCACGGTCACGGTCCACGCGACGCGGGGGAGGTCCATCAGTGGAGGATATGCTCGCGCGGAGATGGCAACCGCGTTCGGCGACACCCTGGCGCAGCGCGTGGCCGAGCGCGAGTCGCAGATCGTGCTCGGCTTGGACCCTGACCCGCAGGCGCTATGGCCTGGTGTGCACGACACCGCGCGCGGCCTGCGCGGGGATGCGCCACGGGGCCTGCGCGGGGACGCCTCGCCGGCGTGGCGCACCGCGGTGGCGGTCCACGTCCACTGCTGCGCGGTGATCGACGCCGCGGGGCCGGCGTGCGTCGCGGTCAAGCCCCAGCTCGCCTGCTTCGAGCGCCTCGGAGCCCCGGGGTGGGAGGCGCTGGGCGACGTGGTCGAGCACGCGCGCCACCGCGGCCTGCTGACGATCGCCGACGGCAAGCGCGGGGACATCGCGGTCAGCGCGACGGCCTACGCGGAGGGGCTGTTCGAGCGCTTGGGGGTAGACCTGGCCACCGTCAACCCGCTGCTCGGCCGGGACGCGGTGGAGCCATTCGTGACGGTGGCCCGCACGGCGGGTGCGGGCGTGCTGGTGCTGGTGCGCACCTCCAACCCCGGCGCCGCTGACGTACAGGACCTCGAGCTCGCGGCGGGGGGTCCAGTGTGGGAGCACCTAGCGGGGTTCGTTGAGGAGCTGGGGGCCCACGGGGTGGGGGAGTCGGGCCTCAGTGACGTGGGCGCGGTGATGGGGGCCACGCAGCCGCAGCACATCGCGAGGGCGCGCGAGCTGATGCCCCACGCAGTGCTGCTGCTGCCGGGCGTCGGGGCGCAGGGTGGGTGCGTGGAGGACCTGGCCGCCGCGTTCGCGCCGGGCCGGGCGGGCGGTCTGATCACGGCCTCGCGCAGCATCGCCGGCGCGCACCTCGCCACGGGCGGGGACCCGGCGCAAGCGGCCCGCGCCGAGGCAGAGCGGTTGCGCGCCGCAGCGTGGGCTCTGGGGGGCCGATGACCTCGGCCCCCCAGAGGGCTGCCTTGAGTTCACAAGGGCCTGTGCGGTGGGGTAGTGTGAGCACGGCATGATCATCACGGTCACGCTCAACGCGGCGATCGACAAGTCGCTGTCGGTCCCCAACTTCCGCCTTGGGCGACGCCACCGCACAGTCGAGCAGCGCACGATGGCGGGGGGCAAGGGTGTCAACATCGCCCGCGCCCTGAAGTCGCTGGGCCAGCCGGTGATCGCGACCGGCATGGCGGGGGGAGCGACTGGGACCCACATCGTCGAGCAGCTCACCGAGGAGTCGATCCTCAACGACTTCGTGCGCATCCGCGAGGAGTCGCGCACCAACACCTCGGTGCTCGACCCCACCTGCGGCGAGCAGACCGAGATCAACGAGCGGGGGCCGAAGGTCTCAGAGCGCGAGGTGGAGCTGTTCCGCGACAAGCTGCTGTACCTCGCGCGCGGCGCGGCGATCGTGGTATTCGCCGGTTCGATCCCCCGCGGGGTGGAGCCCGACGTGTACGCGTCGCTGATCCGCGAGCTGCACCGTGTGGGGGTCACGACGGTGATCGACACCGACGGCGACCCGCTGCGCCACGCGGTGCGCGCCGAGCCGGACGTCGTCTCCCCCAACGTGCTTGAGGCCGAGGAGCTCGTGGGCCACGAGTTCGCCGACGAGCAGGAGCGCTCGCTGGCGGTGCGCGAGCTGGTCGCGCTCGGTGCACGCGAAGCGATCGTGACGCTCCCCGACGGGTGCTTCGCACAGCTGCAGATCGACGGTCACCCCACGGTCCTGCGCGCCCGCATCGAGCCGCGCGAGCCGGTCGCCAAACGCGGCTCCGGCGACGCCTTCCTGGCGGGCTACGTCTCCGCTCGCTACGCCGGCAGCGCCCCCGCGGAGTGCCTGCGCCTCGGGGTGGCCTGCGGTGCGGAGTCCACCGGGCGCCTCGGCGCCGGCCTGCTCGAGCGCCGCGAGGTGCACCGCCTGGAGCACGAGGTGGAGCTCGAACCGGTGGAGCTGCCGGCGGTTACCAAGAGTTGACTCATCCCCCAGCGACGTCGCGGCGCAGGAAGACGAGGTAGGCGGCGAACAGCGCGGGCACGGCGTACAGCGCGCAGACCCACGCGGAGTGCCCGATCGGCGCCCAGTCAGTGGGGGTGCGCAGCAGGCCGTGCCAGTTCTCGTACTGTTCGGTGAGCAGGTAGGGCTTGAGCCCTTCGAGTCCGGGGATCCCGCCGAGGATGAACAGCAGGATCGTGAACCCGACGGTGCCGACGACTGCGGCGGCGCTGTTGCGGGTGGCGGTCGAGAGCAGTACGCCGATGCAGACCACGCTCAGCAGCGGGATCAGGTAGACGGCGTTGGCGGCGAACACGAGTAGCAGCCCTTCCGGCGCTGACACGACGAGCCCGAGAACGTGATCACGTGGTTGAAGCCCCACGACGCCACGCCGGCGACCGTGGCCACGACTGCCGACAGGAACACCGCGATCGCACCGTAGGTCATCGCCGCGAGCGTCTTGGCGGCGAACACCTGCCCACGGTCGACCGAGCGTGTGAGGATCGTCTTGAGCGTGCCGTTGCCGTCCTCGGCGGCGACGATGTCCCCGGCGACGAGCGCGGCGATCAGCGGCAGCATGAAGACCGACAGGAACAGCAGGATCAGCACGGGCGTCGCGAGGCCCGACTGGGTGATGTGCGAGATGAAGATGTTGCCCTGGTCGCGGCCGTGGTCGTTGCGCAGGTTCTGCGTGATCACGAAGATGATCGGCAGGATCGCCGCCAGCCCGAGGCCGAGGTAGGTGCGCTTCTGGGAGACGAGCTTGCGCAGCTCCCAGCGGTAGGTCGTAAGCGTCATCGGTTCTCGGTCAGCGAGAAGAAGAGATCCTCGAGCGTCGCAAGCTCGGGTGTCAGTGTGAGTATGGCGATGCCCTCATGGCCAAGCGCAAGCGATAGGGCGCCTACGTCTCGCTCGTCGGCCTGTAGGCGCACATACCCATCGACGGTCGTGGCATCGTGGACGCCGGGCTGGGCGCCTGCGAGCGCCAGCGCCCGCTGGTTGTCGCTGGTGCGCAGCCGGTAGCCGGCTCCACCCTGGCGGCGCAGGTCGGCGAGCGCGCCCTCGTACACCACACGGCCACGATCGACGATTGCCACGCGATCGCACAGTTCCTGAACCTCCGGCAACTGGTGGCTGGAGAGCAGCACTGTGATGTCCTCTCCCGCGAGTCGACGGATCAGCTCGCGCATGTCGCGCATCCCCGCTGGGTCGAGGCCGGTGGCGGGCTCGTCGAGGATCAGCAGGCGCGGCCGGCGCAGCAACGCGGCAGCGATGCCAAGGCGCTGGCGCATCCCGTGGGAGTAGCCGCCGACCTTGTGCTTCGCTCGCGGGGCGAGCTCAACGACCGCCAGTACCTCGTCGATCCGCTCGTGTGCTCCGCGTCCGTCGAGCGCCGCGAGCAGTTCGAGGTTCTTGCGCCCCGTCAGGTAGGGATAGAAGCGAGGTGCCTCCACGAACCCCGCGACCCCCTCCAGAGCGCTCGCACCGTGACGCATGGGGTCGCGCCCGAAGAGTTCGACAGTGCCCTCCGTTGGCATGATCAGGCCGAGCGCCATGCGCAGGGTTGTGGTCTTGCCGGCGCCGTTGGGGCCGAGGAACCCGTACACGTCGCCGGCGTGGACGTTCAGGTCGATGTGGTCGACCGCCAGGACCTCCTTGTAGCGCTTGACGAGCCCCCTGGCGCGGACCGGCGGGGCCTCGCTCACAGCTACAGGCCCTTGGCCACCGCTTCGACGGCGCCGGGGCCGACCGCGCCGGCGACCAGGTAGCGCACACCGTCGCGCTCGAAGCTGAGCAGCGTGCCGAGCTCGGTCGGCAGCTCGCTGGCGGTGACACCGTTGATTTTGACCTGCTGCAGCCCTTCGGGCAGCGAGGAGGTCTGCGACGTGCCGGCCTTGGTTTTGGCTTCGAGCACGGCGATCGTCCCCGGCCCGCTGCCCTGCGTCGTGACCTTGGGGTGTTCGTGTTCGCCGCCAGGCGCGGAGCTGCCCTGGTGTTCGCCGGGCTTGGGCAGTACGACTTCTTCGACCTTGGCGTTGGCGGGCGGCGTGAATTCGAACACGGACGGTTCGACGGGCCCGTAGGAGATCGAGGTGGCTGCCAGTTCGAGCACGGGCGCGGAGCTCTCGGTGGAGTAGACCGCCGCGCGCAGCGGCACGCCGTTGGTGGCGTCCCAGGAGAGCTCGGCGCCGGCCAGCAGGCTGCCGCCTTCCTTGGGGGACACGCGCACGGTGTAGGCGGCCTGGCCGGCGACGTCGGTGGGTGTCGCGCCAGACACGTCGGTGTGGTTGCTCAGGTGCGCAAGCGCTTCTTCGATCTTGGCCACGCTGGGAACTTCGTGGTGGGCGCTGCCATCCGAGCCGCTCGATGGGCCTGACCAGCCTCCTTCGCTTTCGCTCTCCTTGGGCGGCGTGTAGCGGTAGAGCGTGTTGGAGGAGGCGTCGTACGCCGACAGGGTGTGCCCGTCGTAGTAGACCTGGGTGTCTCCCTTTTCGGACTGCAGCTCCAGGCGCACGTGGCCTTCCTTGGAGATCCACAGCCGCCCGGAGGCGCCCGAGAGCAGCGGGCTGGAGGTCAGCTGGCTGGCTTCGCCGCCGCCGCTGGCGAGGGAGGCGCCTTCGAGCAGGTGGTTGGTGAGCTGAATCTGAGCGCTGACGCCTTCGACGGGCGGCGCCGTGAGCGCGTCGTGGACCGCGTCCGCCAGCGGCTTGGGCGGGGGCGTGGGGCCCACGCTCAGCGCGGACGCGAGCGCGGTCGCGCCGACCCCAACTGCGACCAGCACCCCGCAGAGCAGCAGCAGGCGGGAGAGGGGCAGACGGCGGAGGAGGTAGCTCATGGGGTGGCTCGGGTCGACGGTTTCGACGTCCACCACCAAGGCTAGCGCGATCGATCAAGGGGACCTGAAGGTTGTGTGGGGAGGTTCTCATTTTGCTCGCCTACTTCGCGCGTCCGCACGCGCGCGCGAAATAGGGCCCTCAAAGTTAGGTGCCCGCCCGCCGTTGATGCCCGCCCGCGATATGCCGCGCGGGCTGTAAGGTGCCCGCCCGCGCGATATGCCCGCGCGGGCTGCGGGCTGCGGCTGTAAGGCCCGAGCGAGCGTTCCAGCGCCGCCAACCGATATCGTGCCCGCCGACATGGGACTGGTCCTGATCGTTGTCGTCCTCCTGTTGGCCCTCGGCCTCGGCGTGTTCTTCGTGGCGATGCGCGGCGGCCCCCGCGGGGCTCGCAACGCGCTGCACAGCGACCGAAGCGGGGAGACACTCGCCCCCGGCTCGCATCCCCCTTTCGGCCAGCAGGCGGCCCAACGTGGGCTGACCGCGGTGATCGTGGTGGTGTGCGCGTTCGGCCTGGTGGTGCCCGGGCTGGTGCTGGCCTTCAACGGCGAGCACAAGGCGAGCGTGGGGCCGGGGGGGCTGCACCTGAACGCCGAGCAGCAGAAGGGCCGCGAACTGTTCTCGCACGCCTGCAACCTCTGCCACACCTTGAACGGCACCAACGCCGTGGGCCGCACCGGCCCAGACCTCGACGTGCTGATCCCCACGGTCGGAGCGACCCTCCCGGAAAAGGAAGCGCACGCCGACCGCGAGGCGTTCATCCTCAGCGCGATCCTCGAAGGCCGCGCGCGCGGCCACGGTCAGATGCCGGCGCTGCTCTACCAGGGTCGCGAAGCCGAAGACGTCGCGAACTTCGTGGCGACCGTGGCGGGCCACTGAAAAGTCCGTCCGGAGGCGTCTCTAGCTTCAACCCATGGTCGAGAGGACCCTGCGCCACCGGCGCAGGCCCCGCCGTACGCCGATGGAGTGGGTGGGGCCGCACCCCGACAGGATCGCGTCGTGGGCGGTTGTGTTGGGGTTCGGTCTGGTGCTCGCGGCGCTCCTCGGGCACTGACTGTCCACACCTTGGGTGCGTGCTGCGAACGCCGCTGCGGCCGGAGGCCGCCATCAAAAAAGGCCCTCCACACGGTTTGGCCATTCGTCGATACCGGGCGCGCGGGCCATCGACTAAGGTCCGCTGGGTGGCTGAGCAGCCAGACACACCGAAGACCGCCGCGGACGTCAGAGCGCTCGTGGAGGAGCGCCAGATCCGCTTCATCCGCTTCTGGTTCACCGACATCCTCGGGCAGCTGAAGTCGTTCTCGATCAACGCCGCCGAGCTCGAGGACGCGTTCGAGGCGGGCATGGGCTTCGACGGCTCCTCGATCACTGGCTTCAACGCGATCGAGGAGTCCGACATGATCGCGCTGCCCGACCCCTCCACGTTCGCGGTGCTCCCCTGGCGCCCGGAGGAGCAGGGGGTGGGGCGCATGTTCTGCGACATCATCACCCCCGAGCGCACCCCCTACGAGGGCGACCCCCGCCACGTGCTGCGCCGCGCCGTGGAGCGCGCGCAGGCGATGGGCTTCGACACCTTCAACGTCGGCCCCGAGCTCGAGTACTTCCTGTTCCGCGACTCGCGCACCACCGAGCCGCTCGACCGCGGCGGGTACTTCGACCTGACGACCCTCGACGCCGGCTCGGATGTGCGCCGCGAGACGGTGCTCGCGCTGGAGCAGCTCGGCATCCACGTCGAGTACACCCACCACGAGGTGGGCCCCTCCCAGCACGAGATCGACATGCGCTACGCCGACGCGCTGAAGATGGCGGACGACTGCATGACGTACCGCATCACCGTCAAGGAGTACGCGATGAAGTACGGGTGGCACGCGACGTTCATGCCCAAGCCCCTGTTCGGCGAGAACGGCTCGGGCATGCACACCCACCAGTCGCTGTTCCGCGAGGGCCGCAACGCGTTCTTCGACCCCGACGACCCCTACTTTCTGTCGGACGTCGGCAAGGCGTTCATCGCCGGCCAGCTGCGCCACGCGCGCGAGATCTGCTCCGTGTTCGCGCAGTGGGTCAACTCCTACAAGCGCCTCGTTCCCGGCTTCGAGGCGCCCACGTACGTCGCGTGGTCGCGGCGCAACCGCTCGGCCCTGGTGCGCGTGCCGCTGTACCACCCCGGCCGCGAGCGCGCGACGCGTATGGAGCTGCGCTGCCCCGACCCCGCGTGCAACCCCTACCTGACCTTCGCGGTGCTGCTGCAGGCGGGCCTCGAGGGCATCGAGAAGGGGTACGAGCTGCCCGAGCCGATGGAGCAGAACCTCTACCACCTCTCCGGCGCCGAGCGCCAGCGCCTCGGCGTCGAGCAGCTGCCCGAGACGCTCGGCGACGCGATCGAGCTGACGGCGCAGTCGGAGCTCGTGCTGCGCACCCTCGGCGAGCACATGTTCAACCGCTACGTGGAGATCAAGCGCCAGGAGTGGGGGGACTACCGCGTGCAGGTCTCCCAGTGGGAGCTCGACCGGTACCTGTCCATTTTGTAGGCCGTTTTTTTGATGGGCCTCCGCCCCGGAGGGGCTCCGGCGGGCTGGATATGTGGTGGCGTCCCCACGGCGGGTGGCTGCCGACTTGGGTCGGGCCGGCGGCGTGTGGTGTCTTAGTTTGGGGGTATATATGACCGACTGGACCTGTGGGTTGCGATCAGATGACAGCTATGAGAGGTCCAGTTAGCTAGTTGGTCGCCCAATGAACTTATATGGCGCCTCGCGAACGAGTGGGCGGCACGGCGCACGCAAGCCCCGCGGCCGGTGAGAGGTGCAGCTGCAGCGCCTGCAGCAGGTGTCCGAACGCGGCGGGGTGCCGGGGCGCGATCTCGTGCAGCAGGCGTAGCACGCCCACCGCGTGCTGTTCATAACGTGTCTCGCCCGTGAGCTGAGCGAGGCGCAGGAGCCCCATCGCGGCGGAGGAGGCGCCCGAGGGGATCGGGGAGTCCTCGAGGTCCTTGCGCCGCGCGATCAACGCCTCGCCGTCGGCGGCCGTCGAGAAGAAGCCCCCGCGCTCGGGGTCGGCGAAGCGCTCGATCGTCTGGTCCGCGAGTGTGCGCGCCTCGGCCAGCCACCGCTCCTCGCACGTCGCTTCGAAGAGCACCACGAGTGCCTCCAGGAGGAAGGCGTGGTCCTCCAGGTAGCCATCGATCCGCGCGCGGCCCTCCGAGTAGGTGCGCAGCAGCCGCCCCTCGCCGTCGCGCAGCACGCGCAGCACGAACTCTGCGCAGCGCTCGGCGGCATCGAGGTACCGCAGCCCGTCCTCGCCGCCGAGCACCGCGCCGGCGTCGGCGAGCGCGGCGATCATCAAGGCGTTCCAGCTTGTCAGACGCTTGTCGTCGAGGCCGGGCCGGGTTCGGGCCGTGCGGGCCTCCAAGAGCCGCGCGCGGATGCGCTCGCGGGTCTCCGCGTCGGGCCGGGCCGCGGGCGGGCTGCGATCCGTGAGCACGTTCAGGCCCGGCTCGGGGTGGTGCGGATCGACGAAGTTGCCCCCCTCGCTCACCCCCAGCCACCGCGCCGCCGCGTCGGCGTCCGCGCCGAGGACGTCCTGGAGCTCCCTGACCGTCCACACGTAGTAGCGGCCCTCGACGCCCTCGGAGTCGGCGTCGAGCGCGGAGTAGAACCCGCCCTCCGGTCCCTGCCCCTCGCGCAGCGCCCAGTCGAGCGTCGCGCGGCACACGCGGGCGAGCTCCTCGTCGCGGCCGGAGCCGTGGCCGCTCTCGCGCCCGCTCGCACCGTCACCGACGTTGCCCTGGCCGTCGGGTTCCGCCTCGCCGCTGAGCCGGTACCCGTGCAGGAACGCGCGCGCGAGCAGGGCGTTGTCGTAGAGCATCTTCTCGAAGTGCGGCACCGTCCACGCCGCGTCCACCGAGTAGCGGTGAAAGCCCCCACCGAGCTGGTCGTGGATCCCGCCGGCGGCCATCGCGCGCAACGTCGCCAGGGACATCTGCGACGCTCGCCGTGGCGCAGCAGGAACTCCAGCGCGGGGGTCTGCGGGAACTTCGGGGCGCCGCCGAACCCTCCGTGCACGGCGTCGAAGGACTCCCCCAGCCGCGCCGCCGCCGCGTCGAGCGCACCCGCCTCGAACGGCTCCGCCGAGGGCTCCAGGCGCGCCCCGCCGGCCAGCTGCGCGCGCACGCGCTCGCCCCCCGCGCGGATCTCCGCCGCGTTCTCGCGCCACGTCTCTGCGATCGCCTGCAGCACCTGCGTCCACGACGGCAGCCCGTGGCGGGGCTCGGGGGGGAAGTACGTGCCGCCGTAGAAGGGGTCCTGTTCGGGCGTGAGGAACACGTTCAGCGGCCACCCCCCGTGGCCGGTCATCCCCTGCACGGCCTCCATGTACAGCGCGTCGACGTCGGGGCGCTCCTCGCGGTCCACCTTCACGCACACGAACTCCTCGTTCATCACCGCCGCCGTGCGGGGGTCCTCGAAGGACTCGTGGGCCATCACGTGGCACCAGTGGCAGGCCGAGTACCCGACCGAGACCAGCAGCGGCACGTCGCGCTCGCGTGCCGCCGCCAGCGCGGCGGGTCCCCACGGCAGCCAGTCGACGGGATTCGAGGCGTGCTGGCGCAGGTACGGGGAGGTCTCCTGCGCGAGTGCGTTGGGCATGAGGTCAGAGTAGTCGGCGCCCACCCACCCCGGCCCGCCCCCGTGTGCCCTCGCGGGCGGCCTCAGCGCAGCCGTGCCACGCCGGGCAGGGGGAAGTGGAGCTTCGGCGGGGGCCACTCGACCGGCGCCGCCTGCACCCGGGAGAGGTGCGCGCGGGCGATGCTCACGTTGAAGCGCCTGCCGCCCAGGGAGCCGAGGGCGCGCCCGCCGGAGGCGATCGTGACGGTGCCGCGCGCGGCGACGGCGCCGCCGACGTGCACGGTGATGGAGTGCAGCCGGCCGTCGCTGGTGGGGAGCGTGCCGGAGAGCGCGACCCCGGGCACGAACGTGAGGCCGTGCAGGCTCACCGCGGAGGCGCTGAGGCGGGCGTAGCCGCCGTGCAGGCCCCCGAAGCTCGAGCCGAAGGGCAGTTCCTGCTCGACCTGCAGCGTCGCCCCGATCACCTGGCGCTCGAGGTCTACGATCGTGTCGAGCACCGCGGTGAGGGTGCGCCCGGCGGTGCCGTGCAGGCCGGGTACGGGTTGGACGGAGGCGAGTCGGGTGGGTGTGACGGGGGTCGGGCTGAAGGGGTCGGGTTCGTGCCCGCAGGGCTGCACAGGAGCCCCCCGCGAAGAACACTTCCACCGCCTGCGCCGCGCAGTCGCCGAGGTCGCTGCCCAGGACGGAGTGCCCGGTGTAGGGGACCACGAGCAGCTGCGCGTCGGGAATCCGTGCGGCGAGGGCACGCGCGCCCGAGGTCGGGGTGCGCAGGTCCTGGGCTCCGGAGAGCAGCAGCGTCGGCACGTTCGGCAGCGGGCTCCGCGGCGGGCGGCGCGGGGGAGGCGTTGGGCCAGTCCAGGCAGGAGGGGACCAGGCTGTCTTCCCACGCGGTGGCGGCGTCGAACGGGTAGAGGTCGGAGCTCGGCAGCGCGTGCAGCGCGGCGAGCGCTTCGGCGCGGCGGGTGGCCGGCGGCGCGGCGCGCTGCCAGGGGAACGGCTTCTCCTCGCAGGAGGTGGCGAGGAACAGCGCGTTGTCTTCTTCTTCGTTGGCTTCCCGTTCGGCCTGGGAGCCCCGCGGCTGCAGAGGCACGTTGGGGATCAGCCCTTCGGAGAGCGCCTTCAGGCGCAGCAGCGGGTCGGGGTCGTGGCGCAGCGCGGACTGCACCGCCGCTGGCAGCAGCGCGCGCAACGCCGGGTTGAGGTCGCCGGCGACGAGCACGTTGTACAGGTCGGGCTCTCGCGAGCGTGGCGGTGTGCCGGTGCCCGGAGCCGTCGTACACCGAGCCGCTGAGCGGGCGTTTGCGCAGCCGTGTGGCCAGCGTGGCGAGGTCCCCGAGCGGGTTGGTCGTGATGTGCGCGCACGCTCCTTCCGAGCAGAGCTCTTCGAGCACCGGCTTCAAGGCTTGGATCGAGGAGAGCCCGAACGGTTCGGGGCCTTCGGGGAGCACGACGGAGTCGAGCACCAGCGCTTCGACGTGGGCGGGGTACTGTTCGGCGTACTCCAGCGCGACCTTCGTCCCGTAGGAGGTCCCGTACAGCACGAGCTTTTCGTAGCCGAGCGCTTCGCGGATCGCCTCGATGTCCTGCACCGATTCCTCGCTCGTGAACGCGCCCGCGGGCGGCGCCGAGCTGCAGCGCGCACTGTTCGTCGAGCTGGCCCTCGGAGCTGCGCCTGTTCGAGGGCGGGGGAGTTGTGGCAGTTCGAGCGGGTCCGAGCGCCCGGTGCCGCGCTGGTCGTAGACGACCAGGTCGCGGCTGCGCAGCGCGGGGGCGATCGCCTTGGCGATGAAGCCCGCGAGCGGGTTCGCCGCCTGGCCGGGCCCGCCGGCGAGCGCGAGCACGGCGCTCGAGCTCGGGGTGAGGCCGCTCTGCAGCACGCTCCACGCTCAGGGCGATCGTGCCGGGCACCGTCCCGCCGCGGTCGAGGGGGACCGTGACGGTGGTGCAGGCGAAGGAGGACGCTTCGTGGGGGCAGGGGGTGAAGCTGAGGGCTGGTGGGCTAGTCCCAGGGGAGGCGGCTGAGGAGGCCGGCCAGCCGGCGAGCGGCAGCGCTGACAGCAGAGCCGCGAAGACCGAGAGCGGGGCTCGCCTGCGCATCGGAACCGACAATAGCGACACTCGCCGTGGGGCCCCCCGGGCCGAGGTGCACGCGCCGGCCACCCAGCTCGCCGACGAGCGCCTTGTGGGGCCCGAGGCGCAGGGTGCCCGCGCGCCGCCGCGGAGCCGCCCACCCGCAGCGTGACGCTTCCGGCCTTGAGCGTGCCGGAGATCGTCACGCCCGGCACGTAGGAGTAGCCGTGGAAACGCAGCCCGCCCTTGGTGAGCTGCGCCCAGCCGGCGCGCAGGCCGCCGCTGTCCAGCGAGGAGGGGTCGAGAGCCGAGAGTCCGCCCGACCCGCCGGACGTTTCGAGCAGCTGCAGCGCGAACTGGCGGGAGAAGTCGGCGAGCGTGAGCTCGACCGCCTGCAGAGTCCGCCCGGCCCGACCGCTGTTCCCGTGCGCGGGGGGGACGTCGGAGAGCCGCTCGGGGGGCAGCGGCGCGAGGCTCTCCACGGGCGGCGGCGGCCCGGCGGGGCAGGGGCGGATCGGCTGCACGCCCACTCCGCCGGCGAACCACGCGCGCAGCGCCTTGCGCGCACACGGCGTGGGCTCGCTCTCGAGCGCCGAGTGCCCGGTGTTGGGTACGACGAGCAGGTGCGCGTCGGGGATCTGCGCGGCGAGCGCGCGGGCGTTGGCCGTGGGGGTGCGCAGGTCGTCGGCGCCGCTGACGATCAGCGTGGGGACGTTGGGCATGGTTTCCGGCGACGGCCGGGGGCGCGGGGGTGGCGAACGGCCAGAAGGCGCAGGTGCGCAGCTCGTCGAAGTCGAGCATGTTCGTGGGAGTGAAGGGCGCGGTCGCGCTTGCCGGCAGGGTGTCGACTGTAGGCGGTGGCCTGGGCGAGGCGTTCGGAGGGGCTGGCGGCGCGGCTCCAGGGGAACGCCTCCTCTTCGCAGGTGGTGGTGAGGAACAGCGGCACGTCGATGCCTTCGCTTTCTTCGCTTTCGCCACCGTACGCTCCGCCGGCTCGCGCGAGCAGGCGCACGAGCGGGGCGGTGTCGCCGTGGCCGGCGACGGCGCGCGCCGCGGCGGGGAATTCGGCGCGCAGGATCGGGTTGAAGTCGCCCGCGAGCAGGATGTCGAGCAGCTCGTTGGCGGAGACGTGGACCGTGACGGGCGCGGCCGTGGCCGCTGATCCAGCGGCCGCTCAGCGTGCCGCCGTGCATGAGCTGCACGACCCGCGCGAGGTCGCCGACGGGGTTGGGGGTGATCTGCGAGCACTGGTGGTACGCGCAGAGCTGGCGCAGGATGCGCGGGACCGCTTCGAACGTCGTGCGGTCCAGCGGGTCGGGGCCGGCCGGCGGCACGACGGAGTCGAGGATCAGCGCTTCGACGTGCTGGGGGTACTGCTGGGCGTACTGCTCGGCGACCTTGGTGCCGTAGGAGGTGCCCCACAGCACGAGCTTTTCGTAGCCCCCCGCGCGGCGCAGCGCCTCGATGTCGGCGACGGAGTCGGGGGTGGTGTAGAAGGCGCGTTCGGGCCCGATCTGGTTGGCGCACGCGGCGGTCAGCTGCCCGGCGGAGCGGTAGGAGCCGGGCGCTTCGAAGCCGTGGCAGGAGAGCGGGTGCGAGTCGCCGGTGCCGCGCTGGTCGAAGACGAGCTCATCGCGCGTGTCGAGGATCGGGCCGAGCAGTTCGGTGAAGTCTTCGGCGAACGGGATCGCGGACTGCCCAGGGCCGCCGGCGAGCGCGATGACCGCGGAGCTCGCTTCCCCGACGGGCGCGCGGCGGCGGCGGACCGCGAGCGTGATGGTCCCCGGCGTGCGCCCCGGAGGGGTCGAGCGGGACGGTGAGGTGCCCGCAGGCGAAGTTGTGGCTGCCCGCTGCACGGGCCGTACGGGATCTGGGGAGCCCCGCCCGCCCAGGCGGGCGCCGGGAGCGCGCACGCGAGAGCGAGGGGGGCCGCCAGGAACGCGACGGCAAGCTTCCTGACGGACGTTCGCACCAGTTGGAATCTAGTCGATCGGACAGCGCGGTGCGCCGGTGGGGCCGGGTGAAGCAGTACCGGTGGGGCCGGGTGAAGCAGTGCGTGGTGGGAGTAGGTCCGGGCGGTGGGTGGGTCGTGCGCTGGTGGGGTTTGGCCGGGTGGTACGCCGGTGGGGCGTACGAGCCGGTGGGTGGTGGGAAGCGGCCGGGGCGTGCACTACCGGGGAGCCCTATAGGGTCACGGTTGGATCGTTTCCGCGAGACCGTGAGCGCCCCGGGGGCGCCGGCCGCGATCGGCCCGTACAGCCACGCGGTACGGGCGGGGGAGCTGCTTTTCTGCTCGGGCCAGATCCCGCTGGACCCCGTGAGCGGCGAGGTGGTGGGCGCCAGCGCGGCCGAGCAGGCGCGGCGCTGCCTGGAGAACCTGCAGGCGGTGTGCGCCGCGGCCGGGACCACGCTCGAGCAGGCGGTGCGCCTGACGGTGTACATGACCGACCTGGAGCGTTTCGGCGAGGTGAACGAGGTCTACGGCGAGTTCTTCGCTGCCGACCCCCCGGCGCGGGTGACGGTAGGGGTGGTGGCGCTGCCGCGGGGCGCGCTCGTGGAGATCGACGCGGTGGTGGCGCTCGGGCCGGGCTCACCCCGGGGCTCCCAGCCGAGCGAGGTGTCCGGCGAGCAGCCCCTGTCGCCCCCGCCGCCCGCGACCCCCCTCTGTCCCGGAGGGCGTGTACCACGTGGAGCTGCGCCACTTCCCGCGCAACGTGTGCCGCTTCAACCTGAGCGCCGCGGAGCTGCAGGCCACGGTGCTGGAACCGTGGGCGGCCGACCGGCCGTTCGAGCTGGGGGAGCTCCAGTGGGACCCCCGCCAGGCGCGGCTCCGGTGTTCGAGGGCCCCTGCTCCCGCCGGACCAGCTCTCGATGGGCCGGGGCTGGCGCACCGCGCAGCGCGAGGGCCGCGACGTGACGGCGCAGCTGCTGAGCCGCGGCGGCGGGTACGCGCAGGGCCTGAGGCATCCTTGGGGCGATCCGGAGGCGTTGTTGGCCGACGCGGGCGGGATCGTTGGCCGCCGCGGGGCGCAGCATACCCGCCGCTACACTTCGCTACCCACGCGGTGGGCGTAGCTCAGCTGGTAGAGCTCCGGGTTGTGGTCCCGGCGGTCGGGGGTTCGAGTCCCCTCGCTCACCCCTCAAGAAATCCCTGCTACGGCGGGGATTTTTTGTAATGTAGACCGACTCAGAGATGACCGATCATTGTGGGGTGCAAACAAAAGTGCAAACCTGCGCTACGGGTCAGGATGCCGCGGGGTCGGGCGACCCAACCTGACGCCAGCGAGGTCCCTGTCCCAACGCGCGGACAGTTCCTCGAGAACTTGAGGAAGGTCGCGGAGTCCGAGTTTCTTATCGGGCCGGCCCTGGCGGAAAGATCGCGCGGAGCGCGTTGATCTCATCCTCAGTGCCGACTGCGGTGACGCTGCTGAACTTGCATCCGATGAACCGACATCCGTAGAACGCGATGGTCCCGGGCGGGAGAGTGGTCGAGTTGGGCATGATGGTCAGTTCGGGACGAATCCATGCAGAGCGTTCGATGTGGCATTCGCCGAAAAGCACATGTGCTGGGCCGACGATCTGGCAGTTCTCGAAGGTATGCCCCATCGGCGAGAGGCCAGCGGGAAGGTCTTTGGTGAGGCGAATCAGCCTGTGCTCAATGTGCTCAGGAAGAAAGGCATCGCCAAGCGCGAGCGTCGGGAGTGCGCCCCACGGCCCAAAGCGCAGGAGGGCGGCCAGCGTGAGGCAGGAGCCCGCGAGGGCGAGCGCGCCGAATAGGGGCCAGAGCGGCGATACATAGGCTGCGCTTGCCATGACGATGGTCACCACACCACCCGTTGCGCCCCACTCCGCTTTGTCCTCTGGCCGTGGAGGCCAATGCACAGACGGTAGTCTGAAGCTCGTTGTTTTCGTCCGATCGGCCATAAACAGATTGGCCCCCGCAACGTTGGTGACGTCCGGAGGTCCGATCGCCATACGAGTAGTGCCGGCGCCGCTGGCAGCCACAGTCGTCCCTACACTCTGAGCATGGCCACCGCCGACCACACGATACGGCTTGCAAGCGGCACATATGAGCGCCTTCTGGCCGAGGCTGCACGTCGCCACCAGGCGGCAGACGAGATCGCGGACGAGCTGCTGGGCGAGCAACTGCCGCAGGCGATGGAGGACCGGACTCGAGCCCACAATGCGCTCGACCGTCTTGCGGCTATCAGGGCTCGCGTTGGGGGCGGCGTCGATGTCGTGGCGCTCGTACGCGAAGGCCGCGACGAACTCGACCGGCGCATTCCCTCCAGCGAGTGACGGTCGTCGTCGACGCGAACGCGCTGGTCGCGCTAATGGTCGGCGAGCCGGAGGGGCCGGTAGTCGCCGAGCGTGTCGAGCAGTGGCTCGCCGATGACCGGGAGATCCACGCGCCGGCGCTCGCTCGGTATGAGGTAGCGAACGTCCTCGCACGCCAGCTGGCGACGGGGCGACTGTCGAGGGATGACATGAAAACTGGCTGGCAGGCCCTTGAAGAGCTGCCGATCATCTATCACGCGCTGCTCGATGGTCCGGCGGTGATCGACGCTGCGACGAAACTCCGGCGACGTAGCGCGTTCGACGCAGCCTACCTCGCGCTTGCGCTGAGCCTCGACGCAGAGCTGTGGACCCTGGACGGACCGCTTGCGCGCAACGCCGCAGGACAGAAACTGCCTGTCCGGCTATTCGTCAGTCGCGATGCTGGCGCTGAGGAGATCACCGCTACCGACGCGCTGACGAATGAGCCCTCCGACGGAGAGCACTCGCCGCCCTCCGCGTAGCAGGCCACTGTTCCGCCGCTCAGCCCGGCCGACCGACGGAACAGCAGAGTTACGGTCGATCGTCCGCCGCTCCCCGACCAGGCTTCGCCTGGTCGGGGCCCCGACCGCGGCGGAGCGCAGTCCCCCGGCCCCCGCCGGGCGGGCAGGGTAGCACGCCCTGTCAACCCACAAGGGGTGTGACAGGGCGTGCGCGGGCGCCGTACCGGGGGCCGGCCGACTGCTCGATCGACAGAGAGGGTCAGGCGGCGTGTTCCTCGTAGGTGGTGTCCACACAACTCCCCGGCTGTCGTGATCCTCCCGCGCTGCCGCTCCTGGCCGCACCCTGCGCGCGAGTGCTCAACCCGCGCGCTCCCACACGCGCCTCTCTCCCGCGTTCCTCCCTCTCCGCTCGGCTCTCGCCCACGCCTCCCACGACGCGCCCACCAATTCCCCAGCCTCCACTCGCCGCTCTTGCGCCCCCAACTGCATAGGCCACCCCGCCGCTCGGCTCCGCTGCGCTCCGCCTCACGATTTCTGCGCTCGATGGCGGTTGCTGGCTGCGCGCAATGAGAGGCGCCGATTTCTCGCCTGAGGCAGTTATGTTGCTGAGGGTCGTCTGCGGCGCTGGGGTGATGGCCGAGGTCAGTTTCGAGCCGCGGCGCGTGGGACTTCGATCCATACGAGCAGCGGACCGGCGCGACGCTGGTTATTGGGCTTGCGTGGGTACACGCGCCGACGGATGGGAACGACTAGCCCGTCGAATGACCGATGATCGAGGCAGTAGTGAGCGGCCTTGGCCCAGCCACCGATCGGCTCGGCGGTGTAGTCGTGGCGGCGGATCAGGCCGTCGTTCGCGTCAATGTAGAACACCTGCTCACGGGAGTGTGTGTGCACGTGCTCCGGGAACGTCACGGCCAAGCGCCGCCAGTGCTCGCCGTTTTCCACCCAGGGATCAAGCTCAACCACCTGATAGTCCTCGCATGCGAACAAGAAGGGTGTCGAAACGTATGTCCAGATCGCGTAGGCGGCGAAGTAGAGGATGTCCAACCGGTCCCACCACAGCCTGTGGCGCAGATCCCGGAAGGCGCCGCGCGCGTTCTCACGGGATTCCACGAGCTCTCCCGCGTCCGTCTCGACTTTGACCGTTCCGTCCTGTTCGAGGACTCCTCGTTGGCCGGGCGTCGGGTAGGGCGTGAGGATCACGTGCTGGCCGTGTGTCGCGACCCGCGCCTCGACATCGCGCACGGCATGGCCCTGGAGCTTAGAGGCGAACGCAAGACCACCTGATGAGATCTGCACACTGATCTCGCTGGCGCTCTCCCAGAGGTCCAGGCCTCCGTGTGCCGCGATGGTTTGCTCAACAATGTCAATGGTCACGGGAGGATGTCAATCAAGCGCTGTCGGTTGGAGGCGTCGATCCGCACGCGAGCCTAACAAGACAGGGCGAGCCAGTCCTGTCCGGCTCAGACCGCTGCGCGCTCTCCGGTCGGGGCCACCGATCTCGCCAACTGGCCCGCCGCTCGGTTTCGGCTCGTCCGGTACGTTTAATCGATTGCGGATCGACCGCAACCGTTCCGTGCCCACCCACGCGACACGCACGCTGAGATGACCTATGACAACGAGCTCGCCCATCGAATCCGCGAGCAACTCGCTGACGAGCGCGGCGTAACAGAGAAGGCTATGTTCGGCGGCCTGGCGTTCCTATTCGACGGCAACATGGCGGTCGGGATCTCCAATGGCGGGGAGCTGATGGTCCGTGTCGGCCAGGATGCCTCTGATGAGGCGCTCGCTCGACCTCACACGCGAATCTTCGATATGACTGGCCGGCCGATGAAGGGCTGGATACTCATCGCTGCCGATGGATTCGCGACCAAGCGTCAGCTCGGCGCCTGGGTGCGGCGTGGCGTGGCGTTCGCCCGGGCCCTTCCAGCGAAGGGGTAGTGCGTACCCGTCGACGTGGAGAGCCTGATCGAGATCTCCCGGCCGCGCGAGCATCCCGGGGCGAGCATTTCCTCGCCGCGTGATCAAGGGTGGCTCGCATCTCTGCGCACCGAGCTACTGCCTGCGCTACCGCCCCGCCGCGCGGCAGCCCGAGGCGATCGACACCTCCACCAGCCACATCGGCTTTCGCTGCATCGCTCGCTGAGGCGGACGGCCTGGCCGCAGTGAGGGTCGAGGTGCCATCGCGTCTAGCCAGTGACCGGAGGTGGAGGCGCGGGTGGGCGTCTATGTCCACGCAGGATCTTCGTTTCGGCGCTCGACTGGTTGTTGCTGGGGTTCGGATCCCTGTTCGGGCTGGTGACGCTGGCGGTGTTGCTCTCGGTACCGGTACCTCCGGCAACGGCGAGGACCGTGATGCTCGCGCTGGCGTCGCGCTTGATCGTCCCGAGCGAGCAGCGGATTGGGCGCGCCACCGTCGTGCAGCTCCCTTGTGTCGCGTGGACGGAGATGATCTTCAGGTCGAGGCTGGAGCTGTCGGTGACCTGGACGTCGGGCGCGTCGTCGAGGCCGTGGTTGGTGACAACGTCAGCCCCGCGGGCAGCGGGTCTGAGACGACAACGTTCGCGGCGGTGTTCGGGCCGTGGTTGGTCACCTTCAGCGTATATGTCTCCTCAGTGCCCGGGGTCGCCGGGTCCGGGGCGGCTGTCTTTTCGACCCACAAACTCGCCCGTTGCGCGTACCTCCAGTGCCCAGAGTCCGTAGCCGCGGGTGGCAAAGCCAGCCTCGATCCCGGCGATCAGGTCATCGCTCTCGGCCCGGGTGAGTCAGTCAGGAAAGTGCTCCATCACCATCGGATCGGCATTCAGCCCCGCGAACGGCGCATGGTCGGCCTCACGCCAACGTCGCAACAACAGCCGGGCGGTTTTCAACTCGCTTGGGCTAGACATCGGACAATGTCTACAACACGCAGAGGCACCCTTGCCGAGTCTCGATGGCTTCGTTCCGGGCACCCCAAGGCGATCGGGCACGACCGCGGGTTTGTCGGGTCCTGACTCGCAGCTGCAGAAAGACTGGAATAGGCTTCGCCCCTATGGACGAGAGCCCAGCCGAGGACACTGCCCTGTGGCGTGAGCCGGTCCGCGGGGGTTACCCGGACCCCGGGCTGTTCGGCCTGCCCGGTGTTGAGCAGTTGCGTGCGTTCTTGAGCGATGGCGCGCCCAGGCCGCCGATCTCGCATCTGATCGGGATGGCGCCGACCGAGGTGGGGCTCGGCACCACGACGTTTTCGATGCCGGCGAGCCGGTGGTTGCTCAGCCCCCAGGGCCTGATCTCGATAGGCACGCTGGCGATGCTCGCCGATGGACCGTTGGGCTGCGCGGTCCAGAGCGCACTGCCCGCGACGACGGGGTATGCCACGTCCGAGCTGTCGCTGAGGTTGCTGCGGCCCGCGCGCGTCGGCGGCGCCCTGGTCGCGCGCGGGACACTCGTGTATGGGGGTCGCTCGGTTGCGCTGTCGAGCGTGCAGATCATCGACGAGCGCGGTCGCCTGGTGGCCGACGGCAGCTCGATGTGCTTCGTCAGGCCCTCTGGCGGCGGGGCGCCGCCGCCGGTAATGGCGCCGGCGGGCACGCCGGAGGCCGAGCGGGCGCCCGGAGCCGGGGTGCGCGAGGATCCCTACGAACGCCCGCCGGAGCTCGGAGAGGTCCTGGCGCAGGAGGTGTGGGAGCGGATGAGCGGGCTTGAGGTTCTCGAAGCTCAGCTCGGGGGCGGTCTTGCCTACCCGCCGCTGCACTTCCTGACGGGACTTCGCCCGGTCGAGGTCGCTGCGGGCGAGGCGGTGTTCGCGTTGCCCTGCCACGAGTGGTTGTGCAGCCCGCTCGGGACGGTCGAGGGCGGTGCGATCGCGATGGTCGCGGACAGTGCGTTGGTCTCGGCGATCCAGACCACTGCGCCGGCGGGGGCGGCCCTTGCGGCGGTGGACCTGAAGGTCAACTTCCTGCGGCCCGTGCCGCCCGATGGCCGCGAGCTGCGAGCGCGTGGCCGCGTGCGGCATTCGGGGCGCACCATTGCGATCGCCGAGGCTGAGGTCATCAACGCCGACGGCAAGCCGGTGGCGCTGGCCACGGGCTCGGCGATGATCCTGGCGGGGCGAGCGGCGACGCTCGGCGACCCGGACGGGTAGCCCCGTCCGCGAGGAAGTACATGACGAGGAGACCCCCGTGAGCAACATCGAGGCGTGGTGGTCTGACGGCGAGCGGGTCCCGGTTCGTCTCGGTGGCGGGGTCGACCGTGCGATCTTCGTGCGGCGGATGGGGTCGGGGCCGGCGATGACGCTGTTGCACGGTTTTCCGAGCTCCTCGCACGATTGGGCGCGGGTCGCGCCCGTGCTCGCGCAGCGTCACGCGCTGCTGCTGGTCGACTTCCTCGGGTTCGGCGCATCTGAGAAGCCTGCGGATCACGATTACTCGATCGCCGAGCAGGCCGACCTCGTGCAGGCTCTGTGGGGACTGAGGGGGATCGCCTCGACGGTGATCGTCGCGCATGACTACGCGGTGTCTGTCACGCAGGAGCTGCTTGCCCGCCGCGCGGAAGGCGCCCTTGCGGTTGATCTCGTGGCCGTTCATCTGCTCAACGGTGGGCTCTACCCGGACTTGCATCGTCCCGAGCCGGGCCAGTTGGCGCTGCTGGACCCGGAGCAGGGCCCGCGGCTCAGTGCCGCTCTCACCGAGGAGCTGTTCGCGATGGCGCTCAGACCGACGTTCGCCCCCGGTTTCGACGCTGCCGCTACCGAGAGCGCCGAGATGTGGCGTGCCGTCGCGCGTGGTGGCGGGCACGCGATCATGCACCGTCTCATTCGCTACATCACAGACCGCAAGGTCAACGAGCAGCGCTGGGTCACTGCACTGCAGGGGACTGACGTGCCGTTGGGCTTCGTGTGGGGGATGCTCGACCCGGTCTCGGGCGCGCACATGGCCGCGCGTATCCGCGAGCGCCTGCCCGGCGCGTCGTTCTTGGCGCTCGATGACGTCGGGCACTGGCCCGCGCTGGAAGCGCCCGAGCGGGTGGCGAGCGCCGTTCACAAGCGCGCGGCCGAGGCTCACAGTGACTAGGAGAGGATCGCCGGGTCGTCAGTCGCCCGCCACCCACGGGCCGTGCCACGCGCCGTAGCCGGCCACGAGCCGCTCGGCCTCCTGGGGGCCCCAGGACCCCGGCGCGTAGGGGTGGACGGGCGGGGGGGCGCCCAGTAGTGGTTCGAAGATGCGCCAGGTCTCCTCGACGGAGTCTTGGCGGGTGAAGCGGGTGCCCTCGCCGCGCATCGCGTCGAGCAGCAGCACCTCGTAGGGGGTGGGGGCCTCGCCGCCCTCCTCGGCGAACTCCATGTCGAGTGTGATCGCCTGGGGGCCGCCGCGGTCGGCGCGGTGGGCGTCGAGGATCACCTGGGTGCCGGTGGAGGGGTCGAGCTTGACGACGAGCTGGTCGGGCTCGGGCCGGCGGTGCCCGTGCTCGATGAACCCGAGGCGCGGGGGGTGGCGGAAGACGACCCGCAGCTCGGTCTGGGTGACGGGTAGCCGCTTGCCGGTGCGGATGAACCACGGCACCCCTGACCAGCGCCAGTTGTCGATCTCCAGGCGCATCGCGGCGTAGGTCTCGGTGGTGGAGTCCTTCGCGACGCCGTCGATGTCGCGGTAGCCGTCGTACTGCCCGCGCACGTAGTGGGCGGGGTCGGCGTCGGCGGTGGAGCGGAAGACGGCGTACTTGGCGTCCTTGAACGTCTCGGCGTCGGCGCCGGCGGGCGCCTCCATCGCGGCGACGGCGAGGACCTGCATGAGGTGGTTGACGACGACGTCGCGGACGGCGCCGACGGGGTCGTAGAAGTGCCCGCGGTCCTCGACGCCGAAGCTCTCGGCCATCGTGATCTGCACGCAGGCGACGTGGTTGCGGTTCCAGATCGGCTCGATCATGGTGTTGCCGAAGCGCAGGTAGAGGAACTCGTCGGTGCCCATCTTGCCGAGGAAGTGGTCGATCCGGTAGAGCTGGGACTCCTCGATGTACTGGTGGATCTCGGCGGCGAGGGCGCGTGCGGAGGCGAGGTCGTGGCCGAAGGGCTTCTCCACGACGACGCGGCCGGTCTTAGTGAGGCCGGCGGCGGCGAGCTGCTTGATCACGGGCCCGAACAGGAAGGGCGGGATCTCCAGGTAGAAGACGGGGCTGCTCGCGTCGCCGACGGCGGCGGCCAGACGCTCGTAGGTGCCGGCGTCGGTGAAGTCGCCGCTGAGGAAGGAGAGCCGCGCGGCGAAGCGCTCGAAGACGTCCTCCTCGACGGTCTCGCCGGTCGCTTCGATGCACTGGCGGGCGTGCTCGCGCAGGTGCTCGATCGTCCAGTCGTCGCCGGCGACCCCGACGATCGGGCAGTCGAGGAGCCCGCGACGCTCGAGCCGGTAGAGCGAGTGGAAGGTCATCACCTTGGCGAGGTCGCCGGTGATGCCGAATACGACGAACACGTCCGCGGCCGTCGCCCCGCCTCGGAGAGCTCGTGCCATGCTCCCACCTCCTTCCGTTTTGCTATACTTTACAAAGTAAAGTGCCTTGGTACGCCACGGCGTGCAGGCAGACTGAGAGAATACCCAGATGTCAGAGATCGAGAACACGATCATCATCGGCAGTGGCCCCGCGGGGTACACCGCCGCGCTGTACACCGCCCGCGCCAACCTGAAGCCGCTCGTGATCGAGGGGTTCGCGTGGGGCGGGCTGCTGCAGCAGACCACCGACGTGGAGAACTACCCGGGCTTCCCCGAGGGCCTCATGGGCCCCGAGCTGATGACTCAGATGCGCACCCAGGCCGAGCGCTTCGGGGCGCGGCTGGAGACCGACCAGGTCGAGCGCGTGCAACTCGCGGACGGATCGGACCCCGCCCACCCCGTCGTGCACAGCGTGTGGGTCGGTGAGGTCGAGCACCGCGCGCACACCGTGATCCTCGCGATGGGCGCGGAGCACAAGCGGCTCGGGGTGCCCGGCGAGGAGGAGCTCGGGGGCCGCGGAGTCAGCTACTGCGCGACGTGCGACGCGGCCTTCTTCAAGGGTGCCCCCACGCTGATCGTCGGCGGCGGGGACTCCGCGATGGAGGAGGCGATCTTCCTCTCGAAGTTCGCGTCGAGCGTCGCCGTCGTGCACCGCCGCGAGGAGTGGCGCGCCTCGAAGATCATGCTCGAGCGCGCCCGCGAGCGGGAGAACATCGAGCTGCTCACCCCCTACACCGTCAAGTCGCTAGAGGCCGGTGAGAACGGGGCGCTCGGCCACGCGGTGCTCGTTCACGCCGACACCGGCGAGGAGCGCGCGCTTGAGATCAGCGGGGCGTTCATTGCGATCGGCCACGAGCCCCAGTCCGAGCTCGTGCGCGGGCAGGTCGAGGTCGACGAGAACGGGTACGTGGTCACCGAGGGCCGCTCCACCCGCACCAACCGCCCCGGGGTGTTCGCCGCGGGCGACCTCGTCGACCACACCTACCGCCAGGCCGTCACCGCCGCGGGCTCGGGCTGCCAGGCGGCGCTGGACGCGGAGTGGTATATCCGCGACACCCCCCAGGTGCCGGTCCCCGCGGGGATGCCGCTCGGAGATCCGGCCGAAGCGCAGTGGGCACCGACGGCGGAGTAGGCGGCGAGTGACCGGACCGCGGAGCCGACCGGTTGGCGGTGAGCCCCGAGGAGCGGATGCAAAGCGCGGCTGCGGGTGGTGTACTAGTTTGGGTGTATATCACCGACTGGACCTGTGGGTAGCAACCAGATGGCAGTTATGAGAGGTCCAGTAGCTATATATATGTTCGCCCAAATGCACTATGGCTCTCGCGGGTCTGCGGGTCCCAACCTAACTGAGGCACTACCCGGCTGCGCTCCATAACGCGCTGGCCGAGATGAGGGCGGGCCTGGTGGTTGACGGCGCTGAACCCGCTGCGCTGCTTGGCACCCTGTCGAACACGGATCAGTAGCCCTCGGTGGCGTACGGGTTGAGGAACTGCCGATGCCAGAACGCGGCGCGATCGACCTCGGTCAGCGAGGCCTGGTCGCACACGTCGGCCCAGTGGGTCTCGATTGCGCCGATCTGACGGTCGACGATCTCACGGGCGTCCGGCGCTGACAGCAGGTACGTTGATGCGCGGGCGACGCAACCGGCGACCCGGCTCATCCGGTAGCCGTCCGGGCCGATCGCCATGAGCTGCGCGGTCTCGCCGCCGGCGCGTGGCTGCGGGCAGATGTCGTAGGCGGGGGTGAGGGTCAGTGCGGCCCCGTCCCAGAACGCGGCGTGGTTGCGGGCGTGGTCGTCGGTGTTGCCCACGAGGACGTTGAACGTGATGCGGGAGAACAGCTCGCGCAACGTCGCCCGTGGGTCGGTGAATCGGGTGCGGATCGCCTGCGCGAGGTCGGCGTAGCTCGCGTACCTCGCGCCGACCTCGTCGAGCCCAAGGATCGTCAGCGCCGAGACCATCGCGCGGCGGCCACCGGCAGCCGGCTGGCCGAAACGGGGATGCTCGCCGGAGGCGAGTGTCTCCCGGCTTCGGTCGAAGCGATCGATCAGCAGCACGTCCCTTCCGAGCGCATGCGTGAGCTCGACCGCTGCCACGTTCAGGCCCGCGCGGCGCGCGAGCTCCATCGCCACGAGCTCCCCCTTGACGACCGGGTAGGTGTCGGTGGTCGAGCCGAACTTCGCGATCAGCCGACGGGCGCCGTCGCGCAACAGCGCCTTCGGCCGGGCGCCGCCCACCGAGCTGCCGTGCAGCAACGCCTGGTCGAGTGTCGGCGAGAGCGGGACGCCCTGTTCGACCCGCTCGGCGGACTCGGCGAGCTCCGTGAGCGTCGCGCTGCCCGCTGACCGCGCGAGGTACTCCGAGGCTGATGCCTGAAAATCCAAGGCGCCGATCCGGTTCGAGCCGGACTCCAGCAGGTAGGTCAGGAGGTTCAGGTCTGTTGTGTCGAGCGCGCCCCGACCGACCCGGCGGTTCAGGATCACTCGCCGGCCCCACGCGTCCGGGGCCGCGTCGGCGATGCAGCCGGCCACGTCGCCGACGAGCGGTGAGATCGGGCCGCGGCCCAGCGGCAGCTCCGGCAGGTAGAGCGCGATCCGGTCCTCGCGCGCGAGGTAGCTGCGTCCGTAGGTGAACGTGACGATCTCACCGACCGTGTCCAGGCGACCGGCGACCACCGGGTCGGCCGCGCCGGGGAGCCACACCCACACGAACGCCTGCCGCGGCTCGGCCTCAGAAGTCATCGTCCACCTCTGCCGGCTTGCGCACGAGCTGCGGCAGCACGGCGAGACGGTCCTCGACACGACCGGCCTCCAGCGAGCGGCGGGAGCGGTCCTCGTGGAACAGCGGCACGCCGAGGACGGCCGCGGCCTCGAACGCGACCCCGAGCCCAACCGTCAGATCGCCGCGCTCGACCTTGCGGATCGTGACGTGCGTGACACCGACCCGCTCGGCCAACTCCTGCAGAGTCCAGCGGCGCTCACCCCGCGCCAGCCGGACACGCGCGCCGAGCAGGCGGGCTGCTTCCACGGTCACGGGGGAGTATGTGCGCATCCTCTTCACAGGACGACACTATACTAGCTGCGAAAGCCTAACTACGATATTTTAGTTTCGTCCAGTGACGAACGACCACCTGTGTCGGGTAACGCCTCAGCCCCGGCCGCGCGGGAGCGCAATCTTGGTGACGCGGCGGTCGTGGCGGTCAAAGGGTCTGCGCTGAAGCGCGTCAGTCGGCGAGGTGCTCGCTGTCGGCCTCGCCGTAGACCGAGTCGGCCGACTCCTCGTCGGGCGCCGCGTCTTGCAGGATGCGACCCGGAGTGTGCTCGTCGCCGTGCGAGGTGTGTTCGATGAGCTCCTGCTCGGCGAGCTCGAAGCCCTCGGCCTCGCCGCCCCCGGCCTCCTCCACGGCCCGGCGCTCCTCGCGGTGGCGCTCGGTGGGGTCCATCAGCGGCTCGGCGGGCAGGCCCTCGTCCACGTCCCAACTGTACTCGCTTGCGTCGGCAGCGTGCGGAGGTGCCTCCGCGAGATTTTGGGATCGTCCGCGCGGGTGAGTGCCGCAACCGGGGTGGTGTGCGCTGGACCTCCGTGCCCAGCGGCGGCGCTCAGAACGTGTTGTGAAATAGGCGGTGCGTCCGGGCGTTTCGTTCTCAGGAGCCGATCGTCAGCGCCACGACGAGCAGCGCCAGCAGGTGGAACGTCTGGTCGACGGCGATCGACACCGCCAGGTTTTCCTTCGGGTCCAACCGCTTGACGCGCTTCATGTACGCGTGCAGCAGCCGTCCGTCGTCCTGGATCAGGTGCGGGAAGAAGATCGCTGGGACCACCCACACCAATTCCACGCCGAGTTCGATCGCCACCAGCGCCGGGACGAAGCAGACCGTGTAGGTGGTGACGTGAGTGAACAGCGCTCGGCGCGCCTCTCCCGCCCCCCGCGCGAGGCCGCCGCGCTTGTGGAGGGCCTGCCAGTCGGTCTGCAGCAGGTAGTCGCCGACCAGGTGGGAGACCACGAACAGCGTAAAGACTTCGACCCACGTCATCGGACCCCAGCCTATCCGCCCGCACGCCTTCCCGCGGGGCTGGGCAGTAGGCTGGCGCGGTGAGTGCCGTACCCCACGGAGACCCGGGGAGCCCGTTTCCGCCGATCGCCGACTACGGCTTTCTGTCGGACTGCGAGACCTGTGCGCTGATCGCGCCGAGCGGCAACGTCGAGTGGATGTGCCTGCCGCGGTTTGACTCGCCGTCCGTGTTCGGGGCGATGCTCGACCGCGACGCTGGCGGGTTTCGACTGGGGCCGGCCGGCGTGACCGTGCCCGGCGCGGTGCGCTACCTGCCGGGTACAGTGGTACTCGAGACCTCCTGGGAGACGCGCACCGGCTGGGTGGTCGTGCGCGACGTGCTGTGCATCGGGCCGTGGTACCACCAGGACGAGCGCTCGCGCACCCACCGCCGTTCGCCGACCGACTACGACGCCGACCACGTGCTGCTGCGCACGGCGTTCTGCGTGCAGGGGTGGGCCGAGATCCACCTCGACTGCGAACCGGTCTTCGACTACGGCGGCCTCGCGGCCGAGTGGGCCTACACCGGCCCGGGCTACTCCGAGGCGACGGCCGGCTCGGAGGGCATGGAGCTCAAACTGCGTCTCGTCACCGACATGAACCTCGGGTTCGAGGGGCCGCGCGCCCGCGCGCGCACGATCCTGCACGAGGGGGAGTCCGTGTTCGCGGCGCTGGGGTGGTCCGAGCACCCGCTGCCCACCACCTACGCGGAGGCCAACGAGCGGCTCGTGCGCACCGCCCACCACTGGCAGGAGTGGCTCAAGCAGGGCACCTTCCCCGACCACCCCTGGCGCACCTTCCTGCAGCGCTCCGCGCTGACGCTCAAGGGGCTGAGCTACGCGCCCACCGGGGCGATGGTCGCGGCGGCGACGACCTCGCTGCCGGAGACCGTCGGGGGCGAACGCAACTGGGACTACCGCTACACGTGGATCCGCGACTCGACGTTCATGTTGTGGGCGCTCTACACCCTCGGCTTCGACTGGGAGGCCAACGACTTCTTCTACTTCGTCGCGGACCTCGCCGAGGCCGAGGAGGGGGAGCTGCAGATCATGTACGGCATCGGCGGGGAGTCCCGCCTGGACGAGCACGAGCTCGACCACCTCTCCGGCTACGGCGGGGCGCGGCCGGTGCGCATCGGCAACGGGGCCTACCGCCAGCGCCAGCACGACGTGTGGGGCGCGGTGCTGGACTCGATCTACCTGCACACCCGCTCGCGCGACCAGCTGCCCGACCGGCTGTGGCCGATCATCAAGCGCCAGGTCGCCGGTGCGCTGGAGCACTGGCGCGAGCCCGACCGCGGGATCTGGGAGGTCCGCGGCGAGCCCCAGCACTTCACCTCCTCGAAGCTCATGTGCTGGGTGGCCGCCGACCGCGGGGCCCGCCTCGCGCAGCTGCGAGACGACTCCGAGTGGGCCGAGCGCTGGCACGCGGCAGCGGCAGAGATCCACGCCGACATCTGCGAGCACGGGGTCGACGGGCGCGGAGCGTTCAAGCAGCACTACGACACCGACGCGCTCGACGCCTCGCTGCTGCTGGCGCCGCTCGTGCGCTTCCTGCCGCCCGACGACCCGCGCATCGTCGCCACGGTCCTCGCGATCGCCGACGAGCTGACCGAGGACGGGCTAGTGCTGCGCTACCGCGTGGGGGAGACCGACGACGGGCTCACCGGCGAGGAGGGCTCCTTCACGATCTGCTCCTTCTGGCTGGTCTCCGCGCTCTCTGAGATCGGCGAGCTGGAGCGCGCCCGGGCGCTGTGCGAGAAGCTCATCTCCCACGCCTCCGCGCTGGGGTTGTACGCCGAGGAGATCGACCCGCGCACCGGCCGGCACCTCGGCAACTTCCCGCAGGCCTTCACCCACCTAGCGCTCATCAACGCGGTCATGCACGTGATCCGCGCCGAGCGCGGCGAGCCGGATCCGGCGTCCGCTATCGCTACCGTACGCCGATGATCTGCCGTGGACGGGCGTACGCACCGGCGCCGCTGGGTAGGAGGCCCAGCGCCCACGCGCCCGGGGCGGTACTGACACACGTGGACGATCCCCTATGACCACCCGTTCGACTTACCTGCGTCTGGAGGTCATCTCCGGCAACGGGACGGGGGACACGCTTGTCGTCGAGGACGAGCTCGTCATCGGGCGTCACGCCGAGGGGCCTGGCCGCCTCTCCGAGGACGAGGAGATCTCGCGCCGCCACGCGCGCCTCTCACGCGAGGCCACTGGCGACTACGCGCTTGAGGACCTTGGTTCCTCCAACGGCACGTTTGTCAACGGTCTGAGGATTCAGAGTCCTGTTCTGCTGTCGCTTGGCGACTCGATCGAGGTTGGGGCCACGACGTTGGTCGTGAGGGGCATCGTGCAGCCCGAGCCGGTGGCGCCCGAGGCCGCAGGCGGACAGGCTGGCGCGCGCGCGGCCCCCACGGTGTTCGCTCGGGTCCCCGTCGCCCACGACGCTGCCGAGCCCGCCGGGCCTGTTCCGCCGCCGCTCAAGCTCGAAGTCGACTTCGACGCGCGCGAGGCGCGTCTCGCGCTCGGGGAGGGTGGGGAGACGGTGCGTCTGGTGTTTGTCGACGGGGTCTGGCGGGTCGGCTAGCTGTAGCTAGACCGGCTTGCCGAGCGCCGCCGACCAGCCGAAGCGGGTCATGTCCGTCGCGGGGGCCAGCGCGCCGGGCCTTGCTCCCCGGCGGACGAACACGATCGGCGCCGGGGCCGCTCGGGCGATCGCCCGGCGGGTCTCTCCGAGGCCCTCCTTGCGCCACCGCTCGGAGAGGCCGACGACCAGCAGCCCTGCTCCGGCGGTCGCGGCGAGGATGCCCTCGCGGCCGGGCTCGGCGAGGACCGGCTCGGCCGAGACCCCTGCGAACTGCTGCACGACCAGCGCGGCGTTGGCCAGCAGGCCGCTGGCGTCGCGACCGTCCTCCTGGCGTCCCGCGGAGCCGAGCAGCTGCAGCGGCGCCCCGCTGGCGGCGGCGATCCAGCTCGCGAGCTCCAGCGCCGCCCAGTCGTGGTCGGCGCCGCCGAAGGGCACTGTCACCGGGCGGCCCGGGCCGGGGTCGACCGGGGTGCTCTCGCGGGCCACGAGGACGGCGACGTCGCACTTTGCCTCGTTCAGCACCGTGCCGACCTCCTCGCGTGGGACGCCGTCGCCGAGCATCGGGCGGCGGCCGTCGAGTAGCACGAGGTCGACCTCCTCGCTGCGGCACAGCCGCGTTATGTCGCGGCCGGGGTCGGCCGAGGTCAGCGCCACCGCGCGCACGTCTACGCCGGCGTCGGCGAGCTCCCTACGCTTTTGCTGGAGCTGTTCGGTGGCCTCGCTCACCTTCCGCGCCTCGGTCTGCAGCCCGCCGCGCACCGTCGCGCCGCGCGGCGGGCGGACGAGGCGGGCGAGGATCAGCTCGCGGCGGGGCTCGGAGCGTGCCAGCGGCTCGGCCAGGGCCAGCAGCTGCTCGAGTGCCGCCGCGCTCTGGGGCGCCACCAGGATCGAGTGCTCGGGTGCGGCGCCCGGCTTGACCGGGGCTGGGCGCGCGCCGGCGGTTACGAGCTCCTCCTCGGGCTCCTCGCCGTAGGCGTTGTGGGGGTCGAGCACTCGTATCAGCGGCCCGGCCATGAACGTCGTCAGCAGCGCCATGATCACGAGCGCCGTGAACAGCGCCTGTGAGATCGCCCCGGTGCTGAGCGCGAGGTTGAGCACGATCAGCTCGGTCAGGCCGCGCGTGTTCATCAGTGCTCCCAACACCGCTGACTGGCGCCACGGCAGGCGGATCACGCGGGCCGCGATCAGTGTGCCGCCGTACTTGCCGACGATCGCCAGGGCGCACAGGCCGAGCGTGATCGCCACTAGCTGGCCGCTGCCGAGCAGCTCGACGTTCGTGCGCAGGCCCGTGTACGCGAAGAACAGCGGCAGCAGCAGTGTCAGGACGAAGTCCTCCACGCGCTGCGTGACGTCTTCGCTGAGGCCCGCGTGGCGGGGCATCGTCAATCCCATCACGAACGCGCCGAAGATCACAGCGATCCCGATCGTCTCAGTGGTAATCGCCGCTGTCAGCACGCCGGCGAAGATCACCGTTATCCACGTGCCGGGTATGTGCCCGGCCTCGTCGTACGCGACCGCCGCTCGGGCCATCACCGGGCGCACCGCGAACGCCATGACGAGGCAGAACACGGCGGCCCAACCGATCGTTTCGAGTACCACCAAGCCGCTGCCGGCGCCCGCCACCGCCGTTGCCAGCGCGATCAGAAACCACGCGGACACGTCATCGACGGCCGCCGCCGAGAGCGCCAGCGTTCCCAGTGGCCGCTTGATCATGCGCCGCTCGGAGATGATCCGCGCGAGCACCGGGAACGCGGTGATCGACATCGACACCGCGACGAACAGCGCGAACGCCGCGAAGCGCACGTCCGGGGCGAGCAGCGTGTACAGCGGCAGCGCCGCCAACAGGCCCAGCATCAGCGGCACCAGCAGCGCCGTATTCGAGATGGCGAGGGTCATCCGGGCGCGGCCACGCAGCTGGCCGAGATCGACCTCCAGCCCGATCAAGAACATGTAGAAGACCAGGCCGAGGTTTGCCGCCACGCCGATGTAGGGGACGATGTCGGAGGCGAAGACCTTGGACTGCAGGCCGGGGTCGAGCGCCCCGAACAGGGTTGGGCCGAGCAGGATCCCCGCCAACACCTCGCCCATCACGCGCGGCTGGCGGATCTTCGGCATCAGGCTTCCGCAGAGGCGGGCGAACAGCATCACCACCACGACCGCGATGAAGAACGCCACCACTGTCTCTTCGGGGGTGCGCGGCTTGGCGGTCGGGCGCTTGGGGGCCCCCGGTTCGGGGGGCTTGCGCTTGAACACGGCGCTCACCGGTCCCCCGCCGAGCGTGCCTGCGAGCAGGCGGCCCACGACGCGGGCTTCGATCTGGGCGGTTGCGCCCCGTACGCAGTGCACCGGGCCGCTCAGGCGCCCGTTCACCCACTTCAGCTTGCCGCTCAGCGTGGACTGAGTGTTGGAGAGGGTGACGAACTGGCCCGACTGCGCCAGTTCGATCTTCGCCCCGAGGCACGCGGTCGCGGAGGAGACGTCGTATCCCCCCGCGATCTGCCGTTGGGGGTGCTTGCCGGCGCCCGAGGTGAACACGAAGACCGCCACGCCGGCGGTCACCAGCGCCAGCAGCGCGTAGTGGACCGCCAGGCGTTTGGCGCCGACGGAGCCCGGCATCTCGGTGTCGCTCGGCTCGCTCCCCCTGTTGCTCATGCCGCGGCCCGAGTCTACTGTCGTGCTGGACGGCGCGGGTCGCCGGTCTCTGGCATATCATCTGTGTCTTCCCGGCAAGCGAGGCGGTGGTTTGATGCGAGCAACAGACACGCGTTCCCGGCGTCCGATCGCGGTCGCGGTGCTGGCGGCGGTGCTGACGGTGGGTGCCACGGCGACGATAACGTCAAGCGCCGCGGCGCCGCTCGACGACAACGACCCGTTTGCGACGGTCGTCTGCGTCAAAGCACCGTGTGAACAGCCGCCGATCAACGACAACTACCTCGAATCGCTGAACCTCAACAAGCCGGGCAGTCCGCTCAACCAGACGGAAACCTTGAGCGACACGCGCAACACGGCGGGGGCGACGGTGCAGTCGAACATCCTCAGCCCGCACCCCGGCCCGCCCGAGCTGACGGGCTGCAACGGCGTCACCGAGGGCAAGACGATCTGGTACGACTTCTACCCCACCGCCAACGGGCTCGTCAGGATTCGCACCTCGGCGTCGTTCGGCACCGTGATGGCGGTCATGCCGTACAACCCGAAGACGCTGGTGCCCGAAAACGGCGAACGCCAGTGTGCGGTCAACCAGCCCACGGCGGCCGGCGAACTGTTCGACAAAGTGCGGGCCGGCAAGCCGTACACGATCCAGATTGGGGGGGTCGAAGAAGCCGGGGGTACCGTCCAGTTCCTGTTCGACTACCTCGTCGAACTCAAGCGCCTGCAGGCGGAAGCGACGCTCGCCGCGCAGCCGCTCGCCAGCGGGGTGCGCGTGGTGAGCCTCGCCGTCGCCGCTCCCCGTAAGGCCCGCGTCGAAGTCCGCTGCACACGCGGCTGCCGCCCCCAGGCCACGACCGCGCGGACGGTCCGCTTCCCCCGCCTGGGCGGCGCGGTGCTGCCGGACGGCTCCGCTCTGAGGATCTACGTGACGGCCAAGAACGAGATCGGCGCCTACATCGAATACCGCATCGGTCACGCGAACTTCACCAAGATCCAGCGCTGCCTGAAGCCGGGCTCGAAGCGGCCCGTGCGCTGCGAATGACCGCCACCGCGCGTGGGCGCGTGGCGATCGCGGCGCTGGTCGTGGTGCTGGCGTTCGGTGCCGCCTTCGCGGTGCGCAGCGCTACCGCCGGGGGCACGTCGGCGCCGGTAGCGCCCGTGCCGATCGTGCTGCCCTCGACTCCGGTGCCAGCCTCCGGCGTCGCGCTACCCGTGGTGACGCTCCCGGCGCTACACCATGCGCCACGCCCGGTCGCCCCCGCGCCGAGCTCCACGCCGGCGCCGGCTTCGACCCCGGCGCCCGCCGCGCCCTCCACGCCGGCGCCCTCGACGCCGGCCACGCCGCCGAGCGGCGGCGGGGGCAGCGGCAAAGGCCCAGTGCTGGTGGGCTGACCGGCTGGTGTCGAGTGCGTGTTCCCGAGAGTTTTTGAGAAGGGTGGCGTGTCGCTCGCGATGAGGCACGTTTGCGGCCAACACCGGTGATCTGATGGACGCCCCCCACAGCTCCACAGCCGTTGCGGGCTACCGCATCGACGGCACGCTCGGGGAGGGCGGCATGGGCACCGTCTACCGCGCCACGCAGCTCTCGCTCGAGCGCGTGGTAGCGCTCAAGGTGCTGACCGCGGAGCTCTCCGCCGACCCCGCGTTCCGCGAGCGCTTCCGGCGCGAGGGGCTGCTGCAGGCCGCCCTCGACCACCCTCACATCGTCACTGTCTACGAGGCCGGTGAGGCCGAGGGCAGGCTGTTCCTGGCGATGCGCATGGTCGAGGGTCCCACGCTCAAGGACCTGATCGTGCGCCGCCAGCTCGACGACCGGCGGGCGCTGCGCCTGCTCACGCAGGTGGCCGAGGCGCTCGACGCGGCGCACGTCAAGGGGCTCATCCACCGCGACGTGAAGCCTCAGAACGTGCTCGTCGGCGCCGGCGACCACGCCTACCTGGCCGACTTCGGGCTGACCAAGGGGCACGACGACGCGGGCATGACCGAGACCGGGCAGTTCGTCGGCACGATCGACTACATCTCCCCCGAGCAGGCCCGCGGGGAGCGGGCCACGGCGCGCTCGGACGTGTACGCCCTCACGGCGGTGCTGTGCGAGTGCCTCACCGGCCAGGTTCCGTTCGTGCGGGCGACCGAAGAGCGGGTGCTGCTCGCGCACCTCTCCGAGCCGCCGCCGCGGCTGTCAGAGGTGCGTGCGGATCTTCCCGCGGCGATGGACGACGTGGTCGCCCGGGGTATGGCGAAGGCCCCGGAGGAGCGCCCGGCGTCGGCCGGGGAGCTGATGTTGGAGGCGCGCCGCGCGCTCGGCGCCGCGCCGGATGCCTCGTCCTCTGCCTCCGCGGACACACGTGTGCGGCCCGCCGCCGGGACCCCGACGCGGGGGCCGCGTTCGGCTGCGCCGGGCGGTCCCGGGGCGACCCGCCTTGCCGGTGCCGCCGCGGGGGCCGCGGGGGCGGGGGGAGCGCGCGTCGGCGAGGCGGACGCAGCGCCGCCTCTGGCTGGCACGCGCGTCTCAACGGGCGCCGGCCGCGGGATATTCCTGCCGGTGGCGCTCGCTGCGGCGGTGCTCGCGGCCGTCGTCGGATTCCTGCTCGGCGGCGGCTCGGGCGGCTCCGGCGAAACCTTCAGCGACTCGGCCTCCGCCGGCTCCCTCGAGCTTTCGTTCCCGTCCAGCTGGCAGCGACTCGCGGGTGCGCCCGCGATCCCCGGGCTTGCGTTCTCACAGCCGCTCGCGTTGGCTCCGAGCGCTTCTGCCACGGGGGCCTCCGGTCAGCGGCTGATCGCCGGCGAGGTCTCCGCCTCGGGTCCCTCGCTGCTGCCCGCGGGGTTCACCGCGGCCCTGGCCGGTGGCGCTGCCGCACCCTGAACCCGTGCAGCTGGGGACCTTGCAGGCCTACCGCTACCCCGGGCTGTCCGTGCATGGCCTCACTGGGCCGCTGACGCTCTACGTGGTGCCCACCGCGAGCGGCGTTGCCACCGTCGCGTGCCTCTCCTCCTCCTCCTCCTCCTCCTCCTCGGCGCAGTGCTCGCAGATCGCAGCCACGCTGAAGCTGAACGGCACCACCGCGTTCGGGCTGGCCCCCTCCGCGCAGTACGCCGCCGCGCTGAGACGGACCTTTGGTGCGTTGCGCGCTGCTGCCGCCTCCGGCACGGCCCGCCTGGGCGCCGCCTCGAGCGCCTCCGCGCAGGCCGCCGCGGCTGCCCAGCTCGCTGCGGCCTACAGCTCCGCGTCGAGCGCGCTCGGGCGGCTGACCGCCTCTCCCGAGGTGCGCGCTGTCAACGCGAGCCTCGCCGCCGCGCTCGCGGCCATCGGTCGCGACTACGCCGCGCTGGCCGCGGCTGCGCGCGCCGGAGACGAAGCCGCCTACGCGCAGGCGCAGCGCACGCTCGGCGCTGACCGCGTCCGTGCCGCGGGCGCACTCGCGGTTTTGGGTCACGCCGGCTACGCCGTCTCGGGCTGAGCAGTTGGCGTCGCCCCCGGGCTGTCCGTCGTAGGTTGAGCGGCTGGTTGGGCCGCGGGTTGGGCGGCTGGCGGAGGTTCTGGGCTGTCCGCGTCGGGTTGAGCGACCGCCGGGGGTCCCGCGCTGTTCGTGGCGGGCCGCCCGCCCGCCGCGGCCTCCGCGCTCTGCGCCCCGGGCGAGCCCCCGTCGTTCGCGAGCGCCCACAGCACGGTGTGTGCCCGTCGGCCGCGCAGCTCGATCTCTTCGACGTACACGAGGTCCTCGGGCGGCACCGTGAGCGAGTCCTTCGTGGTCCCCGACAGCAGCAACTGGTGGGGCGTCCCCTTGGTGTACTGCTCGATCCGGGCGGCCACGTTCGTCGCGTCGCCGACGGCGGTGTACTCGACGCGGCGCTCGGAGCCGACGTTGCCCGACATCACGCGGCCCGAGTTCAAGCCGATGCCCATGCGGAACCCCGTGCTCAGCTCCTGCGAGCGCAGCCACTCGTTGAAGCGCGCCAGTCGCACGGTGAGCATTTCACGGGCGCTCGAGAGCGCGCGGTCGGCGTGGTCGTCCTGGGCGATCGGCGCTCCGAACACGGCCATGATCCCGTCGCCCATGTAGGCGACCAGCGTGCCCCCGTGGTCGAGGATCGCGTCGCTCATCTCGCTCAGGTAGTGGTTGAGCACTTCGATCACGCGGTCGGGGGTCAGCGTTTCCGCGAACGTCGTGAAGCCGCGCAGGTCGGTGAACATCACGGTCCCCTCGCGCTGCACCCCGCCGAGGCGCAGCCCCCCGTCGGTGCTCGCCAGCACCTCGTCGACGACGTTCTCGGGCACGAACCGGGAGAACAGGTCGCGCACCCGCTCGCGCTCGAACGCGACCGTGACCAACTGCACCGACAGCGCCCCGGCCGCGCTGAGGATCAGCGCCCCGAGCGGGTACACGAACGCGACGACGCGCCCGTGGTTGAAAGCGATCTGCACGGCGACCGTGAACACCACCGCGAGCGCGAGCGCGAGCGCGACCGTTGCGATCGAGCCGAAGCGCAGCGTGGCCAGCGGCGTGGCGCAGCCCAGCAGCACGATCAGCGCGAGGTCCAGCCACGCCGCGGAGGAGCGCAGCGGCAGGCCCCGCAGCACCGTCTCGATCGCGCTCGCCTGGACCTCTGCGCCCGGCATCTTGGGGGCGGTTGACGTTGGGTGGACGTCCTGCAGCGACGGTGCCGAGGGGCCGACGACCACGATCTTGTTGTGGAAGAAGCCCTTCGGTACGTGGCCGAGATAGACGGTCGAGAACGACTTTTTGGGGAGCGTTCCTTCCGGGCCGTAGTAGTCGATCCAGGCTGCCCCTCCTTCGAACTCGCGCGGGTTCACCCGCCGCCCGCTCGGCGACTTCGGCGCCCACCACCGCAAACGTCTTGAGCCCTCCGACCGAGTAGTTGACACGGCGCAGCGACGCCGCCCGGGTCGGGGGGCAGCTGAGCGTTGGCGGGCCGCGACCCCACGCTGTGCAACAGCGCGGTGCCGTGGGTGCTGCCGAGGAACTCGGTGTTCCCGTCCGCTTCGGTTTCGGTCGTGGCCATCACGGTGCGCCCTTCGGCGTTGTTCAGCGCTTCGAGGAGCGGACTCTCGTCGCTTTCGGCGGTCGGCTCGCTGAGCTGCACGTCGTAGGCGATCACCTTGGGGTGGTCGCGGGCGATATTTTCGATCACCTTCGCGTCCGCCTTGCGCGGGAACGGCCACCGCAGCTTCAGTTCGTCGAAGGTCGTCGAGTCGATCTCGACCAGCACGACGTTCGCCGGTGGTCGCTGCTTGCCGCGGATCGAGAAGCGGGTGTTGACGGTGCTCAGTTCCAGCGAGCGCAGCAGGTTGGTCTCGTAGGCGAGCACCCCGAGGCCGGTGGCGCCCACCGCCACGATCGCCAGCAGCACCAGCCGCAGCCGCCGCGTGCGGGACTGTCCGGCTCGCCTGCGCTTGCGCTTCACCCGTTCACCCGTTGACCCGTTTCACCAGAGATCGCCCCGACAACGCTATCCGAGTCCCCGGTCGCTGGCCGTTCGCCTCTCGCGCCATCCGCCTGCCTGTGCGCTGCGCTGCGCTGCACCTGTGCATGCGTCCGCCCTGGGGCGGCGGGCGCGGGCCTGCGTTACGCTGGCCGTCGTGATCGAGGACCCCTCGCGCTTCGTCCTGCCCCAGGAGCACACGCTCGCCGACCGCTACACCGTGCTGGCGCCGATCTCCCACGGCGCGATGGGCGCCGTCTACCGCGCGCGCGACACGAGCACCGGCGCGGCGGTGGCGGTCAAGCACGTCACCAACACGCGCCACGCCGAGCGCTTCGAGGTCGAGGCACAGCTACTCTCGCTGCTCGACCACCCGCGGGTGGTCGAGGTCCTCGACCACTTCGCCGACGAGCGCGGCCAGTACCTGGTGATGGAGCTGGTCGAGGGCACCGACCTCCACGCGCTGCTCGAGCGCGACGGCGCCCCGGGGCTGGGGCTCGACAAGGCGGTGGAGTACGCCCGCCAGAGCTGCGAGGCGCTGGAGTACGTGCACGACCAGCAGATCGTCCACCGCGACGTCAAGCCGCACAACCTGATCCTCGGGGAGCACGGCGTCGTGCTGGTCGACTTCGGGATCGCCCGCCTGCTAAAGACGAGGAAGAAGACGAGGGCACGATGGGGGTCGGCACGCCGCGCTACATGGCGCCCGAGGTGTTCGCCGGGGGCTCGGTCTCCCCGCGCAGCGACGTTTTCAGCCTGGCCGCCACGCTTTGGACGCTGCTCGTGGGCAAGCCGCCCGTGTACGCCGGCCCGACCAAACTGCTCGAGCTGGTCCCCGACGTTCCCGTGGAGATCGCCGAGGCGGTGCAGGCGGGCCTGGAGATGATCCCCGAGCGGCGGGTCGCCTCGATCGCCGCCTTCTCCCGCGCGCTCGGCGGCCACTCCCAGTCCTCCATCGGCGGCTCGCTCACGCTCTCGGTCGAGGGGCCCGCCGCCCGCCGCAGCCTGATCGAGGGGATCGTGCGGACCGCTGCCGGCGTGTTCGGGGCGGCGGCCTCCTCGATCGCCCTGACCGACGCCAACACCGGCGAGCTGGTCTACCAGTCGGCGTGGGGGGCGGGGGGGCGCGAGATCGTGGGCGTGCGGCTGCCCCCGGGCAGGGCCTTGCCGGCAGCGTCGTTGAGAGCGGGCAGCCCGTGGCGGTGAGCGACTGCCGCACCGACCCGCGCTTCGCGGCCCGCATCGCCGCGGGCACCGGCCACGTCCCCTACACGATGCTGGTCGTCCCGCTGCTGCGTGGCGGGCGCCCGATCGGCGTCCTCTCGCTCTTGGATCGCCGCGACGGCGGCCACTACGGGCCCGACGACGCCGAGCGCGCGGCTTTGTTCGCTGAGCTCGCAGTCTCCGCGATCGAAGCCGCCGGCGAGGCGATGCCCTCCCTGGGTGCGCGCCGGCCGCGGGCCAGCCCTGTTTGACGGGGCTGGGAGGGTGGATCGGCCTCGTTTGCCCGGCGCCCAATCCGCCCTGAGTTCTAGCGGCGCGATGAGGCTGGGGCGTCGGCGCTACTGATCTGCCAGCGAACCCCCGGACCAAACTCGAGGACGACGCCCGCGGGGCTGATCACTTCCCAATAAGGTGGATCGCTCTCGTTCTCGACCGCCGCGGGCTTGATATCCAATACCGAGCCATCCGACAACTTGCAGCGCAACTCCCCAGACGCCTCATCGATCTCGGCGGCCTCGATTGAGCGTCCGGTCAGTTGATCAGGGTCAGACGGCGACCACTCGGCATCCTGAGTTGCCAGGCGCCATAGGTCTCCCTTCGAGTCCCGAACCTCGACATGGAGCACGTCCGGATAGGCGACGCGGGCGGCGACGATCGGCCCGCGCATCGCGCGCAGCACGCTTGAGGGAGAGGCGTCTAGGGCTACGACCGTCGCCATGATTCCCTCCATTCTTGCAGCCAGGCCAGCAACTCTCCATAGCTCATATGCTCGTGCACGCCGCTCGAGTCCTTCTCCGCGTGTAGATCTTGGCTCGCTTCATAGCGCTCGATCGCGGACAGGCCCACCTCCTTGCAGGCCTGGCGGAACTGCTTGATATCGCGCTTTCGCGTCATCGCTCAGCGACTTTACGACGGCCGGGACGACGAGGTCAGTCAGAGGGTGGGCGGGTCAGCCTCTTCTCGCCGGGCCGCGCGCCAGGTAGGACTGGCCGGTGAACAGGGTGATCGTCTTGCGGCGGATGAAGTCGCGGACGGTTACGACGCCGCGCTTGACGTGTGTGAGCGTCCCGTCGCACTGATTTTTCACGCTCCAGACGGTCCCGCGGACGGTCGCCGCGCTGTCCTGTCCACGGGCGGTGAAGTGCCCATGCCCGCTGGAGTTGAGCTGGCCGAGCACCTTGCTGCTCAGATGGCTGCTTGCGATCCGGGCCCGCTTGCCGAGCGTTGTGCATACCTGCCTGGCGTTGAGGTTGTTGATGATGTCCAGTTCGGTCAGGCCTTTCTGCCTGCGCCCCTGCAGCAGCTTGAAGATCCCCGCGCCGAAGTCGCCGGACTGGAGCTTTCCCTTCGGGGATGCGGTGGTGGCTGTGGTGATCCCCACCACGCCGTGGGTCGTTTCGAGGATCGACCCGACCGGAATCTGGCGCGCTTCGGTCAGCGGCACGAACGCGCGCCCCTTCGTGAGCGCCTCGACCGCCTGCGCCCCCAGCGCGAACGGCGCGAACGGTGAGACCGACGCTGCCGATGCCAATGCGGCGCCGGGCGGCAGCTCGACGTAGACGACCCCCGACACCAGCGTCACGTTGACGGTCTTGCCGAGCACCGGCGGCGGAAGTGCCGCCAGCGTTGCCTGGAAGCCGAGCACGCCCGATTTGGGTTCCGGGCCCGCGGGGGCTGAGGGGTTGGGGCTGTTTGGCGAGGGGCCAGGCGACCCGGCGGGTGGGTTCGTCGGTCCGGTGGGCGCGCTCGGCTGCACCGTTGTGAACGGCTGGTCTCCGCTGCTCACGCCCCCGGGTCCCGCGGCGTTGGTGGCGACCACGTTGAAGTGGTAGGTCTTGCCGGGTTCGAGTCCGGTGATCGTGAGGGTCAGCGGCTGGGGACCGGAGGTGGCGCCGATGTTCACTGGGGCTGTCTTCTGGCCGTAGCTTGTGGTCGGTCCATATTCGATCGTGTAGGTAGTGGTGGCGCCGTTTGGGTTGATCGTGAAGCCGATCTTGGCTGTCGTTTCGGTGACGGAGAGGACGGTGACGTTCGACACGGCGGGCGACCCGACGACGTCGGCGCTGCTGGTGGCGGTTGCTTTGGCGCCTCCCACGTCATCGATCGTGACGGTGGTCGTGTACTGGCCGGCGGCGGCGTAGGTGTGCGAGCCCTTGACTTCGAAGCCGCCGCCGGTCGCGGCGCTGACCGTCCCCGCTGTGCTCGCCGTGCCGTCGCCCCAGTTGATGCTTGCGGTGTACTCCGATACGACGCCGTTGGGGTCGGCGTCGGTGAACGTGGCGACCGTGGCGCTGAGTTTCACGCCTGCGGTTCCGCTCACGGATTTGCCGGTCGCGCTCAGCGGGGCGTCGGATTCGGTGGTGAAGGACTTATCGCCGCCATCCACGCCTTTCGGTTCAGCTGAGTTGGTGGCTACCACGTTGAAGTGGTAGGTCTTGCCGGGTTCGAGTCCGGTGAGCGTCTGTGTCAGCGACTGGGGGCCAGGGGTGGCGCCGATTTCCACTGGTGTTGTCTTCTGGCCGTAACTTGTGGTCGGTCCGTATTCGACCACGTAGGTGGTGGCGGCGCCGTTCGGGTTGATCGTGAAGCCGATCTTGGCTGTGGTTTCGGTGACGGAGAGGACCTTCTCGTTCGAGACGATCGGCGGCCCCACGACGTTCGCGCTGCTCGTAGCGGTCGCTTTGGCGCCTCCCACGTCGTCGATCGTGACGCTGGTCGTGTATGTGCCGGGGGCGGCGTAGGTGTGCGAGCCCTTGACTTCGAAGCCTCCGCCGGCCGCGGCGCTGACTGTCCCGGTTGTGCTCGCCGTGCCGTCGCCCCAGGCGATCGTCGCGGTGTAATCCGACGCGGCACCCGCCGGGTTGGTGTGGGTGAACGTCGCCACCTTGGCTTTGACGGCCACGCCCGTGGTGGCGCTCACGGGCACCCCGGTGACTGCGGTCAGCGGGGCGTCCTGGACCTTGACGTCGAACGGGCGGGTTTCGGGGTAGCCGTCGCTGTTCGTGTAGGTGAAGCTCGCGTGGTAGATGCCCTCGTTGATGTAGGTATGGGTGCCGGTGAGCTGCCCCGTGTTGGGGGCGACTTTGCCCGACGACGGTGCCGTGCCGTCTCCCCAGTTGATCGTGGGCGTGGTTCCTTCGCGCGGTGAGGCGGCGCCGACCACCTCGGAGAACTGCTGCCCCTCGATTGGCTGGAACAGCTCGTAGGCGCCGATGTCGCAGCCGGTGCCCTGCGGCCTGGCGATGTCCCGCTGGTCGGTGGCGCTGCAGCCCGGGGCGCCCGCGGGGACCGCGTCCACCGCGGGGCTGGTCGCTTCCAGCGCGAGCGTGTCCGTGTTGCCGCCGTTGTCCTGCAGGCCGCTGGAGAGGAATCCGGGTTCGGTGTTCTTGAGGTCCCCCGTACCGGCGAAGGCGCAGTCGGCCCCGCTCTGGAGGTTGTGGCCGAGCGACGAGATGCCGGTGTCTCCGCAGTTCGACGGTACCTGTTCGCCGGTGAGCGGGTCTTCGACAGTGTTGTCCGCGACGATCGAGTTCTCGACGGAGATCGTGCCTTCGCTGGCGAGCAGGCCGCCGCCTTCGCTGCTGCGGGTCCCGCCGTCGTTGTTGGCGATCGTCGAGTTGACGATCGAGGTCGTGTTGGCAGTGTCGCCCCAGCTGAAGATGCCGCCGCCGAGCGCGGCGCTGTTGTCGGCGATTGTCGAGTCGTTGACGGTCAGCTTCCCGGCGGCTTCGGTCACCGGGTTGGGGCCGACGTTCTGGATCCCGCCCGAGTCGCCGCCGGCCCCGTCGGGCTGGTTGGTGCTGTAGTTGTTCTCCACCAGCGAGTGCGTCAGGGTGAGCGTGCCGCCGTCGTTGGAGATGCCGGCGCCCGAGCCTTCTTCGGCCGTTCCGTTCGTGATGTCGTCTTCGTTCAGCGTGAGCGTGGCCTCGTTGAGGATGTCGCCGCCGTAGTAGCCGTTGCTGGCGTTGGCGTGGCCGAATACGATCGACAGACCCGAGATGGTCACGGTCGGGACGATTCTGTTGCGGGGATCCGGCTCGACGAGGAAGACGCGGCTCGCCGTCTCGGAGTCCGACTCCTGGAAGATGCTCACCGCGCGCGCGCCGGCACCGACGATCGAGACGCTTTTGTAGATCGTCAGTGGGCCGTTGGAGAGGTAGTAGTAGGCGACGCCTTCGGGGGCGGGCACGTCGATCGTGTCGGGCGGGTTGGGTGTTTCGGGGAGGTTGTTCTCGTAGGCGATGAGCTGCCGCAGCGAGCAGGTGCCGGATGTGGGGATTTCACAGATCCCGGTGATGTCTTCGGTCGTCCCCACCTTGTAGGTCGCCGCTCCGGCCGCCGCGGCCAGCGCAGCCGCGGCCACCAACGCGAGGAGCACCGCAGCGGAGGCGATTGCCGCCGAGCGTAGGCGCAGATGCAGCAGTGGGCGAATGTCGAGATCCTATATCGCCGAGCTCAGGGGCGCGGGCCCCGGGCCAGGTAGGACTGGCCGGTGAACAGGGTGATCGTCTTGCGGCGGATGAAGTCGCGGACGGTGACCACGCCGCGCGTGACGTGCGTGAGCGTTCCGTCGCACTGGTTTTTCACGCCCCACACCGTCCCGCGTACGGTCGCCGCGCTGTCCTGCCCGCGCGCGGTGAAGTTCCCATGCCCGCTGGCACGGAGCTGGCCGAGCACCTTGCTGCTCAGATGCTTGCTGGCGATCCGGGCCTTCTTTCCGAGCGTGGTGCAGACCTGATTGGCTTTGAAGTTATTGATGATGTCCAGTTCGGTCAGGCCTTTCTGCTTGCGTTTCTGCAGCAGCTTGAAGATCCCGGAGCCGAAGTCGCCGGACTGCAGCTTGCCCTTCTTGGATGCGGTCGTGGCCGTGGTGATCCCCGCCACGCCATGGGTCGCTTCGAGGATCGACCCGACGGGGATCTGACGCGCCTCGGTCAGCGGCACGAACGACTGCCCCTTGGTGAGCGCCTCGACCGCCTGCGCCCCCTCCGAGAACGACGAGAACGGCGATGCCGACGCCGCTGAGGCCAATGCGTACCCGGGTGGCAGCTCGATATAGACGATCCCCGAGACTGGCGTCACGTTGACGTTCTTGCCGAGCACCGGGGGCGGCGGGGGTGGGTCGGCTGGCGTCACCACGGTCTGATTGGCGCCGATCGCGCTGCCTGCGCTGTTGGTGGCCACGGCGCGAACGTTGTACGTGACGTTTGGCAGCAGGCCGGTGACCGTCGCGGTGACCGTATGGTTGGCGAAATCCGGGCCCACCGTCTGATTTGGCGTCACGGAGCCGTATGTAACCGCCGCCGCGCTCGCGCCGGGGAGGACCGGCCCGTATTCGAAGTGCACGGTCGTCGCCAACCCCTCTGGGTTGACCGTCGTCGTGAACGCCGCGCTGGTCGTCGTTATCACGGCCGGCGGCGAGGTCGCGACCACCGTCGGCGGCGCGGGGGAGGGGGGTGCTGGCGGTATGAAGCCAGAGGCCACATCGGCGGTGCTCGTGGCGGTCGCGGTCGCGCCCTGCACGTCGGTGATCGTGACGGTGATCGTGAAGGTGCCGCCGGCGGCGTACGTGTGCGAGTCGCTGACGGCGAAGCCCCCGCCGCTCGCGGGGGTGATGATGCCCGCCGTCGAGGTGCCGTCGCCCCAGTCGATCGTCGCGGTGTAGTCCGACGCCACGGTGTCCGGGACTGCCTCGGTGAACGTCGCGACAGTGCCATCGAACTGCGCGTCCGCGGTCGCGCTCACGGGCACCCCAGTGGCCTGGAACGTGGATGGGGCGAGTTCGAACGCGCCGATGTCGCAGGCGGAGCCCTGGGGGCGGGTGACGCCGCGCTGGTCGAGGTTGTCGCAAAGCAACGAGACGCTCTTGGGAATTGCGTCCACCGCGGGGCTGGTTGGTTCCAGGGCAAAGGTGTTCGTGCTGCCACCGTTGTTCTGCAGGGTGGAGGAGCTGAAATCTGGAGAGGTGTTCTGTAGATCCCCGGTGGACGTGAAGCCGCAGTCGGTCCCGCTCTCGAGGTCGTAGCCGAGGGGGAGACGATCGTCGCCGGACTAGTGGCCGAGCAGTTCGCCTCGGTCGGTGCGCCGCCGGAGGTTGTGTTGGTATTGAAGGCGACGATCGAGCCATCCACTGCGATCGTCCCGTCGTCGGCGGTGAGCCCAGCGCCCGCTACCGGAGAGCACTCGATGCATTCCTCGCTGTTGTAGGCGATCGTCGAGTCGATGATCGAGGCTCCGTTTTCGTCGGGCTCCAGGTCTTCGGTCGTGCTGACGATGCCGGCACCCACGTCTGCGCTGTTCTCCGCGACGGTCGAGTCCTCGACGGCCAGGACCGCCTTCTTGCCGGCACACTCGCCTTCGCAACCGGCATAGCCGTAGTTCAGGATTCCACCCGCCTCTGCGTAGCCGGTGCTGCTGGTGTTGCCCGAGATGAGGGAGCGTTCGACCACCAGCGTGCCACCGTCGTTGGCGACCCCTCCGCCCGCAGACGCGGTGCCTTTGGTGATCCAATCTTCGCTGAGGAGCAGTAACCCCTTGTTGCGGATGTCGCCGCCGAAGTCGCCGTCGATTTCGTTGGAGTCGGCATTGGCGATCCCGTCTACGATTTCGAGCCCGAAGATGCCTATGGAGCTTTCCCCGGGACTCTGGGTCTCGAACACTCGCTCTCGTTCCGGGTAGGCGTTCACGGGCATTTCCACGATCGTGGTACGAGCCCCCGCACCCAGGATCACGAGCGACTGGGTGATCGTGAGGGTGCCTTCGTTCAGTTTGTACGTGCCGCTCGGGACGACGATGACGTCGGGGGGGCTCGGTGCTTCCGGGAGCCCGTTCTCGTATTCGATCAGCTGCCGCAGCGAGCAGGTGCCGGAGGCGGGTTCTGGGCACTTTTCGCCGCTGGGCGTGTCGCCGGTCGTTCCCACGGTGTAGGTCGCCGCCTGGGCCGAGGAGGCCAGCGCGGCCACAGCCGCCAGTACGAGCATTGCGGACACGATCGCCGCCGCGCAGAGGCGCGAACGCGAGCCGATCCACCCCCACGGTTGGGAACTTGGCACATGACAATTGAATCAGAGTGGGGGGGTATGCGGCGGCGAACACCCGTCCGCGCCGGACAAAGTGGCATCCTGTAGGCCATGAGCGAGGCAGAAGGGGGCGGCGAGCCCGATCCGCTGATCGGCCAGAGCGTCGGGTCCTACCGGGTCGAGGCGCTATTGGGCATCGGCGGGATGGGCCGCGTATATCGGGCGGTTGGCGCCGACGGCGAGCCGGTCGCGCTCAAGCTCGTGCGCAGCGACATCGCCGAAGACAGCATCTTTCGCAAGCGCTTCGAGCGCGAGGCACGGATCGCCCAACAGGTCCAGAACCCGCATGTGGTCCCGGTGCTCGACACCGGCGAGCACGAGGGCGTGCCGTACCTCTCCCAGCGCTTCATCGAAGGCGGATCGCTGGAGGAGAAGCTCAAGCAGGGGGGCCCGCTCGACGTGCCTACGGCGCTCCAGATCTGCGCCCAGGTCGCGGACGGGCTCGACGCGCTGTTCGCCGGCGGGATGGTGCATCGCGACGTCAAGCCCGCCAATGTCCTATTGGATATGCAGGGCACCGCGCTGATCACCGACTTCGGCCTGGCCAAGGACAATCAGGGCACCAACCTCACGCGGCCCGGCCAGGCGCTCGGCTCGATGGACTACATGTCCCCCGAGCAGATCCGCGGCGAGGACGTCACCGCCGCGACCGACGTGTACGCGCTCGGCTGCGTGATGTGCGAGTGCCTCAGCGGGACCCCGCCGTTCGCCGATCGCAAGGGGATGCGCGTGCTATGGGCCCAGCTTCAGGACGAGCCGCCCGACCCCACGACCGGCCTGGCCGATGTGGCGCCCGCGCTCGGCCCGGCGATCCTGCGCGCATTGGAGAAGGACATCGCCAAGCGCCCCCAGAGCGCGGGCGAGTACGCGCGGCTGCTTTACGAGGCGGCCGGGTTGGCGCCGCCGGCGGCGAGTTCGACCAGTGGCTGAACGCGGGGCGAAACTCGCTACTCGTCATAGTTGGCGATCTGCTTGAGGTGCTTGACCTCTTCTGCCGCCGCTATGTCCACCATGCCGGGATTGCCCATTGCGGATCCATTCGGCAAGCTCTTTACGAGCCTGGCGGGCCTTCTCAGTGTCCCCTGCCGAGGCTGGCTGCGCTATTTGCCTGGACCAGGTCGGGGCATCGGCCGCGGCGACGATCCGCCGCGGCCCTCCTCAATGCCAATTGATGTCGAGGGCGTTTTGATCTGGTCCGGTGGTAGAGGCTTAGGTGCCATAGCCTTAGTGTACCGCCAGGGCAGCCAGCCACGCGAGCGTCTGTACGACCATGAGCACGCCTAATGCGCCCGACAGCCGCGACATGCGTCGCACCTTTTCCGCGTTCTTTTCGCGCAGGGCCTGGTATCCGTAGCCCGCTTCCGCCAACCAGCCGAGGGTGTCTGCCGGCGCTTCACGTGCAGCTTGCTCGTAGAGTTCGTCGTATAGCTCTCGTGCATCGATTGCGAACTTCAACTTCCAAGGGGCAAGCAAGATCGCCGCGACGACAAGTCCGAGAACGAGCGCCGCCAGCGCGACCCAGCCCCATACGTGCAGCCCATGAGCCCGCACCGTGGTGGCACCCAAGAACGACGCCACAAGCGCGTGCGCGGCGAGCAGCGTACCGGTCCGCTGCCGTATCCCGGCGACGAGCGACTCCTGATCTGCCAACGCAGACCGACCGGCTTCGTAGGTGATCTCCTCAAGCGTCCGCACGCCGGCAACCGTAGGGCTCCGACCGGATACACCCCACAGGCCCCTACCCTTACCCGCCCTCCTGCGCCTGGATCGCAGTGATCGCCACGGTATTGACGATGTCCGTGACAGAGCACCCCCGGCTGAGGTCGTTGACCGGCCGACGCAGATCCCTGCAGAACCGGACCGATCGCCACCGCCCCGGAGGAGCGCTGCACCGCCTTGTAAGCGACGTTGCCGGTGTCGAGGTCGGGGAAGATGAAGACCGAGGCGCTGCCCGCGACCTCGCTGTCGGGCAGCTTCAACTTGGCCACGGAGGCGTCGACCGCCGCGTCGTACTGGATCGGCCCATCGACCTTGAGGTCGCCCCGCAGGCGCCGGACCGTCTCGGCGGCCTCGCGCACCAGGTCCACCTGGGCGCCCTTGGCCGAGTCGCCGGTGGCGTAGGAGAGCATCGCGACCCGCGGGGAGATGCCGAACGCCGCCGCCGTGTCCGCGGAGGAGATCGCGATGTCCGCGAGCTGGGCGCTGTCGGGCTTGGGGTTGACCGCGCAGTCGCCGTAGACCAGAACACGGTCGGCGAGGCACATGAAGAAGACGCTCGAGACGACCGAGACGCCGGGGCGGGACTTGATGAACTCGAACGCCGGGCGGATCGTGTCGCCGGTCGTGTGGGCCGCGCCGGAGACCATGCCGTCCACATCGCCCAGGTGGACCATCATCGTGCCGAAGTAAGTGGGGTCGCCGAGCGCGTCGAAGGCGAGCTCCTCGGTCACGCCCTTGTGGCTGCGCAGCTCGTGGTAGACCGCGCCGTAACGCGCGCGCTCGGGCGAGGTCAGGGGGTCCACGATCCGCGCGCCGTCGAGGTCCAGGCCGAGCGCGGCGGAGCGGGCGCGCACCGCGTCGGGGTCGCCGAGCACCGTCAACGCGACCACGCCGCGGCGCAGCAGGATGTCGGCAGCCCGCAGCACGCGCTCGTCCTCGCCCTCGGGCAGCACGATGTGCCGGCGCGCCGCCTTCGCCCGCTCGATCAGCTCGTACTCGAACATCGTCGGGGTCATCCGCGTGGGGCGCTCGACCATGAAGCGCAGCTGCAGCTCGACCTTGTCGACGCTGCGCTCGAAGAGGCCGAGCGCGGAGGCGATCCGGCGCTCGTTCTCCGCCCGCAGCACCGGCCTCACGCTTGAGATGGTGGCCGCGGCGACGTGCGTGCGGGCGTCGGTCTCGAACACTGGGAAGGGCGAAGTCTCGAGCAGCCCCCGCACGGTCGGGGAGAGCGGGTAGCCGCCGGTCAGCAGCAGCCCGGAGACCGCGGGGAAGGAGGGGGAGAGTGTCGAGGCGAGGCAGGCGACGATGATGTCCGAGCGATCGGCCGGCACCACCACGAGCGTGCCCTCGACGAGGTCCTCGATGAAGTGCTCGGCGCTCATCGCCGCGACCCGCACCTCGCGCACGTCGCGGTCGAGCTGGCCGTCGACTGCCACCACCGGGCGGGCGCCGAGGGCGGCCTGCACCTCTCCGACGCTCGGGTGGTCGAGCTCGGCCTGCTCGGGCATCACGTAGACCCACTCCTGGCCGGTGTGCGGCGCGAGCCGGCGCTCGACCTCGTCCACGGCGTCGGGCGCGACGCGGTTGACGATCACCCCGAACAGCTCGCAGTCCTTGCGCTGCAGCTCCTCGCGTGCGAGCTGGACCTCCTCGACGACGTCGCCGCTCGCCGCCCCGTTGACCACGACCAGTACCGGGCAGCCGAGCTGGTTGGCGAGGTTGGCGTTCAGGTCGAAGTCGAGCGCCGGGGTGGAGCCGACGAAGTCGGTGCCCTCGCAGACGACGAAGTCGCAGCGGCGCTCGAGCTCGCGGTAGGCGGTGAGGACCCGCTTCTCGATCTCCCCGTGCTCGCCGTGGGCGATCAGCCCCGTCACCTCCTCGGCGGTGGGGCCGTGCAGCTCGGGGTAGTCGAACTGCAGCTGGTAGCGGTGGCGCATCAGTTCGATCTGCGGGTCCGGCTCGCTGGCGCTGCGGATCACGGGACGGAAGAAGCCGATGCGCTGCAGGCGCGCGGAGAGCATCTCGACGAAGCCGAGCGACACGACGGACTTGCCGCTGTAGGGGCCCATCGCCGTGATGTAGATGCTTTTCGCCATATATAGGGGGTCCGATGGGGTCCTCGGATGTGGTCCTGCAAGGGGCCTATAGGTTTTATATGGGGTCCGCGCAGGTCCGATACGGGCGCCGATGTGGTCCTCAGCGGACCATATGGGTTCTCAGCGAACGGCGGCGAGCACGTCGGCTCTCACCGCACGACGGCGAACACGTTGTGTTCTCCGAGCACCCCTTTGAAGCGGTGCTCGCCGCGCTCCTCGAAGCGGAAGGAGGGGTCGGTCTCGGTGTACTCCTTGAGCGTCGAGGAGACGATGATCTCGCCGCCGTGCGCGCAGCCGGCGATACGGGCGCCGAGCACGACGTTGCGCCCGTACAACTCCTCTTCGCCGGTGATCACAAAGCCGGTGTGCAGGCCGACGCGCAGCCGCAGCGGGCGCTCGCTCCCGGGGATCGTGCGCTCGCCGAGCGAGCTCTGCAGGTCGAGCGCGCAGCGCAGCGCCGCGTGGGCGCTGTCGAACGCGACCATGAAGCCGTCGTCGTGGGACTTCGCCACCGTGCCCCCGTGGTGAAGGACGAGCTGCTCGACGATCGCGCGGTGGTCGCGCAGCAGCTCCGCGGCGCGCTCGGCCCCCAGCTCCTCGCTGATCGCCGCGGCGTCCTCGATGTCGCAGAAGAGCAGCGTCAGAGCCCCGTCGGGGGAGCTCATCGCGCCGAGCTCTACGTCCAGCTCGGGCTGCGCGTCGCCCAGCGCCGAGGCGATCACGTCGATCGATGTCATCGCTCCTATGTCCAACCCGATCCTCCTGATCTCCCGCCCGTGGCGCAGGGCAAGCATAAGCCCCTAGCCGGCAGATCGACGTCAGACGGCGGTGTGGGATAGATTCCCGAGCCCGTCGCGCATTGCAGCGACGACGGCGGATCGAAGGAGCGAGCGTGGCGGATAACAGCAAGCAGAGACAGCGCGTCGTCGTCACCGGGATGGGGGCGATCACCAGCCAGGGCAACTCGCTGGAGGCGTTCTGGGACGGTGTGAGCAACGGTCGCGTGGCGATCCGCGACGTGAAGCACATGCCGATGGACGGCTATCGCACCAAGCTGGGGGGGAGGTGCAGGACCCGGCGGCGCCCGAGCACAGCTACCTGAACCCCGACGGGTTCCACGACCGCGCGATCGACTTCACGCTCAAGGCGGCAGAGGAGGCGATGGCCAACTGCGGCGTGGAGGTGGGGACGATCCCCGCCGAGCGGTGGGGCGTCGTGATCGGCACGTGCAACGCCGGGCTGCTCGCCGGGGAGGAGTGGTACAGTGCGGCGCAAGCGCGGCGAGCGCGCCGGACCCCAGGCTCGTGCTGCTGGTGCCGCCGCAGGCGATGGCGGAGGCCCTCAGCGGCGCCTTCGGCCTGCGCGGCCCCGTGCTGTCGGTCGACACCGCGTGCGCGGCCAGCGCCAACGCGATCGGGTACGCCGGCGAGCTGATCCGCAGCGGCCAGGCCGACGCGGTGCTGACCGGCGGCGCCGACGCCTTCTCGGACATCCTCTACGCCGGGTTCAACTCGCTGGAGTCGCTATCGCCGGAGCCCGCAGCCCCGTACTCGCGCGACCGCAAAGGGCTCTCGCTCGGCGAGGGCAGCGGCATGTTGGTGTTGATGCGCGAGGATCTCGCGCGCGAGCACGGCGCCCCGGTGCTGGCCGAGATCCTGGGGTACGGCCTCTCGGCCGACGGCTACCACCCAACCGCGCCGCATCCCGAAGGCCGCGGCGCCGCGCGCGCGATCCAGACGGCGCTGGCCCAGGGCGGCGTGTCGCCCGAGCGAGGTCGGCTACGTCAACAGCCACGGCACCGGCACGGCCAAGAACGACCCCGCGGAGACCGCCGCGACGAAGGTCGGCCTCGGCGAGGAGGCCGCGCGGGGCGCCGCCGTGAGCTCCACCAAGTCGATGATCGGGCATCTGCTGGGGGGCGCCGGGGCGATCGAGGCGATCTCGACCGTGAGGACGCTCGAGCACCAGTTCGCGCCACCGACCGCCGGCTACACCGAGCCAGACCCCGAGTGCGACCTCGACTACATCACCGAGGGCCCGCGCGCGATGGAGCTCGACGTCGCCGTGTCGAACAACTTCGCCTTCGGCGGCGCCAACGCGTCGATCGTCTTCGCCCGCGCGGGCGCGCGGACGCAGGGGCCGCCGCAGCCGCAGCTCGATCGCGTCGTGATCACCGGCCTGGGCGCCCTCACCCCCGCCGGCACCGACCTCGACGCGCTGTGGGAGGCGTACAGCGCCGGCCGCGACTGCACGAGCGCCGAGGACGGGGTGCAGCTCGGTCGGGTCGACTTCTCCGCCGGCGACTTCCTCAGCCCCAAGGAGCGCAAGCGCGTCGACCGCCTCGGGCTGTTCTCGATCATCGCCTCGCGCCTGGCGCTCAGCGACGCGGGGCTCGAGCTCAGCGACGAGAACCGCACCCGCGTGGGCGCGATCCTCGGCACGGGGGTGGGCCCGATGGAAAGCATGGAGGACTTCTCGGTCGGCGTGATCGAGGAAGGCCCCGGCGGCGCCAACCCCGCGGTCTTCCCGAACACGGTCTACAACGCCGCCGGCGGGCAGGTGGCGATCAAGGTCGGGGCGCTGGGATCGGCCTCGACGGTCACCGTCGGGCACGCGGCCGGCGCGGCCTCGCTGTGCTACGGCTGCGACCTCGCCGCCACCGACCACGCCGACGCGGTCCTGTGCCTCGGCGCGGACTCGCTGACCGACACGGTGATCACCGCATATCGCGAGCTCGGGGTTCTCGCCGGCGCCTCCCCGAACGGCTCAGGTGCACACGGCATGGCGCTCGCGGAGGCCGGTGTCGCGGTGCTGGTCGAGCGCCTGGGCGCCGCCCGCGAGCGGGGCGCGCGCATTCGCGGCGAGGTGCTCGGCTATGCGATCACATCCGACGCAAGCGGCGTCGGCCGCGTGGACCCCGACGGCGAGGGCCTCGAGCGCGCGATGCGCCTGGCGCTGGAGCGCGCCGGCGTGGCCGCGCAGGAGCTCGCCGCAGTGTGGGCGTCGCGGTGCGGTCTCGCGGTCGCCGACGAGGCCGAGGCGAAGGCGATCGAGCGCGTCGCGGGCGCCGACGTGAAGGTCAACGCCCCCAAGCTGCTGCTCGGCGAGCCGATGGGCGCGGGCGCCTCATTGAGTGTCGCGCTGGCGATCGCGGCGTGGGAGCACGAGACGGACGTCGGCCCGGTGCTCATCAACAGCACATCGCTGGGCGGGACGAACGTCGCGATCGTGCTCGCGCCCTACGCCGATTAGAGCGCCTGCGCCGTCCACGGCAGCACCATCCCCGCGTACTTCCACTTGCTCGTCTCGATCGCCAGGATCATCATCAGGTCGCCAGTCTTGATCCGCCCCGTGGTCCACGCGTAGTCCATGGCGAGCGGAACGGCCGCGGACCCCGTGGCCCCCACCAGCGAGAGGTTCTCGAAGATCTTGTCCTCGAGCGCGAGCCACTCGGGCGTCAGCAGGCCGGCCTCGCGCAGCTCGTCGGTCATGTAACCAGCGTTGCCCTCGGGGATCACACAGAGGTCGATCGCCTCGGCCGCGACGCCGCAGCGCGCGAGCGTGTCGGCGAGCCCTTCGGTGAGCACATAAGGGGTGTGGCTGCCGCTCTCGACCACGTCGACCTTGAGCTCGATCAGTCGCTTGGCGGACAGCTGCTCGGCGATCGGTGCGTGCGTGCCGCCGCCGATCACCTGCATCCCCGCCTTGCGGTCCGAACCGACGCTACGGATCGCCGAGCCGAGGATGCCGGCGCCCTCACGGTCCTCTCCACGCAGCACCATCGCCCCGGCGCCGTCGCCGAAGTTGTAGATCCCCAGGCGATCGCGCATCCGCACCTTGCCGGGGTCTTTCCCGAGGAAGACCGGCACGGTCAGGGGTGAGATCGCCTCGCTGCCGACCACGAGCGCCGTGTCGAAGTCGCCGCGCTCGAGGTACAGCCGCGCAAGGTCGAGCGCCTCGACGGACCCGGCGCAGCCCGAGCGGATGTCGATTGCGGCGCACTTGCCCAGACCGAGGTGCTCCTGCACGAGCGTCGCGGTCGGCGGCAGGTGGTACTCGGGACTGGCGGTGGAGACGACCAGCAGATCAACCTCCCCCGGCTCGACCTCGGCGCGTGCGAGCGCCTGGCGGGCGGCAGCGGCGCCCATCTGCGAGTTGGTCTCCGACTGCTCGCCGGTGTGCAGGTCCGCGACCCAGTGGCGCGTTTTGACCTGGATGCCCTCGAGCACGTCCTCGGGCAGCCCGCCGGCCACACGCTCGAGCTGCTCGTTGGTGATCGGCTCTCCGGGGAGGTGCCCGCCGGTTGCGAGCAGGACGGCGCTGCGCATACGGGCCTCCTCAGCCATCCTTCAGGAAGCGGTAGCCGCCGGCGTGGAAGACGAGCGGCGCCACCTCGTGGTTGAAGTCGAGCGCGAGCACCTCGCCGATGAAGATCATGTGGTCGCCCGCCTCGTGGCTCGTGTGCAGGGCGCAGTCGAGGTAGCCGACGGCTCCGTCGAGGACCGGTGAGCCGCTCGCCGCCGTCTGGTGGGCGACGTCGCCGAACGCGTCACGCCCGCGCGGACGGTCCTTGGAGGCGAAGTAGCGCGACAGCGGCTCCTGCTCGGCGGCGAGGATGTTGACCGCGAACACGCCGTTCTCGAGGATCTCCTCGGCGCCCTCGGAGAACGCCTTCACGCACACGAGCACCAGCGGCGGGTCGAGCGAGACGGAGGAGAAGGCGTTGGCGGTCATCCCGTAGGGGTGGGCCTCCCCGCGGGTGGTGACGATCGTGACGCCGGTCGCGAAGGCGCCGAGCGCCCCGCGAAAGTCGGCACTGGCGAAGCCAGGCGTGGCGCTCGCCCCCTGCGTCGCGCCAGCGGGCAATCAAGCGTCCTCGTCGAGGGAGCGCAGTCGGGCGCGGACGACCTGGTCGAAGTCCGCGGTCATGCCCAGCGACTGCGCCACGAGGTCGCGAAAGACGTCGCGGTCCATCGCGAGCAGGGTCGTGGGCTCCGTGGCGCGCACGGTGGCTGCCCGCGGCGTGCCGCGCATGATCGCGACCTCGCCGAAGAAGTGCCCGCGCCCGAGCGTCGCGACCTTGCGCAAGCCGGCGTCGTCCTGCTTCTCCACGTCGACCGAGCCGTCGACGACGATGAAGAACTTGTCGGCGGGGCCCCCCTGGCGCACGACGATCTCGTCCGCCTGCACTTTGACGGTCTGGAGCTCCTCGGCGACGCTGTCGACTCGCTGGATCGGCAGGTCGGCGAACACGGAGTAGGCGCGCTCGCGCGAGAAGTCCGCGCCGAACTGGCCCTCCTGGCTCTTGCCGCCGGTGCCGGTGTTGTCGATGAACTGCAGCTCCGTGGGGACGATGCGGAAGAACGAGATCGACATCGTCGCGCCTGGCGAGAGGTCCGGGAACTTCTGGCCGAACAGGTCGGCGACCCGCGCGATCGTTTCGCCGTTGAGGACCACGGCGCACTCGCCCGAGCCCTGGACGCCGCGCGTCTGGCGCAGGTCCTCGGCGTACTCGTCGATCGCGAAGGAGACGACGGGGTTCTGCTCCAGGTGCCGCGCGGTGGTGGTGCCCGGCCGGGTCCAGAAGTACAGCGTGGGGCCGTCGTTCACGTACAGGAACGTGGAGGCGTGCGGCACCCCGCTGGGAGACGCGGTGGCGAGGGTGAGCGTGTTCTGGGACGAGAGGTACTCGACCACGTGCGTCGGAACGTCGACGGCGGCCTGCTCAGGGGTCATTGCGTCTCCTTGGGTTCAGTATCTGAGGCCACGGCCGGACTCTATCGAAGCTCAGGGCTCGTCGTCGGTCGCAGCTCAGGGGTACGTCGTGGGAGGATCACGGCTCGTCGTCGAGGAAGATCTCGCGCAGCTCGCCGGTGTCCACGTCGTAGATGAACCCGCGGACGTTGAGGGGGTGCGGCAGGAATGGGCAGTGAAGGACGCGATGGATCGACTGCCGCACGTCCTCCTCGAGGTGGGGGAACGACTCGATCGCGAACGCCGGCGTCATGCCGGTCTCCTGCAGCAGCTCGGCGCGGAAGCCGTCGTCGGTGAGGGTCAACATGCCGCACCGGGTGTGGTGGATGAGCATCACCTCGCGTGTGCCGAGTCGCCGCTGGGAGATCGTCAGCGAGCGGAGCACGTCGTCGGTGACCACTCCGCCCGCGTTGCGCAGGATGTGCGCCTCACCGACGCGCAGGCCCAGCATCGCGTACACGTCGAGGCGACAGTCCATGCACGTCACGACAGCCAGGTGCAGGGTGGGTTCGGCGCCGAGACCATCCGCGGGCTGCGAGTCAGCGAAGGCCCGGTTGTTGGCCAGGAGTCTGTCGATCGCGCTCATGGATGTCACTGCTCCACCGCGACAAACCGTCGGTGGGCCTTCAGCCCCGGGCCGCCGAGCGCGAACGCCGTCGCCCGGTTGCGCAGAGCGCACAACTGCGGGTTCCGCAAGGCGCCGACGCGCGCGATCCGCGCGGACTGCCGGACGATTGGGGTCGTGCGACGGATACGCATCTGCTCGTAGGATCTCAGAGCCGCCACGAGGTCGTCTGCTCCGCGCAGGCAGCGTGCGAGCGCCGCCGCGTCCTCGAGCACCTGGCAGGCGCCCTGGCTGAGGTTGGTCGTCATCGGGTGCGCGGCGTCGCCCAGCAGCGTGACCCGCCCGACGCCCCAGGAGGAGAGCGGAGCGCGGTCGTAGATCTGCAGCCGCGCGATGTCCTCCGGCGGGGTCGCCGCGATCGCCGCGACGAGCGGCTCCTGCCAGCCGGCGAAGCGCTCCAGCAGCGTGCCGCGGCCCGCGCGGGAGAGGGGGCCGTCCTGCGGGCCGTAGAGGACCACAGCCCAGAACAGCCGCTCGCCGCCGACGCGGTGCAGGATCGCCCGCGAGCCGGGCCCGAACAGCACGCGCTCGTCGCGGGGCGGCAGCGGACAGCCCTCGTCGGAGACCAGGCTCTGCCACTGCGTGTAGCCGGCGTAGCGCGGCGGGTGCTCGCCGTGCAGCTGCGCACGGATCGTCGAGCGCAGGCCGTCGGCTGCGATCAAAAGCGAGCCGCGCTCCTCGCCGCCGTCGGCCAGCTTGAGCCGAACCCCTGCGCCGTCCTGCTCGAACCCGGTGCAGCGGGCGCCGAGCCGGATCCGGTCGGGGCCGACCGCCTCGACCAGTAGCGCCTGGAGGTCCTGTCGGCTGACGCCGACGTCGACGAGGCCGTTCTCGCGTGCGATCTCGCCGACGGGCCAGGTGGCCAGCAGCCGGCCGCTGTGAGTGCGGTACTCGGTGACGTCTAGCGGCGCGCCGATCGCCTGGACCTGGTCGTAGAGGCCGAGCCGCTGGAGCGCGCGCGCGGCGTTGGTCCAGATGTGAAAGCCGCCGCCCAACTGGATCTTGCGGACGTCGTCGGCCTGCTCGAAGACGAGGGCGTCGATGCCCTGGCTGACGAGTGCGTGGGCGGTGGCGAGCCCGCCGATGCCGCCGCCGACGATCAGCGCTCGGTCGTCTGCCACGATCGTTCCTGGCTCAAAACGAGTAGTCCATTTCCTTGGGGTGCTGCCGCGCGAAACCGATGCGGAAGCCCATGGTGAGCCCACCGTCGCGCAGGAGGCAGGCGACCGGATTGTGCAGCCGGCTGGCACGCGCCATCGACCAGGACATCGACGCGAATTTCGTCGTGCGGGGGATCCGCTCGGCCTCGTAGTCGCGCAGCCCGGCGACTGGGTCGTCTGCTCGATCGGCGAGGCAGCGGGCGAGCACCAGCGAATCCTCGATCGCCTGGTTGGCGCCCTGGCCGAGGGCGTTGGTCATCGCGTGGGCCGCATCGCCGGCAAGCGTCACGCGCCCCACGCCCCAGTGCTTCGACGGCGGCCGGTCGTACATGTCGGCGCGCGCGATCGCCGCGTCGTCGGTCGCTGAAACGATCGTGTCGACCGGAGCGGCCCAGCCCCGGAAGCGCTCGAGCACTGCCTGCTTGCGAGGGCCCTCGGCTCCCTCGCCCCCGGCAGGGGCGGCGAACGTCCCCTCCCAGTAGACCTCGTCGGGGCCGATGCGGTAGAAGAGGAAGCGCGCTCCGCGACCCCAGAGGACTCGGAAGAGGCCGACGGGAACAACGTCAGTGTCCACGCGCGCGACTGCCTGCCAGCTGACGTACCCGGCGTAGCGCGGAGCGGTGGCGCCGGGCAAAGCGGCGCGCAGGACAGAGCGCAGGCCGTCCGCACCGATCAGAACGTCGCCCTGCTCCTCACGGCCGCTGGCCAGGCGCACCCGCACGCCGTCCCCGTCCTGCTCGAAGCCGACACAGGTCTCCCCGAACTGCACGATCCCGTCGCCGACCGCGTCGAGCAGGACCCGGTGCAGCGCGGGGCGGCGCACGCCGAATGTCGGCGAACCCACCCGTTGTTCGATATCCCGCACCGACCACCCGTACATCAACCGGCCCCCTGCCGCGCGGAACTCCGCGCGGGCGACGACCGCCGCGGGGCCGGCCAGCTCGAGCAGGGACTCGCCGACTCCGATCCGCTGCAGGCCGCGCACGCCGTTGTGCCACACGTGGATGCAGCCGCCGACCTGGATGTCCTCCGCGGCGCCGGCACGCTCGAGGACCAGCACGTCGACGCCGCGCTCGCGTAGGGCGAGCGCGCTCGTCAGCCCCGCGACCCCCGCCCCGGCGAGCACGGCGCGCATCAGAGGACGCCCGTCCCGGCGAGTACAGAGCGCATCAGAGGATCCCTGCGCCGTCGAGCAGAGCGGGCATCAGAGCGCCCGCACAGCCAGCGCCACGTTCTGCCCCTCAAGGCCCCGGGCGAGCGCAAGCGCGAGACGAACGGGCGCCTCGCGCGCGGCGCCGATGATCCAGTCCGAGCCCCCGCAGCGCGGGTCGGGTGAGGCCAGGTTGAGCGTCGGCGGCGCAACGCCGTGGTGAACGGCCAGGGCGGCGACCGCGAGGTTAAGCGCTCCGGCGCCGGCGCCCAGGTGCCCTGCGGCTGGCTTGACGGTCGAGACCGCCGGACCGCCGCCGTCACCAAAGACCGAACGTAGTGCCTGCCCCTCGGAGGCGTCTCCAAGCCGCGTGCCGGACCCGTGCGCGGCGATGAAGCCGACCCTATCGGCCGGCTCGCCCGACGCGCGCAGGGTGGAGCCGATCGCGTGGGCCAGCGCGCGACCGTCGGGGTCGGGCGTGAGCAGCCGGTCAACGTCGCTCGCGTCGCCGGAGCCAACGATCTCCGCGTAGAGGCGAGCGCCACGAGCCTGCGCGGCAGCGAGCGTCTCCAGCACGACGAACGCGCCGCCCTCGCCCATCACCGTCCCGTCGCGGTCACGGTCGAACGGCCGGCAGGCGCCGGCCCCAAGAGCGTTGGAGGCGGTGGTCAGCCCGAGCGAGTCGAGCTTGGCCATGTTCCACCAGCAGACCGGCGCGTCGGCGCCACCGGCCAGCGCGACGTCGGCCTCGCCCCGACGAATCGAGGAAGCGGCGCGCGCGATTGCGGTGAGCCCCGCCTCGGCCGTCCCGGAGAAGTAGGTGTTGGGTCCGCGCAGCCCAAAGGCCTCGGAGAGGTAGAACAGCGAGGCGCCCTGGATGCCCTCGATGAAGAACAGAGGGTGCACCGCGGAGGGGGCCAGCGTGCCGAACTTGTGCATGTCGACGCGGCCGTCGTCGCCGCGCACCTCCACGGCGATCTCCTCGAAGTGCTCGGGCTTGGAGATCTCCTTGCCGGAGGCCGTGAACAGCGCCGCGCGGCCCTCGGGGTCCTCGCCGACCTCCAGGCCGCTGTCGCGCATCGCGAGCGCCGCGGCGACCGCCGCGAGCATGTCGTAGCGGGTCATCGTGCGCAGTGCGCGACGGCTGACGAACTCCTTCGGCGCGAGGTCGAGGATCTCCGCCCCGACCTGAGTGCGCAGCGAGGAGGGGTCGTAGCCGCGATCGGCCCAACCGCGGAGCGGCCGGCAACCAGCCCCTGCCACGTCTCGTCCGTGCCGACCCCGAGCGGCGTCAAAAGGCCGAGGCCGGTGATGACAACGCGATGCCCCTCAGCGCTCACGGATCGCCCCCTTAAAGGGTGGTTCAGGGGGGATCGTCCACGTGTGTCGGTGAGGCCGCCAAGCGCGTGCGCGCTGGGCTTCCTACCCAGCGTCACCGGTCGGCACGCCCGACCACGGAAACTCATCGCGGCACCAAGCGCAGCTTGCGCGCACGTGTGACTACACGCTCGTCGACGGAGACCTCGCCGCTGAGCACTGCATCGGAGTCGGTGCGGGAGGCGAGCTTGACCGTGAAAAGCAGCTGGTCGCCAGGCTGGACGAAGTGGCGGAAGGCGACGCGGTCGGCTCCGGCGAAGCGCCAAGGCTGCCCCGTCTCGGTCTCCAGCAGGTGGGAGGCCAGTGCGCCGAGGCTGCCGAGGATCAGGACCCCGGGCAGCACCGGGAAGCGCGGGAAGTGGGTGTCGAAGATCGCAAGCGTGTTAGGCACGTTGCGAAGCGCCGTGGCGGACTCCCCGGGCTCGACGGTGAGGATCCGGTCGAGTGTGCTCCAGCGGCTCATCGGACGCCCCCGGCAGCGCGACGGAGTGGACGAACGGTGCGGCTCATGAGGCGTCCCGCAGCTCGGGCCGGCAGACCACTAGCGCGCCGTTGGTGCCCCCGAACGCGAAGGCGTTGGTCATCGCGACGTCGATCTGCGCCGAACGCGCCTCGAGGGGAACATAATCCAAGTCCAGCTCGGGGTCGGGGTGGTCCAGGTTGATGGTGGGAGAGACGACCCCGTCGCGGATCGCGCCGAGCGCGGCGAGCAGGTTGAGCGCCCCCGCTGCGCAGGTCGTGTGGCCGGTCATCGACTTTGGCGAGGTGACGAGGACGCGCTGTGCGTGGTCGCCCAACGCGCGCTTGATGGCAACCGTCTCGGAGATGTCGCCGGCGGGGGTGCCGGTGCCGTGCGCGACCACGTAGTCGACGTCCTCAGCGGTGAAACCGGACTCGCCCAAAGCGCGGGTCATCGCGATCACCGCGCCACCGCCGTCGGGCGGCGGGTCGGTCATCCGGTAGGCGTTCAGGGAGGAGCCGTAGCCCGCGATCTCGGCGTGGATGGTGGCGCCGCGGGCGCGCGCGGAGTCGAGGTCCTCCAGGGCCATCACGACGGCGCCCTCGCCGAGGACGAAGCCGGTGCGGTCGCGGTCGAACGGCCGCGAGGCGTGGGTGGGGTCGTCGTTGTAGTCCTTGGTGAGCGCCCCGAGCAGCGTGAAGCCGAGCACGTCGACCCAGGAGGTGAGCGCGTCGTAGCCGCCGGCGAGCATCAGGCGCGCCTCGCCGTCCTGGATGCGCCGAAACGCCTCTCCGAGCGCGTGGGAGGAGGCGGTGCAGGCGGTGCTGACGCCGATCATCGGCCCCCGCGCGTCGGCGAAGTGCGCGAGCTCCGCGCTCGCGACGTTCTGGCTGATGACCACCGTGCGCGAGGGTGGCGAGCGGTAGAGCGCGTGGCCGTCACTTTCGCGGCGCGTGTAGAAGATGTCGGAGAACTCCTGCAGCTCGGGCCGCGCAACGCTGCCGCCCATCGAGATGCCGCACTCGTAGGGGTCGTAGGTGCCGGCGGGTACGGCGGCCGACCGCACCGCCTCCACACCCGCGGCGAGGCCGAACGCGGCGCCACGGTGCAGGCGGCGCATCAGGTGGCGGTCGGGGAGCTGGGCGGGGTCGAAGTCCTCGACCATGCCGGCGATCCGTACCGGGTAGGTGCTCGCGTCGAAGGTCGTGATCGGCCCGACGCCGGAGCGGCCGGCCTTCAGCGACGCCCACGTGCTCGGAGCGTCGCGGCCGACCGGGGTGACCGCGCCGATGCCGGTGATGGCGACACGGCGCATCAGTTCGCCCCGGCGCGGGTCAAGAGCTCCACCGGCTGCCGGGTGTCGTCGAGGTCGGCGAGCGTGTCGGCGTTGGTCACCGTGGTAGTGGCGCGGCGCATCACTCGCCCCCGGCCCGGGTCAGCAGCTCCTGCAGCCGCCGGGTGTCCTCGAGGTCGGCGAGCGTGTCCGCGTCGATCAGCGCGCACATCACGTCCTGCGCCTCGAGCACCGTCTGGCCCTCGACGCTCACGTGCCCCGAGACGACCGCGGTCTCGGTGCCGAACGAGCCGACCTCGCCGACCATCTCCAGCACGTCACCCGGCCGGACAGCCCCGTGCCAGTCAACCGAGCCGATCGAGAGCAGCGCCGCGCGCTTGGCGCGCTCGGTGGAGATCATGATCAGCCACGTCGCCGCCTGGCAGAGTGCCTCGAGCACGAACGGGGGAGGCATCGCCAGCCCCCCGCCGTCGTCCTCCTCCCAAAAGTCCTCGCTCAGCGACGTGAGCTTACGTGCCCTGACGGACTTGGACGGCTCGTAAGAGTCGACGCGATCGATCAGGTGAAAGCGCACGGAGGCCTTAGCCAGAGGCGCCGTCGGCCCGTGAGGAGACCATCTCCACGAGGTTCTGGACCGTGAACAGGGTCATCACCTCGTCCGCCTTCAGCTTGCCCGCGAGGTCCGCCGGATCGGTCTGGGGCATCACCTTGTGCAGCTGCTCGGCACCAACCTCGCTGATGACCTGGTTCTCGTCGGAGAACTCATCGTCGGAGATGCCCCCCTGGATGTAGTCGCCGAGATCCGACGCCTCGATCTTCACGCCGGTGCTCTTCTCGATCCGAAACAGGATGTCGAGCAGGTCGATCGACTCCGCGCCGAGCTCCTCCATCAGGGTCGCCTCGGGTGTCACCTCGTCGTCGTCGAGCGCAAGTGCCTCGACCACCGCTTCCTTCACTGCACTGTCGACGTCCGCCATGTCCACGCTCCTCGGTCGCTGGTTTGCCGCGATACTAGATGATGGCCCGCGGGACCGACGGGCGGTCGCCGCCTGGGGTCCCGGGACGCTCAAAGTGCCCGCTGCGTGGAGGCTCCACCACGACCGTCAGCAGGCCCCGGGGCACTCAGAGTGGCTTGCCGATGCCCACCTGCGCGGAGACGCCGCCGTCGACCGTCAGGAGCGCGCCGGTCATGTGGCTGGAGTCCGGTCCTGCCAGGAACACGGCCGTGCGCGCGACCTCCTCGACGGTCGCGAAGCGCTTCATCGGGATCTGCTTGGAGATGCCCTTGCCGCCGTCCTTGTCCATTAAGCCCGCGACCATGTCGGTAGGGGCGAAACCGGGGAGCACGGCGTTCGCACGGATGCCGAAGCGGGCGAGCTCGACCGCGCAGCAGCGCGTGAAGGCGTTGATGGCGCCCTTGGAGGCCGCGTAGTTGGACTCGCCGGTCCAGCCGCGCTCGCCCATCACCGAGGAGATGTTGACGATCGCGCCCTCGCGCTGGGACATGAAGGGCGCGAGCGAGGCCTTCGTGCAGTTGAACGTGCCCCCGAAGTTGACCCGCATCACGTCGAGCCACTCCCCGGGGTCCATGTTGTAGATCAGGGCGTCCTTGGAGATGCCGGCGTTGTTGACGAGGATGTGGATGCCGCCGAGTTGCGCGACAGTCTCGGCCACGACCGCCTCGGCCTGCTCATACTCCGAGACGTCGCCGCCGACGGCCGCGGCCCGCCCGCCGGCCTCGCCGATCGCCTGCACCACCTCCTGCGCCTGCGCCTCGCCCGAGCGGTAGTTCACCGCCACCGCGGCGCCTTCGGCGGCGAGCACTTCGGCGATCGAGCGGCCGATGCCGCGCGAGCCGCCGGTCACCAGCGCGACGCGATCCTTGAGCTTGGGCTCAGGCATGGCGGCCATCCTACGACACCTTCAAGCACGGCGAGTCTCGGGTGGGTAATGTCCCCGGCGATGAGCAAGGTCGCCTTTCTCTATCCAGGGCAGGGCTCGCACCGCGTCGGGATGGGAGCCGAAATCCTCGAGGCGCATCCCGAGGTGATGGAGGGCTGCTTCAAGGCGGCGCAGGACGCCTCGGGGCTGGACATCCGCACGCTCTGCCTGGAGGGACCGATGGAGGAGCTGACGCGCACGGAGGTCGCCCAGCCCGCCCTGTTCGCTGTCTCGATGGCGATGACCGAGCTGGCCCGCCAGGCTGGGGTGCAGGCGGACTACGTCGCCGGGCACAGCCTCGGCGAGTACACCGCGGCGGTCGCCGCCGGATGCCTGAGCGCCGCCGACGGGATCGTGCTTGTGTCTGAGCGTGGCCGGCGTATGGAAGAGATCCAGTCCCAGCGCCCCGGTGCGATGGGGGCGGTAATCGGCCTGCCCGCGGAGCAGGTGAGCGAGCTGTGCGAGACCGCGCGCGCCGCAGGGATTGTTGCTCCGGCGAATCTCAACACCCCGACGCAGATCGTCGTCTCAGGCGAGGAGGACGCCGTCGAAAAGCTGCTCGAGCTCGCCAAGGAGGCCGGCGCGGAAAAGGCGATCCGTCTGCGGGCCGGAGCGGCGTTCCACAGCGAGCTGATGGAGCCGGTCCAGCGCGCCCTGGCCGAGACGATGGGGGGCCTCGAGTGGCAGGACCCGAACCCGCCGCTGGTGTCGAACGCGTCCGCGAAGGTGGTGGACAGCGCAGACGGGGTCCGCGAGGCGCTCACGGCGCAGATCACGAGCCCGGTGCTGTGGGCCGACTGCGTGCGCACGCTGCTGGACGCCGGCGTGACGTCGTTTCTCGAGCTGGGCTCGGGGCGCGTGCTGGGCGGCCTCGTGCGTCAGATCGAACCGGAGGCCGAGGTGCTCTCGGCCGACTCGCCCAAGAAGCTCGCAAAGTTCCTCGAGCGCGCCGACGCTTAAAGCTCCTCATGCCGCACCCTAATCTTGACAGGGGCGCTTGATGGCGGCGCCCGCCGGCGACTCCTACGACGTCGTCGTGATCGGCGCCGGCCTCGGCGGCCTGTCGGCCGCGGCGTGCCTGGCGAAGGCCGGGCGCAAGGTGGCGCTGGTCGAGCGCGAAGACGGGCCGGGCGGCAATGCGCGCGCGTTCCGCCGCGGGCCCTACACGTTCGATCCGGCGATCCACGTCACCGCCCAGGGGTTCAACATCGAGTTCCTCGACTTCTACCTGACAGCGCTGGGTATCGCCGGGGAGGTCGAGCTGCTGCGCGCGGAGGACTGCTTTGGCTGCGACATCGGCGGTGAGCGCTGGACGCTGCCGGTGGGAGTGGAGGCGCTGAAGAGCTACCTCGCCGAGCAGTTCCCGCACGAGGCGGACGGGGTGACGCGCTTCGTGGAGACGTGCGCGCAGAGCACCCGCGAGTCGCAGGCCCCGCCGCCGCGCGTCGGCCTGAGCGATCTCGACGCGGTCAAGGCGCAGCTGCCGATGCTGTTCAAGTACCGCCGCGCCACGCTCGCCGACGTGCTCGACGAACACATGCGGGACCCGCTCGCGAAGGCGGTGTGCGGCGCGCAGTGGCCCTACCTCGGGCTGCCGCCGGGGCGTACGGCGTTCATGGCCTACAGCGGCGCGTTGATGGCGCTCCTCGATCCAGGTCCGCTGTACGTGCGGGGCAGCTTCCAGAGCCTCGCCGACGCGCTGGCGAAGTGCGTCGAGGAGAACGGAGGCGAGGTCCTGCTGTCGAGGACCGCGTCGGCGATCGAGCTGGCCGACGGACGCGTGGCAGGCGTGGAGCTCGACGGCGGCGAGCGGCTCGCCGCCGAGGTGGTGGTGTCCAACGCCGATGCGCGCCAGACGTTCGAGCGGCTGCTGCCGGCGGAGGCCCTGCCGGAGCGCTTCCGCCGGCGCCTGGGGAGGATGCGACCGTCGGTCTCGGCGTTCGTACTGTTCTCGGCGGCCCGCCTGGACCCCGCTGCCCACGGCCTGTCCCACGAGCACTTCGTGTACCCGAGCGCTGACCACGACGCCAGCTTCGAGGGCGTCCTGGAGGGCAGGCTCGGGGGCACGTGGTTCAGCGTCCCGACGATGCACGACCCCACGCTGGCGCCCGAGGGCGAGCACGTGGTTGTCTTCAGCAGCCTGATGGCCTACGACGTCGGCGAGCCGTGGGAGCAGGCCAAGCCGCGCTACACGGAGCTGATGCTCCAAGCCGCCGAGCGAACGCTGCCCGGCTATCGCGAGGCGCTCACGTTCGCCGACAGCGCGACCCCCGAGACCTTCCAGCGCTACACGCTGGCCGAGCAGGGCGCGGCGTACGGGTGGGAGAACACACCCGACCAGACGGTCCCCAAGCGTCTGGACTACCGCACGCCGATCGAGGGGCTGTTCCTCGCCGGCCACTGGACTCACCCCGGCACCGGCAGTATCCGCTGCCTGCTCTCGGGAGCCCAGACGGCGGCGGCGATCGAGGGCCGCGAGCACCCCGTCGAGCTGCTGGGCTCGCTGGCCGGCGGCGCCTAGCGGTCGTCCCATGAGCGTTCCGCCGGAAACCTCTCGGGGGATCCCAGTGCCGGAGCGGGTTCTCGGGCCGCGCCCCGGGTGCGGGGTTTGTGGGGGCTCATTCGCGCGACGGGGTGGGGGATAGTCGTGATCGTCGAATCCAACACGGCCGTGCCGATGCGCGACGGGGTGCTGTTGCGCGCCGACGTCTACCGCCCCGAGGCCCGCGGGCCGGTCCCAGCGGTGCTCGGCCGCACCCCCTACGACCGTGCGTTCGGTCCGACACTGCCGGCGATCCTCGACCCCGAGCGAACCGTCGAGGCGGGGATCGCGCTCGTCTCGCATGGACGTGCGCGGCCAGCACGGCTCCGACGGTGAGTTTCATCCGTTCCGCGCCGAGCGCGCCGACGGGTACGACTCGGTCGAGTGGGTGGCTGCCCAAGAGTGGTGCAGCGGCGCGGTGGCGATGGCCGGACGCTCCTACACCGCGGCGACGCAGTGGCTGGCAGCTGCCGCACAGCCGCCGCATCTGCGCGCGATCGCGCCGATCGCGATCGGCAGCAACTACTTCGACGGGTGGGTCTACCAGGGCGGCGCGTTCCAGCTCGGCTTCAACCTCTTCTGGGTGCAGATCATGGCCGGACGCGGCAAGCGCGTGCGGATGGAGGAGCAGTACAGGCACCTGCCCCTGGGGAGCGCTCCACTGCTCGAGCAGTGCCCGAGCGGGCACTTCTACCGCGAGTGGCTCGAACATTCAGCCCTCGACGACTACTGGCGCGCGCTGTCGATCGACGCAAGCTACGGAGACGTGCGCGTGCCGGCCTTCAACGTCGGCGGCTGGTACGACATCTTTCTCGGCGGCACGCTCGAGAACTTCACGCGGATGCGGGCTGAAGGTGGCAGCGAGCGAGCTCGCACGCACACCCGGCTGCTGGTCGGCCCGTGGGCGCACGGCAGCACCTACGGCGCCTATCCGGACCACTCCTTCAAGGCGTTCGCCCCGCACGACGGCATCGACATGCTCGCCGCGCAGCTGGAGTTCCTGAGTGAGCAGCTGTTCGAGGGTGAGTCCGCTCACGGGCCTGAGCGCGAGCTCGATCACGAGTCCGCTCGCAAGCACGTCGAGCCCGAGCCGCCGGTGCGAATCTTCGTGATGGGCGAGAACGCTTGGCGCGACGAGCAGGAGTGGCCTCTGCACCGGGCCGTGGCGCAACGCTGGTTCCTGCACTCTGAAGGTGAGGCAGCGCGGGTGGGAGGGACGCTTTCTGAGCGAACACCCGACGCCGAGCCGCCCGACAGCTACGTCTACGACCCGGCCGACCCGGCCCCGACGGTCGGCGGACCGACCTCACTGCCGGCGGCGTTTATGCGCACCAACTCGGGCCCCATGGACCAGCGCGTCGTCGAGCAGCGCGAGGACGTGCTCGTGTACACATCGGCCGCGCTGGAGCGCCCGTTGGAGGTCACCGGGCCGTTGACGGTCGTGTTGTACGCGGCGAGCAGCGCACCCGACACGGACTTCCTCGCCAAGCTCTCCGACGTGGACCCGGACGGGTTCTCGCGGATCCTCGCCGAGGGCATCGTCCGCGCCCGCTACCGCGACGGGTACGAGCGGCCGGTCGCGATCGAGCCCGAACGGGTCTACCGGTACACGATCGACCTGGTCGCGACCAGCAATCTGTTCCTCGCCGGTCACCGCGTGCGCCTGGTCATCACGAGCAGCTCCTTCCCGCGCTTCGATCGCAATCCGAACACTGGGCGAACGCTTGGCGAGGACGGGCCAGGGGACCTGCGCTCGGCGACGCAGCGCGTGCTCCACGACTGCGACCACGCCTCGCACGTCGTGCTGCCGGTCGTGCCGCGCGGCTAACCTCGCCGCGGAGCCCCATCTGGTAGCTTCGCCGACATGCCCAGGGTAGTCGTGGTCGGGGCCGGGATCGGGGGTCTTGCAACCTCGATCGCCCTGCGCTCCACCGAGCACGAGCTCGTCGTGCTGGAGCGTGCCGCCGACCTGGCCAAGGTCGAGCTCGGAGCTGGGATCACGTTGTGGCCCAACGCGATGGCGATTCTCGACAGGCTCGGCATCGGCGCCGAGGTTCGCCGGCGTGGGGCCGTCTTGAGCTGCTTCGAGCAGCGCAACGCGCGCGGGCGGCTGCTCTCGCGCTGGCCGCTGGAGGAGATGGCGCGCCGCCTCGGCGCTCCCGTTTGCGGGATCAACCGACCCGACCTCCACACCGCGCTGGTGGGCGGCGGGGGAGAGTCGGTCAGGACCGGCTGCAACGTCGAGGGCTTCGAGCAGACGAACGGCACCGTCTGCGTCTCGCTCGCGGAGGGTGCAAGCGAGTCGGGGGATGTGCTGATCGGCGCCGACGGGATCGAGTCGACGATTCGCACGCAGCTGCTCGGCGCGCAGGAGCCGCGGCACTCGGGTCTGACGATGTGGCGCGCGAACGTGCCCTACGACGAGGCGATCGCTCCGTCGGTGGACTTCATCGCGTGGTGGGGCTCCGGAGCCAAGTTCGTCATCTTCCGCTCCGGGCCCGAGCGCCTGAGCTGGGAGGGCATCGTCACGAGCGAGCCCGGTCGCCAGGACGCACCGGGTCAGACCAGGCAGGCGGTGCACGAGCGGTTCGCCGGCTTCGCCGACCCGGTCCACCGGGTGATCGACGCCACCAGCGAGCAGGCGATCTTCCGCACCGACGTCTTCGACCGCCCACCGGACGAGCAGTGGGGCCGGGGGCGCGTGACGCTGCTGGGCGACGCCGCCCACCCGATGACGTTCGCCGTCGGGCAGGGGGCGGCGCAGGCGCTCGAGGATGCCCTGGCGATCGGCCGCGTGCTTGGTCGGGACGGCGGCGATCTCGAGGCAGCGCTGCGCGAGTACGAGCGACCGCGGATCGCCCGCGCGGCTCACTTTCAGACGATGGCGTGGCGGCTGGCGCGCGCCGGGGCGCTCGAAAGTCGCCCAGCCCAGGCGCTGCGGAACACCGCCTTCACGCTCTCTGCGCCGATCGGGTGGCGGATGCAGGTCAAAGACATGGCGCTGCCGACGTGAGCGCACCGCGCGCGGCTTTGACTCCGGGCCGGCAATGCAAAGAAGATGCGGGCGGAGTGAGGGCGAGCCCGAGAAAGCCTTACGCTGTGAGCCTCGCGCCGACCTACCCAAGCCGAAGTAAGGAGAAATGATGGACGCTCGCTCGGCATCCCAGTTCGAGCTCAAGTCGATCCGCGCCCCCAAGTCGCACTACGACGTGGCGGTCCTCGGTGGCGGCTTGGCGGGTTTGACCTTTGCACTGCACATGAAGCGCCTGCGGCCGGAGACCTCGATCCTGATCGCCGAGAAGCGCCCCGATCCGGCGCCGGACGCGGCCTTCAAGGTTGGCGAGTCGACCGTCGAGGTCGGCGCGTACTTCTTCCGCGAGAAGTGCGGGATGGACGATCACCTCGAGCAGGAGCATCTGCGCAAGGCGGGCCTGCGCTACTTCTTCCCCGCCGGCGAGAACACCGACATCGCCCGTCGCGTCGAGTACGTCACGCCTGACAACTACTGGAACCACCAGATCGACCGCGGGCGCTTCGAGAACGAGGCTTTCGACCGTACCCTGAAGCTCGGCGTGGATGCGTTCCGCGGACTCCGCGTGAACGAGGTCGAGCTGGGTGCGGATGGCCACACGCTCAAGCTGGAACACAACAGCGGGGGGGAGGCCGAGGTCACCGCGCGGTGGGTCGTCGACGCGAGCGGGCGCGCCAACATCCTGCGGCGCAAGCTCGAGTTGCAGGCCGACACCGGACACCACATCAACGCCTCGTGGTTCCGGCTCGCCAACGGTTTCGACATCGAGTCCCTGAGCGACGACGAGGAGTGGATCAACCGCGTCGACGAGCGTGGCTTCCGGGCGCTCGCCACTGTCCACCTCGTCGACGCCGGCTACTGGGTGTGGCTGATCCCGCTCGGGTCCGGCGCCCACAGCATCGGCGTGTGCGCGGATCCGCGCTTTCACCCGTTCGAGCGGATCAACGACTTCGACCGCCTGCTCGAGTGGTTCAAAGAGCACGAGCCACAGCTCGGCGCCGCGATCGAGGCCCGCCGCGACGAGGTGCTGGACTTCCTCGTGATCGAGGACTTCTCCTACGCCTCGACACAGGTGTTCTCAGATGAGCGCTGGACGCTCGTGGGGGAGGCCGCCGGGTTCATCGACGCCTTCTACTCGCCGGGCTCCGACTTCATCGCCTACACGAACACGTTCAGCGCCGACCTGATCCAGCGCGACCTCGACGGCGAGGACATCGAAGAGCGCGCCGAGTTCTACAACTTCTTCTTCTTTAGGTTGTTTGAACCGACGATCAATCTATATAAGGACCAGTACCAGCTGTTCGGCAACGCCCAGGTGATGCTGGCCAAGCTGATGTACGACAACACCGCTTACTTCTGCACGCTGGCCTTCCTGTTCCTGCACGACAAGATGACCGACCTCGACGAGCTCGGGCTCGTCGTCGACCAGTTCGAGACGATCATCCCGCTGCTCGGTCGCATCCAGGACTTCTGCAGGGAATGGCACCAGATCGATCAGCGCAAGTTCGAGGGCGTGTCGGTGTTCACCAAGCAGTTCGAGGCGATGGTCGGCCGCCAGCGGGACCTCACCGTCCCGTTCAGCGGCGAGGATTTTCGCCAGCGGGCGCTCGAGAACATCAAGCTCCTGAAGGCGATGGGGGTCTACATCTTCCACCTGGGCGCACAGCACCTGCCCGACCCGCCGGACCCGAACAGGCCGATCGAGGCGCTCGCAATCAGCCTGAGCCCCGAGCGCTGGGAGGAGGACGGGCTGTTCGCCGAGGACGGGATGACGCTTGCCCAGGCGCGCGAGCTGCTCCCCGGAGTCGAGGAGTTCGACCTCCAGGCGCAGGGTGCGGCCCTGGCGGTCAGCTGACCGTGCGAGTCCTCTCGTCATCGGGGCGGGGATCGGCGGCCTTACGACGCTCGTCCCGCTGCGCAGAGCCGCTGTCGAGACGGCTGTCTCGGGCACGGCTCCAAGACGTGGACCACAACTGCTGAGCAACCGTCAAACAGACCAGAACCGGAGGTACGCAGGTGCCCATCGACCAACTCCCCGCCGTCGCCCCTGGCTTCACCCTCGACCACATCCTCGGGCACTCGGTCTCGCTGAGCGACTACCGCGGCAAGCGCGTGGTGGTGGTGTTCGGTGGCCGCGAGAGCGCCGAGCAGATCAAGCAGGGGATCAGCAAGATCCGCCAGACCCACGGCCCGGACGAAGTCGTCATCGTCGGCGTGTCCGATCTGCGGGCCGCGCCGCGAGCGGCGCGGATCCTGGTCAAGAGCCAGCTCAAGAAAGCCTTCGAGGAGGCGGTCAAGAGCCAGGAAGCCGATCTTCGAGCGGCGGGCAAGGACCCGGGGCCGGATGCGGCCAAGGACGTGGTCATGTTGATGGATTGGCCCGGCTCGGTCGTCGACGAGTATGGGCTGAGCGGTGTCGACAAGGAGGCCGCGGCCGTCGTCGTGGACGGGGATGGCCGGGTGCTCGGTTCGGGCACAGGCGCGCAACTCGGCGAGGAGGTTCTCGCGGTACTCTCCGCGTGATCGTCGAGCTCGTCCCAAAACACGCAAGGAGACAAGATGAGTGAGCGTACGGCCTCGGTGCCGGAGATGAAGGCGTTCCGCGTGCCGCAGGAGCGCTACGACGTGGCGATCCTCGGCGGCGGTCTGGCGGGGCTGTCACTGGCCAACCAGCTGATGCTGGCGCGGCCGCAGACCAAGGTGCTGGTGACCGACAAGCGGGCAGAGCCGGCGCCCGAGTCGGCGTTCAAGGTCGGGGAGTCGAGCGTCGAGGTCGGCGCCTACTACTACCGCAACAAGGTCGGCATGGCCGAGCACCTCGAGCAGGAGCACATCCGCAAGCTAGGCCTGCGGTTCTTCCTGCCCGCGGGGGACAACAGCGACATCACCCGCCGCGTCGAGTTCTCGACGCCACCCACCCACAGCGAATCCGCGGTTCGCCGGCGGGTCTTCACCCACCAGATCGATCGCGGTGTCTTCGAGAACGCGCTGTTCGATCGCGCGCTGTCGCGAGGGGCCGACGCGTTCCGCGGCTGGCGGGTCGAGGATGTGGAGATCGATCCTTCCTCGGAGCACAGGGTGACGTTGAGTTGTGAGGGTGAGACGAAGGAGGTCTCTGCGCGCTGGGTCGTCGACGCGACCGGGCGGTTCAACCTGCTGCGGCGCAAGCTCGGGCTGCAGACGGAGACCGGTCATCACGTCAACGCCGTCTGGTTCCGGCTGAAGGGTGGGATGGACTACGAGGACTGGACCGACGACGAGGAGTGGAAGGCGCAGGGCTGGGAGCCCGGCGTGCGCAAGGACGCCACCTCCCACCTGATCGGCGAGGGGTACTGGGTGTGGCTGATTCGGCTGAAGCCCGGACCGATCAGCATCGGCCTGGTGGCGGACCCGCGCTTTCACCCGTTCGAGGAGATCAACGAGTTCCCGAAGCTGTTCGAGTGGCTGCGCAAGCACGAGCCCCAGTTGTACAAAGCGCTCGAGGGCCGTCTGGATGAGGTGCAGGACTTCCTCGTGGTCGAGGACTTCTCCTACGCCTCATCGCAGGTCTACTCGATGGACCGCTGGTGCCTGGCGGGTGAGGCCGCCTGCTTCATCGATCCGCTCTACTCGCCGGGATCAGACTTCATCGCCTACCTGAACAGCTTCGGGGGCGATCTGATCCAGCGCGACCTCGACGGCGAGGACATCGAGGAGCGGCTGGACTTCTACAACTTCTTCTTCGGCCAGCTGTTCGAGCCTGGGTTGTGGCTGTACCGGGACCAGTACCAGTGCTTCGGTAACCCGCAGGTGATGATGTGCAAGTTCCTGAACGACAACATCGCCTACTTCTCGACGCTCGCCTTCCTGTTCTTGCACGACAAGATGACCCAGCTCGACGATCTCGGTGAGGTGATGGAGGTGTTCGACACCTTCGTGCCGCTGCTCCAGCGGGTGCAGGAGCTGTTCAAGGACTGGAACCAGATCGATCACCGCAAGTTCGAGGGCGTTGGCGTCCAGTCGACGGACTTCCAGCCGTTCCTGACCGCCTACCACGAGCTGGGAGAAGACTTCGACCTGGACACGATGGTCGAACGGGCGAAGAAGAAGGTCGAGATCCTGCAGGCGCTGGCGGTGTGGTACTTCCACATGGCCGCGAAGCACCTACCCGACCCACCCGACCCCTCGCGGGCGATCAACCCGCAGGTGATCAGCCTCGACCCGAAGAAGTGGGAGGAGGAGGGGCTGTTCGACGAGAACGGGGTCACGCTGGCGCAGGCGCTCGAGCTGATTCCCGGGATCGAGGAGTTCGATCTGGAGGCGCGCGGCGCGGTGCTCGTGGGGTGACGGTCGCGGCGATCTGGGTGTAGCAGCGGGACCCCTCTCACCTCAACGACCGACCTCAACGACCCGCCAACCGTCGGGGTACCCACCCGGGCCGGGGATCTCTCAGACGGTAGCGTCGTCGGACCCGTCGCCGATCCCGGCTGGGGCGCTCAGGAGGCCACGCTGGGGCTGGAGATCGCGCTGGTGCTGTCGTAGGCCTGGCCCTTTTCGTTGCACCAGCCCAGGCCGACCTCCCAGGCTACTTTGGGGTCGATCGTGGCCAGCGCCAGCGTGCTCTTGTAGAGCGGGAGGACCGTCTTGGCGCCCGGCGGAGCCATGTACATGACCCGGTCGACGTCGACCTCGGAGGCGGGCGGGTCCTTGACGATCTGAAAGACACCCATCATCCCGTTGTCCTCGTGGAAGTCGACGTGGCAGTGGAAGACCGACTTCCCGGTAAAGTCGATCGGGTGGATGCGGATTGTAACCGAGCCGCCGGCGGGTATGTTCACTGTGTCCTGCCAGTCGATCCAGTTCAGGGGCCGGCCGTCGATCGCGATCACCTGGAACGGGTTGGTGTGGATGTGGAAGTTGTGCCACTCGTCGTTCACTGCCGTGTCCGGGCTCTTGATCGTCCACTGCTCGACGGAGTTCAGCGCCATCGTGATGTCGACCCGATTGGGGTCGAACAATTTCCCGTTCAGGGGGAACGTGGGCCCGTGGGTGGGCGAGGTCGACTTCACCCTGGCCATCACGATCGTGCGGTAGACGTCGACGTGGGCATGGCGCAGATCGGGCGGGTTGCCGATCGGCCCAGTTGGCAGCGGCACGTTCTCCGGGGTCCCCGAGGAGATGACGTTCACCAGCACATGGAAGCCGAAGTTCCGGCCGTGTTCGGGCACGCCGCCGAAGGGATCGAAGCAGCCCTTGAAGCAGGGCTGAAACGGGATCGAGTTCAGCGTGTAGTTGCCGGGGGGCTCGCCGCGCACGAGCACCTCGACACGCTCTCCCGGGCCCATCAGGATCTGCTTTTCGGGGCGCATGTAACGCAGCGTCTGGCCGTCGTACGCGAGCACCTCGAAGGTCACACCCGGCAGGGCCAGTTTCACGAACCGCTCGCCGGTGGCGTTCACGATCCGCCACCGCTGCAGTTCCCCGGGGCGGATGTGCAGGGTCGGCTGATAGACCCCGTTGACCAGCAGCTCAGACGGACCGGGACTGGGCGGCGCATGGACGACCTGACCCGGCTTCACGCCCGGGATCGGAAGCGGTTTGCCGCCCGGCGGGGTGGGCTTGCCGCCGTGGATGATGATCAGCCGCTGCGGGATGTTGGGCATGACGTTGTCGAGTCCGCCCTCGACGATGATCCCGCCGAGCATCCCCGCGGTGGTCTCCGCATCCACAAACGGGTGGTAGTGGGGGTGGTACCAGTCCGTTCCGGTCGACTGGTCGAGCGGGATCTGGTAGGTGTAGTGGAACTGCTGGAGCGGGTCGAGGCTGATGAAGACGTTGTCGCTGTCGCCTTCGGGGCTGACGTGCAGGCCGTGGACGTGCAGGTTGGTCGGCAGCGGCAGCTTGTTGACGAGGTTCACGTGCACGACGTCGCCGCGACAGATCACGAGCGTTGGCCCCGGCGTGCTGCCGTCGTACTCCATCCCCTGGTAGGTGTGGTGGTCGACGTTGATCGTGTACGTCGTCGCGGTGAGGGTCGTATTCAGCGCGCCGTCGTGGCTGAAGATCATCGGAGGCTCGGGGAACCCGTCTTTGATCCAGCCCGAGAAGTGCGCGTCGCAGTACGGGTTTGCCCGCGCGGTCTTGCTCGAGCCGCCCGCCAGCAGCAGGACCGCGGCCAGAACGACGATCACGACGACGCCGGCGCCGGCACCGATCAACGGCCCTCGCCGCCTGCGCGAGGGTTGCTCCTCGGTAACTCCCTGCGGTGGCTGGGCGACGGACCGCGGTCCAGGTGCGCTACGCAGGACCGTCGTCTGAACCGCGGGGATCGGGCCAGCGTCTGCCGGCCGCGCGGCCTCGATCGGGCGGACCCTAGTCACGTCGGGCAGCGCGATCTCGATTCTCAGCTCACTCGCGCCGATGCGCACCGCAGCGCTCTCGGTGAGCGTCACCTTACCCGCGATGCGCCTCCCATCCACGAACGTTCCGTTCTGAGAGCCGAGATCCTCGAGCTCGACACCCTGCGGCACGGGACGCGCGGCTGCGTGCCTACGTGACGCCTCGGGATCGTTGATCGCGACGTCGCCTTCGCGGCCGATGATGAGCTCGCGATCGATCTCGACGCTGTCCCCGGGTCCGGGTCCTGTGATCGATCGCAGGCTGGTCATCGCAGAGCCTGAAGGAAGCTGTCTTCGGTGTGGCTCATCGAGTCGGCTACTCCTCGCCCAGTCCGATGCGTTCGTGCAACCGGCGCAGCGGCCCGGGAGCCCACCAGTTGCGCTCGCCGAGCAGTGCCATCAGCGAGGGCACGAGCAGCGCGCGGACGATCGTCGCGTCGATCAGCACCGCGACCGCGATGCCGACTCCGACCTCCTTGATGAACACGATCGAGGAGGTCGCGAAAGCGCCGATCGCGACGCAGAACAGGACCGCCGCCTGAGTCACGATCCGGCCAGTGCGCTCGAGGCCGATTGCGACCGACTCCTTGTTCGGGTGGCCGGCGTCGCGAGCCTCCTTGATCCGTGTCAGCAGGAACACGGTGTAATCGCTGGAGAGGCCGAAAGCGATCGCGAAGATCAGGATCGGCTGGGAGATGTCGATCGCGTGCAGGCTCTGAAAGCCGAGCGGGCCCTGCAGGTGCCCGTCCTGGAAGATCAGGACGAGCACCCCGAACGCGGCGCTCAACGACAGGAAGGTCATCAGCAGCGACTTGAGTGGGAGCACCACCGAGCCGGTCATCAGGAACAGGACGATGAAGGTGAGCACGCAGAGGATGAGTGCCACCACCGGGAGCAGACCGTAGATCGTCGCTTTCTGATCGAGGAACTGCGCGGTGGCTCCGCCGGCTTCGATCCTCAGGCCGGTGTGAGCACGGATGTCCTTGACCAGGCTGATCGTCTCAGCCGCCAGCGGGCGCTGCGCAGGCAGCACCGCGAACGTCCAGTAACCGCCGCGCAGCGAGCTCGCCGGGCCGCCCGCTCCCAACGCGCCGGGCAGCCCGCGCACCTGCGCCGCGAGCGCGGTGATCTGCGCTCCCGCGCTCGGGGGCGCCTTCACCAGCGCAGTGATCTGCGAAGAGGCGTCCGTGGAGTAGTCGCTCAGCAGCGTGTCGTCGACCGTGCGCGCGGACAGGCCCTTCGGCACCCCGCTTGCGTCGACACCGATGAACTTGATCCCCGTGAACGGGAGGCCCAGGACAAGCAGCACAACCACACACGCGGTTGCGATCGGCACCGGTCGGCGCATCACTGTCTGCGAGAGCCGGTACCACGGCCCGTCCTCTTGCTGAGTGGCGGTCCGCCGCGCGGCGCGCTGCCAGCGCGCAGGCGCGAGCGAGTTGATCCGCGGTCCCAGCACGGCGAGCAGCACCGGCAGGGCGACGAGTGCGACGCTCACCGCGACTAACGCCGTGATCGCCCCGCCGAGTCCCATCGAGACCATGAACGGCATCGGGATGACGCACAGCGTCGCGAGCGCGAGCGCCACGGTGATGGCGCTGTAGGAGATCGTGCGCCCGGCCGTGCGGATCGCGCGGTGCAGCGCCTCGCGTTCGGCGCCGGCGCGCTGCGCTGCGTCCGCCTCGCCGCGCGGGGACGTGCCATCGCTCTGCGAGGGCGACCCGTCGAGACCGAGCTTCGCCCGCTCCTCGCGGTAGCGGGAGACCACGAACAGGCTGTAGTCGATCGCGAGCCCCAGCCCGAGGCCGATGACGACGTTCAGCGCGAACTGAGAGAGCGACAGGAACGAGTTGACGACGCGCAGGGCCAGGAAGGTAGTCATGACGGTGATGCCGCCGACGAACAGCGGCATCAGCGCCGCCACGACACCCCGGAAGACGAACAGCGAGAGGATGAAGAGGATCGGGAACGCCAACCCCTCGGCCTTGCCGAGATCCTTGCCGACCTCGCTGCCGAGCTGCTCGCTTGCGACCGCGGGACCGCCGAGCAGCACGGTCGGCGGCTTCTGCACTCGTTCGAGGAGCCGTTCTGCAGCTTCGGAGGCGCCGTTGTCCGAGACGTTCTTGAAGAACGCCGCCACGTAGGTCGAGCGCCCGTCGCGCGCGACGAACGAGCGGCTGCCGGTGTTGTAGTACGTGAGCGTCCGCGTCACCGTGGGGTCCTGGCGGATCTCGGCGGCGACGCTCGCGACCAGCGCGCGGGAGCCCGGCGCGCTCACGCCTCCCGGAGGGGTGACGAGCGCGATCACCTGAGCACCTGGCCGTTCACCGGTCGCGTTGCCGATCACCTTGTCCACCACCACGCTCTGGGAGGAGTGGTCGTTGAACGGATTGTTGGCGTGGAGCATGCCGGCGACCGGCGCGCCGAACGCGACCGCGATTACGAAGAAGACCCCGATGCCGGCCAGGATTCGCCCCGGGTGGCGATCGGAGAGGCCCGCCAACCTGCTCAGCAGGCCGGTCTTCCCGGGGGGTGGTGAAGCCGGGGATGCCTGGTCGGGGGGGACCTCGCGCACGCGCGTGGCCCCGGGGTCGACGCTTCGGGCCACCGTTGCCTCAGGGACGACTTTTCGGATCACCGTCTTCTCAGGGTCGCGGTCGCGCTCGTCGGTCATGGTCGTGCCCCCGATCTCGATCTAGCCGTCATCGCTCCGCCCCACGGACGTTTACGCGGAGCGACGTTCTCCTCATCTCAGTGCCCGCCCTCTCCGCCGTAGAGCATATGCCGCTGGCGGACGAGCAGAAGCGCAGTGAGGCAGCCTACCGCTGCGACGATCGCGGCGAGCACGAAGATCGTGCGCAGGCCGCTCGCGTAGCTCAGGTGCGCCACGGCGAGGAGGCCGGGCTGAAACGAGGCGGGCGAGCGGTGCACGAGCTGCGGCGTACCGCCCGTCGAGATCGCGTTGGCGGCGGTATGCGCGAGCGACGCCAGCGGCGAGCCGGCGAGCGCGCTGTGCACTTCGATGCGAACCTGACGCTGCAGCAGTGTTCCGGCCACGGCGATGCCGGCCGCCGTCCCGGCCTCTCGGAAGGTGCTGTTCATCCCCGAGGCCATCCCGCCGCGCCAGGGGGGGACGACCGACACCGCCGTGGAGGCGAGCGTGGGGTTCATCAGGCCGAGCCCGATTCCGGTGAGGACCAGGCCGGGGAGGATTGCCGTCCACGTCGAGCTCGAGCTGACGGCGGTCATCGAGAGCACCCCGACAGAGACCAGCGCGAGGCCGAGCGGGAGCACGATCCGGGGGCTGACCGATCCGCTCATGCGCCCGGCGAGCGGCGCGAACAGCAGCGCCGCCCCGCTGAACACAAGCATTCGCAGGCCCGTGCCCACAGCGGAGTAGCCGAGGATCGACTGCAGCCAGGTGGTCAGGAAGAAGATCAGGGCGAGCACGGAGAAGCACACGGCGAAGGCCGACACGGAGGAGCCGACGAAGGTCGGGTTGCGAAACAGACTCAGATCGAACATCGGGAACTTACGCCGTCGCTCAACCGCGACGAAGGCGGCGAACAGGATCACCGACGCGCTGAAGCAGCCCAGGATCAGCGTGCTCGTCCAGCCCTCGTCGTTGCCGCGGATCGTCGCGAAGACGGCCAGGAACATCGCACCGGAGAAGGTGAAGAGGCCGGGCCAGTCGACCTTCGTCGGCGGGCCGGGAAGGTTGACCACCTTGCGTTGGAGGATCACGAAGGCCACGATCGCGATCGGCACGTTGACATAAAAGATCGCCTGCCAGCCGATGCCCTGCACGAGCAGGCCACCGACGATCGGACCGAGGGCGACCGAGAGGCCACTGACGGCCCCGTACAGGCCGAACGCCACGGCGCGCTCGCCGGCAGGGAACTCCTGCACGATCAGCGCCAGTGCGCAGGCGAACATCGTCGCCCCGCCGATGCCCTGCACGCCGCGCGCGAAGTCGAGCACGGTCGCGTTTGGGGCCTGGGCGCAGACGACGGAGGCGATCGTGAAGACGATCAGCCCGATGGTCAGTACGCGCTTGCGTCCGTAGATGTCGGCCATCATGCCGGCGGTCAGCAGCACCGAGCACAGCATCAGCGCGTAGGCGTCGACGATCCACTGCAACTGGGGGAAGCTCGGGTGCAGTGCCCCGGAGATCGTGGGTAGCGCCACGGCCACGATCGTGACGTCGAGCAGCAGCATGAATACCGTGATCAGTACCACCGCCAGCGTCCACCACTTGCGCGTCCCGGACTCCGCGGTGAGCAGCCGCGAGGACTGGCTGAGGACTTCCCGGACGCTGGAGACCTGCGGCGCCAGGACGCGCGCGGAGGCGCCCGCGAACACCGGCGAAGTCAGCTCGATCGTCGCCTCGCCGATCTGGATGCGGTCGCCCGGCGCGAGCGTCGTGTGCGCGAGGATGCGCTCGCCGTCGACGTACGTACCGTTGGAGGAGTGCAGGTCGTCGATCGCCGCCACGCCGTCGCGCACGGTCACCTTTGCGTGCAGCCGCGAAACCTCGCTGTCGAGCACCTGCAGGTCGCACTCGGGCTCGCGGCCGATCGTGGCGCTGCCGCCGATCAGCGCGGCCGTGCCGCCGGCTCCCGGTCCGCTGAGGATCCGCAGCTCGCCCTCGCTCGGGGGCTGCACGCCTCTCACCCTCGTGAGCTGGGGCTCGCCGAGCGGCTGTGCCGGCGTGACTTCGCCTCCGACCGGACCCTCGCTCACCGCGAGCCTCCCTCGACGATCTGCCAGGCCCCCTCCTGCAGGCGCAGGCGGATAGACGGCCCCTCTCCGAGTGCGACCTCGGCCTCGGCGCGCTCCAGATCGACTCTCAAGCGGAGGTCGAGGGGCGGGGGCGGGGGAGGAGGTGCCGGTGGTGGTGGAGTAGGCGCGGGTGGAGTGGGTGTGGGTGCGGGTGGGGGTGTTGGTGGCAGAGGCGCGGGGGGTGTGGGTGCGGGCGGCACGGGCGGCACGGGCGGTGCGGGTGGGGGTGTCGGTGGCGTGGGCGCGGGCGGCAGCGAGGGTGGCGGTGCGGGCGCAGGCGCGCGAATCGCGGCCGGCACATCGGTGACTGCCGTCGCTGCGCGCACATCGACCTCTGGTGCGGCCGGCACCGGCAGAGCGCGCACTACGAGCCTGGTTGTGCCCAGCTCGATCGTGTCGCCGAGGGAGAGGACGGCCGGCTCGGTCAGACGTGTGCCGTTGACGTACGTCCCGTTGGTAGAGGAGAGGTCCTCGAGCACATACTCGCCAGCCGCCCGGCGGGTGATCTCGGCGTGGTGGCGTGAGAGCTCGGGATCGTTGGCGAGCTGCCCGGGGCCCTCGGTCTGGCGACCGAACACGAGCCGCTCCTCGACGCCGATCGCGGTCCCGGTCGCGTTGCCCGCCGTCGCCTCCAGCTTCAGACCGGCGCCCGGCGGCGCGCTCGCCCCCGCTGCGCTCACGGCCTCACGGCCTCGCGGTCTGCGCCGTCTCGCCGGCGAGGAAGTGCTCGACGAAGTCGGTCGTCACGTCGCCGGAGCGGAACTGCTCGTCGGCGAGCACGCGGCGGTGGAAAGGAATCGTGGTCTTCACTCCGCGCCCCTCGATCTGGAACTCCGACAGGGCACGGTCCATCCGCTCGATCGCCTCCAGGCGGGTGGGCGCCCAGACGATCAGCTTGGCGATCAGCGAGTCGTAGAACGGGGCGATGTTCCAGCCCGGGTAGCAGTGAGAGTCCACACGCGTCCACGGCCCGCCGGGCGGCACGTAAACGTCCAGGCGCCCGGCCGCCGGGGCGAAGTCCCGGTCGGGATCCTCGGCGTTGACGCGGCACTCGATCGAGTGGCCGCGCAGCACGACGTCCTCCTGGGTCACCGACAGTGGCTCGCCCGCGGCGACGCGGATCTGCTCCTGGATCAGGTCGACGGACGTGACCATCTCGCTTACGGGGTGCTCGACCTGGATGCGGGCGTTCATCTCCATGAAGGAGAGGTTGCCCTCGTGGTCGAGCAGGAACTCCATCGTGCCGGCGCCGGTGTAGCCGACCGCCAGAGCGCCGGCGACGGCGCGCTCGCCGATGTCCCGGCGCTGCTCGTCGGAGAGGTGGATCGAGGGCGCCTCCTCGATCAGCTTCTGGTGGCGGCGCTGCACCGAGCAGTCGCGTTCGAAGAAGTACACGCCGTGGCCGTGGTTGTCGCAGACGAGCTGCACCTCGGTGTGGCGGGGGGCGTCGAGGTAGCGCTCGATGTAGACGGCGCTGTCCTTGAAAACGGCCTGTGCGGTTGCGCGCGTCGTCTGGTACAGGCGCGCGAGGTCCTCGGCGCGGCGCACAACGTTCATGCCCCGCCCGCCGCCGCCCGCGACCGCCTTGATGATCACCGGGTAGCCGATCCCGTCTGCGATCTCCTGTGCCTCCTCTGCGGTCTGCACGGGCTCGATCGTGCCGGGTAGGAGCGGCAGGCCGGCCTTCTGCATCAGGTCACGCGCGATCGCCTTGTCGCCCACCTTCTCCATCACCTCCGGGCGGGGGCCGATGAATGTGATCCCGTTGTCGGAGCAGATCTCGGCGAAGAAGGGGTCCTCGGAGAGAAACCCGTAGCCCGGGTGGATCGCGTCGGCGCCGGTCTTCTGCGCGGCGCCGATCACGTTGGGGATGTGCAGGTAACTCTTGCCGGGGTGGTGGGGCCCGACGTGCACGGCCTCGTCGGCGAAGCGCACGACGGCGGACTCGGCGTCGGCGGTCGAGTAGATCGCCACCGACTTGATGCCGAGCTCCCGGCAGGCGCGCGCGACGCGCAGCGCGATCTCCCCACGGTTGGCGATCAGGACCTTCTCGAACATGGGTCAGCTCCTCGACGCTAGACGCCCGGCAGTATCGCTCGCTCCTAGGGCGGACGATGGGCAAGCGAGACAAGGACGCAGTGAGCGAAGTGTGCTTTGCACACGAGCGATCGAGGACGCAGACCGATCGGAGATCGGCCAGCACGGCCCAGCGTTCGTCCTAGTCATCCGCTGGCTCCAGGTACATCAGCACCTGCTCGAACTCGACCCACTCGCCATTCTCGGCGACGATCTCGGCGACCTTGCCGCCCTCGCCGGCTGCCACCTCGTTCATCATCTTCATCGCCTCGACGATGCACACCGTCTGCCCGGGCTCGACGCTCGACCCTACCTCCACGAACGGCTTGGCGCCGGGCTGCGCGGCGCCGTAGTAGGTCCCCACCAGGGGCGCCAGCACCGGCACCCTGTTGTCCGCCTCGAGATCGCCGATCGTAAAGACGCCCGAGGCCATGCGTGCTCCGGGGGCGATGCTCATGCCAGGGCCCGCGCCCGTGGCGACAGGACCGCTTGGTGGCGGCGGCGCAGGCGGCGCCCCGGGCACACCCTGCGCCGCCGGCGGCGACCCGCGCTCGATCTCGATCTTGTAGTCGCCGGCGGCGACGGCGAAGCGCTGCACGGTGGAGCCCTCGAGCCGCTTGATCAGATCGCGGGCCTCGGCCCAGACTGACTCGATCAGCTCGCGGTCGGGGGTGGCCTGGGTGTTCTCGTTGTCGCTCATGTCTCCCCTGTGATTGGCGGAAGTGTGGGCTGGCGCCCGGGGGTACCGAACTTGCGAAAGCGCTCGTAGCGCTGGGTGATCAGTTCGTCGGTGCTCAGCGGCAGCAGTTCGCCGAGGCTGGCCACGATCGCGGCCTTGAGGTTCGCGCCGGCGACCGGCGGGTCGGTCTGCGCGCCACCCTCGGGCTCGGGCACGATCGCGTCCATCACTGCCAAGCGCAGCAGCTCGGGGCTCGTGATGCGCAGCGCCTTGGCCGCGCGCGGCGCGGCGGTGGCGTCCTTGAAGAGGATCGTCGAGCAGCCCTCGGGGCTGATCACCGAGTAGTAAGCGTTCTCCATCATCAGCACCCGGTCAGCCGCAGCGAGCGCGAGCGCACCGCCGCTGCCGCCCTCGCCGGTGACCGCCGTCACGAGCGGCACGGGTAGACGCGACATCAGCGCGATCGATTCGGCGATCGCGTTCGACTGGCCCCGCTCCTCGGCTCCCAGACCCGGGTAGGCCCCGGGCGTGTCGACGATCGACACCAGCGGCAGGCCGAAGCGGGCGGCGTAGCGCATCAGCCGCATGCTCTTGCGGTAGCCCTCGGGCTCGGGCATCCCGAAGTTGTGCTCCACCAGCTCGCTCGTGGTATGACCCTTCTGCTGGCCGATCACCATAACCGTCAGTTCGCCCAGGCGCGCGAGGCCCGCGACGATCGCGTGGTCCTCCTCGAACAGCCGGTCGCCGTGCAGCTCCTGGAAGCCGTCGAACACGAAGCCGACGAGGTCGAGGAAGCGCGGGCGGTCGATGTGGCGGGCGAGCTGGACGATCTCCCAGGGATCGCGTGCCGGCAGCTGCTCGGGATCGACGATCGCCGCCGCCCCCTCGGTCGCCGGCAGGCGCCGCTGTTGTGTCGCTGCGTCCTCACCGCGAGCGGCCTGCGCCTGGGCGTGGAGCTCGAGCAGGTTGCGGATCGTGCGCCGCAGGCCTTCGCGCGGCTCGACCAGGTCGAGCATCCCGTGCTCGAGCAGGAAGCCGGCGGTCTGGAACCCGTCGGGCAGCTTCTGGCGGATCGTCTGCTCGATCACCGCGGGCCCGGCGAAACCGATGTGCGCGTCGGGCTCAGCGATGAGGATGTCGCCGAGCGTCGCGTAGGAGGCGCTGACGCCGCCGTAGGTGGGGTCGGTGAGCAGCGAGATGAACAGCACGCCCTCCTCGGCGAGGCGCGCCATCGCCTGCGAGGTCTTGACCATCTGCATCAGCGACACGCACCCCTCCTGCATGCGCGCGCCGCCGGAGGCCGAGATCACCAGCAGCGGCGTGTGTGTCTGCAGCGCCAACTCGGCCGCGCGCGTGATCGACTCGCCGACCGCGCCGCCCATGGAGCCGCCGATGAACGAGAAGTCGATGCCCGCTACGACGATCGGCAAGCCGTCGATCGTGCCCGTGCCGTGCAGCGCGCCCGTCTTGGTCTCGCTCTTCTTCTGCGCCTGCGCGATCCGCTCGACGTAGGGCTTGGAGTCCGCGAAGGAGAGCGCGTCGAGGATCTCGAGGTCTCCGCTCAGCTCCTCGAAGCTGCCCTCGTCCAGCAGCTGGCCCAGGCGCTCGCGGATGCGCAGCCGGAAGTGGTGGTTGCAGTCGGGGCAGACGCCGAGGTTGCGGCGCAGGCGCTTGTGGTACACGAACGCCGCGCACGAGGGGCAGCGAAACCACTCGACGGCGTCGGCGCGGCTGGCTGTCGCGAGCTCAGCCAAGGATGTCTTCCGAAGCGAGACGGCGATCGTCGGCGTGCATCCGCCGGTACTCTGCCAGCGACGCCGTCAGGGCGGCGTCCACCTCCTCACGCGTGGGTGCCTGCTCGGCCGGTTCGCCGCCCTGCGCCTGGAGGAAGGCGATCAGGTTGACCGTGCGTCCTTGCGAGTCGCTGACCGGCGCCTCGCGGGCGAGCGCTAGCGCTCGCTGCCAGTCCTCGCGCTGGATCTCGGCCTTGACGATCCCGCGCAGGGGGTAGGCCTCGTGCCCGGGTACGTCGTCGAGCTCGCGCAGGCGCTGAAACGCCGCCACCGCCTCGTCGAGCTGACCGACCTCGAGGCTGAGCTCGGCCACGTCGAGCGCGGCGATCAGGTCCTCAGGCTCGGCCTCGGCGATGCGCTGGGCCTGGGCCAGCGCCTGGTCGTAGTGGCCGAGTGTCCGGTACATGTCGACGAGGCTGATCGCCGCGGTGGAGGCTCCGCGCATACTCTGCGCCGCCTGGCTGAGGTAGTCCACGGCCTCCTCCTCCCGCCCCGTTGCGGCCGAGGTGTGGCCGAGGTGGCTGAGCGCCACCTGGTCGGCGGGGTTGAGCTCGACCGCCCGGCGAAAGGCGTCGCCCGCCTCGTCCATGCGGCCCTCGGTCGCAAGCGCCTCGCCCAGGTAGTGCCAGGCGTCGGCGTGCTCGGGTGCGAGCTCGGTGGCGCGCCGCAGCTGCTCGGTGGCGTCCTCGGCGTCGAGCTCCACACCGGCGCGCCCGGCGAGCAGGAGCAGCTCGACGTCCTCCGGTGCAGCGGCGAGACCCGCGAGGGCTGCCTCTCGGCTCTGGCGGTACTCGCCGGCCTTGAGGTGGGTGTCCGCCCGTTGCGCGGCGTCTGAGCTCATCGGCTCCTCGCGGTGTCCGTGCTCATCGATCCCTGCACGTCGCGTGGTCCCTCCACGTCCTTACGCCTTGGATCCGGGCCAGACCCAGTTGGTCAGCTCGGGCGGGTCGTCGCCGAACTCGCGGGCGTAGCTGCGGTACGCGGCGAGCTGATCGCGGTACTTCGCGATCGCCGTCTGTGCGCCGCCGATGTCGCGCACCGCGAACGCGCCCGACATGCCGCCGATGTTGTCGCTGATGGCCACGTCGACGCGGCTCAGCCCCTCGATGGCCAGCTGGTAGCGGTCGACGCCGTTCATCGCCAGCAGGTCGAAGGGCGTGGTGGTGGTGCCCTCCTCGGCGTAGCCGCGCACGTGGAAGCGCTCCTGCTGGGGACGGCGGTGGATCAGCTGATGGACCGCCGAGGGGTAGCCGTGGAAGTTGAAGATCACGGGGCGGTCCGTGGTGAACAGCTCGCCGAACGCGGCAGCCGACATGGCGTCGGGGTGCTTGCCGGGCGCCGCCAGCGCAAACAGGTTGGTGACGTTGACGAAGCGCACCTTCAGGTCCGGCACGTCCTCTTTGAGCAGGCTCGCGGCAGCCAACAGCTCGATCGTGGGGATCGTGCCGCAGCTGGCGAGCACCAGGTCGGGCTCGCTGTCGTCGTCGCTGCTCGCCCACTTCCACGCCGACGCTCCGGCGCGGACGTGCTCGCGGGCCTCCTCCATCGAGAGCCACTGCGGCAGCGGCAGCTTGGAGCCGATCACGAGGTTGATGCAGCCCGTCGCCTGCAGGCAGTGGTCCATCGTGGCCAGCAGCGTGTTGGCGTCCGGCGGCACGTACACGCGCGCGTGCTCCTCGCGGCGGTTGAGCATCGAGTTGATGAAGCCCGGCATCTGGTGGGAGTAGCCGTTGTGGTCCTGGCGCCACCCCTCGGAGGTGAGCAGGTAGTTCAGCGAGGCGACCGGCTCGCGCCAGGGCGCCTCCTCGCGGGACATCTTCAGGAACTTGCCGTACTGGTTGACCATCCCGTCAACGATCGGGATGAACGCCTCGTAGCAGGGGAAGATCCCGTGGCGGCCGGTGAGCACGTAGCCCTGTAGCCAACCCTGGCAGTTGTGCTCGGAGAGGACCTCCATGATGCGTCCGTCGGGCTTGTAGTCGGGGTTGATCTCGGGGTCCACCGGCCACTCGTAGGCGTGGTTCTCGACCTCGAACAGCGCCCCGAGCCGATTGGAGGCGACCTCGTCCGGGCAGACGACGCGGAAGTTGGCCTGCTCGCGGTTGCGCTCGAAGACCTGCCCGAGGTAGCTGCCCAACGCGCCGAGCGAGCTCTCGATCGTGCCGCCGGGCGCATCGAGTGAAACGGCGTGAGCATCGAGCTCGGGAAGTTGCAGCGGAACGCGCATACGCCCGCCGTTGACGTGGGGGTTGGCGCCCATGCGCCGCTCGCCAGTGGGGCACATCGCGGCGATCTCCGGGGCCGGGCCGCCGTCCTCGCCGAACAGCTCCTCGGGGCCGTAGGAGCGCAGCCAGTCCTCCAGCGCCTGCAGGTGCTCGGGGTTGCTGCGGGCCTGCATAGCGGGCACCTGGTGGGCCTTGGAGGTGCCCTCCACGCGGATGCCGTCGAGCTCGCGGATGCCGGTCCAACCCTTGGGCGAGCGCACGATCAGCATCGGCCAGATCGGCCGTTCCGGCCGGCGCCCTTCGCGGGCGGCGCCCTGCAGCGCGCGGATCTCACCGTAGGCGGTGTCGAGCGCGGCGGCCAACTCGCCGTCGAGGTCCTCGCCGTCGACGATCAGCGGGTGCCAGCCGTAGCCCTCGAACAGCTTCGTGAGCTCTGTGTCGGACATCGAGCTGAAGATCGTTGGGTTGGCGATCTTGTAGCCGTTGAGGTGCAGCATCGGGAGCACCGCGCCGGAGGTCGCGGGGTCGAGGAACTTGTTGGAGTGCCACGCGCCCGCCGTCGGTCCGGTCTCCGCCTCGCCGTCGCCGACGATGCAGGCCACGATCAGATCGGGGTTGTCCAGGGCGGCGCCGAAGGCGGTCGCCAGCGCGTAGCCCAACTCGCCGCCCTCGTGGATCGTGCCCGGCACGATCGGGGCGATGTGGCTGGGAAAGCCGCCCGGCCAGGAGAACAGGCGCACCAGCTTGGAGAGTCCCTCACGGGTGCGACCCATCTCGGGCTTGACGTCTTCCAGACACCCGTCGATCCACAGGTTGGCGAGGTTCGCCGGCGCGCCGTGACCGGGACCGGTGACCAGCAGGACGCTGGCGTCGGTGTCGAGGATCAGACGGTTGAGCCCCGCGTACATCAGGTTGATGCCGGGCACCGTCCCCCAGTGGCCGAGCAGGCGGTGCTTGACGTGCTCGGGCTTCAGCGGTTCCTCCAGCAGGTGGTTGTCCTGCAGGTAGATCATCGCCACCGCGATGTAGTTGGCTGCGCGTCGGTAGAACGCGAGCTTCTCCGAGGTGGGCGACAGAGCTTGAGTAGACAACTTCCCCCCGTTCGGGTGGTGGGCTGGGCGCGAGCGGCAGGGACTATAGCGATGAGTCCGCCTTCAAGCCCGGCGGTGCGTACGGCCGTCCAGAACGTGTTCGAGCACGCGCGCCGATCCTCTCAAACCCGTGCTCAGGCCGGGGCCGACGTCCGCTCAGCTGGGGCGTCGTGGTCGACGGCGCAAAGGGCGGCGCCGTCGTGGGTCGAACAGGAGCGCCCTGCGCTTGCGTCGGCGCTCTTGCTCGTGCGCGCGCTCGCGGTCCTCGCTCAGGCCGACCTCAAGGAACGCCAGGAGCACCGCTCCGCCCAGGCCGACCGACAACAGGACGATCGTGAGGACCTGACCTGTGACTCCTCCAAGGAGCACGGCGCACACACCGCCGGCGAGCACGAGCGCGGCGGTCGACCCGAACGCCAGGATGCGTGAGCGGGGAGCCACAGCTCAAAGGTAGCGCCGAGCGAGCGTCCCGTCTCAAGCGCTGAGTAACTTCGAAGCGATCTGAAATCGAGCAGCTCGCGCAGCCTGCGGGCGGCTCAGGCAACGCGGCATGAGGAGGCGAGTTCGATGCAGGGAGAACCCGACAGGCAGGAGCCGGAGAGCGTGATGTGGGTGCTCGAACGAGCGGTCGTTCTGCAGATCCTCAGGGACGATCACGAGGAGCGCTGGTCTCACGCGGAGTTGGCGCGGGAGATCTCGGACTTCGAGCCGGCGGTGCTCGAGGAGGCGCTCGGGCGCCTGGAGCGCGACGGTGTGCTCCATCGGCAGGGCGACACCACGTGGGCTGCGCGTGCGGCGCGGCGTCTGGATGAGCTGGAGCTGATCAGCGTCTGACGCCGGTGCTCGCCTCCGGTCGATCTCTGGCCGAGGGCCGGCTGAGCCGGTGGCGGCCACCACTCGCCCGCGCGACGGTGTTGCGCCTCAGCCGCGCTTGGCGCGCCAACGGTGCTCGACCCCGCCGTCGTGTGCGATCAGGGTGTCGCTCACGAGGCTCGGGGCGAACAGGCCGTGCTCGACGACCCCGGGGGTGCCCGACAGCCTGGTGGAGAGGCGCTCGGGATCGTCGATTGGGCCGAGGTAGTCCGCGATCAGGTTGCCGTCCGGGCTCGGGGGCACGTCGCGCAGTTGCGCGGGGGCGATTGCGTTGAGCGTCGAGTGCGCTCCGAAGCGCAGGATCTCCACGGGCACGGGTGCGCTGAGCGCCGGGACGGCCTTCTCCGCGGAGGCGATCACGACGAAGCGCCGGGCAGCTGCGGCAACGATCTTCTCGCGGGTGTGGGCAGCGCCCCCGCCCTTGATCAGCCAGCCGCGCGGGTCGATCTCGTCGGCTCCGTCGATCGCGATGTCGAGCGTGCCGAGCTCGTCGAGCTCCACAACGACGAAGCCGAGCGCCCGGGCGGCGAGGGCGGTCGCGGGGGAGGTCGCCACGCAGCGCAGCCCTGGCAGGCCGCGGGCGGCGAGCGCGGGCAGCAGGTAAGCGACGGTCGATCCCGTGCCCAGCCCCACGCGCGTGTCCGCGGTGACCAACTCCGCCGCGGCGCAGGCGGCGGCGCGCTTCTGACGCTCGACGGCGCTGGGTGCGATGCCGGCGCGCCGGCTCAAGAGCCCGCGGTGAGCGGAGCGGCGGAGTCGGGCTCAAGAGACGCGCCCGAGTGAGCGCTGGCGGTGGGCTCCTCGCCGCGCAGGAAGCGCCAGACGGCCATGCCCGCGAGCAGGGTCATCATCACCGCGCTGCTCACGCACCACGGGCAGATCGCGTGGATCGAGAAGAGCTCGCGCGATGTGAGGTAGACCGAGAAGCCGAAGCCCGTCACGGTGAAGGCCACGGTCGCCAGCCGCGTGGACTCGCTCTCGGGAGCGAGCAGCGAGGCGAGGATCACGATGTAGCCGATCAGCCCGATGAGCGCGACGGGCACGCCCGCGAGCTTCGAGTAGATCGAGTGCTGCACCGTCTCGCAGCCGCCTCCCTTCAGACACAGGATCGGGCCGCCTGCGTAGTGGACGTAGGTGAGGTAGCTGGCAACGCCGAGGCCGACGGTGGCGACCCCGATCATCACGAGCCGGACGGCGCGCGTGCTCACGCCCGGCTCCGGGCGCCCAGCCAGCTCGGCCGAGGTGCCTCAGCCGCCTCGGCGGGGCGCTGTGCCTGGGGATCGCACACGTTGCGGCCCACCCTCGCTCACTGCAGCAGCTTGTCGATTGAGGATTCGTACCCCGAGGGTTCGCTGAACGTTTCGGGCTTGAACTGCGCCAGCGTGGTTCCGCTCTTGCCGAGCAGGAAGGAGGGGGTACCGGTGAAGCCCTGCTGGGTGACGGCCTGGGCGTCGCGCGTGATCTGTTCGGCGAGGGCCGGGTCGTTACGCGCGGCGCTCCAGTCGGGGAGGTTCAGCCCGGGCACCTGCTGGGCGAGACCCTGCAGGTAGCTTTCGGTGACGTAGCCGCTGTCCTCTTCGCCCTGCTCGTGGTAGAAGAGCTCGATGTAGTACCACGCGAGGTTCTGCTTTCCGGCGGCGAGCGCCGCGATCTGCTGGGTCCGGAATGTTTCCTGTTCCCGGGTGGCGGTCTCCATGGAGTGGTATTCGATCTTCAGCTTCCCGGTGCGCACGTACTTCGGGATCAGGGTGGGCAGGACGTTGAGCGTGAACTCCTTGCAGATCGGGCACTCGAGGTCGCCGAAGTACTGCAGGGTCACGGGAGCGTTGGGGTTGCCGAGGACGTTGCCCGACTGGGGGATGCCCCCGATCAGCGAGGTCACCGTGGCGACTTCCTTGTTCTTCTGGCCACCCGTGACGGGGCCTGCTTTGTTGCTCCCGCCGGTGGCGAGGAGGATCACGACGACGATCACCACCACGGCGCCGATCACGCCGCCGAGCTGGATCATGCGTGTGCGCCGCGCCGCCTGGGCGGCGGAGGCCTCGATCGCCTTGCGTTCGGCGCGCGCCTGCTCGCGCTTTTCCTTGCGGGTGAGGTCGGGGTCGGTGCTCGATGCGGGAGTCATGGATCAACTTTTACCGGTTCTGGATCAAGTTTGCTTAAGGCCGCTCTCCGAGGGGGGCTTGGTTGAGGAACCCACCCACCCCACCAACCCCGCTCGTTCCTCGACCGCCTCTCTCAGCCGTCGGCCCGCGTTCCTCGGCTCAGAGCGGCCGACTCGTCTCTCTCGGGGGCCGACCCGCCCGGCATCGCTCGGCGAGGATCGCCACACTGTGGGGATAGAAACACGCCTCCGTAGCTCAGCTGGATAGAGCGTCGGATTTCTAATCCGAGGGTCGCAGGTTCGAGTCCTGCCGGGGGCTTTCACGAAAAGCCTGCTAACGCTGGGATTTTTCTATGCCCCGGGGTGGGATGATAGGAGATCTAGGGCCGTGGTGCAAACAGAAGTGCAAACATGCGCTCCCGGCCAGACGTAGTCGCACGTGGGCCGGAGCGGCGAGTGGTCAGGAGGTCGCGTGGAGCCTTCGTCATCAAGGCATGGCGTCTATGTCGGGCGACGAACCAGCTCATAATCGCTAGGTCGCAGGTTCGAGTCCTGCCGGGCCCATAGCGCGAGACCCGCATAACCATGCGGGTTTCGCGCTTTCATGGGTCAACGCCGATCGGTGTCAGGAGGACCTTGGGGCCACCTTTGGGGCCACCCGCTCCGCTGAGGCGTCCCGATGGTAGGCCCGATGAGACCTCTTCTGCCACCGCCCACCAGGGTCGAGGTGGTACGTGGGGTCTGTTTGGGTTGGATGCCTCCTGGCGTCGCCTGTCGCGAGGCCACTGTCACGAGCAACGGACGATCAAAAGGGCGTGCGGGTCTCGAGCAGGGCATACCGGCCTGGGCAAGCGCTCGCCAGCGAAAGTCGTAAGGATCGGCGGCGTGGACGGTCTGGAGCTCGTGATCTTCGACTGCGATGGGGTCCTCGTGGACAGCGAGAGGATCTCCAACGCTGTACTCGCGCGGATGCTGACTGAGGAGGGCATGGCGACCACGCTCGCCGAGGCTCGGCGTGACTACCAGGGGCTCCTGCTATCTGAGGTCGTCTCCCAAGTTCAGGCGAGGCTTGGCTGCTCGCTGCCCGAGGGCTGGATCGAGCGCTTCGAGCACGACCGCGCCGAGGTCTTCCACCGCGAGCTACGCCCCATCCCCGGGGCCGCGGGAAACCGTCGCGCGCGTCAGCGCGGCAGGGGTCGCGGTGTGCGTCGCCTCGCAGGGGAAGGCGGAGAAGACCCGGCTCTCGCTCGGGCTGACGGGTCTGCGTGGCTTGTTCCCGGGCGGGGCGCTGTTCTCCGCGTACTCGGTCCCGCGCGGCAAGCCACACCCTGATCTCTTCCTGCACGCCGCCGCGAGCATGGGAGCCAGACCCTCGGGCTGCGTGGTCGTCGAGGACACACCCTCCGGCGTCACCGCTGCGGTGGCCGCGGGGATGCGCGTCTTCGGGTACGCAGCCGACAGCGACGAGATGGCGTTGCGCCACGCCGGCGCGGAGATCCTGCGGTCCTTGGAGGATTTACCCGCGCTGCTCAGGCTCAGCTGACCACGGACGAGCACGATCCGCGCGGCAAAGCCCTGCTGTGCTGCAGGCATACGCGGCACGAACACGTCTCACACGGGTACCGGGAGCCATGACGCTCGCTCCCCCCAAGAGCAGGAGCCAGCAGAGAGCCCGGTGTGGGCTGCTGGAGCTCTGGCGCAGGTTGCCAGAGGTCGCAGGATTGAGTATCAATCCGCCCCGCTATTTTTCCCTGCAAATAGCCATTTTTTAGCTTTGCAAGTAGCGAATCGCTAGTCACACAGCGCTGCTTGACGGCACTTGACATCCGGCGCAGCGCTTAGCTTTGGGGTCATGAGCGCCGCCGCAACTCCTCCAGGATCGGTCCGCGATGGCCTGCTGGCCGAGGCACGAGCCCTGGCTGCGCGCATTCAGGCCCAAGCCGAGCAGGCAGAGCGGCTACGTACCCTCGCAGCCCGCATCGACCGCCAGACCGCAGAGGATTCCCAGGCCCTCCAGGATCTCCAGGGCATCCTGGGGGAGGCAACGCAACTCGGCATCGATGACTTCGACCACCGACTCGGAGGGCAACGTCTGGAGCGGGTCGCGATTCGTCTACTACGCGAACGCGAACGCACGGGTGACGAGATCGAGATCCACTACCGCGAGTGGTTTGACCTCCTCCGCAGCTCTGGTCACGAGGTGGCAGGGAAGAACCCTCTCGGCACCTTCCTTGCGCAGTTGAACCGGTCCGCGGTGGTCGAGCAGGTCGGCGCCAGGACCGGCCGCTATCGCCTCCGGGCTGTGGCGTAACCCGGCATACACCTCCGCCCGCCGTCGGATTACACCGCCCAGGATCCCCTGCCGTACCGGGTGCGATCTCGTCGTCCGGAAGCATCGCTACGGTCTGATACGCGTATATGCGTCGACTACTACACGTATGTTCTCTGGGCACGCGCCCGAATCGGCTACAGGTCGGCTCCCTGGCCTACCGTCATCGCTGGCGGCGTGATCCGGCACGCGCTCGCCCCCACCCGCACTCCGGGATACACGATCGCCCATGAGATACACAGACGCTCAGCTGCGTACATGGGATGAGCGCCGGCTGCGGGTTGGCCGCAAGAAGCGCGATGAACTCATGAAGCAGGCGGGGAACCTGATCTCCAAGCTGGAAACCGCTATACCCGAGGCCAGTGCGTTCACGGTGGTGCGCTTTCGCCGCGCGGGCTCCCTTGTGAAGGCGACGGCTCTTTATCCGCGCGGCGACACCGGCATCGACGCGGACGTGGCGGTCTACCTAGACGCGTCGGCGGCGACCAATTGGGATCTGGCGACGCTCCACGCGACGTTGCGGGAAATCGCGATCAGCGTGTACCCGACCAAGTCCCCCGAAGATTTCTGGGTACAGCCACACACCATGGGCATGGAGTTCATCGCCTCCGGACTCAAGGTCGACCTTGTTCCCCTGATTGCGATTGAAGGTGATGCTGAGCAAGGCTGGATGGTCGACTCCTACGGCCAGCGTGCCCACCTGGCTGATATTCCCGGGCACATCAAGTACGTCCGTGATCTGGCCGGCGAAGACTCGCGCTATCGGCCGCTTGTCCGGATGATCAAGTGCTGGCGAAACGAAGCCGAGCTTCGAAAGGCGCTGGGTTCCTTCCCGATCGAGCTGATCCTCGCTGCGCTCCACGCTGACCAAGGACCGGCACCAACCCTCGAAGCCGGGCTCCAGCGGGTCTTCCTCTACATCGCTCAGTCGAACTTGGCTGACCCAGTCCTCTCCGGACATACCTCCGCCACTGCCGCCTCCGATCCAGTCGTGATCCTCGACCCATGCGATCGAGAGAACAACGTGGCCGCCTGGATCAGCGCATCGCAGCGAGACGACATCGTCAAGGCCGCAGAGAAGTCGTGGGAGACCCTCGCGTTGGCTGCCGAGGTGAGCGGCAAAGGGGAGACCGAGGACTACTGGCGTGAGGTGTTCGGCAGTGGGTTCACGGTCGAGGCCGCATGAGTACCTCCGAGACCTACAGCACCACCTTCACTGCCGCCGATGTGAAGAAGGTTGCCGCACGGTTCGCGGCCGACGTTGCGATGATCGCCGAATCCACTGGAAAACTCTCTCCCGCCGAGGTCCGGGACTACATCTCCGACGTGACCGCGTTTGCTGTCGCGGGTTACCTCGAACGCGTCTTTCTCGCTCTCTTTGATGTCGCGGGAGAGGAAGTCCGAGCCCGCAGCTATGAGGTGTCGACCGACGCATCGCTGTGGACGCCGGATCGACCCGGGGGCAATCTCTGGCCAAAGCTCTCGGGCGGAGAGCTTACGGTGATCGTCTTCCGCAACGCCGCTTGGGCGGCCCTCACGCCCGAGAAGAAGACAGAGTTCAACGCCGACTTGGCGATCAAATGGTCCCCGAGCAAGGTCGATACCAGCTTTCCCAAACTCACGGGCGCAGCGAAACGTCGCTACGCGTCAAATGCCTACGGGCTCGAGCGAACGGACTTCGAGTGACCGAGGCGAGCAAGCTGTTCGAGCTCGAGCTTCCCCTACCGGACGCAGGCCTCCAAGAGCTCGGACAACGCCTGATCGGATTCCAAGGCCGTTACGAGCACCTCGGCCGTGCCTTCCAAATGTTGCTCGATCCAGCGGCCGCCGACGCTTGGGCGAGGAAGCACCATGGGCCCGACCTGCCGATCGTCGCCGTCCTCGCCGAACGCTACCCGCTCGTCATTCTTCATGGCGATGTCGGTACAGGAAAGACCGCCTTCGCCGAGGCCGCGGCGGACCGGCTGTGCCGCGCGCCGCGCCGGGAAGGCACCCTCATGAAGCTCAGCACCCGCGTGCGCGGAGTCGGCAAGGTCGGCGAACTGAGCCATTTGATCAACGAGGCCTTTGCGGCGGTCGAGGTCGCGGTCGGCAGGGAACGCGCGGCCATCCTGATCATCGATGAGGCCGACTCACTCGCAGCGAGCCGCGGGGACGGCCAAAGCCACCACGAGGACAAGGTGGGCGTCAACACGCTCATCCAGAAGATCGACGACATTCGCCGGCTCGACGGGCGGCTCTTGGTGTTCCTTTGCACCAACCGCCTCGGGGCGATTGATCCGGCGCTTCAGCGTCGCGCCGGCTACACAGAGGAGTTCCAGCGACCCGATGCCGAGCAACGCCGAGCGCTGCTCGAGCACGATCTGGGCGGCCTACGTATCTCCAAGGCGGATATCGAGTCGCTCGTGAAGCTCACTGCCGCGCGAGACTCGACACCCGGGTTCACCTTCTCTGATCTGCGTACCCGGCTGATCCCCGTATCGGTGCAGCGCGCCTTCCCTGATCGCCCGCTCAGTGCTGCCGATCTGATCACGACGGCGGAACAAATGAAGCCCTCGCCGAGCTTCAGCCAGAGACCGTAGGTGGGACGCCGCGTTCATCTCACGGGCAGCGCGTCGCCGCAATGCGACCCCGACCTGCTGCGCTGGACCCATCGCGCACTCCGCACATTTCTCGGGGCACATCTCCGAAGCGGTGGATCCTTGATCGCACAGCTGGGGAGAGCCGTACCACTCCGCAGCAGAGGATCTCCCCGGCACTTTCGACTGGCTTGCTATCGAACTCGCACTCGAAGCACTCCGCGCCGGAGAGGCCCGGCCATCAGCGGAAGACCCACTCGTACTCCTACGTGGTTCCCATCGTGGCTTTGAGCAGATTCCACCTCATCGCCGCCCCCTATACGACGAGCTGGTCAACCGAAAGGCAGTAGACCTGCAGCTGCTTCCCGACACCTGGCGCTCCGGCGCATTGATCCGCCAAGCGCAGGCACGCCTGGGCGATGTGCTCGTCATCGCTAGCGGCGGAACTGGCGTAGAGCACCTTGCCGACATGTACACAGCGCACGGTCGCGCAGTGGTGCCCTGGGATGTGGATCTCGGCTCCTCCGGGGATGACGGCGCCCTCGGAGGGATCGGCCTGGCGCGCAAGGCATTGGTCGACGCATCGAGCTTTGTTCGCCTGGCTACGGGAGGCGGCGCCGAGGCTCGCCTGCTGCAGCTGAAGGTGGACCCTGGGAACGTCGGTGACCCCGAGGCCACGGGATCGCGATTGGCATTGCTGGTGGGCGACCTTGAACTACCCCCGGCGTTCTGCGTGCGCCTGTTGAACCCTTCCGTTCCGCTCTACACAGCGGTCGAGGAGCACTTCCGCACTGTTATCGACCCCGTCCTCGAGGGGCTCGGCTACCGAGTCGTCGATCTCGGCCGCGAGCGCCAGGAGGCAGCGTGGATGAACGATGAGATCTTTCGGCAGCTCGATCGGGCGCCGCTCGCGTTCTGCGACCTCACTGCCCAGCGGTCCAACTGCTTCACGGAGCTGGGCTATGCCCTCGGGAATCGCCAGCGGGTCATCCTCAGCGCACATGACACAGAGAGACTCCCGTTTGACACGGACAAGTTGCCTTGCCGGTTCTGGAACCAGAGCGAATCCGTCGATGTGCGCCGTGATCGCCTCCTGGCGCACATCAACCAGTTCGGCACTCTCCCGCCAATCGTCCAGGCTGCGTCGCTGCTGTGAGCGAACGAGCAGACCTCTACTTCTCGCTCGACATTGAGGCCGACGGGCCGATCCCTGGCCGCTATTCGATGCTGGCGTTTGGTCTTGCGGTTGCAGCCCGCTTCGACGGCACGACGTTCGAAAAGCGCGATCCGGCTGCAGACACCTTCTACCGCGAGTTGCAGCCGATCTCGGAGGAGTTCGACACCGCGGCCCTCGAGGTCTCGGACCTCGACCGGGGCCTCCTCGTGCAATCGGGTGCGGAGCCGGCATCGGTGATGACTGAGGCTGCCGCCTGGATCGAGCACACAGCCGGACTTGACCGGCCTGTCGCCGTGGCGTTCCCGGCCTGCTACGACTGGCTGTTCCTTTACTGGTATCTCATCACCTACTCAGATAAGGGCTCCCCGTTCGGCTTTTCTTCATGTCTTGACATGAAGACGATGCTCCAGCAGCGAGCGAACGTCGTCATGGACAAGGCCGGACTTAACGACCTGCCCCGAGCCGTGCGCGCCAGCCGCCCCCATACTCATAACGCTCTAGATGATGCGGTCGAGCAGGCGGAGATCTTTCAGCACCTCTGGACGTGGCGCCGGTAGCTAGCGGACGGGTGGCAACGCACGGATCTCACGCGCGATAGTGCCGTCCGGGCACGTAGTCGATCTTCCCCAGGTGCCGGGAAGCGTGATCGAGTTCGCTCCGGTGGCCTCGCCGGCTACGCAGTCGCGGAGAGGGCGGGGGTGGTGGCGAGGGTCTGGTAGACGACGCAGTAGCGCTCGGTGAGCTTGAGGAGCGTCACGAGTTGCTCCTCCTCGGCATCGGTGTCGAGCTTGAAGGAGAGACGGATCGCGGAGAAGCCCACGGGCGCGTCGCGGTCCACACCGAGGGTGCCGCGGAAGTCCAGGTCGCCCTCGGCGCGGACGCGCCCGGACGCCACGGAGATCCCCAGTGAGGTCGCGACTGCTCTCAGCGTGACCCCGGCGCACGCGACGAGCGCCTCGAGCAGCATGTCGCCGGAGCACAGCAGCGAGCCGTCGCCCCCCGACGCGGGGTGAAGCCCTGCCTCCGCGACTGCATGGGCGGTTCGCACCGAGCACGAGACGCCCTCCTCTCCGAGCTCGCCCGTCGCGGACAGCGTGAGAAGTGCCGCACTGGGCTCTGTCCTGTAGCGATCCTTCAGCGGCGCCTGCAACGCCTTCAGCTCCTCGCGCTCCACCCGAGGGATCTTAGAGAGCCTCCGCGGCCCGATGGCGTTCTAAGAACTGGGCCATTCCATGCGTCCCGGTTCGGCCTCAGAGCATGAAGGCGTCGTTGATCCGGCTGCGTCCTTGGTAGCGGTGGGCAGCCCGGGCCAGCTGCTCCTCGTCGTAGAAGCGCTTGGCCCACCAGGAGTCTCGGCGCGCAAGACGCGTCCCGCCGCGGCCGGCCCGCTCGCGGGCGCGGTCTGCGTGCTCGGCCTGGTGGCCGTGGCGGGGTGGGTCGCGTGGCGCTTCGGGCCGACCCTCGCCCGCGTAACGGGCTGGTGCTCGTGGTGGGTGGCGTGGGCGTGTGGCAGTCAGGGAGGCTACGGCTACTGCGTCGCGTTCCTCGTACTCGGCGCCGCGGCGTGGGGAGGTGGCACGCTCTGGTACGCCAGGCGCCGCGGCCGCTGGCCCTCAGCGCTCTCCGCGCGACTGTTCGCGCGTCTGCTCGGCAGCCGCAACCCGATCACGCAGCTCGAGCTCCCCGCCGTCGTGATCCTCCCGCGCCGCCGCCGCTGACCCGCATCGCACACGAGCGCTCGACCCACGCGCTCCACGACACGACGCTCGACCACCAGCTCCCTCAACGCTGCACCCAAGCTCCGCTCGGCACTCGCTCACACCTCGCACGACGTGCCCGCCCGAGCTCAGCTTCCCCTCCGCCGCGCCTCCAGTACCACCACGGCAAAGGCGACCCCGCCGCTCGGCTCCGCTGCGCTCCGCCTCACGGCACACAGTTGCACCTAAAGGGTGCTTCTTTTGCTATTTTGCTCAGGGGATGCTCTCGATCGGGAAGATCGCGTTGGGTCAGCACCGCTACTACGAGCAGCAGGTAGCCCAGGGCCAGGACGACTACTACACCGGCCGCGGCGAGGCCCCGGGCGAGTGGGTCGGCGCCGGCGCGCAGGCTCTCGGCCTCCAGGGCCGGGTGGGCGCCGGGCAGTTCGGCGCGCTGATCGCAGGCCACGACCCACGCGACCCAGCGGCACGGCTGCGTTCCAGCGCGCGTAACCCGAAGGTCGCGGCGTTTGACCTGACGTTCTCGGCGCCGAAGTCGCTCAGCATCCTGTTCGCGATCGCGCCGGAGGAGGTCTCGGGTGAGCTGGTCGGGTGCCACGAGGAGGCGGTGAGGGCGGCGCTCGGGTATCTGGAGGACACGGCGGTGATGGTCCGTCGCGGGCACGCCGGCGAGCGCGTGCAGCCCGGGGAGGGTCTGATCGCGGCGGCCTACCGGCACCGGATGAGCCGCGCGCTCGACCCGCAGCTGCACACCCACGTCGTCGCGGCGAACCTCACGCGCGGCCCCGACGGCCGGTTCACGGCGCTGCACGGCGACGGAGCTCTACCGGGCGGCGAAGACCGCGGGGTATCTCTACCAGGCGCATCTGCGCGCGCTCGTCACGGAGCGACTCGGCCTGGAGTGGGGGGAGGTCCGCAACGGCGCGGCGGAGCTCGCGGAGATCGAGCGGCCGGTGATGGAGCATTTCTCGCAGCGCCGCCACGAGATGCTGCGCGAGGCCGAGCGGGGCGGGATCGGCCTGGGGACAAAGAGCGCGGCCGAGCACGCGGCGCTCGCCACCCGGGAGCGCAAGCAGTACGGGCTTGAGACGCACACGTGGCGGGAGGAGATCCGGGCCCGCGCGGGCGAGCAGGGTCTCGACGCAGGCAGATCGCTCGAGCTGCTGCGCGCGGGCCGCGAGCGGTTGCTGCGCGGCCTTGCCGAGACGCGGCGGCGTGGACGAGCACGCGCTCGGCGCCCGGCTGACGGGCGCCGGCGGTCTGACGGAGCGCAGCAACACCTTCGACGAGCGCGCCGTGCTGCAGGAGTTCGCTGCGGCGGCGGGCGCGGGCGCGCTGGTCGGTGAGGTGCGCGGCCACGCCGAGCGGTTCGCGGAGCGCGCGGACGTGATCGCGACCCGCAGTGGCGGGATGACGACCGCGGAGCTGGTGGCGGTCGAGCGGCGGCTGATCGCTGCAGCGGTCGGCCGCGCCGGCGAGGGGACCGGCGTCATCGATCCGTCGTTGGCCGAGCGTGCGATCACAGCGGCTGACCGTCCCCTTACCGCCGAGCAGGCAGGGGCGGTGCGCGCGGTGAGCGGCTCGGGGCACGGGGTGAGCGTGATCCAGGCGCTCGCGGGAACAGGGAAGACGTACACCGCGGGGGTGCTGCGCCAGGTGTATGAGAGCGCGGGCTACACGGTGCTCGGTGTGGCGCCGACTGGCCGCGCTGTGCGCGAGCTCGCCGAGGAGGCCGGCATCCCCACGCGCACGCTGGACCGGCTGCTGCTCGACCTCGAGCAGCTCGGCGACGAGCTACCCGAGGGCAGCGTCCTGATCCTCGACGAGGCCGGCATGGCTGCGACCCGCCCCACCGCCCGGCTGCTGGAGGCAGCGGAGCGCGCGGGCGCGAAGATGGTCGCGATCGGTGACCCTGGGCAGCTCGCCTCCGTGCAGGCCGGCGGCTGGCTCGGCGCGGTCGGCCGTGCGCTCGGCGCGCAGCGGCTGACGGAGGTGATGCGCCAGCGCGACCCCGGGGAGCGCAGGGCGCTCGGCGCGCTGCACGACGGCCAGCCACAGCGCTATCTCGACTGGGCCGAGCGCAACAAACGGATCGAGACGTTCAGCGACCCCGCCGGCGCGTGCGAGCAGGCCCTCGGCGAGTGGGCGCGCGCGGCCGCCGAGGAGGGGCCTGCGCAGACCGTGATGATCGCCAGGGACAACGACACACGCGACCAGCTCAACCGGGGTGCACGGGAGCTGCGGTGCGGTCTCGGCGCGCTCGGACAGGAGCGCTCCTACGGCAGCGTCGAGGTCGCGGTCGGTGACCGGGTGATCTGCCGGCGCAACGACGGGCAGCTCGACGTGGACAACGGGATGAGAGGCACCGTGCGCCACCTCGACCCCGACCGGGTCGTGATCGACACCGACGGAGGGCTCGTGCGCGAGCTGCCCGCGGCGTACGTCGCCGAGCACGTCGAGCACGCCTACTCGCTGACCGGCCACGGGATGCAGGGCGGCACCGTCGAGAGCGCGATCGTGGTCGCCTCACCCCGGGACCTCACCGCCGGCTGGTCCTACACCGCGCTCTCCCGCGCAAGAGAAACCACACGCCTGCTCGTCTACGACGACGACCTCGAGCGCGAGCGCAGCGAGTTCGCGCCCACAGACCAAACCCTGACAGTAACCCGCGGCGAGCTGCTCGAGCGGGTGGAGCGGCGGATGCTCGAGCGCGACGACGAAGACCTCGCGATCGAGCAGCTACCCGGCGCGGGCCGCGCAGACGACCCTGAGCTCGCCGACGCCCGTGCACACGCCGCAGGCCCACCGCAGGAGCACGCCGCCGCCCGCGCAGAGACCACCCCGCCGGCCGCGGCGACCCCGGCGCGGCTGCGGGAGCTACGCGAGCGCGTCGAGCGGCGGCAAGCGCAGCTCGCTGCTCTACCGATGCGCGAGCTGCAGCGCATCGAGGATCTCGACGCGCGTGTCCTCACGCTCACCACCCAGCGCGAGCAGCTCACCCAGCGTCTCGCCGGCCTACCCGAGCCACACCGGCGTCTCGGGCGTGAACAGGACCCCCACGCGATCGAACGCGCCGGCCTCACCGGCGCGCTGCAAGCCAACGAGCGCGAGCTCGACTCCGTGCTCACACAGCGCAACGGCCTGGAACGAGAGCTCGGAGACCCCGTCGAGGCCCGCGTCGAACGCGAAGGCCTCGAACACGCCATCACCCAGACCACCCAGGAGCACACAGCGCTCCGCAACGAGCTCGCCGAGCGCGAACTGCGCAACCCCGCCGCATGGGTGAAGACCACCTTCGGCGAGCGGCCCGACCGGCCCGCGCAGCGCGAGGCATGGGAGAACGGCGTGCGCCACGCCGCGCGCTACCGCGCGCAGTACGACATCACCGACCCCACCGACGCGCTCGGCCCACGGCCTGAGCAGCGTGGAGGGCAGCAGCGCGACTGGGAGCGCGCCCACGAGGCGATCGAGCGCGCCGAGCGCCGCCTCGGACGCGAGACCTCGACCGCGCGCGACATCGACCTCGGAATTGGGTGAACATCGTCGCGGCGAGCAGCCGATGAAGCACGGTCAAGCTGGCATCCTGTATGCGTTGGCCAACTCCCGCTACACGAAAGATGCGATGGCTGATTGTCTGGAGGGGGGGCGTCGGGGGATCGCTCCACAGCAGCCAGTAGGTGCGTTGTTGTCGCTGCGTGGGGTGTGCCTGAGCTTTTGCCGTAGCGAGCGGCATGTCGTGCAGACACTGAGGGATGTCTCGCTGGATGTCGATGTGGGCGAAGTGGTCTCGGTGCTGGCTCGGCGGGCGCAGGGCAAGACGACGCTGTTGCGGGTTGCGGCCGGGATGCGCCGGCCTGGGGCGGGCAAGGTCTACTTCGAGGGCCGGGATCTGTGGGCGCTCTCTGATCGTGAGCGTTCTGGGTTGCTCGCGACGCGGATCGCGCTGGTGAGACCGGTCGCCCCGGGTGCGGATGTGCCGATGCTCGCCCACGTCGAAACGCCGCTGATCGTGGTCGGTGGCAAGCGTGAGGCGCGTCAGGGGGCGCTGGCGGCGCTCGAGCGGGTCGGAGCGTCCGGGTGCGCGGAGCAGCGTTGGGGGAGCCTCGCGGATTGGGAGCGGGCGCTGGTGGCGCTCGCGCAGGGGATTGCTCGTAAGCCGAGTCTGCTGCTTGTGGATGATCTGACGGCGAGGTTGGGGTTGGTCGAGACCGACGAGCTGACGCGACTGATCGACGTGCTCTGCGGGGAGCTGAAGATGGGGGTGTTGATGAGCGTCTCCGACGCTCATGCGACGGTGTGGTCGCGGCGCATCGCGACGCTCTCGGGCGGCGAGCTGCTGGAGCCTCCGAGGCCGCCGCAGGGCGAGCCGGGCAACGTGATCGAGTTCCCGGGTGAGGGGCGGTCGCAAGGCGCCTGAGTGGAGTTGCGCGTCGGTCGCTGCTGGGGGGTGGATGGACGGTTGTAAAACACGGTGATGGCTGTCTGCCAATTGCCAGAAGGCCGAATGGTTCAACCTGCGCACACTGGCGCTGGTATGCTCCGGCTGGTGTCGCGCGCGGGGCGAAGATTCTGAATGTCTGCCGGAGATATCGTGCTCGGTTTGCTGGTCGAGCAGCCCGACAACAGCTATCAGCTCGACAAGCGCCTCGAAGAGGGGTTCCCTTCGATGCAGTTCACGCGTGGCACCGCGTATCAGGCGTTGAAACGACTCTCAAAAAAAGGATTGGTCCGTCCGATGGACGGGGAGGGTGGGACGCCTGCCAGGGGTGCCAAGGTCGATCAAGGGACCCGATACGAGATCACCGCCAGTGGCGTCAGGTACTTCAAAGCATGGATCAAGAGCTCGATCGCGCTGCCGATCGTGCGCGAGGATCTGCTTGCGAAGATCGCGCTCTGCACGCCGACGGATCTGCCCGAGATGATCGAGACCGTCCGTGAGGCCGAGCTGAACTGCACCGCCAAGCTCAACGCCGAAAACCGGCGGGTGCGCCGCGAGCGCGAGCGATCCGATCCGGGGGATTGGGGGAAGCTCATCGAAGTGATCGTGTTGTCCGGCCACAGCGGGTGGTGGGACGAGCGCATCAAGTGGCTGCAGAAGCTGCGCGAGGCCATGGAAAGTGGGTTGCGGCGCTACAGGATCCAGTGCAGTGCGGCCCAACCGCCGCACGAAGAAGCCAGATGAGGGCTCCGTCGCTGCTGTCGCTGCGCGGGGTGTACCTCGGCTTTCGGCGTAGCGAGCGGCATGTTGTCGAGGCTCTGAGGGATCTCTCGCTGGATGTCGATGTGGGGGAGGTGGTCTCGGTGCTCGCTCAGCGGGCGTGTGGCAAGACGACGCTGTTGCGGGTGGCGGCCGGGATGTGGCGGCCGGGCGCGGGCAAGGTCTACTTCGAGGGCCGGGATCTGTGGGCGCTCTCGGACCGTGAGCGCTCTGGGCTGCTCGCGAGGCGGATCGCGCTGGTGAGGCCGGTCGCGCCAGGGGTCGATGTCCCGATGCTCGAGCACGTCGAGACGCCGCTGCGCGTGGTTTGCGGCAAGCGCGAGGCACGTCGCGGGGCGCTGGCGGCGCTCGAGCGGGTCGGGGCCTCCGACTGCGCGGGGCAGCGATGGAGAAGCCTCGCCGATTGGGAGCGGGCGCTCGCGGCGCTCGCGCAGGGGATCGCTCGTAGGCCGAGTCTCCTGCTTGTGGATGATCTGACGGCGACGTTGGGGCTGGTCGAGACAGACGAGCTGACGCGGCTGATCGACGCGCTCTGCGGGGAGATGAAGATGGGGGTGCTGATGAGCGTCTCCCATGCGAGCGCGACCGCATGGTCGCAGCGCATCGCGACGCTCTCGGGGGGCGAGCTGCTTGAGCCCCCGCGGCCGCCTCGGGACGAGGGAGCCAACGTCATCGAGTTCCCAGGCGACAGTTCGGTGGGTCCCGGTATTCGGCGCGGCGCAGCGTCGTAGTGTTCCTGGTCTGCGTGCTGGAGCTCAGGGATCTCGTCAAGCACTATCCCGTCGGTGACGGGGAGCCGGTGCGCGCTGTGGACGGGGTGTCGCTCTCGGTCGGGGCGGGTGAGCTGGTCGCGCTGTACGGGCCGAGCGGCTCGGGCAAGTCGACGCTGCTGAAGCTGATCGCGGGCCTGCTGCGCCCGGACAGCGGCGCGGTGGTCGTGGACGCCCGCGACATCTCCGCGCTCCCGGATGCCGAGGCGGCGCACTACCGACTGCACGAGCTTGGGCTGATCGACCAGTCCTTCGACCTGTTGCCGGGCGCGAACGTCCTGCAGAACGCCGCGATGAAGCTTTGGCTCTTCGAACGCAGCCGCAGCGCGGAGCGCCGGGTGCAGCCGCTGCTGGAGCGCCTCGGGCTTGCCGAGCGTCTGCGCCACCGTCCGGGTCAGCTCTCGATGGGCGAGCGCCAGCGGGTGATGATCGCGCGGGCGCTCTCGACCGATCCGAAGCTGCTGCTCGCCGACGAGCCGACGGGCAACCTCGACACGCAGCGCAGCCGTGAGGTCCTCGAACTGCTCAGCGAGGTCTGCCGCGAGCAGGGCACGGCGGTGCTGCTCGTCACGCACGACCCGCAGGCCACCAGTGTTCGCCGACCGTGTGCACGCGCTGCGCGACGGGCGGATCGTCGAGTACGAGCCCGACCGACGTCTTCGCTCCGCTCGGCGGAAGCTGAGGAGCCCTGACAGCGGTGATGAGGCTCTCGAACATCGCCGACCTCTACCGTGTTCGCCTGCAGGCGAGGCTGGTGCTCGTCCAGGAGCTCTTCGCGATGCTCGGGATCGCCGTCGGCGTCGCGCTGCTGTTCGCCTCCCAGATCGCGACGACGAGCCTCAACGAATCGGTCAGCCAGCTCACGAGCGAGGTCGTCGGCCAGATGCAGTTCCAGCTCGACGCGCGCGACGCGGAGGGCTTCGATCAGCGGCTGCTCGGCGAGGTGCAGCATCTGCCGGGAGTGCGCTCTGCGCTGCCGGTGATCGAACGGCCCGCGACCTGATCGGCCCGACGGGCCAAGAGGCGGTGGACCTGATCGGGACCGAGCCGCGCTTCGCGCGCCAGGGCAGCCCGCTGTTCAGCCACTTCAACTACGGGCAGCTCGAAAGCCAGCGTGTGCTTGCGCTCCCGTCGCAGGTCGCACAGACGATCGGCGCGGGGCCCTTCATCGTGATCAAGGCGCAGGTCGGCGCGAGCAGCGTCAACGCGCTGGTCGGGACGGAACTGAACGCGGCCTCGATCGGGACGCTCTCGCACAGCCCGGTAGCGGTCGCTCCGCTGGGCTACGCGCAGACGCTCACGGGAATGCGCGGTCGCCTCAACCGCGTCTTCGTCCAGGCCGCCCCCGGACGGGAGCGTGAAGTGCACACGGGCCTGGTACGCCTGGCTGCCGGAACCCTGAACGTCGAGCCGGCCGACTTCGACGCGACGCTGTTCCGGGTCGCGGCGGCACCCGTGAACCAGAACTTGAGCTTGTTCTCGGCGATCAGCGCGATGGTCGGCTTCATGTTCGCGATCAACGCGATGCTGCTGACCCTGCACCTGCGTCAGGGACTCGTCCGCGAACTGCGCGCAAACGGCGCGACCCGGTTGGACGCCATCAAGGCGCTGCTGTTCGACGCGCTGGTGCTCGGCGTGCTGGCTTCGCTGTTGGGGCTGGTGCTCGGCGATCTGCTCTCGATCTCCCTCTTCGACTCGAATCCGGGCTACCTCCAGCTCGCATTCCCGATCGGCTCGCAGCGGGTCGTCACCTGGCAGAGTGCGGCCATCGCCGCCGGCGTCGGGCTGCTCGCAGCGTGCGTTGGCGTGCTGACGCCGCTGCGCGAGATCTCCTCGCGCTCCTCGCGGGTACCCGGGCCTCCCGAACACCAACTCCTCAGCCGCTGGACCCTGACAGCCCTGGCTGGCGGCCTTGCGTGCCTCGCGGCGACAACCGCCATCCTGATCGCTGCGCCGCAGTCCGCGGTCCTCGGCAGCGTGACGCTGGTCATCGCGCTGGTGCTGCTCCTGCCGCTCCTGCTCGACGCGTTGATCGTGGCGTTCGATCGCGTGCAGCGGCTTCTCGGTGGCGCGGCGGCGCCGCTTGCTGTCGCCGAACTGCAGTCGCCCACGACAAGGGCGCGGTCGATCGCGATCGCCGCGACTGGAGCGATCGCCGTGTTTGGGATCGTGGCCGTCCAGGGCGCCCGCGGCAACCTCCAGCATGGGCTCAACAGGCTGCTCCACGACGTGACTACGATTACCGCCATCTGGGTGCTCCCGCCTGGGCCGCAGAACCTGCTCGCCACCGCTCCGTTTCAAAGCGATGACGCCGCCAAGCTGGCGCGCGTCCCTGGCGTTCAAGCCGTCAGCGTGTACCGGGGCGACTTCCTGGACTACGGAGATCGCCGTCTCTGGGTGCTCGCGCCACCGCTGAGCGCCAGCAACCCGATCCCGCCGAGCCAGATCGTGGCCGGCACTCTTCCGATCGCGCTCAGCAGGTTCAGGGAAGGCGGCTGGGCGATTCTCTCCAAAGCCGTCGCGGCTGACCACGGACTGCGCGTTGGTGAGCGCTTCACGCTGCCCGCACCCCATCCGACCACGCTGCGGATCGCTGCGCTGATCACGAATCTCGGATGGCCGCCCGGAGCGGTCATCCTCAACCCAGCCGACTACGTGCATGCCTGGGGCACCGCCAACCCCAGCGCCTACAACATCACGCTTCGCCCGGGAGCATCACCGCGACAGGTGAGCGGTGAGATACGGCGAGCGCTCGGGTCTTCCTCGGCGCTCACGGTCCAGACTGCGCGGCAGCGCGACGAACTGCAACTGGCGGCGAGCCGCCAGGGCCTATCGCGTCTGACGCAGATCTCCACGCTCCTTTTGATCACGACGATCCTCGCGATGTCGATCGCGATGAGCACGATGATCTGGCAGCGCCGCCCTCAGTTTGCGCGCATGAAGGCCCAGGGCTACGACCAGCGGGTGCTGTGGCGGGCGCTCATCCTGGAGAGTGGGGTCCTGCTCGGCGCCGGCTGCTCGATTGGAGCCGTGTTTGGGATCTACGGCCAGCTGCTGTTGAGCCATGCGCTGGCGGTCGTCACCGGCTTCCCGATCGTCTTCTCCGCCAGTGCCCTCGTCGCGGTCACCACCTTCGCCGTGGTCAGCGCAGTCGCAGTCGTAATCGTTGCGCTCCCGGGATACCGTGCTGCAAGCGTTCCCCCGTATATGTAACGAACCTGGGGCGGTTCATAAAGCCTTGCACTGACCAATCAGTAGGAAACATCAGATCAGTCGGCGGGGTGCGGCCGACGCGATCATCTACTCTCAGGGCATATACCACCGCTCCTCCGAGACACGGACTCTACCCCACTCGGTTGGGGACAGGTTCGGGCGCTCTTGGCCGCCGCGAATCGTGAGTTGCTCTGGGGGTTGCGAGCAGTCGCAGGCGAGGTTGACGCGTGGCGAACACGAGCTGCCATCATTCCAGATACACGGATTCGTCACGATGCCCTGAGGTCACTTGCTCGCAAGCGTCCCCATCTGGACGGCGCGGCTCTGTTCTGGACACTCCCACGTCGTCGCAACTGGTATCTGTTGAGGCTTCTTGTTGCCTACGAGGTCGCCCTGGAGTTCCTGGACGAGGTCAATGAGCGTGCCGCCCATGCGGGGCAGGCCAACGGCCGTCAGCTTCATCTCGCGCTTGCCCATGCGGTTGACCCTGATGCGCTAACGCTCGACTACTACCGTCACCATCCCTGGAAAGACGATGGTGGCTATCTGCGAGCAGTCGTGGGTGGCTGCCGCGCGTGGTGCACACGTTTGCCATCTTACGCAAACGTCCGCTCACTGTTGATCCGCGAAGCAACTCGTACGCAGGTCTTGGCCCTGAATCACGAGTACGACCCCATCCGTCGCGAGGCTGCCCTCCGAGCTTGGGCCGGAAAAGAACTTCACGAAACAACAAAGGTGAGATGGTTCGAGTTGTGTGGCGCCGCGACCGCGTCACTCACGGTTCACGCGCTGCTCGCGCTCGCGGCAGAACCCCGATGCACCGAAAGCGACATTGAGGGAACACAGGCCGTCTACTTCCCCTGGCTGTCACTGACAACGACGATGCTCGACAGTTACGTCGACCGCGCCGAAGACGTGGTAGGCGCAGACCACAGCTACGTCGAGCACTATGGCGATCTCGAGATTGCCATCGAGCGTATCGGCGAGCTTATATCGCGATCGATTTGCGAGGCACGCCGTCTGCGCTCTGGTCATCGGCACATCGTTATCGCCGCCAGCATGATCGCAATGTATCTGTCCAGGGACAGCGCACGCGAGGCTGAGAACTATCAGATGACCCAGCGCCTGGTCAGAGCCGGTGGCTCTTCCGTGAAGCTCCTGCTTCCAATCTTGCGCATGTGGCGCACCGTGTACGCGTTGCGCTCCGATTAGATCGAAAGGTTACCGATGAAACGCACTGTCAAGAACACCCTCCCCCGCGGTATGTGCCTGCCGGCGGTCGCTCAGACTTGGGTTTTCTGGAACTGGCCATTCTGGTATCTGGAGCGATGCCGAAGCTACTACGGGAATCGTTTTATACATCATGCCCCCAGCTATCCGCCTCTTGTACTGCTCTCTGACCCGGCCGACATCAAGGCAACCTTTACGGCGCCTGCAAACATACTCCACCCTGGCGCCGGCAATCAGCCGATTAGGCCGATCGTCGGTGACCGATCATTCATGCGCCTGGAGGAAGACGAGCACCTGCTTGGCCGCAGGACTGTACTTCCCGCGTTCCGCGGGAGTGCGATCGAGCAGCACGCCGACCTGGTGGCTGAGGTTGTCGAGCGACACATCGCCTCCTGGCCCCGCGACATCCCCTTTGCGATACATCCGCGCCTACGTGCATTGACGCTCGAGGTCATCCTGCGAACGATCCTCGGGATACCGGCAGACATCCGTGACGTTCGACTCGACGCGCTTCATGGCAGGCTCCTGGCGATGCTGTCGGTGAACGGGAGCCCAGTGCTATCGGCGCCACTGCTGCGTCATGGCCCAGGCAGACTCACTTGGCGGCGGTTCCTCCGAGAGCGGGAGGAAGTCGATCGACTCATCTTCGCGCTCATCAATGAGCACCGCCACGCCTGCGGTGGCACCGCCAATGTGCTGACGATGCTCGTGGACGCGCGAAGTCGAGACGGCTCCCCAATGTCGGACAGACAGCTACGCGACAACCTCATCTCGATAATCGTCGCTGGACACGAGACAACCGCGGCGGAGATGGCATGGACGTTTCAGCTGCTCGCGCACAACCCGGCCGTGCTGGACACGCTCACTGCCGAGATCGACCACGGCGGCGAGGCATACCTCACCGCGACTATCCACGAGGTCCTGCGCCATCGGCCCGTCTTCCTCTTTGCCATTCCCAGGGCGGTGATACAGCCAATCGAGATAGGTGAGTGGATCTACCGCCCGCCGGCCCATCTGCTGGCCTGCATCTACCTCGTGCACCACGATCCAGCCATCTACCCCGAACCTCAGAGGTTCCGGCCCGAGCGCTTCCTCCAGGCACGCCCGAATCCATCCACCTGGCTGCCATGGGGCGGCGGACCCAGGCGCTGCCCCGGCATCCATCTCGCCACGCTTGAGATGGAGACGGTTGTACGCACAGTGCTTTCCACGACGGTCCTGCGCCCAGCTTCAAGGCAGATCGAGCGGCCCCGCTGGCGGAGCGTGATCGTGACCCCAAGCGCCGGCTCGCGGATCGTGCTCCACCGGCGTGTCGAGTCCAGGCCGACCCGGCACGTGAACGCTTCGCAGGCCGTGACGCCAGGAGCCTCTCGGCCGGTCGCGGACGCCTCGCACCGCACAGCCCTTTGAGCATATGGGCCAACCGAACATGACTCGTTGTCGAAATATATAGCGACGCGTCGCTATGCAGGCCGCCATTCAGCGGGCACGATGCCCTCGCATGGGTGCGCAAGGCTATACCGCTCGGAGTCCAAGGGCCGAAGGAAGCTTGGCGCTGCCCTGGCGTGCGAGAGGGCAGAGGTACCCGGGGTGCGGGCCGCGGGGGTGTGGGCGCACTGCCGTAGAGGACGGCGCTGCCCGGGCAGGGGTGAGGAGAGGAAGTCCAGTGAGCGGCGGGCCGGGCGCATCGGGGGGCGAGCGGCTCGTCGTCTCACCGGAGAGCTACGGTCCTGTGCCAAGTAGGGTCAGACAGGCCGTTGCGGTGTCTGAGGGGTATGGGGGTCCGTCGGTGCCGTCGTTGCGGGCGCCGCAGTATTCGCAGTCGCTGGAGCGCGGCTTGGCGATCCTTGAATCTTTCAACCCGGAGCGGCCCGTGCTCGGTATCGCCGACCTGGCGGACGAGCTCGGGATGAGTCGCCCGACGACCCACCGCTACGCGATAACGCTCATCGCCCTGGGGTATCTCGTGCAGGGGAAGCGACGCAAGTACCAGCTGGGATTGGGTGTGACCGCGCTGGGTATGGCAGCGATGGGCGGGACGAGCCTGCGCGAGCACGCCCGGCCGTACCTGGAGGAGTTGAGCAAGCGGACCGGGTTCACGGTCGTCATCGCAGTGCGCGACGGGCCGAAGGTCCTGCTCGTCGATCGACTGCTTGGCCACCGTCGTGGCCAAAGGCAGATCGACCTCGACCAGGGGCCCGGCTCAAGGCTGCCGGTGCACTGCACCGCAGCCGGCAAGTTGCTCTTCGCTCATCTGCCCAAGAGTGAGCAGCGGCGAGCCATCTCAGCATTGAGGCTCACCGGGTGTACGCCGAACACGATCACCAGCAAGAGTGCGCTGCGAGCGGAGCTGCAGGGCATCCTGGAGGGGAGCCTCGCCGTGTCCGAGGAGGAGCTCGCGTCCGGCCTGTACTCGATCGCCGCACCGGTCCGCTCAGCTTGCGGTGAGACGACTGCGGCCGTCGGGATGGACGCGCACCGTTCGATGATCTCGCTCGGGGGACTGGTGGGTGCGCTCGGCCCGCACGTGATCGCTGTCGCCGATCGGATCTCCGCACGGCTGGGGTTCCGGCGAGCCGACGAGCGGGCCGAGGGCCGCCTCGCCCCCGAGACGCCCGAGGTGGTCGCGTGACGCAGGCGTACTGCGTCGAGACGTCCAGCCGAACCAGACCAACCGTCTGAGGAGCAGCGATGCCAGCAACGACACTTGACCGAAGGGACGCGGGGATAATTCTTGCCCGCCGCGGTGTCTCGACACGCACCGAGGCAGACGTGTATGCAGAGATCGCGCGTGCGTGGTGTCGGCTGCATCCTTCCAGCGAGCACCTGGAATGCCCGATGGAGAGGTATGTGGTGGGTCCCGATTTCGCACGAGCTGTTTGGGGCCGACGGGATATAGACCCTCAGGAGGTCATCGCCGTGTGTGCGATGGTCGTCTCGGTGGAAAGCTGGCGGCTGCTCGAGGTGCGACAGACCGCGGCGGGCTGCCCCTTGAAGGAAGGATTGGACCCCGTGTCCACATGGTGGCATCCACTCAGCAGTACCGCGGAGGTCGGGCTGCATTTCTGGAGACTCGGGATAGGCATGATCGAGCTGCGAAGCGTCGGCCCGGTCGATGACCCGCCCCAGCTGCAATTCGGCCGGTTCACAGAGAGGAATAGGCGACGTGAAGAACTCGTCGCGAGTCGTATCAGGAGGAGGCTCGGTTCGTGACGGCAGCCTGGGTATCCCGCCGTAGGAGAGTACGGCGTGGGTAGAGAAGACGAGGAGGGAGCCGGACAGCGCGGTTGCGTGGCCGATGCGGGGCAGGGCATCACATGGCAGGACGCCTGGGGCGCCGAGCTGGACCCCGAGGCGCTTGTGGACAGGCTGATCGGGAAGCCGTTACCGACGACTGGTCTGCCGTGGGCCGAGGATCTCGATGCTCACCCGGATGTGCCCCTCGGGGCGGTAGCACGAGTCAGCCTCGCGCAGCTTGCCGCGCGGGGGACGCTCCTCGTCTATCTCGCCCCAGCCGAAGACGCCACGGACCGGGAGGACGACACGATGGGTCGCGCGCTGCGCGACGTTCAGGACGCCCTCCATGACCTCGGCGTGAAGACCGTGGGTATCGGCACGCAACCCATCGCCGTGCAGTACGAGCAGGCCAGTATCGAACTCTTCACCCAGCAGCTTCTCTCCGATCTCGACCTCGTGCTCGCGAAGACCCTCGGGATCCCCTTCACGATCGTCAACGCAAAGGTCGAATACCAGCCGATCGTCCTCATCGCCCTCGACGATCGCATCGCGCACGTCATCTACCCCATCGCCTCCCCCTGCGCAAGCGCCCAGGACGCACTGGACTGGCTTACCCAGCGCATTGCCCACGATGCGTGACTGCCGTGACATGTCGACACGCCGCTACACCGTCGTTCTCGTAAGCGTTGGGTGCCACTCCATCCCCGCCCATCGGTGGAAAAGGTTTATTCGATGGAAAGAAAACCGCGGAAAATGCGACATTTCTCAACGGGTTCTATTGACCTGGTCTCATCTGCTCGTTTAGAATGTTGTTGATAGCCTGGATGCAAGCTGAGTCGGAGGAGGGGAGGTGCGCGCGGTGAGATGGTTATGGCGTGGTGGCCGGGACTGGTCGCTGCTCGGCGGTTTCGGGCGTGTTGTGCTGGCGGGACTGGTGGGAGTGGTCGGTGTGCTGGTGTGGAGCGCTCTGGCTGGTGGTACCCAGCCGTATGAAACGTATGAGTCCACGGTCGCCTCGGATGGCCCGGTGGCGCAGTACCGCTTCGGCGATGCTGTTGGGTTCGAGTACGCTCGCGGACTCCGCGGGTTCCTATGCTGCGAGCAACAGCGGGATCACGCTGGGCGGGGAAGGACCGTTCGGGGGCAGCAAGTCGGGTGCTTTCGGCGGCGAAGCGTTCGCGACACTGCCCTCGGATCCGCTGGCGGGCGCGAGTGCGTTTACTGCGGAGGCATGGGTGGATTGGGCTGGTGGCACCTTGTACAAGCAGCCGATCTTCGACTTCGGGTCGAGTTCGACCAACTACATGTATCTGACGCCGGCCTCGGCGCTCTCTGGTCATAAGATGCTCTTTGAAATCCGCACGAGCGCGGGCACGGTCTTTCAGGTCACAGCGGCGAAGTTGAAAGCGAGTGCGTGGGAGTACCTCGCGGTGACCGAGACGAGCTCAGGTACCCTGACGCTGTATCTGAACGGCGAACAGGCCGGGCAGACCACCGGTGTGACAATCACTCCGTCCTCGCTGGGGAGCGCCCCCGGTGATTATCTCGGTAAGCCGCAGGTCTCGGGCGAACCGATGTTCGACGGGAGCCTGAGCAACGTGGCGTTCTACAGCAAGGCGCTCTTGGCCAGCCAGATCCTGGCCCACTACAACGCGGGCGAGTACCCCGTGAACACCGTGCCGCCGACAATCTCGGGGACTGCGAAGGACGGCAAAGCGCTGACCGCGAAAACTGGGACGTGGACGGGCCTGACACCGATCACGTTCGCCTACCGGTGGACGCGATGCAACGCCTCGGGCGCCGAATGCACCAACATCGCCTCGGCGACCGAAGCTAAATACACGCTCGGGCATGAAGATGTCGGCCGCACGCTGCGGGTGGCGGTGAGCACGACCAACAGCGCGGGCGCCAGCAACGCGACATCGGCCCAGACCGCGGTCGTTGCTGCGATCAAGCCGTCGAACACGGCGCTGCCCGTGATCGCAGGCACCCCGAACGTTGGCCAGTTGTTGTCGGTGAGCAATGGCAGCTGGAAGGCTCCCCGGTGACGTCCTACACCTACCAGTGGGAAGCCTGCAACAACGTGGGCGCGAAATGCAAAGAAATCGCTGGGGCTACCGCATCCACATACCGTGTGATCCCCTACGAGATCGCCGATACCCTGCGTGCGGTTGTGACCGCGGCGAACTCTGGTGGCAGCGCGAGCGCCACCAGCGTCCTGACGGGCCTCGTCGGCTTCGGAGTGCCGGTGAACACGGCGCTGCCCGCAGTCTCCGGGACCACAAGGGACGGGCAGACGCTGACGGCGAGCAGCGGCTCGTGGGCGGGCACAGAACCAATCACCTATGCCTACCAGTGGCAGACATGCAACGGTGTGGGCGAAGGCTGCACGAATATCTCGGGGGCTACAAGCTCGAGCTACTCGCTCGGGCCGAGCAACGTCGGCAGCACATTGGACGTCGTCGTGACCGCGAAAAACGCGATCGGCTCGACCAGCGCGACATCGCCCGTCACGGGTGTCGTGGCCGCGATCCCCCCATCGAACACTGTGGCGCCGGCGATCATGGGTACCGCCACGGACGGCCAGACGCTCGCGGCAAGCACCGGCACGTGGAGCGGCACCCCGCCGCTCTCCTACTCCTACCAGTGGCAGAGCTGCAACAGTGAGGGGGAAGGTTGCGCGAACGTCGCGGGGGCGACCGGTCCGACCTACCTCCTCGGCCACGGTGACGTTGGAAGCACGCTGCATGTCGTGGTCACGGCGAGCAACGCCGGCGGGTCGGCCTCGAGCGCTTCGGAAGCGACAGGGGTCGTGGCTTCGGGCTTCACGGTTCTTACTTATGCTTCGCAGTTTGGATCGGCGGGCTCAGGAGAAGGTCAGTTCAGCCATCCGGGTGATGTCGCGGTCGACTCTGACGGTGACCTGTGGGTGTTGGACAGTGGCAACGGCCGGGTCGAGGAGTTCGACCAAAAAGGTGAATATCTGAAACAGTTTGGTTCGCACGGCTCGGGCGCCGGGCAGCTTGATAGCCCCGATGGTATAGTGGTCGATTCATCCCACGACGTTTGGGTCATGGACACTGGCGATAATCGCGTCGAGGAGTTCAGCGAAAGCGGGGAATATCTACAGGCCTTTGGCTCGGAACGGCTCAGAGATGCTGAAGGCATCGCGGTCGACAGGCATGGCGATGTGTGGGTTTCCAACACCTCTGAAGGGCGTCTGGTGGTGTTCAACGGCCAGGGTGAATACTTGAAATCGGTTGGTTCGAAAGGGTCAGGGGCGGGCCAGATCGGAGAACCCGAGGGCGTCGCGATCGACTCGAGCGGCGACGTGTGGGTCGCGGATTGGTCCAACGATAGGGTCGAGGAGTTCAACGAAGAAGGCGGGTACATGAAGCAGTTCGGGGCGGGGGGGTCTGGTGACGGTCAGCTCAAGAACCCGTATGGGATCGCTGTGGGCTCGGGTGACGTGTTCGTAGGGGAAGTGGGCAACGATCGTGTCCAGGAGTTCAACGACAACGGGGAATACGTGAGCCAGCTTGGGTCGCCAGGGTCGGCTGCGGGCGAGTTGAGTCTCAGCTACCCGATGGGTCTCGCGGTCGACTCGCAGGGCGATGTGTGGGTCACTGACTCCAATAACGATCGTGTCGAGGAGTGGGCGCCGGAAGTTCTGCTCCCTCCCACAAACACTGCGCCGCCGGCCGTCGAAGGCACGCCCGAAGAGTCCCAGACTCTCGGTGCGAGCAATGGCTCATGGAGTGGGACGCCGCCGTTGACGTACAGTTATCAGTGGCAGCACTGTGATTCGGGCGGTGGCGAATGCCAGGACATCAGCGGCGCGACGAGTCAGACGTATACGCTTGGCAGCGGTGACGTGGGCAGCACTCTGCGGGTACTTGTCACTGCTTCGAACGCCGAGGGGTCAGCGACCGCGGCCTCCCCGGCGACCCCCGTGGTCGCGCCGGGTACGCCGCCCTCGAACACGACCCCGCCGGTGATCTCCGGTACGGCGCAGCAAGGTCAGACGCTGAGCGCGGGCACCGGGTCGTGGACGGGCACTACGCCGATCTCCTACGCCTACCAGTGGGAAAGCTGTAACCCGAGCGGCTCCGAATGCGCGGCGATCGAAGGCGCCACCGAGGCTGAATACGATCTCGGTGAAGGCGACGTCGGTACAGCTGTGCGCGTGGCGGTGACGGCGAGCAACAGTCTGGGCTCAGCACGGGTGCTCTCGTCAGCCAGCGCGAAGGTCGAACCTGAACCCACGAGCGAGGTTGAAGCACCCTCGGTTTCCGGCATCCCCGACGCCGATCAGGTGCTTTCAGCCAGCCCGGGCGTGTGGGCGGGAACCGAAGTGCAGCTCAGCTACCAGTGGGAAAGCTGTAGCTCGAGCGGCACGGAATGCGCGCCGATCGAAGGGGCCACCGGCCCCGAATACGATCTCGGCGAAGGCGACGTTGCCACCACGCTGCGGGTGCGGGTCGGGGCGGGCGGCGCCGTCGGCTCGTTGAGCGACGTCTCCCCGGTCACACCGGTGATTGGTGCCGCCGGCGCGCTTGCGAGCACCTCCGCGCCGAGTATCGCCGGCACCCTGCAGAGTGGGCAGACGCTCACCGCGAGCAGGGGGGGCTGGTCGGGCGCCGGTACCGTCAGCTATGCCTACCAGTGGCAGAGCTGCGACCGCTATGGCTCCAGCTGTGAAGCGATCGAAGGCGCCTCCGGCTCCGACTACATACCTGTCTCCGCGAGCGTCGGCCGTGTGCTGCGGGTCCTCGTGACGGCAAGCGAGGAAGGACACTCGCTCTCCCGGGTTTCGTCCGCCACGCAGCCGGTTGCGGCGGCCGAAGCGCCCGTGGTCGCGCGGCCGCCGGTGATCACGGGGACAGGGCTGCAGGGCGACACGCTCACCGTCACGACAGGAACGTGGTCGGGGGAAGGCGCGATCGCCTACACCTACCAGTGGGAGCGCTGCAAAGAAGGAGCGGAATGCGCCTCGATCGAAGGCGCGACAGCCGGCTCCTATACGCTCACCGAAGATGATGTGGGATCGACGCTGCTCGTTCTCGTGAGCGCCACCGACACGGGCGGCAGCTCCCTGGGCCGCTCGAGTCCGACGGCCACGATCGAGCCCGCATCGATCGTCGCTCTCTCCGCACCGTCGATTGCGGGAGTCGTGCAGTCCGGCGGCACGCTCAGCTCCGAACCCGGGATCTGGAGCGGCGCGGGGCACTTCTCCTACGCCTACCAGTGGGAGAGCTGCAACCCGAGCGGCTCCGAATGCACGCCGGTCGAAGACGCGACCGAACCGAGCTACCTCCTCACCGGCGGCGACCTCGGCTCCACAGTGCGCGTGAAGGTGACGGCCACCAATCCGCTCGGCAGCCAGAGCGCGCTCTCTACCCACACGATCGTCGTTCCCGGGGGCGAAGCGAGCATCGAAGAGGCCCAGCAAGCAGCCCAGCAGGCCGACCCCTCGCTCCTCGCGCCCTCGACCACGGCGAGCCTTGAAGGACAGACGATCGCCCCCACGCTCACCGACACCGGCAACGGCCTCGCCTCCCAGCAAACGCTGAGCACCTCCAGCGTCTCCAAGGAAGCCCCAGGAGAGCTCGCGGTCAACACCCCCGTGGGCGAGCTGGGACTCACGCCACTGGAAAGCTCCCCCAACGCGAGCACAACCCCGACGATCGTCAACGGGGCCGCCGCCCTGTTCGCGAACACCTGGCCCGCGACCGACACGATCGTTCGCGCCGAGCCGCTCGGCGCAACAACGATCCTGCAACTACGCTCCGCGGAAGCCCCAAGCACCTTCTCCTGGGAAGTCGGCCTCGGACCAGACCAGCAGCTCAAGCAGCTACCCGACGGCAGCATCGCCGTCATCAACACCCCCGAAAGCCCCGAAGAAACCGGCAGCACGCAGCGGTCAAAGCTCGAACCCGGTGAAGGCGCCCCGCAAACAAGCGCGGAAGAAGAAGAAGCCGAAAAAGAAGCAACGGCAAGCGAAGAAGTACAAGCCAAAGGAGAAGCAACAAACGAAGTGCCCCCAGAAGCGCTCCCCGCCGCGCCGCTGAACACGACCCCAGAAGCCGAACCCATACCCGGCCGGCCACAGCCGCAGGACACCCAGGCCGAATACGAAGCCGCAAGCGCCGCGATGACCTCCTCCGAAGCGCAGACCGACGACCAGACCCTGATGGTCATCCCGGTGCCCACCGTCACAGACGCCGGCGCACACAGCATCCCCGCCTCGCTGCGCGTCTCCGGCGACACCATCACGCTGAGCATCAAACCACCATCCGGCACCGTCTTCCCTCTGCTTGCCGCCACCACGATCGCCGCCCCGAGCGACAAGACCAGCGAAGAACGCGACCCCGTCACCTACGGCCTCGCAGACGACAGACCACAAACCTTCACAGAAATCAAATCCGACCCCAACATCACAAACGGCCCGCTGAAAGTACACACCGCCCGACTCGTCATCCCCTACGACACATTCGCCAAGACCGGGCAGAAATACGAGAGGGAAAACCTGAAAAGCTGGCTCGCGGCGGTCGCAGCCGACGGACTCCAGCCATACGTGACACTGGGAGAAGACGAAAAGCTCGCGGAAGGCTGTGCGGAAAAAGTCAAGCCCTGCGTCGTACCGTCACGCTCGGAATACCGCGCGGACTTCACGAAACTGGCCCAAGAAGCACCCAGCGTCAAGCTGTGGGGGGCGTGGAACGAGCCAGACAACGGACCAGACCCTTTGCACTTGCATCCGGAAAGGGCGGCGCAGTTCTGGCAGATCGCTCAATCCGTTATCGCGAACCCGAAGCTGCATTGCGCCTGCAAAGTGGTCGCAGGGGAATTCGCGTTCGCAACTCAGTACCTAGGTGGCTACATCTCCAGCTACGAGGAAACGATCCTCCACAACAAGCACCATCCTCTCTGCAAGGGCTGCTGGCCGGGCGCACCCCACATCTGGGGTTTCCACGACTACCGCGACGTCGAAGAACGCGACGACACCTACGCCGAGAAATTCAAGGCGTTCACCGAACGCCGCTTCCCCAGCGCCCGCATCTGGATCGGCGAGGCGGCCGTCGAGTTGCAGAACCACGGAGGGCCGACCAATCTGGCGGAAGGGAACCCGCAGGAACAGCGTATGTCCCAGACCAAAGCGGCGGAAGACTTCCTTGGTCTGCACCGTGTCTCCTCAAAAATCGAACGGGTCTACTACTACCAGTACCGGGCGCCGACAGAAAAAGAACAGGAAGAATGGGAAAAAAGGATAACAAAACACCCCCCGTTTGACAGCGGCCTGGTCGAAGCCGCACCGGAACCCAACAAGCCCACGCACAAAAGCAAAGGCGAAGCCCGGTGGGCATACTGCGTGCTGATGTTCAACGATGGAAGTTGCCTGCCGACCGTCACCGATCTTTCCGGCTTACATATCTCGGCAATCGTCACTCCAAATGGAATGTCCACGACCGTGCTTTTCGAACTCGGCCCCCAGTTCGGCCAAGCAGGCGAATATACGACCGGTGAAGGAACGCCGCAGTCGATCGGCGATGGGCTACAGCCGATTGAACTCGGCACCCTACATGCAAACAACTGCGGTCCGCTGCACTTCCGGGCGGTCGCTACCAACGCTTCGGGAACGACCTACGGATCGGACCAGGTATGGCCCTATGCATGCACCTAGCAAATCCTCCGACAGGGAGTCGAAGCCGCGGCTTCACGGCCATCCTGCAGGTGGTTTCACCGTGAGCGGCGCGTCTCCGTATCCGTCTCCCGAAGTCGTACGAACGTCTACAGCGACCGCAACTTCGGACGGGCGCGGTAGTTTAGGAGCCATGCGGCGAACCACACTGTGTTCTGTCCTGCTGCTGGCACTGCTCGCGGCGACGCCCCTGGCAAGCGCCGCGCGATCACGGCCCAAGGCAGCCCCGAAGTGCCCGCCCCGGCACTCGCGCCTGGTCACAGCCGATGCGCAGGCGGAGGTGTACATCAGGCCCGAAGGCGTCGGACCCCATGGGGGCTACCAGGCCGAAGGAATCTTCGGATGCGCCTACAGGGATGGACGTGCCTACGAATTGGGCCCCCCGCCATCTGGCGGCTCTTCGAGCGGCTCCGCTGGCGTCGACAAAGAGACCTTGACCGGCCCGATCGTGGCCTATGAAGCGTTCTCAAACGGCGCGAACGGCGGATATTCGAGTAGCCATGTGCTCGTACGCGATCTGCGCAACGGACGACTGCTCCACAGGATTCCAACGGGCACGTCCCCGACCCCTACACCTCGACAGGTCGGGATCGGCTCGGTGGTGGCGATCGTCGTAAAGAGCGACGGGGCGGTGGCGTGGATGCTCGAAGTGGACAACGAACTGGGCAAGTACCAGGTCCACGCGGTCGACAAGTCCGGCAGTCGCGTGCTGGCCTCTGGCCCCGAAGTCGATCCCTCATCGCTCACGCTCGCAGACAGCACGTTGTATTGGACGCAGGGTGGCAAGCCGTACTCTGCGTCTCTGGATTGAGATGCCATCTATCGCTAGGGCGATACAGTGCATCATGCTGATCACGATGATTGGGCTTGTCGGCATCGTGGCAAATGTGCCAACGGCGACTGCGGGCAGGCGGCACAACAAGAAGGCTCGTCCGCACTGTCCTCCGGCAAATGAGAAGGTGGTTACCGCCGACGCGCAGACGGTCATTTTCCAAGAAAAGGAATTACCAAATATATTCGGCTGCTCTCGTAAGCTAAGGCATCCATACTACCTTGGCCCGGTGCCGTATGGGGGTCCGTCTGGCTCTGGGGGTACGTATTCGATCACCCTTGCTGGACCAATGATCGCTTATGAGTTCGTGGAGGATGGAGAAGAGCAAAGCAGCGATGAAGTGCGAGTTCTCAACCTGCGGACCAGGAAGTTGATTCACAGTATTCCACATGAATTCCCGATCGTACCTGGCGAAGTCGGTCGAGGGGAAGTCAAGTCAATCGTTGTAAAGAGCGATGGGTCTGTGGCTTGGACCACCTTCATAGTCGAAAAAGGTCCTGAAAGGATACATGTGTGTCCTCCTGTTCCTGAAGTGTGCAGAGGGGGACCCAGGACATATGAATGGGAAACCACCTATTCGGCAGTTCATACACTCGATCGGTCTGGTAACCGCTTGGCTGCAGCAGGGGCTGATATCGAACCAAACTCCCTCGCGCTCGCGGGTAGCACGCTCTACTGGATGCAGGGCGGCAAGCCGATGTCGGCGACGCTGGACTGAGGCTCACCGATGTCACGGACGGGTCTATCATGGGTTGCAAGCGGTCTCTCGATCGTGCTCATTGCGATTGGTGCGGGAGGTTGCGGCGGGAGCAGCGCCACGAAGGCGAGCGCATCAAGGCAGGCCCGGACCGCCAGACCTGTGCCCGCCTACCGTGTCGGCCAGTACTGCGACCCCATCAAGGCCGCGAGATATCGAGCGCTCGGCCTAGAGTGTCGTCATCATCACCTCGCAAAGCGCTGAACTCGATGCCCTGCCGCATCGAGATGGCGGCACTCAAGCCCCCAATCGCTCAGTTAGACGATTGTGGAGTAGCACTCGGCGAGTACTTTGCCGGACACCTGCCGCGTTCATAGCCCGGCCGGGTGCCGCGCGACGTAGCTCGTGCCGTCGCCGAGGTTGGCGAGTGGTTCGGCGCGCCAGCGCGGCCCCGAGCCGGCGGGGATCGGTGGGCCGCCGTAGTCGGCGGTGTCGAGCGCGATCCCGGCGACGACGATCCAGGCGTGGGCGCTGTTGGCGTAGACGGTGATCCAGCGTCCGGGGCCGGGCTGCCCGTAGCTCTCGAGTTCGGTGGAGTCGAGCGCGGTGGGGCCGAGCAGCCCGGCGGCGTAGAGGACGAACGAGGTGGCGCCGGAGCAGTCGTAGGCGGGCCAGAGCTGGGCGAGGGTGCCGTAGTGCTGGTCGGGTTCGGGGTAGGGGCGGGTGTGGATGAGGTTGCCGGCGGCGATCGCGAGCTTGACGGCGGCGGGCGCTTCGCGCGGGCGCGGTGGCGCTGCCGTCGGGTTGGATGCGCGCGGTCTGGCCGGGGGTGAGCCCGAGGGCGCCGGTGGCCGGGCAGCTGCGGCGTGTTCGCCGGCGGTGGGTGTGGGTGCGACGCCGTCGAGCAGGTTGCCGGTGCCGGGGCGGGGTGCGGGTGTGACGGTGACGGTGCGGGCGCCCCAGGCGTTCTGGCTTGCGCGTCCGTGCCAGTCGTAGATGTCGATGTGCTCGGCCGGTGATCGCGCCGCCGGTGTCGCCGGCGTAGAAGGCGCTGGTGGTCCCGAACGGGTTGGGCTGTGATGTGGACGTAGCTGCCGAGCGGGATCACGCTGGGGTCGACGGCGACCTCGTAGGCGGGTGGCCCGGCGGTGAGGTTCAGGCCGGTGGCGGTGATGCCGTTGCCTTGGATGCCGCCCCAGGGCGGCCCGTAGGCGGTCGCGATCCAGGCGCCGGCCTGGGCTGGTGCCGGTGGGTGTTTCGCTGGCGGAGTTGGCAGGCGCCGCCGTGTGCGCTGGTGCTGAGCAGCAGCGCGGTGACGCGCGAGCGCGGGTAGCGCGGCGGCGAGTAGCCCGGTGAGCGCGAGGAGCCCCTTCATGGGTGCTCCTGCGTGGAGCGTCCGCCTATGACGTAGATACTAGGCATCTCACGTTAGACTATACTTGTTTTGCTTATTTGGTCTATAATGCCGTGGTACTCAACCCACGGCAGCGGAGGTGATTGGCAGATGAGGCTCCTGATCGCGGCGAGCAGCTTCACGTTCAAGGTGACCCCGGAACCCGGGCAGGCGCCGGGCGCGACGGGCATCCAGAGCGCGATCAACGTGATCGCCGTCTACGCGCTGCTGGCGTGCCTGGCGGGCTTCCTGCTGGGCGGGGCGGTGTGGGCGGTCGGCGGTCGGATCGGCAACGACCACACCGCGGTCGGCGGCAAGATCGGGATGGCGGTCTGCGTCGGCGTGGCGTTCCTGATCGGGGCGGCCGCGGCGATCCTGCAGTTCGCCTACGGGCTCGGCTGATGATGCGCGAGCGAACCTGGCCACCGTCCGCGCTCGCCGCGGTCGCGGTGTGCGTCCTCGCCGCTGGTGCGTGCTGGTCGGGCGTGCTCGTGGCGAACGGCGGCGCGGCCAGGCGGGGCGCCGGCCGGCGCGGTCGAGCTCGTCGGCGGCGTCCCGGTCGGTGTGCGGGACACGCCGGCGGGCGCGCTGGCGGCGGCCGACAACTACCTGGCGCTCGCGTCGCAGTCGGTCGAGCAGGACCCGGCGGTGTTCGCCGCGCTCGTCGCGCAGGCGTACGCGCCCGGGGTCCGCGCGAGCACGCTCGCCCAGGCGCAGCAGCTGCGCGCGCGCGACGCGCAGAACATGAGCAACTACCGGCAGGGCGGCCGCGGGATCGCGGTGATCGCCGCGCGGCGCCTTGACAGCTACACCCCCGAGCAGGCGACGGTCACGAGCTGGCTCGGCGGGTTCGTGTGGGGCCCGCGTCTCGCGCCGCGCCAGACCTGGAACCTCGTCGACACGACGCTGCGCTGGCAGGCGGGCCGCTGGCTGGTGAGGCCTCCAGCACCGACCCGACGCCCGCGCCGGTCCCGTCGGTCGTGTACGTCGACGGCGGCAACGATCGAGCGGCGCGCGTTCGCGCGCCTGGCGGGTATGACCGCGCCGTTCTACGGCAGCGCGGGCTGACGTGCTCGCACCGCGTCAGATCGCTTGCGGTGCTGCTCGTGCTGGTGGCTCTGTCTGCTGGGGGTCTGTGGGTGCGCGCGGGGATGGTCGCCGGCGGTCGGCGTGCAGCCGGGCCGCCCGGTGCAGGCGGCGCTCGGCCTGGGGCAGCTGCAAGGCGGGACAGGCCGTGCGGCGGTGAAGTGCCGCTCATCGGCGGAGTGGTGAACGGCATCACGAACGGTGTCTCGCGGCGCGGCGGGCTGCGCGGCGTGAAGCGGTCGGCGGGCAGCGCGGCGGGTGCGGTCGGGAACGGGATCCTCGAACGTGGTCGCGAATTGGATGATCGGCGCGGCGACGCAGGTCACGGGCTTCGTCGCCGCGGAGATGCGCAGACGACCACGCCGCAGTTGCAGTCGGCGTGGTTTGAGGCGCAGTTCGCGCCGATGGCCGATCTCGGCGCGGCGCTGGGGCTGCTCGTCGCGCTGATCGCGCTCGCCTCCGCGGCGATCCGCCGCAGCCCGGAGGCGCTCGCCGGTGCGCTCGCGGGGATCGCCCGGGCGGGCATCGGCACGGGTCTGGTCGTCGCGCTGACCGTGATCGGGCTCGGGATCGCCGACCAGATCTCAAGCGCGGTCCTGGCGAGCTCCCCGCACACGTTCTGGGCGACGGTCGCGCACGCGTGGGGCACGAGCGGGTTCGGCGGCTTCGGCTCCTCGGCGCTGGCGACGCTGATCGCGCTGGTCGAGGTGTTCGCGGCGATGTTCGTGTGGCTCGAGCTGATCGTCCGCGACGCCGCGATCTACATCGCCGTCCTGTTCTTCCCGGTCGCGCTCGCCGCGTCGATCTGGCCCGCGCTGGGCTCGTGGCCGGGCCGGCTTGGGCGGCTGCTGCTGCTGTTCGTGATCCTCAAGCCGGTCGCGCTGATCGTGCTCTCGCTTCGCCGGCAACGCGGCGGCGGCGGGCCTGTCGTTCGGCGGCGGGGTATCGGGCTCGGTCGGGACGATCCTCGCCGCGATCGTGATCTTCGCGCTGGCCGCGTTCGCGCCGTGGGCGCTGATGTACCTGCTCGCCGCCGACGCCGAGAGCGCCTACATGGCCGCCGGTCTGCGCACCGCCGGCGGGAGCCGCGGTCGCCGATGAGCACGGCCGCTCGGTGCGCAGCGCAGGCGGCCTGCGCAACCTCGGCGGCGACGGGGGGAGCCGGGGCGGACCGGGCGGCGGCGCGCCCGGTGGCCCCGGGAGCGCTGGCGGCGAGCAGTGATCCGGGCGGTGGGGCAGCCCGCTGGCGGCGGCGGGCCCCCGGCGGGCGGCGGCAGCCGCCGAGAACGGCGCGGGCGCGGGCGGCGGACTGCAGGACGGGACGCTGCCGGTCGGCGCGGAGACGATCGGCGCGGGGAGCGTCGGCGCGGCCGCCGGTGTCGGCGCCATGAGCCGCATCTGAGGGCGCAGGCGACTCACGCGAGCCGGGAGTGGGCTCGCAGCCGCAGGACACTGCCACGCTCATCGGCGCTGAGAGCGCCAGGAGACACTGGCCGGGAGCCCTCAAGCGGCGCTCCCGCGGGCGGGCAGCCGGGCGACGCTCGCGCGATGCCACCAGCTGCCGGCGGAGCCCCGACGGACGCCCCTCCCCCACGTCCGGCCGGGGGCTCCGCCGGCGCCCCTGCTCACCACCGAGGAGGAGTCCGCCACGCAGCCGGCTGAGCGCGCGTCGCAACCGCGGGCGGCGCTCCGCTCCCACATGGCGGGATCCGCGCCGGGCCTCCAGCGCTCGCCGTCGCGGCGCGGCCGGTCCGCGCTCGACGGCGCTGACCCTGCGTCCATTCGCGGCCAGACCCAGCACGCGACCCCGGCTGGCGAGGAGCAGGAGGCGTAGCGGTGAGCGAGACGACCTACCGCTTCGCGCCGCACCCCGCGGGCGGGTTTCTGCTCGGGCTGCGGATCCCGCAGCTGCTCGGGTTCATCCTCGCCGGTGCGCTGGCGCTCGGCGCGCTGCGGCTCGGCGGGCTCGGGGGCTGGCGCTCGCGCTGGTGCTCCTCGCGCTCGCCGCGGGCGTGCTGTTGGTGCCGGTGCGCGGTCACACGCTCGAGCAGTGGGCGCCGGTGACGGTGCGGTTCCTGCTCGGCCGCTACAGCGCCCGCGCGCGCTTTCGCGCCCAGCGCGCGCAGCTCGGCCACCTCGTCGCGCTCCCGACGGGGGAGCTTGACCCGCAGCGCCCGCAGCGAGCCGTGGTCGCTCCCGGCGGAGCTGGCGGAGCTCGAGTTCCTCGAGGGCGAGCTTGCGCGCTACGAGCACGCACGCTTCGGCGTCGTCAAGGACCGCCGCGCGCGCACGTTCACCGCGGCGCTGCGCGTGCGGGGCCGCGCGTTCGCGCTGCTGGGCCCGGAGGAGCGCGAGCAGCGCCTTGCAGGACTACGGCGCGGTGCTCGCCGCGCTCGCGCGCGATGACTCCGCCGTGCGGCGCGTCGCGTGGATCGAGCGCACGCTGCCCGGGGACGGCGACGCGCTCGGCGACTACCTGCTCGAGGCCAAGCGCCCGGACGCGACGCCTGGAGGACCCGCCGGAGGAGCTGGTCTCCTACCTGCAGCTGATCGGCCGCGCCGGCGACGTCGCCGAGGAGCACGAGCTGCTGTTCGCGCTGCAGGTCGACGCGCAGCGCCCGGCCGCGCAGGCGCGCGATCACCGGATGGGCGGCGGGGACCTCGGCGCGCTCGCCGTGCTCGCCGGGGAAGTCGGGCAGCTGATCGAGCTGCTCGACCGGGCCGGCGATCACCGTCACGGGCGTGCTGACCCGCCGCGGCCTGGCGGCCGCGATCCGCGACGCCTATGACCCGTGGGGCACGGCGCGGCCGCCAACGCCAGCTCGACCGCACCCTCCTCGGCGACAGCGGGATCGCGCCGCACACCGCCGGCGCCGATCGCCACGCGCGGAGCACTGGTCGCACCTCGCGGCCGACGGCGCGCTGCACTGCACGCTGTGGGCGGCGGAGTGGCCGCGGATCGATGTGCGCGCGCTGTTCCTGCAGCCGCTGCTGATGGACTCGCGGACGACGCGGACGATCGCGATGTGCATGGAGCTCGTCGGGCCCGAGCCGCGCGATCCGCCAGGCCGAGCGCGCCGCGACCGAGACCGCGACCGAGCAGAGCCTCCGCGCCCGGGTCGGGCAGCGCACCAGCCAGCGCCAGTCCCAGCGCGACCGCGCCGCCGAGCGAGCGCGAGCGTGAGCTCGCCGAAGGCCACGCCGCCGTCCGCTACGCGGCCTACGTCACCGTCAGCGTCCCGTCAGGTGGACCGGACGCGCTCGCGGAGCTCGAGAGCGACGTCTCCCGGGTCGAGCTCGAGGCCAAGCGCGCGCCGTTGCGCCTGGAGCGGATGTGGGGCCAGCAGGCCGAGGCGTTCACCTACGGCCTGCCGCTGTGCCGGGGGCTGCGATGAGTCGCCAGGGTGAGCGCCGCGAGCGCCGCGAGGCGCGCCGTGAGCGAGCGGGCGCGCCCGCCTGGAGCAGCGCGCGCGGCGCGCGGCCTGCGAGCGCGAACTCTCCCAGCGCGCGACCGGGCGGCCTGGGGCGGCTGCTGCGCCCCGGAGAGCGCGCCGGGCACCAGGTCTCGACCGCGCACTTCCAGGCCGCCTACCCCGCGGTCGCCGAGGCCGGGCTGGGCGCGCGGGGCGTCTACATCGGCTCGGATCTGCACGGCGGGTCGTTCGTGTATGACCCGTGGCTGCTCTACCAGCGCGGGGTGCTCGTCGATCGCGAACACGCTCGTGCTCGGGCATGCCGGACTACGGCAAGAGCTCGCTGACCAAGAGCTGGCTGTACCGCTCCCGCGTGTTCGGCCGCCGCTGCGAGATCATCGACCCCAAGGGCGAGTACGCCGAGCTCGTGCACGCCCTCGGCGGCGTCGTGCTGCGCCTGGAGCCCGGCGGCGAGACGCGGCTGAACCCGCTGACGCGGATCGGCACCCCGGAGATGCGCGAGGGCCTGCTGCAGGCGGTCGCGCACGCGATGCTCGGCCGGCCGCTCGGCCAGGCCGAGGCCGTCGGCGTCGTCGAGGCTCTCGCGGCCGCCGACGAGCACACCGACCGGCGAGGTGTGCATCGGGCACGTCGTCGAGCAGCTGCGCGACCCCGCGGAGCGCGTCACCCAGGCGCTCGACCTGACCCACGAGGCTGCACGCGAGCACCTGCGCGAAGTCGCGCTGGCGCTGATGCGCCTCTGCCACGGGCCGCTGCGGGGCATGTTCGACGCGCCGACCAGCCACGGCGAGAACGTGTGGGACGCGCCCGCGCTCTCACTGGACATCTCCAGGGTCGCGGCGGGCAGCGCCACCTCGGACCTCGCGCTCGCGATCACGATGGTCTGCGCGACCGCGTTCCTTGACGCCAAGCGGATGCACCGCACCCTGCAGGCACAGCGCCGCCGGCCGGGAGGCGCGAGAAGACGATCCGGGTCAACGACGAGGGGTGGCGCGCGCTGCCGATCGCGGGGCTCGGCGAGTACTACCAGGCCGCGTTCAAGCTCGGCCGCGCAGACCGGCGTGCAGCACTGGATGGTGCTGCACCGCCTCTCAGACCTCGACGCCGCCGGCGACCACGGCACCCGCCAGCAGGCGCTCGCCAAGGGCCTGCTCGCCGAGACCGGGACGGTCGTCGTCTACCGCCAGCACCCCGAGGAGGCCCCGCGCGCGAGACAGCGCTCGGGCTCTCCAGCACCGAGGCGCAGCGCATCGGCCACTACCCGCAGGGCGTCGCGCTGTGGCGGATCGGCGGGCGCTCCTACGAGGTGCGCCACATCCGCTCCCAGCGCGAGCGCGCGCTCACCGCGACCGACGCCGCGATGGCCCCACGCGAACCCCGCCGAGCGCCCCCGGAGCACACCCACGCCAGGCAGCACGCCGCTGGAGCACCAGCGTGACCGAGCACAGCACCCCGCCCGGCACGTGCTCCTCGGCCCGCCGCCGACAGCGCTCTACCTCCTCGGCGTTGATGGCGCTGCTCGCCGGGACGGTGCTTCTCCTCACACGGCAGATCGCGGCGCGGGAAGGCAGCGCGCGCCGCGCGGTTCGCCTCCCGCGGCGAGCTCGACGCGCTGCGCGTCCGCGGCCCCGAGCCGGGCAGGGTGACGCTCGGCGTCCACCACGGCACGATGATCGCCGCGGAGCCGCGCGCGTCGGTGATGGTGCTCGGCCCCTCGCAGTCGGGCAAGACGACCGGGCTCGTCGTGCCCGCGCTGCTGGAGTGGGAGGGCCCGGCGCTCTCCACGTCGATCAAGAGCGACGTCGTCCACGACACCCACGCCGCCAGGGCCAGCAGGGGCGAGGTCTGCATCTTCGACCCGACCAGCTCCACCGGGCTGCCGCACACCGCGTGGTCGCCGATCGCCGCCGCCCGCACCTGGGAGGGCGCGCGGCGCACCGCCGCGAGGCTGCTCGGCGTCGGCGACCACGGCGCCGCGCGCAACGCCGACGAGACCTTCTGGCGGCCCGCCGGCGCGCGGTTCCTCGCGCCGCTGCTGCTCGCCGCCGCGCACGGCGACCTGACGATGCGCGAGATCCTCGCCTGGATCGCAACAACAGGCGAAGACGAGCCGACCGAGCTGCTCGAGACCAGCCCGTCCCCCGGCGCGCAACCGGCGCTGGAGGCGCTGCGATCGGTGTGGGAAGCCGACCCGCGCTTTCGCTCAAGCCTGCTGCAGACGATCGCGACCGCGCTCGACCCGTGGCAGGAGCCCGCGATCGCCGCCGCGACGATGGGCGACAGCCAGATCACCGCCAGCTGGCTGCTCGACGGCCCCAACACCCTCTACCTGATCGCGCCCGCGGATGACCAGCGCCGCCTGCGCGGCCTCTTCACCGCCCTGGTCGCCGACATCACCGCCGGCGCGTTCGAGCGCTCCGCCCAGACCGGCAAGCCGATCGACCCGGCGCTGCTGCTCGCGCTGGACGAGGCGGCGAACATCGCGCCGCTGCCGAACCTCGACGAGATCGCCTCCACCGGCCCCGGCCAGGGCGTGCAGCTGCTCACCGTCCTGCAGAACATCAGCCAGGCCACCGACCGCTGGGGCCGCGACCGCGCCGAAACGATCATCGCCAACCACCGCGCGCGCCTCTTCACCCCCGGGATCGGCGACCGCGCGACCCTCGAATACCTCCGCCACACCCTCGGCGAGGAGGAGATCACCCGCGTCTCCACCCACCGCCCCGGCGCCCTCCAACCGGGCTCGCGGACGATCAGCAGCGACTTCCGCGCGCTCGCGACCCCCAACCGCGTCCGCCAGTCCGACCCCGACACCGCGCTGCTGATCTACGGCCGCCTCGCGCCCGCATGGCTACGGCTGCGCCCCTGGTACGCGCACCCCGCGCTGCGCGCCCTCGCCGAAGGCAAGCCCGCGCCAAGCCGCGAGCACCCCGCCGCGCCCTCCGGCTCCTACGCGACTTCCCTCGCACACCCCGGCTCGCGCCGCGCCGCTCGGCGGCGGGCCGGGGCACATCAGTCACACCACACACAACCACCCTCAAGGAGGGATCCACATGAACAGCATCAACCTCACCGGCCGCCTCACCCAGGACCCCGAGCTGCGCTCACTGCCCAGCGGCACCGCCGTATGCAAGCTCCGCCTCGCCGTCGACGGCCTGGCCCCCGGCGCGCGAGACCGGCTACATCAACGTCGACGTGCTTCGGCAACAGCGGCGAGGCCGCCGCGCGCGTCCTCGCCAAGGGCTGGCTCGTCGCCGTCACCGGCCGCCTGCAGTACCACGAGTGGGAGACCGAGGACGGCACCAAGCGCCACGACTACGGGAGTCAGTCGGCCACGTCGAGTTCCTCGCCGCCCCCCGCGGCAGCGACCCCGCACGCCCCCCACCCCCACCGCGGCATCGCCGCCGAGGCCGAGGGCATGCCGCCGCGGCCTGACACCGCCCCCCGTGGGAGGGGCGCCCGGCTCTCCCTCCCCAGCCGCGCGCCCCTCCCGCTCGCCCGCAACAGCGGACGGGTGGCGGGCCAGGCTCGACGCAAACGACCAAGGGCACGGCCGACGGTGAAGCCTCACAGCAGCGCGCCGACCGGCGATAGACGCCGCCGAAGAGACCCGTTCGCGCAACCGCTCGATCACGCACTCGAACGGCTGCGAGCGCACGGCCTCCCCTACAAGGGAGACGAGCGCCACCTATCCACCTGGCACGCAGTCTGCCCGTTCTGCCGGGTGCCCGACTGGACGCTCACGCTCCGCGAGCACGGCTACGGCGGGTCGATCGCGCTCCAGTGCGCCGCCGGCTGCACCGAGACCGAGATCCAGGACTCGCTCGAGCGAGACCCAGCCGACACCCGAATCGAAGCCGCCGACATCAAAGTCGCACAGGCGCTCGAACTGGCCGAACAGGCAAGCGACCTCGCCGCACGGGCACTCGCACTCGCCACCCGGGGGCATGACGACCCATCGCCCACCAGACAACGAGACGGCAGCATGAGCGACTTGCCGATCCGCTCCCGTCATACTCGACAGAGAGGCCGGCCCTCAGCGTTCGAAGTCGAGATCCCTGACGGCATCGGCCTGTGAACCTTCCTGGACACAGACCGCGCCGGCTTGATGCTCTCCGTGGCGCTGGCGATCGTGGCGATGATCTGCGCGGCTCAGAGGCTCCCTTGGCGGGTCCAACCGGTAGCGGGTCAGTTTGATTTGGCTAGCCCCTGGCGGGTCGCAAGGAGTGTTGCGCCACTGGCCCGGTGGGCCATATAGGTCGGCCCAGGGCGTATAGTGGGCCCTATGGCACGATGGGTCGAGGCTGCGCGATGGATAGCGTTCCCCCGCAAGCGCCTGCCGCCAGTTGAGGCGATCTGGCTCGCGATCTTCGGTGCGTTCCTCGGGTTGCTGCTGTTCATCCTTACAGCACCAGATCTGAAGGCTTTTGGAGCAGGCGTGTTTTGGGTGTTCGCAGCGACTGCACTGGTGGCGTCGCTGCGCAGGCGGCGAGCAAGCCGCCACCGGTCAAACTGACCCACTATCTCCCAAACCGGAACCGGCTTTGCTGCCCTCGGGTTCCGCCTCTTGACCGAGATCCACCACGGCCGGCGGAGACTTTGAAGATCGAAAAGGCGTCGCGTCGGACGCCACCGGCGCGGCGGCGAGCGCGAGCCCGGCTCTGGTGCCTTGTAGCCCAGCAGGCAGGTCGCCTACGAGCGAACGGCGAACGAAAGTAAAGTCTCTCGCGCAGATGCTCAAGGTCCTCACCACGGCCAGCAGCCCAGTCGAGCAGAGCCTGCTCATCGCTCGGCTGTCCGACGCAGGCATTGCGAGTATGCGCGGTGCCGGAGGCCCGCGAGCAGCGCTCGGCAGCGGACGCGACATACTCGTGGAGGAGGAGGATCTGACCCGAGCCCGGGAGGTCCTCAAGGAAGACGACGAAGGCTTCGATGAAGAGGAACTCGCCCGCCTCAGCGAAGAAGCGGGCCGGCGGGCAGCCGAAGCGCTCCCCCAGTCCGCTTCAGAGGATCCGGCCGGTCCGCCGGCGCCCATCGAGACTCGAGCGCCGGCAAAGACGCACAGCCTCCTCAAAACTATCGAGCGGCTCGCCGGAGACGAGCCCGAGGCGGACAGCCCGTTCGGGCGCTGAGAACGCCAGAGTCCCCGCGCGCCGACGAGCAACTGCGCGTGACATGTGCTCTCGTGTTCAGGGGGGATCGTCCACGTGAGTCGGTGAGGTATCCGGGCGCAGTGTGCGCGGGCCTTCCGTGGCCCGCGTCAACGCGAACGTTCCTGCCCGGGCAAACAGCCGAGTTACGGTCGATCGTCCGCCGCTCCCCAACCAGGCTGCGCCTGGCCGGGGACCCCGACCGCGGCGGAGCGCAGTCCCCCGGCCCCCGCCGAGCGGGGCAGTGTGGCACACCCTGTCAACCCGCAAGGGGTACGGCCCTGAAGGGCCTTGACAGGGCGTGCAGCGGGGGCCGGGCCGGCGGCCGGCCGACTGCTCGATCGACGATGGGATCAGAACGGCCGCAGAGAGTCAGTGTTCGAAGCTGAACTCGCTGGAGGCGCCGCCTTCCGTGCGTGCCTTTGGCGCCGTATGAGCCGTTGGTGCTGCGGACGAGCCCCCCGTGTCCTGCGGCGTGCTGGCTGCCGGTGCTCCCGCGGCGAGCACTGGGGACGCTGGAGGTGGCGCCGAGGCCTCCTGGACGGTCGCGGAAGTGCCGGCGCCGGCACTCGCGGGAGTGGAGGCACCGACGGTATGAGTGGCTCCCGTCGCGGGATGTGTCGCCGCCGCGCGGGGAGTGTGCCGGCCCTGCGTACCGTGGGGGTGGAGCGCTGTGCCGCTGGCGGACGCGCGGTGAGATGCCGTCGAGCGCGACTTCGCGCTTGCGTGGGCGGCACTCGCCGACACCGAGCAATTGTCAAATGTTGTGGATTTGGCGACGAAGGATGATCAGGCGGCGACCCTCTCGTCTGTCGTCTGGTTGTCTTGGTTCTCGTCGTCTGTTGCCTTGATGCCGTCCTTGAACTTCACGCCGTCGAGTACTTCGGCGACGAGCTCGTGGCCGTTGAACCGGCGCCAGCGCCCCTGCGCTGACTCGAGCAGCTTGTAGGCCATCGCGAGTGCAGCGGTCTTCGAGCCAGCGCCCTTGGTGACGCGGGTTCGCAGGCGGACGGTCGCGAATGAGCTCTCGATCGGGTTGGTAGTCCGCAGGTGCCGCCAGTGCTCGGCGGGGTAGTCGTAGAACGCCGTCAGCGGTGTCCAGTCGCGGTCGAGCTTCGCCAGCGCCTTGGGGTACTTTGCGCCGTACTCTTCACGGAACACCTCGAGTGCGTGCTTGGCGTCCTTGCGGGTCGAGGCCTCGATGATCTCGCCCAGCAGTCCCTTCGCGCGCGGTTGCAGGCGCTTGGGGAGAGCGTCGATCACGTTCCCCGCTGCATGAAACCAGCAGCGCTGCTCGACCGCGCCGGGGAACACGTCCCTGAGTGCCGCCCACGCGCCCAGGGCGCCATCGCCGACGACGAGCTTGGGCTCGTTCATGCCACGACGCTTCAGATCGCGGAACACGCCAGCCCAGCTCTCGGTCGACTCGCGGTAGCCATCCTCGACCGCGAGCAACTCCTTGACGCCGTCCTCGCGGACGCCGATCACGATCAGCAGGCACACCTTGGGATCCTCGCCGAGGCGAACCCGGACATGGATCCCGTCCATGAACAGGTACGCATAGCGGCTGAAGCTCAACAGCCGCTGACGAAACCGGTCGTGGTGAGCCTCCCACTCCTTACACAACCGACTGACCGACGTCGCAGACAGCCCCGCGGCGTCCTCGCCGAGCAGGCCCTCAAGCGCTGGACGGAAATCACCGGTCGACAGGCCACGCAAGTACAGGATCGGGATCACCTCCCCGACCTTCGGCGAGCGCCGCGCATAGGCGGGCAAGATCCGCGAACTGAACCGCTTACGCTCACCCTCCTCATCGACGCGCTTGTCGTTGACCCTCGGCGCCCGGACCCCGATCGTGCCCGACCCGACCGTCACCTTCCTCTCCCGCGCGCGACCGTTGCGGACCACCTCCCTGTGCCCGTCGCCGTCCAGCTCATCGCTGAACCGCTCGACGTACTCGTCAGCCTCCGCCCTCAGCGCGGCGGCAATCATCCGCCGCGCGCCCTCCCGCGCGAGCTCATCGAGCGCGAGCGTGATCTCCTCGTTGCCCTCCCCGACGGGGAGCGTGCGAACATTCGTCATCGGCGTGCCTTCCTGCCGGCCATCACCGGCTTCGGTCTTCAACAACCGGGAAGGTACGCCGCCTCTCCCCTCAACGCCGTCCACAACATTCGGTTATAGCTCGCCGACACCCGGGCGTGCGAGGTGGATGAGCCCGTGTGCTGAGCGGCACGGTGGGGCTGGGCGAGGAGGAGCCCGCCGACGACGAGCGCCACAGCGACGACGGCCACGGCGGCCACTGCCGCGGGCATCAGTGCCCATCGAGCTGGCCCACCCACGTGGAGGGGGGCGTTGGGGGTGGGCGTGTCGGCGGACCAGACGGAGTCGGGTATCGGGCGGCGGCGCAGCTCGGGCATTGGCTGATCCCAGACCGAGCGCTCGGTGGGCGCCGGAGGGTTCCGCGGCGGGGCGAGCACCTCCCGCGGCCTGCGATCGAGGCTCTGCGGCGCGGCTATCGGGCCAGCGCGGCGGCGCAGAGGGATGATCTGCGCGACCAGCTCCTCATCGCCGGTGGTGCCGTCGCCGTCACGGGGCGGCATCATCGTTCCTCTACGCATTCCGGCCATCGCTGCTCTATCATACGCCCTACCATGCAGATATCGTTTGGCTTATTTGGCTATGGTTGAGCAGCAGATCCTGACCGTGCCCCAGGTCGCCGAGGAGCTCCAGGTGACCTCTCAGACGATCCGCAACTGGATCGACAGCGGCGCGCTGCCCGCGGCGAAGATCGGCCGCTCGTTCCGGATACGACGCGAGCACGTCGACGCGCTCCTCGCCCGCGCACAGGCCGACAGCAGCTCCCTGGCGACCCGCCGCGACCTCTGGGCGCCGGAGACCCTCGGGCTGCCCCACCGCCGCCGCGACGCCGAGCGCCCAGCGTCGGTATGGGACGAGACGGGTGCCCCCGTGCTGCCATCCAAGCGCTCCTGAACCCGCGGGGCGGACGTTCTCAAGCGAACCGACGGTGTTGCCGCGGTATGCGCGAGCGGCGGGGGTGTGCGGCGCGAGTTGCGTTGGAGAGACCCTCCTACGAACCGTTCAGCGCGACGAACCCCAAACCGGCTGGTACGAGGCCCACCCCGCTGCCCCAAAGGATAGCCCCTTTGGGGCTGTTCGACCTACCAGAGTCGCCGACCCACGCCTACTGCTCCGCACGCTCGCCTACGGGCGCGCGCGACCCCGACCCGGAGCCCGCGAGGGGAGGGAGGGTCTCCCGGGGGCCTACGCCGAGCGTCGCGCGCGGGCGCGGGGCCGCACGCCGCTCGCCTTGTCTTCGCGCTCGATCGCGTCTGCGAGCTCGCCGGCGGCGGCGGCGAGCTCCTCATAGGCACGCGCGACCTCGAGCATGTTCTGGCCGGTCGCGATCGTGTTCAGCTGCGCGACGGCTTCATCGAAGCGCCGCCAGAGGCCCTCGGGTCCGCGACGGCCGGTGCCGGGCTGAAGCTCATACGGTGGCCTGGAGTCCGCCGCGCGGTGAGGCGGCCAGTCAAAGCCCGCCGCGTCCGCCGCCCTGCAGGCGCTGGCCTCCTCGCTCGCGGCGCGGGCAAGACTGGCCAGGCGCGCGCTGAAGTTGTGGTCAGGGGGCGCCATGCGGTGCGCATCCAGGGCATTGCGCCAACCGTCAAGCGCTTCCCGGAAGTCGCTGAGTACACGCTCCTCAGTGCTGATGCTGCTAGTTGTGTTCATTTGGTCATCGTAGCGCGCTTGCAGACAGAATGCAACACCGCCCCTCCAATGGCCGGATGGGGTTGCTCGGCGGGAAGATCGGGAAGCCTTAGATAGGGTTTCTTTTGCTTATTTGGTGTAAGATGGCGGTGTCGCATGGCAAGACTGCTACCCGATCCTTCCCGACGTGACCCGGCGCGCTCGACGGCATCGCCTCCGAGGCCCCCACGGGACGAGCGGATGAGCGCCAGCGCCACGCCGGCTGCGTATCCATCGCCGAGACCGCAGGCATCTCGGCCGTGCCGGGTGGCCAGTCCGGCAAAGCCGAGCGGGGTCGCGCTCGCGCTCGATGTGCCCCCCGAGGTGGTCGAGCAGATCGCCGAGCGTGCCGCGGCGATCGTCACCGACCTCGAGCGCCCGGCCGCCCCGCGTTGGCTCAACACCAGGGGCGCTGCCGACTACCTTGCCTGCAGGCCGGATCGCATCCATGACCTCGTGCAGCTCGGGAAGTTGCACCCCTGCCGCGACGGTCGACGACTCCTGTTCCGGCCCGCCGACCTCGACGCCTACCTGGAGGCCAGCCGATGAACGACTCGCACCCAGACCGCGCGAACGGCTCGATCGAATGGGTGCCAGCGAGTGTGCGCCAGCGCTATCGCTCAATCGCGCTGCGAGTCGATTGCGTCGGCGAGCTGGTGCAGGTCGGCGTCGAGAGCGCGCAGAAAACGCATGGCGGTGTTCCAGCGCACCCCGCGCTGGCCCCGCTCGACCCGACCGACGAACGTGGGGTGCGCATCGAGGCGGTCGGCGAGCTGCTCTTGAGTGAGCCCGGCCCGGCGGCGCAGCTCACGTAGAGCGCGGCCGAGGACGAGTTGATCGTGTTCGGCAGTGGTGGAGTGGACGGGCTTGCTCACGTCGGGAACGCTCGCGCTGCATTACCCCACACACCAGAGCCGTTTTGGTCTGGTTTTGATAGTATTGGCTCGTCCATAAACAGTGCCGGGGCACCGCTAGAACGGCCCCCGGCGCGGCACCGAGAGCGAGAACTCCCGGCGCGCCAGACACCCTATCGGTACGGGCTGGGTGTCTTCCTCGCTAGAGCCGCCCCCGGAGCCTCCAACCACAAGGAGGAACCGAAGATGACCAAGCGCACGATGAGCAAAGAGGAGGAACGGCGGATAGCCGAACGGGGCATCACGCTGCAGTTGCTCCGCAACGACCACCCGCAGCGGTGGGAGCGCGTCGACCTAGAGCACGAGATCGAGGACATCGAGCCGTTGACGATCAGCGACGCCTTGGCAGCGCTGGAGGCCGAGGGTGTGGTGATTCTCGACGGCGAGCACGTCGAAGCGTCACCATGCGCCCGACGCCTGGACACCCTCGAGCTCATCTCGATCTGAAATGTCCAGCGTAGACGCCATCACCATCCCCGCAGCGCTCGTCCGGCTCGTACGCGGCGCCGTGTGCCGGGAGCTGCACGGCGAGATCGAGGAAGCGCACGACCTGGCCGCGGACCTGGAGAGCGAGCGCCCAGGGAGCCTCGAGGAGTTCGTGGTGCTCATGGTCCTCGTGGACGGCACGCGAGCGCTCCTCGACCGCTTGGGCTGGGCCGCGGCCGGCAAGCAAGAGGCCATAGAGATCGACGTGCACCAGTACCACCGCGCGCTACAGGCTGCACTCAAAGCTCAGCTCAACGCCGACGAGAGCTATCTGGAGACGACGCTCGAGGGTCAAGTCGGCCGCCCTGTGGCGACCAGCCGTGCGGAGGCGTTGCGTGGGCTCCTCGACGAGATGGGAGAGGTCGCCACCGGTGCCACTGGCGAACGGCAGGGAGAGGAGCACGTCATGTTCGTGCTGCTCCGGGATACGCGGCAACTCGCCGTGGACGAGGAGCCCCGGTGGTGGACGGTCGCGGAGGTCGAAAAGGAGCTGGAGGGCTGTGACCCGGGGGGCGTCCGGTACGCGCTCGACGGGCTGGTCGCTGAGGGTGTCGCGGTCCGCGATGGGGAGCTGGTGCGGGCATCCCGGTGCGCGGTGCATATCGACCGCATGGGGGCGATCTGCATATGAGGGGGCGAGACGTGGTGGCCGAGAATGACGCCTACATGGCCGAGCGCGCCCGGCTGCTCCGGGCGTTCGGTGAGAAGCTGCGCGCCGAGCGCAAGCGCCGGAACGTCTCGCTCGAAACGCTCGCGGAGATCGCCAACGTTCATCGGACCCACCTCGGCGCGCTGGAGCTGGGGCGGCGAAAACCGCACCTATCGATGCTCCTCATCCTCGCGGACGCGCTGGAGGTCTTGCCGGGCGCCCTGCTCGCGGGCTTGTTCGTGCCGAGGGAGCGCAAGGCCCCAACGCATTGCAAGAGCGGGCGAGACACGACTAAAGATGAGGTGTGATGCCAGTGGATGATGATTGCTGGTGGTTGCGCTGGTCGGCTCTCTGGCCGCAGTGCCGCTGACGGCTCAGGCGCGCCGGTATGTGGAGGAAACTGTGGCGATGCCGATCGAACGGAGGCAGTGATGGCTGCGAAGACGATCAAGACAAGGACACCGGGTGTCTACAGGCGCGGTTCCCGTTACATGATCGCCTACCGCGAGAATGGCAAGCAGCGGTATGAGACGTTCAGAACTCTCGATGAGGCCCGCCGCGCGAAGGCTGCGCGGGCGACAGACATCGAGCGGGGCGAGTTCGACGGACGCTCCCGGGTCACGCTGCACGAGTACGCAAGGGAGTGGGTCGAGCGCTATCAGGGGCGTGGCCGCCGCGGGTTCCGGGAGAACACCCGCGATGAATACCGACGCCAGCTCGAGCGGTTCGTGCTCGTGTACTTCCCCGAGCGGCTGCGGCTGACGGAGGTCACGCCGAGCCGCGTTGCGGGATTCGTGGCGTGGCTCTGCGATGAGCAGAAGCAGGGGAAGGCGCTGGGGGATGCCACCGTGCGGAACACCCTGGCGCCGCTGCGCGCGTGCCTTGCCACGGCAGTCCGGGAGGGCCTGGTCCGCTCCAACCCGGCTCGAGACGTGGACCTGCCACACCGGCCGGACGCCGAGGAGTTCGACGAGGAGGATGTCCGGGCAATGAGCCACGACGACCTGGCGACACTGCTCGCGCTGTTCCCCGACCGTTGGCGACTCTTCTTCATATTCCTGGCCTCCACCGGCGTACGGATCAGCGAAGCCGTAGCGCTCCAGTGGCGGCACCTGGAGCTCGACGGCTCCACCCCGCACGTGAAGATCCGCCGCGCGTTCGTGAAGGGCCGCATGGGTCCTCCAAAGAGCAAGTACGGCAAACGGGAGATACCGCTCGACCCCGAGCTCGTGTTGGCGCTTCGTGCGCGACGCAAGGAGACCGAGTGGCCGGGAGACGACGATCTGGTCTGGCCAGCCAGCAACGGGGCGCTCCTGAACCAGGGGAACGTCCGCCGCCGCGTCCTCCAGCCGGCACGCGAGGAGGCGTGCCTGGAGTGGGTCGGGTTCCACGCCTTCCGTCACACCTGCGCATCGATGCTGTTCGCCGAGGGGCGTAACGTCGTGCAGGTCCAGCGGTGGCTCGGCCATCACTCCGCCGCGTTCACGCTCGCTACGTACGTCCACCTGCTCGACGGGGACATCGGGCAGCCGTTGAGGCTGTCGCAGGGTGCAAACAAAGTGCAAACAGCCCCCACACCGTTCCACGCCACAACGCCGGAGGACGAATCGCCGAATCCCCAGCGTTAGAGATGCTTCTATGAAGTCAAGGGCACCTTGATGAGTTGTTGAAAGAGGCGCCGGGAGAGGTGTCGCTTGAGTGAGCGCATCGCCTCGCGTTTGGTCTTTCCCTCGCTGATGCGACGGTCGAGGTAGGCGCGCGTCTCAGGGTGATGCATCGAGCGGCTGAGCGCGATCGTGTGGATCGCGTTGTTGACTTGGCGGTCCCCGCCGCGACTGAGTCTGTGCCGGATTGTCTTGCCCGAGGATGCTGGTTGCGGCGCTGTGCCATTGGCGCGCGCAAACGCTGCCTCGCTCTTGAACCTTGCCGGGTCGCAGGCGAGTAGCTTGCCCGCTGAGATCGGCCCGACGCCGGGCTCATCGAGGAGCGTCGCGTCCAGGGAGCGGACCATTTGAGCGATCTCGCGCTGGTAGCGGTGGGTCTGCTCGTCCAGCGCACGGGCGCGGCGTGCGAGGGCTCGTAGCACTTCGAAGATCGTCGCCTCCTCGACATCGAGATTCGTACGCGCACGCATTGAGGCAAGCCGGCGTACGAGTTGCGCACCGTCGCCGTCGCCGATCCGCTCGCGCAGCGCGACCGGCGCGGTGACGTTCAGCGACTGGATCTGGTTGCGCAGCCTCGTGCGCTCGCCCACACACGAACGGTAGGCGACCAGCAGCGCCGCGAGCCCGGCGCGCGTACCGGACGTCCTGGGGGTTGAGAGGCCCTCACGGGCGAGTACCTTCTTGGCGGCCAGCAGCGCGTCGATCCGGTCAGACTTGCCCGTCCGGCGATCACGCCGCCGGGGACGCTCGACCTCCATCACTTGCATCCCGACGTCCTGCAGATGTTTGCACAGCCCCGTGCCGTAACTGCCTGCGCCCTCAATCCCGACCAACACACCGCCGCCGAGGCCCTTCAACCACTTCATCAGCTCGCGGTAGCCAGCCGGGCTCGCCGCGACCACGATCTCGCCCAACAACTCGCCGAGCTCGTTGAGTGCCACGGCTACGTGCTCGTGCTTGTGCGTGTCCACGCCCACTGCGATCATTGCATCCTCCTCATCGTCATCGTTGGTGATGTGGAGGCCGCCGGACAGAGCTGTGTCGAGCGATGTCAGGCTTCTATGAAGTCACGGCGACCTGGGTACGGCAGCGGCGGGAGACAGATCTCTAGCAGGGCACTTGTGGCCAGCCAAATCGCGAGTCATCCCGCCGCCAGCCGCACCCTGCCCGGGGTACCGGACGAGACCGCCCGATTCCTGCTGCGCTACGCCCTACGGGCTCCGCTTCGCAGGAATCGGCCTACCACACTCCAAGAGCCCGATAGGCAACCAAGACGCTACACAGCCAAATCGGCCGATCCAAAGACACCCCACACCACCCACCGAGTGGATTTCTAATCCGAGGGTCGCAGGTTCGAGTCCTGCCGGGGGCTTCCATGAAAAGCCTGGAAATCCGCACTTTTTGGAAAAGCTCTGGAGAGCTTATGGCGATTTCCTCCCGGGGTTTCCTCCTAAGACGGGCCGGTGGCATAGGTCAGGTGCGGCTCGCGGGTGTTGCGTCGTTCATCGTCGTGAGCGCGCTCTGCGTGGCCTCGGTGAACGCGGCTGGCCGCCCGGCGGTCGCGAGCAAGGTGTGCCATGCCCCACAACTCCGCGGGCTGACCCTCGACGTGGCCCGCCTGAAGGCCGCGAAGGCCGGCTGCAAGCTGCGCCTGAAGGGCGCGGTGCTCAAACAGCCCGGGGTCCAGACGGTTGATCGGCAGTCTCCCCCTGGCCGGCATTCCTCGACCGTGACGGTCTGGCTCAACCCGTTCTGCCGTGGATCGGCCGCGTATGGCCCAGGGATCACCGAGCCCACGGTTACGCCGGGGCCAACCGAGCTGGTGAGCGGCTTCTACCTCGTCGGCGGCCCCCTCGCACGGTTCTCAGCGCCTAACTGCAAGCGCCCGGAACGACCGCCCGGCGCCGGAGTGGTGGAAGTCATCAACGCGACCGGGGCGCTCGTCGCGACGCAGACCTCGACCACGGGCCGCTTCGTGAAGATCCCGCTTCCGGCGGGCTCATACACGATCCGCGGCACGTTCCTAAACGCAACCGTCAACGAAACCCACCCGACGGAAACGGAGCCCCTCACCATCCCGACCGGCCACACCGTTCGGCAGGACTTCTTCCTGTCGGTCCACTAGCTGCAAGTCGGCCGGCACGCGCCCAACGACCGGCTCAAGGCACCGCACGGAAGCGGCCGACCGACCGAACGCGCGCGGCCGTGGAGCAGATACGCCCCCAGCAGACCGCCCGAGCAGTAGGTCGAATCGACAGCGAGAACGCGCGCGGCGCCGACTCGGCCCGCGCTTCGTGCCGACCGCGGCGCAAACGTGGCCGGCACAAACCCCCACTCTCAACTGCAACACATGCGGTCCAGTAGTACTCTAGTTCAGGAGCGCAGCGAGAAAGGGAGGCAGTGCGTAACGACCCGAGCGACAACGGAGGCCTTTTTCTGGGCCGGCGCCCGGGTACCGCGCCGATGCGCTACCGCAACCCGCTCCAGCGTGGGGGCTCACGCCGGTGCGTCGACCGATGCCTGGCGGGGTTGGTGTTTGCGCTGACCACCTCGCTCGGACTGCTCTGTTGGGGCCCGATCCCGCTCGCCTGCCTGTGGGTGGGCTCGCGCGTGAACTACCTCACCGGCAGCATCAGCCTCGGCATCGCGACATCCTTCGCGACCCTGTTTGCGCTGCTCTTCGGAGTCCTGCAGACGATGCACGACATCGACCGGGCCTGGGTCATCCTCAGGCGTGCCGGCGGGTACGACCAGCGGCGGGGAGCTCTGGAGCGCATCTTCACCGTCACAGCCGCGGTCGGCGCCACGACCTTCGCCTTCTGGTTCCTGGTAATCCACGGCCCGGGCTCTACGCAGTTCTCCGGGGTGCAGGTCGTGGGAAAAACATTCCCTCGCTAATACAGCGCTCCTGAAGTAGGTTACTGGACTGCATCGGATCGGCGGAGATCTGCTCGGCGGCCATTTCAACCGGGGCGTACTCGGTGTGGGGTGTGACAAGGCACAACGACGCTGCACTATCCGCAAGTCGGCTGGCACGCGCCCAACGACCGGACCAAGGCACCGCACGGAAGCCGGCGTTTTGTGCCTGATCAATCCATGGGCATGCCACCTCCGCGCCTTTGGGATCACGCGTACCGTCGTGAAACCTCCACCAGGTCGGGGTCGTGGACTCCTCGGCTGCCATTGCGGAAGCATCACCTACGCCTCTGGCTACCCCTTTGCGAAAACCGGAGCGAGCCCCAAGCAACCGTCGAGGAGACGATCGCTGCGGACGAGCTTCAGCCGTACGAGCGCGGACTCGCGACACAGACTTGAGCAGATTCAGCGCACGTGCTCGTCGAAGAAGCTGAGCATGCGCTTCCAGCCGTCGCGGGCGGCTGCCTCGTCGTAGCCGACAGCCATCGGGGTCGGCACGCGCGCGAGCCAGCCCTGCCAGCCGTCGACCTGCGAGAAGAAGGAGTGCCCGGCCTGGTCGTAGGTCTTCACGTCGTGGGGTACGCCGAGGGCGGTGAGGTGGCGCTCCAGGCGCGCGGCCGTCCTGTGCCCGAACAGGCGATCCTTGCCTCCGAAGCTTGCGACTACCGGACATACTCCGTCCAGGCGCGAACTGTCTGCGGGCACGTCGCCGTAGTTGACAGCAGCCGCGGAGAATCCCGGCTGTGTGCCGGCGATGAGGGCAAAGCCGCCGCCCTGACAGAACCCGGCCACCGCGATCCGCTCGGAGTTGACCTCGGGCTGGGCGGCGAGCGCGTCTCGGGCCGCGCGGATGTCGGCGATCTCGCGCGCAACGCCGCCGCGCAGCATGTCCACCATCACGCGGCTGAGGCACACGATCCGCGACCCGTGCGAATACAGGTCGGGGGCCAGCGCGGCGTATCCGGCGTCGGCGAAGCGACGGGCGATTCGTCGCATGTCGTCGTTGAGGCCGAACGACTCGTGCAGCACGACGACCCCCGGGTGGGGCCCCTCGCCGACGGGCGCAAAGAACTCCGCGCGGAGCGTCGAACCATCAGCCGCGGAGACCTGCAGGCGCAATCCGCTACTCGACATCGCCACGGACGATACCTCGCCGTAGAGCGTCGGCTCGCTTGCTCTGCCGCAATGCGGTAGTCGAGGGTGCGACTATGCGCGCTGGCTCGACGACGCACGCTTGCGAGACGAGGGCGACGCTATCGGCGCTGTCGCCGCACGGCCCGTGCGATCGCGCGGGCTTCGGGTCGCATGAGTCGCAAGTGTCCGCTGAGGTCGGGCCTGTAGCCGGTGAAGAACAGCCCTCGCGCTGACGGGTGCTGGTTGCTGCCGCTGACGAGCGGGATACCGTCCTCGTTGAGCACGCCGAGGTGGCCGAGCGGCGGCTCCAGGCCCCTGCGGTAGCCCGTCGCCGCGATTACGGCTTCAGGCTGGATGCGGGTGCCGTCGGCGAGCAACACGTCTGGGCCGTCAAAGCCCTGGACGGCGGCGACAATCTCGATCTGTCCGGCCTTGAGGAGGGCCACGAACCCATTGTCGTAGGCCGGCGCTTGTCGCCGACGCCTCATGGTTGTGGCGATCCCGTTTGGTGAACGTGGAAGCCCGTACCGATCGAGGTTGCCAAAAAGGATCCGCTGAGACAGCCATCCGAGCTGATCCCCGACGCGCAGAGGAAGGTGGTTGAGCGCGACCCCACTGATGTTGATCGAAGCCCCCAGGATCTTGCGGGTCGTCAGGTTCGGGGGCGTCCGGCAGGCCACGCGCACGCGTCTCGCGCCGCCTCGCGAGAGCAAGGCGGCGACCTCCGAGCCGGTCGTGCCCGGCCCGACGACGAGCACGTCACGGTCGCGGTAGGGCTCGGGATTGCGGTAAGTGGACGAGTGGATCAGCTCGCCGGTGAAGCCGTCGCGCCCCGGCCAGTCCGGGAGGTCGGGGTCGTGATCGAATCCGGTAGCGACGACCACGAAGCGCGCCTGCAGGTCCTCGCGATCGGTCTCAACGCACCATCCTCCGTTCACGGGCCCCAGCCGCCGGACCTGCGTGCCGAAGCGAACATCGATGCGATGGTGCGCGGCGTAGTGCTCTAGGTACTGGATCCACGCGTCCCGAGACGGGAACTCGCCATAGCGCCGGCGGCTCGCGCGAAACCCGGGCTGCGTGGACATCCATCCCGTCGTATTGAGCCGCAACCCGTCGTAGCGGGTCCGCCAGCTCGCGCCGACCTGGTTGGTCCGCTCAAGCACAATCACGTCGACGCCAACGCCCCGAAGTGCAGCCGCCGCGGCAAGCCCGGCGGTGCCCGCTCCGCACACGACCGCCTCCGCTATCGGGTGATGCTTATCCACAGGCGATATTGTGGCACCGCCGCTCGCGTCGTATCACCCGGACGCAGTAGCCGCGGACGTGATGTGCTCGATCACCCGCCGGAAGAGAACTCTATGGTGAAGCTCAAGGAACTAGGTCAGCTGCACGAGTCGGGAGTTCTCACCGACGAGGAGTTCGTGGCCGCCAAGGCAAAGATCCTCAACGCCTAGATCGCCAAGGGCCTCGGCCGCGCCGTGCATACGCAGCCGTCACGCCGCTAGCTCGACCACGCCGACGATGATGAGGTAGACGCCGAGGCCGCCGCTTGCGAGAACCAGCAGCCTGCGCCCGTGAGTGGTGAACCAAGCGTTGACCCGCTCCAGGGCGCCCGCGGAGTATCTCGGAAAGGCGATCAACATCAGCATCGGCAACTCGATCAGCCAGAGCATGATCAGCAGCATCTGCGCGAGGTAGGCGAGCTCCTGGCCGGCCGAGGCGTTCGTATCGGCGATGGCCTTTACCCCACCCGCAAAGATCGGCGAGGGAACCACGTACAGGACCACGCCGAGCACGACTACCAGCCAGCGGCTCTGAAGGTATCGATCGATTCGCGACGGGCCCGTATGCTGCGGCGATGTGCGTCGAGGAGCGTGTCGCAGGCGAGTTGCCGCGAACAGCAACACCAAACCCCCGGCGACAAACAGTCCCGCAGTCGGAGTGATCACTTGCTTGCGCGTCGCACCCAGTTCGTCGAACAGGAGCAGCATGAGCGCCCCGGTTACGAGCACCGTGCAGTAGGCCGCGATCACGAATAGGACCACGCGAAGTCGCACCTCGACACCTCGGCCGAGTGTGATTACGGCCGCGAGCGCGGGCGGGTAGATCGATGCGGCGAGTGCGAACGAGACCGCTTCGGGGGGCATCTCAGCGTGGTCCTTGTGATGCCGGGCGGCGGGCGAGCATCGTAGCGCGTAGCGACATGACAGGCCGTCGATCGTTACCGGGGGCCAGAGTCTCCCACATCGGGTCCGAGAAGCGCCCGGGCGAGTTGCGATGCTCGCCGCTAGCGAACGAGCTTGGCCCGCCCCGCCCTGGTCGAGCGTGCGCTGGATGACGTGATCGCGGTGGGGGATCATCCTTTCCACCTTGCTTTCGTGGAGATGGATCGCTACCCGCGGATCACGGTCGATGAGCGCCTGCCCGCAGGTACCAACCGGGTTCCCCTGTGCCACGGGCGACGTGCTAGCCGGGAGCGCCGCCCGGTGAGCCCGGGTTGGGAGAGACGGCGCCGTGGCGAAGACCGAGGTGTCTTTCGACGGCAGGTCCGCCGCATGACACCACGTCCGGATCCTGAGAAGATGGACTGATCGTGCAGGCGACCCCCGCGTCTCCGGAGGGCCCTGCGGCGCGGCGGTCATTGCGGCCTCGCATCGCTGCGGTCGTGGCGCTCTTGGCGCCGGTTGCCATGGCGATCGTGGCCGCGGTCGCGCTGGTGGGTGACCTCGCGATCGCTGCGCTCGCGGTGGGGCTCGTGGTCGTTGTGAGTGCCGCCGTCTGGTTCGCCTTGACCCGTCGCGGTCCCAGGCGAGTTGCCGGCGCGGCGCTCGCGGGGCTCGCTGGCGCTGGCCTGATCGTGGTGTTGGCGACTCACTGGCAGGGCGTGCTGGTGCTGGTTGGGCTGTTCCTGTTGCTCGCTGTGTTCGGCCTGACTGCTCGCTATGCGCTGGGGCGGACAGGGAGGGCGGCGGTTCACGGGGAGACTGTCGCGCTCGTGCCGGTGGGAGCTGCCGGCTCGGCCGTGCTGATCATCAACTTGAAGTCGGGTGGTGGGAAGGCCGAGCGCTTCGACCTTGCTGCTGCGGCTCGGCGGCGAGGTGTCGAGCCGATCGTGCTGCAGCCCGGTGATGACCTGCTCGAGCTCGCCGAAGGCGCCATCGAGCGCGGCGCGCAGGTGGTGGGGATGGCCGGGGGCGACGGCTCGCAGGCGCTTGTGGCGACTGTTGCCGCGCGGCGCGAGGTTGCCTACGTCTGTGTTCCCGCGGGGACGCGGAACCACTTCGCTCTCGACCTCGGCCTGGACCGCGACGATGTCGTGGGCGCGTTGGACGCTTTCACGGACGCCGTCGAGCGGCCCATCGATCTCGCGTGTGTCAACGACCGCGTGTTCGTCAACAACGCGTCACTCGGTGTCTACGCGAAGGTCGTCCAGTCCGATGCCTACCGCGACGCCAAGCTCGAGACATGGACGCGCATGCTGCCCGACCTGCTCGGCCCCGACGCCGAGCCGATCGACCTCGAGTTCACCGCGCCGGACGGGAGCCTCTGCGACGACGCGCCGCTCGTGCTCGTCTCCAACAACCCGTATCAGCTGACGAGCCTGGCCGGTGCCGGCACACGCGCGCGGCTCGACACGGGCCTGCTCGGCGTCGTGGCCGCGCGGGTACGCACTGCCGCGGATGTGTCAAAGCTCGTCACGCTCGAGATGGTCGGCCAGGTGGGGCGCTTTTCCGGCCTGGTGTCGTGGCGCACCCTGGAGTTCGAAGTCCGCTCCGGGGGGCCCGTGGAGGTGGGACTCGACGGCGAGGCGCTCGTGCTGGCGCCCCCGTTGCGCTTCACGTCCATGCCGGGCGCGCTGCGTGTTCGGCTACCCCGCGCGGTCGGCCTCGCGCCTGGCGCCCGCGCCGCGGCACTGAGCACGGACAACCTGGGCGCGCTGCTGCGGGTGGCTGTCGGAAGGTGAGGCTTCCCGCGGCACGTCTGGCGCTCGGCCTGGTCGTCTTCGTGCTGGTCGGTTGGGTGGCTGGGGCGCTCGTGACCTCGCTGGTCGGGTCAAGTGGGTTCTGGGCGATGTTCGTCGCGCGCTGCATGCGGGAGGCCTCGGTCAAGTGAGGAGTCGGGTCGCGCAACAGCTGCGGGGTCCTGTCCAGCGCCTGGACCAGCGCCTGATGAGGCGATCGCTTCGAGCCCGCTCACCGGGGCGGGACCGTGCCCTCGTCGAGCTCACGCGAGCGGCGAACTACTCCCAACTCTGGCTCCTCGTCGCGGTAGGGATGGCCGCGTGCGGAGGCCGGCAGGGACAGAGGGCCGCTGGGCGCGGCATCGTCGCGATCGCGATTGCAGCGGCCGTGGCAAACGGCCCGGCCAAGCTGCTCGTGCGCAGGCGTCGTCCGTTGCGGTGCTCGCGTCCCACGCTCATCCGCATGCCCCGCTCGACGTCGTTTCCCTCGGGTCACAGCGCCGTCGCGTTCGCGTTCGCCACCGGTGCCTGCGAGGAGCTGCCGGTCCTAGCGCCGGTGCTCGTGCCGTTGGCGGGCGCCGTTGCCTACTCGCGCGTGCACACCGGCGTTCACTACCCGAGCGACGTCGCAGCGGGCGCCGCCATCGGGATCGGCTCTGGCATTCTCGCCAAGCGCGTGCCGCGGTGGATCCGCCAACGACGAGCTGCCGGGCGCGAGCAGGTCGGTCCGTGACTGCTTCGAGCTCAACCCGGGCCGAACGCTGGGTGCCTTGGTGGGGCTCACCGAGATCGGGCTCGGACTCGGGTCGGTGTCGATCCAATCTCCCGCTTCGCCAGCGCCCCGCATCCCGCAACACCCACTCCCCGAAGTACAACGCCTCGATGCCGGAAGTTGCTGGCCTAGGACGAGCGCGAGAACAGCCGCAGGAACAGCAGGAAGATATTCAGGACATCCAGGAAGATCCCGGCTGCCAAGGGGATCGCCTCGTCCGTCCCGGCGTGGCGCAACCGGTTGAAGTCCACGACGGTGTAAAGGCCGAAGATCGCAAGCCCGGCCAGCGCGTAGACCGTGTAGGCGGCGGGTATACGAACGAAGATCAGCACGATGCCGGCGGCGATGAGCACCAGCAGCAGCCAGAACAACGTTCGGTATAGGAAGGACAGGTCGCGACGGATGGCGGAACCAACGGAGCCGAGGCCGCCCTCCCCCGGCAGCCCGTCCGCCGAGGACCCCGCGGGGTCACACCCGCCGGAACCAGGGCCCTCCATCTCGACCATCGCTTCCATGGACATGAGACTCCTTTTCGCTCATGCCTACACAGAGGATCGGACAGACCCCTCTGTCACCGTGTTTTTGGGCCCGCCGTGAAGGCCGTCGCCGAGTTGAGACGGGCGGTCGTTCAACGTGTCGGGCAGGGCACGGTGGTGTGGGCGTGGGTGTGGCTGCCGTCGAGGAACGTGAAGGTGGCGGCGAATGGGAAGCCTCCGTGTGGGCAGTTGTCGGGGAGGAGGATGCCCTTGGGGTGGTAGCCGACCCTGTGACGGTGGAGGTGTTCGTAGTAGGTGAGGTGTTCTGGTCCGATCGTGGAGTGCAGCTTGACGATGGCGACGTCGGGGCCGTTGGTGAGGCCGGGGATGACGGGGACGTTGATGTCGATGCGTCCGCCGAATGGTGCGGGGGCGGGGAGCAGGAGGCCGGGGAGCGTGACCGGTGCCCAGACGGGGACCTCGCCGGCGGCGTAGAAGAGCAGCGCGAGGCGCCCGTTCCGTGTGGGGGCGCGCAGGAGCGTGATGTGCGCGGTCTCGTGGACGATCTCGGGGCCGATGGGGATCTCCGCGAGCGCGGTGCCGTAGCCCATGCGCGAGTCGGCGGGGCAGCCTGCGGGCCCGAGCGCTTCGAGTGTTCTTGTGGTGCAGGTAGCGAGGCCGAGGCCGCTGAGGGCGATCCCGAGGTTCCCTGGGTAGCGCACTTCGACCCTGGTCAGGGGCGGTGGAACACGGCCGGCGGGGGTGGTGATCTGGAAGCCGAAGCCGATCGTGGTGCCCTGGCCGAGCCGCTCGGGGGTGAGCGTGGCGTAGAGTCGCACCGACTGCGCGGCGTGCGCCGTCGCGGGGAGGAGGGTGCAGAGCAGCACAGTGACCAGGAGGTCGTGGGCGCGGCGTGCTGTTGCTCTGCGCCTCACTGTTTGCTCAATAGGCGAGCCGGCCGGTTGTTTGCACGAGCAGGGCGTAGGTCTTGCGGTCGAATGTGCCGTAGAGCCCTGCCCTCCCGTGGGCGTGCGCGTATCGGCCTGAGCCTCCGGTGACCACGAGTGTTCCGCTGAAGCTTTCGTAGATGCCGGAGCCGTGCATGGTCGCTGTTCCGTGGCCCTTGATTGTCCCTCCGCCGCGGACGTAGATCGTGAAGCTGCCGGTGGTGGTCGCGCCGATTTCGACGTGGGCCTGCATCTTGCCGGGGAGTGTCCCGGTGGCTGCGCCTTCCTCGTAGAGTTGGGACCCGTGAGCGGGCGGGACATAGTGCAGCTTGGCGGTGTCGGTCGCGCTCAGTGTGCGCGCTGCGTGAGCTGCCTGGATACGTTCGGCGCGGTGGAGTGGGGCGGACAGGGCGGTGCCGGGGAGCGCCCCGGAGGTGAGGGTCGCGAGGAGGACTCCGCTGGTGGCCATGAAGCTTTTGACTGGCGTGTGTTGTCGTGTGCTCTTGGTGGGTGGTTTGGTCATCGCTCGGCCGCGTGCCTGTTGCTGTAGCTGGCTCGAATTGTTCAGCAAGGCAGTATACCCAGGGTGGATTTGGCCGCTCCGTGCCCGGTGGCTCTGCCGCTCAGCGGCTACCGAAGCGCCGTCGTCGCGCGTTGAACTCGGCGAGGGAGTGTTCGAGCGCCTCGCGTGTGAAGTCGGGCCAGAGCTCCTCGCGGAAGACGAGCTCGGAGTAGGCGGACTGCCAGAGCAGGTAGTTGGAGAGGCGTCGCTCGCCGCCGGTGCGGATGATCAGGTCGGGGTCGTGCATGTCTGGGCGCGTACAGGCAGCGGCGGAACTCCTCCTCCCCGCCGCCGGTGAACCGCTCGCGCGGCGTCCAGGATCTCCGCGCGCCCGCCGTAGTTGAAGGCGATGAACAGCTGCAGGCGCTGGTTGTCCGCGGTGAGCGTTTCCGCCCTGTGCATCTGCTCGACCAGCTCGCCTGGTACTCCCTCTCGGCGCCCGATGAAGCGCATACGGACCCCTTGCCCGGTGAAGCTCAGGGGTCTCCTGGGCGATGCGCTGGGCGAGCATCGCGATCAGACCTCGAACCTCTCGTGCGGGCCGCGACCAGTTCTCCGTCGAGAACGAGTACACGGTCAGCTCCTCGATGCCGAGCTCGACCGCGTCGCGCAGCCGCGCCTTCAGGGTGTCGGCCCCCGCCTCGTGGCCGTCGTTGACGGGCAGCCGCGGGAGCGCGCCCAGCGGCCGTTGCCGTCGGCGATGATCGCGACGTAGCGTGCGGCCTGGCGGCGAGCCGGGTCATCGTCTGCGTTCGACGTGTCGGTGTGCATCAGCGGCCGGTCCGGTGGCGGATCGTGTTGCGGGCTCGCTTGGCGGCCCGCCAGGTGCGCATGACCGCGAGCGTCGGGGTGATGAGCGGCTCGAGCTCCCGGCGGACCTGGCGGGTCACGGGCCGGGCGAAGTCGCTGTCGGCGGTCGGGGCGGAGATGTAGTAGGCGGCGACACCGACGAGCGTCATCGTGTGGTGCGCGCCGTTGCGCAGCGCGCCGGCGTGCTCGACCGCGCGTCGTGCCGCGCCGGCGAGGTCGCTCGCGAGCAGGTCGTGATCCTGGTAGTAGCGGATGTAGCCGACCTGCCCGGCTTGTGCGTCGCGTTGGTAGTCGACGAGGCTGTCGAGCATCGTGCTCAGGGCACAGATCGACAGGTAGGTCGTGTCGATCTCGGCGGCCTGCTGCGAGTGTGGTGCGCTCGTCGGCCGCGGCGGCGATCAGCGCGTGGACGGCGAGCACGGAGGACGCTGCGCCGGCGAGGAACTCCTGCCATCCAAGCGGGGTGTCCTGCGCCTCGCTCTTCGCCCACTGTTCGAGCTGTGAGGGTCCCGAGCGCTGGTACGGCGTGCGCACGGATCTGTGCCTCTGCGCACCGCGTTGCGGCTCCTCGCGCGGCGACGGGAGATCGCGGCCGCGGATGGAAGCCTGGCCAGTGCTTCCCGCACGACGCTGACGAGCTCTTCGAGGTAGCCGCCGTCGTCTGCGGGCCGGGAGGTGTAGTAGCCGCCCGCGGGCTCCGAGCCGAGGGTGATCGCGTCCGTGAACGCTTGGTAGAGGTTGCGTCCGTCGGTGAGGGGGTCGGCTGTCGGCTGCTCGGTCAGCCCGTCGAGGTAGTCGTACATGACCTCGTAGGCGACGATCGCCTCGACGACGGTTTTGCGGTGCTCTCGCGGTGCGAGCGTCGCGAGCGTCGCGGCGACCTCGGCGTTGAAGTGCTCCTCGCGCAGCTTCTCGAGCGCAAGCGCGTGAAGCGGGGGGTCCTCGATCGCGTGGGCGCGCTGCTCCCATCGTTTGAGCTGTGCGCCGACGAGCGGGGCGACTGTCGGCCAGAAGCGGACGTTCGCGAGCGCCAAGGCCACGCCGGCTCGTGCCAGGAGCCGGCGATCACCAAAGGCAGACATGGCTCTGCTCGGCTTAGCCGCCCGCTGGTCGCTCGTGTCCGCGCGACGTCTTGCGGGGTAGATGTGTGTGCCCTCTACTCATTCGAGGGCAAGCGTCGCAGGTACGCGCGAGGCGAACCAGCCGGGGAGGGACACGATCAAAAGCACTGCGGCGATCACGAGCAGAAGTATCTCGATCGGGCGCGCACCTGTGGCTACTCCCGCGACCGGGAAGCCGGTTACATGCTTGAGGTAGCCGTCGATCACGACCTGACCATAGACGCCTGCTATTGCGCCGGTCAAGCATCCCGCGCTGAGCATTAGCGCGGATTCGGCGAACAGCACGAGCTGGATCTGACGGCGCGGTGCGCCTTCGAGTCGTAGTTCGGCGAGCGACTTGCGTCGCTGCCAGATACTTGATCCGAGTGCCGCGGCCATCGCGAGGATCGCGGCGGCGACCAGCAACGTCGAGATCTCCCCGAGCTGTCCGAGTCCTTCGCTCGCTGAGCTGTCGATCGCGGTTTCCCGTGCTTTCGCGGTCAGGACTTCAAGGCCGCTGCCGGGCCCGAGCTCGCGCTCGATCGCGTGGCGCACCATCGTGGTGTTCGCACCGTCCTGGAGGTTGACGCCGAGCGCAGAGGGCGCGGATGACGCCCAGGTGCGCTGGTAGTCGCTGGTGCTCATCAGGATCGCGCCCGGGGCTCCATCCGAAGTTCGTGGTCGTTGCCGCGATCCTGAACCTCACCGTACCCGTGGGGGTCGGCAGGGCCAGAAGGTCCCCGACCTTGAGGTGGTGTTCTGCTGGCGATCTGATCAGAGACAGTGATCGAGCCGCCTCTGCGCAGACTCGCTGTGGCACTGGCGGGGTCGCCGTGGATGATCTGGTCGTCCAGCAATGCAAGGCGTGCGCCCGTTGGCCATGCGATGACCCAGACCCGCCGGTCAGCGAAGTCGAGGAAGCTCCCCTGGAAGGCGTTGACGCTCGCCACGCCGGGGAGACGGGCGATACGCGCCGCGTATGCTCCCGGCAGCGAAGTCGTTGATCGCCTGGTTGTCGGTTGGGTTGACCAGCCAGATGTCGGCGCTACCGACGTAGTGCGCGGTGTATCCGTCGATGCCGCGCAGAAGATCATCGCGGGAGGCTCCCGAGCGCGACGCTGCCGAACAGGGCGACCGCGCCGGTTGCCGCGAGCGCCAGCGAGCGCAGCGTCGTGGTCTTCAGCGAGGAGAGCGCCAGCGGCAGGACCGTGAGTTTCGGGTTGCTCGCCGCAAGAGCCCCGGCGGCGCGCAGCACCGCCGCGAGCACCAGCGGGACCGCGAGCATGGTCGCCAGCGCGAGCACGACACACGCGAGGATCGCCGCCGTTGGCACGAACACGAACAGGCCGCTCGCGAGCAGCACCAAGCCGGCCGTGACTGCGACCAGCCATCGCTGGGTGCCCACTGGCGTGCCGTTCGCGATCGTCGCTCTCGGAGAAGACGGCATCCAGGGGACGTCCGCGGCGCAGATCCTGCAGCGGGACCGTCGAGGCGAGGCACGTCGCCAGCAGCCCGCCGCCGAGTGAGAGCAGGACTGGCTGCGGCGCCGATCACGGTGCTCGTCCCCAGCGTGAAAGCCTTCGTGAGATACCCCGGGGACTGGTGGAAGAACCCGATCGACAGCGCGTAGCCGCCGAGTAGGCCCATCAGGGACGCCGCGAGCCCCAGGCACAGCGCCTGGAAGAGCACCATCTGCACGATCGCTGTGCGCTTGGTGCCGTCCAGACGCAGATCGGCGATCGCTTCGCGTCGCTCCGGGACGGTCAGCAGCATCGCGTTGAACGCGAACAGGAAGCCGAGCAGCGCGCTCAGCCCGGCGAACAGCGCGCTTGCCTGGTTGCTCGGCCGCAGCGCCTGGTGCAGCAGCGAGACGTCCTGGTCGGCCGGGGCGACCGTGAGCCGCCCGCCGGCGAGCGCCTGCAGCTCATGTCCGCACGGCCGCCTCGTGTCCGGGCTTGCTCTCGACGAGTATCCGGGTGACGCGACCTTCAAGGCCGGCGAGCTGCTGTAGTCGTGCGAGCGGCATGACCGCGACCTGGGCCTGGGCGAGCGCCCCGGCCGTTTCGTGGCCCAGCACCGCCGACACCTTCAACGGGATTGCGCGTCCGCGTAGCTCCAAGCGGACCACGGTCGGGCTGTGTCGGGTTGTAGGCCGGTAGACCCAGCGCGCCGGCGCTCGTCTGACTCAGGCCGATCCCGCCCGGCGAGAGGGCCCCGAGCGGCAGCGTGTGCGCCAGGCCGTCCAGCAGAGCGAGACCGACATTCGGTTCCGGCGACATTGACCGTCGCTTGGCGGCCGTTGGGAGCCGACGACGGTCGCGGTCTGTTCCAGTAGCGGCGCGGCCTGCTCGACCCCTGGGAGGCGTTCGACGCGGGTGAGAAGGTGTTCGTCAAAGCCGTCGGGACCACGGGCGTGAAGCTGCAGGTCGGCGGGGCCGATGACCGCGTGGACCACATCGCTCGCGGAGTTCGTGATGCTGCTGTTGGCGACCGTGACCGCGAACACGAGCGCGACGGCGACGGCTACCCCGAAGCCGGCGAGACAGCTCCTGCATCGTGTGTACCCGCAGGCGCCTGCTGTAGAAGTAGACGAGCGCTTGCGTTCGCATGAGACCGTGCCATGTCGATGGCTTGGAGTCTCGCAAGGCGCCTCACCCTCGCGCAGGCAAGGATCGCGCCCGCGCGTCGAGAGGGTCGTGCGCATCCGCGTCGGGGTCGCCGTCGATGAGCTTGCCGTCGCGCAGCGTCGCGCAACGGTCAGCGATGGCGGCCACCTCTCGGTCATGGGTGACGAGCAGCACCCGCGCGCCGCGCTCGTGCGCGACGGAGCGCAGCAGCTGCACGATCTCCGTGCTGCGTGCGCTGTCGAGGTTCCCGGTCGGCTCGTCCGCGAGGATGAGGCTCGGCTCCCCCGCGAGCGCGCGGGCGATCGCGACGCGCTGGCGCTCTCCGCCGGAGAGCTTCTCGGGGGTGTGCTCAAGGCGGTCAGCGAGCCCGACCCGCTCAAGCCAGGGGATCGCGCGAGCCTGGGCCTCGCGCATCCCGACGCCGCTGATGAGCAGCTTGCGGGCGGCGTTCTCGATCGCCGGGACGCGGGGCATGAGATGGAAGTTCTGAAAGACGAATCCGACGTCCCTGAGCAGGTATTCGCTTGCCTGGCTCTCAGACATCGAGGGTATGTCGCGTCCCTGGTAGCGGATCGTGCCCGCATCGGGCTTCAGCAGCGCGGCGATCAGCAGCAGCAGGGTCGTCTTGCCCGAGCCGCTGGGGCCGAGCAGCGCGACCATTTCGCCGGGCGCGATCGTGAGGCTCACGCCATCGACGGCGCACACCTCCTCCCCCGCACCGTGGTAGTGCTTGACCACCCCTTCGAGCTCAAGCAACGTCCTGCTCGCTCCCCGCGCCTGCCGGTGGCGCGCGAGGTCGGTCACCGGCGCGAGCTCCGGAGTCAGCTCGCCGTGCAGTTTGCCGTTTCGCAGCGAGAGCACGCGGTCGGCGCCGAGTAGTCCGGTGCCGTCCCCGGCGCTTGCCAGGATCGCGATGCCGTCGTCGGCGAGCGAACGCAGCAGCCTCAGGATGTCGTCGCGCTCGAGCGGGTCAACGCCGATCGTCGGCTCATCGACCACCAGCAGGCGCGGGTCGGAGGTCAACGCGCGAGCGACCGCCACCCGCACCGTTTCCTCGACCTTCAACTCGGTTGCCGTCTGCGGGGCGCACCCTGTGGCGTTGACGCGCTCCAACGCCTTCCAGGCGCGGGGCAGCGCCGTGGATTGCGGGACCCTGCGCGCGAATTGGCTCGCCATCAGCTGGTCGAGGACCGTCGGTCCCCGGTAGAGCAGAAACCCCCGACGGCAGTAGCTGATCCCGCCGCCGAGCATCTCCCCGCCACGCGCGGCCAGGTCGCGACCATCGAAGCGCACCACGCCCGTCGTCTGGGTGCTTCCACGCCGGCCGCGACCCGCAGGAGCGTCGAGCGGCCGGAGTGCCGCTCGCCCCAGCACAACGACCATCTCGCCCGAGTCGATCACGAGCGACAGATCGTCGAGCGCGACATACAAGCCGCGGCTGTAGCTCTTGCCTACCTGCTCAAGCTCGAGGAGGCTCATCGCGAGCGACGCCTCCAGCGCGGGCTTCGAATCTGGCGAGGGTGCCCCGCAGCAACGTGAGCATCCCCCCGACGGCGATCCGCTGCTGCTCGGCGACGAGTTCATCGATCAGCTCATCGCGAGTGCCGGCCACGGCCGGCCGGTCTCCGACCTGCCCCGCCCCCTTGAGATACTGGCGCTCGAAGCGGCCGAGGACACGCAGCGCCCCCCTGGGATCGTGGGCGAAGACAGCCAGCTGGCGCACCCACAGCTCCTGGCGTCTGCGCTCGACGTCCACCTGCTCCACGAGCCACTCTTCATAACGCTGGACCCCCAACTGCGTGGCCTGGTACTCCGGCCTGGGCTGACGATCCGTCCCACCCCCGGGGATCGCCGCAATCAGCCCCCGCGCCTTCAACACGTCGAGCGCCGCGTAGATATGCGACGAGCTGCTGATGGTATGCACATGCCCATACAGCCGCTGGTAGCGGCGGTAGTAGCTCCATGCCGTAGCTCGGGCGTTCGATCACGAGGCCGAGGAGCCTCCAGTAGGGCGGCGAGGTCATCGCTCGGCTGGGCGCCTTCTTTTCCGGCTGGGCAGCCATTGAATGATGCAGCTTACTGGAAGTTCGCTCCCGCCGAAAGACATATTTCTTTCTCCCGGCCGGACACTTCCATACTTTGAACCCTCAAAGTATGCCTATACAAGACGCGCGCTGGGTCCCATGATGTCCGCGATGGCGTACAGGGACACGCGATGGACAGCACGGATCGGGGGCTCAACGAGCCAGCCTCGACTGTGCGTAGCGGCTACGGGCGGGGTGAGCGACGGGCCGGGCGCCGCCCGAGTCTGCAACGGGTGCTGCCCGCCCTGGTACCCGGGGAGGGGAGATGATCTAGGTCGGCGGCAGCCTTGCACCGTCGCGCTCGCCTGGGTCGCTGGTCGTGTCCCGGGGCGAGTCGAACGTCACTGCCGACCTGGCCGGCAGCGTTCGACTCGCCCACGATCTACGCGGGCGCCTAGCGCACCCCCTTTCGCTGGGCGCCCGCGCGATCTATGCACGCTCAATGAGGCCCAACCTGACCACCCCGGCGGGGCATCGGCTCGACGGCCAGATCGGCAACCCCGATGGCACCGTGCCTGACATCACGGATCGGCCTTGAGTGATGGCCAAGCCGCTGGATCCCGAGCGCCCCGGCAAGTTCTCCTCCTCGCTGGTCGCCGGTCTAGGGATGCTCACTTGCTTCACCGCCGAGCACCCCGTGCGCGGGATCGCCGACATGGCCGAGGCACTCGACCTGGGACGCTCCACCACCCACCGCTACGCGGCGACGCTCGTCACGCTCGGCTACCTCGAGCAGGGGCCCTCGCGCAAGTACCGGCTCTCCTCGCGCGTCTGTGACGTCGGGCTCTCGCTGCTCGATTCGATGGTGGTCCGCCGGGTCGCCCGTGAGCATCTGAAGAAGCTGAGGGCGCAGACCGGGCGGACCGCGAGCCTGGGAGTCCTTGGGGGGACCGAGGTTGCTTACATCGACCGTTGCCAGGGGTCGCGCCGGGGGCAGTACGGGGTCGATGTGGGTATCGGGCCGGGCACGCGCCTGCCCATCCATTGCTCCGCCGCGGGTAAGGCGCTCCTGGCGCGCCTGCCCGAGGCGGAGCAGCGGGAGCTGATCGCCAGACTGCGTCTGACCAAGCGTGGCCCCAAGTCGATCGTGACCAAGACCGCGCTGCGCGAGGAGCTTGAGCTGGTCGTCGTGAGAGGGGTCGCGATGGAGGACGAGGAGCTGCTCGCCGGCCGGCGAGCGATCGCCTCAGTGGTCGTGGATGGGGAGGGTGCCGTGGTCGCGGCGGTGGAGCTGGCGGTTCCCGCGAGTGCCTACGCCGGTGAGCGGCTGCTGAAGGAGCTGGGTCCGAGGGTGACCGCCGCCGCGCGGCGCATCACCGAGGCGCTGGGGTGAGTCGTGAGAGAAACGTCAACAACAGGCATTGTGAACACGAACGCAGGAGGCAGGAAGCAGCATGATTGATGGTGGTCCTGTTGATTGCGGTGCTGTAGAAGCGATGGAGGTTGTTTGGCCCTCCAGCGTCGGCCTTCGGGGGCAGGCGCTAAACCGCCCACATCTGCATTGGCTGAAGACCGTTGTGGAGAACGTCGTGGGAAAAGGCGTGGCTAGACCGCGTCAGGTGCGGGTCGGGGAGATGAGCGATGGACGTAGTATGTCCTCTGCCGTTGACGTGTCGAAAGTTGTAGTCGATGTCGAAACCAGGGTCAGTGTTTGTACCCTGGGAGGAGTCTGGGGGCTACCCGTTTTATTGCCCAGGCGGCATCCGGCATATAGGCAGCATGAACCCGACCGAGGCGCTTCTATGGAACGTGTGAAGGCGCACCCGGAAACCGCCGCTGAAGGGTTGGTGGCGAGAGGGAGGACTCCAAGCGGCAGAATCCGTGAGGAGCAGAGTACCGTCGCCGGGAGCGCTGGCGGACTCGCCCGTAGTAGCTGTGAAGCCCGCGCGTATCGCAGCGGGGGTGGAGCCAAGGGGCGGGGTCGTCCTGGCTTGAGTGTGCGCTCAACCGTAAGGGAGGAAGCACATGCGTGAGCCAAGGTTTGAGGGAAAGTCGTGTGTCATCCCCAAGCAATTGTTGTGGGATGCGTGGTTGAAGGTGAGAGAGAAGGGCGGGTCAGCCGGGGCCGACGGCGTGAGCATCGAGCAGTTTGAGCAGGGGTTGAAAGATCGCCTGTTTGTTCTGTGGAATCGCATGTCGTCGGGGTCGTATTTCCCCGGGCCGGTCCGTGCGGTGGATATCCCGAAGAAGAAGGGGTCGAGGCGGCTCGGCATACCGACGGTCACGTTATACCGCGTCGTTGTCCAACGAGTCTTTTGGTTCGTTGGTGGTGACGCATCCGTTTCACCCGCTTGTGGGGGAGTGTTTGCCGGTCTTGTTCGTGCGTCGTTTTGCGGGTTCGCGTGTGTATGTGTGCGAGGGCGGGCCGTTGGGGAGTGTGTCGTTGCCCGAGGATGCGACGGATCGTGGTGGGGAGCCGGCTTCGGGCCCGTTGACGGTGGAGGTGCTCGCCGAGCTCGTGGTTGTGGTGGGCGTGATCGGTGGGTCGCTGGTGGCGGGGAAGGATTGCTGATGTTGTGCGCGAATAGAGCACAAGATGGCGGACGGCGTGAGCTTCAGCGAGTTGAGTGTTTCTCAGCTGCGGGCGCGGCGGCGGCGCTTGGCGCGGTCGGTGGAGGATCCGCAGGCGACGCTGCGTGGAACGTTGCAGCGTCAGGGCAGGCGTTGCGGTCGCGCGGAGTGCCGCTGCGCGCGGGGCGAGTTGCATGGCCCGTACCTGTATCTGGCAATTCACGGGGATGGGGGCGCCCGGTCAATCTACGTGCCGGGGGCGATGGCGGGAACGGTCGGTGCACTGGTCGAAGCGACAGCGCGGCACGAGGCTGTGTTGGCGGAGATTTCACATATCAACCTGGAGCTGTTGCGCCGGCGGGCGCTGGAGTGATGGGCGGGCGCCGGGATGGATGGCGAGGCGTGTCATGCGCTGGCCAACATGCTGGAGGCGGCGCTCGCGGGGAGCGCGGCCGGTGAGCGCCCCGGCGAAGGTCACGAGTTCGCACCGCGAGCGGCTGGCGGTGATCTATGTGCGCCAGTCGACGCTCGCGCAGGTACGGTTCAACACGCAGTCGACCGACCGCCAGTACGGGCTGGCGGAGGAGGCGGCGCGGCTGGGGTGGGAGGAGCCGCGGATCGCGGTGATCGACTCAGACCTGGGCGTCTCGGGTCGTACCGCGAGCGAGCGGGAGGGGTTCAAGGAGCTCGTCGGGCGGGTGTGCGTCGGCGAGGTCGGCGCGATCTTCGGCCTGGAGGTTTCGCGGCTGGCGCGCAGCTCCGCGGATCTGCAGCGGCTGCTGGAGCTGTGCGGCCTGACTGACACGCTGATCGTAGACTCCGACGGGATCTATGATCTGCGCAGCTTCAACGATCGTCTGCTGGTCGGGTTGAAGGGAACGATGTCAGAGGCCGAGCTGCACATCCTCGCGGGCCGTTTGCAGGGCGCCAAGCGCGCGGCGGCTGAGCGCGGCGAGCTACGCTTCCCGCTGCCGGTCGGCCTCGTCTATGACGAGGCCGACCAGACGATCCTCGACCCCGATGAAGAGGTCAGGGCCGCGGTCGCGGAGGTGTTCTTCGCGTTCGCGAAGAGGGGGTCGGCGTACGGGGTGGTGGGCGAGTTTGACGGGCGGCGGTTCCCCAAGCGCGCCTATGGTGGTGCGTGGGCAGGCGAGCTGCGCTGGGGACGCTTGACGCATTCACGCGCGATCGGGGTGCTGTCAAACCCTGCGTACGCCGGGGCGTATGTGTTCGGGCGCTTTCGCTCTCGCCGCGTCGTCTTACCAGATGGCACGATTAAGGTAAAACTCTGTGAGCTGCCCCGCTCGGAGTGGCCGGTCGTGATCCAGTCTCACCATCCAGGCTATATCAGCTGGGAGACTTTCCTGGACAATGAGCGGCGCTTGCAGGCCAACAATACCCGCAAGGGTGCGCGTCCGGCCAGGGAGGGCCGCGCGCTGTGCCAGGGGATCGTGCGCTGCGGTGGCTGCGGGCGGATGATGTCGACCTCGCACCGGCGGCAGGGCAGCTACTACGAATGTTCACACTCCCGTGCGGATCACACCGCCACGCCTGCCTGCCGCTCCGTCTCCGCGGGTGTCGTCGATGAGCTTCTCGCGCACCGGCTGCTTGCGGCGCTCACGCCGCAGGAGATAGCGCTCGCGCTCGCTGCCGCGGATGAGGTGTCCGAGCGGCGTACGCGCTCCACGCGAGCGATCGAGCTGCGAGTTGAGCGCGCCAGCTACGAGGCCGCCCGTGCCGAGCGTGCCTTCCATGCCTGTGAGCCCGAGAACCGCCTCGTTGCTCGCAGCCTGGAGACACGCTGGGAGACCAAGCTCCGCGAGCTCGCCGACGCGGAAGCCGAGCTCGCCGAGCAAGCCACGCCGGCGCTCGAGCCCTCGCGTGAGCAGATCGAGCAGCTCGCGCGCGACATCCCCGCACTATGGAACGCCGAGACCACCGCCGAGCGCGACCGCAAGCGGCTGCTGCGCACACTCATCAGCGATGTCACACTCACCTCCGAGCAGGAGAACCGTGAGGTACGCGTCGGGATCCGCTGGCGCTCAGGCGCAGCCGAAGAACACACAGTGAAACGGCCACAAACAGCCGCGCAGGCACGACGAACACCCCCGGCAGCGATCGAGATACTCACGCGCCTCGGCCCCGCCAGCACCAACGAGGAACTCCTTGCCGAGCTGCACGCCGCTGGCCTGCGCACCGGCACCGGCCGCCAGTTCGACCTCAAGACCGTGCGCTGGCTGCGCTGGCAGTACAAGATTCCCTCGCCACCCGGCTGGCGTCCACAAGACGGCGAGCTGACAGTCGAGCAGGCCGCCCGGCGACTCGGCGTCTCAAGCGGAGCCATCTACTACTGGATCAGCCACGGCCAGCTCCAAGCACGCCGCGGCCCCAGAAACCAGCTATGCATCCCCTTCGACACTGACGTCGAGCGGGCCTGCCGCGAACGCATCACCAACTCTATTCACATCCCTACCCAAACCCAAGCCAATGCTGCGTGAGGTTCAATATGAAAGCCACCGTGCCGAATGTCGTTGACAGGATTGCGCAAACGGCGGCGGCGATGGCGTTGGAGGACAGTGTGGAGAAGGTTTTCCACGATGACTCCTACGGCTATCGTCCCGGACGTTCGCCCCTGGAAGCGGTCGCGGTTTGCCGGGAGCGGGGTTTCAAGAAGGACTGGGTGCTCGATGTCGACATCCGGAAATTCTTTGACTCCGTGCCGTGGGACCTGACGCTGAAGGCTTTGGCGCGCCACACGGACCAGAAATGGGTCCTGTTGTATGTGGAGCGCTGGTTGAAAGCCCCGATGCTGATGACCAACGGCAGTCTCGTGCCAAGGGAAAAGGGAACTCCGCAAGGGTCCCCGATTTCGCCGCTGATCGCCAACTTGTTTCTGCATTACACGTTTGACATGTGGATGGCGCGGGAGTTCCCGGCCGTCCCGTTCGAGCGCTTTGCGGACGACCTGGTGATCCACTGCGTCAGCGAGAACCAGGCCCGCGATGTGCGGGAGGCGCTCGCGCTCCGACTGGTCGAAGTCGGGTTGGAGCTCCACCCGGATAAGACCAAGATCGTGTATTGCAAGGACAGCAATCGCCGGGGAACCTACGAGCAAGTCTCGTTCACGTTCTGCGGCTACACGTTTCGACCCCGGCGGGCGATGAACAAAAGTCTGGGAGTGGCCTTTATCGGCTTCCTTCCGGCTGCCTCTCCGGGGAAGCTGAGCGAAATGAGCCGCCGGGCAGCATCATGGCGGCTGCATAGGCGCGTGAACCGGACCCTCGATGACCTCGCAAAGGAGGTCAACCCCGTCATTGGGGGCTGGCTTGCTTATTACACCGCGTTCTATCCGAGCGCGGTCAGCCCACTCTGCCATCGCATGGACCGCCATCTGGTGCGATGGGCGAGGCGGAAGTACAAACGACTGGAGCACAGTGACCGTCGAGCGCGGACGTGGTTGCAAGGGGTCCGAACAAGGGAACCTGACCTATTCGCACATTGGAGGCACTATGCACTATCCCAATAAAACTGGACGGCACGAGCCGTATGAGTCGAGAGGCTCACGTGCGGATCTGTGGGGGCCGGAGGCTGCGACGCCTCCGGCTACCCGGCAATCTAGGCCAAAGGAGCGAGCATGAGCGTTGTGCGGAGGGCGATGCCGAGAGCGGCGCTGAGATCGTTGGTTGTGTGCACGGGGTTATGCCTGATGGGGCTGGCGATTTCCTCGTCCGCCGCGTTCGCGGAAGGCTCCCGGGCGCTGGGTGGTACCGGTGGGTCGTCGCTTGAAAGCCCGTTGGTGGTGCCGGAGGCGCAGTCGTTGGTGGGTGGCCAGGGGGTGGGCGAAGCTGAAGAAGCGCGGCGGGATAGCCCGGAAGCGGTGGCTGCGAGGGAAGCGTCTCAGGCCAAGTACGAGGGCCTGAGCGCTGAACAGGCGGAAAAGGCTGATGGTGAAGCGTTTCCGGGGTTGGTGGATGAACCGGCGGGTGGGCCGCCGCGGTTGCCGGCGGGGCAGACGATTGTGGGCTATCCGGCTGATGATGCGGCGCAGGTCGATCTCGGTGAAGGCGGGCATGGGGTGATCGAAGCGACGGAGCCGATGGCGATCGAAATTTCGCCGGGGAGTCGCGAACCGATCGATCTCAGCCTCGATGAAGCGGGCGGCGCCTTTCAGCCCGTGCGAGCTGATGTGGGTGTGAGCATACCGAGGCAGCTCGCAAATGGTGTGCAGTTGGCAGGGACGGGTATCTCGCTTACGCCGGTGGATGCGAGCGGTTCTCTGGTGGGTGGTTCGGAAGGCTTGGTTGACGGTGTGAGTGTCATCTACGCGAACACCCTGACTGACGCGGATACAGTGGTCAAGCCGACGACGCTTGGCTTTTACAGCGGACACGCTGTTGCGTTCGGAGGAAAGCCCGCGGCAGCTCTCGTTCCGGGTGGGGTTGCCGGAAGGTGCGAGTCTTGGTGGCGGCATCGAGTGGGTCGGGGACCGTGAAGGTGGTGGAGGGAGGGCAGTACGATCGCGTCGATCCGGCCGCCGAGCGCTCGGGACGCGGCGGGGACGAGTGTGCCTGTGTCGATGAGTGTCTCCGGGGATACGTTGGTGTTGTCTGTTGATGATCCGCCGGGGGAGTACCAGTATCCGATCGTGGTTGACCCTGAAGTGGAAGATAAAGTGATCGGCGGGGGGAATACGAAACTAACTGGAAGTCTGAGTCTACCAATGAATTCTTTAGATACTACAATCTCGAAGGGGGTAAATGAGGCAATCAAGGTCTTCCAGTCGGGTGGCGTGCGGAACCGGAAACCTGGGTTGCGTATGCTCGTATGAGACGGGGGGAAAGTCTCATATTACTTCGTTTTACAGCGAAACGTCGGCGTCCGATCCGTCGTCGCTCGAAAACCGGCTGGGAATCCTCAATTCTTCGAAAAGCTGGGAAGGAAAACTAGAACCGTCGCCGCCTTCCAGTTATGGCGCGACGTCCCACACGGTGAGCGCCACGGGAAGCTCTGATGAAAACACCGCGGCGTTCGAGCAGCACGCGGTCGCCAATGACGAAAAAGATGAAGAAGGGCACGACTACCTGTATAAGGCGACCGTGACGATATCCCAGACGGAAGGCCCGTCGGCGAGCTTCAATACCACGAGTTCTACCACTAAAAGCGGGCAGCCGAACGTGTTGTATGGTAATCAGTGGATCGGCTCTCATACGGGCGGATTTGAAGTCAGCGCGAGCGATCCCGGTATCGGGATCAGCCGCCGGCATGTCAGTGAGCCGGGCTGGTCGGAAGAAATCAATCTGCTGGGCGGGGGCGCGTGCGCGGCGGGCGTTCAGTGCGAAACACATGTTCAGCGGGGATTACAGTCGCTGAAAAACTGCCCAATGGCGAAGACACCGTCGAAGCGGAGGTGTGGGATGCCGTTGGGTTGAATGCGACAGCGTCGGCGAAAGCCAAAGTGGATACGACTCTCCCGTATGACCTCACGTTGTCCGGCCTGGGGAGCGGCAACGAAGTCGGGGAAGGCGAGTACACGCTGGGCGTTGAAGCGAAGGAGGGCACGGAACCGACCAAAAGCTCGGGGATAAAATCAATTGCTATCGCCATAGATGGTCGTGAATATGCGGTGGGGGGAGGTTCCTGCTCGCCGGGGCCATGCACTGCGCGGGGGACACGGACGATCAGTGGGGATGAACTCGGCGCCGGTGAACACAAGCTCACGGCGACGGCGACCACTAACGCCGGTAACGTGGCGAGCGAAACGTTCACGATCAAGGTCCATCACGCTACGCCTGTGTCGTTGGGTCCGGGTTCCGTCGACCCGCAGTCGGGCGAGTTCGACCTGGGCGCGACGGATGTGTCGGTGAGCGCTCCGGGTTCGAGCTTGACGGTGACGCGACACTACGGCTCGCGGCACTTGACGGCGGGCTCGGAAGGGCCACTCGGGCCGCAGTGGAGCCTGAGCGTGGGCGGCCAGGAAAGCATCACGAAACTCTCGAATGACAATGTGACGCTGACGGCCGCGAACGAGGGACAGTCGACGTTCACGAGCAGCGGGGGTGGGAAATTTGCCTCGCCCACGGGCGACGCAGATCTGGCGCTTTCGGAAGTCAAGAATGAAAAAGGCGAACTGACGGAATACCTTCTCAAGGATGCCGCCGATAGCGCGACCACTCGCTTTATGTCCACGAGTGGACCTACGGGGTCCCTGTGGAAGCCGATCAAGGAGGAAGGCCCGCTCGCTTCACAGACGGTGAGGTACATCTATCAGACGGTAGAAGGCGTAACGAGGCCGGCATACGCGCTGGCGCCGGAACCCGCAGGATTGTCGTTTTCGTGTATCTCGAAGCTTGAAAAAAGCGAAAAACTCGAAAAGGGTTGTCGGGCGCTTGAGTTCAAGTACGCGTCAGGCACGACGGCGACGGGCGAAAGCAAGAGCAAATGGGGCGAATACAAAGGGCGTTTGAAGGAAGTGTTGTTCATAGCCTACAACCCGTCGAGCAAAGCGATGGCGGAACCCGCGGTCGCGGAATACTCCTACGACAGTCAGGGCAGGTTACGCGGCGAGTGGGATCCGCAGATCTCACCGGCGTTGACGACCACCTACGGGTACGACGCCGAAGGGCACGTCGTCGCGCTCACGCCGCCCGGGCAGGAGTCGTGGGTGTTCGCTTACAGCGGCTCTCCAGGCGAAACCGGACGTCTGGTCAAGGCGACGCAGGCCCCGGCCTCAGCCGGACTGTGGGACGGGGAAGCACCGGCGAAGACGGCGATGCCGACGGTGTCCGGGTCCGCCGTGGTGGGCTCGGTGCTGGGCGTGTCCAATGGAACTTGGAGCAACGGGCCCGTGGCTTACGCCTACCAGTGGGAGCTCTGCAACGCCAAAGGGGAAGAATGCTCGGCGATCGGGGGGGCGATAAGCGAGAATTACACGGTGACGTCGGGCGATGTGGGGCACACCGTGGCCGCGGTGGTGGCCGCCATCAATGGGGGAGGCTCGGTAACGGCGGCGAGTGCTGCTACGGGCAAGATCTTTTCGCCTGGAACTGAAACTGTGGAATACTCACTTCCCAAAGCAAGCGAACCGGAGGGGATTGTCGCTGGCCCAGATGGTAACCTGTGGTTCACCGATTACCGTAGTGGCAAGATTGGGAAGATCACGACGTCGGGAGCAATCACCGAATACTCGCTGCCCTCAGGCAGCGATCCCAGCGGGATCGCTGCGGGTCCGGAAAAAGAAAAAGCGTTGTGGTTCACCGATCAGGGCACTGGCAAGATTGGGAAGATTACGACATCGGGTACGATCACCGAATATTCCCTGCCTAAAGGAAGCCACCCGAAGGGGATCACCGCGGGCTCAGAATGGAAATTTGTGGTTCACAAACTACTACAATCCTACTGAACCGCCCTATACCGCCAAGATTGGTAAGATCACGACGTCGGGAACGATCACCGAATACTCCCTACCCAACGAAAGCTATCCCTACGGGATCACTGCGGGACCGGAAAAAGAAAAAGCGCTGTGGTTCACCGACAACGGCACCGGCAAGATTGGGAAGATCACGACGTCGGGAACGATCACCGAATACTCTCTACCTAAAGGAAGCGAACCGGAAGGGATCACCGTGGGTCCGGATGGCAACTTGTGGTTCACCGAGTGGGTCAGCGTGTTCGCCGCGAAGATTGGGAAGATCACGACATCGGGTACGGTCACCGAATACAAACTACCCGAAGGGAGCCTTCCGGAGGGGATCACGGCGGGCCCGGAAAAAGAAAGCGCGCTGTGGTTCGCCGCCCTCCTGGGCAAGATTGGGAAGATCACGACGTCGGGTACGATCACCGAATATTCCACACCCTCAGAAAGTCTTCCGCTAGGTATCACCACAGGTCCGAGCCCGGCAGCGGGAGAAGGGCTCTGGTACGGCTACTCCGGCACCAGTAAGATCACAACACGGTTCTACCCTAAAGTGACAAACGGCGAAAAATACTCTCCCGGTCCTGGCTGGACGATCGAGTACAAAGTCCCTCTCTCGGGCACCGGTCTACCGACGCTGACCAACGCAGAAGTGGAAACGTGGGGTCAGACAGACGACCCGGCGGAAGGGATGGCGATATTCCCGCCGGATGAACCGCAGAGCTGGCCCGCGAGCAAATACACGCGCGCGACGATCCACTACCTGGACGAGGAGGGACGGGCGGTCAACACATCCTCGCCCACGGGTGGTATATCGACGACCGAATACAATGCCTACAACGACATCGTGCGGACGCTGAGCCCAGACGACCGCGCGGCAGCACTGAAAGAAACCGGGAAAACGGCCGAAGTCGCTAAAGAGCTCGACACCGAGGACACATACGAAGAAAAAGGCTCGGAACCGGGGACGCAGCTGCTGGAAACGCTTGGTCCGCGGCACACCGTCAAGCTCGCCCAGGGCAAGGAAAAACCCGACGAAGAAGCGCTCGCGCGGGAGCACGTGAAGTACTCCTACAACGAAGGAGCTCCCTCCGAAGGCAGCCCCTACGACCTGGTGACAAAGACGATCGACGACGCGCAGACCGCGAGCAAAGAAGAATTCGACAAGCGCGAAACCACGACCGCCTACTCCGGGCAGGAAAACCTCGGCTGGAAACTGCGCAAGCCAACGTCCGTAACGACCAACCCGAGCGGGTTGAAACTCACCCACACCATCTTGTATGAAGCCAGCACGGGCGAAATGAACGAAACACGGATGCCGGCGAACACGAAAGAAAAATCGCCGCACGCGACCGAAACGATCTACTACACCACAGCGGCCAACTCGAAATACACGGCCTGTGGAGAACATGCTGAATGGGCGGACCTACCGTGCCAGACCCAGCCCAGCAAACAGCCGGAAACGAGCGGGCTGCCGAACCTCCCCGTTACGACCTATACGTCGTACAACATCTGGGACGAGCCGGAAACAACGACCGAAACCATCGAAAAAGGGACCGAAAAAACGAACCGTACAAAGGCCGACACCTACGACGCCGCTGGGCGCGTGAAGACCAGCGCGATCAGCTCCACCGTGGGGACCGCGCTGCCGACCGTCACCGACGAATACAACGAAAAAACGGGAGCGCTCGAAAAGCAGTGCACGAACGAAGGCAAACCCTGCACCGAAGGTAAACCCAAGACAATCACGAGCGTCTACAACACCCTCGGGCAGCTCACCAGCTACACCGACGCGGATGAAAATACCACGACCTACGAATACGAAAAAGAAAAGGACGCGCGCCTGACAAAAGTCAACGACGGGAAAGGCACCGAAACCACCAAATATAACGCAACGACAGGCCTCCCAGAAGAACTGGTCGGCGAATACGGCACGAGCAAACTGGCGTTCACGGCGACGTATGACGTGGAAGGAAACATGCTCAGCGAGAGCTACCCGAACAGGATGAGCGCGAACTACACCTACAACCAGGTCGGCAAGCCTGTCAGCCTGGAATACAAAAAGACGGCGGACTGCACCGAAGAAAAAGAAAAATGCGTATGGTTCAAGGATGCCGTCAGCCCATCGATTCACGGCCAGTCACTCGAACAGACCAGCACCCTCTCCCACCAGGCCTACACCTACGACGCCGCCGGCCGACTCACCCAGGTGCAGAACACCCCGGCCGGGAGAGGCTGCACGACCCATATCTACGCCTACGAAGAAGACACCAACCGCACGAGCCTGACGACCCGCGAACCGAACGCCAAAGGCGAATGCGCCACTGAAGGCGGGACCGTCGAAAAACATACCTACGACGAAGCCGACCGCCTCACAGACACCGGCACAAGCTACAACACCTTTGGCGACATCACCGCGCTGCCCGCGACCGACGCGGGCGGCAAAGAAGCCTCCGAAGAACTCACGAGCACCTACTACACAGACAACCAGCTGGCCAGCCAGACCCAGAACGGCGAGACGATGGGCTACAACCTCGACCCCACCGCACGCACGCTCGAAACCGTCTCCACCGGCAAAACGACCCAGGACATCATCAATCACTACGCCGGCGGCGGCAACGCGCCAGCGTGGACGATAGAAACACCATCGGGCGACTGGACGAGGAACATCCAGGGCATCGGCGGTGGTCTGGCGGCGATCCAGGTCAACGGCGCGACCCCCGTGCTGCAGCTCACCGACCTGCACGGTGATATCATCGCGACAGCGGCACTCAGCGAAACCGAAACAAAACTACTCACCATGACCGACACCAGCGAGTATGGCGTGCCAACGACCAGCACCCCTGCCAAATACTCATGGCTCGGCGCCGAACAACAGCCAACCGAACTCTCCAGCGGCGTGATCGCAATGGGTGCCCGCTCCTACGTGCCCCAGCTCGGGCGATTCCTGCAGCCAGACCCCCGGCCCGGCGGCTCAGCCAACGCGTACAGCTACACCTTCGGCGACCCCGTCAACACATCGGACCCCAGCGGCGAATACAGCGGTGTAGCGATATCCTCCTGGGTCTTCGAATTCTTCAACCAAGAAGCTCACCTGGCAACAGTCGCCGCGGAAGCAGCCATCCGCCGTGCCGCGGAAGACGCCGCCGCCAGAGAAGCAGCCGAACGCCAAAGAGCGGCAGCCGCCATGGCCGTGGCCGCAGCCGGCCCCCAAACCTCACTCTGGGGCGCAGGAGGCCCAGAAGAGCCACTAGGCGGCTCAGAAGGCTGGGCATGCGAATACGCCGCAGAAACAGGCCAGGAAGGCGAAGGATGCGGGGGCGGCGGCTACGCCGGAGGTGGAGGATCGTACAGAAACCTCGAAGACCCAGCGACCGGTTGCACGGCATACGGGGCGCCTGGCTGCAAAAACACCAAAGGCGGTGGCCACATCGCAAACGAAAAATGCCCCCAGAGCTCAGGTCGCTGTAGTGGTGGCGGAGGGGGTAATGCCGGGGACACGTGCCGAACGGTCGCTGGTGCTACTGGTCCTCTTGCTGTGATGACGGGGCCTGGCGGCATCGTTCTTTGGGTCATTGGGTTTGGTACGTGTTGGCTTAGCTAGCGAAGGCGGGTAGATCACACATGCGACCATCCCCACCATCGATCGGGGTATATGCTTTTTACCTCCAGGAGGAGTGAGGAAGAGTGCTGCAGGCGAGCAGTCAATTACCGACCGAGACGTCGAGCGCTGGCGGGCTTGACAGTCGAGCGAGGCAGTCGATAGCCGCATTTGTGGGGATGTCGCTCGCCGCGGCCGTCGGCGCAATCCTCAACTGGCCCTGGTGGCTTGAGTATTCACTGATCGCGCCGTGGGCCATTTGGTTGGCCGTTAGTGGCCGACTCGTCGTGTACCGTCAACTAAGCCCAGGCTCATTGGATCGTAGGGTACCAGTCGTGCTCGTGGTGCCTATCTTGCTCGCCGCGGCTATACGGCCGACACGATATTCGGGCCTGGTGGTCGTCGCAGCATTTGCGGTGGTTTACATCTTTTCGAGGCGCGCGGAGCACGCAGCATCATTGCGTAGGAGAACGCACTTAGGTAAATAGGGTGACTAAGTCGCGAATCACGCGAGCCGTAGCCGTGGTCACCAGTCGCCAGGCGCGGCTCGTGACCCTCCTAACGCTAGGCCTTGGGATCCTGGCGATCCAGAGTCACCATAACAAAGGGGTCATTAGCGCCATAGGTTTCGGACTCATCGTGCTGTCGCTTCCAACGCGGGGGTACGCTCTATATCTGCGGTCTCAGCACGGCAAGCGGTCGCGTGGTATAGAGCTACCCAAACGGTCGCGATAACCTCGCTGCGCGCGGCAGGTTTGTGGTCATAGTGAAGCCATCAGGGAATCGTGCTCGAGAAGGAGGCAGCTACGAATTGTCGGCTAAGATGGTATCGAGGTGGACGCAAGCAACATCCGATCTTGTAGGCTCATGAGTCGCAAGATAGCCATAGTGTTAGGTGTCGCGTTCGGGACGCTTTGCGCTGGCCTGATGGCGAGTAGCGCGCAGGCCGCGCCCCTGGCGTTCGCGCGGTGCAGCAGTGCGCAGGTGGTGGTGCCGGCCCCCGGCTTGGAATGCGCAACGCTGAATGTACCGCTCGACCGTGAAGACGCGAGTGCAGGGACCGTATCGCTGGCCGTGCAGCGGATCGCGGCGAACGGGCCCCAGGTCGGGACGATCGTACTGTTGGCCGGGGGACCTGGCCAGCCGGCACTGCCCGCGTTTGAGGCATTGATTGCCCCGCTGGCGAAGCTGCCCGCGCTGCGTGGCTATGAGCTGGTGTCCTTCGATCAAAGGGGAACCGGGCAGTCCGGGGCGCTGACGTGTCCGGGCCTGCTCCGTACGGGGCTCGCGGCGTTGCCGGCGTGCGGGGAGATGCTTGGGACGGCGCGGATGGACTATACGAGCCAGGATTCGGTGGAAGATCTGGAGGAATTGCGCCAGGCGTTGGGCGGAACGCCGCTTGAGCTGTATGCCGTCTCATATGGCGGGAAGGTCGCGGGGATGTATGCGCTTGAGCATCCAAATGGGGTTGCGCGGATGGTACTCGACTCGCCGGTCCCGATTGCGGGGAGCGATGCGCTCGACAGCCAGCGGGTAAGGGCATTGCGGAGGGTGCTGGACGATGGGATCTGCGGCGGTGGTTCCTGCCGCGCGTTCGCGCCAGACCCATATGGGGATCTGGTGCGGCTGGTGGCATCGTTGCGTCGGCATCCGATGCGGGCTCATGTCTTCGACAGCCGGGGGAGGCGTGAAACGGTGTCGGTGAGCGAAGCCGGGGTCTATGATCTGCTCTCGGTTACGGATCTATCGTCGGACCTGCGCGCGCTGGTTCCGGCCGCGTTCGCCGATGCGCTCAAAGGCGATGCTTCGCCATTGGGTCGATTGACCAGCGACCTGGGGGAACCGCCTCCCACCAGCGCCATCGGCGACACCCGCCTCGCGGGAGGATATGCCGTCGCGCTCGGCCGGCCCGGCACCGTGATCGGCAGCGAAGCTACCGGACCGGAAGCACCGACGCGCACCGCGCTATCGCTGACGCTGTTCGTCGCAACATATTGCGATGAGAGCCAATTGCCGTGGTCGCCCGAATCCGCGCCCGCGACTCGGGCGGCGACCCTCCGGACCTGGGTCTCCGGGCTTCCCGCCGGCATCGCCGCCCCGTTCACTCTCAACGCCGTGATGCCCATATCCGCGATCCGGTTGTGCAAAGCGTGGCCGGCGACCCCGGCCGCCCCGCCCCCGCCCACCGGGGTATCGGCGGTACCGACATTGATCCTCTCGGGCGAGGAGGATCTGCGCGAGCCATATGAACAGGATCTGACGGTCGCATCCGGCTACAGCGACGCGCAGATCCTGAGGATCCCCGACACCGGGCACTCGACGGTCAGCAGCGACACGACGGGTTGCGCGGAACGCGCGATGGTAGCATTCCTCGCCGGAGGCCAGGCGCCCTCATCGTGCCCGACCCCGCATGAAAGCCAGGTGCTCCCACCGCCGCCCTCGTCGCTGAACCAACTGGCCCCGGCGCACTCCTCCTCGACATTGGCCGGGCGCGGCGCATCCGCCGTCGCAGTGACGATCGAGGAAGTCCTCGGTCAGCCGAGCCTCGAAGGCGGAGGATTGCACGGCGGCGACTGGCAGCTCCACGGCACCCGCTTGGTGCTCAAACGATTGATCGACGTGCCGGGTGTCTCAGTCAGCGGCGCGTTTCAGCTCACCACTGGGGCCGCGCATCTCACGGTCCGCGGGCTCGTACACGGAGCCGTCGAGCTGCACGGAAGGACGCTCAGCGGACGGTTGAACGGCGCCGGGGTGCGTGCGCGCTTGGGGCGCTGAGACATACTCAGTCGCGGTAGGCGTGGCCGCGAAAGCAGTACGTGAGGCGGTTGACTGTTTGGAGCTATTGGTGAAAAATCTGGATATCGTCAGGTAATCAAAATAAGCGAGACGTCAATAGCTTGATGCGGCTGTTGATCGTGGTGGTAGCATTGGCGTTGTCGATCCTAGGTGCGCAGCATCTGCTGGGCCTCTCCAGTGGTCCTGCGATTGTCGTTGGAGGAGTGTTTGCGTATGCTGTATCGACCGTCATCGCACGACGTCTGCTACCCAAACCCCCTACGCTGACCGATGAGGAACGCGTTCGCTTAACGCCCAACATACGCAGGTGGTTAGTTGCTGGCATTTTTGCCATCATAGTGATTCACTTTGGTGCCGACCTTCGATGGGTACCGACGGTGGTTCTCGTCACAGTGAGCATCAGTTGCTTTGTCGTTGCGGAACTATATATGCGCCATCGGGCGCAACAGCGATTGAGTAGTACGAGCTCGCGATAAACGTCTTTAGTCTTTAGTCCGCTTTGGTCTTTTAGTCCGCGATAAGAACCTCTCAAGAAAAAGGGTGAGTGGATGCGCCGGCAAAAAGGAGTGCACTGCTCAAAAGGCAAGCATCGTCAGACGTGAGAAAGCCTCAAGACGCGTGACTTGAGGACGGTGGTGTCTTGGTCTCGGACCTAAACGCCTCGGCCAGCAGTTCGGCGTCATCAGCGCGGCTCTTGTGGTGCAGGTAGCGCATCGTGGTCTTGATGTCGGCGTGCCCAATCCACGCCTGTACCTGAACGATGCTGGCGACGTTGATCGCAAGCGAACCGAAAGTATGGCGGAGGTCGTGGAATCGCAACTGCCGCAGGCCGGCGGCCTCAAGCGTGGCCAGGTAGCGCCGGCGCAGAGCGGAGCCGTCAACGTGGGTGCCCTCGCGGCTGACGAACACCAGGTCATTCTTGGCGGTGTGCGCCCGCGGGTCTTCAGGTCGCCGAGCGCCCCGCCGATCCCCTCGACCATCGGCACCGTGCGGGACTTGCGCGACTTCGGCTTGCCGGCGCGTTTGGCGCTGTAGCCCTCGAAGACGCGGATCGAGGACTGCTCGAAGTCGACGTCTTCCCAGCGCAGCGCCAGTAGTTCGCTGCGGCGCAGGCCGCTGAGCGCGGCGGTCAGGTAGATCGCGGCGTCCTGGCGATCCTCTGCTGCTCGCAGGGCGCGCTCGGTCTCGCTGATGGCGGGGCGCGTGGGGTCGCGGTGGGCGCCTGCGGTGGCGGTCGCCACGAGCTTGTTGATCTCCTCGGTGGAGTAGAAGTCGAAGCGCGCGGCGGCGTAGGTCTCACGCAGCCGCTTGACCTTCGCGGCGGGGTTCGCGATCAGGGCGTGATGGTCGACGGCGTGCTGGAGGATCGTGTGCAGCTGGGTGACGATCTTGTTGACCGTTCGGCGGGAGCGAGTGTCGTCCTGGGCCAGAAGGTTGCGCCAGCGTTCGATCTCCTCGGCGCCGATCGTCTCGATGCGCTCTGAGCCGAACTTCGGTAGCAGGTGTGCGTCGAGCACAGAGCGGTAGTCGGCCTGGGTGCTGGCCGACCAGTCGCGCTCGAAGCGCCCGCGCTCGAACCACTCCTCGGCAACGTAGGCAAACGTCAGGCCGGTGCGCTCGTGCTGCAGCTGCCCACGGCGGGCGTCGACGAGGATCGCGTCGAGCAGCTCCTGCGCATCGCGCTCGCGCAGGAAGCCAGGCGCGGGCGACCCCTTGCCGGTCCACGCCGGGCCGAGGCGCTTCTCGTGCTGCCCGCGATGGTCGCGCCACTTCGCACACCACGTGTTGCGGCGCTTGCCCTCGTACAGCCATACATGGCCGCTGATCGTGGCGTGTGGATCGAGTGTTCGCGTTGCCATGAGGTTCCTACCTTGCGTGGGCCGCGGATCGGGGGCCGCCTTGTGGATGGCGGGTACTTGGGAACCGTAGCCTCCAGCTTGCCACCGACGTCGAGCAGCGCTACCGGAATGTGCAGGGCTGGTACCGGCACCAGACGGTGCTCCCATACATGGCCCGCTTCGGCATCGCCCCAGAGGACGCGAGCATCCCGCACATCGTGGAGGCGCTCGGGTATCTCGAGGATGTGGACGAGGACGAGCTGCTGCCCGAGGGCAAGGCAGAGATCGCCGCGTACTGGCGCTGTCGCCAGCCCGAGGTGCTGCGCAACCTCTCCCGCCACGGCGCGGGGTCGAGGCCTGCGGGCTGACGCCCCACGCAGCCGAAGGCGGCGACGGACATCACGTCTGTGCACGCCGCCCGGTTCCGCACTGCGAACGCCGCGGGGGACCCCTCGGGGGTCCCTTTAAAACACCTCCTGCAACCACCGTTGTCTTGTGTCGCCGGCCTCCGCTGGAGCTCACGTGCGAGGTCTACGTGTGCGCGGCCGGCGGTGAGCGGGTGGCGGGCCCGCCGGGCTGGTGGGGAGCCGGCCGGTCTGCCAGGGGCCGGCGTCGTGTGGGGTGTCGAGCCAGCGTCGGGCGTCGCGTTCGCCGAGCGCGATCAGCTCGTCGATGAACTCGCGTGCGAGGAACAGGTAGCTGAGCAGCTCGCCGTGGATCGCGCTGCGTTCGGCGTTGACGGTCCGTCCGAGCAGCGCGAGGTTGCTGTCGCGTGCGACACCGCGGAGGCTGGCGTAGTGACGCTTGTAGACGTCGCGGGCGAGGCGCCCGACCTCCAGGCGGTCGGTTGGCGCGATGAAGATGTAGGGGATCCTTCGGCGGCGCCCACGGCCGGCGCCCTTGCCGCCGGCTGGCGAGGTGGACGGCGTCAGCGTCTCGTTGACGGAGGCGAGCGTCGCGACGTCGTCGGCGAGCTGGTCTGCCAGCGCGACCTGGAGCAGCTGCGCGAGGCCGTCGAGCGCGTCCGGTCGCGTCGGGCGCTGGGCTGGCGTCACCGAGGAGTTCAGTCCGATCACGACGACGCGCTCGGCGCCCAGCGCGAGTGCGGGCTTCAGCGGCGCGTTGAGGCGCACCCCCCCGTCGCCGTACCAGCCCGCCGCCGTGGGCGGCCGGCGGATCTTGACCGCGGGGAACGCGCCCGGGATCGCCGCGGACGCGAGCACGTGCTCGGGCGCGAGCGGGGTCGCGACGTAGTCGATCGCACGTACCGGGTCGGGCGCGAGTGGGGGACCGCCGTGGTGGAAGACCACGCTGCGCGTCGTGGTGTAGGCCGTGGCGACGACGGCGGCGGCCGTCAACGCGCCGTCCTCGACGTTGCGCGCGATCTGCTCGAACTCGACGAGTCGCTCGAGTGTGCCGCGCAGCGGCGAGGGGTCGAGCAGTCCACGCAAGCCGGGGCCGGGCAGGCGGGCAAACATCGCGACCGCGCCCAGCACACGGACGAGCTCGGACGGCGAGACCAGCGGACGGAGCGCGTCGCCCCAGCGCAGCTCGCGCCACATGTCGAGGCCGGCCGCGGCCGTCGCCTCAAACGGCGCCTGCGCGCGGGCCGCGAAGAAGGCGCTGTTGAGCGCACCGATGCTGGTGCCGACAAGGATCTCCGGGGTCTCGCCGCGCGCCCCAAGCGCTGGCGCCAGCGCGTCGAGCGCACCGACCTCGTAGGCGCCACGCGCCCCGCCACCAGCAAGCACGAGCGCGATTCGCTCACGCCGGCTACCTGGTTGACCGGGTCTGGGCATAGTCAGCGCAGGGTATCGCTACGCCACCAACACCACGGCTCCCTCGAAGCGGGAGCCAGGGCCGCGACGGGGCTAGGTGCGCGTGATGTGAGGTTTCGTGCTTGAGGGGGATCGTCCGCGTGAGTGAGTGGAGGCGTACGGGCGCAGTGTGCGCGGGACCTCCGTGCCCCGCGACGGTGCGCGCGACCGTCGACCCGCGCCCTCTCGGACGTGAAGTCCAATCGCTCGGAACCGTGAGGATCAGCGCTTTCGCGACCGTAGCGTCACCGCTACAGTCGCACCCTGAGGTAGACTTGCCCCGCGTGTGGGACTCTGTGTCGTGACGACCAGCGCCCCTCTGCCATGCTTTCGCGGCATCGTGACTCGACCGAGATTACAGTGTGCCTTACGCAGCGCGGTTCGTGCGTTGCTGAGGGGGCGCCCTTTGAGCGAAGGCACGATACACCGCACATTGTCGCCTTCGCTGGCCTTGCGTTCTGCCTCTTCCCTGGCCTGACGTTCGGGATCTACGATGTCACTCGCCGGTTCGCGGGCCTGACGTTCACGCAGTTCTTGTTCTTCCCGTTCCTTGACGTGCGCACGTTCACGTTGTTCAGCTTCCACAGCAATACGTTTAAGTTCTTCCTGGAGTCGAGGGTTATGCAAGTAGGGCGCTTCGACAGGATAACCGGGAATCGCGAAGTATTCTGCGTTAACTACGTCAGGCGGGTCGGAAGGTGTGTAATCTAGGTAGGCGCAGACGCTGTACACGTTGTTAGCTTCGGGCGTATAGGTGTAGACCTTGCTGTAACTGCCAGCGCTCAAGAGGTCGCCTTCTTTACTTGAGAGCGCGATGGCCCCGAACTCTTCAGTGTACTCCCCGTACGGATCAGACGCGCACGCATCACCGCCCGACTCGACGTAGATGTAGAGACGATGGGCTCCGTCAGCCACCCCTTCAACCGTAATGCTCAACTGCTCATTGAGGGTCGGTTTCTCCCCAAGCGAGAGCGCCAGCGACTCGGCCCGAGCGAGAGCTGGAGCGACCATAGCAATGGCGTATGCGGCAACCGCCACTCCCAGCCATGCCATACGTCTACGCACAAGGCCTCCCAACGCTCGATCTGGCAGCCACGACACGTCCCGCTCGCATCGTTCCGAAAGGCTATCCAACCCTGGCGTCCGGGTCAAGGCGGCGCCTCTCGCTTGACCTTGATGCGATGCCGAATAAGAGGTTGACGTAGGGAGCGCGGCGCTATGTTGGAGGCGGAAGCCTGCCATCAGCTCTACCCAAAGGAGACCCCATGTCCCGCTTCACCACCGTAAACCTGTTGGAGGTCGAGGATTCCGTGGGCGGTCGGGCTCCGGGGATCGAGGGTCGGTTTGCTCGCAAGCACCTCGACTCACGTGACCTCGGGGTCAGCCACTTCCGCTATGCGGCGAACCTGCGCAGTCCGATGGCGCACAGCCACCGCGAGCAGGAGGAGGCCTACATCATTGTTGCCGGGTCTGGGCGGGTGCTGCTCGACGACGAGGTCCACGAGCTGCGCCAGTGGGACGTCGTGCGCGTAGCGCCCGAGGTCGTGCGTGCCTTCGAGGCGGGCCCCGAAGGGCTGGACGTCGTCGCCGTGGGCGGCCCCAAGCCCGAGGATGGCGACGGCGTCATGGGCGCCGCCGCCTGGCCCGACGCGCAGTAGCTCACGCCGCGCTCCACGTGCCGACGCGCCGGGCGGCCTGGGCGCTTGACCACGAGAGCAGCGCGAGCAGGCGACGGTCGCTCGGCTCGTGGTCACGGTAGGCGGCGAGCACCGTGTCGTCGACCTGGTGCGGCGCCAGGGCGCACAGCAGAGCCAGACGCGCGGTGGCCGCCTCCGGCTCTGAGAGCCCGGCGATCGCGGTCTTCACCCAGCCGCGTCCGCGCTCCTGCTCCTCGCCCCTCCACGCCCCGACACGGGCCTCGAGGACCGCGCGGGCGCCCGGGCCTACCACCTCACGGGCCTCGTCTTCGATCGCGGCCATGAAGCCGGCGAACGCCGAAGCGACGGGCGGGCAGCCCTTCGCCCAGCCCATGTCCTCGGGCAGCGCGGCCTGCTCGAGGAAGCGCAGGGACTCGCCGGCCTGCTTCGGTCTCCTGAGCGCGCGCTTGAACAGCCACGGGGCGACCTGCGTCGTCAGGGGACGTGCAGCCCGGGGCCCGGGAAAGGGGCTCCCGGGGGCGAGGACGGTGACCATTCGGTTGATGTAGTGAAAGGCGACGGCGGTGCCGACGAGCTCTGGCGCGAGGCTGGCGTCGAACGGGGGATCGGCCAGCACGGCTGTCCCGGGGGAGCGCGTGGCCGCGGCCCAGGCGGCCAGGCCGCGCGCCTCGTCGTCCAGGTCGTCGCCCGCGCCTCCCGCCAACAGTGAGCCGGCGAGTGCGCTCCGCCCCCCGGCGCGAAGCATCGTCGCGTGTGCGTCCACGCAGTAGGGGCACGCGTTGAGCTGCGAGACGACCGTCGCGACAAGCTCGCTCAGGTACCGTGGGGCACGACCCGCGAGGAGCGTCTCGCGGCATACCGCCCAGACCCCGCCCAGCAGGCGCGGGCTCGCGGAGTGCAGACGAAACGGGTCGGGCACAGCCCCGAAGTCACGCCGGATCTGCTCGTAGATCTCAGCCACGACACCGCTCGCACGAGCCGGCGAGACGTCCTCCACGTATCTGATCACCTGAAAGCTCCCCTCACACCAACCACGCGGTTGTGAGCACTGGCGGCACGGTCGCCACCGCTCTAGTGGAGAGTCTCTCGCCGGTGCTCGGCGAACAACGTGAGCGCGTAGCGTCCGGCGGGGTGCTCGCGTGCGCGTTCAACGAGCGCCGCCATGCGGGGCTGCAGGACCTCGGGCTGCGGGAGCGGGACCCCGTAGAGGGGTGGCACCACGACCGGGGCGGACAGCGCCGCGAACGTCAGGTCGGCCGCGCCGAAACGCTCGCCGCACAGGTGCGGACGGCCGTCCGCCAACAGCTCTGCCACGAAGTCGAGCTCGTTGAAGACCGCCGCCTCATCCGCGACCTCGCTCTCCGGACGGATCCCCAGCTCACGCTTGACGTAGCCTCGCGCGAGCGGCCACCCGAGCCGGATCGCGCGGTCCTCCCAACGAGGCACGCCCTGGTTGTTGAAGCGCAGCGCGAGCTTGGGCTGGGCGAGCATGTGGACATACATGAGCCGCCGCCCGTCCGGTCCGAGTCGCTCGTCCAGGCGCCGGCAGAGGCGCTCGACGTCCTCGCGCGCGGCGGGCTCCGCGGGGAACAGTCGGTGCTCCGGCGGTGTGCGTTCGTCGACCCAGGCGAGGATCTCCGCCGAGTCTCCGATCGCGCCGTCGGGGGTCACGAGCACGGGAACTGTTATCCCGCCACCGGCTCGCCGCGCGGCGAGCTGGTGGATGCCCTGAACGTGACGCTCTTCCCGATACGGTATCCCGGCCCGCTCGAGCGCCCACCGCGCCTTCTCGCAGTAGTGGCTGATCGGCAGCGTGACGAGCCGCAACACAACACGGAGTATGCCGGCTGTGCTCTGGGCCCCGCAGGCGTAGGAACCGCTTGGCTGACGCCCAGATCACCCAGCCACTGACGGCGTTAGCCGTGCAGGCGCCGATGGGCGAGCTGGTAGACGGTCGGCGCGTTCGATCCCCGCGGGTGGTGGCGCACACCAAACGCGAGGAAATCGAGGCGCAGCCGGCGCTCGGCTTCGACGGCTTTGAAGACCATGCCGAATCTGCCTGCCGGCTCGGGAAGATAAATCTTCAGGCACTGCGGCAGGGCCGTGCCGTCTTGGCCTTCGGCGTCGCAATAACGGAGTTGATCCCCCGGTGCTCCCTCCTGCTCGTAACGGTGGCGGGCGCTCTGTGCGATCTCGACACCTGTCGCCGTGGCGCGCTTCAGATCCTCGTTGAACGCCGAGTCGCTGAATGCTACGGGGACGTGCCCGGGAGGCAGCGCACGCGACATGCGCGATCACCCCTCGCCGTCAGGCGGCAGAAAGGGCCCGTACTCGGCGACGAACTCCTGAAACTTCGCGTCGGTCAACTCGCGTGCGCCGCTGCGCTTGAGGATCGCCGCCCAGGAGGTGTCGGGCATGAGAACGAGGCGCCCATCCGGCTGCCGATCCTCGACGATGTATTCGCCGCTGATGTCGCCGCTGAGCGTCACGTGGGCCTGTCTGCTCATGGTTTGCATGGTAGAGCGATGAGGCTACGCCGCGCTTGGGATGGGACGCTCGGCCGGGACGGGCTAAGTCGAAGGCAGCGGCAGGCGCCGTCGTCCGTGCACGCCGCCCGGGTCCGCACTGCGAACGCCGCTGGGGACCCCTCGGGGGGTCCCTCATCAAAAACACGTCCTGCACCCACCGTCGTCTTGCTGGACAAGAGCAGGGGATCGTGTAAACTAACCAGACAACCTGGTCCTGAGCGATCCCAAAGGAGACACGCCGAATGTCCGTTGTACCGACGCCGCTGAGTGGGGGCCTCGCCCGCGGGGGCCCCGCTGTGGAGCAGGACGGCCCGACCTCCGCGGAGACCCCGGCTCCGGAAACCCAGACCCCGACGCGGTGGCGCGACCCCAAGCGCTACGCGTGGCTGCTGGGCCTGATCGTGCCCACGCTGCCGTTCCTCTCCTACGGCCTGGCGCAGGCGACCGGGCTTGGCTTCTTCTGGTTCTATGGCCCGATCCTGGTGTTCGCGATCTTCCCGCTGCTGGACCTGCTGATCGGCACGGATGCGCGGAACCCCCCGGACAGCGTGATCAAGTGGCTGGAAAGAGATCGCTACTACCGCTGGTGCACGTACGCATTCATCCCGCTCCAGTACGCCGGCCTGGTGTTCGCGTGCTGGCTGTGGTCGAGCGGGAAGCTCTCGACGCTCGACGCGGTCGGCCTGACGCTGACGGTGGGGGTGGTGAGCGGGATCGCGATCAACACCGCCCACGAGCTCGGGCACAAGCGCGCGAGCGCGGAGCGGTGGCTGAGCAGGGTGGCGCTCGCGCAGAGCGCGTACGGGCACTTCTTCATTGAGCACAACCGCGGGCACCACGTGCGCGTGGCCACGCCGGAGGACCCCGCGAGCGCGCGGCTGGGGGAGAGCTTCTGGGCGTTCCTGCCCCGCACCGTGGTGGGCTCCCTGCGCTCGGCGTGGGGGCTCGAGCGCACGCGCCTCGCGCGCGCGGGGCGCTCGCCGTGGACGCTGCGCAACGACGTCCTCGGCGCGTGGGCGATGACCGTGGCCCTGTTCGCGGCGCTCGTGGCGGCGTTTGGCCCGGTCGTGCTGCCCTACCTGCTGCTCCAGGCGGTCCTCGGCTTCTCGCTGCTGGAGGTCGTCAACTACCTGGAGCACTACGGCCTGCTGCGCGGCCGGCGCGAGGACGGCCGCTACGAGCGCACTCGCCCCGAGCACTCCTGGAACTCCAACAACGTGGCCTCCAACGTGCTGCTCTACCACCTGCAGCGCCACTCCGACCACCACGCCAACCCGGTCCGCCGCTACCAGGCGTTGCGCCACGTGGAGGAGGCGCCGCAGCTGCCCACGGGCTACGCGGGCATGATCCTGGTTGCCGCCGTGCCCCCACTGTGGCGTCGGGTGATGGACCGGCGGCTGCTGGCGCACTACGGGGGGGACGTCGCCCGCGCCAACATCGCCCCGCGGCGGCGTCTGCGCGTGCTCGCGCGGCACGGAGCGACCCCGTGAGCCGCTGGCGCTGCCCCGGCTGCGGCTACCTCTACGACGAGGCCCGCGGCCACCCGCGCGAGGGCTTCCCCGCGGGCACCCTGTGGAGCGAGGTGCCCGAGGAGTGGGCGTGCCCGGACTGCGGGGTGTGCGACAAGGTCGACTTCGAGGAGGCCGAGTGACTGTGCCCACGGTGGCGGGGTCTGCCCCGGCGGCGGCGTCCAACCCGCCGAGCTCGACGGCCCCGAGGCGTGCCACGCCGTACGCGGTCGCGGCGCGCGAGCTGCTGCGCGAGACGCTCTTCGACGCGGCGCGCGGCGAGCTCGAGCACCGTGCGTGGAGCGAGGTCACGATGGCAGACGTGGCGCGCGCCGCGGGCGTGAGCCGCCAGACGCTCTACAAGGAGTTCGGCTCGCGGGATGTATTTGCGCAGGCGTTTGTGCTGCGCGAGGCGGAGCGCTTCATCGGCGCGATCGAAGGGGCGTTGGACGCCCACGTGGACGATCCCCGGGAGGCGCTCACGGCGGCCTTTGGACTGTTCCTCGCCGCCGCCGCGGAGGATCCGCTGATCCGCGCCGCGATCGTCGGCACGGGGGAGATGCTGCCGTTTGTCACCACCCAGGGTCAGACCCTGGTGGAGGGCGCCGCCGAACGCCTCTGCGCGGCGATCCGCGCGCGCTGGCCCCAGGCGTCCGCTCACGACGCGGCGCTGCTCGCGGAGTGCCTGGTGCGCCTGGCGATCAGCTACGCCACCCTCCCGTCCGACCCGGCGGGGATGACGGCCTCCTCGATCACCGAGCTGCTCGGGCCGTTCATCGACCACGCGCTCGCGCTCGAGCGCTGGCCGAAACGGGGACCGATTAGGGAGACACTCGCTCCGCCGAAGCCGGGAGACGCTCGCCTTTGGTGAGCATCCCCGTTTCGGCCAGCATCCCCGAATCGGCCAGCGCCGTAAGGCGCGTGTCACCCGGCTTCGGTCCGCAGCTGTGCGCGCTTGACCTTCCCGCTGGTGGTCTTGGGCAGCTCGGCGACGAACTCCACGATGCGGGGGTACTTGTAGGGGGCGGTTTCGTGCTTGACGTGCTCCTGTAGCTCGCGCGCGAGCGCGGGGGAGGGGGCGTAGGGGCCGTCGCGCAGCACCACCACCGCGCGCACCACCGCCCCGCGCTCCTCGTCGGGGGCGGCGACCGCGGCGGCCTCGGCGACGGCCGGGTGGGCGACGAGCGCGGACTCGACCTCGAAGGGCCCGATGCGGTAGCCGGCGGAGACGATCACGTCGTCGGTGCGCCCCTCGAAGTAGAGGTACCCCTCGCCGTCTTCGCGCACGTGGTCGCCGGTGCGCCACGGGCCTGCGGGCGGGTTCTCGCCGAGGTAGCGGAGGAAGAACGTGGGCACGCTCGCGGGGTCCGCGACGAGCTCGCCGTCCTCGACGGTGAGCCGCACCCCCGGCAGCGCGCGCCCCATCGACCCGGGGCGGGGCTCCTCGCCCTGAGGCGCCCCCGTGAGCTGCCCGGTCTCGGTCTGCCCGTACCCGTCGCGGATGTAGAGGCCAGTAGCCTCATGCCACGTGTGCAGTACCGCAGGGTTGAGCGCCTCCCCGGCGGCGACCGCCCCGCGCAGGTCGGGCAGCGGCGCGAGCGTGGCGCGCTTGGCGATCACGCGGTACTCGGTCGGCGCCATGCACAGCACGGCGACGCGCTCCCGCGCCAGCACCTCCAGGCGCTCCGCGGGGTCGAAGCGGGCGTCGTGCAGCAGCGCGGCGGCGCCGGAGAGCCACGGGGCGATGAAGACGTTGCGCGCGGACTTCGACCACCCCGAGGAGGCGGTGCACCAGACGAGCTCCCCCGCGCGTGCGCCCAGCCAGTGGGTGGCCTGCAGGCGCTGGCCGAGCAGGTAGCGCTGGCCGTGGAGCACCGCCTTGGGCTCCCCGGCGGTCCCGGAGGTGAACGTGATCAGGCAGGGGTCCTCGGGGGCCAGCTCCACCGCGGGGGCGCACGGGGCGTCGAAGAGGGAGTCGTCGGGCACGAGCACCACCTCGGTGTCGCGGCCTCCCTGCGGAGCGCCCCCCAGCGCAGCCTCCAGCTCGGCTCGGTTGCGCTCGTCGGCGACCACGAGCCGGGGCTGCGCGACGGCGAGGCGCAGGCGCAGGTCCTTGGCGCGCAGCTGCTCGGTGCACGGCAGCACCACGGCGCCGAGACGGAAGCACGCGCACATGCTCAGCACCCACTCGGGGCGGTTGCCGATCAGTGTCATCACTACGTCCCCGCGCCCCACCCCGCGGCGGGCGAGGGTACCGGCGAGGCGGGCGCTGTGGTCGGAGATCTCGCCGAAGCTCCACTCGCGGCGGCGGCCGTCGCGAGCGAGCTCCACCAGCGCGCGCTGGCCGGGGGGCAGGCGGTCGAGTACGTCCCGAGCGAAGTTCACGCCGGTATTCTCCATGGACCAGCGGGGGGAGGGCAGGCCCTCCCCCCGGGCCCCCTCCCGTTTAGGCGGGGGGAGGGCAGGCCCTCCCCCCGGGCCCCCTCCCGTTTAGATCAAACACACGACCTCACGAGTTCCCGTCACCAAGAAGGACCAGAGCGAAGCCCACCCCGAACCTGGAGCGTTTTTGACTATGGCTGTAGCCCCCTCGCCGTACACGGAGAAGACCGACGAGCAGAAGGCGATCACCGAGATGGTGCGCCAGTTCGCCGACGAGCAGATCATCCCGAACGCGGAGCACTACGACCACGAGGACTCCTTCCCGGAGCCGATCGTGGAGCAGATGAAGGAGCTGGGTCTGTTCGGGGTGACGATCCCGGAGGAGTACGGGGGGATGGGCCTCGACTTGACGACGTACGCGATGATCGTGGAGGAGCTCTCGCGCGGGTGGATCTCGATCTCGGGGATCGTCAACACGCACTTCATCGGCTCCTACCTGCTGGGGAAGTTCGGCAACGAGGAGCAGCGCCAGCGCTACCTGCCGCGGATGGCGACGGGCGAGATCCGGGCGGCGTTCTCGCTCTCGGAGCCGGAGCTCGGCTCGGACGTGCAGGCGATCAAGACCTCCGCCAAGAAGGGCGAGGACGGGAGGTACGAGATCAACGGCCAGAAGATGTGGGTCACCAACGGCCTGCTCTCGACGCTCGTGTTCACGCTGGTGAAGACCGACCCGGACGCCGAGCCGCGCCACCGCGGGATGACCTGCTTCATCTGTGAGAAAGAGCCCGGCGCCGGCGAGAACACGGGCGAGTACGCCGGCCTGACGGTGCCGGAGAAGATCAAGAAGATGGGCTACAAGGGCGTCGAGTCCACCGAGCTCGTGTTCGACGGGTACCGCTGCCCGGCGGAGAACGTCCTCGGCGGCGAGGCTGCAGGTCTGAACAAGGGCTTCGTGCAGATGATGGACGCGCTGGAGGTCGGCCGCGTGAACGTGGCGGCGCGCGGGGTGGGGATCGCGCAGCGCGCGCTGGAGCTAGCCCTGAAGTACGCCCAGGAGCGCAAGACGTTCGGCAAGCCGATCGCAGAGCACCAGGCGATCCAGTTCAAGCTCGCCGACATGGGGACGCAGGTCGACGCGGCGCGCCTGCTGACGCTGCGCGCGGCGCGGTTGAAGGACGCGGGCGCGCGCTCGGACCTCGAGGCGGGGATGGCGAAGCTGTTCGCCTCCGAGGCGGGGCGGTTCTGCGTGGAGGAGTCCCTGCGCATCCACGGGGGCTACGGGTACTCCAAGGAGTACGAGATCGAGCGGCTCTACCGCGACGCCCCGCTGCTGCTGATCGGGGAGGGCACCTCGGAGATCCAGCGGATGGTGATCGGGCGCAAGCTGCTGCAGCGCCACAAGCTGTAGGAGCGCGTGTCGGCCTCTCGCGGTGGTGTCCACGGGGCAACCTGTGGCGAGTAGGGTCTCCGTGTAGGCTATGCGGAAGCGGGAGCGGCGGACAGGAGGAGCTGTATGGCAGATGACGCCAAGGAGCTGATCGAGGTTGCGGTGCGCAGGTTCATCCGCGAGGTGCCGGCGCTGGAGCCGATCAAGCTGGTGGTGGGCGTGGAACTGCGGGGACGCGGCGACGTGCAGCACTTCCGCCTGGAGATGCCGGACGTCAAGGTGACGAAGGGCCCGGCGGCGGATGGGCGTATGCGAGTGGACATGCGCAGGGAGTTCTTCAACGCGATGGCGCGCGAAGCGAAGGTGGCGGACTGGATCGAGGCGTTCACGTACGGCCAGGCGAAGGCGTCGGGGCCGGAGCAGTTCATGAGACTGATCGTGAACGTGGTGGAGCGCCAGCAGGAACGAGAGCGAACTCCCCGTGCACGCCAGCGCTAGCGCTGAGCGGTGCCTGCGCCAGCATGAAGTACGCGTGTAGACGGTCGAACGCGTCTAGACGGCCGACCGAATAGGGAGACGCTCGCTACGCGAGGATCCCCGATTCGGCCAGCAAGCGAGGCAAGATTTGAGAGGCCCGCCCACCCCGCGAAGTGTGCTTTAGCACACGAGTGACCGAGGACACAGCATCGCGCCGCCTATCGGCCGTCTAGTGATAGGAAATGATCTGGTCGGCCAGAAAGGCCAGCGAGGCGACCAGGAAGAAGCACATGACGATGAGAGAGATGTTTTCGTTCATATCGCTCTCCCCGTAGGATAGTGCACCGCGCGGTCAGGCGAGCAGGGCGCCTTCGTCGTATAGCTTGATGATCTTGACGGCCCCGGACCCAGCCGTTCCGGCGGCGTCGAGGCAGAGGCGGCAGAGCACGCACTCGTCGAGGTTGCCCTCGACGAGCTCCAGCGCCCCGCCGTCGCCCTGAGCGAAGATGTCCACGGGGCACGCCTCGGCGAGCTTGCGGGCGAGGGCGGCGTTGGCCGCCGCGGCGTCGTCCACTTCGACGGCGATGAAGGTGCCGTCCGCTCTCATGCGGGGCTCCCCTCGGCGCGCGCGGCGATCTTGGCCCGGATCAGCCCCGGGATCTCCTCGATGCGCTCGGCCACGGTGATGCCGGCGGCGGCGAGGCGGGCGATCTTCTCCGAGGCGGTGTCCTCCTTGCCTTCGACGATCGTGCCGGCGTGGCCGAAGGACATGCCGGGCATCTCGTCCATGAAGCGTCCGGCCATGAACGCGACGATCGGCAGGCGGGAGTTGTGCTCGGTGACCCACCGCGCGAGCTCGGCCTCCATGCGCCCGCCGGGCTCGGTGTAGATCACGATGCCCTGCGTCTGCGGGTCGGCCTCGAATAGCCCCATCAGCTCGGCGTAGGTGGAGCCGATGATCGCGTCGCCGCCGATCGACACGGCGGTGGACTGCCCGAGGCCGGCGGCGGAGAGGGTGGAGGACATCTCGGTGGTCATGCCCCCGGAGCGGGAGATCACACCGACGGGCCCGGGGGTGTACGCCTGCGCGGCGTTTTTCGCGGGTCCGCCGATGCCGCCCATCTTGACGACGTCGGGGACGATCACCCCGAGGCAGTTGGGCCCGATGATGCGCGCGCCGCGCAGCGTGGCGAGCTCGACCATCTGGGCGACGTCGCCGCGGGGGATGCGCTCGGTGACGATCACGACGAGCCGGATCCCGTTCTCGATAGCCTCGAACACGGCGTCCTTCGTAAACGCCGGGGGCACGGTCACGACGGAGCCGTGGATCGGCGCGCCGTGGTGGGCCACCGCCTGCGCGACGGTGTCGAACACGGGCACGCCGTGCACCTCGCGGCCCAGGCGCCCGGGAGTGACCCCGCCGACGACCTTCGCACCGGCGCCGTAGTCGAGGCACTCGCGCGTGAGGTTGACGGCCTCGCGCCCGGTGATGCCCTGCACGATGAAGGTGGTGTCGGCGTCGATCAGGATGCTCATGGCAAAGAGGGGGGGGTTAGGGGGGGATCGTCCGCGCGGCGTGGCACCGCACCGGGGTGGTGCGCGCGGGGCGTCGTGCCCCGCGGCGACGCGTAGTGCTCCGTCGGTCGGCGCTTGCCTGGGCTCATGCCGCAGCCCCTTGGATCTTCTCGACCGCTCGCCGCGCGGCCTCGTTGAGCGACACGGAGCGGTCGGCGTAGTCGACGCCGTACTTCTTGAGGATCTTGAAGCCCTCCTCCTCCCACGCGCCGGGGATGCGGAAGATCGCGATCTTCTCGGCGGGGTCGTACCCGAGCTCCAGGCACGCTTTGATGACCCCGCGCGCGACGATGTCCACGCGGGTGTTGGAGACGATCGACATCATCACGGCGATCTTGTCAACCCCCGGCTTGGAGAGCACGAGCTTGGCCAGGCCGCAGGCCTTGGCGACGGAGGGGTTGCCTCCGATCTCGCAGTAGTTGGCGGGGTGCCCGCCGTGGGCGCGCACGGCGTCGAACAGCGTCAGCGAGCCGCCGCCGGCGCCGATCACGAGGCCGAGGTTGCCGTCGAACTCGGTGACGTTGCCGGCGACCCCGCGGTGGTCCTGCGCGTCGACCGCCTCGCCGGCGAGCTCGAACGGCGTAGCCTCGCGCGCCTGGCGCGTCTCCTCCTCGCCGACGCCGAGCTCGGCGAGCAGCTTGCGGTGCCGCCCGCGCGCCTCGTTCTCCATGTCCATGTGGGCGTCGAGCGCGATGAAGGAGCCGTCGGCGAGCCGCCCGAGCGGGTTGATCTCGGCGAGCACCATGTCGTTCTCGACGAACAGCCGCGCGAGGCGGGTCACGATCGGCACGAGCTTGTTGAGCGCCGAGCCGGTGACACCCGAGGCGGCGATGGCCTCCTTGGCCTGGAAGTCCGAGAGCGGCAGGATGTTCGAGAAGTGCCGGCGCCCGACCTTCTCGGGCTGCTCCTCGGCGACCTGCTCGATGTCGATGCCCCCGACGGGCGAGAAGATCATCACGGGCTGCTTGCGGATCCCGTCCCACACGACCCCGGCGTAGTACTCCTGCTCGACCTCCGCCTTCGGATCGACCAGCACCCCACGCGGCATGTGCCCGCCGATCTCCAGCGCAAGGATGTCGCGCGCATGAGCTTCGGCCTCCTCAGGCGTGTCGGCGAACTTGACCCCCCCGGCCTTCATCCGTCCCCCGGTGAGCACCTGGGACTTGATGACCGTGGGCCCCCCGATCCGCCGTGCGATCACGCCGGCCTCGGCGGGATCGGTCGTGAAGCCGTAGTCGGTGACGGGGATGCCGGCGCGCTTGACGATCTCGCGCGCCTCGAACTCGAAGAACCTCATGCGGCGCGGAAGCCTATACGGTCGCGGGGGCTGTGCGCCACACGCCAGCCGGCGGTCCCGCCGCACACTGTCAATGGCTGCTGAACGAGACCGCGATGATGCGGACGATCGGGTGGGGGTCGCCTTTGCTTCCGCCTGTGTAGCGGTCGTGGTAGGACGGCGGGTGTTGGTGTATGGCTTGTAGGCGCTGCCGGCGGCACGTTTCTCGGTGGGTGGGGTCACGTTTGTCCTACCCACGCATGGTGCTTGCCGTCCGTCGGACGCGGCGTCGGACGGCGGCGCCTTTCAAGCGGCTGCTCCCGTGTGGTGTTCCTCTGCTGTGGTCTGTGGCCGCTTGATCTCGACATAGTCCCCTGGGGCGCTTGTGCCGAGCAAGGTCTCGCGTGCCAGTGGGTCCTCCAGGGCTTCGGCGGTGGCCTTCCAATCGTCTACAACGGTCGCCAACGGTGCGGCTGACATCTCTCGGCAGCTCTCGTATAGGGCATCGCCGATATCGCGGAGGAATGCTCCAATGTCCTCGGTAGGTAGACGCCGCATCCATGTCCACTGGCCGAGCTCTGAGAGCTGGGGCTGGCGATGCTCATGGTCCAGTGCGCGATTGAGCGTGATGAAGCTGGCCATGGCATCCGCGAGCTGGCGCATAGCATCAAGCTGGTGGCGCATGGCCTCCAGGGACTCCTCGCGGGTGAGGACGAGGCTCGCCCCATCTGTGTCGCGGATACGCGCGATGCCCTCGCGGGCGGCGTCGAGAACTGCTCGCCCGCGGCGGTTCAGGTCGGAGGACTGGAAGATGGTCGATGAGGCTGGTATGGGCAATGCTACCTCCATCCAGTGATGGGGATATATACGATCCCAATGCTTGCAAGAATATATAGCATATCTTCTGTAAGAAGATACAATATATCTTTCGAGTATCTGCCTCCTGTTTGGCGGCTCTACACCGTCGCCGGCTCGAACCCGTACGCCTCCGCCAGCTCGGGGTCCTTGCGCGCGAGCATTTCCGCGAGCCGGACCATCACCTGGCACTGCTTCCAGGTGGCGTCGTCCTGCATCTTGCCGTCGATCATGTGCACGCCGCGGCCGTCGGGGATCGCCGCGATGACCTTTTTGGCGAACGCGACCTCCGCCGGTTCGGGCGAGAAGACGCGCTTGGCGATACCGATCTGCACGGGGTGCAGCGACCACGCGCCGACGCAGCCGAGCAGGAACGCGGCGCGGAACTGGGTCTCGCAGCCCTCGACGTCCTTGATGTCGCCGTAGGGGCCGTAGAAGGGCAGCGCGCCGACGGCGGTGCAGGCGTCGACCATGCGCGCGATTGAGTAGTGCCACGGGTCCTGCTGGTAGGAGGGGCGCGGGGCGTCGGGGTCCTCGGGGTCGGGGTCGGCGATCGTGCGGTAGCCCGGGGTGCCCGCCGCCGACGCGCGTGGTCTTCATCCGCCGCGAGGCGGCGAGGTCGGCGGGGCCGAAGCTCATGCCCTGGATGCGGGGGCTGGCGGAGGCGATCGCCTCGAGGTTGGCCACACCAAGGTGCGTCTCCAGCAGCGCGTGCACAAGGATCGGACGCTCCAGGCCCGCCTTGGCCTCCAGCTGGGCTAGTAGGCGGTCGACGTAGTGGATGTCCCACGGACCCTCGACCTTCGGGATCATCATGACCTCGATCTTCTCGCCGATCTCGCCGACGATCTGCGTGATGTCGTCGAGGAAGTAGGGCGAGGCGAGCTCGTTGACGCGTGTCCACAGCGCGGTGTCGCCGAGGTCCATCTCCCTGCCGACCTTGATCAGGCCCGCGCGGGCGGCCTCCTTGCGGTCCAGCGGCACGGCGTCCTCGAGGTTGCCGAGCAGGATGTCCACGGTGGGCGCGATGTCGGGGACCTTCGCCACCATCTTCTCGTTCGAGAAGTCCAGGAAGTGGATCATCCGGGAGGGCTTGAAGGGGATCTCGCGCGCCGGCTCGGGGGCGTCGATCGCGAGGGGCTTGAAGAAGTCGCGGGGGTTGCGCAAGTGGGTTCTCCTGGGGTTCGTTCTTGGGTTGTGGCGTCTGGTTGACACCGGCAGGCGTGCCGTCCTGCCCTGGCCGTGTCCGGTCGATCCGGTGCACGGCCCCTATCCTGAACGGTACCGGCTCGGTCTTGGTCAATAGAGTTCCGGGGCCAGACAACACCGAGAAAGCGTCCAAGGGAGACCACCGAGACCCATGAGCGAGACCGCCACCGCACCCAGCGAGACCTCCACCTTCGAGACCGACCAGGCCGCGCGCGAGGCGAGTGGCTCCCACCCCTACGGCCGCTACCTGGAGGAGTTCGAGGTCGGCGCCGTCTACAAGCACTGGCCCGCGAAGACCGTGACCGAGGCCGACGACCACCTGTTCTGCCTGATCACGATGAACCACCACCCGCTGCACATCAACGACGTGTACGCAGCCCAGTCCCAGCAGGGGCGTAACGTGGTCGTGGGCCCGCTGGTGTACTCGCTGGCGCTGGGCATGTCGGTCAGCGACGTGAGCGGCAAGGCGATCGCGAACCTCGCCACCGAAGAGCTCAAGCACCCCGCGCCGGTCTTCCATGGAGACACGCTCTACTGCGAGTCGGAGGTGCTGGAGAAGCGCGAGTCGCAGTCCAAGCCCGACCGCGGCACCGTCCGGGTGCACACCCGCGTGCTCAACCAGGACGGGGTGCTGGTCGCCGAGTTTAAGCGTCTAGTGCTTGTTCCCCGTAGGCCCGAGGCACGATAGGCTGCCGTGATGGAAACCACAGCCATCCCAGATGCCCCCACCGAAAACAAGCGCCTGCTGGAGTGGGTCGAGGAGATCGCGTCCCTGACCGAACCGCAGGCGATCCACTGGTGCGACGGCTCCGCTGAGGAGTACAACAGCCTCTGCGCGCAGCTGGTGCAGGCGGGCACCTTCCGGCGGCTCTCCGACGCCAAGCGCCCGAGCTCCTACCTCGCCTTCTCCGACCCCGGCGACGTGGCGCGCGTCGAGGACCGCACGTTCATCTGCTCCGCCACCGAGGAGGAGGCCGGCCCGACCAACAACTGGCGCGACCCGGACGAGATGCGCGAGACGCTCGCCGAGCTGTTCGCGGGCTCGATGCGGGGCCGCACGATGTACGTGGTGCCGTTCTCGATGGGGCCGCTGGGCTCGGACAAGAGCCACATCGGCGTGCAGCTCACCGACTCCGCCTACGTGGCGGTGAGCATGCGGATCATGACGCGCATGGGCCAGCGGGCGCTCGACGTGCTCGGCGACGACGGCCGCTTCGTGCCCGTGCCTGCACTCCGTCGGCGCTGCCCCTGGGCGAAGGCGAGACGGACGTGCCGTGGCCGTGCAACGCCGAGAACAAGTACATCGTGCACTTCCCCGAGACGCGCGAGATCTGGTCCTACGGCTCCGGCTACGGCGGCAACGCGCTGCTCGGCAAGAAGTGCTTCGCGCTGCGCATCGCCTCGGTGATGGCCCGCGACGAGGGCTGGATGGCCGAGCACATGCTGATCCTCAAGCTGACCTCCCCCGAGGGCGAGGTCAAGTACATCGCCGGCGCCTTCCCGTCAGCGCCTGCGGCAAGACCAACCTCGCGATGCTGATCCCGACGCTCGAGGGCTGGACGGTGGAGACGATCGGCGACGACATCGCGTGGATGAAGTTCGGCGAGGACGGCCGCCTCTACGCGATCAACCCCGAGGCGGGCTTCTTCGGTGTGGCGCCGGGGACGGGCGAGCACACCAACCCCAACGCGATCCACACGATCGAGCGCAACACGATCTTCACCAACTGCGCGCTCACCGACGACGGCGACGTGTGGTGGGAGGGCATGACCAAGGAGCCCCCGGCGCACCTGACCGACTGGCACGGCAACGACTGGACCCCGGCCGCGGGCACCCCGGCGGCGCACCCCAACGCGCGCTTCACGACGCCCGCGGCGCAGGACCCGGCGATCGCGCCCGGAGTGGGAGGACCCGGCGGGCGTGCCGATCGACGCGATGCTCTTCGGCGGGCGCCGCTCGACGGTGGTGCCGCTGGTGACCGAGGCGCTCGACTGGGAGCACGGCGTGTTCATCGGCTCGGTCATGAGCTCCGAGAAGACCGCCGCGGCGGCCGGCACCGTCGGCGAGCTGCGCTTCGACCCGTTCGCGATGCTGCCGTTCTGCGGCTACAACATGGCCGACTACTTCGCCCACTGGCTGGAGATCGGGCGCACCCCGAGGGCGCGAAGCTGCCGAAGATCTTCTACGTCAACTGGTTCCGCAAGGACGCCGACGCGGCCGCTTCCTGTGGCCGGGCTTCGGCGAGAACTCGCGCGTGCTCGCGTGGGTGTTCGCGCGCTGCGCCGGCCACGGCGCCGCCCGGGAGACCCCGATCGGCCTGGTGCCGCCCGTGGGCGTGGAGGGGATCGACACGAGCGGCGTGGAGGTCTCCGAAGCCGACATCGCCGAGCTGCTGCGCGTCGACGTCGAGGAGTGGCGCGCCCAGCTGCCCCACTTCCACGAGCACTACGGCAAATTCGAGCGGCTGCCGGCCGAGCTGCGCGCGCAGCTGAAAGCGCTCGAAACAGCGCCTCAGTCTGAGCAGTCGTGAGCTAGTCGTGGCCATGCGCTCGCCGGCTGAGGCGGGCGGGCGGGACTCCTCGGCCAGCGAGGTGATCGTCAGCGCGCCGCGGGCGGCCTGCTCGAGCACCTCGGTGGCCTCCTCCAGCGAGCGGGCGTACAGCTCGACGAGCAGGTGCACGATGATCCGCGCGTCGTCCTCGTGCTTGTGGAAGCGCACGTGGGTGAAGAACTCCCTGCACCCCGTGGTCGCCGAAGGCGGCGTAGGAGAGCGCGTCGCCGGCCTCCGGCCCCGAGCAGCGTCTCGACGTCTTCGGCGTCCACCGCCACGGTGCACGAGGCGACCCACGGGGTGCCCGCGATCATCCGTTCCCAGCGGTCCTCGATCGGCTCGACGCGGCCGTTGTTGAAGCCCAGATGGGGCTGGTCGTGCATGCAGTCCAGGCACTGCACGACCGCCTCCTGCAGCTCGTCCACGACTTCCGAGCGCTCGCCGGTGTCGGGGTCGATCTTGTGGATGCCCTCGTAGTGGACCTGGACCTCCAGATCCTGCGACCAGCAGCGGTAGCAGCGCAGCCAGCTGCGCGCGGTGGTCTCCGAGGCGGAACTCTCCATGGGTCCATTGTATGCGTCGGGCGGCGGTAGTCGGGTGACGGGAGCGCTTCGATGGCTGGGGCGCGGCCGTGGGCGAGCCTGACGGTGGGAGCTTCGCCGCCGGGGCGTGGCGCATATACGACAGCCGACGGGGCGCCTGTGGGCGCCCCGTCGTGACCTCTGGCTGTCGTCTTACGTGTCTAGTGCCTGCCGTGGTGGTGCGGGCGCTTGCCCTTGACCGTCACCTGCTCGGTCTGCACGGTGGGGGTTCCACCGAGCGATGAGTTGTAGGTCAGGGTCGCGGTGAGATGGATCGTCTTGCCCCTCTTCAGCTGTGCCTTGATCTTGCCGGACAGGTAACCGTCAGCGTCAGCGGCACGCCCGCCGTGCCGGTGGCGGAGGCCTGGCCGACCATGGTCGTGGACGGCAGGCACTTGCGTTTGATCTTGACCTGGCCGGCCTGGCACCGCTTGGCCTTGGCATCCACGGCCGAGATGCTGGCGATCGACGCCGTCGGCACTTTCACGACCAGCGTCCCCGTGCCCGACTGGGTCGGGACGAACGTGATCGAGACCGTCCCGCCGGAGCTCCCCACGATGCTTCCGATCGTAAAGGCGCTGTCGGGGGCCGGTGGCGGTGGCGGTGGCGGAGGCGGCGGCGGGGGCGGCGTCGTCGGCTTCTTCACGCAGGGTGTCGTTGTGGTGCGTTCGAAGCCGGGCGGGCAGGGCGGTACGCCTTCGGCGCTTTCTTTGATGATCTCCGTCAGCTTCGCGCCGAGTGTTTTGGTGCCTTCTTCGGTGGTGATCGCCTGCCCGCCGGTGGTGGCCGCCCAGTATTCCCAGTAGTGGATGTAGTTGAATTCTTCCGACTCGCCCGTGTGGAAGTAGTCGACCATCGCCAACGGCTTTTCTTCTTCGTCCAGCCTTTTCAGCGTCTTGTGGAACTCGAGGGATTCCCCTTCTTTCCACTGCGTTTCCGGAATGCCGAATTTGCCGGGTGGTTCTTCGCCCGTTTCGAAAGGATTATCCAGCCAGAATTCCGCTGGGATGCCTTCGTTGACGTTGGGCGTGTGCGGGACGTTGTCCGCGATCAGGACGATCTCGTGCCTGGCGCCGGGGCGCCACTTGACCTGCGGGTTGGTCGCGGTCTCATAGAGGGAGCGACCGTATGCTTCCGGCCCGTCGCCGCCGTAGTGCTCTACCTCTTCGCCGGACAGTTCGTTGATCGCTTTTTCGACTTCTTCCTCGTTCGAGGTCAGCGGCTGCCACAGGTGCCACGGTTTTTCGGCATCTTTTTCATATTCTTCTTCCGTTAGAAAAGATTCCAGCGGCTGGCTGAAGTAGTTGGGGACGTCTTCGACGTTCGCCACGCCGAACTCGGCGTTGGGAAGGCTGGCCTCGGTGTTGGCGACGAGCGTCTTGATTTCTTCTTTTGCTTCTTCGAGCACGCCCTGCATCGAGCCGCTCGTGTCGAAGATGAACATGACGTCGGTCTTTTCGGGCGCCGCTGCGCTCGCACGCGCGGTCGACACCGCCAGTGAGATCGCCAGCGCGAGCGCCGACACCCCGATCAGGGCGAGGAGCCTTCCTCGCCAGTCGAAAGCCAAGCTTTGCGTGCCTCTGCTCATCTCGTCCATGCCTCCAGTCTCTGGGTCGTGGGTCTGCTGCGGTGCCTCTGTGCGGGTCTGTGCGCTACTTTGGTGGTGCGGGCGCTTGCCCTTGACCGTCACGTGGTAGGTGGTCACGGTGGGGGTTCCACCGAGCGACGATTTGTAGGTCAGGGTCGCGGTGAGATGGACAGTCTTGCCTTTCTTCAACAGCGCCTTGATCTTGCTGGACAGGTAGACCGTCAGCTTCAGCGGTACGCCCGCCGTCCCGCTGGCGGATGTCTTGCCGGTCACGGTCGTGGAGGGAAGGCACTTGCCTTTGATCTTGACCTGGCCCTTCTTGCACTTCTTGGCCTTGGCGGCCTCGGCCGAGGTGCTGGCGATCGATGCCGTTGGCACCGTCACCACCAGGGTCGCCTCGCCCGACTGGGTCGGGACGAACGTGATCGTGACCGTCCCGTTGGAGTTCCCCACGATGCTCTGGATCGTGTAGCCGCTGCTGGGGATGACGGGGGCCGGCGCGGGTGCGGGAGCAGGGGCGGGCGCCGGCGGGTGGTCCGCCGCGTAGAGTGCGGCGTAGTTCAGGGATTCCAGGAACACCTGCGTTCCGGTGCCGGGGTTGTAGGCGTAGGCGATCTCGGCGCTGCCGTTGCCGACTCCGGCGATCACGCCGTGAGCGGTGTAGGGGATCGGAGAGACGACCGGTCCGCCCCAGCTGGCGTCCGCCGTTGGGGCTGTAATCGAGCACTGTGTTGCCGTCTTCCCAGTAGGCGTACACGCCGGTGCTGCTGTCCTCGGAGACGTCGAGCGCATCGACGCCATCGAGGACTTCGCCGGTTATGTCGGCCAACTCGACAGGAGCACCGAATGAGCCCCCGGTGGCTGTAGCGATGAACGGGCGGTAGGCCGATCTGCCAATCCGAGCCAGCTCCGGTGATCGCAGATCCTTCCTCCTCGAGCACGCCGATCCCGTCCGTGCCGCCGCTCGCCAGTGTCGGGTCCTCGGCGGAGCAGGCGAGCAGCCCGAAGCCTTTTGGTTGCAGTCCTTGACTGTTGAGCGTGCCCGAAGGTCCGCTGGTGCCGACGTCGACACCGTACCCGGTCGCCGCGTCGTTAATGCAACCCGAGGCGTGCGTCTCGTTGAACTGACGTTGGCTCCGGCACCGACGACGATATAGCTGCCGACGGGCGCGGGCGCGGGGGCCGGCTCGGCGGCGATCACCGGCCCCTCCGTGTCGCGCCTGTCGTCGGAACTGGCCACCGTTGTTGGCGTTGCCTTCGTTGGACGGCAGGCTCGACGGGGTTTCCGGACCAGTGAAGGGCGAGTCGCTGAAGTAGCTGTAGAAGTGGTCGTAGCTGTCGAAGATGCCGACGTCGGTGCTGCTGAGGCTACGGCGTTGTTCCTCGTGTAGTACAGCGAGACGGGGCTGATCAGGTCGCCGCCGTTCTGGAGGCCCGCCGCTCCCGGCGAGGAAGGCGCGCGCCGCCCGCCGGCGAGGCCCACGCGACGGTGCCGGTGCTGATCGGGGTGCCGAGAACGACGACCTCGCCGCTGGTGGGCAGGACCACGATGCCACCGAGGCTAAGCGCGTTGGTGCCTGAGAACATCGGTCTCGAGCAGCAGCGCGGTGCGCCCCCCTCGCAACTGGTGGTGTTGGGCGGCAGGATGCACAGGTTGACGCCGTCGCCGTTCGGTTGCCGCCGGCCGACCAGGCGACGTAGGTGTACCCGTCGTCGGGCGCATAGGCGACCGAGCGGCGGTTCTCCATTGTCCGGGGCGTCGAGCGCGACCGGCGCGGCCGACGCCGCCGAAGCCGCAAGCACCGCGCTCCCCACTGAGAGCGAGACGGCGAGCGCAACCGCCAGCGCGCCGACCAGCGCGGTGCGACGAAGCGCCGGGCGCATGCATCCCTTCCCAACCGTAGGCGCCTGCCAATGGATGCGAGACATGCTTCCCCCGTCTGGTCGTGTCCACCCGCCCGCCTCCGCTCAGGGCGCTTTGTGCAGCCGAGTCTAGCTGGCCGCTCGGCTGTCGGCGCTGCTCGGCTACGCGACGCTGGCTCTGAGCGGATCCCGGCTACGCGACACCGGCGCGCAGCGTGGCCTCGAAATCCGTCCTCGGGATCGGCCCAACGCACGGGGATGTCGCCCCGGCGGCGCGGTAGCGCTCAAGCCCGGCGCGCACCGCGGTGGCGTCGCCGACCGCGGTGAGCTCCCCGAGAAAGCGCTCGGAGATCGCGGCCTGCATCGCGTCCACGTCCCCGGCCGCGGCGTCGAACGCCTCGATCTCTGCGCCGAAGCCGGAGCGCTCGAGCATCGCGCGGTAGAAGGGGAGGCCGAAGTAGGGCAACAGGTCTTTGCGCATCGCGGCGTAGGGCTCGGCGGGGTCGTTCACCACCGCGGCGGGCACTGCGGGGACCACGTCGAAGCCCTCCAGTGTCTTGCCGGCGCGTTCGCGGCCCTTAGTCACCTCGGGGATGACCACGTCGCGGATGTAGTCGGGGCAGCACAGCCATAGGATCACGCCGTCGGCGATCTCTCCGGCTAGCCGTAGCATCGCGGGGGAGAGCGCGGCGACGTAGATCGGCAGCTCGGGGCGCGGGTCGAGGCCGAAGAGGTGAAAGCCGGTCCGCCACTTCTCGCCGGCGGGCGGGTCCTCGCCGCGCAGGATCGCGCGCACGATCCCCGCGTACTCGCGCATCTCCGCTGCCGGGCGGTCGATCGTCTGCCCGTGCCAACCCTCCACCACGGGGCGGTGGGAGACTCCCAGGCCGAGCGTCAGGCGCCCGCCGGAGATCGCGTCGATCGTGGCCGCCGTCTGGGCCATCGTGGCGGGGGTCCGGGTGTAGATCGGCACCACCCCGGTGCCAACCCTGATTTTGCTCGTCGCGCCGGCATATGCGGTCAGCACCGTCAGCGACTCCCAGCCGGCGATGTGGGTCACATAGACCGTCTCGTAGCCGAGCGACTCGGCGAGCTTCACGCGCTCGATCGCGCTCTCGATCGATCGTGTCGGGGAGATGAAGCAGCCGGTGCCCACGCGCGGAGCATACCCGTGTCGGGCGTCGTCAGTTGACCGAGCCTCGCGTCGCGATCCACTCGACCGCCTGCCCGGTGACTCCTGCGATCAGGTCGAAGTCGGAGTCGTAGTGCAAAACCGTCAGGCCCGCGCGCTCGGCCGCGGCGGCGACGATCAGGTCGGGCAGGCTTGCACCGCGGTGACTGCCACGATCTGCCAGCAATCCCTGCACCTCCACGGCGCGGTTGAAAGTCGGCTGCTCGAGCGGCACGAGATCGTACGTGATGTCGCGGCGCTCTCGAGTCAAGCGGTGCTCCTCACCCGAGCGGACGCTGAACAGTACCTCGAGATCGATCACCGAGCATGTCGCCAGGACGCCGGCGGCGTGAAGCTCGTTCAGTCGCTGGCCCACCTCCGGGTGCGACCAGCGTGTAAACGCGCTGGTGTCGAGCAGGTATCTCGCTACCGATTGCGCGGCCATGCCTCGGCCATAATCTCTGGGTTGCGCAGATCGCCGTTGTCGATCGCCCACTCCCGCAGCCCGATCCACGCGTCACGACGCAGAACCTCGCGGAGCGCCTCGTCGATTGTGTCCTTGATCCCCTTGGTGCCCAATACTGCCCGGGCACGTGTGAGCACAGCCTCGTCGAGTTCCAATGTGGTTCGATGCATGTCGAGGAGTATATCTCATTGTGCAAGGTTTATATGTACAGGTTGCCCTCCGCCGGCTATCGGACGCCAGGTCAGCGCTTGAGCAGCACGTAGACGAGGCTGATCGCGAACCCGATCTGTCCGAACGCGAGTGCCGTGCCGAGGTTGACCGCGCCGAGCGCCCCCGCCAGGGCGCTGGCGGCCACGAACGCTCCGAGCACTATCAACAGGTTGCGCGCCATCTTCAGTCGGACATCTTGCCTTCGAGCGCGGCCACGAGCGCCGCCTCGTCCAGCACCGGGTCCTGCTCGGCCAGCCACCGCTCCGCCGCGCGCCGGCCACCGAGCGCGCGCAATCCGCGCTGGCCGTGCTCGACGATGAAGTCCGTTAGTGCCCCGGCGCGCCGTGCGCGCAGGCGCCGGCGTGGGGACGTCGACGCTCGCGCGATGGGCGTCGATCGCCTGCACGAGCTCCTCGATTCCGCTTGGCGGGAGCAGCGACGAGACCGCGAGCACCTGAGTCGAGCGCCGGCCCACCGAGCCCAGCGCGGCGCTCAGATCGCGCCGGGCGCTCGTCGCGGGCTGGCCGAGGTCGGCCTTGGTCACGACCAGCACGTCGGGTATCTCCATGATCCCCGACTTCAGGAACTGCAGCGTGTCGCCGCTGCCCGGCTGCACGACCACCGCGACCGTGTCGGCGACCTCCGCCACCTCGGTCTCCGCCTGGCCCACGCCCACGGTCTCGACCACGACCACGTCGAAGGCCGCCGCCAGCGCCTGTGCCGCCGCGCGCGTGCCCCACGCGAGGCCCCCCAGCCGCTCCCCGGCGGCGGTCGAGCGGATGAACACGCCCTGGTCTGCAGGGTCGAACTCGATCCGCGCGCGGTCCCCGAGCAGCGAGCCTCCCGAGCGGCGCGAGCTCGGGTCGACCGCCAGCATCGCCACGGTGCGACCCTCACGGCCGGTCTGGCCATCCGCCTCGCCGTTGGTCTCACCGCCAGCCTTGCGGGCGCCGCCCCGCCACTCGTGCAGCAGCGCCGACAGCAGCGTCGACTTCCCGGCCCCCGGGGGGCCCGTGACACCGATTATGTGGCCCTGCGCCTCGCCCCCCAGTGCCGCGGGGGATACCTCGCCCAGCAGCGCCGTCGCCTGCTCGCGGTCGGCCGGGGTGGTGCTCTCCAGGAGGTTGAGCGTCGCGGGGGCCGCGCTCAGGTCGCGCTCGCGCAGCCGTACTCCGAGTTGCGCCCCCTCCGACAAGCGCCTACACCGACGCGGCGACGGCGCCGTTGCGCTCGCCCACCAGCTCCACGATGTCGGCGATGATGCGCGTGAGGTCGAAGTCCTTCGGTGTGTACACCGCGGCGACCCCGGCCTGCTTGAGCGGGGCGACGTCCTGCTCGGGGATGATGCCCGCCGACGACCACCGGCGCGGTGACACCGGCCTCGCGCAGGGCGTCGATCACCGCGGGGATCAGCTCGCGGTGCGATCCGGAGAGGATCGACAGGCCGATCACGTGCACGCCCTCCTGCAGCGCGGAGGCCGCGATCTGGGCGGGGGTCAGGCGGATGCCTTCGTAGACGACGTCCATGCCCGCGTCGCGCGCGCGCACCGCGATCTGCTCGGCGCCGTTGGAGTGGCCGTCGAGGCCGGGCTTGCCGACGAGGATCTTCGGGCGCCGGCCGAGCCGCTCGGTGAGCGTGGCCACCTGCTCGCGCAACTCCCCGAGCTCCCGCGCCGCCGCGCCGCCGTCGGCGCTCTGGGCGTTGGCGTCCGCGTTGTCCTCCTCTGCCGCGGCGCTCGCCTCGCCGACGCCGGTGGGGGCGCGGTAGCTGCCGAACACCTCGCGCAGCGTCGCCGCCCACTCGCCGGTGGTGGCGCCCGCGCGCGCGGCGGTAATGGTGGGCTCCATCAGGTTCTCGTCGGGCTCGCGTGCGGCCCGCGCGAGCTCCGCCAACGCGGCGTCCACCGCCGCCTGGTCGCGCTCTGCGCGCCACCGGCGCACCGCCTCGATCTGCTCGGCCTCCACCGCCGGGTCCACGACGAGGATGCCGCCCTCGGCGTCCGCGGTGAGCGGGGACTCCTCGCTCTCGGCGAAGCGGTTCTGGCCGACCACGGTCTGCTCGCCGGACTCGATCCGGCGCAGGCGCTCGCGGTGGGAGTCCACCAGCGCCCCCTTCATGTAGGAGACCGCCTCGACCGCGCCGCCGTGCTCGGCGACGACCGCCATCTCCGCGCGCGCGCCCTCCAGCAACTCCTCCACGAGGCCCTCCATCACCTTCGAGCCCTCGAAGATGTCGGGGTACTCGAGGATGTCGGTCTCGTACGCCAGTACCTGCTGGATGCGCAGCGACCACTGCTGGTCCCACGGGCGCGGCAGCCCCAGCGCCTCGTTCCACGCCGGCAGCTGGATCGCCCGCGCGCGGGCATCACGACCGATCGTCACCGCGAGCGCCTCCAGCACGATCCGCTGCACGTTGTTCTCCGGCTGCGCCTCAGTCAGGCCCAGCGAGTTGACCTGCACCCCGTAGCGCAGCCGCAGCAGCTTCGGGTCCTCGACGCCGTAGCGCTCGCGGCCGAGCTCCTCCCAGAGAATGCCCATGGCGCGCAGCTTCGCGTGCTCCTCGACGAACCGCACGCCCGCGTTCACGAAGAACGAGATCCTGCCAAACACCTCTGCGATACGAGTGGGTTGGCACTGCGATATCGGTGCAGAATCCGATGAGGAGGGGCCCGACCGAAGCCGGGAGACACTCGCCTCCGGCTCGCATCCCCGTTTCGGCCAGCCGGCCTGCGGCCGGCTGCGCCACCCTCCCGGCGGCCCTCCGGGCAGGGTTCTGATCCTCTCCTGTACCGCATCGAGGACTGCGATCGCGTTGCTCATCGCGTACGCGATCTCCTGCACGGGGGTGGCGCCCGCCTCCTGCAGATGGTAGGAGCAGATGTTGATCGGGTTCCACTTCGGCACGTGCTCGACGGTGTACGCGATCGTGTCTGCGATCAGCCGCATCGAGGGCGCCGGGGGGAAGGCGTACGTGCCGCGCGCGAGGAACTCCTTGATGATGTCGTTCTGCGTTGTTCCCTGCAGCTGCTCCTCCGGGACGCCCTCGGCCTCGGCGGCGACGATGTACAGCGCCAGCAGCCACGCGGCGGTGGCGTTGATCGTCATCGACGTGTTCATCTCGCCGAGGGGGATGCCGTGCATCAGCGCTTCCATGTCGCCGCGGTGGGACACCGGCACGCCGACCTTGCCGACCTCCCCGCGCGCGAGCTCGTCGTCGGGGTCGTACCCGGTCTGCGTGGGCAGGTCGAAGGCCACCGACAGCCCCGTCTGGCCCTTTTCGAGGTTGCGCCTGTACAGCTCGTTCGACGCCTTCGCGGTCGAGTGGCCCGCGTACGTGCGCATCATCCACGGGCGGTCGCGCTCGGGCAGGCGGTGGGAGTGGTCTCTGGCCATATCCGCAATTGTACGGCCGCGCCCGGGGCTTTATCCTGCGGCGTGATGAGCGAGACGATCGAGCTTCCGCGCACGGGCGGCCCCGGTAGCGGGTTGGGGGGCGCCTGGCGGGTGATCGTTCGCAACGACGACCACAACACCTTCGACCACGTCGCGCGCACGCTCGCGCGCTTCATCCCCGGGGTGACGCTGGAGCAAGGCCACCAATTTGCCAACCAGATCCACAACAGTGGGCAGGCTGTCGTCTACAACGGCCACCGCGAGACGGCGGAGCACTACTGGGAGCAGCTGAAGGGCGCAGGTCTCACGATGGCGCCGTTGGAGAGGTGCTGAACCTCAGACGTGCTGTACGCGCGCGCCTGACCCAGGGCGGGCGGGCGATCCATTCCCGCCGTTGCCCTCGGGCTCCGGCGGCTCCGGCGTGAGCCAGGCGGTCTCCTCGGATACTGCCCCGGAGGCGGTGAGGTCCCACCAGCCGTAGAGCACGGGGACCTGGTACCAGGAGGAGTGGCGCACGCGGAAGTCGATCATCTCGGGGCCTTCCCAGTAGCGCAGCCAGTCGGCGTACTCGGCGAAGCAGGCGAGCTGCTGGAAGCGGTAGCGGTCGTCGCGCTGGCGGTAAACGGCGTAGGAGCTCGCGCGGTAGCGCAGCGCGATCGCGGCGACCTCGTTCAACGCGTCCTCGAAGCCCTCGGAGCGAAAGCCGGTGGCGTACCAGGGGACGATGACAGTGCCGTTGCCCTGACCGGCCATCTCAGCCACCCACCTCCGCGTGGATTGCGCCGGGTCCCTCAGCAGTCTTGCCGAGCCCCTCGGACTCGGCGCCGACGAGGATCGAGATCTTCCCGAGGTGCTTGTTTTCAAGCATCAGCTGGTGCGCTTCGGCGACGCCGTCGAAGCCGAGCGTGCGCCACAGCACGGGGCGGATCTGCCCGGAGTCGATCAGCTCGTTGGCCTTCGTGCACTCGTACGCGTTGGCGAAGTGGGAGCCGAGGATCTCCTTCTGCTTCATCCACAGGTACCGCACGTCGAAGTCGAGGTTGAAGCCGGTGGTGCCGGCGCAGATCACGACCTTGCCGAACGTCTTGACGGTGAACACCGACGTCGGGAACGTGGCCTGCCCGACGTGCTCGAAGACGACGTCGGGGGCGTCGCCGAGGATGCCCTTGACGCGCTTGGCGAATTCGCGGGAGACGCCGAAGCGGGCCTTCTCCTCCTCGGGGCTCTCACCGCCCTTGCGCATCATCCCCGTGAACTCGCCCCGGTCGATGAAGTCCACGGCGCCGAGGCGCTTGACGAGCGCGCCCTTCTCGGCGGAGGAGACGACCCCCACGCAGTGCGCGCCGGCGGCGGCGCACAGCTGGGTGGCGAACACGCCGAGGCCCCCGGCGGCGCCCCAGATCAGGACGTTCTGCCCGGCCTGCAGTTTGCAGCGGGTGACCAACATGCGGTAGGCGGTGAAGTACACGAGGCCGTAGGAGGCGGCCTCCTCCCAGGTCAGTGCAGTGGGCTTGGGCAGCAACTGCTGGGCCTGGACTTTCGTGAACTGCGCGAACGAGCCCCACGTGGTCTCGTACCCCCAGATCTTCTGGGAGGGGGCGGCCATCGGGTCGAGGCCGTGGACCTCGGGGTCCTCGTAGGAGGCCTGGTTGCAGTGCACGACGACCTCGTCGCCGGGCTTCCAGCGGGTCACGCCGGGGCCGACCTTCCACACCACGCCGGAGGCGTCGGAGCCGCCGATGTGGTGGCCGAACTCGGGGTGGTCGCCGTAGCGCCACACCCCCACCGGCTTGCCGAGCGCGGCCCACACGTTGTTGTAGTTGACCCCGGCGGCCATCACGCGCACGATCACCTCGAACGCGCCGGGCTCGGGGACCTCGATCTCCTCGATCTGGAAGGCGTCCTTCGGTTCGCCCTGGCGCTCCTCGCGGATCACCCACGCCGCCATCGTCTTGGGCAGCTCGCCCGGTTCGGTGTCCACCGCGGAGATCTGCTGCAGGTCGATTGCCATGGCGCAATCCTATCCGTCCCGGGCCCGGAGGGGCGAGGAGGGATTTTTGGGGATCATCCGCGCGGGTGGGTGTGGCCTACGGGCGAGTGTGGGCGGGGCTTCCCTGCCCCGCCGCGGTCGCGCTACGCTCCTACAAATGCCTGAGCCCCAGCCACCGGAGGAGTCCCAGCAGGGCCCGAACATCATCATGCCCCCGGAGGAGTTCGCGGGCAAATGGGCCAACGCGGCGTCGATCGCCCGCACCCCGCACGAGTTCACGCTCGACTTCCTGCGCATCGGCCCCCAGGGGCAGCAGGGGATCGTGGTCTCGCGCGTCTCCTTCTCGCCGCTGCTCGCGAGCCAGCTCGTGGACCTTCTGAACGAGCAGTGGCAGGCCTACACTCAGGAATCGGGAGTACCGACCGAAGACAATGGAGATGACTGAACGTAATCCGTTCGAGGATGCCCGCAAGCCGCCGGTGCGCGCCAAAGCGAGCGTGCGGGGACCGAACGTCACCAACACCTTCGATACGCCCCCCCGCCCCGACGCGCTCAAGGTTCAGAAGGCTGCGATCCGCAAGCACCTACACGAGCGCCGGCCCGGCGAGGGGCGCCCCGGCGCCCCCTGAGGGAGGCCGAGCGGCCTCCGCGACGGGTGCGGCTCAGCCGGAGGGAGACGGCGGCCGTCGATCGACGGTCGGCGTGGTCGAGGTCAGGGCGCGAACGGCAGCTCGCAGAGCTCGGCGGCGGCGCCGTGCTCGCCGACCGCGACGGTGTCGCCCGGCGCGGCCTCGCGGCGCACGAGCGCCAGGCCGATCGTTCCCAGCCGCGGTGAGTGGACAACACTCCCCAGGTGCCCCACGGCGCGCTCTCCGAGCCGCAACTCCTCGCCGCTTGCCACCGTTGGGGCGGGCTCGGCCGCCGGTTGGGGGGGCTCCGCCACCGATTGGGCAGGCTCGATCAGACGCAGGCCGCGCAAGTGGCGGTTGGGCTTGCCCCGGTAGTACAGCCGCGCGACCGTCTCCTGGCCGACGTAGCAACCCTTCGTGAAGCTCACCGCGCGCTCGTTGAGGGCGGCCTCCTGGGGGATCGTGCTCTCGTCGATGTCCACCCCGTAGCGGGGCCATCCCCGCTCGACGCGGACGATCTCCGCTGCCGCCTCGCTGACGGGGGTCGCGCCGGCGTCGAGTATGGCTGCGCGCACCGCACCTACATATACGGTCTCGAAAAGAACATCCACACCGTCAGCGGTCACGATCAGCCGCACGGGCGCCCCCCCGATCTCGCCGGACGTGTGGACGTGCTCAGCCTCGGGGAGCTGATTCTGAGCCACGCACGCACGCGCCTCGGGCCCGATCAGCGAGAGCAGACCGCACTCGACCGTGCGCTTGTGCAACTCGACCTCGTAGCCGATCTTGTAGCGGCGGATCATGTCGAACAGCGCCTGCAGCGCCACGCGCTCGGTGTCGAGCAGCAGCTCGCTGGGGGGCCCGTCCGGATCGGCGCCGACCGCGAGGATTCGCAGGTCGCCGAGCATCTTGCCCTTATTCGTCAGGAAGGCCGCATAGTGACCCTCGCCGGGGCGCAGGTCGGCGAGCTCGTTGGTGACCTGCCCGTTGAGGAACTCCACCGCGCCCGAGCCGCTCAGCGCGAGCTTGCCGCGCTCGGAGCGGTCCACGAGCCCGCAGGTCTCGGTCAGCGCCCGGTACTCGGCGCGCAATGTGTCGGTGGCGGCCATGGGTTGAGGATAGGAGCCCTGACGCGTAAAGGTCAGCGATCAGCCCGCGCCTCCCGCTACGCTTTCGGGCGATGGGCTTGGCCGACACCTTCCAGCAGGTCGTGGACTCGCTCCCCGACGATTGGACCGATCTCGAGCTCGATCTGCGGATCGCGGACGAGTCGCGCTACGTGGAAGCGGCGGTGTACCTGGTCACGTGCAACGCGAGTCCATACTCCAAGCACGACTGGCACTGGCACCTGCTGGTCGCCCACCGCTTCGGCCACGCCGCCTCGGCGCCGACCGTGCACGGCACCCTGGGGCTGCTCGACGACGCGGGCATCGAGGGGGAGCTCGCGGTGCGCGAGGTGCGGGAGGGGCGCGTGGAGGTCACGCAGATGTGGGGCCGCCCGTACTCGGTGCGCGACGAGTTTCGCCGCGTGCGCGCGCAGTAGTCAGCTCAGTTCGCGGCGGCGATCTCGCCCTCGCGGTGGACGCGCCGCGACCCGCGCGGGTCGAGCGGGATCACGGTGGCGTTGGGGACGGGGTCCCCGAGGGCGCTGCGGTCTTTGGTGCGCTGGAAGAGGGCGATGCGGACCACCCCGCCGTGGCAGACCACCAGCGTGGGGGCCTCGGCGCGCTTGATGTCGTGGAACGCGGCTGCCACGCGGACAGCCTGCTGGGCAAAGGACTCCCCCCCAGGGAATCCGAACGTCGGGTCGCCGTACCTGAACCTCGCAAACCCCTCGGGGTCTTCGGCCTGCACCTCGGCGAAGGAGCGGTCGGTCCACTCGCCGGAGTCGGTCTCCATCAACCGCGCGTCCTCGCGCGGGGTCAGGCCGACGCGCTGCGCGACGGTGTCTGCCGTTTCGCGGGCGCGCAGCAGCGGGCTACACCACAGCGCGGCGAACTCGTAGGGGACGGCCTGCTCGGCCAGTGCCGCCGCCTGAGTCCGGCCGGTGGCATCGAGCGGAACCGCGCCCTGGCCCTGGAAGCGGCCCTCGGCGTTGTAGGCAGTCTGGCCGTGGCGGGCCAGGTAGATGCGAGGCGGTTGGGCCAAGGCTCCCCAGGATAGTTGAGCCTTGGGATGATGCACCACGCTTCCGAGTCCGACGGATCGTCGTTCCCAGCAAGGACACAGTGAGCGAAGTGTGCTCGGCACACGAGCGATCGAGGACGCCGCTGGGGGCGGCGAGCTAGGACTGTGCGGCCTGCGCCTCCGCAGGAGCCGGTGGCTCGGGTTTGGGCTCAGTCTTGCGCAAGTACAGAAATGCGTACAGGCAGGCGGCGACCGTGGCTCCGAGGACCGGCCCGGCATACCACACCCAGCCGTTGGACCAATGGTCGCCGACGAGCTGCGGCCCGAACGCGCGCGAGGGGTTCATCGCGGCCCCGGTGAACGGTCCTCCGAAGAGCACGTCGATCGAGATCGTCAGGCCGATCGCCAGCCCGGCGACGGCGTTGAACGGCCCGCGCGTGTCTACCGCGGCGCCGAACACGACGAACACGAGGAAGAACGTCAGGATCGCCTCGAGCAGGAAGCCGGAGCTCGCATCGACCCCGTGGCCGAGGGCGGGAACCCCGAGCTTGACCGCTTCGGTCGTCGCCCGCGGCAGCAGCTGCTTGACGAGCAGCGCCGCCAGCGCCGCGCCGCCGAACTGCGCGACCCAGTAGACGCCGGCGAGCGCCGGCTTGATCTTGCGCGTGATCAGAAAGCCGAACGTGATCGCCGGGTTGAAGTGCCCGCCGGAGATGTGCCCGAGCGCGCAGACCATCACGCCGATCGCCAGGCCGTTAGCGATCGCCACGCCGATCAGGGTCGGGTCGGAGACAGCCCCGGAGGCCGCAGCCGCGCCGGCGCCGATGAACGTGAGCGTGAACGCGCCGACCATCTCGGCAACGGCGCGACGGAGGGTATCTTCGGACATGGTGGAAAAGCTACGAGTCGCGTCGGACGGATCTGGTCGCGGGTGCGGGGGTGCCGCCAATTGCACAGGTGCCGTGCACGCGCGAAGAGTGGGCTCCTCTCGCGCCCGGCGGGACGGTCGCAAGCGCATACACTCGGGAGGATGCGCCGCCGGGTCACCTTCTCGCGCAACCTGACGCTGTCGCTGTCGCGGACGTGCCGGTGCTACTGCAAGTACTGCGCGTTCGCGACGCACACGGCGCATCTGTACGCCCCCGAGGAGGTCGTGGAGATCCTCGATGGCGCGGCCAGGCGGCAGGCCAAGGAGCTGCTCGTGCTGACGGGCGAGCGCCCCGAGGTAAACCCCGAGGTTGCCGCGCGTCTGCGCGAGTACGGCCACGAGGACTTCACGGCGTACGTGGTGTGGGCATCCGAACGGGCGCTTGAGCGGGGCCTGTTGCCACACACGAATCTCGGTGTGCTCTCTCGGGAGGACCTGGGGCGGCTGCGCGAGGTGACTGCCTCGCAGGGGCTGATGCTGGAGTCGATCTCCGAGCGGCTGATGGACACCGTGCACGCCGGCTCGCCCACCAAGCACCCAGCACGGCGCCTGGAGACGATCCGCGCGGCGGGCGAGCTGCGGATCCCGTTCACGTCGGGCATCCTCGTGGGGATCGGCGAGAGCGAGGAGGAGCGTGTCGCCTCACTGGAAGCGCTAGCGGCCGTTCATGCCGAGTACGGGCACATCCAGGAGGTGATCCTGCAGAACTTCGTGCCCCACCAGCGCTACTACGGCCAGGAGCCGGCACAGATTGCCGACGAAGCCGCACGCGAGTACTGGCGCACGGGCGTCGCCGACGACCGGCCGGAGCTGCCGCTGCCCGAGTGGGCGTGTCCGGTGAGCATCGAGGACATGAAGCGGCTGATCGCCGAGACCCGGCGGCTGATGCCGGACGTGGGCATCCAGGTCCCCCCGAACCTTGCGGATTGGTGGCCAGAGCTGGTGGCCGCGGGTGCGACCGACCTCGGCGGGCTCTCCGCCAACGGCGACCACATCTCCCCCGAGCACCCGTTCCCCTCACCCCACCAGGTGCGCAAGGAGCTGCAGCGCGACGGCTACGCGCTGACCGAGCGGCTCTGCGTCTACTCGCGCTACATCGACCCCGAGTGGATCGCCCGGGGCGTGATGGACACGATCAAGGTCAAGTACTGGAGCTTCATCCCCCGGCGCGGGTCCGGCCGCACCGACCCGACCGCGAGCGGCGCCCCGCCGATCCGCCCCGACCTGGTCCCCGGCGCGACCGAGCGCGCGCGCGAGGGCCTCGCGCTGAGCGCGGCGGAGCTGACGGCGATGTTCGCCGAGACCCGGCCGGAGGCGATCGAGGACATGCGCCAGGCCGCGGACGAGCTGCGCGCGGAGCTCGCGGGGGAGACGGTGACGTTCGTCGTGAACCGCAACATCAACGTCTCGAACGTCTGCACCGTCGGGTGCGCGTTCTGCGGCTTCGGCCAGGGCAAGCGCTCCCCCGACGCCTACGAGCACGACGAGCAGGAGTTCGCGCGCCGGGTGCGCGAGGCGGTCGCGTACGGCGCCACGGAGCTGTGCATCCAGTCGGGCATCCACCCCGACTGGAGCCTTGAGGACTACCTCGGGTGGCTGCGGTTCGCCAAGCGCACTGCCGCCGGCGAGGGGGTCGACATCCACCTGCACGCGTACAGCCCGATGGAGATCGCGCACATGTGCGACATCTCCGGGGAGCCCCCGAGCGAGGTCTTCGCGCGCCTGCGCGACGCGGGCCTCGGCTCGACACCAGGGACGGCCGCGGAGGTGCTGCACGACGGGGTGCGCGAACGGATCAGCCCGAACAAGCTGCCGGTCGCGCGGTGGGTGGAGATCATCGAAGCCTCCCACGCGGCCGGGCTGCGCTCCACGGCGACGGTCATGTTCGGCCACATCGAGGAGCCGTGGGAGCTCGCCGAGCACATGCGGGTGGTGCGCGCCCTGCAGGAGCGCACCGGGGGGATCACCGAGTTCGTGCCGCTCTCGTTCATCCCCTTCCAGACGCTGCTGGGCCGCACGCACGGCGTCGAGGAGATCTCGCGCGAGGAGAACCTCAAGCACACCGCCGTCTTCCGCCTCGCGCTCGGGCGCACCGTGACGAGCCTGCAGGCGAGCTGGGTGAAGATGGGCCTCGAGGCCGCCACGGAGTCGCTGCGCTGGGGCGTCAACGACCTCGGCGGGACGCTGATGGAGGAGTCGATCAGTCGCCTGGCCGGCTCTTACCACGGCACCAAGCTCGATCCCGACGAGCTGATCGCCGCCGCCCACCGCGCCGGTCGCCCGGCTGCAGAGCGCACCACGCTGTACGAGATCAGACGGCGGTATGATCTGGCGATGGCGGCGGTATGAACATGAGCGACGATCGGGATTACGACGCAGCCATCGTGGGCGCGAGCCTCGCCGGTTGCGCCGCGGCGATCCTCCTCGCCCGCGCGGGCGCGCGCGTGGCGCTGGTGGAGCAGCGCCCGGACCCCGCGGCCTACAAGCGGGTCTGCTCGCACTTCATCCAGTCCTCCTCGCTGCCGACGCTGGAGCGCCTGGGCCTGGTCGGGCCGATGGAAGCGGCCGGGGCGCTGCGCGTCCGCGCGCGCATCTGGAGTCGCTGGGGCTGGATCGAACCGCCCTCCGGGAGCAGGGTGCCCGCGGGCATCAACCTCCGTCGGGAGCTGCTCGACCCGATGATCCGCCGCATGGCCGGCGACACGCCGGGCGTCGAGCTGATGCTCGGCCGCACCGCGCACGCGCTCGTGCGCGAGGGCGGCGCGGTCTGTGGCGTCGAGGTGCGCGAGAAGAGCGGCGCCTCTACACGGCTGCGCGCGCGGCTGACGGTCGGCGCCGACGGGCGCGACTCGCGCGTGGCCGAGCTGGCCGGCGTGCGCACCCGCACGAAACCCCACGAGCGGATCGCCTACGGCGCCTACTTCGAGGGGCCCTCGCCCGCGGGCGCTCCCGACGGCTCGGCGTGGTTTCTCGACCCCGACTGGGCGGCCGCCTTTCCCACCGACAGCGGCCTGACGTTCTACGCGGCGATGCCTACCAAGGAGCGCCTGCCGGAGTTCCGCCGCGACCCCACCGAGGCGCTCACGGCGATGATCGCCGCGCTCCCCGACGCGCCGCCGATCCTCAGTTCGCGGATGGTTGAATCGCCGGTCGGCAGGATCGACATGACCAACGTGATCCACACGCCCACCGCCCCCGGCCTGGCGCTGGTCGGCGACGCCGCGCTGGCCACCGATCCGCTGTGGGGCGTGGGCTGCGGCTGGGCCTTCCAGTCCTCGGAGTGGCTCGCCGACAGCGTCGCCCCGGCGCTGGCCGCTCCCGGACGAGCGGAGGGCGCCGAGTCCCTGGAGCAGGGTTTGGAGCGCTACCGCCGCCGCCACACCCGGGCGCTGCGCGGGCACTCCTTCCTGATCCACGACTACGCCGGCGGCAGGAAGCTGAGCCCGGTGGAGCGGCTGCTGTTCTCGGCGGGGGTTCACGACGAGCGTCTGGGGCGGACCTTCGAAGCCGTTCGGGACCCGCAACATCGGGCCCGCGCGGGGGCTGGCGACGATGCTGCCGCGGGCCGTGCTGGTCAACGCGCGCCACTCGCTCGCTCAGCGCCGACGTCAGCCGTCGCGGCGCGTCGATCTCGAGCGCGCGTAGCCGCCGCCTAGCGGAACAGGTCTTCCTCCAGCGGGCGTAGCAGCGCGGCTGCGCCGGGGCCGTCCTCCTCGGTGATGAATTGCTCCAGCCCATCGAGGATCACGACGGGCTCGCGGGAGTCCTTGGCGCGCGCGAGGTCGGCGGTGGCGGCGATCGCGTCGGCGACGGCGAGCCAGGTGGCGCGCAACTGCAGACCGGCGCTGTCGGTACGCCCGCGCCAGTCGTCGAGTGGCTGCAGGCCGGCGCAGCCGATCGCGACGTCGCACTGCCCGTGGCGCCAGGCACGGCCGAAGCTGTCGGTGATCAGCACTGCCACGCGCGCCCCGGTCAGTTCGCGCAGTCTCGCGCGCAGGCGCCGCGCCGAGGCGTCGGGGTCGCGTGGCAGCACGATCAGAGCGTCGGCACTGGCTGCGTTGGAGGCATCGACCCCGGCGTTGGCGCAGACGAAGCCGTGGTGGGTGCGGCAGATCAGCACCCCGTTGGCGGCGCGCAGGACCTCCTGCGATTGGTCCAGGACGACCTGTACGGCCCGCGCGTCCTTGCCCTGCTCAATGGCGAGCCTGTGCGCCTGCGTGGAGGGTTCGACGTCCGCGAGTGCCACGACGGCGCCCTCGGCCTTGGAGACGACCTTGTGGGCGATCGCCAAAACCTGCCCGTGGCCCAGCTCGGTGTCTAGGGCCCCCACGATCAGCGCCGCCAGGTCGTCCCCGGCACTTACCTCAGGTAGATCGCTCAGCGCGTCGGCGGATATCACCACTGCAGGAGCATCAGCCCGACGGTCACCCCGGGGCCGATCGTGACCGCGAGCCCGCGCTCGCCCGGCTGGGGCCGCTGGCGCTCGACGGTCTCGTGGAGCACGTAGAAGATCGAGGGGGTGCCGACGTTGCCGTGGTTGGCGAGCGCGTCCCAGCTCGTGGCGGTCTGCTCGTCGGAGAGCTCCAGGGCGCTCTGCACGTTCTCGATGATGCGCCGCCCTCCCGGGTGGACCATCCAGTGGTCGATCTCCGCGTGCTCCACGCCGTGCTCGCGCAGGAAGCGCTCGGCCACGCCGGGCAGTCCCGCGCCGGCGAGGTCGGGCAGCTCGCGTACGAGGTGCAGGTAGGAGTCCTGCTCGGAGCAGGCGAGGCTCACGGCTGCGAGCGTGCCGCCGAGCTGGTGAACACGGGTGGCGAGGATCGTCGGCCCGTCGGCGCCGGGGTCGGCGGAGAGCACCGCGGCGGCGCAGCCGTCCCCGAAGAGCGCCGAGCCGACCGTCTTGGCGCGGGGATCGTCCTCGCCGGCGCGCGTGAAGATCGAGCTCATGCTCTCGGCCGCGACGATCAGGCAGTCGCGCCCGGGGTGTTGGTGCAGCGTTCCGGCGGCCATCCGCATCAGCGGCACCGCGCTAGCGCAGGCCACTCCGGTGATGTGGTACTTGTCGGTCGTGGGGTCCAGCTCGTAGTGGTCCACGAGCCGGTGCGCGAGGGTGGGCAGGCCGAGCGAGTAGAGGCTCGAGCTGAGGACGGTGCCGATCTTCCCGGCGTCGAGCCCGAGCGCGTCCACGGCGCGCACCGAGTGGCGCAACAGCCGCTCCTCGACCTCCGCGGTGCGCCCTTGCAGGGTGCGCGCGAGGAAGTCGTCGCCCAGATCGAGGTGGCGCTGTTTGACGCCGCTGTGGGCGAAGATGCGCTCAGCGAACTCGTCGCCGCGCAGGCCCAGCCGGTCGAGGACCTGGTCCTGGGTGAGGACGTGCTCGCCGTCAGAGACCGTGAGCCCGGAGATCCGCGGGCCGGTCGCGAGCGTCCGTCCGTCCGCCGGTCGGTCTACCGTCGCCGTGCGGGTGGGCGTGTGTACGGGCGTGGTGTCGATGGCGTTCAAGCGGGGACCCTGGATTGGGAGTGGACGTTAGTGTTGTGTTACGCCACGTTGAGAATCACAACACGACAACAGAATATCGTGAGAACCGGCGAGCCACGCGACAGTTGCGCAGAGTGCACGCCGGAGTGCAGCGCGACCGACGACGGCCGACGGCGACCGACGACCCCCAAAAGGAGTGGATGAGTATATGAAGCTGATCGGAGCAGGCATGCCCCGCACGGGCACCCTCACGCAGAAACTGGCGCTCGAGCAGCTCGGCTTCGCCCCTTGCTACCACTGGGTCAACGTACTCGCCGACCTCGACCAGGTCGAGCTGTGGAACCGCGCGCTGGACGGCGAGGGCCCGTGGGAGGAGGTGTTCGCCGGCTACGAGGCGACTGCAGACTGGCCCGGCGGCTACTTCTACAAGGAGCTGACGGAGGTCTACCCCGATGCCAAGGTGCTGCTCAGCACGCGCAAGCCCGAGTCGTGGGAGCCGAGCTTCCGCGAAACGATCGTCGGCCTCAGCCACGGCGAGGAGCTGATGCGCCTGCTCGCCAGCGCCCGGGGCGAGATCGACCCCCGCTGGCGGCGCTACCTGGACCTCGTCGAGCGCATGTTCTGGGGCCCCGAGGGCTCGTTCGCCGACGGCTGGGCCGAGCCGGCGCAGCTGATCGAGCAGTTCGAGCGCCACAACGAGCAGGTCAAGCGCACGGTTCCGCCCGAGCGGCTGCTCGTCTGGCACGTGGGCGAAGGGTGGGAGCCGCTGTGCGAGTTCCTCGAAGTCGAGGTCCCCGCAGAGCCGCTGCCGCACGAGAACGACCGCGAGACGTTCTTCGACCGCGTGATCGGCGGCGCGATCGGCGCGCTGCACGAGTGGTACGAGAGCAAGGCCGCCGTGACGGGCTGAGAGGGCGCCGCGCGCGAGCCGGGCTCAATCGGGTTCACGCCGCGCGGGGGGGGCTGGCCGATCAGACGATCGCATCTGATCGTCGATCAGTCGGTACGCCCAGCACCTTGCGGGTGCGCCGAGCCCCGGTCAGGGGTTCCCCGGCCAGCCGCTCGCGCAGCACGTCGAGGTCTGCGCCGGTGTCGATGTCGAGCAGCAGCGAGGCCGGGTGCTCCGTCCGGCAGACGACCCCTGCGGCCCGCGCCAGCTCGCGGTGGCGCGCGTGGCTGCCGGGCCCGAAGGAGGGGGCGATCGCGCCCGGGGGGGTAAGCAGCAACCCATTGGTGCCCGTGCCGTGGCGGTCGGGGACGATAACGACCTCGCGCGCACCCACGACCCCGTCCGGCCCGGAGCGCAAGAGCTTCTCCAGCTCCCCCGGGTCGAGCGCGGGGCAGTCCCCGGGAATGCAGAGCACCCGCTCGAAGCCCTCCGCCGCGGCGCGGGCGACGCCCTGCGCGACCGCGGCGGACTGGCTCTCCTCGGCGGTGTCGGGGATGACGAGCGCCCCGAGGTAGCGCGCCGCCGCGGCGACCGACTCCTCGCAGGTCACAACGATCGTGCGCTCGATCTCCACACAGTCGCGCAGAGCGCTCAGCACGTCCCCCACCATCGCGCGCGCGAGGTCGCGGCGCAGCGGGTCGGCCACGCTCGCCCCGAGGCGCTGCTTGGCGTCGGAGAACCGCTTGACGGGGAGGATCGCGGCGGTGCGCACGTACCCTGAAGATACGACAGCGCCGCCGACCGACGGAGGTCGTGCCGAAGCGATCGGGCTCCTCACCCCGCGAGCGAGTCCGCGAACGCGAGCACTTGCTCGGCGACACGCGCGCGGGAGGGGGCGTCGGACATGAGGGTGTCGAGAGCGAGCGTCGGAAGGCCCGGCACGGGTTCGTCGGCGACGAGCCCGTCGAGCAGGTCGCCGTAGAAGTCGGCCACCCCGACGGCGTCGCACTCCAGCGCGGCGAACGCCATGAAGGAGGCTGTGGGGCCCTTCAGCACGGCCCCGCCGACGATCGGGCTGACGGCGACCACGGGCGCGTCGGCTGCGGCGAGCGCCTCGCGGATGCCCGGCACCGCCAGGATCGGCCCGATCGAGGCCACCGGGTTCGAGGGCCCAATCACGATCGCACACGCGGCGCCGATCGCCTCCAGCGCCGCGGGGCTGGGAGCCGCCTGCTCCGCCCCCCGGAACTCCAGGCCCTCCACAGGCCCAGCGGCCCGCAAACGGATCATGAAGTCCTGGAAGGAGCACCACCCGGCAGTCGACTGGACCCACGTCCGCACCGGATCGTCGCTCGCCGGCAGCACCGAGCGCGCGCACACCGATCGCCCCGTTCAGCTGTGCGAGCGCCTCGGTGGTGAGGCCCGCAGCGAGCAGCCGCGCGCGCTCCACGCACCACGCCAGGTCGCGGTCGCCGAGGTTGAACCACACGTCGACCCCGAGCGCCCGCAGGCCGTCCATCACGTTGAACGTGTCGCCCTCCAGGCCCCACCCGCGCGCGTCGATCAGGTCGGCCAGCCAGAAGGAGATCAGGTCCGGGTCGGGGGAGACGAGCGCCCCGTAAATCTCGACGTCGTCACCCGGGTTGGCCACCACCACCAACCGCTCGGGCCCCACCACGTCGAGCAGTCCCCGCGCGAGCTTCGCCCCGCCGGTGCCCCCGGCGAGCACCACCACGGCTCCCCGCCGACCGGCAGCCCGCGAACCGGGGGGCTCCGCTACTCCCACAGGGCATCCGGCAGGCCTGTCAGGCGAACGCCCGCGTGGGCCCGGTAGCGGGAGTTGACCGCGATCAGCAGCGCGGTCAGGGACTCGGTGACGCGCGCCATCTCAAGGCGCCCGCAGTCCACGCAGCGCAACCCCGCGATCCGCTCGAGCAGCGCCGCCGCCTCGCGCTTGTCCGCGCGCGAGTCCCCGCACACCAGCACGTCCTCCGAGAGCTCGTGGGCGAGGTCGCCAGCGAGGCGGCGGAGACGGTGTGCAGGGCGGAGACGACCCGCACCCCCTCGGGCACCATCTCAAGCGTCTGCTGGGCGGCGGAGCCCTGCCACACGCCCAGCATCCGCGTGGCCTTGCCGCTCACCGCCGCGGCCAGCGGGACGCTCGCGTCGATCAGCAGTTGTCCCGCGCGCAGAGCCCCCTTCAAGTTGGTCAGGGTCTCCGACTGGTTGCGGAACGGCACGCTCAGGATCACCGTCTCCGCCCGGGCGACCGCCTCCGCGTTCGCGTCCCCGGCGAACGACCCGTCCCCAACCGCGGCCCGCGCGCGCTCCACCGTCTCCGCCGCGCGCGCGGCGTCGCGCGAGCCGATCACGACGGGAACGCCGGCCCGCCCCAGCCGCAGGGCGAGCCCGAAGCCCAGGGCGCCCGAGGCCCCGACGATCGTGACAGCCCCCGGGGCGCCCGAGAGGCGCGGCGAGCTGCTCTCGGCGGACGGCACGGCGGCGAGTATAAGGACTTCAGGCGCCCTGATCGTGCAGGCCCTGGGTCCGCCGATGCGGCCATAGCTTGGGCACGGATGGATCGAGCTTGGGGATCGTCCACGTGAGTGGGTGGGGGCCGCGGGGGCGTGCGCGCGGGGCGTCCGTGCCCCGCGTCGGGGGCCGTGGGGCCCCTCAGGGGGGCCAGTCGGACACATTCCGGCAAGCCTGAGGCCCCATTTCTCGGTGGTTTTGGGCGATTTCGGCCGTCAGGACTATCTTTTTCCGCGCTCCTTGACATTCGTGTATCGTTGTGCTTGCAGCGTCGATCCGAGCCTCGATCGTGATGATGCGCTCGGTGTTCGATGAAGGACTGGAGGACCAATAGACCACAACAATGGAGACGAGATAGATCACACATAGATCACACAGCAACAGACAGCAGAGCAGGAATAAGAAGCCGGTACCGGAGCGGTCTTCGAGATGAGATTTGCGCGACGGTCTTGGCTACCCAATTAATTAGAAACGATTCGAAGGAGATAGTACGAAATGAAACATCTCAAGGTAGCGGGGCTCTGCCTCGTGTCCATGCTCATGGTGAGCATGGCACTGGCGGGGACCGCCTCAGCGCAGCCATTATGGTTAGCATGCTTATCAGGGACGGCGAATCAGGCGCCTACCAAATACACAACCAACCAGTGCAGCACGGCTAATCAGACTACAGGCACATTCCAGTGGAATGAAGTCTCAGGTACGGATAAGGTTACGATCTTAGCTATGTCATTGAGACTGACGGACGAAAAAGCAACCGGAGGAAAATCGACAATCAAATGTAACCATATCAGCCTAGGCGGGGAAGGAATAGTCGGTCCCGGGAATAAAGGCAAAATAACAGTAGCCAAAGCACCGAAACCCAAAACAGAATGTGAAAGAGTAGAAGGAGGTTGTAAAGCAGGAGAAGTAGAAAAGGTGGAAGGAGTCCACTTGCCGTGGCAAACAGAATTGTATGAAACGGAAGGCCAGGCACAGACCAGGATTGAAGCTGACGGCAACGGTGAACCAGGATGGGAAGTTGAATGTAACTCCCTCTTGGGACTCGAGAAAGATCTATGTGAAACTGAAGGCCCAGCAAATGACGAAGTCGTGACTTTGTTAAACGTGAACACGAGTGGTGTATTATTAGTATTAGGTAAGTTCTTAGTACTACGTAGAGCAAAATGCTCGCAGGGCGGAGCAAAAGCAGGTTTAGTGTTAGGTCAGCTCGCGATCTTATTAGCGAGTGGAGCAGGGCTTCGGATAGATCCTGTCTGAGTCCTGTGATGTTAGGGTGGGGCCGGTGTTGTGCCGGTCCCACCCGGCTTGTAAGTGGGCGGCTCGTGCGATTGGAAGCGATCGAGGATGCTGTAGTGGGTGTGAGCGTATCCGAGATGATTGTAACGATGAGGGAATGGAGAGTATATGAGGCGGTGTGGGTGCGAGGTTAATGGGATGCGGTGGAGTGGTGTCTGTTTTGGTGTCTGGCGGGGTGGTTGGGCGGGGCGCATCCGGTTGGTGGTGGTAGCGGGGTTGGTGTGTGTATGTGTGGTGGGGTTCTCGGGGATCGCGGTGGCTGCGGGCGAACGGTGCCCGAACGCGGTGCTTCGGGTCGGTCCGTCGGCGGGTCTGCCGGACTGCCGCGCGTATGAGCTTGTGACGCCGGCGGACTTGGGCCGCACAGAGGATATGACGTTCACTAAGCAGGAGCACGCCATTCCTTCGAGCGATGGCGAAAGGATAGCGCTTGAAACGGTCGCGCCGCTCGAACCGGATCCGAGCGCCAGTGCGAATGTCAAGGGCACGAATGCTGTTTTCTCGCGCACTCCGACTGGCTGGGAGATGATGTCTGCTACGGCACCTGGGACCGCCGTGGACAGGCTCAATATGAGGCTCTTCAGTCCCGATCTCTCGCAGGTCGCGCTCGTGTCGTACACCGCGCTGAATGAGGACGAAGAATCGGAAGATGCGCTGCTGGAAGTCGGTCCTGTCGGTGGGCCGTATGCGCTCGTGGCGAGCGTTCCAAATGACGGTGGGACGGAATTCCTCGGCGCTAACGCCGGGGTTGTTGGCGTTCCGGCTTTCAGCCATGTGCTGTTCGTCTCGAAAGACCATGAACTTCTCCTGTCCGGGGCAGGACGCGTCGCCGCAGAAGGGGCCGTTAAGGGCGTCCACAACCTATACGACTGGACGGGCGGGGAACTGCGACTCGTCAACGTCACAAGTAAAGGTACGCTGCTCAACCCGTGCGGCGCTGTACTCGGAGCGGGGAGTCTTGCTGCCACCGCAGGTGCGACCAACGCGGTCTCTGAAGATGGCTCAAAGATCTTCTTCACGAGCCCCGAGGGAGGGGAACTCGGAGGGGCAGCCTGTGAAGAGGAACAAGAACCGCCGCGTCTGTATATGCGTGTGGACGGGACGGAAACGGTGGAAGTCTCCGAACCGGAAGGTGTGACTCTGGCTGCGTCTGAACGCTATCCGGTGAACTACAATGTCGCGACTCCCGACGGTTCGGAGGTCTTCTTTAGTACGGAGACCCCGCTCACGGGGAAGACCGTCAAAGAAGAAGAAATGCTCCTGAAAGGAGAAAAGGATCTGCCGGACAAGCTGTTCGAGTACGACACGGAAGAACCCGAAGGCAAGAGGCTGACGCTGATCGCCCGGGGAGTCGCAGACCCGGATGGAAACGCGGGGAACGTGGTGGTCTCCGAAGACGGCTCGACCGTGTATTACGAGATAGAAGCTGGGGCCGATGTTTACGATATCTACCGTTATGAAACAGGGACCGGACAGACCAGCTTCGTCGCCACGGCCAAACGGCCGAATGTGGGTGCCGCTGAACATCTCTATACCACTGGGAATGGGGAGTTCCTCCTGTTCCCCGCTAAGGGCAAAGAAACGGGCGGTCTTACTGAAGAAGAGGGTGTCAATGGCGAACCGCGTGGGGCGCGTCATAACGAGCTCTATCGTTATGATCATTTCGGCGGGAGCGTGATGTGCGTCTCGTGCGGGGAGGGAGACGCGCCCACGAAGGGTGAAATGGTTGTTCCTCATTTCAAGGAGCCGGTGTTGCAAACTGAAGATGAAACGCCTCCACTGATCCCGATGTCTGAAGATGGCCAAGAGGTGTTTTTCCAGACCTCCGCGCAGCTAATGCCGCAGGATACGAATGTCAGCAGTCCAGAGGAAGAAAAAGAAGCGGGGGGGGGGTCGTTGGGTCAGGATGTATATGAGTGGGAGGCTGAAGGTGCGGGTGGTTGTAGTTTGTCTCAGGGTTGTACACGTTTGCTTTCCTCAGGTGAGGATGTAGGGCCGGCTGTCTTTTTGGGTGCGAGTAGGGATGGCAGCAATGTGTTCTTTACTACCGCTGCGCAGCTTGTGCCACAGGCCACCCCTGAATTTACAAATATTTATGATGCGCGTGTGGATGGTGGTTTTCCGTCGTCGCCTCCGCCGGTTGAATGTTTGAGTTGTCAGGGTGTGGGCAGTCCTCCGCCGTTGTTCAATGTCCCGGCGAGCGGGTCGTTTGCGGGCACTGGTACGTCGGTGGCGTCGATACCCATTCAGCCGCAGAAGACGGAAGAAAAAGGGAAGAAGAAGGGAAAGAGAAAGGGCAAGAAGAAGAAGAAGCGGCAGCAGAGGCAGAAACGGGGGCCTGGTGTCTTGCGGAAGAGGAGGCCTGGTGTTGCCGGTGTGAGGAGCACGCAGCCGGAGGATGAGAAAAGGAAGAAAAGAAAGCCGAGGGGCAAGGGGGATGATGATGATGGGGATGACGAGGATGATGTGAGGAAAAGGTGGAGGGTGGGGATAGGGTGTGCGAATACGGGGGAAGGGCGATGATTATGGGTGCTCGGTTGTGGTTGTTGATGGTGGGTGTGGTCGTGGGGTTGGTATGGGGTTGTGTGGTGCCTGTTGCTGGGTTTGGGTTCGGGGTGGAGTCGGGTAGCTTTACGGCGCGGGTATCGAGCGATCAGGCTGGCGCACATGCTGATTTGACGACGAGTTTTGGGTTTGCGCAGGATCAGGCGGGGGGTGTGGGGGCGCTTTTGCGTAATGCGGAAGTGGTTTTGCCGGTTGGGTTTGCGGGCTATCCGACGGCGGTGAAGACATGTGCGCCTGTTCAGTTGCAGTTGGAAAAGTGTCCGGTAGATTCCCAGATCGGGACGCTTGAAGCCGTGTTTCGGGTTACGCCTGAATTCATTTTGACGTATGTGTACCCAGTGTATAATATGATACCGCCCCCAGGTGAGACTGCTGTGTTTGGCTTTGTTATTAATGGTTTTATTTCTGGTGATATCGTTCTATCAGTCGGACCTGACTATAGGGTGCACGCAACGGCCACAAACGTGATTACGGGCGTTGAATTGTTGCGGCAGTCATTGACGGTGTGGGGCGTTCCTGCCGATCCAAGTCATGATGCGCAGCGCGGTGATAATTTTCATTGTGTACGGCTTGGGGAAGGAGCAAGCGAGGAATGTTTTGGTGGTGGCATCGCGGCGAACGAAAACCCGGTGCCGTTCTTGGTAAACCCAACGGAGTGCACAAGCGCGCCACTAAAAGCAAACCTGCGTGTCGAATCATGGTCGAGTAGTACCCCATCGGAAGCAGAAACAAGTGTCGGCCCCTTCACAGGCTGTGAATCCTTGAAGTTCGCCCCGACGATCTCAGTCGAACCGGAACAGAACGTAGCCACGACGCCGACGGGCTACGCGGTCGACGTGAGGGTCCCGCAGACCGAAGGCGCCGAAGGGCTCGCGACCGCGGACCTGCGTGGCGCCGTCGTGAAGATGCCTGCAGGTGTAGTCCTCTCGCCCTCTGCCGCGACGGGGTTGGTGTCGTGCACGGAAGCCCAGGTCGGCATGGAAGAAGGCAGGTCGAACGGCGACCCGCCGGAATGTCCGGCGGCATCGAAGCTGGGCGTCGTGTCGCTCGTGACGCCGGCGTTGTCGGGCGAATTGAAGGGTGCGCTGTACCTGGGCGGCCCGCCGTCGGGGGTCATCACGAAACCGCCGTTCACGGTGTTCTTGACGCTCGCCGGTCACGGCGTGCTGGTCAAGGTCAAGGGATCGGTGGCTCCGGACCCGGTGACGGGCCAGTTGACGACCACGTTCGACGATAACCCGGAGCTGCCGTTCAGCGAACTGAAAGTGCAGTTGAACGGCGGGTCGCGCTCGACGGTCGCGAACCCGAGCACATGCGGCCTCTACAGCGCGGAAAGCGTTCTGACGCCGTGGAGCTCGCCGTTCGAGCCGGACGCGACACCGTCCAGCCTCCCGTTCGAAATCACGGGATGCCGGGCCCCGCGGTTCGACCCCTCGTTCGTGGCGGGCACGACGAGCAACCAGGCGGGCGGCTATAGCCCGTTGAGCGTGACGTTCGGGCGTGAAGACGCCGACGAGGATCTCGGCGGGCTGACGGTCACGACGCCCCCGGGCCTCTCGGGGAACCTCTCGCAGGTCCCGCTGTGCGGGGAACCGCAGGCCGCGGAAGGCACGTGCCCGGCGGCGAGCCAGATCGGCGAATTGACGGCCGGCGCGGGCCCGGGCCCCGAACCGGTCTTCATCAAAGGCGGCAGGGTCTTCCTGACCGGCCCCTACGATGGCGCGCCGTTCGGCCTCTCGATCGACGTCTCGGAGAAGGCCGGCCCGCTGGATCTGGGGACCGGACCGTGCGACTGCGAAGTGGTCCGGGCGACCGTCAACGTGGACCCGCACACCGCGCAGCTGACGGTCTCCAACGGGGCACTGCCGACGATCAAGGACGGCATCCCGTTCCAGGTCAAGTCGGTCAACGTGTTGATCAACCGCCCGGAATTCGTGTTCAATCCCACCGGGTGTGGGCCGATGAGCGTCGACGGGACACTGTCCAGCATCCAGGGAGCGGTGTCGCAGCAGGCCTACCACTTCCAGGCCACGAACTGCGCCGCGCTGAAGTTTGCTCCCAAGTTCAAGGTCTCGACCTCCGGGCACACCTCGCGGGCAGACGGGGCCAGCCTGACTGCGAAGCTGAGCTTCCCCAGCGCGCCGCTGGGTACCTACGCGAACATCGCCAAGGTCGCGGTCGACCTGCCCAAAGCCCTTCCCTCGCGGCTGGCGACGTTGCAGAAGGGCTGTGTGGCTGCGACGTTCGAAGCGAACCCGGCAAAGTGCCCGGCGGCGTCTGTGGTCGGGCACGCCACGGCGGTGACGCCGATCCTGCCGGTCCCGTTGACGGGCCCGGCGTACTTCGTCTCTCACGGCGGGGAAGCGTTCCCGAGCCTGATCGTGGTCCTGCAGGGCTACGGGGTGACGGTGGATCTGGTCGGGGCGACGTTCATCAACAAGCACGGGATCACGAGCAGCACGTTCAACGCGGTCCCCGACGTTCCGGTAGGCAGCTTCGAATTGACGCTGCCGGAGGGCCCGTTCTCGGCGCTCGCGGCCAACGGCGACCTGTGCAAGTCGAGGCTAGCGATGCCGACGGCGTTCCTGGCGCAGAACGGCGCGGAGATCCACGAGTCGACGCCGATCGCGGTCACCGGGTGCCCGAAAGCGACAAGGGCGAGCGCGAAGAGGGCAAAAGCGGCGGGTGGGGCTCGATCGGCAGCCGGGTAGAGCGGCGCACGCCGCGGCGCGCCGCCGCCTGGATCGCGCGGCGGTAGACGGCTTCGTAGCCGTCGGCGACGGTAGCGACGTCGTAGCGCGAGGCGACGGAGTGGCGGCAGCGCACCGGGTCGAGCGTGTGGAGGCGCTCGATCGCCTGCGCCATCTCCCGCTCGTCGGCGACGTGGAAGCCGTTCTCCCCGTCGATCACGATCTCGCGCGCGGCACCTTCGGGGAACGCGAGGACCGGGGTGCCGCAGGCGAGCGCCTCGACCATCACCATCCCGAACGGCTCGGCCCAGCGGATCGGCATCAGCAGCGCCCGCGCCCGCGCGAACAGCTCCTTGCGCCGCGTCCCGCCGACCTCGCCCGCGAAGCGGATCTGCTCGCCGTCGAGGTGCGGCTCGATCTTCTCGCGGAAGTACTCCTCCTGCCCGGGTTGCACCGGACCCGCGAGCACGAGTCGGTGACCGCCGCGGAGCGCCGCGGCGACCGCGCGGTGGGCGCCCTTGAACGGGCTCATCCGTCCGATCCACAGCAGGTAGTCGTCCTTCTCGGTGTGCAGCGGCCAGTCCTCGACGGCGATCGGGTTGGGCACGACGGCGGCGGCGCGCGCGCCGGCGGGAGCGTGCTCGAACTGCGAGCGGCTGATCGCGACGAGCTGAGCCTTGCGGCCGTGGCGGGCGTAGAAGGGCGCGGTCTGCGTCGTCGAGCGGGCCGTGCACGGTGTGCACGACCGGCGCGCCGGCGTGCGAGGCCATCGCAAGCGCGGTGTAGCCGGAGTGGTCGTGGACGACGTCGAACGGGCGTCCAGCGCGCGGCCCGCCGGTCGACCTCGTCCCACACGCACGCGACGTGGTCGGCCTCGTGCAGCGCCGAGCCGATCGTGTTCGGGTGGGGGGTCTCCAGCGGAGCGTGGACGTGCGCGCGGGAGCTCGAGCCCGGCGCGGCGAACAGGGTCACGTCGTGTCCGCGCGCCACCAACTCGTCGCACAGCAGCGCGACCACCGCCTCGATGCCGCCGTAGCCGGGCGGCGGCACGGGGATCCAGGGCGGCGCGAGCACGGCGATCCGAAGCGCGCCGTGCGCGGCACGCCGGACGGTGGGGAGGGGAACGGTGGTGGGGAGGGGAGCGGTGGGCGAGGGCGCGTGCATGGGGGCCTGGAGTCGCCGCTGGGGGGCGCGGTCGGCGGTGTCGGGCTGCGGGGCCACGCTACGCGTCCTCGCCGAGCGGACATCCGGGATCTACCGTGGCCGCTTGGCGGAAAACTACGAAGACTGCTCCGCGGCCTGCCAACCTCGCCGAAGCGAGCGGCTTGCCCTCAGGGTAGCAGTCGGGTGGCGAAGCCCGGCGTTCCAGGGCCCCACGGACGCTCGTGGGCGCGGCGCCGAGGGGCGGTCGCCAATCGTCTGTCGGCCGATCCCGTTACGATCGTTCCATCACTGTCAATGACACTGTACCGATGGTGCGTCCGGCGCATGGTCCCATTCTCCAGACAATCAAGCAGACCAAGTCTGATCTATCGGGATGCTGGTCGTCCGTCGAAAGCTTTTGGGGGCGAGTGGGAGACGCGCCTCGACTTCTTGGCGTCAACCCATGAACCTTTGTGGACAGTACCAGGGGGCCTTCGCCGTGACCTCGGGCGCCGGAGCCCCGCCGGGAGCCGTGACGCGAATGCGCTACAGCGACCATCATGTCATCCAACAGTGCAAAAGACTGACCGATTAGGCGGAATAAGATGGCTTCGAAGGATAAGACGCGCTCGACAGGCCCGCGGCTGCGTCCCGGTCCCAATGGATTGCCGCGTGGACAAGTTTCGGAGATCCAGCGCAGCCGGATGCTCACGGCCGCGGTGGAAGCAGTTGAGGAAGTCGGCTACGCCCGGCTGACCGTCGCCCAGGTGATCGCCCGCGCGCGGGTCTCCCGCAAGACGTTCTACGACCTCTTCGAGGATCGCGAGGACTGCTTCCTCGCGGCCTTCAACCAGGCGGTCGACCAGTTGAGCGTGCTCGTCACCGAAGCCTACGAGCGGGAGTCGAGCTGGCGCGAGGGATGCGCGAGGGCCTGCTCGCGCTGCTGCGGTTCATGGACGACGAGCCCGGTCTCGCCCGGATCTGCATCGTCGAGGCGCTGGCGGCGGGCCCGCGCGTGCTCAAGCGCCGCACCCAGATCCTGACCCAGGTCAAGAGGGCCGTCGACCAGGGTCGCACCGACTCCCGGCGCCCGTGTCGCTCGCGCCACCGAGGAATCGCCCGACGTCACCGCCGAAGGCGTCGTGGGCGCGGTCTTCGCCGTCCTGCACACCCGGCTGCTCGCACGCAGCCACGAACCCTTCACCGCGCTGCTGGGGCCGCTGATGAGCATGCTCGTGCTGCCCTACCTCGGCGCCCGTGCCGCCAGCGCGAGCTCACCCGCAAGCCTCCCGACCTGCCCAGGCGCAGACGGTCCCCGCGGCGCTCCACCAGGGATCCGCTTGAGGGTCTCGACATGCGCCTCACCTACCGCACCGTGCGCGTGCTGACCTTCATCGGGGACCATCCGGGGGCCAGCAACCGCGAGATCGCCGAAGGCGCGGGCATCGCCGACCAGGGCCAGATCTCCAAGCTCCTGACCCGCCTGGAGCGCTTGCGACTCGTGCGCAACCTGGGGGAAGGCCAGATCAAGGGAGCCTCCAACGAGTGGTACCTCACCGACCGCGGCGCCCAGGTCGAGCGCGCCACCAGACCGCGGTGAAGCTACCGTAGGGAGGCGATGGCAAAGGGGACACGCACATCCGGTGCGAACGTCGCGCGTGAAGTGCTGCCGAACCCACGGGACCCCGCTCAGTTCGCGGCGCTCGTCCACGAGGTCGCAGAGCTGCGCAAGGCGGCCGAGGCGAAGGACCTGCTGATCTCCGCCAGCGCAGCCTTCGACGCCTCGCTCGACCCGCTGCAGACCATGCACACCGTCACCGGCACAGCCGTGCCGCAACTGGCCGACCTGTGCGTCATCGACCTCCTGCGCGAGGACGGGACGATCGGCGACTCCGTGGCCGCCGCCGTCGAGGGGCGGCTCACGCGCCGCCTGGAGGAGCTGCGCGCCCGCGAGCCGCTCGACGTCGCGGGCTCCCACCCCGTCGCCCGCGCGCTGCGCTCCGAGGAGCCAGTGTCGGTGCACGACCTCACCGACTCCACCACGCTGCAGCAGGCCGCCCAGAGCGAGGAGCACATGCGCTTCATGCGCAACGCCGGCTACCGCTCCGCGGTGGTCGTCAAGCTGATCGCCCGCGGACGCGTGCTGGGCGCGCTCTCCTTCCTGCGTACCGGCGCCGGGCGCGACTTCGACCCCGACCACCTGCCGCTGATGCGGGACCTCGCAGGCCGCGCCGCGATGGCGCTCGACAACGCGAACCTCTACGCCGAACGCGCCCGCGTCGCACACACCCTGCAGCGCAGCCTGCTCCCCGACGCGCTCCCCGAGGTGCGCGGCGTGCAGCTCGCCTCCGCCTACCACCCCGTCGGCGAGGGCGCCGAGGTGGGCGGGGACTTCTACGACGTCTTCCAGGTGCCCTCCGGGTGCTGGCTCGTAGTCGGCGACGTCTGCGGCAAGGGCACCGAGGCGGCGGCGGTGACCGCGCTGGTGCGCCACTCGATCCGCGCGCTCGCGCTCCACCAGGACAGCCCCGCCCAGGTGCTGCGCTCCGTCAACGACGCGATGCTCAGCCACGAGCTCGCCTGGCGCTTCGCCACCGCGATCCTCGCCCGTCTGGACCTCTCCAGCGCCGGCCCGGTGCGGGCGACGATCGCCAGCGCCGGGCACCCCCCGCCGGTGCTGCTCGGCGCCGACGGCCGCACGTGTTGCCCCGAGGTCTCCGGCACGATGCTCGGCGTGCTCCGCGAGGCCAGCTCCCACGACGTGCTCGTCACGCTCGAGCCGGGCGCCAGCGTGGTCCTCTACACCGACGGGCTCACCGACGCCGGAGCTCCCCGCAGGGTGGTCGCCCCCGAGGAGCTCTGCGGCCACCTCGCCCGCGGCGGTCCCGCCGAGCCCCGCGCGCTCGTGCGGCGCCTGGAGGACCTCGCCGGCGCCCGCAGCGGCGGGCGGCTGCGCGACGACATCGCGATCGTCGCCGCCCGCGTGGACCCGTGAGCCCATCGCCCGCGTGGACCTGTGAGCCTGCGGCCCGCGCAGACCCGTGAGCCCGCTGTCCACGTAGACCCGTAGACCCGCTGCGGCCAGCCGTCCCGCTCGGCGGCTCGCGTCGGAGCAGAGAGACAAGGTGCTCGCACGTCTACTGCTCTGGCGACTGCTCGGCGTGGGGGCCACGCTGCTGGGTGTGGCGGTGCTCGCGTGGCTGCTCCACGGCGGCCTCGGCGCCGCGCTGCGGGGCGCCTCGGCCGCGCGTGCGGCGCTCCCATCACAAGGGCCGCACCCGCCAGGACGCCTGCCGCTCGCGCCGATCGCAAAGCTCGCCGCGCTCGCGCTCGTGTCCGCCGCCGCCCTGCTCCTCGGAGTGCGGGGGCGGGCGCGCCGCCGGCGGCGGTACGTGCGTCTCACGGTGGAGGCGTACCGCACCGACCGCACGAGCGTGGAGGGGGTCGTGGCGATGTACGAGGCTCTGCACAAGCGCCTACAGCAGCGGTGGTGGCGGCGCCTGCTCGCCGGCCAGCCCTCGGTGGCGCTCGAGGTGCACCACGTGCACGCCGCCGACGGGACCGCGAGCGCGGTGCTCGCCGTCAGCTGTCCGGCGGGCTTGGAGGGGGTGGTCGGGGCGGCCGTGCGCAGCGCCTACCCCAACAGCCGCCTGACGCCGCCCCGCGGCGCTCTCGAGCACGTGACCCCCGCGCGGACCCTCACGCTGCTGCGCCTGAAGAAGCACGCCGGCTTCATCAAGCGCGTCAAGCAGCTGGACCGCTGGGAGCTCGCGCGCGAGCCCCCGGTGGACAGGCTGATTAATGTGATGGGGGCCTGCGGGCAGGACGCGTTCGTGCAGCTCGCGCTGACCCCCACCCCGGCCGGGTTCGAACGGTACGCCAAGTGGCGGTACAAGCGCCACGAGGACCACCTGAGCCGCGAGCGCCGCGAGCACCTGTTCGTGCGCGACCGCTCGCAGGTGGAGGAGGCCGAGCTGCGCGGCGGCCTGGAAGTGCAGCACCGCCCGCTGTACTTCGCGGACCTGCGCGTGGCGGGCCCGACGCGCCAGACGTGCGAGCGGATCGCCTCAGAGCTGCGCGCGGAGGGCGCCGAGAACCGCCTGGTGGAGCGCGGCACCACGGTGCGCCACGGCCTGTGCGGCCTCTACGCAAGGCGGGTGGCGCGGGGAGAGGGCAACCCGTGGCCGTCGGTGCGCAAGGGGGTGTACGCCTCCACCGAGCTCGCCGCGCTGTGGCACCAACCCTCGGTGGAGTACGCCACGGTGCCGTTCGCCCGCGGGGCGCTGCCGCTGGCACCCGCGCCGCCCGCGATCCTGCGCCCCCGCGCGGGGGCGGGCCTGCTGCGCGACGCGCTCGGCCCCGTGACCCTGCATCCCGAGGTGCGCCGTCAGAACACCGCCGTCCCGGGCGCGGTGGACCAGGGCAAGTCGAGCTACCTCGCGGCCACCGTCGCGGAGGACCTGCGCCGCGAGCGAACCGCGGTGGTGGTGTTCGACCCCAAGGGCGACGCCGCGGAGGCCGCGGTGAGCCTCGTGGCACCCGAGCGCACGTGCACGCTGCTCGACTTCGCCCACCCCACGTGCGGCTTCAACCCGCTCGCCGTGGACGCCCCCGCGGACGTGATCGCCGACTACGTCGTGGGCGCGCTGAAGCAACTTTTCAGTGACGCAGACATCAGGGCGTCATCGGACCGGTACCTGCGCAACGCGATCATCGCCGTGCTCGCCCACGACCCCCGCTCGAGCCTGTGGGACGCCGCACGGCTGCTGTCAGTCGGGGAGGAGGGCTACGCCTACCGCGCCCGCGTCGGCGCCCACGTGCGGACGCAGCCGGAGTACAGGGAGATCGCGCAGTTCTTCACCGCCGAGCTCGCGGCGCAGCTCGCGGACTCCCGCAGCACGACGACCGCCAAGCTCGACGCCCCGGTGAACAAGCTCGCCCGTCTGCTCAACTCCCCCTCGATCAAGCGCGTGCTGCTCAACGAGTCCCTCGCCGTCGACTTCGACCGCGTCATCGCCGGGCACGAGGTGCTCGTCGTCAAGGGCGCCCTGGGGAGCATGGGGGCAGGCAACACGTCGGTGCTGATGCAGCTGCTCGTGGGGATGCTCGACGCTGCGCTCGCCCGCCAGCAGGACGGCGTCCCCGCCGAGCACCGCGTGGCCGTGGCGCTGAAGGTCGACGAGGCCCCCCTGGCGCTCAACCGCGGCTTCGCCGAGACGCTCGCGCTGAAGCGCTCCGCGGGCCTGGAGACCGTGGCGTGCTGGCAGACCGACGCCCAGTGGACCGACCGCGAGGTCCGCGAGCAGCTCGACGCGCTGTTCGCCCACCGCGTGTACTTCGCGACCGCCTCCGCGCGCGACGCCCGCGCGGCGGCCAGCCTGATGATGGCCGAGTTCTCAGACACAGTGCGCCCCGAAGTGGCCGGCCTGGCCGCGCTCGCGCGCCCCGACGCGCGCCTGCACCTGCCCCGCCACCACGCGATCGTCAGCTGGAGCACCCCCGAGGGCCGCCAGGCGCCGTTCGTCGCGCAGACCGTCCCCCTGCGCGTGGACCCCGAGCGCCTCGCGCTGCACGCCGCCCGGCAGGCCGAGCGCGGCGGACGGTACCTGGCCGACCTCAGCCAACCCCACTGGGAGCGACAGGAGAGCGACCGGCGCGAAGTACGCCAGGAGCCGCGCCGCGAGGAGGACGAGCGGGAGTCGGGGGGGATCGTCCGCGTGAGTCAGGAGGGCGCCCGGGCGCGAGCGCGCGGGGCTTCCGTGCCCCGCGGCAGGCGGTGGGGCGGAGGACTGCGGCCCAGAGGCCGGTGGGCAGCGGGCAGCGTGGCCCGAAGGCACGGCCGAGGGTGTTGAAGGGGACGCGGGCATACAGCGGGTGGGAGCCGGCCGTGGGGCCCACGAGCCGCTCCCCGGAGCCGCCGGTGAGAGTCGCGCCGAGCCGGTTGGCCGCGACGGAGTCAGTCGCTCTGAGAGCGTCGTGCGCAACGACGTCGCCCTGGCGGACCTCGACGAGACCCGCTGGGCGCTGCCTGCGACAGCCGCTGAGAGCTACGCCGAGCTGGTCGACCTCGACGCCGCCCACCGCCTGCGCTGGGCGCGGGCAGTCGCCTCACCCCGGCCGCTTGAGCCCGACCCGCTCGACCTGGAGGTCCTCGCGCTCGTCGCCGGCGCGCGCCACGTGCTCACCACACAGATCCACCGCCGGTTCAACCCTCAGCGGGCCCTCACCACCACCCAGCGGCGCCTGAAGCGCCTCTCCGACGCCGGGCTCGTGGAGCGCTTCCAGTTCCACCGCCGCGACGGGGGCGGCGCGCCCATGTGCTACGTGATCGCTCCCCGCGGGCTCGAGCTGCTGGCGGCTCAGGGACGCGTGGACCTCACCCACCGCGAGGTTGGGGAGGAACGCGACCCCTCTCCCAAATCCTCCTCCTCCTCCTCCTCCTCCTCCTCGTCACCTTCCTCGCCGCGGTCATCGTCGTCCCCCTCCGCGCAGCCCTCGTCGTCCTCGCGGCCCGCCGCGGGCGAAGACCGCCGGCTGCGCCAGGCCCGCCACGACGTGCACGTCACCGGGTGGGCGCTCGCGCTCGAGCGCGCCCTCGGCGGGCCCGCGCTGAAGTTGCGGGGGCCCGGGGAGTCGACGCTCTCTCCGCCGCTGCGCTCGACCCCCGCAGGGCGCGTCGCGATCGGCCCCGCCGACCTGCGCCTGCCCGGCGGGCGTGTGCCCCACGACTTCCTGCGCACCGACGCCGCCGGCGCCCGCGTGGAGGTGGAGCGCTTCGAGACCGTGCGCCCCGACGCGAGCGTCGAGCTGCCGCCCGCGCCGGGCGGCGAGCGTCGCAGCGCGCTGGCCGAAACAGGGATGCTGGCCGATTCGGGGGTGCGAGCGAAGCGAGTGTCTCCCGAATCGGTCGGAGGCGAGTGTCTCCCGGCTTCGGCGGGTTGGTTCGTGGCAGGCACCGCCGAGGGGGAGGGGGGCGCGGGCGCGTGCCTGCTGGTCGAGTTCGACGACCGCCTCGCCTCGACTCGCGCCCACGCCTCCGCCGTGGCCAAGCTCGAGCGTTACGACCACCTGCTCGCCGGCTGGTCGGTGTGCGCCCCCCGCTTCGCCGGCCGACCCAGCCCTTCGGGCTCTGTGCCCCCGGTCGGTCGCGGCGGGCCGAGGCCGCTGGTCGTGTTCCTCTGCCGCGACCGCCCCCGCGCGCGGGAGTGCGCCCGGCGGGCCGACCACGTGCTGAGCGCGTGCCGCGCCTACGCCGGCGAGTACCCCCGCGACTGGGAGTACCCCGGACGCGCCGCGGTCGTGTTCGCCTCCGAGCGCGACGCCCACGAGGGGCTGCTGCTCGCCTACGGCGTCCCCCGCCTGCCCCCCGCGGTGCGCGCCACCGCCGCCGGCGGGGACCCCCGCGCCGGCGAGGCCACGGTCGAGGCGCGGGAGCTCCTACCCGGGGCGGGCTCGCGGTAGGGGCTGAGCTGGGGCGGTTGCGCTGGCTGCGTCTTGGGGTGGGTGTCGTCGCGTGGGCAACCTGGCGCGAAAAGACGCATGCAGTCGCTGCTCCGGATGTGCCTTTACCCCTCCCGGAAATGCAGTCGCCCTGGCCTGCCCGCGCTGTTTCGTGCAGTCGACCACCCTCCGCGCAGGCGCCCGACTGCACGCCCAGCACGCCCAGGGGTGGCGCCGTTGAGCGGGACTGCGTTGCTACGACGAGGGCGACTGCGGCGGGTGGCCTGCAGCGAGGCCGTGAGCGCCGCCGTTGACCCCGCGCGGCGCTAGGATCGCAGCCCCCGATTCCCTTACCCAGGCCACAAAGCAACTCCAGCTCCGCACCGCACGCCTTCGCGTTGAAGTAGTGCGGCTCATGTAGGACGTGCGCTGTCTCGTCCCCGCTCCACGCCGCCAGGTCTGCGGGCGCCCCAGTCTGGCCTCCACCGCCACCCTCACACGGAGCCCCGAGGACCCGTTCGCGCCAACTTTGAGTGGCGCGGCGCACACGACGTGAGTCCCGAGATCCCTTAAGGGGATCTCGCTCGCCGCCCGCGCCCGCACGCGTCTCTCGCGCCGCTTGACGGCCGTCCGCTGGAGCCCTACAAGCCGCTCCCCCGACCACCGACGGCGGCCCCCGCGGCCAGGAGACACGCGCCATGACACCGACCACGCTCCCCGAGCCAGCTCGCACACCACGATCGCACGCTCACCGAGCGACCCGCCCGCTCACCCGAGTCGTCCGCCACGCCGCCCACGGGGCGCGCGACCCCGCGGTCGGCCACGGCCTGCTCGCCCGCTACACCGACGCCGAGGGACGCCTGCGCGAGGTCCTCGCGCGGCCCGGGCACGCCGGCAGCGTGCTGGTCGTCGACCGCGACGCCGCCACGCTCGGCGACCGACGGCTCGTGGCGCACCTCGCCGCCGACGAGCCCCCGGAGAACGCGGGCGTCGTGTGCCGCGCCTACCTGCGCGACCCCCGTGGGCGCCGGTGCCGGCCGGTCACCCCCGAGGATCTCCTCGCGGCCCCCTTCTCTGAGGGAGGCCCGCAGAGGGACTGCCAGCTCGGCTGCGCCCCGCCGCCGGAGACGGTGGAGCTGCTCGACCGGCACGGCTACCTCCACCGGCTGGAGGCGTTCGACGCCGGCATGTCGATCCCCGAGCTGCGCTGGCGCCGGCTGGCGGCTGGAACCGAGCTCGGCGGGAGTGCAGGGCGGCCGGAGGGTGACCGATCAGAGGGCGACGGATTGGAGAGTCACCGATCGAAGGTCGGCCGGCAGCCCGAGAGCGTGCGCGACGTCGTGGGGTGCCTTGAAAGCTACGAGCCGGTCCGCACCCTCACCGCCGCAGCGGTGGCGCTCCACCGCGAGGACCCCGCGGTCTCCGTCGCGGTGCTCCGGGCCGAGCTGCAGCGCCTCGACGCGAGCCGCATCGTGCTCAACCGGGGGTTGCGCCGGGCGGTGCTCCTCGCGCTGCGCACCCGGGGGCTCAGCCTCAGCGAGATCGCCTTCCGCTGCGGGCGGGTCAAGCGCGACGGCAAAGGCAACTCCAGCGGCGAGACGAGCTGGCTCGCCCGCCGCGTCGGCATCTCGCCCGAGAGCGGCGGCGGCGAGCCGACCCCGTGGATCCACAGTGAGGTGCTCGCCGTGATCGCGCGCCTCGGACTCGGCGTGAGCCCGCGCGAGGTCGAACTTTGAGCCCCCCGAGTTGGCGCTCCCCGGAATCGCCGACGAGCACGCCGGGACGGACGCGCACCGCGGCGCCGTCGGGTAGGAGGCCCGACGCCCACGCGCCCGGTGCGGTCCCGACACACGTGGACGATCCCCAATGACACCTCCCCGCAGGTCGCAGCCGTGCGATGCACCGGGCGGCGAGGACGGTGCTGAGGGTCGCCCGCCGGTGCTCGTGGTGGAGCACGACCCCGAGGTCGGAGGGCCGCTCGTCGAGCAGCTCACCGCCGACGGGTACCGGGCGCGGCTGGCGCGCACCGCTGAGCACGCGCGGGTCCTGGCGCGCACTCTAGCGGCCGAGCGTTGCGCTGCTCGGCGACCTGGAGTCCCCGCACGCCGCGCTCGAGCTGCTGGCGGAGATCCGCGGCGGTGGCTCGGCCGCACTCGCCGGCGAGGACGCGCTTTGGCCCGCCGACCTGCCCGTGATCGTGGTCGGCTCCCGGGCTCAGGAGCCCGACCTGCTGCGAGCCTTCGAGGCCGGCGCCGACGACTTTCTCGCGCGCCCCGCTCCCTACCTGGAGTTGCGGGCGCGCCTGCGTGCGCTGCTCCTCCGGGCGGCAGGGTGCCGCGGCTCCGAGCGCGTCGAGGTGGGGCCGCTCGCGATCGACCCCCGCGCTCACACCGTGAGTCTCCACGGGCGCCCGCTGCTCCTGCGTCGCCTGGAGTACGAGCTGCTCCTGCACCTCGCCCGCGAGCCGGAGCGCGTGTTCGCCAAGCAGGAGCTGCTGCGCGCCGTGTGGGGCTACCCCACCTCCGTCTGCACCCGCACCCTCGACAGCCACTCCAGCCGCCTGCGCCGCAAGCTTCGCGCGGAGAGCGGCGAGCGGTGGGTGGTCAACGTGCGCGGCGTCGGCTACCGGCTGATCTGAGCTTCTGAGCTTCTGCGCTGCGCAGCCCGACGGCCTGTGGGTCGGCGGGTCCCTGCGCACCCCTGCAGCGCCCACAGCGGCGAGCCCTCGGGCCGTCGCTCGTTAACCCCTGCGCTCGGCTGGCGCCGGGCGCTCCACTACCCAAGTGAAAGGAGGGGACTCCTCGTGTCCTCGTCAAACGAAACCCTCAACCAGGAAACAGATCCGCTGGCCCCGCTGGAGCACCTCGTGCAGTGGCTGGTGGGAGCGACCGTCCACGTCGCTCTCGGCGTGCTCCTCGGTCTGCTCGCGGCGCGCGTGATGCGCCGGTGGCACCTTCACTGGAGCTGGGCGGCCGGTGCGTTCGCGCTCGTCCTGCTCGCCCGCGCCGCGTTCGCGGGCTCCGCCGCGACGCTAGGCGTGGCTGCGCTCGGCGCCGCCGTTCGCGGACGGCGCTGGCACGGCGAAGACCTGCAGGCCGGCGCCGACCTCGCGGAGATCGCAGCGAGCCGCACGACCCCGCTCGACGGACTGCGCGGCGGCGCGCGGGCCGTGCGTTCGTGGTTGCAGAGCGGCCCGTCCGCCGGCTGGGCCGCGGAGCTGTGGGCACGATGGAGCCCACGCCGACCCGCGCCGTGCGGCAGCGAGTACAGCGAGCGGTGGTTCCGCGGGGACGAGTTGACCGTCGGAACCGACCGCCGCGGCCGGACGGCCTCGATCGAGCTCGGCGGCTCCTCGGGTGGTGGCAGCGGTGGCACGCACACGCTGGTGGCCGGCGCCACGGGCTCCGGCAAGACCGTCACCCAGACGTGGATCGCCACCTGGGCGATCGCGCGTGGGATGGCGGCGGTGGTCGTCGACCCCAAGGGCGACCGTTGGATGCGCGAGCAGGTGTGTCGTGCGGCGCTCGCCGCTGGCAGGCGCTTCATCCTCTGGGCACCGCAGGGGCCGGCGGTGTACAACCCGTACGCCCGCGGCTCGGAGACCGAGATCGCCGACAAGGCGCTCGCGGGGGAGCGCTTCACCGAGCCCCACTACCTCCGCCAGGCGCAGCGCTACCTCGGGCACGCCGTCCGTGCGTCGCGGGCCGCGGGGCGCGAGGTGAGCCTCGCGGGCCTCGTGGAGGCGCTCGACCCTGCGGGGTTGGAGCTGCTCGCGCGGCAGCTCCCGCAGGAGAGCGCGCGGGCCGTGCACGCCTACCTGGACTCGCTCACGCCCCGGCAGCGCAGTGACCTGACGGGCGTGCGCGACCGCCTGGCGATCCTGGCGGAGTCCGACGTCGGTCCGTGGTTGGACCCCGCCACGGCGGACGCCGAGTGCTTCGACCTGTTGGACGCTGTGCGGACGGGTGCGGTGGTCTACTTCAGCCTCCAGGCCGACACCCGGCCGCTGCTCGCGCAGATGTTGGGGTCCGCGATTGTGCAGGACCTGCAGACGGTGGTCTCCGCGCTGCAGGAGCGCCCGGCGCGGTGCCTTGTAGTGATCGACGAGTTCTCCGCGATCGCCGCGGAGCACGTGGCTCGGCTCTTCGCTCGGGCGCGCTCGGCGGGGATCTGTCTGCTGCTGGGCACGCAGGAGCTCTCCGACCTGCGCCTGGCGGGTCGCGAGACGCTGCTGGAGCAGGTGCTCGGCAACCTCACGAGCGTGGTGGCCCACCGTCAGGCGGTCCCCGAGTCGGCCGAACTGATCGCCCGTTTGGCGGGCAGTCGGGGGGCGTGGCGCACCTCCGTGAGCAGCGACGGTCGGAGCACCCGCACGCGGGTGAGCGAGCCCCTCATCAGCGCCGAGGAGGTGATGAGCCTCGCCCGGGGTCACGCCACAGTGATCCGGCTCAGCAGCCCTCGCAGTGCGGCGATTGTGCGGATGCACTCGCCGGAGCAGTCCTGACACGACAACGACGACCAAGGAGGACCACACGATGATCTCGACAGTGGTTACAACGGACCCCCTGTACCCCCGCAGTGAGGACAACGAAACGGACCCTCTGTACCCCCACGACACGCACAACAAAAAGGGCCCTCTACACCCCGACAAGAGCCACAACCAGCGCCACGGCCGCCCCTCCCAGCCCCCCGAGCGCGTCGCGCTCATCCACTGGGCGGCGGGTCTGGGCGCGGTCACGGCTGAGGCCCTGGCCGAGCACCTGGGCATCAGCGTGGCCTCGGCGCGCGGGCGGCTGGGGGCGGCGGAGGGCGAGCGGCTACTCGAGCGCCACCGTCCGCTGACGGGTCGACCCGCGCTGTACACGGTCACACGCGCCGGTCTGCGCGCGGCCGGTGCACGCGGGCTCGACCCCTGCCGCGTGAGCCCCTCGAACGCGCTGCACCTGATCGAGTGCGCCCGGGTGGCGGCGGCGCTGGAACGCTGCTACCCAGACCACCGGGTGCAGGGCGAGCGGGAGCTGCGCAGCGAGGAGCAGGAGTGCCGTTGCGCGCTCGCCAGCGCCGAGCTCGGCGTGGGCGCTCGCGGCGAGGCCCCACGCCACCGTCCCGACCTCGTGCTGTGGCCGACAGGCCCCGACGGCGGTTTGCCGGTGGCGGTGGAGGTGGAGCTGACTGTCAAGGCGCCCGAGCGCCTGGCGGCGATCTGCCTGGCGTGGGCGCGGGCTCGCTGCGTGGCCGGTGTCCTCTACCTCGCCACCCCCGAGGTGGAGCGCGCCGTGCAGCGCGCGATCGACCGGGCACACGCCCACGAGCGGGTGGTGGTCGTCCCGCTCGATGCGCTGCCGAGTGCGGGGAGGCTGGTGGATTGACCGGGCCTCCGGCCCGGTCTCGCGGCGTTTGCGCGGGCGCCGGGGCGCTGCCGACGCGGTCGGCGGGCCCGCGCGAGCGTACCGTCCCAAGCGGTGAGTAGGTTCCCTGGCGGGGCAGTGGTTAACAGCAAAGGAGACACCCATGTCGTATTCGAGCATCAACCGCGTCGTGCTGATCGGCCGTCTCACACGGGACCCCGAGCTGCGCGAGCTGCCCTCGGGCCAGCACGTATGCAACCTGAGGATCGCGTGCAACGGGCTCAAGCGGGACGAAGGCGAGTACCGCGAGCGGCCCCACTACTTCGACGTCGGCGCCTTCGCGGGGCTGGCGGAGAACGTAGCCCGCTACATGCGCAAGGGCAGCCTGGTGGCGATCGACGGGCGCCTGGAGTGGCGCGAGTGGGAGACCGCGGAGCTACAGAAGCGCCAGTCGGTCAGCGTGGTGGCGGAGAACGTCCAGTTCCTGGATCGGCGCGGTGAGCGCGGCGACGGCCGCGAGGGCGGCGAGGACGGATCGGCGGAGGAGCTGGGCGGCGATGACGGCGAGCGGGAGCTCGTCGGCGCCGGGGCCGGCGAGGTCGATCTGGTCTTCTAGGGACGATCGGTCAGGACGATCGACCTGCTGGGCGGCCGTCGTTTCGTTGGACGCCTCCGATTGCGTCTCCGTGGTTTGGCTGCGAGGCTCCGGCAACGGCATCTCGCAGTCGGCCCGGGGGCGCTTTTTGTATTTAAGGGGAGCGAAGCTGTCCCAGGCCGTCTTTAGCATCCTGCCGATGGCAGGTGACGGGACGAAGATCGTTACTCCGCCTACGGAAAACGACTGCATCGATACGGCTATCGAGTTGAGCGGCATCCTGCGCGTGGCAAAGGTCGAAGCTTGGCTTCGACTCAAGATAATCGGCGCGATCGTGATGGCGATGTACGGGGGCGAAGTCGACACGACCAACGAGCGCGTGCTTGATTCCGTCAACCGACTGGCAAAGCAGAGCATCACCCATGCGGGAGATTTGCCCGACGCCACGAAGACGCTGCTGATCGAGACCCTTCGTCTAGCCACGGCCGACTTCGATCGGTTGGCACCTTCGATCGGCCGAATGGTTGCGATCCTACGCCGGCTCAATCTCGGGTCTGCGTTGCGGTCCGACACCAACATCTTCGGCATGTTCTACGAGGCGTTCCTACGCTACGGATACGACAACAATGCGCTTGGCATCGTCTTCACGCCTCGCCATATCACCCGGTTCTGCGTCGAGTTGGTGGGGGTGCAGCCCCGCGATCGGGTGATCGATGTCGCATCCGGCACCGGGGGGTTCCTGGTCGCGGCGTTCGATCGGATGATGGGAGCGGTCAAGAGCGTGGCGTCGGCGCAGAAGGTGAGAGAGTCGATCTGGGGGGTCGAGATCAATCCCACAGTGTGGGCGCTGTCTCTGCTCAATATGTTCTTCCGCGGAGACGGCAAGGGCAACATGCGCAGAGCGGATTGCTTTGCTCCCGACGTTCGCCAGGAGGTCGGCGGCCACTTTACACGGGCCTTTCTCAATCCGCCGTTCTCGCAGGAAGGCGAACCAGAGATCGACTTCGTGGATGCCGCGATGGAGGCGCTGGAGCCAGAAGGACTTTGCGCGGCGGTCGTGTACGCAGGCGTCTTCGCCGACGATCAACACCGTAGCTGGAGAGAGAGCTTCCTGCGGCGACACACGCTGCTGGGGGTTGTCAGCCTGCCAGAGGATCTCTTTTATCCGACCGCTGCTCCGACGTCGATCCTCCTGGCCAAGGCCCACGTTCCGCACGACCCGAAGTCGCGGGCATTTATGGCGAGGGTTTGGAACGACGGCTACGAGAAGCTCAAGAGTCGCCGGGTCGAGCGGCTAGGGTCGCAGTTACCCAAGGTTGCCGCCAGCTTCCATCGCCACCTCGCGGGCAAGGCGTTCCGCTCGCAACTGGCAACGCTCGTGCCAGCGGACGCGCTTGTCGCTGGCGCCGAGTGGAGCCCCCAGCAGTATCTTCCTCAGCCTCCGGCGCAGGATGATGAGTTGGATGCCCTACAGACGGTCGCGCTGCGGGCGGTGTATCAAGCGGTCGCGCAGTTCCCGGACCTGGCCGATGAGGCGCTGGAGGACCTCACCGGGCCATGGCGATCGCTGCAAGAGCTGCCCATTGGCGTCGAGTTGGCGGTCGAGGATTTCTTCTACGTCCGGAACGGGCGAAGCGTGGGCGAGAAGAACTATGCGGATGGCGTTTCCCCGTACGTCTCGAGCGGCGACGCCAATAACAGCATCATCCGGCTGGTTTCTGCGCCTGAGGACGAGCAGTTCCAGGGGGGGATCTCGGTCACCGCCTTCGGCACCGCCTCTCTGCAGCCGTGGGCCTTCGCGGGTCGCGGTAACGGAGGGAGCTCGGTACGGGTCTTGGAGCCCCGCTTCGACATGTCTATGCGCGAGCTGCTGTGGTTCGTAGGCCAGATCAATCTGCAGCGCTGGCGGTTCCTCTATGCCCGCATGGCGATCAAGGGGCGGCTGAGTCGATTGGTCGTCAGGGCTCCTCCGCGGCGTACGCCGGACGATGGACGCTCACTCGCAGCGGATCTGCGGGCTTTCCGCGACCGGCTGGAGGAGCTGAGCAGTATCCGCGAGATGCCATAGACTGCCCCGCCGCAAGCCGTCCCCGTGCAAGGAGCCCAATCAAGGTGCCTGTCAACAGCCAAGCGGTAGGTAAGACCTACGAGCCCACGCTCTACGCGGTGGGCCGCGAGAAGATCAAGGAGTACGCCCGGGCGGTGGGCGAGACGAACCCCGTGCACCTCGACGTGGAGGCGGCCCGCGCGGCGGGCTACGCCGACGTGGTGGCGCCGCCGATGTTCGCCGTCGTCTACTGCGCGCCGTCGATGGGGCCGCCGATCTTCGACCCTGAGATCGAGATGAACTTCGCGATGATGGTGCACGGTGGCCAGGAGTTCGTGTGGGGCCCGCCGGTGGTGGCGGGCGACGAGATCACCACCACGGCCTCCGTCAAGGACATCTCAGAACGGGACGGCCGCGGCTACTACGTGTTCGAGTCCGTCTCCACCAACCAGCGCGGCGAGCAGGTCTCGCGCGGCACGTGGACTAACATCGTCCGAGGAGTGTGAGCTCAGTGGCCGATCTGACAGTGGGAGCGCAGATACCCGAGGTGCGGGTCACTCCCGACAAGTACCTCACCGCCCGCTACGCGGGCGCCTCGGGCGACTTCAACCCGATCCACATCGACGAGGAGTTCGCCCGCGCCGTGGGCCTGCCAGGGCGCATCCTGCACGGACTGTGGACGATGGCCCAGGTGGCCCGCGCGCAGACCGAGGCGGCGGGCGGCCCCGAGCACCTCCGGCGCCTCTCCGTGCAATTCCGCGGCATGGGGGTGCCCGAGCAGGAGGTTGTGGTCACGGGAACGGTGCGCGAGGCGGAGGGTGGCCGGGTGGTGGTCGACACCGTCGCGGTGCAGGGGGAGAAGGAGATCATCCGCAACGCCGAGGCCGAGCTCGAGATCTGAGGACGCTCTGTAGGGCGTCTGGCCTGCTCTGCGACGGCGTCCAGTAGTGCGACCGGCCCGGTACGGCGGCGCGGAGCGCGGGCGAGACGCAATCGGCTCCCGGGCGAGGTCCTTTGCCGACCCCGATCGACCCTAGAATCAAAGCCATGCTCACAGCCAGGCAGGAGCTGATCCTGTGCAAGGTGGTGGACGGCTACCAGCGCACGGGCCAGCCGGTCGCTTCGAAGGCGATCGCAACCGATCCGGCGCTTGACTGCGGGGCCTCCACCGTCCGCAACGAGCTGGCGCTGCTCGAGGAGCACGGCCTGCTCGCCCACCCGCACACCTCCGCGGGGCGCGTACCCACGGACGCCGGCCAGCGCTACGTGGTGGACCGGATGCTTGCCTCCGGCGAGGGCCTCGTGCCCGTACCGCACATGGAGCTCTCGCTGACCCGCCAGGAGGTCGAGGAGGCGATGCGCGCGACGACGGAGACCCTCTCGCAGGTCACAGACCTGCTCGCGGTGGTCTCTGCGCCCTCTGCGAGCACCGCGACGATCCGCCACGTCGAGGTGCTAGCGCTGCAGTCGCGGCTCGTGGTGGCGGTCATTATCACCTCCACGGGCGAGGTCTCCAAGGTGTTTGCGACCTTCGAGGACCAGGTAGACGCGGGTCTCGTGGCGTGGGCGGGGGAGTACCTCAACGACCGTCTCGTGGGCCTTGGCCTGGGAGCGCGGATGATCCACCAGCGCCTCGCAGACCCGACTCTACGGGCGATGGAGCGGGCGTTCCTCGACCGGCTGATCCCGGCCTTCGGCGATCTCGCGGCGGGGTCCGAGCACGTGCTCTACCTCGACGGCACGGCGCGGCTGTTCTCTGAGGCGCAGCTGCGGGACGTCGGGGAGATCAACGAGCTGATGGAGCTCCTGGAGCGCCGGGTGGCGCTGCTCAGCGTGCTGCGCACGGCGCTCTCCGAGCCGGGGGTGTACGTGCGCATCGGCCACGAGAACGAGATCCCGGCGATGCGTTCCCTGGCGATGGTGGCCACCGGGTACGGAGTGGCCCAACGCCGGCTGGGGATCGTCTCGGTGATCGGCCCCGTGCGGATGAACTACGCCTACGCGATCCCCGCCGTGCGCGAGGTGGCCCACGAGCTCTCGCGCTTCGTCGAAGAGACGTATGCGGAGAGCTGAGGGACGCCGATTCCACCGGCCAAACGCGGAGGATGCGGCTAGGGTGAGGCGACGATGAGCCGCGCCTCCCTGCCACGCGATCCCTACGAGGTCCTCGGCGTCGCCCGCGACGCCACCGAGCAGGACGTCAAGAAATCCTTCCGGCGCCGCGCGCGGGAGCTGCACCCGGATGTCAACGCGCACGACCCCCAGGCGGAGGATAAGTTCAAGGAGGCCGCGGAGGCGTACGAGATCCTCTCCGACCCACAGCGGCGCGCGACCTACGACCGCTACGGCCACGAGGGCCTGCGCTCCGGTGGCTACGCCCCGAACTTCGACGCATTCGGCTCGATCGGCGACCTGTTCGACGCATTCTTCGGCGGCTCGAGCCCCTTCGGAGGCCGCTCCGCCGGCCCCGCGCAGGGCGGCGACGTCGCGGTCGCCCTGGAGATCGACCTGCGCCAGGCCGCGCGGGGCTCGAACGAAGAGATCTCCTACGAGGCGGTCGATCGTTGCGAGCGCTGCCACGGCAACGGCGCGGAGCCGGGCACCCCGATCGAGACCTGCGCGCGCTGCGGTGGCGCGGGGCAGCTGCAGGCGGTGACGCGTACGCCCTTCGGGCAGATGATGCGCACGGTGATCTGCGACACCTGCCACGGCGACGGGCGCACCGCCAAGCAGCCCTGCGGGGAGTGCCGTGGCCGGGGCCGGCGCGCGGGGAAGCGCACACTCATGGTGGATGTGCCCGCGGGGATCGCCGACGGCCAGCGCATCCGCCTGGGTGGCAAGGGCCATGCGGGCGAGGCGGGCGCGCCCGCGGGCGACCTTTATGTGCTCGTTCGGGTGCGCGCCGACGATCATTTCGTGCGTGAAGGCGACGACCTGATCACCGCCCTCGACGTATCCGCCCCCCTGGCGGCGGTGGGAGCGACGCTCGACGTGCCGACGCTCGACGGCACGACCTCGTTGCGCCTCGATCCCGGTACCCAGCCGGGCGAGGTGCTCACCGTGCGCGGCCAGGGGATGCCGAGCCTGCGCAACGGCAAGCGGGGCAGTCTGCGTGTTGTGGTCAACGTGGTGGTCCCGCGGCGCCTTAGCTCCGAGCAGCGCGAGCTTTTTGAGCGTCTGCACGACACCTTGACTGAGGAGAACCTTTCCACCGAGGAATCGATGCTCTCCAAGCTGCGCCGGGCTCTGCGCCACCAGGCGGCGTGATGTTCTGCGCCCTGCGCCACCGGCCGGCGTGATTCGGCTCGCAGTTCGCGTTCGCCGCGAGAACGCGGAGCTTGTTCTGGCGGAGCTTTTGGAGCTGGCGCCTTCGGGCGTTGAGGAGACGGAGGTGGGGGAGGGCGTTATCGAGTACGCGGTCTACGGGAGCCCGGGCGAGCTGCCGGAGCTGCCGGACCTGCGCGCGGCTGTGGGGGACGCGCTGGTCGAGATTGCCACCACCGAGCTGCCGGACGATTGGTCGGAGCGCTGGAAGCGCTTTCACCGCCCGGTGCTGATCGAGGCGCCCGTGCCGACGCCCGGGGCTGCATCTCGCTCCGAGCGCGAGGTGCCCTCGCCCCGTGCTGCGCGCCAGCAGATTCCCGCGCTGCACGTGCGACCGCCTTGGGAGCCGCCGAGCGACCGTTCTGATGTGCGGGAGATCGTGATCGACCCGGCCCAGGCGTTTGGAACCGGCGCTCACGCCACCACCCGGCTATGTCTTGAATTGCTGCTTGAGGTCGCGCTTCGGGACGCTTCGCGCGGGCCATTGCTGGATATTGGCACGGGCTCGGGAGTGCTTGCGATCGCTGCAGCCCACCTCGGTTTTTCTCCTGTGATTGGTCTCGACAACGATCCTGAGAGCGTCGATGCGGCCCGCGATAACGCGCTGGTCAACGGCGTAGAGATTGATGTGCGCCATTTCGACCTGCGCGCGGAGCCGCTGCCCTGGGTCGGCGACGCAGAGTCCTCGCCCCGGACCGGCGTCGCCCCGCCGCCGCGGTTGGCCGGCGATGTTCCCCCGGTGGTGATGGCCAACCTATTGCGCCCGCTCCTTCTGGATCTCGCTCGTCTTATGCCTGCGGCCCCGCGTCACCTGCTGGCAGGTGGTCTGCTTGCGCATGAGGTTGACGAGGTTGTTCAGGCGTTCGAGGCGTTCGGGCTGCGCGAGCATGAGCGTCGCCATATGGGGGAGTGGGCGGCGGTGTGGTTGAGGGCGTAAAGCGCTACGTCGGCATGGGTGGCGCTGGCTGGCCGGGGAACCGCGAACGCATCACGCGATGCCCGGAGCGGTTTCCGGTTCTTTTCCTATATCTACACCTTATCGGAAAAAAGTGCTAGGCTGATTCGATGACCAAGCGAGAGCAGCAGGCACTGGCGGCCGGGTTCATCACGCTCAATGACACCCTGAGCCGGACCGAAGACGCCCTCCAGAACGGCAGCGTCGATCAGGCGCTTTCAGAGCTCCAGGAGACCCAGCACGCGATCGCGGCGATGCGACCGGCCGTGATAGACGTGGCCCAAGCGGCCACTGCGCTTGGTGTCTCGAAGCCGACGGTTCGGGCCTGGGCCCGACGCGGGCTGATAGACATCGTGCGAGAGCAGCCGATGATGCTGGCCTTCGGAAGTGTCGTCGATCTGCGTCGCGATCTGGAGCGACTCCGCGAGACGGCTGTCAGCGAGAAGCGCTGGCAATCGCTGCTGGCCGCCGCCGCCGACCAACGCGAGTTCGCCGAACCCGGCGCGCGCGAGGGCTTCGCGGATGCCCTCGCCGGCGTGTCACGGCCCTCCCGGATACGTAGCGGAGGCGAAAACGACGGCGAGAACGTATAAGAGCGCGACGAGCGTACCGGCGACAGATAGAGCCGTCCGAAGCGGCGTGAAACGACGTCGACGGATAGCGAAGATCAAACCGACGATAATGAACAGAACGGGCAGCACAAAGATACCCTCGAGTACGCCGCCACCGCTTACGGTATCTGGGAAGTTCACAATGTGCAGCGAGTGCAGCGCGGTGCAGTAGTTGCTGAAATGCCAGCCTGTGTCGTCTTGAGGGCTGGTGTCGCAATTCGTATCTGTCACCGCGAACGCGAGGAATGAGCCAAGTGCCACGAAGAAAAGCGCCCCCGCACCAATCGCTAAGAGGTCCGAGCGGGACGGTGGTTGGGCGATATCTTGGGGCTCCATCTGGGCGGAATCTTGAAGGTCACCGCCCGAGCTATGGGAGATCATCGAGCGCGGACAGCGATGCGGATTATGGATTCACCTTCGTGCGGCGTGGCATACCATACCAACGCTGGTTGCCGATCCTCAATGAACTGACCGCTGGGCAGAGCTTCGACCTGATCCTTTGCCACGAGTTCAGGCGCCGTGAGCCGAGCGACCCTTTGGGCGGCGTACTCGGCCATGACCTGCCCACCTTGTGTCCACGTCAAGAGTCTCGCGCCCGTCGGCGAGATCGCGGCGCTTCCCGCGATGCCTTCCAAGGCGAGTCGTCGTGGATAGCCAAAACCGCGGGCGACGCTACCACTGACAGCGTATACCCGATTTTTGAGTCGCTGATTGATTGCGTACTCTAGCACCGTCGCACCACTCGGCGATACGGCGAGAGACGGGAAACCTTCCGTCACGCTGCCGCGGCCTTCGCCACTGCCCACCAAGACCGCCGGATGAAACAGACCTCCCGTGGACGCGCGAACTGCCGCGTAGACACGCGATGGACCGGGGGCATCTTCTCCGCCGGGTTCTGTCTCCAGGCGATAGCGCCACCGCCCGACCTGTCGACCACAAGGGAGATCGAGTTATCCCCAAGTGCAAACGCAGGGCCGATGCTTTGTGCTGAACCCAGTGTCCCCCGATTCGTAACAACCTTAGTGTGCACTTCTCCTTCCCCGTCGTAAGCTATCAGCAACCCACCATCCGGTTCATATGCAATTACGTCGTCACCGATCCCCGGGTGAGCCGGTGGCGTCCCCTGGATCTGGGCGACCGTGATCGGCCCACGCAGGGTGCCAGTCGCCGAATGTACGGATATCCTCAGTCGGTAGGTCGAGGAGCTTTGGAGTTCGATCCAAGCTACGGCCACATCCCCCTGCGGATCGGCTGTGAGTCGGACATTCGATCTACTGCCAAAACCAGCGATCTGTACACGCCGCTCTGGCTTGCCAGAAGGTGAAACGTCAACGAGGGATAGGGTGCCAATAGCATCGCATTCCCCATCGATCGAGGTGGTTGATCCCGTGATGATCGCAGCGCCCCCTGGCACCACCACCGGCCCGGCCTCCAGATCTTCACCCAGAGGCCGAAACGGCATGAACCGACCGGCAGCTTCACCCGCGACCAGAACGCCGCTCGGCGGGGCAACATGATGACAAGAGAAGCCGTCGGTCGCCGTGGAGACCTCGGCGCCAACCAATATCCCTGATCCCTCTCCAAAGGTATAGCTGGCCGATTCGATGGTGGGAAGACGAGCGACGGTGCGCGCCGTCGACCATCGTCCCGGTATGTGCGCCTGGGCCGATGGCGGATTTGTTCGTGCTCGCTCGCCGCCACACGCGACCAATGTCAAGCTCGCGACCGCCATGGTCAAACCGACGACCCGCCCAAACCCTTTCGACCACTCGGAGCAAGTCATTTCTCAACAGTGCGCAAGCGCCCCAGCGTAGAAGCCGAGATAGCTCCCCCAATGGCTGTTCCAGTAGGCCATTTCGTGCCCACCGGGCCAAATATGGAACTCGACATCGAGTCCTTTGGACTGAAGGGTCCGGGCGAATGTCGTATCCGCCGACCTGAATGGGTCTTCGTTGCCGACGTCGACCCATAGCCGCGCCTCGGGATATGGGTCGGGGCTTTCCATGGCGGCCTGGATGACATTGTGGCGGGCAAAGTCTTCGGCGTTGTCGAATGCCCCGGCGGCCGATTCCCCGCCGTTCAACCATAGGGCCGGCGAGTCGCCGCCGACGGCGCAGAAGCGCCCCGGATTCAGCCGGGCCAGATCATAGGCGCCGAAGCCGCCCATCGACAATCCGCCGATCGCGATACGACGCGGATCGGCGCCCAGCAGGCGGACGGCCCGTGGGATCACCTCATCCATCACGTAGCTGCCCCACGCCCCATCTTCGCGGTCGTGCCAGTAGGAGTCTTCGCCCCCGTCGGGAAAGACGACATCCGGTGCCCGCGATCCCAGCTGCGCAAGAGCGGCGAAGAACTGACCGCTCAGGTTGGAGTCCTCATTCTCCCCCTTGCCGTGCAGGAAGACGAGCAGCGGTTGCCCAGCATCGGAGCTGCCCGCGGGAATCACGGCTGCCTCGGTCAACGTCTGATGCACGAGCGAGCTGTTGATCGTGAAATGGATTACCCGCGCGCCGTAGGTGTCGACACTACGCAGGGCCGACGCGAGCACGGTAGCGATGCCGACGACGACTACTGCCAAGACAAGCAACGCCACCGCCCGGCGTCTGCGGTGACGACGATACTGCCGTGCTGGCTCAACCCGGATAGCGTTTGCCATGAAGATTACGACACATTATAGGAAACTGATGGCTGCTGCATGAGCGTGTGGGCCTAGCTTACCGGATCAGCTTCCCTTCAAATAAGGCTTGCAAGCGATAGCTCGAAAGTATTGGGCTTCGATATCGCTTGAGATCGGTGGAATCGGTCTGTGCACGGGTACACGGGTGCGAAGTAAATATCGGTCGCGTCTAGGTAGAAAACCCGCCTGCGTAACCGTATGCTTCTTGGCAATAAATAATTCGATAGTCATAAACTTCCCAATATAGCCACGGGCCAATTCGGGGTATTCCACACCTTGGGCCGAGTAGCAATGGGATGGTCGGTAGTTGGTCAGCCCTTCAACAGGGCTTTCACCGGAGTGGCCATCGAACATGACCTGTGTAACTTCATTGAAATCTGGTATATCACGGTTAAGCTTTATGTATGCACTATAACGTGAACTGCCCGGCGATTTCCCTATTCGGGGAAATACTTCAACTATGACTAGTGGCGGCTGAGCAAAGCGATACGGACCACTATAGTGAGTCGATCCTGGCTCGCTCACCAGATGAACGGTCGGGCGTGTGAGGGCGGGTGTATCTTCTGCCGCTTCCGCTTTTAGCTTCTGTTCTTCCTCCCACGTAGTATAAGGTGGCGTCAGATAGCGACTTGTTCCTCTTGCAAGCTGGCGAGATGTACTTGCACCACCGCATCCCAAGAGTGACTCAGCAAGAATCGCGGAGGCAATCCAGATGACGGTCCGCGTTCTCATTAATCACGGGTCGGATAATGGGCCGTCACATTGCACGTGCCACGTCCAGGTGCATCGTAGTTAGGCAAGGTTTCCCCAAGTGAGCTCCGTGGTATAAACAACCACGAACCGTTCCAGTCGTACCGTGCCCGATCCTTGATCATTACCCACTGACCAGAACCATTGAGAGCCGGCTTTGTGATATAGCGCCACTCTACACAAGTACCAGCTGGGATCGTATTAAGAGTATCTGTACAGCCCGTTGGGTCTCCCGAGTCATTAAGATCTCAAATTTGCACACTCTGCGGCTGATTTGGTCAGATATACATTTGTGCCGTGAACGCATGTGCTGCCCTGTGGGCAGTTCGTACTAACACTATACCGTGTAATCGAGGGTCTATCATCTTTGGGACAGCTCGGTTCGTCGAGGCCTGTAAGTGTAGGTTTGTTTACCCTCTGGCCAAGCAGCCAACCACACTGCCCCTCTGGGTCTGTAAATGGCATACCATCTGGGGACACGGCAGTTTGTTGGAAATTTCCATAGTATGATGTAACATGGTAGCCTCTAGATGTCGCGCTGTTTGATCTCGTGCGTGTGTTCAGCAGCCACCCACTCTCGGCGTTGCCGATGACATCTTCCTAGTTCAGCGGAGCGGAGAAAGGCTGACCACCCTCTGTCCAGTACACCGTATTGCCCGCGAGCGCCAGCGACGACGGATCTATATCGGGACTGGACGCCAGCACGCGGCTTCCCGACTTGTCGATCGCGTGGACCTGGTATCTGCCTTCTTCTTCGCCTGTTTCAACGATCCACGCCACTGAGCCATCGAGCTTCACCACGATCCCTGCTACGGAGCCGATACCGACAGATAATGGTTCCGGCTTCACGGGTGTGCCCGTAGGAACTCGGTGAAGCACATGCCCATTGCTCAGGTTGCGGACCACCACCAACCAGTGCTGACAGCATGGTCTGTTTGAGACTTCTTCGTACGCAACGATCGAACCAGCTAGGATCTCGTTTTCCACGCCTCCAGCGCCGCTTGGCGAACCGTAGGGCGCAGGACCAAGCAGGTATGAGCGCTTGTGCCCATAAGAGCACCCATAGATGGAAAGGAATTCAGGGTATGCCAATGACATCGGCGCTTCGTATATCTGCGCCTGCGCATCGGCTGCGATCACGTGCGAGTGGCCCGGAGAGCATCTCATTGCTGTAGTGTGGCGACTGCCGGCAGCGCTCGGCGAAGCCGTCGCCAAGAGCAACGCGAGCGCTGGGATCGTCGATGTCATTATTCGGCGCATTGCTTGTAATCTCCCTAGTTCAGCGGTGCGGAAAAAGGCTGACTGCCCTGCGTCCAGTACAGCGTGCTTCCCGCGAGCGCCAGCGACGAGGGGTCTACATCGGAGCCGGAGGCCAGCACGCGACTCCCGGACTTATCGATCGCGTGAACTTGGTATTCGGTGGGAAAGCCGGTTTCCACGATCCAGGCGACTGCGCCGTCGTTCTTAGCGACGATCGCTGTAGTCGGGCCAATGCCAATCCAAGATGGCCTGGGCGTCACAGGCGTGCCCGTTGGCAGCTTGCGGATCACCCGACCGGTGCGCAAATTGCGCACAACTACAAGATAGGTATTTGCGGCTTCCCCGCCGCTGCCTTCTTCATACGCAACTAGCGGGCCTGCCAGAACCTCTCGCCGCACACCTCCACAGGGAACGCCATTGCATTCTTCGACTGCCGCCCCCAAAAGGTACGACTTGTGCCCATAGGCGCAGCCATGGATCCTCGCCCCTTTATCGTGATACATGTCAACAACTTCCACCGCCGAGTAGAGCTCTACCTGAGCGTCAGCGAGCAGCACGTGCGACTTCGCTGGGGGGCACGGCGTCGTGGTTGTAGGGCGTACGCGGGCGGGGCTCGGCGAAGCCGTCGCCAAGAGTAGCGCTAGTACTGGGATCGTAGATATCGCTATTCGTCGCATGGTCTTAAAGACTACCAAGACCCTCCAAAGTTGCGGAGGAGGTAGGCATCTGTTTAGTTGCGCGGAAGCGACTGCTCGATCCACAGCGAGGCCATCCGGGTGGATAGCTCGCTACATCAGGAGGAATATTTGCCTTCGATGCCTATCACCCATGTGGTTGGTGGGATCGGAAAGGGTATTAGCACTTCGTATTTGGAGCCTACCAAGATATACCATTGTCCCGCGAATAGTTCAATGCTAAGAATTTCACCGGGTCCACTCAGTAAAGTTGCTTTGAGCGAGGAGAATTTCGATGTCGGTAGACGCGGAGAGAAGGTAGCGAGTATCCTGTCAGTATGATATCCTTCGCTGTAAAATATGGATTCCTGTTCTTCTTTTTCGGTGCCAGGGTGCAGTGGAATAGCGAAGCTAACCAAGCCCCCCACCGAAAATTTTTCAGGTGTCTCGGTATATTCGGCGGTTATGGTGCCGGAGAATTCACACTCCGTAGTAAATTCCTGATCCCCGCCGAGGACCGGTTTGTCTTCGTCGACCGAGCTTTCCGCCTCGGCCTGGTAGTGGTAGGTCGTGCATGGTTCAAGGCCGCTGACGGCGACGGTCTCGCTCTGTGTTCCATTGCTGTTGGCGACCGCGGTCGATGACGTGGTGTGCCCGTATGCGGTGGTCGTGCCGTACTCGACGAAGTAGTGGGCGGGCAAGCCTCTTGGATTGACGGTTAGCAAGGGGGTGCTCCCACTCGACGTTGTCGTGCCCGAAACCGGTGCTTTGGTGATTACCTTGGGCGGGCAGCCTTCTTCTTCGAGTGCTATCACACAATATGCCTCTCGTGGTTCTTGGGTTTCGTGTATTTCTTTGCCGGGGAGAAGGGCACTGTCGAAGAGGTTTGGGTTTTCCTTTTCGTTAATTTCTTTCTGTGATGGGCCCTTGTACTGGTAGTAGTTGATGAGTTCAATGTATTGTTCTGAGAGGATGTGGAGGTGCAGGAAGTCATGTGCTGCCAGTCGCTGCCGTTTGAGTGCGCCAGATCCTATGGCCAAACTAGTTTGTTCGTGGTTATTTGCGAGGTCAACGCCCAACTCGCTAAGCCAAATACGAGGATGACCCCAACCCCTAGACATGCTATGCACAAATGCCTTTGCGTAGTCGTCAAAGTAGGGATGCTTAGAGGTGGCATTGAGGAGATCTACGTAGTCGTGTAGTCCCCAGATGCTCGGCTTGTGGGCCCAGAATTTGTGGTCTGTCCGGATTGCCTTCTTGTATTCCGATACATAGCCGTCATTCTCGGCGAATTCTCCGGCGACCATTATGCAGTCACAGCCTGTCTGTCTGAGGATCGATCGGGCCTTTTTCCAAAACAGGGCAGCCTCTTCGGGTTGTTTGTACAACGGATCATATTCTTCCGTGTTGTGGTAATCAGGCTCGTTCCATGCCCCCCATCTCCTTACGACTGGTACGACGTAGGGTTCTTTTCCGTGTTCCACCATCACCTTGTGGATCACTTCTTTGACGTCTTTAGCATAAGTTTCAATGCTCGGGTTATCTATAGACGGACATGTTTTTTCCTTCTTCTTACAGTTTTCAGGTGCCTCGAACGTGACGTACGGTTCGAGGAGCGGCGCTTTGGTGGGAGACGGTTTGCCGCCCACTTCATTGACGGCCCTAAGCCATGCGATGAGTGCCTTTTGTTCTTGGGCGTCGGCGTTGTAGTGGATCACGTCCCGCGCCACTTTGACATGTAGCGGGAGACCCAAGAGGTGTTTGTCGAAACCAGTCGTGACTTCCCCGGGTTCTTCTTCTGCGTTTTCGAAGTCTTCAGCCTTGGAGTCAGAGAGCCCGTAGTGAACTTTGACGTATGGCGTCCCCCCAGTATTGCCCGGAATGACAAGCGCCGCGGTTAGCGGGAAGGCGGCTTTTTCAGTCGGCGAGATGGTCATCTTGAACGTGTTGCCCGCAACGCTGAGTGTGACGGGCATTTCTTCGCCAGATGCGTCAACGACAGTGGGCTTCCTGATCACCATCAGCAGTTTGTTGGCGGTATGTGCTTTCGCGTATTCGAGGCCGCCGAGGGCGTATTCGTACCAGGCCTGGGTGTCCTGCGGGTGGAGTTCTCCCGATTTGGGCGTGATTTCGGAGGTGGTGATCTGGGGCGCCGCGGCAAGTTTTTCTACTGGGCCTTCTTCTGCGACGGAGCTTTCGAGTTCTTCTTCGGCGGCATTGCCGCTCACGCCTTCGCCTGAGGGTTCGCCGGATTCTGTTTTCGGTTCTTCTAGGAGTTCTTCCGGCAGCGAGCTTTCGAGAGCGGAGCCGGGTTCCGGTTCGGTGATGGCGAGGCTGCCGTCGGGCAGTTCTTCGAGCTGCTGGTCAGGGCCGATGCCGACTTCCCACGAGAAGGAGGTCGGCGCCCCCGAGGAACGCAGCTGCAGGAGATCAGTTGCGCCGAGCGCACTTGGGCGCACGATCGTGTCGGTCTCGTGTGAGGTTTCGGCGAAGACGGCTGCCGCGCCGTTGACGATCGTCGGCATCGTGGTCGCGTTGGGTGAGGTAGTGAGCGGCGAGATGCTGAATTCGCCGTCGGGGGTTTCGACCGCGAATTCGCCTGGGGTTTCCTTGGAGACCGAGGAGCTGTTCAGCGTCGCCGTCGAGGAGAGTTCTTCCCCCGGGTCGGTGAGCGCGGGCTTGACGGCCTGTTCTTCGAGGTTCGCCGTCGTCGAGGGCGCCAGCACCGAGGGGTCTGTTTCCTCGGCGATTTTCAGCGCCGTTTCGATGTTCGCTTCGCCGGCCGCAAAGACGATCGCCGGGGGTGAGAGCGCGCTGGCGCTGCCGAGGGTGTTGCTTGCCGTCACTCTTATGCGCAGGCTGTGACCGACGTCGCTGCTCATGACCGTGTAGCTCGGTTTGATGGCGCCTTCGATCGCGGAACAGCTTTCGCCGGCCGTATTGCAGCGCTCCCACTTGTAGTAGTAGCTCAGCGGTAGCGATCCCGACCAGGTCCCGTTGTTGACGAAGACTCGTTCGCCCACCTTGGCGGTCCCCTCGATCACGGGTCCTTCGGTGCTGGCGGGCACCCCGGATGCCCCGATGACTTCGGTGGGGGAGGAGGTCGCGCTGGCGCTGCCTTTGGAGTTGCTCGCGCTCACCACGACCTGCACGGTGGAGCCGATGTCGCCTTCGGGCAGCGTGTAGGTTTCGGCCGTCGCTCCTGTGATGTTGGCGCATTCTTCGCCATCTTCGTTGCACTTCTGCCACTGGTAGCTGTAGGTGATTGGTTCGCTGCCCAGCCATATGCCGGGCTGGGCGGTGAGGATGTCTCCCGCGGTGGGATTGCCTTCGATCGAGGGCGCAATGAGGTTTTCGGGCGCCATCGGTTCGGAGACGATCACGGGCGTTGGGGCGGAGGTCTCATTAGAGCTCCCCGAGGTCCCGGTCGCGGTGACCACGACCTCGATCGTGTGGCCGATGTCGCTGCCGGTGGGGGTGTAGGTTGATTCGCTGGCGCCGGAGATCGAGCTGCAGCTTTCGCCGTGTTCGTTGCAGCGCTTCCATTGGTAGGAGAAGGCGATCGATCCCGCTCCGGTCCAGATCCCAGGGTCGGCGCTCAACGCCCTCCCCTTTTCGTAGCGGCCGGAGATCGACGGCGCGGAGGCATCGACGAGCCCTGTCGGGCTGGTGGCGGCCGTCGGGCCCGACGTTCCGATAGTGCTGCCCGCACCGTCGGTGGCGGTCACGAGCACCCTGAGGGTGTGGGCAAGGTCGCTTTCGGTGAGCGTGTAGGAGCTCGCCGTGGCACCGCTGATCGAGCTGCAGCTGCCGCCTTCTTCCCCGCAGCGCTCCCATTGGTAGGCGTAGCTGAGCGCTTCGCCGGACCATGTTCCGGTGCTCGCGGTGAGCGTGTATCCGACGAGCCCGGTCCCGTATACCACGGGCGGTTCTTCAATCGTCGGGTCGCCTTCGCCCGCGATCGTCGCGGTGGCGGGCGTGGTCTCGGAGACCGTCCCGCCTGTTTCTTCCGCGCTCACGTGGACCCGCAGCGCGTGGTCGACGTCCCCGGAGACCAGCGTGTGGGTCGAGGCGGTGGCCCCTGAGATGTTTTCGCAGCCGTTGCCGTAGCGGTCGCAGCGCTGCCATTGGTAGGCGTAGCCGATCGTGCTGAGACCAAGCCAGCTGCCGGCGTCCGCGGTCAGCGTCTCGCCGTCGCGCGGCGTGCCCGAGATGCTGGGCGCCCAGGTGTTCACGAGCGAGGCCGTCGCTTCGATTGCGGACGACGTGGGCGAGACGGCCGCGAGCGAGCCCAGCGCGTTGCTCACGCCCACCCTGGCTCGCAGCGTTTTCCCGACGTCGCCTTCCGGAAGTGTGTAGTCCGGTTCTGTGGCGCCCGCGACATCCGCGCATTCGCCGCCCGACGAGTTGCACCGTTCCCACTGGTAGCTGACCTCCGTTTCGGTGCCTCCCCACACCCCAGCGTCGGCCTGCAGCGTTTCGCCCGCGGCCGGGGTGCCGGAGATCGAGGGCGATTGCAGCTCGCTCGGCGGCCCGGGTTCGATCGCCGCGCTCGCCGCGGAGGTCGCCTGGACGGAGGCCGCGGAGTTGGTGGCTGTGACGAGGACGCGCAATGTCGTTTCCAGATCGGCGGAGATGGTGTAGTCGCGGCCGGTGGCCCCTTCGATGTCCTGGCATTCCCCGCCCGCGAGGTTGCAGCTCTGCCACTGGTAGGTGTAGGAGACCGGATCGGGTTCGCTCCAGCTCCCGGGGTTGGCGGTGAGCGTCTGGCCGTCCTCGTGTGAGCCGGTGATGCTCGGCGCGGTCGTGTTGAGGAGGCCGACTCCCGTTTCGTAGTGGTGCTGGATCGTGCTGGCGCTGAGGGTGGTTTCGTAGAGCGCGAGGTTCTGCATCCGTCCGGCGCCGAACAGGGTGCTCGCGTCGCGCGACATCCAGTAGAGGGTGGAGTTGGCGAAGTTCCCGGCGCCGCTGCCGGTCTCGGACTTGGTGTAGGGGACGGCGTGGCCGTCGACGTACGGGGTGATCTCGCTTTCGGCGGGCGCTTCGCTGTTGAGAACGAATGCGTAGTAGTGCCATGCGCTGGCGGTGGGGCGTTTGAAGAAGACGGTGTTGACGGAGGAGCCGCGTCCGAGGGAGGCCGCGAAGTCCGAGCCGGGTGTTGCGTCTGGGTCGACCAGAAACCCGCCGTTGTATTCGTTGAAGTTCGGTGTGAACTCCATTGCGAGGTGGTCGTCAGAGCCGTAGGTGCTCCACTTCATCCAGAACTCGATCGTGAGCTCATGCGTGCCGGAGAGGTCGACGCTCGCGCGTGCGGCCCCCGAGGAGCCGTTGAAGAGCGCCGAGGTCGTGGAGTCTCCGACGAGGCCGCCCGGTTCCCCCAGCGTCACCCCGCCCAGGACTTCGGCGTTCGCGCCGTCGAATACGTCCGCAAAGAACGTTTCGCCACTGGTTTCGCCCATCGGCCAGAAGTGCGCGAGCCCGGTGGTGCCCTCGATGGCCTGCTCGTAGGCTGGCAGCGCTGAGCCGACCGTGATCGTTTTGTTGAAGATCGAGGTCCGGCCTTCGCTTTCGGTGACCTTGAGGTCGACGGTGTAGGTGCCGGGTTCGGTGAAGGTGTGGGTGGTGGTGGGTGTTTCGCCGGTGTTGGTCCCGTAGGTTTTGCTGCCGTTGAAGTCCCAGGCGTAGTCGGTGATCGGGCCGGCCGTGGAGGAGGAGTCGGACGCGTCGAGGTGGACGGGCACTCCGGCTGTCGCTGCGACGGGTGTCGAGGCGAAGGAGGCTTTCGGGCCGTGGTCACCGAGTTCGTAGTGGCTCAGGATCGTGCCGGAGCTGAGGGTGGTTTCGTAGAGCGCGAGGTCCTGCATGTTGCCGGCGCCGAATAAGGTGCTGGCATCGCGCGACATCCAGAAGAGGGTGGAGTTGGCGAAGTTCCCGGCGCCGGTGCCTGACGCGGACTTGGTGTAGGAGACGGCGTGGCCGTCGACGTAGGGGGTGATCTCTTCTGCCGCGGAAGCTTCGCTGTTGATGACGAAGGCGTAGTAGTGCCATGCGCCGGCGGTGGGCCGTTCGAAGAAGACGGTGTTGACTGAGGAGCCTCGTCCGATCGAGGCGGCGAAGTCCGTGCCGGGCGTCGCGTCGGGGTCCACGAGGAACCCGCCGTCGTGTTCGTTGAAGTTGGGCGTGAACTCCATTGCGAGGTGGTCGTCGGCGCCGTAGGAGCTCCACTTCATCCAGAACTCGATCGTGAGCTCATGCGTGCCGGAGAGGTCGACGCTCGCTCGCGCGGCCCCAGAGGAGCCGTTGAACAGCGCCGAGGTCGAGGAGTCCCCAACCAGGCCGCCCGGTTCTCCAAGCGTCACACCGCTCGAGGACTTCGGCGTTCGCGCCCTCGAAGACATCCGCGAACGAGGTTCCGCCGCTGGCCTCGTCCATCGGCCAGAAGTGCGCGAGCCCCGAGGTGCTCTCGACGGCCTGCTCGTAAGGGGCCAGCGCGGCGCCGACGGTGATCGTTTTGCTGATCGTCGCGCTCGAACCTTCGCTTTCGGTCACCTTGAGGTCGACGGTGTAGGTGCCGGGTTCGGTGAAGGTATGGGAGGTTGTGGGTGTTTCGCCGGTGTTGGTCGAATAGGTTTTGCTGCCGTTGAAGTCCCAGGCGTAGTTGGTGATCGGCCCCGCTGTGGAAGAGGAGCCCGAGGCGTCGAGGTGGACGGGCACCCCGGCTGTCGCCGCGACGGGCGTGGAGGCGAACGACGCTTTCGGCCCGTAGGCGCCGAGTTCGTAGTGGTGCAGGATTGTGCTGGAGCTGAGGGTGGTGTCGTAGAGCGCAAGGTCCTGCATCGACCCGGCGCCGAACAGGGTGCTGGCGTCGCGTGACATCCAGTAGAGGGTGGAGTTGGCGAAGTTCCCGGCGCCGGTGCCCGACTCGGACTTGGTGAAGGAGACCGCGTGGCCGTCCACGTAGGGAGTGATCTCTTCTTCCGCTGAAGCTTCGGTGTTGAGGACGAACGCGTAGTAGTGCCATTCGCCGGCGGAGGGGCGTTTGAAGAAGACGGTGTTGACCGAGGAGCCGCGTCCGAGGGAGGCGGCGAAGTCGGAGCCGGGTGTGGCGTCTGGGTCGACGAGGAACCCGCCGTTGTATTCGTTGAAGTTGGGGGTGAACTCGAGCGCGAGGTGGTCGTCGGCGCCGTAGGAGGTCCACTTCATCCAGAACTCGATCGTGAGCTCGTGGGTGCCGGAAAGGTTGACGCTCGCTCGCGCGGCACCGGAGCCGCTGAAGAGCGCCGAGGTCGCGGAGTCCCCGATCAGGCCGCCTGGTTCGCCGAGCGTCACCCCGCTCAGGACTTCGGCGTTCGCGCCGCCGGCGACGTCCGCGAACGAGGTCGCGCCGCCAGCTTCGCTCATCGGCCAGAAGTGCGCGAGCCCCGAGGTGGTTTCAACCGCGTGCTCGTAGGTTTCGGCGCGAGCCCCCCGCGCGGCAGCCAGGAGTAAGGCCAGGCCCAGCAGCAAAGCGACAGCGCCCCGGCTTCCAGGGACTCGGGCCAGCATTCTCAAGGAGGGCAGCATTCTCAAGGACGGAACCTACGCAGACATATGGCGTCCTGTCAATAGCTTGTCCACGAACTTTACGCCCAGAGCGCGCATTTTCCGTCTTTTTTGTTCGAACCCTCAGGCGGGATCGGGAACTTTGAGGTGGAATCGGGACTTCGGCGACGGCACGGAAGTGTCTCGCTCTCGCCCCCTGCGCGTACAGCAGCGGCACGCGGGGTCCGGCTTCAGGCGGGGTCAGCGACCTCGGTGACGGCGCGAGCCATAGCTCGGAAGACAAGGTCGATCGCGGGCCGAATACCGTCATCACCCTGCTGCAACAAAGTGGCGGCAGCAGCGAGCGCGCAGCCGATCGTCTCAAGCGCCTCGCCAACGTCCCCAGGCTCAGGGTCGCGGCAGGCGGCGGAGGCCATTTCGAGCATCGCGAGCGCCTGCTCGGGGATGCCTGCGAACAGCGCGGGCCCGGTGAGGGAGCCGTAGCCGTAGACCCGCGCGAGGCGGCCGGAGAGCGTGATCGAGGACCCGCGGCGCGGAGGCGTGACGGGCGGCAGCCCACGGCCGTCGAAGAGACCGGCGACGGTCTCGCCGAGCAGCCCGCGGGTGGCGCGCTCGTCGAGGCCGGCGTGCGCGGCCACGCGCAGCGCGAGGTAGAGGCCGCTCTGTGGGCGCCCGTAGGGGGGGTCTGTGGCGAACACGATTCGCTCGGCCGGCACCCGCGCGAGGAGCTCGATGACGTCGAGTGCGAAGAAGCAGGAGGTGTCGTAGAGCACGCCGGGGTGGTCGGCCAGCATCGAGGTGAGGATCCCCTGGTCGCAGATCGCGCCGTGGGCGAGGATCAGCACGACCGAGGGGTGGCGCAGCGCGAGCTCGGCCAGCCCCTCGGCGATCGGGGCAGCCCGCGCCCGGCGTGGATCAGGATCGGCACGTGGGCCTGCTCAGCGACCTCGAAGATCCCCTCGAGCTCGCGGCCGTCGAACGCGAACCCCTGAGCGCGGGGGTGCAGCTTGATCCCGCGGGCGCCCGCGGCGAGGCAGCGTTCGGCCTCCGCGACGGGACCGTCGAAGGGGTCCAGGCGGCAGAAGGGGATCAGCCGGCCCTCGCTTTCGCCCGCCCACGCGAGCACGCGGTCGTTGGGCACGCGGTAGGCGGGGCTGCGAGCGGGGTCGTGCAGCGGGAACACGCAAGCACGCCGCGCCCCGGCGTCGTCGAGCTGGGAAAGCAGTTCGGGAAGGGTCAGCGAGCGACCGTCCTCGTCGAGCCCGAGGTGCGTGTGGGCGTCGAAAACTTCGGCCCCCGGGGGCAGCAGGCGGGCGGCGTCGGCGAGGAACGGCGCGAGGGCGTCGGCGTAGAGCGAGGCGTCCATGGCGGGCACCATATTGGGTCCGACCGCGAGCGCGAGCTCACCCGAAGCGCAGGACCGCCGCCACGAGCTTGTGGTGCCAGCCCTCGTGCACCGTCCCGAGACTCGTCGTGAGCAGCGCACGCTGGGGCTCGTCGAATCCGAGGTCGGCCCATCCGTAGACGCCCTCGGGCATCCGGAGGATCCGCGGCCCGAAGTCGAAGTCGGTCATCGACAGACTCCACGCCTGCCCGCCGTACCTGAAGAGCGCGCGGGGGCTGCCGGCGTGTGCGCGGGCCCGGGGTCCGTGGCCGAAGCGCAGGCGCGCAGGCTCGATCAGGGCGAGCGAGGACTCCAGACCCCCGGCAGCGACCGTCTCGGGCACCGCGCGTCCACGGTTGACGAACAGCGAGGATCCCATGGCGGCAACCTTGAGCAGCAGCTCGAGCGCCTGGCCGCGATTCGCGGGCCCCTCGAGTCGCCACGGCGCGTCGGCGATCACCACGTTCTCCGGTTGCGCCGGGTCGTACTCCGGGCCCCGGTGCGCAAACGACACGACGTCGAGTAGCCGCGGCGTGCGCCCGTCGACCCGGCACTCCCTGTCGGAGAGCGCCCCGCTGCGGTGTGGGGAGATCGGACGCACGAGCCGGCCGTCGAGGAGCGAGACGCCCGCCACGCAGCGCCCGCCCGTCTTGCGCGAGTTCGCCACTACCAGGATTCGCTCGTGGGACATCCCTGTCCTTTACTCCGCCGAGCGACGGGCAGCGGGACAGTCGGCCAGCGGCTGCCTCGCTCCAGGTGAGGGCCCACCCTACGGCGTCGCCGGCCCAACAGCTACAGATGGACGATTCGCACTCCGTCCCAGTGTCGGGCCAGGTATTCGAGCACCAGACGGCGGTGGCAAAGCTCGGGCGTCGCCTCTGAGCAGAGCAGCGCGGTGGGCGTCAAGAATGAGCCGGGGTCGAGGCGACGCTCGACTTGACGCTCGCGCAGGAGTGCGAGGAATCGCTCTTCGTACTCCGCCCAAGGCATCGCGCCCTGGCGCTTGTACGCCTTGAGGATCTCCTCGGTAGGGGTAAGCAGCGGCTCGTGCACGTACTCGGCGCCGAGGAGCTCCCGCAGGAAGTACGGCAGGTCGCGGCTCTTCGCGAAGCCCGCCAACTGCGAGGACGTGTTGCGGCGTACGTCCAGGAGCCGTTGTACACCGCTGCGCTTCAGGCGACCGAAAAAGTGCTCAGCGGTCGTCTGCGTGAAACCGATGCTGTAGATCTCCATGGCAGAGGCTCCTCGAACAGGGTGTCCAGACGCACAAAACCACTCTCCGGCTGCAGACGGCCGTCCCCGCGTAGGTGCAGTACGCGTGCGCCCTCTTCGAAGAGCACCCGCGCGACGAGCAGCCGACGGTGGCAGTGCTCGGGGTTCTCCTCGGCACACAGCACCGCGATCCGCCGCGCCGCGATCCCACGCCGCAGCTGCTCGAGACCCCGAGCGAATGCCTCGGAGCTCGCCACCGCGTCGTACCGTACGTGGCCACCCTCGTCGTAGAGGTGCGCGTCGCCCGGTCGGCCTCCGAGCTCGCGCCCGAGAAAGACGTATCGCACACCGACTCTCTCCAGCGCGTCGAGGAGCGGCTCACGGTCAAACCACGGCGTGTAGCGCGAGGCCGGCCAGGAGCGCACGTCGGCGATGCCCTGAACGTCGTGTGCGCGCAGCAACGCCAGGAAGTGCTCCAGAGCGTGGTTTGAGTGCCCGACCGTCAGCAGGGTGGCCCGCTCACCCACAGGGCGCCGCCCGTGCCACCTGCTGCTGCCACACAGGATCACCCAGGACGCGATCCAGCGCCTCGACGCACCCCTCGACGTCCTCGCAGCGCAACTGGTGGACAGCAGGGTGAGTCCGCAGGATGTCCTCAACCAGCGGCGTCCTCGCCGCCCTCGCGCTCCAGAGCGCGATCACCGGCCGTCCTGCGCCCAGCGCGAACGCAAGCTCTGCTCCCGCGTCCGGACTGGCTGAAGCGACGTGCACGATGCAGGCATCCGCCAGTCGCAGCGTCTGCAGCCGCCGCTCAGATCGCTCATCCCTCGCTGTCAGCACCGGCCACCCGTGTCGTCGGCACGTCTCGTGCACCCCGTCCTCAAGTCGCTCGTCGTGCGGCAGCGAAACGTACACCCACGCGCCCTCGTGCGGTTCCCTTGCGCAAGTCATCTGGTCAGAGTGTGGATCGGCATATTCACAGTCTTACTCCGACAGTAGGCTGCCACCCCCCCCGGACGGATTGCCCAAAACTCCCAGGCCAGCCGATCTCAAACCAGGTCCGGTGCTGGACCTCGGGCGGGGTGCGTGCAAAGGAGTTGTGCCCGCTCGTCGGGCCCGCCGGCTCGTGACATTGGCCTCTAGCGCGATCAAACCGTAGCGTCCGTAGATGTGGCGTGGGACGTGGTGATCGCAGGCGGCGGCTTCGGGGGCTTCTACGCCGCGCGGACACTGGAGCGGGTGCTGCCACCCCACACCGCCCGGGTGACGCTGGTGAGCGACGTGAACTTCCTACTGTTCACACCGCTGCTGCCGGGGGCGGCGGCGGGGACGCTGGAGCCGCGCCACGTGGTGGTGCCGCTGCGCGAGCAGCTGCGGCGCACGGATCTGTGGCTCGGGCAGGTGGCTGGCGCGGACCCGCGGCGGGGGGTGGTGCTGGTGGACCGAGCAGAGGCGGGCCGGACGGACGGAGGACGCCGCGAGTTGCGCTACGACCAGCTGATCGTGGCGCTGGGGTCGATCTCGCGCACGCGGCGGGTCCCGGGTCTGGTCGAGCACGCGATCGGCTTCAAGACGCTGGCCGACGCGATCGCGCTGCGCAACCGGGTGATCTCGTCGTTGGAGGTAGCGGAGACGGTCCACGACGCGAACGCGCGGGCGGAGCACCTGACGTTCGTATTCGTCGGAGCGGGCTACGCGGGCGTGGAGGGGGTGGCGGAGCTGCAGGACTTCGTGGCTGACGTGATCGACAGGTATCCGCGCTGCCGGGCACAGGGGATGCGGTGGGTGCTGGTGGAGGCGCGCGAGCGGGTGATGCCGGAGGTCGCTCCGAGCCTGGCGGCGTTCGCGCAGCGGGAGCTGCGGGGGCGGGGGATCGAGATCCGCACGGGCACGACGATCGTGGAGGTGACGGACCGCTCGGTCGAGCTGAGCGACGGGGAGGTGCTCGGCGCGCGCACGGTGGTGTGGACGGCTGGGGTGCGGCCCCACCCGGTGGTGGCCAGCATGGGCCTCGCGCTGAGCGACGGGGGCCGGATCGAGGTGGATCGCACGATGCGGGTGCGCGGCCAGCAGAACGTGTGGGCGATCGGGGACGCGGCGGCGGTGCCGGACCCGGCGCGCAGAGGACAGCCGTCGCCGCCGACGGCCCAGCACGCGATCCGCCAGGGCCGGCGGGTGGCGCGCAACGTGGCAGCGGAGCTGGGCGTGCGCGGGCCGGTGGGCAGGGCCCGGGTGCGTCCGTTCCGGTACAGGACACTGGGGGTGTTCGTGGACCTGGGCCGCCACCAGGCGGTGGCGAGCACTGCGGGGATCAGGTGGCGGGGCTTTCCGGCGTGGTTTCTGGCGCGCACGTACCACCTGGCGAACATGCCGGGTGGCAGGCGCAAGCTGCGCTTGGTGGTGGACTGGACGGTGGCGCTGCTGTTCGACCGGGACACGGCGGAGCTCGGCCAGTTGGGCCACCCGCCGGCGTTGGAGCACGAAAGGCAGGAGCCCACCAGCTGATCGACACCAGCCCCGCCCGGCGCTACCCTGCCCGCACGATGCGCTTCGCAGTGAAGTTCCTCGGCTGCAAGGTCTCCCACGCGGACGCGATGCTCGCGCGCCAGGCGCTGCTGGCGGCAGGGCACGAGGAGGCCCCGGAGGCGCAGGCGGAGGTGCACGTGATCAACACGTGCTGCATCACGGGCGAGGCGGAGGCGAAGTCGCGCCAGTCGGTGCGCCGCTCGCTGAAGAGCGCGCGCGAGGTGTACGTGGGGGGCTGCGCGGTGAACCTGCGCGCAGCGCAGTTCGCGGAGATCGACGCGGCGGTGAGGCCGTTCACGGGCACAGCAGAGGAGGTCGCGCAGGCGATGGCGCAGGCGCAGGGGGGGTGCGTGGACCTCGAGCACGAGCCCTTGGTGGGCCGCACGCGAGGGCAGCAGTTGGAGCGCCGCTCGGCGCCAACGCGCACCCGCGGCTTCGTGAAGGTGCAGGACGGGTGCGACTGCCACTGCGCGTACTGCATCATCCCGACGGTGCGGGGCAGCGCGCGCTCGCGAGCGGCCTCGGCGGTGGTGCAGGAGGTGCGGGCTCGCGTGCGCCAGGGCCAGCCGGAGGTCGTGATGACAGGGATCAGCGTGGGGGACTACCGCGACCCGGAGGAGGGCCTGGAGTTGGGCGAGCTGATGAGGAGGGCCGCGCAGGTGGAGGGCGTGAAGCGCGTGCGGCTCTCCTCGGTGGAGGTGATCCACGTGCGCGACTCGCTCGTCGAGGCGCTGCGAGAGGAGCCGAAGGTGTGCCCGCACCTGCACGTGCCGATGCAGTCCGGCGACGACGGGGTGCTGAGGGCGATGGGCCGCCACTACACGGCGCAGGAGTACCTGGAGACGATCAGGGCGCTGCGGGCGGCGGTGCCCGAGGTCAGCGTGACAACCGACGTGATCGTCGGCTTCCCGAACGAGGACGAGGCGGCGTTCGAGCGGACGCTCGGGCTGGTGGGCGAGGCGGGGATCAGCAGGGTGCACGCGTTCTCCTACTCCCCGCGCCCGGGCACGGCCGCAGAGGCGCTCGGCGACCGGGTCCCGCCGCAGGAGAAGAAGCGCCGCTCACGGGAGCTGAGGGGCCTCTCGGAGGTTCGCTCGCGCCACCACCGCGCGGCGAAGGTGGGCAGGGCCGAGCGGGTGCTGGTCGACAAGGTGGCGCAGACGCAGTGTGCGGGGTACACGGCCGACTACACGCGCTGCTACCTGCCGGCGGGTGCGGCACGGGCGGGCGAGGTGGTGGAGGTCAGCGTGCAGGAGCTGTACGCGGACGGCCTGCGCGTGACACCGCTGTGAACCCGCGGCCCAAGACCGGCCGGCGCGGCTATCCTTGGCCGCACACGTGAGCGTCGAAGAGCAGCTCAAGGGCGATCTGACCACCGCGATGAAGGCGGGGGAGAGAGAGCGCGTGGGCGCGCTGAGGATGGTGCTCTCCGAGCTACAGAAGGACGCGAAGGTCGGTGCAGGCGACGAGCTGGCGGTGCTGCGCCGTGAGCGTAAGCGCCGGCTGGAGGCGGCGGAGGCCTACCGGGAGGCGGGGCGCCCAGAGCTGGCGGGCAGCGAGGAGAGCGAGGCGCAGCTGATCGCGGGCTATCTACCCGCGGAGTTGCCCGAAGCCGAGCTCAAGGAGATCGTCGAGCGCGCGGTGCGCGAGAGCGGAGCGGAGTCAGTCAGAGACATGGGCCGCGCGATGGGAGTGGCGATGGCCGCGGTGGACGGCCGCGCCGACGGCAAGCGGGTCTCGGGTCTGGTGCGGGCCGCACTCGGACGGATGAGGACCCAGATCGAGCTGCCGGGCGACGTGGCGGCGGAGCTCGCCGGCAGCCAGGACGCGGTGCTGCGCGCGCTGGAGGGCCACCTGGAGTGCCGGGTGTTCCTGCGCGGCAACCTGCTGACGCTGGACGGCTCGGAGGGCGAGACGCAGGCGGGCGCGCGGGTCGTGCGCGAGCTGACGGACCTGATCGAGCGCGGGCACGAGGTCGGCCCGGGGACGATCGCGGCGGTGACGGGGGCGCTCGACGCGCACGAAAGCCCGGCGAAGGTGCTGGAGGACGTGGTGTGGCGCCACCGCTCGCTGCGGGTGGCCCCGAAGACGGTCAACCAGAAGCGCTACGTGGACTGCATCCGCAGACGCACGATCACCTTCGGCGTGGGCCCGGCGGGGACGGGCAAGACGTTCCTGGCGGTGGCGATGGCGGCGGCGGCGCTGTCGCGCAACGAGGTCAACCGGATCATCCTGACGCGCCCGGCGGTGGAGGCGGGGGAGCGGCTGGGGTTCCTGCCGGGGGACCTGATGGCGAAGGTGGACCCGTACCTGCGCCCGCTGTTTGACGCGCTGCACGACATGCTCGACCCCGAGAAGGTGACCCAGCACCTCGAGCGGGGGGTGATCGAGATCGCCCCGCTGGCGTTCATGCGCGGGCGGACGCTGAACGACTCGTTCGTGATCCTCGACGAGGCGCAGAACACGACGCCCGAGCAGATGAAGATGTTCCTGACGCGCCTGGGGTTCGGCTCGCGGATGGTGGTGACGGGCGACGTCACCCAGGTGGACCTGCCGCCCGAGCAGCGCTCGGGCCTGATCGCGGTGGGGGAGGTGCTGGGCGCGGTCGAGGGCATCGAGTTCGTGCGCTTCGGCGGCGAGGACGTGGTCCGCCACAAGCTGGTGCAGCGGATCGTCGAGGCGTACGACGAGCACTCTCAGCGGGGCGCCCCGGGGCTTCGCCCGGCGGGACGCCGCAGCGCGTAGTGCGAGCTGCGGCCGGCCGGGACGTGCGGGAGGTCTTTCTTTTTAAGGGGGACCCCCCGAGGGGGTCCTGCGCGGGGTCGGTCAGTGAGGAGAAGGACGGTCTGCTTCGGTGTCAGGCCGGCGGCGGAGGCGCCAGCGCGATGAGCAGGGAGGAGGCCAAGGGGAGTGCGATCGAGGTGGAGCTCCTCGGGACGGGGGCGCTGGGCGAGCGCACTCCGGCGCGGGAGAGCGTTCGTCGCCTGTGCGTCCTGGCGGCTGCGGCGGCCGGCGTGGGGGAGGGGCACGTGGCGATCGAGTTCGTCGACGCCGGGCGCATCGCTGAGCTGAACGCGGAGCACAGAGGCAGGAGTGGTCCCACGGACGTGCTGTCGTTCCCGGTCGATGGGGCGGCGCCCCCGGACGGGGCTCCAAGGGAGCTGGGGGACGTGGTGATCTGCGCGGAGCACACCGAGGACCTGCGCGAGGCGATCGTCCACGGGGTGCTGCACCTGGTGGGGATGGACCACGAGACCGACGCGGGGGAGATGGGGGCGGTGCAGGCGGAGCTGCTGCGGTGGGAGAGCCTGCCGAGCGCCGGGGCGTCCCGGACGCGCCCGTGACCCGCGCGGGCTTCGTGGCGCTGGCGGGGCGCCCCAACGTGGGCAAGTCAACGCTCCTCAACGCGGTGGTGGGGGAGAAGGTGGCGATCACCGCCGACCGCGCGCAGACGACGCGCCGCGCGATCCGCGGGGTGCGCACCGAGGGGGAGTGCCAGATCGTGGTGGTGGACTTGCCGGGGGTGCAGCGCCCGCGGGATGCGCTCACGGCGCGCATGGCGCGGCGGGTGCGCGAGGAGCTCGAGGGCGCGGACGCGGTGCTGGTGGTGCTCAACGGCGAGCAGGGGGTGGGCCCGGGGGATCGTTTCATCGCGCGCGCGCTCGTCGAGTCGATGACCGGCCCGACTCCGGTGACGATCGCGGTCAACAAGGTGGACCGGCTGAGCCGCGCAGGCACGCTGGAGGCCCTGCGGGGTGCGGCCGAGCTCGAGCTGGCGGGGGAGGTGTTCCCGATCTCGGCCCGCACGGGAGAGGGGGTGGGAGAGCTGGTCGCGCACCTGGCGACGCTGATGCCGGAGGGCCCCTTCCTGTTCGCGGCGGACGAGCGCTCCGATCAGCCGCCGCAGCTGCTGGCGGCGGAGCTGATCCGGGAGGCTGCGATCAGACGCACCTTCCAGGAGCTGCCCCATGCGGTGGAGGTGGTGGTGGAGGAGTGGACCGACCGCAGGGCGGCCAACCGATCGGAGGGCGGCCAACCGATCGGAGGGCGACCAAAGCCGGGGGACACTCGCCTTCCGCGAGCATCCCCGTTTCGACCGAAGCCGGGAGACACCGGCCTGCGACCGAAGCCGGGAGACACCGGCCTGCGACCGAAGCCGGGAGACACGCGCCTGCGGCGCGAATCCCCGTTTCGGCCAGCATCCCCGTTTCGGCCAGCGGAGGAGGTGCGGGTCAGGGCGCTGATCTGGGTGGAGAGCGCCTCTCAGAAGGGCATCGTGATCGGCGCGCAGGGGCGGATGATCGGGGCGATCGGCAGCGCCGCCCGCCGGGAGCTTCAGCGGGAGCTCGGCTGTCGGGTGCATCTCGACCTGTCGGTACGGGTACGCCGGGACTGGAGGGGAGACGAGGGCCTACTCGATCGTCTGGGGATCACGTAGGCTTTGTCAAGCCGCAGGTGTCGAGCTCGCAAAACCGGTGTGCGTAGGGCTTGTCAAGCTACAGGCAGCGGACTCAAGTGGTCCGCACTTGCGTATGCGCCTCAAAGATCGGTTAGGGTTGTGCGTAAGTGCCCTTCGCGAAAGGCGTTAGGCGAAGAGCGAGGGCATTGATGTTGTGGTCTTTGCCCGGAGCATAGGTGTCAATTGGTTCGTACCATTTGTCAAGGCGCTGCACGAAAACGAACTTTGGTGTACGTTATGTAACACACCGTACGGTAGGGGAAACGGTGTCGTACGGTGGGGTTAAGCCCACGAGAACGAGGTCGCCAAGAAAGCCTTGGGGGATAGATGTCCGCGAAGATCGCAGTGCTGGGGCTGGTGATCGAGGAGCCCGGCCCGGCCCATCGACTGACCGCAAAGCTGCGCCAACGCCTCTCCTCGGCGGGGTTCGTAGACTCCAACGTCTACTCGGCGCTCACGCGCCTGGAGCGGGACGGGCTCGTGCGAGCGATCGAGGAGGGTCGGGCCGAGGAGCCCGTACGGGACGCTCTGCCCTCCCGGATGATCCTTGCGGGCGCGCGCAGGAGCGCCACGAGGCCACAGCCGGCGGCCACCGTCCTGCCGCGAACCGGCGTGAGCCGGCAGCGGGCAGGTGCGCTCGCGCGGCGCCCCACGGCGCGGCACTCGCCGGGCTCGCGGGCGGACTCGCGCTCCTTCGAAGCGACCCCCGCTGGAGTCGGGCACTTCGAGAAGTGGCTGCTCAGCTCCTCCACCGCGCCCCCCCTGCGAGACGAGCTGCACATGAAGGTGGCGCTCTGCCAGCCCCACAACCTGCCGCGCCTGGTCGAGTTGGTCTACGGACAGGAGCTCGTCTGCCTGGCTCGCGTGCAGGAGCTCAAGCGCTCCTTCGAGCGCGCCCGCCCGCCCGCGCCGGACCGGTGGTCGGGCCTGGTGCTGGTGCACATCAGAGACGCGGAGCTCTCGTTCTGGGATGCGCGGCTGACGTGGCTGCAGGGCGTGCGGGAGTCCCTGGAAGGGATGCACTCCGAATACGAGCGTGCGACCCGGGGACGTGCGGTGGGGAGCTGAGGATGGGTCCCCTGCTCTCGCTCAAAGCTCTCAGCAAGAGCTACTGGCGCGGGGACTCGGAGGTCAGGGTGCTCAGGGACGTGACGCTCGACGTGCGCGCGGGCGAGTTCACGGCGGTGTGGGGCACGCGGGGCGCGGGCAAGACGACCCTGCTGAAGCTCGCGGCTCGCCTGGAGACGCCGGACAGCGGCGTGGTGCGCTTCAACGGCATCGACCTCGCGAGCTTCTCTGCGGCCCAGCACGCACGGCTGATGCTGGAGCGGGTCGGCTGGGTGCGGCGCACGGGCCCAAAGAGCGATCTGCGGATGCTCGACTACGTGGCGCTCCCGCTGCTGGTCGAGCACAGCCGCCGTCAGGCGTACGCCCGCGCAGGGGAGGCGATCGAGCGGGTGGGGGTCTCCGCGCACGCCCGCCAGCGGTGGGAGAGCCTCTGCGACGGCGAGCGCGCGCTGGTCGGGATCGCCCACGGGATCGCGCGGGCGCCGCAGTTGCTGCTGGTGGACGATCCGACCGCCAACCTCGACGTCCGCGAACGCGAGCGGGTCACAGAGCTGTTGCGCGCGCTCGCGGAGGAGGAGGCGATCGCCGTGCTGATGGCCGTCCCGGACATGCCGGCGGCGATGCACGCCCATCAGATCCTCTCACTGGGCGCGGGGCGACTGGCGAGAGCCTCCGAGTCCCCCCAGCCGCCGGCAGCGCAGACCGGGCCCGAGCCGGGCAAGGTGATCCACCTGCGCGGCAGGCAGCCGTCGGCGTGATGCCCGAGCCGCGGGAGCCGGTCTGCTCGAACGTCCAACCGGAACCTGCCTGTCCAGCGGGCGGCGCGATGCTTGAGCTGCGCGATCTGGTCAAGCACTACCGGCTCGGGGAAGACGAGCCGGTGCGAGCGGTGGACGGGGTGGGGATGTCGGTGGCGGCGGGCGAGCTGGTCGCGCTGTACGGGCCGAGCGGCTCGGGCAAGACGACCCTGCTGATGTTGATCGCCGCGCTGCTGCGCCCGGACAGCGGGAAGGTGTTCGTGGGGGAGCGGGAGGTGTCGGCGCTCTCAGAGCAGGAGGCTGCCCACTACAGGCTGCGAGAGCTGGGGTTCGTGCGCCAGACGGTCAATCTGATTCCGGGTGTGAGCGCGCTGGACAACGCCGCGCTGAAGCTGCTGGGGACCGATCTCAGTCCCCGCGAGGCCCGCCGGCGCGTGAGCCCGCTGCTGGAGCAGCTGGGGCTCGGTGAGCGCCTGCGCCATCGGCCGGAGCAGCTGTCGATGGGCGAGCGCCAGCGGGTGATGATCGCGCGGGCGCTCTCGACAGAGCCCAAGCTGGTGCTCGCTGACGAGCCCACGGGCAGCCTCGACTCGCGGCGCAGTCGAGAGGTGCTCGAGCTGCTGACCGGGATCTGCCGCGAGCGCCGCGTCGCGGTGGTGCTCGTCACCCACGACCCGCAGGCGGCGGGGTACGCCGATCGCGTGCACTCCCTCCACGACGGGCGCCTGTGCGACGGTGCGCCCGAGCCGGTGCTCGCCTCCCTCGATGCGACCTAGACGTAAGAGCCCACGTCCCAATATCTGCCGGCCTGGATGCGGCCACTCCGCGGCGGTCTGCGCCACCCGCGATGCTCGGCGTGCCACCAGCACGCCTGCGCTCACGTGCGTCGCATCCCATCCACGGATCGACCACCCCAGATCCGGCATCTATTGTGACGAGGACCCTAAGCCTCTCAGCCCAGTGTCGCCGCGGCGGCGATGAGGCTGCGTAACATCATCCTGCTCTACCGCGTCCGTCTGCGTACGAGGCTCGCGCACGAGCTGTTCGCGATCCTCGGGATCGCGGTCGGGGTGGCGCTGCTGTTCGCGTCCCTGATAGTCCGTACCAGCCCCGACGGCTCGATGCAGCGGCTTGTCAGCGGAGTCGTTGGAGAGATGCGCTTTCAGCTCGCCGCGCGCGGCCCGGAAGGGTTCGACCAGAGCCTGTTCGAGCGGGTGCGCCGGCTCCCCGGGGTGCAGACCACGATACCCGTGTTGGAGGAGCACGCGAACCTGATCGGTCCTAGCGGCGAGCAGTCCGTCGAACTGCTCAGCACCGACGCGCGCTTCGCCCACTTCGGCGGGCCGTTGCTGCGCCGCTTCAGCGCCGCGCAGCTCAACCGCCAACAGGCTCTGGCGTTGCCGCTCGAACTGGCGCAGTCGGTGGGCCTCGCCTCACTGGAGCCGGCCGAGCTTCAGCTCGGTGGTCGCACCGTGCGGGTCTTCGTCGGTGCGGTGCTGTTCGAAAGCGACCTCGGAGTCCTTGCCCACAGCCTGTTCGCGATGGCGCCGATCGCCTACGCGCAGCGGCTGGCCCGGATGCAGGGGCGTCTCACGAGCCTGCTCGTGGAGCCTGTGCGTGGGCACGATCGCGAGGTGCGGGCTGAGCTCGAGCGCCTGGCCGCGGGGCGCCTGAACGTGCAGGGGGCCGACTTCGAGACCGCTCTCTTCCGCCAGGCCGCCGCGCCGGACGACCTGTCCGCGGCGCTGTTCGCGTTGATCGGTGCGCTGGTCGGCTTCATGTTCGCGTTCAACGCGTTGATGCTCACGGTGTCCCAGCGGCGCAACCTGGTCGAAGACCTGCGGCTGGACGGCTACTCCCGGCGGATGATCGTCGAGGTGCTGCTGTTCGACGCGCTCGTGCTCGGCGTCGCGGCCTCGGCACTCGGGCTGGCGCTCGGCGACCTGCTCTCCTCGGCACTCTTCAACGCGAACCCGGGCTACCTGTCGTTCGCCTTTCCACTCGTAGCGGAACGCATCGTCACCTGGCAGAGCGTCGTGTTCGCCACGTGCGCAGGGCTGCTGGCCGCGTTCGTCGGAGTGCTCCTGCCGATGCGCGCGGAGGTCCTCTCGCGTCCCTCGCTCGGGTCGGCCCGCCCCCGGCGGCGGTCAGGGTCGGCATTGAGGATCGCGGTCGGGGAGCTGGTCTGCTGGGCGATCACCGCCTTCGTCCTGCTGGCGGCTCCGCACGAGGCGATAGTCGGAATCGTGAGCCTCGCCGTCGCCCTGCTGCTGGCGTTGCCGTGGTCGATCAGGGGCGTCGTGTTTCTGGTCGACCGCCTGCACCGCTCGCTGGGCGGCACGGCCGCCTACCTTGCGGTGATCGAGCTGAAGGCGAACTCCAACTGGGCGCGCTCGCTTGCGATCGCCGCTACTGGAGCGGCGGCGGTCTTCGGCAGCGTGGCGATCGAGGGCGCGCAGAACAACCTCCAGCACGGACTGGACCGCGCCTCCCACGAGCTCGCCGCGCCCTTCGACGTCTGGGTGACGGCGGCCGGTGCGCAGAATCTGCTGGCCACCACACCGTTCCCCGACTCTCAGGCGGGCCAAATCGAACGCCTGCCGGGTGTGCAGAGCGTCGGTCTCTTCCGCGGGAGCTTCCTGGACTTTGGCGGGCGCCGGGTGTGGACGTTCGCGCTCCCCGACTCGACCGTGCATCTGATTCCACCGAGCGAACTGGTAAGCGGCGATCTGGCGCTCGCGACGGCGCGGCTGCGTCGAGGAGGGTGGGCGGTGGTCTCGCAGGCGGTGGCCGAAGAACACCACGTGCGCATCGGCCAGGCCTTCACGCTCCCCTCCGCGCGGCCGATCGTCCTGCGCGTGGCCGCCCTGAGCACCAACATCGGCTGGTCCTCGGGCGCGATCATCATGAGCTCGAGCGAATACGCGCGTGCCTGGCCGGGGGGCGGGGTGAGCGCGTACGGGGTCAGGATGCGTGCGGGAGTGTCGCCCGAAGCGGGACGTCGCGAGATCGTGCGGGCGCTTGGCGGCGGGTCGGGGCTCACGGTGGAAACCAGCGCCCAGCGCGAACAGCGCCAGCGCACCGTCAGCCACGAGGGGCTCGCGCGCTTGACGCAGATCGCGAGCCTCGTGGTGATCGCCGCGATCCTCGCGATGGCCACCGCGATGGGAGCGATGATCTGGCAGCGGCGGCCCCTGCTGGCGGACATGAAGGTCGATGGCTTCGGCAGGGGCGTCCTGTGGCGCTCGCTGCTTGTGGAGAGCACCCTGCTGCTCGGCGCGGGCTGCTCCCTCGGCGCCGTGTTCGGGCTCTGCGGCCAGCTGTTGCTGAGCCATGCGCTCGCGGTCGTGACCGGCTTCCCGGTCGTACTGTCGGTCGGAGCGCTGGTCGCCGTCGGCAGCTTCCTGCTGGTGACGACAGTCGCCGTGCTGATCGTCGCGGTGCCGGGGTACCTGGCGGCACGCGTACGCCCGGCGATCGTCCTGCAGGATTAAGAAACGAATCGCCCGTCAAGCAACGAGTGGCCGTCAGCGGTCGGACGCTCCAGTGCAGCCCGATCCCACCTGGGGAACCCCGAGCTTGGATTCGCCTGAGTGGCCGCGGGGTCGGCGGGTCGGGCTGGGGGGTATCGGGAGGCCCAGCGCGCGCCGCAGATGCAACGTGGGCGTAGCTGCGCAAGACTACACAAATCGACTGGCTCGTTCTCTAATCTTGAGATCTCGATTCCTGGCGTACTTTCAAACCCGCTGTCCCTCTGTCCCAGGCAGCTCTGGGCGCTCCTCTCGGCTGCGCTGCGCGAGCTGCTCTGGGGGCTGCGCGGGGTGTCGCGGGAGATCGAGCCCTGGCGCAGGCGCGCCCGGGCGATCCCCGACGCGGCGATTCGCACGGATGCTCTGAGCGCGCTCGCCCACAAGCGAACCCACGCCGACGGCGCGGCGCTGTTCTGGATCCTGCCGCGCCGCCGCAAACCGCACCTGTTGAGGCTGCTCGTCGACTACCAGATCGCGTGGGACTTCCTGGACGACGTCAGCGAGCGGGGGGCGTTCGCGGGCGAGGCGAACGGCCGCAGCCTCTACACCGCGCTGATCGACGCCCTAGACGTGGGCGGGGCGGTGGGCGAGTACTACCGCTTCCATCCGTGGAGCGACGATGGGGGATACCTGAGGGCGCTTGTGGAGGCCTGCCGCGCGGGATGCGAGCGACTGCCGGCGTACGCGGAGGTGCGCCCGATGCTCCGCCGAGAGACGACGCGCGCGCTCGTGCTGGGCGTCAATCACGAGCGCAACCCGGTGGGGCGCGACACGAGGCTCAGGGGGTGGGCCGAGCGGGAGTACGCAAGTCACAGGGAGGCAACCTGGTTCGAGTTGACGAGCGCGGCGAGCGCGTCGTTGACGGTGCACGCGATCCTTGCGCTGGCGTCGGAGCCCCGCTGCGAATGGGGCGAGGTCGAGGGGGCCTACGCCGCTTATTTTCCGTGGATCTCCGCACTTGGCACGATGCTCGACAGCTACGTCGACCGTGCGGAGGACGTGGCGGAGGGCAACCACAGCTACATCGACCACTACCCCGCAGCCGACGGCCTGCGACGCGTGGGGGAGCTCGTGGGTCGATCGGCCCGGGAGGCGCGGGGCTTGCGCAACGGCTACCGGCACGCGGTGATCGTCGCCTGCATGGTCGCGATGTACCTATCCAAGGACAGCGCTCGTGCGCCCGCGATGCGGGTGGGCACGCGTGGGCTCGCGCGCGAGGCGGGATCGTTGCCGGTGCTGCTGCTCCCCCTCCTGCGAATGTGGCGCATCGCCTACGAGCAGCGCTCAGCGTAGGGCGTCGAGGCAGATATTTTCACTTGTGCATTGAGTACCGCCTAGGAGATGGACGATCATGCTTGTGTAATGCGGGGCGGAGACGTCAACCTATGGGTCATGGCTCCTCGGCGAGGGGGAGAGAAGCGGTGTCGTGCGCGACACGCGGCCGAGGGTGCCAGGGGTGGCGTGACCCGCTCCGGAAACGCTCCACCGCGGGTCGAGCGTCGTACGCGGCGCTCGACCCGCATCCCGTACAGCCGTCGAGTCCCAGCTCTCCCGAGACCGTACGGAATGTGTGCTAGGAGGGAGACTTGCCACTGAACAAGCAGCCACCGAGGTCGCTCAACCGCGACGCGCCGGGCCGCGCGGTCGGGGAGCCGCTCGAGGAGGAGCGCCGCGGGCGGTTCTCCTCCTCGCTGCAGGCGGGTCTCGCGATCCTCAACTGCTTCAGCGCCCAGCAGCCCGTGCTCGGCATCGCCAAGCTCGCGGACGAGCTGAACATGAGCCGCTCGACCACGCACCGCTACGCCTCGACGCTGGTCGCGCTCGGCTACCTCGAGCAGGACCACGCGCGCCGCTACCGCCTGGCTCCCCGGGTCGCGGACATGGGCATGTCGGTGCTGGACTCGATGGCGCTGCGCGGCAAGGCCCGTGAGCACCTGCGCGAGCTGCGCGAGCAGACGGGCCGCACGGCCTCGCTGGCGGTGCTCGACGGCAGCGAAGTCCGCTACGTGGACCGGCTGCGCGGCTGGCGGCGCGGACAGCACGCCGTCGACCTCGACCTCGGGGCGGGGGCGCGCCTGCCGGCACCCTGCACGGCGATGGGCAAGGTGCTGCTCGCGAACCTGCCCCGAGCCAGAGCGCGAGGTGGTGATCTCTGAACTGAAGCTGACGCGGCGGGGGCCCAACAGCATCACCAGCAAGCGGGCGCTGCGCGCGGAGCTCGAGCGGGTGCGGGCCGAGGGCGTGGCGCTCGGCGACGAAGAGCTCGGTCCCGGAGTCCGAACGATCGCGGCGCCTGTGATCGGCCCCGACGGCAGCGTGGTGGCGGCGGTCGGCATCCCCGTCCCCGCCGACGCGTTCTCGCTGGAGGAGCTCCGCAGCACGCTGGGCCCCCCGGTGGTCGCCGCCGCCAAGCGCATCTCCGCCGCGCTGCGGGTCTGAGCCCGGCTGAGCCGGCCTACCGCCCAGTCCCCGCTCCAGCCGGTCGGCGATCTCCTCGACCGCGGCGAGGTCGAGCTCGGCCTTGAAGGCGAAGGGGACTCTCACCACGTCGACGCCCTCGCGGCGCAGACGGGCGATCTGGCTCTGCTGCGAGCGCGTGCGCTCGTGCACCGCGTGCGCGGCGCGTACGGCCGAGCGCACTCACGGCGCGCTCGCCGGCGCTCTGCGCCGCCGCCGCCCGTTCGAGCGCCGGCCGGCCCGGCGGGCGCCCCGCCGTGCGGCGCGGCCCTCCGAGTGGCGCGCCGTTCACGGCGGCGACGCGCTGTAGCTCGCCGCCCTCGAAGCGGCGCGGCAGGGCGCCGTTGACGACCACGCCGTCGAGCTCGCGGCCCAGCTCCCGGCGCAGGCCCTCGCGCAGCTCCAGGGTCTCGGTGACCGCCATCTCGGTGGCGTGCGCCACCGCGAGGTACGCGGAGCGCGCGGGGTCCTCCAGGAGCTCGCGCACCTGCCCCGACTGCCGAGCGATCGGTCCCACGCGTGCGATCGCCGAGAAGGTCCGCGGCGAGCGCAGCATTGCCAGCGCGTGGCCGGTCGCGGGGGCGTCAAGGACCACGAGGTCGTAGTCCGCCCCGTCCCCGGCCCGACTCCCGGCCCGGGATCCCCGGTCCTGCGGGCGGCGGCCCTGGGCGAGCTCCCAGACCTTGACCATGCTGAGCATCTCCCGCGCCCCGGGGGCGGCGGCGATCAGGTACTGGAAGCTCGAGCTCGAGGTGAGCACGCGGGCCGGCACACGACCCCCGATCGCCCGCAGCCACTCCGCGAGCACGCGGTCGCGGTCGATCGACAGACCCCACAGCAGTCCCTCCCGCAGCTCCGTCTCGACCCCGTGGCGGGGGGGCGGAGTTCCCGCCCACCCCGTGGCCGACCAGCGCGGCGAGGCGGCCTGTGCCCGCCGTGCCTCCTGCGGCCTCCGTGCCGGTCACCTCCACCACGATCGTCCGCAACCCCCGGCGCGCTCCGAGCAGGCCCAGCGCGGCGGACACGGTGGTCTTGCCGACGCCCCCCTTGCCGGTAACCACGATCAGCTTGCGCTCCAGCGGCGACGCCACGCCCCCACGATATGACGCCGGGCGGGCGCCGGGCGAGAGCCAACCCAAAAGGTCCACACCAAAATACCTGACGATCCGGTGCGGCCACCTCGGGGCGGTCTGCGCCACCCGCGATGCTCGCCGTGCCACCAGCACGGCTGCGCTCGCGTGCGTCGCATCCCATCCCCGAATCGACCACCCCGATCCCGCCATCTATTTTGCTGCGAACCCACGCCGCCTACAATCCCGTGGGTGAGCGCCCCCGCTGCGCAGAAGACCGACGTGAAGCTTGTCTACGACGAGCGTGGCCTGGTGCCCTGCGTGGTGCAGGACTGGGGCACCGGGGAGGTGCTGACGCTGGCGTACATGAACGAGGAGGCGCTGGCGCGCACGCGGGACACGGGGGAGCTTCACCTCTGGAGTCGCTCCCGCGAGGAGCTGTGGCACAAGGGGGCCACCAGCGGCAACACCCAGGCGGTGCGGGCGCTGCGCGTGGACTGCGACGGAGACACGCTGCTCGCGCTCGTGGAGCCTGCGGGGCCGGCGTGCCACACGGGGGAGCGCACCTGCTTTCACCGCGGGACGCTCGAGCCGCCCGCGCCCCACGAGACACTGCCCGCCCTTGAGCGTACCCTCGCCGAGCGCGCCCGTGAGCGCCCCGCGGGCTCCTACACCGTCGCGCTGCTCGAAGACCCGCCACGGATCGGCGAGAAGGTGCGGGAGGAGGCCGAGGAGGTCGCGCGCGCCGCGCGGGAGGAGTCCGACGAGCGCGTCGACGAAGAGTCCGCCGACGTGCTCTACCACCTGCTCGTGCTGCTCCACAGCCGTGGCCGCGCCCTCGCCGACGCCGAGCGGGTGCTCGATGCCCGTCGCCGCTGAGCGCCCCACGCGCGTCGACGCCGGGGACCTCGAGGTCGAGCCGACGCTCGAGCAGGCCCGGGAGCTCGCCCGCGAGCACAACCTGATCCCCCTGCGCCACACCTTCATCGCCGACTGCGAGACCCCCGTCTCGGCGTTTCTCAAGCTCCGCGGGCTCGCCCCCGAGGAGCCCGCGTTCCTGCTGGAGTCCGCCGAGCAGGGCCAGCGCATGGGCCGCTACTCCTTCCTTGGCATCCGCCCCCGCGCGGTGGTCCGCTGGTCCCTGGGTGACGCGGGCGACCCCTACGCGTACGCCGCTGCCGCGCTCGCCCCCTACCGTCAGGCGCCGCTGCCCGAGCTGCCGCACTTCGCCGGGGGGGCCGTCGGTTTCTTCGGGTACGACCTCGTGCGCGCTGTCGAGCCGCTCGGGGAGCCCAACCCGGACCGGCTGGGGCTGCCCGACATGGCGCTGATGCTCTCCGACGTGGTCGTGGTGTTCGACCATCTCATGCACACGCTCACCGTGCTCGCCCACGCCTACGTCGAAGGGGACGGCGAGGGGGAGGGCCTCGATGCGGGGGGCGTCGAGGGGGAGGATTTCGAGCGCGCCTACGCGCGCGCCCGCGTGACGATCGCGCAGGTGCGCGCCGCGCTGGATGGCCCGCTGCCGCAGGACGCCGCGCGCCCGCGGCCCCGCGAGCGCCGCCCGCCGGTGTTCGAGCCCGAAATGGAGCGCTCGCAGTTCGAGGCGATGGTGGCGCGCATCGTCGAGTACGTGTACGCGGGCGACGCCTTCCAGGTCGTGCCCTCCCAGCGGTGGTCCGCCCCGATCGAGCAGGACGCCTTCTCGGTCTACCGTGGCCTGCGCGCAGTCAACCCCTCCCCCTACATGTACTTCCTGGACTTTGGCGACTTCCAGGTCGCCGGTGCGAGCCCCGAGCCGCTGCTGACGGTGACTGGCCGCACCGTCTCCACCTGCCCGATCGCGGGCACGCGCCCGCGCGGGGGCAGCGCCGAGGAGGACCGGCGGATCGCGCAGGAGCTGCTGGCCGACGAGAAGGAGCGCGCCGAGCACGTGATGCTCGTGGACCTTGGGCGCAACGACCTCGGCCGCGTGTGCGAGTTCGGCAGCGTCGAGGTGCAGACGTTCATGGCGGTGGAGACGTACTCACACGTCATGCACATCGTCTCCACCGTCGACGGCCGCCTACGCGAGGGGGTCACCCCGATGGACGCCCTGCGCTCGGTGCTGCCCGCCGGCACCCTCTCGGGTGCCCCCAAGGTGCGCGCGATGCAGATCATCGACGAGCTCGAGTCTGTCAAGCGCGGCGGCTACGGCGGCGCGATTGGGTACCTCTCCTACACCGGGGACCTGGACACGTGCATCCACATCCGCACCGTCGTCGTCAAGGACGGCCGCGCGTACGTACAGGCCGGCGGGGGCACCGTCGCCGACGCCAAGCCCGCGTACGAGTACGAGGAGTCCCTCGCCAAGGCCCGCGCGGTGATGCGCGCGGTGGAGCTAGCGGCTGCTCAGCCAAATTGGCCGTAGAGACCCTGGAGACACCGTGCGTGTGCTGATGATCGACAACTACGACTCGTTTACCTACAACCTCGTGCAGTATCTCGGCGAGCTGGGGGCGGAGGTGGAGACGGTGCGCAACGACCGCGCCACCGTCGAGGAGTTGCTCGCGGGCGGCTACGAGCGCTGCGTCGTCTCGCCGGGGCCGTGCACCCCCAACGAGGCCGGGATCTCCCTGCGAGGTCGTGCGCCGGATGCCCGAGGCGGGCGTCCCCACGCTCGGGGTGTGCCTCGGCCACCAGGCGATGGCGCAGGCGTTCGGGGGGCGCGTCAGTCTGCTGCCCCCGGTGCACGGCAAGGCCACCACGATCGAGCACGACGGCCGCACGATCTTCCGGGGGCTCTCCTGTCCGCTGGAGGTGGGGCGCTACCACTCGCTGGTCGTGGACCTGGAGCTGCCCGGCTGCCTGGAGGCCTCCGCGCACGGCGGGGGGGTGCTGATGGCCCTGCGCCACCGCGAGCTGCCGGCGGAGGGCGTGCAGTTTCACCCCGAGTCGGTGCTCACTGAGGAGGGTAAGCGTCTGCTGGCGAACTTCCTCGAAGGGCCGGAGCGTCTCGCTCCCACCGGGTCGGCCGGGCAGGCAGCGGGGGTGGAGCGGGGGAGCGCGTAGGTGCCCAACCCGATCCTCACCCGTGCGATCGACACGCTCGCCTCGCGCGAGGACCTCTCCGAGCAGCAGGCCGCGGAGGTGCTCGCGGAGATCATGCACGGCGAGGTCTCCGAGACACAGATCGCGGGCTTTCTGATTGCGCTGCGCACGAAGGGGGAGACCGTGCAGGAGCTCGCCGGGCTCGCGCGCACGATGCGCGAGCTCGCCGCCCACGTGCCCGTCGCGCGCGCGGACCTGCTCGACACCGCCGGGACCGGCGGGGGGCGGCGGACCTTCAACGTCTCCACCACCGCCGCGCTGATCGCCGCCGGCGCGGGCTGCGCGGTCGCCAAGCACGGTAACCGCTCCGCGACCGGGCCCTCCGGGTCGGCCGACCTACTGGAGGCGCTCGGCGCCCGCATCGACCTCGACCCCGACGGCGTGGCGCGCTGCATCGAGGAGGCCGGCTTCGGCTTCATGTTCGCCCCCGCCCACCACCGGGCGACCCGCTTCGTGGTGCCAGTGCGCCGCGAGCTCGCGGTGCGCACGGCCTTCAACCTGCTCGGCCCGCTCACCAACCCCGCTGGGGCTACCCGCCAGCTGATCGGAGTCTCCGACCCGGCCTTCCTCGACACCGTCGCCGGCGCGCTCGCGCTGCTCGGCGTCGAGCGGGCGCTCGTGGTCCACGGCGAGGACGGCCTCGACGAGGTCTCAAGCTCAGCGCCCACTCACGTCGCCGAGGTCAACGGCCCTGACGTGCGTCGCTACACCGTGAGCCCCGAGGAGCTCGGGATCGTGCCGGGCACCCCGTCGGACCCGGCGCTCGAGGGGGGTACGCCCGCCGAGAACGCCGCCGCCACCCGCGCCATCCTCCAGGGTGAGGACGGGGCGGGCGAAGTGGATGGAGTGGGCGTGGCGGACGGGGTGGGCGGGGCGGGCGGGCCTCGAACAGACCTCGCCCTCGTCAACGCCGGCGCCGCGATCTACGCCGCCGGCGCCGTCGCCACCCTCGCCGAGGGGGTGCAGGCCGCCCGCGCCGCGCTCGCCGACGGGGCCGCCGCGCGGGCGCTGGAGGGTTACGTGCAGGCCACCCTCCGGCACGCCCCGGCCGAGGTGGCCCCGTGAACGCAACTGGTTCTCGCGGCACCCCCGTCGACGTACCCACCGTGCTTGAGCACATTCTCGCCTCCACCCGAGAGGAAGTCGCCCGGCGCAAGCGCGAGCTCCCTCTGCAGGAGTGCGAGGCCCCCGCCGGCGAGCGGCCCTTCCGCGAGGCCCTCACGGGTCCGGGCATCGCGGTGATTGCCGAGTTCAAGCGCCGCTCCCCCTCCGCCGGGCGGCTGCGCGAGCGCCCGGAGGTGCGCGAGCTCGTGAGTGCGTACGCCCGCGGGGGGGCCGCCGCCGTGTCGATCCTCACCGAGGGTCCCCACTTCGACGGTTCTCTGGAGGATCTGCGCGTGGCCCGAGCCACGTGCACGCTGCCGGTGCTGCGCAAGGACTTCATCGTCGACCCCTACCAGCTGCACGAGGCCCGTGCGGCCGGGGCCGACGCGGTGCTGCTGATCGTGGCGGCGCTGGACCAGCCCACGCTGCTCGCTCTGCACGATGCGGCTGGTGAGCTGGGCCTGGATGTGCTCGTCGAGGCCCACGACGGCCCGGAGCTGCACCGCGCTCTGGAGGCAGGGGCCGAGCTGGTCGGGATCAACAACCGCGACCTGCGCGACTTCACGGTCGACGTCGAGCGCACCTTCACGCTGTTGGAGGAGGTCCCCGACGGGGTTGTGGTGGTCTCGGAGTCGGGCATCGCCGGTTCCGAGCAGCTGCGGCGCCTGGAGGAGCGGGGCGTGGCGGCAGTGCTGGTGGGCGAGAGGCTGATGCGCGCTGCCGACCCCGAGGCGGCGTTGCGGGAACTGCTGTCGCGCTCTGCTGACGCCGAGGCTGCCCGGCAGGCGCCAGGGTGAGGGTGAGGGCTCCGAGGTTTAGAGACACCGGGGCCGCCCTTTAGATCGCCTTCATCGCGACCGCTCATCCTGTGCTCACGATGAACGCACTCCCCACACTTACAACGCCCGCTCGCCCGACGACCGCCGTCTCGCCTAGGATCACCTGCTTGCCCACGACCACCACCTCGCGATGAAACGCCTCTTTGCCATCCCCTTCCTCTCCGCCCTCGTCGGGGGCGGCGTCGTGGTGGCCGTGATCGCCGCCGCCGGCGGCCTCGGCTCCACGCAGAAGACCGTCACCCAGGTCCAGGCCGCCGCACCGGTGGCCTCAACCACCACTCCCTCCTCCAAGGCGGGTACCTTCAAGAACCTCACACCGAGCGCCCACGAAATCTACGAGCGCACCGCGCCGTCGGTGGCCTACGTGACCTCCACGATCGTGCGCCAGGCCGAATCGCCCTTCGGCTTCGGCGAATCCCAGCAGCAGGGCATCGCCACGGGCTCGGGGTTCGTGATCAACTCCAACGGCACGATCCTCACCAACTGGCACGTGGTCGAGAACGCGGTGAAGGTCACCGTCAGCTTCGAACACGGCAAGACCGTCGAAGCGCGCGTGGTCGGCAAAAACCCCTCACAGGACCTCGCGGTGCTGCGGATCCCCACCGAAGGCCTTACCCTGCACGCGCTCACGCTCGGTAACTCCAGCGCCGTCGAGGTCGGCGAACCGGTGCTCGCGATCGGCAACCCCTTCGGGCTCAGCCGCACCCTCACCACCGGCGTGATCTCCGCGCTGCAGCGGCAGATCACCGCCCCCAACGGCTTCACGATCGACAACGTCCTGCAGACCGACGCCCCGATCAACCCCGGCAACTCCGGCGGCCCGCTGCTCAACGCCACGGGCGAAGTGATCGGCATCAACTCCCAGATCGAGACCGGCGGCAGCGGCGACGGCAACATCGGCATCGGCTTCGCCGTACCGATCGACACCGCCAAGTCCGAGCTCCCCGAACTGGAGAAAGGCGGCACGATCCGCGGCGCCTACCTCGGCGTCTCCACGATCACGGTCGACGGCTCGCTCTCCAGCCTGAACCTGCCCACCAAGAGCGGCGCGATGGTCGAGAAAGTCGAAGCCGGCACCGCCGCCGCGAAGGCTGGCATCCACGCCGGCAACATCGAAGCGAAGATCAACGGCAGCGAAATCTCCGTGGGCGGTGACATCATCGTGGAGGTTGACGGCAAGCGGGTCACGAGCTCCGAAGACCTCGCCGAAGTGATCGGCAACAAGAAACCCGGGGACACCATCACCCTCGAACTGTGGCGCGCCTCCGGCAGCGGCGGCTACACCAAAAAGACCCTCACCGTCACGCTCGGCGAGCGCCCCAACTCGATCCCCAACCCCTCCACGCCGGAATAGCGCACGGTCGTCTCGCTGCGCTACACTCCCGGGTGGCGAGTGAGCAGACTGCTGACTCATCGAAGCGCCCGCGATGCGGGCGCTTCGTCGTTAAGGCCCCGGCGGCCGGTCGGTACCAGTGCCGCCGGAGCTTGCGCTACCTCCTCGTCATGCGGTCTATGACCAACATGGCTACGAGCAGCGCTATGGCGAGGGAGCACACTGCTGCACTCATGCGGACCTCCGAGTGAGGCTGCGAGGCCTCTTGCCCACGGGACCCGTCTGGCCCCGCACCGGATGCCGTGGACTCGTCTGCCGCCTACGCCACGCCGGTAAGGTAGTTCCCGGTGGCGATACTTTACGAGCGCGGTCACCCGCTACCGTTGGTACATGTCCGACGCCGCCCCCCGGGTCAAGGTCTGTGGCATCACCCGCCTGGCCGACGCCGAGCTGGCCGTGGAGCTCGGCGCGTGGGCGGTCGGCCTGATCTTCTACGCGGGCTCCCCGCGCGCGTGCTCCGCCGAGGAGGCGCTGGGCATCGCCACCGCGCTGCGCCGCCGGGTGGAGGTGTGCGGGGTGTTCGTCAACGCGCCCCTGGAGGACGTCGTCCAGACCGCCGACGAGCTCGGGTTGACGATGCTCCAGTTGCACGGCGACGAGGGGCCTGCGTACTGCGCGGAGGCTGGTCACCGCACGGGCGCGCGCGTCATCAAGGCCGTACAGGTCGCATCAGTCGGGGAGGTGCGCGACGTGGAGCGCTTCTACACCGACTTTCACTTGCTCGACGCGCGTTCAAGCGCGCCCGGCAAGCAGGGACTACGCGGGGGGACCGGGGAGGCGTTCGACTGGGGTCTGCTCGCCGCGCGGCGCTCGGGTGTGCCGCTGATCCTCAGCGGAGGCCTCGGGCCGGAGAACGCCGCCGAGGCGATCGCCGCGGCCTCCCGTCAGGGACACCGCGCGAGGCCGTTCGCCGTGGACACCGCCTCCGGCACCGAGGCCGCGCCGGGCCGCAAGGACCCCGAGCGCCTGCGCGCGTTCTTCGCCGCGGTCCAGTCCCTCGCGCCGGTCGGCGTCTCCGCGTGAGGGCGAGCCGGTCCGTGCACTGCGCCTCCTTCCCGCACTGCGAACACCGCTCGCTGGAGAGGGAATTCGATCCCGCCCACCCGGAAGCTCATCAAAACCCCGCCACCCCGCGGTAACCTCGCCCGCGTGAGCACCATCGAGCACCGCTTCGGACGGTACGGGGGGCAGTACGTCCCCGAGACGCTGATGCCCGCGCTCGCGGAGCTCGAGCAGGCGTGGGTGGCCGCCCGCGCGGACCCCGGCTACCGCGCGGAGCTCGACGGCCTGCTGCGCGACTTCGGCGGACGCCCCACCCCGCTGTACCGCGCGCGGCGGCTCTCCGAGCGCGTCGGGCGACTGGTATATCTCAAGCGCGAGGACCTCAACCACACCGGCTCGCACAAGCTCAACAACGCGCTCGGCCAGGCGCTGCTGGCGCGGCGGATGGGCAAGCGCCGCGTGATCGCCGAGACCGGCGCCGGGCAGCACGGCGTCGCGACCGCGACCGTGTGTGCGCTGCTCGGCCTGGAGTGCGTCGTGTACATGGGCGTCGAGGACACCCGCCGCCAGCGCCCCAACGTGCAGCGCATGGAACTGCTCGGCGCGACCGTGCACCCCGTGGACGCCGGCGCGCGCACGCTCAAGGAGGCCACGTCCGCGGCGATCCGCGACTGGGTGACCAACGTGGCCGACACCCACTACGTGATCGGCTCCGTCGTCGGCCCCGCGCCGTACCCCGCGCTCGTGCGCGACCTGCAGCGCGTGATCGGCGACGAGGCCCGTGCGCAGCTGCTGGAGCGCGAGGGGCGCCTGCCCGCGCGCGTGGTCGCGTGCGTCGGCGGAGGCTCCAACGCGCTCGGGATCTTCACCGCGTTCCTCGAGGACCCCGCCGTCGAGCTGGTCGGCGTGGAGGCCGGGGGGAGGGCGTGGACACGCCCCGCCACGGCGCGCCCCTCACCGTCGGCGGACGCGCGGGCGTGCTGCACGGGGCGCTGTCGGCTGTGATGCAGGACGAGGAGGGCCAGATCATCGAGGCGCACTCGGTCTCCGCGGGCCTCGACTACCCCGGCACCGGCCCCCAGCACGCGCACCTGCGCGACTCGGGCCGCGCGCGCTACGTCGCCGTCACCGACCGCGACGCGCTCGCCGCCTTCCGAGAGGTGGCCCGCCTGGAGGGCATCATCCCCGCGCTGGAGACCGCGCACGCGCTCGCGTGGACGCTCGCCCAGCCCGACGGCGACCTCGACCTGGTGTGCCTCTCCGGGCGCGGGGACAAGGACCTCGCCGAGGTGCTGGCCCGCTCATGAACGACGCGCCAGCGAGCTCCCCCACGCCGGAGGTCCCGGAGGCGGGGAAGGTTGGGATGGCCTTCGGCAAAGGGTCTTCGCAGCAGGTGGACCCCGCGTCCGGCACAGGTGGGGGCTCTGCCGCCGCAGGTGGCGCTGTGCGCGAGGGGGGCTCACACCGGGGAGACCCCGTGTCCGGCACGGACCGCATCTCTGCGGCGTTCGTGGACGCGGCACGTGACGGCCGTGCGGCTGCGCTGATGCCCTACCTGATGGGCGGCTACCCCACGCTCGCCGACTCCGTGCGCATCGGCGAGGCGTGCGTGGCCGCCGGCGCCGACATCCTGGAGCTTGGCGTGCCCTACTCCGACCCGCTGGCCGACGGCCCCGTGATCCACGCCGCCGCGACCAGCGCGCTCGCTGCGGGGGCCTCGCTCGCCGGGGTGCTGGAGGTCGCGCGCGCGCTCGCGCCCGCGGTGCCGGTGGTGTTGATGTGTTACGCCAACCTGGTGCTCGCGCCGGGGGCGGAGGCGTTCGTGCAGCGGCTGGCGCGCACCGGTGCGAGCGGGTTGATCGTGCCCGACCTGCCCTACGAGGAGGCCGGCGAGGTGCTCGCCGCGTGCGACGCGCACGGCCTCGCGCTCGTACCGCTCGTCGCCCCCACCACCCCGCCGGCGCGCCTCGCGGAGATCGGGGCCCGCGCGCGCGGGTTCCTGTACACCGTCTCGGTCGTCGGCACCACCGGGGAGCGCGCGGCGCTCGCGGAGCGCTTCGCCGAGGTGGTCGCCCGCGCGCAGGCCGCCACCGCCGTGCCGGTCGCGCTCGGCTTCGGGATCTCCACGCCCGCGCAGGCCCGCCAGGCCGCCGACGCGGGGGCCGACGGGGTGATCGTGGGCAGTCGCCTCGTGCGCGCCGCGGGGGAGGCCGCCGACCCCGCCGGGACGGGGCGCGGTCGGGCGCGCTCGTCGCCGAGCTGGCCGCGGGGTTGGAGCGCTGACGCTGGTCGGGAGATGCCGGTGACGCCCTGCAGCCCGCCCGCGCGGCCGGTAGGATGCGCGAGCGATGGGTTTGATCCTGACCGTCACCGCCGGCCTCGTCGTGTGGATCGCGCTGTGGGCGCTGGGCGCCAAGGGGTTCGACGCGTTCATGCTTGCCACGGCCATCGTGCTGATCGGCGCCTGCGTGCGGATCCTCTCCGGCTACCTGCCCGGCCGCCGCCGCAGCGACGTCTGAGCGGCTGGTGCGCGCGCGCTGGCTCCGTCTCGACTCGTTCGTGTCCCGCGTTCGCCCTCGCGCCCTCGCGCCGCTCGCGGCGGTGCTCCTCGCGCTGCTGGTGCTCGCTGCCCTGGGCGGCTGCGGCGGGGTCGGGGTGTCCACCGCCTCCACCACCCCCGGGCACGAGCTGACCGTCTACTCCAGCCTCCCGCTCGAGGGGCCCTCCGCCGCCGCCTCGCAGCAGATCGTGGACGGCGAGAAGCTCGCCCTCGCCCAGGTCGGCGGGCGCGTGGGGCGCTTCAGGATCGACTACGCCTCGCTCGACGACGCCAACCCTCAGACCGGGGCGGCGGCCCCCGGGGTCACCGCCACCTACGCCCGTGTCGCTGCGCAGGACACCTCCACGATCGCCTACCTGGGCGACCTCGACTCGGCCGCGTCCGCCGTCTCGCTGCCGCTGACGAACGCCGCCGGGATCCTCCAGGTGAGCCCGGGGAGCCCCTACGTCGGGCTGACCTCCTCGCTCGACGCCGGCCAGGACGAGCCCTACCGCTTCTACCTCACCGGGCAGCGCACCTTCGGCCGCCTGGTGCCCGGCGATCCGGTGCAGGCCGCCGCCCAGGTGAGGCTTGCGCGCGAGCTGCACCTGCGGCGGGTGTACGTGCTCGAGGACCAGGACCCCTTCAACCTGCCGCTCGCGGAGCTCTTCGCCGAAGACGCCCGGCGCGCCGGCCTTGAAGTCGTAGGCGAAGAACAGCTCGACACCGAAGGCACCACGGAATTCGCCGGGGTGGTCCAGAAGGTGCTCGAAAGCGGCGCCGGCGCGGTGTTCTTCAGCGGCGCGCCGGGCACCGGGACCGCCGCGCTGTGGCAGCAGCTGCACGGGGCCGAATCCCACCTGCGCCTACTCGGCACCTCTGCGCTCGCCGAACCGGCGTTCGCCGCGCAGCTCGGCGCTGCCGCGGCCCACACGTACCTGACCACCCCGCTGCTGCCGCTCTCGCTCTACCCCGCCCCCGCCCAGCAGGTCCTGGCCGCCTACCAGCGGCGCTTTCACCAGGCGCCCGGGCCCTACGCGCTGTACGGGTACGAGGCGATGAGCGTCGTGCTGCTCGCGATCCGCCGCGCCGGGCGTCACGGCGACAACCGCGCCGCCGTGATCCACCAGTTCTTCGCGATCCGCGACCGCGACTCGGTACTCGGGCGCTACTCGGTGCTCTCCGACGGCGACACCACGCTCTCCCGCTACGCCGTCGACCGCGTCGAGGGGGGGCGCCTGGTGTTCTACCGGGCTTTTCAGTTGCCGCCCGCGGACTGACCGAGCGCGGCGCTCAGCGCTTCGTCCAGGTGGGCGTAGCGGAACTCGTAGCCTAGGACGAGGGGCTTGACGGGCAGCACGCGCGCTCCGGTCGTCACGATCTGCGCCATCTCGCCGTACAGCGCCCGCAGCGCCACGCCTGGCACCGGCAGCAGCGCAGGGCGGTGAAGCGCCCGGCCGAGCGCGCGGGAGAGCTCGCGGTTGGTTAGCGGCTCCGGGGCCGTCCCGTTGATTGGGCCCGACCACCGCTCGTCGGCGAGCGCGGTGCGGACGATGCCCACGAGGTCCTCCACGTGTACCCACGACACGTACTGGCGCCCGCCCGCGACGGGGCCGCCGACGCCGAGGCGGAAGGGGGGCAGCATCTTCGCCAGCGCGCCGCCGCGGCGGTCGAGCACGACGCCCGTGCGCACCTGCACGGTGCGCACTCCGAGTTGCTGTGCCGCGCGCGCCTGCGCCTCCCACGCGACGCACACCTCCGCCAGGTAGTCGCGGCCCGGGGGCGCCTCCTCGTCCAGCGGCTCCTCTCCGTGCTCGCCGTAGTAGCCGACGGCCGAGGCGCTCACCACCACCTTTGGCCTGCCCGCGCCGCACTCGCCCAGCCCCTCCACCAGGTGGCGCGTGCCGATCACGCGGCTCTCGCGGATCGCCCGCTTTGCGCTCGCCGTCCACCGTTGCGCGACAGGCTCCCCCGCGAGGTGCACCACCGCGTCGCGTCCCTCCAGCGCCTGCGCCGGCGCCCGTTCGTTGAGCAGGTCCCAGCCCACCGCCTGCACGCCGGGTTGCGCCTCCGCCTGGCTGCCGAGCCTCGCCCCCGCCTGCGCGCCGAGTCTCGCCACGGCCCGGGCGGGGTCGCGCGAGAGCACCGTGACCTCGGCCCCCTCGGCGAGCAGTTGGGCGACGAGCGTGGTCCCGATCAGGCCCGTCGCGCCGGTGACCGTGACCCGCATCGTCTCACGCCGCGGTCGGTGTGCTGGTTGCGGTGTCGCCCTGCGCGAACCCGACCTCCTGGCCGGCGAGCGCCATGCCGCTGGCGCGCGCTTGGTCGGCCACCGCCGCGGCCACCGCGGGGGCGACGTCGCGGTTGAAGACGGAGGGGATGATGTAGTCCTCGCGCAACTCCTCCTCGGGGACGATCGCCGCGATCGCGCGCGCGGCGGCCATCTTCATCTCCTCGGTGATCGCGCGTGCGCGCACGTCCAGGGCGCCGCGGAAGATTCCGGGGAAGCACAGCACGTTGTTGATCTGGTTGGGGTAGTCCGAGCGGCCCGTGGCCATGATCCGCACGTACTGCGCGGCCTCCTCGGGGACGACCTCGGGGTTGGGGTTCGCCATCGCGAACACCATCGCGTCGTCGCTCATGCGCGCGAGAGCCTCCGCCGGCAGGGCGCGGGCGCCGGAGACCCCGATCAGGAGGTCGGCGCCCTCGATCACGTCCGCCGGGGCGCCTGCGCGGCACTCGGGGTTCGTGACCTCGGCGAACCACCGCTTCACGGGGTTCATCGTGCCGTCGAGGTAGTCCTCGCGGCGCACGTGCAATGCCCCCCGAGAGTCCGCACCGATGATGTTGGTGACGCCCGCCTCGCGTAGGATCTTCGTCACCGCGATCCCCGCGGCGCCGAGGCCGATCACCAGTACGTGCAGGTCCTCCAGGCGCCGGCCGGTGAGCTTAACCGCGTTCAGCAGCGCCGCCATCACGACCACCGCGGTGCCGTGCTGGTCGTCGTGGAAGACCGGGATCTCGAGCTCCTGCTTGAGGCGCTCCTCGATCTCAAAGCACCGCGGCGCGGAGATGTCCTCGAGGTTGATACCCCCGAACCCGGGGGCGATCAGCTTGACGGTCTGCACGATCTCGTCGGGGTCCTTCGTGTCGAGGCAGATCGGGAACGCGTCGACACCCGCGAACTCCTTGAACAGGCACGCCTTGCCCTCCATCACCGGCATCGCCGCCGCGGGGCCGATGTCGCCGAGCCCCAGTACCGCGGTGCCATCGGAGACCACCGCCACAGTGTTGCGCTTGATCGTGTACTGGGACGCCTTGTCGGGGTCGTCACGGATCGCGATGCACACCCGCGCGACGCCCGGGGTGTAGACCATCGAGAGGTCGTCGCGGGTCTTCAGCTGGTGCTTGTTGTGCTGCTCGATCTTGCCGCCCACGTGCAGCAGGAACGTGCGGTCGGTGGTGTCCACCACCTCCACGCCCCCCACCGCCTCGATCGCCTCGAGGATCCGGCCCCAGTGTTCGCGGTTGGCGGCGTCCACGACCACGTCCCTGACGGAGGCGCCCGCGTCGCTCTCCACGAGATCGACCGCGCCGACCGCCCCGCCGGCGTCGCCGATCGCGGTCGTCACGAGCCCCACCACGCCAGGCGTGTCCTCCAGCCGGAGGCGAATCGTGAGGCGGTACTGCGCGCTGGGGGTGACGTTCACGTGCGAGGGCTCCTGTCCGTTCGAGGGCCAGCCATCTTATGGCGTCCCCACCGCGTCGCGCGCGCCCGACGCGCTGCGCGTAAAGTGCTCCGTCGTGGCGACCCGCGCGACAGCCCCATCCGCTCCCGCGGCTGAGGCGGGCCGGCGCCTCTTCCTGATCGACGGTCCCAGCCTCGTCTACCGCGCGTTCTTCGCGCTGCCCGAGTCGATCGCCACCTCCACCGGAGTGCCGACCAACGCGATCTTCGGGTTCGCCTCGATGCTCGTCAAGATCGTCACCGAGTACGGCGTGTGTCCAACCGTGGTTGCGTGGGACGCCGGCACCTCCGGGCGCACGGAGCTGTACCCCGAGTACAAGGCCCAGCGCCGCTCGCGCCCGGACCTGCTCAAGCAGCAGTGGCCGGCGATGGAACCGCTCGTGGAGGCGTTCGGGTACCGCAACGTGCGGGTCGAGGGGTACGAGGCCGACGACGTGATCGCCTCGCTCGCCGCGCGCGCGCTTGCTGCCGACCCCCCGGTCCCGGTGACGATCGTGACTGGCGACCGTGACGTCTTCCAGCTGATCGACGAGGGCGGGCTCGTCGAGGTGATGGCCACCGCGCGGGGCATCACCGACACGAAGGTCTACGACCACCAGGCGGTGCTCGACCGCTACGGCATCCCGCCTGCGCTGATCCCCGACTTCTACGGGCTGAAGGGCGACACCTCCGACAACATCCCCGGGGTGCCCGGGATCGGCGACAAGACCGCCTCCGACCTAATCCAGCGGTACGGCCCCCTGGAGGAGGTGCTCGCCCACATCCCCGACATCTCCGGGGCGAAGCGCAAACAGAACCTGCGCGAGCACGCCGAGGACGCCCGTGTCTCGAAGCGTCTCGCCACCGTCGATCGGGGCGTACCGTTCGACCTCGACCCCACCGCCGAGGCCGCGCGCGAGCCCGACCGCTCGCGTCTGCGCGAGGTGTTCCGCGAGTACGAGCTGCGCGACCCCCTGCGCCGCCTCGAGGAGGCGCTCGGCGAGGGTGAGCAGGCGGTGCCCGCCGGCCCGACGGAAGTGCGGCTCTCCGGGCGCGTGCGCACGGGGACCCCCTCCGACATCCCCGCGCTCGCGGCTTCCGCCGCCGGCCCAGCGCCGCCCGAGTTGTGTGTCTCGGTGCGACCCCCCGAGACGCCCGAGGGGGCGCTGTTCGCCGAGGGCGCCGGCTGGCGCTTCGCGGTGACGCTCGCTCCGGGGGGCGGCGGCGAGAGCGCCGCGGCTGCGAAGGGCGCCAGGGGGGCGAGGGCCACCCGGGGCGCGAAGGGCGCCGGGGGCACGGCCGCGGGGGGCGCCGAGCTCCCCGAAGTCCTCTGCGGCGCCTGCGAGGGCCCCGAGGAGGTGTCCGCCGCCTGCGGGGAGCTGCCGGTGGTGGTGCACGACGCGAAGGCCCTCGGCCTCGTGCCGGCGGGACTCATCCACGACACGATGCTCGGCGCCTACCTGCTGGAGCCCGCGCGGCGGGGGTACCCCTTCGCGGAGCTCTGCGAGGAGCGCGGCCTTGCCGCTGACGTGGACGACGCCGCGGCCGGCGAGGCGCTGCTCGTGGGCGCGCTCGCCACGTGGCAGCGCGAGCAGATCGCAGAGCGGGGCCTTGAAGGGCTGATGCGCGACGTCGAGCTGCCGCTCGTGGGGGTGCTGCGCGCGATGGAGCTCGCCGGGGTGCGCCTCAACCTGCCCCGCCTGCAGGAGGTCGCTGCGCGCGTGCGCGAGGAGATCGCGGAGCTCGAAGGAGAAATCTTTGCGCTCGCCGACGAGGAGTTCCTGATCGCCTCCCCCCAGCAGCTCGGGGAGATCCTCTTCGAGAAGCTCGGCCTCTCGCGCAAGCGACGCGGCAAGATCGGCTACTCCACCGACGCGCGCGTGCTGCAGGCGATCCGCTCCGAGCACGTGATCGTGCCCAAGATCGAGCGCTGGCGCGAGCTCTCGACGCTGATCAAGACCTACTTCGACGTGCTCCCCGGCCAGGCCGACGAGCGCTCGCGCATCCACACCACGTTCCTGCAGGCCGTCGCCCAGACCGGGCGCCTGTCGAGCACGAACCCGAACATGCAGAACGTCCCGATCCGCACCGCGCTGGGCCGCGAGATCCGCGGCTGCTTTGAGGCTGAGGAGGGCCGCGTACTGATCTCCGCGGACTACTCCCAGATCGAGCTGCGCGTGCTCGCCCACGCCGCCGAGGAGCCGGTGCTGAAGGAGATCTTCGCGCGCTCCGAAGACGTCCACACCGCCACGGCCTCGCAGGTCTTCGGCGTGCCCCCGGAGCAGATCGACCCCGGGATGCGCGCCAAGTCGAAGATGATCAACTACGGGATCGTCTACGGGCTCTCCGACTACGGCCTCGCCGACCGCCTCAACATCCCGCGTGAGGAGGCGAAGGAGTTCATCGACGCCTACCTCGCGCGCTTCCCGCGTGTCGCGCAGTTCATGGCCGACACCATCGAGCGCGCCAAGGAGGAGGGGCACGTCACCACGCTGTGGGGCCGCCGCCGTCAGATCCCGGAGTTGCGCGCGCGCAACTTCCAGGTGCGCTCGCTCGGCGAGCGCCTCGCGGTCAACACTGTCGTGCAGGGCACCGCCGCCGACGTCATCAAGCTCGCGATGGTGCGCTGCCACCGGGCGCTCGAGGTGTCCGGTCTGGACGCCCACCTGATCCTCACGATCCACGACGAGTTGCTCTTCGAAGCGGACCCCGAAGACGTCCCCGTGGCGCGCGAGCTGATCGAGCGCGAGATGGTCGGGGTCTGGGAGCTGGAGCCGCCGATGGCGGTGGAGATCGGCGTGGGGCGCAACTGGCTGGAGGCGAAGTGAGCGCTCCGCACCAGCCTCCCAGCCCGCACCGCTGTGGCGACGCGCAGGCTGGTGGGCCGGGGGTGTGGCGGTGAGCCGCACACTTGCGGTGCTGCTGACGGCCGGCGCCGGCGTGCTGGTGGGGATGCAGGCCCCGATCAACGCCCGCCTGGGGCGCTCGGTGGGCAGCCTGCAGGCGGCGAGCTTCTCCTTCATCGTCGGCACGGTCGCGCTGGTGAGCATCGCCGCCCTCTCGCGCCAGGGCCTCGGCACCCTCGGCAACGTTGCGCACGTGCCGTGGTGGGCTTTGGTCGGCGGCCTGTTGGGAGCGACCTACGTGACCGTCGCGATTCTCACCGTGCGCACGCTCGGCGCCAGCGGTCTCACCGCGGCGGTGATCACCGGCCAGCTCGCCGTCTCCGTCGCGATCGATCGCTTCGGCCTGTTCGGGATCGCCCGTCAGCCGATTGCGCTGCACCGCGTCGTCGGCCTCGTGCTGCTCGTGATCGGGGTCGCGTTGGTGGTGCGCAGGTGAGGTTGCTCCTCGCCGCGGCTCGGTCTGTAAGCATCCGTGAGGTGTCTCGCCTTCGAAGGCTCTGCCTGGTGGTTGGAGCGCTCCTGCTGAGCAGTGCCGCAACCGGGTTTGGCGCCGAGCGCAGCCACCCGGCGGTTGCGGCCTCGGCGTTCGACATCCACAGGGTTGACTGGTCCAGCGTCACGCTCCCCGGCGCGGCCTGTGGAGCCTCACGGCCGATTCGCCTTCACCACGGTAGGGCTTTCGTCACGCCGATCCCGCGCCGGTGGTCGCGGGATCACTTCTATGGCAAGCGAGGCGTCACGGTCGACAGCGGCTTGGCGGCGATCCTCTTCGGGGATCTCGCCGGTAGCGGGGACGAAGACGCAGCCCTCGACGTGAACTGCAGCAACGGCGGCGGCACAGCCGACGGTGCGTTTCTCTACTCGTGGGTCGTCTTCAACGGTCGCGGCGGCCGGCTGTCCGTGGTGGGCGTCGTGACGCCCCAGGTGCAGCCCCCCGAAGTGCTGCCGACGCTTCTCACGATCGCGTTCGCGCCCGGCAAGGTTACTGCGCACGAAGCCTTCTACGGGCCCGACGACGCAACCTGCTGCGCGAGCGGTCGCGCCACGACCACCTGGACCTATGCGCAGGGAGCGCTGCGGCCCGGCGCACCGGTGATCACAAAACACCCCAGCACCTCGCCGCCGTAGGGGCTCTCGCCGACCTGGTATTGGGCGGCGCGGTTGGCTGGCACGGTCGGTTCTGCGACGAGGTCGGCGCCGGGTCCCGAGTCTCTCAAGGCACCGCGGCGTATGCATCGGCCAGCAGGCGGACGCCCTGCTCGAGCGCGGGCTCGGAGAGGTTGCCGTAGCCGAGCAGCAGGCCGGGCGGGCCGTCCGCGGCGAAGCGGTGCCAGGCGAGACCCTCGAGTCCCACCCCGCGCTCGGCGGCGGCTCGGAGCAGCGCGGGCTCGTCGGCCTCCTCGGGCAGCAACACCAGCTCGAAGAGTCCGGCGGCCACGCCGCTCGCGCGCACCTGGGGCAGCCAGCGGCCGAGCGCGTCGAGCAGCGCCTCGCGCCGGCGCTCGTAGTGCGTGCGCATGCGCCGCACGTGGCGGTCGAGTTCGCCGCGGGCGATGAAGTCGCGCAGCGCGAGCTGTCCGAGCACCTCCGAGCCGCCGTCCTCGACGGCCTTCGCCGTGGAGAGCTCCCACGCCAGCCAGGAGGGTGTGAGCATCCAGCCGAGGCGCATCCCCGGCGCCAGGCGCTTGCTCGCGGAGCCGATGTAGAGGACCCGCTCGGGCGCGAGCCCCTGCAGCGCGCCGACCGCCACGCGGTCGTAGCGAAACTCGGCGTCGAAGTCGTCCTCGACGATCAGCCGCTCCTCGCTCTCGGCCCACTCGACCAGCGCGGCGCGGCGGGCGGGGCTGAGCACCGCCCCGGTGGGGAACTGGTGCGCGGGCGTCACCACGACTACGGCGGCGTCGCTGCGCGCGAGCTCTGCCACTCGCAGCCCCTCGCCGTCGACGGGGACGGGCACCACTTCGATGCCGGCCTGCTCGGCGATCAGCCGGTGTACGTGCCAGCCGGGGTCCTCCAGCGCGATCGCCTCGACGCCGTGGCCGCGCAGCACGCGGCAGGCGAGCGAGAAGCCCTGCATGAAGCCGGTGCAGATCGTCATGTGCTCGGTGTCCGCGGCGGTGCCGCGGACGCGGCCGAGGTAGTCGGCGAGCGCTTCGCGCAGCCCGGGATGTCCGCGCGGGTCGCCGTAGCCGAGCGCGTCGAGCGGCGACTCGCGCAGCGCTGCGCGCAGCGAGCGCAGCCAGCGGTCGCGGGGGAAGCCCGCGAGGTCGGGCAGGCCGGGGTGGAAGTGGTAGGGGAAGGTGGGCAGCAACGAGCGGGCCGGGGCGCGCGGGGTGGAGGCCCGCACCGCGGTGCTCACCAGCACCGGCGCTCCCTGGCGGGTGGTGAGATAGCCCTCGGCGGCCAACTGGCTGTACGCCTCGCTCACCACGCCGCGCGAGACACCCAGCTCGGCTGCCAGACCGCGCGTCGAGGGCAGCGCCGCGCCGGGTGGCAGGCGCCCCGCGCGAATCGCCTCGCGGATGCCGCTGACGAGCTGCTCGCCCAGCGATAGCTCGCCACCGCGGTCGAGCTCCACCAGCAGCTCAGGGCCGGCATGGCCTCTGGGTTGCGCGAGCCGGCCCTGTCCATCCCAGATACGCCCGCGGTCCCCGGGTTGTGCGAGCCGGCCCTGTCCATCCCAGATACGCCCGGGCCCGCCCCGAGCCAGTCGTGCCAATCCTGGTCGCTTGCGGGTCGTGGGGGACGATGTCTCTTTACACCTGCCATATATACCCAACTGGTCTTGTATGGCGTGGCACAACTGGAACTTTACAGTAGGCCAGTTTCTATATAGCGTGAATTTAAACAAAACTCTCGACCCGGAGGACACCATGAGCCAGATAACCGTCGTGGGAGGCGGGCTTGCGGGACTGACAGCTGCGATCGCGTGCGCCGAGGGGGGCGCGAAGGTGCGCCTGCTGGAGGCTCACGACACGCTCGGCGGGCGGGCGCGCAGCGCCGACGGCCCGTACAAAGCCAACCTCGGCCCCCACGCCCTCTACAGCGACGGCCCGCTGTGGGGGTGGCTGGCGGAGCGCAACCTGCTGCCCGCCCACGTCCGCCCGCCGCTCGGCGGTGCGCGCTTCCGCTGGCAGGGCGCGGTGCAGCGCACCCCGCCGCTGGGCACGATTCCGGCGGTCCTGCGCCTGCGCGGGCGCCAGGCGCCGGTCGAGCGCGACTTCCGCAGCTGGGCCGCCGCCCACACCGACGAGCGCACCGCCGCGATGCTCTGCTCGGCCGCCGGCGTGTACACCTACTACCACGACCCGGGTGAGCTCTCCGCGGCGTTCGTGTGGGAGCGCACCGTGCGCCTGTTCCTCTCCACCACACCGCCGAAGACGATGGTGCGCTACGCCACCGGAGGCTGGAGCGGGCTGGTTGCGCCGCTGGAGCGCCGCCTGCGCGAGCTGGGCGTCGAGGTGCAGACCGGCCACCGTGCCGAGACCCTACCCAAGCCGCCGGTGATCCTCGCCACCGAGCTCGCGCAGGCGAGCGAGCTGCTGGGAGGCGAGTCGCTGAGCGGGCTGAGCGGACGCACCCTGTGCCTCGACGTCGGCCTCTCCCACCGCCGCGGCGACCCGTGGATCGTCTCCGACCTCGATGAGTCCGGCTGGATCGGGCGCTACTCCTCAACGGACAGCACGATCGCCCCGGCGGGACACGAGCTGATCCAGACGCAGATGCCGATCCGCCCCGGCGAGAGCACCGACCAGGCGGGCGCCCGCCTGGAGCGACTGGTCGACCAGTCGGTCACGGACTGGCGCGCGCGCGAGACGTGGCGCCGCCGCCAGGTGATGGACGCCCGCTCCGGAGCGCTCGACCTGCCCGGCAGCACGTGGCGGGACCGCCCGGCTGTCGATCGCGGGAGCGGCGTCTACCTCGCCGGCGACCAGGTCGCCGCCCCGGGGCTGCTCGCCGAGGTCTCCTGGGCGAGCGCCGTGGAGGCTAGCCGGCTCGCGCTGGCCGCGGTGGAGACCGCGCGCCCCCAGCTGCGACGGGTGGCTTGACTGCGGCCCGCCCCTCCGCGCACCCGCGGCCCGGACGTAGACTGCCGGCGGCGGTCTTCAACGCGCGCCTCACCGCCCGCCTGACGCCGCCGGGAGCGGGGGAGGTCGTCGATGCGCCGCGCAGCGGCTCGCTCGCCGAGGTAGGCGCCTGCAAGCGCTCGCTGCTGGTCACCTACCGCCGCGACGGAACCCCGGTCCCCACGCCGGTGTGGGCGGCGGAGGCGGGCGGTCACCTCTACGTGCGCACCGAGCGCACTGCCGGCAAGGTCAAGCGGCTACGCAACGACCCCCGCCTGCTCGTGGCCCCCTGCACGGTGCGCGGCAGGCCGCTCGGCGCGCCGCTGGAGGCGACCGCCAGGATGCTCGCGCCCGAGGAGGAGCCGGTGGCCGAGCGGACGCTCGCCACCCGCTACGGGCTCGGACGCGCGCTCTTCGAGTGGGCGATGGACGTGCTGCGCGTGGACATGGGCTACCTGGAGATCGTTCCGGGAGCCTGGGGCGGTGACGACGAGTAGATCAGTAGATCACCAGGCCGCGGCCGGCGCCGCTCGCCCGTTGCGTGAGCAGCGCGGCGGTTCGTCTGCAAGGGGTTGTAGCTTGACGTCTGGTTGACGGTCCGCGTCCTCGATCGGGCGCGAAGGGACCGCGCTACGCGACCCCGCCCCCGACCCCCCTTGTGGGGGTCCTCATCAAAAAAGCCCCTCCGTACGCCGCGCGCTCAAGCAGTCGCGGTCGCGGGGGTCCGTCGGCCGGGAGCGGGGCGCCCCGCGCGCGGCCCGACGAACGAGGCCGAGGCGATCCGCCCGTAGTGCTCGAACGCCCAGGCGCACACGCGCGGGCTCTCCAGGCTGCGCGCCAGGGCGGTGACTGCGCGCGAAGGGGTCAGGCGCCCGACGGCGCGCTGGGTGAACAGCAGCGAGCGGTACTTCCACGCGTGCGCGTCGGAGAACGCGCCGTAGCGGCTCAGCGCCTGCGCGCGGGTGGACGTACCGGCGAGCACCGTGCGCAGCTCGCGCCCGCAGGCGCACCCGAAGTACAGCGCGGTGCGGATGCCCTCCGCGGTCAGCGGCAGGCAGTGCCCCGCGGAGTCGCCGACGAAGAACACGCCGTCCTCCGTCGCGCGGCGCAGCTCGTGGGGGATCCAGTTGCCCTGGTAGCCGCTCTGCCCGAGGCCGAGCTCGCGGGCGAGTCGCACCGTGGGCTCGCGCACGTGGTGGGCGGGCCAGAAGGAGCCGACGCCCACGCGCACCTCCTCCGCGGCGGGGAAGCTCCACGAGTAGCCCGAGCGCACGTAGCGCGGGTCGATCCACAGCTCCATCTCCTCGCCGGCCCCCTGCGGGTGCACCTCTAGGCCGCGCGAGAGCCGTGCGCGCGGCGGCTGGATCGGCGCTCCGTGCGAGAGCACCCGCCGCCAGCCGAGCGCGTCGACGATCAGCGGCGCGCGCAGCTCCCCGCGGTCGGTGCGCACCGCGAAGCCCTCGCGGGACTCGACCGTGGCGGTCTCGAACTCTGTGCCCTCCGCGCGCGCCTGCTCCCACAGCAGCGCGCACAGCTCGCGGTAGTCGAAAGTCGAAAACGTCCACGGGAGCCTCCAGCGGGCGCTCGTCCACGGGGTGTGCACGACGAGCTCCGCGAAGGTCTGCAGCAGCGCGGAGCGCAGCTCGAGCGCGTCGAGCCACGTGGTAGGGACGGCGCACGCGGAGGTCTGGCGCTCCCCGATCTCGTAGCGGTCGACCACCAGCACCCGTGCTCCTGAGCCCGCGAGCTCCCGGGCGACCGCGAGGCCCGCGAAGGAGGCGCCGCAGACGAGTACGTCGCAGTCGCGCTCCAGGCGGGTGCGCTGCGCTCCCCGCTTAGTCGCTCGCACAGGCACGCCCCCATGATACGAGCGCGGGGCGTCCCTGGACACGGCGCTGGATCGCCACGTGCCGGCTTGCCCGTGCCACCAGCACGGGCTTCACCGACCCGCGTCGCCCAGCTTGGTCCAGGAACGCCCCGGACTCACCGTCTGTTTCGAAACACGTTCTCATGTCGAGAGCGTCCTGGCGGGCGGGTGGGCACTCCCGTCCGCGACGCTGCGCTAGGCTTCGGACGGTGCAAGCGCTGATCGAGAAACCGGAGGCCCGCGTCGTCGAGGGCTCCAACGGACTCCTGCTCGAAGTCGAAGGGCAGATCGTCCCCAACTACGACGCCACCATGCAGCCCTTCGAGGAGGGCGAGGTCGTGACCGGCCGGGTGGTGCGCATCGACAAGGACGAGGTCCTCGTGGACATCGGCTACAAGTCCGAGGGCGTGATCCCCTCCGGGGAGCTGTCGATCCGCAAGTCGGTGGACCCCCGCGAGGAGGTCGAGCTCGGCGAGGAGGTCGACGCGATCGTCCTCACCAAGGAGGACCAAGACGGCCGCCTGATCATGTCCAAGAAGCGCGCCCGCTTCGAGAAGGCGTGGCGGCGCATCGAGGCCGCCGCGGAGTCGGGGCAGCCGGTCGAGGGCAACGTGATCGAGGTCGTCAAGGGCGGGCTGATCATCGACCTCGGCGTGCGCGGCTTCCTGCCCGCCTCGCTGGTGGACATCCGCCGCGTGCCCAACCTCGACGAATACATGGGCACGAAGATCGAGACGAAGGTGATCGAGCTCAACCGCTCGCGCAACAACGTGGTGCTCTCGCGCCGCGCGGTGCTCGAGGAAGAGCGCAAGGAGGTCCGCCAGCAGATCCTCGACCGCCTGCAGCCCGGCCTCGTCGTGGAGGGGCAGATCTCCAACATCGTCGACTTCGGCGCGTTCGTGGACCTCGACGGGATCGACGGCCTGATCCACATCTCCGAGCTGTCGTGGTCGCATGTCAACCACCCCTCCGAGATCCTCAACATCGGCGACACCGTGCAGGTCAAGGTGCTCGACATCGACCGCGACCGCCAGCGCATCTCGCTCGGTCTCAAGCAGACCCAGGAAGACCCGTGGCAGCGGATCGTGGACACCTACAACGTCGGCGACGAGCTGGCCGGAACGGTCACGAAGGTCGTCACGTTCGGTGCGTTCGTGGAGATCCTCGACGGCGTCGAGGGCCTCGTGCACATCTCCGAGCTCGCCGTCCACCACGTGGAAAGCCCGCGCGAGGTCGTCCACCCGGGCGACGAGATCCGCGTGAAGATCCTCGAGATCGACTCCGAGCGCCGGCGCCTGTCGCTGTCGGCCAAGCGCGTCGAGGACCAAATCCTGCCGTTAGCGCGCGCGGACGCCCCCGCGGCGCCCCTTGCCGCTGAGTCCCCCGCGCCCGAGGCCGGTGCGCCCGAGGCCGTGGGTGAGGCGCCGGTGCCCGAGGCCGGCGCTGCAGAGGAGCTGCCTGCGGAGGTTGTGGGTGAGGCGCTGGCGCCCGAGTCGGGCGTCGTAGAGGACGTGCCTGCCGCGGAGGTCGCCGCGCCCGAGATCGTGGGCGAGCCCGCCGCCGGGGGGGAGTCCGTCGGTGAGCCCGCGCCCGAGGCTGCGGTGGAGAGCCCCGCCGCGGAGGAGGTGCCTGCCGCGGAGGCTGCGGAGCCCGTCGCCGAGACGGTGCCCGAGGCTGAGGCTGAGGCGGAGCCCACCGCCGAGGTGGAGCCTGAGGCCAGTTCTGTGGAGGAGGTGCCTGCCGCTGAGGCTGCGGAGCCCGTCGCCGAGACGGTGCCCGAGGCCGAGCCCGAGCCCGAGCCTGTTGCAGAGGCCCCGGCCGCCTCCGAGCCCGAACCTGAGCCGGCGGTGCCCGAGGCCGAGGCTCCCGAGCCGGAGCCCGAACCGGTGCCGGCGGCGAACGACTCCCCCCAGGGCTGAGACCCGGCGCGAGACCGTGGGGGTGCAGCCGGCGGTCCCACTCGTCGGGCTGACGGGCGGGATGGGAGCCGGAAAGTCGACCGCGCTGGCGGCGCTCGAGCGGCTGGGGGCGGCGACGCTCTCTACGGACGCTGTGGTGCACGAGCTGTACGCGGGCGACGAGCGCCTGCGCGAAGCGGTGGTGGAGCGGTGGGGCGCGGAGGTCGCGCCGGGCGGGGTGGTGGATCGCGCGGCGATCGCACGGCGGGCGTTCGCCGAGGAAGGGGAGCGCCGCTGGCTGGAGGCCCTGCTGTGGCCGCTGGTGGGCGAGCGGGTGGGGGAGTGGCTGACGCAGACGCGCGCGCGAGCGCCGGCCCCGCGGGCGGCCGTCGTCGAGGTCCCGCTGCTGTTCGAGGCCGGGATGGAGGGGCTCTACGACGCGACGATCGCGGTCGTGGCCCCCGAGGAGCTGCGCCGCGAGCGCGCGGCGGCGCGGGGCCACGAGCTTGCGGGGGAGCGCGCGGCGCGCCAGCTCGCCCAGGAGGAGAAGGCGCGGCGGGCGACCTTCGTGGTGCGCAACGACGGGACCGAGCAGGAGTTGGTGCAGAAGCTGTCGGAGATCCTTGACAAGCTGAAGGGGTGAGCACGCCTCCCTACCGAACCGCCCGTCACAGGACGGGCGCCCGCGGCGGGTACGCGGCGGACCCGTGGGGGCGGACGCGGCCACGTGGCCCGTCTCCCCAGCGGCGGCGAAGGCTCGCGACGCTCCTGTGGCTCGCGCTCGCGGTCGGGCTGATCGCGTGGGCGGCCCCGCGCCTGGAGCACGCGGTGCGCGAGCTCGCGCTGCCGCTGCAGGACGCGAGCGTGATCCGCCAGCAGGCCGCGGCCAAGCACCTCGACCCGGCGCTGATCGCGGCGGTGATCTACGCGGAGACCAAGTTCGACCCGCGGCCCTCACCCGCGGGGGCGCAGGGCCTGATGCAGATCCTCCCGAGCACGGCGGAGTTCCTCGCGCAGCTCTCCGGCGGAGCGCGCTTCCAGACGGGCGACCTGGCGAGCCCGGCGGTCAACATCGCGTACGGGAGCTACTACCTGCGCTACCTGCTGGACCACTACGAAGGCAACGAGTGGGAGGCGGTGGCGGCGTACAACGCGGGCCTGACGAACGTCGACGAGTGGGTCGCCAGCGCCCGCGCGCACGGGAGACAGCTCACGGTGGGGGCGATCCCGTTCCCCGAGACCCGGGAATACGTGCGCAGGGTGTTGAGTGCCGAGAGCGACTACCGGGCGACGTACCCCCGTCAGTTGGGGCTCGGGTGAACGAGGCTCTTTTGATGAGGGCCGTCCCGAGGCGGCCCCAGCGGCGTTCGTGTGGCGGACCCGGGCGTGGTGCACGAGCCAGGGAGCCTCACTCAGGGGGAGCGCCTCGGAGCGCCGAGCTCCTCCACGCGCGGCAGCAGCAGCGAGGGAAGCTCCGGTTCGTGTAGACGCAGGTAGAAGCGTCCGATCCCGGCGAGGCCGAGGAAGAGGTTGGCCGTCTCGCCCTCCACGGTGCCGCAGGGCCAGGGCAGCCCGCGGGCCGCGTACCGTTCGATGCCCTCCGCAGCGACCCGGTGGGCGAGCGCGCCGTCCCCGCCGCGCTCGGCCCCGAGGGCGGCGGCGCCGTGGAGCAGGATCTCGGCGTTGCCCGCCAGCCCGTGGCAGAGCGAGAAGTTGCCCCCACGGGCGAGCTCCGCGTCCACGGCTCGGCGCGTGGTGTCCAGGGCGACGTGGGCTTCCGCGAGCGCCGGCGCCCCGACGTCGAGCTCGAACGCCCGCAGGCGCGAGAGGGAGATCCCCGGCGCGCCGTGGCACCACAGCGCGACGAAGCTACGCCGGGCGCTCGGCCCGCCCGCGGTGGAGCGCAGGTCGGGCCAGTTGCCGGCCTCCGGGTCGAACAGCTCGCGCTCGTAAGTGAACGCCTGCTCGGCCGCGAGCAGGTACTCGCGCGCGTCGGTCGTGCGCCACAGCTCCAACAGCGCCAGCGCGCCACCCGCGGCGCCGTGCGAGAGCCCCGTCAGGCGCGGCGTGCCCGCGAGCGCGCGGGAGCGCCACGACAGCGTCTGGCGCTCCCTGACGGCGGTGGCGAGCAGGTTGGCGCCGAACGCGAGAGCACGCTCCCGCACGCGCTCCTCGCGCAGGAGCTCGGCGAGCGCGAGCAGGGCCACCACGGCGCCCGCGTCGCCGCTCATCAGGTCGCGTTCAGCGTCGGGCAGCGGCGCCACCCGGGTGAGCGGCTCGGCCGCCGCGAGGAGGTGCTCCTCGCCCAGCCGGGTCGCCGCCAGCGCGACCGCGAGGGCCACCCCGAGGCCGCCCGCGTACAGCGCGGGCCGCACGTCCGGGGACAGCCCGTCGACGCTGCCGAGCGCCTGGCGCAGCGCGCCCAGCGCGGTGCGCCGCAGCCGCTCCTCGCCCGTGGCGGCGTAGAGCTCCGCGAGAAACAGCCCGACCCCGCTCGTACCTCCGTATAGGTCGGGTCCGAGGGCGGCGTAGGTTATGAGCAGTGACCCGCCCGGCCCCTCCTCGGGCGAGGCGCCCACCCAGTTGCAGCGGCCGTCGTGCCAGATCGCCTCGTCGGCCAGCCGCCGGCCGATGCCCACGGCGGTCTCCAGGTAGCGGCTCACGGCCGCGCCGGGATCGCGTAGCGGTCGGCCGAGCCCGCGTTGAGGTAGGGGCGGTCGAGGTCGAGACCGTGAGCCTCGAAGCTCTCGCGCACGAGCGCGGTGCGCTCCTGCTCGCTCGCGCAGCCCAGCTCGTGCGCCCGCACCGCGGCGCGGGCCAGCAGCGCGGCGCGGTGCAGGCCGAAGCTCTGGCCGTCGCCCGGGTCCTCGGCCAGGCCCAGCCCGGGAGCGAGGCGCTTGGTGAACGCGGGCGTCGCGGCGCGCAGCTCGCCGGCCAGCGACTCGTAGGTGGCGCCGACCACCGGCGCGAGGGCGTCGTAGTGGGGCCGCGGCACGTACAGCACGCCGGCGTCACAGCGGTCGTAGCGGTCGGGGTCGGAGAGGACCTTGAGCTGGAAGGGCAGGCCTGCGCGATTCAGCGACGTGGTGAGCCGGTGCAACAGCTTCGGCGCGGCAGCGCTCGTGAGGTGCCAGTAGAGCCGCAGGAGCTGTCCGGGGTCCGCTGCCGCGGGTGCCGTCTCCCCGAGTGCCATGTAGAACCCCGGCGAGACCTTCGGCAGCTCACAGGGCAGCCGCAGGCTGACGGGCCCCCGCGACTCGCCGGGGACGAGCTGCTCGGGAGCGACCCACAGGGAGAGTCCGTCGCGGTGCACGACCACATGCCCCCCGTCCTCGCCGCGGACCTCCCAGCCTGGCTGGGAGGTCCAGCGTCCGCGGTTGGCGCTCGCGAGGAGCTCGACGAACGCAGCCGCGCCCAGCGGGGCGAAGCGCTCGGGAGCTCGTTCGCCGGGGGTGGGGAAGCCGCGACAGTAGAAGTTGGCGTAGAGCTCCTGCTGGAGCTGGTAGAGCAGGAACTCGCGGGCGACCTCGGGGCTCATCGCCCGCGCCGTGTCACGGGCGAGCGGAGCGCTGGTGGCGCCGTACCAGGAGTAGGAGGTAGGCGAGCGGATCTGCAGCTGGGCGAGCGCCGCGACCGCGAGCGCGCGGTACTCGCTCATGGTGTCGCGACGCCCGAGAGGGGCAGGCCGAACAGGTGCACCGTGGCCTCGTGCGGACGCTCGAGGATGTTGAGGGCCAGCTGGAGGTGGATCAACAGTGGCGCGGTCAGCTGCGCGGAGGCCTGGGCGGCCTCGAAGGCGCTCAGCACCAGGCGTGCTGCGGAGTAGCGAACAGCCCGCTGCAGCCAGCCGTGGGCGTCCGGGGGCTCCAGCCCGAGCTCCGTTCGGTACCCCTCCCAGCACGCGCGGATCGCGGGCTGCAGCCCGGACAGCGGACGACCGGCCAGCTCGGCGAAGCGCTCCGGTGGGACGTGGCCGGTGATCGGGATCGAGAAGACCCACGCGCTTAGGTAGTGGCCGAGTGCCGAGCCGACGTCCCAGCAAGGGTCCCCCGGCCCGGCTGCCTCCCAGTCGATCAGCACGACCGGCTCGCGGCGCCCGCGCGAGAGCAGGCAGTTGTCCCACTTGACGTCCCGGTGGACGAGCGCGCGCGGCTGCCACTGCAGGCGCAGCTCCTCCAGGCGCTCGGGGAAGCCGGGTGTCTGCTGCACGATCTTCACCAGCTCGATCGCGGCGGTGGAGCCTTCGTGTAGGAGCTCGACCCCGGGCCGGTGCAGAAGCAGCCCCGCGGGCGGCCACGCGGCGTCGAGCGCCACGGCGACCGATCGAAGATCGGCCAGCAGGGTCGCACGGTGGACCCGTGCCAACGCGCGTCCCAGGCCGCGTGCCACGGTGACGGGGGCCCGCCGGCGGCGCTGGTTGAGGACACGCAGGCTGCGCGCTTCGGGTAGCAGGCCCAACGCGAGTACACCGCGGTGCTCGTCGTAGCCGCGCCACGGCGGCAGGTGGCGTCTGACGGACCCGCCGAGCGCCTGCAGGGAGGCGTAGGTGCGGGCCTCGTGGGCGACCATCGCCGCTCCCGAGGGCCCCACACCCTGCTTGAGCAGCCACGACGGGCCGCCGCGGCTCTCCAGCGCGTAGACGCGGTTGCGGCTGGAGAGGTCGCGGACGACCAGGTCGCCGCCGGCGACCTGCGCCGGCGCTACGAGCTCGCACGCGAGCGCGTAGCGCGCGACCTCCGCGTGGGGGAGGGGTGCGGGCGTAAACGGAGCTGACTCCCCGGCCGCCGCGGCGGCCGGGGAGTACGCCTCGACGAGCACCTGCTACCGCTTGGGGTCGTCCGGGTCGGGTCCGACCGGGCAGGTCCACGTCGCGCACGGGACGGCGTGGCTCGGGGTGGCCGTGGGTGTCGCGCAGACCGTGTGGACGCTCGGCTGCAGGTAGGTGGCCGGCCGGTTGCACACGACGACGTGGGAGTGGCACGCCCCGGGGGTCGTGGGGCAGGGCCCGTACGACTTGCAGGGCGTCGTGTACGACAGGCACGGGACCGACGGACAGGGGACGTGCGAGAGCAGCTGGCACGGGACCGACGGACACGGGGTGTGCGACAGGCAGGGCGTCGTGTGCGACGGGCACGGGACCGACGGGCACTGGGGATGGGAGGGGGGCCACTGCTCGACGACCGTGGTGCAGGTCGGGGCGTGAGTCATGCACCCGCGGACGCTGGGTGGGCAGGTGACGGTCGAGCAGACGGTCGCGAGGCTGGGCAGGGGAGCCTCGTGGCCGGCGCACGGCGCCGGGTGGCTGGGCCGCAGGCACCGCAGCCCGATGTGGCCACACAGGAAGTCGGCCTGGACCTCCTCGCTGCGCACGCACACGTGGCGCAGCGTGCAGGTCTTCGGCACCCACACGAGCGTGCCGTGGTCGTCGGGCAGCTTCTGCGTGTGGAGGATGTCGGCCTCGGAGAGCTCCACGTGCTCGTCGAGGGCGTCGGTCAGGTAGAGCCGCCAGCCGCCTTTGTCCGTGCCGCGTCCCAGGTAGCCGCGCAGAACCGTTGCGTTGGGAGGTCCCTGGGAGGGGTCTGGGACCAGCCTCTGCACGAGCTGGTCCTCCTCGAGTTTGCGAGCGTCAGCCATTGCGAAACCTCCGTGGATTTGAGAGGGGCGCCACTCCACCCGTTTTTTGGTGGCGACATAGTACCTGACTGATAGACAGAACTCAACCACCAAATGCATTAATCTTGTGAAGTCGTCTGACTGAACGGTTCGTCTCGGCGACGTGTCCCACCGCGGCCCGCCCACCCGCGCGAGGGGACGTGCCTCGCGGCAGGCGGCGGACCGCGTCGAGGGGATGTGCCTCCCGGCGGTCGGCGGTCGGCGGACTGGGCTTGGGGGCGTGTTGCGGCAGCCGGCGGGCCGCGCCGAGGGACGGTCTCGCGCCGGTCGGCGGACCACGCTAGCGTTGAGGCTCGATGCCGCCCTTCCGCCTCGACTCGGTCTTCACCCCTACCGCCGACCAGCCGAAGGCGATCGCTGCGCTGGCCGAGGGAGTGGAGCAGGGCGAGCGCTTCCAGACGCTGCTGGGGGCGACGGGGACGGGCAAGACGATGACGATGGCGGGGGTGATCGAGGCGGTGCAGCGCCCGGCGCTCGTGATCGCGCACAACAAGACGCTGGCGGCGCAGTTGTGCAACGAGTTCCGCACGTTCTTCCCCGAGAACGCGGTGGAGTACTTCGTCTCCTACTACGACTACTACCAGCCCGAGGCGTACGTCCCCAGCCGCGACCTGTACATCGAGAAGGACTCGGCGATCAACCAGGAGGTGGACCGCTTGCGCCACGCGGCGACGGCGGCGGTGTTCGCGCGCCGCGACGTGATCGTGGTGGCGTCGGTCTCGTGCATCTACGGCCTGGGCTCACCCGAGGTGTACGAGATGAACATGCAGATCCTGCGCCGCGGCGAGGAGGTGGACCGCGACGTGCTGCTGCGCAAACTGGTGGCGATCCAGTACACGCGTAACGACACGGTGCTCGCGCGCGGCACGTTCCGGGTGCGGGGGGAGACCCTGGAGATCTTCCCCGCGTACGCGGAGACCGCGTACCGCGCGACGCTGTTCGGCGACGAAGTGGAGCGCCTGCAGCACTTCGACCCGCTCACCGGGGAGCTGATCGAGGAGGACCTCGAGCACGTGGCGATCTGGCCGGCGACCCACTACAACGTCAGGGAGGGCTCGATCGAAAAGGCGGTCGCGGACATCGGCGCCGAGCTGAACGAGCGCTGCACGCAGCTGGAGTCCGAAGGCAAGCTGCTGGAGAGTCACCGCCTGCGCCAGCGCACCCAGTACGACATGGAGATGCTGCGCGAGGTGGGGTTCTGCTCGGGGATCGAGAACTACTCGCGGATCCTCGACGGCCGCGGCCCGGGGGACCGCCCGTACTGCCTGATCGACTACTTCCCGAAGGACTTCGTGTGCTTCGTCGACGAGTCCCACCAGACGGTGCCGCAGCTGGGGGGGATGTACGAGGGCGACCGCTCGCGCAAGCAGACGCTCGTGGACTACGGCTTCCGCCTGCCGAGCGCGATGGACAACCGCCCGCAGCGCTTCGAGGAGTTCCTGGCGATCACCCCGCAGCTGCTGTTCGTCTCCGCGACCCCGGGGGAGTTCGAGCGCACCCGGGCGGGCCGCGTGGTCGAGCAGATCGTGCGCCCCACGGGGGTCGTGGACCCGGAGGTGCAGGTGCGCGCGACGCGCAACCAGATCGACGACCTGATGAACGAGATCCGCGCGCGGGTGGACGTCCAGGAGCGGGTGCTGGTGACGACGCTGACGAAGAAGATGAGCGAGGACCTCACCCAGTACCTGCTGGAGATGGGCTTCCGCGTGCGGTACCTGCACTCGGAGATCGACACGCTCGAGCGCATCCAGATCATCCGCGACCTGCGCCTCGGCGAGTACGACGTGCTGGTCGGGGTCAACCTGCTGCGCGAGGGCCTTGACCTGCCGGAGGTCTCGCTGGTCGCGATCCTCGACGCCGACAAGGAGGGCTTCCTGCGCGGGGAGACGTCGCTGATCCAGACGATCGGCCGCGCGGCGCGCAACGTCAACGGCAGGGTGCTGATGTACGCCGACAAGGAGACGCGGGCGATGAAGGCGGCGCTCGAGGAGACCGACCGCCGCCGCGCGATCCAGGTGGCGTACAACGAGGAGCACGGCATCACCGCGGCGTCGATCGTCAAGGGGGTCTCCGACATCGCGGAGTTCCTGCAGGGCGAGTCCAAGGTCCCCCGCGGGCGCCGGCAGCGGCGCAGCACGGCCCGCGGGCGAACGAAGGCGAAGGAGCTGCCAACCCACGAGCTGGAGCGCCTCGCTGTGGAGCTCGAGGAGGAGATGCTCGCCGCGGCAGAGGAGCTGCGCTTCGAGTACGCCGCCCAGCTGCGCGACGAGATCCGCGAGCTGCGCCGGGACCTGCGCGAGGCCCAGGCGGAGGAAGCGCCGGTGGAGGAGGGTTCGGCGGAGGAGGCCACTGCCGAGGAGGCCACCTTGGATGGGGAGCCATCCGCCGAGGAGGTTCCGGCGGAGGAGTTGGCGTAGCGTAGGGTCGCGAGGGCAGGGTCCAGTACGCTTGCGCACGGTGGAGATAGACCGCGAGAGCATCGAACGGCGCGACTTCCCGACCGTGCGGCGGGGGTACGACCAGGCAGCCGTGGACGCCCACCTGCGCGCTGTGGCGACGGAGGTGCAGGAACTCGCGCGACGGACGGAGGGCGCCGGGGAGCACGCGCTGGGCTCGGCGACGGCCACTCAGGTAAAGGGTATCCTCGACGCGGCGCAGGCCACCGCGGCGGAGATCGAGCGTGAGGCCCGCAGCGACGCGCAGCGCATCCGCGAGGAGGCCGCACAGGACGCGGAACGAGCACGCGAGCACGTGGAGACGCTCGCACGGGCAACGGCCGCGCTGCGCGAGCGAGTGCAGGTGCTGGACGGCGAGGTGGGCGCGTTGGCCGAGGGCCTGCGCATCGGTGAGGGAGAGCCACCAGCTACGGCGCTCACGCCGCCTGTCTCGGGGCCGTCGGTCGTGCCGTCGGCTCCGGCCCCGGTTCCCGCGCCGCCGGAACCGGCCTCTGCGCCATCGGCCTTCGTGTCCCAGGTCCCGGCCCCCGCGCAGCCGGCGCCGGCGAGCGTGCAGGGCGCGAACGACCTCGACGGGGCGCGGTTGGTGGCGCTCAACATGGCGCTCAACGGGGAGTCGCGCGAGCGGGCCGACCGCTACCTGGCCGACAGCTTCCAGCTCGCCGACCGCGCGAAGCTGCTCGACGAGGTGTACGCCGTGGTCGAAGGTTGAGCGCTCGCCACACCGGGTGCCGCGCATCCATCTACAATGCGCGCTCAACCAGATCGACGCGCCTGTAGCTCAGTGGTCAACGGCAACCTACGGGGTGCCAAAGAGCAGCGGCCTTTCAAGCCGCAGGTCGGGGGTTCGATTCCCCCCAGGCGCACTTCTCGAAACCCGCTCAACTGGGCGGGATTCGTGCTGTAAGGGGCACTTGATTGGTACTCGGTTTTGGCGGAGAGTACCGCGGGCGAGTACCACATCGGGCCTCGTTTTGCGGGGATTTGGCGTCCCTACGGCTTGCGGGCCGGAGGTTGCCACGGCGAACGGGGCGTGGCCATTGGATAGCCAGCCCGGGCTGGGGATCACAGGTCCGGTCGGACTTCGGTGTTGATCCGCAGGCCCAGACGGCGATCGAGCTGGCTGGCGCCTGGGCCACCGGCGCTCGGCGGTGTGGGCTTGCCCGCTGGACGGCCGGGCGACGATGCGAGCCAGGCGGGGTCGATGTCGGTGGAGATGAGCGCCACGGAGTTCGCCAAAAATGTTTCCGACTGAGAGCCGTGTTGTGGTCTAGTGGATTGGCTGCAGCGATGGCGCGTGTACACTCCCGTCCGGGAGAACCGAAAGGTTCAGGGAGACGATATAGCCAGACGGCGTTTGGTTAGTATCCCGCAGCGATGGCTCGGTCTCGAAGGGGCGACCTATCTGCGAGCATGGCGATCCTTGGGCTGCTGATCCAGCAGTCGGACACCGCCTCCGGTATCGCGCTGCGTATTACTAAAGAGTTCCCCAGCACGCGGTGGTCGAAGTCGATCGCGCACAACAGTCTGCCCAGCCTTGCGAAGCAAGGATTCATCCGTCTGGCTGAGAAGGGCGCTAAGGACTCCTTGGATCGTTACGAGGTGACCAGGGAGGGTGTCGAGGAGTTCCGCGGCTGGCTGCGGGAATCCGTAGCGGTGCCGCCAGCGCTCCGTGATGTGTTGCACGCCAAGCTCGCGCTCGTTGGCGACGAGGATCTGCCCTGGGTGGTGGAGGCCATCAAAGAGCAGGAGAAGTTATGCCTGCGACAGGCAGAAAAAGCACAGGTTCGCCTTAACGAAGCAAGGCGAGAAGGGCTCCTGGAAAGCAGGGCGCGCAGCGCCATGATGACTGACGAGGTGAGGCTGTGGCGGCAGGCGGCCGGGCGGCTGCAACGCCTACGCGAAGATCTCGAAGACGGTGACGAGGAGACCGAGGACGGCGGGCAGGAGACCGGGGTGGGTGGTGGTGATGGGTGAGCTGCTTTCGTTGGAGGGTGTCTACAAGAGCTACCGGCGTGGCGCTCGACGGCTCCCGGTGCTGGTGGACGTGGCGCTGGAGGTGCGTGCGGGGGAGATCGTGGCGGTGGTTGGTCCGCGGCACGCGGGGAAGACGACGCTGTTGAAGATTGCTGCTGGTCTTGAGGAGCCGGATGCGGGAACGGTGCGGCTTGGGGATCTCGATCTGGTGGGGTGCTCGGATGAGGAGCGCTCGCGGGTTTTGGGGCACGAGATCGCGTGGATTCATGCCCAGAGCACGAGGGTCAGGTTCGTGGTGCTCGACGATCTCGCGTTGCCGCTGGTGATGGGTCGTGGGCATGGGCGTCGGGAGGCCGAGGATCTGGCGATGGAGGCGCTGGGGCGGGTGGGCGTGCCGGAGTGTGCGCGGCGGCGCTGGGATGACCTGTCGAACTGGGAGCGTGTGATGGTGGGGTTCGCCCGGGGGTTCGCGTGCCGTCCGCGGCTGATGGTCGTGGACGATGTGATCGACGGTTTCGGGATGACCAGGACGCGGGAGGCGGGAGAGCTGCTGCTCTCGTTCGCGGAGGAGACGGGGTGCGGGGTGTTGATGAGCGCCTCGGATGTGGAGCCGGTGTTGGTCGCTGATCGTATGTGGGGCTTCGAACGCGAGCGGCTGAAGCTGATGTCTGACCTGACTCGCGGCGAGGCCAAGGTGATCGCCATGCACGACGGTGCTCGCATGGACCGTGGCTCCCGCGGCGTGGGCCGTCAGTAGTGCTCGAGCGCGCAGTGCCATGATGACCGACGAGGTGTTTGCTGTGGAGCGGCAAGGAGGATCGGGAAGGTGGGTGGTGGTGATGGGTGAGCTGCTTTCGTTGGAGGGTGTCTACAAGAGCTACCGGCGTGGCGCTCGACGGCTCCCGGTGCTGGTGGACGTGGCGCTGGAGGTGCGTGCGGGGGAGATCGTGGCGGTGGTTGGTCCGCGGCACGCGGGGAAGACGACGCTGTTGAAGATTGCTGCTGGTCTTGAGGAGCCGGATGCGGGAACGGTGCGGCTTGGGGATCTCGATCTGGTGGGGTGCTCGGATGAGGAGCGCTCGCGGGTTTTGGGGCACGAGATCGCGTGGATTCATGCCCAGAGCACGAGGGTCAGGTTCGTGGTGCTCGACGATCTCGCGTTGCCGCTGGTGATGGGTCGTGGGCATGGGCGTCGGGAGGCCGAGGATCTGGCGATGGAGGCGCTGGGGCGGGTGGGCGTGCCGGAGTGTGCGCGGCGGCGCTGGGATGACCTGTCGAACTGGGAGCGTGTGATGGTGGGGTTCGCCCGGGGGTTCGCGTGCCGTCCGCGGCTGATGGTCGTGGACGATGTGATCGACGGTTTCGGGATGACCAGGACGCGGGAGGCGGGAGAGCTGCTGCTCTCGTTCGCGGAGGAGACGGGGTGCGGGGTGTTGATGAGCGCCTCGGATGTGGAGCCGGTGTTGGTCGCTGATCGTATGTGGGGCTTCGAACGCGAGCGGCTGAAGCTGATGTCTGACCTGACTCGCGGCGAGGCCAAGGTGATCGCCATGCACGACGGTGCTCGCATGGACCGTGGCTCCCGCAGCGTGGGCCGGTAGTGCTCGAGCTTCGCGATCTCGTCAAGCACTACCGTCTCGGTGGCGGCGAGCCGATCCGCGCCGTCGACGGCGTGTCGATGACGGCCGCTGCGGGCGAGTTCATTGCGCTGTATGGCCCCAGCGGCTCGGGCAAGACGACGCTGCTGGAGTTGATCGCTGGGATAAGGGTGCCGGACAGCGGCACGGTGCTGGTCGGCGGCCGAGACGTCTTTTCGATGTCCGACCGGGAAAGCGACGAGTATCGCCTCCGTGAGCTTGGGATCGTCGGGCAGCCTCAGAACCTGATCCCGGGGGCGCGCGCTGTCGAGAATGCTGTCCTGAAGCTTCTGCTGACCAATGCGCGCAAGGCGAAGCCTACGATCGAACCGTTGCTGGAGCAGCTGGGGCTCGGAGAGCGGCTGTTGCACCGTACCGAGCAGCTCTCGATGGGGGAGCGCCAGCGAGTTCTGATCGCTCGGGCGTTGTCGCTCGACCCGAAGCTGGTGCTCGCGGATGAGCCGACCGGGAGCTTGGATACCCACCGCACCAGGGACGTCCTTGGGGTTCTGCGCGCGCTCTGTCGGGATCGTGGCGTGGCTGTCGTGCTTGCGACGCACGATCCGCAGGCGGCGGCGTTTGCCGACCAGGTGCACGAACTGCGCGATGGTTGCCTGGGGGAGTACCGGCCCGATCATGGGCCGGTGGAGCAGGGCGTGCTGCGGGAGGGAGCGCTGTGATGGCGCGGATGAGCCTGTCGGAAATCCTCTTTCTCTACCGCGCACGGATGCGGGCGAGGAACGCGCTCCTGCAGGAGGGGTTTGCGATTCTCGGGATCGCGGTCGGCGTGGCGTTGCTGTTCGCCAGTCAGGTCGCGAGCACGAGCCTGACCCGCTCGGTCACGCAGCTCACCCAACAGATCGTGGGCGACACCCAGTTCCAGCTCATCGCCCGAGGACCGAACGGCTTCGACGAACGGCTGCTGGGGGATGTGCGGCGCATGCCCGGCGTGCGGTTTGCGCTGCCGGTGCTTGAGCAGCAGGCGAATGTGATCGGGCCGGATGGTCAGCGGTCGGTGGATCTCTTGGGCACCGATCCCCGCTTCGCACATATCGGTGGTCCGCTGCTGCGGCGATTTTCTGCCGCGCAGCTCGCCGGACAGCGGGCTATCGCGCTGCCGGCGCCGATTGCGCAGGCGATCGGAGCGGGTTCCCTGGAAACGATCAAGATCCAGATCGGCGCGAGCGTCGTTACCACCCTGCTCGGCGCGACCTTGCAGCCAGGCGATATCGGCGCGCTGGTCAACAGTCCGGTCGCGCTTGCGCCTGTCGCCTACGCACAGCACTTGGCCGGAATGGGCGGCAGGATCACCCGGATCTTCGTTCGCGCTCAGCCGGCTCACAAACGCGAGGTCCAGGCGGAGCTCACGCGACTCGCGGCGGCAGCAGAAGTCAACCTTGAGCCTGCCACCTTCGACTCGAAGTTGTTCAGCGTCGCTTCCGAACCGGCAAGCAACAGCGAGACGTTGTTCTCCGGGATCAGTGCGCTCGTGGGCTTCATGTTCGCACTGAACGCGATGCTCGTCACCGTCCCCGCACGACGCAACCTGATCGAAGACGTACGGCTGCAGGGTGCCACGCGCGGGATCACAGTGCAGATCCTGCTGTTCGATGCCGCTGTTCTTGGGGTGCTGGCCTGCATCCTCGGCCTTGCGCTCGGCGAACTGTTGTCGGTCAGCGTCTTCCACGCCACCCCCGGCTATCTTTCGTTCGCATTCCCAGTCGGAAACGACCGGGTGGTCACATGGCAGAGCGTCGCACTCGCTGTTGGCGCTGGGCTGGCAGCCGCCGTCGCGGGAGTGCTATGGCCGCTGCGTCACATCCTTGCGCGACCTCTGAAGGCCGAGGAGGTCTCACCGACCATGAAGCAGGGCAGGATCGCAGCTCGCTTGGTGGCCGGAGTCGCTTTCATCGCCGTCGCGGCAATCACCCCAGCCATTCATGGCCAGGCTGCGATCCTTGGCAACATCGCGCTCGTGATCGCGCTCATCTGTCTGCTGCCGCTCCTCTTCGATGGGTTCGTGGGGCTCTTTGAGCGTGCCCAGCGCCCCTTCAACGGGGCATCGCCAGTCATAGCGGTCATAGAGCTTCGGACCCCACAGACACGGGTTCGCTCACTCGCGGTCGCGGCAACGGCAGCGATCGCGGTATTCGGCACAGTCGAGTTCCAAGGTATCCAGAGCAACCTCACACATGGCCTTGACTCATCTGCGCGCAGCATTGATTCAAGCGCCGATGTTTGGGTCACTCCCACGGGAGAATCGAACGCATTCGCGACAACCTCCTTCCGAGATCTGCACTCGCACGCCCTGGCACGCCTGCCCGGTGTAGACGCCGTCGGCCTCTACCGCGGCAGCTTCCTGGATTGGGGTAATCGCCGGCTATGGATCCTCGCACCGAGCGACGGCGCCGGCGAACCGATTCCCACAAGCCAGCTCGTGAACGGCGAGTCCGCGGTGGCAGCCGCCAGGATTCGTCAGGGAGGCTGGGCGGTACTCTCGCGGGTGCTCGCCTCCGAACATCACCTTCACATCGGCGAGCGGTTTACGCTGCCCTCGCCGCGACCGACGAGCTTCCGGGTTGCCGCACTGAGCACGAATCTCGGATGGCCGCCGGGGGCGATTGTTCTCAACTCCCAGGACTATGCGCGGGCCTGGGCGAGCAGCGACCCGAGTGCCTATGAGGTCCAGACCAAGCCGGGTGCCTCGCCCGCAATGGTACGTCGTCTCGTACAGCGCGCTGTGGGGCCGGAAACAGGGCTCACGGTTGAAACGTCCAGCGAACGCCAGCAGCGCCATTACGCGCTCGCGGCTCAGGGTCTCTCGCGGCTGACGCAGATCAGGCTGCTCGTGATGATCGCTGCGATCCTCGCGGTGACGGGCGCGATGGGCTCGATGATCTGGCAGCGGCGCGATCTCGTGGCCTTCATGAAGGTCGACGGCTACCGCCGGGGCGTGTTGTGGCGATGGCTGCTGTGCGAGAGCGCGGTACTGCTCGCGGCTGGCTGCTTGATCGGAGCAATCCTTGGGCTATACGCGCAGCTACTGGGGAGTCATTTCCTCGCAAGTGTCACCGGCTTTCCGATCGTCTTCAACGTCGAAGTCCTGGCCGCGATCACGAGTTTCACGCTGGTTTGTCTTGTTACCGTTGCCGTTGCTGCGCTTCCGGAGTATCTCGTGGTGCGTGCGCCCGCGAGGACAGCCAGCTCAGCGTACTAGCCCGCGCTCCACTGGCAGCTCGGAGCGTGCCACCAGTTCGGCGCCGCTCTCGCTACAGCAGCTTGTCGTTCTCGCCCACGCGGCGTCGCGCGAGCTGACCTGGGGACTGCCAGCCGTCGCCCACGAGGTGCGGGCATGGCGAGCTCGGGCAATGGGGATTCCCGATGCTGCGATTCGCCAGGACGCGCTGAGTGCGCTGGGCGGCAAGCGTGGGCATAGTGACGGCGCCGGGCTGTTCTGCATTTTCTCGCGCGTCCGCAACCACGAGCTGCTGCGTCTGCTCGTCGCCTACGAGACCGTGTGGGACTTCCTCGACAGCGCAAACGAGCGCGGTGCCGCCGCGGGGCAGACAAACGGACGGCAGCTGCACCTGGCGCTAGTCGAGGCGCTCGACCCAAGTCGGCCGATCTCCGACTACTACTGCTACCACCCGTGGTGCGAGGACGGCGGCTACCTGCGTGAGTTGGTCGGGGCCTGTCGTGAGAGCTGCGTTCAGATGCCCTCATATGACCGTGTTCGACCCCTGTTGGTGCGAGAGGCGATACGGGCTCAGGTGCTCGCGGTCAACCACGACCTCGATCCTGCCAACAGGGACACGACTCTACGAGAGTGGGCCAGACAGGAGTTCTCCGGCGAGACGGAAGCCGACTGGTTTGAGCTGACTGGAGCCGCCAGCGCATCACTCACCATCCACGCGCTGCTCGCTCTCGCCGCCGAACCGGCGTGCTGCGCTTCGGACATAACCCGAAATTTCAGTGCTTACTTTCCGTGGATCTCGGCTGCGACAACGATGCTCGACAGCTATGTCGACCAAGCTGAGGACCACGCGAATGGCGACCACAGCTACATAGCTCACTACCCAACACCGCAGATCGCCGCTCAGCGCCTACGCCAGCTCATCCGGCGCAGCCTCCAGGAGGCAAGTGCCTTGCCCAACGGAGAGCGGCACACCCTTCTTGTCGCCTGCATGGCCGCGATGTATCTCAGCAAGGACAGTGCCAGCACTCCAACGATGCGTGAAACAACGAGAAGTCTCGTGAGCGCCGGCGGCTCGCTCACCAGAATCCTCCTCCCGATCCTACGGCTCTGGCGAATTGTTTACGCCCAGCGCTCGACCTAACAAACCATAAGGAGACATCATGCCCTTCACTCATTTTACCTCGCTCACGACCCGTATCAAGCGTGAACTTCCACCCTCCGCACCCCTTCCTGCAATCCTCCAGACGGTGGCCTGCAGGTGGTGGCCCTTTGCCTATCTCGAACAGTGCCGGGAGCGACTCGGCGACCGCTTCACCGTATATCCCATCAACATGCCACCGCTTGTTTTCCTCTCAAACCCCCAGGACATTCGAGCAGTCACCACAGCACCTTCGGACATCCTGCATCCGGGCGCTGGCGGCACGATCATGGCACCACTTTTCGGAGAAAGCTCATTTGTGCTGCGCGAGGAAGCCGACCATTTGACTGGCCGCAACGCAATAATGCCCGCATTCCATCGACGAGTAGTGCAGGAGCAGGCCGATATGGTAGCCGGCATCGTCGCGAATGAGATTGCGTCGTGGCCGACTAACACGGCCTTTGCCCTTCAGCCATATCTTCGACAGCTGACACTGAAGGTCATTCTGGAAGCTGTCCTGGATCACACGCAGACTACGCACGAGGCGCTGCACCGGAAGCTTCTGGCGATGCTATCTGTGATGTCCAGCACCGTTCTCCAGGAGCCATGTTTGCGTCACCTGCCAGGATGGCATAGAACATGGAGGACGTTCGTCAGGCAGCGCGAGGAGGTACACGAGCTGATCTCTGCGCTTATCATTCAGCGACGCCGCGGAAGTAGTCACTGCGGCGATATGCTCGATATGCTGATCGCGGCTCAGAACCCAGATGGTTCTTTCCTGTCCGATCGGGAGGTCCGCGATAGCTTTGCCTCGGTGGTTATCGCCGGACACGAGACTACGGCGGCGCAGCTCGGGTGGGCATTCCAGCTCCTCGCGCACAGTCCGGTCGTCCAGGATCGCCTAGTGGAAGAGATCGACTGCGGGACAGACGATGAGTACATGACGGCGACGATCCAGGAGACACTACGGCACGGACCAGTCTTTCTGTTCGCCCCTCCCCGAGCAGTCGTCAAGCCAATAGAGGTCGGGGGCTGGACCTACCGCCCACCCGCTCACCTGGTCGGATGCATCTACCTCATGCATCACAACCCCGCATTGTATCCAGATCCGCACGCTTTTTGCCCCGAGCGATTCCTGGGCAAACGCCCACAGCCAGGCACCCTACTGCCGTGGGGAGCCGGGCGCAAGCACTGCCCGGGACGACACCTCGCCCTCGTGGTGATGCAGACCATACTCCGAGAGGCGCTCTCCACGCGACGTGTGCTGCCTGCAAGCACGCGCATCGAGGCCCCACGCTGGCGCAGCGCCATCCTCACACCCCACGCAGGATCGCGCGTAATCCTACAGACGCGCAGCTCCGCACCGAAAGGCGACGATGGGGCGTGTCCGCCCTTTTCCGCATCGCGTTCCCGGCGTCTTTGCGCCCCACAGCTACCCGCCGAGTCGGGCGGGCTGTTGTGATCTAAACAATTTTGTTCAAATTATAAAGATTTTGTTTAGATGGGAACGATTCGCTGGCCATCAGACCATCTGACGGCCAAAATCCCCCACGCCATGCACGCGGCCTCGACTACCGACCACTACGTCCATACGCGGCCTTGGTGCGCCTCGGGGCTCGGGTCCGCACGGGCGCCCGCCGTCGAGGAGGCGGCGGGCCGCCCGCGCGATTCATGCACTCTCGCCCACGCCCAACCTGGCCACCTCGTCATCGGCGGGATACCAGCCCGGCGTCCCGACCCCCAACCCCGCTGGCACCGTGCCTGACATCGCGGATCGGCCTTGAGCGATGTCCAAGCCACTGGACCCAGAGCATCCCGGTAGGTTTTCCTCCTCGCTGGTCGCCGGCCTGGCGATGCTGACGTGCTTCACCGCCGAGCACCCCGTGCGCGGGATCGCCGACATGGCCGCGGCGCTCGACCTGGGCCGCTCCACCACCCACCGCTACGCGACGACGCTCGTGACGCTCGGCTACCTCGAGCAGGGGTCCTCGCGTAAGTACAGGCTCTCCTCGCGCGTCTGTGACTTCGGCCTTTCGCTGTTGGACTCGATGGTGGTTCGCCGGGTCGCTCGCGAGCATCTGAAGGAGCTGCGGGCGCGGACCGGGCGGACCGTGAGCTTGGGGGTTCTTGGGGGGACCGAGGTTGCTTACATCGACCGTTGGCGGGGGTCGCGCCAAGGGCAGTACGAGGTCGACGTGGGCGTCGGGCTGGGTACGCGCCTGCCCGTCCATTGCTCCGCCGCAAGTAAGGCGCTCCTGGCGCGTCTGCCCGAGGCGGAGCAGCGGGAGCTGATCGGGAAGCTGCGCCTGACCAAGCGCGGCCCCAAGACGATCGTGACCAAGACCGCTCTGCGTGCTGAGCTTGAGCGGATCGTCGCGGCGGACGGGTTGGCGGTGGAGGACGAGGAGTTGCTCGCCGGCCGGCGAGCGATTGCCGCCGTCGTCGTGGACGGGGAGGGCGCCGCGATCGCGGCCGTGGAGCTGGTGGTCCCTACGCAGGCGTACGCCCGTGAGCGGCTGCTGAAGGAGCTTGGCCCCAAGGTGGTCGCCACCGCGCGGCGTATCGCCGCGGCGCTGGGGTGAGTCGTGAGAGAAACGTCAGCAACAGGCAAATCTAGGCCAAAGGAGCGGGAATGAGCGTTGTGCGGAAAGCGATGATGATGAAAGCAGCGCTGAGATGGCTGGCTGTGTGTACCGGGTTCTGCCTGTCAGGGCTGGGGATTGCTTCGCCTGTTGCGCTCGCGGAAGGCTCCACGGCGCTGGGTGGGACGGGCACCTCGCTGCTCGAAAGCCCGCTGATGATCCCGGGGTCCCCGACCGAAGGCGAACAGCTGCAGACGCAGGAAGAAGCGAAGCGGAGCAGCCCGGAAGCGGTGGCCGAACGCGAAGTCTCCAGTACGAAGTTCGATGGCCTCGATACAGAACAGGCGGCCAAGGTGGCTGGCGAAGCGTTCCCGGCGGTTATCAATGAACCAGGGGGCGGGCCGCCGAAGCTACCTACGGGACAGAGCATTACTGGCTATCCGACAGATGACGCTGCCCAGGTCGATCTCGGCAAAGGCAAACATGGCGTGATCGAATCGACGGCGCCGATGGCGCTTGAAACTGCGTCTGGCCAGCGGACGCCTATCGATCTCAGTTTGAGTGAAGTGGGGAGCGCATTTGAACCGAGGACGCCCATCGTGGGGGTCAGGATTCCCAAGCAATTGGGCGAAGGAGTGGCGCTGTCGAGCACTGGGGTGTCGCTGACCCCGGTCGATGCGCAGGGCTCACCGCTTGGGGGTTCGGAAGGTGCGGTTGACGGTACGTGTGTGCTGTATGCGAACACGCAGACCGACGCGGATACGCTGATCAAGCCCACGACGGCGGGATTTGACGTGGATACGATGCTGCGCTCGGTGGAAAGCCCGCAGCAGCTCTACTTCCGCGTTGGGCTGCCGACGGGCGCGAGCCTTATGCAGGAAGGTGGCACTGGTGCGGTGGAGGTCGTCGATGGGGGGGCGATGATCGCGACGATCCCGAGTCCGGGAGCGCAGGATGCCGCGGGCACGAGCGTTCCTGTCTCGATGTCGCTCTCAGGGGATACGCTGGTGTTGAGGGTCAATCAGGACTCAGGGGAATACCAGTACCCAATAGCAGTCGATCCGGAAGTCAAAGGCGAAGACTCCCAGCTGGTGGAGACCAGTGGAGGTAAACGCTCGAACTGGAAGTTTGAAACCAGCAGCGAAGCCAAGTTTGGTCACGAACCCGACGAAGGTCCACACAAAGACGAAGGTACGGGCAAAGGATATCTCGAAACCAAGGGTATCGCAGAATACAAAGAAACAGAAAAGGCGTTCTGGGCTTACGAGACGAAAGGCGTCTCAAAAATCTACGAGGTCAACGCCAAGACAGAAGGCAAAAACAAAGGCGCGGAGATCGAAAGCTTCCTCGAACTAGAACATAGCGGCACCAGCGAAGACAAGTATACGCTGTCTACCGAAACCAAAAACCCTGAATATGGGCTCGAATCCGCCCCGGCCCTGTGTGCGAAGAATGGAGAAAAAGTCGAATGCTCACCTGCGGCCGGTACGGCGGGCAACGTCGTCCGGTTTCAGCAGTCTGTGCAGAAAGCGCCCAGCAACTATAAATTCTCGGACAGCCTTCACGAAGGGACCGTCTATCTCTCCGAGCCTTCCGGCACGCATTCGACTGCGAAGTTCAACACCGAATCACCGGAAGTCGAAGGCGAAGTGGAAGAAGGGGGTAAAAAAGTCAAACAGAAGCGGCCTAACGCGCTTTACGGCTCGGGTGGGTGGCTGAGCAAATATCAGGACGCAATAGAGCCCATCGCCAAAGATACAGGCATTGGCGTGTCGTCGACCAAGCTTGAATATGAAAGCTCTGCGGGTAAATGGGAAACAATCTCTGAACACAACTACCTGGCAGAAAACGGCTGTGAAGGAGTGCAGTGCTATCCGGAACACACGGAATACTGGACTTTGAACGAAAAACTTCCGAACGGTGAAGATAAAATCCGCTACAGGGCTGAAGAGGCAATAGGCGATGCCGAACATCTGACTGAGTCCCCAGAAAACGAAGAAGCCAGCATAAAAACTGTCAAAGTCGATAAGTCTCCCCCGCACAGCATTTTCATCAGCGGGCTGCCGTACGGCAACGAACTGAGTGAAAGGCCCTACGGATTGACGGTCCACGCGACGGACGGAGAAGGTTCGACGGTTGCGAGTCCGGGCGTCAAATCGATTGCTCTGTATATAGATGATGTTCTAATCGGCATCAATGGGGGAACGGGGGGGAAAGAAGGTACGGAAGGAAAATGCAGTGTGGCTAAAGGCGAATGCACCGCCAGTGCCAAATGGACGATTAATGGCGCCGAACTCGGCGCAGGCCACCACACGATCCAGGTCGTAGCCTTCGACAACGCCGGCAACGAAGGCAGACTCCCGGGTGGAGGCACGGAGATCTCAATTCGCCATTCGACGCCTGTGGCGCTCGGCCCCGGCTCGGTGGATCTTGAGTCGGGTGACTTCAGCCTCGGCGCGACCGACGTTTCGATGGGCTCAGGGCTGACGGTGTCTCGTGCATACACCTCGCGTGCTACCGAGGAGGGGGATGAAGGTCCGCTCGGGCCGGAGTGGAGCATGAGCATGGCCAGCACAGAGTCGCTGGTGGAACTGGTCGATGGCAGTCTACTTATGACCGCCGCGAATGGGAGACAAACGATCTTTGCAAAGCCTCTTGCCGGGGTCAAATGCGAATCTGGAGCGCCGTTTGAATCGCCGCCCGGTGACTCCAATCTCAAGCTGTGGTGTGAAGAAAACAAAGAAACGAAACAGAGAGTCGCCTACTATCTCGAAGATGCCGCTGATCACACTAAGGTCAAGTTTACCCTTCCAGGCGGAGGTACCAAGGAGTGGGTGCCGACCGTGCAGGAAGGAGCGGTTGCGACCGACACCGTCAGCTACAAATATCGCACCGCAGCGCAACACAATGAATACCCGGTGCCGGCAGGGTCCGATCCCAGGGGAATCGCGTCTGGGCCGGACGGGGCGCTCTGGTTCACCGATTACGAAAGCGCGAAGATCGGAAAGCTAACGACAAGTGGTGCGATCACCGAATACGAACTGCCCGCAGGGAGCAGGCCGGGAGGAGAATACGCCTGGGCAAGCGGAATTGTCGAAGGGCCTGACGGAAACGTGTGGTTCACCGAGGGAAACGCTGAACACGGTAACGAAAAGGGCAAGATTGGCAAGATTACCCCTACTGGTAAAGTCACCGAATATGCGCTCCCACAGGGCAGTCACGGTCCCGGGGGGATCGCGGCGGGACCGGACGGCAAGCTGTGGTTCACGGACGAGACCGAAGGTGGAAAGATCGGCAAGATTACGACGTCCGGCGAAATCACAGAATACTCTTTGCCCACGGACAGCTACCCCATCGACATCATCTCCGGCCCTAACAATAGGCTGTGGTTTACCGAGGAAGGGACAAAGAAGATTGGGAGCATCACGACGACCGGCGAAGTAAGTCAGTACCCGCTCCCCGCCGGGAGTCAACCAGGCACGATTGTCGAGGGGCCGGACGGAAACCTGTGGTTCACAGAGACGGGATCGGGCAAGATCGGGAAGATGACACCATCGGGGGAAGTCAAAGAATACGGGCCGTTGCCAGAAAACATCGAGCCCCATGGCCTGACCGTGGGACCTGACGGCAACCTGTGGTTCACCGAGTGGGGCTCGGCGAGTATCGGAAAGATCACTACCTCTGGGACGATAACCGAATACCCAGGTGGCACAAAAAGCGGCGGCGGGTTCATCGCGAGCGGGCCCGACAGGAACCTCTGGCTGACGGGGGGAGGGGTGGTCGCGATGGTGACGACAGCCGGCGTGGTCACAGAGCCCACGGAAGCGCTTGCGCCAGTGCCGTCGGGAGTGTCGTGTTCGTGGACAACAAAACCGACAGAAATGAAACCTGGATGCCGCGCGCTGGAGTTCAAGTACGCCGAAAAAACAAAGAGTGAAATCGGCGAAGGCCCCACGGAATGGGGTGAATATAATGGGCGGCTGATGAAAGTATCCATGGTGGCCTACAACCCGTCCAGCAAAGTTATGGAAGAAAAGGCGGTAACCGAATACGCCTACGACAAGCTCGGGAGACTGCGGTCGGAGTGGGATCCACGCCTGTCTACGCCGCTGAAGACGCGCTATGGCTATGACGCCGAAAATCACGTGACTGCACTGGATCCCCCTGGACAAGAGCCGTGGTCATTTACATATGGCACAGCTGCGGGAGACGCGGGCACTGGGCGTCTACTCAAGGCGATGCGGGCACCGGCTACCGAAAGTCTATGGGGTGGCGAAGTCGTGCAAAATACCGAAACGCCCAAAATCACCGGGTCGCCCGTCGTGGGCGTGCGACTGGCAGCATCCAGTGGCAAATGGTCAGGCAGTCCCCTGACGTATGGCTACCAGTGGCAGGAATGCAACAGCGAAGGTCAGTGCACGTCGATCCTTGGTGCGGACAATGCGAACTACACTCCAGTCGCGGGCAACGTCGGGCATACCCTTGTGGCGCTGGTGACCGCGACCAACGGGGGCGGCTCTAACGTCGCTGTGACCGCAGCGACCGCAGCGGTCACCGGGCCGAGCGTCACGAGCGTCACGCAGTCGATCGATAGCGGCAACAGCCTCAACGCGGTCTCATGCGTACCTGCAACAACTGATTGTGTGCTCAGCGACAGCAAAGGTAACGCGTTCTACGCGACAAACGTGAGCACAAGCGCGAGTGCCACATGGAAAACGTGGACCGGGCCAACGGGGAAGAGCCCCAGCCAAGCCGTTGATTGTCCCACCAGCTCGCTGTGCCTGCTTGCTGATGGAAAAAGTACCTCTGGCGGCTACCTGTACTACGCGACCTCGCTCGGTGGCGCTTGGACCACAGCATTTGAACCGAGCTACGGGGTCGACGCCCTCTCGTGCGCCTCGTCGTCGTTTTGTATTGATGGACAGAGCGAAGACGGAGGCTCGATCCGCTACTCTACAAACCCGGCATCGACCTCGTGGACAGCAGAGGCTATCGGTGGGGCAGTCAATATAAACGGCGTCTTCTGTCTGTCCTCGTCCTTCTGTGCTGCCGTCGATAGCACGGGATACGTCCGTGTCGCCACCAGCACAAGTCAGATCGAGTCAGCGACCTGGACGAACACGGATGTCGACGGTACGAGCGCGCTCGACGGAGTCACCTGCACCTCAACGACATCCTGCGTGGCCGTTGACGGCGCCGGTAACGTCCTCAACCTCACGATCGAAAGCAGCGGAAAAGCGACTGTCTCCAAACATGACATCGACGGCACGAACAGTCTGACCGGGGTCACCTGCAGTGGTACCTCGACATGCGTCACGGTAGACAACGCAGGCAACGTCTTCGGGTCCAAAAATGGCGGCGAAACATGGACCAAAGTGTACTCGCTTGGCGACAAACTGACTAGCGTCTCCTGTGCCTCGACTATACTCTGCGTCACAGCAGACACAACGGGCAACGTCACCGCTTTCAACCCGGCTGGTGGAACGGGCACTGAAGGCGAACTACATAGTCCCGGTCCCGGCACGACGATCGACTACAACGTACTCGTGAAGGGCAGTGAAGCTCCGCACAACATGAGCGAAGCTGAAGTCGCCAAATGGGGGCAGAAGGCCGAAGAGGCCCCGGTCGAAGCGACTGCCATCTTCCCACCCGACTCACCCCAGGGCTGGCCGGCATCGAGCTACGAACGCGCGACCGTCTACTACCTTGATGAACAGGGGCGAGAGGTTAACATTGCGCAACCAAGCAACTCGTCATACGGCGAGATCTCCACCACCGAATACAACGAATTCAATGACGTTACCCGTACGCTAGCACCGGACAACCGTGAAGCGGCACTCAAGGAAGGATGCGAATCGGAATCGAACTGCGCATCAGCTAAAAAGGCGAAGCTGCTGTCAACCGAAAACACGTATAACGGAGAAGGCGAAAAAGAAAAAGAAGTGCTAGAACCAGGCACGCAGCTGATTCTGTCGCGCGGCCCGGAGCACATGGTCAAGTACGTGGCTGGCGAAGAACAGTACGAACCGGGCGAAAAACCAAAAGAAGCTATGGCGCGCAGCCTCACGACGTATTACTACAACGAAGGTGCGCCCACCGAAAACCCGAGAACCAAAGCAAAGGAAACCTACGACCTTGTAACCAAGACCCAGAGCTACGCCGAACTGGCGAGCGAAAACAACAACGAAATAGTCGACGTGCGTACGGCAAAAACCTCCTACTCGGGTCAGGAAGACCTAGGCTGGGAGTTGCGGGCGCCGACGTCGGTCACGGTTAACCCGGGAAGCCTGGATCTGACGACCACGACGGAATACTACGAAACCGGCGAGGCGATGGGGCAGGTCAAGGAAACACGCGGTGCCGGCGCCGAAGGCACCTTTACGTACGCCTCCAAATTCGGAGAAGCGGGTAGCGAAGCGGGTAAGCTCACGCATCCACTTGGTGTGGCGGTTGACTCTAAAGGCAATTTGTGGGTTGCTGATAATGGTAATAATCGCATCGAGGAGTTCGGTGCCGAAGGTAAATACATCTCGACGTTTGGTAAAGCTGGCAGCGAAGCAGGACAATTGAAAGAACCCAATGGCGTCACGATCGAACAGGGCACCGGGGATATCTGGGTCGCTGACACCGGCAACAACCGCGTCCAGAAGTTCAACCCAGAAGGCAAATCGCTCCTCGTCGTCGGCAAAGCAGGTAGTGAAACCGGCGACCTCAAAGAACCAAAGGGGGTTGTGCTCGACTCAAAAGGGGATATCTGGGTCGCTGACACCGGCAACAACCGGATCGAGGAGTTCGGTGCCGAAGGGAAATACATCACCAGCTTTAGCAAAGCTGGCAGCGAACCAGGCGAACTGAAAGAACCGAAAGGCATCGCCATCGACTCCAAAGGGGATATCTGGGTCGCTGACACCGGCAACAACCGTATGCAAGAGTTCTCGCCCGAAGGCAAACTTTTGAACCACTTCGGTGCGTCAGGGTCGGGGGCCGGCCAGTTCAGTAGGCCAGTGGGTATCGTGCTCGATGCGTCAGGGCATCTGTGGGTGACCGACCAGGGCAACGACCGCGTCCAGGAGCTCTCAACGGCGGGGGCGTTCATCGCTCAGTTCGGCTGGCAAGGCAGCGAAGCTGGGCAGCTGAGCGAACCGAGGGACCTGGCAATCGACTCCAAAGGCGACGTGTGGGTGACCGACTACGCCAACAATCGCCTCGAGGAGTGGTCCAAGGGGCCGAACGCGCACGACTCCAGGACCATCTACTATACTGCGGAAGAAAACAAAGAATATGCGAGCTGCGGCAAACATCCTGAATGGGCCGGACTGGTGTGCGAGACGCTGCCGGCCAAGCAACCCGAACTGGCTGGCCTGCCCAAGCTGCCTATGACGACGACCACCTACAACATATGGGACGAGCCGGAAACGATCGAAGAAACGTTCGGGTCGGGTACGGAAGCCAAGAAACGTACGACGAAAGACGGCTACGACGCCGCCGGACGGTTGACGAGCGGCGAAGAGACATCTACTGCGACCACGGAAACCGCCGATATCGCGCTGCCGAAGGTCACCAATGTATACAACGAAAACACGGGTGCGCTTGAAAAGCAGAGCACGACCGTCGGGGAAACAACAAAGACGATCACGAGCAAGTACAACACGCTCGGCCAGCCTGAAACCTATACCGACGCGGATGGCAATGTCGCGAAATTCAAATACGGTGGACCTGAAAAGGATGGTCTACTAGAAGAAATGAGCGATGGTAGCGACAAGGGAGCAAGCAGCCAGAAGTACACGTATAACAAAACGACTAAGGAGCTGACGGAACTGGTGGACTCCGCCGTGGGCACGTTCACGGCGTCGTACGACACCGAAGGTAAGCTCACGAGCGAGGTCTACCCGAATGGCATGTGTGCCAACTACTCCTACAACTCGGTAAGCGAACCCACCCGTATCGAATACATAAAGACGACGAACTGCACGGAAAGCAAACCGCCCGTGTGGTACAGCGACGAAAGGGTGCCCTCGATCCGCGGGGAAATGATGAGCCAAACGAGCACACTCGCGAGCGAGACCTACGCCTACGACCAGTCCGGGCGCCTGACCGAAGTGCAGGAAACGCCCGCGGGCGAAGGCTGCACCGCCAGGCTCTACGCCTACGAAGAAGCGTCGAACCGCACGAGCCTGACCACACGCAAACCGGGTAGTGAAGGCAAATGCGCAAGCGAAGGCGGAGCCGTCGAAGCGCACAACTACGACGAAGCCGGGCGCCTCGCCGACAGCGGCATCACGTATGATCCGCTGGGGAACGTTACGAAGCTCGCCGCTGGCGACGCTGAAGGCCACGCGTTGGAAAGCGCCTTCTACGTCGATAACGCGATCGCGACGCAGACGCAGAACGGTGTGACCAACGACTACTATCTAGACCCCGACGGGCGTGTGCGCGAAACCGTTACCGGCAGCAAAAAAGTCATCACCCACTACGACGGCCCCGGCGAGGCGGTCGCGTGGACAGGCGAAGGCTCAGGAGAAACAGAAAAATGGACACGTAACATTCCCGGGATCGACGGCACTCTCACCGCGATCCAGGAAGGCGAAGGGAAAACGGGCAAAACACCGGTGCTGCAACTCCACGACCTCCAAGGAGACGTCGTCGGCACGATCAAGGACAAAGTAGGCGAAACGGAACTCCTGTCCAAGTACAACAGCACCGAGTTCGGCGCCCCCAACGGGGGCAAAGAACCGCCCAAGTACGCCTGGCTGGGAGCCGGCGACGTCGAACGCTCACTCTCCTCCGGCGTAGTTACCGAGGGCGCGACATCCTACGTCCCGCAAACCGGAAGGTCACTGCAGAGCGAAGAGGTCGAACCCCCAGGCGCACCCGGAGGCACTGGCGTCGGTGCACCTTACACCGACCAGTTGGAACCTTGGGTCATGCAAGGTGCCACCCGCGAGGCAAATGAAGCGCCAGGAATCGGAGCGGCAGAAGAACGCGAAGCAGCAGAAGCAGCCTGCAGAGCAAACCCTGCTTCGTGCCTACAAGTTGGAGGAGATCCGCACTGGATTTGGAGTCTGACCATTAAGCAGTCGGAAGAGCTTGCCGGGGCAATTGTTGCGGGCGAGGGATATCTGACGCTCACAGGCCTAACGGGCATTTTTAAGCACATTGTAGGCGTAGATTTCGCCGTTCAAGTCGAGGAACTGATCGAGAAAGATGTCCTAGGTGTCAGTCGAGGTGAAGTAGAATCGTGGGCAGATAATCTCGCCGAAAATCTTGGCGGCTGCAATTACGCCGCATTAACAGGGTCGCATCATCCTAACAATCCTCACTGCTGGGTATATATTACGACGCAGGAATACCGTTGGGGATTTACCCTTCCGGCCCTTGGTTTTATTGGGGTAATTTTTGAATTTGTCGATTTCGCCAAGGATGCTCAGGTAGCGTATTGTCCACGTGGGTCCAGTCAGTGCTATGCTACCTGATTGTATTTACTGCGGCGATACAGACTCCGCGATACGACGGCGTCGAGGGCACGGACGGAGCAGGCCATCTGACGTTAAATATTCGGCGCGAGCACGGTCGTATTGTTAGCGGCGGACGACGCATCCTCTCGATGGTCGGGTTTATCGCCGTAGCGGTATCTGTGGTCGCGTGCGGCACCTCGGCTCGCAATAAGACTGAACCGGTCGCGCTTACCGAACTAAACCGCTGTCTTGTGGGGCATGGCATAGCGCATCCTGAAAACACTCCGAGGCCCAGTCCGCAAGAACTAGCTGTCCCGAGTCTAATTGCTATCCGTGGTCTGCGCGTGCCCATCGGAGTAACGCGAACCCGATTCGAAGGTGCTCTGAAGGAGTGTGGAGCGGGAAGCCTGCATGTGGCTCCAGCGCCCGTCACCAGCGCCGTGCTTCAGGAGAGGATCGTCGAACTGAGATCATGTCTAGCTAGAAACGAGTTCAGACTGCCGCCGCCAAACTTCCCGGGCCCAGGTCCAGTCCTCGACACAAGCGGAGTGGATATTGCAAGTGCAAGATGGGTAGCGACGGCAACGGGCTGCGGGTTTACGAGGCAGCTTACCCAGGCTACCCTAACGAAGTGCATGGGAGTGCCTGCGCTCGAAGGAGCAGCCAAGACCAACCCAGCGTTCCAGCGACGCTATCTCGGACTAGCGCGCTGCCTGAGGGACATGGGGTAAGATGTGGTTCAGTATCATTTGGACCATGTCCGGGTTGTTGTGCCCAAAGATAAGGGCTTGTGAGTCTACGTGAAGTGGCGTAGGTCAACGTGGGCGCTGATCGTCTGGGGCGTGTGGACCCTATGCGCCGCTGCAGTTACATATAGTTATTCCCACCGACGGGTATCGCACGCGTGTCCCTCTGGCTGTCAGCGCCTGCTGGCCACGAACGCGCTGTTGTTCGTCGCGATTTTTGGGGGCGTCGGATTTATCGTGCTCTTTCTGGTGTGGTTGGTTACAGGGCTGCGGCGTAAACGCACAACCGATCCGGGAAACCTGGCATAGATGATTAGCCGTATTAATATGATGCACTATGCACGACGACTGAATGATGGGGCGGATAGAGCGGAACGATTTGGGCGTAGGGGAGTGATCCCGCTCATGGGCGGCTGAGCGACGTCGCGCCAGCCAGATGAAACGGATCGCTGGCACGCGAGTTGATCGATCGCCTGCGCCGTGAGGTCGGCGCACACCTGCAGGCACAGCGTTGGACGGCCCGCGAGCGAGACGCGCCCGAAGTACCCCGGCCGGTCGACGCGGACGAGCTCGCCACGTTCGCCCGGGCCGCGTGGCTGCTCTCCTCCGATGGCGCCTCCACTGCGCTGGATGACTTGGCGTGGTGGGCGGCGTACGACTACTACGGCCACGACGTCGCCGGGATCGAATACGCCGACGAGATGCTCGCCCGCGCGATCGGCTGGTCCCAGCACGGCTTCTGCATGAACTGCGGCGTGGGCCCACGTTGGTGATCGCCGTCTACGAAGCGTACGGCGCACCGGTGATGGCGACGTACACCACCGCCACTAGCGCGCGCGCGAGGCACCCGCGGCACCCGCGGCGCCGGCGGTGGACGAACATAGGCTGGGAGCGGCGATGGCCGTTGACATACCATCTTCACGGCGTCGGTGGTCCCCAGGAGCCGGTGCTGGCAGAGGCCCTGGAGCGTCTCCGCGGCGACCGGCGGCAGGAAGCGGACACGATCCGCCCCGGCGCTCACGCTTCACCCCGGGTGGACAGAACGGCGGTCACCGAACGGGCTGGACGGTGCGCGTTGTGGCCTGCGGCCGTCAGCGCCGCTATGATGCCGTGGCCGTAGTGGGCTCTGGCGGGCGTCTGGCAGTTATGGCGCAGGGGGAGGTGGTGTCGGCCGGGGCCGGGAGCCGAGGCGGCTGGTGTGCGATCACTGCACCGAGCCTCGGTGGGCAGCCAGGGCACCGCACGAGAAGCGGGCAGCCTTCGAGGAGTCCAAGCCGGGGGTTGTTGATGATCTGCCTTCTGGTCACATAGAGATGTCGTGAGCAGAAGGCGTTTGCCCCCTCACGGATTTGCGGGGGGACACGCTGAGATCGCGTAAACCCCGGAGGTATGCGGGGGTGGGGAGGCACGGGCACGACGATGACCAGCAAGTCGAGTCCCAGAAGCACGAGATAGCCCCGGGCATCGAGCTGTACTACGACATGCAGAGCAAGCTCGGGAGATAGCCGGCAGAGCTTGTCTACCCATACTCTGTCACCGTGTTTTGACCCCGCCGTGAATCCGCGCAATCCGCTTAACCAGGCCAAATCCCGGGGAATATCACGGTCGTGGCAAGGGGTGGTTCGCGGCGGAGTTGCGGCAACTCGTCCTTACCCCGCCGCGAATACCTAATCCTCTTTATCTAAGCCAAGAACGGCCGATCCGCCGGATCGATTCGCGGCGGGGTTTTGCCTATTCGCGGCGGGGTTTACGGCCATAACGGCGGTGTCGATCCAACCTGTCTGGTAGGCCGACATAAAGACGCCCAACACCGCACCAAGACAGGCCAAAGCGAATGTCCACGGCCCCCGGACCCCGTACCCAGCACGAACCCAGCTGTGCTGTTGCCGCTCAGGCCAGATGCGAATGTGAGGCGTAGTTGAGAACGTCAGTTGCGAATATGCAACGTAGTTGCGAGCGGATGCCATAAGAGCCCGGACACAGGGCGAGTGGCGCTTGGCGACTATCCGCTTGGCGACTGGCACCGGGGAGGGCACCTCCGCGACTACCAAGGCCTCCTGCCTAGCCGACGTCGTCGATCTCGCGGCGGATGAGCGCGGTGGTCTACCTCAGCGTTCCAGCACGCTGTCCGAGAGAACGAGCGTCAGCTTCTCGATGCTGGACCGCAAGAAGACGCTCTGTTTACTCTCCACCGTTCGGCGTCGGTGCCAACCGGCTGCGCGTCTTGCCGCGAGCGTTCCAGGGCGGTGTCCGGCTGTTCGAGTTCGTTGGGTACGACGTGCTCGCCCCCGACTTCCACGCAACTCGCCACGCCGTTAATACGGCGGAGCTGTAGTCGCGCACCGCTCCGTCGCGTCTTGTGTGATTGGCCTCATGCCCAAGACGAGTGTACGGTTACTGTGCTATGAGCGATCAGACCGTTGCGGATCGACGTGTCGAGCCGATCTCGGCCAATGGGCTGCCGCGGCGTGTCCCGTTGCCGGCGGTGGCGCAGACCTTGTGGTCGGTGTTCGGTATGGACTCCTTCGTCCGCTTCTGCCTCGTGCGCTACTCGGCGGAGAGGATGCTCTCGTTTCGGATCGTCGGGGTCGGCTACGTGGTGAGTGTGCTCGACCCGCAGCTCATCCGCGAGGTGTTCAGCGGGGACGGCGAGGTGCTCCGGGGAGGTGAGGCCAACGCGCAGGCGCTCGGGATGCTCGGCCCCAACAGCCTGCTGGTGCTCGACGGCGAGCCCCATCTCCGCGCCCGGCGGCTGCTGCTGCCCCCCTTTCACGGCGAGGCGATAGCCCACCACGCACGGCTGGTCGAGCAGATCACCGCCGCGGAGATCGAGCACTGGCCGATCGGGGAGGAGTTCGCTCTGTGGCCGCGGATGCGCGCGATCACGATGAAGGTGATCCTGAGCGCCGTGATCGGGGTGCAGGACGAGCGACGACGGCGCCTGCTTGCACAGCTCTTGCCCGCGTTCGTCCACGGCGGCGTGTTCGGGGCGCTCGCTGAGACGCGGCTGCCGTGGCTCACACGCGGCGCGATCGGAAGCCGCCTGCCGTGGGTCAAGGCGCGGGGACAGGCGGAACAGCTCTTGCGCGAGGAGATCGCCGACCACCGATCCTCCCCCGAGGGCCGCGAGGACATCCTGGCCCTCCTCGTCTCTGCCCGCGAGGAGGACGGCCGCGAGCTAAGCGACCAGGAGCTGCTCGCCCACCTGCTCACCCTGCTGGGCGCCGGACACGATACGACCGCGGCAGCGCTCGCATGGTGCTTCGAGCGCGTGCTGCGCCACCCCGACGTGCTCGCGCGCTGCCGCGAGGCGAGCACCGGGAAGGACGAGGAGTACCTCGCCGCCGTCGTCAACGAGACCCTACGGGTGCGTCCCGTGGTGGACTCCGTGTCGCGCAAGCTGAGCGGGCCGCTGGAGCTGGGCGGGTGCCGCCTGCCGGCCGGCACGTTCCTCGCGGTCTCGATCCGTGGCGTGCAGCAGTCGCCCAAGTTCTACCCCGACCCGGAGCGCTTCCGGCCGGAGCGGTTTCTGGAGCGTCCGGCGCCCTACACGTTCATCCCCTTCGGCGGCGGCGAACGGCGTTGCATCGGCGCGAGCTTCGCCACGATGGAGCTCAAGACCGTCCTACGCACGGTCCTCCAGCGCGTCGAGCTGCACGCCGCCGGATCGCGTGACGAGCGCGCGAGCCGTACCCGCCGCAGCATCGCTGTTGTCCCTGCGCGTGGCGCACGAGTGATCGCCACGGCGCGCACATAGACCCTTACGTCAAATGAGTCGAGAGGGGAGCCGATCGCGGGCCGCATAGGTTCCTCGCGAGCGTGAGAGCGCACCAGGGCGACCTGCCGCTGGGGCTACATCGCAACGAATGCGTGCGCGATGGCGCAGAAGCCGAAGGGCGGAGCGGCGCTGGTCCCGTCCGCGTGGCTCAGGTAGCGCGCCTGGAGTTCGTGCGCATCGAGATGGGAGTCGAGGCGGAGTCCGTGGTCGGCCAGGACTGCCTCCAGGTGTCCTGCGGGGATCCCACTACGCGGCTCCTCGTCAAGGCCGGTCACGTATGGCAGCCACCGCCGTCCGCCGTAGTAGCGCTCTGGGTGGGTTAGCACATCCTCGAAGGCATAGTCGAAAAGGATCGAGGTGCGCGGCGAGGTGTGCGCTGCGACCTGATCGAACAGCTCGAAGACAGCCGTCTCGGGCAGGAACATGGCGACCCCGGACAGGAGAAACAGCGTGCGTTCGGACAGGTCGTGGCCGTGCTCGGCGAGCCGCTCAAGGAGGTTCTGGCGCGTGAAGTCCATCTCGACGTACGTGACCCCGGCGGGCACCGATCCGAGTGCTTTGGCAAGCCGCGCACGCTTCTCGCGTGAGGTCGCTGGATGATCGACCTCGAGTACCGCGACGCCGTTGAGACTGTCCTTCATCCGATACGCGCGCGTGTCGTAGCCAGCCCCAAGGATCACGAGCTGGTCGAGCCCGGCCGCTACCTCTTCTCGCACGACCGCATCCATGTGGTGTAGCCGGGCGATCGTGTACCCGTAGCCACCTGGGTTCGTGTGCTCCCCGATTCGGCGCAGGAGAGGATGGAGCGCTCGTACCCGAGCGCCAGCCAACCGCCCATCGCGCCAGCTCGTCAGCTGGGGGGCGAGGGGATCGTCAACACGGATCGCGGGGTCGCGCTCGGTGCAAGCAACCGACACGGCCGCGAGAACCGCCAGCGCCGTTATCGATCCGCGCTCGGTTCGCTCGTTCATGCCCATTGCGAGATGCAGACTATCGGCTGAGAACTATCGCCCTGTTTGCGCCATCAATCGCGCCAGTACGTTGAGCGGCTACATGTGCGCAGTCCGAGGAGCCCGCCAGGCGCCGATACGGGCTGCGTGCGCTTGCTAGCACGCGGGCTCACGCCCGTCTCGTGACTGCCTCCCCCTGGCGTGGCGCACCTCAGCGGGTCGGGGAGTCATCTGGGAGGGCTGCGAAGGCCGGCATCGGCAGGACGCCCGTGTCGTTCAGACGCCAGGAGGTCGCTCTCTGAGTGGGTGGCGGCTGAGTTCGCGCTGGGTTCGGAGTTCCGCGTTGCGGGTGTGGCGGCGATCCTCTGTATTGGTGCGGCATAGGGGGGCGACTTTGGTCGGCTACCGAGTAAGTTGGACAGACAAATCGGTCGCTTGCCGCTGATGCCGGTTTCCCCGCCGCGAATCGCCTTTACCCCGCCGCTAATCGGATCGGCAGATCTGTCGTTTGTGGCTTGGATAGTGAGGTTTCGGCATTAGCGGCGGGGTACGACGCGATTTGCGCTAGTCCGCCGCGAATCACCCTTGCTCGGACCTCGGTTTTTGACGAGACGTGGCTTGGTTGTGCGGGATTCGCTCGATTAGCGGCGGGGTAGCATGCGGTGATGGATAAGGTGTATGCGAGCCTATGGGCTGGTCGGTGATCTTCCCGGCCGTTCCTCCCGGACAGTCTGCCGGCCCTCGTGCAGGTGATCGCTCTTCGCCGCGCTCTGGTCGTTCGCCGCGATTGTCTATGTCGTTGTCGGGTGCGTGAATTGGGCAGGGGGCAATCGCCCTCTCGCCACGACGTATCTACGTGACCGCGAGCCAGACGATCAAGGGATGCTGCACAGGAGTCATCGCTGATGACCGCTCGTTGCTCGTGTGCTCGCACGCTCTCCCGATGTTGCTCGATGCAGTGAGCGCCCTGCGAGCACCCGGGCTCCTATCCGCCCACACGACCATTGCCATCACTGCCTCCCGCGGGTCGCATCACACGGGCTCGCGCGGCAGGGTCAGATCGCCGGCCGTCAAGGGCACGCAACGTCCTGCAGTGATCTGCCTGGGAGATGAGAGAGCACGCCGACGTCGCTGCTCCACAGCGGTCTCCTGTGGCCCCACACACGCCGTATCCGGTCGAGGTGGCCACCAGCAGATCGGACGTGCCGTGTGAGCGCCGAGCATGGCATTCGGTTCCTGCCGTCCGTCGCCGCGCTCGTGCTTCAAGGCCTCGGCCAGCACCGGCTGCTGACCGCGCGCCAGGTGCAGGTGCTTCACCTGCCCGATGTGTCGCTGCGCTACACCCAGCGCGTCCTCGCCGAACTGCAGAAGGCGGGCCTCGTCGGTCGCGCACGCGCGGCACACGGCACCGCGCTGTGGTTCCCGACATCGGAAGGGCGACTGCTCCTACGCAGCAAGAGCCGCCTGGAATCCCAGGGCGACCACGACTCGCCCTGGCAGACGGACAGCGTGTTGCGAGCCCATACTCATGCGCTCAACGAAGCCGGGATCGCGTTCGTCAAGGCAGCACGGGCACGCGGCGATGAATGCGACGCCTTCTCCTGGCGCCACGAGATCGCACACCCCTTGACTACGCCCCGGCAGGGCCGCGAGCAGCAGTGGCTGATCGCCGACGCGCTGCTCAGCTATCTGGAAGCGCTGGATGGCGATTCGATCTTGCACCAGCGGTTCCTCGAGCTGAACCTCGCCACCACGTCCGCTGAGCGGCTGGCAGAGAAGCTCGGCAAGTACAAGCTCTTGCATCACTGCCGGGCGCCCGCCGCATGTCCAGGGGAGCCCGCGGAGCTCATCTGGCACTCGCACTACCGCACGTTCCCCCAGATCCTCGTCGTCCTCGCCGGCCAAGAGCCCGCCGACGCGCGACGCCGCATCAGGCACCTCATCGCCCTCTGGTGCTCCGATCCCGCGACCCGAGGCTTCGAACCGATCTGCGTTTCGTGACCCTCGAGCAGCTCACCAGCGACGGGCCCTACGCCCCGGTCTTCATCAGTGCCAACGAGCCAGAGCAATGTCAGGACTGGCTCGGTAATACGGCGATCGGTCGTTCGGAGATTGGTTGGCCGCTTCCCACCTCGCGACCATCCCTCGTAGAGCAAGGCTTCACAGCGACGCGGTGAGCGCTATCCACGCACCGTTCTCAGCCCGCTCTCGGCTCACGCGCGAGGATGTCCTCGGCGGACGCGAGGTCGCCGACTTGTTGGACTTGCCGGTCTCAACCGTGCTCGAATACGCACGGCGGGGGTTGTTGCCGGGTCACAAGCTGGGGCGTCGCTGGATCTTCCTGCGGGATGAGGTCGAGGCGGCGGTGCGGGGCAAGGAACAGGTGGGGTGAGGCTCCCAGGGGTCAGTGCGCGTGGTCGTGGCTGCGCACGGTGCGCCAGGATTGCCACGTGATCCGCAGGATCGCCAGGCAGATCACGAGGCCGATGATCGGGTCGGCGATCGGCAGGCCCGCGGCGACCACGAGCGCTGAGGCGATCACCGCGAGGCTGACGTAGGCGTCGGCGCGTGCGTGTTCGCCGTCGGCGATCAGGGCGGCGCTGTCCAAGCGCCGCCCGGCGCTCGTGCGAATCTTGGCTGCGAGGAGGTTGCCGCCGTAGCCGATCGCGCCGGCGAATGCGAGCGCCGGCAGGTGCGTTGGTGCGCTCGGGTGGACGAGCCTCGATATGGCCTCGATGCCGGCGACGCACGCGCTGATGAAGATCGCGGCGACGACGGCGAGACCGGCGCGTTGCTCGGCGAGCGCGAAGGCGATGCCGAGCGGGACGGCGGTCAGCGCGTCGCCGAAGTTGTGGATCAAGTCGGCGAGTAGAGCGATGCTGCCGCTGGCTACGAAAACGATCGTCTGAGCGACGCCGGCCAGACCGAGCACTGCGAGGGAGCGCAGTACCGCTCGGATGCCCTCGTGGGAGCGCTTGATGCTGTCGTCCACCAGGCCGTGCGTGTGCTCGTGGCCACCGCCGTGCCCGTGGGTGTGGCCGTGGCTCTGGTCGCGGTCGGCATGAGGCTGCGCCGGTGCTTGAGCAGGCTCGGAGAGCGTGAGCGCGGTCAGGTGTCGGTGCGGGCCGCGGTGTGGGTGGCTGTGTACGCGCCTGCCGTGGCGATGCTGGGGGTCGTGGACATGGGCGCCATTCATCGTCCAGAGCCTACGATCAGTAAGGCCGGCGTTGGCGCCCGGGGATGGGGGAGAGCCGGCAGCAGGGAGGCTCGATCACGAACGGGCGCAGGATAGCTGGGGCGAGGCGCGACCAGGATGCGCCGCCTCGCCGGCGTGCAAGGCATCTCCGTGCCGGGCCGCTCTCGGTGTGGTCCTTCTCTTGGAAGTGATGCATTACTTCTCGGGACGGCCGAAATCGGGTTTTGCAGGCGTTCGCGCGCCGACCGCAAAGGTGGCGATTTGCAGGGAGGTTGGGTTTTGCAGAGCGAGCCGCGCAGGGCGGGGACGGGCGTTTTGTTTCGCACGCGATCAGGCCCCGCGAGGGGGGGTTTTGTCCGTGCGAAAGGGGGGTTTTGTCGGCGATTGGGGGGGTTTCGCACACCCCATGAAATGGGGGCTTGAGCGCTCAGCGTGTTTTGTCCTAGAGAGGGCAGCGCACGAGCGCCCTCCCTCGCCCGCAAGCCACCAGGCGAACTTGGTCGTCCAAAAGTCGATGGGGGTAGCGGTCACGTTTCGGGCGTCAATAGAGATGTGCAGTCCAAGCAGACTTCAGGAGGGGCGCCGGACGCGCCCAACGGGGATCGATTCGACTGCGGGTTGCCGATGGACGGTTTTGGGGGGGAGCCCACGACGATCTGTCCTCCGATCTGTCCTCCGGTCTCCCCTCCGATCTGTCCTCCCATTAAGAGCGGAGGGCCTACAGCCATGAAGATCGCTGCAAATCGATACTTTTTGTGCCGCCGACAACGGGGCGTTGTCACATGAATAAATGCGCCCGTCCAAGCGCCCGGCCAGGAAAGGTCACGTTGGCGCATGTCGTCAACCTCGGATCGCGCCTGACGGAGCGCAGGGGGGAGCCCAACCCCACGGGCCGGCGAGACCAATTTATGAGCCCGGGCTCCCCGAACCGATGAGCGCTGTCCACGCACCGACTGCAGCCCGCCCTCGGCTCACGCGCGAGGATGTCCTCGGCGGACGCGAGGTCGCCGACTTGTTGGACCTGCCGGTCTCGACGGTGCTCGAATACGCCCGGCGGGGGTTGCTGCCGGGTCACAAGCTGGGGCGTCGCTGGATCTTCCTCCGGGATGAGGTCGAGGCGACCGTGCGGGGCAAGGCGACGGTGGGCTGAGTGCTACTCGGTGACGGCGCGCGGGGCGAACGCGAGGTTGACTCGGTCGACATCCTCGGGTCGCGCCTTGGCGTGCATGTAGCGCTCCGTGGTCGTGATCCGGGAGTGGCCGAGGAAGTCCTGGACGAAGCGCGCGTCGGTGTGGCGGGCGACGAGGCTGCCGGCGGCGTGGCGTAGGGCGTGGAAGCGTAGGGGCCGTAGGCCGGCTGCGTCGCGGGCTGCCTTGAAGCGGCGGCGGACGGCTGAGGCGTCGAGGCGCCGGCCGAGGCGCGAGCAGAAGACGTAGTCCTCGCGGGTTGTGTAGTCGCCGCGGGCCTGCAGGCGGGCGAGGGCCTCGGCGGCGGGGTCCGCGATGGGGAGGAAGCGGGCCTGCCAGCTCTTGGTGGGACCCTCGACGTCGGCGGAGACGGCGCGGTGGACGGTCAGCCTGCGAGTGTCGAGGTCGATGTCTTCCCAGCGCAGCGCGAGCAGCTCGCCGAAGCGCAGGCCGGTGTAGCCGGCGAGCCGGAACAGCTCGGCGTCCTGTGCGTCCTCGCGCGCCCGCCAGGCGATCTCCTCGGCGCTCAGTCCACGGGGCTGCGCGCCGCGGTGAAGGCCGTTCGCGGCGGCGTCGGCGAGCGTCTCGATCTCCTCGGGCTCGTAGAAGTCGATCACCGCTGGCGGGGGCTCGCGGCGCTTGGTCGTCCCCTCGACCGGGTTGGACGGCAGACCGTGGGTGTCGGTGCGGCGCGCGTAGTTGAAGATCGCGGAGAGCACCTGGCGGTGCTTGTTGACCGTGCGCGGCGTGATGCCCGAGCCGTCCAGCTGACGCAGGAATGCCGATATCTCCCGCGTTGTGACCTTGGCGATCGGCCGTTCTGCGAACGCTGCCATGACGACGCCGGGACTGCTGCCCTTGCCGCGGCGGTGCGGCGCGCCGGGCTCGGCGAGCATGTAGCGGTAGTCGCGCAGCGTCGAGGGCTTCGCGCCACGCTCGCGCTCCAGGTACTCCAGCCACTCCGCGGCGAGCTCGCGGAAGCTCACGCCGTGCTCGCGGCGCTCCTGCTCGCCCGCTTCGATCGCGCGCTCCTGCTGCTCGTGCTCGGCGATCATCTCTGCCATGCGCACCGTCGCGCGCTTCTCGTCGAGGTATCCGTCCGGTACGCGGCCACGGCGGGGGCACCAGCCCTTCCCGTCGGGTGCGCGCTCGAGCCACGCCGGTCCGACACGACGCTTGACCTGCCGGCCTGCGCGTCGCCACTTCGCCTCGTATACAGGCCCGTCGCTGCTCTTCGCGACGACCAGTGCGCCGGTCGGACCGTCGCTGTGCGATTTGCTGTCGATCGATGTCATGCACAGAGAGTACCACATGAGTACCGCGCATGGACGAGTACCGCTTCGAGTACCCATCAAGCCTCTATCAACCGCTATATTGCCAAAATAAGCGATGTAGAGCCCCCGAAAACGTTCGCCTCAGCATATTGCCTGCGGCCTTTCAAGCCGCAGGTCGGGGGTTCGATTCCCCCCAGGCGCACTTCGGAAAGGCCCTGCTCACGCGGGGCTTTTCTGTGCCCACGACCCGGCGGGGAGGGCCGGGAACGGTGGGGGTGGTAAGGAAAGTGGTAAGGCGCCGAGCGGAAGGGCTGCGCCGGGCGGCATTATGCGGTCCTCGACACGGCGCCGCAGCGAGCACTAGACTTCTATCCATGAGCGTCAACGTCTCTCGTCATCCGGGTCGCCGGGCTCGCATCGCGGCGGCTCGCCGCGCGGGCCTCTTGGATGGCATGGCCTCCGTCTTCCGGCTGTCCGGCCGTGGGCGCCCAGCGCCGGTGCTCGCGCGCCGCCGCTACGGGTCCCTGTGGGAAGACGGCCGATCGCTACAGCGCGACGGCGAACGACTCTTCCGTGGCGACGCCCGGTGACGTAACCGGCGGCGAGCCCGCACAAGACCTCCAGCCGTCTGAGGAGGCGATCGACGGGGAGATCGCCGGCAACGACCCGTCGCACCTTGTTGGACGTGTCGCGTGGGCAGGCTTTCGCGGCCCGCTGCCGCCCCCCGACGTGCTTGCCGCATACAACCAGGTGGAGCCCGGCCTTGCACGGGAGATCGTGGATCAGTGGACGGCCGAGACGGAGCATCGGCGCCGCACAATCGACGGGCTACGAGAGATCGACCACGAGTCGATGCGCTCCTACTACAAGGGGGAGCGCGACGGCCAGCGGATCGCCCTTGTCGCGTTCCTCGCGGTGGTGGTCCTGGCGATCGTCGTGGCCGTCGTACTGCGTAGCGAAGCCGTCGCGATCGCCGCCATCATCACCGGGGGCGCCTCGGCGGTATGGGCACTCCGTCGCCGCAGCGACGGCCCGGCGGCCACGTCCGACCTCGCCAATGGTGACGCGCTGGAGAAGGCCGAGCAGGAACCCTGAGCCCTGAGGCGACCATGAACACCCACGACATCGTCTACCCAGTTGCTGTGCTCGATGAGAACCAGCAGCCCCTCTCGCTGGCGGGCAGCGCCTTCCCCGTGACCCCAGACGGAGGCTTCCTCACCTGCCTTCACGTAGTGAGTCGGATAGACGCGGAAGGCGTTCAGGTGCGAGTTGGGATCATCGATGCGAAAGAGCGGCGAGTCTATCCAGTAGAAGAGCACTTTTCCCCTCCGCCCGACATCGGGCTTGACCTCGCCTATTTGCCGCTCGCTGTGGGCAGGCCGACTCCGTGCTTTCTCCCGTTCCTTGATCCTGCTGAGGTACTGATGGGCACGAATGTCAACCTGATCGGCTACTACTCGGGGCGGGAGCCGTTCGATGTGGGCTCCTTCACGGGTACTGCCGTTGCTGTTCAGCGCGAGGGGCGTCACCAACGGATCAGACTCCCTTATCCGGTGATCGAGGGCTGCTCAGGTTCGCCGCTGATCACGTTTCACAACGGCACCAAGGCGGTGGGAGCGGCGTATGGCAGCGAATCGCAGCGGGTGCAGGCTTACGAGGTAGTCGATGTCCGCGACGGCGAGACGCGCTATCGCGAGACGGTGCATCGAATCGTCGAGTTCGGACTTGCATACCACGCGAGTGCCGTAATTTGGTTCCTAGAATCGCTCGGTGTCAACCTCACATTGAGCAGCGGACGACTCGACATCCCCGGCTTGGAGCAGTAGCTGGTTCGCCTTGAGGCGAACCCCTCCAATCGACCTTGCGCGCGCCCTCCTGTCAAGAGTAGCTCATGGTGTTTCGCCTTAAGTCAACATCGTTGAATCTACGGCGAGGCGGCTTCTGCGGCGTCAATCGCGGTGTCAAGCTCGCCCAGGGTCACGCCGAGCGCCGTTGCGACGGCGCGGACGGTCGCCCACGCGGTGCGCTATTTGCCGACTCCATACGGCTGACCGTGCCGATCCCGCGAGCGCGCTAGCGGCCCCCGGGCTTGCTGCCCTGGGATGCCCGATCGACGTGCGCTTGGACGGCTCGGCGAAGTTCGGCCGCGACGGAGCGGGTTTCGCTGGCCGCGATCTCTCGGAGGCGATCAGCGGTCTCGCGTGGGAGACGAACCGTGAAGGACACCGACTCGGAGTCAGGCTGAGTCATTACGAATCATTTTGAGGCATCGCGTGGTAAGCTGATGCCCAGACCATAACAATCGGCCCCGGCGCGGGCAGGAACCCAACGCCGGGACCTGAGCACAGGAGAAGATGCCTCCCATGCCTGACGAGAACCCTATCGTCGCCGAGCTCAACGCGATCGAGCGCGACATGCTGTACCTGCTCACCGGGGATGACCTGCCGATCTGGTCCATCTGGGACCTCGCCCGTGCCCTCGAACGCGGCAAGCTCATCAAAGACACCATACGGTCCCTACGGACCAACGGCCTTATCAACCAGACCAGCGACGGGTACGTGTTCGCCACCCGCGCCGCCTTCCGCATGGTCCAGATCGTCGGTCAGGTCAACTGAGGACCGCAAGACCGTCACGCCGCAGGACTGGGCGTGGCGGTCTTGTCCCCGCCGCTGTTTGGGGTGCGGGGTGTCCGTCTGGGTGTTCGTTTGGGTGTACGTCTATAAGGCGAACACCCCAGACGGACACCCTGCTGCCCGCTCGCGGGCGAGATTTGGCTCTGCGCCTGGCATTGAGGAAGGGGGTCCCCGCCTCTCCGCTTCGCTCCTACCCGGGGACCCCCTTCCTCGACCCACCACATCACAGATGTTTTGGTGGGGCCAGGCGCAGAGCGTGGGAGGGGGGCGAGCGGGCAGCAGAGTGGAAGTGGAGAACAACGACAAGGAGGGCTGGGAGGGATTGGTCGGTGGGGGTCGGAGGGGGAGGACGGACGTGGGTCGTCGGCGCGGGTGTGTTTGGTGGGCGGGCTGAGGGGCCGGTTGCGGCGTGGAGGGGATGGCATGACGTGGGGGATGGCGGTCGGTGGGCTGGAGCCGGAGTTGGAGCCGCAGGAGCGCGTCGGGCGGCAAGTCGGCTGTCATCGAGGTCGGCCGATGGCTCATTGGGAGCGTCGGGTGTTGCGGGTCGTGGGTGTTTCCTTGTTCGCTGGTGAAAGTCAGCCGGCGGCGGCGCGCCGGGATGGGGTAGCAGGTCGTTCCCCCGCTGTAAAGCAAGTTCAAGTCCCCGCCTGCGGCGGGGCACTGCCGTCACTTGCGAACTTGCTTGACAGCTCCTCCACGACCTGCAAAGGCCGCACCCAGTTGGGCAGGTGCCCAACTGGCTCAAAGGAGCCCAAACCCTTTGGAGGAGCCGTGATTCGTCGCTCATCGATACGTGAACCTCTCCACTCGCTGCGGGTCGCGCCATGCGCGAGTCGCTGCGCTGAGGGGGGCGCGCTCGGCAGATTCGTTTGCGTGGCGGGGCCGTTGCCCGGCTTCCATGCAGAGAGTCAATGCGAGTCCTCAGAGACAGGCGAGCATGAGCGCGGGCGCTTTGGAGCTGCAAGTCCCCGATGCGTTTGTGCAGGCCATCGCCGAGCGCGTTGCCGACCTGCTCGCCGACAACCTTTCGAGAACCAGTCCGTTCGAGCCGTGGATCCGGGTGGAGCAGGCCGCAGAGCACCTTGCCTGTCCGACGAGCCGCATCTACGACTTGGTGAGCCAGCGGCGTCTCACGCCGCGCCGCGACGGGCGCAGGCTCCTGTTCAAGCGCTCGCACCTCGACGCGGCGATCGAAGCCTTGTCGTGAGCACCGTAATCCCTGTCCAGCACAGCGAAAGGAGACGAACCTGATGGCTGCTCGACGCGAGAAGACGAGGACCCCGGGCATCTACAAGCGCGGGAGCCGTTACTGCTTTCAATACGAAGTGGAAGGCAGGCAGCGATGGGAGAGCGCCCGCACGTTGGATGAGGCACGGCGCGCGAAGGCAGCCCGCACGGCTGACATAGCCCGCGGCGAGTTCGAGGAGCGCTCCCGGGTCATGCTGCACGAGTACGCCCGCGAGTGGGTGGACCGCTACCAGGGCCGCGGCCGGCGCGGGTTCCGCGACCACACCCGCGAGGAATACCGGCGCCAGCTCGAACAGTACGTGTTCCGGTTCTTCCCCGCGGGTGTGCGACTGACGGAGGTCAACCCGTCGAAGGTCGCAGGGTTCGTCGCGTGGCTGTGCGACCCCGCCAAGCAGGGCAGGGCGCTCTCGGACGGCACGATCCGCAACATCATCAAGCCGCTGCGGGCGTGCCTGGCGACCGCTGTACGGGAGGGCTTGATCCGCTCCAACCCCGCGCGGGACGTGGACCTGCCGCACCGGCCGACCGCCGAGGACACCGAGGACGAGGAGGTCCACGCGATGAGCCGCGAGGAGTTGGCGACCTTCCTCGACCTGTGCCCGGAGCAGTGGCGGGTGTTCTTCTGGTTCCTGGCCGCAACCGGCCTGCGGATCAGCGAGGCGGTGGCGCTCCAGTGGCGCCACCTACAGCTCGACGGCTCCTGTCCGCACGTCAAGGTCCGCCGGGCGCTCGTGAAGGGCTGCATGGGACCGCCCAAGAGCCGCTACGGTCGCCGGGAGGTCCCGCTGGATCATGCGCTGGTCCTGGCGCTCCGCGACCGCCACAAGGCGGCGGAGTGGCCCGGTGCGGAGGACCCTGTGTTCCCGGCGTCGAACGGGGCGTGTCTGGACGCGGAGAACCTGCGCCGCCGGGTGCTGAAGCCGATCCGGGGGAGGCGTGCCTGCCGTGGCTCGGATTCCACGCATTCCGCCACACCTGCGCGACGATGCTGTTCGCCGAGGGCCGCAACGCCGTACAGGTGCAGCGGTGGCTCGGCCACCACTCCGCGGCGTTCACGCTCGCGCGCTACGTCCACCTGCTCGACGGCGACCTCGGCGAGCCGCTGAGCATCCAGGGTGGTAAGGGGGTGGTAAGGAGCCTCACGCCATTCGACGGCACAACGGCGCACGAGCTGGAGGCGAATCTCCAGCAATAGAGCCAATTCACGGACTCCGCGACACTGCGCGACACTGCCGGGGGGTTCTTTCAAGCCGCAGGTCGGGGGTTCGATTCCCCCCAGGCGCACTACAAAGGAGCCCTGCAAACGTGGGGTTTTTTTGTTGAGAGAGGGCCGTTGGGGGGGCCACCGGGAGCGCCGGGCGTAACAGGGGCGTAACGCAAGCGGTGACACGCTGCGCGCTGGGGGTGTTCGTGGAGAGCAATTGTCAAATGTTGTGGATTTGGCGACGAAGGATGATCAGGCGGCGACCCTCTCGTCTGTCGTCTGGTTGTCTTGGTTCTCGTCGTCTGTTGCCTTGATGCCGTCCTTGAACTTCACGCCGTCGAGTACTTCGGCGACGAGCTCGTGGCCGTTGAACCGGCGCCAGCGCCCCTGCGCTGACTCGAGCAGCTTGTAGGCCATCGCGAGTGCAGCGGTCTTCGAGCCAGCGCCCTTGGTGACGCGGGTTCGCAGGCGGACGGTCGCGAATGAGCTCTCGATCGGGTTGGTAGTCCGCAGGTGCCGCCAGTGCTCGGCGGGGTAGTCGTAGAACGCCGTCAGCGGTGTCCAGTCGCGGTCGAGCTTCGCCAGCGCCTTGGGGTACTTTGCGCCGTACTCTTCACGGAACACCTCGAGTGCGTGCTTGGCGTCCTTGCGGGTCGAGGCCTCGATGATCTCGCCCAGCAGTCCCTTCGCGCGCGGTTGCAGGCGCTTGGGGAGAGCGTCGATCACGTTCCCCGCTGCATGAAACCAGCAGCGCTGCTCGACCGCGCCGGGGAACACGTCCCTGAGTGCCGCCCACGCGCCCAGGGCGCCATCGCCGACGACGAGCTTGGGCTCGTTCATGCCACGACGCTTCAGATCGCGGAACACGCCAGCCCAGCTCTCGGTCGACTCGCGGTAGCCATCCTCGACCGCGAGCAACTCCTTGACGCCGTCCTCGCGGACGCCGATCACGATCAGCAGGCACACCTTGGGATCCTCGCCGAGGCGAACCCGGACATGGATCCCGTCCATGAACAGGTACGCATAGCGGCTGAAGCTCAACAGCCGCTGACGAAACCGGTCGTGGTGAGCCTCCCACTCCTTACACAACCGACTGACCGACGTCGCAGACAGCCCCGCGGCGTCCTCGCCGAGCAGGCCCTCAAGCGCTGGACGGAAATCACCGGTCGACAGGCCACGCAAGTACAGGATCGGGATCACCTCCCCGACCTTCGGTGAGCGCCGCGCATAGGCGGGCAAGATCCGCGAACTGAACCGCTTACGCTCACCCTCCTCATCGACGCGCTTGTCGTTGACCCTCGGCGCCCGGACCCCGATCGTGCCCGACCCGACCGTCACCTTCCTCTCCCGCGCGCGACCGTTGCGGACCACCTCCCTGTGCCCGTCGCCGTCCAGCTCATCGCTGAACCGCTCGACGTACTCGTCAGCCTCCGCCCTCAGCGCGGCGGCAATCATCCGCCGCGCGCCCTCCCGCGCGAGCTCATCGAGCGCGAGCGTGATCTCCTCGTTGCCCTCCCCGACGGGGAGCGTGCGAACATTCGTCATCGGCGTGCCTTCCTGCCGGCCATCACCGGCTTCGGTCTTCAACAACCGGGAAGGTACGCCGCCTCTCCCCTCAACGCCGTCCACAACATTCGGTTATAGCTCGTTCGTGGAGCTGCTGGAGGGGTACTGACCCACATCTGCGTACGTCTGTCGGATGCGGCCCGTAAGGTGCGCAGGCGTGAAGAAGGGCGTAAGCCGTCTGTCCGCCATCGTTGGCCCGCTGCCGCGCGAGCTTGGTATCGCGGTCGTGGTGACCGTTGTGGCCGCTCTGGTCGTGCCGCTCCTCCTGGCACTGCTGACGAAGCACACCGCTCCCCTCTGGGTGGTTGTCCTTGCCGCCTTGGGCGCGCTGTTCGTGGGACTCGTGGTCGGGGCGGCCCTGGGTGGCGCTGACGATGGCGAGGGCCTGAAATCGAAGATCCGCGAGCTTGAGTCCCGCGCCGGCGAGCTTGGCGCGTACGAGACGTATGCCGAGCACGTGCGCGATGCGCTCGGGGATCTGCGCAAAGTGATCGCCAAGGAACTCCCGAGCTTCTCAACGCGCGACTTCATCGAGACTGGCATCTTCGAGCCAGCGCACAAGCTGCTCCAGCGCGATCACCGAGACGCCGCGCGGGGCGACGTGCGATTCTCGATCCTCCGTTGGAGTGGGGACGATTTCGTGATGGCGGACAGTACGGGGCTACTCCCGGCGCTTGGCCACCGGATGGAGAGCCGGGAGCGGTTCCGTCTGCCGATCAAGGGTTCGTTCGCGGGTGTGGCGTTGGACCACGGTCGCGTTCAGTGGTCGAACGATCTCAGCGAAGACCAGCGATTCACGCGCCACCCAAAGGCTGAGGATGACCGCCAGTACGAGTCGATCGTGTCCGTTCCCCTTTGGAGGGCCGGCGAGATCGATGGTGTGCTGAACGTCCTGGCGGTCCGCAAGGATGCCTTCTCGCCGGTTGATCGAACCTACATCACGCTCCTTGCCTCCGTCATCGACGTTGTAAGGAGCTTGGAGCCGCCGTCCGATGCGCAATACTAGGAGGAAGCAACGCATGAGGAATACAGTGCCGCCCGCTGAGCCCAACACCTTCCGCCGCCTAGTCGAGGGCGAGATCACGGCCGACGAGTACGTTCGGAACCTCGACGAGCGCGTCCAGCAGACCCGGGAAGCCAACCAGCCGACATCGCCAGCTCCCACGCCAGAGCACGCATAGGCAAAGTGCTGTCGCGCTCACCTGTCGCAGGAAGCCGCCGACGGCTGTCTGCGTCAGGGGTTGCCGTGGAAGTCGTTGACCGCTTGCTGTAGTGCTTTGACCGCTCGCGCGTAGCTGCGGATCGCTTTCTCCAAGCCCGCGCGGGCGAACTGCATGTGCTCCCCGTCGGGGTCCTGGTCAGCGGCTCGCATCTGGGCCAGGGTCGCCGTGAAGGTGTCCATCGCCCCGGTGTGGATGATGGTCGCTTCGTGCCACTTGCTTTCGAGGGTGGCGACTGACTGCGCGGCGACTCGGCCTGCCTGTTTGGCGAGATCGCCGGGCGAAACCATGAATACCCAGACGCCGATGCGCCAGCCATCGTCGTAGCGTCCTCCGCCGATCTGGGCTCGACACCAGAGGTCATGTCCCCCGGCAAGCTCGGTGATGATCTCGGCGTACTTGGCGGCGTTCTCGCGCCCGATGTGCCCGAGACAGTCGCCCTCGGAGGAGGCGACCATGAGCGCTCTGGGATCGTAGGGATTCGTGGGCTCGGGGATGAGGCGTAGCCAAATGTCATCAAGGTCAAATTCATGAACCCGTTTGAGGTTGACGCCCTGCGCGGAGACGACTCGTTCGAGGGCCGCTACGTAGTGGCTCTCGCCACGTACCTCGACCATCCGGTGGTCGTGGGGCAGGCGCAGGACTGGCTTGCTGCGCGTGGGGAGATCCGGTGACTTGGAGGGCCGCGTTGGCTCGGCCGCGCACACCGGAGGCGGGGTGGTGTTGCTCGTCCCTGCGGCAGCGTTGACCTTGGCCGCGAAGTCCCGCGCCTTTCGCTCGGAGCCGAATCCGGCCTCTGCGGTGACCTCCCAACCCTCGCCGGTGATCGTGAGGCAGGCTTTGCGGAATACGGAGGGCGCCTCTGGGGTTCCGACGCTGGCCCTCGCGCCTGCGACAGGCCAGTTCCCGTCAGGCGTGAAGATGCGGCCACCGTCTACATCCAGCGCGATGGAGGCGAACGTGTGGCCCTTCTTGTTGGCGATGCTCGCGGCCTTCCAGAATGAGCGGGCTGCGTCTTGGCTGATGGCTGCTACTCCTCCCGCCCCGTTCGGTTGGCTGGGACAGGCCGCATACGGTACACGATCGATTGCAGCCGACGCGAGTTCCGAGTCGGTTTGCGCCCCATATGAGTCGGCAAGCCGTCCAGTGCCCCAGGGTTACATGGGAGGCGGCGCGGCATGTACCGAATCTCGCCGGATGGCCCCGGTTTCGTTGCGTCTGTTCGCCCTTGCTCGGCTTTCTGAGTAGCGGCGGTGAGCGTCGCGCGGATCGAGCTGGAGGTATGTCGTGGCGATCAGGGATCACGAGTCGGTGGCGGCAGGCGTCTGGCCGTGCAGGCGAGGTCGTAGGGCCGTGGCGAGTTCGGCTGCCGAGCGGGCGGCGAGGGCCGGCTGGGGCTTGGGCGCGGCGACGATCCATTGGGGCAAGCGGCCAGGGGCATCGAGGCCGGTGGCGGTCACGGAGCGCGACCGGGGCCTGCTGGCGCTGCTGCACGATGTCAACTACCTGTCCGCGAGTCAGATGGCGCTCCTTGGGTGGGGTGGGGATTCGACGTGCGCGCGGCGGCGGTTGCGCCTGCTGCACGACCACGGGCTGATCGACAAGTTCCGTCCGCCCGCTGCGGCGGGCAGCTACGAGTGGAACTACCGCCTGACCGTCGAGGGCTGGCGGGTGCTGGAGGATTGCGGGATGTGCGCCGAGGTGAAGTCCTACACCCCGGCGGACATCCACAGCATCGCCTACGTCGAGCACGACCTACAGGTCAACGCGATCGTGCTCGACATCGCCCGCAGGGCGCACGCCGAGGACGGCCCGCTGCTCGACACGATGCCCTTCGACTGGCATGGCCCCCGACGGGGAGAGATCGACCCCCGCGAGGAGCAGCCACCGGATGGAGACTGTGCGCTCCGTGCGTCGCTGCCGCCCGTGTTCGACCGGGCCGACTCGCGGGAGGGCGTCCTGAAGCCCGACGCGACGCTGATCCTCGGCGGTGCAGAGCCGTGTCAGGCGGTGTTGATCGAGTTCGACCGCACCGCGCGTCCGCATAAGCAGCTCGACCGTCTGCGCCGCTACGACTGGTTTCTCACGGAGGGGTGGATGGACGGCCGCTTCGCGCACCATCCGATCCCGCCCGCGATGGTGCTCGTCACGTTGCGTGAGAACACGCTGACCGCGCTGGTGCGCGCGGCGGACGAGGCGCTTTGCGCGTCACGCGGAAAGCCAGACCAGGACCCGTTGCAGGGCGACTATCGCGGGCGCGACCGCATCGTGTTCACGACCCGTGAGCGCATTCTCGCTGGGGACTGGCGGATGCTGCGGGTGCCCAGGCTCCCGCCGGACCTCAGAGGCCATGACCGGCGCGAGCGCGTGCCGGCCCGCGAGATCACGCTGGACCTCCCGGCCCTGTCCGCGCAAGCCGCTCGTCGTGCCGACACCGTCTAACGAGCTACGTTGCGGTACCTTCCCGGCGACGGCTCCACACGTGGTCCATGTGCTAGTTCAGGCTGAGAATGCCGATTCCGAGTAGCCTCGTGACGATGGTGAGCCGATCCAGGCGGACGGAAGGCGGGGTCTACTCAACGCCGAAGACGGTGCTGGGCTTCTATGCAGGGGTGCTGGCAATTGTGGAGTTGGGAGTCGTCGCTGCTATAGGCGTGCTGGCGACCCAGAAGGAACTCCGGCACCTCGTTCCTTGGGTCCTCGCCTTTGGTGCAGTTATCCTTGTTTTGCTGATCGGGGTGGTTGTGGCGATCAATGTGAAGGCTCCGATGAAGCTCCAGCTGGGCCAAGTCAGCGGACGCGACCTCATCGAATATGAACGGATGACACTCGGCGACTCGATAGCCGGAGACTATGTCGAGGAGCTACCGCCGACGCTTCGTGGCGGTCTATCGGGCGGCCCACCGGGACTCCCGAAACCGCCCGACGACCAGGACCTCGAGCTATGAGTGCCGAAGGTCCCTACTTCGCAATCGTCATCAACCGCTCGACACCCGAGCAACGGGCGCAGGCTCACGAGATCGTCAAGGCCAACACGGATAGTTGGTGGCATGGGTTCGGGGACCTGTGGCTGGTGCGTGGTAAGTCTGCCAGCGAATGGCGTGATCTTGTGGGCGTCGCACTCCAAGCGGTGCCCTCCGGTGTACTCGTCCTGCGGATTGCAGACCCCGGCCTCCCTCGGTGGGCTTACCGCGCAAAGCTCGCCGATAGTGCGGCCGAGTGGCTAAAAGACGAATTGTGATTTTGAAGCGCGGGTGCCGCTCTCGGGTCTTCGTCTGTGTGCCGCTCTCCGGGTGAGGCATCCGAGTGGGGCACCCTGGCCGCCCGCTCGATGGTGGTTTGTGGCTCTGCGCCTGGCATTGAGGAAGGGGGTCCCCGCCTCTCCGCTTCGCTCCTACCCGGGGACCCCCTTCCTCGACCCACCACAACACAAATGTGCAGGGTGGGGGCCAGGTGCAGAGTGAGCGCTGGGAGCGAGCGGGCGGCCAGGGTATGAGATAGCTGACGGAAAACGAAGGAGGGCAAACGGGGGGACTGGTGGAGCTGGGTTGATGCTGGGGCCGGTGTTACCTCTGGGCATGATGCGGGATGGTCGTGCTCGTGATCTTGTGGCGGGCGTGGGGGCTGCTGGTGGCATTTTGGGAGGAACGGACGGGAGGCACGCCGGGCGGTCCGGCGTGCAGTGACCGGCGAGCTGAACTCGCCTTCCCGCGGGCGGCCTGATGGTGGTTCCGCCTTCGGCTTCACGCGACAGCGGTTACTCCCTGGCGGGGGGCCGCCCGCTTCTGCTCCCAGGGGTAGATCAACTGGGCTCCGGCGGTGCGGGTGGCCTCGGGTAACCCTGGCTCCCCGCGGTCGCGGTCGGCATCGAGTCGCCTGGGCGTGGTGGCAATGGACGCGCGAGGGATTCGCTTGCTCGGAGGGGGCCGTGCTCGGCTTACCTACAGAGAGCCGATGCGATCCCACGGGCACAGACGAACATGAGCGCGGGCGCCCTGGAGCTGCAAGTCCCCGATGCGTTCGTGCAGGCCATCGCCGAGCGCGTCGCCGATCTGCTCGCCGACAGCCTCGCAGGAGGAGGCAAGCCGGAGCCCTGGATCGGCGTGGAGCAGGCAGCGGAACATCTCGCCTGTCCGACGAGCCGCATCTACGACCTGGTGAGCCAGCGACGCCTCACGCCGCGCCGCGACGGGCGCAGGCTCCTCTTCAAGCGTTCGCACCTTGACGCAGCGATCGAGGCCCCGGCGTGAGGACCGCCGTCTCATGCCCGCCGACCTCGACGCCTACGTGGAAGCGCTCGGGCCGCACGAACGGCTTTATCGAGTGGAGCCCAGCCAGAGCGTGCCTAACGCTCGGATTCCACGGCTGCCGCCAACTCCGTGAGCGACACGCCCAGCGCGTCGATGACCCGGCACACGCTGTCCCAGCTCGGAGCCGTCTGCGCGTTCTCGATCTTCGCCAGCGTTGCAACGGCGATCCCGGCGTGCCACGCAACCGCCTCTTGCGTCATCGGGTGCTCCTCGCGCAGCCGTTTGAGCACGGCTGCCAGGGCTTGGTCGGGAGCGGGCGAGCGCGGCACATCAGCACCTTCTCACGGCGCAGTCGTAGGCGCCATGCCTTCCTTTACCCCTCATTGACGCGGGCTTATCTAAGCGCTACGCTATCCGGGACAGAACATCATGGCGCCCGCGACAGCAGGACTGCCCGGGCGCCGTGGCACCGAGGAGCGTGAACTCCAAGGCGCGTCAGACACCCTACCGATACGGGCCGGTGTCTTCCTCGCCATAAGACCGCCCCCGGGGCCTCCAACCACAAGGAGGAACCGAAGATGACCGATGAGCAGCAGGGTTGGACCGATGAGGAGCAGGTCGAACGCGCGATCGTCCTACAGGTGCTCCGTGACGATCATCCGGAGCGCTGGACACGAGCGGAACTGGAGATCGAGGTCTTCGACTTCGACCCCTTCACCGTCAACGAAGCGCTCACTCGGCTGGTAGCCGATGGCGTCGTGATCCTCGACGGCGAGCGGGTGCGCGCGTCGGCGTGCGCTCGGCGCATAGACGCATTGGAGCTGATTGCCATATGAGCGCCGCCATCATCACCAACCCCGGCGAGCTGGTGGACGAGCTGCGCCGGTTCGAGCCGGTTTCCGATGCGGTGGTGCTCGCCGCGATCGACCGCGCGGAATGCCACGGCGGGGGCAGGGGCGAGGGCGCGAGGATGTCCAACGTCGCGGAGCACCTTGGGTTCGTCCACGGCCCCTGGACTGCGCGCGGCCTGCGGCCCCAGCTTGACGCGCTCATTGAGGCCGGGGCGCTTGAGCCTGTGAAGCGGCAGGGGATGGTCTGGTGGGTGCTGACGGGGAGGGGACGCAGGCGGGCGGCGCGGGTACGCCGGACCGTCGTCTTGCCGGAGTCTCCGCAGCATCGGGCCTGGAGGCAGACCAGCAGGAAGGCGGTCGAGCGGATTGACGGGCTCCGCGAGGACGCCCGCCGGGCGGTGCAGGATGCTGGCCGGCTGCTCGATGCTGGGGAGGCCGACTCCGAGGCGTTGTTTCTGCTCGCGGTGCGTCTGGGGGAGGCGTTGCAGTATCTCGGGTCGGCGACGTACTGCGCGAGGGAGTGGGACGAGCCGGGTGACGCCCACGCCGATGTAGACGACGATCGGCCGCCGTGGTACCGGCCGTCCCGGCGCTCGACGCGGGGATGGGGGCGCTCGACGGGACCGGGGACGGAGGGCGAGGCGTGATGGCCGAGCACGACGCCTACACGGTCGAGCATGAGCGGCTGCTGCTCACGTTCGGAGAGAAGCTGCGCGCTGAGCGTGACGGCCGGAACGTCTCGCAGGAAATGTTGGCGGGGATCGCCAACGTTCACCGTACCCATCTTGCCGCGCTGGAGCGAGGGAAGCGGGACCCACACCTGTCGATGCTGCTGATCCTCGCCGACACGCTGGAGGTCACGCCGGGTGCCCTGCTCGAAGGTCTGCCAGTGCCGACGGAGCGCAAGGCCCCGACGCACTTCAAGAACGGGACTATGACCGGAGGCGAGGCGTGATGGCCGAGCATGACGGCAACGCCTACGACGCCTACACGGTCGAGCGCGCCCGGCTGCTGGGCGTGTTCGGGGAGAACCTACGCGGCCTACGCGAGCGGCGGGGCCTCGCGCAGGAAGGGCTCGCGGAAGTCGCCTCCGTCCACCGCAACGAGATCGGTGTGCTTGAGCGGGGGCAGTGCGAGCCGGGCCTTCTCACGCTGCTGATCCTCGCGGACACGCTGGAGGTCCCGCTGAAGGGTCTGACGGAAGGGGTGCCCGCGCCGAGGGAGCGCAGGCCCGCGAGATGCTCCAAGGGAGCCGGCCGCGAGGCGGTGCGGGAGCCTGACGACCTGCTCGCGCAGGCGGCACGCGGGGTGGTCGAGCGGGAAGCGGAACGGGCGCGGCGGGACCTGGAGGCGTACGCGCGGCGCCGGGAAGTGTGAAGCCCCGCGAACTGGTGAACGTGCTGGAACGGGAGGTGCTGGAAATGACGGTGGCTGTCGCACAAACCCCCGGTCCATCCGAGCGGTTTAAGGAGACTTAAGGGCATGGCTATGAACTTCTTGGCGTGTGATCGTGAGCAGGTGTTTTTGATGCCTCCGGACCCGCGTGATTGGCTGCCGGACGGTCATTTGGCTTGGTTTGTGTTGGCGTCGGTCGAGGAGATGGATCTCTCCGCGTTCTATGGCTCCTACCGCCAGGACGGGTGGGGCCGGGCGGCGTTTGAGCCGTCGATGATGGGGTCTCGTTGCTGCTCTATGCCTACGCGAGGGGCGAGCGTTCTTCGCGGGGAATCGAGTGCAGGTGCGTGGAGGATGTCGCCTACCGGGTGATCGCGGCTCACCAGGCGCCCGACCATGCGACGATCGCGAGGTTTCGTGCCCGCCACGAGGATGCGCTCGCCGGGCTGTTCAGCTCGGTGCTCTCGTTGTGCAAGGAGGCGGGGCTGGTGAAGGTCGGGGTGATCGCTATCGACGGGACGAAGGTTCACGCGAACGCCTCGCATCACTCCAACCTCGACTACGAGCAGCTCGTGCGGGAGATCTTCAAGGAGGCCGCCGCGCTCGACGCGGCCGAGGACGAGCTCTACGGGGATGCGCGTGGCGATGAGCTGCCCGAGCGCCTGCGGACCAGCGAGGGGCGCCGCAGCGCCCTGCGGGAAGCCAAGGAAAAGCTGGAGCGCGACCGCGCGGAGAAGGAGAGCGCGGAGACCGACGCGGCCTGCGGGGCCGACGCGGGGGTGAAGATCGAGCTTGACGCGGAGGTCATCGTCCCGCGCGTCCAGGGCCGCGAGGGATGGTTACGCGAGGCTCGCCGCCAGCTCGACGAGCACCGCCGCCGCGAAGCGAAGCCGGTCGGCCGTGCGCGCGCCGGGCGGCTGCTGGAGGCAGAGCGACGGCTCCGGCAGGATCTCGCTGTCGAACGCCGCGCGAACGAGACGTATGAGCACTACCGGGCGAACGCACGCGACAAACGAGGCCGACGGCTCGGCTGCCCGCCGAAGCCGTATCAGCCGCCGGAGACCCCCGCGGGGAAGATCAACACGACCGACCCGGACTCCCGCAACGTGAAGACGCCGCGCAGCTACACGCAGGGCTACAACACCCAGGCCGTCGTGAACGAGCAGCAGATCGTGCTCGCCGCCGAGGTGACCGCCAGCTCCCCGGACTTCGGGCACCTGCAGCCGATGGTCGAAGCGACAAAGAGAGAACTCCAAGCGATCGGCGTCACCGAGACTCCGGGGGTCGCGGTCGCCGACAGCGGCTACTGGAACGAGCAACAGATGGACCACGTCATCGCCAACGAGCACGTCCAGGTGCTAATCCCGCCGGACGCCGGCAAGCGCGACACGCCCCGGCCGGGGTGGCAAGGCGGGCGCTACACCGCGATGCGGGAAGTACTCGCGACCGACTACGCCGGCGGGCTCTACAGACGACGAAAGGCGATGGTCGAGCCGGTATTCGCGCAGACCAAGCACAACCGCCGAATAGATAGCTTCAGGCGACGAGGACGATCCGCGGTGCACTCCGAATGGCGGCTCATCACCGCCACCCACAACCTCCTGAAGCTCCACAAGCACCAAACAGCCGCCGCAGCGGCCTGAAGACCGCCCCGCCCCCACTGGGCGCCCCGCGCCTACGACCCGCCCAGCACAACAACCACACGCCAGCCGATCGCCGCCGCCAACCTCGCCACCGCCGCAGCCGCGAACCTTTGTGCGACAGCCACGACGACCAAAGGGAGCAGATGACGACATGGCTGCGAAGCGTGAAAAGACCAAGACTCAGGGCATCTACAAGTGCGGCGAGCGTTACGCATTCAGCTACCGGGTTGACGGACAGCAGCGGTGGGAGTCCCGCCGTACTCTCGATGAGGCCCGCCGGGCACGGCGAGCGCGGACCGCGGACATCGACCGCGGCGAGTTCGAGTCCCGCTCTCGCCTGACGCTGCGTGAGTATGCGCTGGAGTGGGTGGAGCGCTATCAGGGCCGCGGCCGGCGTGGGTTCCGCGACCACACGCGCGAGGAATACCGCCGGCAGCTTGAGCAGTACGTGTTCCGGTACTTCCCGAAGGGCGCGAAGCTCACGGAGATCACCCCGTCGAAGGTCGCCGGGTTCATCGCGTGGCTGTGCGACCCCGCCAAGCAGAACGGCCGGGCGCTCAGCGACAGTACGATCCGCAACATCGTCAAGCCGCTGCGGGCGTGTCTGGCGAGCGCTGTACGCGAGGGCCTGATTCGCTCCAACCCCGCCCGGGATGCGGACATGCCGCACCGGCCGACCGCCGAGGGCTCCGAAGAGGAGGTCCGGGCGATGACCCGCGACGAGCTGGAGACGCTGCTCGCGCTGTTCCCGGATCGCTGGCGGCTGTTCTTCGCGCTCCTTGCCGCTACGGGCCTGCGGATCAGCGAAGCGGTGGCGCTCCAGTGGCGGCACCTGGAACTCGACGGGCCGGTCCCACACGTCAAGCTGCGCCGGGCGCTCGTCAAGGGGAGCATGGGGCCGCTCAAGAGCCGCTACGCCCGCCGGGAGGTCCCCCTGAGCCATTCGCTTGTGCTGGCACTGCGCGAGCACCACAAGACGACGGAGTGGCCCGGGGATGAGGACCCCGTGTTCGCCGCATCCAACGGGGGATGCCTGGACGCCGAGAACCTGCGTCGCCGGACGCTCAAGCCGACCCGTGAGGAGGCGTGTCTGGAGTGGGGCGGCTTCCACACCTTCCGCCACACCTGCGCAACGCTGCTGTTCGCGGAGGGCGCAACGCCGTACAGGTGCAGCGGTGGCTCGGCCACCACTCCGCGGCGTTCACGCTCGCCACCTACGTTCACCTGCTCGACGGCGACATCGGGCATCCGCTGGAGTTCCCCGGGCGTAACGGAGGCGTAACAGACCCCACAGAACTCCACGCCACCACGCCGGAGAGCGCATGGGCGGGTTCCCTGCACTAGAACCAAATCAGCCGACTCCGAGGCACCCCACGACACGCCGGATTCCGCCTTTCAAGCCGCAGGTCGGGGGTTCGATTCCCCCCAGGCGCACCTCTCGGATCCCGCTCAACTGAGCGGGATTCGTGCTGTAGGGGGAGCCGCACGAGCATCGAAAAACCATCCTGGGGCAACGCACTGCACCCCGCCGCGCTATGCACTGCCCTCCCAGGGGGGGGCAGGCGCTCGCGGGCGAAAGTCGTAAGGATCAGCGGCGTGGACGGTCTGGAGCTTGTGATCTTCGACTGCGATGGGGTTCTTGTTGACAGCGAGAGGATCTCCAACGCGGTACTCGCGCGGATGCTGACCGAGGAGGGCATGGCGACCACGCTCGCCGAGGCTCGACGTGACTACCAGGGGCTCCTGCTCTCCGAGGTCGTCTCCCAGGTGCAGGCGAGGCTTGGCCGCTCGCTGCCCGAGGGTTGGGTCGAGCGCTTCGAGCATGACCGCGCCGAGGTTTTCCATCGCGAACTGCGACCCCTCCCCGGGGCCGCGGATACGGTTGCGCGCGTCAGCGCGGCAGGGGTCGCGGTGTGCGTCGCCTCGCAGGGTAAGGTCTCCAAGACCCGGCTCTCGCTTGGGCTGACGGGTCTGCGTGGTCTGTTCCCGGGCGGGGCGCTGTTCTCGGCGTACTCGGTCCCGCGCGGCAAGCCCTACCCTGATCTCTTCCTGCACGCCGCCGCGAGCATGGGAGCCAGACCCTCGGGTTGCGTGGTCGTCGAGGACACACCCTCTGGTGTCACTGCTGCGGTGGCCGCGGGGATGCGTGTCTTCGGGTATGCAGCCGACGGCGACGAGGTGGCGTTGCGCCACGTCGGCGCGGAGATCCTGTGGTCCTTGGAGGATTTACCCGCGCTGCTCGGGCTCAGTTGACCACGCCCGAGGACGATCCGCGGGGCGTCAAGACACCAGTGCCTCGGGAGGGAACGCGTGCGGCGCCGGCACGGCGGGTGGCGGGGTAGGCTCGGCCTGGCGCAGTTCGAAGTACAGCGCGGTGACCGCGAGCACAGGGATCGGCGCCACCACGGTGGCCAAGAGCAGCCTGATGGCGACCGTGGCCAAGCCGCCGGCGGCCTGAGCTGCCCCGCCGACGGCGCTGACGACGAGGGTCAGGGGCAGCGTGAGCACGATGATCAGCGCCAGCACCCGCCAGTGGTTGCCGCGCACCAGTTCACGGCTGCGCCCAAGCGCACGCAGGCCACGGGGACGCTCCAACACGGCGACGGCCGCGACGACCGACCAGATCGTGAGTAGGAACAACTCCGGGGCGAGCACCACGATCGGGAAGGCCAGCACGCCGAGGAGCACCACCTCCACGCCCGCCTTCGAGCCCAGCAGGATCTCGGCGATGACCCCGATGAGGATCGCGGACCCGATCGACGTCACGAGCGTGATCGCGAGAACCGCGACCACGCCGGCCAACAACAGCCGGCCGAGCGCCGACCACGTGCTCCCCAACAACCCCCCGACGCCACGGCGTGCCCCATCGTCCCACACGTCGGCTGCTACCAGCACGACCACGCCTGTGAACAGTCCGAGCGCGATGAGATCGATCAGCGCTGCCACGAGCGCCAACGCTGTGTTACGTGCGGGCAGCGCCTGGTCAAGCGCCACGACCCCCGCGACGAGCAGCGCCGCCGCCAACAGAGCCGGCGCCTGGGCGGCGTAGGTGCTGAACGTGCGGCGCAGGACCGTCCCGATGCTCAGCGAGCGGTTCATCGAGAGCGCGCTTGGAGCCAGCGAGAACCCGCGAGGACTGGTGAGACAGGCGTGCTCAACCGCAGCATCCTACTCTTGGGCATCAGCGGCGAGGTGGCGGCTCTGTGGGGCACCCTGCCGAGCGCAGGGCGCTGGCTTGGCGCAGAACCGACCGACTGCGTCGAATATGGTTCCTGTATGGCTCGAACGATTGGGCTCGTGCTGGTGGTCTTCGGCGTGTTGGTCACGATCGCGTGTTCCGTGGGGTTCGGCGCCGTGGCCAGTTCCGAACCGCAGGGGGCGTACGCCTGGCGTGCCGCGCCAGGCGGCGGAGTCTCTCTGGCGCCAGTGCTCGACGCTGGAGAGGCCGGTTGGTGTATGCAAACCGTTACCCGGATCCTCACCGCGAACTCCATCAGAAGCAGCCGGGCGTGCCTGGCACCGCCGATATCGACGGGACCGATCTTCGCCGAGGGATGCGACGACAGCCCTGAAGAAGGCGAGTTCGTGTTCCTACTCACCACGGGCGACGTCGCATCCGTTTCCATCGCGGGCGGCACGCGCGTTGCGACCACCACCAGCGCAACCCTTCCAGGCGGCCTCCGCGCAGCCTCGCTGCAGGCGCCCGAATACCCTTTCAACCCACGCTCCTCAACGCACTGTCCGGAAGTGACGCCGTTTGACGCCAACGGCGAGGCGATCTCGACGCAGTCCAAGCCAGGCGTTCCACTGGCGTCTCGGTTGCCCCACGCGACATGGGCGCACCCTCAGCGCCAGCCACGGGGTGCTTGCGGACTCGACGCGACCCATCTGCGGCTGGGTACCGTGGCGTGGGAAGGCGCCGTGGCAACCGCGATCAGGCCCGTCCGTAGGCTGCTCGGTCGAGCGTTGGTGTCGTGCGCGGACACTGTCTACATCCACAGTCGGGGACATTACGTCTCCGCGGCGGTCCTGCTCGACGCATCCCACCCGGGCGCCACGCCGCCACCCCTGCCCGGCATGAAGCCGCTTGCCGAGCGCCCCGGGATCTTCCAGGCGTCAAGCTCGGGCGGTCCGATGCTCGCGCGGCGCATCCCCGGCGCGTGGGTGGTCGCTACAGAAGAAACTCCCATTGGCCTGGCTATGCCGATCGAAATACTCGACCACATGCAAGTCACGATTCACCTTCACCGGCACGAGTAGCCTGCGTGGCGTATTCGGATGGTTGATACTTTGGTGAGGAGTGTTGACGCTGGTGCAAATCTGGCGGTACGAGCCCATCACCACGGGCACCTACTTGTTTTGGGAACAGAACGTGGAAGTAGGCCACGATCCGAGCGCTGCGGTCGCCACGGCCATGAGGGCCGCGCGGGGTAGCTTTCTCTCGCGGATCATGTGTCTACTCCACAGAAAGCAAGTCCTCGAAGCGCCACGTCCGCGCTTGCGGAGGCACCGAGCGTGAGCATCACAACCCTCCCAACATGTTGTCAGAAGCCTACAGGGCCGCTCCAGCTACGCGCGAATCACGAGCGTCGGGGTGTGCAGCGCACGCGAGTCGTCCAGCCAGCCGCTCCACATCGCGGCGACGCCGGCGAGCGAGAGCGCCCGCTCGGCGGTGATGGTGGACGCTGTCCGGGGGTCGGGGAGTGCGCGCATGAACGCCTCGACAGCGATCGTTGCGTCATCGAGATGGCTGTGCCCCTTCGCCGAGGCGCTCACGAACGCCTCCCAGACCAACAGGCCGCTTCCCGCCCGAGCGAAGGGCTCCCACTCGAGGTGGAGCCTCTCATCGGCACAACGACTGCGTACCGCTGCCAGCACCCACGCAACCTGCACCAGGCCTGTCGCCAGCGCGCCGGCGCCCGCTGCAGCGGACCATGCCCGATTGCCCTCCCCAGGACGCGCAGTGCCGAGCAGGTTGGCCGGCTCTGGCACCGGAATGAACAGAGGACACTCGAAGCCGAGGGCGACCGGACGATCCGCGCGCAGTTGGTTCGCCACGGCCTCAGCCAGGTGTGCCGGGCTCGACCGGTCGCGATCACTGGGGGCGTTGGCTGAGATCGGTCCGCACGACCAGCCGAAGTTCCCCGCTCGCACCGACCCGACATCGGCGCAGAAGACGACGAGCCCGTCCATCGACGGAACAGTACACGCGGGCGGGTCTTGCCAGGCGGTTCCCACATTGGATCCTTTCGAGCCGGCACCGACGACAATTGTCCGACCGGCTTTGCGTGGGAAAGTAGAGGTATGCTCCTCGACTCTGCCGCCCCGCTCGCTGCGGCCGGCCCGCTCGCCGGCGTGATCTGCGTGCTTGGCCTGGTGGCCGTGGCGGGGTGGGTCGCGTGGCGCTTCGGGCCGACGCTGGCCCGCGTCACGGGCTGGTGTTCGTGGTGGGTGGCGTGGGCGTGTGGCAGCCAGGGGGGCTACGGCTACTGCGTCGCGTTCCTGGTGTTCGGCGCGGCGGCGTGGGGAGGTGGCACGCTCTGGTACGCCCGGCGCCGCGGCCACTGGCCCTCGGCGCTCTCGGCGCGGCTGTTCGTGCGTCTGCTCGGCAGTCGCAGCCCGCTCACGCGGCTTGAGCTCTCCGCTGTCGTGATCCTCCCGCGCCGCCGCCGCTGACCCGCGCTGCACTGGAGCGCTCGACCCGCGCGCCCTACGATCCGACGCTCACCACCAGTTCCACGCGCATTCCATCCAGGCTTCACCCGAGCCCTGCTCGGCTCTCGCCACCGCATCCCACGACGCGCCCGCCCGCGCTCAGCTTCCCATCCGCCGCGCTGCCAGCACCCCACGGCAAAGGTCACCCCGCCGCTCGGCTCCGCTGCGCTCAGCCTCACGCCACACAGTTGCACCAAAGGGTGCTTGCTTTGCTATTTTGCTCTGAGTTGTCTACGACCGAGCAGCAGATCCTGACCGTCCCGCAGGTCGCCGAGGAGCTCCAGGTGACCGCTCAGACGATCCGCAACTGGATCGACAGCGGAGCACTGCCTGCTGCGAAGATCGGCCGCGCCTTCCGGATACGACGGGAGCACGTCGACGCGCTCCTCGCGCGCGCACAGGCCGACAGCAGCTCGCTGGCGACACGCCGTGATCTCTGGGCGCCCGAGACCCTCGGGCTGCCCCACCGCCGTCGCGGAGCTGAGCGTCCAGCGTCGGTGTGGGACGCGCGCCCTCACGCTGCCGTCCAAGCGCTCCTGAGCCCCGGAACCCGGCGGCGAACGACTCGCGACTCAGACTTAGCGGCGCGCGCGGGCGCGTGGCCGCCGGGGGCTTGCTCCGTCTTCCTGCTCGACTGCCTCTGCGAGCGCCGCGGCCACGGCGGCAAGCTCGTCGTAGGTGCGCGCGACGTCGAGCATGTTTTGGCCGGTCGCGGCGGTGTTCAGCTGCCTGACGGCTTCATCGAAGCGCCGCCAGAGGTCCTCGGGTCCGCGGCGCCCGGTGCCGGGCTGCAGCTCATACGGGGGCCGAGGGTCCGCGGCGCGATGAGGCGGCCAGTCAAAGCCCGCTGCGTCCGCTGCGCGGCAGGCACGTGCCTCTTTGCTTGCGGCCTCAGCGAGACCGGCCAGGCGAGCGCTGAAGCCGTGGTCTGGGGGCGCCATGCGGTGCGCCTCGAGCGCCCTGCGCCAGCCGTCGAGTGCGCCCCTGAAGTCACTGAGCGCACGCTCCTCGCCCTTGGTGTTGCTTGTTGTGTTCATTTGGGCATCGTAGCGGTGCTACTCGACGGTGGCCTAAAGACGGCCGGCTGCACGCTCCTTCGCGACCAGCGCCTCGAGCTCATCGAGCGCAGCTTCAGGCGACGTCGGTCCGGCTGGTTGACGGACGTGAGCGGGTTCCCCCGGCGGATGGCAGTGATACGGGACCTCGGGGTGGCCGTCCGGATCGAACTCATAGCGAACCCGTGCGACGCCGGCCTGCCCGTGGTAGGAGTACGTGGATAGATACAGACCCTCCCGCTCCCGGGCTTCGCCGACCGGGTACTCGGACCAGCGCTCGGTGAGCGTGAAGCTGATTCGCTCGTCGGGGTCGGCGTCCTCGTCCTCGTCGGCGGCGGGCAGCATGACGGCGCGCATATGGACGAGACCCAGCGGGGGGTCGTCTTCCCAGCGCGGGAGTTCCCGGCCGCCGAAGTCCAGCAGGTAGCCGCGGGCGTTCAGGAACGCATGCAGCTCTTCAAATCGGCGGGAGACAAAGGTGCTGACGTGCGACACCGCGGGGTTCTACCAGACAAGGTGCGGGAAGGAAACGCCGCTATTGATTCCGTCGATTTTGTCGATACCTATGATAGAGTCTAGTTCGTCAGCCAAGCAGCTGGAGGCGCGCGATGACCGATTTCGACAGGCAGTACTGGAAGATCAAAGACTTCGCCGAGCACTTCGGCCTGGACAGAAGCACCGTCTACAACCAGATCGAGCGCGGTGAGATCCGGGCGATCCGTGTCGGCAAGACCGCGCTGCGGATTCCCACCGGCGAGGTCGAGCGGATCCTGGACAGCTTTGTGGAGCCCCATGAGCGAGCCCACGACCTGGACGCACGCACGCAGGAGTTCCAGGCCCGCACCGGCCGTACGCCCGCAGACTTCGCCGCCGAGTGGCGCGAGGGCAAGATCGAGGACACGCCCCAGAACGCCCGCGAGGCGATCGAAGCGCTGGCCTTGCGCGAGGCGATGCAACCCATCGCAGCCGGCCGGCCGTAGGGACGTCTTCGAGTTCAGGCTGCCGCCAGCTCAGCCTTGCCCTCCACGACGGACCGGAAGGCGCGCGTGAACACGTGGGCCTGCTCAGATGCCGGGCGTGCATGCAGGTAGCGGCTTGTGGTGCTGAGCGCACTGTGGCCCATCGCCTTCTGAATCGTCACCACGTCGACGCCGCCCACCGCCAGCAGCGAACCAAAGGTGTGGCGCAGATCGTGAAAGCGCAACGGTTGCACGCCTGCGGCGGCCTGCGCGCGGCGGTAGCGGCGGCGCAGGGCCGAGCATCGAGCGGCCGTCCGTACACGTTGCAGAACACCAGGTCATCGGGGCTGGTGAAGTGATCGCGCCTGCTCGTGCGATCGAGCGCGCGCCCGACACGCGCAGCCGCATCAAGCAGGTGCGCCCCTGAGTCGAATCAATCAGGCCGTTCGTGCGACAGCCTCACGCGCGCACGACTCAACGCGGCGACACGGGCAAAGACGATGCCATCGAGGTGTGAGGGATCGCGCGGCACGATCCCGTCGCTGCCGAGTCGGTAGCTGTCGAGCGCGTTGACGATCTCGACGGCCCATATGATCGCGACGAGTACACCGAGCACCCACAGACCCGCGACCTGTGCTCCGTAACGCTCGCGAACTCGATCCTTCACATGCCGAAGCATGGCATTTTCGGTTGCTGCCCGCCAACCCTGACGCGGGGCCCGTGATCGCGCCGCCGCTCAGGAGCGGGCAGTACACGCCGCATAGAATGACGGGAGTGGTAGTTTCGACTTCTTCGCTTGTGGGAGACCAGTGATCGTTCTGTATGACGCAGAGTGTGGCTTTTGCCGGTGGGCGATGGCTTGGGCCGTGAGGCGCGACCATCGCCATGTGCTCGTCACGGCGCCGATTCAGTCCCCGCTCGGTTGCGAGTTGCTGGTGGACGTCGTCCCGAGCGAGCGTCTTCGGTCGGCCCACGTCATCCGCGACGACGGCCGCCGTCGCTCGGGAGGTGCCGCTGCCGCGGATGTCCTGAGCGTGCTGCCGCCGACGTGGGTGCTGGGTCAACTGGCCCACAACCTGCCTGGGACCACCGCCCTGCTATACGGCGCGGTCGCAGCGCGACGAAAGAGCTTCGGGCGGCTCGTTGGCAAGGAGGCTCGGCGGCGGGCCGATCGTCTGCTCAAGGCCTCGGGCATCGTCTGACAAGCGGTCGGTCAGTGAGGTTTCGCTCTTCCCGGGAACCGACACTTTGCCCTGGCCAGAGCGGCTTGTTCCTCGCTCCACGTTCGCGTTCCGCTAGCCCGCGTCTGGCCGGGTCCTACGCTGTTCGCCGGGCTGGCGCAGCGTCTACGGCGACATCACGACGCGACCGAAGGCCTGGCGGCTCTCGATGTACGCGTGCGCAGCTGCGGCTTCGGCGAGTTGGAACGTCCGGTCGATCTCGACGCGCAGTCCACCGTTCGCGACTCGCTCGAATAAATCGGTGATCATTGTGTGGACACGGGCGTACTCGTTAGCAAGGCCCCGCCGAGGAAGACGCCACGTAGCGTGTTGTTCTGCCCCCATAGAGCCCTCGCCTCGATGTTCGAGCCGGCGCGGCCCGCCAGCCCAACGCTGATGAGCGTTCCGCGGTAGGCGAGCGCGCCAACGCTCTCGACGAGGTTCTGGCCGCCAACTGAGTCGAGGATCACGTCAACCCCGCGCCCGTCGGTCAGCTCTCGTGTTCGCTCGAGGAAGTTCTCGCTGGCGTAGTTGATCCCGTGGTCGAGACCGAACTCCGTCAGACGTTTGAGCTTCTCGTCGCTCGACGCGGTCGAGATCACAGTCGCGCCGGCCTGCTTGGCGAGTTGGATCGCGGCCATCCCGACTCCCCCGGCTCCGGCGTGGATCAGGGCCGTTTGCCCGGCCTGGAGGTTGCCGGCGGTGAACAGGCACTCCTGGGCGGTCCCGAACGCGACCGGGACACACGCAGCGCGAGCCGCGTCCAACCCGTCGGGGATCCGCCAAGTAGACATAGCGGGAACAGCCCGCTTGGAGGCGTGTGAGCCCGCTGCGTTCAGGGTCACAATCCGGTCGCCGGCCGCGAGATCCTCGACGCCGGCGCCGACCTCGACGACTGTGCCCGCGGCGAGGTACCCCACGACGTGTGGGACCGACGGCGGCGGCGAGGAGGCGCGAGCCAGGAGGTCTCCGCCCTCGATGCTGATTGCCTCGACGTCGATCAGCACGCAGCCCTCGGGGCACTCGGGATCGGGTACGTCCTCGTAGCGCAGGGCGTCCGGGCCACCGTTCGTGGAGATCACTGCCGCCTTCATGAGTCGCAACTCTATTCGAGGCTGGCCTCTTCGGCGGTGTCGGCACTCTGGCTGAGACCTCTGCACACGCGAACCCGCGGTAATGCGCTTCTCGGACCATGCTGCGCGCTCGAGTGGGGGCAGTTCCACTTGTCGGGCTGGCGCTTCGGCCTCGCCGGTGCTGCCACCGGACCGCTCTCTACCCTGCGAGCAGGTCCTCCAGCTTGTCGACGTCGCTTCCAGATCTTGCGGCGCGGAAGAGTGCCTGTCAAGGCGCGTGAACCGTCACCCCGGTGTCGCCGTATTTGTGGTGGTCGCGGTCACGCCGTCGTCGGTCCAGTTCGTCAACGACGGCTGGTATCGCGTGACTCAAAGGCGCCCCGAAGCTGACCTGCAGGAGCGCCCCGCCGCCGGGCGCGTTGGCAGCCCGCGCGTAGCCGTGGTGTGCCTCGGCGGCCTGGCGCACGATCGCGAGTCCTAGGCCGGAGCCGGGGAGGCGGCGGGCGTCGGCGGCGCGGTAGAAGCGCTCGAACACGTGCGGCAGGTCGGCCTTCTGGAAGCCGGGGCCGTGGTCGCGGACGGTGAGCACGCCGTCGTGGAGCTCGACCTCGATCAGCCCGTCTGCGGGGCTCCAGCGGCGCGCGTTGTCGAGCAGGTTCGAGACCGCGCGGTTGACGCGCTCGGGCTCCGCTCTGACGAGCGTGGGCTGTAGGTCTACGCGGAAGCGCAGCTCGCCGCGCCGGCGCGTGCGCGTCAGCGCCTCGTGGACGATCTCGTCGAGGCGCACCTCCTCGCGGGCGGCCTCGCCGCGGGTGCCCCGTGCAAGCTCGACAACGTCGCTCACCAACGCCGTGAGCTCGTCGAGCTCGTCGATGACGTCGCGGCGCAGGTCCTCGCGGTCCTCCGGGGAGAGACGGTCGGCGTCCTGCAGGGTCTGGATGTTCGCTCGCAGCGAGGCGATCGGGGTGCGCAGCTCGTGGCTGGCGTCGGCGATCAGGTGGCGCTGGGCCTCCACCGAGCGCTCGAGCGCGTCGAGCGTCGCGTTGAAGGAGCCCGCCAGCCGCGCGAGCTCGTCGCGGCCGGTGACCTCCAGGCGTTGGGAGAGGTCGAGGCCGCCGGCGAGCGTCTCCGCGCGACCGGTGAAGCGCGCGATCGGGGCGAGTGCGGTGCGCGCGACCAGGGCTCCCAGCAGCGCCGCGATCGCGATGCCCGTGACCCCCACGAGCAGCAGGATCAGCAGGATCTGGCTCAGCTCGTGGTCAACCTCGGTGAGTGGCCGCGCGATCAGCACCGCGCCCAGCGAGCCGCCGCCGACCGTGAGCACGCGCAGGTGAGTTCCCTTGACCGTCCGGTCACTCAGTGCGCGCCCGTGGCCGCTGGCCGCGATCGCCCGGTCTGCGGCGGTCGGCGCGATCGACGGGGAGGAGCTCTCCCCGCCGGGCACCTGAACCGCGCCTCGCGGGGAGATCAACTCCACGTAGCCCGACGCTCCGCCGAACCGCGCCGGCTGGACCGCCCTCGGAAACTCGGGGCGGCGGGCGCCGCCGGCGCCTGTGAAGGGCGCTCCCTCGCGGTCGAACGGGGAGCGCCCGGCGAAGCCGCCCGGGCGGGTGCCTGGCGGCCGGGAGGAGGACGGAGCCGAGACGAGCTCCTGTGCGCGCGCGCTCAGTGATTTGTCGATCTGCCCGCGCAGGTCCGAGCGCACCGCGAGGTACAGGCCGACCGCGGCGCCCAGCACCGCCACTGCGACCGCGAGGCCCGCTGCCGCGGCGATCCGCGCGCGCAGCGTCACGGCTCGCGCAGGACGTAGCCGACACCGCGCACGGTGTGTATCAGCGCGGGCGCGCCGAGGTCCTCGAGCTTGCGGCGCAGGTAGCCCACGTACACCCGCAGCGAGTTCGAGGCCGCGCCGAAGTCGTAGCCCCACACCCGGTCGTAGATCACGCTGTGCGTGAGCACCCGCCGGGGGTTGCGCATCAACAGCTCCAGCAACTGGTACTCGGTGCGCGTCAGCTCGGTGAACTGCTCGCCCACCGCCGCCCCGTGACGGGCGCCGTCGAGCCGCAGCTCACCGAAGGACAGCGAGCCGGGGTCGCCCTCGGAGCCCGAGCGGCGCAGGAGCGCCCGCAGGCGCGCCTTCAGCTCGTTCACGTCGAACGGCTTGACCAGGTAGTCGTCCGCGCCCGCGTCGAGGCCGTCGACGCGGTCGGCGACCGCCTCGCGCGCGGTGAGCATCAGGATCGGCACGCGGTTACCGAGCAGGCGCAGGCGGCGGCACACCTCCAGGCCGTCCATCCCCGGCATCCCGATGTCGAGCACGACCGCGTCGGGGACCGCCGTCGCGACCGCCTCGAGCGCCTGCGCGCCGTCCTCGGCGCTCTGCACCTCGTAGCCGCCGAGCGTCAGTGTGCGGCGTAGGGCCTCGCGCAGCGCGCGGTCGTCGTCTACCACGAGGATCCTCACGGCCCGATTGTGCCACCGGCTGGACCCGCCGCGGGGGATTCCTACATTTGCCTTACAAGCTGCGGAGTGCGCAGACGGCGAGCCCTCGATCGAGACCGCGGAGGGCCTCACCGACGGGGTGGTGGAGGTGGAGATGATGGGCTCCGCCCCTTCGGGCTCCGCCGCGGGGTCGCGTTCCGCGGAGAGCGGGCTGGGTGAGGCGTCCCCGGAAGGGGAGAACCGCGAGGGGGTGGGCGATATCGTCACATGCTCCAAGCGCCGGGTATGTCCTGAGGAAGGCGGAGAAGGCGTGCCAAATGGTGCGGGCTGAACTCGGCCGCTGGGCGAAGGGTGCCCCCGTGTGAGCCGCATGAGAACCTTCAACCGATACTTGAAGGCTGATGAGCTTTCAAGTCGTGTATGAAGGCTGATAAGCTTTCAGGCTGTCTCTGAAGGCTCATAACCATTCAACGTGGTGGTGGACGTGGGCATCGTTGTCATCTTGGACCAGCAGGAGAGCCGGCACGGCCCCGATCGGGTTGAGTATGCCGTCGGCCGGCTACGCCCCGAGATCGATCGCTGGCTTCTGCGCTCGCTGGTGCGTACGGCGGGCGACGAGATGCAGGCGGTGGTCGGAGAACCCCCTGCGCTCCTTGCGATCATCGAGTTCTGCCTGCGCAGCCGCGAGTGGTGGTTGGGTATCGGGCTGGGGGAGATCGAGTTGCTGGGGGAGACCGCGCGGGACTCGCGCGGTCCCGCCTTCGCCGCCGCCCGCGAGGCGGTGGAGCGGGCCAAGCGGCGGCGGCGCTGGCCCGTGGCCGTGGCCGGCGAGCCCGCCCGGCGCGTGGAGCGTATGCAGGGCATGTGCGACGTGCTCGCGTTCATCGCTGCACGGCGCACGGTGCGCCGGTGGGAGATCATCGACGCGATGCGCAACGCCGGCTCGGGGTCGAAGGTGGCCGCGGTGTTGGGCATCACCCCGCAGGCGGCCAACGAACAGTTGCGCAACTCGGGCGTGCACGAGCAGGAGGTGCTTGAGCGCGAGATCGGCGATCTGGCGGCAGAGGCCCTGCGCGAGGAGCGGCACGCGTGATGCGCGACGAGCTCATCCGCGCAGCCGTCGTGGTCCCCGTTGCTGCGTTGATCGGGCTGAGCGTTCCGGGGCTCGCGCAGCGGTGGCGGCGCGGGCTGCTCGCAAGCGGCCTCGTGGTGCTCGCCCTCGTGGATCACCTCGGTCTCTGGCAGACCTGGGTTGTGGCTGCGATGGCGGGGGTCGCCGCCGTCGCAATGCCCCTCGCAGGGCGGGGTCGCTCCGCGGTGGGACCGCCCGGCGGGAGCACAGGCGCTCATGGTACGGGGCCCTCATCGTGGAGATGGGCCGTGGCACAGGCGATCGGCCTGGCTGCGTTGGCCACCGGGATCGCCGTCATCGTGATCGACCGCTCTGCGGCGGGCCACGCATTGGCATCGGTGGCCGACCGGCGCGGCGTCGTGCTGGTGCTCGCGGGGGGCATCACAGCCGTATTCATAGGCGGCGAGATCATCGCCAGGGTCCTACATCCATTCGCCATGCGCCTCGACCAGCCGGCGGCAGGGATGGAGAACGCCGGGCGCGTCATCGGCTGGCTCGAGCGCACCCTGCTGTACGCGCTCGTACTGGCCGGGGCGCCCGATGCCGCCGCCCTGGTCATCGCCGGCAAGTCGATCGCGCGCTTCCCCTCATTCACAGAGGAGTCCTTCGCGGAGTACTACCTCATCGGGTCGCTGATGAGCTTGGTCATCGCCGCGGGGGTGGGGATCGCGGTGCGCGCAGCGCTCGGGCTCTCCCTGCTGCCCTCCGCTGGCAGGTAGTGGCGAATCTCTTCCTCGGCACGCCGGCAGGATGGAACGGATTGTTTGAGCAGAGCGTCGGTACGAGAAGGCGTGCCATCCGCCGACGTGGGGTAGGAGGCCCCACGCACACACGCGTGGTGGCTGTACGCACACGCGTGGACGATCCCAAAAGCACCCCCCTCCTGATCGCCTCCGCGCGTTAGGATCGACCGGTGCTCGCCCTCACCGCTTCACCCGGCGCGCCCGCGAACGTGAGCCTGCGCGAGGTGCCCGACCCCGTGCCGCTGCCCTTCGAGGCGCTCGTGCGCGTGCGCGCGTTCTCGCTCAACCGCGGCGAGTCGCGGCGGCTCGCCGACATGGCCGACGGGGAGCTCACCGGCTGGGACGTCGCGGGGGTCGTTGAGGCCCCGGCCGCCGACGGCTCCGGTCCCCCGCGCGGCGCGCGGGTCGTCGGCCTAGTCGGGCGCGGAGCGTGGGCGCAGCTCGTCGCCGTGCCCACCGAGACGCTCTGCGAGCTGCCCGGCGAGGTCTCCGACGCGCAGGCCGCCACGCTGCCCGTCGCCGGGCTCACCGCGCTGAAGGCGCTCGACGTCGCCGGCTGCGTGCTCGGCCGCCGCGTGCTCGTCACCGGCGCCTCCGGCGGGGTGGGGCGCTTCGCGGTGCAGCTCGCCCGGCTCGCCGGCGCCCACGTCAGCGCGGTCTCCTCGAGCGCTGAGCGCGCCCGCGGGCTACGCGAGCTCGGCGCGGACGAGGTCCTCCACTCGCTTGAGCCCGCCGGCGAGGAGTTCGACGCGATCGTCGAGGCCGTCGGCGGGGAGACGCTCGGGGCCGCGCTGCAGCGCGTCGCGCCGGGCGGAACCGTCGTCTCCTTCGCCTCCTCGGACCCGTCGCCCACGAGCTTCCCCACGCGCGCGCTCTTCGGCCGCGCCCCCGGCGCGCGGCTCTACGGCCTGCTGCTGTTCGCCGAGCTCGCTCGCGGGCGCTCGGGCGCGCGGGACCTTGGCCGGCTCGCCGGGCTCGTCGCCGCTGGTTCGCTCGACTGCTCGGTGGACCACGAGGCCAGCTGGCACAAGGCCGCCGGCGCGATTGCTGCTTTGATGGAGCGCCGCATCGCGGGCAAGGCCGCCCTGTTCGTCGACTGAGGGCATCGCGCTCAGTCGTAGCTCTCGGCGAGCGTCTCCCAATTGGCCATGTCGTGGCCCGGGACGATCAGCGCGTCGATGCCCCGCGCGTGCAGCTGCGCCGCCGCGGTCTGCTCTGCGCGCAGCTTGACGTTGCGCCACCAGCCACCTGATCGGGCCGAGGTTGCGGTTGCGCGTCGAGCTGGCATGATCGGTGCCCGACGTTCCCTCCGCGATCACGCGGTGGCAACCGGTGTCGATCAGGACCGGGCCCGCGTTTTGGTGCTCGATCAGGAACGCCACGATCGGGACGTTGACCAGCTTGTCCTTCGGCACCCCACGCCGAGCGCCCGCAGCGCGCCTGTTAGTCCGGGTTCCGCCTCGAACCAGCCCGCCGGCCCGCGCATCTCGCCGCACTTCAGCGGCTGCAGGGTCACCGTCGCTCCCTCCTTCCCGCCTGGGCGGGGTAGTTGCACGGGCTTTGCTTCGATCGCTGCTTGCACGCCTGTAGTGTCCGTCATTCTGGGCCGGGACGTTTTGCGATGGTGTTCGGTGATGTCCCCGCGGGTCTTTTTGGCCCGCCTTTGGGGGCTGGATCGAGTGCGTTTCGGCGGGGGGAGGTTCGCGGGGCATTAGGAGCCAGGGAGTCCGTTCCCCGGTGACCAGATGACGCAATCAGCGCGCGGTCCTCGTTGACGTCCACGCTTCAACGGAGCCGGGGATTATCGTCCCCGGTGACACTGGTCGACGCCAACATGGCTGCGGTCGGCGAGGAGCTTCCTTCAACAGAGCAGGGAATCATTTCCCCGGTAACGAAGGGACCGGGGTCGTTACTGTAGGCCGTGTAGCTGCTTCAACGGAGCCGGGGAATCTCTTCCCCGGTGACAGTTTGCCACTGATAAGAGTAGGTCAGATTATCGCCAGTGCTTCAACTGAGCCGGGGAATCTCTTCCCCGGTGACGATTCCCTGTACAGAGATACCGAAGCACTCCTACAGATGCTTCAACTGAGCCGGGGAATCTCTTCCCCGGTGACCACCGATCTGACACGACACCCCAATCCGCGGCGATGCCATAGAACGGCCATACCGCGCTTCAACTGAGCCGGGGAATCTCTTCCCCGGTGACCGTTGAATGTGTAGCGTGCCTTTGGCGATGCCTTCGGGCTTCAACTGAGCCGGGGAATCTCTTCCCCGGTGACGCTCTGGTGTGCAGCGAAGCCAGCCACCGTGTCCCCGCTTCAACTGAGCCGGGGAATCTCTTCCCCGGTGACCGGCAGAGTTGACGCACGTTGCCGGCCGCGAGACCGTCGCTTCAACTGAGCCGGGGAATCTCTTCCCCGGTGACCACCAAGAAAACTAAACACGGCGCCAAAACGTCGACCGCTTCAACTGAGCCGGGGAATCTCTTCCCCGGTGACCAGTACGTCGAGGTGGGCGGATCTCGGCAATGCCTCGCTTCAACTGAGCCGGGGAATCTCTTCCCCGGTGACCGCCAGGTGATCGTCAAGCCATCTATCGCCGCCGAGCTTCAACTGAGCCGGGGAATCTCTTCCCCGGTGACTGGGGCGACTCGCTGCGCGACAAAGAGACCGCTCGGCGGCTTCAACTGAGCCGGGGAATCTCTTCCCCGGTGACGTAGCGAACGTGGTGCGGCTGCGCGGAGCGTTCACGCTTCAACTGAGCCGGGGAATCTCTTCCCCGGTGACGGCTCGCCAATTATGGCGCATATATGCAGGGGATTTGGCGGCCGATGCGAGAGGTCGGTCATTGCGCCCCGCGCAGAGCAATGGCGCGCGGCCCAGAGCGACCCGAAAATGGCCATAATGCAGGCGATTCAGGGCTGCGAGCACCCACCGGGTTTCGGGGCGGACCAGAGCGCTCGCGGGGCTCACCAGATCGCCGGGTCGTCGGTGGGGAGCTCCCGGCGGACGCCGAGGAACTCGATGCAATGTACGCCGCGGGTGGCGGGGGCGCCGAGGTCGAAGATGCCGATGCTGTCCTCGGTGGTCTTGATCTCGGCGAGGAGTGCGCGCTTGAGGGCGATCAGCTCGATCGCCGTGAGGTCGCATACGAATACCGAGTACTGCAGCGGCTCGCCGTGGTCCTTGGCTACGCGGTGGACTCGCCGCAGCCGCCGGGGGTGGCGGATGTCGTACGCCACGAGATACCGCATCCGATCGGCCACGGCGAGTCCTGCTTCCTATCGAGTTGTCAAGGGACGATATGCCGGGACATCGCCGACGAGTACGGCGGCGAGCAGCCGTGCCTGTATCTCCAGACAGCGGCGGTAGCTTGCCCGGTAGCGGAAGAGGGGGTGGCGCAGCTCGGTGGCCATGCGCCGCTCGTATGCGGCGATCGCCTTGCGCCGGCCGCGATCGGTGAGGGCCACGCCGCCGGCGCGCTTGACGAAGTCGCCGGCGGTCACCTCCCCGTTGTTGATCGCGGTCATCACCGTGGAGTCCCCGATCAGGGGGCGGAACTCCTCGGCCAGGTCGAGCGCGAGCGCGGGGCGACCGAAGCCGGGCCGGTGGTAGACGCCTACGTAGGGGTCCAGGCCTGCCGCCAGCGCGGCGACCGTGACGTCCTTTACGAGGAGGGCGTAGATGAAGGAGAGGAGGGCGTTGACGGGGTCGCGGGGCGGACGGCGGTTGCGATCCTCGAAGGCGAAGTCATTCCCCTCGCCGACGCCCCGGAGCAATGCTCCGAAGCAGCCGAAGTACAGCCGCGCCGCAGTGCCCTCCAAACCCAGCAATGACTCCAAGCTGCGCTCCGCCTCCGCCACCTTGGCGAGCTCGGCCAGTTGCGAGACCGCGCGGCTGGCCTCCTCGCCACCGTGGCGGCGCAGCAGGGTTCGTGCGTTGCGGATCTTTCCCCCGACGAACGCCCCCGCGAGCTCGGGGCTGCCGAGCGCGCACGCGCGGTGCTGGCGCATCCGGACCGCCACGTTCTTTGCGGGCATCCCTGTGGCGAAGCCGCTGAACCAGCCGCCGGCGGTGAACCACAGCACCGGCACACCACTCTCGAAGCAGGCACGCAGCAGTGCGCTGCCGGCCGTCACATTGCCGAGTAGGGCGATATGCGACACATCGATCAGACGGCGGGACGCCGTCTCCTTCCCATCCTCGAGCAGCACCACTCGCCCGCCTCGCTTGGACAGGCGGCTCCCCGGGTTGGTCGCGTACAGCGGGGTCGCCGGCGGGTCGCCCGCCACCAGCCGCCGCGGGGGCCGCGCAGCGCGCTCGCGCAGCGCGTTCACCTCGTCAGGCAGGCAGATCCCCACCAGCGAGCAGCGCGGGCACTTCGGGCTGTCGATCAAGGGCGGGGGCGGCTCATCGCCGGCGGCATCCGCGCGCAACTGCTCGATCGCCGCCAGCGTCCCATCGATCAGCTCCGGCGTGATCTCGATCCGATGGCGGGTCCGCGTCCCCGCGAAGTACGCCTCCGCGTGGGGGACCCGGTAGCCCGCATCCCGCAGCACGAGCACCTGTGCGCACAGCTGCACCAGCTCTGGCTCCCACAGTGGCTCCTCCGCCGCGCGCGGGCTGCCGCGCTTGTACTCCACCGGCACCACCGCGCCGCCGCGGGTCTCCAGCAGATCGACCTTCGCAATCAGTCCCAGGCGCTGGGAGGAGACCGTCACCGAGGTGCTCGACGGCGGCGGCTCCCCCTCCTGCCCTGAGGGCTCCGGCGGCGCGGCGCGCTCGCGATCGACTACGCGGTGCACGAACGTCCCCTCCGCCGTGTCAGCGTTGTCGGCGAACTGGCGGTCCACCCACTCGAGGTACGCCAGTCGCCGGCAGTACACGTGCTCGTTGAGGATCCTTGCCGGGATCAGGTCGGGGATGGTCTCGGGCATGTCAGCGCTGACTTGTAAACGGTGTCAAACCGAACCCCTGCGACGTACATGCTTCAACGGAGCCGGGGATTCTCTTCCCTGGTGACGCCGCCAGGTTCTTGTAGCCGTGCGCCTCGTCGACGCTTCAACGGAGCCGAGGAATCGCTTCCCCGGTGAGACGGTCGCGGTGCCACGGGAACGAACAGGCCCAGGCCAAAGTGGCTCGATGCTCCGAGTGCGATCGGGCCTCTTACCGGCTTGGCGAAGTGTAGTTCTGCGCCAATCACCCGTGGAGCCTCCAGCCGCGATACCCCGGGGCGTGTGCGGCGGAACTGAACCCAATTGCCGGAGCGTATCGGCACGATATGTGTCAACATCTCAGCCTTGCGTGCGTCGCGAAAGGCAAGCTCGCGGCGGATCTGATCCTCTGGGCCATCGACGATTCTCCCGCTGCGTCGCTTGGTGTGGCGTGGGAGGGCGAAGGGGGTGAGCGAGCGCCACCGGTCGCTCGGTCCGAGCAGCTGCGGGAGGTCGATGCACTGATCCTCGCCAAGCGTGGTCAGCGCCAGCCGAAGGGGGTCTGCGAGATTGCGCATCCACAGCTTGCGCACGGCGGCCAGACTCCCGACCTCGTCCTCGCCGAACCCCTCGGGCGCCCACACGACGAGACGGTCGATCCGGCGTCCGTCAGGGCCGGGAAGCGCAATGAAGTGCGCGTGGCGATGCTGGTCCCGCCGCGGTCCGCCATCCGCGTGGCCGCCGAACACCGGAGACTTCTTGCCGGTTCGGTCCTTGTCGTGCTTGCTCTGCACGGCGCCGCGCAGGACCGTGCAGGCTGTGACGGCCTCGTGCAGCCCGGGACGCGAGCCTCCGCTGACGCGGAAGCAGGCGAGCGTTGGGCGTTCGACGCGCGGTGCGGGACGCGCCGGAGGGTCTGTCTCTCGGACGGCGTAGTCGACGAAGCGAGTCCGTGGCGGCTGCAGCATGCGTCCGCGCCGCAGCTCCCCGATCGACGTCGCAAGCGCACCGAGCGGGTCGTCTCCATCGGCACAGAGCAGCGAGACGAGCTCTTGCCCGTCGGCGAGATCCTCACTCTGCTCGGCGGGGATGGCATCGAACTCGTCCGCCGCGTCTCCCTCGATCATCCGTGCTGAACAGACCGACTCGGAGCGACCGAGGTATCCGAGTGCGCTCACTGCCGCGCCGAACGCCGTCCTCTCTGCCTCGGCGAGTGAGGTCTGCCACCACACCTCGAGCTCGGTGTGTCTGTCGAGCGCGGCGAAGGCGTCGAGCACGCGATCGGTCTTGCCGGGGGCGGTGGGCGAGTGCAGGCGGCTCGGCATGTAGTGACGTGTGTGGGCGAGCGTAATCGGCGGCAAGCGGAAGGCCGGTGGCGGCGCCTGGGCGAGCGTTGCGAGCGCCCGATCGACCTCGCTCAACCGGTCATGAAGGCCGACGTTCGTCCGTGCGACGGCGTAGATCCCGCGCAGCAGGCGCCACGGGCTGGGCGGCCATTCGACGAGGCCGTCGTTGACGTGTGCGCCCCATGGGGTCGCGTGGTAGCGACCGAGATCGAATGTGATCGCAACGCCGACCATTGCGCTACTCCGTCTCCTCCTTAGATTCCTTGGCTTTCTTCTTCGGCGGAGCCCATGTCATCTTCCTGGCCCCCGCCTGCTCGAACGCGGGTGTCTTCTCCGCAATCGCCGCGTCGAGCTCTTCGGCGCTCGGCAGCGTGAATCCCGCGGGTCGCTCGACCTCGAAGCTCACGACATCGAGGTCACATGCCGTGCGCAGGCGCAGCGGGTGGGCGAGCAGCCCCTGCAGCTGCCACAGTGCGATGAGCGTGAGCAGTCGCGTGGCCCCTTCGTCGAGCCCATATCCACGTATCTGTTCGAGGTCGATGACGGCTGTGAGCTCGATCGACTCGGCCACGTACTCGGTGCGGCCGAAAGGCACGAACCCATAGCCCTCCTCCGCACCCCGACCGCCCTTGGCATCGCTCTTGAACTGCACGTCGTCGCGCTTCAGGCCACCCGACACTGCCTCCTCGACATCGTGCGCCTCGATGACCGCTGTGAGCGCACGGCGCACCTTGGGGTTGCCGTGCCAGTTTTTATCCGAGAAGAACACACCGTGTACGAGGCACAGCGGATCGAGTTCAAACACCGATTTGTAGATGGACGGCCAATCGAGCGGCTTGCCGACGACAAGACCCAGACGCTTCCCGATCCACTCGGTACCTCCCTGGCCGTCGATCTTCGCGTCCCGAACGTAGGCGGCCGCAAGCCGGTGTGGCTCCAGACGCGAGGAGGTGAGGAAGCCGCCCTCGCTGTCAACGATCTCGATGTAGGGAAGGTCTGCAAGCGGCGGTCGTGGCCGGTGCGCCGGCCCATCCCAGCCGAGCGCCTCGAAGTGGTTCGTCATCGACTGCACCGACTCCACGAGGAGAGCGCGACTTCCACCTGGAGTGCCGTTCGGTCGGCGGAACGTCGCGGCTCCGAGATCCGGGAACCCGGTTGGCTGGAACATCGAGCCGGCGATGGGCTCAAGCTTTGCCCGTGCCCTGAGGCGGGGCGCTGTTGCGAGGGCGTCGATCATCTGGGGTCTCCTTTGTGTCTATGCGGAATGGGATGTCGACGACTGATACCTCACGGCCGTCGTCAACGAGATTGCGATGGCATCGCGGTCCCTGCCCGGCAGGTGCAGCAGGAGCGCCGCGGCGAGGCGCGGGCCGCTTGGGGTGTCGGCAAGCAGGTCGTCGGTTTCCACGAGCGGCAGCAGGTGCGCCATGCGCAGACGCAGCAGGGCATCGTCAAGCACTGGGCCGATGTGTTGCGTGTCGCGCTCCCGACCGGCGGTATGGATGCGACCGGCTGCGAGCTGTGCCACCCATCCGGGGCGTGGCTGCAGCGGCACGCCGTGGCGCTCACTGTCGGGAGGCGTCGTCGAGCGGGTATGGCCTGCCGTCTGCCCGTCGGCCGCGGGCTGCGCCCGGTAGGTGCCGGCGAACGCGAGCGCGAGGATGTCGAACGCCGGCACGGGCGTGCCGGGTCTGTCACCTGCATGGGGACGCCACGATCGACCACCGCTTCGCTTCGGCCGGGGTGGTTGCAGGAGCGCCAAGCCTGCGGCGAGTCGCATGATCCGGGTGTCGTCGAGCGCTCCGGTCACGAATGCTCGTGCCGACGCCAGCGGGCACACCGCGCCGTAGGGGAATGTGAGCTGGCGCAGCGGCGCAGTGCGATGCTCCGAGTGGGCCCGGAGGTCGTCGTTGTGCGTCCGAGCAGCGTCTACGTGGCGGCGGACATGCAGTTGCGCCAGGCGGGTGACTGGATCGATGCGGCGGGCGATCGCGTGCGAGATTCCGGGTGCGTATGCCGGGCGGCCACGCTCGTCACGACTTGTCCCGTGTAGGTAGTCGCGGATCGCCGGGAGCCTCGACGACAGCGGGTCGTGCAGCGTCGCCAGAGCCCTCGCAACCGCGAACTCGTGGCTGCCGTCATCGGATGCCTGGAGCCAGGGCTCCAGGTCAGCGCCTGTGAGCGGCGCGAACTCGCGTCCCCCATCCACTCCCACGTGTGACGCCGCGAGCAGCGACTCCAGCTCTCCGAGCGCTTCGAGCACACCACATGCCGTCTCGGGAGTTTCACGGTCGGCGAATGCGAACAGCTGCCGATCCAGCCGCGCGACGGTACGCGCGTGCGAGGGCGGGCAGTCGCCGTGACCGTAGGCCTGGACGCGTGGCAGCCAGCGGTCGAGCGTGTGCAGCGCTCGCGCGTGGGGGCGCTCCCGTACAGCGATCGTTCCTGCCGGCACCGCGAGCGTCGATTGGCCCGCGCGCTCCAGCAGGACGAAGCGCTCGAAGCGGTCGATGCCGCGTGCGACTCCAAGCTCGCCTGCGGCCCGCACAAAGTCGAGTCCGCTGCGCGCCTGGCGTCGGCCGACCTGCGCGCGTCCCTCGCGGATCAGAGTCGTCAGCTCCGGCAGGCTCGTCCAGCGCGACCAGAGCGGCAGCCACAGCTCGTCTCGGCCCTTCTCTCCCGCGACCGCCGACCCGTAGCCCGCGGCGGTTGGGCGGGCTGTGAATGGCGCCACGAGTGCTCCTTTGGCGCCAGCCTGGTGGCGACGCGCGGCCCCCGCGACGAGCAGGCAGCAGCCCTCGACAGCGAATACGAGATCCCAGGGGTTGCCGAGCCCGTCCGACTCGCCCATCGGTGAATTGACCGGTGAGCTGTCGCGCAGGAAGTGGCCGAGGCTCAATTTCGGCTGGAGCTTGGCCGTGCCACCATCGAGCGCGACAGCAAGGCACGCCGCTGATTCCCGCACCTCCTTGTCGCCGGCTGGCGCGGTGGCTGCGACTACGGCCCGAGCGTAGTTGCTTGCGAAGTCGTAGTGGCCATCGTTGCCGCCGGACCCGAGCAGCGGTGGAAAGGCACGGTCACGGCCGAGCAGCACGATGGATGCGTCGAGCCACTCCAATGCATCGTCGTCAAGCTGGGCTCGCAGATGCCGGACAAGACGGATCTTGAGCGCATCGTCGCCGGTCGGCTTCTTGTTGATTCCAAGCTTCGCGAGCATCGAGCGCGCGCTGTCGATCGCGCTCTGAAATGCGGCAAGGCGCTCGTCGGTCGAGCCTTCGATTGCCTCAAACGCCTTCTTATTGTCCTTCGGGAAGAAGCCGCTTCCCCCATTCCATGGGGAAACCACGGGCGTCGGCGCATAGCGCTCGAGCAGGAAGTCTGTCAGCGCGGCTACGTCGAGGCTGGAGCGGAGCACGAGTGTCGCGCCGTCCCATCGTGCACGGACGCTCTGATCGGCTTGGCGCGAGATTACGCGAATCAAGCCAAGGGCCTTCAGGTAGTGGACCAGTGGGCGCGAGCGGCAGCCATCGAGCCGCACCTCGTGGGCTGGTGGGTCGGTCGCAGTCCTCGACGCGGGCGGTGTCCGAACTACCCCTGCCTCCACGCCTGTGATCGCCTGCTCAGTCACTCGCCCTCCAATCCGCTGTACGCACGAGCGCCTCCAGAAACCCGAGGCGGAACGGTCCCATCTGCGGATCGTCTCGCAGCCCACAGGCTGCCTCCACCCAGCTGTGCTCTGTGCCGCCCAACTCCATGCACGCGAGGCTGAGCATCACCCTCGGTAGGGATCCCAACGGCGTTTGAACGGCTTCCAGCTCATCGCCCTCGTGGACACCGAGCGCGAAGCGTCGTTCGTGGTCGTCTGTCGGTGGCTCCTCTTCCGGGGCCGGCCGGATGGAGAGACGGACCCGGCCGTGGTGGGCGGCAACTAGGTACTCAACGAGATCGCGGATGTTCTGCGGCAGCACGACGCTGCCGTCATATGAGCGCAACGCCATTGCGCTTGCCAGCTCATGCCGGAAGTGGCGACGCTCGTTGTGCCCGCCTCTGCCCCGTTCGCTCTTTGCCCAGAGGGTCGTGTCGAAGTCTGTGGGTACCTTCTCGGGATCGACCGTGGCGCTGAGCATCGCCTGGAAGGCGGGGTGTGCCTTACCGATGTCGTGTAGAGCCGCGGCGACGATGACAGCTTGGTCGATGCCGTTGCGACCTTCGATCACGCCGAGTGCCTTGATCAGATCCGCGGCCCGGTCCTTGGTCTGGTCGAGATGATCGGCGATCGATACCCATGCCCCGATGTAGGTCAGTTCATCGCCACCGAGCGGTTCGGGATTGTGCGGCCCTGTCGTGATGAGCGGCGTCACAGGTGCTTTGATGCCAGGGTGCCACCCGAGTTTCGCGTCGTAGCCGCCGTCCGCGGCGGCGAGCATGACGGTTGCGCCCGGCGGTGCGGCCCGCACGTGCCTCCACAGGTCGTCGATCGGGTCGTACACCCAAACGTCGCGATCACCAAGAGTGTGAAGGGGCACGTTCACCAGCTCATCGCGCTCGGCAGAGGGCTGGTTCGCGGTAGCGGCGGTCTTGCGGTCGAGCAGGTCGCGGAAGAAGACGAAGACCGAGCGGTCGTCGTCGTCGCGGATGAAGCGGGCCACGTCTACATCCATCCCGGATAGGTCGGGGCTGGTGTCGAACAGATCGAGCAGGTCGCGCCGGCGCAGCACGTCCCACGCCTCTCGTCGCTCCGGGACGGCGAGTCGCTCGAGCGCGGCGGGGGAGAGAGAGGTGCCGAGAAGGTCGAGGAGCGCCGCCCGCGTGGCGGCGATGTCCTCAGGATCGTATGGCGCAGCCTGTTTGGCGTTAGGCTGGCCGCTGTCGAGCCACAGCACGGTGGCGTCGTGGTCGTCGCCCGTGCGGTTGCAGCGGCCGAGTCGCTGGACGATCGAGGAGAAGGGCGCCGTCTCTGTCGCGAGCAGGGTCGCGGAGATGTCGATCCCGGCCTCGATGACCTGGGTTGCGACGATGATTCGACCTGGCCCGTCATCGACCGCGGTGAGCGCGGCGTCCATGTGTTCCTTCCGCTCCGGCGGGCGGAAGCGAGAGTGCAGAAGGACGACCTCGGCGCGTGGTCCTTTGCCCTTCTCGAACTCTCTCTCCAGTGCGAGAGCGACCTGCTGGGCGAGGTCGACGCGGTTGAGCACGACGATCGAGCGCGTGGCCGGACGATGGCGTTCGATGATCTGCTCGGCGATTGCGCGCGGCATTCCGGCGGGCTTGCATGTGGTCAGGTCGACGCGCTCGAGCGGCTTCGTCGCGTTCAGGCGTTTCGCCAGGCGGCCGTCGCGGTCGGCGGCTGGAAGCTGGAGCCTCTCTCCAAGGTCGGGACGGTCGATCGTCAGCAGCGCCGCGCGATCGACGGTCGCCGACGCCCAGATCGTCTCGCACGGCAGCGCGACCCCCAGCTTCCTCCGAAGTCCGTCGAGCTGGGCGGCCGTCACGCGCGCGCCCTGCATGAGCTGGATCTCGTCGAAGACCCAGCGGCAGTCGTTGTTGAGCAGCCCGAATGCAATCGGCCACTGGTAGCGGCTCTCGCTGTATCCACGATTGAGCGCGCGCGAGAGCAGCATGTCGATCGTGCCGATGAGGATTCGATCGCGCTCCGGCCATTCACGCCAGCCGCGCAGCCCCCTCTTCTCGACGCCACCCATCAGCGTGTGGATCGGCAGCGTCTCCTCGTTCAGCCCAAGGCATTTGCGGATGTTGTGTGCGACCGAGGCGGTCTGCTCGACGAGCGAGCGCATCGGAAGCGCGTACACGAGGCGGCGTGGGGCGGTCTGACGTACACGCCGCCCGTAGAGCCACGAGACGATCAGCGCATCCGTCTTCCCGGCGCCGGTGTGCACTTCAAGTACGGATGGGGGTCGCTCCATATCGCCGAGTTCGCGTTGGTAGGCGTATGGCTTACATCCGCCGGTCGCTCGGCGGAAGAAGTCGATGAAGTCAGCGTTGGTCATCAGAAGAGCCGGCCGAAACCTGTTTAGGAAATACGTTGCTCATCGATTTCTAAGATCAGGACCGTATCTATGCCTGAGGACGGAACGGGGCCGTCGTTCGCCGACGCGCTTGAAGGCGTACGGCGCAGCCACCCCCATCTACGCTAAGTTCCCCGCGTGGGCGAGCGCACCGAGTACACCCCCGGCACCTTCTGTTGGGCCGACCTGTCGAGCACCGACCAGCCGGCCGCGAAGGCGTTCTACAGCGGCCTGTTCGGCTGGGAGGCTGAGGACTCGCCGGTGGGCGACGGGGTGTACTACTCGATGATGCACCTCGACGGCAAGCGGGTCGCGGCGATCGCGCCGCAGCCCGAGCAGCAGCGCGAAGCGGGGGTGCCGCCGCTGTGGCAGTCCTACGTCTCGGTGGAGAGCGCCGACGTGGCCGCGGAGCGCGCGAGTGGGCTCGGCGCGACCGTACACGCGGGCCCCTTCGACGTGATGGACGTGGGCCGCATGGCCGTGATCCGCGACCCCCAGGGCGCCCACTTCATGGTGTGGGAGCCTCGGGCGCACATCGGCGCGGAGCTCGTCAACGCCCCGGGCGCGCTCGTGTGGAACGAGCTGAACTCTCCCGACCTCGACGCCTCCGCCGCCTTCTACGGCGGCCTCTTCGGCTGGACCACCGCGCCCTTCGAGGGCGGCCCCGACCCGTACCTGTCGATCAAGAACGGGGAGGCCAACGCCGGCGGCATCCGGCCGCTGACGCCGCCGGGGGCGCCCCCGCACTGGCTGGTGTACTTCGGCGTGCAGGACCTCGACGCCGCGCTCGCCAAGGTGGCGGAGCTCGGCGGGACCGTGCACGCCGGGCCGATCGACATACAGGTCGCGAAGATCGCGATCGTCTCAGACCCGCAGGGCGCGATCTTCGCGCTCTACGCGGGCGAGCTCGAGCCGTAGGCCGTAGGCCGGGCCGGGCTGCCGCGCCCGGCCCAATGAGGCTCTTCGAGCTGGTGGGAGGCGGGCGCGGGCGTGCGCCGGGTCGCCACACGACGCACCGTGCGACGGCCGCGGCGGCGCGACCAAACCATCCCAAGCCGTCCGTATCCTCGCCTGCCACAATGAGCCGATGGCAACACAGGCATCCCAGGCACGCCCAATCGCCGCGCTGCCGGACGACCCCTCGCTCCCGCTCTACAGGCTGGATGCGGGGAGGTACAACCGGATGCTACGCGCGGGCGCACTTGACGGCATCGACGTGGAACTGCGCGAAGGGCTGCTTGTCGATCGGGGGCGCAACGGCCGCGATCCGATTCACAGGCTCGACACGGAGACCTACAACCGGATGGTGGAGACGGGTGCGCTGGAAGGTGAGCCGGTTGAGCTGCTCGAAGGGTTGCTGGTCGAGATGAGCCCGCAGGGTGAAAGCCACATCATCGTGATCATGCGGCTGACGCGTCACTTCAGGACATCGGAGGCGTGGCTGATGGTGCAGCTTCCGCTGGAAGCAAAACCGAGCTCTGAGCCGGAGCCCGACCTCGCGCTCATGAAGGGGGAGTTGTCCTTCAAGCACCACCCCCGTGCAGCCGTGCTGACGGTCGAGGTCGCGGTCACTTCGCATAAGAAGGACCGCGGAAAGAAGGCGCACATCTACGCTCAGAATGGCGTACTCATCTACTGGCTTGTCGACGTCCCCGCCCGCACGGTCGAGGTCCGCACCGACCCGGGACCCAAGGGCTACAACCACTGCGAGGTATACGGGGTTGGCGCGACGGTGCCCTCGCCGGCCGAGGGAGTGCCCGACCTCGACGTGGCGTGGCTGTTCGAGGGCCTCGGCGACTGAAGCACGCGCCACCCCGAAGGCCCCGGCCCGCCGCGCCACGCCACCGAGGCATACCACCGTGGGGTCCACACACCGAATGACGCCCCCCTCAAATCCTAAAAAATAAAAACCTACCCGAACGTCTGTTCGCTCTCGTATGATGTACCAAGCATGCCCTCGAGCAACCAGATCGTCGTCAGCGGCGCGCGCGAGCACAACCTGAAAGATGTATCCCTGACGCTGCCGCGCGACGCGCTGGTGGTCATAACGGGCCTGTCGGGCTCGGGCAAGTCGAGCCTCGCGTTCGACACGATCTACGCGGAGGGCCAGCGCCGCTACGTGGAGTCGCTGTCGGCGTACGCGCGCCAGTTCCTCGGGCAGATGGACAAGCCCGACGTGGACTCGATCGAGGGGCTCTCCCCGGCGATCTCGATCGACCAGAAGACCACGTCGCGCAACCCGCGCTCGACGGTCGGCACCGTGACAGAGATCTACGACTACCTGCGCCTGCTGTGGTCGCGGGTGGGCAAGCCCCACTGCCCGAAGTGCGGCCGGCCGATCACGGGGCAGTCCGCGGAGCAGATCATCGACCAGGTGATGGAGCTTCCCGACGGCGTGCGCTTCATGGTGGCGGCCCCGGTCGTGCGCGGGCGCAAGGGCGAGTACGGCAAGCTGCTGGAGGAGCTGCGCGCGGATGGCTTCGCGCGCGTGCGGATCGACGACCGCGTGCGCCAGCTGGAGGAAGCGATCGTGCTCGACAAGCGCTACAAGCACGACATCTCGGTGGTGATCGACCGCCTCGTCATGCGCCACGACGTGCGTAAGCGCCTGGCGGATTCGATCGAGACCGCGGTCCGCCTTGCGGACGGGCTGGTAGAGGTGGAGGTGATGGGCTCCGCCCCTTCGGGCTCCGCCGCTGGGTCGCGTGCCACGCAGAGCGGGCTGGGTGCGGCGTCCCCGGACGGCGAGGCGCCCGCGGCCGTGGGCGATATCGCACGGCGAACCCGCGGTGGTGGCCGGGGGAGGGAGGACGCGGAGACAGGGCGTCACGCAACTGGCGCGCTCGGCGCGCGCGCCGCGGCGACCCAGATCGTCCCCGGGGAGATGCCAACCGAGGGGACGGTGTTCACGTTCTCCGAGCGCTTCGCGTGCCCCGAGCACGGCCCGTCGCTGGTCGAGCTCGAGCCAAGGATCTTCTCGTTCAACTCCCCCCACGGGGCGTGCGAGCGCTGCCACGGGCTGGGTGCGCAGATGGAGATCGACCCCGAGCTGCTCGTGCCCGACCCGACGCTGTCGGTCGCGGAGGGGGCGGTGGCGCCGTGGACGAACACGATGTCCAACTACTACGACCAGGTCGCCGAGGCGATCGGCGAGCGCTACGGCGTCGACCTGGACGCCCCCTGGGAGGAGCTGCCGGAGGAGCACCGCGACCTGTTCCTGTACGGGACCAAGGAGCCGCTGCCGATCTCCTACCGCAACCGCTTCGGGCGGCGGCGCTCGTACTCGACGCGCTTCGCGGGGATCGTCGCAAACCTGCAACGGCGCTACCGCGAGACGGAGTCCGAGGGCGTGAAGGAGAAACTGGAGGAGTACATGTCGCTGCGCGAGTGCCCGGTGTGCGGCGGCGCACGCCTGCGCGCGGAGTCCCGCGCGGTGCTCGTGGGGGGGACGCGGATCGAGGACTTCTGCGCGCTATCCGCCCGGAGGGCGCTGGAGTGGCTGGAGCAGGTGGAGCTCTCGGAGACCGACCGCCACGTGGCGCGGCTGATCCTGCGCGAGATCGCCGAGCGGCTGCAGTTCCTGGAGAACGTGGGGATCGGGTACCTCTCGATGGACCGCGCGTCGGCGACGCTCTCCGGCGGGGAGGCCCAGCGCATCCGCCTCGCCACGCAGATCGGCAGCTCGCTGGTGGGCGTGCTGTACATCCTCGACGAGCCCTCGATCGGCTTGCACCAGCGCGATAACTCGAAGCTGATCGGGACGCTGGAGCGCCTGCGCGACCTCGGCAACACGGTGATCGTGGTCGAGCACGACGAGCAGACGATGCGCGCCGCCGACCATCTCGTGGACCTCGGGCCCGGCGCGGGAGAGCACGGCGGGCGGATCGTCGCGCAGGGCACCGCCGCGCAGGTGCAGCGCGTGAAGGAGTCGGCTCACCGGGCAATTCCTCGCGGGCACCCGCACCGTCGCGGTGCCCGCCAAGCGCCGCACACCCACCGGTTATGTGAAGGTGGAGGGGGCCTCCCAGCACAACCTGCGCGACGTCGACGCGAGCTTCCCGCTGGGGGCGCTGACGTGCGTGACGGGGGTCTCGGGCTCTGGCAAGTCGACGCTCGTCAACGAGATCCTCTACAAGGCGGTCTCCGCGCGCCTGCACCGCGCGCGCGCGCGGCCCGGCGCGCACCGCGCGATCCGCGGCCTGGAGCAGCTCGACAAGATCATCGCGGTCGACCAGTCCCCGATCGGGCGTACCCCGCGCTCGAACCCCGCCACCTACACGGGCCTGTTCGACGTGATCCGCGACCTCTACTCCAAGACCCAGGAGGCCCGCGCGCGCGGGTACAAGCCGGGCCGCTTCTCCTTCAACGTGAAGGGCGGGCGCTGCGAGGTGTGCAAGGGCGACGGGCAGATCAAGATCGAGATGCACTTCCTCCCCGACGTGTACGTGCCGTGCGAGCAGTGCCACGGCAAGCGCTACAACCGCGAGACGCTGGAGGTCCGCTTCAAGGGCAAGAGCATCGCCGACGTGCTCGACATGCCGGTCGAGGAGGCCGTGGAGTTCTTCGAGCACATCCCCAAGGTGCGCCGGCGCCTGGAGACCCTGAACGCGGTGGGGCTCGGCTACGTGCGTCTCGGCCAGCCCGCCACGACGCTCTCCGGGGGGGAGGCCCAGCGCGTGAAGCTCGCCACCGAGCTCTCCAAGGTGGCGACCGGTCGCACCCTGTACATCCTCGACGAGCCCACGACCGGCCTGCACTTCGCCGACGTGCAGCGCCTGCTGGAGGTGCTCCAGCGCCTCGTCGACGCGGGCAACAGCGTGGTCGTGATCGAGCACAACCTCGACGTGATCAAGTGCGCAGACCGCCTGATCGACATGGGCCCCGAGGGGGGGAGGAGGGCGGCCTAGTGGTCGCGGCGGGCACGCCGGAGGAGGTTGCCGCGGAGCCGGCCTCGCACACGGGCCAGTTCCTCGCGCAGATGCTGGCCGATCCCGGACGATCGGTCGCGGCGGGCACCTCCAGCAACGGCGCCGGCCCCCGCAAGGCCAAGAAACCGCGCAAAAGCCGCGCAAAGGCGCTCGCCGCGTGAGCGACGCCGAGCACGCGGAGCCCAACACCCAACCCCGCGGGCACCCGGAGGGCGCCAGCCCACCCGACACCGCCCCGCTGCGCGAGCAGGCCGCCGCACCTACCGAGACCCCAGCCGCCTCGTCGCAGGAACTTGCCCGCCAGGCGCGGCTGTGGGTCCAGAAGTGGCGGTGGTACGAGCGCAACACGCTGCCGTGGAACCGCGCGCGGATCCACTGGGAGTTGATGCGCCGCGGGGCGTTCGCGCGCTGGCCGGTGCACGGCAACGTCCTGGAGGCCCTGCGCGAGGGCCGCCTTGAGGTGGGGGAGGGGGTGCTGTGGGAGCCGAACGTGTGGATCACCGCCCCCGGCTCCGCGCGAGTGCGGATCGGCGCGGGGACGTTCCTGAACCAGGGGGTGATGGTCGCCGCCCACGAGCTCGTGGAGATTGGGGAGCACTGCATGGTGGCCAACGGGTGCTTCCTCTCCGACGCCTCCCACCGCTACGAGGACCCCGAGCGCCCCGTGCCGTGGCAGGGCTTCCAGAGCAAGGGGCCCACGCGCATCGGGGACAACTGCTGGCTCGGCGCGAACGTCGTCGTGACCAGCGGGGTGAGCGTCGGCGAGCGCTGCGTGGTTGGCGCCAACAGCGTGGTCACGCGCGACGTCGAGCCCTTCTCGGTGGCGGCCGGCGCGCCGGCGCGGGTGCTGCGGAGGATCGAGTACCGCAGTCCCGGCGAGCGTCACGGCTGAGTCGTGACGACCAAGGTGGATTCGCTGCCTCCGCGCGGTGCGGCCCAAGAATTGTCATCTGTGGGTCCAGCGCCCCCGACCCTGCTGTAGAGTAAAGGCATTATAAACATGGACCGGCGCAGAAGTCTGGCCGGCAGGGGAGGTCAAATGCAGAAAGCACCATGGCGCGGGCGACGGCCCGCAGTGCTCGTCGTGTGCGTGGTGGCCGCGTTTGCGGCGACGGCGACCGTGCTGAGCGTCAGCATGGCGGCCACCGGCGCCGGCACGGCGAGCAGTAGCAAAGTGAAAGCCAAGCCGAAGAGCCAGACTCTGACGAAGGCCGAAGTGGTCAGCCTGATCAAACGATACTCAAAATCAGGCTCCGCGGGCGCGGCCGGACCCGTGGGTCCGAGTGGGCTGGCCGGTGCAAGTGGGTCCGCCGGCGCAAAAGGCGAAAACGGCGCGAAAGGCGAAACTGGTACAAAAGGTGAAACTGGCGTAAAAGGCGAAACTGGTGTAAAAGGTGAAACCGGGGCAAACGGGGCCGTCGCGGGCTACTCGACCGGCCAGGCCCCCACCGGTCCCGCTGAAGGCGTGTCATTCACGAGCGGCACCGCCGCCGCGCCGACCGCGGTGCTGAGCAAGGCGCTGCCTGCCGGCAGCTACCTCGCCTCGGCCAAGGTCCAGGTCACGATCGTCGCGTCGGACCCCGGGGGAGAGGGCGCCGTGGACTGCTCGCTGGTCGACGTCCCGGGCAGTGGGAGCCCCGTGGCTGACGTGTCGGGCTTCTTCTCGGCCACCACTGGGGTGATCCCCGTCGACAGTGTCGACGTGTTTGCGGCAGAGACCACACTGCCGCTGGAGGTGGCGGTCAGCTCCACCAGTCCCAGCGAGCTCGCGGTCAGCTGCTGGGTCGATCTGGGCAACGGTGGCGAAAGCGGGGGTACAGCAGGTACGTTCTTCGCGGAAGCGGCCGACACGCAGATCCAGGCGGTGCAGACCACCAGCAATAGCTGAGGGCCCACGGCCTGAGGCTGAACGCCAACCCCGCGCGTCGGCACGACGCGGCGCGCGGGGAGCATCGCCGGTCGTCGCACTGAGGCAGGTGCCGACCCCCTTGCTCACCGGCGCCAGCCGCGTAAGGCCCCGCCGTGCGACCCATCGTGGGTTGGTCGCCCACGCCGTGCAGCGCGTGAGGTACTCTGAGACCATGGGCATCCGATCGGCCGCAGTCCTCCTCGCCGGCGTAGCGCTCGCGGTGGCGCCGCCGGCCGCGAGCGCCAACTCGGCAGACGTGGCCACCACACAGGCTCTCGCTCGCGCCACCAACACGCTCGTGCGCGCCTCCGAGCCCGATATCGCCAAGGCGCTGGCGAACGTCAAGAGCTTCGCGAACCAGACCCTCGCCCAGTGCCCCCACGTAGCCGCGGGCTCCCCCCAGAACCGCGACTCAGAACAGCTCGACTTCGAGGTCGTCGGGGTGATGACAGCCGTGGGGTACCACACTGCCGCCGGCCCGATCGCGACCTTCGCCCACGCGGTCAAGGGTCTGCACTGGAGCAACGGCAGGCTCACGCGCGCGGTGCGGACCTTCACGAGCAAGCTCGTGGGGCTCTCCACGCTGGCGGTCCCAAGCTTGTGCGGCGACATCGGGGCGTGGGCCACCAGCGGCTACCAGACGCTGCCGGCGAGCACCGCCCAGTTCAACCAGCACTACAACGCGGTGGACCCCGAAGCCGAAGAATCTCCTCTGATCATCAAGCTCGCCACGCCCTACGCGACCCCCAGCGACGTTCCCATACTGCACCGCGTAGAACGGTTCGAAGCCCAGCTCGCCGAAGCCGAAGCCAGCGGCGTGGCGATCTACACCAACTTCATGGACTCGATCGAACTGAAGCAGTGAGGCTGGGGGCTGGAGCGCCCCGGCTGGATGCGACCCGCCGACCCTCCGGCGTGTGCCCTGGCTGCCTTCGACCGCTCAGCCGAGGTCTCAGCCCAGCAGCGCGCGCAGCTCGGTGAGCTCGGCGGGGTCGATCTTGTAGGTGTGCTCGGGGCCGGGGTAGCGCCGAGCGCGGACGTCCTCGGCGTAGGCGGCGACGCCGGCGTTCATCTCCTCCTGGAGGTTGGCGTAGCGCTTGACGAAGCGCGGCCCGAGGCCGTCGCGGATGCCGAGCAGGTCGTGGAAGACGAGCACCTGCCCGTCGGTGGCGGGACCGGCGCCGATGCCGATCACGGGGATCTCCATGCGGCCCATCAGCTCCTCGGTGACCGCGGCGGGGATCGCCTCGAAGACGAGCGCGAAGCAGCCGGCCTCCTGCAGGGCGAGCGCCTGCGCGCCGATCCGCGCAGCGGCCTGAGCGGAGCGCCCCTGCGCCTTCCAGCCGCCGAGCGCCGTGGAGGTCTGGGGGGTGAGCCCGACGTGGCCCATCACGGGGATGCCGGCGCCGACGATCGCGCGGGCGCGAGAAGACGCGGGGCCGCCGCCCTCGAGCTTGACGGTGTCGCAGCCGGCCTCCTGGATCATCCGCACAGCGGTCGCGACGGCCTGCTCGTCGGAGACCTCGTAGGAGCCGAACGGCAGGTCGCCGATCAACAGCGGGGTGCGCAGGCCGCGCCGTGCGGCGGAGGCGAGCACGAGCATGTCTCCCAGGCGCACGGGGGTGGTGGCGCTGTAGCCGAGCACGGTGGTGGCGGCGGAGTCCCCGACGAGCACGAGGTCCACGCCGGCCGCCTCGGCGGCGCGGGCGGAGGGGTAGTCGTAGGCGGTGACCATCACGATCGGGTCGCCGAGGCGCTTCTTCTCCGCCAACAGCGGCAGGGTCATCGGCAGGCGGCCGGGGTCGTGGGGGATCTTGACGTTGGGCTGGCTGGACATGGTGTGGTGAGTCCTCTCTGAAGCGGTTGGCGCCCGTGGGCCGCCGCGTCAGGCGCGCACCTCGTACGCGCCCGCCGAGGCAGGCTCAGTGGAACTGAGCAGGGTCGCCACCGCGTCGTCGACGGTGATGATGCGGTTGGTCTGTGCCTCCACGTGAACCACGCGGGGCTCGTAGTGCTCCAGCTCCGCGCGGTCGTACTGACCGTAGGAGATCACGATGATGGTGTCGCCGCGGTGCACGAGGCGCGCGGCGGCACCGTTGACCTTCATCGCCCCCGAGCCGCGCTCGCCGGCGATCGTGTACGTCTCAAAGCGCGCGCCGTTGTCGATGTCGACCACGTGGACCTGCTCGTACTCGAGGATGTCCGCGGCCTCGAGCAGGTCGGGGTCGATCGTGATCGATCCCACGTAGTGCAGGTCGCAGTCGGTCACCGTGGCGCGGTGGATCTTGGACTTGAGCATCACGCGCTGCATGTCACGGTCGCCTTTCCCGAGGGTCGAGTGGACTCCAGAGCAGGTTCGAGCACGGCGTTGTCGATCAGCCGCACCCGGCCGACGCGAGCGGCGAGCAGGAGCAGGGCAGGCCGGTCGAGCTCGGCGAGCGCCTCCAGGGTGTCGGGGTCGACGAGCTCCACGTAGTCGGCGCGAACCCCGGCCGCGGCCAGTGTGGCGTGGGCGGCCCCAAGCAGCACCTCGGGCGAGCGCTCCCCCGCGGCGGCAAGCTCGCCGGCGGCGCCCAGCGCGGTGGAGAGCGCTCGTGCGCGCTCGCGGGCGCGGGGGTCGAGCAGCGCGTTGCGGCTGGAGAGCGCCAGCCCGTCTGCCTCGCGCACGGTGGGCAGCGCCTCGACCTGCACCGGGAGGTTCAGGTCGGCGATCAGACGGCGGATCACGACGACCTGCTGGGCATCCTTCTGGCCGAGGTAGAGCACGTCGGGCATCGTCATGCACACGAGCTTCGTGACCACCGTCGTGACCCCCCGAAAGTGCGAGGCCCCGCGCGCGGCGCCCTCCAAACGGTCGGTCAGCCCGAGCACTTCCACCGCGGTGGCGAACCCCGGCGGGTAGACCTCTTCGACCGAGGGCGCGAACAGCAGGTCCGCACCGGCCTCCGCGGCAAGTCCCGCGTCGTGGCGCTCGGAGCGTGGGTAGTGCTCCAGGTCGGAGTGCTCGTCGAACTGGGCGGGGTTGACGAACAGCGAGACCACGACCGTGTCGCACTGCTCCCGCGCTCGGCGGATCAGCGACAGATGCCCCTCGTGCAGCGCCCCCATCGTGGGCACGAGCCCAATCGTCGAGCCCGCGCGCCGGGCCGGCGCGAGCGCGGCTCGCAACTCCCCGACGGTGCGCAGCGTCCTCATCGCGGGACGCGCCTCCCCGTACAGATCGGTACCGGGTCCCCGGTACAGGCCGGTACCTGCCCCCCGGTACAAATGCCCAAGTCCCGCAGCGCTCTCACGTCGCCACTAGCCCCCCCGAAGCCCCGCACCGGCTACCCCAGTGTGCACGCCCCTCGCGAGGCGCTTGCCCTCGACCAACGCGATCGACCATCGCCATCTGGCGGGCTGAAGTTGGGTTGCTCATGGCTTTCGGTCCAGTCCCTGCGGATACCGGCGCGATAAGAGATGACTCTTGCACTGCGGGTCCGTCCCGAGCGATCTCGGTGACGGCCTGTGAGGAATGATACAGGGGTTCTGGGGGCTGTGGGGGCGGAGTAGCGCTGTGTGCGCACCCTCACAGAGGAGACGATAATGAGCGTTTTGTGGGCGGGCCGTGGGGTTGGACTTGGACGCCGAGACCGAGAATCAGCGCTAACACGCGCTCGATGTCTGCGAGCGTCTGGGGTGTGACGGTCCCGGTGCGGCGCAGGAGGCGGGGGCGGGCTACGGCTCGTATGCTCCGGCAGATCGCGCGGCTGGGGTGCTCCACGCCCTCGCCGGGGGATATCTCGGGTCGCAGCGAGGATTGTGCGCGGGAGCTTGAAAGCGGCACGACGACGATCAGGTCATCCGCGGCGCCGCTGTTCAGCTCATCGACGGACACGATGACGGCAGGGCGAGTCTTGCCGGGCTCCCCGGTACGGGCTGCCCCGAGCGAGACAAGCCACACCTCGCCTCGGCGAGGCTCACTGGAAGCCATCGGCGAGAACTGCCTCCCACGTGCGGTCCTCATCGGCGACATCGGGGTTCTCGGCGTCCGCGCGGCTGGCTTCGCGCTCCGAGTGCCAGATGGCGGCTGTCTGCCTTTCGCGGGCTATCTCGGCGAGCAAGGAGGCGAGCGAGACGCCTCGATCCTGCGCCTGCTCGGCCAGCAGATCACGCGTATCGCGGGCAACCCTGATAGTCGCGGTGTCGGTTGGCATCGTAGCCATAGTATAGCGCCATAAAGTAGCGCCAAGTGCTGGTGTGGTGGGTCGGGGATGGCACGAGCCGGGCGAGGTGGAGCGGCGGATGCGTACCCGGTGGCTTGGGGATACGATCCCGCTCGATGTCTTCCGAGGAGAGCCAACCGCCGGGCTCGGCTGCGGAGCGGCGCGAGGCCCTCAAGGATGTGTTCGAGCAGGCCCAGGCGTGCGTGCGCTGCTCGGAGCTGGCGGCCACTCGCAAGACGGTGGTGTTCGGCGCGGGCAATGCGGACGCCGACCTGATGTTCGTGGGGGAGGCGCCGGGGGCGAGTGAGGATGAGCAGGGGCTGCCGTTCGTGGGCGCGGCGGGCAAACTGCTCGAGAAGCTGCTGGGGGAGATCGGGATGGCGCGCGCGGATGTCTTTATCGCGAACACGTTGAAGTGCTTGAGATACAACGCCCTCGTGCAGCTCGGCGATGGGTCTTGGGAGCGGATCGGCCAGCTGGTTCGTTCGCGCTACGCAGGCGATGTGATGTCAGTTGACGCACGCGGGATGCTGGTTTGTCGTCGGGCGGTTGGCTGGCATTCGACACCGCTGGCAGGGCGCCGTGTCTACCGCCTGACCTACCGCTCATGCAAGAACGCGGGCATGAGTCGCGTCGGGATACAGCTCACGGGCGACCATCACGTGCTCACCGAGCGCGGTTATGTCTCCGTAGAAGAGCTTGTGCCCGGCGATCGGATTGCGACCGGCCAGGGCCTGAGCGCGCTTGCCAGGGATGTGGTATGCGGGACTGTCCTCGGCGACGGCTGCCTTCAGGCGCAGTCGTCATATCTCAGCTTCTCCCACTCTCAGCGTCAGGGCGAGTATGCGCGCTTCAAGGCAGAGCTGCTCGATGAGCTCAGTCCAGACGTGGAAGAACGTGAGATCGCTGCCGCAGTTGGGGGCGACCGGGTCTATCCGGTGGTGCTCGTGCGAACGCTCGCCCATCGCGCGCTGCGGGTGATCCGTCAGGACTTCTACCGTTCGCACAAGGTGGTTCCGCCATGGTTGGCCGACGAGCTCAACCCTCGGATGCTCGCCTTTTGGTTTATGGATGACGGCCACACACGCATTCGCGAGGGCGGGCGACGACCGCTAGCCGAGATAGCAACGGTCAGCTTCTCTGACGCGGATCTCCAGGTGCTGCTCCGAGGGCTCCAGCGACTTGGCCTTTCCGCAAAGGCATCGCGAAAAAGACTCTATTTCGATGTTCCGACCACGGAGCGCCTGAGCGAGATCATCGCCCCCTATGTCCCGCCGTCGATGCGATATAAGCTCAACCCAGATGTAGCGGCGCGCGTTGCGTTTGATCCGGCGTGTTTCGGTCGCGGGCCGACCGCCGTCCTGTACGACGAGGTCGAGGTCGAGGACATCACGAGCCGCGAGCGGCGCGACGTCACGTTCTTCTGCCTTGATGTGGAGGACACGCACAACTTCGTGACCGCCGGGGGAGTCGTCCACAACTGCCGCCCCCCCGGCAACCGCGATCCGCAGCCGGCCGAGATCGAGAATTGCCGGGAGTATCTGTACCGCCAGGTGGAGCTGATCCAGCCGCGGGTGATATGCACGCTGGGGAACTTCTCGACGAAGCTGCTGCGCGAGGATCCGACGGGGATCACGCGTTTGCACGGTCAGCCCGAGGTGCTGGCGGTCGGCCGCCGGGCGGTGCGGCTCTACCCGATCTTCCATCCCGCCGCGGCGCTGTATACCCCGCGGATGTTGGAGACCCTGCGCGAGGACTTCAAGCGCCTGCCCGAGTTGCTGGCGCTGCCTGCCCCCGAACAACCGCAGTGGCTGGAGGTGCCGGAGGTGGCCGAGGAGCTCGAGGAGTCCCCGGTCGCAGCGGGGCCCGACGTGGCCGCTGAGCCGGTGGCAGAGGTCGATCAACTCGGCCTTTTCTGAGCCATCAGGGGTGCCCAATCTTCTCTAAAGCCGTCGGGACGAGCTGCCGATAGAGGACAGACCTCCTCCCAAGCAGTGCGACCGGCCCACGAACCCCTCTCCCGTGGGCCGGTCGTCGTTAAGGGGGTCTTCGAGCAAGAGGGGTCTTCGAGCGAGATCCTTCAAGAGATCCGCCCCCGGGCTTGCCTCTTTCGCCGAAAGATGGTATTGTCGATCTACTTTATGAGATATAGGCCCGTTCGGGCCGAAACTCGCGGGTCCGTCAAGGAGCCGCCCCGCCGACGACGGAGTCTTCGTAGACCATGCAGATCGACGTTCATCAGCACATCTGGACAGCACCGCTGCTCGACGCGCTAGCCGCTCGCCGGACGCTCCCGTTCGTCCGCCGCTCACACGGCCTCACGGTGCTGCACGCGGCGGGTGAGCAGCCCTACGTGATCGACCCAGAGGCCGAAGCGCCCGCGCGCCGGGCGCAGCCTCGTGGACGGCGACGGCCTCGACCTCGCGCTGGTGGCGCTTTCGAGCGCGATCGGCGTCGAGGCGCTGCCGCGCGAACAGGTCGCACGAGCTGATCGAGGCTCACCTCGAGGGCGCGCTGGCGCTGCCCGCCGGGTTCGCCGCGTGGGGGCCGATCGCGCTCGAGGAGCCGGACCCCGCCGACGTCGACCGACTGCTCGCGCGCGGCTGCATCGGCGTCTGCCTGCCGGCGGGTGCGCTCGCCGGCCCGGATGCCCTTGCGCTCGTCTCGCCGCTGCTCGAGCGGGTGGCGGAGCGCGGGGCGCCGCTGTTCGTCCACCCCGGCCCCGCGCCGGGCTGGCGTCCCTCCGAGGCGACGCTGAGCGAGCCGCTGTGGTGGCGGCCGCTGACCGATTATGTAGCGCAGGTGCAGGCGGCGTGGCTGACGTTCGCGACGCTCGGCCGGCGCGAGCACCCACGGCTGCGGGTCGTGTTCGCGATGCTCGCCGGCGGCGCGCCGCTGCTCAGCGAGCGGCTCGCGGCGCGCGGTGGACCGGCGGTCGACCTGGGCGATCCGCTGAGCTTCTACGACACCTCCAGCTACGGCCCGGCCGCGGTGGAGGCGATGGCCCGCCGCGTGGGCGGGGAGCAGCTGGTGTACGGCTCGGACCGCCCCGTTGTCGAGCCGACCCCCACCGGCCGCGAGGCGCTGCTCGCGGAGAACGCCGGCCAGCTGCTGGGGCGCACACCGTCGGTCCGGGCGGGGGTGGCGGTATGAGTGCCCGCCCCAGACGGCTTGTGTGGTTCACTCCGGCGCCCCGTTCGCGGCCCGCGTCCGATTCGCCCGCTGCCCGCCCGCCGTTTGGGGCCCACGCTCAGAGCCTTGCCGTCAAGCGGTTCGAGCGGCTGCTGGAAGAGCCAGAGCCGGCGCCCACAGAGGGCCTCGACGCGCACCTGAACCCCGAGCAGCTCGAGCGCTTCGCCGCCGCGCTCGCCGCCGACCCGGCCCGCTGGCGTCACCTGGTCCACCACGAGCACGACACGCGCGTCTACGAGCAGATCTTCAGCGACGAGCGCGTCAACGCCTGGTTGATCTGCTGGAGCGACAACCAGGACACCGGCTTTCACGACCACGACGAGTCCGCCGGCGGGATCGCCGTGATCGCCGGCCGTGTGCGCGAGGAGCGCCTCGTGATGGGCTCCCCGCCGCTGGTGCGCAAGCTCTCGGCGGGGGAGTGCTTCAACGTCCCCGCGAGCGCGATCCACCGCGTCCTGCACGCCGGCGCAGAGCCCGCAGTCACGATCCACGCGTACTCCCCGCCCCTGACCCGCATGGGCGCCTACCGGGTCGGCCCCGACGGCGGGCTCGAGCGCCAGGCGCTCTCCTACGAGCAGGAGCTGCGCGCCGCGTAGGGCTCTCGCCACGGTAGAGGGCGGATCAACGACCGCATCCAGGCCGTCGGATGTGGGAACGCGAGGCCGTAGGGACCTGGCTCCGGAGCCCCGGCAATAAAGTCTCTTCGGTGTTCGCGCGCGAAACTGCCGCCCCCGAGGAGACCGAGGCACTGGGCGCCGAGTTGGCCGCGGAGCTGCGTGCCGGGGACGTGGTGCTGGTGCGGGGTGAGCTGGGCGCGGGCAAGACCACGCTGGTGCGCGGAGCCGCGCGGGCGCTCGGCGTGAGCGACCCGGTGACCAGCCCCACGTTCGGGATCGGGCACCGCTACCGCGGCGTCGCAGGTGACCGTGGCCCACCTCGACCTCTACCGGTTGGCGGGGCTGGGGCAGGAGGACCCCGGCCTGCTGGAGGACTACCTCGGGCCACAGAGCGTCGCGTTCGTGGAGTGGCCCGAGGAGGGCAGCCCGGAGCTGGGGGAGGCGAGGATGCGGGTGACGCTCACACATCTCGGCGGCGACCGCCGGCGGATCGAGGTGTGCGACCCACGGGCCGGGGGCGTGGAGACCCGCAATAGGTGTGAGGCGTCCGAGCGGAGCGTCGGCGAGGACTGTGAGCACACTCCGGGTGGAGGCGGGAGGCGGTGATCGTCCTCGGCTTCGACACCGCCACGCCCGCCACCGTCGTGGGCCTGCGGCTCGCCGACGGGACCACGCTGCAGGCGCGCGACGACCCCCCCGCCGGGGAGCGTCCCGGGCACACCACGCGACTGCTACCTCTGGCGAGCGAGCTACTCGCCCAGGCCGGGTCTGAGCTGGGCGCAGCTCGAGCGGATCGCGGTGGGCGTCGGGCCGGGCACGTTCACGGGCCTGCGCATCGGGGTCGCCACGGCCCGCGGGCTGGCGCAGTCGCTGGGAGTCGAGGTGGTGGGTGTCTCCACCCTGCGCGTCCTCGCCGAGGCAGCCCTGCGGGCGCCCGGACGCGGAGTGGCCAGCAGGTGCAGCAGGCGAGCGGCGGGGCGCCGGCGTCCAAGCGAGGCGTGCTCGCAGCGGTGGACGCCCGCCGCGGGGAGGCGTTCGTTGCGCTCTACGCCGGCGCAGCGGAGTTGGCGGCCCCCTGTGCGTTGCGCCCCGAGGAGCTGGCGAGCCTCCCCGTGGGCTCCGCGGAGGGTCTGGAGTGGCTGGCGGTGGGGGACGGGGCGGTACGCTTTCGGGGATATGTGGAGGCGCTCGGAGTTGCGGTCGCGGAGGACTCCTCGCCGCTGCACCGAGTCGACGCCGGGGTGCTGTGCGAGCTCGCGCTCGCGGCGCCCGCCGGCGCCCCGGAGGCGGTGCTACCGGACTACCGACGCCTCCCCGACGCGGAGATCGCCTTGGAAAAGAGTGCCGGTAAGTGATCCTGAGCCAGTCCCCTCGTCCATCGCGGCGCTCGCAGCGGAGGGCCCCCTGACGTGAGTGCCCAATACGTCGCCGAGGTCGCCTCCGGACGGCCGCCGCTGGAGATCCGGCGCCTGGCGTACCCCGACCTGCCGCAGGTGATCGGGGTCGAGCGCCGGGCGTTCCCCACGCCGTGGTCGCTGGCGATGTTCGTGCTGGAGCTCTCCAAGTCCTCCGGCATCTGCCTCGCCGCGGTGCTGGGCACCGAGCGCGAGCGGCGGCTCGTGGGGTACCTGATCTGCTCGCGCTACGAGACCGTGTGGCACGTGATGAACGTGGCCGTCGCCCCCGAGCACCGTCGCGAGGGGGTCGCCTCGGCGCTGCTCGGCGAGCTCTACGTGCGCGTGGACGACGAGCAGGCGCGCTACACCCTGGAGGTGCGCCGCTCCAACGACGTGGCGATCCGCCTCTACGAACGCGAAGGCTTCCGCGCGGCCGGCCTGCGCCGGCGCTACTACCAGGACAACGGCGAGGACGCGCTGGTCATGTGGCGCACCCCCGCGACGCTGGCGGGGTCGTTCGAGGACGTGCCCAACCCCGGCTTCGTATGAATCCGACTGTGCTCGCGCTGGAGACCAGCTGCGACGACACCTGCGCAGCGGTCCTCGACGGGGAGGGGCGGGTGCGCTCCAACGTGATTTCCTCCCAGGAGGTTCACAACCGTTTCGGAGGCGTGGTCCCAGAGATCGCCTCCCGCCACCACCTGGAGCTGGTCAACCTCGTGGTGGCCACGCGCTGGAGCGCGCCGGGAGCACCCTCGAGGAGATCGAGCTCGTCGCCGCCACCCAGGGTCCCGGGCTGGTGGGGGCGCTGCTGGTGGGCTTCGCCACCGCCAAGGCGCTGGCGGCTGCGCGGGAGCTGCCGTTCGCTGCGGTGGACCACCTCCAGGGCCACGTGGCCGCGAACTTCATCGCCCCGGCGAGGGAAGGGCAAGGAGGCGACGTCGCCCCTCCGGCGAGCGGGGGGCTAGGGGCTCCAGCGGGTCGGCTGTCGATCGGGTCCCCACCCACCCGTTCGAGCCCCCCTTCGTGTGCCTGATCGCCAGCGGCGGCCACACGCTGTTGGCGCACGTGCGCGCACACGAGGGTTTCGAGGTGCTGGGGAGCACGCTCGACGACGCCGCGGGGGAGGCGTTTGACAAGGGCGCCCGGATGCTCGGGCTCGGCTACCCCGGAGGGCCCGCGCTCGAGCGCCTCGCGGCGAGCGGGGACCCCGAGGCGTTCCCGTTCCGGAGCCGGGGGGCCCCGACCGGGGCTCGGCACCGCTCGCCAGGCGTTTGCCCGCAGCCTGGACTTCTCCTTTGCGGGCCTGAAGACTGCGCTGCTCTACAAGGTGCGCGAGCTCTCCGAGGCCGAACTGGCCGCGCGCGCGGCGGACCTCGCGGCCTCCTACCAGGCGGCGATCGTCGAGCGCCTTGTGGAACGGGCCGAGCGGGCGCTGCAGCAGGCCGGCCTGACCCGCCTCGCGGTCGGCGGCGGGGTCGCCGCCAACGGCGCGTTGCGCCGCCGGCTAGGTGAGCTGAGCGCGACCGTGCACGTGCCCGAGCGGGTGCTGTGCACCGACAACGCCGCGATGATCGCCAGCGCCGCGCGTTTCGCCGAGCGGCTCCCCTACCCGCGGTACCTCGCCCTCGACGCCTACGCCACGGGAGAGCGGCCACCGATGGTCCCGCGCGAGCGGCTGCGCAGGGCGCCTCTATAGTCACGGGCGATGGCGTATGGACAGTTGACCGAAGCCGGGGGACACGCGCCTTCGGCGCCCATCCCCGTTTCGGCCAACACCGCGGAGGTCGAGCGCGCCCACGAGGAAGCCCTCGGCGAGCGGCTCTCGCTGGGGGTCGCCGCGCGGCTCTCGCGCTACCTGCAGGTGCTCACCCAGGCTCGCAAGATGGGCAAGGAGACGATCTCCTCCCAGGAGCTCTCCGACTACACCCACGTCAACTCGACCCAGATCCGCCGCGACCTGTCGGGCTTCGGCAAGTTCGGCAAGCGCGGGGTCGGCTACAACGTGGAGTCGCTCGTCTCCCAGATCCGCAAGATCCTCCGCACCGCGGGTCAGCACAACATCGCGCTGTTCGGAGCGGGGCACCTCGGCAACGCGATCGCCTCCTCGGACATCTTCGCCGACCACGGCTTCCGGGTGGTGGCGATCTTCGACGTGGACTCCTCCAAGGTGGGCACGACCGTCGGCAACAAGGTCGTGCGCCACACCCGCGACCTGCGCCAGATGGTCGAGGACGAGGACATCGTCGTCGGGGTCCTGGCGGTGCCCGGCGGCGTCGCCCAGGCGCTCGCCGACGAGCTCGTGGAGGCCGGGGTGAAGATCATCTTCAACTACTCCGAGTCGCTGCTGCTCGTGCCCCCGGAGGTCACCGTCCACACCTCCAGCCCCGCGGTGGACTTGCTGTACGCGCTGTACTTCTACCTGACCTAACCTGACCTGAACCGCATGAACAGCTTGGACCTCGACCGGGCGGTGGAGACCTTCGCGCAGGCGGTGGACGGCACCGTCGGCCTGGAGGAGGAGTTCTCGCTGCTGCACCCCGTCACGCTGGAGCTGGAACCCCGCTTCGAAGAGCTCCTCGACGCCGCCCGCGCACGCGACCCGCTGCTGTACGAGCACATCACGGGTGAGCTGATCTCCGCGGAGATCGAGATCGTCTCCGGTCCCGGCGCGGACCTGCCCGACGCGCTCGCCCACCAGCGCGAGCACCGCCGCAGGCTGTTCGCGCTCGCCGAGGACCACGGCCTGGCGCTGGGGGCCACCGGAACCCACCCGTGGGCGGACTACCGCGAGCAGCGCATCATCGACACCGAGCACTACCGCCGCGTGGAGGAGGGCCTCAAGTACGTGGCGTGGCGCAACAACACGTTCTCGATGCACGTCCACGTCGGCGTACGCGACGTCAACCGCGCGGTGCTTGTCTGCGACCGCCTGCGCGGCGTGCTGCCGCTGCTGCTGGCGGTGTCCGCCAACTCGCCGTACCTCGACGGCCGCGACTCGGGCCTGCACTCCGCGCGCACCCAGAGCTTCACCCGCAGCTTCCCGCGCTGCGGGGTGCCCGACTCCTTCGGCGGCTGGCAGGCCTACCGCGAGTACATCGAGTTGCTGCTGCGCACCCGTTCGATCGTGGAGTTCACTCAGGTGTGGTGGTCGGTGCGCCCCCACTTCGGCTTCGGCACCGTGGAGGTCCGCATCTGCGACGCCCAGGCGACCGCGACGGAGTCCGAGGCGCTGGCCGCGCTGATCGTGGCCTGCGTGGCCCAGGCCGCCCGCGACGTCGACGAGGGCGTCCCCTTCGCCGACCCCGAGCCGCGGGTGGTCGAGGAGAACGTGTGGCGGGCGATCCGCCACGGCCTCGACGGCCGGCTGATCGACACAGAGCGCGCCGAGGAGTACCCCGCGCGGGAGGTGCTCGAGCGACTCGCGGGCTGGACGGCGCCGGTCCGCGGGGAGCTCGGCATCGAGTGGGCCTTCCCCGAGCGCAACGGCGCCCAGCGCCAGCGCGCGATGATCGAGGCGGGCGCCGACCGCCGGGAGGTCTTCGCGGCGTCGGTGGCGGAGACCAGACAAACCTACGCACGGGAGGTGGCTGTATGAGTACACAGGAGGCCCCGCAGGGGGGAACCAGGGAGGGGATGGAGCAGCCGAGCGAGGAGGAGCTCCGCGCCGCCTACGAAGCCGAACTGAGCCGCCTCACGAGCGCCGACGTGGTGCTCCAGGCGACCGTCTCGCTGCTCAACATCGGCGCCCGCCGCCTGGGGCTCGTCGGAGGGCCGGAGGGAGCGGGCGCCCCCCAGCCCCCGGAGCGCGACCTCGAGCAGGTGCGCGACGCGATCGACGCCGTGCGTGGACTGCTGGGAGTGATCGAGCGCCGCGCCCCTCAGGAAGCGCGCGCCCTGCGCGAGGCCCTCTCCCAGCTGCAGATGGCCTACGCCCGCGAGGCCCAGGCCAGCGCACCCGCCCAGACCCCGGCCGGCGAGCAGGCCCCGCCCGCTGGTGTCCCGCGCGCGGGCGGACCTCAGAGCACTCCGGCGGAGCAGCCTCCGTCGGGCGAGCCCGGCGGCCAGTCCGGTCCCGGACCAGCAGAGTCCAGCGGCCGGCTGTGGGTGCCGGGGCGTTGAACGTGCAGCAGGGAGATTTTGAGATCGTCCGCGCGGGTGGGTACGCCCACGTCGCTGCTGTGCGCTGGGCCTCCGTGCCCAGCGGCGTCGCGTAGTTGCTCAAAGGGGCAGAGCGCCCGCGCGGCCCCGCGGCGTGAACGCCTCCCGCCGCACGGCACGATAGACTGCGCCCCGCTTTTCCGCCGGTAGGCGCCCACTCAGGGCGGCCCGGGCGGGACGGTGGATAACAGTGCGCGCGATCCTCGCGCGGCACGTCAACTGACCGCGGAGGATTTCTTGAGCAGCTTCCTGACGAACCACGGGGTCGTCGTCGCCCTCGTTTGCGCCGCGTGCGCTGTCGCGTACGGCCTTCTGACCACGCGCGCCCTACTCGCTCTCTCGCCGGGGAACGACAAGATGCAGAGCATCTCGATGGCCGTTCAGCAGGGCGCGCGTGCCTACCTGAACCGCCAGTACGCCACGATCGCGGTAGTCGGCGTGGCGCTGTTCTTCGCGCTGTGGATCATCCAGAACATCGCCGTCGCGTGTGGTTTTGCCATCGGCGGCCTGCTGTCCGGCTCGACCGGCTACATCGGGATGAACGTCTCGGTACGCTCGAACGCCCGTGTCGCCGAGGCTGCACGCGGCGGGGTCTCGCCGGCGCTGAAGGTCGCGTTCCGCGGCGGGGCGATCACTGGCCTGCTGGTCGTCGGCCTGGCGCTGATCGGTGTCTCCGGCTACTACGGCGCGCTGACGTCGATCTTCAACGACAGCCCCAAGACCGCGGTGGATGCGCTGATCGGTCTCGGCTTCGGCGGCTCGCTGATCTCGGTGTTCGCGAGGCTTGGGGGCGGCATCTTCACGAAGGCGGCCGACGTCGGTGCTGATCTTGTGGGCAAGGTCGAGGCCGGCATCCCCGAGGACGACCCGCGCAACCCGGCGACGATCGCCGACAACGTGGGCGACAACGTGGGCGACTGCGCCGGCATGGCGGCCGACCTGTTCGAGACCTACGCGGTGACCGCGATCGCGGTGATCCTGCTCGGCGTGCTCACGTTCCAGCAGTCCACGCAGGTCGCGCTGTACCCGTTGGTACTTGGCGGCGCGGCGATCATCGCCTCGATCATCGGCACGTTCGCGGTGCGCACGAACACCGACAACGTCGAGCGCGCGCTCCTGCAGGGGCTGATCGTCTCGGGCGTGATCGCGGCGGCGGCGTTCGCCCCGATCACCTACTGGCTGATGCGCAACCTGACGTTCCTGGACGGTTCGGGGAACGTGCCCAAATGGAGCCACCTGTACCTGTGCTCGCTGATAGGTATCGTCGTGACGGCGCTGCTGTTCGGACTAACCGAATACTACACCTCGACGCGCTTCTCCCCGGTGAAGAAGACCGCGAAAGCGTCGATCACCGGCCACGCTACGAACATCATCCAGGGCTTCGCCTCCGGACTGCAGGCCACCGCGCTGCCGGCGCTCGTGATCGTGCTCGGGATACTCGGCGCGTGGAAGCTCGCCGGCGGTGGTGTGACAGGCATCTACGGGATCCTCGTGGCGGCCATGGGCCTGCTCTCGCTGACCGGGCTGATCGTCGCGCTCGACGCGTTCGGCCCGATCACCGACAACGCCGGCGGCATTGCCGAGATGGCGGACCTGCCCGAGGAGGTGCGCAAGGTCACCGATCGCCTCGACGCCGTCGGGAACACGACGAAGGCGGTCACGAAGGGCTACGCGATCGGCTCGGCTGTGCTGGCGGCGGTCGGCTTGTTCGCTGGCTTCCAGAAAGAACTCGAAAACAAGCTCGGGCACGCGATCGCCTTCGGCATCAACGAACCGCCCGTGCTGATCGGTCTGCTGCTCGGCGGGCTGATGGTGTGCCTGTTCGCGTCGCTGTCGATCGAGGCGGTCGGTCGCGCCGGCGGCGCGGTCGTTGAGGAGGTACGCCGCCAGTTCCGCGAGCACCCCGGGATCATGGACTACTCCGAAGAGCCCGACTACGCAAGCTGCGTGGACATTGTCACCAAGCACCGCCCAGCGCGAGATGATCCTGCCCTCGCTGCTGCCGATCGGGCTGACCCTGATCGTCGGGTTGATCGACCGCCAGGCGCTCGGTGGCCTGCTGATCGGGGTGATCGTGGTGGGCTTCTTCTTCGCCGTGCTGATGACCGCCGGCGGCGGCGCGTGGGACAACGCCAAGAAGCTGATCGAGGACGGCGCGTTCGGCGGCAAGGGCTCCGACGCGCACGCCGCCTCGGTCACCGGCGACACCGTCGGGGACCCCTTCAAGGACACCGCCGGCCCCGCGATCAACCCGATGATCAAGGTCGCCAACATCGTCGCGATCCTGATCATCCCGCTGATCACCTGAGCGGAGAGCCTGGAGCCGGGCCCGCGCTTAAGCGGGCCTGCGCTCCCGCGGAGCACCCCGAAGGTCATAACCTCAGACTGCAGATGACCGGACGCCGCCTCCACCGCTCGGCCACCGTCGCGCTCTCCACGCTGATGGCCCTGCTCGGCGTGGCGCTCGTGGTGGAGGCGCTCGCCGGGCACGGGGGCGTGCTCTCCGCGCGCACCCTGCTCGGCCTGCTGTTCGTCGCCGCCGGCGTCGGGCGGATGTACATGGAGGCTCGCAGGAGCCGGCGGCTGACGGCGCGTCCGAGTCGCCCGCCGAGGAGCGCCCGCCCTGGGAGGGGTTCGAGCCCGACGAGCAGGGCCGCTCGCTGGAGCGCGTCGGTGCGGAACTCTCCGCGTGGTCGATGGCGACGCTCAGCCGCACGATCGGCTCACCGATCCTGTTCGGCATCGTCTACACGTCGCTGGCGTCCGCCGTCTTCTTCTCGCTCGGGGTCGTCGTCAACCACGCGCTCGGGCTCACCCCGCTCGTGTTCCTGCTCGCCGCGGCGATGTTCGGGCTGACCGCCGCGACCTACGTCGAGGGCGCCTCGCTGCACCAGGAGCCCGGCGGCTCCACCGTGTTCGCGCGCTACGCCTTCAACGAGCTCGTCTCGTTCGTCGCCGGCTGGGCGATCCTCCTCGACTACATCATCCTGATCGCGGTCTGCGCCTACTCGGCGACGCAGTACCTCAAGGTCTTCTGGGCCCCCCTCGGTAACCGCAACGAGGCGTTGCTGGTGGCCCTGGCGATCATCACTTTCGTCGTGCTCTCCAACATCCGCGGGCTCTCCTCCCGCCGCGCGCTGCGCATCGGCGTGCTCGTCGTCGGAGCGCTCGCGCTCGAGCTGCTTGTGATCGGGCTCGGCCTCGTCCTCTACTTCAACCCCCACACTCTCACCGCCTCGATCCACCTGGGCAGCGCCCCCACGTGGTCCGGGCTGATCTTCGCGCTCACCGTCACGACGATGGCGTTCACCTCGGTCGAGTACGCCTCCGGGCTCGCCGGGGAGGTGCGGGCCAGCCGCCGCGCGCTGCGCCGGCTGCTGGTGAGCGGCATCGTGATCCTCGTCGTCGCCTACGTCGGCGTGGCGCTCGTCGCCGTCACCGCGTTCCCGATCCACGGCACCCACTCCGCCCTCGGCCAGCGCTACCTGGACGACCCCGTGATCGGTCTCGTCAGCCGCCTGCGCCCCCACGCCCTGGAGCAGACGCTGCGCTACGCGATGGGAGCCGTCGTCGCCGTCACCCTGATCGCCGCCGCCAACTCCGCGATGCTCGGGCTCTCGCGGCTGGCCTACTCGCTCTCCACCAACCGCCAGATCCCCTCCGGTCTCGGGCGCCTGCACCCCCGGCGTTCCACCCCCTACGTGCTGATCGTCCTCGCCGGTCTGCTCGCCGCCGTGCTCGTGGTGCCTGAGGACCTTGACTTCCTCGTCGGGATCTACGCGTTCGGCGCCGTGCTCTCCTTCACGATCGCCCACCTCTCGGTGGTGCGCCTGCGCTACCGCGAGCCCCACGGTCGCCGGCCGTTCCGCGTCCCCCTCTCCGTGCGCTTCCGCGGGGGGGACCTGCCCCTGCTCGCCGTGCTGGGGGCGCTGCTCTCAGCCGCCGGGTGGGTGGCCCTGATGGTCGTCCACCACGCCGCTCGCTACGTCGGGTTGGGGTGGATGGCCGCCGGCCTTGTGCTCTACCTGCTCTACCGCCACCTCGACGAAAGCTCGCCGCTGCGGCGGGTCACGGTGGCGCCCGAGATGCTCCGCCCCGAGCGGCCCCGCGAGCGGGACTACGGCTCGATCCTCGTGCCCGTCCAGGGCGGCGCGCTCGACGACGACATCGTGCAGACCGCCGCGCTGCTCGTCGCCGGCGAGCCGACCGACGAGGCCGCGGTCGACACCGCCACGATCGAGGCCGTGTGGATCTTCGAGATCCCCCTGGCGCTCACGCTCGACGCCCGCCTGCCCGAGGAGCACATCCGCCGCGCCCGCCAGGCGCTCGCACGCGCCAAGGCCGTCGGCGAGGAGTACACCGGTGTGCACGTCGCCACCGCCACCGTCCGCGCTCGCGCTGCCGGCTACGCGATCGTCGAGGAGGCCCGCCGCCGGGGGGTGGAGGCGATCGTGCTCGGCGCCGCCGAGCCCTCCCGCGTGCGCGGCGGCGCCCGCCTCGGCGGCCACGGGGGGCCGCTGGAGAGCTTCGCCGGGGACCTCGTGCGCTACGTCGTCGCCCGGGCCCCCTGCCGGGTGATCGTCACTGCGCCCCCCCTCCGCGAGCGGCCCTCCGTCGAAGGCGCCCCACCACAGCACGCCGGGGCCGGCATCCTCTGAGGGGATGCCCTAACCTGCGACCCATGTTCGTCCTGATCGTGGGCGCCGGGCGCGTCGGCTCGGCCGTCGCCAAGTCCGCCCTGGCCGCCGGCCACGAGGTCTCGGTGCTCGACGAGGACCCCCTCTCCCACGAGCGCCTCAACGCCGGGCAGCCCACCTCCTGGGAGGACGCCGGCGGGCTCTTCACGATTGGCACCGCCCTGGAGGTCGACGCCCTTGTGCAAGCCGGCGTGGAGCGTGCCGACGTGTTCATCGCCTCCACCAACGGCGACAACACCAACCTGATCATCGCCCAGCTTGCCCAGAAGCGCTTCGCCGTGCCCAAGGTGCTCGCACGTGTGATGGACCCCGCGCGCGCGGGGTGGTACGGCGAGCAGGGCCTGCACACGATCTCCCCCACCCAGCACGCCATCGAGATGTTCGAGCGCGCCCTGACCGTCGAGCACGTCGGCTAGCGACCCTTGCCCTGATGGACGACCCGGTTCTCACGCTTCGCGACGGCCTCGGCGGCACGCCCGCCGGCGGGACGCTCCTCGCGCGGGGCCGCGGAGGGGTGCGCTAGCCCGTGTACGCGATCATCGTCGGAGCGGGCAAGGTCGGGCGCAACCTCGCTCGCGAGCTCATCGCCAAGGGGCAGGAGATCACCCTGATCGAGTCCGCCCGCCCCCGTTACCTCTCGATTGAGGAGGAGTTCGAGCACGCCGCCCAGTACGGCGACGCCACCGAGCTGTGGGTGCTCGAGCGCGCCGGCATCCAGCGCGCGGACCTTGTGATCGCCGTCACCGGGGACGACGAGGACAACATGCTCGTCTGCCAGGTCGCCAAGGAGAAGTACCTCTGCGACCGCATCATCGCCCGCGTCAACAACCCCCGCAACCACGAGCACTTCAAGCTGCTCGGGATCCAGCCCGCCGTCTCGGCCACCGATCTGATCCTGCGCCTGATCGAGCACGAGGTGCCCCGCTACGGGCTCGTGCACCTGCTCGCCCTCGAAGAGGAGCGCCTGGAGATCATCGAGCTCGAGGTTGGCGCCGGCGCGCCCGCGGTCGGCGAGCGGGTCGTGGACATCCACCTCCCCGAAGGCTCCCTGATCATCTCCGTGCTGCGCGGCGGCTCGGGCTTCGTCCCCAAGGCCGACACCGTGATCGAGGCCGGCGACGAGGTCCTGCTCGTACTCGACCCGGGCCTTGAGGACGCGATCACCGGGTTCTTCGCGGCCAACGGGGCCCAGCCGCAGGGGTAGGCTCCGCAGGACCCATCCTCTATCCTCTGGCGTCCCGATCCGGGATGGTGTAATTGGTAACACGCGTGCCTCTGGAGCACGAATTTGGGGTTCGAGTCCCTGTCCCGGAGTAGCAGGAAACGGCTTGGATGAGCCAGATACGACGGCAAGCCCCCCGGCTCGTGGCGGAACTCGTGGCAGTCTCGACGAATCCGAGTCGGGGCCAGCTTGTCGTCGGCTCAGCCGAGCGCGAGCAGACGCGGTAGTGCGCGCATCGATCGCAGCACCTCGGCGCCGGCCGCGCGCAGGGCCGTCTCGTTGCTGTCGGCGATGGCTCGCGGGCAACGCAGCCCCTCGGCAATGTCGCCGAGCCGCGCACACGCCCGATCTACCGAGCCGCCCGCACGGCCGGGGCGGTCCGCGGCGACGGTCGAAGCTCCAACTCGTGAGAGCGGTTCCTGGAGCGCCCGGCGCCCTACACGTTTATCCCCTTCGGAGGCGGCGAACGGCGCTGCATCGGAGCGAACTTGGCCACGATGGCTGCACGCCGCCGAGTCCCGAGACAAGCGCGCGAGTCGGCGCTCGGTGGGTTGGGCTCAGCGGCGATTCCGCGTATCAGTACGAGGACACGGTACGACTGCGCGAGCGCGGGCGTGGACGCCGTTCTCGAAGGTGAAGGCGGCAGCGAACGGGAACCCGCTGCGGGGGCACTGCCGCGGGAGGAGGATGCCCCTGGGGTGGTAGGGGATGTATCTGCGGCGGCTGTATTCCCAATAGGTGACGCGCCTTCGGCCGATACCAGGACCCAGCGTGGTGCTGAATCGTGTCAGCACGACGTCGGGACCTTCGGGCCAGGTCGGGACGATGGGGACGCTGGTCGTGAGGTCGCCGCCGAATGGTGCCTGGGAGGGCAGGACTACGCTGGGGATGACCAGTTCCGCGTTGACGGGGAACTCGCCGTCGGCGAAGAACAGTAGCCCCAGGTGCCCGTCCTGCAGTGGCGCCATGAAGGTCGTCAGTTTGACGGGCTCGTACAAGGTCCGGTGGTCGAAGGGGACCTCGGCGAGCCCTGAGCCGTAGCCCATCACCGAGTTCGACGGGCAGCCGGGAGGTCCGTGGTTTTCCAGCGTTGCGGCGCGGCACGTCGAGAGGCCAAGGCCGCTGGTGCCGATGCCGAGGTTGCCGGGGTAGAGCAGTTCCATGACGCGAAGCGGGCTGGGTGTTTCGTGGTAGGCGATCGAGAAGGCGAACTTGATGGTCGTGCCGCTTCCCAACCGCTCGGGCTGGAGGCCGGCTTTGAGCGTGACCGTGGGCGTGCCGGCCGCCGAGGCGGGCAGGCAGACGACGCAAGCGAGGACGGCCAGGATGGTCCGTCGTCCTGTGCTCGGCGTAGGCCGAGTGGTCATCAGTACGAGAGCTTCCCCGTGGTCTGGACGACCAAGGCGTCGTTGGCGCGGCGGTTGACGGTGCCATAGAGGCCGCCGCTGCCGTGGGCGTGTGCGTAGCGGCCGGTGCCGTGGCTCACGGTGAGCGTCCCGCCGAAGCTGGAGTACGTGCCGGTAGAGTGCAGCCGGGCGGAGCCGTGGCCGGTGATCGACCCGCCGCCGCGCGGGTAGAAGACGAAGGTGCCCGTCACCGACGCGCCGACCGTGAAGCGGACGTGGACCTTGCCGGGAAGCGCCCCGGTGGCGGGGCCTTCCTCTTCGAGAACTTCACCTGCGGTGTTGACGAGGCGCAGATGCGCTTCGTCGGTCACGTTGAGCGTGCGTGCGGCCCTCGCGCGCACCGATGATGCGTCAGCCGCGCCCACGCACGCGAGCCCGGCCAGGCCCAACAGGGCGGCCACGAACAGTGATCGCCATGCGGGCAAGTTTGCGGTCTTGGGATATGTCCACATGCAAGAAATCTATAGGATGGGGACGTTCAGAGTATGGGTCGTCTCTGGCCTTGGCGTCAACGCCGGGCTGCGCGCCCCAAGCCGTGCCGTTGCTGCTCCAGGCGTTCCGCGAATCAGAAACACGGCTGGCAGACGCCTACCGTGACGTGTAGGCTGCAATCTCTGACGATCGTCTAGTTCGAGTCCGTGGCGCAAGAGAAGAAGAAGCCGCAGTTGGGCAAGCGCTCGCCGCTGCGGGCGGCGGTGGTCGCTGTGCTGCTCGAAGGGCCGGGCTACGGCTACGAAATCGCTAACCGCCTGAAGATGCGGCTGGGGCCGAGCTGGCGCATCTACGCCAAACACCTCTACCCGCTGCTCAAAGAACTTGAGGAGGCCGGGCTCGTGCGGTCTGAAGAGACGCCGGGCGACCCGAAGGCGCGTCGCAGAGCCTCCAAAAATGACCGGACGGTCTACTTCCCGACGCCCGCGGCGTTGGAGGCGCGTGATGGGTGGATGGAGGCGCCCATCTTGATGACGCTGGTTCGCGCCGACATTCAGGCGCACCTTGCGTTCGCTCGCGAAGAGGAGGTGCCGACGGTCTTGAAGCTGCTGGATCGGTATGAGGAAGACCTGATCGCGGATCTGGAGGCCAACGCCGCTGTGGATGTTCCGCCCGTCTCGTGGCTCGGGCTGGTGATGAGCCAGGTTCGCGCCTCGGTGTCGAAACGGCTGGACGCCGAGAAAGCCTGGGTCGAGGAGTTGCGCCAGGACATCGAAGAGTTCGTCGCGCGGTCGCAATGAGCGCTGGCGGATGTCGCTGCTCTCCTTCAAGAACGTTTCCAAGAGCATCCTGGACGGTTCGCGGACGGTGCCCGTGCTGGCTGGCGTGTCGTTCGAGATCGACCCCGGCGAACACGTCGGGCTGTGGGGTATGCGACGGTCGGGGAAGTCCACGTTGCTGCGCCTGGCGGCAGGCGTTGAGCTGCCGGATGCCGGGGAGATCATCTTCGACGGCGAGGACATCGCCGCGATGTCGATGGACAAGCAGGCGAAGCAGCGTCGGCGTGGCGGGATCGCGCTCGCGCTGGGCGAGTGGAGCCCGACCGTGCGCCGCCCGGTGGTTGAGCACGTCGCGCTCCCGCTGGTGGGGTGTGGCCTGAGCTTCCACGACGCCGAAGCCGCGGCCCGACCGACGCTCCGGCGCGTCGGCGCGTCGGAGGTTCAGGACTGGATGACTGATCGCTTGGACTTGGCCGAGCGTATCCGTGTCGAGCTGGCACGCGCGCTTGTGCGCGAGCCTCGCTTGCTGCTCGTGGACGAGCCGGCGATGCTGACGAGCCCCAGCGAGGCACGCGAGTTGTACGCGCTGCTGCGCTCCCTCGGTCGGGAAGACGCGCTCGCGGTCGTGATTGCCTCCGCGCAGGCCACCGCCATCGAAGGCGCGCCGCGGGTCTTGACGATCAAGAACGGCCGGGTGCGCTCCTCGGATTCGCGGCGGAAGGTGCTGGCGTTCCGGCGGGCCGGCGCGGCGCCTCCGGCCTCGTGACCCTGGAGCTGCGCGGGGTGGTCAAGCACTACCGCGCCGGAGCCGAGCCCGTCCGGGCTGTCGATGGCGTGTCGCTCACCGTTGCGCCGGGCGAGTTCGCGGCCGTGTACGGCCCGTCGGGCTCGGGCAAGACGACGCTCCTGCTCTTGGCGGCGGGGCTGATGACCCCGGACGCCGGCACGGTCCACTTTGACGGGCGCGACATCTCGTCGCTTGCGCCGCGGGAGCGCGCGAAGTACCGCCGCCGCGACGTGGGCTTCGTCTTTCAGTCCTTCCACCTTATGCCCGGCGGCTCCGCGCTGGAGAACGCGGCGCTGAAGCTGATCGCCGAGGGCTACAGCATGGACCGGGCGCAGCAGGAGGCCCGCCCGTGGCTTGAGCGCGTCGGCCTGGGGGAGCGCTTCGACCATAGGACCGCACAGCTCTCGATGGGGGAGCGCCAGCGTGTCGCCATCGCGCGGGCGCTCGCCAACGAGCCTCGACTTTTGCTCACTGACGAGCCGACCGGCAACCTGGATTCCAAGCGCAGCCGGGAAACGCTCGGGCTGCTGCGGGACATCTGCCACGAGCGCGTGATCCCGGCGGTGATCGTCACCCACGATTCCCATGCCACGGGATTCGTGGATAGCGTCTACACGCTGCGCGACGGCCACATCGAAGACGGTCTGAACGCCGAGCTGGCCGCCCTCGCCAAATGAGCGCGCGCTCCCTGCATCCGAGGATCGGCGGTCTGAAGGTGAGCGCCCTGGTGCGTATGTATCGCATCCGGCTACGGGATCACGCGATGCAAGAGCTACTGGCGGGCAGCGGGATCGCGGTCGGGGTGGCGCTGGTGTTCGGCGTGCTGGTCGCCAACACGTCGGCGACAGGCTCGGCGCGCGAAGTGCTGAACGCCGTGATCGGCTCCGCGCAGCTCCAGCTCGCGGCGCGCTCAGAAGAGGGCTTCAGCGAACAGCTCGCCGAACGGGCGAGCAGACTGAACGGCGTCCACGATTCCGCGTACCTGCTGCGCACCAACGGCGTGATCGTCGGGCCGAGCGGTCGTCAGTCGATCCAGTTGGTCGGCGTGACAGCCGGCCTGCTGGGCTTCGGAGGCGCCGCCACCCAAGACCTCGGCGCCGGCGAGGCCGTCCTCTCCGGCGGCATCGGGCTTCCCTCGGCGGTGGGCGAGACCATCGGCGCGAGATCCGGCAGCGTCGTCACGCTGCTCACCGACGGACGGGTCCATCGCGTGCTGGTGCGAGTCGTGTTGAACAGCGGCGCGATCGGGGTACTCGCGCAAAGCGGTCTCGCGGTGACACAGTTGCGGCGAGCGCAGACGCTCGCGGGGGAGCCCGGACGGGTCACGCAGGTCTTGATCGGCACCTATCCCGGAGCGCAGCAACGGGTGGCCGGGGAGCTTCGGCGCCTCGCCGCCGGGCGAGTAGAAGTCGAGCCGGCGAACAACGAATGGCGGCTGCTCAGCGAAACCGCCAAGCCGACGAGCCAGTCCACGCGGCTATTCGCCGGGATCAGCGTCATGGTCGGGTTCCTCTTGGCGTTGAACGCGATGCTCCTGACGGTGCCCGAGCGGCGCCGGCTGATCGCCGAAATGGTCTCGCTGGGCTTCGATTCCAGACAGGTGAGGACGATGCTGGCCTGCGAGGCCACCACGCTCGGCCTGATCGCGTCGCTCGTCGGCGTCGCGCTCGGTGAGGTGCTGGCGCACACCATCTTCGCGCAGTCGCCGATCTACCTGGAGGTCGCGTTCCCCGTCAGCGAACACCAGGCAGTCCACTGGATGACCGTGGCGATTGCCGTCGGATGCGGTGTCGCCGCAGCGCTCGCAGCCACGCTCTCGCCCGTCCTCGACCTTCGCTCCGGCGCGTCGGTCGATGCCGTCCTGCACGCGCCGGGCGATCCGGGACAGAGCATCCGAGCCAGTACCGCTCGCAAGCTCGGATACGTCGGCGTCCTCATAATCCTCGCTACGACGATCGGTGTCGTCGCTGACCCCGGCCTGACCGTCTTCGGCGGAATCGCGCTGGCGGTCGCAGCGGTCGCCCTGATACCGCTCGCCTTCATCACGGCCACGCGCCTGTTGAAGCCGGTCAGCAAGCGGATCGCGGGCAGCATGTTGTCGGTCGCGGTGATCGAAACCGAGGCGACGGTCACGCGCTCGGTCGCGCTCGCCGCCGTCGCGGCGCTGGCGATCTATGGGGCGGTGGCGATCGAGGGCGCACGAACCGACCTGATCCGCGGGCTGGACACGGCGACAGTGCAGTTCTTCGGGACTGCCGACCTGTGGATCACATCCGGCACGAATGATCTGACCACCACCAGCTTCGCCGCCGATCACCTGTCCACCGTCGTCGCGCGAGTGCCGGGGGTCGCGTCGGTGCGCACCTACCAGGGCGGCCTCCTTGATGACGGCCCCCGGCGCCTGTGGATTCGTGCCCGGTCGCCAGATGCCCCGTGGATGCTCCAGGCGAGCCAGATGGTGCGAGGCGAACTGCCCCGCGCCACCGAACGCTTGCGTCGTGGCGGCTGGGCGGCGGTGTCCGAAGGCTTCGCCAGCGAACACCACCTGCATGTCGGCAGCTCGTTCGCGCTGCCGGCGCCGGCAGGGGCGGCGCCGCTGCGCGTGGCCGCGATCACGACGAACGTTGGATGGCCGCCAGGCGGCATCACGCTCAACGCCGCCGACTACCGGCGCTACTGGCAGACCACCAACCCGGCCGCACTGGAAGTCACCCTCACGCCCGGCGTCACCCCGGCCGCCGGTCGCCGCGCTGTCGCGCTGGCGCTCGCGTCAACGGGCCTTCGCGTCCAGACGACGCACGAACGAGTAGGGCAGTTCGAGCACAATCTCCGCGAGGGCCTGCGCAGCCTCGCAGACATCTCGACGTTGTTGTTGCTCATGGCCGCGCTCTCGCTCGCCGCCGCGCTCAGCACGGCGATCTGGCAGCGGCGCAACCGGCTCGCGGCGCTCAAAACGCAGGGCTTCGATCGCTGGCAGCTCTGGCGCTCGCTGCTGCTGGAGAGTGCCATCGTGCTCGGCATCGGCGCCGCCGACGGCGCGATTCTCGGCATCTACGGACACGCTCTCGCAAACCGTTGGCTGCGGATCGCCACCGGCTTCCCCGCGCCCTTTTCGCCCGAGCTGGTTCAGGTGCTCGTCGCGCTCCTGCTCGTCGCGGGGATCGCCCTTGCCGTCGTCGCCCTGCCCGGCTACAAGGCGGCGACCGTCCCTGCGGCAACCAGCTTTCAGGAATGACGTACGCGACCGAACGCCCCGCGCAAAGCTATCCGCTGTGCGGGCTTCGACCCTTGATCGAGCAACCCTCGCACGGACCTTCCTCTTCGCCACACAACGCTACTGGATCGCGGTCTTCCCATCGGCCCGCCACGAGATTCGGCGCTGGCGACACCGAGCCGCCACGATCGCCGACCCCGCCCTTCGCGCTCTCGCGCTGGAAACTTTGGAGACGAAGTGGGGCAACCTTGAGGGTGCCGCCGCGTTCGCAGTTTTCGTCCCCTCCGCAGAGCGTCTGACGGTCACGCGCGCCGCGCTCGCGTGGCAGGCCATCTACGACTTCGCCGACACGCTCGTTGAGCAGCCGTGCCGTGACCGCGCAGCAAACGCCCGCGACCTCCACTCCTCCCTGCTCGTCGCAGTGACACCCGACGCACCGCACGAGCACTACTACGCGCACCACCTCCACCACGACGACTGCGGCTACATGACGGCCTTGGTGGACGCCTCGCGCTCGGCGCTCCTCGCCCTACCGCGCTACGGGACGGTGCGCGACCTCGTGCAGCGCGACGCCCACCGCATCGTCCAGTACCAGGCCCTCATCACCCGGCCGTGCGACTTCGCCGCGTGGGCGTCGGCCGCCACGCCACCTGACACCAACCTCCGCTGGTGGGAGACGGGTGCCGCGTGCGGCTCGTCAATGGGCATCTTCGCGCTCATCGCCGCCGCTGCCGATCCCACTCTCAGCCGGCAGGAGGCCACGGAGATCGAGCACGCCTACTTCCCGTGGATCGGCTCCCTGCACACGCTCCTCGACAGCCTGGTCGATCGCCCTGAAGACCTGCTCGCCGGCCAGCACAGCCTCGTGGGGCACTACGGCTCGCCCGAGGCGACTGCCGAGCGGATGCGTGCTGTTGCGCTGGAGGCCGCTCGCCAGGCCCGAGCGCTCCCTGACGGGGCGAGCCATGCGCTCATCCTGGCCGGCATGTCGAGCCTGTACCTCGCCTCGCGCGCCGCCTCCACGTCGCACGCACGCCCCGCCAGAGACAGCATCATCGACGCCATCGGCGGCCTCGGGATGCCGGCCATGATCGTCCTCGGCGTCCGCCACGCCACGCGCCATCGGTTCCACAGCGCGTCGGCTCGGCGCCTGTGATTGCCGATCGACGCTGTCTGCCGCCATCAATCGTCCGGGTTGAGACTATGCCCATCCCGGCCTTGCCGCCGGGCACGACGGTCGGCAGTATCGGGTCGGCGATGACCACGCACTGCGTCCAACGGGCCGGCGAACGCGACCGGCTGACAGGCAGACCACCCCTTCAACCTGCACAGAAGGGGGCGGCCCTCAATACCCAGGGCGAGGGAAGCCACGGACGCGTGCGTGACCGTCGTGTGTTCCAAGGACAAAACGGCGGCGAGCTGGACAGACGCTCCACAGTCCGACTCGCCGCCGGCTGCCAGCTCCCGCCCGTGCCACTCGCACGTCGAGGACGCACAACCGGCGGGGGCTACCGGGCCGGGCTGGGCCTTCCTGCCCGGCCCGCGTTCTTCGAGGGACAGGCAAGGGAAACGGGCGCTGCCCTGGCGTGCGACCGGGAGAAAGCGTGGGTGCCCTCTGCAGAGAGTGGGCAGCGGGGCACCCACGCCTCCCGGCGATGAACACCCAGCTCACCGTACCCGCCGGCTTCGTCTCCTACCTTCGCGGCAGCCTGTTCGGGGAGTGGGGGTATGCGGCCGAGCAGCTATCCAGCCTGGCGCTTGAGTTCGGCGGCAACGCGCCGGACGGCGCCTACCTCGCGCCGCTGCACACGTTCTTCACCACCTACCTACTCCTGGCCGAGATCGGCTTGAAAGAGGACGCCTCGCAGCGCGATGTCGTCGTCAACCTCAGCATCGGCGGAACGCATGTCGTCAAGGGGCTGAGGGACGAGCACCGCACCTTGATGGAACAGCTCGATGAGATGCCGAGGAGGACCCGCAAGGCGATGCGCGACGCCGCCTCGGCCAAGGTCGCTGAGTTCGGGGAGTTCGTGCAAGCAGTCGAGGAGCGGGTCAACGGCCTGAACCGTCGCCCGGAGAGACCCGCCACGACCCATCCGCCCTCCCGGCCGCCGCTGCGAGCCGAGCCGTCACGAGTTCGCCGAACCCGACACTAGCGTGGCGCGATGCGCACGTACAACGACAAGCTCAACCCGTACACGCAGTGGCACATGGAGCGAGCCTTCCGCCTGGGCTGGGAAGCTGCCGAGGACGGCCTTGATGACCGCCGAACGCAGGAGCGCGCCGAGCGCTCAAGGCTCAACCAGATGACGACGCGCGCGTGGTGGCGAGGCTTCCGTACGCAGCGGGGCGAATACTACTGACGTGCGCATGGAGCGGCTGGAAGCGACGACGATTAGTAACCCCGACGAACCAATCAAGGCGGCGATCCGTCAGGGTGGCATCGTCGTGGTTGCATTGCGACTCGGCCCCGGTGATTGGGAGCCCTTGTATGCCACCGACGGTAAAAGGCGCGCGGCCCTGCCCCAGAGCTTCAACTGGACCCTTGAAGCTATCGGCGCACTGGAAGCCGCCGTTTTCACGCCGTAGCGTAGACGCTCGATCCGGTCGATGACTTGCCCGCCACTGCAATTCCCGTCTGACGACGATGGCCGTATCACGGTCGTCCTCGCCCAGTTTGGGGCGGTAATCGGGCGCGGGCTGCGCGGGGTGCTCGACGAGGACCGCGACCTGAGCATCGTGGGGGAGGAACTCGACTGCGCCGCGCTGGAACTCGCCGTCGCCCAGTTACGACCACGGGTCGCTGTGCTGGGCGAGACAACCCTCGGCGGGCGCTCCCTCCAACGGCGCCTTTGGGCCGTCCAGCCGGATATCAGGCTTGTCGTGCTCGCCCACCGGCCGACACGTGCCCACGGTGCCCGCCTGCTGGAGTCGGGCGTAGCTGCCTACCTGCCGCTCGACGCTGCCGCACACGACATCCTAAGCGCGATCCACCTCGCGGCCGTCGGCGTGCAGGTGCTCCTCTCCGCGCCCAACGGCTCGCTCCAAGCCGCGCACGCCAGAGGCATGGCCTCGCTCACGCCCCGCGAGCGGGACGTGTTGAGAGGTCTCAGCCAGGAAGAGTCGAACGCCGATCTCGGGCGGCGGCTGCACATCAGTACCGAGACAGTGCGCACGCACGTCAAGCACATCCTCCGCAAGCTCGGGGTGGACTCACGCTGGGAGTTGATCGATATACCACTCCCGCAGGATCATGACCCGCCTCGATAACAAATCACCCATTTTCTCACCCAAAGATCACCCGGCGGGGGATAGACGAGCCATCGATCACACGATACCGTTGACCACAATTATCGTGATCTACAGATGATATAAGCTTGACCAAGCGTGACCCATCTTGACGCTGTTGCTGCATGTCTCACACGACCACGGGCTTCCGACACTGCTGGTCACACACGACCAAAAGGCGGCGGAACTAGCCGACCGCGTCCACGAAATCCGTCAAACAAATGGAGGTTCTGCCACATGGAAAGGAAACGTCGAGAATGATCGAAAAGTCAAGAAGACTACTCCTGTTCCCGGTTGTAACATGCCTAGTAGCCTTTGGGCTGTCTAGCACCGCGCTCGCTAATTGGGGTCCGCATAAAGAATGCGGTATCAACTCCAACCCGGTCAATGAACATTGCTATGCCCTCGCCGAACGATCGACGCACAAACTCGCGTCGATCGCGGCTGAGAATCAACGAACGATGGAAGTCCACGACTGGGCTTCCGGGGCATTCGTTGACATGGAGGAGTGGATCTCGTTCAGCGGGTATAACGGCTGGGTCGAGACGGGACAAACCGCAGGCAATGGATCGGACTGTTGCACGTTGCATCCGTTCTATGCGGAGCTGGGACCCAATGAAGTGTACCACGAATACGTTTCACCCGAAGGGATTCAAGGCGGTGTTAAAGTCTACAACTACTTCCTCCTCTTCGATTCTCTACACAATGGCGCGTGGAACATCCAGTGGGGATGCAGCCCGTGGGGTCAATACGACGTCCCGTGGTGCAGGCTCGGGGAATACGGCGGTTGGCCTGAGTACCTCGCTGAGCAGGAAGGCGGAGTCGAGGATGCGACGACTATTGAGCCTAACGAGTGGGGCAAAGACGAAGTTGCAGCGTCCGAAGGCGGCTCGTGGGAAGCGTGGACTGGTGCGAAATGGTACAAACGCGGGCCACTCGTGCTCGAATCGAATCCGGAAGATACTGCGCCCGGCGACATTCAATGGGCTGGCTGAAATGAGGAAAGGAAGAAAATTGCACGCAAATAAGAAAGTGATCGCCTTTGGTGCTGCGGCGCTGGCCGTCATGGCGCTCTCTGGAGCTGCGTACGCGGCTGCCAAGACACCGACAAGACAGCAGACAGTACGGCCCGCCATCAGCGCCGCAGTTGCCTCATCGGGCGGGGAAGAAATGAGCCCGCAGGCAGCAGGGAGTAGCGTCGTGAGATACGCGCGTATGGCCCAACAGTACAACGAACTTACGGTCTCCGTTTCGCACGGTTCGTTTGCCCAAGCAGCAGCAGTGTCGGAAGGGCGCCCCGTGGCGGAAGCCGCGACTGCTGGCCCCCCAGGTGCGTCGTCTAGCTGGTTGGAAAGCCCGGCGTACCTGGTGGTACTAAAGACGAAGGTGCCCGGAGGGGTTTTTCGACCGAATCTGCCGACGCCGCACAACGATGTAAGTCCCGCAGGTTCGGTTCTAACCCTCATCGTGGACGCAAAGACCGGCTTCGTAGAGGGACGAACGGTCAGCTCGGAAGAGGAAGAGCCTAATGTCGGCGCGCTCGGAGCCGTGACGGTCGAGACGGCCGCTCCGGAATCGGCGAGCGCGTTCGCGGCCTCGGCCCGAGCACTAGAGCAAGCAGAAGCAGCGAGCAGGGCTAGCACGAAGAGCCGCTAGCTCGATCGCCTCCAGGGACGGGTGGCCGCCTACATCGGCCGCCCGTCCTGATGGGAGATGAGGGCGCGCAGACGGGTGTCGTCGCCCGAGAGTTCGGGCAAGTGATAACATTTGGGCACTCGTTAGCAACAGAACCAGGAGGATAGTCGCGTGAAAGCTCAGTGCGTTGCGGCAGCAGCATCGCGGCTCGCGCTCGTCGCGCTCATCGTTATAAGCCTCGTGACCGCCGCGAACGCGGGGCTCGGGCGAGCTGCGGTTCCCGCGCCAGGGAGGATTGACGGCCATGTCCACGTCGGCGAGAAACCCGCCGTAGGATGGAAGGTGCTTATTGGACGGTCGAGTACTGCCCTCCGTAGACACTTTGCGGCATTGGCGACAACGGGCACGGGAGGGGAGTTCTACGCGAGAGCGATGCCTGGTCGCTACGTCATAGTCGCAGAACGACCAAACGGTGGGCTATGCGGGATGAAGCGAGTCGTGATACCCCAGACCTATAATCGCACTGTTGTCCAGATCAACTGCGCGAAGTAAACGCATTGCTGTAGTAATGGCAGCGGCCATTGAACTTCCCCATCGTGGCTGGAACTGGCTGTACTCGACCGCCCGTCTCGCCTTTGACCTGAGACGCCGCCTTCTGTCCTGGCGCTACCTTCGCGGCTCTGGTTTGGAGATTGGTGCTCTCCATCGGCCCCTGTGGGTATCTCGTGCTGCCTCCGTAAAATACGTTGATCGCATGACGGTAGAGCAGCTAAGGCAGCACTACCCAGAGCTAGCTGGCTATCCCCTGGTATCCGTCGATGTGGTCGATGATGGTGAATCTTTACAAGACCAGCCGGATGCCTCGGCCGATTTCATCATCGCCAACCATTTCATCGAGCACACACAGGACCCCCTCGGGACACTCGCGGCTCACCTTCGCGTGCTGCGCGCGGGTGGAGTACTCTACCTCGCGGTCCCTGATCGGCGTATGACCTTTGATCGAGAGAGGAAAGCGACCTCGCTTGATCACATTATCAAGGACCATGACGAGGGTCCGGGATGGTCACGGCACCTGCATCAGGAAGAATGGGCATGTCTCGTTGACAAAGTGCCGAGTGGCGCTGTCGCAGAGCGCGTACGTGCGCTGGAGGAGACAGACTACTCCATCCACTACCACGTTTGGACTCCTACTGAGTTTCGAGCACTACTTGATTATGCGCACCGGCATATGCCGATCGAGATTGAGACAGTCGTAACTAATCAGTCCGAGTTCATTGTCATTCTCCGCAAGCAACGAGAGGCCCACGGAGAAGGTTAAATATTAGTCGTGGTTGTCCGTTCGCACGGTTCCTCCCCGGCGCGCCGCGGCAGGCCGTCGGTCGCTGGCAATGGCATGTGACCTCGGCGAAGATGCGTTCGACCTCGCGCAGCCACTTTGCGCCCCACGCCTCTTGCCGCCAGTCTGGGTCGCCGCCGTAGGGCTTGAGCAAGCGCCTTCAAGGCAGGTTCTCTCTGAGGGCAGGGGCGATGTTTGGACGCCCGGCAAATCCGCTGGAACTTTTGGGGTCCAGCTCGCATTAAGGGTATGGCCTCCCGCGCTCATCCCTTGCCTGACGCTCCGCATCCTGGTCTGCCGCTGGTCCGGGTGCTGGGGGGCGGGCTGCGCGGCGGGGGCATCGCTGCGAAGGTAGCCGTGGCGGGCACCGAGATCCTCGACCGCTCCCACCCACCATCACCAACCAAACACTCACGTCAAACGGCTTCTTGCAAGAGCCGGGCTAGCACATTTCGGCGCGCTTGTCTACTCACGTTCGCGCATACGTACGTACGTGCGAACGAGAGTAGATGCAGGCGCCGATGAGGGGTACACCTTCGGGAATGCACATTGGTCCCCTTCTCTTCGGTCTTGTCGCCTCAGCGCTCCCAGGGATCGTTGGGCGCGCGTGGTGGCTGCCCGTGGGGTTGCTCGCCGTTGGCTGCTCGCGGTCCTGGTGGGGCGCGTGTGGGGCAGGCATCGTCTGGCGGCGGCGGGTAGCTGGTGGGAGCTTCGCCTTGGTGAGCGGGTGTCCCGCCCTGCGCTTGAGGCGTTTACACGGACGCTGGCGGGTGGTCTTCCTCGGCCGTTGCTCGGTGCGAGGCCGTGGGTCGCCGTGTCGGTGTTCTCCCACGAGGATCGGGCGGCGTGCGGCTTGTTCATCTCGGGTGGCCTGGCCCCGGCGCAGGTGCGCGCGGCGGTCGAGCAGGCCCTCGGCGGCGTCACGGTCGAGGCCCCGTGCGGAGTCCTGCCGGAGGCTGGCGGCGGTATGTACGTGCGGGTTGCGAGTCTCGTTGCGGTGGGCTCGCGGTTTCTCCCGTTGCGCGTGGATCACCGCGTCGACCCGGCCGGGCAGCTCTTGGCTTCGTTGCGCGCACAGGAGGTCGGAGAGGGCGGTGTCGTCCAGCTTGTGTTGCAGGCCCCGGCGCGGTCGGCGAGTGCGCGAGCGCGCAGGCAGGCCGCGCGGCTGCGCTCAGGCCGCGGGCTTCAATCGAGCTTGTCGCTGCGGGCACTCGATGGGCTCGGCTCGCTGCTCGGCGGCGTGCTTGACGCTTTCACTCCGGGGTCGCCGCACCCTATGGGTAGGCCGGCGCCGGCACGGGTGGCCGACCCGTTCTCGCTGGAGCGCGCCAGGGCGATCGAGGCGAAGGCGGGCACGCCGTTGTTGGCCGCGACGATCCGGGCCGGCGCGTGGGGGACCGGACGGCGCCGGGCACGCGGCCGTCTGGGTGGGCTGCTCGCTGCGTTCGGCCAGTACCAGGAGCTCGGCGGGTTGCGCCGTCGTTGGGAGCCCTTCTGCGCGAAGCGGCTCGCGCGCTGCCTGCCGCCGGTCAAGCCGCGGTTGTTGTTAGGCAGCGCGGAGGCCGCGGCGTTGATCGCGGTCCCGGAGGAGAGCGCGCTCGTGCCCGTGTCGTTCACCGAGGCGCCGTCGCGCAGGGTCGCCCCGGTTGCGCAGGCTCCCTCGGGTGGGCTGCTGTTGGGTCGCAGCGACCACTCGGGGTTCGACCGTGAGGTCCGCGTCGAACCGCGGGCGCTGCTCCAGCACACTCATGTTCTCGGGCCGACCGGCCGCGGCAAGAGCACGCTCTTGTTGAACATGACGGTCGAAGCGATCCGTGCCGGGATGAGAGGTTCGTAGCTCCCGAGGTGAGCATCGTCATCGAGCGCTCAAGCGAGCATCCGGTGCAGTACGCGATCATCCTTCGCGTACTGCGCGATGGCCGCTGGCACGCGGTGCGGATCTTCGACAACGCCCACGCGCCCGAGGAGCATCACGAGCATCCCTACGTCGGCTCGGAGAAGCAGCCGCCGACCGTGACGCATGGCTCGATCAACGAGGCGATGCGCGCTGCCGAGGTCAAGCTGATGGATCGCTGGGGCGATATCGTCTATGAATGGGAGCGCACCCGATGAGCACAATCAGCGAGAAGACCGACAGACTGTTCATGGAGGCTTCGCTCAGCGAGGACGACCTTGGCTACCCGGCTGAGGTCGCGTTCGTACCCGCCGATGAGGAGTGGGCGGACGAGGTTGTCTGGCGGACCCTGCTCGAAGGACGCGCGACGGTGCTGGTCGGCGAGGAGATCGAGCTGCTGCTGACGCCGCTGCGCCGCGGGCCGCTCGACCGTCTCCGGGGCCATGTGCCAGTCAACGTCTCCCATCGCGTACACGGCCACGCCACACCATACGCGACCCACAGCCGCCTTGGGCGTCACCCGGGGCGGCAGATGCGCCAGCTCGCGCACGCATAGTCCACCGCTTCGGCTTGCGCTTTCGCCGAGCCGAGCCCAAGCTCGCCAGTGTGCTCTACCAGGACGAGGGAGTCGTGTGACTCTTACTCGTCGGCATGTCCTGCCGACTCGGCGTCCCGCTGACGCTCGATTGCCTGCGTCAGCTTCGCCCTTTCCTTCTCGCTTCCGACATGTGGGAGGACGATCGCGCGTGCCTTGCCTGCCTGCTCATTCAGGAACTCTAGTTCGCGCCTCGCTGCGCTACCCAGATGACCGTCGTGCAGGTCTTTTTCGCGTACAGACCGCGTTCCAACTCTCCCGAGGATGCGGAATGCATTGTCTACGGCCGTCCATTCCCAAGCGTCCACGCTCGCGGCAAACGGCTCGCGGGATTCGCGCCATGTCTCAATCGGATCGCCCCACTCGATGTTAGTCCAGGATCCGACACGCAGAACCTCATCGGCTCCTCCTTCAGCGAGGTATAGGTCGCCGAGGATGAGGCGAGCCGCAACCTTGCGCTTGAGGCGTCGATCGCGCAGTTCGGCGAACATGCTCGCACCGCCCGTAGATAGAGCGCCGACGATCGCGCCGAAGACCACGAGGGCAAAGGTCACAGTCGAATCGTGATGTATCGAGCGGTCAGAGCGGTGGCGCTCGCCGCTCGATCCGGGATTGGGGCCGGTTGCGACCCCCAGCCGCTTGAGTCGTCATCCGGAGTCTGTGGGGCAATCGTGGGGCAATCGTGCTCTGAGATAGCCGGATTCCAGCGGACTCGGCCGGATTGGCCGATCGGCCGGAACCTAGCACCAGGAGATGCTTCTATGAAGTCAAGGGCACCTTGATGAGTTGTTGAAGAGGCGCCGGGAGAGGTGTCGCTTGAGTGAGCGCATCGCCTCGCGTTTGGTCTTTCCCTCGCTGATGCGACGGTCGAGGTTAGGCGCGCGTCTCAGGGTGATGCATCGAGCGGCTGAGCGCGATCGTGTGGATCGCGTTGTTGACTTGGCGGTCCCCGCCGCGACTGAGTCTGTGCCGGATTGTCTTGCCCGAGGATGCTGGTTGCGGCGCTGTGCCATTGGCGCGCGCAAACGCTGCCTCGCTCTTGAACCTTGCCGGGTCGCAGGCGAGTAGCTTGCCCGCTGAGATCGGCCCGACGCCGGGCTCATCGAGGAGCGTCGCGTCCAGGGAGCGGACCATTTGAGCGATCTCGCGCTGGTAGCGGTGGGTCTGCTCGTCCAGCGCACGGGCGCGGCGTGCGAGGGCTCGTAGCACTTCGAAGATCGTCGCCTCCTCGACATCGAGATTCGTACGCGCACGCATTGAGGCAAGCCGGCGTACGAGTTGCGCACCGTCGCCGTCGCCGATCCGCTCGCGCAGCGCGACCGGCGCGGTGACGTTCAGCGACTGGATCTGGTTGCGCAGCCTCGTGCGCTCGCCCACACACGAACGGTAGGCGACCAGCAGCGCCGCGAGCCCGGCGCGCGTACCGGACGTCCTGGGGGTTGAGAGGCCCTCACGGGCGAGTACCTTCTTGGCGGCCAGCAGCGCGTCGATCCGGTCAGACTTGCCCGTCCGGCGATCACGCCGCCGGGGACGCTCGACCTCCATCACTTGCATCCCGACGTCCTGCAGATGTTTGCACAGCCCCGTGCCGTAACTGCCTGCGCCCTCAATCCCGACCAACACACCGCCGCCGAGGCCCTTCAACCACTTCATCAGCTCGCGGTAGCCAGCCGGGCTCGCCGCGACCACGATCTCGCCCAACAACTCGCCGAGCTCGTTGAGTGCCACGGCTACGTGCTCGTGCTTGTGCGTGTCCACGCCCACTGCGATCATTGCATCCTCCTCATCGTCATCGTTGGTGATGTGGAGGCCGCCGGACAGAGCTGTGTCGAGCGATGTCAGGCTTCTATGAAGTCACGGCGACCTGGGTACGGCAGCGGCGGGAGACAGATCTCTAGCAGGGCACTTGTGGCCAGCCAAATCGCGAGTCATCCCGCCGCCAGCCGCACCCTGCCCGGGGTACCGGACGAGACCGCCCGATTCCTGCTGCGCTACGCCCTACGGGCTCCGCTTCGCAGGAATCGGCCTACCACACTCCAAGAGCCCGATAGGCAACCAAGACGCTACACAGCCAAAGCTGGCTCTATCACTGGTGATTGGCGGTAACCCGTCCCACGCTTCGAGTCCCTGTCCCGGAGTACGCTTGCGCCCCGTGTTTACGGGCGTTTCGCGTTTCAGGGGGCCGCTCGTGCCAGGATTCGTGCCAGTCGTGCGATCGCAGCCTGAGCAGGTGTCCCGGAGCGGGTATCGTGAGCGCGTGCTTGACGATGCGGTGATAGCGGAGGCTGGCCGTCGGTTGTCAGAGGCGGCGCCCCCGAGCTCACGGGTGATCCTGTTTGGCTCGGCTGCCCGTGGGGAGTTGACGCGGGACAGCGATCTGGACTTCTTGGTGATCGAGCCGGAGGTCGAGAATCCCGCCTTGGAGTCGGTGCGGCTGCGCAGGGTACTGGCGGATGTGCTGGTCCCGATGGACATCATCGTCGCGAGCGAGCACCGGGTGCAGGAGTGGCGCGATGTGCGCGGCAGCCTCATTCACGCGGCACTGACCGGCGGCCGGGAGCTCGTCGCCTGATGGCGAGCGAGCAGGATCTCGCAGAGCAACTTCTACGCCGCGCCGACGAGGACGCGGCCGGGGCCGGGGCTATGCTGCCGATCGACGAAGTAGCGGACGTGCTCGTCTGCTTTCACGCCCAGCAGGCTGTCGAGAAGGCGCTCAAGGCCGTGTTGGCCGCGCATGGGGTGGAGTTTGCCCACCGGCATGACCTGCGAGTGCTCATAGGGCAATGCGAGAACGCGGGCGTGCGGCTGCCGGAGGAGCTTGTCGAGGTGGACTTGCTCTCGCCCTACGCGGCGGAACTTCGCTACGACGACGACACGGTGCACACCGTCGAGCGTGAGACGGCGTCGAGCTGGGCGACCGCCGCGGTCCAATGGGCGCGGGGCCTGGTTGAGGAGGCTGGGGGTGGACGGGAGTCCTCAACTGAGCCCGAGGTTGTCGATGGAGGCTGAGAGGCGCAGCACCGTCTCGCACCTAACCCCGACTGACGGGACGCTCGAAGCGCAGATCGACACCGAGGCCCTGCCGACGCTCTACCAGTTCCGGCTCTCGTCTATCTGTGGGGGAAGGGGCGCATGTCTCGTCGTGATCAACTACCCGTTGCCCAGCGGTCTGCTCCTCGGCTCCTTCATCGATCAGCGTCAGTCTCGACCTGAACAGCGCTGGCGTGACCCTGCAGCCAGGGGGCACCTACTCCTACTCGGTGAGCGCGACGAGCACTGCGGGCACAACAGAAAGCTCTGTTCAGACATTGACCACGCCCGAAGACGGGGTCGAACCGCTGAGCACCACGCTTTCGCCCCCGTCCGGCGCCGGCCAGTCCGCGGGTTCCAACAGCGGCGATCAGCCCGCCACGTCGGGAGGCTCCTCGTCCTCATCGACACCGGGCCTGCAGTTTCCTGGCCCCCAGCTTCAGAATACGACCAAGCTCAAGCCGCTGGCCAAGGCTGAGAAGCTCGCTAAGGCGCTGAAAGTCTGCGATAAGAAACCGAAGGGTAAGCGAGCGGCGTGCGAGAAGCAGGCTCGCAATAAGTATGGCGTAGGGACCAAGACGGTGGGCAAGCAGACAAGCTACACACTGAGCATTTAGGACCTTCAGTACCGTCGATCGTCGTGTGCCCGGCGGTCATCTGCGGGATGACGTTTCCTCTGTAACGGAGCCAGATTTGGCACTATCACTGGTGATCGTGGCCAACCGCGCACGCGGTTCGAGTCCCTGTCCGGAGTAAGTGGGCGGCGATCGGGTCATCTGGGGTATAAGACCCCCTCCGGCCCGGTGCTGGCGGGCCGGAGGGGACCAACGTTGGACTCTTGGTGTGAGTACCCCGATCGGGCGCTCCGAGATGCTCTACGAGCCGAACGGCTGGCCGTTACCGGGGCCTCCCTCGCTCCACGGCTGCCACGGCGACCTGGGGCCGCCGGGGAGGTTCCACGGCAGGAGGTAGGCGCGGTAGGTGTTGACCCCGGCGGGGAACTCGGCGTTGAATATGAGGTTGCCCTGCTGGTCGAACTCCGAGAAGTACGGCAACGCTCCCCAGCCCACGAAGCGATCGCCGTCGGCGGTCGTCTGGGCGTTACCCTGCGAGGCCGCCGACAGCCCCTCGGGCTGGTTGTCGGAGGACAGCAGCGTGGCGACGTGCGTCCACGGATTCAACCTCACCGTGACGGCACGGCTGTAGGGGAGTAGCGGCGTGCCGGAGGACTCGTTGTCGAAGAACGTGTACACCCCGTTGCCCAACGGCTCGGGATCGTGCTGCCAGGCGAAGATCTCACCTGCGCTGTCGAGCACCTGGCCTGGGGCCGCCTGGAGGGTGAAGCTCGACTCCTTGCCGCCGAGCTGCCAGACGATGTTCCCCGTACGCGGGTCCACCTCGTAGGTCGTCCAGGTGTCGCGGGCGTCGATCAGCAGGTTGCCGTTCGTGTCCACCTTCACGGCGTTGATGTGAAACCAATCCCACGGGGTACTCGGCGACGCCGGCAGCGGCTGCTCGCTCTGGCTGAAGGGAACGTGGTCCTCGCTGTTCCACTGGAGCAACACCTGGCCCGTGGCGATGTCGATCTCCTGCACGACGCCGTTGATCACGGTCTGGTTGGGTGGGCCGCCGATCGAGGTGAGGTTGGCGGTGGCGGTGGTGTAGGAGAGGATCAGCGCCGTGTTCCACGGAGTGATGAGGAACTCGTGCCCGTCCGCGCTGAGCCCGTTGCCGGCGTTGACCGTGGCGATCTGCTGGTAGTGGTCGTTGTAGATGTAGTCGGTGCCGCTTGAGAGGCCGCCCAGCCCGGTGCCCTGCCACCACGTGAGGACGGGCTGGCCGTGGTAGGTCTGGGCGCGGAAGTCGCTCGCCTCCTCGCCGGCGGGGACCGCCTTGAACCAGACGACGTTGCCCTGCTGGCTGAGGATCTCGGGACCGTTGGCGTACGTGCTCGTATCGCCGAACGGAGAGATGAAGATGTCGCCGCGGCCGGTGTTGGGTTGTGAGGTGAGAATCGTGACTGGGGGCGGTGCGGTGGGCGTAGCCGCCTCGGCCAGCTGCTCGGCGCACTCGCCGTGACGCCTAGTGACGAGGGCGGTTCCGACGGCCAACCGACGCCACCGCCGCCGACTGTTCCGGGATGTGGTGGAGGGGGTGATTCGGGGCATGGGACTTCCTCCTTGCGGTAGGTGGGGCTTGGTGATGAGGGGTGTGGACCGCCCGGGCCGGCCCACTGTGGGCACCTTAGGACATAAACCTCATAAAGTCAACAGAAAAAGTGATCTTTCTGTAAAGGCTTCAAAGCGGCCTCTGTCCGGCCTGACGGTCGGTCGGGATGCCCCGGCGCGAGGGCGAGTTGGCGTGTTGGCCCTCGGGCCGTCTCGGACCTCCCCAGAGGGCGGGGTGAGGCGCTCTACGCCGCGGCCTGCGCGGACCAGTCGCGGTAGAGCGCGTGGTAGCGGCCCTCGGCGGCGATCAGCTCGTCGTGGGTGCCCTGCTCGACGATGCGGCCGTGCTCGAGCACGACGATCCGCCCCGCGCGGCGGATCGTGGAGAGGCGGTGGGCGATCACGATCGCGGTGCGGCCCGCCAGCAGGCGGCGCAGGCCGGCCTCGATGCGGCCCTCGGTGTGGAGGTCCACGTTGGAGGTCGCCTCGTCGAGGATCAGGATGCGCGGGTCGGCGATCAGCGCGCGCGCGAACGCGATCAGCTGGCGCTGGCCGGCGGAGAGCTGCGCGCCGCGCTCGCCGACCTCGGTGTCGTAGCCGCGTGGCAGCGCCGCGATGAACTCGTCGGCGCCCACGGCGTGCGCCGCCTCGCGGACCTGCTCGGGCGTGGCGTCGGGGCGCCCGAAGGCGATGTTCTCGGCGACGGTGCCGCTGAACAGGAACGCCTCCTGGGGGACGATCCCCATCTGCGAGCGCAGCGAGTGAGCGGTCACCTCGCGCAGGTCGTGGCCGTCCACCAGCACCCTGCCCGTGGTTGGGTCGTAGAAGCGGGCGACGAGCTTCGCCATCGTCGACTTGCCGGCGCCGGTGGCGCCGACCAGCGCGACGGTCTGGCCGGGGGGCACGTGCAGGTCGATCTGGTCGAGTGCCAACACCTCCGCTGGCGCTGCGCCGGTGCCGTTGGGGCTGGTGGTTGGCTCGCTCTGCCGCCGTTTGCGCCGCGGGTTGTAGGCGAAGGTGACCTCCTCGAAGCACACGTCGCCGCGGATCGGGCCGAGCGCGGTCGCGCCGGGGCGGTCCTCCAGCGTGGGCGGGGTGTCGAGCAGCTGGAAGATCTTCTCGAGCGCTGCCATCCCGGACTGGTAGGTCGTGTACAGCTGGGAGAGCTGCTGGATCGGTTCGAACAGGAACGAGAGCGTCGCCACGAACGCGACCACGGTGCCGGCGGTGATGTGCCCGGCGATCGCCTGGTAGCCCCCGTACAGCACGATCAGTGCGAGCGCGACCCCGGAGAGCATTTCCACGGCGGGGAAGTAGGCGGCGTTGAGCCGCACGGTCACCATGTTGGCGTCGCAGTTGTCGCGGTTGTACTCGGCGAAGCGCGCCTCGTGGCGGTGCTCCTGGCCGAAGGAGCGCACGACGCGGATGCCTGAGAGCGTCTCCTGCAGGTAGGCGGTGATCGCCCCGATCGTCTCACGGGTGCGCCGGAAGGCGCCCGCCGAGACCAGCCGGAACCAGATCGAGAGCCCGGCGACGAACGGCACGATGCAGAACGTCAGCAGCGCCAGCCCGGGGTCGAGGTAGAGCAGCACGGCGATCGCCCCTACCAGCGTCAGGCCGGCCTGCACGAGCGTCACGACGGAGTCGGTGACGAGGCTTTCCAGGGCCTCCACGTCGTTGGTGATGCGCGAGATCAGCACCCCCGCGGGGCGGCTCTCGTAGAAGCCGATCGGCTGGCGCTGCAGGTGGGTGAAGATGCGGATGCGCAGGTCCGCGAGCGCGCGCTGCCCCACGAGGCCGACGAGGTAGGTCTGCACGTAGGTCATCCCCCACACCAGCCCCGCGGAGGCGAGGAACGCGAGTACCACCAGCACGAGCGTGTGCGTGTCGTGGCGCTCGATCCCTTCGTCGATCGCGACCTTGGCGAGCAGCGGCGGCGCCAGCGAGGCGGCGGTGCCGACGACGAGCGCCCCGAGCATCGCGGCGACGCGCAGCCGGTAGGGGCGCAGCAGCTCCAGCAGACCGCGCAGGTTGCGCGCGCGACTTTCCTTGCTGGCGCGCTCCCCATCCCACTGCTGCCCACCGCGTCCAAAGCCCGGGCCGAGGCCGCGCCGGGCGGCGTTGGCAGCGCGCCCGCCGCCCATCCCGCCGCCGCCGAAGCCGCCGGGGGGCTCGATTCGAGATCGTCCACGTAGGTGGTTTCCGCACCAGGCGTGTGGGCGTGGGGCTTCCTACCCCACGTCACCGCGTGGTGTGTCCGTCCAGGCCGGCTCACAGCGCCACTCCCCGATCGCGCTCGCGGGTCTCCTTGGTGAGGAACACCTGCTCGGGCAGGCCCTTCTCCACGATCTCGCGGTAGAGCTCGGACTCCTCCAGCAGTTCCTCGTGGTCGCCCTGGGCGACGACGCGCCCGCCGTCCAGCACGACGATCTCGTCTGCCAGCGCGATCGTCGAGAGGCGGTGAGCGATCACGAACGTGGTGCGCCCGGCCATCGCCTCGGCGAGCGCGAGCTTGATGGACTGCTCGGTGGAGGCGTCCACCGAGGAGGTGGCGTCGTCGAGCACGAGCACCCGCGGGTTGGCCAGCAGCGCGCGCGCGATCGCGATGCGCTGGCGCTGCCCGCCGGAGACCGTCAGGCCGCGCTCGCCGATCTGGGTCTCATAGCCCTGGGGCAGGCGGCTGACGAAGTCGTGCGCCTGGGCGCGGCGGGCGGCCACTTCGATCTCCTCGATCGGGGCCTCGGGGCGCGCGTAGGCGATGTTTTCGGCGACCGAGGCGGAGAACAGGAAGGGGTCGTCGCTGACTACGGCCACGGCGCCGCGCAGCGAGCGCAGGCTCACGTCGCGGACGTCCGCTCCGTCCAGCAGGACGCTCCCCACGGCGGGGTCGTACAGCCGCGAGATCAGCGCCACGAGGCTGGTCTTGCCCGAGCCTGTGGCGCCCACCAGCGCGACGGTCTGCCCCGCGGGCACGTCGAGGTCGATGTCGTGCAACACCGCGCGCGCGGGTGGCGGTGTGGGTTCGCGCTCTGCCGGCGGTGGGGCGCTGGTGGGTGTGGAGCGGGTCTCTCTCTGGGCAAACGGGCTGACCGCGGGTGTGGGACCTGCCACCGCGGGCGCGTGCGCTGCCGAGGAGCCGATGCCAGCCAGCTCGTCGTGGGGATCCTCATACCGCAGCGTTACGCCCCGCAGCGCCACGTGGCCGTTGCCGGCGGGCAGCGGGGGGGCGCCGGGACGCTCGGCGAGGCGGGGCTCGCGGTCGAGCACCTGGAAGATGCGTGCGCCCGAGGCGGTGGCGCGCTGGGCGAGGTTGAGCGTCACGCCGAGTGTGCGCATCGGGGAGATCAGCATGTTCAGGTAGAGGTAGAAGGAGGTGAACTGGCCGAGCGTCAGGTGGGCGTGGATCACCGACTCGCCCCCCAGTAGCAGCACCGCGGCGAGGCCGAGCTGGGGCAGGAAGCCGATCACGGGGTTGTAGGTGGCTTCCAGGCGGGTGGTGACCATCGCCTGCTCGAAGACGCGCCCGGAGCTGCGCCGGAAGCGCTCTAGCTGGCGGGGCTCGCGGGCGAAGGCCTTGACGACCCGCACCCCAGTGATGTTCTCCTCGGCGTCGGCGGTCAGCTCGCCGATGCGCTGCTGGACCTCCTGGATCGCGGGCCGCGCGCGGCGGCCGTAGCGGTAGGAGATAACCACCACGAACGGCACCGGCGCCAGCGCGATCAGGCCAAGCCCAGGGTCCACCGCGATCATTACCACGCCGGCGAGCACGATCGTGAGGATCGACTGCAGGATGAACACGAGGCCGTAGCCGAGGAAGAAGCGCACGGCCTGCAGGTCCACGGTCGCGCGCGACATCAGCTGGCCGGTCTGCTGGTGGTCGAAGAAACCGAGCTCCAGGCGCTGCAGGTGGCCGTAGATCCGCTCGCGCAGGTCGTATTCGACGTCGAGCGACATCCGCCCGGCGACCATCCGCCGCCAGTACATCGCTCCCCAGCGCACGAGCACCGCGGCGAGGATCACGAGCGCCAGCGTCAGCAGCGTGTGGCGCTCGTGCGCGCGCAGCGCCGCCTGGTGGTGTTGCGCGGCGTGGGCGCCCTTGTTGATCGCTTCCACCGCGTGGCCGGTGAGGAGCGGGAGCGCGACGGTCATCACCATCGCGAGGCCGGCGAGGATCCAGGAGACGGTCAGCCCGCGCCGGTAGGGACGCAGGAAGCCGAGCAGTCGGTAGAAGGTCGCCATAGTTGCTTAGTCAACGATTATTGCAGGGTCCACTACTCTGCGCTCATGTCCTCAGATCCGAGCACCTCGACGCGCCGTGAGAGGCCGGCGGTTGGGCTCTGCGACACCTGCGTCTTCCAGCGCAAGGTGCCCAACACGCGGGGCTCGACGTTCTCGCTGTGCAACCGCTCGCGCGAGGACCCTGCGTATCCACGCTACCCGCGCCTGCCGGTGTTGAACTGTGCGGGGTACGAGCGGCGCGGGGCGTGACGCACGGCGCCATCCGCTGAGGACACGCTCGCTGTCGGCGCACGCGGAGGCTACGTCGAGGATGGTCCACCGAAGGCCTCACCCCGATCACCCCGCGGGCGCTCCCACAGGCTCGCCTGCGGGAGCCTCGGCGGCGGGCGCGGCTGAGGAGACGAGGTCGCGGCTGCGGACCAGCACGAACGCGAGCACGGCCCCGATCAGGGCAACGGCCGCGGCGATCAGGAGGATCGTGGAGAAGGCTTCGGTGAAGCCGACGCGGTAGGCGTGCTCGAGGGCAGTGCGGGCGGCGGGGGGGAGGGTCGGGAGCAGGTGGGCGACTTCGCCGGACTGCAGCAGCTTGGCGAGCTGCCCGTGGGTGGCGGCCTGGACGGCGCGCCCCTGCCCGCCGGCGGCGATGGCGGAGGCGGTGGCGTGAGTGACTTCGTGCGTGAAGACGGCGCCGAGGCCGGCGACCCCGGTGACGACGCCGACCTGGCGGAAGGTGCTGTTGATGCCGGAGGCCATGCCGCTGCGGGAGTAGTGCACGACCCCGATCGCGGTGGAGGCGAGCGGGGGGTTGATCATGCCGATGCCCGCTCCGGCGAGCACGAAGCCGGGGATCAGCGCGGTCCACCCGGAGGTGGCGCTCACGGCGGTCATCGCTAGTAGCCCGCCGCTCACCAGCAGCAGGCCCCCACCGAGCAGCAGCCGCGCGGGCACGCGCACGGTCAGTCGCCCGGCGATGGGCGCCACAAGGAAGGCGAGCAGCGTGATCGGCAGGAAGCGCAGGCCGGCCTGCAGGGCGCCGTAGCCGAGCACGTCCTGGATGTAGATGGTGAGGTAGAGGAACATCGCGAAGATCGAGCTGGCGAGGGCGAACGCCACGATGTTGGCCCCCGTGAAGGCGGGGCGGCGGAAGAGGGTGAGGTCGAGCATCGGCCGCCGCTGGCGCAGCTCGGCGAGCAGAAAGGTGGCGAGCAGCACGGCGGAGGCGATCAGCATGGCGAGGATCTTGGTGGAGCCCCAGCCCGCTTCGTTGCCCTGCTCCAGTGCGTACACGAGCAGGAACAGGGACCCGGAGAAGGTCACGAGGCCGAGCCAGTCCACGCCCGTCGCGTTCGGGTCGCGCGACTCGCTCACACGCGCGAGCGTGAAGACGACGGCGGCCACGCCGATCGGGAGGTTGACGAAGAAGATCCACTGCCAGCCGATGCCGGTTGTGATGATCCCGCCGATCAGGGGTCCCACGGCGACGGCGGCGCCGCTGACGGCCCCGAACACCCCGAAGGCGACCCCGCGCTCGCGCCCGCGGAACGCCTGGGCGATCAGGGCGAGGGAGGTGGCGAACATCATCGCCCCGCCGACCCCCTGCGCAGCGCGGGCGAGGTTGAGCATCAGGGGGCTGGAGGAGAGCCCGCACACCGCGGAGGAGCAGGTGAACACCACGAGGCCCCCGGTGAACACCCGCCGGCGGCCCACGAGGTCGGCGAGTGCGCCTGCCGTCAGCAGGAAGGCGGCGAGGGTCAGGGCGTAGGCGTTGACGACCCACTGCAGGTCCGAGAAGGAGGCGTGCAGTTCGCGCTGAATCGAGGGCAGCGCGACGTTCACGACGGTGATGTCGAGCAGCAGCATGAAGATCGCCACCGAGACGGCGATCAGCGTCCACCATTTACGGTCCACGGCGGGCCTCTACCCTCGGAGGTGGGCGTCGAGGAGGGGCGCGACGCGCGCCCAGGGGACACCCTCGTGGCTGGGGGGGATGGGGGAGTCGGACATCGGCGGGACGCTCCTTCTGGTCGTGGTGGTCAGGCGAGGACGTTCGCGACGGGTGCCTGCGGGAGCTCGCGCAGTTTGCGGCGCACCCGCGCGCGGGTCAGACAGAGTTCCTCCTTGAGCTTTGCGAGCTCGGCGGCGCGGTGCTCGACGAGCTGCAGCTGACGGTCGATGTGTCCGAGCGCCTCCTCGAGCAGCTCCTGGCGGCGCTCAGGGTGGACGTCCTCGCGCTGCAGTTGGGCGCGCACGGCGGCGCGGGCCTCCTCGGCGGAGAGCAGGGTCTTGAGCTCCTCGAGAGAGACCCCGAGCAGGTTCTTCAGGCGCATCACCTCGCGCAGGCGCTCGACCTCGGCCTCGGTGTAAGTGCGGTGTCCTCCGGAGGGCCGCGCGGGCGCCTCAGGGAGCAGCCCGATCTCCTCGTAGTAGCGAATCGTGCGCGGCGTGGTGCCGACGAGCCGCGCGACGTCGCCGATGCGCAGGGGGGCGCTCACGAGCGTGCTCCAGCCGTGGCCAGTTGCTCGCCGGCCCGCTCGGCCTCCTGGACGTGGCGGGGGCGCAACAGGCAGACCCCGGCGCCCACGAGGGAGGTGGCCGCGAGCACCCACAGGGCGACGTGCATGTTGTCGATGAACGGCGCGAGCTTCTGTGGGGAGAGGCCTTTGGCCAGGCCGGAGAAGACGGCGAAGAGTGTGGCTTTGGGGACCGCGGAGGTGACGATCGCGAGCACGAACGCGATTGAAAGCACGGCGCCGGTGTTCTGCAGCAGCGTGCGTGCGCCGGCGGCGATGCCGCGGCGATCGGCGGGCACGGTGCCCATCATCGCGGCGGTGTTGGGGCTGTTGAACATGCCGGAACCCACTCCGACTGTGAGCAGCCACAGGGTGCTCTGCCAGTAGGGGGTGTCGACCTGCAGTGTCGTCATCGCGGCGAGGCCCGCTGCGCTGACGAGCATCCCCAGCGCTGCGAGGCCGCGGGAGCCGTGGCGGTCGGCGTAGATGCCGGCCAGGGGGGAGGAGACGAGCATCCCCACGGCGAGCGGGATCAGCTTGATGCCGGCGTCGATCGGGGTGTTGCCCTGGGCGCCCTGGAAGTAGAAGACGAACAGGAACATCAACGCGAAGCGGGCCAGCCCATTGATGAAGGCGGCGGCGGTGGCGGCTGCGAACAGGCGGTTCTTGAACAGCGTGAGGTCGAGCATCGGCGCGCGCGAGCGGTTCTCGATCGCCACCCACGTGGGCAGCAGCACGGCCGCGGTGGCCAGGCCGGCGATCACGATCGTGTCGTTCCAGCCACTGAGCCCGCCGCGCGAGACGCCGAGCACGAGGCCGGTGAGGCCGAGCACGAACGTGACGTTGCCGAGCACGTCGTAGCCGCGCACCTGGTCGGGCTTTGCGAGCTCGCGCAGGATCAGCGCGCCCCACGCGGCCCCGGCGAGGCTGAGCGGGACGTTGAACCAGAAGACCCAGTGCCACGAGATCGCGACCAGCGCCCCGCCGAGCACCGGCCCGATCGCCAGGCCGCACGCGGCGACCATCGTGTTGGTCCCCATCGCGAGGCCGAGCTCGTCGTGCGGGAACGCGTCGGTGACGAGCGCGGCAGCGTTGGCGAACAGGAAGGCCGAGCCGATCCCCTGCAGCACGCGCCACACGATCAGGACGTTGGCGTCAGGGGCGAAGCCGGCCCCCAGGGAGGCGAGGGCGAATACAAGAAAGCCGCCGATGTAGGCCTTCTTGCGCCCGAACAGGTCCGACAGCCGGCCGGCCATCAGCACGAGCACGGTCGCGGCGATCAGGTAGGCGAGGATCACCCACACCAGCGCCAGCAGGGTGGCGTGCAGCGAGCGCTCGAGGTCCGGCAGCGCGATGATCAGCGTCCCCGAGTTGGTCGCGGCGAGCAGCATCCCGAGGCTGGTACACGAGAGCGCCCACCACTTGTAGTTCTCGTGGCCGGCGGCGACGCCCATGCGGGGCTTGTTTGGTGAAGCTGACGTGAACGTAAGGATCAGGATAGCAGGTGGCCGGGGTGCTAGAACGGGAGCGCATGAGCGATGCCGAGGTCGTCAAGTCCGAGCAGCAGTGGCGCGAGCAGCTGAGCCCCGAGCAGTACGAGATCCTGCGCCGGGCGGGCACCGAGGCGCCGTTCACGGGGGAGTACGTCTACAACAAGGCCTCGGGCATGTACCGCTGCGCGGCCTGCGGGGCCGACCTGTTCGCCTCGGACACCAAGTTCGAGTCGGGCACCGGCTGGCCCTCCTTCACCGAGCCCGCGGTCGCTGCCGCCGTGGAGTTGCGGGCGGACAACTCGCTCTTCATGCGCCGCACGGAGGTGCGCTGCCGCCGCTGCGGGGGGCACCTCGGCCACGTCTTCGACGACGGCCCCGGCCCCGAGGGGCAGCGCTACTGCATCAACTCCGCCGCGCTCTCCTTCGCGCCCGGGGGCGAGTCCTCCGAGGACGCCGAGTCCGATGGCGGAGATTCGAGGTCGGGCGGTAGGGACCCTGAGTCGGGTGGCGCTCTGCCCGGGCCGGGCGCCGGCGAGCAGTAGCCTTTTCGCGCATGATGATCATGCAGGACCGCTCCCAGCGGCTCTCTGAGCCGCTGCACTGGGGACGGCGCGAGCGGACCGTCGTCGCCGTGCTGCTCACGTGCGTGGCTCTGGCAGCCGTCGGTCTCGGCGCCTTCGCCTTGACGAGCGGCGCGCCCGCGCGTAGGGACTGCATCGAAGTTACGTTCGCTTCCACGCTCGGCGGCGCCACCGAGCATGCCTGCGGCGCGCAGGCCCGCGCCGTGTGCGCCTCGCCGGGCGCGTTCAAGAGCGTCGCCGAAGAGCTGCGCGCCGCCTGCCGGCGAGCCGGCTTCCCGTACGACTCTCGCCGCTGAGGGCTGTCGACGGGGTTCGCTGCACGTTCGGCTGGGCTCTGGCGGGCGCGTGTATGTGGATCCCCCCGTGCGCCGTCCGCCGCACAGGCGGACCTCCCCGAGGCGTCTCGACAAATGTCGAAAGACCCCGCCGAAGTGTTGGCCACCGTGTCCCTACCGGCCCGCCTGCAAGCCGGATTTCATAACGGGACTGCAACAGGTGCCCCTCGCCCGTGGGCGGGTCGGCGCCGTCAAGACTCGACCAAGACCCGACAACGACAGGGGAACGGAGGCACATGACCTGGCTGGCATACCCAAGTTGGCTGAACGCAGGTGACAACGCGTGGCAGATGACCGCGGCCACATTCGTGGGGCTGATGAGCCTGCCGGGCCTGGCGGTCCTGTACGGCGGCGTCATGCAGAAGCGCTGGTCGGTGAACTCCATGATGCTCACGTTCGTCGCGTTCTGTGTGACGCTGATCGTCTGGTGCCTGTGGGCGTTCAAGATGGGCTTCGGTAATCCGATCGCGCACTCCGGCGGAGGCATCTTCGGAACCAAAGGGTTCCTGGGTACCGCGCTGGGCGAACCGGGCTCCGTGCTCAGCCACGTCGGCGAGGAGGGCCGGGCAGCGATCCCGTCGATCACGACGGGGCCGGACTTCCACTTCCCGACCGCCTCGCTCGTGTACTTCCAGTTCGTGTTCGCGGCGATCACCCCGATCCTGGCGCTCGGCTCGGTGCTCGGCCGGGTCAACTTCAAGGCGTGGATCCCGTACGTGGTGCTGTGGATCACGTTCGTGTACGCGGTCAACGCGTTCCTGTTGTGGGGCGGCGGCTACTTCGCGGCGCACGGCGCGTTGGACTACTCCGGTGGTTATGTGATCCACCTCTCCGCGGGCATCTCAGGGTTCGTGTTCGCCGCGGTGATCGGTCCACGACTACAGCGAGACCGAGAGATCGACGCGCCCAACAACCTGTTGATGGTTGCCTGTGGCGCGGGGTTGCTGTGGCTGGGGTGGAACGGCTTCAACGGCGGGGACTCCTACTACGCCGGCGCCGACGCCTCCGCGGCTGTGATCAACACCAACCTCTGCACCGCCGTGGCGATGATGGTGTGGATCGCGTGGGACTACATCTTCCGCGACAAGCCCTCCATGCTGGGGGCGGTCAACGGGATGATCACGGGCCTGGTCGGGATCACCCCCGCCGCCGGGTTCGTCAACGGCTGGGGGGCCATCATCATCGGCGTCGTGGACGCGACGATCGTGTGGTTCGCGATCCGCTACCTCTCGCGAGCGCCCATGTTCCGACACGTGGACGACACCCTGGGGGTGATCTACACGCACGGTATCGCCGGTCTGTTCGGGGGCCTGCTGGTCGGGCTGCTGGCCGACCCGGCGATCGTCGAGTACCCGGGCAAGTTCGGCACCAACACGCCCAACCTCCCGGGTGTCTCGGGGCTGTTCATCAGCGGCAGCTGGACGCTCTTGCGCTGGCAGGCCGAGGCCGCCCTGTGGGTGATTGTGTACACCGCGGTGGTCACGTTCATCATCCTCAAGCTGGTGGGGATCTTCCTGCCGCTGCGTCTCTCCGACGAGGAGTTGGAGATCGGGGACCACGCGATCCACGGCAACGAGGTCTACCCCTCGGACATTCCGACCCTCGGGGGGCCGCACCCGCCGGCGTGGCAGCCGGCTCCGCAGCCGGCAGTGGGTACCGCAACGTAGGCACGGACGCCACCACCGGGAGGCGCGCCATCCTCTGGGCTCGCTCTCCCCTTACGCGATGGACTCTACGGCCCCGCCTCCCGGCGGGGCCGTAGTGCGTGTGGCCTCAGTTGCTGGTGGCCAGCCCCACGGGGCAAGCGACTCCGGTGCCGCCCAAACCGCAGTAGCCGCCGGGGTTCTTCGCCAGGTACTGCTGGTGGTAGGCCTCCGCGTAAAAGAACGGGTGCGCGGGGGGGCCCTCGGCCAGTTCGGTGGTGATGGCCCCGTGGCCCGCCGCGGTGAGCACCTGCTGGTAGGCCGCCAGCGACGCTTCGGCCTGCCGGCGCTGTGGGTCGCCCTCCCAGAGGACCGCGGAGCGGTACTGGGTGCCGGCGTCGTTGCCCTGGCGCATCCCCTGGGTGGGGTCGTGGCCCTCCCAGAAGAGCCGCAACAGCTCCTCGAAGGTGGTGGCGGCGGTGTCGAACGCGACCAGCACCACCTCGGCGTGTCCGGTGCGCCCCGAGCAGACCTCCTCGTAGGTGGGGTTCGGGGTGTAGCCCCCGGCGTAGCCCGCCGCCGTGGTGTACACCCCGGGGGCCTGCCAGAAGAGCCGCTCGGCGCCCCAGAAGCAGCCCATCCCGAAGACCGCCTGCTCGACCCCCTCCGGGAAGGGTGGCCGCAGCGGCGTACCCAACACCTCGTGGCGCTCTGGTACAGGGAGCTCCTGCGCTCGACCTGGGAGGGCGGCGGTAGGGTCGATCATGTGGGTCTTGCGCTGGGCGAAGAGCACGTGTTCCAGGCTAGCCGATGCTGCCGCCCTCGCCCGCCCTGGCCCTCGCCTGCGCCGTGGTTCTGGCCCGCCCTGCCTGCTCGCACGGATGCTCCAGGCTCAGGGACCCTAATGTTGCGTAGCAGCGAGTTTTTTGGAGGCCGAGCGCTCAAGCCCGCGCGGGGTCGCACCGAAGAGACGAGCAGATGCTTAACCCGCGTCCCTTGCGAGACTCCCGTGGTGCGCTGACGCGGCTGCACAGTACGCGCCCCTCGATGGTGTGGGCCGCCGCGCTCCTATATGTATGCCGCGGCCTGACCTGCCTCGCCGCGGTGGCCTTTCCCGTCAGCGCCCGCGAGCCCGTGCGCCTGGATCTGGCCGTCGGGGTGCTCGCCTGCCTGGTGGGCGTGGGGCTGTGGGTCTTCGCGCGTAACGCGCCTGCGCGCCTGATGCAGCTGCTGATGGCACTGAGCGCGGTGACGGTGAGCGTGATGGTCGCCAACGCCCACACCTCCGGGGGAGTGATGCTGGCGGCGTTCGCCTACCCCTGGACAGCGATGTACGTGGCCCACTTCTTCTCCCGCCGCGCGGTGCTCGCCCAGTCGCTGCTGATCTCCGTGGGCTTCGCGGCGGGTCTCATCGTGGGGGGCCTGCCCGGCATGACGATCGTGTGGGTGATCGTGACCGGCACCGTGTGGTCCACCGGCCTGGTGCTCGCCAACCTCAGCGAGAGCCTGCGCCGGCGGGCCGCGACCGACCCGCTCACCGGCCTGCTCAACCGCAGCGGTTTCCTCGCCCTCGCCGCGCGCGAGCACGCGATCGCCGAACGCACCTGCGCCCCCCTGACCCTCGCGATGCTCGACCTCAACGGCTTCAAGCAGGTCAACGACCGCCTCGGGCACGCCGCGGGAGACCGGCTCCTGGCTGACCTGGGGAGGTGCTGGCGCGAGGGCCTGCGCGCCGGGGACATCCTCGCGCGCCACGGGGGGGACGAGTTCGTGCTGCTGCTCCCCGCCACCTCCCCGCGCGAGGCCGAGGGCGTGCTCGAGCGCCTCCGCGCGGAGGGACTGCCCGTGCGCTGGTCAGTGGGGGTCAGCGAGTGGCTGCCCGGGGAGGACCTCGACGCCTGCCTAGCCCGCGCGGACCGCAGTCTCTACCGTGTCAAGCAGTCCGTCGAGCGCGCCCCGGCGCAGGTGGGGGGCCGGCGCGTGGGGTCCGTGCTGCCCTCGACGTAGCCTCCGCGGCACAGCTCCCGCGGCACGTGGGGCCTGTGCTGAGCACAGCGTGGCTTCCCGACCACTGCTCCTGGTGGGTTTCCAATGGTTCCAATTGGACAATCTCGGGTTTGGGTTTGGTCCATTCGGGCAACATAACCCCGAGGAGCATCCCTCCCTCATTCCCTCCCAGACCGGCCCGCTCCCGAGCGGGCCGGTCGCTTGCAGGCCCCGCTACCGCGGCGAGGTGAGGCCGAGCCACTGCTCAAGCGGCGCAGGTTCCCCCAGGTGGAAGCCCTGCGCGTAGTCCACGCCCAGCTCCCGCAGCGTGTCGAGCGTGGCCGCGTCGCCGACGAACTCACCGATCGTGCGCTTGCCGAGGCCTCGCGCGAGCTCGACGACCGCGCCGATCACGAGCCGGTCGGTGGGGTCGGAGGTGCAGTTGCGCACGAACTCCCCGTCGATCTTGATGTAGTCGAAGGGGAGGTGCTTGAGGTAGTAGAAGGAGCCGAAGCCCGCCCCGAAGTCGTCCAGCGCGAAGCGGCACCCCAGCTCGCCCAGCCGCTCCGCAAAGGCGCGCGCCGCGGTGATGTTGCCGATCGCGGTGGTCTCGGTGACCTCGAAGATCAGCTGGGTGGCGTGCACCCCCGCGGCGCGCAGCTCACGCCCGATGTGCGCGGCGAGCTGGGAGTCCCCGAGCGAGTGCGCGGAGAGGTTGAGCTCGACCGTCGGCCGGCGGCCCTGGGCGCGGTGCTCGCCGAGCGAGCGGATCGCGCGGGTCACCACCCAGCGGTCGATCTCCCGGATCAACCCGAAGCGCTCGGCGATCGGCAGGAAGGACCCCGGCGGGATCACCTCGCCCCGCTCGTCCACCATCCGCACGAGCAGCTCGTGTTGGGTGGTGCGCCCGGTGGCGGTCTCGACGACGGGCTGGGCGTACAGCACGAGCCGGTCCTCGTCAAGCGCGGCGCGGATGCGCTCGACCCACTGCAGGCGGGCCTCGATGCGCGCCTGCCCGCGGCTGGTCCCGCCGTAGGTCTCCGAGCGGTCGCGGCCAGCCTCCTTGGCGTCGTACATCGCGAGGTCCGCGTTGATCAGCGCCTCCTCCGCGCTGGGGGGCTGCGCCCCATCCAGCGGCGCGAGGCCGATCGAGGCCGTCATCGGCCGCTCCGGCCCGCCGGGCCCGCGCGCGGCGTGCTCGCGGCGGACGACCCCCAGCAGCAGCTGGGCGAGGCGCTCGGCCTCGGCGCGGTCCCCTACGGGGGTGAGCACCGCGAACTCGTCGCCGCCCAGGCGCGCCAGCGTGTCGGACTCGCGCAGCCGGGACGCCAGGGCGCCCGCGACGCGCCCGATCAGCTCGTCCCCCGCGGAGTGCCCGAGCGTGTCGTTGACTCCCTTGAAGTCGTCGAGATCCACCACCAGCACCGCGCCCGCGTGGCCGTAACGGGCGCCCCGCGCGAGGTGCTCCTCCAGGCGGCGCTCGAACGCGCGGCGGTTGAGCAGACCGGTGAGGGGGTCGTGGTCGGCCTGGTACCGAAGTTCGGACTCGTGGCGCCGACGGTCCCGCGCGAGCGCCTGCTCGGCCAGTTCCCGCTCGGCCAGGCGGTGTGCGACGAGCACCTGCGCGTAGCGCTCCCGCCGCCAGGCCTGCATGCCGAACGTGCCCACCAGCAGCGTCCCCAGCAACCCCACGAGCAGGATCGTGACCGCAGGCGAGAGGTCGGGGGAGGGCTCCCCGACACCAAGGGTCCAGGTGCGGCCTGCCACCGCCAGCCGCGTGGAGGCCGGGTGCAGCGGGGTCCCTTGGGAGACCAGCCGCACACGGCCGTCGGAGAGCACGAAGGCGGTGCCCGCCGGGGCCGCCCGCCGCAGCGCGGGTCCCAGCAGAGCGTAGGAGTAGCCGATCGACACGAACCCGTGCAGGGCGCGCAACCGCTGCGCCGCAGTGCTCAGGGGCAAGGGGGAGGGCCGAAAGACCGGCACGTACAACACCGTGCCGGCCCCACCGCTCGACAGGCGCACGGGCGGCGTGGCGCGGGGCCGCCCCGAGCGGGCCGCGGCCAGCAGCGTGGCCAGGCGCGTGCGCTCGGTGCCGACGTCGAGGCCGACTGTGGAGGGTCCCCCGCCGCGGCGGGCCGAGTCGAGCACCACGTAGTACTCCGCCTGCGCCGGCGCCAGACGCAGGACGCCCCGCGGGGTGCGCAGCTCGATCGGGCCGTGGCGACGTTCGAAGCCGGCGCGCTGGGCGGCCTCCACCGCGACCATCAGCCCCACGCCGTCGATCCCCGGTTCGCGCTGCAGGCCGCGGGCGACCGCCGCGAAGATCGCCGCGTGCGCACGCCAGTCCGCCCCCAGGCTCGCCGCGAGGTCGCTCGTGCGCTGGATGGTGGCGCCCACGGTATCCAGCGCCTGCCCGCGGATGCCCACCGAGAGGCTCGCCCGCCGTGCCTGAGCGCTGCTGCGGGCCTGCCGGTCGGCGGCGACCGCGCCCGCGAGGGCCAGCGCGGCCACGCACACGGTGACGAGGGCCGGCACGGAGCGCCGAAGCGGGTGCTCGCCGGGAGTGGGCAGGGGTGATCGTCCACGTGGGTCGGGAGTCCCCCTGGCGGGTGCGCGCGGAGCCTCCGTGCCCCGCGTCGGCGGTGGAGGCGGCAGCGTAGGTGGCCTGGGCGTGCTCCGCCTCGGCGGCGGGGGCGGGAGCACCCGCCCGGGTGTGTCCCTCGGCGGCCCGGACGTGCCTGGCGGTCGCCCGGTCGCTCCGTCGGCGGGCGGCAGGAAGCGTCGGAGCGGCTGCTCGCTGTCGCTCTGCCCGGCCACGTTGAAGTATCGGCGCAGGCGGGACAAAACTGAATATCGAAAGGCGCGGGTCTTTCTGCCCGCCCGACCTCCGTCCGTCCCCACTCGGCGCCCTCAAACCTGCTAGGAAGTCGGCGATGGCGAGGGGCGCGCGGGAGGACTCAACGGCAGCGGCCAACGGGGCGGCGAGTGGTCGCGGATCAGCCGGCGCGGGGTGGCGCGTGGTGGGCGCGTACTGTCTGGTGCTGGCGGCCACCCAGATGTTGTGGCTGACTTACGCGGCGATCACGACGGGCACGGCTCGCCGCTACGGGGTCTCGGTCGGCGCGGTGGGGTGGCTGGCGGAGATCTTCCCGCTGCTCTACGTGGCGCTCGCGATCCCAGCGGGCGCCCTGCTCGATCGCTGGTTTCGCCCCAGCCTCGCGCTCGGAGGCATGTTGGTGGCGGCGGGTGGGTTGGTGCGCCTCGGGGGGCTCTCGTTCGCGTGGGCGCTGGCCGGGCAGACGCTGGTCGCGCTGGCGCAGCCGGTGGTGATGAGCGCGATGGCGAAGCTGCCGGGCGAGTACCTGCCCGCGGGCGAGCGCGCACAGGGGATCTCGCTCGCCTCGGCGGCGACCCTCGGGGGGATGTTGGTAGCGCTGCTGCTCGGCCCGCTTCTCGGGGCGGTCCGCCTGGAGTTGCTGCTGGAGGTGCAGGCCGCGGTGGCGGTGCTCGCGGCGGGCGCCCTGGCGCTTGCGCTGCGCCGGCCGGGAAGCGGGGCGGGGGAGCGAACGGCGATCGAGCGCGGGGTCGCGCGGGCGCTGTGGGCGCGCCCGGAGGTGCGCACGCTCTCGGGCCTTGCGTTCTTCGGCTTCGGCGTGTTCGTGGCGCTCTCCACGTGGCTGCAGACGCTGCTGCACCCCGCAGGGGTCTCGGAAACGGCTGCGGGGGCGCTGCTGGTGGGGATGATCGTGGCGGGGATCGTCGGCTGTGCGGTGCTGCCCGCGCTGATCGTGCGCCGCGGGGCGGAGCGGTTGTTCATGTTCGTGGCGGGAGGCGCAGGCAGCGTGGGCAGTGTGGCGCTCGCGTTCGTGCCGGGGATCGCGGGCAGGGCGGTGGTGATGGTGGCGATGGGTGCGCTGCTGCTGCCCGCGCTGCCAGTGATCTTGACGGTCGCCGAGCGGCTCGCGGGGCGGGCGGCGGGCACGGTGGGGGCGATCGTGCAGATGGCCGGCAACCTCGGGGGGCTCGTGGTGGCGCTGCTCGTGCAGGCGCTCGTCCACGACCCCACGGCGGCGTTCCTGGCGATAGCCGTCACGATCGTGCTCGCGGCACCGCTGGCGGCACGGATGGTCTCGCTGCGCACGCTCCCGGACGGCGTGCCCGAGGAAGCCGGGCCGGCGAGCTCAGGCGGACTCCTGAGCGAGCCAGTCCAGTACCTCTGAGGGGTTGCGGTGCGGGGGGAAGACAGGGTAGAACACCTTCGCGATCCGCCGCCGGCGCGCGATGAAGGTCAAGCGCCGGTAGAACTGCGCCCCGGCTGCCTGGAAGGTGGGCAGCCCCAGCGCGTCGGCGAGCCGCAGGTCGGGGTCAGAGAGCAGCGGGTAGGGGATGTGCTCGCGTCCCGCGAACTCGCGTTGCTCTGAGTGCGGCTGGGCGCTCAGGCCTAGCACCGAGGCGCCGTAGGCCGCGAGCTCCAGGACGTGGTCGCGGAAGGCGCAGCTCTGGGGGGTGCAGCCGCGCGCCCCCGGGATCTCGTCCCAGCCCGCAGGCAGCGGCTGCCCCGGCACGCCCGTGCGGGGGTACACGTAGACCACTGCCAGCCGCTCGGTGGCCGCGCTCAGGTCGAGCTGCCCGCCGTGCGTGGAGCTCAGCAGCACCGCCGGCACCTCCCGCCCCGGCAGGTGATCCGCGGCCCCGTCGTCCGTCGGGACGGCCAGGTCGCCGGGTAGGTCCCGGTAGCTTTCGATCATCGCCGTGATTCTTCCAAAGGGCCGCCGCTTTTTGCTTCCTGGAGCCTGTGCGAGCGTTCCGGCAATAACGACGAGTGTGAGCAGAGTGAATCTCTGGGCGCATCGGATCAGTCGAATGCAACCTTGAGCGTCGCGGCCTGCGCTCAGCACGCGTTTTTCAGCAGTGCTACCCGCCGGTGCTGCCAAAGCCCCCGCGGCTGCCCGCGTCGGGATCGTGCACGCTCCACTGCGCGCGGTCGGCGCGCACGAACACGCCCTGCGCGATCCGGCTGCCGGCCGGGATGTGGGTCGGCGCGGGCGTGAAGTTCAGCAGCTGCAACCGCAGCTCGTCCTCGGGGCCGCGGTAGTCCTCGTCGATGACGCCCACGGCGTGCGGCTGGAGCACTCCGAACCTCCGCGGCGTCGAGGAGCGCAGGCACACCAGCAGGCACCACCCGGGCGGCGTGGCAAAGACCAACCCGGTCCCCACCAGGGCGATCTCCCCCGGGGCGAGGTCCACCGCTTCGGCGGTGCACAGGTCAAAGCCGCTGGAGCCCGCGGTCGCGTAATGCGGCGGCTGCGCGGAGTCGTGCAGGCGGAGGATCGGCACATCCATGGGTAGCTCCAGTCGGGCGGGGCACGGGTCGCGGCTGGGAGCCTACCCCGCGGGGAGGGACCGAGGAGGAGCGCTGCCGTCCGCCGCTGTGGGCCGGATCTGCACCACCGACGGCCACGACGCCCGGCACGGGCGCGTCGGTGCTGCTGCGCTACTGGCCGTCCCCGCCGTCGGTCCCCGGTCGCCGTGGAGACCGCTCGGCCCCGCCGGGCCCTGAGCGCCGAGCGACGCTGGCCAGCCGGTAGCGCCGTATCCGAGGCCCCCGGCCGGGGGCCTCGAGCGACTCCTCGGGCAACAGCAGAAACCGTCGTGGGGTGCTTGGCATCGGGTTGGAGAGCGAACGGTTCATGCGAGGATATTGGCGCACGGTGCCCTTCGCGCCTTTGGACTGCGGTCCAAAATGTGCCGACGGGGGGTGCCGCGATTGAGCGCAGACCTCGTCTCGTGGGTGTACCTGACGGCGGGCTGTGCCGAGCAGTGCGGTCTTCCGTCAGCGCTGCGCGGATCGGCGCGTCTACTATGGGCGGATGTTCGACGTGCCCACTGATCTTCCCGGTCATGAGCTCGTGAGCGAGGGACTTGTCGATCTGGCGACAGGCCGCGAGAGCGAATCGGCGCTGGTCGTCGCGATGGCGGCACCTCGTCTTCGAACCCTGGGCTTCGACGTGCCAGCGGGCGGGGGAGAGCAGCCGGCGCACCGTCTCTACGAACTGCTTGCGGCGGAGACAGGCCAAGGGGCGCACAGTCGCTACAACGCGCTCGTCGGCCGAGTAGTGAGTTTCGCCCGGGCGGCTGAGCGTGCGGCCTCCGGTTGACGAGGCGCGCCTGCGAGAGCTGGCGCGCAGCCTTGGGCGGATAGCCAGCGGACCGACCCGGATCTACCTGACGGGAGGCGCGACAGCCGTGCTCGAAGGCTGGCGAGACTCCACGGTCGACGTCGATCTGCGATTCGAGCCCGACGTCGACGAGCTGCTCCGCGAGCTGCCCGCACTGAAGGAGCGCCTGGGGGTGAACATAGAGCTGGCCTCTCCACCGGATTTCATCCCCGAGCTACCCGGTTGGCGCGAGCGCAGCCAGATGGTTTTTCAGGAGGGCAACGTCTACGTCCACCACTTCGATCTTTACTCGCAGGCGCTCTCGAAGATCGAGCGGGGCTTCAGCCAGGATCTCGATGACGTGGGCAGGATGATCGAGCATGGGCTGGTGGAGCCAGGCTGCACAGGTAGTCGATGTCGTGCCTACGCTCAAACGGCGCGTTGCGTGCGGTCAGGACCGCTGCTCAAGCGCCTGGCGGAACGTTGTTGCGCTTGTGTACTTCACGCGCTCGTATCGCTGGAGAGGATGGCTTCGATCATGTGCTGCTTGTGGCGCCGCTCCGCTTCCTCCCGTAGCTGGTCGGCCGTGAGCGGTCCGCGGCGCAGACCCTGTTTGACGGCCATCGAGATCTGCTCGGGCTAGAGGCGGTCGGCGACATCGAGCAGCGTGCGTGCGGGTGCGGTTAGCGGTAGCCCGTCCCGCCATACGGTGGCGACCTTCTCGCGGTCAGGGTGCGTGTGGACGATGACGCCAGGGGGGCGGCGCAGTCCGCGGCGGCGGCGTCGCGGGGGTCTCGGAGGGTGTACGGGATGCGTTGAGTGGCCGCAGTCGCGAGGTGTGGCTCGCGGCGGAGCGTTTCCGTGCGCGGTACGGCTCGAGAACCGTCAGGCGAAGATGCCGCAGAGCCGCCCGAGCTTCAGGCGACATGGGAGCAGCGCGCCGCCACCGAGAACGTCGACGCCAGTGAGGTGCGGGCTCTGAAGGCAGCACGGCCGGGTGGCGTACAGCGCAGTGACGAGGCGTCGTGGCAAGAGCGGGTGGCGGATTCTTTGACGGCGGAGCGCGCGACGTTCTCGGAGCGGGAGTTGCGCGCGGGGGTCCTTGAGCAGGGTGTCGGCGAGTTGGCGCCTGAGCGTGTCGGCGAGTACGCGCGGGAACTGGTCGCGTCGGGTCGGATACACTCCGTCTATGCCTTCGGTCGAACATTGGCCCGACGTTGCCCCGGAGGCGCGCTGGGCGACGGAGTTGATGGACGAGCTGCTCGCCACGACGACACAGACCTCGGAAGAGCTGCTGGCTCGTGCGCGCGAGCTGCGCGAGCAGGCCGCGGCGACGGACATCGAGGGATATCGCGCCGGCGCCCTCAAGCTCGCGGTGCGGTATGAGCAGACCGCGGCCACGCGAGTCGCGACTGCCTGAGCGTCAGCCCCTCTCGGTCGCCAGGGCTCTGAGCTCGGCTGCGATTGCGCTCTCCCGGGCGAGCAGCTCTCGCAGTACGGACTCCGCGTGGGCGAGCTCCGTGTCGAGCTTCAGTGCGGTGTCCTCGGCCGCGTCAGGATCGAGCACCGATTGCTCGTGCCAGGTGGCGGCGAGGCGGTGGCTGCCAGCACTCGCATCGGGGGCGCTGCGCAGGACGATGCGAGCGGACTCGGCGAGCAGCCCCTGAGATAGCGGCGTCGCGCGATCGGCGTTGACGAGCCGGCGGTGGAGGTCATAAATCGTCTCGTGGGCGATCCGTATTGCTTCGAACAGGACGTGCAACCGTCGCAACGGGTCGGGAACCTCACTCACCGCGCCATCGTAGTCGGGCGGGGGGCGCGATCCTCTGGGCCGACGCGGCGGAGCGCAGCCCCCCGGCCCCGCCGGGCGGGGCAGGGTAGCACGCCCTGTCAACCCACAAGGGTGTGACAGGGCGTGCGTGGGGGCCGTGCCGGGGGCCGACCGACTGCTCGATCGACGGATGAGAACCCCAGGGGGAGAGGGTCCGGTTCGGGCCCGTCCTGCTCACTGATGCCCTGACGGAATAGGAGAAGAAGGCCGCGAACTCTCCGAGGAGGTACGACGTGACTATCGACATCCACCAGCGCAACGGGCTCGGGTTCCCGACCCGACGGCTTGACGGGCCGCTCCTGCGGCCCGAGCAGGCCGCCGCGCTGCTCGCCGTCAAGACGAGCTGGGTTTACGACGCGGTGCGCACCGGTCGGCTGTCCTGCATCCGAGTCGGGCGGCATATCCGCTTCACCCGCGCCATGCTCGAGGAGCGGTTGCACAGCCAACTCTGAGCGGCTGCGAGGCCCGGCGGCCACCCCGGCGGGCCTCGACGCGAACGCCGCGCGCGGCAAGCCGAAACCGATGGGGGACGCGCGGCCAGTTTGGGACAAAGTTTTGGGACAAAGTCCGCCAACGTCAACAGACCAAGAAAAAACCCCGCGATTTGCGGGGCTTTTTTGAAGCGGATGATGGGACTCGAACCCACGACCTTCTGCATGGCAATTCGCCACGGGAGAAGGTTGTAGTTCGTAAGGCGTTTGTTAGAGCCATATCTGGTCCGTTTGCCCAAGGCCTCCCCGAGTAGGTTGGGGAGAAAGTTCGGGAGAATGTCAGCCGATCCCCCGTGTATACTGGAATCGTGAGCAGACATAGAAATCGCCCGTCGTGCACCACATCAGTGATGCAGAGGGCTCGGACGGCACCCTGAGCGAGAGGAGCAAGCAATGTCTTCCCCCATCTCCGTCTCCGGCCACATTCGTCTGCGGACCGGAAAGCGCGGCGGCGTCTGGTACGCCAAGTGGCGCGATGCAACCGGCCAGCACGAGAGGCGCCTCGGCAAAGACTGGAGCGCATCCGGCCAGCCCGCGCCAGGGTTCCTGCGCGAGAAGGATGCGCAGGCTGAGCTTGACGCGATCCTCGTGGACGCGCGCCGCGGCGCTGCGGCGCAGGGACGCACGGGGGTCACGTTCAAGGACGTCGCCGAGGGGTGGTACGCCTCGGGCAAGCTCAAGCGCGACTGGTCATTGAGCACCCAGCGCGACTATCGATCCGTGCTCGACTACCACCTGATCGAGACCTTCGGCGCGCTGCGGATCGAGTCGGTCAGCTCTGCCCGCATCGAACGGTGGCGCGACGGGCAGGTCCAGGACCACGGTATGAGCCGCCGCAACGCCAACAAGCTGTTGGCGATCCTGCACGGCATCTTCGAGTACGCGGTGCGCAGACACGGCCTGCTGCACAACCCCGCCCGCGACGTCGAGAAGCTGCGCGAATCCTACGATGCCGCGCGCTTCGACTTCTACTCGCCCGAGGAGGTCCGCAAGCTAGTCGCCAAGGCGGGGAGCTCTCAGGACGGCGTGGTGTATCTCATGGCGGCCTTCAGCAGCCTGCGACGCGGCGAGCTGGTCGCTCTGCTCTGGGAAGACGTCGACTTCGAGAACCACTCGATCCGTGTGTGGGAGACCGTCACGCGCCGGGAGCGCGGGCGGCCGAAGTCGCGCAAGTCGCGTACGGTCCCGATGGTCAAGGACGTGGCCGGCGCCCTGAAGCGCCTGAAGGCCCGGGAGCGCCACACCCAGCCGAAGGACCCTGTGTTCGCGGGCGAGGACGGCGAGCCGATCGACGGCTCGGCGCTGCGCCGTCGCTACGTTGCCGACTTGGACCGTGCCGGGCTGCGCTTCCTGCGCTTCCACGACTTGCGCCACACCTTCGGGTCGCTGGCGATCAACTCGGCCTCGATCGTCCAGGTCCAGGCGTGGATGGGCCACGCTGACATCAAGACCACGATGCGCTACCTGCACCACAAGAGCCGCGCGGACGACGCACGCCTGCTGTCGAGCGCCTTCCGGCCCGGGGCCAAGGCGCTCGACGCCGCGGCCTGAGCGCCCCTCGCGAGAGGACGCGCGACTGCGGCGCCAGCTAGAATGGGCGATTCGTGCGGATGTAGCTCAGCTGGCTAGAGCGTCGCCTTGCCATGGCGAAGGTCGAGGGTTCGAATCCCTTCATCCGCTTCAGACAAAACCCCCCGGTTTCCGGGGGTTTTGTTGTGTCTAGGGTCCCGCGTTGTGGGGTTTGTGTGGTGGTGGGTACCACGCGTGGGTACCAAACACGTGCGTTAGTCCCGACCTGCTTCTGGCTCCGAGAGGTCCAGCTCGGCGGGGAACGCGAGGCCAACAGAGTGCATCTCCCGCTCTGCCCAGCGTCGCTCCGCATCGAGGATGCGACGCCACAGTTGGGCAGCGCCGAGCGCCAGCGGGCGAATCGGGATCACGACAGACTCACGCGAGTGCCACCTGTCGATCTGACGGCTCAGAGCCACCGCGCCACCAGGAAGCTCACGAGTCTCCTCGGGCACATTGGGACGCATTAGGACGGCGCCATCGGTCATCACGACACCAAGGACGTGCTCCTCAGCAGCCAGCACCCGTTGAACGAGCAGGGCGAGATCGTGTGCCTTTTGCGCGAGCGGTCGGGCGCCCCAGGCCGTCATGTGCCAAAGGTGATCCATCCAATCAACCAGCAGCCAGTCGGCGCCAGACTTGCGCGTCTGCTCGACCTTGGCTTCGAGCTTGTCGGCGATGCGACGGGCATAGTCGACCTCGGGCATGTTGAAGCTTATGTTTCCGCCTCCCTGCGCCGCCGGCGCCATTCGCACGGACACGCCGCCTATCCGTGCATCAGGGAGTCCGATGCCTCGCGCCGCGAGTGGACCGCGGCGGTCTAGTTCCTCCAGCAGCTCCGTGGTCTGCTCATCGTCAAGCGGCTCTCGCACATCTCCGGTGAAGTCGACTCTGTGCCGCTGGCCCAGCTCACGCATTTCCCAGGAGACGGAATCGAACCACTCGCTTGCGTCGAGTGTCTTGGCGTCACGCATCACGGCGAGTACCTCCACGGCGCACGCCGTGTCGCCGTCGCTGATCGTCAGGTCCGCTGGTCTGTCGGCTTTGGGAAGCCTCGTCTCAACGCCGACGTCCATCGAACATGCCAGTGCCAGACATGCCATCCGTAGTTGCAGGCGTGGCGACATCATGGCGTCGGGACGCGACGTCGCCCGGATGGCATCTCTGATCGTCCTCGCTCCTGGCATCTCTCGGATCTTGTGCAACGCGAGCGCCAAATCGACGGTTCCTCCGAGGGCCGCGAGCGAGTACCAGCAAGCCCCCACCTCCGGAGGCGGCGCTCCCGGTTCTAGCCACGCGCGGGGCCAACGAGGTCCAAGCTCGTTGCAGATCGTTTCGATTGCCCATGCCCCGGCGGCACGGGCGGTCGTGGACCAGCTTGACCGCTCTATACCGCCGATCAGGTACTCCCATTCGAGTTGCAGCTGGTCCTTATTCGTGGTCCCGGCGACGTCGCCCACCAGTCCTCCCAGCTCGCTCACCGAGATGTTGAGCTTTGGGCTCAGGTGCTGCGGCGGGCCTTCTCGACGGCCTCCGCCAACACGGGCAGTGAGACGTTCATCGCGTCGATTATCTGCATCACCGTCGCCCACGCGGGTGCGCTTTTGGCGGACTCCAAACGGCTGATGGTGCCGATCGTCGTGTCGGCTCGGCTGGCGAGTTCTTCCTGCGTCAGGCCGCGGGCCTCGCGCAGCTCCTTGATAGCCAGGGCGAGCGCCGGGTCGGATGGGAGGGGCGGGGGCATCGGCTGGAGCCTCGCAGGCGCAACCGCTTACGTCCATGCGCTTATTACGTAGTGCGTAAGCGTTATGCTTTGCGCGCAACATCAAGTGCCCCCGCGCTGCGTCAACAGCCGGGGGCGTGGCACGGAAAGGAAGGACCTTCCCATGCAGCCGGAGGATATCCCGCGAGCTGCGCCCCTGGTCATAGCCGTCTATGGCCAGGAGAGCGATAAGAACACGCTGGCTCGAACGCTGGCGGAAGACGGCTACGACGTGCGGTCGCTCAAGCACGCAATCGTGCTTCGCACGCCAACAGGCAGCGCAGAGTGTGGCGCCAAACGCATCCTGCGTGGGGGCGAGCTTGCGGGCCTCGGTGCTCGCATCCTCAGCCATGGGAAGCTCAGCATCGACACCGCCGCGCGCACGGCCGAGTTCGCATCCACGCCGATCAGTCTTCGGCGACGCGAGTACGCACTGCTCGTCTACTTGGCGCGCGACCCCACTCGCGTCTACACGCGGCACGAGCTGCTTCGGGACGTGTGGGGCTACCGATCAGAGGGCGCCACGCGAACACTCGACAGTCACGTATCCCGCCTTCGACGAGCACTCGCGCAAGCTGGGGCGACGGGTTGGGTGCGTGTATCGAGGGGCGTCGGCTACAGACTTGCGCCGTAGCGACGCGCGGCTCACCACTCGACGCGGACCGTCACGCTGTCGCGGTGCATCGTGGGGATGGGCAGGCCATCTTCCTGCATGACTCTGAGATAGTCCTCGATCGCCTGCTGAGCATTGGCCCGCGCATCCTCGATCATCTCCCCCTGTGTCGCAACACTCGGCAGCTCCGGTACGAACACGCTGTAGCCGCCATCAGGCTCGGCCGTCATCACGATGTCGAACTCACGCTCTGCCGGCACGCGTTCGACGCTTTCGGCGCTGACGTCGAACTGCCGGCACACTTCCCAGTTCTCGACGCGAACCGTCACGATTTGTCTGCCACCGACGCCGAGTGGGCCGTGGTCCCTGACGACGATGCCCGTCCAGTTGAAGGCTGGGATGTTTGAGGCGACGTGATCGCCGATCTTGAGCGAGGTCGTGGGTGACATCTTCTTGGTGCGTGCCATGAGCCGAAGCTATCACCACGCTCGCAGTTCAGGGTTTGCTTGCGAGCAGCGCTACGACAGGTGACTGGCCTTCGAGCCACGTCGCGGCATCAGCGTCAATCCATCCCGATATGCGGATCATCTCGTCGTAGCGTTCGCGGACCGGCTGGTTCAACAGGCAGTCATGATGCGCCACCCGGTTGCGGAACGCTTGAAGGGAGCGCATCGACTGGGTGAGGTCCTTCCGCATGATCGCGCCATTCGGGAAAGCAAGACGAAGCCGGTGGCGCCAAAGCTCCTCGTAAGCCTTGCTGAACAGACCGGCCCAGAAGCCGAACGAAACGCCCGCGACGACGCGACTGCGGGTGATCTCCTTGCCTTTTTCGAGCCGTTCCACGGCGACGATCACGTCCTTGACACCGTTCGGTTGAAGGACGTTGAAGTCCATGAGCCACGTATCGCGGATCGGTGTCTGAGGCTGGCCCATCCCAAGCTGTCGATCCACCGTATTGCGAAGCAGAACCTCGAAGCCGTTGATCGTCGCGAAGCACGCAGCGGACAGGTGCAGATGCCACTCGTAGATCGCTACTGCACGCCGATGGTCGCCTTCCGTCGCATCGAGGAAGGGCTGAAATCGCTGATCGGAAAGCCACTCGACTGCTTGCTTCTCATCCACGACCGGCTAAGCTACATGAGACGCCCCGGTACCGCCTAGGACCCCTCGTGGGTTATGCGGCCGGGGCTTTGTCGTCCCCACGCAACCTCGGTCGCGGGCTGGTCAACGGCCACAGCCCTCTCGGCTGCGGCGAAGCCACTCAGCTAGCTTGGGCGGCCAACGGCTCGATATGGTCGTTGGCGGAGTCGTCGGGACTGTAGTCCTCGATGATGAGCTGCTTGCCCATCACCTGGCCGATGCGTTCCAGCAGTGCGCGCTGGCGGGCTTCGAAGAACGCCTCGAAGTCGTCTTGGCGCACAGTGTCGGCGTCGATGAGATGCGAGGTCAGGTTCCTCTCCTCTGCGGCGTCAGCGACGCCGTCCGCCTCGCGCAGCGTCCGCAGATACGCGCTTGGCGCCCGGCCACCGATGATCCGGTTCGTCCGGGCGGTCAGAGGAGTCTTATTGACGATGCTGTCGAACAAGGCGGCGGGGATCGGCTCCGGTCGGCGCTCGTTGCACCACTTCTTTGGGAAGATGTGGTGGATGTCGACGGCCTGCTCGAAGTAATTCTGGTCGGTCGCGGCCTCACCAGTGCGGAAGTCGAGCGCGCCCTCGCGGAGGAGCAGCACGTAGACACCCTTGTACGCGGCGCTGCGCCTGCTGCGCAGCGTGTGCAGACGTTCAGGCGCCAGGTTTGCGTCGACGTTCGTGCGCGGGACCGCCATCTCGTCCTCCGCGAACGCGAGCAGGTCAGGCACGTCGCGCGCGAAGCGGGTCTCGGTCGCCGAGCCGTACAGCTCGCCGAAGACGCCGCACCAGTACCACCGCGCGATCCTGTTGCGGATCACGGGGCGCTCGATGCCGTCCTCCCCAAGGAGCGCGAGCACGACTGCGAGCGGCACGAGCTGGGTGTTGTAAGGGAGAAACTTGGTCTCGTAAATCCGTTCGCGGTGCAGGAAGCGCGCAGCGCGTTCAAAAGCCTCGGTCAGCGGGTCGGCCCACTCTCCAGGTACTCATCGAGGGCGAGACGCAGCACATCTCGACGCTTGCAGCTTACCGCCGGCGCCCGCTCCTCCGGGTAGCCGGCCTGGAGGTGGGCCCGCCGCTTGGCGTGCGTCGCCAGCAGCGTTAGGCCCTGCAGGAAGTCGGTGCTTGCAACGTCCTGCAACACCGGATGCTCGTGTATGCGCTGCCGGCGGTTCTCCCAGTCCTCCCGCAGTTCGAAGTCCGGCGGAGCGACCGCGGCGAACGTCGCGGTTAGCAGCTCGAAGACGCTCAGCGACACGCCGCCGGTGTTGACCTTCTCAAAGACGAGGCACACGGCCTCCTTGGGCGTGTGGCAGCTCAGCCGGATCACAGGCAGCTGGTACGCGCGGAATCGCTGAATGATCTCCCGCTCGAACCTGTCCCATAGGCGGCTGAGCTCGGCGTCGTAGTCGTGATGTTTGCGCAGGCCTGCCGCCCACTCGTAATGGTCGAATACGTGCGCGAGCGGGAACATCAGCTCTGCGTACTCGTGCTCGGGCGTCGTCAGGTCTAGCTCCACGTCACGGCCGAAGTTGCGCCGCAGCATCCGGTCGACCGGGATCGCCCGCACGGCGTCCTCCCGATCTACCGTCTCGTCGAGCGCCTGGCGAATATCCAGGTAGTACCAGCGCTCGATCTCCTTGCCCTTTGCATCGCGAGTCTTGACCGGAGCGCTCGCCATCAGGGCCTGGAAGAGCGAGGTCAGCCGCTGCTGGCCGTCGAGGATGAGCGTGTCAGCCTCGCGGCCCTCGATCACCGCTCCCTCGAGCGGCCGGGTGCGGAAAGCGACATCACCGCCGTTCTCCAACAGCATCACCGTCCCGATCGGGAACGACCGCGAGATACTCGCGATCAGATCACGGATGTGATCGTCGTCCCACACCCAGCCCCGCTGGAAGTCCGGGAGCTGCGCCTCGCCCGTCCTCGCGTTGTCGAGCAGCTCCAAGAGATCGGTCTTCGTGCTGTCGAACGTGCTGACTGCGACCACGGGGTCCATTACAACAGTTCCGAGATGCGGATGCCTCGCGCCAGGCAGTTCACGCGTGTCGAACTTCGACCGCCAAGAGCCGGCCAGCGTATCGGTCACACGAGGCCGTCCTAACGCACCCTGGCAGCAAGCCTGGGCGCTGACGCCCCACGGTCATACGCGCGTATCGAACGAGCGAACCGACCAAACAGACGTGATGCACAACTGTGTGATCGCTGTGCGAGCGTTGTGTCGCCGGGAAGTCGCTGGCCGCTCGGTCGTGGTCGTGGATCGGCTTGGCGAACACCGCCGCAGAAATTTGTTGGCCGGTTGGCGGGAGTTTGGGTCTGTACCCCATGTGATGACCACATTCAGCATCGGTGCCGCGAAGGGCGGCGGGTACGCGCGCTATCTGGAGGGCAAGACCATCGAGCCCGAGCGCGGCGACTACTATCTGGCGCCCGGCGGCGAGCCCGCCCAGGCGCAGGGCCGGTGGCTCGCGTTGACCGACACGCTCGCGCGGCTCGGTATCGAGGCCAACACGTAGAGGGACGGGACTTCGTCGCGATGATGGAGGGGCGACACCCGCGCAGCGGGCGGTGGCTGCGGCGAGCCGGCGCCGACGGCAGCCGCGGCGGCGGGATCGACGTGACGTTCAGCGCGCCCAAGTCGGTGTCCGTGACCTGGGCACTCGGTGACGACGCTCGAGCGCCAAGAGATCGAGCAAGCACACCGAAACGCGGTCGAGCGGGCGATCGCCCACATGACCGAGAACGTGCCGGCGGTGCGCCGGCGCTACGGCGCAGGAGTCGTTGAGGAGCCGGCACGCGAGCTGATCGCTGCCGAGTACCTGCACACCACCGCACGCGGCGTCATCGACGGCGACGCGCCGGACCCTCAGCTGCACAGCCACGTCGTCGTGACGAGCGCGATCCGCGATGACGGCCGGATCGTCGCCGTCGCCTCACGGCCCATCTTCCGCTCCGCACGCGAGGTCGGAGCTTTCTACCGCTCAGCGCTCGCGCACGAGCTCACCCAGCGCGGCTACGCGATCAACGGCGGGACCGGCAAGGAGGGCCGCTACTTCGAGATCGCGGGAGTGCCGCAGAGCCTGATTGAAGCGTTCTCCGCGCGCAGCCGCGAAGTCGCCGCTGCGGCCGAGCGCTTCCGGGCGAAGTGGGGGAGGGCACCAGAGCGCGGCGAGCTGCGCAGGCTCAAGCTGGAGAATCGCAAGGCCAAGCTCCCCGTCACCCGCGCCGACCTGCAGCGCGTGTGGGATGAGAAGGCCGCACGCCACGGCTTCCCGCGCGAGCAGCGCGACCGCCCAGCGGACATCGCCTCCCACCGCGCTGGCACGCTCGAGCATCGCGTCGAACAGCGACTGACCGAGCGCGCCGCGACGTTCGAGCCGGGGGAGCTACAGGCCGTGCTGCTCGAGCAGTCCGCCGGAGAACTCGCTCCCGCCGACGCGCTCGCCAAGGCGAAGGCGATGATTGCCGAACGCCGCGTGCTCCCACTGGAGGGCGGGCGAATGACGACACTCGCGCTCCGCGCCAAGGAGCAGGCGATCGAGCGCAGAATCACATGGCTCGCCCGGCCAGCCGGCAGGGACGTGGGCGACCACGCAAGGACGGCCGCCGGCGACCAACTCGCCGAGCGCATCGGCTCGCATCTCAGCGACGAGCAGACCCGCGCACTCCAAGTCATCACCGGCCCAGAGCGCGCGGCGGTCCTCGTCGGCCCGGCCGGCACCGGCAAGGGAGTCGTAATCGACGCCGCCGCCCGCGCGGAGCAAGCCACCGGACACCAGACGCTTGGGATAGCCGTGTCCGGGTCGACCGCCCAGCGCCTCGGCCAGGAAAGTCCCGCGCTCGCTGGACAGACGCTCACGCTCGACGCGCTCGTGGCCAGGGCCGATCACGGTGGGCTCGTCCTCGACACGAACACGACGGTCTTCCTCGACGAGGCAGGCATGGCCGACACCCACCGCCTCGACCGGCTCATCGATGTCATCGAGCGGACGGGCGCGAAGCTGGTGACGATCGGCGACGGCGCACAGCTCCCATCGATCGGCGCGGGCGGCATGTTCGACCGGCTCACCGACATAGCCCCAACCGCTGCCGTCTCGGATGTGCGGCGCACACTCGACCGGGACGAGCGGCGCGCCTGGGCAGATCTACGCGCCGGACGCTCGGACCGCGCGATGGCGCACTACCTCCGCCGAGGCCAGCTGCACATGACCGACACCCGCGACCAAGCCGTCGAGCAGGCGGTCAGCGACTGGGCGAGCCTGACCCGCGAGCTCCCGATCGAGCAGGTCGCGCTGATCTCCGACGCATCCAACCAGGAGATCGCAAGACTCAACGCACGCGCCCAGCACCGCCGAGCCGAGCGCGGCGAACTCGGCGACATCGAAGTCCACATCCCCGACATGCACTACGGCATCCGCGCCGGCGACCGCATCGCCATGATCGACCAACACCACCAGCGCGGCGCACAGCGCATCGAGAACGGCGCCAAAGGCGAAGTCCTCGACATCACCGACGAGGGCGACGTGCTCATCCAGTTCGACGCCACGAACCAATGGCGCACGCTCGCCGGCGACGAGCTCGCGAAACTCAGGCTCGGCTACGCGAGCCACATCCACCGCGCCCAAGGCGCCACTGTCACCCGCACCCTCGTCCTCACAGGCGGCTGGCAAACAAACAGGGAGGCCACCTACGTCGAGGCATCCCGCGCCCGCGACGGCACCCACTGGTACGTCAACCGCCAAGACCTCGGCACCGACGGTCACGACACCGACCGCATCAAACGCCTCGCCCAGGCGATGGGGCACAGCCGCAGCCAGACGCCATCGCTCGCGCACCCAGAACTCCCCGATCCTGAATGGAGGACAGGCTTCGCCCGCACCGTCGAGCGCCACGGTCCAGCTCGCTACGCCCCACGCATCCCCAGCCTCATCCGCAGTATCCACCGCGCCATAAAGCCACCGGCACAGGAGCGAACACGATGAACGCTCCTCGGCCTAGACTCGCCGCGCGGGATGCCTGGCAGCCGCCGCTCGCAGGATCACGACGGCTGACGGCGGATGACGTCATGACCGCACGTGATGTCGCCCGGTTGTTGCACGCACCTGTCTCGACCGTCGAAGACTGGGCACGCCGAGGCATCCTGCCGAGCGTCAAGATCGGCAGGCGCAGGCTCTACATCCGCCAGGAAATTGAAATCGTGTTGATCGGTTGCGTCGGGAGTGATCGAGCCAAATGAGCGCTGGACGCGGGTCTGTTCAAGGTGTAGTCCCATCGCGACCATACGCTGCGTACAAGGCAGGGCGTCACAGGGCGGCAATAACTCCCAGTCTCACAGGCGCGAATCTCGCTAACCTGGCGCCCATGCTCGAAACAGCTGCGCAGAGCAGCTTCGACTTGGGAGGGCACGAGCCAGGCTCATGCGAGTGCTTGATGTGTCGTGCTGAGCGGCCGTTCAACATGCCTGAGCAGCTCGCCCATGCGTGCTTCGCAGAGGATCTCGTGGTGTTCGCGGGCGCTGGGATTAGCACCGAGGCTCCGCTAGTTATGCCATTCACGCTTTACGACCACGTATTGGCCGAGCTTGAGCTAGATCTGTCGGCGAATCTACCCTTTCCAGCTCTAATGACGAGATTTGAGGCAGCGCGCGGTCGCATGGCCCTTCTAGCGACTATTAAGGAGCGGCTGGATTATGTCAGGTCGTTCCCGAACATGGATGGTCAGGCCAGCATGTTCCATCGTGAGCTTGCTGGCCTTTTCACCGTTCGCAACATCGTGACGACGAATTGGGATGATTACTTTGAGCAATGCTGTGGAGCCCAGCCCTTCGTGACGGATGCGGATTGGGCGTATTGGAAGGCTAACGACCGTAAGGTCTTTAAGCTGCACGGCTCCGTGCTAAATCCTGGGTCAGTCATAGCGACTGACGCCGACTACAAGCGCTGCTACCGTAACCTTAACCAAGGGCTTGTCGGCGCGAAGCTCAAGGAGATGCTGTCAACAAAGACAGTTGTATTTGTCGGATATTCGCTACGCGACGACGATTTGATCCGACTGTACCGTCTCATAAAGCGTCGCATGGGCGATCTTCTCCCCCGGTCATATGTGGTCACGATCGACGACAGGCCTAAGGCTGGGATTGCGAAAGACATGCATGTCATCCAGACGAGTGGTGTGCATTTCCTCAGGGAATTGAAGAAACAATTTAGGAACGACGAGATCCTCTCGGCCGAGCGCTTCGAGGTGATTCCTCTCATGCGTGCAATGATCAGGGAGGTACATCACAGATTTCTTGATGGTGCCGAAATGCGCCTCGACCCCGCGATGCTGATGTGCGCTTGTTACCAGGATGGACTCATGGATGCCCTCGATCACATAATGGCGAACAGGAACCGTGGCGACTACTGGCACCGCTGCTACGCGGAAGGCCTGGCTACGACAATCTATCCTCAACTACAGCAGCAGCGAGAAGTTGACGGACGCTGGCCCAGTGTGGCGTATATCGAGGGGTACATAAACGGCTTGCTGTTCCTAGTCGCTGACGATGATGGGCGCTCCAGCTTGCCCATTTTCTACGTCCACGGTTCCGACGAGAAGCTGCGCACACAGGACGACTACGAGGGTGTCGCGGGCAAGTTCCCAGAACTCAGTCCCGAGGCGTGGGGGTTCGCGAAACATCAGGCCGAACGCCTAGCACCCGGCGTGGTGTTCCAACACCTACCCGTGTTGCTATGAGCGTTGAGCGGTCGCATACTATTCTGCTTTTAGAGGCGCAGGGATCTTATTCAAGCCGCCCTGGGATTTGGCCTGTTCGCTACTAGGCATGAACGCCGCAGTGAAGGCGTGCGCCTGCTCGGACGCTGGGCGCGCGTGTAGGTAGCGACTGGTCGTGCTGAGCGCGCTGTGACCCATCGCCTTCTGGATCGTCACGACATCCACGCCGCGAGATGCCAACAGCGAGCCAAACGTGTGTCGTAGGTCATGGAAGCGAAGCGCGCGAACGCCGGCAGCGGCCTGGGCACGCTTGTAGCGTCGACGCAGCGCTGAGCCATCGAGCGGGCGCCCGAACACGTTGCAGAACACGAGATCGTCAGGCGACGTGAAGTGTTCGCGCTGGCTCATCCGATCCAACGCCCCAGCGGCCTGGTCAGCGAGCGGCACACGCCGTACGCGGCCGGACTTCGTTGATGACTCCGCGCCGGCGCTCATCGCACGGGCGATCGTCAGCGCAGACCCGGCGAAGTCGACATCCCGCCAGCGCAGCGCCAGTAGCTCTCCCCGCCTCAACCCGGAGTAGGCGGCAACGCGGACCATCTCGGCGTCCTGCCGGTCCTCAGCCTGCCGCGCCAAGCGCTCGCCGTCATTCATCGCGGGGAATGCCGGATCGCGGTGCCGTCCCTCAGCGAGAGCGCGAGCGATGGCCTCGATCTCGTCTGGCGTATAGAAGACGAGCGGAGCTTGCGGCGGCTCCCGGCGCTTGTCAGCTGCGGTCACGGGATTGGTTGGCAGCGCGAACGTGGACAGCTTGCATCCGTGGTTGAAGACAGCCGAGACGGCCGAACGGTACTTGTTGACGGTGCTCGCCGACGCGCCCGTCGCGCTGATCGTCGCCAGCAACCCGTCGATCTCCCGTGTGGTGATCTTCGCGGCAGGACGATCGCCAAGCGCAGCCATGACGTGTCCGAGCGTCTTGCCTTCGCCGCGCTTGCGCGGCATTCCTGGCTCGCCCAGCACGGTTTCCCGGTCGCGCAGCGTTGAGGGCTTGGCGCCCGCCACATCTGCGAGCCAGCGCATGTGCGAGTGGGCGACCTCGCGGAACGTCACGCCGCGCGTGCGCAGCTCACGCTCGATGCGGTCTGCGTCCGCCGCCTCGGCAACATGCGCGGCGACCAGCTCGGCAGCAGCCACGATCGCGCCGCGTTCGTCAAAGGCGCCGTCGGATACTCGGCCCCGGCGCCGAACCCAAGCGCTGGTCTTCGGATCGCGTTCGAGCCACGCCGGGCCGATGCGCCTCTTGACCTGGCGCCCAACGTGTCGGAACTTCGCCTCGTAGAACGGCTGGCCGCCGTGCTCGCGGATGATGATGTTGGCGTTGGGTGTTGCTGCTGGCATCGGCTCTTCGTGTGGCCTGGCAGTCGCCGCCGCACGCTGCTGCTCTCGGGTTCCTGCGCAGCGTATCACGTGGGTACCACGTGGGTACCGTTTCCGCCGTGGGTACCGCTTTGGGTACCAAACGAGCCAAAATCGGCTTTTCGAAGCCATGTTGAGCGCTGCAAATCACGCTAGTTTGCGCGCCTCGGGGCGCATTTCACGGCTTGCCATGGCGAAGGTCGTGGGTTCGAATCCCATCATCCGCTCTCGGCGACTCCCTGGATGTCAGGAGGTCATGGGACGTTGGAGTTAGACGCCGCACCTCGGTCCACGCGCGGATGGTGGGTTCGTTTGAGATCGACGCCTCGTCAGTCGATATAGCGCGGGATGAGCAGTCGGTGGCACCTGAAACGAGATGGACCGCCCTCACAGCGGATCGCGTGGACTGCTTTCAGGGTTGCTCGGCTTCCGGTGGTGATCGGATCGCTTATAGGCGTCGGGTCCGGGCGCACCACTTTGGTTGCAGTCGGCTCTGGTGTGTTTGCCATCATGCTGCTCGCCGCACTGGTTGTGGAGCGGCGCGAGAGACGTCACGCGGTGCTAATCGGGTGCGCCCAAGACGTCGACTCCTGCCGCGCGGAGGATGCGTCATCCTTGTCGTAGATGGGCGAGTTGCTGTCGTTGCGGGAGGTACGGCTGCACTATGCGCGCGGAGCGCGTCATGTGGTGCGGGTGCTGGAGGGGGTGTCGCTGAAGGTCCGGGCGGGGGAAGTCGTCTGCGTGTGGGCGCAGCGTGGCCAGGGCAAGACGACGTTGTTGCGGGTGGCGGCTGGGCTCGAGCGGCCGGGTGGCGGCCAGGTGCTCTTCGAGGGCCGCGATGTGTGGGGTATGGCGGAGGAGGAGCGTGCGGAGTTGTTGGGTGGGGGGATCGGGTGGGTCGAACTCGTGGCGCCGGAGGCTGTCGGTGCGTCGATGCTGAGGTACGTGGCGATGCCGGCGCTGCGTGCGGGGGGCGTCGAAAGGCATATGCGCGGGCGGAGGAGGCGCTCGAGCGGGTCGGGGTGGCGCAGTGCGCGGAGCAGGTGTGGGGAAGCCTGGATGAGTCTGAGCGTGCGCGTGTCGCGCTGGCGCGGGGGATCGTGAACGAGCCGAGGCTGCTGGTCGTCGATGATCTGACGGCGATGCTCAGCGTCCGTAGGGCCGATGGGGTTGTGGAGTTGCTTGCCTCGCTGGCGCGAGAGCGGGGCGTTGGCGTGCTGGCGAGCGTCTCGGACTTGAGCGCGACGACGTGGTCTGACCGGGTCGCGACGCTCTACGGCGGCGAACTGATGGTGCCGCCCGGTTTGGGGCGTGGGGGTGGGGGTGAGGTGGTCGAGCTTCCCGTCAGGCCGCCGTTCGCCTCCGGCTAGATAAGCCGTGTGGCGGCTGTCTGTCAGTTGTCCAGCTATCGGCATGGTTTTGTTGAGGGAGCCGATTTGTCGCGGATTTCGATACGGTCTCGGTTGTATGGCCAGTCCCACGCCGAGATCGCAGACGTCCGCGGGCGAGGTCGCGCTGGGTCTAGTGATCGAGCAGCCCGCCACGAGCTCCCGGGTGGCGCAGCGGTTGAACGAGCGTTTGGGCTCGACGCAGTTCGCGGTCCAGACGGTGTCCAAGCGCTTGAGCGGCTTGCAAAGCAGGGGTTTGTGCGCTCGGCGGATGGGGAGTACGTGGCGACGCCGCGCGGGGTCGAGCACTTCAGGGACTGGTTGTCCGCCTCGCTTCCGTTGCCGCCTGTGCGTGAGGAGTTGCTCGCGAAGATCGCGTTGTGCCGGGTGGAGGATCTGCCGCGGCTGATCGGGGTGGTCCGCGACACCGAGCTGGCGTGCGTGGTCATAGTTGGCGATCTCAACCGGCGGGTGCGTGAGGAACGCCGCGCCGTGGAGAGCGTGAGGGAGTGGCGCAAGCGGACGTGTGTCGTCGTGATGCGCGGGGATCTCGCGTGGTGGGAAGCGAGGATCAAATGGCTTCAGAACCTCCGCGGCGACCTGGAGGAGGAGTGGCAGCTCTTCCAGGCTGAACGGCGGGCCGCGTCCCCGCGGGCATGACGCGATGGACGCCCTGCTTTCGCTTGACGGGGTGAGCCTGCACTACCAGCGGGGCAGACGTCATGCGGTGGTTGTGCTCGCCGGCGTCTCGCTTGAGTTGTGGGCGGGGGAAGTCGTCTGCGTGTGGGCGCAGCGCGGCCGGGGCAAGTCGACGCTGATGCGGGTGGCGGCCGGGTTTGAGGAGCCCGTCGAGGGCCGGGTGAGCGTCGAGGGCACGAACGTGTGGGGTCTCTCGGACCGTCAGCGCTCGCGGCTGCTGTCCCGCTCGGTGGGGTGGGTCACGAACGCAGTGCCGGAGCTCGACGTGCCGGTGCTCGAACATGTCGCGATCCCCCTGAAAGTCGCGCTGGGCACCGATGTGGCGACCGGTCGTGCTCGGGAGGCGCTCGAGCGGGTCGGCGCCGGGGATTGCGTGGAGCAGCGTTGGGGGAGCCTCTCCGATGCGGAGCGTGCGCTTGTGGCGCTCGCGCGGGCGATCGTGCGCGAGCCGAGGCTGCTGGTCGTCGATGATCTGACGGCGATGCTGAAGGGTCGTGAGGCCGACGAGGTCACGCGACTGCTCGCCGAGCTGGCGCAGGAGCGAGAGCTGGGCGTCCTGGCGAGCGTCTCGAGCATGGAGGAGGCCGCATGGTCCGAGCGGGTGGCGACGCTCTCGAGCGGAGAGCTGGTGGTACCCAACGGCGACCCGCGGCGCAGGCGCAGCAAGGTCGTGAACTTCCCGGGCGCCGATCGGTCTGAACGAGGCGCGGGGCGTGGGGTGCCCGCGTAACGTTCGCGCTTGTGCTGGAGCTGCAGGATCTCGTCAAGTACTACCCGATCGGTGATGGGGAGCCGGTGCGCGCGGTGGACGGCGCCTCGCTGCAGGTGCACGCCGGGGAGATGGTCGCGTTGTACGGGCCGAGCGGGTCCGGGAAGACGACGCTGTTGAACTTGATCGCGGCGCTGCTGCGCCCTGACAGCGGTGCGGTGATCGTCGACGGGCGTGACATCTCGACACTCTCGGACAACGAGGCTTCCTCCTACCGGCTGCACGACCTGGGCTATGTGGACCAGTCCCTGGATCTGCTGCCGGGCGGCAACGTGGTCCAGAACGCCTCGCTGAAGCTGTGGATAGCGGTCGGTGTCCATGAGGGCAAGCGCCGGATCGAGCCGCTGCTCGTGCGATTGGGGTTGGAGGCGCGTCTGAAGCATCGCGCTGAACATCTCTCGATGGGCGAGCGCCAGCGGGTGGCGATCGCGCGGGCGCTGTCGACCGAGCCCAAGCTCGTGCTCGCGGACGAGCCGACGGGCAACCTCGATACCCAGCGCAGCGGCGAAGTGCTGGAACTGCTGGGCGAGGTCTGCCGCGAGCACGGCACGGCGGTGCTGTTGGTCACCCATGACCCGCAGGCGACGGTGTTCGCCGACCGTGTGCAGATGCTGCGCGACGGGCGGGTGGTGCCGTTCGATCCCGATGCGGTGTTCGGGCCGCTGCTCAGGCGGTAGACGGCCGATGCGGCTCTACGACATCGCCCACCTCTACAGGGTGCGCCTGAAGGCGAGGATCGTGCTCGTGCAGGAGCTGTTCGCGGTCGTGGGGATAGCGGTCGGTGTGGCGCTGCTGTTCGCCTCCCAGGTGGCGAGTACCAGCCTCAACGGCTCGGTGCGCCAGCTCACCAACGGGATCGTCGGCCACTCCCAGTACCAGCTCAAGGCGCGCGGCTCGGAGGGCTTCAGCGAAGGGATGCTCGCCGAGGTGCAGCGTCTGCCCGGGGTGCGCGCGGCGGTGCCGGTGCTCGAGCACGAGGCGAGCGTGATCGGCCCGACCGGCCGCCAGGCGGCGGTGGATCTGATCGCGACCGACCCGCGCTACGTGTACTTGGCAGGCCCGCTGCTGCGCCACTTCTCCGCCCGGCAGTTCGCCGGTCAGCAGGCGCTCGCGGTTCCCGCCCCGGTAGCGCAGGCGATCGGCGCGTCCTCGCTTGAACCGATCAAGCTGCAGGTCGGCGCGAGCGTCGTACCGACCCTGCTCGCCGACGATCTTGCAACCTTCGGAAATCGGGCCGCTGGTCCACAGCCCGATCGCGCTCGCGCCGCTTGCCTACGCACAGAAGCTCACCGGCATGCCGGGCATGGTGACCCGCATCTTCGTCCAGGCCAAGCCCGGGGACACCGGCGAGGTGCAGGCAGGTCTCGTGAGGCTGGCCGGTGGGCGCCTGAACGTCGAGCCGGGAGACTACGACGCGACGCTCTTCGCGCAGGCCGCGACGCCGATCGACCAGTCCACGCAGACATTCGCGGCGATCTGCGCACTGGTCGGCTTCATGTTCGCGTACTGCTCGATGCTGCTCACCATGCCCCTGCGCCAGGGCCTCGTCAGAGAACTGCGGCTCAGCGGCGCGACCCGCTGGGAGGCCGTCAAGGCGCTCCTCTTCGACGCGCTGGTGCTCGGCACCCTCGCTTCGCTGCTGGGCCTCGCACTCGGAGAGCTCCTCTCGATCCTTGTGTTCGGCTCGAACCCCGGGTACCTCTCGTTCGCGTTCCCTGTCGGCTCGCAGCGGATCGTGACCTGGCAGAGCGTCGCCATCGCCGTTGGCGCGGGACTGCTCGCCGCGTGTGTAGGCGTGCTGACCCCCTTGCGCGATATCTGGACACGCGCACGACGCACCGACGTGCCGCGCGAGCGGCCGATTCTCGGCTGGTGGACCGCCGCGACGCTCACCGGTGGCCTTGCCTGCCTCGCGGTGACGACCGTCATCCTGTTCGCCGCGCCGCAGTCGGCGATCGTCGGCATCGTGACTCTGATCCTCGCGCTGCTGTTGCTCCTGCCGCTGCTGATCGACGGGGTCGTCGCTCGTCTTTGACCGCCTCCAACGCCCGATCGGAGCTGGATCGACAGAGATCGCCGTCATCGAACTGCAATCGCCCAAGACACGGGTACGATCGGTCGCGATCGCCGCGACCGGTGCGATCGCCGTGTTCGGCAGCGTCACGATTCAGGGGTCACACACAAACCTCCAGGGCGGCCTCGACCGCGTCGTGCATCAGCTATCGGTTGTCAGCGATTTGTGGGTCGTCCCGCCTGGCGAACAGAACCTGCTGGTGACCACCCCGTTCCCTGGTACCGCCGCACCCGCTCTGGCGCGTCTACCGGGTGTTCGGGCCGTAGGCCTGTACCGTGCTGGCTTCCTCGAATACAGCGGTCGCCGTATCTATGTACTCGCACCGCCGCCTACCGCTGCCGATCCCATTCCGCCGAGCCAGCTCGTGACAGGCAACCTCGCGACTGCGACCGCCAGGCTCCGTGAGGGCGGCTGGGCAGTCCTCTCACAAGCCCTCGCAGACGAACATCACTTGCACATCGGTTCATATTTCGCTCTGCCCTCGCCCCGGTCGACTGACTTCCGCGTCGCGGCGCTGAGTACCAACCTCGGATGGCCGCCCGGAGCGATCATCCTCAACGCTGCCGACTACGCCCAGGCGTGGGGGAGCACCGATTCTGGCGCGTACAACATCATGCTTGGGCGAGGCGTGTCGTCTGACGTAGTTGGTCGTGAGATCAGGCAGGCGCTCGGCTCTGCGTCGGGCTTGATCGTGGAGACCGCGCAGCAGCGCGAACAGAGCTATCGGGCAGCGACTCGTCGGGGCCTGGGGCGCCTAACGCAGATAGCCTTGCTGGTGTTGATCGCCGGAGTTCTCGCGACGGCGGTATCGATGGGCATGTTGATCTGGCAGCGTCGTCGCCGGTTCGCGCGCATGAGGGTGCAGGGATTCCGCAGGGAGGTGCTGTGGTTTGCTCTCATCTGGGAGAGTGCACTGCTGCTCGGCACCGGCTGTCTGGTCGGAGCTGCTTTCGGGGTCTACGGCCAGCTTCTTCTGAGTCACGCCCTGCTGGCCGTCACCGGCTTCCCGGTGGTCTTCTCGGCCAGGATTCCGGCCGCTATCGGCAGCTTCGTGATCGTCACTGCCGTCGCAGCGGCGATCGTCGCGATACCCGGGTATCGCACGGCGGGCGTGCGCCCATATCCGCATCCAAACTCGTGAGTGTTGCGCCGCCGACCCGAGTCGGAAACAAATCAGAAGGCGCTTTCCGCATATCTGCCGGGTGGGGTGATTGCGGTCATGAGCGCTGAGGTCGGCCCTATACACTCCTGGAGTGAGGGATGCGACGACGGCCCGGCCGAGTTGAATTGCCTTCAAGGGTTCACTTGCCTGCGGTGGTCCAGGCGTCTATGTTTTGGACATGGCCGTTGACCTACCTGGAGTGCTGTCGCAGTTGTTACGGCAGTTGCTTTACGCTTAGTGTTGCCGGAATGCCACCATTGGTATTCCTCTCAAATACCGAGGAGATAAAGACTGTGTTGGCCGCTCCGGCCGACGCGCTCCATCCAGGGAAGGGCGGAGCGATGATTATGCCGATCGTCGGCGAAGAATCATTCATGCTTCACGACGACGACAAGCATATGAACTGGCGTAGAGCGATAGCACCAGCCTTTCATGGCAAGGCGGTACAAGAACATGCCAACCTAGTGACGAACATCATACAGCGCGAGGTGGCCTCATGGCCCCAGGATGCGGCCATAGCGCTTCATCCAAAACTTCGAGCACTGACGCTTGAGATCATCTTGCGAAGAGTCTTCCCCTCGTCACAGTTCACTTCTGACGATGAAATCCATGCGTTGCGCGACCTGTTGCTGGAGATGCTGTCGGTGACGGCAAGTCTTGTAATCCCAGAGCCATCCCTACGTCACGGGCCGGGACAGCGAATCTGGAGACGCTTCCTCCGCCACCGGGCGGAAGCCGACGAACTGATCTACGCACTCATCGACAAGCACCGCGACACCCCCGCCGACCGTGGCGATGTGCTCACCATGATCCTCGCGGCGCGCAATCCAGACGGCGCGCCCACATCGCGCCAGCAGGTGCGCGACAACGTCATGTCCATCATCCTAGCCGGGCACGAAACGACCGCATCGGAGCTGGCGTGGGCATTCCAGCTCCTAGCGCACAACCCGAACGTGCAGGGTCGGTTGATCGATGAGATCGACAGCGATGCAGGCGAGGAGTACCTGACGGCGACCGTCCAGGAGGTGCTGCGCCATCGCCCGGTGTTCCTCTTCACGATCCCCCGCGCGGTGGTCAAGCCGACCGAGATCGGCGGTTGGACGTACAACCCGCCGGCGCGGCTGCTCGGCTGCATCTATCTACTGCATCACGACCGGGGCATCTATCCCGAGCCCGACAGGTTCCGCCCCGAGCGCTTTCTCGACGCGCCGCCACCGCCGCACCTGTGGCTGCCGTGGGGAGGGGGTCGCAGGCGCTGCCCCGGCCTGCATATGGCGATGCTAGAGATGAAGACGGTCCTACGCGCGGTGCTGCTGCGCGCGACGGTACTCCCTGCCGGCAGGCGCATGGAGCGCCCACGCTGGCGCAGCGTGATCGTCACGCCCCACGCCGGCTCACGAGTCGTGCTCGCCCCCCGCGACCGCAGGGCCGCGAGCTTCGGCCGGGACGCTCGCACGGGGACCCTGATACCGATGCCCGACAGGCAGCCACGACGTGAGTTCGCCGACCCCCATCGCGTCGGCAGGGATGTGGAGTAGTCGAACCATAACAACTAGTTGCTAGGCAAGGCGGGACAACGTCGTCAGGATGCTTCCGGTCATGGGCACACAAGGCGACAACGCTCGGAGTCCAAGGGCTGAAGAAAGCGTGGCGCTGCCCTGGCGTGCGAGAGGGCAGGGGTACCCCGAGGCGCGAGCCGCGGGGATGTGGGCGCAGTACCGTCGAGGGCGGCGCTGCCCCGGCAGGGGTGAGGGAGGAGAACCCAGTGGGCGGCGGGCCGGGCGCTTCGGGGGGCGTGTGGCTCGTCGTCTCGCCGGCAGACCGCGGCCGAGGAGGCCACGGGTGTATGCCTAGAGTGACGCGGCCGGTGTTGACGCCCGATGGGGAGGTGGGCGGATCGGTTCCGCTGAGGGAGTCACGGTATTCGCAGTCGCTGGAGTGGGGGCTTGAGGTTCTCGCGTGCTTTACCCCTGAGCAGCCGGTGCTCGGGATCGCTGAGATCGCTGGCGCACTGGAAATGAGCACCTCGACGACGCACAGGTATGTCAGCACGTTGGAGCGCCTGGGGTACGTGGTGCAGGGCCGGCGGCGGAAGTATCGCCTGACGGTGGCGGTCACCAAGCTGGGGCTCTCGGCGTTGAGCGGGACGAGCTTGGGGGTACACGCGCGGCCGTTTCTGGAGGAGCTGCGCGGAGAGACGGGGTTCTCGGCCTATGTCGGGGTGCTCGATGGGCCGGAGGTCCTGGTCGTTGAGCCTGTGCGCGGCAGCCGTCGCGGTGAGCGTCTGCTGGATCGGGGTTTGCAGTTGGGTGCGCGGCGGCCGGCGTACTGCACGGCGGTCGGGAAGCTGCTGCTCGGCAGTATCCCCAAGCGCGCGTTGCGGGAGCAGCTCGCGGAGGTGTCTTTCACGAAGCGGGGGCCGAACAGGGTCGCGGATAGGCGCGCGTTGCGCAGCGAGCTGGAGCGAATCCGTGGGGTGGGTCTGGTGGCGGCCGAGGAGGAGTTCGCGGCGGGCGTGTACGAGATCGCGGCGCCGTTGCGCTCGGCGTCCGAAGTCGTGGCAGGGATCGGTCTTGAGGCGCACAGTTCGATGATCTCGTTTGGGGAGTTGGTGGGTGCGCTCGGCCCGCATCTCCTCGCGGCGGCTGGCCGGCTCTCGGCGAGGCTGGGGTATCGGCGGGCCGATGAGCACGGCGGCGGCCGGCTCGCGGTGGCGTCAGGCGGGGTCCTCGCATGAGGGCGGGGCGGCCCCGTAAAGCGCGGGCAGCCGCTGGCGTCGGCGGGAGCAGGTCGGCTACGGCTGATGCCGTGTGCGTCGAGTACAACGAGCTTCGCTATTCGCAGTCCCTGCAAGCCGGATTGGCGGTCCTGCGGTGCTTCACAGCGCAGCAGCCCGTACGGGGTATCGCTGATGTCGGCGATGAGCTCGAGCTTGGTCGCTCGACCACGCACAGGTATATGACGACGCTTGCAACGCTCGGCTATGTGGAGCATACGTTGTCTTCCAAATACAGGCTCGCGTCGCAGGCGGCGAACCTCGGAGTTATGGTGCTTGACAGCCAGCCGGTCCGCCAGTGCTCCCGCGAAGGGCTCCTACGGCTGCGTGAGCAGACGGGCTACGCGGTGAGTCTCGGTGTGCTGGACGGCGCCGAGGTGCTCTACCTGGAGCGCCTGCCCAGTTACGCGCGAGGGCAGTTCGAGATCGACCTCGGAGCCCACGGGCTGCGCGTGGGATGCCGCGTGCCGGCGTACTGCACCGCGATCGGGAAGCTGCTACTCGCGAGTCTCCCCGCGCCCGAGCAGCGCAAGCGCATAGCGTCGTTGAAGCTCACACGGCAGGGTCCGCGGTCAATCGCGACCAAGACCGTGCTCCGAGAGGAGCTCCAGCGCATCCAGGCCACAGGTCTTGCGCTCAGCGACCGCGAGCTCACGAAGGCGCTGCTCTCGATCGCCGCCCCGATAAGAGACTCCAACGGCACGGTCGTCGCGGCACTGGCACTCGAAGCACCCACCACCGCGGTCACCCCCGAGGATCTCCTGCGCGACACCGCGCCGCGCCTGACCTCCACCGCCGAGCGTGTATCGATCGGCCTCGAACTCGGTGGAGCATGAGCCCAACCGCTCCACGAGCCACACCAGTGGGGCACAACGTGGCCGAGAACGGCGACAGCGCCTCGCGCAGCCGCATAAAACCCTTTGCTCGGGTGATCCGAAATCTTCGCTGCAACAAAATCCCGCAAAATGCGTTACTTTTTTGGCCGATACGATTGATTCGTCTAAGTTTCTTGAATAGAGTGCCTGTCAACGGGTGCGTGAGCGATCTCGCGCACCCAAGCGGAAGAATCGCAGCCTGCTGAAACAATCGAAGATCCGAGGATTGGAGCGTTTGGATGCTAGCGTGGCGTGAGATAGCTAGGCGGGCTGGTGTGGCGGCGGGACGCTCGGGTGCCGAGGTGCTCGCGCTTGCGCTCGTCGGCGTGTTGGTTTGGCTTCCGGGTGGGGCTGCTGCGGAAGGGACGGCTCCGTCGAATACGGCGTTGCCGGTGGTGAGTGGTAAAGCGGTTGACGGTCAGCTTCTAGAAACGACGAATGGCACGTGGTCGGGGACGACGCCGATCACATACACGTATCAGTGGCAGGCGTGTAACCGGCAAGGCAAGGAATGTCAAAATCTGCCGTCGGCTACGGAATCGAGCTACCGCGTTACTTCGGCTGATGTTGAAGGGACCATACGAGCGGTCGTGACGGCGACGAACTCTGTCGGCTCTGCCCAGGCAGCGTCTGCCGTAACGGCGGAAGTCGCCCAGGGGCCACCGGTGGCCCTTGAAACCCCGTCGATCTCTGGCGCGGCCTGGGAAGGCGACAGGCTCTCCGCGAACGGCGAAGGCTGGGCCGGCACCGGCGTCACGGCGGGCTACCAGTGGCGGCGGTGCAATGCGTCTGGGGCGGAATGCTCGGACATCGTTGATGCCACGGGAGAGGAATACGTGCTCTCAAGCGCCGATGTCGGCCACACGCTGCGAGTACGAGTGGGCGCGGGTGGGACATCCGGTTCGCTCGTAGCGCTCTCGACTCCGACGCTCACCGTCTCCGCGAAATCCACTCTGAAGAACTCGTGGGCTCCGGGCGTGTCCGGGACGGCGAAGACCGGACAGACGCTCACCGCGAGCCCTGGCAGCTGGGTTGGGATCGCGAGCCTCTCCTACGCCTATAAGTGGCAGCGTTGCAATCGAGAAGGCGGCGAATGCGCCAACATCAGTGGCGCGACCTCGTCCACGTATGTGCTCGCCTCGGCAGACGCAGGCAAAACGGACAGGGTGCTCGTCACGGCCAGCGAAGAAGGAGCGAATGCAGGAACCGTCGCCTCGGTCGGCGAGCTTATAGCAAGCGAAAAAGGTCCGGTGCTCGAAACCGCGCCCGGGATCTCCGGGACGGGTCTACCGGAATACACGCTCACGGCGACAACCGGCAAATGGGCTGGCACCGGCAACAGCTACGCCTACAAATGGCAGAAGTGCAACGAAGCCGGAGAAGCCTGCACGGCGATCTCCGGGGCGACGAGCAGCACCTACAAACTGCCGACAAGCGTTGCCGGCTCCAGCATCCGAGTGCTCGTGACGGCGACTGCATCCGGCAATTCGACCGAAGCGCTGAGCGCGCCGGTCACGGTGAGTGCTGCGGCTGTAGCGGACGTGTCGTTGCCGATGATCTCCGGTACCGCGCGAGCAGCTCACACGCTGACGGCGACGACCGGGCTCTGGACAGCCGCCGTGGGGCTCACATACACATATCAGTGGGAACGTTGCAACTCGAAAGGCGAAAGTTGTGCGAGCATTACGGGCGCAACCGAATCGAGCTACACAATGGTGTCGGCCGATGTCGGCGGCACCGATCGCGTGAAGGTCACGGCGACCGGCGGCTCAAGCAAAGTGAGCGCCACCTCAGCTGCCAGCGGTGTCGTTGCCGCCGGTACCGGCAGCCCCGAAGTCAATGTGGTGCCTTCGATCGAAGGCTACACGATTTCGGGTAGCACTCTGACCGCACAGCCGGGGCTTTGGTTCGGGGAAGAACCCCTGAGCTACAAATACCATTGGGAAAAGTGCAACGCTGCTGGAGAAAGCTGCACAAGTATCGGCGGTGCCGTCAGCCAGACGTACGTGCTCGGCGGCGCCGAAGTCGGCTCGACCGTCCGCGTGACCGTCACCGCCGAAAACCTCATCGGGAGCGAAAGCGCCGCCTCCTCCGCGAGCGAAGTGATCGAAGCCGCCGCATCGCCGTCTGTCAGCGAACGGCCCGCTGTCAAAGGAACGGCCCAGGAAGGCAACGAACTCTTCGCCGAAAACGGCACGTGGACGGGTTCCCAGCCACTGCGCTACTTCTATCGTTGGGAGCGCTGCAACGCCGCCGGGGAAAAATGCGCCGTGATCAGCGGGGCGACCAAACCTGGTTATAAAGCGACCAGCAGCGATGTCGGCTCCACGCTGCGCGTGAGCGTGACGGTCACGAACTCGCTGGGTGGCGCCAGCTCGCTCTCGCCCCAGACGAGCGTGGTGGCAGGTAAAGAAGCCAGCGCCAAAGAAGCGATGGAACTCGCCGAAAAAACAGACCCGTCCGTGATCGCTAAACCTTCGAGCGCGACACTTGAAGGGCAGACCATCAAGCCGAATGCCGAAGACGCCGGAGAAGGACTTGAGGCCACGAGCACCCTGACCAGCTCTTGGCTTTCAAAGGAAACCAGCGGCGAATTCGCGGTCAACACCCCGATCGGCGAAATCAGTCTCAAACCCATCTCCACCGCCGCAAACGCCACGACCACACCCCTGATCGTCAACGGCGCGACAGCGGTCTACGCAGGCACCCAAACCGCGACGGATACGATCGTGCGGCCCGAGCCGCTTGGCGCGACTACCATGCTCCAGATGCGCTCCTCCTCAGCCCCGACCTCCTTCAGCTGGCAGGTAGGACTCGGCGCTGACCAGAAGCTCCAGGTGCTCGCGAACGGCAGCGTTGCGGTCACCGAATCGGGAGCGGGCTCCGGCGTGGAAGGCGAAGTCGAAGAAACCGAAGAAAAACCGAGCAACGAAACCGCCGCCGAAACCAAAGGCGAAGAAGGCTACAGCGCCGAAGCGGCCACTGAAGCCCTCCAAAACGCAACGCCGGAAGAAAGCAAACTCAGCAAACTAGCAAACTCCAAAACCAGCAGCACCGGCGAAAGCAAACCCAAATCCGGCGAACTCCAGCCCCAAGAAACCAAAGCCCAGTACGAAGCCGCCGTCACCGCCACCTCCTACGCGGAATCGCACACCGAAAGCACCACGCTCATGGCGTTCCCCGTCCCGACCGTAGTGGACGCCGAAGACCACACCGTGCCCGCCACCCTGAGCGTCGAAGGCAACACCATCAAGCTGAGCATCACGCCCGGCTCCGCGAAATACCCAGTCACGGCAGCGCTGTCTGCGGACGCCCCGACCAATGTTGCGAGTGCAAAACGCACACCTGTCCCTACCTACGGTCTCTCTAGCCAGATCCCCCAGCCCTTCGAGGAAGCCGAAGAAGAAGTCGAAGGCAAATGGGAGGTCGTCGAGCACATGGACAAGCACCTCACCGAAGGTAAAAACGTCAAAATCAAGTACGCCCGGCTCATAATCCCGTACGACAATGCGGCCAAAGGTGAAGCGCTCGCAGCGCTTGACAATTGGTTGAAAAAGGTAGGAGAAACTGAACTTCCGGGGGGCGCACGGCTGGTGCCGGTGATCACCTTTGGTAAGTGCACACCCGGCCTCGAAGGAGAAGAAAAACGCCCAGTAACCTGCTTGAAAGAGGAAAAGCAGCACAACTTTCCCGAAATCTTCTATCGTCACGTGCTACGGATCATGAAAGCTCTCATCAAGGGCAACGCCAAAGAACACCTTCCACCCGTCCGGATATGGGGCACATGGAATGAGCCCGAGCTCAGCAGCCTCAAAGCCGGAGAGGCCGCCGAAGTGTGGGGTGCCGCAGTACGAGCGCTGCATAAGGCCGGCTGTCACGCACACTGTAAGGTGATAGCCGGCGAATTTGCTGGCTATCGGAAGTTCCCTGGCCGTAACGAGCTCAACTACGTCACCGGCTACGAGAATGCGATCATCGAAGACGCCCGCAAGAAGAAATGGGATGCGGGCAAGCCGGAAATCTGGGGTCTGCATGACTACAAAGACCTCAAAGAAACCGCTGAAGCGGCGACCGAAGTAAGCAAAAAACTTGTACGCAGGAGCGGCACCGGCAGCGCCGAAGCCCAAGCCTTCGTGCAGGGAACCCACAAAGCCGGGCTCGGTGATCCCCAGGACTGGGTCACCGAGAACGGCGTGCAACTCTGGGTACGGAGCGGACACACCACGCTGTACCGTGACCCTGAAGCCCAGCGCATCGCCGCGGAAGACTTCCTCGAACTCGGAAAGCAATCGACCGGGCACATCGAAACCAACGACTACTACGAATACAAAAACCGTTTCACAAACAAGGAGCAGGAAGAAAAAGAAGCAGCCGACAACGACAGCAATCAGTTCGATAGCGCGCTCCTATCTGACGAAGGCAAAGCGCCCGCAGACGAGCGGCCCGCGTACTGCGTCATTGCCCTGGCCGACAAGGAAGTCTGTCCGCCAACCGCGACGACAGAAACCGCGGTAGCGAAATCGGTCACATCAACTACTGCCACCGCCTTGCTGATAGTGAACCCGAACGGTGCGCTCACAAAATACCGTGTCGAGTACGGAACCACGCTAAGCTACGGCCACACCACAACGGTAGCGACCACGGCGAACTCGATCGGTGAACAGAGTGAGACGGCCGCTATCAGCGGACTGGAAGCCTGCACCACCTACCACTACCAAGCCGAGGCTGAAAACGAAGCCAACGAAGGCAAGCCTGCGCTCGGAGGCGATAGGGTTTTCACGACCTCGTGCGGCGAAGCGGTGTCCGTCTCGACCGGGGTAGGAAGCACGTGCTCTGTCCTGCTCACAGGTCACGTCGCATGCTGGGGAGAAAACTACTATGGCCAACTCGGTAACGGCACAAGCACCGGGCCTGAAGAATGCTCGCCAGAACCTCAATACTACCACGAACCGTGTAGCAGCCTGCCCGTGCCGGTTAGCGGAATCACAAACGCGGTGCAGGTAGTTGTCGGTACTTACAATGCATGCGCGCTGCTCGCGGAAGGCACAGTGAAGTGCTGGGGACGCAACCTCTTTGGTGAACTCGGACAGGGAACCACGACCGGGCCGGAAAAATGTGGTTCGACACCCAACGAAATATCGTGTAGTACGACACCCGTGGCAGTCCCTGGTTTGTCGGATGTGACGGAAATAGGAGGCGGAGGAGTGGCCGAAAATTGCGCACGTTTGACTAGTGACACCGGCGAGTGCTGGGGTACCCCAGAAAACTACCCGGAACCCGAAAAAGTTAAAGCGCCCGAACCGGTCGAAGGGCTCGGGCCGATCTTGGCTGTCAACTCTGGGACGAGCACATTCGCTCCCTGCGCGGTCCTTGAAAACCACGGCGTCAGCTGCTGGGACAGGAACCAGTTTGGTGGTTTCGGTAACGGCAAAAGAGGCGAATTTAGCGCGACTTCGGTGACGGTAAGCGGCGTAAGCAACGCGACGGCCGTCTCGGCAGGATCGGGTTCAGCGTGCGCAATCCTAAGCGGTGGGACCGTTGACTGCTGGGGTTCCAACGAATATGGAGCAGTTGGTGACGGCCACCACGGCGTCGATGAAACCGCAACGCCGTCGGCCGTGGTCGGCATCACGAAAGCGACGCAGGTATCCGTCGGCGACGGCCACGCGTGCGCCCTTGAAGACGAGGAAGTCAAGTGCTGGGGCGCGGGCGAAGAAGGCGAGTTGGGTAACGGCGAAACACCCGAAGCTGCCGATGAACCGGTGCATGTAACTGGTATTTCGTCAGCTTCAAGCATAAGCACGGGTTTCTTACACGCGTGTGCGTTGCTTGCGAGCAAGCAAATCGAGTGCTGGGGATCGAATAGAGATGGAGAACTAGGCGACGGCACGACGACAAAGAGAACCGCTCCGGTGTTTGTCGCCGGGCTTTGATAGCCGGACATGTTCTTCTGCTTGCTCGCAGATGGCCGAACCCGCCACCGCGTGCATCGCAAGCGGCGATTACTTTCCAACGCGCTCGGGATCGAGCTTACGATCGAACATCGCCTCACCGGCAAGGAGCCGCAGCTCATTGGGCAGCGCGTGCGGGCGCAACGCTGGAGGCGTTCGACGGCGACGACTGCGCGTCGTCGTGGCGGCGCCTGACACGACTCCGCTCTGAACCAGCTCAGGACGTCTTCAACCAGCTTGGTTTCCGCCCGATTGCGATATCATGAGCAGCATCAATCGCCGAGGCTGCAGCCCTTTGGCTAAGGTCGGACCGTTGGAATGCCGATGACAGGAATGTCGATGACGGGCTTCGTGCAAGAGATGCAAAGGTGGCGCGCGGTGATGGCTGGCGTTGCGGTTTTCGCGGTGCTCCTGGGGCGTGCCTTGCCGGCCTCAGCGCTGCCGCTGAAGCTGTTTCCCTCCCCGGTTCCAGAAGGTTGTGCGCACCAGCATCTCGTATTTGGGCCGAGCGAAAGCTTTTGGTTCCTGCTAAGCGGTTGCGAAGTCAACCTTCGGGGGGAGGGACAGTCCGGGATAGGACGGTTGCCCATCAACGACCCGAAGCCGCAGCTTGTTCTACGGCTCAAGGCGTCCCCGAACGATCTGACGGTCGGCCGGGAAGGCAACCTTTGGTTCACGGAGAGCATCCCTTCCGAAAGCGGATCTCCTAGCATTGGCCGGTTGACTGCTGGAGGCCAGCTCACGCAGTTCCCGACTCCGGTGCAGTCGAACCTTCCCTATACGTTGCACGAGCGGGTTGAACAGATCATCCCGGGACCGGAAAACGATCTCTGGTTCATCGCGAACGGTGTGGGAGCGAACGTGCTGGCGCGGATCACCCCTGCGGGGGCGTTGAGCCAGTTTCCCGCACAGCAAGTCCTGGAAGGCAGGGGCAAACCGGAACCCAAAGCCGATGAAGTGCCGCTAGCGCTCGCCAAGGCGGCCAACGGGAACCTGTGGATGGGAGAGGAGTTTGAAGAGGGGACGATCGGCCTGGTGGAGCCCGGTGGAGTCGTGAGACAGTTCCGCGTCGGCGAACCCGGTCAGGGCCCCGTTACCCCAAAAGATCCAATGGTAGGAACCCCTGACGGGGGCGTGTGGTTCGTCGAACAACGAGGCTTTACGCAGGTGGGTCCCGAAGGAGCGGTGCTGAGCCACATCAATGTGAAGGAAGGCGTGGGCACGAGTTTTACCGGGTCGGTCGCCACAAGCGGCGACGATGTTCTGTGGGTGACCGAGCAGGAAGCGGGCGAAGTCCTCAAGCGGGTCACGAGCACGGGCGAGTTCGGGGAGTTGGTGTTCTGTAGCTCCAACGAAACCCCGGAAGGGATGGCGGTCGGCCCGGAAGGCGATCTCTGGTTCGGCGCGCGCACCGGCAAAGACTTCGGCCGGCTCGACCTCCCCCGCCTGACGCGCGAACTGGAACGCGAACAGACCCAGGTCCGGATATGCGGCGCGAAAGCCACCTCTCGGAGCCTGCGCGCCAGGGTGGCGTGTGAGAGCCTGGATGTCTCGAACATCTGCGATTACCAAGCCACAGTCACGCTCGCGAGTGCTCCCCGCAAAGTGGTTGGCGTCGGGCACTTCGTCGGGAAGGCGCTCCTCGAACCGGGGCGGTTGAGCGTGTCGCTGCGTCCAGTGGTCCGCTCGCTCCTGCGCCAGCACAAGCGGCTGCGGTTGCGGCTGACGTTGCGCTCAGGCGCTCACGTGGCAGCCCGTAGCGTCGTCGTACTACGGCGGCTGTGAAGGGGAGTGATCCATCGCTGTAGTAGAGCGATTCGGAGAGCGCCGAACCGGTCTCGCCGCCGTAGGCCTCGCTCGCGTTCGCGCACGCGTCGGAGCCAATGCCCGGCGGGGAGGCTGCGACAAGCGGGACGCTCGATGGCTGGCAGCGGGTGCTGGATGGCTGCTCGAAGAAGTCGCGTGCTCAGGTTACCAACCGTGTTGGATCGACAAATAGGGCCTCTGCCGTGGATGGCGTTTAGTCCGCCGCGAATGGGTTATACACCACCGCGAATCGAACTGTCAACCACCACGTATTTGGCTTCAACACTGGTAAAACGGGTATTCGCGGCGGAGTACGGCGTCGAGGCCAAAGTCCGCCGCGAATCGAGGTTCGGCGAGGCTGCCCCAGCGGGCGAAAAGCCTGTAACGGCGGGCTTTTTCGGCGGATTCGCGGCGGAGTACGACACGGTGATGGAATATGGGTGTGGGCCGGTAGGTCTGCCCTTGACTTCTGGCGTACCTACCTTCCGGGAAGTGTGGGTGTGGCATCTCCGCTGGTTGCCCGCTCGTCCGTGCGTGGTGCCCAGGTGATGGTCTGCTCCGTGCCCCTTGGCCCGCATCCAACTGCCCTGCGCTGATCGTGTCCTTCTGTTGGCTGCATGGGATTGCTCGCTTCCGCTACACCGTCCTGTACAGTGCCCTTCTCTTTGTTGCCCACGACCTCGTGTCTGGCACCCCCGCTTGTCGGGGTCTCGTAGCACCTGGTAGTCCATAGCATCCAGGGTTCCCGCCCATCTTCCTGGATCGACCTCTCGCCTAAGCCCCGGCGCATCCGCCCCTTGTGGCACGGTGCGGCTCCCGTGGCCCGTAGGCGTGCCCACCCACCATCCATAACTGCACAGCACGGCGCACCATCCGCTGGTCACCCTCAGCCGTCCTACGCCCGAGAGGAATCTGCGAAAGCCCAAATTGCAGATCGCCCTTCCGCAGTTATCCCCGTAGGACGGATTACGGAGGTTGCGGGCAGCCCCCTGGCCGCGAAGGGAAGGATGGCGAGGCGCCAAATTCGTAGGGGGGCGCCGCGGCCCGCATTCCGACGAACCAATGAGCGGTGGATGACGCATTTGTCTGCTGGACACGCGCGTGGAAGGAGCAAGAGATAGGTAGGACCCAGCAGGACGTACCCGGCGCCAGGCTCGCCGAGCGGGCCGAGGTGGCGCTGGATGAGCCGTTGCTTGATTGCGCGGCGGCGGCGGCACACCCGAAGAGCCGAGATGTCGACGACAGTGGATAACTGCGATCCGCCGTTGGCGGCTTCTCCTGCGACGGCAGCCCGGCTGCCTTCGGCTTCGCCTTCACACGTTTCCAACGCTTCGGCGCCGAGTCGCCCGAGCTTTTCGGTGAGGATCGTCCGCCCGCCTGGACCGCGGACGATGAGTTCGCTGGGCAGGGTCGGATGGAATGACCTCACGGCAATGCTCCAACACCGCGTTGGAGCATTGCCTGCTCGAGCGACGCCGCGGCGAAAGGATCTACGCAAACTGGTTGTATGCTCCTGAGGTTGCCGCACAAGGCTGTCACTAACGCTGGCCGGTACGGATCGAAGGAGGGATTGCAACGGTGGAAGGGATGGCGGTGACGGTAACGATCGTCAAGTTCGTCGCCTTCCTCGCATTCGTGGTCTTCTCGCTCGGAGCCAGCCTGTGGCTTGGCCTGTGGATGTCGCGGAAGCAGGGCTACATCCCGCCAGGGGAGCCGGGTATGCGGTATGTCCGAGCTGCGCTGCGCCGACAGAGGCAACGACGGCGCGCGCTGCTCACCCGACGGGAGCGCATATTCGCCTGGACGATGGTGTTCCTGAGCGTAGGCCTTGCTCCCGCGGGTGTCATCATCCTGCTCTCGGGAGGCGCCAGCCTACGCTCCGTGGGCATCGCCTTGCTCGTCCTAGCCCTGGTCGTGATGGCAGTTCCTATCTCACCGATCCTGCAAGCGCGTGTGCGTCGGCGTCAACGGGCGAGTAGCAGTCGGTAGGGGGCTTATCCAACCCCTACCCGGGGAGAAACTTTCGGGAGAAACTTCTCAAAAAGCGCCAATTTCCAGGGAAAAAGCTGATAAGTACCCCTGCATGGCAAGCAGACGCTCTAGCCAACTGAGCTACATCCGCGCGAGGCAAGAACTATAGACATCTCAGGAAAGGGTCGTGCGCGAACGCTGGGCGACGCCGCCCAGCTCAGAGCTCGTGCCGCGCAAGCCGCAGCCCGCCGCGTACCTCGGTCTCGCTGAGGGCGCTCATCGCGGGGACGAGCTCGCTGGTGACGAGGCCGTGCTCGGCAGTGAAAGCGTCGACGATCTGAAACGAGCGGGCGATGCGCTCGGGCGTGTCGATGACGATCGTCACGACCGGGACGTGGCGGCGGAGCTGGAGGAACCGGTCGCCGTGGGGGGCGTGCGCACCGTGGAAGCCCCAGATGCCCCGCAGGGTGGTGGCCCCGGCGGCGTCGGATTCGCGCAGCCGCCGGATGAGCTGGAGGTTGAGGGGCCGCCCCTCGTGGGTCGCGCTCTGGGAGGTGTAGACCATCAGCTTCTGCCAGAGCCCGAGTCCGCGCTCGTCGCGCTCGGGGAGCTCGTGTGGCCTCGCCAGCAGCCGCCCGTCGCGCTTGCAGACACGCACCCGCTCCAGCGTGAGCAGCGGTTCGCGCAGCAGGTGTGAGAGCTCCGGCAGGACCTGTGCGATCTGCGCCCCGGAGCCGACCGCGAGGATCATCAGGGGGACACGCGCGTTGGTGCTGAAGAACCGCGCGCGGGCACGGTGTCCGTTGCGGGTACCGTCCACGCCGAGCAGCACGCTCGCGCCCGCGATTCCGCTGCGGTGCAGCAGCTGGCAGATCGCGGCGAACGCGGGTGTGCCGTCCACGCGCTCGTGGCGGCCGAGGTACACGGTCAGCTTGGTCTCCTCGCTGAGCGGCTCAGGCAGCGCCAGCGACCCAACGGCGCCGGTGAGCAGGCGCGCGCGCTCCAGGGTGATCAGCCCCCGGCGCTTGATCTGAAGGACGCGCTCGAGCGTCGCTTCGATCCGCTCGCGGCGGTCGACCGCGACAGAGACGACCGGCAGGTCTTCGGAGAGGCTCAGCAGCCTGTCGGTGTGCAGGTGGTGCAGGCGCCCGAAGCCCTCGGCGCCCCGCAGCAGCACGCTGGCCCGCAGACGCTGGGCGTCGTAGAGGTCGAGCAGCTCGTCGGCGAGCAACCCCCGGGGCGTTCGGTCGCGCTCACCAAAGTACGTCGTGAGCTTCAGGCACTCCTCGCTGCTCACAGGTGCGCTCCGATCGTGTGGCCGAGTGCCGCCGCGGCGAGACCCGCTGCGAGGCTGAGCAGGACGTTGAGCAGCGCGCCGCGGGTGTCCGCGTCCTCGGCCAGGCGCTGGGACTCGAGCATCCAGGTGGAGAAGGTGGTGTAGGAGCCGAGCGTCGCGGTGCCGGCGAGCACCAGCGCGTCGCCGGTGAGCGCCGCTCCGCTGAGCACGCCCAGCAGCAGCGCACCGCTCACGTTGACCGCGAGGGTGCCCAGCGGAAAGCCGCTCGCCCTCCCGGCGCGCGAGCCGACCGCGCCGTCGAGCGCGAACCGCGCGAGGGCCCCGGCGCCGCCGAGCAGCGCGACGCCGCCCCACACCCACGCGCTCACGCGAGCACCCGCGTTCGCCGCACGGTCGCGCTCGCCACCCAGACGGCCAGGTAGCCGGTGGCCACGCTCGCCACGGCGTAACTCGTGGCGAGCCCGTACCGGTGGCGGTCGAGCATTGTGAGGAGCTCCACCTGCACTGTCGCGAACGTGGTGTAGGCGCCGCAGAAGCCCGTGCTGAGCAGTGGGCGTCGGTAGGTCGAGAGCGGCAGACGCTCCTGCAGGCGGGTCGCGAGGTAGCCGAGCGCGAACGAGCCGGTGAGGTTGATCGCGAACGTCGCCCACGGCCACCCGCCCGCGTCGCCCGTGAACGTCTCGCCGAGCCACACGCGCAGCAGCGCTCCGGCGGCCCCCCCGAGGAAGATCGCGGCGAGCTCGCGTCTGTCTGGGCTGGGCGTCGGGGAAGGGCGCATGGGCTGCTGGAAGCTCCTCTCGCGTGTCGAGTGCGAAAGGAGCCATCAGCCCTTCTCCTGTGGGCGGTTCGGAAGGCCGCGGGGGGCCTCCACGCCAGGGCTCCATCTGGCTGAGAAGAACATACTGCACCGCCTCGGCGCCGCGGCGGGGTGCAAGGCCGGTTTCAAACGCAAACCACGTAGCGCCCGCCGTCGCCGCGCGCCACCGCGCCGCTCAGCTCCAGCTGCGCGAGCGCCAGCAGCGTCTCGCGGGTCCCCGCGCCCTGCGCGGCGAGGCGGGTCACGGTGTCGCAGCCGGCGCCCACCTGCTCCAGCACCGCGCGCAGGCGGGGCTCCAGCTTTGGCAGGCCGGGCTGGCACTCTCGGCGTGGTGCAGCGGCGCGGCGCTCACCCACTCCGTAGAGCGCGTCCAGCGCGTCCTGGGGGTCGCGCACCAGCAGCGCGCCCTCTCTGAGCAGGCGGTGCGGGCCGCGCGCGGCGGGGGCGCTCACCCGGCCGGGGACCGCCGCGACGATCGCGCCCGAGGCCGCGGCGAGGCGCGCGTGCAGCAATTCAACTTGCTGCTCTCCCGCCTCGACCACGATCACCAGGCGGGCCAGCGCCGCCACGATTCGCGCGCGGGCGGGGTAGCACCACGGTCCCGGCGCGCAGCCGCACGGCAGCTCCGCCAGCGCGCAGCCCTCCGCGGCGATGCGCCGGTGCAGCGCGCGCCAGCTCGCGGGGTGGGCCACGTCCGCGCCGCCCGCCGTCACGGTCAGCGTGGGCGCGCCCCCGTGCAGCGCCCCGAGGTGCGCCGCCGCGGGGATGCCCTCGGCGAGGCCGCTCACGACGGTGAGCCCGCTCGCCGCCAGACCCCGCGCGAGACCGTGCGCGACCTCCATGCCGTAGTCGCTCGCCCTGCGGGTCCCCACGATCGCCACCGCCGGCTGCGCGAGCAGCTCCTCCAGGCGTGCGAGGGAGCCCGCGACGTGCAGCACCCGCGGCGAGCCGTCTCTCCGCGCGAGCGCGGAGGGGTAGCGGGGGTCGTGGCGGCAGATCCGCTGTACGCCCGTGGTTGGGGGCGCCTGCGAGCGCTCGAACTGGGCGTGGCGCGTCAGCAGCGACTCCCGCCACTTGCCGCCGATCGCCCGCACGAGCTCCTCGTCGGCGAGCCCGAGCAGTCTCAGCAGGCGCTCGGGGTCGCGCCTGTAGTAGGAGAGCCGCCCGTTCAACTCTCCCAGCAGCCAGGCGTGACGCAGGCACGCCAGGCAGGCGCCCTCACGCTGAGACTCCGCCCCTTCGAGGAGGGCCCCGCTCACGCCACCCGCCGGCGCGAGGAGCCGGCCTCCGGACGCAACGAGAGGGCGAGCGAGACGTCCTGCTCGCGGGTGCGCGCGCTGCCCTCCAGGTCGGCCGCGGTCCGCGCCACGCGCAGCACGCGGGCGAGGCCGCGCGCGCTCATCGTGCCCCGCTCCTGGGCGCCGCGCAGCAGTTGGGCCGCGCCCTCGCTCAGCGCCACGTGGCGGCGCAGCAGGCGAGCGTCGAGGTGCGCGTTGGCGCTCACGCCCTCCTCGAGCAGGCGCGCCTCTTGGCGTTCGCGGGCGTCCACGACCCGCTCGCGGACCTTCGCGGAGCTGACAGCGGGCGCGGTGCTCGGAGCGGCCCCTCCGCCAGGCCAACCACTGTCCGTCTGACTCCCGCCGGGCCACCCCCTGCTGGACCACGTCCGCTCGGGCCCCCCGAAACCGGGGCGGCGCCCGCCGGGGCGCTCGAGGTGGGCGACGAGGTCGATGCGGTCGAGCAGCGGCCCGCTGAGGCGCCGGCGGTGGCGCGCGAGGTCGGCTTCGGTGCACCGGCACCGCTCGCCGTCGCCGAGGTAGCCACACGGGCAGGGGTTGGTGGCGGCGACGAGCGCGAAGCGCGCGGGGTACACCGCGGAGTGCCTCGCGCGCACGATCGCCACGCGCCCGTCCTCCAGCGGCTGGCGTAGCGCCTCCAGGGTGGGGCGCGCGAACTCAGAGAGCTCGTCGAGAAACAGCACTCCGCGGTGGGCGAGCACCACCTCCCCGACCCACCCCCGCCGCGCGCCGCCCACGAGGCCGGCCGTGGTGATCGAGTGGTGGGGGGCGCGGAAGGGGCGGCGGCGGATCAGCTCCCCGGCTTCCAGCCGCCCGGTGATCGAGTGGATGCGCGTCACCTCGATCGCCTCCGCGCGGCTCAGCGGGGGCAGGATCGTGGGCAGGCGCTGGGCGAGCATCGTCTTGCCGGTGCCCGGGGGGCCGCTCAGCAGCAGGTTGTGCCCGCCCGCCGCGGCCAGTGTGAGTGCCTCGACGGCGTGCGACTGGCCGCGCACGTCAGCGAGGTCGAGGTTTGCCAGCCCACCCGCCTCGTCGGTGGCGCAGCCCGAGCCGCCAGCGTCGTCCTCCTGCTCGACCGGGGCGGGCAGCGGGTCGCCGGTCCCGCCGGCCAGCACGCGTACGGCGCTGGAGAGGCGCTCGGCGACCACCACCTCGAGACCGTCCACAAGCGCCGCCTCGCGTGCCCGCGCGCCCGCGAGCACCAGCGTGGAGATGCCTTCCTCCTGGGTGGCTTGCGCGATCGCGAGCGTGCCGTGGCAGGGGCGCACCTCGCCGTCGAGGGAGAGCTCCCCGAACAGTGCGTGGGTCTCCAGGCGCTCTCCCGGGAGCTGGCCGGAGGCGGCGAGGACGGCGCAGGCGAGTGCGAGGTCGAGGCCGGGGCCGACCTTGGGGACGTCGCCGGGGGCGAGGTTCGCGGTGATGCGCCGCTCGGGGAACTCGTAGCCGCAGTTGAGGATCGCGGCGCGCACCCGGTCGCGCGCCTCGCGCACCGCGGCGTCGGCGAGGCCGACGATCGTGAACGCGGGCAGCCCCGCGCGGATGTCGACCTCGACGGCCACCGGCTGGGTCTCGAGTCCCTCGATAGTGAACGTCCTTGCCCGCGCAAGCATCTGAGTCTCCTTCGTGTCGAACGGTGTGGGCAGTCGCCGGAGGACGACCGTCCGCACGTTAGGCCGCACTTGAGACGGTACGCTCGCTCAGGCCAATTTGCGCAACGCTTTCCATTGCGCTAAGCTGGGACCCATGCCCGTCAGCACCGCCGAGAAGGTCACCGCCCTGAGCCACGACTTCCGCTCCCAGCGTCGCCTCGCGGAGCTGATGGAGGTGAGTCCCGCACAGGTCACGCGGTGGCGCCGCGGGCAGGGGATCGACGAGGCGAACGCCCAGCGGGTGGACCTGCTGGAGATGGTGATGTCGAGCCTGCTGAGGCTGTACCCGCCCGAGGCGGCCGAGCAGTGGCTGCACGGCCTCAACCCGCACCTCGGCGACCGCCGGCCGATCGACCTCGTGCGCGCGGGGCGCTCCCGCGAGTTGCTCGACGCGATCGCGCAGGAGCGCGCGGGCAGCTACGCGTGATCCTCTGGCGGGTGGTGCCGTGGCGGGCGCAGGCGCCGCCGCGAGAGTCCGGGGGCGCGCTGTGGTTCCCGCGTGGGCTCCAGGGCTTCGGGCGTCACGACAACCCGGACCGCTACGGCTGCTTGTATGCCTCCGAGGCAGCGGTCGCGGCGGTCGCAGAGGCGCTAGCGCCGTTCCGCGGAGCGGGCACGCTCGCGCCGCAGACGCTCCTGCGCGGCGGCCTGCCACTCGCGCTCGCGCAACTGGAGCTCGCCGAGGACGCGGGGACGGTGGATCTCGACGACCCCCGCGTGCTCGCCGGCCGCGGCCTGCGCCCCTCCCGCGTCGCCACCCGCACACGCGGGGTGACGCAGGCGTACGCGGCGCGCGTGTTCGAGGAGGTTCCTCTCGCGCTCGGCCTGCGGTGGTGGTCGACGCTGGAGGCCAGCCTGATCAACCTCACGCTGTTCGATCGAGCTGCACCCCACCTGACACTCGCCGCGGTGGAGCCGCTCACGCTGGCTCACCCGGCCGTCCTGGAGGCCGCAGAGCTGCTGGGGCTCGCCTCCCGGTGAGAGCTGAGCAGGGCGGCTCGCCGGGCGGCGCCCGCAGCGCAGGGCGCGACACACGGGGAGGGGCGCGCGGTGAGAGGTCCTCGGGTGAGGGCCTCGCGAGCCGAGCGGGAGCCCGCAGCGCCCCTACAACCCGTCCGGGTGGCGCACGACGAACCCCGCGGTGGAGGCCATCGAGTCCGACCAGCGCGAGCCGTCTTCGGCGAGCGCGACGGTGTCGAAGCGACGGCCGTCGATCGTCATCCAGGCGTGTTCGGCGTCGGCGTAGATCGTGATGTAACGCCCAGGGCCCGGTTCGCCGTAGGACTCAAGGCCCGTGGAGTCCTCCGGTGAGGAGAGCAGGCCGCCGCCGTGCAGCGCGTAGGAGACCGAGCCCGAGCAGTCGTAGCCTTCGGAGGTGAACGAGCCGTGGCCCCCGCCGTACACGTAGGGGCGGGTGGCGATTTCGTCCGCGGCGGCGATCACCTCCTGCACGACCCCTTCGCCCGTGGAGGAGGTGGAGCCCGCGGAGGAGCCCCCGCCGGCCGTGGAGGAGGAGCCTCCGCCCCCGGCGAGCGCGGCGTGCGGCGGGTGCAGTTCGGGCAGGCCGGAGAGCCCGAGCGCGCTCCAGGTGGCGGGGCCGACGACACCGTCCACGGCGAGGCCGTGGGCTTCCTGGAAGTTGCGCACGGCAGCCTCGGTGGCGGGCCCGAATTCGCCGTCCACGGAGACGTGGAGCCCTTCCTGTAGGCGGCGCACCGCGCCGCTGCGTGAGAGGTGCCCGGCGGGGCGTACGCCGCCGGCGGTGTCGGTACCGGCGAGCAGCGGGTCGCCCTGCCCCTGCGTGCCGCCGCCGCCCGCGTGGCGGACCTTCGGCTGAGGCAGCGCGGAGGGGGGAGGGGTCAGCTGGGGCTGGCCGTGGAGGCCGAGCGCGCGCCACGTGGCGGGGCCGGCGACGCCGTCGACCGTAAGCCCGTCGCGTGCCTGGAGGTGGCGCAGGGCGGCCTCGGTGTGGGGCCCGAATTCGCCGTCCACGGCGACACCCAGAGCGACCTGCAGGCGTCGCACGGCGTGCGTTTCGGCTGCCGCGGCCACCTGTTCGGCGTGGGCGCGGGCTTCCGCGGCGACGCTTTCGGCGTGCGCGACTTCGACTTCGGCGGGCGTCGGCGCGTCCGCGGCACCGGGGGCTTCGCCGGCACCCTGGCCTTCGGCCCCACCCTGGGTTTCAGCGGCGTCTTCGCCCGTCCCGGCACCTTCCGCGGGCGCGGAGGTCCCGCCGGAGCCTTCGAGCTCGACGGGAGCCCGGACCCCGCCGGGGACTTCGGGTTCGGGTTCGGGGGGAGGGTGGTCCCGCCGGTTGCAGCGGAGCCCGTCGCGTCGGTGGACACAGAGCCCACGGCTTCGGTGGAGGCCGCGCCTGCGCTCGCACCGGCGGCCCCACCCGCGACGGCGCTCGCGGCGGCGCCGCCGGCCCCACTCGCGATCTCGACCGCCCCACCGGAGCCGGCCGAGGCGGAGGCGGACGCGGCTTCGCTCACCTGGCCGGGCACGGGTTCGCTGACTTCGCCGTCGAGGTCGCGCAGCACGGCGGCCCCGGAGAGCACGGGGGGGCGTGGACGGCGAGCGCGTGGGCGGTGGCGGGGCCGACGACGCCGTCGACGGCGAGCCCGCGGGAGTCCTGGAAGCGGCGCACGGCGGCGGCGGTGCGGGGGCCGTAGACGCCGTCGGCGTGGATCCCGAGCGCGAGCTGCAGGAGGCGCACCTGGCGGCCTTCGGAGCCTGCAGAGAGCACGATGTGGTGTGTCGTGGTGGTGACGGCCGGTTCGGGCTCCGCGGGCGCGGCGCCGGCGAGCGAGGTCCCCCCGGAGTCGAGCAGCGCCGAGGCCGGCGCGGCGGTGAGGGCGACGAGCGCCCCGAGCGAGAGGCGCCGGGCGCGTGAGGAGGCGGGCACAAAGCGCAGCTGCGCGGCGCGGCGCCGGGCGCGGGAGCGCCCGAGGGAGAGCTCCCAGGGCTCGTGCGCGGAGAGGTCGCGGGCGGCTTCGCGGCGGGCGTCGAGCAACGCGACGAGCGAGACCGGCGAGACGGTGGCGAGCGTCGCGGCGCGCCCGCGGCCGGGTGAGCGGCCAGCGGCCCTGCGGCGGCGGGCACGGGAGCGTACAAGCGAAGCCTCCCACGGCTCAAGGCTGGCAAGGTCACGGGCGTATCCCGACATGCGCAGACGTCCTTTCTGACTGGCGTGGGCGCCTACGGGGTTAGCTGTCGGGCTCGCGCAATGCGCTACGCCACAAACTGTGGCGATTCGCCCCCGCAGCCCGGAAGGGCTGCACTGGGTCCCCCGCTCCCCCTCCTCGTAAGGAGAGGAACTCGGCACGACGGAGGGCACCGTATCACGTATGGGCGCAAGTTGCGTCGCACGAGAAGGAGTGCAAGCGTTCTTGCCGACGGCCCCGCTAGGGCCCGGAAAGTTCAAGCCTCCAGCACCCTATAGGGTCCTTCAAAACAAAGTTGCCCTAAGAGGGCCCGCAAAGTTTCAATGCCCTGTATAGGGTCCTCAAAAGAACAAAAGTTCCCGCCCATATAGGGGTCTTCAAAGAACAAAAGCCCCGCCCTAGATGGGGTCCTCAAAGTACAAACCTTCGCGCCGACGGCGCGCACCCGCGAGGCGGCGAGAGGTCGGGGGGGCGAGGGTACACTGACATCGAGATGAAGGACGCCCCGAACCCAGAGGATCGAATGGCCGTGGACCCCGCGGGAACGGGCCCCGAGGAGGAGGGCCCCCCGCGCACACGCGGACGGATGGACCGCCGGGCGGTGGCGCCGCTGCTCGCGGTGCTGGTGCTCGCGGCGGCGATCGCGGTGCTGCTGCAGAGCACGGGGGGCAACTCCCAGCCGCTGGCCGCGGGCGTGCACAGCGCGCACTCGACGAGCTTCCGGGGCAACGAACTAGTCCCGCCCAAGCAGGCCCCTCCGCTGTCGCTGCGCAACTACCTGGGCGAACGGGTAAACATAAACAGCTACCGGGGGAAGGCCGTGTTGGTGACGTTCCTGTACACGCACTGCCCCGACGTGTGCCCGCTGATCGCGGCGAATCTGCGGGTGGCCCAGAACGAGATGGGCGCGGCGACGGCCGCGAAGGTGCAGGTCATCGCGGTCTCGGTGGACCCCCGCGGGGACACCCCGCAGACGGTGGCAGAGTTCCTGAGGCTGCACGGGATGACGGGCCGCATGAAGTACCTGATCGGCTCCCCCAGTGAACTGGGGAAGGTGTGGAAGGCGTGGGGAGTGGGCTCCGAACGCGACGCGCAGCAACCGGACGTCGTCAACCACTCGGCGCTGGTGTACGGGATCGACGCGTCGGGAAAGATGCGGACGCTGTACATCGGCGGCACGTGGAACCCCAGCGAAATCGCCCACGACGTCCCGCTGCTCGCCGCCCAGTAGATAGGGACGGAACCGCGCAGGGCACGGAGTCGCCGATGCGGTGGGCATGTGGGAGGGGTTTTGGGGATCGTCCGCGCGGGTGAGTGTGGCCACCAGGGCGGGTGTGCGCGGGGCTTCCGTGCCCCGCGTCCGCGCGGTGGGCGCCTGCGACGGCCGGATCAACGCGAGAGCGTCACCACCGCGGCGGAGTCGGGCGGCATCCCCACGGCGAGCGCTCCGGCGCGGCCGGACACGCGGGGTAGCCCCGAGGGCAGGGTGAAGGTCCCGTCGGGCGCGACCGCGCGGCCCCCGAGGAGCACCCCGGAGGTGGCCGTGGGGGAGGGGGCGGTGAGGCGCAGCACGCTCCCGCCGCCGAGGCCGCGCGGCACGCGCAGACGCACCGCGAGCGGGGGAGAGCCGGGCAGGCCGTAGTCCACGAGCACGAGGCGCACGCTCCCGGCGGGGCTGCGCACCGCGCTCACGCTCAGCTCCCCGGGGGCGGCACCCGCGACGGCCGCGGGCAGCGGACGGCCTCCGACGAGCGCGCGCGCGGCGAGCAGCGCGTACCACTCCGGTGCGGCCTGCAGCGCGCCGGCCCCGAGCGTGGCGGGGGTGGGGGCGAACAGCGCGCTGTAGGCGTCGGTCTTGTCGAGCAGGTCGTGGAAGTTGAGCCCCGCGACCCCCGCGCCGGCCGCGCGCGCGGCGTAGTCGAGCGCCCACAGCGCCGAGGCGAAGGTGTCGGAGACCCCGGGCTCCCCTTCGCAGGAGACGTCGTTGGTCTCGTCCATCCGCAGCGCCAGCCCGTGCGCGCGGGCGACGGCGAGCGCTTTGCCCAGCATGTCGCTCTCGGCGCGGCGCACGTTTGGGCTAAGCAGTTCGGAGACCGTGGGCCGGTACCCGCAGCTGGAGAGCGGGTAGTAGTGGTCGGTGAGCAGCGCGGGGCGCAGGGCGGGGGAGGCGGCGACGGTGCGCAGCCAGCTCAGGCCGGCAACCCCGGTGGAGGGGTCGGGGCCTGCGATCGGCGTCCCCGGCGTGGCTGCCGCGATCGCCGCGCGGTACGCGCGCGCTTGGGGCTGGTAGGCGACGATGCCCCACCCGGGCCCACGCAGGTGCTTTCGCACTAACAGGTCGGGCTCGTTGCCGATCTCGATCCCCGCGAGGGAGGGGCCCAGCAGCCGGTGCGCCGCCGCGGCCTCCAGCGCGGCGGCGGCGGGGTCGTAGTGGCCAAGGTTCACGGTCAGCAGCACCCGCCAGCCGGTCTCCCGGGCGAGCGCGGCGACCCCGGCGAGGTCCGCTTCGTCGATCGCGACTCTCGCCCACCCGGGCCGCGCCGCGCTGCCGCCGACCCACGCGGCCTGTTCGTCGGCGGAGATCCCCCCGAAGCGCATCACCCCGGGCCCCAGCGAGCGCAGCAGCGCCACAAGGTCCCCTCGCGCGGCATACCCCGCGATCGTCGGCAGGCTGCGCACCTCGAAGGAGAGCCCGAGGAAGTCCGCGGGCACCGCGGGCCCCGCCGGCCGTGCGGTGACGCTGACGCTTACGGGCGTGCCCCGCGGGGGCGCCGGAGCCGGCCCGCCCGCCGGGGGCGCTGCGGAGCGCGCGCCGGGGGGATCGCCCACGCGCGGATCGCCCGGGTGGGCGGGCGCCGAGCTCCGCGTGGGCGCCGTAGGCGAGGAGGAGGGGCCGCGGTGGGCTGGCTCAGCGGAGGAGATCATCCGCGAGACCACGACCGCCAGCGCCAGCGTGAGCCCCACCGACACCGCGAGGCCCCGCAGCGTGTGGGTGGCGAGCCTGCGCACCAGACTTCTCGGAGGGGAAACGCCGCGAGGACGTGGGGTGTGCGGGTGGTGGACCATTCGAATCAGGGTCCGAGGATACGCCCCGTCCGTGTGACTGCGGGCAAGCGCTGTCGTCCAGCGGTGGCTCCAGATGGCCGAGCGAGCGTACCGTCCCAAGCGCGCGGCATCCTCTGCGGCGTGGACGATCTGGATGCACTGGTTGGATCAGCGCGCGACGTCGCCGAGAGCATCACGCACGAGGCGGGCGATCAGCTACTCGCGGGCGCAGACATCGATCGCGTCCACGAGTGCTTTGTCGTCGTTGCGGTGCGACTGCTCGAGGAGGTCGAACTTCGGGCTGTGCTGGCGGCGGCGGGTGATCCCGATGCGACTGCTCAGGTGGGCAAGCTGGTGAGCGATCTCAGGAGGCTGGATGCGAAGCTGAAGGATGAGGCGGCGGCGGATTAGGTTCGTGGGCCCTTAGCGCGAGTCGGATGCAACCGCGGCGCGCTCCACGAACCTCTTGGCCATTTCCTCCGCGATCTCGCGCTGACGCTGGCTGGTCAGCTTCGGTCTGACTTCGCGTAGGAGCGCGGCTGCTCGGCGATTCTGCTCCGGCGTCTTCTCTGCGAGCTCGCGCTTGATCTCCCCGAGGGGGGTCAGGCGCCCGTCGGCGAGGTCGGTGCGGCCCTGGGCGATCGCCTCTTTGTCCTGTGGCGTCAGCGGCTCGTCGTCCTCGGGGCGGGTGGCGAGCCAGCGGGTGAAGCCGTCTTTGTCTCCGTGCCGCGAGGCGATGTACTGCAGCGCCTCGTCGGCTTCGGTCTCGGAGAGCCCGTCGACCAGCTGGTGCAGGCGTTCCTTGGTTGTCACGGCTCTGATTGTAGGGGCCTTCTCTTGTTTGGACCCACCGGGTTGAGGGGGCTGCCAGCCGGTGTGTCGGACCGACCGCCGGGGTGTAGCCGACCGACCCCCCGGGGTGTGGGACGTTCTCCGACCCGCCCCGGGGGCCCTCCACGCGTGGGGCGCTCTTGGCCGGGGTTCTGCGCTGCGCGCGTGGGGACGTCGGGGTGCACGGGGACCGGCCCGAGTGTGTGTGACGTTCTCCGATCCGCCCCGGTCGCTTCCGACGAACGGGAGGCTCGCGGCCGGGGTGTGTGCTGCGCGTGTGGGTGCGCCGGCGCGCTCTGGGGCGTCATCCACGACCATACGGGCCGTGCTCCCGCGTTTCTCCCGTCCGCCCCGGTGTCTGCTGCGCCCACTCTTCCGCGCGGCCAGCCCGTCCCGCGCTCTCAAGCGCACTCCACGCCGCCCGGGGCGCCACTGCGATATCCCTCTTCTCCCCTCCCTCCCTCCCCTCGTCCTGCTGCTCGCGGCGGTCCTCGCGTGCGCGGGGTGTGGGGGCGTGTCCTCCTCGCGCGTGGCGCTCCTGCGGGCCTGTCCCGGGGTGGTTGGGGCGGTGTGTCCCTACACCCGTGTGAGCTTCGTCGGTCGGCGCGGAGCGGGGGTGCTGCGCTGTCCCGAGGCGCTTGCGTTCGCGCCCGACGGCGAACTCTTTGTCGCCGACCAGTTCTCCCACGTCGTGCAGCGCTTCTCCCCTGGGGGGCGTTTTCTCGGGCAGTGGGGCTCCTTTGGCTCGGGGCCCGGGCAGTTCGGCGCGGTTGACGGGCTCGCGGTGGACGCCGCGGGGGACGTCTTTGTGCTCGACTCTACGCACGCGCGCGTCGAGCGTTTCACCGCCTCGGGGCGCCTGCTCGGCGAATGGGGGCGGCCCGGCCGGGCGCTTGGGGAGTTCGACTTCGGTCCCGGCTTCGGCCCCGACAAGCCGCCGGGCGGGGGCCTTGCGGTTGGTGGGGGGTTTGTTTATGTGTCCGACTCCGCCAATAACCGCATCGTGCGCTTTCGCCTCGACGGCTCGGACCCGGTGCTTTGGGGGCGGCCCGGCTCCGTGCCCGGGCGCTTCTCCTCGCCGCGCGGGCTCGCGGTCGCGGGGGGCGTCGTGTACGTCGCCGACGAGGGCAACCACCGCGTGCAGGCGCTCTCGCTGGCCGGCCGGCCGCTGTACGCCGAGGGCTCCTTCGGCACCGGGCCCGGGCAGTTCGTCAACCCCTTCGGCGTCGCCGTGCACGGGGGGCGGGTGTACGTCGTAGACGACAACAACAACCGCCTCGTCGTGCTCACCCGCACGCTGCGCTTTGTGGAAGAGTGGTCGGGGGTCGGTCGCTTTCACCTCTCCTACATCCGCGCCGCCGCCGTGGACGCCGCCGGGCGTGTGTTTGTCGCGGACACCGGCCACGAACGGGTCGTCGCGTTCGACCCCTTCGGGCGCGGGCTGCTGGCCTTCGGCACGCCCGGCACCGCCCCCGGGCAGTTCGTCGCCCCGCTCGGCGTTGCCACCGACGCTGCGGGGGGGCTGTTCGTGGTCGAGACCTACGGGTCGCGCAGCCCCCTCTACCACTTCGGTCCCTCGCTGCGGTTTCTCGGCGAGTGGCAGCGCGGCGGGGGCGCCGTCATCGGCAGCCACTGGTTCGGCCCGACCGCCGCCGTTGTCGCCCCCGACGGGTCGCTGTGGGTCACCGACCCCCGCAACGGCCTCGTGCGCCACCTCTCCTCCGGCGGGGCCTTCCTCGGCGCGCTCGGTGTGTCCGCCGCGCCCGGCTCGCCGCCCGCTGCCGCCGCCGCGGGTGCGTACGGGGGCGGGGGGTCCGGCGGCGCCGACGCGCTCCTGGAACCGCTCGGGGTCGCGCTCTCCCCCTCCGGCGCGGTGGTCTACGTCGCCGACACCGGCGCCGGGCGCGTCGTGCGCTTCACCTCCTCCGGGCAGCCCCTGGGCACGTTCGGGTCGGTCGCGTTCGTGCGCCCCGTCGCGCTGGCCGTCGGCCCCGGCGGGGTGGTGTTTGTCGCCGACGCCGGGCGGCGCCGCGTCTTCGAGTTCTCGCCCGCCGGGGCGCTACTTGCCTCCTGGGGGGGCGCCGGCTCCGCGCCCGGGCGCTTCCTTGAACCGTCCGGGGTCGCGGTGGACTCCGCGGGGCACGTGTTCGTCTCCGACCGCGCCGCGGGGCGCGTGCAGGAGTTCTCCGCGCACGGGCGCCTGCTCGCCGCGTGGGGCGCTCCCGGCGGCGGGCCGGGAGAGCTGAGTGCGCCCTCCGGCCTCGCCGTGGACTGCCGCGGGGACGTGCTGGTCGCGGACACCGCCTCCAACCGCGTCGCCGTCTTCGCCGGGGCCGCCGCGCGCGGGGTGTGCGCGCCGGCGGGCCGCGCGCGGCTGGGCTCCTGAGCGCCTCAGCCTTTAAAGGCCCGCCCCCGACGTGCCGATAGTTTGAGTGTGTCTGCCTCCCCGCGCCACTCGCTGGAGGGCCTCGGCGCGGGTGAGATCGCGCTCACGGTGCTCCGCATCCTCCCCGCAGCCTCCGCGCTGGTGTTCGACCGCGACCTGCGCTACGTGCTCGCCGGGGGGCACGCCCTGGAGCACGAGGGGCTCTCCGCGGTGGAGCTGGAGGGGATGCCCGCCGAAGAGGTGCTCCTGGACGAGCGCTGGGAGACCTACGAGCCGCTCTACCGCGCCGCGCTGAACGGGGAGACCCGCTCGCTGGAGGTCTGGTCGGCCGACGACACCCGCTGCTACCAGGTGGAGGTCGGGCCGCTGCGCGGGGGAGCCGGGGAGATCGTGGGCGGCGTGGCGGTCTCGCGCGACATCACCCCCCGCAAGCACGCCGAGGAGGCCCGCCGCCACGCCCAGGAGCGCTTCGAGCTCGTCTTCGAGCAGGCCCCCATCGGGATGGCGCTGCTGACCCCCGAGGGCCGCTGGGTGCGCGTCAACTCCGCGCTGCTGACGATCACCGGGTACACCTCCGAGGAGCTGCTCGCGAAGTCCCTCGAGGAGATCACCCACCCCGACGACCTCTCCGCGGACCTCGAGTACGTGCGGCGCCTGCTCGCCGGGGAGATCTCGCACTACGAGATGGAGCGCCGCTACTTCCACGCGCGCGGGCACGTGATCTCCACCGTGCTCTCCGTGTCGGTGATGCGCGACCGCCAGGGCCGCCCGCAGCACTTCATCGCTCAGATCCAGGACATCACCGAGCGCAAGTTGATCGAGGAGCGCTTGCGCCACCTCGCCGAGCACGACTCGCTCACGGGCCTTCACAACCGCCGACTCCTGGAGCGCCAGCTGGCGATGCAAGTCGCGCGCTGCCGGCGCTACGGCGAGCAGGCCGCGCTGCTCGTGCTCGACCTCGACGGTTTCAAGGCGGTCAACGACACCTACGGCCACCGGGTTGGCGACGAACTGCTGCAGGCGGTCGCGCGCGAGCTCCAGCACCGCCTGCGCGGCACCGACCTGGTTGCGCGCCACGGCGGCGACGAGTTCGCGGTGCTGCTCCCCGGCACCTCCGCGGAGGCCGCCCGCAAGGTCTCCACCGTGCTCGCCGACGCGGTCGCCGGGTGCTCGGTGGAAGCCGACGGCGGGCGCGTCTCGGTCACCGCCTCGGTGGGCATCGCCGCGATCGACCAGGACGCCCCCGGCGGCGAAGCGGTGCTGATGGAGGCCGACCGCGCGATGTACGCGGCGAAGGACCGCCCCCGGGTGCGCACCCCGCCGGGGTGAGGCGTCCTGAAGGCCGAGGGGGAGGTCGGGCGTCATCCCGGTGTCGTCCTGACTGACCCGTCCACCGGCTGAGCCGCCGAATGCTCGCCTTCCTTACAGTTTGCGTCCGTAGCTGTTGACGTACTGGCCGGGCTGCCATTCATCGAGGAACTCGCGCGCGGCACCTTTGCCGGATTCGAGCAGCCACTGCCGCTGCGCGGGCGTCAGGTTGAAGTCGGTCGTCCCGACGTCGCCGGCGGAGACGGTGCACGTCCGCACGTAGGTCGAGTTGGATACCCAGTAGGCGTCCCACGCGTCGGTGGTGGTGTGGAAGATGTCGACGCCCATCTGGACGGGCCAGCCGAAGGCGCGGACGATTTTTTCAAGTCCCCCGCCGACGCCCTTGCCGCCGATCAGCTTGAAGCCGAAGGTCGGCCGCTTGGGGTCGTGGTCCTCGACGTCGAAGATCCACACGGGGAAGTTCGACAGCACGCCCCCGTCGACGATCGTGGAGGGCAGGCCCGTCTCGACGTGGAACAGCTCGACGGGCTGGAAGAAGTAGGGGATCGACATGCTCATGCGCACGGCGTCGGCGACCGCGAAGGCCTGTGGGTCGATCGGGCCTGAGTCCTTGTCCAACCGGTAGTTGGACAGCGAGCCGGGCAGGACGAGCATTTCCCGGCGGGTGATGTCGGTGGCGATCAGCTTGAGGGTGCGCCCGGCGCTTTCGACGGCGCCGAAGGTCTGCTCTTCGGTCTGCCTGCGAAACCAGTCGAGGAAGACCCTGCCGTGGGCGAGGCCGTGGTGCAGGACGAGGTTGACGGCGCCGCCCAGCAGCTCGCCGCCGGGGCCCCAGTCCTCGAACTGGGTGAAGTCGGTTTCCGCGACGAGCTTGCCGGTGTCCGCGACGCTGTTCCCGCAGGCGAGGTACGCGGCGATGATCGCGCCCGCGCTGGTCCCGGCCAGCTGGACCCACCTGTCCACGTAGTTGTCCGGGTGTCGGGCGCTGTCGGCGAACTCCTCGAGCGCCCCGGCGAGCGCGATCCCCTTGACCCCGCCACCCTGGAAGACGCCGTCCGCCTCGTGGGAGAAGGTCATGTGCTCCGATCCCGTGACCCGACTGCCCGGCCGCTCGTGGTGGTCTTGCGATCGGCATTCACGATGCCGGAACTATACCGGTGTCATCGCTGGGGGTGCCGGTCACGCGCTGTCGGCGTTGTGGCGCCGGTCGGCGATCGCGTAGACGCTCAGCCTGTTTGCCGCAGGGTGGCGGACGCCGTAGGCGAAGGCTCGCAGGGCGAGCGGCCTCGTGGAGTGGGCGACCGGAAGCAGGACGAGACCGAAGCGTCCGGTCGGCCACGGGACGTAGGCCTTCACGCAGCCCCCGAGGCGGGTGCCGTCGCGACCCTCCTCCTCGCAGCGCTTGAAGCGGGAGAAGGGCAACCCGCCGTCGCGGTCGACTTCGCGCCTGAACAGTTCGAGCTCTTTGCGGGCGGCGGGCGGGTGGTGCGCGAGATCCTCGGCGATCGCGTGCTCGTCGAACTGCACCGGCACGATCGCCGCGGCCCAGGTGTCGGCCACGGATCAGCCCTCGCCGTCTGTGGGGAGCCGCCCGAAGTGCTGCGCGAACTCCTCGGGGGTCAGCCTGCGCTCCCCGTGGCGAGCGAGCATCGCCTTCACGCTCAGGTCAGGGCGCAGCAAGACACGGCCGTCGGGACGACGGTCCTCGACCACGTACTCCCCCGAGAGGTCTCCGCTGAGCGTGACATGAACTGGCTCCACGCCTCCAAGTGTCGCATGCGTGGAGGATCGATCCAAGTCACGCGGCTGAGGCCCGGCGGGGAGAGTTCGGCTCCGGCCTGCGGCGGCGGAGGGGCCGGAGGCGGCGGAATGGCGGGGACGGCGGGATATAGAATTGAATCGCTTTGTCTGCATCGGTTCACCGTACCACGTCTGCAGCGTTCACGCAACCTGTCTTTGGGCTGGCTGCCTGGAGGCTGCCTGAGTGCGGCGCTCAGCGAGCGGGTCTTCGGTCGTGAGCGTCAGCCAGCCACGGCCGGAGGCGAAGGCCGCCGACGACGCCTACAAGGCCGAGCGGGCCCGGCTGCTGCTGGCATTCGGGAAAAAACTGCGAGCCGAGCGCGAGCGCCGCAACCTCTCGCAGGAGGGGCTGGCGGAGATCGCCAACGTCCACCGAACTCACCTCGGCGCGCTCGAGCAGGGACAGCGGGATCCGCACTTGACGATGCTGCTCATCCTCGCGGACGGGCTTGAGGTCTCGCTGAGCACCCTGCTCGAAGGACTCTTCGTACCGAGGGAGCGCAAGGCCCCGACGCACTCCAAGGGCGGGCGAGTGGCCTGACGCCGCGACGGCTCGTCCCGGGACCTATCGCCGCTGGGCAGCTATTTGAGTGGATGCGGGTCGCGCCGATCGCTACGTTCTTCTGCGCGGTGTCGTTCAGCGTCGAGTGCGCTGCAGCCAACGCTCTAGCAGCGGCGCTCGAGCGCGGTCACTCGCCCGGCCCCCCAGGCCGGCGTGGGCGGCGGCGCGAAACAACTCGCTTCGACCCGGATGCGGCGGCGAAGCTGACCGAGCTGTGGGCGGAAAGCGATCCAGAGGCGACGACCGGAATCGAACCGGTGTAGACGGCTTTGCAGGCCGCTGCGTAGCCACTCCGCCACGTCGCCGGAATTGCACCACAAGCGTATCGGGTGGAGGCGGGCGTCGAGCGGAGCAGAGGCCCACTGGGAGCCCGGCGCGACCGTGTGGCCTGCTGTGGCCGGCGGGGCGCTTAGCGGGCGGTTGGCGGGGCGTTATGAACTTCTTCTTCCTCCGTTAGCCGCGCTTTCGCGCACTGTTAGCGGCTGCACAGCAGCTCCCCCAATCATCGTCTCATCCCACGAACCCGGAGGTGACCCATGAGGCGACTATTGCTACCCATGCTGTTGGCAGGACTTGCTGGAGCCGTTGCCGCGAGCGCGGCGGTGCCGCTCCTTGGTGGGGGGGCGTCGGGTGCGACACCGAAGGCGCGCATGACCACGGCGTTGGCGTCGGTCCCGGTCATCTCCTCCTCCTCTGGTGCCCGCCGCGATGTCGCCTCGACGGCGCTGTCGGCGACCCAGATCTATGAACGAGACTCGAAGGGAGTCGTCTCGATCAAGGTGGTCACTCCGGAAGGCGAGGATGAGGGCACCGGCATCGTCCTCAACGAAGAGGGACTGATCCTCACGAACGATCACGTGGTCAAGGGCGCGACGAGCATCACGATCGACGCCAGCGGATCCTCGCGCACGACCCGCGGCGCGACGCTCCTCGGCGAAGAAGCCAACAAGGATCTGGCGCTGATCCGCGTCGACCCGTCGGGCCTCGGCCTGAAAGCGCTGAGGCTTGCGAGCTCGAGCTCGGTCCAGGTCGGCGACACCGTGTACGCGATCGGCACTCCGTACGGCCTCGAAGAGACCTTCACCAAAGGCATCGTGTCGGCCCTCGACCGCGAAATCTCAGCTCCCGACGGCTCCAAGATCACCGGCGCGCTCCAGACCGACGCCGCGCTCAACCCCGGCAACTCGGGCGGGCCGCTGCTCAACGAACAGGGCGAAGCGATCGGCGTCAACTCGCAGATCGCCAGCGACGCGCCGAGCGTCGACGGCTCGCAGCCGGGGAGCACGGGCGTGGGCTTCGCAATCCCCGCCGACACGGTCGTCTCGGCGGTGCGCACGATCGAAGCCGGCAAGGGCGTCACCTACGCATCGGCTACCGGGCAGAGCCAGGGCGAAGGTGGCTACGGGGCGCAGTCGCCTGACGAAGGACGCTCGCCGTACGGCGTACAGAGCCCGTACGGCGAAGCCGAAACGCAGAGCCCCGAAGGTCGCGAAGAAGCCGGCGGATCAAGCGCCGGTGGCGTGGAAGGCGCGGGCGAAGCGGCCTCGGGCGAATCCGGAGCGGTCGTCGGTGGAGGAGGGCGTGTGGCGATCGTGCCGTGATCCGCAGGCGTCGCGGTCCGTGGGAGTTTTGCAGGGGCCGATCGGTTGCCCGTTGATACGCTTGCGGTCGATCCTAGGGCGATTAGCTCAGCTGGGAGAGCGCCGTCTCGACAAGGCGGAGGTCACTGGTTCGAGCCCAGTATCGCCCATAGGAAGCAAAAAGCCCGCGTTTGCGGGCTTTTTGCTTTGTTGAGCAGGCTCGATCATCACGTGTTCGCCTGCGTGTGGCGAACATCTGGCGAACATCTCACGGCCTCACGAGCGCTGCGGATCACATCGGCCGCGGGTTGCTTCGGCTGGCTTTCCAGTTCGCGCAGCACGCCGGCGTAGTGCCTGGCGAGCGTTGCGACCGAGTGCCCTGCCTGCTCGGCGACGTAGGTCAAGGATCGGCCCTCCCACAACAGCAGCGAGACAAACGATCCGCGCAGCCGGTAAGGGCGCATGTCGCCGGTCACGCCAGCGGCGCTCGCCGCCGGCTGATAGATGCGCCGCCGCCAGTTCTGCCAGTCGTGCAGCTGCCACTCCTTGCCGCCTCGGCGCGGGAAGATCAGGGCGGCATCCGGCGGGCGTCCTTGCGCAAGGCGCCACTCCCGCAGGTCTTGGGCGAGCGGACCCAGGAGGTCGACGACTCGATCCTTCTCGGTCTTGCTGGCGTGGACATGCAGGATGCCCTGGCCGAGGTCGTCCCATCGGGCGGCCGTCGCCTCGTCAGGACGCAGCCCACCATAGGCGAGCAACGATGTGAGCGTCGCGTCGCGCAGCGACATGCCAGCACGGATCGTCTCTACGGTGAGCGGTGCAAGCGGCTGGGGGCGCTTGGTAGCCGGCTGGCGCGGCTTGTCAACGGCACTGACCGGGTTGGTCGGGATCAGTCCGCGCACGACCGCGCGACGGAGAATCCCCTGTAGCAGCATCACTGCCTGCGTTGCGTCTGCACGCCGACACCCGACGCCCGAAACTGGCCGCACATATCCTCGACTAGCGCTGGCGTGATCTCCCGTACCTGGTAGCCACCGAGGCGCGGCAACAGGTGTGTGCCCCAAACCTCAAGGTAGCGCCGACGAGTGGACTCCTTGAGGTTCGGGATGGCATAGCGCGGCCACCACTCATCCCTGACGAACTCAGCCAGTGTGACCCTGTTCTGGATGACCCCGGCCGCGAGCGGGCCGAGCTGGCGGCGGCGCTTGATGTCGAGCTCAAACGCCTGGGCGTCGCCCTTCTTCGAGAAAAGCCGGGTGCGCTGTCTGCCGCCCTCACGCCAGCGGACCTCATACTGGCCTCCTCGATCGTCTCGCCTATGGATACTCATGCCTGCACGACCTTTCGTTCGATCTCTCGCAGATCGGCGACGCTACCGGGCCGTTGAGACCCCGGTGCCGGGCGTCGGCGATTCGGCGCAGAACGTAGGCTAGGAAGGAAGCCGGTCGTTGCGGCCGGCCGGCCTTCGATCCAGGCGTAGGCGTCGTCCTCCCGAATGAGCAGCTTGTTTGTGGGCTGAAATGCGCGCAGCCTGCCCGCAGCGATAGCGCGCCGCACCGACTTGTGCTCGCAGCGAGCCAACGTGGCAACCTCGCGCACGGTTAGGTAGATAGCCATGCAAGTAATGACCCCGAGGGGGCGCAAGCGGCCATCGAATTTGTCGCCGTTGGCGCCTATGGGTACGAGGCGGCTCTCAGTCTCGACAGAGGAGTCCGAGCCGCCGAGCATCGGACGGCGGTCGAGGCGCCGACTCACGATCGGGTCGGTCAGTAGCGAACACGAAGCGTCCGGTGATGCCCCCACCGGACCACGATTCGTGAGGTCGAGTTCAATCGGGCATCGCCGATCGCTTGGTGAGCTTCATCGACCGCCTGATCGATGTCGCGGTGGGCTTCCATGACCTCTCCGTCTTGAAGCACGTATGGCCACTGAGGGCGGGACGACAGCTCGAAGAAGTGGGAGGAGCGCCTGCGACGCCAGCCCCGTCGCTTGCCGTACCGGAGTTCTATTTCCAGCCGCTCGATCCGAACGGGTCGCTGTCGGGGTCGAACTTCGACTACGAGACCCTCCCAGGGCCGATGGCCCTCGCCAGCGTCCTCACTGATCCACCTCGCGTCGACGTGAGGACGGTTCCAGAGCGTCTGCACCGTGACCACAGATGCCATCAGCCCGACCACTCCGAACACCCAAGTACAGGCTATGGCGAACGTGTCGACAGCGGAGGCAATCACATAAGAAACCTAGCGTCGGAGGGTCTCGGCATGGCGACGTGCGATGCCGAGGATTCTTCAGCAAGAAGAATCGACCGGCCCGCCGCAACGGCGTGGCTCGACGCCGCTGGCTCGACCGCAGCCTCGTGTACCGTGACGGAATGGTCCGCGACCAGCCGTTGAACACCAGCCTTTATGACGTTCTCGCCGAGACTGTGGCCGCGAGCAACCATGTCGGCGAGACGATGATCACTCGACAGAAGGAGACCTTGGACAATGACACCGAGGCTTTCGAGCTTGAGCACCCAGCTCGTTTCGACGCCGGCCTCTGAAGGCTCGCTCTACGACGTGCTGGCGCGGCCCATAGCCGCGGGTGGCACCATCGGCGAGACGAGGATCACAAAGACTGCCGAGACCGTCGATGAGGACGCCAGTCTCTTGCAGGAGGCGGAGATTGATGGCTGAGCCGATCCAGCACGGACCCTCGCTCTATGAGGTCTTGGCAGAGCCGGCTCCAGTGGGGACGTTGGCTGGCGAGACCAGCCTGACCGCCACCAAGGAGACGCTAGATGGCGACACGGAGGACGCAGGCGGCGACGAAGACATCATCCACGGGCGCGGTGGCTGACTCAGCGCTGATCGTCGGGAGCCTTGAGGACGAGCACGTACAGGCAGTAGTCACGGCGATGCGTTCGCCCGCGCCGCTCGTGTTCGACGCCTCCAGTCTCGAACAAGATGAGTTCCTGCTCGATGATGGCTGTTTCACCGTTGGCACTGGCGGTCAGCCCGATCGGCTGTGCCTTGCAGGTGCCCGCGGCTGGGTTCGTCGCCTGAGCCCGCCTGGCTGGCGCGTCGGCACCATCGGCGGCTCACGAGACGCAGCGGTCAGAGGAGCTTGGATCGCCCTGATCCTTGGCATCGCCAGCAACGTCGATGTGGATTGGCTAACGCCCTATCCACGGCTCATAGGTGCAGAGAACAAGCTACGTCAAGCTCGTCATGCCAATCGACTCGGTATCCGCGTCCCCCGCACAGTCGTGGCCAGCAGACCGGAGGCAATACCCGATGAGTTCGGTGATGAGTTCGTCGTCAAGCCACTCGGTGCTGGCCATTTCATCCAAGCCAACGGGGAGGCTCGGGTGCTGTGGGCTCAGACTCTCCGACGGGGCGACGAGCGACTTGCTGCGCTGCGCGGCGCACCCTTCCTCGTGCAGGAGCAGATTCCCGCGCGTCGACATCTGCGCGTCGTGACGTTTAAGGATCGGGCCTGGAGCTGCGAGCTGCTCGCCGACGACCTCCCGCTCGACTGGCGGCGCAGCGACGAGGCGCACCACGCTTTCAGAGCGACGTGCGAGCCGACGATCGAGGAGGCAGCGCGGCGGTTGGCGATCGGTATGGGTTTGGGGTATTCCAGCCAAGACTGGATCGACACCGGCGAGGATGCCGTATTCATCGACCTAAACCCAGCGGGACAGTGGCTATTTCTCCCCGAGCCCGTCAGTGATGCAGTCGCCGACGCGATTGCCGGCCATCTGCGCGGTGCGTAGGCTCCATCCGTGGGAAGTCGATTCCGAGCATTCGTCCAGGGCCAGTGGATTTATCTGGCTCACGTTCTCGGTCTAGTGGTTCGTCTGTGAAGTTTGTGGGTTATGCCTCGAGGACCTTCCCGGTGTAGGTCCACTTGAATGGTTTGGCGGTCTGGTTGTAGGTCTCGATAAACGCGAGCATTTGCTCGGCGAGGTCTTCCTCGCTGAAGAAGATGCCGTGCTTGAGCAGTCGGCGGTAGAGGATCGAGAAGAAGATCTCGACCTGATTCAGCCACGAGGCGTGGGTGGGGGTGAATTGGAAGCTCCAGCGAGGGTGAGCGGCGAGCCATTCCTGTACCTCTTCGGTGCCGCGGGTGGAGAGGTTGTCGCTGACCGCGATGATCTGCTGGCCCTCGACGACGGGGATCTCGCTGTCGAGCTGGTCGAGGAAGCGGATCAGATCGAAGCGGTTGCGGGTCTTCGAGGTCATCGCGAGCACGTCACCCTCGTGGACCTTCAGACACGCGAACAGGCACTGCGTGCCGTTGCGGATGTATTCGTGCTCGCGACGTGTCGTTCGCCCAGGAGCAGGAAGGATGTCTGGCTTGGTTGGTGCCTTGGCCTGGATCCCGGTCTTTTCGTCGATCGAGACGACCAGCACGTTCTCTGGCGGATTCACGTACAGACCGCAGACACCTTTCAGGCGCTCCTCGAACTCGGGGTCGGAGAAGTCGCTCATCACCCAGTAGTCGGTCAGGTGCGGCTTGATGTCGGCGCGCGCGAGAATCGTGTGTGCCTGGGCACGCGACATCCCCACCGCCTGCCCGAGTTGCTCATAGGTCCAGCGTTCCTGCTGAGCCCCCTCTGGTGTCTCCGGTGGACGCGTGCACGCCTTGGCGATCAGCCTCGCCCGATCCGCCTGCGAATAGATCAGAGGTTTACCCGAGCGCGGCAAGTCACGGAGCCCGGCGATCCCATCCTGCTCATAGCGCGCCCGCCACTTCTGCGCCGTGTTCGTCGAACACCCCACCAGCCGGCCGATCTCCGCAGCCGAACGACCTTCCGCGGCACAAAGCACGATCTGGGCGCGCTCGACCATCCGCACCTCAGCGGTGCTCGAGCGCACAATCCGATCAAGCTCCGCTTGATCGTCCGCTGCGATCTCAACACTCTTCGCCAACGCAGGCATACCGAACCTCCATCATCGCTGGACCCAACCAGCGACGAGTTCGGCAAAGACCACGACACCCCTTCAACCACCAACGCACTTCACAGACGAACCACTAGTAGCTCCTGGGCACAATATCCCGGTCTTTCGAGCCGACCAAGTTCAGGCCCGACCTCTCGATCAGTGGGGCAGCGACGACTTGGCGCTGCTTATCGAGGAGGGCCAACGCCAGGTAGATCGTCAGCAAGGCGACCTTGAGAGTATTCGAGGCCGAGCACAGTGGCTCTTTACTTTGGGTGTTGCCGTCATCGCGGCGCTCGGTGGGGGTTTCGTCTCAGCACGGCCGACGTTCGTTCTTGCCGCGGTGTGGCTGGTCGGGCTGGGCATCCTGGTTTACGGCGTTGCCGGCGCGGCCGCCATCCTCACGGTAAAGGCAGACTTCCGCGTGATCCACGCGGCGGTACTGAGCGCCTCAACTCCGCCGATTGATCAGGCCCTCGCGTCCAGCTACACGCGCATGATGGCAACTGGCGAGAACACCGTCGCCACTCGTCTGACGGTTTTCCGCCAAGCAGTCGTTTTCAGCTTGGTCGGCGGCTGCCTCGGGCTGCTCGCAGTGCTTCTGACTAGGTGAACTCTCGCTCGGGCTGAGGGTCGATCTCTACCGAGCCGTATGGGCTACTCGCAGTTCCGTGGCCCTGTCGGCGTCCTGAGCTGAAAGCGCGGGAGCCGCAACTCCCGCGTGCGGCCATGCCCGCGCGATTTTCGCACGCCCGTTGGGCGTGCCGCGCGTCCGGCATCGGCCCCACACGGGGTGGGGCCATTGCGAAAGGACGGCCTCATGTCTCAAGCGGTTGCGGTCGCAGAACCCGTCGCTGGTGGCAAGCGCGGCGCGCTGTTCGGCGGAGCCCTCACCGATGAAGCACTCGACTCCTCGCGGGGTGTGCTCGGCACCACCCGGAACGGCGATATCCGTGGGTTGCAGCAGTTCTACACGCCGCGGGAGGCGGCTGAGTTCATCAAGCAGACGATCGACCCGTTGGGTCGCGTGCCGGTGCTCGATCCCACGGCCGGCAACGGTGCGCTTCTGGCTCCGTGGCCGAGCGATCAGCGCTTCGGGGTCGAGGTCGACGGCGATCAGGTCAAGGCGGGCGACTACCACGCGATCACCGGCGATGTGCAGCGCGTCTTTCCGATGCTGCGCAAGCTAGGCGTGCAGTTCCCGCAGATCGTCGCCAACCCGCCCTTCGGCCTGCCTTGGACCGACGGCGCGGGACGCGCCGAGAACAGCGCCGTCGCGGTGTGGCGGATGAGCCTCGCTCTGCTGGCCCCTGAAGGCGTTGGCGCGTTCATCTGCGGGCGCGACCGCTTCCGCCGCGAGGTGCTCTCGCGTGAGGACGCGGCGGCCGTGTTCGCCGTGGTGGAGTGCGAGGACCTGTTCGACGGCGTGGACCTGCCGTGCCTGATCGCGTTCTTCGTCGGGCCGGATGACCGCAGCGACGATGGCGGCCTGCTGGTGGAGGCTGAGGCTTCCAGGGAAGAACTCGCCGAGCGAGCGCTCAGTCACGAGATTAACCCGGGGCGTGCAGTAACGGCCGCGCCCCCGGGGTGAGCGGGGGCGCGGAAACGTCCGACTGGGCTTGGAGAATCCTGGGCTTGCTGAAGGGCCGATTCCCGAACTCAGGAGGTTCACCTTGAGGGTGATGCGTGATGGACGCTCGGTAACCGTAGAAGTTACGTCGGACGGAGCGGGTTTGGTCTCGCACGCGGGCAGCGCGCTGGTCGCGCAGGTCGCTGAGGAGGTCGGGCTAACCAATGCGCTGTCGTTGGGGTTGGCCGGGATCAAGCAGCGGCGTCGGGGTCATGATCCGGGCCGGGTGGTCCGCGATCTGGCGGTGATGTTGGTCGATGGCGGCGAGTGCGTCTCTGATCTCGGCGCAGTCCGTGAGCAGGACGCGTTGTTCGGGGCGGTGGCGTCTGATTCGACTGCGTTTCGGGTGATTGACCGGATTGCCTCGACGCCAGGGTCCTTGGACGCCCTCCGTGACGCGCACGCGTGCGCCCGGGCCCGGTTCTGGGAGTTGCATGGTGCGCCTGAGCGCTTGACGTTCGATGTTGACGCGACGCTGATCACGGCGCATTCGGAGAAGGAGAAGGCGGCTGGGAACTACAAGGGCGGCTACGGGTTTCACCCGTTGCAGGTCTACCTTGATGAGACGCGCGAGGCGATGGGTGGGCTGCTGCGGCCGGGGAACGCCGGCTCGAACACCGCCGCTGATCATGTGGCGGTGCTGGACCGGGCGCTCGAGCAGATCCCTGCCGAGTACGTGCAGTCGCTGGAGATCTTGGTGCGCGCGGACACGGCCGGCGCCACCCACGGGCTGGTTGACTACTGCAGGGAGGGCAATATGCGCTTCTCGGTCGGCTACGAGCTGACCGAGACGGTCCGCTCAGCGATCCTCCAGGTCTCCCAGGACGCCTGGGTTGTGGCGCTCGACCAGGACGGCTCAGCCCGCAAAAACGGCGAGGTCGTGGAGATCACCAGCATGGTTGATCTGTCCGCTTGGCCCGAGCGCTCCCGGCTGATCGTGCGTAGGGAGCGCCCGCACCCCGGAGCGCAGCTGTCGTTCACCGACCACGACGGCTACCGCTTCCAAGCGATCCTTACCGACCAGATCGACCAGGACATCGCCGTCCTGGAGTGCCGCCACCGCCAGCACGCGCACGTCGAGGATCGCATCCGCGATGACAAGGACACCGGCCTATCCAAGTTCCCGTTCAAAGAGTTCGCGCTCAACGAGGTGTGGCTTGAGATCGTGATGCTCGCTCACGACCTGATCGTCTGGACCCAAGCGCTCGCCCTCACCGGCGAGCTGGCCAACGCCGAGCCCAAGCGCATCCGCTACCGGCTGCTGCACATCGCCGGGCGCCTCGCGTTCTCCGGCCGCCGCGCAAAGCTCCACCTCCAAGACACGTGGCCATGGGCAGCCGAGCTCCTCGCCGCATTCCAGAAACTCAAAACGCTTCAAGCCGCCACTGGCTGAGAACAGCCACCAGCCCCACCGCCACCCAGCAGACGACTCGGCCACCCGGCCGTCATCACCGCTGCCCGCACACCGGCCGCTTACAAGCATCGCGGTTCCGCGGAACCGCCCACACGGCCACCATCACACCCCCCAACGTCACGCCCACAACCCCGATCGCCGCACGCGGGCTCCCCGGTCACTCCCCAGCGCTTACTGCACGTTCCGGGTTAAGCGCGCGCTGTGCGATACCGGCCACTTCTACACGGGCTCGCTCTCCTATCCGCGGGTGGGTCCGGTGGAGCCGTGGCGGCTGGTCGCACGCGAGCTCGAGCGCCGACGCCGCGAGGAAGCCAGCCAGCGCCGCACCTACTCCGTCGAACTGCGCGGGCGTGATCGGCTGGCGATTCGGCCGGGGCCGTTCGTCCGCCAGGCGCTCGCCAAGGCCGGACGGCTGAAGCTCATCGAGACCCTGCACAACCAGCCGGTCGGCCACTTCGCGCTCAACGCGCTGGACTGGCGGCTGCTCGGCGAGCTGGAGCAGGAATGCGACCTGACGATCGCGCCGGCCGTGCACGACGCCGTGGCGCAGGTTGCCTCTGCGGCCGAGCGGGAGGTCATCCCGCTCTACGAGGTCCGTCCGCAGATGCGGCTCGGCTACCTCACCGACCTGGACTCGATCCTCTGCACCCGCTCGGACCCCGAGCGGGGCTTTCAAGAGGGCACGCGCTACCCGCTGCGTACCGACTCGCGGATCAACGTCAGAAGCGGGGAGAAGGTCACGCGCAACAAGCAGGGCGAGCCGGTTGTGCGCAAGTACGAGGAGGAGGCGAAGGTGCTCGTCATCCAGGTCGGCGACAAGGAGTTCTGCGAGTCCACCGAGGACATCGAGTACCTACTTGAGCACTTCGAGATCCCTAATCCCGGCGACATCGCCACGCGCTTTCCCGAGGAGGTCGAGCGCCAGCGCCAGCTAATTGACGAGATCGCCGCGGAGGGCCGCGCCAACGGCAAGGACTCCGCGTTCGCGTGGAAGCACTTCCAGCGCGAGGACCTGGCGCGCGCCCTGACCAAGACGCGCGATGGCGGTGGATTCATCCTGAGCTGGGAGCAGGGCGGCGGTAAGACCCTCGGCGCGGCCGGCTACGCGCTGGGTGCTGTGCGCAACGGTGCGCGCAACCAAGTCCTGTTCATCGTCCCGCAGGACCTGATCCCGCAGTACCGCCTGGACATCTCCGACAAGCTCGGGATCACCGTCGAGCACATCACCACGCCCTCCGAGGCCCGGCGCGTCGCAAAGCACCTGCGCGCAGGGGGTGAGGGCTGGTACATCACCCACTACGAGGTGCTTTCGCTGCTCGGCGTCAAGAACGAGCCGCTGCCCGTCCAGGCGGTGCCCGTTCACGAAGCCGAGGGCGAGCGCGTCGTGCTCGACTCGACTGAATTCTGCCCGGCCTGCCATGCCTCGCGCGAGGACGGCTGGCAGAAGCAGAGCCCACTGGTCTGCTCAGCGGTCCACGCCGAGGAGGTCAGGGGCGAGGAGCGCACCCGCACCTGCGGCTACGTGCACAAGGGCCTGCGCGTCAAGAGCGCCGCGCACTATCTCGCCGGCGCCTTCCGCGACGGGGTGATCTGCATCGACGAGGGCACGCTCATCAAGGGCGACACCTCCCAGCGCAGCAAGGCGATCCGCGGCCTGCAAGCGCGGAATAAGCTGCTGGCCACCGGCACGCCGATCTCCAACTACGTCAACCAGATCTTCTGGCTGATGTGGTGGTGCCTGGGCGACTCCAGCCTGCGCTTCCCCTACAGCTACGACGGCGGGCTCGCTGCGTTCGAGTCCGACTTCTGCGTCATCGAGTACACCTACGGCCGCCGGGGCTCGGCCACCGCGCACCGCCGCGAGAAGCGCAAGGTGCTGCCGCAGATCACGAACGTCAGCCGGTTTTGGCGGCTGTCCGCTGCGGCGATGATCCGCCGGCGCAAGCGCGACTTCGGCGAGCCGATCGTCCCCTGCACGATGAAGACAGTCTACGCGCCGATGGGCGTCGCCCAGCACGAGCTCTACAAGCACTGGCTCAGCAAGAGCACGTTCGCTCGGTTCTTCACCTGGAAGTACCCCGACCACGCGCTCGTGCAGAGCGGCCAGATCGAGCGGTTCGCCGCTGCTTGCGGCCAGCTCACCAAGCTGGAGTACGCGACCACCGTCCCGGAGGCCGCGACTGACCGTGGCTGGCCGGGCCTTGAGGGCCTGGAGCACTCCAACTGGACGCCGAAGAACATGAAGACGCTGGAGCTGATCCTCCAGCACGTTCAGGCGGGCGAGAAGATCCTCGTCGGCTCTGACCTGATCGAGACCGGCCGCTGGCTGTGCGACCGCCTCAAGGAAAAGGGCGTGCGCGCCGGGCACATCGTGGAGGAACGCGACGGCAAGGCTGCCACCGTCAACCCCAGGAAGCGCGCGGTCGTGATGCGCGACTTCCGCCACGGCAGCCTGCAGGTCCTGCTCTGTGGCATCCCGGCGATCCGGCTCGGGCACAACCTCGACACCGCCTCGGTCGTCGTGGTCGACGGACTGGTCTTCAGCTACGAGATGTTCGACCAGTTCATCGCCCGCGCCCACAGGTTGAGCAGCAAGAAGCCCGTCACCGTCTACGTGATGCTCACCAAGGGCAGCCTGGACGAGAAGAAGTGGAAGCTGCTCTCAGCCAAGGCCGCCGCCGCCGACCTCGCACTCGACGGGCAGCTCATGGACGAGCGCGAGGAGCCAATCTCGATGGAGCAGGTGCTCAAGGAACTGCAGGCCAAGGGCGTGCCGCTCACCGGCGAGGAGATCGCCGAGACCGAGCTGCAGGCCGCGTGGCAGAACACCAGCAACGTGATCCCGTTCGTGCCGCGGCCCAGGCCGGTGGCGCCGATCCAGCCGCTGGGGGAAACCGAGCAGCTGGAGCTGTTCGCGGCCTAGCCACCGTGCGCCCACCAGCCGGGGGGCAGCAAGTCTGCTTGAGCGAAACCGCCCCACGGCCGGGCGCACCGCTTCTGTCAATGCGGCAGCGGAGCGCCTGCTATCGAGGCGAGCAGACCCACCACGCCTGCACCGAGCAGCGTCTGAACAACCCCTCGGCGCCCAAGCAGCAGCGCCACCGCGGCGGCGCCCAGCACGAGGTACTGCCACTCCTCCTGTAGTGCGCTCGCCAGCGGGATTGCGGCGCCGAGGATCGCGCCTATCGAGGCAGGTCCGGCGCCGTCGAGAAACGCCCTCGCGGCGGCATTCTGGCGCAGGCGCTCAAAGCGCTGGCCACCGAGCAGGATGAACGAGAAGGACGGGGCAAACGCGACGGCTGCAGCGAGCACGCCGCCCGCGATGCCGTGTGCGGCATAGCCCACGGCAGCGACCGTAGCGACTACGGGGCCGGGAGTGACCTGCCCCAACGCAACGGCGTTCAGGAATTGGCCGCTTGTCATCCAGTGGTAGACGTGTACGGCGTCGGCTTGCATCAGCGGGACGATCACAAAGCCGCCGCCGTAAGAGAGGGCGCCGACCTTCAACGCTGTCCACACCAGCGCGCCGACCCCGCCGGCGCCCGTCACCGTGGCGAGCAGCACCGGATTGAGCGAGAGCGTCGCTGCTGCGCGCCGCTGCCAGGCCAGCTCGAGAACCCCGCACGCCAGCAGCACGAGGACGAGATAGCCGCCGATCGTCGCCGCCGCGCCGGCCGCGACGATCAGATAGGCCAGCCAGCGCAGCACTCGCCCGCGCGCAGCTCGCACCCGCTCAAAGCTCGGAGCAAGCAGACCTAGCGCGGCGTGCACGGCCACGGGCGCGACCGCGGCGCCTGCACCTGCCCCGACGCCAATCACCCACCTTGGAGGTGCGCTGGCGAGGAACAGGACCGACAGCGCCAGCACCATCACGACGGCGGGCACCACGAACCCGAGCCCGCCGACGATCGCACCCCACGGCCCCGCGGCACGGTATGCACAGAAGATCGCAAGCTGCGTCGAGGCGGGGCCGGGCAACAGGCCGCACGCGGCATTGGCGTCCTCGAACGCACGAGCGTCCATCCATTCGTAGCGGTCGATGACCAGCCGACGCAGCATCGCAATATGCGCCGGTGGGCCGCCGAACCCCGTCAGGCCGATCCGCGTCCACTCCTTTGCGACGATCCGCAGAGGGACCGACCCCTCGGGATGTTTCCCCGCTGAGGCGTCCGCGTGCTCCCGCTCGTCGGGCGAGGTCACGCTCCGCGATGGCCGAGCGACGATATCGCGGCCCCGAGCCATTGGGTTGCCGACGATACGGCAACCGTGGATACTGCAGTCCGGTGCCGAAGGTGTTGCGAGCGACGGTGCGGGCTGCTACATTGTCGATGGGCTGTACACCTGCACAGGTGAGCCTACAGTCCGATCTGAGACAAGCCCTGGGAGACCGGGGCTTGTGCTTTAACGCCGTTTGGCGATTCGCTCACTCGGGCAGTTGGCGATGTCGGCTGCGTAGTCGAAGCCTCGGATGCACCGACCCGTGTCCACGCCGAACGGCCGTTGTATCAGCCGCTCCAGCAGCTTCTCATAGCGCGAGGCGAACGCCGGGTTGCGCTTGCCCTGGAGGCTCTGAAAGGCCGCGTAAGCGCAGATGTCGGTCATCTGCAGAAGCTGGCTGTCGGAGGAGCGACGCAGCGCGGCGTCCTCCACGATCCGCCGGTGCTTGACGAGCAGCGCGCGGTGCGCGGTGCGAAGGTGGCTGCCGCTGTCCATCGCGCCGTCGACCAGCAGCGTCGCGTGCGCCTTCTCGGGCGCGAGGAACTCCTCGATGAAGCACAGCAGCTCGTCGTACAGCGCGATCTTCGCTGGCCCGGAGTGCTCAGACGTGTAGACGGTCAGGACCCTGGCGTCGGTGAACGTGCCGATCGTCAGCAGCGCCTTTTCATACCAGCGGCTTCGCTCGCGGCGTGCCGCCTTGCCGCTCAGAAGGATGCCCGGCAGCTCGCCGTTGTCGTCTCGCAGCGCATCCAGGGCCTCCAGCTCTGTCTCCTGCAAGGGATCGGGCGAGAGCCACACCTGGGCGTGCAGCTCGTGGGACGCCGGTACGCGCGTCTTGGCGTAGAGGTTCTTGCGGAAGCCGAGCCAGCGCCGCAGGTACTCAGTCCACTGCTCGAACGGGATGAGCAGCGCGACCCACAGGAGCCCAAGGTCCTCGTTGCCAGAGTCATCGACATAGCCGATGTAGGAGCGCGCGGGGTACGGCACCGGGCAACTATCGCGTCGGCTTCGGACGAGGCTTGCGACGATGCAACGTGCTCGTTACGGCGGTCTCGTGGTCGAGCTTCGCGCTCACGCGGATCAGAGCGCTCGCCGCCGTCCGAGGGCCGAGCCTGAACGTCACCGTCAGGCGTCCATGCTGCAGGGAGACGGTCTTGGCGCCAGAGGCGACGATCCTTCCTTTCAGCCGGCCGGTGAAGCCCACGCGGACCCTTCCACTTGCAGGCCCGGTCACGTGCACGACCAGCTCGCGCCCGCGCAGCGTCTCCGTGATGTGGACCTTCGGCGTGGTCGCTGTCGCGCTATGGCCTGCGCCCGAGCTGCCGGAGCTTGAGGGCGGCACGACGACGTTGGTGTGTGCGGCGTTGGCCGGGCTCGCATTGCCCGCTGCGTTGCTCAGCCACACGGCGATGCTCCAACCTCCAGGGCCGGGAACGGTCACACTCGCCGGCCCCGCTGCAGGCGCCGCGGCGGGAGCGGTGCACGATCCCGACCCGGTTGCAGGACACACCTGGTAGAGCGCGCCGGTGATTGGTGCGAGCTGGCCCTGTGGGTCGCTCCAAGTGACCGTGAACGTCGAGCCGCCTGTCTGCGTGGGGCTCGCCGCCAGGCTGACGGGCGCCGCTGGCGCGCTGTTGTCCACTGTGATTTCCTCGGAGGCGACGGTCGACTGATTGCCGGCGGCATCGGTTGCGACGAGGGTGAGAGTGTGCTTGCCGTCTGATAGCTGCGTCGTGGGCAGCCTCAGCGTTTGTGTGCCCGTCGATGACGGACACGGCTGGGCGACGCTGACCGAGACCCACGACCC